>NZ_CP150371.1:9680000-12061195 GCF_051519835.1 Sorangium sp. So ce176
ACGCCTTGGTAGGCCATTACCCTACCAACTAGCTGATGGGCCGCAGGCTCATCCCCTGGCGCCAGCTTTCATGAAGAGGCCGGCTTTGACCTCATCCCCTTTCGAGGACGTGGTCTCATGCTGTATTAGCGCTCCTTTCGGAACGTTATCCACCACCTGGGGGCAGATTACCTACGTGTTACTCACCCGTGCGCCGCTTTACCGGGGCCGAAGCCCTTTCTCGCTCGACTTGCATGTGTTAAGCGCGCCGCTAACGTTCGTTCTGAGCCAGGATCAAACTCTCCAGTTAAATCCTGTTGCATCAGACGGTGGCTAAGACCGCCTGACTTGCTCGCCATTTCTGACGTGCGAGGTCGAGCTTGCGCTCGCCTTGGGACCCACGTCACTTCGTAGGCATACAACCCAGTTTTCAAGGACCGAGCCGGGGTCGGCGTCCGGTATTTGCTACCGGCTTCCGTCCGGAGGACGGGGCGGTATATGCTACCGATTCCGTCCTTAGTCAACCCGTCATCGAAGTTTCTTCGAAGCTTCGCTTCGTTGAAACCGTCCGCCTGGCAAGCAAAGACCTCGCCTGAGGCAGACAGCTCTGGTCGCCCGGCTCGCAAGGCGAACCGCTCTCCCAGAGCTTCCCCGCCGGGCCACCGCCGAAGCAGCGCGTCCCGAACAGGGCGCGCTTTCTACGTCCCAGCGGCGCGACGTGCAAGCACTTTTTTGGCAGGTGGATCGACTTCGCTCGAAACGCCGCATTTGCCGGGGTTTCAGCGCGTGCCTGCCGTCGGGCTCGCCTGCTGTGCGGCGGAGACCGACCCGCGCGTCAGTCGAGGAACTGCACGCCGGTCGCCTCGAGCTCGATCTTCGCGACCTGACCGGTCTGCTTCTCCGCCTCCCCCCTGCAGTTGTCCTTCGCGCCGCACGCGGCGCCCGGATCGGCGTCCGCCGCGACCATCGTTCCCTGGACGACCGCGCGGTGACCGGACGCGTCCTTGGGGACGAAGAAGCTGTGGCCCGCCATCTTGATGTGAGCGCTGCCGGACTCGTCGGCGATCTCCATCCAGCAGCCCATCGACCTGCACACGGCCGAGACGACCCCCTCTGTACGCACCGTCTTCCCGCTGAACTTGCTCGGGTCCTGCAGGAGCTGGGGCAACGGCGTGGTCGACGTCTCCGTGATCGGCGCGCCGAACTGCTTCTTCTCGAGCCGCGCAATGCTGGCGGCGGACGCCTGCATCGGCGAGGCGCCCTCGGCGGGAGCGGTCGGGGCGGCGGGCGCGCCCGGCGGGGCGGCGGCGTCGGGCTTGCGCTCGGGGGAGCAGCCGATGTGCGCGAGGACCAGGAAGGACAGGGAGGCGATGAGCTTTGCTCGCATGAAGGCGAGTTTGCCCGACGGGACGGACCCCTGCCAGCGACGCGAGGGGCCGCACCGGACGGCGGAGCGCGCCCCCGCGCGGCGGCGGGCGGGGGCGCGCGCGGCCGGCGGGTCAGGCGCCCGCAAAGCCTGCTACAAGGGCGGGCATGCGAACCGCGCGCGCCCTCGTGGGACGAGGCCTGGCAGCGGGCGCGCTCGCGCTCGCCTGCGCCGCGACCGCGCGCGCCGAGGAGCCGACCGACGCCGGAAGCGGTCAGGACGCCGCCGCCGCCGAGCCCGCGCGACCTCCGCGGCCGCCGCTGCCGCCCGCGCCACCCCCGCCGCGCTTGCCGTGGGGGAGGCACCTCGAGATCGGCGCGGACGTGGCCCTCGTCAACCGGATCGGCGCGCGCGACATCGACGGCAACCCGACGCGGCTTCGCCTGAAGCCCGCGATCGGGCTCGGGCTCCACGCGCGCTGGGAGATCCTCGACCACCTGCGGTTCTCCGCCTTCTTCGTGCACGCCGAGCACGAGCTCGCGCTCGCCCCGGGCGCGCTGGCGCAGCCCGGCTCGATCACGGCAGAGCCGCGCGAGGACGGCGCGCCCTCGGTGCGCACGATCGCGCTCGGCGCGCGCTTCGCGCCGACGCTTCCGCTCAGCGAGCGCGCCCGCTCGTGGCTGTCGGTCGGGATCGGCTATGACCGGTTCTACGTGGGCCGCATGAGGGTCGCCGAGCCTGCAGGTGTTTTCACCATCCGCGAGCGCGGCGCCTCGTACGTCGAGATCCCGCTCGGGGTCGGGATGTCGTTCGACCTCGTCCAGGACTGGCTCACGATCGAGCTGGAGACCACGGGGGCGTTCCTGCTCGGCCGGGGCGGCGACGCCACCCGGGAAGGCCAGGCCATCGATGCCCAGGGGCGACGGCGCGCGGTCGGCCCGCTGCCGCAGACGCGGGGCTCGTTCATCCAGACCCTCGGCCTGTCCCTCGTGCTGTGATCGCCCCCCTGATCGCGCGCGGCAGGCGATGGGCGCTCACCATCGTGCTCGCCGCAGCCTGGCCGGCGTGCGGTGATGCGGCCGCGACGCGACGCTCGCCGGCGCCGCCGCGATCGCTCGCGCCCGCCGAGCTGGCGGCGATCGAGGGGCACGGCGCTCGCGGAACGCCGCGCGGCGCGGAACCCGCCGGGGGCGCCGACGCAGAGGACGAGGGCCCGAGCCGCGCCGGGCCGGACGCGACCGCAACGCAAACGGACGCGACCGCAGCACAGAAGACAGCGACGCAGGCGCTCCCGACCGCCTGCGCGAACGACGCGGGCTGCGGGTACGACCCCGCGAGCGAGCGCTGCGGGGCCGATCCCCGGCTGAACCGACAGCCGCCCATCACGGACCAGGGGATCGTCTGCTACTGCGACGCCGGCGCGTGCGCGCTGCTCCGCGTGCTGCCCGTGCCGTGCGAGGGGGACCACGACTGCGCCGTGGCCCACGAGCCGCGCCCGCACCCCGCCCGCGCGACCCGCGAGCGCCCGCACGAGAAGGGGCGCCCCTGCCGCGATCTCACGCTGTCGACGACGTGCGAGCGGACGAACATCTGCACCCTGCGCCGCCACGCATGCCCGGCGCGGTGAGCGGCGCGGCGAGCTCAGCTCAGGGCCAGCATGCGATCGATCGGCACGCGCGCGCGCTCGCGCAGCTCGGGCTCCATCTCGAGGCGCGGGGTGAGGTCGCGCAGCGCGAGATAGACCTTCTCGAGCGTGTTGAGCCGCATGAAGGGGCACTCGTTGCAGGCGCAGTTGCCCTCGGGCGGCCCCTCGATGAACTCCTTCTGCGGAGACGCCTTCCGCATCTGGTGCACGATGCCGCTCTCCGTCGCGACGATGTACTTCGTCGCGTCGTCCGCGATCGTGTACTTGAGCAGCGCGGTCGTCGATCCGATGTACTCGGCCATCCGCAGGATCGGCTCCTCGCACTCCGGGTGCGCGATGAGCTTCGCGTCCGGGTGGCGCTCGCGCAGGGCGATGAGCTTGCGCAGGCTGAACGTCTCGTGCACGACGCAGCTCCCCTGCCACAGGCGCATCGGGCGACCCGTCCGCTCGATGAGCCAGCGCCCGAGGTTCCTGTCGGGCGCGAAGAGGATCTCCTGCCCCTCGGGGATCGCGCGGACGATCTTCTCGGCGTTCGACGAGGTGCAGATGTAGTCGCTCTCCGCCTTCACCTCGGCGGAGCAGTTGATGTAGGAGATCGCGGCCGCGCCGGGGTGGCGCGCGCGCCAGGCGCGATAACGGTCGACGGGGCAGCCGTCGGCGAGCGAGCAGCCGGCCTCCATGTCAGGGACGACGACGATGCGGTCGGGGTTCAGGATCTTCGCCGTCTCGGCCATGAAATGCACGCCGGCGAACAGGATGACGTCCGCGGTCGTCTTCTTGGCCTGTTGGGCGAGCTGCAACGAGTCGCCGAGGAAGTCTGCAAGATCCTGGATCTCGCCGTCCTGGTAATAGTGGGCCAGGAGGACGGCGTTCCTCTCCCGCTTCAGGCGGCTGATCTCATCGTGCAGATCCAGGCGCGGGTCGATGGCGGCAGGCTGGGGCGCGGCGCTCGTCATGGGGTGATAAGGTAGGCACCGCGCGCCGCGCTGGCCAGGGCTCACGGTCAGCGCGGCGCCCGCCGCCGCTCCCGGGAGCCCGCCGCGCCCAGCGTTGACAACGGCCGGCACCGGTCCACCATCCAGGCCCGCGGCGGGCCCGGCCAAGGCGCGCTCGTCGTGAGCGGCCACGCATGTCTCTCCTGATCCCCCTCGCCCTGCTCGCCGTGGTCGTGCCGCTCATCGTGGCCCTCCTCCGGGCCAACGAGCTATTTTACGTGCGCGTCGAGGGGCGGAACGTCCGGCTGCTCCGGGGCCGGCTGCCGCAACGGCTGCTCGACGACATCGTCGACGTGCTCCGCGCCGCGCCGGTCGGCCGCGGCGCGGTGCGGGTCGTGGTCGAGGACCGGCGGCCCCGGGTCCACGTCGAGGGGGACATCTCCCCGGAGCAAGCTCAGCAGCTCAGGAACACCGTGTCGCTCTGGCCGGTTCCGAAGATCCGCGCGGCCCCGAAGCGCCGCGCGGGCGGGTGACCCCTCCGCGCCCGACACGGCTATCCTCATGAGTCAGTCCCGCATGGCCGACGATCAACCCAGAGACAAACCCCCGACATCGAAGCTCGGGCGCCTCGCGCGCCTCGCCGGCCTCGCGCCCCGCACGATCCCGTTCGCGATCGAGGGCGCGAAGCGCGCCCTCGGCGCGCCGCGGACCGAGGAGGAAGAGGCCGAGGCGCGGCGGAGGATGGCCCAGGAGGTGAAGAAGACCGCCGAGGCGATGCTGAAGACGCTCGGCGAGATGAAGGGCCTGCCGCTCAAGTTCGGCCAGATGGCGAGCTACATCGACGGGCTCGCGCCGCCGGGGTACGAGGAGAAGTTCCAGGCCACGCTGAAGAAGCTGCTCGACAAGGCGCCGCCCCTGTCGCCAGAGGCCGCGGAGCAGATGGTCGTCCAGGAGCTCGGCGCCCCGCCCCACGAGGTGTTCGCGGCGTGGGAGCGCGAGCCGTTCGCCGCGGCGAGCATCGGGCAGGTGCACCGGGCCACGACGCTGTCGCGGGAGCGGGTCGCCGTCAAGGTGCAGTACCCCGGCATGGACAGGGCGATCGAGAACGATCTGAAGAGCATCTCGATGCTCGAGGCGATGATGGCGCCGATCGCGAAGAAGCTGAACGCGCGCCAGACCGTCGACGAGCTCCGCAAGGTGTTCCTGTCCGAGCTCGACTACGCGCGCGAGGCCGAGATGGCGGACCTGTTCCGCCGCATGAACGCGGGGGACGAGGACATCTCCATCCCCCGGATTCACCACAGCCTCACCACGCGGCGCGTCCTCACGCTCGAGCTCGTCGACGGCATGAGCTACGCCGAGTTCTGCGAGCGCGGGAGCCAGGACGCCAAGAACCGCGCCGGCCTCGCCATCTGGCGCTTCACCTTCCGCTCCATGCTCCGGTACGGCTGGCTCTACGCCGATCCGCACCCGGGCAACTACCGCTTCCACGAGGATGGTCGGGTCACGATCCTCGATTTCGGGTGCGTGAAGGAGCTCCCGCCCGACCTCGTGGACGGCATGAAGCGCTACATGCGCGCCGCCATGGACGCGGACTGGAAGGAGTTCGACCGGGCCTGCGTGGAGGTGCTCGGCTACGACCCGAACGACGAGAGCTGGGACCTCTACCGGAGCTACACGATGGAGCTCATGGTCCCGCTCTGCGCGCAGGGGACCTGGACGTGCTCCCCGGAGAAGGCGCGCGAGACGGTGGCGTACCTGACGCGCGGCATCCGGGGGCTCGCCTTCAAGCAGGGAGTGAATATGCCCACCATCCCCCACGTGCCGAAGATGCCGCAGGACTTCACGTTCGTGAATCGGCTGCAGTGGGGGCTCGCCTCCGTTCTGGCGGGGCTCCGCACCGAGGCCGCGTTCCGGCAGACCATCGATCCGTGGGTGCGCGACGGCCTGTACCCGGTCCCCGATTGAGCCGGGACGCAGGCAGCCTCGTCGGCACGGGCGAGCGGGAGATGTCGCCTCCGCCGTGGCTCTCAACTTGACCTCGATCCCGCGCGCTGTGACATTCGATCGGGGCATGGACGACGAGAGGGCGGCCTGCGAAAGGCGCGTGGGGACCACCCTGCGGGGCAAATGGACGATCGATCGTCTCCTCGGGATCGGGGGGATGGCCGCCGTCTATGCCGCGACCCACAAGATCGGGCGGCGCGAGGCGATCAAGATCCTCCACCCCGAGGTGGCGCGCTCGAAGGACCTGCGCGCCCGGTTCGAGCGCGAGGCGCAGGCGGTCAATCAGTTCCAGCACCCCGGCGTTGTCGAGATCCGCGACATCGACATGACCGAGGACGGCGCGCCGTTCCTCGTGATGGAGCTGCTCGAAGGCGAGTCGCTCGCCGACCGGCTCCAGCGGCTCGGCAACATCGAGACAGGCGAGATGCTGCGGTTCATGGACGAGCTCCTCGACGTGCTCGGCGCGGCGCACGATCGGGGGATCATCCACCGCGACATCAAGCTCGACAACCTCTTCGTCGAGACGACGGGGCGCCTGAAGGTGCTCGATTTCGGCATCGCGCGCATGCGGGACGGCGTGAAGACGGCGATGCGTACCCGCACCGGCGCGACGCTCGGGACCGTGTCGTACATGGCCCCGGAGCAGGTGCGCGGCATCTCGGTCGATCACAGGGCAGACCTCTTCGCGGTGGGCGCGACGATGTTCCGGGTGATCGCGAAGCGGCGCATCCACGAGGCGCGCACGGAGTCCGAGCTGCTCGTGAAGATGGCGACCATGGCGGCGCCGCCGCTCGCGAGCGTCGCGCCGGAGGCGCCGCAGGGGCTGTGCGCCCTCGTGGACAGGGCGCTCGCGTTCGATCGCGAGCGGCGCTACCCGGACGCCCGCACGATGCAGGCGGACATCCGGGCGCTCCTGCGCGGGGAGCCGCCGCCCCACGCGGCGGCGCGCCTCGCGGCGGGCGACGCGCCGTCGGCGGGCGCGCCGCAGCTCTCCCCGATGCTCGCGGCCGCCGCCGCGTCGCAGGAGGCGCTGGCCGAGCCGCGGCCAGCGGCCGCGTCGGGCCCGCGGTGGAACGAGGGGGGCTCGGCGCCCGCGATCGGGTCGGAGCCGAACCCGGGTAGCCGCGGCGCGACCGCGGCGTGGGACGCGCCCACGATGGCCGCGCCCGGCCCCGGGGGCGCGATGGACGCGGCCCAGGCGCACGGGGGCCACCCCGGCATGGCGCAAGGCAGCGCCGGGGCGCCGAACGGACCGCCGTCAGCCCTGTACAACACGGGAGCAGGCCAGGCGGGGGCGCTCGGCGCGCCCGCCTCGCGGCACGGCGCCAGCATGCCCCACAGCGCGCCCGCGGCGCTCCACAACAGCGGCGTCTCCTACGGCGCGCCCGCCCCGCCGTACGGCGCCAGCATGCCCCACAGCGCGCCTGCGTCGCTCCACAACACCGGCGCGCCCCTGCACAACAGCGGCGTCTCCTACGGCGCGCCCGCCCCGCCGCACGGCGCCAGCATGCCCCACAGCGCGCCTGCGTCGCTCCACAACACTGGCGCGCCCCTGCACAACAGCGGCGTCTCCTACGGCGCGCCCGCGGCGCTCCACAACACCGGCGCCTCGCTGCACAGCACCGGCGCCTCGCTGCACAACACCGGCGCGCCCCTGCACAACAGCGGCGTCTCCTACGGCGCGCCCGCGTCGCTCCACAACACCGGCGCGTCCTACGGCGCGCCCGCCGCGCACAGCGCCAGCGCGCCGTACGGCGACCAGGCGGCCGGCTGGGCTCCGCGCCGCGCCCCGCTGAAGCAGCCGTCGAAGCTCGTGATCCTCGTCGCGGTCAGCGGCGCGGCGCTCGTGCTCGCGAGCGCGATCGCGGTGTGGATGGCGCTCGGCGACGGATCCCAGGAGGATGCGATGCAGCGCGACCTCCTGCCCGCGCAGAGCGCGAGCGCCAGGCCGACCCCGCTCGCTCCGTCGGAGAGCACCGATGCGCCGCGGCGCGAGGAGGGAGAGGGGCCGGAGGCGATACGCCCGGACCAGCCGAGCCCCGCGGCGAGCCCTGCGCCCCCCGCCACGTTCATCATCAAGTTCCCCGAGAACAGGCAGCGGACGAGAAAGTCACGCGACGACTGAAGGCAGAATCGCCGAACATGGAGCTCCGCCCCCTCATGGTCACGAGGACATGCCTGCGCGCTCGATCGACGCTCGTCGGGTCTGCGCTCGTGCTCGCGCTGTCGGGAGCATGCTCGGACCCGGTGCCGCCGTTCAACCCGGGACCTGACGCGAGCAGCAGCGCCGGCGGCGGCGGCGGCGGCGGCGACGGCGGCAACGGCGGCGACGGCGGCAGCGGCGGCGCGCCGCTCTGCAGCGCCGGCGAGGAGCAGCCTTGCTACCCCGGCCCGCCGGACACCGAGGGCGTCGGCGCGTGCAAGGCGGGCGTGCTGAGGTGCCAGCCGGACGGCCAGAGCTTCGGCGAGTGCGAGGGCGCCGTGGTCCCCCGGCCCGAGGACTGCGGCAGCTCCGTGGACGACGACTGCGACGGCGAGACGAACGAGCCGGACGCCGGGTGCGCGTGCACGCCGGGGCAGATCGAGGCCTGCTACAGCGGGCCCGAGGGGACGGACGGCGTCGGGACCTGCGCGGCGGGGCTGCGCGTGTGCGACATCTCGGGGACGTCGTGGCGGCCATGCAGCGGCCAGGTCACCCCCGCGCGGGAGACCTGCACGGACGACATCGACGAGGACTGCGACGGCTTCGCGTGCAGCGCCCCGCTCTGGGCCGATCTCTTCGGCGACCCGAGCATCCAGAGCGCGACCGGCGCCGGCATCGACACGCACGGCAACCTCTACGTCGGCGGCACCTTCTCGGGGAGCATCAACCTGGGCGGTGAGACCCTGGTGAGCATCGGCACCGCCGACGTGTACGTCGCGAGCTTCGACCCTTCCGGAGCCCACCGCTGGAGCGCGAGGCTCGGTGGCAGCGGCGCCGAGACGCTCAACGGGCTCGCCCTGACGCCCACCGATGGCGTCGTGCTCGGCGGGACGTTCTACGGCTCGTTCATGTTCGGCGGCGCGACGCTGAGCAGCACCAACGCGCTCGACAGCTTCGTCGTCACGCTCGACAAGGACGGCAACCCCGGCTGGGCGCGCCAGATCGGGGACGCCGCGGACCAGACGCTGAAATCCATCGCTGTCGACGCGGCGGGAAACATCGTGATCGCCGGTTATTTCAGCGGCTCGCTGCTCTGCTCCGCGCCGCCGGTCTCGGCATGCGCCACCAGCGCAGGCGGCACCGACATCTTCGTGCGCAAATACGCTCCGTCCGGCGCCGTCCTGTGGACCAGGATCTACGGAGACGCCTCGAACCAGTTCGCGATGAGCGTCGCCGTCGACGCCCAGGACAACGTGCTCCTCACCGGCAGGTACCACGGCACCCTGACCATCGGGTCCCGCCAGGTGAGGAACAGCGGGCTCGGGACGAACCTGTTCGTCGCGAAGCTCGACAGCAGCGGCAACGGCGTCTGGCTCTCGGACTACGGCGACACGCTGTCGCAGGCCGGCACCGGGATCGACGCCGCCCCGTCGGGCGCGGTGCTCGTGACGGGCACGTACACGGGCTCGCTCGACTTCGGCCCGGCGGGCACGCTCCCCACCAACGACGTGCAGTCAGCGTTCGTGGTGTCGCTCGCCCCCGACGGCACGCCCGTGTGGGCGCGGTGGTTCGCCGGCGATGGACCGCAGGAGAGCGCGTCGATCGCCGTGGATGCGAAGGACAACGTCGTGGTGACCGGCTCGGTGCAGGGCGTTGTCGACCTCGGCGGCGGGCCGCTCCCGGCCGGCGGCGGCTTCGACGCCTTCGTCGTGAAGCTCGACGCCGAGGGCGAGCACCTCTGGAGCAAGGTGCTCGGCGCCGCCGGCAACCAGAAGTCGAACGCCGCGGCGATCGCGGCGGACACGGGGGTCATCCTGCTCTGCGGTGCGGCCGAAGGGTCGATCGATTTCGGCCTCGGCGAGCACGCGGCGAACGGGACCGACATGTTCGCTGTGCTCCTGTCGCCGTAGGCGCCGCCTGGAGGGCGCCGCGACGCTCCGCCAGGGCGCGCCGCGGGCGCCCGCGGGGATCACGTCGTCGCGGTCCGCCTCCGCTCACGCGGCGGCGCCGCGGGCGACGGCGGGGATCAGGTCGACGCGGCCGAGCTCCTCGTTGGTCGACGCGATGGCGGCGCGGATCGGCTCGCCGACTCCATAGCGGCGGCCCGGGCCGACCAGCGCCTGGGCGGCGACGTCGATGCGGTACGGGCCGCCCGGCAGCGCCTCCAGCGCGATCGTGCCCGTCGCGCCGGACTGGAGCATCTGGACGACGAGGCCGAACGGCTTGATGGCCACGATGTTGCCCTCGATCTCCTCGCCGACGCGCGAGGCGAACAGGCGCGCGACGAGCATGCGGTGCCGCTCCGTCTCGGCCTTGGCGGCGCTGCGCGCGCGCGCGTTCAGGTGATGGGAGAGCGACGCGAGCGCCTCGACGTCCTCGAGCTGATCGCGGTGGCCCTGGAGGTAGCGCTTGACGACGCGGTGCGCTGCCAGGTCGGCGTAGCGGCGGATCGGCGAGGTGAAGTGCAGGTACAGCGGGGCGCCCAGGCCGAAGTGCAGGCTCGCCGCGGCCGTGTAGCGCGCAGGGCCGAGCGCCTTGCCGAGCACGGTGCGGATCGCCGGCGCGAGCCCGGAGCCCCGGAACTGCGCCTCGAACGCCGCGAGGCCGCGGGGGCTCAGGTGCGGGCCGAAGCCGGCCTCGACGCCGAAGTTGTGCGCGAAGCGCTCGAGCGTCCGGACGCGCTCCTCCGTGGGCTCGTCGTGGACGCGGAAGACGCACGGGAGGCCGCGCGCCACCAGCCAGGTGGCCACGGCCTCGTTCGCCGCGACCATCAGCCGCTCGATGAGGCGGTGCGCGCCCGTGTCGGAGCGCGGCGCGACGCCTGTCGGCTCGCGCGTCTCGGAGTCCAGCGTCACGTACGCCTCCTCGCGGTCGAGCTCGACGCCGCCGCGCGCCGCGCGGACCGTCGACAGCCGCGCGGCCGCGGTGCGGAGCCAGCGCACGACCGGCGCGACCGACGCGGGCACGTCGGCGGAGCGGCCGGTGGTCAGGAACTCCTCGACGGCGTCGTACGAGAGGCGCGCGTGCGAGCGGATCACGCTCTCGTGGAGGTCGATCGAGGTGACGCCGCCCTCCGGATCGATGCGCAGCTCGGCCGTGAGGGCGAGCCGATCGGCGCCCGGGAGCAGGCTCGCCGCCTCGCTCGAGATCGCGTCCGGGATCATCGGGATGACGCGGCCCGCCAGGTAGACGCTCGTGCCCCGGGCGCGGGCCTCGTGATCGAGCGGCGAGCCCTCCGGGACGAGCGCGTCCACGTCGGCGATCGAGACGAAGACGCGGAGCGCGCCGTCCGGGCCGGCCGGCAGCACCGAGACGGCGTCGTCGATGTCCGTGGTGACCGGCGCGTCGATCGTGATCGTGGTGAGCTCGCGCAGGTCGCGGCGGCCGCGCGCGAGCTCGCGCTCGATCGACACCGCCGCCGCCGCGGCGCGGGACGCCTCGACGACGTCGGCCGGGAACACGGCGCGCACGCCGTTGCGGGCGAGGCAGCGCTCGATGCCGAGATCGGCGCCCGGCGCGACGACGCGCGCCGGGACGACCACGGCGCCCTCGATGGTCGCGACGACCGCCGTGCCCTCGGCGAGGTCGTCGGCGCTGCCCGGCTTGAACGGCCAGTCGGTGTTGGACACGAGGCGATCGACCCGGAGGTGCGGCCGCTTCGCGTGCGAGACGACCGTCCCGAAGAGCTCGGAGCGGTCGCGCTGGACCAGGACGAGCTGCGACGCGCTGTAGCGGCCCGGCTCCGCCTCCACGACCGTCGCGTCGACGAGGTCGCCGTCGAGGAACGGGTTCAGATCGGGCGGCGTCACGAAGGCTGTCACCGGGCCCTCGGCAGCCCCGCCGGGCTTGCCCGGCTCCGGCGAAGCCTCGATGTTCAGAAACCCGAAGCCGCGCGGGTTGACCGAGATGCGTCCACGAACCTGTCCGTTCATGGGCGCCGAAGGTACGCCAGGTCCTGGCATTTTCGAGCTCCATCGTCCGGCGGACGGCCACGGCGTCACCGAGAGAATTACCGTGAAGCGGCAAAGTTCAGGGGTGGCGCGACATCACAGCACCGCGCGAGCGCCCGCCGGAACGACGCGCTTCAAGGCGCCTCGCGCGAGGCTTGCGCAGACGCGATGTGCGCGAGGCGCCGACACACAACAGACACCGTGAGACCCACCTCGCGGGCGCGCCGCGAGACAGCAAAGGTGCCCCCACCCACGGATCCGGCGCTCCGGATCGGCATATACTCGGCCCATCGTGGAAGACTCAGGGGACATCATCGAGCTGGCGCGTGTGATGCCTCGGGATCGCTTCGTCCGCAGGGTGACGAACCTGCTCCTCGTGGTGTCGGAGGTCGGCGCGGACGGCCAGCAGATCGCCTTCCGGACCGTCGCCGCCTCGCCGGCGGCGCACCGGAAGCCGCCGCCTCCGCCCGGTCCGGCGAGCGAGGTGTTCGAGATCGTCAAGGCGAAGGGCAACCCCTATCCCGATCAGATCTCGGTGGGCCGCACGCGCAACTGCGATGTGGTGCTGCGTAACCCCTCGGTGTCGAAGCTGCACGCGCACTTCCGGCTGGATGCGCAGGGGCAGCTCGTGATCATCGACAACGGCTCACAGAACGGCACCCGCGTGAACGGCAAGCTGCTCACCGAGAGCGAGCCGCATGCGGTCGCGGTGGGCGATGTGATCCAGTTCGGCCGGCTCACGACCTCGCTGCTCGACGCGTCGCGCCTCTTCGACATGGTGCGCGAGCAGGCGCGCGCCGCGAGGGACCAGGCGAACCGCTGATCGCCGCGCGGGCGGCGGCGATCAGAACCGGTACCCCACGGCGACGCTCGGGAAGAACATCGTGAACGTGCCGTGGGCGCGCTCCTCGAACACGACCTTCTTGCCCGGCGCGCACTCGACGGTCGGGCTCTGCGGGTCGCAATCGGCGCCGACCACGTAGGTGTTGCCCGTCTCGAAGGGGGGGCCGTCGACGAGGAAGAAGCCGACGCCCATGGCCGCCGTGGCGCTGAGCCGCCCGAGCTTGAGGCGCAGCCGGAGCTCGGGCATCGCGAACGGGGCGGCGTGGCGGACCGCGTTGCCCCCGTTGGTCACGGCCACGCCGACGGTCCTGCGGTCGTCGGACGCCGAGCCGGTCACCTCGTCGCTCGACTCGGCGAGCACGACGCCGAGCCCGAGCGCGCCGCCGACGTCGAACCACGACGAGAGCTCGTGGTGGTAGCTGCCGCCGACCACCACGGTCACGCCGGCCATCCGGAGGTCGTCGTGGAAGGTGTACCGGATCGGGAGCCTCTCCTCGCCCCCGCGCGGGTCGACGTACGTCGTGTCCACCGAGCGCACGAGCTCGGTGCGGAGGTGCAGGTACCCGGCCGTGAGCTCGATGGCGGTGCCGATCGGGAACTGATAGCTGCCGCGCAGGCCGGCCAGGACGCCGGAAGGGCGCGAGACGTCGGAGCAGCGGTAGCTGCTGCAGCTCCGCTCGGCGTCGCTCTCGAGCGACGAGGCGAAGGCGTAGCCGGCGACCGCCTCCAGCCGGAAGAACCCGACCCTGCGCCCCCAGCGCGGGTGGCTCTCGTCGATGGCGAGCGGCAGGACGATGTCGCCCGTGGTCGTGCTGTCGATCGTCGTGCGGAGCGTGCGCGCGAAATAGCCGGGCTCGTGCGCCTCGAAGGTGTGGCGCCCGAGCGGGAGCGCCCCGCGCCACTGCCCATGGCCGACCGGGACACTGTTGATGGTCAGCGCCGCGCTCAGCGGCTGGGCGACGACGCGGACCTCCTCCCCGAGCGGTCCTGCCTCGACCGTGGCGACGGCGAGCTGCCCCGCGACGACGTTGGCCTCGCGCGGCGCGGAGCCGAGCTTGCCCCCGCGCACCGAGTAGAAATGCGGGCCAGGCGCGAGCGCGCCCTCCCACGGGAGCTGCCCGATCAGCGTGCCGTCGACGAAGAGATCGGCGCCGACGAGCCGCTCGTCCTCGATCTTGAGGCGGCCCGTGCTGGCGAGCGGCTCGAGCTTCGCGTCGACCGTCGTGGTCTCGGCGATCCTGACGGTCAGGATCGCCTCGAACGTGCGCCAGCCGTCCTTGACGACGCGGAGCGTGTGGCCCCCGGGGAGCAGCCGGATCGGGCCGGCGAGGGGGAGCCGGCCGCGCGGCCTGCCGTCGATGAGCACCAGGCCGTCGACGTTCGATGAGACGAGCACGCTGCCGATCCGCCCGCGCAGGCCAGCGATCGTGGACACGACGCCCCGGCGCTCCGGCTCGCCGAGCTCTGCGCGGAACTCGGTGAGCAGCGCCTCGTAGAGCTGGAGCGCCTCGTCGTAACGACCGAGCTGATCGAGGCAGAACGCTGCGTTGAGGGTGTTGGGGACCGACGCGACCACCCGGCGCGACCGGAGGTAGAGCTCGAGCGCGCGCTGGCAATCGCCGATCTTGCGCAGCTCGTTGCCCGCCTGGAAGAGCTCCTTGGCCCGGGCGAGCGCCTCATCGGGAGGCGCGGGGGGCGCGGGCTCGACCGACGGCGACGGCGCCGCCGCAGCGGGCGGATCGGGGGGAGCGGCCGGCGCGGGCGGCTCGGGCTGCGCGCCGGCCGGCGGCGCCGCGAGCGCGACGGCGAGCGCGCTCGCGGCGCAGGAGAGCCGGGGCGCGCGGGGCGCGCGGGGCGACTGCGTCACCACCGGTCGACCGGCATCACCGCTGTCGGGGCCGGCGGCGGCGCGGGCGGCGCGGCGGGGGACGTGGACGCGCCGGTCGCGTCGGAGGCGCCGCGCGGCGCACGTCGCGGCTTGTCGCGGCGCGGGGGCGGCACGGCGGCGGCCGAGGCGGAGGCAGGCGCGGGCGGCTGGAGCTCGATGCGATCGGGGCGGAGCTTGCCGTCGCTCAGCATGAACACCGTCTGCTTCGTGGTGGCGCCGCCGCGGCTCACCTCGACCTCGAACATGTCGCCGGCCTTGCCCGTCAGGTCGAGCCGGCCCTCGCTCACCGGGCGCGCGGCGCCGTTGACCCGCACCGTCGCCTCCTCCGGGAGCGTCACGACAGCGGTGAAGGACGCCGCTGTCGGCACCGGCGCGGGCGCGGGCGCGGCGGGCGGCGGGGGCTCGCTCGCGCTGGCCGGCGCGGCGTGCCCGTCGTCGGCCGTCGAGGCGCGCAGGGCGAGGCCGCCGCCGATCGCGGCGAGGGCGGCACAGGCGGCCGCCGCCCCGACGAAGCGCCGCCGCGCCGCGCCGCCGGCCGCCTGCGCCGCCGTGAAGGAGCTGCCCCCGATCGAGCGCTCCTCGCCCTCGACGGAGCGGGAGAGCCGGGACTCGCGGCGCAGCTCGGCGATCGAGGTGGCGCGGGCGCGGCGCTCCGCGTCGACGCCGCGGAGCTGATCGAGCGTGACGATGTCCGCGCCGTCCGCGTGCGGCTCGAGCGCGGCGATCACCTCGTCCATGCTCTGCCAGCGCTCGGCGGGATCCCGGTGCAGGCCGCGGTGCACGACGGCGGCGAGCGCCGGGTCGAGCCACGGCGCCGCCTCGCCGAGCGGCGGCACGCGCTCGGTGCAGATCGAGACAAGGAGCTCGGCGAGCGAGGCGTTCGGATCCCAGGGGCAGCTCCCGCAGAGCGCCTGGTAGAGCGAGATGCAGAGGCTCCAGACGTCGGAGCGGCCGTCGACGTCCCGCGCCATCTTCGCCTGCTCGGGCGACATGTAGATCGGCGACCCGAGCACGCCGCCGGCGCGCGTGAGCTCGTGCGAGACGCCGTCGCCTGTGCGCTTCGCGATGCCGAAGTCGCAGACCTTGACGACGATGCGGCGATCGCTGGAGGACGGCGGGCGCATCGAGCCGGACGGGCGGCGGACGGACGGCGGCGGGCGCATCGAGCCCGACCGGCGCTGGCCGGAGGGTGGCGGCGGACGGACCGAGCCGGCGCTGCGCCGGGACGGCGGCGCCGTCGAGCTCGACCCGCGGTGCGCCGCGGCCTCGAAGGGCGCGTGCAGGAAGAGGTTCGCGGGCTTGATGTCGCGGTGCACGATGCCCTCGGCGTGCGCGGCGGCGAGCCCGCGCGCCGCCTGGATGAACACGCGCACGACAGGCGCCGGCTCCAGCGGCCCGCGCATCCGGAGGAGCTTGGCGAGGTCGACGCCGTGGAGCAGCTCCATGATGATGAACGGCGTCGCGAGCGTGAGATCCGTCCCGAGCTCGAACGTCTTCACCACGTGCGGGCTGTGGATCGCGGTCACCGCGCGCGCCTCGCGGATGAACCGGCGCACGGCGTGATCGTCCTGCCCGACGGCGCTCTTGAAGATGACCTTGGCCGCGACCCGCCGCCCCTCGGGCGACTCCGCCTCGTAGACGGCGCCCATCCCGCCGCGCCCGATCAGCCGGCGCACCGCGTACCGGCCGCCGAGCTCGCGGCCGACAAGCGGATCGGTGTCGGCGCCGGCGCGCTCGGCGACGGCATCGCGCAGCTCGGGGTCGAGCGGCCTCAGCATGTCGACGGTGAGCCGCTCCTCGCCGCCGGAGGCGGCGCGCAGCGCCTCGGCGAACGCCTCGATCGACGGGTAGCGCCGGTCCACGTCGCTGTGCAGCGCGAGCGAGAGCGCGGTCGCGAGGCGCGCCTCGATCCACGGGGCGCGGTCCTGGATCGAGGGGAGCTGCGCGAGCGACGACAGCAGACCGTCGGCGGCCGTGTCGGCGGGGCCGAGATCGGCTGTGTCGGGGGTGACGTCGAGCTCGGCCCACGGGGAGACGCCGCACAGCATCTCGTAGAGCGTCGCCGCCAGGCCGAAGACGTCGCCCCGGACGTCCGCCGCGCGGTCCCGCGGCCCCGACGCCTCGCGGTGGTGACCGGAGCTCCGCGCCTTTCCGGGGCTCGAGGCGGCCGTGTCGTAGCCCTTCGAGAGGCCGAAGCCGAAGACGCGGACAAGGACCTCGCCGGTCGGGAGGTGCTCGAGGAAGATGCGCGGCGGGCGGACGTCGCGGTAGACGAGGCCGGCGGCGTGGACCGCGGAGAGCCCGGCGGCGGCCTGGAGCGCGATCCGCACGGCGATGTCGGGCGAGAGCGGCCCCGTCTCGGCGAGCAGGGCGGCGACGTCGGTGCCGTCGAGCAGCGGCATCACGAGGTAGGCGAGATCGCGCTCGAGATCGTGGCCGGCGTCGACGATCGGGACGACGTGGGCGTTGTCGAGCTTCGACGTGACGCTCGCCTCGCGGCTGAGCCGCGAGAGCGTGTCCTCGGTGACGACCTCGGGCCGCAGCACCTTCAGCGCGACGCGGCGGCCAGAGGGGCCCCGCGCCTCGAACACGACACCGAAGCCCTGCGAGGAGAGGACGCGGACGATCCGATACCCACCCGTGAGCGCGCCCCCCACGAGCGCGGTCGGATCCGTGAGAGGTGCTGTCCGCCCCATCACGTCAAGCATACGACGGCCCCGCGCGCCCCACAAAGCATGAGTCTCGGGCGACCTCGGAGTCGCGCTGCGCCCGAGCGCCGCAAGGACGCGGAGCGCCGACCACGCACCTACAACGACGCCATTTCGGCGCGACGCGGCGCGCGAGACGCGGAGGGCACGGCCGAGCCTCCGTCTCGATGTAGGCGCGACAACCGCAGATAGCGCGGTGACCGGACCGCGGAGACGAACGGCTACGCAGGGTCACGCGCGAACACGGAAGGATACGCAAGGACACGCAAGGACACGTGAGGATACGAGGTAAACCCGTTGAATCACGGTAGATTTGTCTTGCCGGTCGGCAACGCGCGCCACTAGATTCCCATCATCCGATTCACCGCCGCTCGGCCAGCATCTGGGCAGGACTGGTTGATCTCACGGGCGCACAGCGATGTGCGCCTCCCCCGCCGGGGGACCTGGAGGCACCATGACCCTGCGATGGATCGGGCGGACGCTCGTCGCCCTGGCGGCATGCCTGGCTCTCACGCTCCTGTTCGCGCCCGCGGCGCGCGCCAAGGTCTCTCCCATCGACGAGGAGCTCGCGGAGACGCTCGCCCGGCACGGGTTCACCGGAGCGATCGAGTCGACGCTGGAGTCGCGGCTGGGGCGGAAGATCGACAAGAAGCTGGCGAAGCTCGGGCGTGAGCTGTTCTACGACAGCATCCTCGGCCTGAACGAGGACAACTCGTGCTCGGGTTGCCACTCGCCCACGACGGGCTTCGCCGACACGCAGTCGATCTCGATCGGCATCGAGAACAACGGCGTCGTCGGGCCGGGCCGCGCGGGGCCGCGCAACCAGCGCCGGGCGCCCACGGTCATCAACTCGGCGTTCTATCCCGCGCTGATGTGGAACTCGCGGTTCTTCGCGGCGTCCGGCGACCCGTTCGACAACGGCCAGGGCTTCTCGTTCCCCTCCCCGGAGGGGACGTCGCTCTCGTCCTTGCCGCACCTGCTCGTGGCGCAGGCGTTCATCCCGCCGACCGAGATCCCGGAGATGACCGGATACAAGGCGCCGCCGTCGCACGACGTGGTGCGCGTGGAGGTCGCGGAGCGCGTGGACCGGGTGAAGGCGTACCGCCGCCGGTTCGGCCGGAGCTTCGACGCGGTGAAGCGGGGGAAGCCGATCACCTACGAGATGATCGCGATCGCCATCGCCGAGTTCGAGATGTCGCTCACGTTCGCCGACGCGCCCATCGACAGGTTCGCCCGCGGCCGCCGGAACGCGATGACGCCGGCGCAGAAGCGCGGCGCGCTGCTCTTCTTCGGCGAGGCGAAGTGCGTCGGCTGCCACGCCGTGTCGGGGGAGTCGAACGAGATGTTCAGCGATTTCCAGCAGCACGCCATCGGCGTGCCGCAGATCGCGCCGACCGACGATCCGGCGCTCTCCAACGTGGTCTTCGACGGCCAGAACGCCGACGAGGACTTCGGGCTGGAGCAGGTCACGGGCGACCCGGCCGACAGGTACAAGTTCAGGACGTCGCCGCTGCGCAACGTCGCCCTCCAGCCCACGTTCTTCCACAACGGCGCGTTCACGTCGCTGGAGGGTGCCATCCGCCACCACCTCGATGTGTACAGGTCGGCCACGGAGTACACGAACGAGCACCTCGCGCCGGACCTCCAGGGCGAGATGGGCCCGCTCGCCCCCGTCCTCGCCGCCGTCGACCCGCTGCTGCAGGAGCCGATCGATCTGACAGAGGAAGAGATCGGCTGGCTCTGCGCCTTCGTGGGCGAGGCGCTGCTCGACCCGCGCGCGGCACCGAAGCGCCTCGAGGCGCTCATCCCGGCGGTGCTCCCGAGCGGCCGCGCGCTCCACGAGTTCGAGTAGCCGCCGCGTGGGCAGCCGGTGCTCACCGGCCACCCCGCCCCTCAGGGGCGTTCCAGGCAGGTCCTCAGGGACTCCCACTGGATGCTGCACTCCTCGAGGTACTTCGCTGGATCGCAGTTGTCCTCGGCGTGGTTGCGGCACTCGAGGTACGACTCCCACGCGCCGTCACAGCCAGCCTCCTCGGCCTCCTCCGTGTCGGCGCTGCATGTGTCGAGGCAGCTCTCCTCGGTCGTGGCGGCGCCCGGGCACTCCACCTGTCGCTCGCACAGCTCGGGGCAACCCTCCTCGCCGTGACCGCTGCTGCAGCTCAGGGCGACGAGGGCGAGCGCGGCGAGCCCCATCCTTGCGATGACCTTCATCGGGCCATCGTATCATGAGAGGGGCGCCGCGCGCTCGCGCGGGCGGCGGGCGAGGGCCAGGATCAGGGCAGGAGCCGGGAGATGAAGCTCCACTTCGTCGAGCGGCCGGACTTCATGGCGAGGACCGTTGTCACGCCGATCACGCCCGCCGTGAGGGCGATGTTGAGCGGCCCCATCACGTTGAGGAGCTGCTGCAGCGCCGCGGCCTTCGCGGGCGTGCGCGGCGACGGCGTGTCGCCGTCGCGGACGGGCACGGCGCGGGCCGGCGCCTGCTCGCTCATCTGCTTCCCGCTCACCATGTTGACGACGCTCGTCGCGAGCGTCGCGCCGAGCAGGATGTCCTTCAGGTGCACAAGGGTGCGGGTCTCCTCGTCGATCGACCGGCCCGAGATCATCGTCCGCCCGATGAACCAGGTGGCCGCGGCGGTGCCGAGCGAGATCGCATTGACGAGGTTGTACCGCTGCCACGCGTCGGCGAGCACCTTGCCGCGCTCGGCCTCGGAATGGATATCCTTGACGGCCTGATGCAATGCCAGACGGCCGAAGAGAGGGCCGCCGAATCCCGCGGCCAGACCGAGCTCATGCAATACCCACGCGGACGTCGAGAGTGTAGCCATGTTGTTCCACCTCGTGGCGACGCCCCAAGCAAGATCGTGCCCAGCGCCGGGCCGCGCTCCGTGATCCAGGTCGTCGCAGGCGCGCCGGCTCGGCAGGACGCGCGCGATGACGGCGCCGGCATGGCGCGTGCGTGAATGCCCGTCGAAGCGAGGCGGGCAGAGACCGCCTTGTCACCAGGAGGATAGAGAAGAGGACCAGAGAGGCGCCCCGGCGCAGCGCGCCCCGGGCAGCCGGGCGCCGCTGTGACCATCGGCCACCCTGCGAGGCAGTTTGCCTCATGGGCTGCCGCGCCCTGGGCGGCGCGCCGGGCACGCGGACGCTGCGGACCACGCCGTTTTCGCGCCGCTCGGCGTCGGCCCGCGTCGTGCTTTCGCGCCCGGCCAGGACGCGCGCTGCAGATCGCGCGAGCCGCAGGAGCACCATGAGCGAGCTGAACGATGGGCCGAGGGCCCACGAGCCCACGGGCGCATCCGAGATCTACGGGAGCCCGGACGGCGCGGGCGCGGAGCGTGGGGCGCAAGAACGCGCGGCCCGGGGCGAGGGGCGCGGTCCGGAGACGTTCGTGTCCGCGTCGGCGACCAGCGACGTTCACGGCGCGCGGCCGGCGGCGCTCGGGGAGAAGACGGCGCTCGAGGCGCACTCGGCCTTCTTCGACAGGAACCACGACGGGATCATCACGCTCGGCGAGACCTACGAGGGGCTCCGCGCGATCGGGATCGGACGCGTGCTCTCCGCGTGGTTCGCGCTCGTCATCAACGGGGTGCTCGGGCTCCCGACGTCCCGATCGTTCGTCCCCACGCTCTCGATCACCCTCGCGAACATCCACCGCGGCAAGCACGCGAGCGACACCGGCGTTTACGACAAGGACGGCAGGTTCGACCCGGTGAAGTTCGACGAGCTGTTCGCGCGCTGGGACAGGGACCGCGACGGCGCCTTGAGCGCGCGCGAGCTCGTGGCGCGCACGCTGGGAGATCGCGACTTCCTCGACGTGCTCGGCTTCCTGGCGTCGGCAGGCGAGTGGGCGGTGCTCTACGCGCTCGCCGGCAAAGGGGGGAAGCTGACGCGCGAGCAGCTCCGCCGGATGTACGACGGGACGCTCTTCTACGAGCTCGAGCGGGAGAAGCAGGCCGCCCGGAGCGCCGGGGGCGCCCCGGCGTGAGCGACAGGAACAGAAGAAAGACGAGGAGACAATCCCCCTGCCATGACGCTTGACCTCATGCCCCTCCACGCCAGATCGCTCGCGCCGTGACATCGATCCTCGCCGCCGTCAGGGCGCGCATCCCGGACAAGCACCTGGGTCACCTCGCGGTATTCGCCTTCTCCGCGGGCGCCGCCTGGCTCTGCGTCCTCGACATCGTCCTCAAGCAGCCAGTCGCGATCGACTTCAAGTCGTTCTATACCGCCGCCGTCGCGGCCAGCCGGGGGCTCGACGTCTACGACGTCACGGTCCTCGAGTCGATCGCCAGGGAGCTGCAGCTCCCGCACGAGCTGACGTTCCCCTATCTCTATCCGCCGTTCTTCGCGCACACCTTCTCGTGGCTCGCGCGCCTGCCGCCGAACGTCGCCCAGGAGGTGTGGTCGAGCATGGCCGTCGTCAGCTATGGCCTCGCCGCGACGTTCGCCGTCGTCGCGATCCGACGCGCGACGCGGGACGCTGACGACGCTGATGACGCCGCGCGCGGGCCCGCGGTCCCCACGGGCCTGCTCGCGCTCATCGCCTTTCTCGCGTGGGCGCTCAACCTGCGCAACAGCCTGGCGATGGGGCAGATCAACCCGCTGGTGCTCGTGTTCCTCTGCGCCGCGCTCGCGCTCTCGCTCTCGGGCAAGGACACCCCCGCGGGGCTCGCCCTCGCGGTCGCCGCCGGGATCAAGGTCACGCCCATCCTGCTCGCGGTTCCCTGGGTGGTCCAGCGGCGCTTCCGCGCGCTCGCGGGGCTCGCCGTCGGGCTCGGTGCCCTCGTCGTGATCAGCCTGCCGTTCGGCGCGGCGCCGGCGTGGGTCGAGTTCCTGCGGCGGCTGCCGCGCATGTCGCACGGGGCCAAGATCCCGGGCCTCTTCGATCCGGGCACGGCGGCGAACTTCTCGCTCGCCGGCTTCTACGCGCGGCTCTTCGGGCAGGATGCCGCCACGATCAAGGCCGCGTCGGTGATCACCGTCCTGCTCCTCGTCGGCGCGGCGCTCGCGCTCGGCGGCCGCGCCGCCTCGCCCGGGCGCTCGCTACGGCTGCTCCTGCCGCTGCTCGTCGCGATGGTCGTCGCGAGCCCGTTCACCTACGTGCACCACGTGCTCTACATCTTCCCGGCCGCGCTCTACGCGCTCGACCGGGCGGCGAAGGAAGAGCGCCGGCTCGAGATGGGCGCGCTCGTGGTCCTGGTCTCGCTCGCCACCATCGATTTTCCGTACGTCTACGAGCGCTTCAAGGCGCCTTTGCCGCCCCTCGTGCTCTCGGTGAACCTGTATGTGCTGCTCGCGATCTACGCGCTCGGCATGGCCCTGCTCTGGCGGGAGCGGCGCGAGGGATCGGCCGCGCCCAGAGCGGTCGCGCCGGAGCGCGACAGCGGCGCGCCGCACGGCATGGGCAGCGGCGCGCACGCCACGTCGGCCTCCACCGGCGCATGACGGGCGCGGCGGCGCCGCCGCGGGCTCACGTCGACATGGACGTCCCGCCGCCGCTCAGGAGGGCATGTCCACGGTCGCCGCTGAGCTCGCGATCCGTCGAGGAGAGATGCGAGGCGACGAGCGCGGCGGCCGCAGGGCGGAGCACGTCGGCGATCGCCTGCTGGCGCAGCAGGCGGAGCTCGGCCGGAGGCACGAATCCGTGGGTGGGCGGGATGTCGCCGCCAGCAGGGGTCGGCGCGGAGCCCACCTGCTCGAGCGCGCGCGCGAAGGTCGCGGCGACGCGCTCCCGCAAGCCCGCGCCGCCCACCGCGACGGCCCAGCGGACGAACGCCCAGGCGAGCTCGGCGTGGCGCGCCTCGTCGCGGGCGATCGCCTGGAGCGCCATGCGCACCGCGGGCGCCTCCGCGGCCTGGGCCGCGACCTCCGCCTCGATGGCGGACAGGGTCTCTCCCACGCAGCCCTCGACAACCGTGGCGAGGGTGAGGGCCTCGAGCGATCCGACGCCGTCGAGCGCGCCGTGCAGGGGCAGCGGGCCGACGCCCACGGGCTCGCCGGCGTACGCCGAGGCGACCGCGAGCGCGAGGCGGGCGTGCCGCACCTCGTCGATCGCCGCGCGGTGCGCTGCCTCGAGCAGCGCAGGCGGCGCGCCGAGCGCCATCAGCCCGAGCGCGAAGCGGCCGAAGGAGGCGACCGAGGCGTGCTCGCTCTGGCCGCGCTCGGCCCAGCGCCGGGCGAGCTCGCGGCGCGCGGCCGGCGGGAGCGCGCGCAGGTCGGTGTCCGCGAGCGCGCGCTCGAAGCGCTGCCAGTCGGTCCGGGACCAGGCGCTCGGAGCGCGGGAGAGCGGCGCGACGCGCGGCTCGCCCCGGACCAGGAGCGGGCGACCCTCGCAGCTGATATGCCCGACGAGATAGCAGCAGCTCGCCGGGTCGGACGCGGCGCGGTTCGCGTAGGGGCCCAGGATCGACTGGGCCCCGCCCTCGCCGTCGCCGTCGCACATGCACGATCCCGAGCCGGGCGGCAGGCCCTCGAGGTGCGGCGCCGCCTGGGCGGCCGCAGGGCAGGCGCCGTCGACAGGCGCCGCGCAGTGCACCTCGTAACAGCACTGCCCGTAATAGCCACCGTCATGAAACGGCCCGACGCAGGTCGGCTCCGGCGTGGGATCCAGCGGCGCCGAGGCGTCCGGAGGATCGGTCTCGCCGCCTCCGCCGGACTCCGAGGTTGCGCCTTCAGGTGGATTGGAGCTGGAGCCGGACTCGACCTGCGGGCCGCAGCCAGACGCCAGAGCGAGGCTCGCGCCCCACTGGGATGCGAGGAGGATGCGGGCCAGAAAAGCTCTCATGGCCGGCGACAAAGCAAGGCATGTACCGCGCGAACCACCGTGTTTCCGGTCGCCACGATCGCGCCGCCGTGCCAACATGTGCCATCACTGTCTCCGCGGCGGCCGTCGGCGCTGCTCGCCGCGGAGACCGTCAAGGAGCGGTGAGGCCGCGATGCGGATCGTGCTCGACAGCTCCGTCGCCATCGCCTCGATGAAGCCCGCCGAGCCGGGGCACGCGGACGCGGTCGCCTTCCTCGAGCGCGCCCGCGCAGCCGTCGCGGCGGGCGCGGCGCGCGTGCTCGCGCCGCCCGAGCTGTGGCTGGAGGTGTACGTGGCCGAGCAACGGCTCGCCGCGCCGCGCGCGTCGCGCGCGTCGTCGGGACGCGCCCCCGCGGCGAGCGCGAGCCCGCTGGCGGCGCTGGCGGGCCTCGCGGTCGAGCTGGTCGCGCCCGCGGGCGAGGACGCGCTCACGGGCTTCCTCGGCCTGCTGACGAGGCGCATGCGCGGCCGCAGGCCGTTCGCGAACGCGACCGACCTCGTGTACCTGTGGGCCGCGCACGGCGCGGAGGCGACCGTGGTGACGCTCGATGAGGGGCTCCTCAAGTACCACGGCGTCGTCTGCGACGTGACGCGGCCGCAGCACGTCCGGCTCGGTTAACGCGCCGCGCCGAACGGTAAGGCACATCGCGACACCGCTGCTCCGGAAGCGTCGGCGACGGCAAGAACGCCAGGAGCGGCAACAGCGCCAAGAGCGCCCTCAACTGCCGCGCTGGATGGTCGCGCTACAATGTTGCGCTCTGCGCATATGCGCTTGTCCCGCCCATCGAGTAAGGCTATCCCTGAGCATCGCAGCGGAGCGCGCGGAGCCCGCGAGCCCGGGCTGCGCACCGAGGCGCATGCGAAGAACATCGCTCCATTCACCGGTCCTGCCGGTGGGTCTGGCCCTGCTCACCACGCTGGCCGCGTCGCAGGCCCACGCGCGCCGCAACGGGGTGGCGGTGGACGGGTGCAACGGGTGCCATAACGGCGGCGCGACGCCGAGCATCACCGTCGACATGAACCCGAAGAACCCGGCGGCCGGCGAGGCGGTGACTCTGCAAGTCGCGATCTCGGCCGCCAACATCAACGTCGGCGGGCTCTATGTGCGCACCGGCGTGGGTCGGTTCGCCACCATCAACGGTCAGAGCACGAAGCTCATCGACGATCACCAGCTCGTCCACGACGCGCCGAAGCGGGCGAGCGGCGGCGTCGTGCGCTTCGATGCGCGGTGGACGGCGCCGCCGACGCCGGGCGGCGTCGTCTTCGAGGTGTGGGCCGTCTCGGCCAACGGCGATAACTTCTCGCGGGGAGACGGCGCGCAGTCCGCCAGCGCTGCGTTCGCGTACGGGTGCGCCGGAGAGACGTATTACCTCGATCGCGACGGAGACGGCCACGGCGACCCCGGCATGCCCAGGGTCGATTGCACCCAGCCTCCAGATCACGTCGCCGTCGGCGACGACTGCGACGACTACAGCGTCAACATCCATCCGGACCAGGCCGAGGTCTGCAACGGGCGCGACGACAACTGCAACGGTGAGATCGACGAGGACCTCGAGGTCACGACCCATTACGAGGACTCGGACGGCGACGGGTACGGGTCGTTCTTCGGCGCGACGGTCATGGCGAAGTGCCCGCCGGAGGGGTTCGCGCCGAGCTCGAACGACTGCAACGACAGGTCCCCGAGCGTCCACCCGGACGCTGTCGAGATATGCAATCTGATCGACGACGATTGCGACGATCGGATCGACGAGGGCCTGCGCGAGGTGTGCGGCGTCGGCATGTGCGCGCGAGAGGCGAGCACGTGCACCGCCGGGTCGTGCACGCCCGGCGAGCCGACGGCAGAGGTCTGCAACGGGCTCGATGACGACTGCGACGGCCAGGTCGACGAGGACCCGGGCATCTGCGGGCCGGGCGGGAGCGGCAGCGCGAGCAGCGGCGGCGCGAGCAGCGGCGGCGCGTCCGGGAGCTCCGGCGCGGGGACCGCGGGCTCGTCGGGGAGCGGCGCGCCCGAGGAGGAGGGCGGCGGCGGGCAGTCCGGCGGCTGCGCGATCGACCCCCAGGGAGGGTCTCCCTGGCGGCTCGTCCCCCTCCTCTCGCCGCTCGCGTTCCTCGCGTCGCGGCGCCTGCGGCGCGCTGGCAGGGGGCGGTAGATCCCCTTCCCTGGCTCGAGGCCACACGCATGCTCTACCGTCGCTTCGGTCGCACCGGGTATCGAGATGCCCGGTTCCTCGACGGCTGAGCCGAGCGCGCGCCGCCGCGCCGGTCACGAGGCCGTCTTCTGGCGCTTCGGCCAGTACACGTGGAAGGTCGCGCCGGCGTAAGGCTCGGACTCGAGCGCCACCTTGCCGCCGCGCGTCTCGACGATCTTCTTCACGACCGACAGGCCGATCCCGGTGCCCTCGAGCTTGTCGCGCGCCTCGAGGGTCTGGAAGATGCCCCAGATGCGCTCCTGGAACTGCGCCGGGATCCCGGGGCCGTTGTCCTTCACCGTGAAGTCGTAGAAGTCGCCCGCGTCGGCGCACGCGATCTCGATCAAAGCGTCCGCGCGGCGGGCGTGCTTCAGCGCGTTGCCGATGAGGTGCATGAACACCTGCTGGACCGGCACGCGCTCGGCGAGGAGCGTCGGCATGCCGTCGCCGACGGCGATCGTCACCTCGGGCGGGGGCGCGAGGAGCTCGAGGCACTCGGCGACGACGACGCCCACGTCCACGTGAGAGAGCTTGTCGCGGATGCGGCCGGCGCGCGAGTAGCTGAGGATGCCCTCGATGAGCGCCTCGAGGCGGTGCACGCGGCCGCGGAGCATGCGCATCTGGTGGCGCGCCTCGTCGTTCATCTTGTCGGCGAGCCCCTCCTCGATCCACTCGGACAGGCTCGCGATGCCCCGGAGAGGGGCCTTGAGGTCGTGGGACGCGACATAGGCGAACTGGTCGAGATCCTGGTTGGTGATCGCGAGCGCGTGGGCGAGCTGCTCGGCGCGCCGGCGCGCGCGCACCTGGTCGGTGACCTCGAAGGCGAGCACGGCGATGCCCTCGACCCGGGCGGCGGCGTCGTAGATGGGCTGGTAGATGAAGTTGAAGAAGCACTCCTCGATCTCGCCGCCGCGCTGGAGCGACACGGGGAACTCGTTGCCGAAGAACGCCTCGCCCGTGGCGTACACCCGGTCGAGCAGCGGGACGACGGCCGGCGCGGTCTCGGGCAAGGCGTCGCAGACGCGCTTGCCGAGGAGATCGCGGTTGCCGATGAGCTCGAGGTACCGCGGGTTCGCGAGCTCGAAGACGTGCTCGGGCCCGCGCAGGACACAGATGCCGGCCGGGGCCTGCGTGAACAGCGTCTCGAGGCGCGCCCGGTGCCGCTCGGCCTCGGCGAGCGCGGCCTGCTCGCGCGCGAGGAGCTCGGCGCGCTCCTCGGCGCGGAGGCGCTCGTCCTGGTAGGCCCGGGCGCCGGAGATCGTCGTCGCGATGTGGCTGGCCGCGAGCTCGAAGAAGTCGCTGTAGGCCGCGTCCAGCGCGCGGCGGGGGCTGACGCCGACCACGAGGAAGCCCTGGAGCGCGCCCTGCCCTGCGCGCGCGAGCGGCAGCACGACCGCCTCGCGGGGCGGCTCGGGCCACTGGCCGCCGGGGAGCTCGCCGAACCGCTCGGCGGGGGTGTCGAGGCGCAGGCACTGGCGGGTCCGCGCGACGTGCGAGAGCGGCCACGCGGCGCCCTCGTCCGCGAGCGAGACGCGCTCGGGGCTCGCGGGGCCGCCCGGAGAGAGGCCCTCGGCGGCGGCGAGGCGGGCCTCCGCGCCGCCGGGATCGATCAGGTAGAGCAGCGCGAACGGCACGTCCGTGGAGCCCGCGACGAGCGTGCTCACCGAGCGCGCGCACGTCTCTTCGACGGAGACCAGCGCCGCGGCGGCCGACTGGGCGCCGAGCGCGCGGAGCGCCCGGAGGCGGCGATCGCTGAGGACGCGCGCGGTCGTCTCGGCGCACGCGCAGAAGATGCCCCCGATGGTGCCGTCCTCGATCAGGACAGGAGCATAGGAGAACGTGAAGTACGTCTCTTCGACATAGCCATTGCGCGAGAGGATCAACTGGAAGTCCTCGGACCATGTCGCCTGCCCGGTGGTGCGCACCCCGTCGAGCATCGGGCCGATGACGTCCCAGATCTCGCTCCAGCACTCGCGCCCCGGGCGGCCCAGGAACTGCGGGTGCTTCGTGACGCCGAGGATCGGGCGGTACGCGTCGTTGTAGAAGCGGGCGTACTCGGGTCCCCACCAGATCTCGATGGGGTGACGGGAAGCGAGGCAGAGGCTGACGGCGGTGCGCAGGCTCTGCGGCCACGTCTCCACCGGTCCGACAGGGGTGCGCGACCAGTCGTGTTCGCGCATGAGCTGGGCCATCTCGCCGTCGCCCGCGAGGAACGGCGCGTCGCTGGGCCTGGCCGCGGCCCCGGGGTGGTGGCTCTCCTGCATGGCTCTCCCGTATATCTGTACATGGTGCAGCGGCGCTGTCACATTTCGCGCCCGGCCGCGACGCGGAGCGTCTGGGCAGCCCGTCCGCCCGCGCTACCTGGCTGAGCCGCCGCTCGGCGCGCCCCCGCCTGAGGGGGCGCGTCTCATCCTTTCGTTGTCGTGGAGGCGCGCTCATCCGGTCCGGGCGAGCTCCTTGTCCGCGGGCGACTCTGCCTCGCCCGGGGTGGCTGTGTCGACCGGCCTGAGGTCGCTCGTCGCCGGCCCGCGGATCACGCGGCCCGTGCACTCGAAGCGCGAGCCGTGGCAGGGGCAGTCCCAGGTCCGCTCGGCCGGGTTCCACGCCACGATACAGCCGAGGTGGGTGCACACCGCCGATCGCTCGTGGACATGGCCCTGAGGGTCGCGGTAGACGGCGAGCTTCGTGAGCCCTCTCCTCACGATGGCGCCTGTCCCCGGAGCGAGCTTCTCCACGTCGTCGAGATCGCCGCCCGTCAGCCAGTCGGTGTACTGCGCCGCCGTGTTCAGGTTCTCCTTGAGGTACTCCGACGCGGAGTGCAGGGTGAGGTTCACGCGGGTCGGGTCGTAGAGCCCGGCCCACGCGTTCTCGCGGCCGTGGACGAGGTCGTTCACGAGCAGGCCCGCGATCGTCCCGTGGGTCATGCCGTTGCCGCAGTCGCCGGTCACGATGAGGATGCGAGACTCCTTCTTGAGGCGGCCGATGAACGCGAGGCCGTCGGCGGTCTCCATGACCTCTCCGGACCAGCGGTGTACGACCGGGCCCGCCTGGGGGAAGCGCTCGCGCGCCCACGCCTCGAGCCGCGCGTGGCGCTGATCCGCGTCGTCGGCCTGACCGGTCTTGTGGTCCTCGCCGCCCACGATGAGGAGCTCGTCCGGCCCGTCGGCGCCGTCGAGGTCGCTGAGCCGGACGTAGTGGAACGGATCCTCGGTGTCCCAGTAGAGGCCAGGGGCGATGGTGCCGCGCGGCACGCGCAGGGCGATGACGTACGTCCTGTACCCCGCCTGCTTCAGGTGCACGGAGATCCAGGGCAAGAAGGGCGAGTTCGTGGCGAGCACGACCTCGTTGGCGATGATGTTCACGCCCCGGTCCGTCTTGACGACAGCGTGCTCGGGCTCGGCCTGCTCGTCGACGTCGACGACGTGCGCCCTCGTGTAGATCTTGCCCCCGTGGCGCTCCACGGCGCGGGCGAGGCCGGCGAGGTAGCGGAGGATGTGGAACTGGCCCTGCTCCGGGAACGCCGCCGCGATCCCTGTGTTGAACGCCTCGAGCGGCGCGCGCTCGACCCCGTGCACGCGGTCGAGGCCGGCCTGGTGAGCGGCCTTGATCTCGTCCTCGATCGTGCTCGACGGGTGCCCCGGCGCGGCGAACAGGTACCCCGGCACCCTGCGGAAGTCGCAGTCGATGCCCTCTTCCTGCACGATCCGCTCGATCGTGTCGATGGCGGTCGTGTGGCTCGCCGCGGCGAGGCGGAGGCGCTCCGGCGCGTGGAGCTTCGCGAGCTCGGTCCAGCGGCGGTCGAGCGCGTTCACGATGTGCGCTGTCGTGAGCCCGCTCTCGCCGCCGCCGATCACGCCGTCGTCGAGGACGATGACGCCCCTGCCCTCCTTCGCCAGCATGTACGCCGTCGTGAGCCCGGCGATCCCCGCGCCGACGACGCACACAGTCGTCCTGTGCTCGGTCGCGAGCGGAGCGATGGGCGGGAGCACTGCGTGGGTCCATGCAGTGTCCTTATCGTATGCTCGATCCGTCATGGAGGCCTCCCGGTCGTGGCGAGCCGCCCGTGCCGAGCGGCGGTCCCTGTGCTCCCGCGCCTGCAAACGGTCTGCCACGCAGCGCGGGCCGAGAGCGGCGCGTCAACCGCGCGAGCGGCGCCGGGCGCGTGGCAATTTGCGACAGGCCATGTGGCGAGCGGTGCAGTTGGTCGTGCAGGAGAGCGCGTCCGCGCGGCGGAGGGCTGGTGAGCCGCCCGGTCAGGTCGGCTGTTCGTCGAGGGCGAGGATCAATCCTTGTCGAAGGCGTGGCGCCGGAGCGCCGCGTCGAGCCGCACAACGGATCGGGCGTGCGCGCGGCGCTCGGCGGCGAACAGGGTCGGGTGCGCGCAGCCCGCGAGGATCTCGAGCGACTCGACGATGCGCGGGCCAGGGCGGTTGAAGAAGGCGTTGCCGTCGGCGATGTACACGCGGCCTTGCGCCACGGCGCGGCAGCTCGCCCACGGCAGCGCGCGCGGGAGGACGTCGAGCTCCTCGAGCGTGCGCTCGAGGGTGAAGCCGCACGGCTTGATCAGCACGACGTCCGGGTCGAGCGCGGCGAGGTCGTCCGGCGAGAGCGTGGGCGCGTGGTCGCCGGGGCGGGTCACGAGCGGCTCCGCGCCCGAGAGGGCGATGAGCTCCGGCATCCACACGCCGCCGATCATGACCGGCTCGATCCACTCGACGGCGAGCACGCGCGGCCGGTCCGGCGCCGCGGCAGCGCGCGCGGCGACGGCGGCCACGCGCGCCTGCAGCCGCTCGAGGAGCGCCTCGCCCTCGGCCGCGCGGCCGATGGCCTCGGCGACGCGGCCGATGTCCGCCCAGATGTCGTCGAGCCGCGTCGGGCGCAGGTTGACGAGGTGCACGTCGCCCCGCGCCAGCCGGGCGACGGCGGCGCGCACGTCGTCGAGCGAGACGGCGCAGACGTCGCAGAGGTCCTGCGTCACGATCACGTCCGGCCGCGCCTTGCGGAGGGCGTCCACGTCGATGTCGTAGACAGCGAGCGCGTCCCGGAGCACGTCGCGGACCGCGGCGTCGATCTCCCGGCTGGAGCGCGCCGGCCTGAGCCGGGGGCGCGTGAGCACCGGCAGGCCCGTGAGGCCCTCGGGAAAGTCGCACTCGTGGGAGATGCCGACGAGCTCGCTTTTCGCGCCCAGCGCGCAGACGATCTCGGTCGCGGACGGCAGCAGGGAGGCGATGCGCATGGGGGGATCCTATGCCGCGGAGAGCCCGTGATACAGGGGCACGGGGTGAGAGGGCAGAGAATCGTGCTCGCTCGGCTGGAACATGCAGGGGGAGACGCGCAAGACTGCGTGTCAGCCGAGATGCCGTGTCGGTTGGGGAGCGCTACCACGCAATCGAGAACCGCGAGCTCAGCCGCCGGCGCCTCCCGGTGAGCTCCGCCATCTCGATCTTGCGATCGGAGCGGGTGTGCTAGAGGAAGAGACGAGAGGTCACCATGAGATTGCAAGGCAAGATCGCGCTCGTCACGGGCAGCAGCCGGGGGATCGGCCGCAGCATCGCCGTCCGCTTCGCCCGCGAGGGGGCGGACGTGGGGATCACGTACCACAAGAGCAAAGAGGGCGCCGAGGAGGCCCTGGCCGAGGTCGAGGCCGCCGGCCGGCGAGGTCATCTGATCTCCGTCGACGTCGCCTCCGTCCAGAGCGTGCAGGCGATGATCAAGGACGCTGTCGCGCACTTCGGCCGGCTCGACGTGCTGGTCAACAACGCGGGGCTGGAGAAGCGGGCGCCGTTCTGGGAGGTGACCGAGGAGGATTACGATCAGGTGGTGGACACCAACCTCAAGGCGGTGTTCTTCGGGAGCCAGGCGATGGTCCGGCACCTGCGCGAGGCCGGGCGCCCCGGCAAGATCATCAACATCAGCTCCGTGCACGAGGATCTGCCGTTCCCCAACTTCGCTGCGTACTGCGCCAGCAAGGGCGGCGTGCGCATGCTCACCCGCACGCTGGCCGTGGAGCTGCGCGGCACCGGGATCACTGTCAATGCGATCGCGCCGGGCGCGATCGCGACGGAGATCAACGCCGAGCTGCTCAAGGACCGCGACAAGCTGAACAGGCTGCTCGGGCAGATCCCGCTCGGCCGCCTGGGCAAGCCGGAAGACGTGGCCGGGCTCGCCACGTTCCTCGCCTCGGCGGACGCCGATTACGTGACCGGCTCGACGTACTTCGTCGATGGCGGGCTGACCTGGGACTACGAGGAGCAATGACAGCAGGCGCGGCAGGCGCATCAGGAGACGCGCCGCCGGTCCCGCACCGATCGCGCCGTGAGAACGCGGCGTCGGCCGGTTGGACCTGACACTGAGACCGAGAAGAATCCTCGACGGGAGGCAATGCGCCGGGCCGAGCCCGGCCTGCCGCTGCGGTGCACCCGAGCGGCCGCTCCCCAGGGCCGGCGCGGGGCGTATCACTTCGTGTTTTTGCGGTACGCGGCCGGCGCCCTGTGGCACCATGCGCGCATGACCGAGCTCAAGACCTATACGGGTGGCTGTCACTGCGGGAAGGTTCGTTACGAGGTGAAGGTGGACCTGGGCGCTCCGGTCGGCGTGTGCAACTGCTCGCGCTGCTCGAAGCTGGGCGTGATGCTGGCCTTCGCGCCGGTGGACCAGTTCACGCTCAAGCAGGGTGGAGACTCCCTCACCGACTACCAGTTCAACAAGAAGACCATTCATCACCTGTTCTGCTCGGCGTGCGGCATCGAGTCGTTCGCGCGCGGAACCGGGCCCGACGGGAAAGAGATGTGCGCCATCAACGTCCGCTGCCTGGACGACGTCGATCTCGACGGGCTCAAGACAATGAAGTTCGACGGCAAGAGCATGTGATTCCGACCGCGGCGGGCGCGGCCAGCGTCGTTGCCATGCGCCCGCCGACGTGCGCGTTCGACGCGCGGGAGAAGCGCCTCGCCCCGGTCCAGCCCGGCAAACGGCCCTTGACGTCCCGACCGCCCGTTTCAGGTTGCCCGTGATCGAGGGCCTCCGCAGGACGCGCACAGGCAACGCGTGTCCAGGTAGCCCCAAGCCCGAGGTGACCATGAGCGACGAGCGCCGCGAACAACCCCCGACCGTGCCGTCCCCCGAGCAGCCAGCGCGAGGCGCCGGAGCGCCGGAGAACCCCTCGGGCGCGGCGGCAGGGGGCGAGAACGACGGTCATCCCCGCATGGTGCCGAACCCGACGCTGAACCGCTCGGCGCGCGCCGGGCGCAGGACCGAGGACGAGCAGCTGCTGAACCGGCCGGCGGTCGCGAGGCCCGCCGCCGCCGACGTCACGCAGACCGACCCGTGGCGGGTCCTCCGGATCATGGGCGAGTTCGTGGCCGGCTTCGACGCGCTCGCCCACGTGGACGCCGCGGTGGCGATCTTCGGCTCGGCGCGGACGCGGCGGGACGACCCGGATTACGCGGCCTGCGTCGAGCTCGCGCGGCGCCTCGGGCAGCGCGGCTTCGCGATCATCACCGGCGGAGGCCCCGGCATCATGGAGGCGGCCAACCGGGGCGCGATCGAGGCGCAGGCGGTGTCGATCGGCTGCAACATCGAGCTGCCGCACGAGCAGGCGGTGAACCCGTTCGTGCAGATACCGATCAACTTCCGCCACTTCTTCGTGCGGAAGACGGTGTTCGTGAAGTACGCCGAGGCGTTCGTCATCTTCCCTGGCGGCTTCGGCACGCTCGACGAGCTGTTCGAGGCGCTGACGCTCGTGCAGACAGGCAAGGTGCAGAACTTCCCGATCGTCCTCTACAACCGCAGGTTCTGGTCCGGCATGGTCGAGTGGATCAAGGAGACCATGCTGGCAGAGGGCAAGCTCTCCCCGGAAGACATGAAGCTGATGGTCGTCACCGACTCGATCGAGGAGGCCTGCCAGACGATCGTCGACTGCTACGAGCGCAGGTGCTGGGAACCCAGGCAGCGCGCCGCGGCCGACCCGATGACCGGCGGCCCGCCGGGGGCGGCGGCGCGGCCGGAGCACGCGGGGGAGCACACGGACGCGGCGCCGGAGCAGTGAGCGAAGGCGCGCGGCGGCGAGGCACCCTGCCGGCGCAGGCGCCGCCCCGGGCGAGGTCGTCGACGAGGAGGGGCGCCCGGCCGGGACCGGCGACCGGCCGCGTGGACGAATTCGAGAGCAAGCCCCGGAGTGCCTGGCTTTCCAGCGGGGGTTAAGGTCGTCGCGTGAACCGCAAGAATCACCGGCAGCCAGCAGACGACACGTCGAAGAAGGCCCCCTCGCGCGCCGCCGTGGTGGAGCGCGACCCGCGCTGGGCGGCCGTGGTGGCGCGCGACGCGAGCGCCGATGGCAAGTTCTTCTACTCGGTCAAGACGACGGGCGTGTACTGCCGCCCTTCCTGCGGCGCGCGCCCTGCGAGGCCCGAGAACGTCGGGTTTCATCCGAGCGCGGCCGCCGCCGAACGCGCGGGGTTCCGGCCGTGCATGCGCTGCAAGCCGGACCAGCCGCCCCTGGCCGAGCGCCAGGCGGCCCAGGTGGCCGCGCTGTGCCGGCTCATCGAGCGCAGCGCCGAGGTGCCGAGCCTCGAGGAGCTGGCGCGCCACGCCGGGCTGAGCGTCTTCCACACCCATCGCCTCTTCAAGGCCGTGACCGGGGTGACGCCGAAGGCGTACGCGGCGGCGCACCGCGCCAGGCGGGTGAGGGCCGAGCTCGGCAAGAACGGCACCGTGACCGAGGCGATCTACGCGGCCGGGTACGGCTCGGGCGGGCGCTTCTACGAGGAGGCGAACCAGGTGCTGGGCATGACGCCGACGAGGTACCGCGCCGGCGGCGCGAACATGGATGTCCTGTTCGCGATCGGGGAGTGCTCGCTCGGGTCGATCCTTGTCGCGGCCACAGCGCGGGGCGTGTGCGCCATCCTGCTGGGCGACGACCCGGAGGAGCTGGCGCACGATCTGGAGCGCCGGTTCCCGCGGGCCCGGCTGATCGGCGGCGACGCCGCGTTCGAGCAGCTCGTCGCGAAGGTCGTTGGGCTCGTGGAGAGCCCCCGCGTCGGCGTGGAGCTGCCGCTCGACGTCCGCGGCACGGCGTTCCAGCAGCGCGTCTGGCAGGCATTGCGGGACATCCCGGCGGGCGCGACAGCGAGCTATTCGGAGATCGCCGGCGCCATCGGCGCTCCCGGGGCGGCCAGGGCCGTGGCGAAGGCGTGCGCGGCGAACGCGCTGGCGGTGGCGATCCCCTGCCACCGCGTCGTGCGGAACGACGGCGACCTGTCGGGCTATCGGTGGGGGGTCGAGCGCAAGCGCGCGCTGCTCGATCGGGAGGCGAGCGCGTGACAGCGCGTCGCGAGGTCGCCCCGGCTGCGGCAGGCGTGGAGGAGCGGGTGGCGTCGGTCGACTGGGCGCGCGTGTCGCAGGAGCTGGACGCGCAGGGCTGCGCGGTGATCGAGGGACTCATCACCCGGGCCGAGTGCGGCGAGATCGCCGCGCTGTACGCGCGCGAGGAGCTCTTTCGCAGCCGGGTGGTGATGAGCCGTCACGGGTTCGGGCGCGGGGAGTACAGGTACTTCGCGCGCCCGTTGCCCGGGCTCGTCGCGGCCCTGCGCACCAGCGTTTACCCGCGCCTCGTGCCCGTCGCCAACCGGTGGAGCGAGGCCCTGGGTCTCGAGGTGCAGTACCCGGAGGAGCACGCGCGCTTCGTCGAGCGCTGCCACGCCGCGGGCCAGGTCCAGCCGACACCGCTGCTGCTGCAGTACGGAGAGGGCGACTACAACTGCCTGCACCAGGACCTCTACGGCGAGCATGTGTTTCCGCTCCAGGTCGCGATCCTCCTGTCCGAGCCCGAGCGCGACTTCACGGGGGGCGAGCTCGTGATGACGGAGCAGCGCCCGCGGATGCAGTCCCGACCGATGGTGGTGCCGCTGCGCCAGGGCGATGCGGCGGTGTTCGCCGTCCGTCACCGGCCGGTGCAGGGCGCGCGCGGGGTGTACCGGGTCAACATGCGGCATGGGGTGAGCCGCGTGCGCTCGGGGCGCCGTCACACGGTGGGTATCATCTTTCATGACGCGACGTGAGGGCGCGCGCGGGCGCGACGGAGGCGATCGCCTCGCCGCGCATGCCGAGAGGCCGCGTACGGGGACCTCGTTGCTGTAGCCTGCGACCGCTGGTCGCCATCGGCGATCACGGAGCCGACGGGACAGATGGGAGGCATCGAGGGAATGAGGAGCAAGTACGTTCTGCTGGTAGGGGCTTGCGCGTGCGTGTTGCTCGCCGCCTGCGGCGGCGATGACGCAGGCGGCAGCGGCGGCGCGGGCGGCAGCGGCGGTAGCAGCAGCGCAGACGGGGGTGGCGGCGCGGGCGGCAGCGGCGGCGCCGACGGGGGTGGCGGCGCAGGCGGGGAGTCGGGCTTGCTCGCGCTGTACCATGCGGCCGTCGCCGACGCCGAGGTGGCCGAGGAGAGCGAGCGCGTGGACACGTTGACGGCGATCGACGAGCAGAACAGCGATCTCCTCCGCGACGCCGAGGATCGTGTGCTGATGGTCACCTGGACGTCCTACCCGGGCTATGACGAGCTGGTGGGCGAGGAGACGACGCTCGGCGTCGAGGTCTGGCTCACGCCGGCGCCCGAGCTCCAGGCGTTCTGCCGCGCGAGCGGGCTCGAAGGGGCCGCGCTCTCGCTGCGCCTGGAGCAGCGGCTCGGCCTGCCGCCGGACGGCGGCAAGGACCGCTTGGTTCAGCTCTGGGTGCCGGCCGAGTCGCTGTTCCGCCCGAGCCCGGACCCGGAGATCGACGACTCGGTCGCCGAGCTCGATTTCCCGGCCGATACGCCGCAAGAGCACGTGGACTGGGTCGACGCTCTGAAAGCGACTTCCTATGGCGAGAATGGCTACCCGTGGACGCGCCTGGGCTACACGTACGACTGGAGCCCCGAGGGCAACGAGGTCGGCGAGAGCGAGTTCGTGGCCAGGAAAGACACGATCGTCGTCGTGGAGTCGGTCACCTCGCAGGACGAGTACTGCCGGCCGGCGCCGTGAAGCGCGCCTGGTGAATTGCGCCCGGAGCCGCTCGGCTCATTCGTTCGCAGCGGGCGCGAGCGGCACCTTGCGGTAGACGCGATCGACGTCGATGACGACGCCGATCGACTCCAGCTCAAGCTGCATCCCAGAGCCCAGGATCGAGAGCAGCCACCGGCCGTCCGGCTGCCGCTGGAAGTGCTCGATGCGCACCTCCTTCTGGGAGACCACCACGTACTCCATGATCGAGGGAACGCTCCGGTACTGCGCGAACTTGTCGCCGCGGTCGTAGGCCTCCGACGAATCCGAGAGCACCTCGACGATCACGTTCGGGTTGAGGAGCGTGTCGACCTCCGCGTCCTCGAACACGGGATCGCCGCAGACGACCGACGCGTCGGGGTACACATAGCGACCCGTGGACGTGATCTTGACGCGCATGTCGGAGGTGTGAACCTCGCAGGCGCGCTCGAGCAGCGCATTGCCGAGCTCGCGCTGGATGTTCCCCGCGAGGAGGCTGTGCTCCCGGGTGCAGCCCGGCGTCGCGAAGATCTCGCCGTTCGCGTACTCGTGCTTCTGCTCGGAGGCCCGCTCGAACGCGAGGTACTCCGCGGGCGAGAGCCGGGCGCGTGCCCGCCTGTCCCATCGCGGACAGCCTACGGCATCCGCACGCCGGGCGCGAGGCGCCTGCCCGCCGCTCCGGCGCGGCCCTCCGCACCACGCCGGCCTCTACTCCGCCGGCGCCGCCTCCGGCGGCGGCGCGGCCGCCTCGGCCTTCTTCTTTCGCCGGCTCGCCAGCCACGCGCGGCGCTTCTCGACCCACTTGGCGAGATCCTTCGCCAGCCATCCGCCCTTCTGCCGCCCCACGATCTCCCGCAGCAGCAGCGCCGCCTGGCCGTGGCCGATGCGCATCGCGAACAGGTCGTCCATCACGATCTTCGCCCACCGCGTCCGGCGCACCGAGTCCATGTGATCCACGAACTGCTCGATCCGCAGGAGCACCTTCGTCCCGACCCCCGTCTTCCCCGTCACCACGAGCGCCGCCGTCTTCTCCTTGTCGAGCGCCTCCAGCCTGCGGATCGCCCCGTCGATCAGGTTCGCGTGCTCCGCCCACTCGGCGCCGCCCTGCTGCTTGGCCGCGCGCACCGCCGCGAGCGCCTCGCGCAGGTCGATCAAGCCGAAGTCCGAGTACGACAGGAAGAACGTCAGCACCTCGCGCCGCGCCGACGGGTTGCTCTGCATCCGCTCGATCGCCGTCCGCACCCGGTCCATCGAGAGCCACCGGTACACGAAGTCGAGCCCCGTCCCCTTGATGTTCTGCGACCCCATCAGCCGCGCGTCGAACCCCGGCGGGATCTCGCGCGTGATGAAGTCGATCACCTTGTCGCCCTTCGCGTCCGCGTTCCACAGGACGGCGATCCGCTCCAGGAACAGCTCGCGGAACGCCGCCCGGAACGCCTGGTTCGCCTCGGCGTCCGCGCCCCGCGACAGCGCCGCCTCCACCTCGGCCCGCGCCTTGTCGCGCCGGGCCAGCCGCCGCGACAGCCGCGCCGCGTGGTGGACGATGTCCGGGCGGATGTCGTCCTCCCCCGCCGGCGGCGCGTGCGCCTCCAGCGCCTTCTTCACCGCCGCCTCGATCGCCTCGGGCTCGGCCTTCTTCCCCGCCACGTCGGGGCCGCCCACGATCGCCGCCGCCGCCGCCTCGTCGATCGACGGCAGCGCGCGCAGCATCCGGGTGAGGTCGTCCTCGAACGCGCCCGCGCGCGCCGGGACGCCCACCTTCTTCATCTGCTCGTCGAAGCGCTCCAGCGCGCGCTCCTTGCCCCCGTCGCCCGTGATCACCATGTCGCGCAGCCGCGCGTCGAGCCCCTCCGTGATGAACTGCATCATCCCGCCGAGGTTCGAGTTGATCAGCACCACGTGATCGATCCCGATGTCCTCCACGATGATCTGCGCGAACACGCGCGACCGCGCGACCCGGTCGGCGCGGTTGTTCACCACCATCACCGTCGCCTTGCCGGGCGTCGCGTCCATGTCGTGCTTGTCGAACGCGAGCCGCGTCCAGTTCGACATGAACCCGGCGCGCTCGTTCGCGCTCATCCCGTTCGAGAACGTCAGCTTCCTCCCCCGGTACTGCACCGTGGGATACGTCTTCAAGACGCCGAGATCGAGGATCACGTGATCGGCGATCTCGACCAGCGCGAACTCGCGATCGACGCCGAAATGGTCCGCGAGCGCCAGCACCAGCGCCACGTTGCGCGGGTGCTCCTGGTACGGGAGCCGGTCCAGGAGATCGACAGGCAAGAGATCCGCGTCGATGGGCGGGATCGCCACGAGGCTCGTCCCCTTGCGCTGCGCCTGGTCCTTCAGCAGCGGGAGCATCTGCTCCTCCGTCGTGAAGGACAGCCCGTCCGTCGGCATGAACCGCGCGATCACCCGCGCCACGTCCTCGCCCCCGGGGCCCTGGATGTCCTCGTGATCGGGGTAGGCGTTCGTCAGCGTCGTGATCTCGTCGCGCATCCACTCGGCGCAGAGCGTGTCGACGAACAGCGGCTGGAGCGCCATGCACTCCCACAGGAACACCTGCGCGCGGAGGTTCCTCCCGGCCGCGAGGATGTTCCGCTGCTCCCAGATCGTCGCCTTGTCGTACGGGCGGTAGATGAAGATCTCCTGCGCCGGCATGTCGCGCATGGCGTGGATGAACATCGCCTCGCAGCCGGTCGTCTTCACCACGACGTCGTAGCGGAGCGCGTGGAAGAGCGCGGCCTTGAGCCGCTCCGAGCCGCTCTTGCCCCGCGTCCCCCAGCCGCCGATCGAGAGCGGGATGCCGCGCCGCGCGCGCTCGATCTGCGTCATGATCCACGCGGCCCGCAGCACCATGTACGCGAGGACGAGAAACACGACCCACGCGAGCTGCGTCGGGACGTTGCCCGCCGGCGACACGAGGTACGAGAAGAAGCTGTCGATCCAGACGGGGACCGACGGGCCGGCGAGCCAGTCGCGGCCGATCTGGAGCGCGGAGGGCAGCGCGACGGCGAGGTACTTGCTCGGCAGGTGCGGCTCGAGCGCGTACGGGCGCCCGCCGACCTCGCCGCCGGTGTCGCCGAGCGAGACGGTGAAGCCGAGCTCGCCGGCCATCAGCGTGAATTTCTTCTGCTCGGCCGGCTCCTGCGCCACGAGCGCGCGCATGCGGGCCTGCGCGTAGCGGTCGTAGCGCAGCGTGAGCAGGGCGCGGGCGCGCAGCCGGTGAGCGAGCTTCGCCGGCGCGCGCACCGTGACCGTGCCGCGCGCGGTGATCAGGCGGATCTCGCGCTGGGTCAGGCTCGCGGCGGCGAGCAGGTCGTCGATGCGGGGCACGAAGGGCCCCCAGCCGCCGACAGGCGGGTAGACGTGGCGCTCGCCCGGCACGCGCGTGGGCGTGACCTCCGCCATGCCGACCGGCGGCGCGACGAGCTCGCCGGCGAACAGGCGGCCGTTCGTGTGGATCCACCCCTTGCGCTTGTCCGGCATCGGCGTGCGCAGCTCGTGCACGAGCCGCCACAGGCGGAAGCCGCGCGGCTCGCCGCGCGTGAGCACGTACCGGCCCCGGCCCCGCCGCCGCAGCGTGTACGTCATGTCCCCGCGCGACGCGACAGCGAGGGCGCGCTCGACGTCCCGCGGCTCGGCGTCCTGGGGGATCTCGACCGGCGCGCTCTCGCCCTCGAGCAGCTCCGAGGCCGCCGCGACGAGCGTCTGGCGGATGTGCTCGGCGACCGGGCGGCTCTCGACCTCGAGCAGCCGGAGCACAGCGGCCGCCTCGTCGGACAGGTCCGGCGCGATCGCCGGGCGGCTCGCGAACTCGGCGAGCAGGTCGACGAACGTCGTCGGCGGCAGCGGGGCGTACGGCCCCGCGCAGAGCGTGCGGACCCCCTCGAGCGCCGCGCGGGACGCGAGCGGCGGGCCGGGGTTCACGAGGGCGTGGCGGACGGCGCGCTCGGCGAACGGGGCGGCCTCCGCGTGCTCGGTCGCGTGGCGGGAGAGCTCCCGCATGGCGTAGCCGCGGACGCGCGGCGACCCGTCGCCCTCGGCGATCTCGACGAGCGCCGTGAGCGCCTCGGCGCTGCCGAGCGCGACGAGCTGGCGCACGAGCTCCTGGCGGACGTGCTCGCTCGGGTCGTCGCGGGCGATGAGCGCGATCTGCAGCGGGTCGGCGCCGGCGGGCGCGCGGGCCGGCTGCGCGCTGGCCGTGGGCACCGCGCTGAGCCGGGGCGCCGAGTCGGGCGCGGGCTCGTCGGAGCTCCCGGCGATCTCGGCGTTCTCCGGCATCTCGTGGTCGCCGGTCGGCGCCGCGCCGTCGGCGGCCTCCGCGGCGGCGCCCGGCTTGCCGCCGTGGCCTGCCTGCGCGCCGTTCCAGCGGGGCGCTTCCTGGGCCGCGCCGGCGCGGCGCCCCGCGCGCGCGCCGTCGAGCGGAATCACCGGCGCCGAGGGGCGCGCGGCGGCGCCGAGGAGGCGCAGGGCGTTGCGGCGCAGGATGGGGCCGTCCTTGTCCGCGCTGTCGCGCGCGCGGATGCGCTCGGCGAGCAGCGGGTACGCCTCGTCCGGGAAGAGCAGGACGCCGATCTCGAGCGCGGCGATCTGCACCCAGCGGGAGGCGCCCACGCCGCGCGACCACGCCAGCACGGAGCGGGCCGCGTCGAGCCCGAGGTGGCCGAGCCGCTCGCGCGCCGGGATGCGGTGCAGCAGGGCGACGGCGGCGAGCATCGCGGCGCGCCGGACGGGCGCGGGGCGGCTCGGCTCGGCGTGCGCGATCGCGAGCCGGAGGACGCCGCCGTCGCGAACGACGTGCAGCGCGTCGGCCGGGTCGTCGAGGTGCTGCGCGAGGTGGGTGAGCGCGTGGTAGGCGACCTCGATCTCGTCGAGGCGATCGGCGATGGCCGTGGCGAAGCGCTCCTGGGCGGCCTCGAGGTCGAGGTTGCGGCCGAGCGCCGACAGATCGCCGGCCTGCTCGACGCGCCCGGTGGCCCAGCCGAGCAGCGAGAGGCCGCCCTTCTTGCGCTCGCGCGCCCAGACGCGGAGCTGCCTCGCGAGCAGCTCGCGCCGCTCGGCGGGCGTCGCGGCCGACTGATAGGCGACAACGAGCGCGGACTCGGCGCTGCGCAGCCTGTCGACCTCGGCGGCCGCGCCGTCGGCGCACCGGGCCAGCGCGGCGAGCAGCGCCGGCGGCGGGTGCTCCTCGTCGCCGAGGTCGGCGGTGACGCGCGCGACGACCGTGGCGATGGCGCGCGGGCGCAGGCGCACCTCGATCTGGGGGAGGCTGTCCTCGATGACCTCCGCGATCGATCGCGGCGCGGCGGTCCAGCCGTCGGTCGGCAGGCGCGGGCTCACGGCGCCTCCGCGCGACGACGATCGCGAAGGGGACGGCCTTGCGGCGGGGGGCGAAGGACACCGTACAGCGAGACCATCGGCGGGCGAGCAGGGTACACCGTCGGCCGGAGCTGTCGCGAGCCGCTCTTCACGCGGCTGCGCTCCTCGAACGAAGGGCGGACGGAGGGGCGGCGTCGCGCGCTTCGACAGGGCTTCTACGGGGTCGTCTTGAACACACGCGCCGCGGCGGAGCCGGCCTGGCGACGCGCGCGCGGGCAGAACAGGCCGTCTCGGGCGCGTGTCGCTGTCAGGGCGAGCCCTCCGCGAACGTGTCGCAGTCCTCGACGCGGCCGCCCTGCATGCCGCGCTTGAACCAGGTGACCCGCTGCGCGGACGAGCCGTGCGTCCACGTCTCCGGGTTGACCCTGCCTGTCGCGCTCTTCTGCAGCCGGTCGTCGCCGATCGCGGACGCGGCCTGGAGCGCCTCCTCGACGTCGCCCGTCTCGAGCAGGTCGCGCTTCGCCGTGGAGTGGGCCCACACGCCGGCGAAGCAATCCGCCTGGAGCTCCATCCGCACGGAGAGGGCGTTCCGATCGCCCGGGCGCGCGCTCTGCTGCTGGCGCACGCGGCGCTCGATCCCGAGCACGTTCTGCACGTGGTGGCCGATCTCGTGGGCGAGCACGTACGCCTGGGCGAAGTCGCCGGGCGCGCCGAACCGCGCCTTGAGCTCGCGGTAGAAGCCGAGGTCGATGTACGCCGTCCGGTCCGCCGGGCAGTAGAACGGGCCCATCGCCGCCTCGCCGACGCCGCAGCCCGACCTCACGGAGTCGGTGAACACCGTGAGCTTGGGGGCCGGGTACGTCTGCCCGTCGCGGCTGAACGCCTGCTTCCACACCGCCTCGGTGTCATCGAGGACGAAGGAAACGAAGTCGACGAGCCGCTCCTCTTCGGGCGAGCTCGCGCGCTCGGTCTGCGCGCCGGGGAGGCTGACGCCCTGGCCGAGCCCCGAGCTGAGGAGATCCTTGCCGAAGACGAGCGACAGCACGAGCAGGATCACCGTCCCGCCGATGCCCATCTTCGCCCCGCCGGAGACGCCGCGGAGGTCTTGGAGGTTCGCACTGCGTTTCCCGGGTGTCCATCGCATGGCAACCGCACCTATAGCGTGGACCACGCGTCAGGTGGCGCCTTAGCTTTCGGTCAGGACGTTTTGCATCGCCCGCCTGGCCCCTGCGTCGACGCTCCGGCGATACGCGACCTGCCGCTGCATCCCTCGCGTCCACGCCCTCCCGCCATCGGGTCGCCCGGGCGCTCCCTGGTTCATGAGAGAGGGAACCACAGAGGGCACAGAGGACACAGAGGGCACAGAGGGCACAGAGGACACAGAGTCTTTCTCTCCTCTGTGCCCTCTGTGCCTCTGTGGTTCAAATTCCTCTCCATCATGAACCAGGCAGTGACCTGGGCAACACGGCAGCAGCGCCCTTCGACAACCCGTCAACACCAGCGTTGCTCTGTCAGCCTCAGCAGCGGCGCAATCCGCTGCGCGGTGCTCGCTTGCGGTCCCGGAGGCCCGGTGGGACCCTGCGCGCCATGAAGACCCGAACGCACCTCGCCTCCCTCCCCGGCCTCGCGCTCGCGGCGCTGACCCTCGCCGCGGGCTGCAACGAGCCCGCCGGCGCTCCTCCCGGCGGTGCCGCCGACAAGCCCGCCCAGGCGGGCGCCTCCGGGGCCGCCCAGGCCGCTCCGCTCAAGCCCGGCGACGCGGCGCCCGACGTGAAGCTCACGCTCCACGACGGCAGGGAGGTGTCGCTCTCGAGCCTGCAAGGCAAGCAGGTGCTCGTCTATTTCTACCCCAAGGACGACACGCCGGGCTGCACCGTCCAGGCCAAGGGCCTGCGCGACGGCTGGGCCGACCTCCAGGCCGCGGGGCTCGAGGTCTACGGCGTCTCGACCCAGGACGCGCAGAGCCACCAGGCCTTCATCGAGAAATACGAGCTCCCCTTCCCGCTCGTCGTCGACGCCGACGGCGCGGTCTCCAGGGCGTTCCACGTGCCGCTGCGCAACGACTTCGCCACGCGCCAGTCCTTCCTCATCGGCAAGGACGGCAAGATCAAGCAGGTGTGGCTCGAGGTCGATCCCAAGGAGCACACAGCGGCGATCCTCGCCGCAGCGAAGAGCTGAGCGCCCCGGAAAACGAGCGGCGTCCGGAGCAGGGACATCGCAAGTTCGATCTCGTGGCGATGCCTCGCCACCCAGCGCCAGCCGTACTGGAGCTCCGTGAAGTCCCCTGCCCTGTACCGGGTGACATGGCTGGTGCTTCGGCCACATCGGGATACGTGCTTTGGCCTCGTGGAAGCGGCACACGGCGTGTGCTCGCTGTCGGGCAGCGTCACGATCGGGCGCTGGCCATGGCAGCGGATCTTGCCTAGTCTCCGCCGCCAGTGGCCCCCTCCCCTCTCCGCTCCGCCGAGCCCCGCGACCAGCGCATCGCCCACGTCCTGCTGTTCGTCACCCCGGCGCTGTTCACCGCCAACATGGTGCTGGCGCGCGCCACGGCCGATTTCATCCCGCCGGTGGCGCTGGCGGTGCTGCGCTGGCTGGGCGTCGTGCTGGTGCTGCTGCCCTTCTGCGGTCGCGAGTTGTGGCGCGGCCGCGCCGCGCTGCGCCGCGACTGGGCCCGATATGCCCTGCTCGGGCTGCTCGGCATGGGCATCTGCGGCGCCGGCGTCTACGTGGGCGCGGCCAGCACCACGGCCACCAACATCGGCCTGATTTACGCCGTCTCGCCGGTGATCATCATCCTGCTGTCACGGGCCATGTTCGGCGACCGGCTCAGCCGGCGCCAGGGCCTGGGCGCGGCGCTGGCGCTGACCGGCGTGCTGATCATCGTGCTGCGCGGCGACCCGGCGGCGCTGCTCGCGCTCGACTTCAGCGCCGGAGACCTGATCATCCTTGCCGCCGCGATCTCCTGGGCGCTGTACGCCGTGCTGCTGAAGCGGTGGCCCGATCCGCTGGGCGTCACGGCGCGGCTCACCGCGATCGCGCTGGCCGGGGTGATCGTGCTGCTGCCGGCGCTCGGCTGGGAGCTGGCCAGCCGCGGTCCGCCGGAGTTCGATCTGCGCACCATCGCCGCCGTGCTCACCCTGGTCCTCGTGCCGGGCGTCGGCGCGTACGCGACCTACGGCTATATCACCCAGCATCTCGGCCCCGGCCGCACCGGCCTGCTGCTCTATCTGTCGCCGGTCTATACCGCCGTGATGGCCTGGCTGCTCCTCGGCGAGGCGCTTGCCCTCTACCATTGGCTCGGCGCGGCGCTGGTGCTGCCGGGCCTCTTCTTCGCCACCTACAAGCCGGCGACGACCTGAGCGCCCTGCGCCCCGCTTCGCGAGGCCATGGCGCAGATCAAGGCGAGTCGGCCCTAGGCGCTCGCCGTCGGCGCCACCGCCCCTCCGGCGTCCGCGGGCGTCCAGAGCCCGAGCGCGCGCGCGCACGGCAGCACCACCTGGGCGAGCGCCGCGCGAGGCAGCTCGCGCAGCTCGGCCCCGCCGAGGTGGCCGTGCGCCGCCAGCGCCGCCGCGCGGCCCCGCGGCGGCTCGGCCGCAGCCGGAGGCGGCCGCCCGAGCGACAGCGCCGCCGCCTCGAACACCTCGACAACGGCGCGGCGGACCGGCTCGCCCCCGGCCCCGATCGCCCACGCCACCGTCAGCCACGCGAGCTCGGCGTGCCGCGCCTCGTCCTCCGCGATGGCCTCGAGCGCCGCGCGCACAGCGGCGTCCCCGGCGCGGGCGCGCTGCTCCGCCGCCATCAGCGCCGCCACCGTCTCGCCCACGCAGCCCTCCTCCGCGGCGGCGCGCGCCAGCGATACGAGGTCCGCGGCGACCGGCACCCCGCCCGGCATCGGCAGCGCGGCGGGACCGACGGGCTCGCCACGGTACGCGGACGCGAGCGAGAAGCCGAGCCGGGCGTGGCCGACCTCGTCGATCGCCGCGATGTGCGCCGCCTCCACCAGCGACGACGGCGCCCCGAGCGCCATCAGGTCCAGCGCGAAGCGCGCGAACGACGCCACCGACGCGTGCTCCTCCAGCGCGCTCCGGAGCCAGCTCTCCGCGAGCGTCTCCCGCTCCTCGTCCGTGAGCTCCGCCAGCGAGGGCGTCGTCCCGCCCGCTCGGGTCTCTCTCCCGCGCGCGAGCCACCCGGGGTCGGCCGCCCGCGGGACCGCCGTGCGCCGATGCCCCTCCAGCGTGAACGGCCGGCCCGGCACGCCGCAGTACATGGAGTTGTGCCTCGAGGTCACCTCATAACAGCAAGTGCCGTCTCGCTGGACTGCGTCGCTCTCCACCGACTCGATGTAGTCATTGCATCTCGGGTAGAGGGTCCTGAGCTCCTCGACCGCCTGCCTGCGGTCCAGGCACGCCCCGAGCTCCTCGGGCCACTCGAAGCAGCGGACATCGGCGGCCTCGGGCTCCCCCCCGCAGCCCGGGGCCGCGACGAGGAGCGCGGCCGCCGTCGAGGGGCCGGCGCTCAGCAAGAGACGGGCGATGAGCGTTCGTCGAAACGATTGGTCGAGCAGCATGGCGTGCACCTCCAGCCCCATGCCCGCTGCCTCGTGAGCACAGCGAGGAGCTCGCGACATGGCGGCTTGCGCCGGATCCTATCGCAAGCCATGTGCCACGCGGGCCGGGGCCATGGCACGTCAAGGCCGGTGAGCGCTGCCCGACGAGCGGCGCGCGCCCATCGCCCTTCGCGCGCGGCGCTGACACACTCTGGCACTCCCGCCCGGGCGCGGCCGTCATCGCGCCCAGCGGCGCGGCGCGGCCTACAGCGGGCTCACGTTGCTCGTGAACGAGGCGTTCCGCAGGAGGCGCCGCTGTCCGAGCGGCGTCGAGAAGCCGTTCGCCTTGTGGAATGTCGACGAGCCTCCGCCGCAGATCGTGTCGTTCCCGGCCCACCGCTCCGGGCAATGCGTCATGATGTAGTCGCGGTCCGGGTTGCTGGTCCCGAGGCCCTTCCACCGCGTGTGCCTGACGCACGCGGCGCCGTCCACGGTCCACTCCGCCTCGACGACCATGCCGGAGCCTTGCGTCTCCGTCTGGATGCCGAGCGCGTCCCAGATGTCGATCGCCGTCCCGGCCCTCGTGTGCGGCACGCCGTCGCCGCAGTAGTCCGCGCGCACGAGGCGGACGCACGCCTGATGAAGATATGAGAGGTCCCGGCTCGCGCAGACGGTCCCGTTGCACTCCGCCCGGGGCGCCCACCCGTTGTAACCCCACTCGGCGCATTTCCCGATCGCCGCGCCCTGGCAGCCGAAGGTGAAGCTGCTCCCGTCGTCCGCGTAGTCGCCGGTCGCCGCGTCCCACGTCCCCCGCACAGGGATCGCCTCGAGGCCCTCACCGCAGATGTTCGCCCACAGGCCGCCGCCGGCGTTGTACTTCACCGTGTAGTACGAGAGCCCGCCGCGCTCGACGATATCCGTGATGCGGACAGTCATGGTCGACAGGTCGTCCAGGACCGCATCGATGTCCACCCCGATGAAATCGGCCCCCTGGAAGCGCCGGCCGTCGGTCGCGCGCGTCCCGACCAGCGTCGTCGCGCTCAGCGAGACCCCGTTGAAGCGAACCCCGTTGAAGCGGACCCCGTTGAAGCGGACTCCATTGAGCTGGGTGCCGTTCAGGTGCGTGCCGTTGAGGGTGAGGTTGTTGAGCGCGCTCAGCGCGAGCGCGCTCTCCGCCGGCTCCTCCTCACCCTCGTCGACGTCGCTCTCCGCGGCGCACCCGCCGCCCAGGGACAAGAGCCCGACCACCACCACTGCCAGGAACCCTCGTTGCACCATGATCGCCTCCGAAACCAGCGCTGAAACGGTGACGTCACTGCGTTGACGATCTCCCCTCCGGCGCTCGGGCCCCGGCCGCGTGAGGGACGAGGCCTGCTGCTGCGCCGCATGGCGCCGCAGCAGGCCTTGTCCCTCACGGCGGTGGAGGGAACGAGGCGCAGATGCGGAGACCGATCACCGGATCGAGGAAGGTGCCGTCAACGACGGTCCGATTGTCACTCCGGACCGATGTTTGATCGTAGAGGTAAGCACCGCCGCGTAAAAGTACTTTATCCACCTCGATCGAAGAAATCGCCCACTCCAGGACGTTCCCCGCCATGTCGTCGACCCCGAAGGGACTACGTGAGGCAGGGTGCGAGCCCACCTCATCCGGACCCATCGTGGAGCTCTCCTTGCCGTAGGTCTCATCGAAGTTGGCGTCGCCGGGAGAGAGGCTGTCCCCGTGCGGGAAGATGCGGCTGTCGGCGCCGCGCGCCGCGCGCTCCCACTCGTGGTCGGTGCAGAGGCGGGCCCCGCGGACACGGCCTGTCCGGTGGAGCCACGCGGCGTACTCGGTTGCCTGAGCGAAGGAGATGCCCGTGACAGGAAAACGGAGCCAGTCCTGCTGCGCCCGCACCCCCCGGGAGGCATAGACGAGCGGCTCCCCGGCGCGCGCCGTGTAGGATTGCACCGTGGGCTGAATTGTTAGCTGCCATACACCGCTCGGGAGCTGGCGGAGCCCGAGGGCGCCTGTCATGGCGCCGTTGCCCGCCTGGATCGAGGGGCGCCCGCGGGGCTCTCTCGGGAGCGCCTCGATGTAGTCGAGCCACTCCTGGAACGTCGTCTCGTGACGCGCGATGAGGTAAGCGCCCGTGCTGATCTCGTGGAGCGGAACGGTGGAGAGGAACGCCCACCGGTACATGTCGTCCAGCGAGGCGCCGAACAGGAACCGGCCCGGCGGGACGTAGATGAACCCGGGGGGGACGTCGCCGGCGTGCGGCAGCGGGACGGAGAGCCGCAGCGACTCCCCGCGGCGGACCAGGAACGGATAGCGGACGATGGCGCGGTTGCGCGCCTCGCAGGTGAGCAGGTAAGAGCCCTGCGCGAGCGAGATGCGCGACAGGGGCGTCGCGCCAAGGAGCCGCCGATCGGCCAGCAGCCGGCGCCCCTCCGCGTCGCCCTCGTACCGCTCGATCGTGATCTCCGCGCCGGGAGGATCGGTCTCGATGGCGACCTCGGCGGGCGCGTTCCACCGCTGCTGGCGCGCGCCGTCGGGATCGTACGTGATCATGCGCTGGAGCAGCTCGTCGCGCAGCGAGGTGTGGCCCCGCCGGTCCGCGGCGAGCGCGCGCTCGTAGAGGATGTCGCCGAGCCGCGCGCGCGCGTCGGCGCGCGCGCCGTCGAGCGTGAGCGCCGCCTCCAGCTTCTGGCTGGCCTGCAGGTAGAGCCCCTCGGCCTCGGCGGCGCGCCGGCGCGCGCGGTCCCAGAGCGCCTCGCCCTCCTCGCGGCGCCGGTCGTCGAACGTCGCGAGCGCCTCCGCGGCGAGCGCCTCGGCCGCGGCGCTCTCGCGCGCCGCGGCGGCCGTGGTGACGGCCGCCTCCTGGATCTTCCGGTCCGCGCGCGCGGCGAGCTGGCGCGACGCCCTGAGCTCCAGCGCGCCGTAGAGCAGCGCGGCGACGAGCGGCACGCCCACGACGAGCGCCCACCGGATCGCCCGCTGCGTCAGGACGGCGCGCCGCGACGCCGTCAGGAACGCCGCCTCGCGCGGCGGCAGATCGCCCGGATCGAGGCCCTTCGCCTCCTTGAGCTGGCGCGCGCTGAAGAGCGCGTCGCGGCGCCGGCCGAGCCGCTCCCACTCGGCGGCGGACGCCTCGAGGCGCTGGCGCGTCGCGCGCTGCTCGCGCTGCTCCTCCAGCCAGTGGCGCAGCGTCCCCCAGCCGTGGATCAGCGCCTCGTGGGCGATCTCGTAGACCGTCCCCTGCTCGCCCTCGCGGGCGAACACGAGGCGCCCCTGCACGAGCGCGTCGAGCGCCGCGCGCGCCGCCTCGTCGCCGCCCGGCTGCGCGAGCTCGCCCTCGACGCGCCGCGCCCGCGTGCCCTGCGGGGTGATGAGCGCGCCGAGCAGCCGCCGCGCGGCCGCGTGCACCGCCGGCGCCATGCGGCCGAGCACGCGATCGCCGTGGCGGGCGAGCGCGCCCTCGACGCCGCCGATCTGCGCGAGATCGGCGCTGCTGAGCGGCGCGTCGGGCGCGGCGCGGGCGTCCCACAGCTCGGCGAGCGCGAACTGGAGCAGCGGCAGCCCGCCCTCGGCGCGCGCCGTCGACTCGACGAGCGCGTCGATGACGGCGTCGGACTCGAACGCGACGCCCTTGGCCCGCGCCGGCCCGGTGATGGCCTCGCGGAGCTTGTCCGCCGACATCGGGCGGAGCAGGTAGAGCGCGCGCTCGATCTCGTCGCCGAGGCCCGAGATGCCGGCGACACGCGCGAGGAAGTCGCCGCGCACCGTGGCGAGCAGGCGCAGCGAGGGCGATCGCGCCGCAAACGCGCTCAGGACCTCGCCGACGAGCGCCGCCTCGCCCGGGTTGCTCAGCGTCGCGAGCTCCTCCATCTGGTCGACGAACAGCACGAGCCCGCCGCGCTCGCCGACGCGCGCGCGGAGGTCGCGGACGAGCGAGCCCGGGGCCGCGCGCACCGCGTCGGCGATGCGCTCGGCGGGGGCGCCGAGGACGGGCTCGAGCGCGGCGGCCAGGGCGGCGAGCGGGTGCCGGCCGGGCACCATCATGGCCGCCTGGAAGTCGCGCCCGCCGCCGAGGGCGCCCTCGAGCACGCGCGAGAGCACGCCGGCGCGGCAGAGCGACGACTTGCCCGAGCCCGAGTCGCCCGCGACGACGATCATCGGCTCGGAGCGCAGCCTGTCGAGGATCGTCCCTGTCTCGGAGCTGCGCCCGTAGAACATCGCGCGGTGCTCGAGGTCGAAGACGAGCAGCCCGCGGTAGGGGTTGCCCTCCGGGGCGATCGCGGCGTGCCGGCTCCTCGCGAGCAGCTCCTCCAGCGCGTCGCGCAGCTCGTCGCCCGAGGCGAAGCGGGCGGCGGGCTCGATCTCGAGGCACCGCTCGATGACCGCCGCGAGCCGCGCGTCGACGCCCGGCGCGAGCGTGGCGAGGGGCATCGGCCGGAAGGTCAAGGCGACGCGCGGGAGATCCTGCGGCGCCACGTCGCCGTGCGGCGGCGAGCCGGCGCAGAGCTCGAAGAGCAGCGCGCCGAGCGAGTACACGTCCGAGCGGCGCGTCGGCAGGTCGCCGCGCCACAGCTCGGGCGGCAGGTAGTGGGGCGTGCCGCCGCTGACGTGCTTCGTCCCGTCGAGCAGCCGCGCCGCCATCTCGGCCTCCCGGACGATCTCGCCGTCGAGCGGCTCGGCGGGCTCGGGGCGCGCCACCGGGTCGAGGAGCTTCGCGAGGCCGAAGTCGAGGAGCTTCGCCTCGCCTTCCTCGGTGAGCACCGCGTTGCCCGGCTTGATGTCGAGGTGCAGCACCCCGCGGCGGTGGGCGGCCGCGAGGCCGCGCGCGAGCCCCGCGGCGAGCTCGAGCACGCTGTGCCAGGGCATCGGGATGTCGACGCAATCGAGGCTCTGGCCGCGGACGAACTCCGAGACGATGAACATCTGGCCGCGGAGCTCGCCGACGCGGTAGACGGCGACGACGTTCGGGTGCTGGATGCGGGCGGCCGCGCGCGCCTCGGCGAGCAGCCGCGCGCGCACCTCGGCGTCCGCCGCCGCCGCGCGGATGAACTTCACCGCGACCATCCGGTCGAGCAGCGTGTCGTGGGCGAGGTAGACGTCCCCCATGCCGCCGCTGCCGAGCTTCTGGACGAGCCGGTACTCCTCGACGCGGCTCGGCGGGACGAAGCTCGGCGGGCTCAGGCTCGCCGGGCCCGGGGTGGGCGGCGACAGCGCGCCCGACGCCCGCGGCCGCGTGTCGGCGCCGCCGGGCCGGAGGGCGGCCTGCGTGACGGTGGGAGCTGAGGTGTGTTTCACGGTGACGTGACGCGCCCGTTACTGCGAGACGACTATACCCGCCTCGCGGGGAGAGGTTCCGCGTTGAATTCGACGAGGACGCATGAAACGCGCGACGCGCGGCGCAAATCCCCATGTCCTGAGGTGTGGGGTATTGCCGCCGTGACGAGGCGTCGATTCGCGCGCGTGGGGTGGATTCCAGGCGCGACGCGGCGCGGCGGGGATCAGCGCCCGGTCATGTAAAATGTGCCGAGGCACATCTCGTCGTTCGTGCCTTCTCCCCACACCACATCCGTCGGCACCCGCGGCTGTCCGTCGATGAACGGCTGATTCTCCGGCGTGTTGTCCCAGTGACACTCGATCGACAGCTTATCGCCTGGATTGAGCACCTTGGGCGAGGCGAGCGTATAACTACCTTGCCAGTGGAAATTCCAGCGTGGGATATCGAGCACGCACTCCGAGCTTCCGTCGGCGCGCTCGATCTCGAGGCGCGCGCTGCGGCCGAGCGTGTGCATGTGGAGGCCCGCGATGTGGAGCTCGATCGGCGCGCCGTCCGAGAGCGGCCGGGTGGGATCGGTCCCCCAGCGGTGGACGACGTCGTCCTCGAAGGCGGGGATCAACATGGAGTCGCCGGCGAGCCAGACCGGGTTCGTCCACGGCTGCGTCGATCCCTCCCGCTCGACCGAGCTCTCGAGCGTCAGGTCGATCGAGGAGCGATCGGGCAGCTTGCCCGCCGTGAGCGTGTTGTAGTGGACCTGCACGACGAGCCGGGAGCCGGGCTCGATCCGGGTGCCCGTCCCCTCGGGGAAGTTCAGGCTCCCGGCGCCGGGGACCCAGCCCCCGAGCCAGTCCAGCCTGACCCCGGGCCCGCCGAAGCAGGGGTAGCCGGGGTCCGAGTCGGCCGCGTCGAACTCGTCGAGCGTATCGAGGATCTCCGGCCCGGCCATGAACGCGATCACGTGGTGGACGATGCGCTCCTCGCCGGGCCTGACCTGGAAGCCGGTGACGTAGCGCGTGCTCTCCTCCGGCCAGTCGATCATGAAGCAGCGGTAATCGTCGGGCGCCGCCTGCGGGGTGTACTCGACCGGCATCTGGAGGGTCAGGTCCACCCGCGCGAGCTCGCTGGTCTCCGGCGGATCGAGCGGCGGGCCCTCGTCGGCCGGGTCGCCCGCGGCCGCGCCGCCGTCGACCCACGCGGCGATCGTCTGGATCTGCGGCTCGGACAGGGAGCGATCGCCCACGTAATCGGCGCAGCCGCTGTCCGCCGGCCAGGGGGGCATCGCGCGATCGACGACGGCCCGCTTGATGTGCGGGGCCCACGCCGCCGCCGCCTCGTGGCTCTCGAGCGAGAACGGCGCGACGCCGCCGCTGCTGTGGCAGCCCGTGCACCGCGCGTCGAAGATCGGCTTGACGTCCCGGTAATACGACGCCGCGGCCTGGACCCCGCCGCCCGCCGCGCCCCCGGCCTCGTCCTCGCCGCCGCACGCCGCCGTGGCGACGGCCAGCGCGACGCCCATCCACGCCCGTGAGCCCGTGAACCCCGCGCACCTCGACATGGAAACACCTGCCTTGTTTCAGCCGCCGAGCGACGTTCGATGACGCCCGGCGACGTTCGATGACGGTCAGCCGCGATCAGCGACGATCATGATGCCCCCCGGCCGCCGGATCGCGCCGGAGGAAGAACGCGATGACGTTCGCGAGCTCGTCGCGCGCGGCCACGAGGAGCACCGTGGCGCCCCCCGCGACGACGGAGGAGCCGCGCGGCGCCTCGACGCGGCCATCCGGGCGGTAGACGCCGGCGAAGACGCACGACGCCGGGAAGCCGGCGCTGCCCGCGATGACGCTCACGGTGCGGCCGGCGACCATCGAGTCGACGGGGATGTCGAGCTCGAACGCCACGGACTCGCCTGTGCCGAGCACCATCGCGTGGCGGACGCCCGGGTGCTCGATGGCGGTGGCCATCGCGCCGATGAAGACGTCGATCTCGGAGAGGATCCGGTGCACGCCCGCGCGCACGTACACGCTGCGGTAGTCGGGGTCCCGCATGCGCACCATCACGCGCTTGGCGCCCGCGGCCTGGGCGAGCAGCGCGACGGCGAGGTTGTCCGCGTCGCGGCGGAGCATGGCCACGACCACGTCGGCGCGCCCCACCTCGGCCTCCTTGAGGAGCCCGGCGTCGGTCGCGTCCCCCACGAGCGAGACGAGGCCGTGGCGCTCGAAGGCGCTCGTGGCGATCGCGTCGTCGCGATCGACGATGGTCACCTCGTGGCCCGTCTGCGCGAGGTGCACAGCCACGCTCAGCCCTGCGCGCCCGGCGCCCACGATGAGCACGCGCATCTCAGCCGCCTCCTTCATGCTCGTGCAGCTTCATCATCTCGCGATCGATCTCGCCCACGTGGGCGTTCGCCGTCTCGTCGGCGATGAGCCCGCGCCTCGCCGCGTCGAGCACCGCCGCCTTCTGCGCCGTGAGCAGCGCGAGGTCCGTGAGGTGGTCGCGCACCGCCTCGCCCTGCGGCGACTGGAGCGCGACCTCCGCCGCGATCACCTGGCGCTGGAACGCGGCCCGGCGCTCCGCGTGCTCCTTGCGGGACACGAGCCCCGCGGCGAGCAGGTCGTCGAGCTCGGCGTGGCCGCGCCGCGCGGCGATGAGCGTCGCCTTCGCGGCGTCGAGCGCGGCGTCGGTGCTCGGGGCCGCGACATTGAGGAACTTGAGCAGCCGCGCGAACGGCAGCGCCTGCGCGACGAGGGTCACGAAGGTCACGCCGAAGACGATCGTGATCAGCCGCTCGCGGAACGGCATGTCCTTCGGGAGGCTGAGGACGGCCGCCATCGAGAGCGCGCCCTTGATGTTGCCGACAAGCATCACGTGCTGCCAGCGGAACGGCACGACCTCCCGCGTCATGGCCCGGAGCGCCCCGAAGCAGCCGTAGACGGCCACCGCCCGGCCCGCGTGCAGGGCGATGAGCGCGAGGCCGATGGAGGCCGCCTCGCGCACGAGCATCTCCGCCTGGATCTGCATGCCGACGAGCAGGAAGAGCAGCACGTTGAGGAAGAAGCCGGTCGTCTCCCAGAACCCCTCGAGCGCGAGCACGCGCGAGGGCTCGAGGTGGCGGCGCGCGGCCTTGCCGACGACAACGCCGGCGACAACGACGGCGATGACCGGCGAGGCGTGGAGCCGCTCGGTGAGCAGGGCCGTGGCGAACACGAGCACGAGCGAGGCGAGGATCGCGGTCAGGTGATCCGGCGTGCGGCGGAGCAGGACCGCGCCGAGGGCGCCGAAGGCGCCGCCGAGGACGGCGCCGCCGAGCATCGCCATCGAGAGGGCGCGGAAGGTCTCGATCGGGTCGAACGTGCCGCTCGCGAGCACGCGCGAGGCGAGCACAACGAGCACGAGCGCCGTGCCGTCGTTGAAGAGGCTCTCTCCCTCCATGATCGCGGCCAGCCGGTGCGGCACGCGGACGCTCCGGAAGGCGAGCAGCACGCTCACTGTGTCGGTGATGGCGAGCAGCGCGCCGAGGAGGAGCGCCGCCGAGAACGGGAGGTCGAGCACCAGCGTCGCCACCGCGGCGGTGCCGAGCAGCGAGATGAGCACCCCCGGCACGGCGAGCGCGAGGATGGGCCGGCTCGCGGCGCGCAGGCTGTCCGCGTCCGCGGCCAGGGCGCCCTCGAAGACGAGCACCGGGAGGAACGCGATGAGGATGACCTCCGGGTCCATCGGCGCGTTCGGCAGCACGTCGAGGACGACGAGGAGGAGCCCGATGAGGACGAGCGCGGCGTTGTAAGGAACCCCGACGCGCTTGGCGCCGATCGCGACGACGGAGCCGACGGCGAGGACGAGGAGCAGGCTCTCGAGCCGCTCCCTCATGCGTCTCCCCGCGGCGGAGGCGGCGAGACAGGGACGCTGGCAGTCGGCGCGCGCGTCGGGCGCGTCGCGGCATGCGTGAGGTCCACGAGGGCGATCACCGTGGATCCTCCGCTACAGGATCGCTCCGGGATCCGCAAGATGTGGCTCCGGGGCGCCGCCGGTACGCCCGCGCTGGAGCCGGTCTCCGACGGGAGCACGCCTGTCCCGGCGAGCGAGCCGTCGCCCGAGATGACATGACACGACATCGGCGGCGCTCTCTGGATTCTCCACATCGGGCGATAGCCGGCATGGAGCGGAGGCGCGTTTGCGCGCGCTCAGAAGGGCCAGACGAGCGGGATGACGATCACCGCGGTCGCCAGCACGAGGAGCTGCAGGGGCAGCCCGACGCGGGTGAAGTCTTTGAAATGATAGCCGCCGGGCCCCATGACGAGGATGTTCACCGGAGAGGCGATCGGCGTGGCGAACGCCGCCGAGGACGCGAAGGCGACCCCGAGGAGCAGCGGCTCCGGCGCGAGGCCCAGCGCGCCGGCCAGGCGGACAGCGAGGGGGGCCATGAGCACGGCCGTCGCTGTGTTCGAGAGGACCATGCCGATCGCCGACGTGGCGAGGACGAGCAGGCCGAGGACCACCGCGGGGCGCGCCCCCGCCAGGAGCCCCTCGACGGCGGAGACGGCGGCGCCCATCGCGCCGGTGCGCTCGAGCGCGGTGGCGAGGGGGACCATCCCGGCGATGAGCACGACGCTCTCCCAGTTCACGGCGCGGTAGACGTCCGCAGGGCGCACGCACCGCGCGAGCACGAGGAGGACAGCGGCGAGCAGCACGGCGATGACGTTGGGCAGCCACCCGAGCGCCATGCAGACGAGCATGCCCAGGGTGATGCACACGGCGACGGCGGCGCGCTCGCGATCGACGAGGACGTCGCCCCGCGCGTCGGGCTCGGCGACCAGCACGAGGTCCCGCCGCTCGTCCCGCAGGTTCTTCAGGTGCTTGAGCCGCCCCTTCACGAGCAGCGTGTCGCCGGCGCGGAGCTTGAGATCGCGCAGCTCGGGCGTCGCGTGGAACACAGGGAGCCAGCCCTCGCCGCGCCGGATCGAGAGCACGCTCGCGCGGTAGCGGTCGCGGAACCTGGCGTCCCTCAGGGTCTGCCCGGCCAGGCCGGAGCGCCGCGGCAGCACCACCTCGGCGAGCGACTCCTCGGGGGGCAGCGAAAAGATGGGGCGCGCGGGGAGCGCCTCGAGGCCGAAGCTCTCGGTGAGCGCCGCGATCTTCTCGTCGCTCCCGAGCAAGCGCAGCTCGTCGCCGGCGGAGAACACAGTCTGCGGCACCACGCGCTGCGCCTCGAGGCCGCCCGGCCCGGGGCGCGCGATGCCGACGACGGTCACGCCGAAGTCGGCCCGCACGTTCGCCTTTCCGAGCGTGAGGCCGATGAGCCTCGCGCCGGGCGGGACGCGCACCGCGCGCAGGGCGCCGCCGAGGCCGTACTCCATCGAGAGGTCGTCGAGCGAGAGCGACCGCGGCGCGCCCGCGTCCGCCCTGTCTTCCTGGCTGGGCAGCGCGCGGCGGCCGATCGAGATCATGTAGGCGACGCCGACCGCGAGCACGACGACGCCGGGGATGGTGAAGCTGAAGAAGCGGAGCGGCTCGCGGCCGGCCGCGCGGAGCGCCTCGCTCACGAGCAGGTTCGGCGGCGTGCTGATGAGCGTGAGGTTGCTCCCGAGGTGGGCCGCGAAAGCGACGGGCATGAAGAGCCGCGCCGGCGCGATCCCGCGGCGGAGCGCGAGCGTCCCGACCACCGGCAGGAGGATCGCCACGGTGCCCGTGGAGCTCATGAAGGCGGACACGAGCGCGGTCGCCCCCATCACCACCGCGATGACCTTGGCCTCCCCGCCGCGGGCGAAGCGCTCGAGGCGCTGGCCCAGCCAGTCGGCGACCCCCGTGTCGGTCAGCGCGGCGCCGACGACGAACAGGCCGGCGATCATGAGCACTGCCGGGTTCGAGAACCCGGCGAGCGCGTCCGGGACCGCGGTCACACCGGAGATCGTCAGGGCGAGCAACGACATCATCGCCACCACGTCGAGCCGCAGGCGATCGCTCACGAAGAGGACGATCGTGAGCGCGAGGATGGCGAGCGCGAGGAGGGCCTCCGAGGTCATGGGGCGCCGGAGCCTAGCGGGACTCTCGCGCGGCGGCTCGCTCCCCGTTCCGGCGCGCTCTCCGCCCGCGCTCGCGCGCGTCGCTGGCCGCGTTGCTCGCGCGCGTCGCTCGGACGGCACACGCCTGGCTGGGCGGCGCGCGCGCGAGCGCGGGCGGAGAGCGCGCCGCAACCGCGCCGCGACGAACCCACGATCGACTTGATTCCAGGGCGCCGCCGTGCGGTCCTACGCTGAGGGGATACTTCATTCTACCCGCTTGCAAGGAGATCTGGATGCTCGCGCGCCGTCATTCACGCGCCCTCGATTCACTGCTCGTCGCCGCCGCCGTCCTCGCGTGCCTGCTAATGGCCGCGCGCCCGGCGAGGGCGGCGCCGTCGTATACCCTCTTCGAGAGCGGCCAGGTCCGGCCGATCGCGCTCTCGCCGAGCCGCGCGCTGCTCTTCGCGGCCAATACACCCGACAATCGCCTCGAGATCTTCCGCGTCACGCCGGGCGGCCTCGTGCGCCTCTCCTCCGTGAGCGTGGGCCTGGAGCCCGTCGCCGTCGCCGCGCGCAATGGCGGCGAGGTCTGGGTCGTCAATCACCTCTCCGACAGCGTCAGCGTCGTCGACGTCTCGTCCCCCTCACGCCCGCGGGTCGTGCGCACGCTCCTCGTCGGGGACGAGCCGCGCGACATCGTCTTCGCGGGCCCCGGGCGCTCGCGCGCGTTCATCACGGCCGCCCACCGGGGCCAGAACGCGCCGTTCGATCCGCAGCTCACGACGCCCGGGGTCGGCCGCGCGGACGTCTGGGTGTTCGACGCGAGCGCCGTCGCCGCCGACGCGTCGCTCGGCGGCGCGCCCCTCACGATCCTCACCCTGTTCACCGACACCCCGAGGGCGCTCGCGGTCAGCCCGGACGGGGCCTCGGTGTACGCCGCCGGCTTCCACACCGGCAACCGCACGACGGCCGTGCACCGCGTGCTCGTGGAGGAGGGCGGCGGGCTGCCGCCGCCGCACACGAACTTCCTCGGCGAGCCGCAGCCGCAGACATCGCTCATCGTCCGCCACGACGGCGCCAACTGGGTCGACATCGCGGGGCGCACCTGGGACGACGAGGTCCGTTTCTCGCTGCCCGACAAGGACGTCTTCGTCATCGACGCGACCGCCAATCCCCCGCACCAGCGCCCCGGCAGCGCCGGCTTCTTCACCGGCGTGGGGACAATCCTCTACAACATGGCCGTCAATCCGGTGAACGGAAAGGTCTATGTCTCCAACACCGAGGCGTTCAACCTGGAGCGCTTCGAGGGCCCGGGCACCTTCGCCGGATCGAGCGTCCGGGGACACCTGCACGAGAGCCGGATCACCGTGCTGAGCGGCGGCTCGGCCGCGCCGCGGCACCTGAACAAGCACATCGATTATGCGACGTGCTGCGCGCCCGTGCCCAACCCGGAGAACGCGAAGAGCCTGGCCACGCCGCTCGACATGGCGGTGACCGCCGACGGCGCGAAGCTCTACGTCGCCGCGTTCAGCTCGAGCAAGATCGGGGTCTTCATGACGGCCGAGCTGGAGGGCGACACCTTCGTGCCGAGCCTCGCGCGCCAGATCCCGGTGAGCGGGGGCGGGCCGAGCGGGCTCGCGCTCGATCAGCCGCGCGGCCGGCTGTACGTGCTCACGCGCTTCGACAACTCCATCTCGATCATCGACACGGCCGGCGGCGTCGAGATCGCGCACGTCGCGCTCCACAACCCCGAGCCGCCGAGCGTGGTCCGCGGGCGGGCGCTCCTGTACGACGCGAGCTTCACGTCGAGCCACGGCGACTCGTCGTGCGCGAGCTGCCATGTCTTCGGCGATCTCGACAGCCTGGCGTGGGATCTCGGCAACCCGGACGAGGTCACCCAGGCGAACCCCGGGCCGTTCACGAGCATCAACCCGCCTTTCCCCGCCGACACAACGCTGAAGCCGATGAAGGGGCCGATGACGACCCAGAGCCTGCGCGGGCTCGCCAACCACGGGCCGATGCACTGGCGCGGCGACCGCACGGGCGGCCTTGACGAGCCCAGCGCGCAGCCGGACAGCGGGGCGTTCGACGAGCGCGCGGCGTTCCGGCGGTTCCAGGCCGGCTTCACGAACCTGCTCGGCCGGCACGCGCCCATTCCCGACGACGACATGGAGGCGTTCACCGACTTCACGCTCCAGGTGACGTATCCGCCCAATCCGATCCGGAGCCTCGACAACTCCCTCACGCCCGGTCAGCAGGCGGGGCGCGATCACTTCGTCCGCGAGGGCGTCGACGGGACCTTCTCGTGCGCGTCCTGCCACAGCCTGGACCCGGACGGGAACGCCGGCACGAGCGAGCCTTTCCCCGGCTTCTTCGGGACGGACGGCTCGAGCGTCGGGCAGGAGAACGGCCAGAGCTTCAAGAACCCTCACCTGCGCAACCTGTACCAGAAGGTTGGCATGTTCGGCATGGCCGCCGTCCCGAGCCTCTTCCACCCGGGAGACAACGATTTCATGGGCGACCAGATCCGCGGCTTCGGGTTCATGCATGACGGCGTCATGGACACGCTCTTCCGCTTTCACCAGGCGATCGGGTTCGAGGAGGGCGTCTTCACGCCGAACGGCTTCCCGCTCGACGCCTCCGGGGTGATCCTGCGCGAGCAGGCCGTGGAGTTCATGCTCGCCTTCGACACGAACCTCGCGCCGATCGTCGGCCAGCAGGTCACGCTCGGCGCGCACAACGCGGCGGCGGCCTGGCCGCGGATCGATCTGCTCGTCGAGCGCGCGGAGGCCGGGGAGTGCGATCTCGTGGCGAAGCTCCCGCTCTTCCTGGAGGAGGTCGGTCTCCTCTACGCGGGAGGTGGTCAGTTCACCACGGATCGGAGCGCGGCCCCGCCGGTCGGCGATCTCGGGCTGCGCTGGCTCTCCCTCCTCACGGGGCGCCCGTTGACGTACACCTGCATGCCGCCTGGATCGGGCGTGCGGAGCGGCGTCGACCGCGACAGCGATGGGCTCCGCGACGGCGATGAGCGCGACGCCGGCACGGATCCCGCGGATCCGTCGAGCCCCGGGTGAGAGGGCGCCGCGCGCGGGCGCCTCGCGCGGGCGGCGTGGCGGGGGAGCGTCCGAGCCGGGTGGCGCGACCCGCGCCCGCGCAGCGGTGATCGCGGGGCCGGCGCTTCATCCGGCTGGAGGATTCAGGATCGGCGCTCCGGCTCCGCGAGCCAGCGAATCAGCGCCTCGCCGTCGAGGTCGAGCAAGGCATCCTCGACCTCGCCCGGCCCGATCGCGCGGGAGCGCTCGACGATCGAGCGCTCTTCCTCGGCCGTCGGGCGTCGCCCGATCCGACGAGCAAAGAGGCGACCGAGCAGCTCCGCGATGGCCCTCTCTTCCCCGCGCCGCTCTCCCCGTTGCTCTCCTCGCTGCTCTCCTCGCTGCTCCCCCCGCAGCTCTCCCCGCTCCTCTCCTCGTCGCTCGGCCTCGATGATCATCTCCCCGATGATCGGCGTGCGCCGGAGCAGCCCTTCTTCCTTGTCCTCCACCATCATGACGAGCTCCTTCAGCAGAGTATGCCCCCAGGGATCGATGGTCGCCATCACCAGCAGCGCCGTGTACAGCTCGGCCCGCTCCTCGGCGCTCGCCGCCCCGGCGTGGATCTCCGCGACGACCTCCCGCAGCGCCGCCGCGGTCGCATCGCGCGCGAGCGGGGCGAACACCAGCCAGAGCACGCTGCCGCGCGCCCGCAGCTCCTTGATCGTGCGCTGGTAGACGGCGTCGACGCGGAAGTGCGCCCCGCTGAACGGCCGCCCCGGCCAGGCGATGCGGCGCTTACCTGTCGCCGGCAAGCGTCGTTTGCGGCCCGACAGGACCACGGCGACGCTCTCGATCGGCGGCACGGGCTCGCCGGGAGCTTCGAGGCGGAGCGCGGCGAAGAGAAAGCCGAGGTACTCGAAGACGCGATCGGGAACCTCGTCACGGAGCGCGAAGCAGAACTCGACGTGCAGCACCCGCGGCTCGCCGTCGATGCGCAGGCGCACGGCCTTGTCGAGGCGGCGCTCGATGTTCGTGACCTGACTGTCGATCCAGCCGAGGATCTCGATCTGGCGGCCCTCCGGAACGAACGCGCGCACCAGGTCGTCGGGGCGTCTCCGGGCGAGGTGGCGCAAGGTGATGTCGGCGTCTCCCATGGGCGGCGCCCACGGCAGATCGCGTACCAGGCGGCCATGAGGCTCAAATCAAGCGATTTCGGGGGTGTGAGGCGCTCCGTGCGGGTGGCGCCGCCATGGCGGGGACGGCGTCGCGCATAGGCCCGGCCCTGGTGTCATGCCGGAGAGAACGAACCACAGAGGCACAGAGGGCACAGAGGCGTGAGGGAGAGAGATAAAACTCTGTGCCTCTGCACCCCTCCGTGTGCTCCGTGGTTCCTCTTCTTTCCCCGTCATCGAACCGGGCGTCTCAACTCCACGTCTCCGCGCGCCGCGGGTTGCGCGTCTCGATCGCCTCGGCGTGCCCCCGCAGGCCGCGGGCGGCGGGGAGGTTGCCGTGCGTCTCGAAGACGTCGGCGAGGGCGAGCCCGAGGATGACGATCTGCTGCGGCTTGTCCAGCGCGCCGACGGTCGGGGCCACCGAGCCGAGCAGCTCGAAGGCCCGCCGCCACGCCCGCGCGGCGGCGTCCGGCATGTCGGCGTTGAGCGCCGCGTGCCCGGCGCAGCGGTGCATGTCCGCCGCGAAATCGTGGCTGCCGCGGCGGTCCGCGAGCTCTCCGGCGCGGGAGTAGGCCTCCGAGGCGTCCAGGAAGCGGCGCTGCTTGCTGTGGAGGCTGCCGAGCGAGGCGTAGGCCTCGGGGACGACGCCCAGCAGGCCGCGCCGCTCGGCCTCCTTCAGCGCCGCGACGAACACCCGGTGCCCCTCGTCCACCACCCCCGCCGCGATCAGCGAGCGCGCGCGCTGCATGCCCACGTGAACGGCCTCCTCGCCCAGCCCGCGGCTCGCCAGCGTCTCCTCGGTCTGCTTCTGGAGCTCCGCCGCCTCGGCGTGCCGTCCCGCGTGGAAGCATCTGTCCGCCTCGTGCAGGAGGCGCCGCAGCGGGAGGAGCTCGGGCGCGCGGAGCGGCGAGCCGGGCCCGATGCGCATCTCCAGGTCGGCCGGGAGGCGCCGCCCGCGGGCCGAGAGATCGGTGAGCAGGCGCTCGAGCTCGATCACAGCCGCGCCGTCCGCCTCCGGCCACAGGACGCGCGACGCGCCCTCGCCGACGCGCGCCAGCAGGTCGCCCACGCTGGAGTGGACAGCGTCCACGAGGACCCAGCGCGCGGGCACGAGCTCGGGGCGCTGCGTGAGCCAGAGGAGGTCCCGGGCGTACGCCGGGGGGTCGTCGATGTGCTGCGGCGCGAGCACAACGACGGGGCCGCCCGGCGCGCGGGCGGCGAGGTGCGCCGCGAGAACGCGCGCGAACGCGCTCAGCGGCTCGCCCGGGGGATCGGGCTCGAGCGTCCCAGGTGAAGGCGCCGGCAGGGGGCCGAGCTCGCGCGCCAGTGAGCGCTCGCGGGCCGCCCAGCCCCGGCTGGGCCCGTAGACAGGGTCGGCAAGGACCCACACCGGGCGGGGCGACGGGCCTGCCTCGCCCAGGGCCCGCAGCAGCGCGAGCGTGTGGCCGTGGACATGCGCCGGGACGACGGCGTGCAGCAGGCAGGCCCGCTCGCCTGTGAAGATGGCGCCGAGCGCCCGGGCAATATCGTGAATCATGTCGCGGTTCCCGGGCGGATTCTTGCTCCGATCAGCACCGAGGCCAAGCGAATGCGACCGCATTGCGGCGCCGCCCGGCGGATTGTCCAGGCAGCGGGCACGCGCGCGGCGCGGCGCGGGCGGGCGGGCGTTGCGCGTCGCAGGACGCCACGGTCGAGGCGATATGTCTCAGGGGGGCGCACCCCGGGAGCGGAGACGCAACGGCGAGGAAGGCGCGCGGGCTCATGGCGTCGCTTGGCCCGAGCGTTGCTGGACGTGGGGCGCTGAAGCGAAGAGTCATCGAGGGATGTTGAACGCGCTCCGGGAGCAGACCCCGCCGGGCGCATGGGAGGAACGGCACCGTGAGAACATTGTATCTGTCGCTGCTCGTGGGCGGCATGGTCGTCGGGTGCGGTGGCAGCAAGCCTCAGCCGGAGGGGCCTGCCGAGAACGCGGGCGAGGCCGTGGACGACGCTGCGCGCGACGTGAAGGACGAGGCGAAGGACGCCGCGGAGTCGACGGGCGACGCAGCCGAGGACGTGGGGGACAAGATCGAGGACAAGACGGACTGACGCCGAGCGCGGGCCGGGCCCTCGAGCCGGCGCGCGCTCAGCGCGGCATGACGATCCGAATCGCTCAGGCTGTCCGGGCCCGGGGGCGAGCCCAGGCGCTCGACCCGGGCTCGGCGCGCCTGGAGAGCTGGCGGGAGGGTCTGCACACGAGACGCTCCGCGGTCGGCGATGACACACGAAGGACCCCGGCCGTGCCGAGGCGCGGCGCGCACGTTGGAGGCAGAACGATGAAAGCGACCTCATTGCTCGAGAAGCAGCACCGCAAGGTAGAGTCTCTGTTCAAGCAGATCGAGGGCGGCAAGTCGGAGCCGGCGCCGCTGCTCGCGGAGCTCGCGAACGAGCTCGTCGCGCACATGGCGATCGAGCAGGAGAGCTTCTATCCCGCGGTGCGGCAGATCAAGGAAGACCTGATCCTCGAGAGCTACGAGGAGCACGCGATCGCGGAGCTCGCCCTGAAGCGGCTGCTCGCGACCGACCCGGAGGACATCTCGTTCAAGGCGCGGGTGACGACGCTGAAGGAGCTCATCCAGCACCACGTCGAGGAGGAGGAGGAGGAGCTCTTCCCCAAGGTCGAGGAGGCCATCGACGAGAAGCGCCTCTCCGAGCTCGGCAAGGAGCTGAAGGCGGAGTTCGAGCAGCGGCTGGCCGAGGGCTACGAGGCGCTCCTGCCGGCGGGCTACAAGAAGACGTCCGCGGACAAGGCGAGCCACGCGAAGCACGCGAACGGGGCCAACCTGGCCTGACGAGGGCTCGGGCGCGGAGCGCGCCGCAGCAGCACGATCGCGGTGGTTGAGCCACGGAGGCGACGAGGGCACGGCGACAGCGGTCGCTCGGTGCCCTCGCCGCCTCCGTATTCTTGTTCTCGTTTCGCCATGGCGCGCGACGCGCCGCCGCGAGCGCGTGGCGCGCGGGTCCTCGCGGCGTCGATCCGGTCGCGCAGCGGAGCGGGGCGCGGGGGAAAGCTGCGCAGGTCGCCAGCGCCGGCGCCGTAGCGCGCCTCGGGGGACGGGGAGGGCTGGCGGCGCACGCAATCATCGTCCCGGCGTCAACTGGATAGATGCACCAACGCTGAGCCCTGAGAGAGACAAACAACATCTCTCCCTCCTGGTGCTCCTGGCGGCTCTCTTCTTTCAATATTTGTCTCGCGCAACTGAAACAAACACCGACAGAACCACGCCCTGTGCGACACACGCGCTTGCCTTCGCACAGGAGACATCGAAAGCCCACAACACCGATCACGAACGCAAAGTTCCAGCGAGATCGGCCAAATTTGAGCGTGAGTCGGAAGTGCCATAGACTCCACCCATGCTTCACTCTTGGGTTCACTCACGAGCCATTGTGCTCACCGCGACGTTCATTGCTTCCGTGCTGTCGGGCTGCGTTGGCGAGCTGGGTGGCGCGTCGAGCGAGAGCGAGGAGAGCGGACCGTCGAGCGGCGCGGGCGACGGGAGCTCCAGCGGCGCGCCCGCCGGCGGGGCGAGCACCGGCGGCGCCGGCTCGACGACCACCGCGGCCACCGGGGGCAGCGACGGCTCCGGCGGCCCGACAACCGGCAGCAACGCCGGCTCGACCACCGGAAGCGCTGGGAGCTCCGGGAGCACCGGCGGCTCACCGGCCGGCGGCACCGGCGGCAGCGACGGCTCCGGCGGCTCACCGGCCGGCGGCACCGGCGGCAGCGACGGCTCCGGCGGCTCACCGGCCGGCGGCACCGGCGGCACCGGCGGCACCGGCGGCTCACCGGCCGGCGGCACCGGCGGCACCGGCGGCACCGGCGGCTCACCGGCTGGCGGCACCGGCGGCAGCGACGGCGCGACGGGCGCAGCGCAGCTCTGCGTCGATACGATCAACAAGCACCGCGCCACGCTCGGCTTGCCGCCCCTCGGGCGCTGGACCGATGCGGAGTCATGCTCCGATGAAGAGTGCGAGTCCGACGGGAACACCAATACGCCGCACGGCGCGTTCGGCGCTTGCAAGGAGAGGGCGCAGAACGAATGCCCCGGGTGGCCCGGTCCGCCGCAATCCATGATCGCCTCGTGCCTGCAGCTCATGTGGGACGAGGGGCCCGGCGAGGATTTCAACAAGCACGGCCATTACATCAACATGAGCAACCCCGAGTTCACCGAGGTGGCTTGCGGGTTCCACACGTTCCCGGACGGGAGCGTCTGGGCAGTGCAGAACTTCCGTTGACGGGCGCGGCGCACGTTCACGGGCCCTCGGGTCCGTGAACGTCGCGGCCCGGGACGGCCTCGTCGCCGTCCTCGTCGCCGCAGGCCGCCTCCCCTCCCTCGAGCTTTCCGGTGAGCCGCACGCACCTCGCGCGGTGCACCCAGACGTCGAACGCCTCCATCATCCGTCGCTCGACCGCCGCGCCCTCCAGCAACCCGAGCGCGCGCGCGACGGCCTCCAGCGTCGACAGGGCGCCCTCGTGCGGCGCGCGCCGCAGGCCATAGCGGCTCGGCGCGCCCTCCGGCAGGGTGACCGGCTCGGCGCCGCGCGCGTCGGGATCGCGGTGGAAGGCCCGGCGCGCCTGGTTCCAGTTGCCGTCGGGGACGAGCAGCACCACCGGCTCGCCGCGCACGTCGTCGGGCGAGAGGGCGCGCGCGCCCGGCGACGGAAAGAGCATGAGCCGGCGCCCCTCCGGCAACGGCGGCCGCGGCCGCGGCTCGATCTCGCCGCGCACGCGCACCTCGGCGCCCTCGAGCAGGCGCGCGACGAGCCGACCCGTGTTGGTGCTCCGGGTGCGCTCGATCCGGTGCGTCAGCAGCACGACGCGCGTCCGCACCGGGAGCCGGGGCAGCGCGCCGCAGAGGCACATCGCCCGCGGCAAGCCGCAGCCGCGGCAGCGCGGCGTCCCCCGCGCGCGGATGGGGGGCAGATCGGGCGGTTGCAGCGGGATGAAGGTCATCAGGTCAGGACCGGGCGGCCCAGCGGATCCGCGCGATCTCGGGCGCTGGAACGCCCGCGGACCCTAGCACGGACGGCGGAAAGGCGCTCCGGCGCGGCGCCCGGGAACCTCGCGGGAGCCACGGTGTCGTGACGCGCATGCTTGCCCCACTGGCGGTGGTCTGCCGTCGAGCCGCCGCGCTGAGCACCCTTGTCCTGATCGCCGGGTGTCACGTGCCCCCCGCGGCCTCGCCGGCCGTCGCGTCGGCGCTTCCCTTGAAGAAGCTGCGGCTGTACGAGACAGGCGTCGGATACTTCGAGCGCAGCGGAGACATCTCGTCGAGCAGCGATTCATTGCCTGTGCCGGCCTCGCACGTCGATGACGCCCTCAAGACGTTGATCGTGCTCTCCAGCGGAGAGGCGCGCGTGACAGGCATCGAGTTCGACAGCGTGCTGAGCGGCGGGCTGAGCCGATCGCTCGCCGCGCTGCCGGTCGAGTCGGACGCGCCCGTGACGTACCGCGAGGTGCTGGAGAGCCTGCGCGGCATCGAGGTCGAGATCAAGGCCGGCGCCGAGGCGTGGAGCGGCCAGCTCGCCGAGGTGACGGACGCCCCGCCGATACATCTCTCGCCGCGGGCCGCCTCGGTCGCCGCCGCGGGGACCGGCGGGAAGGCCCCCGCGCTCGAGGCCGGACGGCAGGAGCGCGCCGCCGTCGCGCCAGATACCCAGGAGGACCTGTACCTCACCCTGATCCAGCGTGGCGGCGCGATCCGGCGCCTGCGCGCCTCGCGCGTCGACCAGGTGCGCCCCGTCGACCCCATCGTCGCGGGCCGGCTCGGCGCCGCCGTGGGCGCGCTGTCGGGGCGCGCGGCGCAGATCCGCCGCAGCCTGCGCGTCCTCGCGGAGAGCGCGGCGCCGGTGCGCCTCGGCTACATCGCGGAGACGCCGGTGTGGCGCTCCACGTACCGGCTGCTCCTCGACGGCGGGCGCGCGAAGCTGCAGGGCTGGGCGCTCGTCCACAACGACACCGACGAGCCCTGGGCGGGCGTCAGCGTGGAGCTCGTCAACGGCCGGCCGGACTCGTTCCTGTTCCCGCTGAGCGCCCCGCGCTACGCGCGCAGAGGGCTCGCCCATCCGGACGAGAGCCTCTCGACCATCCCGCAGCTCGCGGACAGGACCCCCGACCAGATCTGGGGCGACAACGCCGACGGGTCGATCACCTCGATGGGCTTCGGCAGCGGCGAAGGCCGGCTGGGGGGCAGCCACGGCATGGGGCTCTCGGGGACGGGCAGCGGGATGACCCTCCCCGACGGGAGCACCGAGGAGAGCGAGGCGCTCAGCATCGGCAACCTCGCCGAGGTCGCGCAGGCAGTCGGTGTCGAGAACGGCGCGCTGTTCACGTACCGGCTCGCCGGGGGGCTCCACCTGCGCGCCCACGGCTCGGCGCTCGTCCCCTTCACGCAGCAGGACGTCGAGGCGCAGCGGCTCACGTGGTTCGAGGGCGAGCAGGAGCGGGGCCGCAGCGGCGCGCGCCTCGCGAACACCACCGCGCAGACGCTGCCCGCGGGGCCCGTCGCCGTCTACGAGGCGAGCGGCTTCGCGGGCGAGACGGGGCTGCCGCGCCTCAAGCCGGGCGAGCGCGCGTTCCTCCTGTTCGGCGTCGATCTCGACGTCGCGCTGCGGACCGCCGCGCGGCGCCCGGAGGACGCGACGCAGCGGCTCGTCTTCGAGGGCGGGCGCCTCACGGAGCACTTCGTCCGCAAGCACCGGCGCACGTATGCGGTCGAGAACCGCGGCGGTGAGGGGCGGCGCGTCCACGTGGCGCTCGACATCGTGAAGAACGCCAGCGCCCGGGGCTTCGACGCGGTGGACTTCGACGAGGCGAGCGGGAGGCCTCTGGGCGTCCTGCGGATCGGGCCGCGGAGCAAGCTGGAGCGCGAGGTGACGATCGACGAGGCGCTCCAGCGCTCGCACGACGTGCGCTCGCTCTCGTCGCGCGCGCTGCGGGAGAAGGCCGACGTCGCCGCGCTGACCGCCGCGGACCGCGCCGCGCTGGGCGCCGCGGCGAGGCTGTTCGAGGAGGTGGAGAAGACCGATCGGGAGAAGGCGGCCGAGAGCGCGAGCATCGGCCGCATCGAGAAGGACCTCGCGCGGCTGCGCGAGCACCTCGAGGCGCTCGGCGACAAGAGCGGATCGCCGGCCGGCGCGAACCCGCTGGTCGTCCGCATCCTCGCGCTGGAGGACGAGCTGTCCGGCGCCCGCCGCCGCCTCGAGCAGCTCGAAGCGCAGCGCGAGGCGCGCCTCGCGTCCGTGAAGGGCGAGCTCGACCGCCTCCGTTGACGAGTTCCGCGGTGAACCGATCAACCGCCGAACCGATGGCCTCACGGATCCATGGCCTGATGGCCTGATGGCGTGACGTCCTGTACCCGGACGCACACCGGACCAGCGCGCGCGCGGCACGCGCCGGTCGCTTGCATCCCGAGGAGCCTTGCAGTAGCCAGGCTTCATGGGGGGTATGCCGTCGTTCCCTCCAGACCACGTCTCCGGCCGCGCTGCGCCGGGGATCCCCTGCTCGTCGCTCCGTGCGTGGCACGGCCCCGGGCACCCCCTCGAAAGGAGCGCGTGATGGCGAAGATCACCGTGTACGAGACGTTCTCAACATCGGACATCGACGCGTTGCTCGACGCCGGCATCGCCGTCAGTCTCGCGTTCGACGCCTCCCACCCGAAGGAGGTGAAATCGGTCCACCTCGAGCTGCTCATCGACGCGAGCCACGAGGCGATCCGCGTGCTCCAGATGCGCCACAACGGCACGTACATCAAGCTGAAGGGCGCCTTGATGCACGGCGAGGGCGTCCACAAGCTCGAGTGCCACCATTTCGATCAGGACATCGTCGACGGCTCGCCGAAATCGTACGAGATCCGGCAGAACCGGGCGTTCGTGCGCCACGGCGACATCGGCACCGTCATCCAGGACATCGGTTGGTGGTGAGCGTCGGCGCTCCGCGGCGGCCGCGTGACGCTGGACAGGCCGCGCCGAGGCATCCCCTCGAATTCTGTAGCTGCCGCAGCGCGAGCCGTTCTGAACGGCGCGGTGAACGGCCCGCGCCATCACCGGTCCCACCGTACAGCCACGCGGCACACGTCGGTTGACACGGAACCCCCCTGTGCAATCCGACTCTCCTGGAAAACAACGCTGCATCTACAGTCCATCCATGCACCAGACCGGCCGCCTTCACCTGTCCACCTGCGAAGCGTCGCCGCCGGCAGCCGCTGAACGCAAGGGAGATGTAGGCGTTGGTGCGACACAGCGGCCAGCCTCCGCGTGTTTCTTGTCGTTAGACACTTGCTTGGTTTCTTCGCACACTCGTACAGTCACCGAACGTAGTAAACCTTGCGAGTAGCGTGAATCCTGCGCCGAATGCCTTACCCAGCGCCCCGGCCGAGCTCGGTCCCGGGTCCGTGTTGGGTCGTTACGAGCTGCTGCTGCCGATCGCGGCAGGCGGCATGGCGATGGTGTGGGCGGCGCGGCTGAAGGGAACGCGCGGCTTCCAGAAGATCGTCGCCGTCAAGACGATGCTGCCGCAGCTCTCCGAGGACGACCAGTTCGAGCGCATGTTCCTCCTGGAGGCGTCGCTCGCGTCCCAGATCCGCCACCCGCACGCCGTCGAGATCCTCGACCTCGGCGAGCAGGACGGCGTGCTGTTCCTGGCGATGGAGTGGATCGACGGCGTTCCGCTCAGCCAGGTGATGAAGGCCTCCAAGAGGCAGAACGGCATCCCGATCCCGATCGCCGTGCGCATCGTGGTGCAGGCCTGCGCCGGCCTGCACGCCGCGCACGAGCTCAAGGACGCGAGCGGCAAGCTCGTCGGCCTCGTGCATCGCGACATCTCCCCGCAGAACATCCTGGTCACGTACGACGGCAACGCCAAGGTGGTCGACTTCGGCGTGGCCAAGGCCACCGCGTTCAACGACAGCACGACGCGCGCCGGCCAGCTCAAGGGCAAGGTGAGCTACACGGCGCCGGAGGCGGTGCGCGGCGACGCGATCGACAGGCGCGTCGACGTGTTCGCGATGGGCATCTTGCTCTACGTGCTCACCACCGGCGCACACCCGTTCCGCAGAGAATCCGAGGGCGCGACGCTGTTCGCCATCTCGTCGCCGGACCCGGTGGTTGCGCCGCACACGTTCCTGCCCGGCTACCCGCCGTTGCTCGAGGCCGTGCTGCTGCGCGCGCTCGAGAAAGAGCGCGACCAGCGCTACGCCACGGCCAAAGACCTGCTGCGCGCGCTCGAAAAGGCGCTGCCGCCCAGCCAGCGAGCCGCCGACGAGGACGTCGCCAATTTCATCCGCGAGCTGTTCGAGGACCAGCAGCAGCAAACGCGCGCGGCCCTCACCGAGGCGCTGGAGCGCGCCGACCGCAGCCCGCCGAGCAACAACCTCGGCATCTCCGACGTGACCGGCACGGGTCACTCGACGGTGAGCGCCTTCCACACCATCGACATCCGCCGCGCGACAGCGGGCGAGGTCGGAACGAGCACGCCCGACATCGAGATCCCGCCGTTCGCGCGCTCCAGGAGCCGCGCGCTGCCCGCCGCCGTGCTCCTCGGCCTCCTCGCCGCCGGCCTGCTCGCCGTGCTGCTGCTCCAGCGCGCCGACGCACCGCCCCCGCTTCCTTCCGTCGCCACGCCCGTCGCCCCGGCGCCGGCGCTCCCCAGCGCGGAGGCGCCCGCGCCCCCCGAAACGGAGGCGCCCCCTGCGGCCGAGCCCGGCACGCCCCCGGGCGAGCCTTCTGCCTCGGCCTCGGCCTCGGCCTCGGCCAGCGCAGCGCCGGCCCCGCGCCCGGCTTCACGTCCGAGCACGGCGCCCCGCGGTCGGAGCATGCCCGCCGATCCGACCAGCGCGCCGAGCCCGACGCAACAGCCCGCGGCGCCCAGGTCGTGGAAGCACGATCCGGGGTTCTAGACTCCCTCAGAAGGCTCCCGAGAGACGCGCGCCGATCTCGGATCCGCCCGCGACGGGCACGAGCTCGAGCGAGGTCTTCTCTGGCTCTTTTGGCTTCTTCCTCTGAAGGAGCAAGATCGCTGTCGCCGTGCCGACCGCGGCGACGCCGACGCCGAGCGCCACCTGCGCGCCGTAGTGATAGAACTTGAGGTCGTCGTAGCGCGACGCCATCGAGGACGGGCACGACTTGCCGCCCGGACCGCAGGCGTCTTCCAGATCCGCGAGCGCTCCCTGGCGGAGCACGAACAACACCCCGGAGCCGATCAGGCTCGCGGCGCCGACGCCCCCGATAACGTACGGCACCACCTTGGACGGCGGCTTCTCCGCCAAGGCGCCCGCCCGGATCAGCAGCTCTTGCGGCAACGCTTCGAGCGTCACCTCGACGCGCGTCACCCCCCCCTCCTTCAGCTCCACCGTCTCTTGAAACAGCTTGTAGTTGGGCGCCTTGGCGGTGAGCGCGTGAGGCCCGGGATCGAGCGGCACCTCGACGCCGATGGACGTACCGCCGAGAGCGATGCCGTCGAGCGCCATGGCCGCAGAGCCCGCCCCTTTGCCGCGTACGATGACGAGCTTCGGGATCCTGGCGCGTAGCCGGCCGATCGACTGCTCGACCTCGGCCCGAAAATCGGACCCCACGGTGTCGGCCTCCGCGAGCGCCAGCTCGTAGCCGCCGAGCGCGGCCACGAGCCGCCCCAGGTTCTCCTCGCACACGGCGATGTGGAAGCGAACCTGCGGGGTCATCCGCACCTGGCCGACCTCGCGGAACTGCTGCAGGGCCGCGGACCAGTTGCCCGCCTGCTCGAGCTCGGTCGCCTGCTGGAACTGCGCGCGAGCTCGCTTGAGCTCGTCGGTGTCCTGGGCGAGCGCGGGCGCCTGGAGCAGCAGCAGCACCGATGCGACGCGGAGCATTCGTGGAAAATTCCTCATGCGGCGCTTACCATAATGAGCTCACCATAGTGACTTGCCTTCTCCGCCGCTGTCAACGTGGCGGCGCGGCCTCCGCGGCGCGCGACGCCGCGCCGCGTCGTCGTCGGAGGTGCGAGCATGCCGGCAGAGCTCTGCGCGCGGATCCTGACGCTGTCTCGATTTGTCGCCGCGAAATCCGCCAGAGAATGGTACTTTTGTCGTTGGATGTCGACCCCGACCCTTCTACGTTGCTTCGCGCTGCTCCGCGCGTTCTCGGCCGCCGCGCTGACGGCGGGGATCTCCGCCGTCTCGTGCAGCGTGCCGGACTTCCAGTTCGCGCCGCCCGACCTGCCGACGCACTGCATCGACGACACGCAGTCCGACGGCGAGACGGGCCTGAACTGCGGCGGCCCGTGCGAGCCGTGCCCGCTCGGCTCCGCCTGCGCCGCGAGCCGCGACTGCGCCGAGGGCGAGTGCATCGACAACATGTGCCAGGAAGCGGGCTGCATGAACGGCGCCCGCGACGGCTCGGAGTCGGACGTCGATTGCGGCGGCAGCTGCGACAAGAAGTGCGCGACCGACAAGGACTGCAACGGGGCCGGCGACTGCGAGAGCGGCGTGTGCCGAGAGGGCCTGTGCGTCGGGGCGACCTGCACCGACGGCGTGGCCAACGGCACCGAGAGCGACGTGGACTGCGGCGCCGACTGCGGGCGCTGCGAGGACGGCGAGCGCTGCCGCTCGAGCAGGGACTGCCTCAGCGACGATTGCATCGACGAGTTGTGCGGCCCCACCTGCTCGGACGGCTACGCCAACTGCGATCGTCAGGCCGGGGGTGAGTGCGAGGTGAACGTGCGCACCGACCCGGACAACTGCGGCGGCTGCGGCCTGAAGTGCGCGCTGCCGCACGCGACCGCCGAGTGCCAGGGCGGCTCCTGCAAGGTCAAGGCGTGCGAAGCGCCTTATGCCGACTGCGACGGCGATCCCGAGAACGGCTGCGAGGTGAACACCTCGACCGACGCGAGCCACTGCGGCGGGTGCGACGAGCTGTGTCCGGCCGCGAACGGCGACGCGTATTGCGAGGCGTCGGAGTGCAAGATCCAGTGCGACGAGGGTTTCACCGACTGCAACGGCGACATCGCCGACGGCTGCGAGAGGGCGACAACCCGCGACGTGCTGCACTGCGGCGGGTGCGGCATGGCGTGCGTGCCCACGGAGGGCGGCAGGCCCTGGTGCCGCGACGGCGAGTGCGGTGAGACGATTTGCCCGGCCGGCAGGGGCGACTGCAACGGCGACCCCGAGGACAGCTGCGAGGTGAATCTGGCCGCCGATCCGGAGAACTGCGGCACGTGCGGCGGCCTGTGCACTGTCGCCAACGGCACCGGCAAGTGCACGGCCACCGGCTGCGCCATCGACCGCTGCGCGCCGGGCTTCGCCGACTGCGACGGCAGCTATGACAACGGCTGCGAGACGAGCACGGACACGAGCCTCAGCCACTGCGGCGCCTGCGGCGAGACGTGCACCATCGCCGACGGCACCCCCAAGTGCGAGGGCGGCGCCTGCCAGGTGAGGACCTGCAACAGCGGCAGGGGCGACTGCGACAGCAATCCGGACAACGGCTGCGAGACGAACATCAACTCGAACCAGACCCACTGCGGCGCCTGCGCGGCCGCCGGCGGCGTCAACTGCAACACGATCTACGCGAACGCCACCGCGACCTGCCAGACCGGCGCGTGCTCCTTCGTCGGCTGCAGGGCGGACTACGGCAACTGCAACAGCTCGCTGACCGACGGCTGCGAGGCCAACATCAGGACCGACGAGGGGAACTGCGGCGCCTGCGGCACCCAGTGCAACACAATCCACACCACCAGCAATCAGTGCCTCGACGGCACCTGCAACCCGGTGTGCACGAGCGCGCAGTACGACGACTGCGGGGTACCGAGGAACGGCTGCAACATCGACCTCTGGAGCGACGAGAGCAACTGCCTCGGCTGCAACCTCGTGTGCCAGAGCGGGGCGAGCGCCCACGTCACCAGCAATCAATGCAGCTCGTCGGGCTGCAGCCCGGCGTGCAGCGGCCTGTGGCGCAACTGCGACGGCAACGGGATGAACGGCTGCGAGAAGGACACCTCCGGCGACATCAACGCCTGCGGGGCCTGCAACACCCGGTGCCTCCAGGCGAACGCGAGCGCCACCGCCTGCACGGCCGGCACCTGCGTGCCCACCTGCAACCCGGGCTGGAAGGCTTGCGGCGACCCCCGCGACGGCTGCACGACCCAGCTCGGCACCGCCAGCAACTGCGGCGACTGCGGCGACGTGTGCTCGGGGACGAGGACCATCTGCTCGAACGGCAACTGCGTCGTCACGCCGGACATCGTCGTCGTCAACTCGGGCACGATCGGCACCTTGGGCACCATCGGGATGTCGCCGCCCATCATCAACGTGAGCCACGCCCTGCAGACGCCGCGGGACCACGATCGCATGATCCTCGTCGGGATCGTCGCCTCCGAGAACTCGCTCGTGCCGGTGAGCGTCACCTACGACGGCACGCCGATGACGCTCTTCAACGCGCAGCAGGTGCCGGGCGAGAACAACGGCGCGGCGCGCATCTACTACCTCCTGGACAGCCAGCTTCCGGCCGCCACCGGCAACAAGCCCGTGGTGGTGCAGATGGCGAACTCGAACACCTGGGGCGTGTACTTCGCCAACGTGGTGGAGCTGAAGGGCGTGCACCAGTCGAACCCGTTCGCGAGCGCCACCACGACCGGCATCCACGCCAGCGCGACGGACTGCGGCGGCACGGTGTCCCGAGGGGTCAGCACCAACTTCAGCGCGACCGGCTCGTTCGTGTACACGGTGATGGCGGCGCGCAACGGCAATACAGGCGCCACGATCAGCCCCACCGCGGCGACCTCCACCATGAACCGGCGCCTGACCGATCCGACGACCATGGTCGCGCTGGCCGGCTACCTCGTGGGCAACTCCAACACGACGATCTCCTGGACGGTGGGCGGCTGCTGGAGCACCGCCGGCGTCGGCGTCGCCGTGCGGCGCGCCGCCAACTGAGCACCTCGAGCCGCCACGCTCCGCCATGAGCGCCACCATTTCGATCAGGACATCGTCGACGGCTCGCCGAGATCGTACGACATCCGGCAGAACCGCGCGTTCGTGCGGCACGGCGACGTCGGCACCGTCATCCAGGACATCGGTTGATGGTGAGCGTCGACGCTCCTCGGGGACGCGTGAACCTGGACAGGTCGCCCCCTCGGACCGTGCCTACGGAAGCGCATGCCGCTGGAGGACCTTCCAGGCGAGCTCGGGGATCATGAACGAGGCGTAGCTGCCGCAGTGCGAGCCGTTCTGAACGGTGCAGAGGACGGTCTCTGCGCCGGTGCCGCACGCTGGATACGCGTCGCACGCCGAGCGCTCGGGCAGCGCTTCCGGCGAGCCGGTGCACAGGTTGAGCTCGCCCCACGTCGCGAAGTTCGCTCGGGCACCGGCGAACGGTCCGCTCCCCTCGTACGGCACGAGCGAATCGTTGGTTCCGCGGAACTGCACGACCGTGACGGGCCTCGTCGGAGAGCAGTCCCCGCACCCGGCGCCGTCAACGCAGTCGAAGTCCACCGGCGCCACGCCGGCGATGACGTCGGCTGCCTCGCAGGCCAGCTTGTACGACATGCCGCCGCCGTTCGAGCAGCCCGAGGCGTAGATGCGCTTCGGGTCGATGCACGCCTCGCTCTCCAGCGTCGTGATGATGGCCCTGACGAAGGCGACATCGTCGGCGCCGTCACCGCAGCAGAGCCCAGCGTTCCACGCGTTCTCGACGCCCTTAGGGTAGACGGCGAGAAAGCCCTCGGCGTCGGCGACGTCATCCCAGCGGGAGAGGTTCTTCTGCTGGTTGCTGTTGCCGCTGAGCCCGTGAAAATCGAACACGATCGGGGCGCGGGTCACGCCATCGTAGCTCGGCGGGGCGTGAACGAGGAATGAGCGTTCCATCCCATCCACCGTGATCCTCATCGTCGTGTCGCCGGGTGCCAGCGTCGCGGCGGTGGGGCACGGCTCGCTGCTGCCCCCGCCCGACCCGCCGGTACCACCGCTTCCTCCCGTCGCCCCCGTACCGCCGCTCCCGGTCGGATCTCCGCTGCTCGCGGCGTCGCCCGCGCCGCTCCCGCCACGCCCGCCCCCGACTCCCGCGCCGCCAGTGCCCATGCCGCCGGCGCCCTGGCCGCTCGTGGCGGCGGCTGCTCCACCGTTCCCTGCGCCGTCGCTGCCCGGCGACGTCGAGCACGCAGCAAGCCAGGACGGGACGACACCGATCACCAGCGCTCCGAGCACTCGGTGGGGTGCCCGAATCCGCGGACACATCGTTGCTTTTCAGGACAGTGCACAGATGCCACCGGATCGCGCCGACCGGCGCAGATAACCGTGATCGGATCGAAAGAATGATGACCGGGAATCTTGGACCCATAACCTGATGAACGGCGCGAGCTCGCAGGCGCACCCCTGATTGCTCATCTATCTCGAGTAAGACCTGTGAATCGCTCGGCCCAGACATGGAGAATCTTATGCGTATGCATCGCTTGCTCGGGCACGTCTCCCTCTCGTTCGCTTGCGGCCTGCTCGCATGCTCGATGGAGTCGGGTGATCTGGAGGACAGCGCCTCCATCGAGTCCGGGGTGACCAGCCCCGACGGCGTGATCGACGCGACGATCGCGCTTCAGTCGCAGTGGGGCAGCGGGTACTGCGCGAGCGTGACCGTCAGGAACCTGAGCGACACCTCGGCCACGACGTCCTGGGGCATGGTCGTCGATCTCGGGGGGACGACGGTGACCAGCCTGTGGAACGCGCGCTCCACGCCATCGGGCGGGCGGCTGAACATCACCAACGAGAGCTACAACGGGGCGATCCCGAAGAAGGGGACGCTGACATGGGGGTTCTGCGCGAACGGCACCGGGCGGCCCACCATCGTGTCGGCCAGCAGCACGGGAGGCACGACCACTTCCTCCTCGAGCAGCAGCTCGAGCTCGTCCTCTGGCTCCTCCAGCTCCTCGACGAGCAGCGGCGCAGGCGGCAGCGGCGGCGCAGGCGGCAGCGGCGGCGCGGGCGGCTCGGGCGGCGGGCCCCCGCGCTCGATGGGCTTCATCGGCTGCTCGATGGCGGAGAACACCGCGCAGGGGTACCAGGCCGTCGGTGGAGAGCGGATGTGGCCCCCCTATGGGACCAACGGCGATGTCGTCCAGAGCTGGACGAGCACCAGCTCGGCCTCCTGGAGGAAGTTCGATCAGCAGGCGGCCAGATACGGCAAGCCGACTGCAGTCTGGGTTCAGATCTGCATTTTCTCATTCGATGGAGCGACGTACGACGAGGTCAAGAAGCTCATCGCCAACGCGCGCGAGCACGCGGCGCCCGGGGCGACCATCTACATCACGGGTCAGCCGCAATACCAATCCGGATGGACCTGCGACCTCGCGGGCCGAGGCGGCCCGGAGCTCACCGACGAGCTTGCCCGGCGGGCGGCCGCCGATCGGACGCTGAACGTGATCTATCCAGGCAGCTTCGGTCCGCTCGGGTCGGGCACCACCGCCGATAGCTGCCACGCGAACGGCGCGGGCCAGCAGATCCTCGGCAATCAAGCCGCCGAGTTCTTCGGCGACTAGCTTCGCGCGTCAGGAATCCCGCCAGGGATTTCTGCGACAGGGAGAAGGGGCCGGAAGATAGCTCGGCATTTCCAACACTTTCCGTCTGTCTTTCCGCCGAGCGGGGCTCGGCCGTGGCCCAACGCGGCGGTCGCGGCGGTCGCGGCGGTCGCGGTGGAGCGCGCCGATCTCCCGCTGTTCTGCGCGGCGGTCTGCGGCGTCGGTCTGCAAGGCGCGTTCGTGCAGCAGTATCGCTTCGCGATCCTCGAGGGGCAGCCGAGCAGCAAGGGCGCCGGGCCTGCTGACCATGATCCAGCTCGCCAGCGCCGCTGGCATCGTCCCCGGCATCTCGCGCTTCGGCCTGCTGGAGGGGCGGACGTCCAGGTACATGCCCGCTGCCCTGCTGATGCTCGCGGCGCTCCAGCTCATGGCGGCGCTCTCGTTCGCGGCGTACGGGCCGCAGGAGGCGCGCGCCGCCGAGGCCTCCGCCGCGCCGGACGCGCGCGCCCGCGCGCTGTACTGGCCCATGGTGGCCATGGGCGCGGGCGCCTTCCTGGTGATGAGCCTCCTCATGGTGCCGACGCCGCTCCAGATGTGCGGCGTCGAGCAGCGCTCGGTCCAGCAGGCGAGCTGGGTGATCCAGGTGCACCTCCTGAGCATGTACCTGCCCTCGCTCTCGGTCGGCGCCCTCCTGAAGCGGATGTCGATCGCGCGGCTGCAGGGCGTGGGGCTGCTGTTCCTGCTCGTGGGGTTTCTGGTCAGCTGGGTTCCGGGGTTCGAGGGGGCACCTGGTCGGCTGGCGCTGGTCGGGGTCGTGTGGTGTTACGTGTTCGTGACCGCGACGACCCTTGTCGCGCGCAGCCGCCCGGGCTCCGAGCGCTTTCGCGCGCAGGGCGTCGCGCGTCGCCTCCGGGGTGCTGTATGCTCGGCCGAGATCAGGCTCGGATCGGTACGGGAGCAGCGGAGCGCATGGAGTCCTCGGAGAGAAAGCCGGCAAGTCCAGAAGATTCGGTTCGCCAGATGCTCGTCGAGTTCGCGCGCGCCTTCGAGCGAGGCGACGTGGACGCGTTATGCGACATGTTCGTACGTGACGATGCCCTGATCTTCTACGGCACACACGACAAGCTGCACTTCACGCGCTGGGCCGAGATCGAGGCCTCGTTCCGGCGGCAGAGCGAGATCCTGAAGGACCTCGTGTGCAGGATCACCGGCGATGTCCAGGTGCGTCTGCTGGCCGGGGGAGCGGCCGCGTGCGCCGGGACGGCCGGCTTCGGTATCCACGCCACCATGGGCGGCGTGCGCTTCGACCTGCCCGCGCTCCGACTGACCTGCACGGTGGAGCGCCACGGGGATCACTGGCGGTTCGTGCAGCTCCACCTCTCCGTGTCGGACAGGCCGTTCCTCGACAGCGTGGGCCACGTGCTCGAGAGCGCCTGAGAGCGCCTGAACGCCGCGCCGCCACACCACGCCGGTGCGGCGGCGCGGCCCGCGCCTCACGTGGGGACGTCGCTCGACTCCGCCAGATCCCGGAGCGCCCTCTCGCTCCGGCGCAGCGCCTCCTCGGTCCGCTGGACCTTCAGCGCCTCCTGCTCCAGCTCGCCGCGGAGCACGGTGTTCTGCAGCGACAGCGCGGCCAGGAACTCGAGGAGCGGCAGCCGGCGCAGGATGAACGCGCCGTGGACCAGCCGGTTCTCCAGGTAGAGGAGGCCGCCCACCTCGCCGGGGTTCTTCATGAGCGGCATGCACAGCACCGACTTCGGCCGCTCGCGCACGAGGTACTCGTCCCCGGCGAAGGCGCCGCTCGCCCCGACGTCGCTGAGCACCACCCGCTCCCGCGTCCGCTCGACATAGTTGACGATCGACGCCGGGACGCGGGTCGCGAGCGGCGCCGTGCTCCGCTCGTACACGCGGATGCTGATGCCGTCGCGGTCCACCACGGCCTCGGCGGCGAGCCGCAGGCCGTCCCCGGTGAGCAGGAGACAGCACCGCTCCGCCCCCTCGTGCTCGACGACGAGCCGCATGAGCGACTCCATCATCTCCTTCGGCGTCATGTCGCTCGAGAGCGACCGCGAGACCTTCACCGCGGTCTGCGCGTCGATGGCCTCCGCCGCCATCGTCATGACGCCGCTGCTCGTCGCGCGGCGCTGCTCCTGGTTCAGGACGAGCGCATGCCGCTGCTCGAGCTGCCTCACCTTCTCGCTCGCGCCCCAGCGCGAGTACGACGCCACCGCCTCCCGCAGGTAGAGCCCCGGCAGGCCGCTGTAGCCGCGATCCAGGTAGAACCGGGCGGCGAGCTCGCTCGCGAGCGCCTCCTGGTGGATGAACCGGGACTCGCGGAAGGCCACGATCGCCTTATCGTAGAGCGCCGCGGCCTCGTCGTGCCTGCCGTCGACGCGCGCGCGCTCCGCCGCTACGAGCGCGTGTTTGCCGGCGAAGTTGTCGGGGCAACTCTCGGCCCAGACGCGCAGCTGCTCCTCGTGGCCGGCGAGCGACCGCCGGAGCCCGGCCTGCTCCTCGGCCGGGGCCCCGGAGAAGCGGGCCGCCCGGGCGAGGGCGCCGAAGTAGTGGTACTCGGCCGAGAACAACATCCCGTTGCCCCCCGAGATGTTGCGCTCCGCCTTCTCCGCGGCCAGGGCCGCCTCGTCGGGGTTGGAGGCCAGGAGGTGCTGCGCGGTCTTCATCACGTAATGGACGAGCCGCACGCTCGGGAAGCTCTCCTTCTCGAGGCGGTCCTCGAACGCCTGCTCGTCGAAGTCGTCCGCGCTCATCGTATCGAGGTGGCGCGTGGCGCCCCTCATCGCCTGGAGCAGGCGCAGCATGCTCGTCACGGCGTCCGCGGCGAACGTGATCTTCGCCTTCGTCGCGTAGTCGAGCGCGCTCACCGCGCCCTTGTACGCCTCCTCGATCGGGTCGCCCCGCACGATCAAGTTCAGGGTGAGCTGGATGTTGCTGAAGCTCCCCCACGTCAGGTTCCCGACCTCGTTCGCGGCCTGGATGCTCACGCGCTGGCAGGCGATCCCGGTGTCGATGTGGCGCGTCCAGACCGAGATCAGACAGCCATAGAGGTTGGCCACCTCGGGCTTGTAGACGAGCGCGTTCATCTTCTCGGTCAGCTCGTAGCCCACCCTGCCGATCCGGTCGCCGTCCTGGTACGCGCCGAGCTTCTGGCAGAGCGCCTTGCCGAGGCACGTGTACCCGATGCCGGTCGGCTCCGCGTTGCCGTGGAGCAGGCTGAGCCGGACCATCTGGCAGACCAGGAGGTCGTTGAGGTTCGGATCGGTGTAGAAGGTCGAGGCGTACATCACGGCCATCACGCCCATCGCCGCGAGCATCGGCGGCGCCGTCATCCTCGGCTGGCCGAGGATCTCGTCGGCCGTGCGATCGCGGAGCGCGTCGCGCAGCGCCGTGATCTCCGCGACAACCTCCTCGTCGGCCGGCTGCCTCCCGAGCTTGATGCCGAGCAGCGCGAGGCACTCCAGCCCGACGCCGATGCACGCGTCGTGCTCGGACCGGGCCATGTGGTTCTGCATCAGGACGCGGTAGGCCGACGCCTTGTCGAGCTGCGTGCGCGCGCGCTCGAGGAGCACCGAGCAGAGGTCGATGGACCGATCGAACTCCCCGTTCACGCACGCGCTCTCGGCGAGATCGAGGTGCATCGCGAAGGCGAGCAGATCGTCGGCTCCCGCCCAGTCGTCCTCCCCGATCAGCGCGCAGCCCGCGGCGAAGTAGGCCACCGCGGAGCCGTAGGCCCCGGAGGCCCTCGCCTTCCTGCCGGCGCGGAGGTTCAGCTCGGCCGTCCTGCGCCGCTCGCCCGGATCGGTGATGAAGGAGGCGCCGATGTTCAGCTGGTTCGTGATCTCGAACAGCCGGTCCTCCAGCGCCTCCTCCGGCGTCTGGACGAGCAGCAGGCGCCCGATGCGCAGGTGCGTCGAGGCGTGGTTGCCCTCGCGGATGAGCAGGTACGCGGCCTGCTGCACGCGGTCGTGGAGGAACTTGTACGTGCTGCCTCGGCGCGCCACGAGCCCCTCGCGGATGGCCGGGGAGATGGCGGCGTGCGTCGTCTCGGTCGACTCGCCGTACATGGCCGAGAGGACCTCGGCGTCGAAGCGGGCGCCGAGGCACGCGGCGAGGGAGAGGACCCGCTGCGTCTCGCCGTCCAGCCGCCTGAGGCGGCCCAGCACCAGGTCGACGACGTTGTCGGTCAGGTTCTGCGCGGCGATGGCCTCGATGTTCCAGCACCAGACGGCGCTCACGGGATCGACCCAGACCAGCTTCTGGCGATAGAGCTCCGTCAGGAACTGGCCCACGAAGAACGGGTTGCCGCCCGTCCTCTGGACGAGGAGCCTGGTGAGCTGAGCCCCCAGCTCGTCCTCGCAGCGGAAGGTGTCCATGACGAGCTCGAGGACGTTCTCGTGCGGGAGCGGGTCGAGGCTGAGCGTCGAGACGCGCGCGCCCGTGGCGTGGATCTGCCGGAGCACCTCCATGAGCGGGTGCGACGGGGTCACCTCGTTGTCGCGGTACGCCCCGATCACGAGCAGGTGCCGCTTCTCGGGCGCCGCGACGACGTCGCGGATGAGCCTCAGGCTGGCGGGATCTGCCCACTGCAGGTCGTCCACGAACAGCACGAGCGGGTGCCGCTTGCGCGCGACCACGCCGAGGAACGCATGGAACACGCGGACGAAGCGGCTGCGCGCCTCGTTCGGCGCGAGCGGCGGCACCGGCGGCTGCTCGCCGAGGATCAGCGAGAGCTGCGGGATGATGTCGATGATGACCCGCCCCTCCTCGCCGAGCGCGTCGCTCAACCGGTGCTTCCACCCCGCGAGCGACTGCGGGCTCTCCGTCAGGATCTGCCGGACGAGCTCCCCGAACGCCTGGGCGATCGTGCGGTAGGGGATGTCGCGCTGGAGCTGATCGAACTTCCCGGAGATGAACGCCCCGCGCTCGCGGACGATGGGCGCCTGCACCTCCTTCACGAGCGAGGTCTTCCCGACGCCCGAGTACCCGGCGACGAGCACGAGCTCGGCCGTGCCCGTGGCGACCACACGCTCGAACGCCTCGAGCAGGATCGCGCGCTCGCGCCTCCTGCCGTAGATCTTCGTCGGGAGCTGCAGCCGGTCCGGGATGTCGGCCGTCCCGAGCGGGAACGAGTCGATCATCCTGAGCTCCTCCAGCTCGGTCTGGCACATGAGGAGATCCGACCAGAGCCCGCGGGCGGTCTGATAACGCTCCTCCGGAGACTTCGCGAGGAGCTTCATCACGATCTCGGAGACGATCCGGGGCGCGTCATGCACCAGCTCCGCGAGCGGCACAGGGGCCCTCGCGATGTGGGCGTGCGCCCACGCGGGCGCGTCCTCGGCGTCGAGCGGCAGCTTGCCGGAGAGCAGCTCGTACAGCGTGACGCCGAGCGAGTACAGATCGGCGCGCTCGTCGATCGGCCAGTCGACGCGGCCCGTCCGCTCCGGCGCGATGTAGGGCAGCGACTCCGGGTTGATCTTCGTCTCGTCGGAGAGGCCGAGATCGCCGCGCACCACGGCCAGCCCACCGTCGAGCGACACCTCCCCGCTCTCCGGGTGCACGGAGAGGTTCGCCGGGCGGATGTCCAGGTGAAGGGTGCCTGACTTATGAAGTTTCGACAGCGCAGATGCGATCTGCACCGCGTGCGTGAGGAACCGGCGAAGATCCATGAGAGCCCTGGTGATCGTCGATAGGACGATCCTGAGTGTACGGTACTCGAAGCAGGATCCCTGTCAACGTTTCCTCCGGCCTCGCCGGCGAGGCGCCGGCCGCCGGAGCGCTTCGACGCGGTCGACGCGGTCGGCGCGGACGTCGATCACGACGCGTCAGGGATCCTCGTCGTGTGGTGCACGAGGGCTTTCCATTCACCGCCCTTGAGCTCCCAGACCGCGGTGAAGGCGATGGTGTTATCGAGCTTGACGCCGCCCTTGAGCTCGGCGCGCGAGCGGTAGACGCCGCTCACGATAGCGACGTCCCCGCCGACGATACGCACGTCGCACTGCCGGAGCTCCTGCGTGTACGTCAACATGCTGTCGACGAGCTTCAGGTACTCGTCCTTGCCGCGCTGCACTCCGTTGTAATCGACGTACCGCCAGCCTTCGGCCAGGTGGCGATCGAGGAAGCCGTAGTCCTTGACGGCCCCCACCGCCTTCGTCCACGCCTTGAGGAGCGCGACGTGCTCCTCTCTCGCCTGCTCCGCGGTGATCTTCGACATTCTCCACCTCCGCCGCGCGCCCTGGCCGCACTCGAGCCCGCGCGACCGCGCGGGGGCGTCGCCGTCGCCGCTCCACACCCATAGTAAAGAGCCCGCCGGCCGGGCGTCAACATCAGCCCTGATGTCCCGCCGCCTCGAGGGCCGCGCGCAGATGATCGGCCATGACTTGCACGTTCGGCGGCAAATTCATGGTGATGTGATTGCCAGGGACCTCGTGGACAGTGAGCTGGCCCTGGATCAAATCGAGCCATCCCCGCGCCGGGTTGTTCACGGTCATGGCGTCGCGCTCGCTCGCCTCGAAGAAGAGCACGTCACCCGGGTAGGGGCGGGGGACATAGCGCAGCATCGCCTGCAGGTTGGCGGTGACGATCTTGCGGAACGTGGCGAGCTCCTGGAGCGCCAGCTTCGGGAACATCCGGGAGACACCCTTCTTGCGCTGGAGCACGTGGAGCAGCTGCTCGTCCGGGGAGAGGTGCCGGATCTCCTCCGCGGGGACGGGGAGACTCGCATCGCCGCTGATCAGGTAGGCGAGGCGCTCGGGGGTGTCGAGATCCTCGGGGAACACCGCCGAGGGCGCGGGCGTGTCGATCATCATGAGAAGCGCGACGCGCTCGCCCCCGGAGATGAGCTGGTGCGCCATCTCGAAGGCGACGACCCCGCCGAAGGATGACCCGCCGAGCACGTAGGGGCCCTCCGGCTGGATGTGCCGCCGTACCGCCTCGAGGTAGCGCGCGGCCATCTCCTCGACGCGGGTCAAGGGCGGCGCCTTGCCTTCGATGCCCTGCGCCTGCAGCCCGTACACGGGCTGCGCCGGGTCCAGGCAGGTGGCGAGATCGTGGTAGAAGTAAACGTGCCCTCCGACCGGGTGCATCAGGAAGAGCGGCCGCCCGGTGCCGGGCTTGATCCGCACGAGCGACGCGGGCAAGAGGCGCGCGGGAGAGCGCCTCGACAGCGAGGTGGAGGAGGGCGAGTCGGACTGCGCGATGAGCTCGGCCAGGGCCGCCACGGTCGGCGCGTTGAGCAGGCTGTGGCCGGGGAGATCCATGTTCACGACGCTGCGCAGCCGGGAGATGAGCTGGACGGCGAGCAGCGAGTCGCCGCCGAGCGCGAAGAAGTCGTCGTGGACGCCGATCCGCTCGATGCCGAACAGCTTCTCCCACGTCTCGGCGACGGCGCGCTCCAGCGGATCGCGCGGCGCCACGTAGGCCGTGCCGAGGTCGGGCCGCGGGTGGACCGATCTCGGGATGCCCTCGGACTCGACGTCCCGCGAGGGCGGCGCGATCGAGCTGGCCGAGGGGCGCTGCTTGGCCTGCGCTTCCCGCTTCAGGACCAGGACGTGGGGCGTGGGGCTCGTGAGGACGCGCATCCAGGCGTCGAGCGCCTCGTCGCGCGAGATCCCCTCCTCCGCGGCGGCCGCGCCGCCCTCGCTCGAGTCGGCCGCGGGCTCGGGATCCTTGCCGCGCGAGGCGTCCTGCCGCTGCCACGGGTCCCACTCGATCGCGATCGTGAGCGGGCCGTCACCGGCGGCCCGCCGCTGCGCGAAGGCGCCGAGGAAGGCGGTCGCGGCGCACTGGCCCGCGAGGCCCGCCCCGCGGGCGCCCGCGGTCCGCGCGGCGCACAGCGCGACGAAATCGGGCCGGAGGCCCCGGAGCGACTCGTCGAGGACGAGCGCGCCGTCGAGCTTCGGGGCGAGGAGCGCCTCGCCCTCCTCGCGCGTCATGCGCTGGAGGGGCACGGCGCGGCGGGCGCCCGCCGCGTGGATCACGCCGTCGATCCGCCCGAAGCGCTGGAGCCCCTCGGCCACCGCGCGCTGCATGTCGTCGAGCCGCGTGACGTCGGCCGTCACGAGCAGCACCTCGGCGCCCAGCCGCTCCATCTCGAGCACCGCGCCGATCTTGCGGCGTAGCGCGTCGAAGGCGCCCGCGCCGGCGAGGCCGTCCCAGGCCTCCCGGGGCGGGAGCGCCGTCCGGCCCGCGAGCACGAGCTTCGCGCGCGCGACCTTCGCGAGGTGCTCCGCGAGGGCGGAGCCGACGGCCCCGAGCCCGCCGGCGATCAGGTAGACGCCGCCCTCCCGGAGGCGCGGCGGCAGGCCCTCGGCGCGGTCCATGCGCGCGGGCTCGAAGATCCGGACCCAGCGCTCCCCGTTCCGGTAGGCGATGACGGGCTCGGTCTGCTCCAGCGTGACCTCGGCGAGGAGCTGGTCGATGAGCCTCGCCTCCTGCAGCGTCCGCGGCTCCGGCAGGTCGATGTCGACGCTGATGCACGAGACGTTCGGGTACGCCCTGGGGATGGCCTCGCACGGGCCGAGCAGCGTGGCCTTCTCGGGGCAGAGCACGGCCGCGTCGGTCACCTTCTGCATGTGGCTCGTCACGACGCCGAGCCGCACCTCGTCGCGAATCCCCGCGTCGCCGATCCCCTGGGCCAGCGCGACGAGGCTGGCGAACCCGAGCCGCTGGGCCTCCGCGAGGCGGCCGGCGTCGAGCGGCGCGCGCGCGGGCTTGGTCACGCCCCACAGGAACATGACGCGCGAGGGGGACACGCCCGCCGCGCGCAGCGCGCCGAAGAGGGATGCGTGGTCCGCGCGGCTCGCGGGGGCGACGGTGAACTCGCCCTCGCCCGTCTCGGCGAAGCCCTCGCCCGGCCGCACGGTGATGACCTTGTAGCCGTCCCGGCGGAGCCGCATCTCCATCCGGGCGCCCAGCCCGTAGCTGTCGGCGAAGACGACGCAGCACTGCGCCCTGGCCGGCCGGGCCGACGCCTTCATCGACCCCGACAGCACCGAGCGCTTCCAGGCCAGGAGGTGGATCAGGCCGGCCGGCTCCGGCGCGCTGCGCGCCGGCCGGCGCGCGGCGCTCGAGGGCGGGTCGATCCAGTACCGCTTCCGCTCGAACGGGTAGGTCGGCAGGGGCACGCGCCGGCGGGGCTCGTGGGTGTAGAAGCCCGACCAGTCGACGCGGACGCCGGAGAGCCAGAGCTGGCCCAGCGTCTCCAGCAGGAACCCGATGTCGGACTGGCGGTGGTGGACGTGCCGGATCGACGAGAGCATCACCCGGCGGGCGCCCCGCGCGGGGTGCTGCTTGGCCAGGGTCGCGAGCACCCGGCCCGGGCCGACCTCGAGCAGGGCGCGCGTCGGATCGGCGAGCACCTCGCCGAGCCCCGCCATGAAGCGCACCGGCTCGCGCACGTGCCTCGCCCAGTACCCGGGGTCCTGCGCGTCGGCCGCGGACAGCCAGGTGCCGGTGACGTTCGACGCGATCGGGATCTTCGGGGCGCTCGGGCGCGCGCGGGCCACGATCGCGGTGAACGACGCGAGCATCGGCTCCATCATCCGGGAGTGGAACGCGTGCGACGTCTGGAGGCGCGTGCACTCCAGCTCGCGCTCGGCGAAGAGCCGGTCGGAGAGCGCCTCGACGGCGTCCTCGGGCCCGGCCACGACGCAGGCGGCCGGCCCGTTGACGGCCGCGAGCGAGAGCGCGCCGCCCCCCTCGTCGAGCAGCGGCTGCACCTCGGCCTCGGGCAGCGGGACCGCGAGCATCGCGCCCGGCGGCATCTCCTGCATCAGCTTGCCCCGCCGGGCGACGATCTTCAGCGCGTCCTCCAGCGAGAAGACGCCCGCGAGGCAGGCCGCGACGTACTCGCCGAGGCTGTGGCCGATCATCGCCGCGGGCCGGATGCCCCACTCCATCCAGAGCGTGGCGAGCGCGTACTCGATCACGAAGAGCGCGGGCTGGGCGAAGCGCGTCTGCTTGAGCAGCTCCGCGGCCGCCGCCTCCCGCCCCGGGGGCGGGTAGATCACCTCGCGGAGATCGAACCCGAGCTCGGGCTGGAGCATGGCCGCGCAGAGATCGACGCCGGCGCAGAACGTGGGCTCCCGCTCGTACAGCTCCCGCGCCATGCCGGCGTACTGCGTGCCCTGCCCCGGGAACATGAGGACGACCGGGCGATCGATGGCCTCCTCGACGTGCGCGAGGACCCGCCGCTCCCCGAGCGTCGACAGCAGGCTCACCGCCTCGTCTGCGTCGTTGCAGACGAGCATGCGCCGGTGCGGGAACGTCTTGCGGCCGACCTGGAGCGTGAACGTGACGTCCGGCAGGCTGACGTCCGGGTGCGCCTTGAGGTACCCGACGAGGTTCTCGGTGATCGTGTCGAGCGCGGTCCTCGTGCGGGCGGAGAGCAGGAGGAGCTGCCAGGACCGCCCGCCGGGCGCCGCCGCCGCGTGGGGCGCCTCCTCGAGGATGGCGTGGGCGTTGGTGCCGCCGATGCCGAACGAGCTCACGCCGGCGCGGCGGGGCCCGTCGCCGGGCTCCCAGTCCGCGAGCGCCGCGTTGACGTAGAACGGGCTGTTCGCGAAGTCGATCTCCGGGTTCGGCGTCTTGAAGTGCAGGCTGGCCGGGATCTGCCGGTGGCGGAGCGCCTGCACGACCTTGATCACGCCGGTGATGCCGGCGGCGACGTCGAGGTGCCCGACGTTCGGCTTGACCGAGCCGAGCGCGCACCAGCCCTTGCGCTGGCCGCGGGACCGGGCGCGGAACGCCCGGGTGAGCGCCGCGACCTCGATGGGATCCCCGAGGCGCGTGCCGGTGCCGTGGGCCTCCACGTAGCTGATCGTCTCGGGATCGGTGTTCGCCATCGCCAGGGCCTGCGCGATGACCTGCGCCTGCCCCTCCACGCCCGGCGCGGTGAACCCGATCTTGCCCGAGCCGTCGTTGTTGACGGCCGAGCCCCGGATCACCGCCTCGATGTGGTCGCCGCTGTCGAGGGCGTCCTCGAGCCGGCGCAGCACGATGACGCCCGCGCCGTTGCCGACCACCGTCCCCTGCGCCTCGGCGTCGAACGCGCGGCAGCGCCCGTCGGGCGAGAGGATCATGCCGTGCCGGTACAGGTAACCCGACCGCGTGGGGACGTTGATGGCCACGCCGCCGGCCAGCGCCATGTCGCACTGGTAGGTGAGCAGCGCCTGGCAGGCCATGTGGACGGCCACGAGCGAGGTGGAACAGGCGGTCTGGACCGCGACGCTCGGCCCGCGGAGGTTCAGCTTGTACGAGGTCCGCGTGGGCAGGAAGTCCTTGTCGTTGGCGACGTAGACTTGATAGTCCATCGCCTTCCTGAGCTCGTGGCTCGGGTAAAGGTTGCTCAGGAAATACGTGTCGTGGCCGCTCGCGCCCGCGTAGACGCCGATGGTCCCCTTGAACGCCTCGGGGTTGTACCCGGCGTGCTCGAGCGCCTCCCACGCGCACTCCAGGAAGAAGCGGTGCTGCGGATCCAGGATCTCGGCCTCTCGCGGGGTCATCCCGAAGAAGGCCGCGTCGAACCACTCCACCTCGTCGAGCACGGCCCGCGCGCGGACGTAGCTCGGGTCCGAGGCCACCTCCGGGGGCACGCCCGCCGCGGCGAGATCCTGATCCGAGAGCGCCGCGATCGACTCGACCCCATCGCGCAGGTTCTGCCAGAAGGCGTCGACGCTCCTCGCGCCCGGGAAGCGGCCGGCCATCCCGATGATCGCGATTTGGTCCTCCGGGACGGGTTGATCAAGCGGATCCATTCTGTCTGCTCTTGGCTGCCTGCTTCTTTCGTTTCAGGATCTCTCGCTGCTTCAGCGCCCGGGCGTCGGCCTCCGAGAGGTCGCTCCCGCCGCCGCTGCCGCTCGCGAGGAACGCGGCGAGATCGGTGACCGTCGGGCGCGCGAACAGATCGACGATGGAGAGATCGCTGCCGAACGACTCCCGGACGCGCTCGTGGAGGCGCATCAGGAGCAGCGAGTGGCCGCCCAGATCGAAGAAGTTGTCCTGCACGCTCACGCGCTCGATGCCGAGGACGTCCTGCCATATCGCGGTGAGCCGCTCCTCGAGCGAGCTCCGCGGCGCCACCATGGGCGCGCTCTCGGGGCGGAGCTCGACGGGGGCCGGCAGGGCGCGGCGGTCCACCTTGCCGTTGCCCGTGAGGGGCAGCGCGTCGAGCAGCACGATGGCCGAGGGGTGCATGTAGTCGGGCAGCCGCCGCTGCGCGTGATCGCGGATCGCACGCTCGAGCCCGCCGGTCGGATCCGCCATGAACGGGCGCGCGCGGGCCCCGGCTTGCGCGGGCGGCGCCGCGGCCCTGCCGCCGTGCGGGACGACGTACGCCACGAGGCGCCGGTCGCCCGAGCGCGCCGGCTGCGCCACCACGACCACCTCGCGCGCGGCCGGGTGCTCGCCGAGGACCACCTCGATCTCGCCGAGCTCGATCCGGTAACCGCGGACCTTGACCTGCTGATCCATGCGGCCGAGGAACTCGAGCTGCCCGTCCGGCATCAGGCGGACGCGATCGCCGGTCCGGTACAGCCGCCCTCCCGGCTCGCCGCCGATGGGATCGTGGATGAACCGCTCCGCGGTGAGCTCCGGCAGATCGAGGTAGCCGCGCGCGAGGCCCTCTCCGCCGATGCAGAGCTCCCCGGGGACGCCGGCCGGGACCTCGTTGAGATCCCGGTCGAGCACGTGCACCCTCGTGCCGGGGATCGGGCTTCCGATGGGCACCGTGTGGCCGACCGGGCGCTCCACCGCGGCGCAGCAGGCGAACGTCGCGGCCTCCGTGGGCCCGTAGCCGTTGATCATCCGGCACCCCGGGAGCTCGGCGAGGACCCGGTTGACGTGCTGCGGGGACAGGACGTCCCCCCCGGCCACGATCTGGCGCAGGCCGCGCAGCGCCGTGATCCGCTCGTCCACGAGGAGGTGGAAGACGCCGGCGGTGAGCCACACCGTGGTCACCCCGTGCTGCCGGATCACGCGATCCAGGTCGTCGAGCGACGCGGGCGCGGGGGGCATGACGACCAGCCGGCCGCCGTTGAGGAGCGCGCCCCAGATCTCGAACTGCGACGTGTCGAAAGAGATCGACGCGAGCTGCAGGAAGACCTCGTCCGGCGCGAAGCGCGCGTACGTCGTGCCCTTGACGAGCCGGGCCACGCCCCGGTGCGGCACGGCCACGCCCTTGGGCCGGCCGGTGGAGCCCGACGTGTACATGACATAGGCGAGCTGGTCCGGCGTCGCCAGCTCCGTCGGGTTATCGTCGCGCGCCCGGCCGATCTCCTCGGGATCCGCGTCCAGGCAGAGGACGCGCGCGCGGCACCCCGGCAGCACCGCGCCGACGCGCACCTGGGTGAGCATCACGCGGACCCGGGCCTGCTCCAGCATGAACGCGAGGCGCTCGGTGGGGTAGGTCGGATCCAGGGGCACGAAGGCGAGGCCCGCCTTCAGCACGCCGAGGAGCGCGACGATCATCTCGATCGACCGGTACATGCACACGGCCACGCGGTCTTCGGGCGCGAGGGCGCCCTCGTCGGTGCGCGCGAGGGCCCCCTCGTCGGGGCCGGGCGCGGCCCCGGGCCCCGGCGCCCCCGGCGCGCGGAGGCCGAGCAGGGTGTGCGCGAGCTGGTTGGCCCGCCGGTTCAGCTCCCGGTAGGTGAGCGACGTGACGTTGCCCGCGCCGTCGTCGAAGACGACCGCGACGGCCTCGGGAGAGCGCTCGACCTGGGCCTCGAAGAGGCGGTGAATGCACGCGTCCGACCCGGGGCCGGCCGGGGCGGTGCCCCACGCGCGGAGCGCGCTCCGCTCCTCGGGCGTGAGCAGCGGCAGCGCCGAGAGGCGCAGATCGACGTCGCGCGACGCGCCCTCGAGCAGGGCCTCGTAGTGGCCCGCCATCCGCTCGATGGTGCGGGCGTCGAACAGCGCGGTGCTGTACTCGATGCGCCCGATGATGCCGTCCTCGCGCTCGTCGAGCTCCAGCATCAGGTCGAACTTGGACGCGCCCGTGTCCACGTCGAGCTGGCTCAGGGTCCAGCCCGGATCGAGCGCCGGCACGGGCGGCTCCAGCACGAAGGCGACCTGGAACAGCGGGTTCTGGCCGGGGACCCGCTTCGGCTGGAGCGCCTGCACGACGCTGGCGAACGGCACGTCCTGGTGCGAGAGCGCGGCCTGGCTCACCGCCCGCACGCGCCCGAGCAGCTGCCGGAACGTCGGGTCGCCGCGCAGGTCGGTGCGCAGCACGAGCGTGTTCAGGAAGAAGCCGAGGAGGTCCTCGGTCTCCGGCGGGTGGCGGCACGACGCGGACGTGCCCACGACGACCTCGTCCTGCCGCGCGTACCGGTAGAGCATCGCCTTGAAGGCCGAGAGCAGGACCACGAAGAGCGTGACGCCCTGCTCCCTGGCCAGCGCCTTCAGCCGGAGCGTGAGCTCCCGCGACAGGGCGACGCAGTGGCGGGCCCCCGCGAGGCTCGGGGCGGCCGGGCGCGGCCTGTCGGTCGGCAGCTCCAGGGTGGGCAGGTCGGCGAGCTGTCGCCTCCAGTAATCGAGCTGCGGCTGGAGGGCGCCGCTCAGCTGCTGCTCCCGCTGCCAGACCGCGTAATCGGCGTAGTGGATCGCGCGCTCGCGCAGCGGCGACGGCCTGCCCGCGGCGAACGCCTGGTAGAGCGCGTGGAGCTCCCTCGGGAGCGCGTCGAAGATGGAGACTCCATCCATCAGGATGTGGTGCACCACCACGAACAGCACGTGGTCGGCCTCGTCGAGCCGGACCAGCGTGGCCCGGAGCAGCGGGCCGCGGGCGAGATCGAACGGGCGCCGGGCCTCGTCTGTGGCGAGCGCGACGGCGCGCCCCCACCGCGCCTCGGCCGGCAGCGCGGTCAGCTCGACGACCGGCAGATCGAGCGGCGCCGGGGGCAGGATCTGCTGCACGGGCTCGCCGCCGACGACCGCGACGACGCTCCTCAGGATCTCGTGGCGCCTGAGGAGCTCGTCGAGGGCGCGCCCCAGGACCGGGACGTCGAGGTGCCCGCGGAGGCGCAGGGAAAACGGCTCGTTGTAGAACAGCGCGCCCGGGTGGAGCGAGGCGTGGAGCCAGATCTGCCGCTGCCCGTGCGAGAGGGGGATGGGCCGGTCGCGCGGCGCAGGCCGGATGGCCGCGGCGGCCGGGCGCTGCTTCGGCCGGGGGAGCGACTCCACGAGCTCGGCCAGCGCGGCGACCGTGGGGGCGTCGCACAGGCTCTGCAGGGAGAGCTCGACGCCGAGCGCGCGGCGCAGCCGCGACAGCACCCGCGCGGCGAGCAGCGAGTGCGCCCCGAGGTCGAAGACGTCGTCGTGGACGCCGAGGTGCTCGATCCCGAGCGCCTCGGCCCACGCCGCGGCGATCGCCGCCTCGATCTGGTTGCGCGGCGCGAGGGGCTCGCCGTCGCCGCGATCGGGCCGGGCGGCGTCCGGCGGCGGCAGGGCCGCGCGGTCCACCTTCCCGCTGGGGCCGAGCGGCAGCGCGTCGAGCAGCACGAACGTCGACGGGATCATGACCTCGGGGAGGCTCTCGCGGAGGAAGCTGCGCAGCGCGGGCACGACGGCCCGGGGGGCGGCCGGGGGCGCGTCCGGCGCGTCCGGGCGCGCGACGACGTAGGCGACGAGGCGGCCCTCGCTGGCGACGGCCACCGCCGCGCGGACGGCGGGGTGGCGCCCAAGCGCGGCCTCGATCTCGCCGAGCTCGACGCGGTGGCCGCGGATCTTCACCTGCTGGTCGACGCGCCCGAGGAAGGCGAGATCGCCGCCGGGCAGGCGGCGCACCACGTCCCCCGTGCGGTAGAGCCGGGCCTCCGGGGTGGAGCTGAACGGATCGGGGACGAACCGCGCCGCCGTGAGCTCGTGCCGTCCCAGGTAGCTCCGGGCCAGCCCGGGTCCACCGAGGTAGAGCTCGCCGGCCTCGCCGTCCGGGACCGGGCGCATGGCATGGTCGAGCACGTAGCAGCGCGCGTTCCTGATCGGCCGGCCGATGGAGAGGGGCTCGCCGGGGTCCCGAACCGGGTCGAGCCCGTCGGCCATCGTGGCGCACACGGTGAACTCGGTGGGACCGTAGGCGTTGATGAACCTGCGCCCCTGCGCCCAGCGCGCGGCGAGGTCGGCCGGGCAGGTCTCGCCGGCGACGATGAGGGTCCGGAGCGCGGGCAGCGAGCGCTCCGCGCCCTCGGGGAAGGCGGCGAGCGCGGAGGGGGGGAAGGTCGCGATCGACACCTCCTCCGCGCGCATCCGATCGAGCAGCGCGGGCCCGGGGATCATCTCGGCCTGCGCCCCCATCACCAGGGTGCCTCCCCGGGCGAGCGTCATCGCGATCTCCCAGACCGACGCATCGAAGCTGAGGGACGCGAACTGGAGCACGCGGCAGCCCGGCGCCACGTCGAATCGCTCGGCCAGCGCGCGGGTGAGGTTGGTGAGGCCGCGGTGCGTCAGCAGCGTGCCCTTGGGCCTGCCGGTCGAGCCCGACGTGTAGATGACGTAGGCGAGGTCGTCGGGGCCCGTGGTGTCCGGCGGGTCCTCGCCGCTGAAGCCCGCGGTCAGATCGCGATCGCCGTCCAGGAGGACCACGCGCGCCCCGTGGCGCGGCAGCGACGGGAGCAGCCGCGCCTGGGTGAGCAGGACGGGCGCCCCGGCGTCCTCGAGCATGAAGGCGACCCGCTCCCGCGGGTACGCGGGGTCGACAGGGACATAGGCGCCGCCGGCCTTGAGCGCCGCGAGCAGCCCGATGAGCGCCTCCAGGGAGCGCTCGGCGCAGAGCGCGACGAGGACGTCGCGGCCGACGCCCAGGCTCCTCAGGTGGTGCGCGAGCTGGTTCGCGCGGCGATTCAGCTCCTGATAGGTGAGCCGGTCAGGGCCGAAGGATGCGGCCACGACGCCGGGCGTGCGCCCGGCCTGGAGCTCGAACGAGCGGTGAATGCTGGCGTCCTCGGAGCTGAAGTCGTGATAGGTCATGTCGTGTGTGGTGGTAGGAGTCTCTTCAGGGGCAGAACATCAGCCGCCGTGTGCGAGCCCGAGCAGCGACGCGAGGGCGTCACGCATCTCATTCAGAACCGTCCCAGGAGCACCGGAGTGAGCTCCAGGGCGGCAGCCGGTGACACGGGCGCGCCCCCGACGTTTCAGGGGCGCGGTCGGCACGGATACCATGCTGCATCACACTGGTACTCACGCTTCGATGGGCGAGTCCATCGACGCCGTGGCAGGGTGACGGTCCACAATTCAAGGCTATTCGCAGCGCAGCCGATTACACACAACCGCGGAATGAAGGTCAAGCGGGACGTACGGCTTTTTTCGGCGTGGAGGGGCATGTGGTCGCGGCGCTGCGTCATGAGGCGATCGCTCCCGGCCGGCAGTCCTGGCCCGCGTGGCCCGCGACGACCGCGCCGGGCTCGCACACCGCGACGGAGCCCGCCGCGAACGAGGCGTCGGGAGCACTCGTAATCAGGTGGTGATCGACGATGTCCCGATTGCCGATCGTACGGGTTTCATGAATCGAACATCGCCGATCTTCAGAGGTCGCCGAGAGGGGCTGTCGAGCGTCCGCCCCGGCCCCGACCGTACCGAGACATCCCTCGCGCGGAGCCCTGCCGCGGGGCGGGCCCGCGGCGCGTCCATCGCCGGCGCCGCCTCACCGCGCCTCCGCGGCGGACGCGCCGCGACCCGGACCGGCGCCGCGCTCACCCGATACCCACGCGCTCCTCGTTCGAGCGCCAGGAAGCCCGCGGCCCCGACCGCGAGCAGCACCGCGGTCGTGATCAGCACGACCCGGCTGTGCAGCGACAGCCGCGGCGGGCGCTCGCCCCGGAGCCGCAGCCTGGCCCGGCGCAGGAGCTCGTCGTGCACCGGGAAGCCGGGGCCGCCGAGGATCACGAGCGTCATCACGACGATGCAGGCCGCGGGCATCGCGGTGGACTATGGAATACATCATGGACGCCGCTGCGGAGGAGCGGCTTCAGCAGTACATTGACGGCATTGGCACGGTCCTCGGTCGTCCCAAGCGCCGGGAGGCGTTTGCGAGCTACACGCTGGGGCTTCTCAGCGATCTGGAACGCAAGAGCGTTGAGCCGATCGCCGCGTTGGGAGTGTGCCAACGATCCAAGTCGCCGGCGCGAAGCGCAGATCCCTGACGGCATTCAGTTCAAGAGCAAGGTGGATGCCGTCTTCGTGATAAGCCCCGTCGAGGAAGACCACGTGCAGATGCGGATTGAGCCGCATGTCGCCGGACGTGCGTTGCACGTCGGTCACCGCGCCGCACGCGCCTCGGCGCGCGGCGCGCTCTTCGTAGAACCGCTCCACGCTCTCGACGAAGATGCGGGTCAGCACGCCGAACAACGCCCCGTCCTGGGCGAGCCTGCGCCGCCACGGAAACGGAGACGTCACCCCCCACGGACGGTGCGCCACCTCGGGCAGGACGTCCTCGATCAGGTTCACCGCCGTGGCACACATGCGTCGGCCCAGACACGACGGGCAGAAACCGCGTCCTTTACAGCTGAAGGCCACCAGCCGACTCTCTTCGCAGCGCTCGCACCGGAGCCGCGCGAACCCGCGGCAGAGCAGCCCGCAGTCGAGGTAGGCTTTGAGCTCCTTCTTCGCGTGCTTGGGTATCCGGACGGCGATGGCGCCGTCGTCGATGGCCCCGTACAGCGTCTCCACGTTGTCGCGCACGATCTCGTAGAGCGTCGTCTTCTCGGGGCGACGGCGCTCGTAGACGACGCCCGTGGTGCGAGCCGCGCTGGCCACACGGCGCCGACACCGCACGCCGCACGCCACGCGGTGACGGCGCGTTTTCGCCGCGAATTTCGACAACCCGCCGGGCTATCGCCCATGGCGGAGCGGCGGGCCGGGGGGCGGCGGGCCGCGACGCGCGCTGCCGCGGCGGCGGAGGCGCTCGCCGAGCACCCGGCTCGCGCTCGATATGTCGGCGCGCGAGAACGCAGAGCGCGAGCGGGCAGCGTTGCAGGAGGAGATCATCCGGGTGCAGCAGAGCCGGCTAGCGGAGCTGTCCACGCGATGATCCCGATCACCGAGCAGGTGATGGTCATGCCTCTCATTGGGACCATGGATGAGCAGCGTGCCAGGCACGTGCTTGAATCTGCGCTCTCTAGCGCCGAGGCGTGGTGCGCGTGCCGCCTTCGTGCCAGCATGCAGGAGCCGCTTCGCCACTCGTTTTCCCACCGCTCCCCGCGGCGTCCGCAGTTCCGCCATGGCGTCGCCATGCAGCATCGCGGCGAGAGAGGGTCGTCGCCTGCGCGCGGCGCCGCGCTTGCCTCCCGGCACAGGCCTGGTGCTTGCCGGCATCACTTTCCGGATGCCTCCGGGGCGCTTCAGCACGCAACCGCCGCGCGTGGGCGATCCCAGGTGAGCCTGCGGGCACTGGCGAGCGGCAAGGCTCCGCCAGCGAGTCGACGCGAGCGGCGGGCTCGACGTTCGGCCCAAGCTTGCTCACCGCTCCGGTGCCAGCGGCAGCCCGAGCAGCCGACCGATCGCCTCGTGCACGACCCAGGCTGCCTCCGCGTCCCCGAGGGCGACGGCTCGGCTCAGCGTGCCGGCGAGCGACGCAACCACGGCGGATCGAGGCGATCGATCGACCGTCGCGAGCTCTCCGGGCCCAGGGCTCGGCGGCTGGGCCGGGGTTGGGTCCATGCCTCCTGAGGGGGTGCGATCCGTCGTCACGCCCTCCCAGAATCCCTGGCGATGCGACGGATCGCGACGGTTCGCCCCCACGGATTCGTCCCGCCAGAAAAACCGGTCGATAACGAGCAACCGCAGGAAACATTAGCAATTTCCATAGCTTGTGCCTGTTTCGCCGCCGAGGGCGGCTCCGGTGTGGCCCAGCGGGGCAGGAGGTCCACATGCCTGGGGGCAGCGCGGCGGGCGGGGGTGGTCGCGGGTTCGGTGCTCGCGGACGCGCCCGCGTCGGGCGTCGCTTGGGGCGAGCTGGCCGCTGCTGCGCTCTGCACAGGCGCGCTCGCTCGGGGGCTGGCGCACGAGGCGATGAGGCATACCGCGGCGACGATCAGGATCGATCGGTGGTGCATAGGTTCGAGCCGCGGCGCGAGGAGCGCCCTGGTGGCATGCACGTCCAATCCGATGTATCTCTTCATCGGCGCTCTCCTTTCTGGGTCCTTGTCTGCCAAACCCAAGGTTCCCAAAGGCGGAGGGAGAGCGCCATGCTGCCATCGCATGAGATCGCGCGGCCGACAGCTCCTCACGGCAGCCGACCTCGTGTTGCCCTCCCTCCTGCCCCGAGCTCGAGCCCCCAGCGGAGCGCCCCTCCGCCGTCGCCCACGCTACCGTGCAGGCACCGCGCGCAGCGCGGATCCAGGCCGCCGCAGGCGCCCGCTCAGCGGGGCGAAGCGCCGGGAGGCGCGCGAGCGCGGTGCCACCCTCGCCGGACGACGGCGGAGTTCCTCCGACGTGTCCGGTTGCGCGGCCACGGTAGGCAGGTGCGGGAACCAGCAGGATCGACCTTGCGGACGCCACGTTCCTATGATGCCTCATCCCATCCAGGGGGCCGCTGTCACTCCACAGCCTGCGGGGTATACGGCGAACGGAATGAGCAGGCTGGCCAGGATCTGAATCGCTGGCTCCTCCCCGGTGCGTTTGAGCAGGAGGTGGTTGAGCTTGCAGATCAACCATGGGACGGCCACGCCGATAACGACGCCGCCGCCGGCGACGACGAAGCTCAAGCGACTTGTCGAGGCAGCGCCGCCACGTTCTCGGCGGCGCTCTTCAGCCTACCCGCGCGGCTTGAGCGGTGGAACGCGCTGGCGAAGAGCAGGAAGCCCACGCCGAGGGCAGTCGAGGAGCCCCACGTCCACACCCAGAGCAAGCCCGTTTGGGCCGGCGTCTTCTGGCCGTTCGGCTGGTAGCAGTAGTGGGTGCGGTGCTGTTTGCGGTAGCCGGGTCCCGCCGAGTAGATGCCGCCGTCGGGGCAGGCGATCTCGTTCGCGCCCAGCGTGAACGTGGCGCGCTCGGTCGCGTCTTGGAACGTCATGCTGCTGCTGGCGGCGGATATGACGAGGGTCAACATCATGATGGGGACGAAGGCGAGGCCCGTGACGAGGGCGTGGGTCGCGCCGCTCCGGCCGACGGGGACGGGCACGGCGGGCGTGGTGACCGAGCGGTGGGCGACGTTGGCCCGGAGCTGATCGGCCACTGAGATGGCGGCGGCGAGACCGTCGGCCGAGGTGGGCGCGAAGGCGAGCCGGGCATGGCCGTCGCGCACGTGGAGCGCGACGAAGGATAAACGATCGAGGTTCGCGAGAACGGCCGGCGTAGCCCACGCGAGGAGATGGCCAGCCTGGTCGCGGTAGCTCGGCGACCCGGACGCGGAGGACGACGGCGCGGGAAACACGCCGAAGCGCGCGTCGAAGCGCGTATCGCTGGTGAACGCCGGGTGCGGCGGGAACGCCCCGAACACCGGCTGCGCGAGGGCGCGATCGCAGACGACCTGATCGGGCACCGCGAGCGGAGCGCTCACGACGACGGCACGAAAGAGCATCGGGGCGGTGAGGAGCGTGGTGCCGCCGATGGCGAGATCGGCCGGCGTCTGCGCGGACACGCCGTCGGAGCGTGTCAAGGAGAGCGCGACGAGGTGATTCTGCGGCGGCGGCAAATCGAGCTCGCCGGTAACGGCGAGGCCGCGGGCGCGGAGCGCGTCCCCTAGCTTCTGTTTGCTCCGCCGGAGCTGGACGCAGGCCCTAGAAAAAGAAAATAGGCTGACGATGAAGACGAGGGCAGCAAGAGTGGGGAGGACGAGGGCGAGCACCGGTTGACCTTAGCACTCGGCGTGGCTCAGGGAGCGCGCGTCGACCGCTTCGCGAGACGTTCGCCCGCGGGCATGGCGAGCTCGTCGAGGCGACGACGCTGGGCCTCGCGTGCTTGTGAAGATGCAGTCGACGAGCGCGTGACCGTGGTGCTATTTCGTCGGGGGGCTTCTCCCATGCCCCGCCTCTCCCGGCGCCTGCTCCTCGTCGCCACGCTCCTGGCCTTCGCCGTGCTCGCGCACGCGTCTCCGCCGCCCCCCTCCCCCCGCAGGCTCTGGAGTGAAGGGTGCCTCATCGTCGATGCATGGATAAGTTGTTGATAGAGCGTCGCTTCTCCAGGGGGTGTCGGATCGCATAGAGAACCTTCTGCCACCGAGCACGCTTGCCAGCTGCATTGGCATGTTCGACATTTCCGCCGTCGTATGGTCCGCGCGATTCAATCTGAATCTCCATTTGGCTCCTCAGAACAGCCGCGGGCGGCCATTCGAGCCTCCAGCTCGGCGAACTGCCTTTCAAGGTCTTCTACGTGGCCGCTTCCAGGCTCCGGTGCTTGTTTCTGTGAAGCACCGGAAACCGCGTCGTGGTCGAAGCGACGCTTCAAATCGGTGAACCGCCGTTCCAGATCATCCAGGTAGGGGTCTGGTAGCAGCGTGGAGTCCGCGATCGTTCCATGCTCGGAACGGCAAGGCGGGCGCTCCTCAACAACGTCCCGACCACAGCGCCGCGTCGCATCGCCCATGAAACCCGTCGCGGCATTGCGCAAGTCGGTGAAACCCGTTCGAAGCGCAGCCGCAACACGTTACTTTGCCGAGCTGAACTCTTCTTCGGCCTTTTCGACCAGTGATGGTGGCATTCGGGGAAGCCCTTCATCGCGTGCGCTCTCTGAAGGTCCGGTGAGACGTTCAAGGATACGGTCTATGTCGACGAGGCGGCGGGATCCGGCACCGCGGCCGGTGAGCGCAGCATACACGTCGCTCTCGGCGAACGCGGAAAGCGCGAAGACGCGCACGTCCACTTCTGGGTGCGTGTCGCCTTCTCCGCGGTTTTTCTGCCTGAGAAGCTGCTCCGCGTGCTCCTTGCACTTTGCAAGGTACGCTTGCTCGTGGCCGGCGAACGTTGGCGCAGGCTTTCCGGTGGATAGCGCCATGAATGTCCGAACAGCGGCGTCCAGGTCCTGGCAAGCTAGCAGACCGATGCGGTCCGCGGTCAGCTCGCTGCCGACCGATCACCCCGTGAACGACCCGGGCCGCCACCTCATCCCCGAGGGCGACGGCGCGGCACAGGGTGCCGGCGAGCGATGCGACCACGGCGGCGCGAGGCGGCGGATCGGTCACGGCGATCTCCCCGGACCCTGGGCTTGATAAGTGGGCCCGGGTTGGGTCCATGCCTTCCGAGGGGGAGCGATCCGTCGTCATGTCGCCCTGAAGCTCCGGGGAAAGCGACGGTTCGCGACGGTTCGATCCCGCGGAACCGTCCCGCCAGGAACAAGGGCTCTCGGCATCACCGGTCCCACCGTACGGCCACGCTGCGCGCCCCCGCGTCGCGCCATCCGGCGCGCGCTCTCGGCGACACGGCGGGCGAGGTGCGCGGGCCGTGCGCAGAGCGGCTTCCGTCACGTGGGCGCCTGGACGTGGACTCGCCGGACCCCGGGCTGCTTTGCGAGCTGGTCAATCAGCGTCTCCACGCCGATCGTGTTCGGGATCCTCGCGTCGAGCGTCACGTTGACGCGCCGCTTGTCGTCGAGGCGGCGCTCGTAATCCATGTCCGAGACGACGGCCCCGAGCGCTTCGAGCGCCTTCATGATGTCAGCCACGCCGGCCGACTCCTCGCCGAGGACGAGGGCGATCCGTCGCCGGGTGCTGCGGTCGTCCTTGTCCTCGAAGCGGCGGAGCGCCGTGAGCGCGAGCACGCCGAGGAGCGTGACGACGACGGCCTCGACGTACATCGCCGCGCCCGAGCACATGCCGATCGCCGTCACGAGCCACAGGCCCGCCGCCGTCGTGATGCCCTGGACCGTGGTCCCGGTGCGCAGGATGGAGCCGCCGGCGAGGAAGCCGATGCCGGCGACGATCGACGCGGCGATGCGCGAGGGGTCAACGGAGACCAGATCCTCCTTTCCGTAATGCTGGAAGTAGACGAACTTCACCGAGATGACCATGAACGTCGCCGCGGCCATCGCGACGAGCAGGTGCGTCCGGAGCCCGACCTGGCGGCCGTGGCGATCGCGCTCGTATCCGATGACGCCCCCGAGCGCCGCGCCCGCGGCGATCCGGATCAACAGGTCGACGTGCATTGTGTCCATCTGTGCTTGCACCTCCCGAGGGTGGCCGAGGCTTGCGGCGCGCTTGCGCCCGCGCGCGTCGTCGCCGGACGCGTCCCCGCACGTAGGGCTCGCCGACGCGCAGGGGGAGACAAGGCCGCCGGGCGGCCTCGCCGGCCGTCACCGCCGCTGGCGCCGGGCGCCCGACGCGGCCGCGCGCGGCTGCGACACCGAATCGTTCGCCGGCGACGCCGGCGCGTCCGCGCCGCCGGGCCGCGGCGCGGCGGGGAGAGGATCCCCGATGCCGTCGAGCTCGCGGTCGAGCTCACCCTTCTCGGCGAGGAACGCCTCGCGCTGATCGGCGGGGAGCTCCCGCAGGCGCGTCGCGAGCAGCGTCTCCGCGTCGAAGTAGGCGCCGTTGCGGCGCGCGCTGAAGTGAAGGTGCGGCCCCGTCGACCGCCCGGTCGACCCCACGTAGCCGACGAGCTGATGGGTCGCCACGTGGTCCCCGCGCTTCAGGCCCGCCGCGTACCTCGAGAGGTGCGCGTAGCCCGTCTCGACGCCGTTGTCGTGCTGGATCGCGACCCACTTGCCGTGACCACCATGGGGCCCCACCCAGGAGACGGTGCCCTCGAGCGCGGCATAGACAGGGGTTCCCGACGGCGCGCCGTAGTCCGTGCCCTCGTGCGGCGTCACGCGGTGCAGGATGGGGTGCATCCGCTTGGGGTTGAACGGCGACGTCCGACGCAGGGTGGCGAGCGGCGCCTGCCACGGGCTCGGCACCGGCTCGCGTCCGTCTTCGTCGACCATCCGCCCCGTGGCGTTGTCGTCGAACCGGTACAAGCGGGCCTCCGGCCGCCCGGCCGCCCGCACGTCGAGCGCCAGAACACGCGGCTGCCTCGGCGCCGTGGCGGCCTCGGCCACGGCGCGGATCACCGCCCCGCGACGGAGCCCGTGAGGGAGGCGCCGCGCGAGCAGCTCCTCGGCTTCCCGCCGCACGCTCGCCAGCGGCTCCGCCGGCTCGCGCGGGGCTCCCTCGGTCCAGGCCAGCGCGAGGTGCGGTTCTGCGCCCGCGTCGGGAGCGGGCGCGGGCGGCGGCGGCGCGCCCGGAGGCCCGGCGCTCGCGAGCTGCCGGCTCGCGGCGTCGAGCGACCTGTCGATCTCGATGGCGCGCACCGCGAACCACACGACCCCGATGCCGAGCAACCCGAGCCCGATCCACACCGAGGCCTCGGTGCGGGGCGACCAGCCGTCGGAAGTGGGCTCGGGTGGCTTGGGTCTTCCACCGGGCATCAGAGATCACCTTGCTGTATGGCGCCGGCGAGCCTTGACGGCAGTGACGGGAGCACGAGACACGCGGACGCTATGCGCGAGCGTCGCTCGCGTCAACCCCGGCCGCCCGGCGGCCCCCCCTCGCGGACGCATCGCTGGCGCGGCAGTTCTCCTCCGGGCACACCAGGGCTTCGCCACCTCGTCGTAGAAATCCATGCGCGAGGACTCCGCGGCGCGGGTAACCGCGAAAGGCCTGCTCTCCGCGAGCGGCGCGCTCGACGCTCGGTCCAAGCTTGCTCGCCGCTCCGGCGCTGGCGTCATACCGAGCAGTCGGCCAGTTGCATCGTGAACGACGCGGGCCGCCATCTCGTCCCCGAGGGCAGAGGGGGTAGAGCTAAGAGGTTCTGGCGCAACGCGACCCGATGTTGCCTCGGTGCTCGGGGTAGTAGACGTGGCGGGTGGCTGACCGCAGGGTCGGGGCGAGCTCGTCGTTGCTGCCGCTCCGGAAAGCCCTGTAGGAGCCTGCTGTCACAGCGGCACAGTCATGGCATGGCATCGGGTACTGGACCGGGTCCCAGTCCAGCGTCCACTCCCACGCGTTCCCGCCCAGGTCGGACTGCCCCCACTTCCCGTCGCCTCTTGGCGATCTCGATCCGACGTTCTGCAGGCTGCAGGTGCCGCCGCAATAGACAGCGTAGCTGTCATCGATCGTCGTGGAGGTCGCTGGCTTCGACCACGGATAGTACCTGTGCTCGCTGCCCCCGGAGGCCGCGTAGTTCCACTCCGCCTCTGTCGCCAGCCGTCCCCCGTCCCACGCACAGAACGCGAACGCCGTGTACCAGTCCAGGCAGTTGATCGGCCTATCTTCGTTGCTCCCCGCCGTGTCCGTCCAGCTCTGATGGACAAAGCAGCTCAGGGTGCTCTTCAGTGCAGCCGTGTCCGGGGGCAACCTGGTGTTCCACGCTGAGCTCCAGCCAGAGCCTGGGATCCTTGGATGAGCGCCCGTGCCATCCCCAGGCGGGCTGGCCTGCGTGCCCATGCCCGCGTTGACGAACGCCCGGAACCGTCCCACCGTGATCTCGTACTTGTCGAGGTAGAAGTCGCTCACCGTCGCCGGGTAGGTCCGGTCCAGGTAGTCCACGCCGTCGTAGCTTCGAGCGAACGTTCCGCCGGGGACCAGCAAGCTCTTGCAGCAGTCCTCGTTCCCCGATGGCCCGCAGGTCGCCGGCAACCCGGCGCAGCTCGGCGCCGTTCCATCCCAGGTGCCCGTACCGATCGGTCCATCGGGGTCTGATTCCTTGCCCGCAGGGTCGCACGCGAACAACGACAAAGCGGCCACAGCCGTCGCCCAGACGCAGTGCACGGCGCGCAAGTGCCTCATTCATCGACCTTCTTCACCACGGGTCCTCGCCACCGGGGCGCGCGCCCCTACGCGTGGCGCGCGCCCGTCGACATCGCAGCTCGGTTTCGTTGGTCCTGTGCTCCGATCAGCCCCCGAAGAACGCCTTTGCCTGCTCTCCCAGCACGTCCTCGCCCTTCGGGCTGCTGGCGTGGCAGCCGTCGCTGACCTCGCCCGCGTCATTGTCGAGGATGAACTTCCCGAGGTAGCTCATGTTCTCGTTGACGGTCGGGTCGCTGGCCAGCTCCTGTGCCTTCATGTCAGTCCAATCGGCGCCGCCGGCCCCCGCGATGAAGCAATCGTGCCCTGCATTGTAGACCGGCTGCCCCACGATGTAGATATGCGTGCCCGGGTTGACGTGCTGGCGCGCCGCGCTGACCATGTCGCGGAGCTCTTTATCGGTCGCCCGCTGGGACAAGATGCAGATCTGGACCATGATGGCCTTGACGACGTCTCTCCCTCCAATCGACTCCATCTTCCGGTCGAAGAGCTGCCAGGAAGAGCTGTTGGGATTGGTCCAGTTCTGGACCACCATGGCCCCCGTCTGATAACCGTCCGCGTTCCACATGATCTTGCCGCCAACACGCTTGTAGCCAGTGCCGATGTTGTTGGCCATCGAGCAGCCCGTGTACGCGACCGAGTTCTCCCCTGTCGGAGGCAGGCCGTCACCCCCACCACCGGTTCCGGGATCGCCGCCCGCGCCTGCGCCGCCCGTGCCACCTCCGCCGGTGCCGGGGCTGCCGCCGGTGCCGCCGCTCACGGCTCCTCCCGAGCTCGCTCCGCTGGCGCCGGCGCCTCCAGCACCCGTCCCGCCACTGGACGAACTGCCGGTCGCGGGACCGCTGGCGCCCGTCGTCCCTCCGGTTGCGGCGCCTCCCGCCCCCGAACCGTCGACCGGATCACTTTCTGAACTGCAAGCTGCGAGGCAGAGCGCGGCTATCCCAAGAGCGCAGCGGGCCACCGATCGGCAGGAAAGAACAGTAGAGCTCATCGTCGTCACCTTCTGTCAAGGGGCGTTGGTCAACGCCTGCGGGGACGCTCATCTCGCGTCCGACCGTCCTCCTTCTATTGCCGCTGCGACCCGCGCGAATAGACGGTGAGATCGTCGTCGCCCCCCTTGGACAGATCTGTCATCCCCCCTCGTCGACCTCGAGAGCCATCGCGATGCCCGCTTCTCCGGGGGGAGCGTCGCCGAGGATATTCGTTCGGCATGACCCGAGGAATGCGCTGTTCCTCCGCGTCCAGGTGCAGAAGTGATCGGTGATCGGGGGCGCCCTCGGGGGGCGCGGTACTACCGAGCGGACACGGAGCGCGCGCTCACGGCAGCGCGTGCCGCTTCAGCGTGGCCCACCCGATCTCGGGGCTCCCCCAGGCCGTGCCGCCGCCCTGCGCCGTGCACAGCGTCACCTCCGCGCCGCTCGCGCAGCCCGAGTAGGTCGAGCAGCCGTCGCTGTCCTCCGCGCTCGGGGTCCCCGTGCACTCGTTCAGCTCGGCCCACCGCTCGAAGGTGCCGACGGCGCCGAGGAAGGTGATGCTGGCGCCGTTCGGCGCCTGCTGCGACCCCCCCTCGTAGGGTACGAGCACGTCCGCGGTCCCCCGGAAGGAGATCTCGGTCACCGGCCGCACCGGCTGGCAGGGCTGCTCCGATTCGACGAGGAGGTCGAAGGCGCTGGGGGCGACCCCGGCGACGAGGTCGGCCGCGTTGCAGGCCAGGTGGTAGGCCATCCCGCCGCCGTTCGCGACGCCCACGGCGTAGACGCGCTTGACGTCGACGCACGCCTCCGCCTGGACTTGCTGCACCAGGGCGCGCGCGAACCCCACGTCGTCGACGTCGCGTGACGTCGTGCAACACGGACCGACGTTCCACGCGCCGTCGATGCCCTGCGGCCACGCGACGAGGAACCCTTCCTGCTCGGCGAGCTCGCGGTACCCCGAGGCATCGGCCTCGCCCGCCGAGGTCCCGCCGAGCGTGTGGAAATCGAGGACCAGCGGCATGGGGCCCAAGCCCGTGTAGCTCGCGGGGAGGCGAACGACGTAGCTGCGGGTCGTGTCCCCGACCGTCACCGTGCGTTCGTTGTCGCCGACAGCCAGGGTGGTGGCCGGGCAGATCGCCGTGTCGCCGGCGGGCGCCCGGCAGAAGCCGTCCTGGCAGACGAACGGCGCGCCGAGCGGCGCGCAGTCGGCGTCGCCGCTGCAGGAGAGATCGCAGAACGCGGCGCTGTCGGCCGCGGCGCAGGCCGACCCGGCGGGCCGCGCCGCCACGGCCACGCACACGGCGCCGGAGGCGAGCGCCGAGCACTCGTCCGCGACCGAGCAGGCGCGCGTGCAGACGCCGCAGAGGCAGGCGAGGCCGTCCCCGCAGCTCGCATCGCAGCTCCTGAGGAAGTTGGTCTCGCTCCCTGTCTGAGGGCCCACGCCCCTGCAGGCCGAGGCCAGGAGCACCGCGCCCGTCACGCTCGCGACGAGGCACGCCGCCGCGATCCCCCTAGCCCTCATCGCCGCCCCCGAGGTCCTGCTGGATCAAGCACTGTCCGATGTACAGCACGACCTGCGTGTACCTGTCCGGCGCCTCGTGCGCCGCGTTGAACGCCTCGACCTGCTCGCGCAGCGCGACCAGCTCGGCGCGCAGGCGCCCCAGCGTCTCGCACGCCTGCTGCTCGTACGGATGGCCGGGCCACACGTCGAGGGTATAGGTGCTCCCGCCGACGCGGTCGGCGAGGCCGGGCGCAGTGCGATCCTCGCGCAACCGGCACAGGATGGTCTTCACCATCGCCTGATAGTGATCGAAGATCGCCGCCTCCCAGCCCACGGGCGAGCCCAGCAGCACGTACAGGCTCGCCGCGCTGTACGTCGCCCCGGCGCCTTCTCCGGTCCGCTCGACGCGCCTCGATTCCACCAGGCGCGCCAGGGCGCTGTCGAGCTCCAGGCGCTCGGCGTGCGTGCGCTGCAGCAGCTCGTCGCGCGTGAGCGGGCCTTCCCGGTAGACGATCGCCCAGACCAGCTCGTCCACGCCCTCGCCGGAGCGAAGCGCGCGGAGCGCGCCGAGCTCCTCGTCGGACACCGCGCGGTACACCACCTGAGCCCCCTGCCCCGCCTGGAAGATCAGGCGGCTCTCGCACAGGTCGAAGAGCACCCCGCGGAGCAGGACATCATCCTCGTCGGCGAACGCCCTCAGGATCTCGGCCCGCGGCGTGATCCCCCGGCGGCGGATGTGGTGCAGCACGGCCTCCCAGAGGGAGCGGCGGCGCTCGACCGAGCTCTCGGTGATCCGCCGGACCCGGCGCTGGTAGCTCCGGAGCCCCATGCCGAACATGTCGGCGCCCACCTTGCGGCTGACCCCCTGCCGCTCCAGCTCGGTCACGAGGTCCTGGAACACCTGATCCGCGAGCTGGGCCAGCGGGGCACGCAACCCCCCCGAGGTCGCCAGTTGAGCGATGAGGACGGTCGTCTGGCGGACAATGGCCTGGATCAGCTCAACCGTCATACGTCTCGACGAGAAACCTCGCAGCTCGGGCCCAGCGTACCTGGGCGCGGGGCAGCGGGGGAGTGACAACCCTGACGCCCCCCGTGCATGGGAGGGGGCACAGCGCGGCGGGTCATGGTGGCCCGGAGGGCGCCGACGCCCACTGGGCAGCCTGCCTCACGGGTCTTCCCAGGAGGGCTCGACCGCGGGCCGCTCGCGCTCGATCATCCCGCTCCCCTCCTCCTGCCGGTCGCGGAACGGCGTCGCGTGCGGCGGGAAGTCGCGGAGGCCGCGGCCGGCGGTGAAGTCGTAGCGGGCGAAGAGCAGCGCCGAGAGGCGCGGAGAGGTCTGGGACGGGCTCGGGATGTCGAACAGGAACGTGCCTTCCGCGCCGAGCGAGACGCGGTGTCCGCGCGAGAGCCAGCTCCAGAACGTGAGCCCCGCGGTGAACGCGTTGCGCAGGAAGGCCTCGTCGCGCGTCTCGTTCTCGGGCCGGTAGCTCGCGAGCCAGCCGAGCTGGATCCACGGCCAGAGGCCCCGGCCCGGGAGCAGGTCGAGGTCGAGCGTCGCGTCGACGCGGTCGAGCGTCGACGGCACCGGGCTGAGCCGCAGCGACGTGCCCGCCGTGACGAGGGCGTCGACGAACGGACGGTGCCGCAGGCGCGCGCCGAGCGAGGCCTGGGTGCGGTGCTCGTCGGCGTACGGCGTGAAGATGTCCTTGTCGGCGCCGGAGAGGCCGCGGAGCGACTCGTCGACAGCGAGGTACGTGAAGCCCGCCCACGGCGAGAGCGTGAGCTCGCCGAGGGGGATCGACCAGAACGCGCTCGCGCTCGCCCTGCCGCCCACGGCGTCGGAGGCGCCCGGCTGGAACACGACGCGGCCGCTCAGCGCCGCGCCGGGGACCCAGCCGCGCGAGCTCAGGTCGAAGCGCGCCTCGGCGCCGAAGCTCTCCGGCCCGTCGCGCAGCCGCCCGAACCCCGCGGCGGAGATCCAGGCGCGCCGCTCGATGAGCTCGCGGTGCACGTCGACGCCGAGCTCGAGGAAGCGGAGCGGCAGGCGGAGGTCCTCCTCGGTGAGCTCGCTGTCGACGAGGCGCGCGTACGCGCCGACAGAGAGCGGGCCCGCGTCCGGGTCCTCGCCCACCGGGGGCGCGGGCCGGCGCGGCTCGTCCGCCGGCGCGAGGGGCGCGGGCGGCGGCGGCGCGGGCGGCGGCACGCGCGGGCGCGGCGCGCCCGTGGCGACGGCGAGCTCGACGCGGAGCAGCGCCCTGCCGGCGGGCGAGGCGACGCGCAGCACGTGGGGGCCCTCCGGGAGGACGGCGACGCGGGCCTCGACCTCGCCGCCGAGCCAGAAGAACGGCTCGCGCGTGACGCCGAGGCGGCGCGCGGCGGGGTCCTCGGCGGTGTCGAGCGCGAGGGTCCCCTCGTCCACCGCGGCGGGCGCGCCGGCGGCGGGCGCGCCGTCGAGCGGGGACACGGCGTAGCGCAGCAGGCCGGCGGGCGTGGCGGCGGTGATCTCGGGGCGGCAGGCGGCGTCGTCGCCGCTCGCTGGCGCGGCGCACTCGTAGGCGGCGCGGGCGCGGATGCGCACCACGGTCGGACCGACGAACGCGAGCTCCAGGGGGCGGGCAGGATCGATGTCGTGCCAGGTCGAGAGGACGCGGCCCGAGAACGGCTGCGCCGAGCCGGCGGCGGTCGCGCGGATCCAGCCGAGGACGCTCTGGTCCGCCGGAGGCCGCACCTCGACGCGGTGCTTGCCCCGCGGCACCTGCACGACGCAGCGGTCGGCCATGGGCGCGGCCGCGGCGGAGCACGCGACAAGGGCGCCGTCGAGCGCGACGGAGAACGCGCAGGGGGTCTCGTCGCGATCGAGCGACCGGCAGACGCCGTCGAGCACGATGGCGCCCGGCGCGGCGCGGTCGAGCCGGAACTCGGCGCGCGCGCCGTCGGTGATGAGGAGCGCCGGCTCCGGCGCGTCGACGAGCGCGCGGCGCACGCGCACGCGGAGCGGCAGGTCGCGGTCGGCCCTGGCCCGGATCTCGAGCGTCGCCGAGCCGGCCGTGGCGTCGGCGCGCGGCGGCACGTCCCAGCCTGTCACCGGCGCGAGCCGCGCGAGGGCCGCCGGCGGGAGCTGGACCGGCGACGCGGGCCCGGCGGGCGCGCTGCCCGAGGGAGACGCCGGCGCGGGAGAAGCCGGCGCGGCGCCCTGGCCGCCGCCGGCAGCCTCCCTGTCGGCCGTCTGCACGGCGAGCTCGGCGAGCGCGAGGGCGCGCAGGGTGAGCAGCCGGTCGGGCGTCGCGGCGGCGGCAGCCACGTCGGTGGCGAGGTTCGCGGCGCGGGCGAGCGCCGCGGCGGAGCGGTGGGCGAGCCCGATCCGGGTGAAGGCGTCGGCGGCGATCCGCACATCGCCGGCGCGCTCGGCGAGGAGGCCGAGCAGGAGCGCGTCCGCGCCCGCGCTGTCGCCCGCCGGGCCGGCGAGCAGCGCGACGCCGCCGCGCGGGTCGCCGGCGACGCGGGCCGCGCGCGCGCTGGAGAGGGGCGCGCGGTCCTCGGGCAGCGGCAGCGGCGGCACGCGCGCGGACAGGCCGAGCGGGACCACCGGCGGGCTGCCCGGCGGCAGCGAGAAGACCGTCGACGGCGGCGCGCCCGCGCCCGACGCGCCGGGGAGCTGCCCGGCCCCGTCGGCGTCGTCCTCGGCGGCGCGGTCGAGCGAGGCGAGCGCGGGGAAGCCGAGGGCCTCGAGCGCGGCGGCCCGCTGCGCGCGCAGCGCCGCGCGGTCCGGCGCGGGCGCGGCGCGGAGGGCGCGCGTGGCGCCCCGGATCCGATCGAGCGTGCCGTCGACGGGCGCGCCGGACGGCGGGCGCGCCGGCGTGACGACGCGCGGCGCGGCGGGCGCGGCGGGGTGGAGCCGCACGGCGGCGCGGAGCAGCGCCGGCGCGGAGGTCTCGACGCGCAGCTCGCCTGCGCCGGCGGGGACCGGGATCTCGATCGACCCCGTGGCGCCCGCTGTCACCCAGGCCTCGTGGACGGCGGCGCCGGCGCGCACGCGGAGCACGCGCGCGGCGGGCGGCGCGCCCGAGGGCCGGGGAGCGCTCGCCGCGCCGCCGGAGGCCTCCGGCGCGCGCGCGGCCTCGCCCAGCACCGCGGGCGGCGCGAGGACGACGCGCGCCACCGTGGCGCGCTCGGGGTCGGGGAGCGCGAAGGTCACGGCGCCGTCGACCCAGGCCCACTGCATGATCTCGCGCAGCGACGCGCACGGCGCGCGCCCGCTGCGCGGGACGCGCGCCAGCACCGGCGGGGCGCCCGCCGCGCGCTCGAAGGTGCGCGGGCCGGGCGCCACGGCGACGACCGACGTGAGCCCGGCGCCGCCGTGCACCGCCGCCGGCGCGCCGTCGATGAGCACCGACGACTCGGGGACCACCTCGCTCGAGGCGCTCCGGAGGAGCACCCGCGCGTGGGCGCCCGGCGGCGCCTCGACGGTGAGCTCCGCGCGCGGGGCGTCGAGGAGCGTCCAGCGGAGCCCGGACGCCGCGTCCATGTCGCACAGCGCGCCCGCGGCGCCGCGCTGGGCTGCGCTGCCGGCCGGGGCCGGCGGCTCATCGCGCGGCGGCGAGACCGAGCTCCACCCGGTCACGCCGTCGGGGATGTCGAGCGCGTCCCAGGGGGCCTCGCGCGCCCAGGCGATCCGCGCGAGGGGCGCCGCGCTCTCGACGTCGCCGTGGCCGAGCGCGTACCGCTCCGCGAGCGGCGCCCCGACCGGCCGGCGGCCGTCGACAGGCGGCGACAGGGCCGCGCCGAGCGCGGACACCGCGGCGACGTCGTCGGGGTGCGCGCGGCCGCCGGCGGGCCCGCGCGGCGGCGCGGCGGGCTCGCGCGGCGGCGCCGACGCGGGCGCGGACCAGGGCGCGGCCGCGGCGCCGGGATCGGCGTGCGCGGCGGCGAGCCGCGTGAGGGCGGCCCGCTGGAGGGGCGCGGCGCTCGCGGCCGGCCCGCCCTGCGCCGCCGCGTAGGCCTGCGCTGCGCGCGCGAACGCGACGCCGGGGGACGGCGCCCAGCGCACCGACTCGGCGAGGACGAGCGCCCGGAGCGGCGGCGGCACGGCCGGCCGCGCGGCGAGGTCGAGCGCGGCCTTCGCGGCCGCGGGGGCGGCGGCGCGGTCCGCGGCGGCGAGGAGCCGCGGCGCGTCGGCGTGGGCGGGCGCGCCGTGCGCGCGGTCGCCGGCGGGCTCGCGCTGCGCCGCGCTGTCGAGCAGCGCGGCGCGGTCGCGCTGCGGCGCGACGAGCTCGGCGACGCCGGCGCGCTGCCGGTAGCCGCCGGCGGCGACGGCGAGCTCTCCCTCGACGACGTCGACGGTCGCCTCGCGCGCGTCGACAGGGAGCGGCACCCGGATCCAGCGCGCCTCGCGCCAGCGCGCGGCGTCCGCGAGCCGCGGCCCGGTGCGCCAGGCGATCTCCCGGACGACGGCGCCGCCGGCGCGGACCACGACGCGCGTGGCCCCGTAGGCGCGCGGCCGGAGGGCGATGCGCAGCACGTCGGCGCCGGGCGCGCGGAGGCCGAGCCGCGCCCCGGCCGCGACCGATCGCCAGGGCGTGGCGCGCTCGACGGCCGGGAGGTCGGGGCCCTCGCGGCCGCCGCGCAGCTCGACCGCGCGCTGGGTGAAATACGGCTCGACGAGCGGCCGGAGGAGCAGCGACTCCTCGAGGTAGCGCGCGGTGAGCCACGCGGCCGCGGCGGGCTCGAGGCGCGCGGCGGGCGGCGCGGGGGGAGCGCTCGCGCTGCCTTGTCTCGAGGGCGGGCCCGCGGCGCCCGGCCCAGGCGCCGCGCCCGCGGCGCCCTGCGCAGACAGCGCGGCGCGCGCGGCGTCGACCCAGCGGAGCAGCGCGCCCGCCTCGGCCGGCGCTGTGGCCGGCGCGGGCGCGCGGCCGCCGAGCCACGCGGCGACGTCCTCGTCGAGGCGGTACCAGGCGAGCGGCGCGCTCTCCCGCGCGGCGACCCGCACGGCGACCGGCGAGCTCTCGGCGCCGCGCGGGACGGCCGCGCGCACGGCGACGAAGCGCGCGCTGGACCAGGCCGGCACCGCGACGTCGCGCGCGCCCGCCTTGAGCGGCGGCAGCGGCATCCAGGTGATCACGTCGGGCGCGTCGCCGACGCCGGAGCCGAGGCCGATGCCCGCGACATCGCCGCGCACCTCGAGCCGATCGCCGGGCTCCACCGGCACGAGGAGGAGCTGCTCCGCTGTGAGCGCGACGGGCCGGGTCGGGTCGGCCGCGAGGGGCGCGGCGCTCGCGCTCGGCGTCCCGCCCGGCGCGGGCGCGCCCTGCTGCGCGCCGTGGCGCCACGCGATGACCCGCGCGCTGTCGGGGGCCACCCAGGCGAGCGGCTCTGCGGCGCTGGCCTCGCGCGCGCCCGGCAGGCCCGGGGTCACGCCGAGGGCGAGCGCGAGCGCCGCGCCGAGCAGCGCGCGGCGGGCAGCGGACGCGGCGAAGGCGTCGACATCCACGGCGATTACCCTTCTCCCATGGCCATCCTGCGCCCCGTGCGCCGTGAGCTATCGGGCTATCCGATTTCCGGTAGCGAGCGCAAGCGCGCGATCGGCGATGGCGCGCCGCATTCCTCGCGAGGGCGGGGCGCGCCGCAGCCGCTGTAGGGGCGGATCGCCAGCGCTTACGGGAGCGGCCAGCGCCGCTCGCGCTTCAGCCGCTCGAGGACCGCGGCGAGCGCCGTCCCGTCCATCTCGACGAGCGACGCATCGTCCTCGGGCGAGAGCGCTAGATCGAGCACGTCGCACACGTCCCGTACGGCCTGCTGGAGGCCCTCGTTGCGTCCCTCGCGGAGCGCTCTGTCGCGGAGGGATTCGAGGCTCGAGTGCCCTTCGCGCTGGAGCAGGTTGGTGAGGACGGCCCGCTGCGCCGCTGCGCGATCGTAGAGCGCCTCGACCTGCACAGGGTTCTGCAGCACGCCGGGCGCGTGCAGCGGCTCTCCCGGGAGCGCGCGCCGTCGCGGCGCTCCGGGCGCGTGCACCTCGACGTGCCGCGGCGCAGCGAGGCGCACGACCCAGACCCAGCGCGTGCCTTCGCCGAGCAGGTCGTCGATGTTCCGGGCGAGGCGCACCTCGTCTTCGCCGACGTCGGCGTACGCGATGGCCAGCGCCGGCGCGCCCGGCACCCGGCCCGGGGCGTCGGGCGCGTTGCCCACGGCCACGTGCGGCGCGCGCAGCAGCCCCGGCGCGGAGGTGTCGTCTGGACCGACGGAGGCCTCGGAGACGGCGGGATCCCACGCGACGACGGCGCCGCCGAGGAGGAGGGCGGCCGAGGCGCGTCCACCGAGGGGCAGGCAGGCGATCGGGTGCCCGTGCGACAGGTCGACCGGGTCGCCTGGCCGGATCGGACCGGCGCGAAAGGGTCCGCGCTGGTCGGGGTCGAGGTCGGGGCGGCTGGCCGGGATGTCCGGCGACGTGGCGTCCGGCGGAGGCGGAGGCGCTGTGGCCGGCGCGGGGGCGGGATCGGGCTGGTCAGGCGCGGGAGCCGGGGTCGGTCCGGGATCGGTAGGAGAGACGAGGAGCTCTGGAGCTTGCACGGGGTATCTGGGTCGCATGCAGTGGATTCCGGGCGCGCCGGAGGCCTGGTCACGGATTCGCCGTCCGGTGGGATCGGCGGCTCGCTGGCGGCCGCGGATGGGTTCCTCCAAGCATCCGACGCTCCGGTCCCCGTGGCGATCACCACCGGGGAGAACGGGACCGGGAAGACGATCCTGCTGGATCCGATCCGGGGGCTGTCCGTGCATCCCTACGGGGGGAGCCCGCGCGCGATCTGGCGAAACGGAACGCCGTTTCTGATGGAGGCCACCCTGGTCGTCGAGGGGCGCCAGAAGGTGCTCAAGGCGACGGAGACACAGCCTGGTACGTTCAATTTCGGCGACATCCGCAAAGACATCTCTACTCTTCCACCGAAAGTCGAGCAGGGACAAGAATGCCCGAACGGGGTAGTAGATTTCTGGCGCTCTGCGCTACCCGCGGACACATACACAATCAATCAACTTACACGACAGGAGCCGAAGCTCTTCCTGCGAGATGCCATGAGAGGCATCCAGCGCAACGCCGCGGCGACCGAGCTCATCTTTACCTTCAGATCATCGCCACGACGCACTCGCCCTTCCTCGTCGGATCGGTCCCGGGCGCGAGGGTATTCGTCTGCCGTTACGATCGGGGGCGAAGGACCTGCGTGGTCGACGACGCCACAGATCTCTATGCGAACAAGCCGGTGGAGGAGATCGTGCTCTCCCCCGCGTTCGACGGCGCGCAGCCGTTCGGCGAGGAGATCTCCCGGCTGATCGAGGAACGAAAAGCCGCGTTCGAGGCAGGGGACGACCTTCGGCGTCAGGAAATCGAGGGGCAGCTCAAGGACAAGAACCCCGGGTACTTCTCGTACATCGACGTCGAAGAGCGGCTGCAGGCGCTGCGCGGCGAGACTTCCCCTTCTCCCTCATGTTCAGCGTAGTTCTTGAAAGGCTCCACGTGTAACTCCGCCATCGGGGGCGGCCTGGCCCCCGGATCACGCGCTTGCTGCTGCGCCCCCGCAGCCGAGCTCGGACTGTCGCCGCGCACGCCACGCCCATCGGACGCGCACTCCTGGCGCAACGCCAGTATCCACGGCGGAGTCACATCTCGTTCAGGAGATCATCGCGCTTGTTCGAGGGAGCTTTGCCGCCGGACTTCCCCGGAGCGCGAGTTCTGGAAGGCGCCGTGGGCGGAGCCGAATGGCTCTGCGGCGCATCCGCGGACGCCCCCGCATCGGGCAATGGCGCCGCGCCGCGCTCCGGTGCTGATTCAGCAGGAACCGCTTCGGCCGACGACGCCGCCGGCCCTGCTCCGCCGACGCTCGCCGCCGGCGCCGCTCCACCGACGCTCGCCGCCGGCGCCGCTCCGCTGACGCTCGCCGCCGGTGCCACCGCTTCGACAACGTCCCCGGGGCCGGAGAGCGCAGAGAGCAAGAGCAGGACCCCACCGATCACCACCGCGAGCCCCACCGCCGCCCCGATCACGATCCCTGTGCGCCCTCGCTTCTGTGGCGGCGGCACATCGGCCTGGGTCTGCGACGAGGGGGAAAATGTGGCTGTTGGTTGGGGCAGAGCAGCCGGGGCGATCGCCGGCTCCGTCGCCGAGATCCTCGCCGGCGCCGGCTCCGTCGCCGAGATCCTCGCCGGCTCCGGCTCCGTCGCCGACACCCCACCCGCCTCTCTTGCGGCGATCCTCGCCGCCTCCGTCGCCGAGATCCTCGCCGTCTCCCCCGCGGCCACCGGCTGCGCCGCGGCTGCATGCACAGCGCCCCACGGCGCGCCCGCCCCGGGATCGCGCGCCCCGGGCAGCGCCGCGAAGGCCTCGACGAGCTCGGTCGCGCTCTGGAACCGCCGCGCCGGATCCCGCTCGAGCGCTCGGTGGAAGAAGGCGTCCACCTCCAGGCCGAGGCCGGGCGCCACCTGCGAGGGGAGCGGGATGGGCGCCGTGCAAATCTCGACGAGCACATCGCCGAGCTCCTGACCCGGAAAGGGGAGCTGGCCGGTGACGCACTGGAACGCGATCACCCCGAGAGACCAGAGGTCGGAGCGGTGATCGACCTTGCTGCTGCTCCGCACCTGCTCCGGGCTCATGTAGCTCGGCGAGCCGAGCAGCGACCCCGTGCGCGTCGCCCCGGCGCTCTCGACGGCGGTCACCTTCGCGACGCCGAAGTCGACGACCTTGGCGACCAGCTCGCCGTCCTGGAGCGAGAGGAAGAGGTTGCTGGGCTTGAGATCGCGGTGGACCAGGCCGAGCTCGTGCGCCCGGCGCAGCGCCCTGCCGACGTGATCGAGAATGGCCAGCGTGATCGGGAGCCCGAGGCGCCGCTCGCGCGCGAGGCGCGCCGCGAGGTCCTCGCCCTCGAGCAGCTCCATCACGATGTAGGGCGTCTCGTGCTCGATGCCGTAATCGTAGATCTGCACGGCGTGCGCGCTCTTGAGCACGGCCGCGGCCCTCGCCTCGCGCTCGAAGCGCGCCCGCAGCTCGGCGGACGTGGCGAATTGCGGCGCCATGAACTTGATCGCGATATCGACGCCGAGCTGCAGGTGCCGGCCCACCCACACGCTGCCCATGGCGCCCCGCGCCAGCTCGCGCTCGACGCTGTAACGGCCTGCAATGGTGATGCCTGGCGCGATCTCGAGCACGGGGGAGAGCATAGTGGAGGCGGCGTGCCCGGTCCACCGGCGAGGCGGACCCCCAGGGACAAACTCGTCCGCCTCTACTCGTCGCGCGCGCAGCGGAATCCGAAGAAGGAATACCGCAGCTCGGGCTGCTCGCCGATACGCTCGGTCGTGCTCAGCGTCTCTTCACCGTGGGAGAACGCTCCGCCGTGGGCCGCCCTGCCGAACTCCCCCTCGATCAGGGACGCACAGTTGTCGCAGGGCGGGACGGGCTCGTTGTGGTAATCGAAGACCCACTCATACAGGCTGCCGGCCAGATCGGCCTGCTTCCACTTGCCGTCGCCGGCAGGCGATCGCGAACCGACGCTCGGGACCGGGCACACAGTGGTCGTTGTCTCGCAGCCGAACACGGCCAGATCGTCGCTCGGGGCCGCGGCTCCCCAGGGGTACTCGCGGTGCTCGTTCCCGCCGGCGGCCGCGTAGTTCCACTCGGCGTCCGTGGGCAGCCGGCCGCCGTCCCAGGCGCAGAAGGCGAACGCTACATACCAGCTCACACAGTTGATGGGCGCCGTTTCATTGCCGGACGGCTCGTCGGTCCACGTCCTGAAGTTCTCGTCGCACTGGAGCTCATCCACCAGCTCGTCCCGGCTCGCGGGCAGCTCGGCATCCCAGGCCGGGTCCCAGCCGCTGCCGTCGATGCGCGGGTGCGCGCCCGCGCCCGCCACCGGCTTGATCGCCGGATAGCTCGCGACGAACTGCCGGAACCGACCCACGGTGACCTCGAAGCGATCGAGGTGAAAATCGGCGACCGTCGCCGGATATGCCGCATTGTTGAGGCGATTGAACGTGCCGCCCACCACCTCCCCCGCCGCGCAGCAGCTCTCATTGGACGCCGGGCCGCAGGTCGGCGCCACCTGATCGCAGCGCGGCAGCGAGAAGACGTCCGGCTCGACGTCGGGGATGCACGCACCCCCGAACGCCGGCACGAGCGCGAGCGCGGCGAGCGCTCCGAGGGAATGCAGGGACACGCGATCACCTGTGCGCATCAGAAGCTCCCGGAGATGCTGGCGCCGGCGACGGAAGGCGCGATCCAGGGCGCCACGACGGCCGCCTGCGCCGGCGCGGCCCGATCCTCGCTGCCCGCCCGCAGGATCCCGAAGGTCGCCACCCCGAGCGCGACGAGCCCTGCGCCGCCGAGGCCGATGAAGAGCGGCAGATCGCGGTTCTTGCGCGCGTTGTCGGCCGCGACGTCGTATCCGGGGTTGCAGTACGTCCCGCCCGGGGCCTCGCGGCAGTTCTCTCGCAAGGCGCCGATCGCCGACAGGTCGTCGACAAGGAACCCGACCGACGCGCCGACAAGGGCGATGCCGGCGGCCCCCGAGATCCACGCCCAGGTCGGGACGCGCCCGCTCGATGCTTCGTTCGTGTCCGCCGCCGCCACCGGCGCGCTCGCGGAGGGCGCCGCGGCCGCCGGCCGCAACGTGAGCTCGACCGTCGCCGTCTCGCCCTCCTTCAGCGTGACCGAGCGGGTCTCCGCCTGGTGCCCGGGGGCGCTGGCGCGGATCTCGTGCGGGCCCGGATCGATCGGCAGCGGCTCGCCCAGCGCCGCCGCCGGGAGCGGCGTGCCGTCGCGCTGGACCTCGACGCCGGGGGGCGCGCCCTCGAGCACGATACGGAGCTTCGGCAAGCGCGGCTCGAGCGCCGCGATCCCCTTCTGCGCGAGCTCCTCGAGGCCACGCCGCCGCTGCTCCCCCGCCGTCTCGCGGTTCAGGACGAGGGCCCGATGGTAATCGTGCCAGGCGGTCGCGAGCTTGCCCTCGTGCTCGTGGCACCGCGCGATGTTGATCATGGTGCTCGCGGAGGGGTTCAGCGCGAGGCTGGCCTCGAACTTCGGGCACCCCGCCGCGTGATCCCCCTTGTCGACCAGCGCGCGCGCGGCCTTGAAGAGCGCCTCTGCGGCCACCGGGTCGCGAGCGGGCTGCTGCGCGCGCGCCGCCGCGCCGCCGAGCGCGATCGCCGCCCCCGCCGCGAGCGCGAGCGCGGCGCGCATGCCCGGCCTGGGAGCAGCGCCGCGGCGGGCGCCGGCGAGGTGAATGCGCGGCGCCGCGCGAGGGAGGTGTTTCCCGAGCGGGCTCGTTGTCGATTCCACCATGGGTGCTCGTTCCGCTGCGGCGAGCCCGGGGGGCGCGCGGGGGAACTCTACACAAAAACGTCCGGACGACCAGCCTGTCGACGATCGCACGCGCCGCGCTCGACAGCGAGAGCCCCCTCCCCCGTCTGACGTGCTGAGCGCAGGAACGGGCGCAGCCCGGCGCTCATCGCTTCATCATCGCGAAGGCAACACCGCTCTGCAGCGTCAGGCGCGTCGTCACGCCGCCCAGATCGCGCCCAACGCGCGTGAGCTCCTGCGCGATGTGGGGACCGATCCCGGTCAGGACGACGTCCGTACCGAGCAGCCGCGCGGCCTGCGCCAGCTTGACGATCTCGTCGGCGGCGTCCGGACCCAGGCTCGGAACGCCCGTGAGGTCGACGATCGCGACACGGGTGTTCCGGGCAGCGATACCCGCGGTCAGGGTGGCCTGTACCTGCCGCATCCGATGCCGATCCATGTGCCCGATGAGCGGCATCACGGTGATGTCGTCGGTGATCGGGATGAGCGGCATGGAGAGCGCCTCGAGCGCCCGCGCCTGCTCCCGGATGATCTCCTGCTGCGCCCGCTGCTCGGCAGCCGCCGCTTCGGCCCGCCGGCGCTCGGTGATATCGCGGATCAACACCAGCGCCTCGGACGCGTCGAGCCCGACGATCCGGGCCTCGTGGTGGCGAAGCTCCCCGCCCACCGGCTGCTCGTACTCGAGGACCTGCGTCGTGTCGTCGGCGAGGGCCCGGCGGAGGTCGTCGAGGAGGCGCCGCGCGACGTCGTCCGGCAAGGCGTCGCCGACAGGCATGTCGCGCGAGAACCCGGGCTGGAGGGCCAGCGCGAGCCCGCGCGGCGGCTTGACCTCGAGACACCTGCCGTCCCTGTCCACGCGGAGCACCATGTCCGGCAGCGACTGGATCAGCCGGCGGTGCTTCTCGTCCTGGGCCGAACTCCGGGCGACCGCCTCCTCGAGCTCGCGCTCCCGGTTCCACTTCTCCGTGAGCGCACAGGCGATCTGCCGGACCTCGACGACATCGAACGGCTTCTTGAGGATGAGCAGGCGATCGGTCTGGCCGAACCGCGCCATCACGTCTTCCCAGCAGCAATCCGAGTAGGCGGTGCAGATCACGCCCTGGAGGAGAGGATCTTCCTCCCACAGCCGAGAGAGCGTCTCCACGCCATCCCACCCCGGCGGCATGCGGACATCCACGAACGCCACGGCGAACGGGGCGCCGGCCTGCACGGACCTGCGCACCGCCTCCAGCGCCACCTCGCCCTGGTAGGCAGACGTCAGCTCGAAGCTCGGCCCCCGAGGCGCCCCGCCCTGACCGCCGAAGAGCAGCGCGTCCAGCGCGTCGAGCCCGGCGGAGCTCCCGGCGGGGGCCAGGACGTCTCGGAACGTCCTGTGGATGCTCTCGGTGTCGTCGACGACGAGGACTCTCCTGTTCTTCGCGCTGGCTCCGTTCATCGGCTCAGGGCCTCCTGCGAGCGACCACACACCATCGACCTCTGTGCTCAATGTTCTTCCACCGTGGCAGGCTCCCACCGACGCGCCCCTGAGAGCACCTGAAACCCCATGTCGGGCTGGCGCCGTCCGCTCGCCAGCTCCGAAGGGAGCCTACCCTACAACATGCCGCGCGCGCAGCGGGGAACCTGCGCGCGCGCGACCTGCGCCCCCTCCTCGATGGCTCCGCGCGCCGCCAGGCAGGCGACGATGAACGAGCGACGCGGCGCCTCGGGCCCGCCGTGCTCGCACCATGACAACTCGGTTTGCTGTTGCAAGGCACCCACGAACTGGCTCCAATGAGCTCGATGCGGCACGCCGCGGCAGAGCGCCGAGCGTGCCGGTGCGCGCGTCGTCCGCTCGCCCTGACGCGGCCGCCCGATGGGATGGCGGTGCGCCAATCCACAGCACGTGTTCCAGCCAACAGAGAACGAGACAAGCGCCATGCTCGAGATTCATGGATACACGCTTCTCGACGCCATCAAGGCGACCGACGCCGACGTTGTGTACAGGGCAGTGCGCCGCGCGGACGGGCTGCCCGTCCTCGTCAAGACGCCGGCGGCGCTGCACCCCGGGCCGCGCGAGCGCGAGCGCTACCGCCGGGAGCACGGCACGTTGCAGCGGCTCCGCGGCGCGCGCGGGGTGATCGGCGTGCTCGCGTGCGAGATCGCGCAGGAGCGCCCGGCGCTCGTCCTGGAGCGCGTCGAGGGGCGGCCCCTGCAAGAGCGCGCGGGCGCGCCCCTCGACGTCGGTCGCTTCCTCGATCTGGCCATCTCTCTGACTGCGACAGTGGCGGAGATTCATTGCCATGGCGTGATCCACAAGGACATCAAGCCGGGCAACATCGTTGTCTCGCCGTCGGGCGAGCCCTGGCTCATCGATTTCCGCATCGCTGCCTCCCAGAAGGTGGAGCACGTGGACGCGATGCCGACCCACCTCATCGAGGGCACGCCGGCCTACATGTCCCCCGAGCAGACCGGGCGCATGAACCGCGTCATCGACTACCGCACCGACCTCTACTCGCTGGGCGTCACCTTCTATGAGCTCCTGACTGGCACCTTGCCCTACCAGGGGCGCGACGCCCTGGAGTGGTTCCACGCCCACATGGCGCAGGTCCCGAGGCTCCCGCACGAGCTCGTGCCCGGCCTCGCGCCCGCGCTCTCCGCCATCGTGATGAAGCTCCTCTCCAAGACCGCCGACGAGCGCTACCAGAGCGCCGAGGGCCTGAAGGCGGACCTGGAGCGGTGCCGCGAAGGCCTGCGCCGCGGCGCCATCGAGGATTTTCAGCCCGGCACGCGCGACGTCTCCACCTGCCTGCAGATGCCGCAGCGGCTCTACGGGCGCGAGCCCACGGTCGCCACCCTGCTGGAGGCGTGGGGCCGCACGGCGCGCGGCGGGCGGCCGGAGCTCCTCCTTGTCAGCGGCTATTCGGGCATCGGGAAGTCCTCGGTCGTCCACGAGCTGCACCGGCCGGTCCTGGAGCGGCGCGGGTTCTTCCTGAGCGGCAAGTTCGACCAGTTCCAGCGTGATGTCCCGTACGCCACGATGGCGCAGGCCATCCGCGAGCTCGTGCAGCACCTCCTGGCGGAGACCGACGAGAAGCTCGGCAGCTTTCGCCAGCGCCTGCGCGAGGCGTGGGGAGACAACGGGCAGGTCATGGTGGACCTCGTGCCGCAGCTCGCGCTCGTCGTGGGCGAGCAGCCGAAGGTCCAGGAGCTGCCGGCCGCCGAGGCCCAGAACCGCTTCAACCTGGTGTTCCAGCGGTTCCTCGGCGTCTTCGCCACCACCGAGCATCCGCTCGTCATCTTCCTCGACGACCTCCAGTGGAGCGACCTGGCCACCCTCAAGCTCGTCCAGCACCTCACCGCCCACCCGGACATGCCGCCGGTGCTGCTGATCGGCGCCTACCGCGACAACGAGGTCGGGCCGTCACACCCGCTCATGCTGGCGCTCGACGAGATACGCAAGGCGGGCGCGCGGGTGAGCGAGGTGCAGCTCGGCCCGCTGAGCCCCGCGCAGACCCGGGAGCTCGTCGCCGACGCGCTCCCGGGCGCGGGCCCGGACGTGGTCGCCCCGCTCTCGGCGCTCGTGCACGAGAAGACCGGCGGTAACCCGTTCTTCCTCGTCCAGATGCTGCCCACGCTCCACCGGGATGGGCTCCTCCGCCGCGCGCCCGACGGGGGTTGGCAGTGGGACGCAGAGGGGGTGAAGGCAAAGGACTACTCCGACAACGTCGTCGACTTCATGGCGGGGAGGCTGCGCCTGCTGCCTGTCGAGACGCTGCACCTCCTGCGGCTCGCGGCGTGCGTGGCCAACACGTTCTCGCTGCAGACGCTGGCCATCATCTCTGGCCAGGACCTGGGCGAGGTGGAGCGGCACCTCGATCCCGCGCTCCAGGAAGGGATGCTCGTGCGCAGCGCGGCGGACCAGTACCGGTTCCTCCACGACCGCATCCACCAGGCGGCTTACGCCCTCACCCCGGAGGACGAGCGCAAGGCCGCGCACCTGCGCATCGGCCGCCTGCTGCTCGGGAGCCTGACGCCGGAGGAGGTCCGGGAGCGGCTGTTCGACGTGGTGAATCAGCTCAACGCCGCGGCCGAGCTGATGGACGAAGGCGCCGAGCGCCACCGCGCGGCGCGCCTGAACGCCGAGGCGGGCTGGAAGGCCAAGGCGTCGGCGGCGCACCGCTCGGCCATCTCCTACCTCACGGCGGCCTTCTCGCTCATCCCCGGCGACCCGTGGGAGACCGACCACGAGCTCGCCTTCAAGCTGCGCCTCGATCGCGCGAGCAGCGAGTTCATGCTCGGCCGCGCCGCCGAGGCGCGCCGGCTCGCCGACGAGCTCCTCGAGCGGGCGCGCACGCGCGTGGACAAGGCCGCTGTGTACCGCCTCAAGAGCGACATCCACGTGGCCTCCAGCGAGAACGAGGCGGCCGTCGCGAGCATCCTGGCAGGCCTCGACCTCTTTGGCATGCACATGCCGCCCCGCCCCTCGTGGGACGACGTCGCGGCGGCCAACGAGGAGGTGATGGCGCTCCTCGGCGACCGCCCCGTCGAGAGCCTCGTCGATCTGCCGCTCATGGCCGACACAGACAAGAAGGCGGCGATGGACCTCCTCGCGGCGCTCTTCGCGCCGGCGTTCTTCACGGACGGCAACCTGCTCGTGCTCCACCTCTGCCGGATGGTCTCTCTCGCCCTCCGCCACGGGAACACCGACGCGGCCGCGCAGGGATACGTCTGGTACGGCGTCATGGCCGGCGCCGTCTTCCAGAACTGCCAGCAGGGCTATGCCTTCGGCAAGCTCGCCTGCGATCTCGTCGAGCGATACAACTTCTCCGCGTGCCGAGGCAAGGTCCTCTACAGCATGGAGATCATCAATTACTGGACTCGACCCATCTCCATCTCGCTCGACCTGGCCCGGAGCGCCTTCCACCACGCGGTCCTGTCCGGCGATTTCCAGGTCGCCTGTTACTGCTGCAATCACATCGTCACGGACCGCATCAGCCTCGGGCACGACCTGGCCGACGTGTACCGCGAGTCGGTGGCGCGCCTCGATTTCCAGCGCAAGGCCGGGTTCCGGGACGTGCAGGACATCACGCTCCCGGCGCAGCGGTTCGTGCAGCAGATGCGCGGGCTCACGCGGGCGTTTGACACGCTGGACGGCGACACGCTGGACGGCGACGGCTTCGATGAGGCGGAGTTCGAGGCCGCGCTGACGCCGGACCGGATGAGCACCATGCGGTGCTGGTACTGGATCCTCAAGATGCAATCGAGGTACATGGCCGGCGCTCACGAGGAGGCGCTGCGCGCGGAGGCGAGGGCGACGGAGCTCATCTGGGCTTCTCTCAGCCACATCCAGCTCCTGGATTACCACCTCTATCGCCCCCTGACCCTCGCGGCGTGCTTCCACGACAGGGCGCCCGAGGAGCAGCGGGAGCACCTCGAGGCGATGCGGCAGAGCCAGCGGCAGCTCGAGGCGTGGGCGAGCCACTGTCCGGAGAACTTCCGCGCTGCCGCGCGGATGGTGGGCGCGGAGATCGCGCGCGTCAGCGGCAGGCCGGACGAGGCGATGCACCTGTACGACGAGGCGATCCAGGCGGCCCGCGAGGACGGCTACATCCAGTACGTCGGCCTGGCGAACGAGCTCGCGGCGCGCTTCTGGCGCGAGCGGAAGCTCCCGTTCATCGCCGCCGCGTATGCGCGCGCGGCGCAGGACGCGTACAGGCAGTGGGGGGCCGACGGCAAGGTGAGGCACCTCGCGGCCCTGTGGCCTCAGCTCGCCTCGCCCGCCGTCCCCCTGGCCGCGGACGCCACGTGCGACACGAGCGTGACGCACATCGACGCGCTCGCCGTGGTGAAGGCACAGCAGGCCGTCTCCGGCGAGATCGTGATCGAGCGGCTGGTGAGCACGCTGATGAAGGTCGCCATCGAGAACGCGGGGGCGCAGCGCGGCGCCCTGCTGCTCCCGAAGGGCGACAAGCTCGTCGTCGAGGCCGTGGCCGACGCCCATCGAGGGCGAGGGGGCGTCGTCGTCGCCCCGGGCGACGCCGGCCAGGAGCTGCCGTGGAGCATCGTCGCTTATGTCAGGCGCACGCACGAGCACGTGCTCATCGGCGATGCGCTCGAGCCCCACCCGTTCTCGTCGGACGCCTACCTCGCGAGCGGCCGCGCGAAATCGGTGCTGTGCTTGCCGCTCCTCCGCAAGGGGGAGTTCCACGGGGTGCTCTACCTGGAGAACGGGCTCGCCTCCCAGGCGTTCACGCCGGACCGCATCGCGCTGCTCGAGCACATCGCCTCTCAGGCGGCCATCTCGATCGAGAACGCGCGGCTCTACGCGGAGGTCCAGCGGGCCGAGGTCGCCTTGCGCCACGCCAACGACGAGCTCGAGAAGCGCGTGGAGGAGCGGACGCGGGAGCTCAAGCAGGCGCAGTCCCAGATCGCGGAGTCGGCGCGCGCGGCGGGCATGGCCGAGGTCGCGGCGAACGTGCTGCACAACGTGGGCAACGTCCTGACGAGCGTCACCGCGGACGCGCAGATGATGCAGGAGTCGCTGGCCGGCTCGCGCGTCGGCCGGCTGAAGCAGATCGCGGCGATGCTCCAGGAGAACCGCGGGGATCTCGCCGGCTTCCTCACCAGCGACCCGCGGGGGAGCCGGCTGGCCGAGTACCTGCACGCCGTCGCGGGCGAGCTCGCCGGGCAGCAGGAGGCGCTGCTCGGCAGCCTGAGCTACATGCAGCAGCACATCGAGCACATCCGCACGATCATCCAGGTGCAGCAGCTCCACGCGAAGAGCGCGCTCTACGTGGAGGAGTGCTCCCTCGGCGAGGTGGTCGAGAACGCGCTGCGCATCCAGGAGACAGCGCTCCGCCGCCACAGCGTCGCCGTGACGCGTGAGCTCGACGCGCTGCCGGCGCTGCCGGTGGACAGGCACAAGGTGCTGCAGATCGTGGTGAACCTGCTGGCGAACGCGGCGGAGGCCGTGGCCGAAATGCCCGAGGGCGATCGGCGCCTCGTCGTGCGGCTCCGGCGCGAGGGGCAGGCGGCGCGCATCCAGGTGGTCGACAGCGGCGTGGGGATCGCGCAGGAGGTGCTGCCCCGGCTCTTCTCGCACGGCTACACGACGCGCAAGGACGGCAACGGCTTCGGACTGCACTCGAGCGCGCTGGCCGCCAGGGTCCTCGGGGGCTCGCTCACGCTGAAGAGCGAGGGACCCGGCAAGGGAGCGACGGCCACGCTGGAGATCCCGATCGCGGGACCGGCGGTCGAGCCGACCCGGGGAGCGGAGGCCAGGAGCCGCACGAGCGAGCTGGCGCCGTGACGCGGGGGCCGGGATCCCGAGCCTCGATGCGCTCGGCCCCCCTCACGGATCGTCCTCCACCCACAGCCTCGGCCCGTTGTCGCGCCCCGGCGCCTTCTGCCCGACGAGCACCGCGCCCACCCAGACCTCCTTCGCCGTCTCCCCCGCGTCGCCCGCCTGCGGCCCGAGCAGCGACAGCCGCACCACGCGCTCGCCCGGCGCGAGGTCGTCGCCCAGCCGGATCACCGAGCGCCCCACCCCGTCCGCGCCGCGCCTGTCGGTCGCCGCCTCCCACAGCGTCGCGCGCGTGAGATCGCCGCCCCGGCCCGCCAGCACGCCGTCCGGGATCGTCACCCGCCGGAAGAACGCCGCCTCGCGCGACGCGGGCTTCGCCCCCTCGATCCGGTAGCGGACGCGGTAGTCCTCGTTCTGCCCGGGCGTCACCACGAACAGCACGAGGTGCAGCGTCTCGCCCGGCTCCTGCCGGAACCGGTACGCCATCGGCCGGCCGCGCGTCAGCTCGAACACGTCGCGCCGGCGCACGATCGCCCCGCCGTTCGCCGGCGGCGCCTCCGTGTACGCGACCCCCGCCTCGCCGAGCCCCTCGACCTCGATCCGGCGCGTCCCCGGCGCCGCCGTCACGCGCAGCGCGCCCGACAGCGCCACGATCGGCTCGCGCAGCGCCACCTCGCCGTCCACGCGCACAGCGACCTCCTTGCCCAGCGACGCGCGCGCGGCCCTGTAGACGATCGACAGCCGGCCCGCGCCGGCCCCCTCGGCGTCCACGCGCACGTCCTTCGCCACGAGCAGCGGCGTCCACGCGTCGCCCGGCGACGGCTCCCCCGCCGACTGCCACGCCGGCATCAGGAGCCGCCGGCGCACCGGCGCGTGCTCGGGCACGAGGATGCGCTCCGGCCGATCCGCGTCCGACCTCGCGCCCTCGCCCGAGCGCTCGATCCGCACCTGCTCGCGCAGATCCGAGAAGCGCTCCTTCCGCTCGAGATCGTCGAGGTTGACCGGGCGCACGTCGGTCCACGTGCTCACGTCGAACGGCGCGTACCGCCACGTCTCGTCCTCGGCCAGCTCGACCCGGTACGGCAGCCGGTAGAGCGTCTCGTTCACGCCCGGCTCGATCGTGCGCAGCCGCACGCGCGTCCTCGCGTCGCCCGTGATCTCGATCCGCTCCACCCCCGGCGGCGGCCGGAGGATCGCGAGCCGCGGCTCGGACGCGTCGAACCCGTCGTTCCACCACTCGAAGCGCGATCGCGGGAGCGTCACCTTGAGCTCGGCCCGCTCGGACGGCCCCGGGCCCCACCGCGCCACCACCGTCGCGTCGCCCTGGTTCGCGCCGCCTGTCGCCTCGATCTCGGCGCGGATCAGCAGCCCGAGGAGCTCCTGCCCGGGCGCCATCCGCGCGATCACCGGGTCGCCCGGATCCAGCGCGAGGTAGCGCACGATGCGCACGTCCGGCGGCGTCTGGAGCCGCGCCGGCGCGGCCGGCGCCGCGGCGGCGGCCGGCGCCTCGGCGGCCGGCGCCTCGGCGGCGCCGGGGGCCTCGACGGCCGGCGCCGCGCCGGGGTCGCCTGCGGCGGCGGGCGGCGGCATCGCCGGGTGGACGATCTCGCCGACCTGCTGCATCGCCTGCGCCTCCGGCGCGCCGAAGCGCACGCCGAAATCCGGGCCGACGCCGTCGATCACCACCGTCCGGATGCCCTCGCGCGACAGCTTCACCGTCGCCCGCCCGAGCGGGCCGAGCGCCACGCTCGCGGCCGCGCCCGCGCCATCCGCGACGCGCACCGTGCGGCCCGGCGGGCCCTCGATGTCGAGCGACAGCGGGCCGCGGAAATTCAGCGCGGCCGCGTGGCGCTCGCCGACGACGAACTCGGACGCGCCGCGGCCGTCGGCGCGCGGGTACGGCATCCGGAAGCGGCGCAGCAGCAGCCGCGACATCTCGTAGTCGAGCCCCTCGCGGCCCCCGGCCTCGAGCCGCCGCGCCCAGCCCTGGAGCAGCTCCCGTCGCGCCGGCTCCGGCAGGTCGGCGAACCCGAGCGCCGACACCCGGCGCCCCATCTGCCGCCGCTCCTCCGCGTCGAGGCTCTGCTCGAACACCGCGCGCGACGTCTCGCTGCGCTCGTAGCGCCCCTCCAGGCGCGACAGGATCGTCAGGTCGATCGGCGCGCCGTCGCTCCCCACCGCGGGCTTCGCGCGGAGCCGCACCTGCCCGCCCTGCGGGAGCACGTCGTGCGTGATGAGCAGCGTCGAGCGCGGATCCGTCACAGCGCCCTCGCCGCCGGCCAGCCGCGCCGCGTACTCGCCCTCGCCGAGCGGGCGATCCGGATCGCAGCTCACGCGGCTCTCCAGGTCGTACACGTGCCGCGCGACCTCCGCGCCCCGCTCGTTCACGAACGTCGCGACGAACCCGTACGGATAGCGCCGCGCCGAGTCGCAGATCTCGGCCTTCACGCCGCCCCAGGTCGTCACCTCGACGGCGTCGATCTCGGCCGGGATCTTGATCACGAGGTCCCGCTGCGGCTCGATGTGGTAGGCGAGGATCTCGTCCTCGGCGGGCAGCGAGCTGCGGAGCGGCGGCGCGCTCGGCAGGAGCGAGAGCGCGAACGCCGTCACCCCGAGCAGCGACATCGCGATCAGCCAGCGCGGGTTCAGCCCCTTGCGCGGCGCGCTCGGCCGCGCGACGAAGCCCCCCGTCGCCTGGCGCGCCCGCAGCGGCGGCCGCGCGGGGCGCGGCGGCGCGGGCGCCTCGTGGATCGACGGCTCGCGGCGCTTCGCCGGGGCGCTCACGGGGCCGCCTCCTGCGGGGCCGCGCCGGGCGACGTGGACCCGGGCGCGGGCGCCGCGCCGGGCGGCGCGGACCCGGGCGCGCCCGCGCCGGCCGCCTGGAACCTGAGCGCGCTCGTGCCGACGGTGACCGCGCGCCGCAGCCGCAGCTCGCCGGGCACGGCCGCGCCCGGGATCGCGACGAGCGCGCCGTCGATCGGCAGGATCTGCGCCTCGCCCGGCCGGGCCGCGATGACCCACGGGCGCCCCGTGATCACGTCGCGCCTGAGCTCCACGTGGCACCGCGCCTCGGCCCGCGGCGCCGCCGCCGCCTCGGCCCGCGGCGCCGCCGCCGCCCCGGCCCGCGGCGCGCCCGCCTGCGCCGCCGCTGCCGCCTGCGCGCCCGCCGCCGCCGCCGCCTGCGCGGCGAAATGCGCCTTCAGGTAGTACGGGTTCCGCTCCGTCGTGTAGCGCCGGAACACCTCCATCGCCGCGGTGAGGTCGCACTCCGCCGGCACGCCCCGGGTCGGGCACGCGACGTCCCCGCTCGCGCCCGCGCCCGCCGTCGCGCACGACGCGAGCGTCCGCGCGCGCTCGGCCACGTCGAGCGGCTCGGGCGCCACGCCGAGCCGCGTGAGCCGCGCCTCCAGGCGCGTCTCCCCCTGCCCCGGCGCCGCGAAGCGCCGCAGCTCGAAGAAGCGCCGGATCGCGCTGCCCAGGTAGACGATCGCGAACCGCCCCTCGGCGAACCGCTTCGCGTAGGCCATGGCCATGTCCGTCGCGCCGCTGAACGACACGTGCTCCCGCGTGCCGTCGAAGAGCCCGACGCGCAGCTCGAGATCGCGCAGCGTCTCCAGCAGCGGCCCCGCCAGGGCGGGCACGTGCTCCGGCCGCACGACCTCGTAGCCGAACGAGATCACCGCGTCGCGCTCGTGGCTCCGCTCCGCCTCAATCGCCTGGACCGACAGCGCGCTCCCGCCGTCGCCGACCCAGACCTCGTGCGCCCGCTGGAAGAAGCTGCGCAGCCCCTCGGCGCGCCGCACGTCGGCCGCGCCGCTCGGCTCCGCCGTGGGCACCGCCCCCGCGAGCAGCAGCGACTGCGCCGAGAGCGCGTCGGCGAGCGCGAGCCCCGCGCCGAACACCCCGATCTGCCACCGCGGCGCCGGCACCTCGACGAGCATCGCCCCCGTGAGCGCCGACCGCATCGACTCGGGCGACGGCGACGGCAAGATCCCGCCGATCGACGCCGCGGGCCCCGCGCGGCGCCCGGCCGGCGCGGCCGGCGGCGGCGGCGGCGCGGGCGGGTGCGACAGCACGAGCCACGCCGGGTTGCCGCGGCGCTCCGGGCCGCCCTCGGACGGCCCCGGCTCCGCGATGCCCCACGCCGCCGGCGCCGCGTCGGTGCCGCCGATGCGCACCTCGCGGAAGCCGAGCCGCCCGAGGATCGCCCGCTCCCACGCGGTCGGCGGCGGCGCGCCGGCCGCGCCGCCGGGCCGCGTCGCCGCCGCGATCAGCCGCGGCGCCACGACGCTGTCGAACAGCCGCAGCTCCTCGATCGACGGCGGCCGGAACCGGCCCGGCTGGACCTCGGTCAGCGACACCATCCGCTTCGAGAGCTCCTCCTCCAGCGTCCCGCTCCAGCGCACGATCCCGGGCACCCCGAGCACGCGCGCGCCCACCGCCTCCGCGACGTGGAGCGGCACCCGGAGGCGCGGCGCGTCGCCGAGGAGCGTCGACGGCTCGGCCGCCGGGCGGAACGTCATCGTCGCCTCGGCGCCGAGCCCCGCGCCGATCGACACGACAGGCAGCCCCGCCGGCGAGCCCACCACGCTGAGCTCCGGCCCGTCGCCGCCGCCCGCCTCGACGATCAGCACGTGCGGGTCCTCCATCGCCTCGATCATCGCGGCCGCGAACGCCTCGTCGTGGCGCCGGATCGCGCCGTGGCGCGACAGCAGCACGACCCCCGCCGCGTCGAGGATCTCCGCCGCCCGGAGCGCCACCGCGGGCAGCGCCGAGCCGATCTGCGCGGGCGCCGCCAGCACCAGCCACTCGGGCGCGGACGTCGGGCTCCGGCCGAGGCGCTTGCGGAACGCCGCCCGCGGCGCGCTCGGCGCGTCCTCCGGGTCCTCGAACCGCGCGGTCATCACGTACCACGGCCTGTCGCCGTCGCCCTCCTGCACGACCGAGAGCCGCGCGCGCTCCGCCACGCCGAGCAGCTCGCCCGCCGGCCGGCCGTCGCGCAGCACGCTCCGCGCGAGCCGATAGGCGACCCGCCGCGCCTCGATGTCGGCGGCGATCGCGGCCGCCCTCGGGCGCGGGCCCGGCCGCGGCACCGTGTCCGCGAGCACGAGCGACAGCGCCGCGCTGTCGACGCGCGGCGGCGGCCTCGCCTCGGCCGCCGGCGGCGGCGGCGCGCTCCCCCACCCGAGCGCGACGAGCGCGTAGCCGACCGCGTTGCCCGCGAGGAACGCCGTGAGCGACACCTGGAGCGTCGGCATGATCACGATGCCGACGTGCTCCTTGTTCCACATCTTCACGGCGAGGAGGCTCGGCAAGAGGTACCCGAAGCCGAAGTAGTCGATCATCTGCAGCCCCGGCGCGAACCGCACCATGGCGAAGCCGATCGCCATCTTCACGACGAAGCCGAGCACGTACACGAAGATCATGCGCCGCGGCCCGACGAGCAGCATCCGCGAGAACGGGCGGACCGAGGTGATCCAGCGCGACAGGTAGAAGACGACCAGCGCCTCGACCGTCGTCGTGAGCAGCTTCGTCGGCTCGTACCAGGCCACCGCGAGCAGGCCGGGCACGAGGATGCCGTTGTAGTCCCACCCGTAGCGGACGTTGTTGCGGGCGCCGAGCAGCGCGCCGATGACGAGGATGATGTGGGCCTTCGGCAGCTCGAGGAACTCGAGCGACAGGCTCTCGTTGAGGACCTGGAAGCGCGAGACCGACAGGTTCGTCGTGCGGAGCAGCACGCCGAGCACGAGCGCCGTCAGCGCCGTGACGACGGCGAGCCGCGGCGCCGCCCGCACGAGGCCGCTGTTCCAGAACGCGTTCGCGATGAGCGGCACGAGCACGAGCCCGATGCTGTAGAGCTCCCGCGAGTGCACGAACTCGTAGCGCGCCGAGACCTCGGGGACGACGAAGCCCTCGACGAACAGCCGCACGATCACCGCGCCGACGATGAACAGGTAGAACCGCTCGCGCCCGAACGCCGTCGACCACGCGCCCGTCCGGGTGATCCAGCGGCCGATCAGCGCGACGAACAGGTACGTCACCACCGACTCCGCGATGATGAACACCGCGGTGACCGGGGCCGCGAAGAACACCGTCGCGAGGTAGCCGGGCACGACGAGCCCCGCGTACGTCCAGCCGAGCGTCTCCGTGAACAGCGTGCCGAAGACGAGCCCGATCAGGACCGCGGCGTGGAGGCTGCGATCCAGCCCGTTCGGTGGGAAGAGCGGCAGGTTCTCGAGCATGCGACGGTGCGGCGAGGCGGCGAGGCGGCGAGGCGGCGGTGATCGGCGTCGGTCCGCCGGGATCGGGTCGGCGCGCGCCGCCGACGCCCGACCCGGCGTGCCGCGCCGCTACGGCAGCGTGGTGGCCAGGCCGATAGCGCTCGGCGCGCCCCAGCCCGTCGGGTAGTCCCAGCCCGGCCCCGCGGCAAAGAACTCCGTCGAGCCGCTCACGACGTCGCGGAACGTCGCCTGCACGGCCGGGGTCGTGTAGAGGATCGAGTTGAGGAAGCCGACGCGCGGCAGCCCCTGCGCGGCGCGGTAGCTGTTCACCGCGGCGACGATCCCCGCGAACGCGGGCGCGGAGAACGACGTCCCGCCGTAGCGCTGCCACTCGCCGAGGTAGTAGACCCAGTAAGGGAGCGGCGAGGTCGAGGCGTGCATCGCGACGTCCGCGACCGCGCGCTTGCCGCCCGATCCCTCCACGATCCCGACCTGCCACGAGGGGATGTCGAACGAGAGCGTCGGACCGGAGCCGGAGCGCGACCAGGCGATCTCGCTCTCGACCTCGCCGTCCTCGGTGACCCAGAGCGACGTCCCGCCGACCCCGGTGACGTACGGGCTCGCCGAGGGCGTGTCGGTCTGCGCGGAGTCGCCGGTCGCCGCGACGACCGTGATCCCGAGCGCCGCGGCCATCTGCGCCGCATAGTGGTACTGGAGCCGCACGGCCGGCGGCTCGGAGTCCTCGCGGTGCGCGAACGAGTCCGTGATGATCGACACCTCGCCGCGGCCGATCGCCTCGTTGAAGGTGTAGACCATCGACGTGTTCCGCGCGTCGGGCCCCTGGTACACGACGAGCTCCGCGCCCGGGGCGAGGCCCCCGGACCACTGGACGTCGAGCGTCGACTCCACGTAGCGCGTGGCGGGCGGCTCCATGGTCTGGATGACCCGCGGGTTCGACCGCTGCACGCCGAGCGACCGCCAGAACGACTGGAGGTCCTTGAACTTGAAGGCCGCGCCGACGGTGACGCCGAGCTTCACGCCCTGGCCCGTGAACCCGAGCTCGTAGAGCTCGTCGAGGTCGTACGCGCCCGCGATCTGCGCGAGGGTGACCCCGTCGGTGACGTCGGCCGGCCCCTCCTCGTCGATCGCCCCGCCCTCGGCGGGCAGCGGCTTGGTGCTCGCCGCGAGATCCGCCGTGATGATGCCGGTCGTCCGATCGGCCACCCACGTCGGCACGGTGAGCTGCTCGAGCGAGCCGTAGACGTCGAACGGCGGGTTCCCCGCCTGCGGGTTCTCCCGCTCGAAGACCCTGAGCTCCGTCTGGAAGGCCGCGTTGAACTGGGCGACCGTGCCGGTGAACTGGAGGAGCAGCCGGTTCGTGGCCGTGAAGTTCACCTGGAACCCCTGCTCCTCGAGCCAGAGCTTCACGAGGTGCACGTCGAGCTCCCGCGGCGCGAACTGCGCGATCCACTGCTCCGAGGTGAGGTACTGGCGGAACCGCGGGCTCGCCGGGTCGTACATCTCCTCGATCACCGGCGCGAGGCGCCCCGAGTTGCGGATGGGGAAGCCCATCAGCGCGCGGACCACCGCGTCGTCCTCCGCGGTGCCCTTGTCGTCGTACACGCCCGGCAGCGGGCTCGGGATGCCGTCGGTCGCCTCGGTGGGCTCGAGCTCCTGCTCGGTGAAGTCGGGCAGCTCGTCCGGCAGCACCTCCGGCGGCACCTCCCCGCCGGCCCCGCCGCCGCCCTCTGCCGCGCCCCCGGCGCCGCCGCCGCCCTCCGCCGCGCCCCCGGCGCCGCCGCTCGCGGCCCTGCCCCCACCGCCGCCGGCGCCGCCGGCGCCGCCCGCGCCGCCGCTGCCCGACGGATTTGCGAGCTGCACATCCGACTCGCAGCCACAGCTCGCGGCAGAGAAGGCGACGCTGTTCGCCAGAACGAACAACCCGAGGACCGGCGCGACCCGAAGAACTGATGAAGTACGACGCATACGCAAGGGCGATTCAAACCCCTTCCGACAGGCCGATCCAGCCCAATCGTCACCGCGCGCTGACGTCGCATGACACGCACGCCGCCCGCAACACAACGTGCCTCCGAGGGGCGTGCGGAGCACCACGTCGCACCTCGTCTCGAACAGAATCCGCTGCTGCGCCGCGGCGAGGCCGCTCGCCCCGCGCCGGCGGCCCCGCGCGGGACGAGATGAACGCGGGCGGCAGCGCTGAGCGAGCGGCTGTAGGGCGCGTCCTTCTTCTTCGAAGACACATGTTTTTGGCGCGGCGCACGCCGGTAGACAATTGTATTGGAGCGACCTCGATGCGACGCTCGGTCTCCCTGGGCGTTTCGCGACCCCTGGTGCGCTGCGTTCTTCAGCGATTATGGCGAAGACTTACCGTCCGCGGATCCCCAAGCCCTTTCGCATCCCGCGACCGATGACCTCGCCCGCCGAGGCGGCGCGCTTCGGGTGGCTCAGGCCCGACGCGATCGCGATCGCCGCGGGCGCGCTGCTCGCCGCCGTCGCGCCGCTCGAGCGGTTCGACTACGTCGCGCGCGGCCTCACCGCGTCGTCGCTCGCCGACGCCGCGCCGTCCGGGCAGGTGCTGCTCGTCACCGCCTCGCCCGAGGCGCTGCGCGACGGGCTCTGCGAGCGCGCGCTCCCCGGCCTGCTCGAGCGGGGCCGCGCGCGCGGCGCGCTGCTGATCCCGCCGGCGGACGCGTTCTGCGCCGGCGGCGCGGTAGAGGGCGCGCGCGGCGCGCTCGACGGTGACCGCGCCGCGCCCGTCGTCCGCATGCCGCCCGGGCTGCTGCGCCTGAGCGCGGGCGAGGTCGTCGGCTTCTCGCCGCTGGCCGGCGAGGAGCGCGCGGCCGAGCTCGCCGCGCTCGGCGTCTCGGCGGCGCCGTGGGTCCTCAAGAAGGCGCCGCAGAGCGTGCCCGCGGTCAGCCTGAGCGCCCTCGCCGAGGGAGAGGTCCCCGCGAGCGCGCTCGCGGGCCGCGTCGCGGTCGTCGGGGTGGGCTCGGGCGGCGTCCCGCCCCAGGCCGTCGCGACGTCGGCGCTGCCGCCGGCGAAGGGCGTCGCCGCGGTGCTCGGCGGGCTGCTCGACGGCGGGCGGCGCGCCTCGGCCCCGGCCTGGGCGCCGGCGCTGTTCGTCCTGCTCGCGGGCGGGTTCGTGTGGTTCGCGCGCCGCCGTCACGGCAGCCTGGTCGCCACCGCCGCGGTCTTCCTCGCCACGTTCGCGCTCGCCGCGGGCCAGAGCGCGCTCGCCGCGCGCGCGGAGGCGAGCCTCCTGCCGCTGCCGAGCACCCTGTTCGGCCTCGCCGTCGCGTTCGCCGGCGTGATGATCCTCCGCGGCATCGGCGTCCAGCGCGCCGTGGATCGCGCCGCGGAGCTCATCCAGCGCGCCGCGCTGTTCCGCATGCAGGGGGTGCACACGCTGCCGGACGAGGAGTTCTGGCCGCGCGTGGCCCGCCTCGCCGAGCAGGCGCACCCGGCCGATCTCGTGCTCGTCGCGGAGCTGCCCGCGGGGAGCTGGCACCTCAGGTTCTGGAACGACCAGCGCGGCGGCGAGAGCCTCGTCGCCGAGCGGCGCCACGACGTCCGCCGCCCGCCGTACAGCAGCGAGCAGGGCGTGCCGGCGATCCGCCTGGCGCGCCGGTTCCTCACCAAGCAGGACATGCCGGCGGTCGTGGTCCCGCTCATCGCGTTCGGCGAGATCGAGGGCTACGTGTTCTTCTGCGGCCCTGTCGCGGAGGCGACGTACTCGCGCGAGCCGGAGCGGGCTGAGCACGTCGGCCGCGAGCTCGCGCTGCTCCTGCGCAGAAAGCGCCTCGCGCGCACCGCGGAGGCGACCGGCGGCGAGTCGCGCGCCGGGCACACGCCGACGGACGACCTCGTCGAGGGCGCGCGCGTCGCGCTCGACGACCTCCAGCTCTTCGGGTCGATGCTGCGCAACGCGCCGGTCGGGCTCCTCTACGCGGACGCGTTCGGCGACGTCCGCTTCGTCGCGCCGGAGTTCGCGCGGTGGCTGCGCGCGCGCGACGTCACGGTCCCGGCCGAGAGCGCGAGCTCGGCGCTCCCGCCCGGCTCGCTCACGCTCGGCGACGTGCTCGGCGCCACGTCCGCGGGCAGCGCCGCTGTGTCGCTCTCCAGCGTGATGGCCAGCGACGACGGCATCGAGCTCAGCGTCAGCGCGCCCGAGCCCGCGGTGCTGTCGGTGCGCCCGCTGCGCCGCGAGTCCGACGGCTCGTCGTGGATCGCGGGCTACGTCGCCGCGCTCATCCCGGTGAAGCAGCCGGCGCCCGTGTCGGGCAACGTGCGGCCGCTCGCCGCGCGGGACGCGACAGATCCGCTCTGCGCCTTCCAGCTCGGCGACGTCGTTGCCGACGCCGTCGCGAGCGCCGCGCGCGCGACCGGCCGCGCGGTGCGGCTCGAGCCGATCCGCGGCGCGACGCACGCGCTCGGGCACCGCGGCGAGCTCGCGCAGGTGCTGGAGGCGTTCCTGACCGACGTCGCGAGCCGCGGGCTGCCGGGCCACGGCCCGGTTGTGTCGGTGCGCGAGGCGACGCACGGCGTGCAGCTCTCGATCCTCGACGTCGGCTTCGGGCTGGGGCTGCCGGAGTCGGCGCTCCGGCGCGTGCTGACCGCGCCCGGCGCGGCCCCGGCCGGGCTCGAGCCGCTCGGCCGGCTGATCCTGGCCGTGGAGGACAGCCACGGCCACGCGGAGCTCAAGACGAACGACGGCTGGGGGATCACGCTCACGGTGACGCTCCTCAAGGCGCACCCGCGCGTCGGCGTGACCCCGCACGAGGGCGGCAAGCCGGCGGCGCAGCAGAACGTCATCGCGATCGGGCGGGCGAACCCGAAGTGACCTGAGGTGCCGCGGCCGGCCGGCGGCCTCGCCGAGACCTCGGCGAGGCGCAGGGGCGCGACCTGGCCGGGGGCCGCGGCGCTTGACGATGGGGGGCCGGTCTCGATGTAGCGCCCATGGGGCAGCCATCCACCGGACGACGTCCGCAGTTCCCCTCCACCGTGCCACGACCGGTCCGGGCGCGCGCCGGGCGCACACCGACGGAGCGGACTCCGCTGGCGGTGCGGACCTTCGGCGTCGGGGTCGACGTGGCCACGAGGGCGCACGTGCGCCAGACCCTCGCGGCGAAGCTCGGGCGGTTCGCGCCCCGCATCGAGCGGCTCACGGTGCGCTTCACGGACGTGAACGGGCCACGCGGCGGCGTCGACGTCGCGTGCGACGTGAAGGTCGTCCTGAGCGGGCGCCCCAGCGTCGTCTACCAGACGCGAGGTCGAGAGCCGCGCGAGACGATCGACAGAGCCGTCCCGGGGATCGTGCGGGCGGTGCAGAGCGCCCTCGCGCGGGCGCCGCGCGGCGCACCTCGCGCGCCGCGCGGCGCGCCTCGGGCGCAGGCGCGCGCGCCGGAGCCCACGGCGCGCGCGGGGAAGCGCGGCGCGGCGGCTCCGGCGCGGCTCGAGCATCCATCGCCCGAGGGCAGCCTCATCGGGCGGCGCGTGGGGCGCAGCGAGGAGAACCTCGAGAGCGCGCTGGAGCGGCCCGAGAAGTCGCGGCGTGACGTACCGGTCGACACCGCAGCTCCGGGGCGGAGCGCGACCGACAGGAAGGCGGGCGGCGGCTCGACGGCGCGGCGCAACACGATGCGGAGGGCACGGAAGGCCACGGCGGCGCTGGAGGACTCGGCGCAGGACCGCCCGTCGCGCAAGTCGACGCGCAAGAGCGCCAATCGCGCGAAGCAGGACGCGAAGCTCCGGCGACGCGCGGTCCAGCAGGCGGCCGCTCCGAGCGCCAGGGCCGCCAAGGCGACCGCCCGCTGATCAGCGGGTGCGCTGCTGGCCGCCCTCGGCCGTGACGCCTCCCACGCGCGCCAGGCACGATGTTCCCGCCGGCGCGCTGGTACGGACGATGCCTGAAAGCGGACGTGGTCCCGGCAGCTCGTCCACGCGCGGCGGGTGATCGGCGGGACACGCGTGCTCCACGAACCGGAGGGGTGTCCATGGTCGATCCGCTCGAAGAGTCCCCGAAGCCTCTGCGCTTCACGCCGGTCGACATCGACACCGTGCGGGACAAGCGCGGTCGGTTCCTCGCGATCGGCGTTGTCTCGATCGTGCTCGGGGTGCTCGCGATCGTCCTGCCCTTCGCCGCCTCCCGGGTCACCGCCATCGTCCTCGGCTGGTTGATCGTGCTCGCCGGCGTGGCCGAGGGGTGGCACGCCATCCAGAGCCGCGGCTGGGCCGGTGCCGGCTGGGAGCTCGTGAGCGCCCTCGTGCAGGTGGCGTTCGGGCTTCTTCTCGTGGTCTTCCCGACGACAGGCAAGCTCGCGCTGGTGGTGATCGCCACGGCGTACTTCGCCGCCGAGGGCGCCCTCAAGCTCGTCCGCGCCTCTCAGCACCGCGGGCTGCCGGGCTCGGGATGGCTCGTGATCGACGGCATCCTGACGCTGGCGCTCGGGATCCTGATCGTCACGGGCGGCGTCGCCGCCGCCGTGAAGGTGCTCGGCGTGCTCGTCGGGCTCAGCCTCGTGACCGGCGGCATGTCGATGATCCTGATCGCGCTGGGCGCCGCTCGCGAGCTCCACATGCGGCCTTGAAGGAGGCGACCTCCGCGCCGTGCAGAGGGCGCGCCCCTTCCACGCTTCATCATCCTCCCCGACGAAGGCCCCTGCTGCCGGCTCGATGGCCTCGCATGGGCCGGCACGCCGACGCGCCTCGTGGTCGGCGCGGACTGCCGCGCCGCTGGACGACGCCCGCGGATGCGGATAGCTCCAGCCCATGGACCTCACCGACGTCCTGCGGGATCTCGCCGCGCTGGGCAACGAGAGGATGCGCGAGGTCAACGCCCGCGCCGGAGACGCCCACGGCGTGAACCTCACCCAGCTCCGCGCGCTCGCGAAGAAGCTGAAGGCTGACAACGCCCTGGCCGGCGCGCTGTGGCGCACAGGGGACCCCGACGCACGCCTCCTGGCGACGCTCGTGTTCAAGCCCAAGGCCTTCTCGGCGGACGAGCTGGACGCGATGGTCCAGGAGATCGGCTACCCCAAGCTGCTCGACTGGTTCATCGTCAACGTGGTGCGGGCGTCGGGCCATGTCGAGGCGCTGCGGGTCCGCTGGAAGGACTCCGCGAGCGCGCTTGTCGGGCGCGCTGGCTGGAGCCTGACGACGGACCGCGTCGTGAAGAGCCCTGCCGGCCTCGATCTCCCAGCGCTGCTCGACCAGATCGAGGCGGAGATGAAGACCGCGCCCGGCCCGAAGCAGTGGTCGATGAATCACTGCCTCGCCGAGATCGGCATTCACAACCCCGGGTTGCGCGCCCGCGCGACGGCCATCGGCGAGCGGCTCGAGGTGCTCAAGGACTACCCCGCATCGCCGGGCTGCACGCCGCCGTTCGCGCCGATCTGGATCGCGGAGATGGTGCGGCGGCAGAAGGCAGAGAAGACGCGGAGCCGGTGAGGGCGCCGGCAAGGCCCTCTGGCGGGACCCCGCCGGTCACAACCCGTCCGTCGACGCGGCGCTCTCCGCCTCGCGCGTCATTCGCGCTCGAACGCGAGCGTTGGTAATAAAACGTGTGCTTCTGCGACATGACGCCTGAGGCAAGCCGTGCCGCGTAGGGGCGTCGGCTCGAACGGTCCGCCAGCTATCCAGCCATGGGTTGACGGATGATGGTTTTCCACTTCGCCGGGTCGGCGCGACGCACGTCGCTCAGATACAAAATGAGGCTGCATGATCATCATCGTCCATTTCCACCTCGACCTGTCGTTGGAGGTGAAGACGGACATGTCATCCGACCACCAGAGGCCTTCGAGCGGCATGACCGCGTAGTCGATCCCTTGCGCCCCCTTCTTCACCATGAACTTCGTCGTGTAGGCAACGGAGAACAGCGCTTCCACGGCCTCGGCATACGCCTGTGACGTGTTGGGGTCGCCCTCGCCGTCGATCATGAGAAACTGAAACGCTGGAACGTCGACCTGAACCACCTCCTTCGCGGATGGCTGGTAGAGATGCTTGAGCTCCCTCTTGAGATCGACCTTCGACACGAATGCACCTGAGGATAGCCAACGCCAAGCTCAGCCGCGGCGGGCGTGCGACGCACGCCTGTGGATGCACTGTAACCTGCGCCCGCCGCCGGATGCAACGCTCTGTTCGGCGGCGGGACGCGTGGCCCGCCGCCTACGGGTTCAGAACCGGTTTGAGCTCTGACTTGAGCTGCTGTTCCAATCGCCGGGCGTCAGCCCCATCCATGGCGGTGGCGAAGCGGAACGCACATCGTTCGACCAGGTAGGAACGCACTGCCGCCTTTGCTTGGTGCGGATGGCGAGCGCGTTCATCGGAGATGAACTGCACACGAGCCAGAAACAGGTACTGCGCGAACATGTTCACAATCTGGCCGCTGGCATGATCACGAAGTCGCCGGCGGAGACTTCCGCTCCTGTCACGACCGGCCATCCCCACGTAGATGACTTCTTCGTCGTCGTAGATGACGTAGGCACCAGGCTGATCCGGCACACTCCTCCAGTCCACACCCCTGAAGCTCACGGGTGGAGAAAGCAGGCTGCTACGCGGGGTAGATTCATCCATCAGAACGAGTCGAGAGCCGCCGAACGATTTGCCTGCGCGCCGTACCGCGAATCCACCGCATGGACGCCACTGCGTAGCACTGCGCGCGATCGTTCAAAGGCCGGGCGTGGGTTCAGCTCTTCGGGGAGCATGGTCATGTGGAGCTAACGGCTTGCGGGTGAGCTGCGAAGCCCGCCGAGACCGACGTCCCATCGTGCCACGCCCGTCGGACCTCTCGCAAGGCTCCGGTCATCCACGCGGCGGCCTCGTCGGCTCCAGCCGCTTGTTGGCCGAGCCTGGCCCCGCTCGTCATCTCAGCAGGGATATGAACCGGTCGAGCATCGGACCGATCTGCGGAAGCTCGGGAAGACTCGGGCGAGGGCGTCCCTGGCCGCTTCTGGGCTACGCTCCGGCGCATGCATGGGGACGTGCGATGCGGCGGAAGCAACGGCTCCGGTCATCCACGCGGCAGGCCTCGCCGGCTCCAGCGGCTGGTCCGTCGTGCCTGGGTCAGATGGCCCAGGTGCCGAAGCCTTCCGAGGAGGCGAGCTTCCCGTGGGCCTCCATGAACGGCTTGTCGCATTCGCGGCACAGGATGATCCAGTGTTCTTCGAACCCCTTGCAGTCCGGGAGCGGGCGGCGCTTGGCGATCGGGGCGCCGCAGGCCGGACACGCGCCCTCGCCATCCCGCCGGTCCTCGGTGATCCGCCCGCCGCCCAGCCCGCTCAGCGCGCAGATGGCCGCCTCGTACTCATCCACCGCGACGAGGATGAACGCTGCTCGCTTGCCGAACCGGGCGCGAGCCAGCTCCCGCATCTCGGCGAAGAGCGACAAGCACTCGGCGAGGAGCTCTGCCCGGACCGCGCTCGGCGACACGGACATCTTCTGCCCGCGGCTCATGACACGGTCCATCAGGCCGGACGCCCGGAACACGTGCTGGGTGATGGGGTGCGTTGAATCGAGCATCCGTGCCTCCGATGCCGAACAATCAAGCTCGGCAGCCCCGAGCCTTCTCGGCCCTACTCGCATGGGCGCCAGGGCCTACCACGACTCCACATACGGGCGTGCGTATCCCTCGCCCAGGCGAGGTACACGTCGCCCGACGGAGCATGCCCGAAGTCGGGGCGCCCCTCGTCGCCGAGCAGGACGCTCGACGATCGTGGGCGCGCCAAACGTGCTCCCGGAATCCTCGGAGATCAGGAGCTCCGTGACCTCGCCGATGCCCGTCAGCCCGAGCCCGCCCTCGAACGTCCGCTCTCGGAGGACGCGGATCCGCTATACTGGATTCCCCTTGCTGCGCCAGCAGCGGGCGCGTGCTGCGCGTGTGCTGCTGGCGCAGCAGGCGGCGCGCGGCGCGGCGTGACGAGCAGCCGTGGCGTGGGCCTGCTCCGGCTCGGGAGCGTGATTTGCAGGGCGCCCGCGCGGCAGTACCCCCCGACTCGGCACAGCGGGCGAACGCGCCGATCGACCGGCAGCTCGCCTCGGTTCGCGTGATGACCTCTTCGCCTCCTCTCCCCCAGCGTTATCTTCTCGGCTTCATGGTGCTCGGCCTGCTCGCGGGCACGAGCAACGGCGTGGCCAAGGTGGTCCTGCCGCTGTACGCCGCCTCGCTCCACGCCTCCCCCTGGCAGATCGGCCTTGTCGGCGGCCTGCAGTTCACCGGCATGCTGCTGCTCTCGATGCCTGTCGGAGGCTTGATCGACCGCCACGGCAGCCGGCCGCTGTTCCGCTTCGGCGGCCTCGCGGGCGCGGCGCTGTACCTGATCGGCTTCACCCGGATGGATCGGCCCTGGCAGCTCATCGCGGGCGTGGTCCTCTTCGGGCTGCTCAACCCGTTTCGCATGGTCGCGACCCAGACCGAGTTTCTTCACCTGCTCCCTCGCCTCGGCCCGCGCAAGGCAGGCTGGCAGCGCGCGTCCCACTCGCTCGGCATGTTCTTCGTGGGCCCGATGCTCGGCGCGCAGCTCCTCGGCCTGCTCGGCTACACAGGCGTCTTCGTGGTGACCGGACTCGGGCTGCTGGCGACCGTCTTCGTCGGCGATCGCGTGCTCTCCGGGGCTCCCCCCGGCCGCGGGCGCTCGGCCACGCCGCTCGTCGAGCGCCTCCGTGGACAGGTCGGGATCATCCTGTCTCGCCGCGAGCTGCGCCAGAGCATGCTCATCGAGCTGTGTGGTCAGATGGCGATGTCCTACTTCGCCGTGTTCGTGGTGCTGATCGGGATACGCGAGTTCCACCTCTCGGTGCCGCAAGCCGCGAGCCTGGTGACCATCCAGGGCGCCGTGTTCGTGCTGACCTTGCTCCTCGCCGGGGGCGCCCTGTCGCCGCTGCGCGACGCTGCCCGCTACACCATCGCCTTTTCGCTGCTGCTCGCGACCGAGCTCCTGCTCGCGTTCCCCCTCGGCGTCGCGTCGCTGTGGCTCGGGGCGGTCTTGCTCGGGCTCGGGCTCGGCGTGCAGCACCTCACGAGCGTCAATCGCTTCGCGGCGCTCACAGCGGAGCTCGGCCGCGGGCGGGTGGGCGGTCTGTTCTCGCTCTCGGGGCCGGCCGGGAGCCTGATCGGCGCGGTGGCGGGCGGCTCGCTTGGGCAGCGCTTCGGCCTGCTCAGCGGCTTTCGCGTGCTCGCGGCGCTCTACGCGGTGCTGGTGCTGTGGCACGGGCGCGGCGCGCTGACCGGGAACGCCCAGCCCGTCGCGCTCGCCGAGGGCGAGCCGGAGTGACAGCAGCAGTCAAGCCAGCTCGCGCAAGAACGACAGGACCACCTCTCCCAGGCGCTCGGGTTGTTGAAATGGAAGGCCGTGGCCGGCGTCCTGCACCTGCTCGATCCGCAAGCGCGGATTGAGGCGCCGCAGCTCCGTTGCCATCTCGAGCGTGACGACGGGGCTGCTGTCACCGCCCCTCGGCTCGCCACCACCGCGGCTGTCATGCCGCCCATCGAGTGGCCCAGCAGAACCGGACGAGAGAGATCCAGGCCGCGGAGGAGGCCCACGACGTCGCTCGCGTGATCGTCGTACCTGTATCCGTGGTGCGGCGCGCTCGAGCCGCCGTGCCCTCTGGCGGCGGGCATGACGACGTCGAACTCACCTTCGAGCGCCCGCGCCAGGGGAGTCCAGCAGGCGCCGCTCCCCATCAACCCGTGGAGCAGAATGACGAAAGGCCTGGCGCCTCCAGTCCGGAGGTAGCGGATGCTGATGCCGTTCGTCTCGCAGACTCCGCTGATCCAGGTCGTCATGGAACCATCCCTGCCTGCCGCAGCAAGATGTCAGTCATTTCTCTTGATCCCGAGCGCGTTCGCCACGAGCCCACGTAAGACCCCGCTCTGCTTCGCGGCCGGCACCCCCTGGTTGGGATAACCGTCCGCGCCGCCGACGTACCCCTGGAGCTGGTTGTAGATGGGGTCAGCCTGGACATCGGGACGCTCGAACGCTGCCCGGGTGGCAGGCAGGAGATATCGTGGCTTTGCGTCCTGGCCCCCATCGCGGGAGAGCAGGACCGTCTCGTAGACCCTCGCGTCCGTGTAGAAGGTCGCGAACCTGGCAGCAGCATCCTTGCACTCCGCAGCGCTGCACCGAGGCGACAGGACGAGCGCATCGGTGAACAGGAGGAGGCGGTCTGTCTGGCCAAGCGCCGCCGGCACGATCGTCACCTTGTCAGGGTCTGTGCCCTTGCGCGCAGCCTCGTTCAGCCGCTCCGAGTACCCGAACAGCGCGTCGACGCGCCCTGCGGCGAAGGCCTCCGCGGCGTCATCGGCGCAGTGGTTCTTTCCCTCGTGGGTACACGCCCGACCAACCTTCATCAGATTCGCCTCGACATCCCTGTCGAGCCTGGCGTGCGTCGTCGCCTCCGATGCTGACGCGGTGGGGTGCGCATCGACATAGGCGTCGAGGTACAACATGACAGACTCCCAGCTACCGTCCATGTCGCCCGCCACGTCGACGCTTTCCGCTCGCCCGGCAGTGGCAAGCGTCCTGAGAAGCTGGTCGAGAGACGAGGCCGCCTTGATCTGGGGCAAGTTGCTCATGAAGAAGTGCCCGCACGTCCAGTGAGGCACGCCATACGTCGTGCCATCCACTTGAACCGCCCGTCGGGTGAACTCGAGGAACCCGGGGTCGGGGATCGTGAACGGTAGCACGGCCTTCCGCTTCACCAGCTCGCCCAGGATCATCGTATCGACCTCGACGAGGTGCTGGAAGTCGGGCGAGCTCGCATCGGTCAGCGCCTGGCCAGTCTTCTCCCACTCGTACGACAGGTCGCCGACGTACTCGTTCGGCTTCCAGTCATGGGACTTCGCAGGGTCGCGAACGACGAGATCAACCGTGGGATTCGACCTTTCGAACTCCTCTTCGATCCACCTGACGTAGGACGTATCGCCAGGGATCCACGGGAAGAGCGACACCTTCAGCCGAAAACGACTGGCGGCTGGGGTGGTGGGCGGCGCGGCGTGCTCCGCGGCGCCTGAGGCATTCGGGCTGGCTTGCGAGCCGCCGCATGCGACGTTGAAGGCACAGAGCATCCAGATCATCGATCTTCGAAGCATTGGTTCTCCGTTGACCTCTTTGGCGAGGCCGGCTGGGGAGCGGGATGGGCTGGCAACGGCGGTCGCCCCATGGACCGAAGAAAGGGCCTGCGGCCGCTGGTCGGGCGGCGGTCTCTCCGGTCCGGCTCACGGCTCGAGCTCTGACATGAACGTCACAGGCGCGGGCCGCGCAGCAGCGACGCGAGGCCCTTGTAGAAGCGGAACGCTCCGAAGAGGATGGCCCCCCACGCGAGGATGTACGAGTTGCTGACCGCCGAGTAGGTCGCCAGGGTGAAGGCGATGCCCGCGACGCAGAAGAGGCCGCCGACGAGCATCTCCCGCAGCGCCCACTCGTTGTCTCCCTGTGCGGCCTGGGCGCGCAGCTTCTCGTCCCCGGAGGTGAAAGGCACGAGGAGCGGATCGTCGACTCGCGTCTTTGCCGCGCACTGCTCGACAAGACCAACGAATACTCCGGGGTTGGGGATGCGGTCGAGGCGTATGGTGCGCCAGGCCATGATCGGAAAGCGGCGATAGAGGCGCACGCGCGCGTGCGACACGACGGCCAGCCGGATCTCGCCCCACATCATCCGCGCACCGCCGACCGTGACCCCCGCGCTATCGAGCTGGATCTTCCCGAACGTGAGCACCTCACCTTCCCCGAGCGCCCGCCGAGCTTCGACGAGCAGCGGCCCGGAGCACCCGCGCAACACGCTGATGGCGAGCGTGCCACCGTCGTTGACCGCGAGGGGCAAGCGGTGCTCCTCACCGGAGTAGTCAACAAGGCGGAGGGCGCCGAGGTACGCCCCCGCCTGATTATGAATTGGACGGATCTCGTACCACACCTCGTTCACGTCATCGAACGTGACGACCCGCCGGGTGCCTCGTCGCAGCAGGACCAATCCCTGCGCGTGCAGCGCCGCCGACCACCCGCGGTTGCGCAGCGGCTCCCAGGAGAGGATCGCGAGCGTGACCGCCGCAAGGGCGACGAGGATGGTCCGTGACGCACCACCCGCGGCGCCGATAGCGACGATAAGGGCCGCGATCAGGATCGGGCCGAGGAGGGCCCGGCGCAGCGGCGGGGGCGCGTGGACGGAGCGCAGACTCCCGAGCCGGGCCGCCTCCGACTGCTGCGGGACGGGGTCGGGCTCGACCGGCGAGGGCTCACGGTAGGGTCGCGCAGGCACAAGCATCTCCTACCACGGAGGACGGCGGGCGGGCGGGCGAGGGTGAAGCTGCCGCGGTCCAGAGTAGATGCGTGTTCCGTCCAAACCGCCGTCGGATTCACGGAGCAAGCCCTCCCTCAAGCAGGGTTCGGCGGCCCAGTCGAACAGAGCCTCGCTCATGCATCAGCGTATGGCAACCTGGGCAGAGCAGAGCGAGCTTCTCGAGGGAGTGATCGCCTCCACTCGAGAACAGAACGATGTTGTGTCGCTCCAGGATACGCTCGATCTCCTCTTCGCCCGCGCGCTCACCCGCCCTCGGAGGTGGCCCCGATGCGCCGGGGCGGCGAGGTGCTCTTCCCCGGCACGACGCGCGACGTGCCGGGGTGGAGCGACGGGGTCCCCCGCGTCAGGCGTGGCTCGCGATGAAGCGGGCCGTCGCCTCGGGCGACCGAGCGCCCGCTGGCGCTCCCGGGTCAGCGGGGAGAGCGCGACGGTGCTGGGCAGGCGCCCCGCCCGGATCTCGTCCGGCGCGCGCTCCTCGTACAGGCTCACGTCGAGTCCCTCCTTCTGGAGGTGCAGCGCGAGGTGCAGGCCGGCCATGCCGGCGCCGACGATTGCAATGGTGGGCATCCTTGTCCTCCTCGTCCTTCTCACCTGGTCGGTGCGGGCTTCACGGCGAGGGCCGCCGGGCGCTCGGCGCCCCCGACAGCGGCGACGTCGCGGGAGCGGATCGCGCCGGCGAAGGCCCCTCGCGCGACGGCCCCATTTCAGAGGACCACACCGCTGCGCGGAACGCGCGTGTCGTCCTCGAGTGAGGCCGTGAATTTCTCCTCGGCGGCCTCGATCAGGACGGGTATTGTGGAGGAGCACAGTAGAGTGGCCCACCGTCGTCGGGAGGGGGATGTGGGGAATCCACATCGAGGAGCAGCGTTGAGGCGACTGCCCTCGGGTGTGTCCTCGCGAGCCGGAATGCACATCGACCCGTCCGCCGCACGGCCCTGGACCGTCGTCGCGCAGGACGGGCGCGACGGCGCGCCGACCTCGGCAACCACGGGCAGCTCGGACGCGGGGACGTGGCCGGCGTGGGCTGCGCGGACGGCGGCTACGTGGAGCTGGCCGGCACCTTTGCGAACAGCGCGCCGAGGCCTTCGGCCATCGTCGGGTGCGCCAGGACGGCGTCCCGCAGCCCTGTGTAGGGCATGCCGGCCAGCATCGCGATCTGCACCACGGCGACAACCTCCCCGGCCTCCGCGCCGAGCATGGTGAAGCCGAGGATGCTGTCGCTCCGCGCGTCGACGAGGGCCTTCATGAAGCCCTGCGTCTCGCCGGTCGTCGCCGCCCGCAGCACGTTGCTCATCGGCAGCGTGGCGATGCGCGCCTCGACCCCACCGCTCTCGGCCTCGCGCTCGTTCAGGCCGACACGCGCGAGCGGCGGGTCGGTGAACATGCAGAAGGGGACCAGCCTGTCGCGCGTGGTCCGGTGGCCCCCGGCCTGGTTGTCGCGGACGACGCGGAAGTCGTCGATGGCGACGTGGGTGAACTGCGGGCTGCCGGCGCACTCGCCCATCGCCCATACCCCGGGCGCGGTGGTCTCCAGCCGATCGTTGACCTTGATGTAGCCGCGATCGTCGAGCTCGACCCCGGCTGTCTCGAGGCCAATCCCGGCCGTGTCGGGCGTGCGCCCCACCGCGACAAGGAGATCGCTCCCCTCGATGGTCCGCTCGCCGTCCGGCGTGCGCGCGCGCAGGCTGACGTGGTCGCCGGACCGGCCCTGCACCCGCAGCAGATGAGCCGACAGCCGCACCTCGATCCCCTCGCCCTCGAGGATCTGGCGGAGCGCCCCCGCGACGTCGGGGTCCTCGCGAGGGGCGAGCTGCGGCGCGCGGCTGATGAGGGTGACGCGGCTCCCGAATCGACGGTACGCCTGCGCGAGCTCGAGGCCCACGTAGCCCCCGCCGAGCACGAGGAGGTGCTCGGGGAGCCTGCCGAGGTCCAGCGCCTCGACGTGCGTGAGCGGCGCCGCGGACGAGAGGCCAGGGACGTCCGGGATCGTGGCGCGCGTCCCCAGGTTGAGGAACACGCGATCGCCCCTCAGCACGCGTGTCTTGCCGTCGGATTGCACCTCGAGGGTCTTCGGCGCGACGAACCGCCCCGCGCCGATGATCAGGTCGGCGCCGCTCGCGCGGAAATTCTCCAGGTGACGGGCGACCTGCGCCTCGACCATGGTGCGCTTGCGCTGCCGCACGCGCGCCATGTCGACCGCGACGGGGCCGGTGATCGTGCCGTACGCGGCCGCGTGCCGCGCCAGGTCGGCGACCTTGGCGCTCCAGATCTCGTTCTTGCTCGGGAGACAGTTGGTGTTGGGGCACGAGCCGCCGATCATGCGGCGCTCCCGCTCCACGACGGCCGTACGCGCCCCGGCCGGGGACATGTCCCAGGCCACGTGTTTTCCGCCGGCGCCGCTGCCGAGAACGAGGATGTCGAACTGCTCGGGAGACATGAGGCCCTCCTGGTTTTCAGGTTTGTTGGCGCTGACCCTGTCGCGGTGACGCGTCGGCGCGCGCGCCGAGGACGAACCTGTCGACGGCGCACGCGAACCCCTCTTCGTCGTTCGACGAGGTGACGTGGCGCGCGCAGCGTTGCACGTCGGGGCTGGCGTTCCCCATCGCGATGCTCAGCCCCGCCAGCCCGAACATGAGCACGTCGTTCGGCATGTCACCGATGCAGGCGACCTGCGAGAGCGGGACGCCGAGCGTGCGCGACAGCCACCGCAGCGCCGCCGCCTTGTTCGCGTCGGGGTGGGTCACGTCGAGATAGTAAGGCTGCGATCGCGCCGCGGACACCTGTGCTCCGAAGCGCTGACGCAGCTCGCCCTCGCAGCGTGCGACAAGGGCGAGGTCGTCGCTGACGCCGACGATCTTGACGGCGCCCTCGAGGGCGCCGCCGAGATCGTCGATGACGATGGGCGCGAACTGCACTGTCTGCTCCTCGCGCGTGACGTGCGGCGCGTCGCGGCGGCGGATGAACCAGTCGCTGCCGCGGTAGACCCAGACGTCCAGGCCAGCGCTCGCGAGCGCCGTCACGACCTCCTCGGCGACGGTGACAGGCAGGCAGCGTTGCTCGAGCACCTCGGCGAGATCGGGCGTCACGAACATGCCGCCGTTGAACGCGATGACGGGCGTCGCCAGCGCGAGCGGTCCGTTCAGCATCGCCATCCCGCGCGGCGGGCGACCGCTGATGATGGCGAGCCCTACACCGGCCGAACGCAGCCGCTCGACCGACGCGAGGGCGCGATCGGTGAGGCGCTTGTCCGAGGTGACGAGGGTGCCGTCGACGTCGGTGAGGAGCAGCTTGATCGCAGGGTACGAGTCCATGGGCTCACGACCCCCGTGACGGGCTCGTCGGCGGCAGCGGGCCTGTCAGCCTTTCGAGGAGCGCGAGGGCCCGCGCCACGACGTGATCGATAGAGAAACCGTACTCCTTCATCACGAGATCGCCGGGCGCCGACGCCCCGAACCTGTCGACGGAGAGGATGTCGCCGTCCGGGCCGACCCAGCGCTCCCAGCCGAACGATCGGGCGGCTTCCACCGCGAGCCTCGCCTTCACCGCGCGGGGCAGCACGCTCTCGCGGTACGCCGCGCTCTGCTGCGCGAAGAGCTCCCACGACGGCATCGACACGAGGCGCACCCGGACGCCGCGCTGGCGCAGGGCCGGCTCGGCGGCGACGATGAGCGGCACCTCGGAGCCGGTCCCGATCAGGATGAGCTCGGGATCGGCCTCGCCTCGATTGAGCACGTACGCGCCCCGGCGCAGCTCCTCGGCCGGGGCCAGGGCGCCGCGATCGAGGGTCGGTACGCTCTGGCGCGAGAGGATGAGCGCTATCGGCGTGTCGTGGGTCTCGATGGCCACCTGCCAGGCGCAGCGGGTCTCGTTGGCGTCGCCCGGGCGCAGCACGATCAGCCCCGGGATGGCGCGCAGGCTGGCGATCTGCTCCACCGGCTCGTGTGTCGGTCCGTCCTCGCCGACGCCGATGCTGTCGTGCGTGTAGACCCAGATCGACCGCAGCCGGGCGATGGCCGAGAGCCGGATAGGCGGGCGCATGTAGTCGGCGAAGACCAGGAACGTCGCGCCGAAGGGGATGAAGCCGCCGTGATAGACAAGGCCGTTGACGATCGCCCCCATCGCGTGCTCGCGGACGCCGAAGTGGATGTTGCGCCCCGCGTAACCCCAGCCGCCGCCGACGACCCCGTCCACCCCCTCACGTTGCCGTGCCGGTGACTCCAGGTCGCCGCCCTCCTTGAGCCACGTGAACGTCGAAGGATCCAGGTCACCCGAGCCGCCGACGAGCTCCGGCACCGTCTTCGCCAGCGCTTGCAGCACGGCCTCGGAGGCCTTGCGGGTGGCCATCCCTCGGGCATCGGCGGGCCACCTGGGCAGGCCCTCGTCCCAGCCGGCAGGGAGCTCTGCGCTGAAGCGCCGCTCGATCTCCTGCGCCAGCTCGGGATGCGCCCTGGCGTAGGCGGCGAAGCGCTGGTCCCAGTCCCTGTGCAGGGCCTCGCCGCGCTCCGCGACGGAGCGGAAGCGCGCGCGCGCCTCGGCCGGGATGTGGAAGGGCGGATCCTCGGGCCAGCCGAGGTTGCGCTTTGTCTTCTTTACCTCCTCCGTGCCCAGCGGGTTACCGTGCGCGTGCCACGAGCCGGCGAGATCGGGCGAGCCGTAGGCCATCACCGTCCTGACCACGATCAGCGACGGTCGCGCCCTGGCCCCCTTCGCCGCCTCGATCGCGCGCGAGATGGCCGCCAGATCGTTGCCGTCGTCGACCTCTTGCACGTGCCAGCCGTAGGCGCTGTAGCGGGCCGCCACGTCCTCCGTGAACGTGAGCGAGGTGGTGCCCGAGAGCGTGACGCGGTTCGAGTCATAGAGGACGATGAGCTTGCCGAGGTCCAGGTGACCCGCCAGCGAAGCCGCCTCCGCCTGCACGCCCTCCATGAGGTCGCCGTCGCTCGCGAGCGCGTAGGTGTGGTGGTTGAACACCTCGTGACCCGGGCGGTTGTAGCGCGCAGCCAGGTGCGCCTCGGCGATGGCCATGCCCACCGCATTCGCGATCCCCTGTCCGAGCGGCCCCGTCGAGGCCTCGACGCCTCTCGTGAGGTGGCTCTCGGGGTGGCCGGGCGTCAGGCTCTGCCATTGACGGAAGCGCTGGAGTTGCTCGAGGGTCATCTCCTGATAGCCCACGAGGTGCATGAGGGCATACAGGAGCGCCGAGGCGTGGCCGGCCGAGAGCACGAAGCGATCGCGATCGATGAAGCCCGGATCGGCCGGGTCCCTGCGGATGAAGCGCGTCGCCAGCACGTAGGCCATCGGCGCCGCGTCGAGCGGCATGCCGGGGTGGCCGGAGTTTGCGTGCTGCACCATGTCGACAGCGAGGAACCGGAGGGTGTTGACGCAGAGCCTGTCGATCTCTTCCTGGTTCATGCCGCCGCCCTCGGAGGGATCGGCCTTTGCCAGCCGCCGTGCACCGCCGCCACCAGACGATCGGCCTCCGCGGGTCCCCAGGTGCCCGGTTCGTAGGAGAGAGGCAGGGTCGGCGCGTCGAGGACGGGCTCGACGATGCGCCACTGTGCCTCGATGGCGTCCTCGCGCGCGAACAGGCTTGTGTCGCCCCGCATCGCGTCGCCCAGGAGCCGCTCGTAGGCCAGCATGTCGTGCGCCTGCCCCTCCGATGCAAGGAGCTCCACGTCGCGGCCCACCATGGCCTCGCCGGGGCGCTTGACGTGCACGCCCACCGCGATGGCGGTCACGTCGGGGCCGATACGGAAGCGGAGGTACTCGGGCGGCGCCGAGCGCTCGCGGTAGATGTCGCGCGGCGGTCGCTTGAGCTGCACGCGCACCTCGAAGGCGCTGGTCGGGAGGCGCTTGCCCGCGCGCAGGAAGAACGGCACATCCGCCCACCGCCATGTGTCGATGCGCAGCTTCATGGCTGCAAACGTCTCGACGTTCGAGTCGGCGGCGACGCCCGGCTCCTCCCTGTAGCCGCGAAACTGGCCCCGCACGACGTGCTCGGGGTCGAGCGGCGCCATGGCCTTCAGGATGCGCGCCTTCTCGTCGCGGATCGCCTCGACGTCCTCCCTGGAGGGCGGGTCCATGGCCAGGATGGCCGTCACCTGCAGCACGTGGTTCTGGATGACGTCGCGGATCGCGCCCGTCTCCTCGTAAAACCTGCCACGCCCCTGGACGCCGAAGCTCTCGGCCATGCTGATCTGCACGCTGTCGACGTTGTCGCGGTCGAGCACGCGCTCCAGGAAGCGGTTGGTGAACCGGAAATAGAGCAGGTTCAGGACCGGCTCTTTTCCGAGGTAGTGGTCGATGCGGAAGATCGACGGTTCAGGGAACGCTTCGTGGAGCGTGGCGTTGAGGGCGCGCGCCGAGGCGAGGTCGCGCCCGAACGGCTTCTCCACAGCGACCCGCGCTCGACCGGCGCAACCCGACGTGCCGAGGCCGCGGATCACGGAGGCGAAGGCGCTCGGCGGGATGGCGAGGTAGTGCAGAGGGCGCTCGGCCCGCCCGAGCTCGCGGCGCAGGGCATGAAAGGTCGCGACGTCGGCGTAGTCGCCGGGAACGTAGCGCAGGAGCGAGCAGAGCTTCGCGAAGCTGTCGCGATCGACGCCGCCATGGTGCTCGAGGCTGTCGCGGGCGCGGGCGCGGAGCTGGTCGACGGTCCATGGCGATCGCGCGGTGCCGATCACCGGCACGCTCAGCGCGCCCGTGCGGACCATCGCCTGCAGCGCCGGGAAGATCTGCTTGTACGCGAGATCGCCCGTGGCGCCGAAGAACACAAGGGCGTCGGAGCGCAGCGGGACTGTCATGGACGCTTCTCCTCGTGCCCGCCGAACCCGAAGCGCATCGCCGACATGACCCGGTCGGAGAACTCCGCCTCGCCGCGAGAGGCGAAGCGCTCGCTGATGGCTGTCGCGAGGATCGGTATCGGCACGCTCTCGTCGATCGCGGCCTTGAGCGTCCAGCGCCCTTCGCCGGAGTCGGAGACGCGGCCGGTGAAGTCGCGCAGATCGGGGTCGCGCGCCAGGGCCGCGGCCGTGAGATCGAGCAGCCAGGAGGCGATGACGCTGCCCCGGCGCCACACCTCGGCGATGTCGCGCAGGTCGAGGTCGTATCGATAGAGCTCGGGCTCCGGCAGGGGAGCCGTCTCGGCGTCGACGGGACGCGCCTCGTTTCCGGCGTTCGCGCGGCGGAGGACATTGAGCCCCTCGGCGTACGCGGCCATGAGCCCGTACTCGATCCCGTTGTGTACCATCTTGACGAAGTGGCCCGCGCCGTTCGGTCCGCAGCGCACGTAGCCGTGTTCGGCGGCCGTGGGCGCGCCGTGGCGCCCCGGCGTGCGCGGCGCCGCCTCGAAGGGCGGAGCCAGCGCGGCGAAGATGGGCTCGAGCCGCTCCACAACGTCGGCGTCGCCGCCGATCATCTGACAGTAGCCGCGCTCCTTGCCCCAGACACCGCCCGAGGTGCCCACGTCGACATGGCGAACGCCGGCCGCGGCGAGCGTTCTGGCGCGGCGGATGTCGTCACGGTAGTGCGAGTTGCCACCGTCGATGATCACGTCGTCGCGTGACAGGAGCGGCGCCAGAGCCGTGATGGTGCCGTCGACGGCCGCCGCGGGCACCATGAGCCAGATCGCGCGGGGCGGCTCGAGCTTCTTGGCCAGCTCCTCGAGCGAGCCGGCGCCGATCGCGCCCTGGCTCACCAGCTCTCGTACCCTGTCCGCGTTCCGATCGAAGGCGACGATCCGGTGGTCGGCCTGGAGAAGGCGCGCCACCATGCTGGCGCCCATCCGACCGAGCCCAACCATACCGAGTTTCATCCCCCCTCCCCTCCATCCATGCGAGCAGGGCGGCCGGCGCCCTGGCCTCGTTGCTCGTCGCTGTCGGCGCCGCGACCGTCGGCCAGCGCCTTGCCGAGCCGACGCCTAGCGACACCTAGGACGACGGGCGCCGGGTGCAAGCCCTGCGTGCCAGGGAAGTCGTCGCCTCTTCAGCCCGCCACTCCGGCCCGTCGAGCCCAGGGACCGCCGCCTGAACGCCGTCCCGCGCCGCGGTTACCGCGTGGGCAGCCTCGATCCGCGCGCGCCGGGAGCGCAGCTCGGACCGCGGGTCGGCTGTCGCTTCAGCAGGAAGCCCAGCGCCTCGGCCGCTGAGGCAGCAAGCTGGCGTGGCTCACGCGCTGCGTCGAGCTGGCTGACAGGCGCCGTCGCTCGTGCAAGGCCCGGACGCATCGGCGCTGAGCTCACAAGACTCGGCCAGGGAGAAGGAGGTTCGCGCCCGAGGCGACGCCGCGCTGCTAGACGGCGCCGGCGGATACGGCTAGCGCCAGTCCATGAAGCTCACCGACGTCCTGCGGGATCTCGCCGCGCTGGGCAACGAGAGGATGCGCGAGGTCAACGCCCGCGCCGGAGACGCTCACGGCGTGAACCTCACCCAGCTCCGCGCGCTCGCGAAGAAGCTGAAGGCTGACAACGCCCTGGCCGGCGCGCTGTGGCGTACAGGGGACCCCGACGCACGCCTCCTGGCGACGCTCGTGTTCAAGCCCAAGGCCTTCTCGGCGGACGAGCTGGACGCGATGGTCCAGGAGATCGGCTACCCCAAGCTGCTCGACTGGTTCATCGTCCACGTGGTGAAGGCGTCGGGCCACGTCGAGGCGCTGCGGGTCCGCTGGAAGGACTCCGCGAGCGCGCTTGTCGGGCGCGCTGGCTGGAGCCTGACGACGGACCGCGTCGTGAAGAGCCCTGCCGGCCTCGATCTCCCCGCGCTGCTCGACCAGATCGAGGCGGAGATGAAGACCGCGCCCGGCCCGAAGCAGTGGTCGATGAACCACTGCCTCGCCGAGATCGGCATCCGCAACCCCGGGTTGCGCGCCCGCGCGACGGCCATCGGCGAGCGGCTCGAGGTGCTCAAGGACTACCCGGCATCGCCGGGCTGCACGCCGCCGTTCGCGCCGATCTGGATCGCGGAGATGGTGCGGCGGCAGAAGGCAGAGAAGACGCGGGGCCGGTGAGGGCGCCGGCGGGCGCAACCGACCTCCACCCGATCGAGACCATGCTTCCGGTCCGGCCGGTCCTGGCACGATCCCCCGCTCGCCCAGCGGATCGGCGGTTCACCCGCGCGAGCCGAAGGCGAGCGCCGCGTGCACCCGCGCGTTGTGGAGCGGTCGCTGGACGCAACCGCCAGCTCGATCGTCGGCTCACAAACGCTTCATCATGGCTCGCTCGCCCGCCTCGCGGGACGGACCCAGGTCGATGAATCCGTGGCGGGCGTACAACGCGATGGCGCTGGGGTTGTGCTCCTTCACGTCGAGGCGGAGCTCACTTGCGCCCCGCTCGCGTGCCCATCGCACGATCTCCTCGACCAGCGCGTCTCCGACCCCGCGGCCGCGCACCTCCGGCGCCACCCACATGCTGATCAGCACGTAGGTGCCTTCGAGAGGCGCGCCTGTGGCCATGCCGACCGGCTCGCGGTCGACGTAGGCCACGAGGTTGTGGGAACCAGGCAGCTCCAGGCGCGCGCGCCAGCGCTCCTCGGACGCGTTTCCCCATTCCTCGAGCGTCGCCCCGAAAGCCTGGGGAGCGTCCGCGAGCGCGCGCAGCCTGAGGTCGCGCCAGACGGGCCACTCTTCAGACGACAAGGCCCGCAAGTCGATCATGGGTCACCTTGCGCCGGGCCAATGGGCCAGATGGTTGTTCCGCCGACAGGCTTACCTTCACCGTCGGTCCAGGTGAAAGCCGCGCCACCCCATTCCTGGACATCGATCCCGAGGTGCCGCTTGTACCAGGCCTGTAGTGCCGGAGCATCCTTGGCCTTGAAGAAGATGCCGCCGATGCCAGTGACTCGCTTCATGGAACCTCCGAGGACGTGTCGCGATGAGGGAGAGCGTGCTTCTGCGGCCTGCCGCCTGTATCAAACCATGCCGCGAAGCGGCGCCGGATCGAGCGATCTGTCGGCCATCACTCCATGGGCTGGCGGACGATGGTCTTCCACCTGGCTGGATCGGCGCGGCGTATGTCGCTGAGATACACCTCGTGGTGCTTTCCTGCTAGCACCGAGCGCGCACCAATGAAGTCATGGACTCGCTGGATGGTCGGCCCTTCTTCAGTGAAGGGGCCGACGTGAAGTATCTGAGCACATGATCCCTCGGTGAAGCTCTCCAGCCTGAGCGCGTCCACCGCGGGAAGCGCCTTCTTTCGCCTCACTTCCGTCATGGCCGCATGGATCACCACCTCCTCCACAAAATGAGGCTGCATGATCATCATCGTCCATTTCCACCTTGACCTATCATTGGAGGTGAAGACGGACATGTCATCCGACCACCAGAGGCCTTCGAGAGGCATGACCGCATAGTCAACCCCTTGCGCCCCCTTCTTCACCATGAACTTCGCCGTGTAGGAGACCGAGAACAGCGCTTCCACTGCCTCGGCATACACATGGGATGTGTTGGGGTCGCCCTCGCCGTCGATCATGAGGAACCGAAACGTCGGCACGTCAACCTGAACCACCTCCTTCGCGGATGCCTGGTAGAGATGTTTGAGCTCCCTCTTGAGATCAACCTTCGACACGAATGCACCTGATGACAGCCAACGTCTTGCCAATCAGCCGCGGGTCGCCCTGCCCGCCAGGGCGCTCGCGGCTGCATCACCGGGTCCGGCGGCACCCGCTCGTGGTCCGCCTCAGGCGCTCGATACCGGCGGAGCACGCGCGGGGCGCACAGGAAAGTTGCAAGAGCATCGCCTGGTGTCAAGCAAAAGTCAACATTGCTGTGCGCGCCGCGCGAGCAGCCGTCCGCTCCCGCCTGCCCGCCCAATGCTCACCGGCCCCCGCATACGCGCAACGTGGGCGCACCCTGTCTGGACCGGCCTGGGACGATGCCCGCCCGCCGAACGCCTTGCCTGTCACCCGTGGGCGCGGAGCGCCCGGCGGTGCGGCGGGGGGGCTGGTCCGCCCTTCATCTCTGTGCGGTTTCCTGGAGCGAGCCGAGCCACTTCAGCTCACGCAAGAACGACAGGACCACCTCTCCCAGACGCTCGGGTTGTTGAAATGGAAGGCCGTGGCCGGCGTCCTGTACCTGTTCGATCCGTACGCGTGGGTCATGGAGCAGAACGACGGGATACCCGGCGCCTCCAGCGCGGAGGTAGTGGATGTCGATGCCGTTCGTCTCGCAGACTCCGCTGATCCAGGTCGTCATGAAGGACCGCCGCGATGTCGACGTGGAGCTCGTCGAGGAGCCCAGCGTTCAGGCATTGCTGGATTGTGCCGGCGCCCGAAGCCCGCCTCGCCGCTCAGCCTGAATGTGACCCCCTGCTCACCCATCTCGATGTTCTCGACCGCGTGACGATGCAATTCTTCGTCCGGGAGAATCGCGCGATGATCGCAGCACCCGTCCCATGTGACGTTGATCGAATACCGAAGGGGTCGCATTGCGTGCGCCTGAAGCGGGCCAACGTTCGAGGTGAGGCGGGGCTGACGGCAAGGTACCATGGCCGCCGGAAGGATGCTACGCCCGACCTGGAGGCGGCCAGGGTGCCTCGCCGCTGGGCCTCGGCTCGACCGAGGGGTCGGGCGACGCTGCTGCTCGACCAAGCTCCTGGCCTTCAGCGCATGTGCTCGATGTCTTGCGGCATGACCACCCAGCCATGCATTCGCTCTTCATAGACCGAGAACGTCGGACCGGGGAAGGCCGGGTCCGCGAAGGCTCCCACCGGTATGGCGATCATGTCCTCGTGCCCGTCCATCACGTAATAGACGGTGGCGCCACATTCAGGACAGAACGTGAAGGTGCTCTTCGTTCCTTCGTCTCCGATCCGGACGAAGTCCTTCCCGTGCCCCTTTATCTTCACGTTCTCGCGGCTGAACCTGGCTTGAGCGCCGAAGACGCTTCCGGTCCTTCGCTGGCAGGCCAGGCAGTGACAGACGGACACGCGAATCGGGTCGCCTTCGACTTCGGCCGACAGGTTGCCGCAGCTGCAGCTTGCGATGTGATTTCTCATCGTAAATCCTCGACTTGCCGGCGGTTGTCGGCCCCTCCGAAGCGGGGAGGTGCCCTGCGACGGCCCGACCGATCCGCGGCATCGCCGTTCGGGCGGCGGCCGGGGTGCAGCGGGCGGCGTGCTGGAGGACCGCTCGGCCTGCTCCTGCGACGGGGCCCGGGGGCGACGGCGGTCATGGCGGCCCGGGGCGCGGCGGCGACGCGATCGGCATCGCCTACCTCGACGAGGACCGGCTCACTGTCGAGGGCGTCACGTCCGCGATGGGGTTGCCGGGCAAAGGCGGCATGAACTGGGACGACCAGGCCACGATGATCGCGGGCGTGGACGGCGTCGCCGTGGAGACGCTCCGGTGCAAGCGCCCGGCCAACGCCATCATGACCGTCCCCCTCCCCACGGCGAGAAGGTGCCGGGGAGCGGAGCGTGAGGTGAGCGGCGGAGCGATGGGCGCGCGCCGGAGACGATAACGTGCTTGTGATGAGCGTGGCTTGACGTCGCATTTGCTCGCGGGAGATCCTGTCTTCTGTCCGGCGAAGGAAGGTTGCACCGACAATAGCGCAACGACGGAGCGGCCGGAAGGGAGACAGCGGACCATGATGGACAAGCGCCGTGGACAAGGCACGTGGGTCGGGGTCATCGTCGCGGTCGTCCTCGCCGGGTGTTGCGCAGCCGGCTGCGGCGCCGATCCGGAACACGACCCTCCCGGCAAGGGGGGCAGCGGCGGGGCGGGCGGCGGCGGCGGGGCCGGCGGGGACGCGACGGGCGGCGGCGGTGGGGCGGGCGGGGCCGATACCGGTGGCGGCGGGGCCGATACCGGCGGCGGCGGGGCCGATACCGGCGGCGGCGGGGCCGGCGGGGATGCGACGGGCGGCGGTGGGACCGGGGCGGGCGGTGAGGGCGCCGGGGCGTCGGCTGGGCCTCCGAGCTGCGGCTCAGGCGCGCTGGCGAGCGAGGTGCTGTGCGGTTCCGAGAGCGTCAGCTGCTGTGACAGCAGGCTTGTTCCGGGCGGCACGTTCCAGCAGACGACGGTGAGCAGCTTTCTCCTGGACACGTACGAGGTGACGGTGGGGCGATTCCGCGCGTTCGTCGACGCCGGAGGAGGGACGCGGGCGAGCGCACCCGAGGACGGGGCGGGGGAGCACCCGAAGATCCCGGGCAGCGGCTGGTCTGACGAGTGGAACACCTGGCACGACTGGTTCGCGGAGGACACCGCGGCGCTCAAGGCTGCGCTCCACTGCCGTTCGGAGTACGAGCGGCCGACGTGGACCGATGAGGTCGGGCCCAACGAGGACCTGCCCATCAACTGCGTCACGTGGCTCGAAGCCTTCGCGTTCTGCGTGTGGGACGGGGGGCGCCTCCCCACAACGGCGGAGCTGAACTACGCGGCAGCCGGCGGCGACGAGGAGCGGGAATACCCGTGGGGCCAGGGGCTCGACCCGAGCCACGCGAGCTACGCCTGCACGGGCGATGGGAGCCCTGCGGGCGAGTGCGCGCTCGGCGACATCCTCCCTGTCGGCTCGAAGCCGGCGGGAGCAGCGCGGTGGGGACAGCAGGATCTCAGCGGAAACATGATGGAGTTCACGCGGGACTGGTCGGGCCAGCTCCCGGTTCCATGCGTCGACTGTGCCATTCTGAAGCAGTCCGTGGGCGGCGCGTACCTCTTGACCCACGGCGGGAGCTATCTGCAGGGCGAGGAGAATCAGCATGCGACAACGAGCGGTATTTATCGAAGCCCAGGTCGCGCAGACGATCTCGGGTTCCGGTGCGCCAGGACCCCGCCATCTGCGGAGTGAGAGAGCGGATGGGAAACCTCGACACTGTCACGAGCGAGGACGCCTCGGGCACGTGCCGTATCTACGAGCAGCAGTGTGACGCGGGCGGCGCGGGCGTCCGTGCTCGGCGTCGCCCTGCGTCGTCGGTCCCCCGCCGCGCTGACGAGCTGAGGGGAACGAGAATCCTCTACTCGCAGTCGACGAACACGACGTCGTAGGCGATGGTCGCCGCGATTCCCGAGACGTTCACGGAGTAGGTCTGGCCGGCCTCGGGGTCCCAACCGTTCGGCACGATGCGGATGGCGTTCGTGGAGCCGTAGCCCCCCTCGAGCGGCTCCACGTCGACGGCCAGAGGGGCTCCGCCGCTCGTGATCGTGACCTCGGCGTCCTCGAGCTCGATGTCCTCGCTCTGGATCGACCAGCCAGTGTCGCTGAGTGAGCTCCAGCGGTCGCCATACGCCTGCATCGGGAACGCCCCGGGCGGAGGCCAGGCCGTCCACGCCTTCCCCGCGCGCCCCGTCCCTCCGATGTTCTGCATGCAGGAGGCGCCGTTCTTCCCGGTGGAGCCGAGGCCGATCGGGCCGAGGTCGTTCGAAAGGATGATGCGCCGGTGGCCGAAGGTCGACTCGTTCCCGGGGTCGATCAGATAGCCCAGCACGCTCGCGACGCCGGGGCCACTCGATATGTTGCTTGTCCTCGCGCCGTCCGCGCCTGTCTTCGAGTAGCACTTCCAGCTCTCCGGCGGCTCGTGCGAGAGCGAATTGTTCGCGTCCATCATGAGCGCGCAGGCCTGGGCCTGAGCGTCGCGGGCGGGCTCGGTCACGACCGGGGGCAAGTCCGCCAGCCAGCGGTACAGGTTGAAGAGCCGGAGCGCATTCGCTCGACCGTCGGCAGAGATGTCTCCCGGGTCGCACGCGGGATCCAGCGAGCCGCTCCACGTGCCTTCGCTCATGTCGGCGGTGTCGGCGTTGAAGCGCGCGCAGGTGCCTTCCGGCGAGCGATCGCCCGCCTCGGGCTCCGCCCCTCCCGAGCCCCCCGATGCAGTGCCTGCCGATCCGCCGCCCCCTGCTCCTGTGCCGACGGCTGACGAACCTCCCGTGGAGACGCCCCCAGCTCCCCCGGCGCTCGCGGCGCCCGAGCCTGGATCCGCACCGCCGCTGCTCGCGGCCGCTCCCCCCGCTCCGCCCGATCCGCCGGCTGGCGGCGAGCCGCCCGACGAACCTGGCGTGCCAGGATCGGCATCTTCGCCGCTGCAGGCCGCGGCGGCCGCGACGAGGAGCGCCGTCGATGCGACGAGTCGAAAGCGAAAGAAAGCCTTGTTCATGGTGGGGAAAGGAAATCCAAACGTCTCGGAGACGTCAAGCGTCAACTGGCGCGGGGGACCAGGTGATGGTGATGCGGAGCAGCAGCAGGGGGCCCACGCTCACCTCATGGCGACCTGGCCCTGCGGCGCTCCCGGGGCATCAAGCCGCCGCAGCGAATTCTACCGAGCTGCGCCGACGTCCCTCTCCCCCCGACGACCGGCCACTGGGCGGTAGAAGGCGCGTTCGACGTCCTGGCCTCCGGTGAAGATCCGATTCATCAGACGTCAACCTCGGAGCTTCACCCCCCGATCCAGCGTTGCCCTGAAGCGGTCGGCGAGCCCCCGCGCGGCGTCGGACAGGGCGCTCTGCGGCTCAGGCCCGGTGCAGCCCATCGCCATGATCGGGCGCGACGAGGTAGCCGGACTCCGGCGAGGCGTCGCGACGGCATCGCAGCCCGGACCGCCAGAGCAGCGCCGGGGCGAGCGCGAGACAGAAGAGCGCGGCGCTGCCGTGGACCCCGAGGAACACGGCGGGGGATGCGCCGTGGCTCCACGTGGTCAGCGCGTCGACGACGGGCATCACGGTGCAGACGAGCACGAAGACGCCCGCCGCGCGCCGCTGCCGGGTCGCGACGAGGCCGAAGAGGGCCAGCGCGATGCCGAGATCTCGCCCGGACTTGATGCCCAGCCAAGGGACGGCGTCGGCGCTGGAGATGGGCAGGCCGAAGCCCTGCGCGGCGCTCAGCGGGTCCATCGCGCCGCGGACGCTGAGGAAGAGCATGAAGGATCCCAGCAGCAGCGTCAGAAGGGCCGTGGGAGAGGTGAACTTCCAGGGCAAGTCGTCTCGGTGCGATTCCATGGTGCCTCCGTGCGCGTTCGACCGCGCTTCACGGCGAGGATCATGGTGACGGCCGCCGCCGAGGGCCATTCGCGGGCGGCTCAATGCTTTGCCCGAAGCGCTCACCGTCCGGGGTCGCCGGATGGATCGCTGCTATCCTGTGGGCGTGGACGTCTCCGGCGCATCCGATCTCCTCGGGCAGATCCTCGAACGCACCGGGCTGCGCGGGCAGCTCTACTGCCGCACGGTGGCGCGCGCTCCGTGGGGCCTCCGCTTCCCGACGACGACGGTGGCGACCCTGCACCTCGTCACCTCGGGCACCTGTCACCTTGTGCACGGGCGCGAGGTTGTCGCCCTGGGTCCCGGGGATGTCGTGCTGCTGCCTCGCGGCGATGGGCACGCGATGGCGGACTCGCCGCGCAGCCCGAAGGTGCCGCTCGAACAATGGCTCGCGGAGCGCGGTGACGGGCCCGCGCGCGAGCTGGGCGGCAGGGGCGCCGAGACGCGGGTGCTCTGTGGCTGCTTCGCGTTCGACGAGCCCGGCGCTCACCCGGTGCTGCGCCTGCTGCCGGCGCGGGTGCACCTCCGTGGCGCCTCCCAGGCCGCGCGCGCCCTGTCGCCCACGGTGTCGCTGCTGGAGCGGGAGCACGAGCGCGGCGAGCGGGGGGCCTCGGTTGTCGTCTCGCGGCTGCTCGACGTCCTGCTGGTGCAGGTGCTCCGCGCCTGGGCGGACGCGCAACCGCCGGGCGGTGCGGGGTGGCTGGGCGCGCTCGGCGACAGGACGCTGGCCAGCGCGCTCGCGTGGATGCACGCCGAGCCCGAGCGGGACTGGAGCGTGAGCGAGCTGGCGCGCCGCTCCGGGACGTCGCGGGCGACGCTCGCGCGTCGGTTCGCGGCCGAGGTGGGCATCGCGCCGCACGCGTACCTCACACGCCTGCGGATGCAGGAGGCGGCCGTGCGGCTCCGCGAGAGCGACGACGGGCTCGCGTCGATCGCCGCGCGCGTCGGGTACGACTCCGAATTTGCCTTCAATCGCGCGTTCCGCCGCGCCATGGGCGTGCCTCCCGGGCAGTACCGGCGACAGGCCCGCTCCTGAGGGCCGCTCCGGCGCGAGCGCCCTCGGCCACCTTCGCCAGGCGCCCACGACCGGCACCCGACGCGACGGGCGTCGGGAAGGCGGCTGGGGCGTCCACCCGACCCGTCCACCGCGAGGCGGTGAGCGCGCCTCCAGCTAGAACGAACAGTGCGGCGGGCGGACTTCCGTGCTGCTGTCCACCACGAAGCCTCGGGCAGATCGCCTGATGACGAGGTAGGTGGGCGTGCTGCTCATGTGCTCGGCGAGCGCCGGCGGCGCCCTCCTCTGCGCGGTCCACAGCCACGCGGGAGCGTGCGGCGGCGCGGCGCAGCCGGACACGTCGGCGAGGTCGATGCGCTCCGCGGCGCGAGCGCGCTGCAGGCGAAGGTGCTGCGCTCTCAGCCCGGGCGAGCCGCTCGCCGCGGACCTGGCTTCGCTCCAGGGCTTCTCGAGCCAGGCGTCGACGAACGACTCGAGGTCGCTCGGCACATCGGCCACCGGGCACGGCGAGGCGTCGAGCACCGCGCTCACGCGGGCGGGCTGCCCGCGGGGCTGCCGCACGACGACGAAGGCCTCTCGGCTCCACGCCCCCGGTGGGTCGTGCTCCGCGTGGAGCTCGAGCCCGAAGACCCACGCGCGCTCCCCGGCGCGGGGCTCGCACGCGCGGACGGCGCCGTACTGCCAGCGGACCCGCTCGGCGTCGAGCGCTCGCAGCAGCGCTGTCGCCTGCGTCCCTGCGAGCTCGGTCGGCATCTCCAGCCTGTCCCGATACGCCGGCACGCCGAGCCAGCGCTCGACGAGCTCGTAGGGCGCGGCGCTGCCGTCGTTGCTCTTCAACCACCGCTCGCACAGCCGCTCGCGCTCGCGGTCCGCCGCGGGCGATTCGCCTGGAAGGCCGTCGCGACAGCGGACGAATCGGCCCACGTCGTAGGCCGACGTCGAGGCGTTGTACCTGCCGTCGTGCTCGATCACCATGCGCCCGCCGAAGCTGTCCACGGGATGGATCCGCCAGAAGGCGAGACGTAGATCCGAGAAGCCGTGTGTCCTCGTCGGGAGCGGGCGCAGCAGCGCAGGCACGTCGGCCACGACCCGCAGGCAGCGCGGGTACGCTTCGTTCACGAGCAGCCGCGTACCGGGGTTCGTGAAACCCATCTGGTACTCGACACGGAGCTCGCGGTGGCCGTCGGCGTTCAGGTCCAGATCGGTGTCGACCGTGAACGGGAATTGACCGTCCCAGTCGTGGATACCGCGGGTCGCGAGGTCCTTCGGGCAGGAGCTATCGGCCAGGTCGCTGATCCTGTACGCGAATCCATCGATGCCTGGGGCCACGCCTGACTCGGTGTACTGCGCCGAGCGGACCCGACCCCGCAGGGCGTACCTGCCCGGCGCGAGGTCCACCGACAGCGCCGGGCCGCACGCCAGCATGTCCCCCGGGCCGGCACCGGACATCGCCTGCACGCCGATCAGCGCGCGCGTCGTCGCCAGCTCCGGCGACGGGAACGGCCCCGTGCTGGCCCACAGCCGCACGGGCTTCGGCACCTCGATCACCCAGAGCGGCGGACTCGCAGCGTCCGCGGCCATGGTCTCGCAGCCGAGCTCGGCTTCCGTGCGCGCCGGTGTGAGCGGCTCGGGGCGCACGGCGTACTCGCCAAGCCGCCATGCAAGCGAGGGGACCGCAGCCGCGCCGCGAGGCGGCGTGACAGCCACGGCCGCATCGAGGGGCGGCGCTCTCCCTGCCCCAGGCACAGCCGCGCCCGGAGCGGCGACGTCCGCCGGCCCGGGCGCTCTGGCTTCACGTGGGCTCTGCGAAGCTGCGTTCGTCGCCGGCCCGCACGCGCACAGGCTGAGCCCAGCAACGACCAGCTGCCGGCCCAGACGCGGGCCGAACACCCCCGGAGCTGGACTCCCTCGCAAGCGCTCGCCGCCGTTCATGCTGCGGCGCGCGTCGGCAATCGGCGTGCCGTGCGCCGCATCCCGTCGGCGCCGTCTCTTTCATGATCCGCGCACCCGGACCGTCGCCGTCGGGACACAGCGACCGTGGGCGTGGAGACGCGCTCGGCGTCGACAGGGGCCGTGGGACAGGCTCCACGACCTGCCGCGCGCCTGGCCGGCGGCCACCCGTCATCGTGAGGCCGAACGGTCGTCCACCATCCACCGTGGGGCCCCGGCGCGTCGAGCAGAGCACCTGCGACACTTCCCCACGAAGCGTGAAGGGCCGAGATCGGACAGCCGCACTGCACATCTCGACGGGCGATTGACGCGGGAGGGAACCGTGCCGACCATGCAGGGATGCCCTTACCTCATCGATGTTTCGCGCTCGTCGCCCTGCCCGCCGCGACTGCCGTGCTGAGCGCGGGGTGCAGCTTCCCCGACGCCGTCTTCACCGAGCCGGCGAGCTCGGGTGGTGGTGGTGGCGCGGGCGGCGCCGCGTCGTCCGACGCGGCGGGCGGCGGCGGGGGCGCGGCGGCCTCCGGCGGCGGCGGGAGCGGCGGGGCGAGCTCGACGTCGGGCGGCGGCGCGAGCAGCGAGGTGACCTCGGGCTCGGGCGGGAGCGGCGGCGGGATCGTCGACTGCGACGCGGACGGGGACGGCTATCCGTCGATCGCGTGCGACGGCGGCACCGATTGCGACGACGACCATGCGCAGGTCCACCCCGACCAGCCCAACACGTTCCATGACACGCCCATCCGCCCCGGAGGCGGCTTCGATTATGACTGCAGCGGTCATGAGGACCCGCAGATCCCCGCGGTCCGCTGCGAGACCGGCGGGCCGTGCCAGGACGCGTCCAATGTGTACCTGGTGGAGGTTGCGTGCGGTGAGCCAGGCCCGGTCGGCAGCTGCAACCTCCTCTGCCAGCAACGCATCACGTACAGCGGGCTCAAGCGGGCCTGTCATTGAGGTGACCAGCGGACCAACGACCTTGGCACCGCGATGCTCGGAGCCGCTTGACGAAGAAGGAGGCTCTCGCGCGCGGTCTGGCGCTGGAGCTCGCGCCGCCGTCCGCGGCATGGCAGGCTCCGGAGTGGGCCGGTGGATCCCGCCACCGATCGGAGGACGACATGATCCGCCCGGCGTGGCAGCGCACCCTTGGCCTATACGCCGAGCGACTCGGCGTGAGCGTCGACGAAATCCTCTAGAGCGACAAACGGGTTGAAACCCCGAGAAAACGAACCACAGAGGCACAGAGGGCACAGAGGAAGAGAAAAGAAAGATAATTTATTTTCCCTTCTTCCTCTGTGCCCTCTGTGCCTCTGTGGTTCAAATCTCTTCATTCCTGGGTATTTCAAGCTGATCGGCGCTCTAGCCAGTCAGGCCGCCTCCGGGCCTCTTTCTGCACGGGGGCGTCACGAGCGACGTTGCGCGGTCGGCGACCATTCGAGCCGGAGCTCCGGATACTCATGCCCAGAGGGGTCGCGCTCCAGCTGCGCGGCTTTGCTGAACTCGACATCTCGTGCGCCATCGACGTAGAGCAGCCGAAACGGGCAGCAGCTGCCGTCCACAAAGGCGACGCAGAAGGTCGTGAACGGATTCGTCAGACCCGCGGGGCCAAGGATGAACGCTTCAAGCGCCGCACGATCGGCGAAGCCCCGGACAGAGGACGCTGGCACATGGGCCTCGTGATCGACGACGATGAAGCGATCGTTCAGCTCGAGCTCCGTGGAAAACGGCGGCTGAAGAATGCCGGCCGTCATCTCGATCCTGGAGAGCGTCTCCAGGAACTCGCCGCCGTCGAACGCCCAGGGATCCGCGACAGCGCATGCGGTCAGGGCGTCAGCCAGCTGAATCAGGTCCATAGAAGCGCGCAGGAAGCGGTCACGCAGGTCGGCCTGACGGCTGCGCATGAGCCGCAGCTCAGAAAATAGCACCGCAGCGCGCCGGGTGGCAAGACAGCCGGGCGCCATATGACTGCTGGGCCTTCGACGCGCCACGGCGCCCAGCGGCGATGCCCTGTTCCGAGAACCGAGCCGCCGGCTTCATGCGCTTGTCAGCCAGGACAGCGATGGCGACCGCTGGAGCCCGATACGCCACGCAGACACAACTCCTTGCTTGGATTGCGTGTCGATTGCAATCAGAAGCTCACGTTCATGAACGACCAGCGCGACCTCGAGCGAGGCAGGAAGCTCATGATGCGCCGCAACCTCCACGGATGTTCCGTCGCACGTGCACACATAGACATCCTGTCCATCGGCAAGACCAAGTTGCCAGCCGCGCCCGCGCAACGTCCCGCCGATCGCCAGCCGGCAAAGACCGTTTGATTCATCGCCCTGTCGGGCCGCATCCGTCCATGGTCAGGAGAGCACTTCGGTGGCCGTCTTCGCGCCGAGGACGTTCTCGATCCAGCGGTCGAGGGTCGCGACGTCCGTGCATGCCTGGATGCGCGCGCTCTCGTTCTCGGTGAGCCCGATCCCTGCGCGCGCGAGCAGCCGCAGCAGCGTGTCCCTCTTGCCCTCGATCCTGCCCTCTCGCATGCCCTCGAGCCGGCCCTCACGCATGCCCTTGAGCTCGCCCTCGCGGATGCCGCGATCGATGAGCTTCTGCACGAACGGGGGAAAGGTCGCCTCGCCTTCGATCTGCCGTTCCATGACCAATGCCTCCAGAGCCTGCCTCATCGGTTCACGCAACCCGTTCCAGATGAGCTGAAAGTAAACCATGGCGTGCGCCTGGTCGAGCCGGCCGAGGCCGGCGAGCGCCGCCTGGACCACCGTCAGCCCGCTCGGCCCGTTGCCGTGCGCCACCGCCGACAGCACCGCGAGCTCCGTCTCCTTCTCCGCGTCGGCCGGGTCGGTGATCTCGGGGACCACCGCCGGACCGAGCACCAGCGGCTCGACGTTGCCGCGGCCCAGGCCGAGGTCGATGTTCTCCGCGGCCCAGGCAGCCACGCCCGCGTCCGGCGCGACAACGAGGACGATCGCGCCACAGCGCTTCCTGGCGCGCACGACCGCGACGTACGTCGGCCATGAGAACTTCTTGTCCGGGTCCACGTCGCGCTGCACCTCGAGGACGATCGCCAGCACCAGCGCTTCGCGCTCGTCTCGAAGCTCGAGCACCAGATCGGCGCGGAACTCCACTGGCATGAGCTGGTCGAGCGACGACTCGACAACCGCGACCGCCGCGTGCGGCGGCACGTCGACGTGGAGGAGCGTCGCGAGCAAGCGGGGCGCGAGCTCCGGGCGTTCGCGGAACATCTCGACGAGGGCGTTGTGCTCGAGCATCGGCATGACGCTCGGCCTCGAGCACGCCCCATGCCGGCACGAAACGCCGGGAAAATGCGAGCAGAGCTCCAGCGCAGGGGGTGGCGGCGCCATGGCGGACGAGGCGGCCACAGCTCCCCCCATGGCACCCGGCGTATTCGCGATACGCGTGGCTCTGCCCCTCATGGTCGCGGGCGTCGATCTTGTTCTCGATGACGACCACCAGTCGCTTCTCGGGCACCGGCACGGAGATCACCAGGTCTGGATAGATGAACCGCGGCTTTGGATCGATCCGCCACTCCGGGTCGCTCTCGACCGTCGCCTCGTCGATCGAGGCTGCCGGCACCTCGATCTCGGCGCCGCCTCCCCTCACGACTCCGGGAGCGCATACGCAATGATTCGTTAGCCGGCGCCCTCTTCACGCCGGAGGACCTTCGGTCGGTTCCGATCGTGCTCGAAGATCTTCAGCAGTCCGTCCCAGAGCCGGGCGATCACCTCGTCGGCCAGGTCGAGAGTGACGTTGACCTCCTGGTCGACACCGAGCTCATTGGCAGCGGCGGCGGAGAGCGTCAGTTCGAGAATGCTCCCTCGAAGCCGGCACGCCTCGATCCTAGAGTAGGTCGTGGCGCCCGTGTGAGTCGAGATGGAGTACGTGTCCTGCCCCAGCTCTCGGTCCTGGTCATCGAACGGGTCGAGCCGACGTTGAACCTCAATCCGCTCACCCTCGCCATCGGTCGACGATGCGAGCACGACCACGTAGGCGTCCATCTCCGGGACGGCGAGCGCTTCACCGGCCCGTGCGTTGAGTGTGGTCATCCGGGTCCCCGCTCCAACGCGCGACGAGCTGCAAGGTCCAGCGCGACGCCGTGGCCCGACGGCACAAGAAGGAGCTCGCGGCTGGCCACGGCGAGGTCGACCTGCCCCACGCTCTGCGAGCGAAGATGCCAAGAGCAGCCACGAGCCTCGCCTGGCAGTATCTCTCCCTCGCCTCTCGCCCTTGCACCGATCCTGCGACGGGTCGACAGGACCTCTACCACCTGCACGAATCGGCGGTGCAATGGGCCGTGCACGATGCCGGACGGGCGGCAAGGCTCACCAGGCGCGCGACATGCCAACCCCTCCGCCGCAGCTCCGCGACCCACCTGCTCGAGGCGAGCACCGACATCCAGACGATTCAGACATGGCTCGGTCAAAAGGATGTGCGGACCACCGTGGCCTACACCCACATCGTCGACCGCGGGCCTCTCGGCGTGATCAATCCTCTCGACCGCTGATGGGCGCTGTCGCGTGGAGCGTCTTGAACTCCAATCCCGCCCCCCCGTACCGCCCTCACGCATCGTGGAAAGATAGCGTATCCGAAGGCTGCCCCAACTTGTCAAGGAGACCGGGGAGACCGGCGCAGGACCGTCCGGGCGCTACACTGGACGAAGGCCGACGACGCTCCGCGACAGGTTCGACCCGGCCTGCGGCGGCGACCGCCACGGCGACGTCTCCGCGCTCGCCCCGGCCGAGCTCGACGAGCTCGTGGCGTACCTCGAGTCGCTCTGACGCCACCGAAGAAGCTCCGCCGCTCACGGCGGCGATGGCGGCCCGGGGCGCGGCGGCGACTCGATCGGTATCGCCCACCTCGACGAGGACCGGCTCACCGTCGAGGGCGTCACCTCCAGGCTGGGGCCGCCAGGCAAGGGCGGCATCGGCTGAGACGACCAGGGCGAGATGATCGCGGGCGAGGACGGCGTCGCCGTGGCGATGCGCCGGTTTCCTGGATCGCTGGCGTGGAGCTCGCCCGCGCCCGCGCAACGTCCCGCCGATCGCCAGCCGGCAAAGACCGTTTGATTCATCGCCCTGTCGGGCCGCGTCCGTCCATGGTCAGGAGAGCACTTCGGTGGCCGTCTTCGCGCCGAGGACGTTCTCGATCCAGCGGTCGAGGGTCGCGACGTCCGTGCATGCCTGGATGCGCGCGCTCTCGTTCTCGGTGAGCACGATCCCTGCACGCGCGAGCAGCCGCAGCAGCGTGTCCCTCTTGCCCTCTCGCATGCCCTCTCGCATCCCCTTGAGCTCGCCCTCACGGATGCCCTCGAGCTTGCCGCGATCGATGAGCTTCTGCACGAACGGGGGAAACGTCGCCTCGCCTTCGATCTGCCGTTCCATGACCAATGCCTCCAGAGCCTGCCTCATCGGCTCACGCAACCCGTTCCAGATGAGCTGAAAGTAGACCATCGCGTGCTCCTGGTCGAGCCGGCCGAGGCTGGCGAGCGCCGCCTGGACCACCGTCAGCCCGCTCGGCCCGTTGCCGTGCGCCACCGCCGACAGCACCGCGAGCTCCGTCTCCTTCTCCGCGTCGGCCGGGTCGGTGATCTCGGGAACGACGGTTGGACCGAGCACCAGCGGCTCGACGTTGCCGCGGCTCAGGCCGAGGTCGATGTTCTCCGCGGCCCAGGCAGCCACACCGGCGTCCGGCGCGACAACGAGGACGATCGTGCCACAGCGCTTCCTGGCGCGCACGACCGCGACGTACGCCGGCCACGAGTACTTCTTGTCCGGGTCCACGTCGCGCTGCACCTCGATGACGATCGCCAGCACGAGCGCGTCGATCTCGTCTCGAAGCTCGAGCACCAGATCGGCGCGGAACTCCACCGGGATGAGCTGGTCGAGCGACGACTCGACAACCGCGACCGAGGCGTGCGGCGGCACCTCGACGTGGAAGAGCGTCGCGAGCAAGCGGGGCGCGAGCTCCGGGCGTTCGCGGAACATCTCGACGAGGGCGTTGTGCTCGAGCGTCGGCATGACGCTCGGCCTCGAGCACGCCCCATGCCGGCACGAAACGCCGGGGAAATGCGAGCAGAGCTCCAGCTCAGGGGGTGGCGGCGCCATGGCGGACGCAGGCGGCCAGCGACGCCGGCCGCCACGGCGACGTCTCCGCGCTCGCCCCGGCCGAGCTCGACGAGCTCGTGGCGTACCTCGAGTCGCTCTGACGCCACGGAATACGCTCTGCCGCTCACGGCCAGGGATCGCGCCGTGAGGGGCAAGCGTACGTTACCCGGCGACGCCCTCATCAAGACGCTGTCACCGAGGGCGCCGAGTCCTCCTGAGCCGGGAAAACGTGCGATGCTTGACCCGTGTCCCGCGTCGCTCTCATCTCCGACCTCGACCGTGCCTTCGATGCCCAGGCCGACCCCCGCAACGTGGCCATGATCCGGCGTCGCCATGCGTTCTGGGCCCAGCTCGCCCGCCTTCATGGCTGGGACCTCGCGGTCTGCGATGTGGCCTTGCTCGACGCGCCGCAGGGGGTCCGCGGCAGTGTGTCCTGGGTCGATCTGCCGATGCTCCCTCACTCCGCCTACAAAACCGTCGTCGCTCGGGCGGTTGCTGCCGGCGCCACGTGCGTGCTCGACCTCCCCGACAATGTGGAGCGGGTCCTCGGGCTCGATCAATTCTACTCGGTGCTCACGAACGCTGGTGTCCCACTCGTCGGCCAAGTCCGCCAACCCCGAGCTCTACTACGGCAGCAACCAAGCGGACGTCGAGGCCACGGTCTTCGAGGTGATCCGCCGCCTGCGTGTCGCTCTCGATGTCGGCGGCCTCGCATTGCGCGAGCACCTCGACCTTGAGCGCATCGAGCTCGCCACCGCGCCCGGCGACCGCAACCCCATCCGGGTGCCCTTCGAAGTGCGGCTGACGGTGTTGGACGGCCGTCTCCTCATGGCCAGCTACCACGGCCCCTTCGAGGCCCTCACCGACGACGTGCGCCGGCCCCTCTCCGATGAACTCACTGCGAGGAGCGAGGTGGTGCAGAGGGCGGTTCGCGCCCTTCTCCCAGCTCTTCTCACGGCTGACCTCCCGGCGAACTACGTGGCTGACGTGGCCTTCGTTCGAGACGGCCAGCCAGTGGTCCTCGAGCTCAACCCGCTCTATGCAGCGGGTTACAACGTGCCCTCCGCGCACGCCCTGCTTGTCGCTGCGCTCGGCGCCGACCTTGCCCACCGTGCCGGGTACGCAGAGTCGCCGTGGACGGAGATCCTCGACAGCGCTGCGACGCTTGCCGGCGAACGTGTGGAGCAAAGCCCGGCGGTATGGCTGCTCCGCGAGCCGGTGGACTGTTCGATAAGTTCTTGAACATTTTCACGGGCGCCCGGGGGGTGGCGGCCATCTACGTCTTCTTGTTGCCGGCGGGCGAGTTCGAGCGCTACGGCGCGCCGGCGCTGCTGCCCGGCTGAGGGCGGGCAGGGCCGTGTCGAAAAAAAAACGAGGGCGACCGATGAGTCTTCGCCGCCGCCCCGGTCTCAAGGGGAACGTGCCTCGAAGCATGGGGCACCCACCTCGACAGGAGCACCGACGATGAGACTGTACGAATTTGCGCCGACCCGATCAATTCGTGCCCGCTGGACGCTGCAGGAGCTGGGGGTCGACTTCGAAGCCATCGAAGTCAACCTCAGCGCGGGCGATCATCACCGCCCCGAATTTCGCAAGATCAACCCCGCCGGCAAGGTGCCCGCGCTCGTCGACGGAGACTTCGTGGTCACCGAGTCGGTGGCGATCGCGCTCTATCTCGCGGAGAAGTACCCGCAAAAGCGCCTTTTGCCCACCGATCTACGGCAGCGGGCCGAGGTCGACCGCTGGCTTTTGTTCACCGTGACCGAACTCGAGCAGCCGCTCCAGCGCATCGTCAGGCACACGTCGATCTACCCCGAGGCGCTGCGCGTGCCTGCCGAGGTCGACCTCGCCGGCCGCGAGTTCAAACAGATGGCCGCGGTGCTCGAGGGGCACATGCAGGGCCGCCAATTCGTTGTGGGCGACGGCGTCACCGTCGCCGACTTCGTGCTCGCCTACACGCTCGACTGGGGAAACGAGGCCAAGCTGCTGGGCGATTGCCCGAAACTTATCTCTTACATGGAGCGAATGTACGCCCGCCCCAACGCAGCGCCGCGTATCGCACAGGCCGTGGCGAGCCTCGCGGCCAGGTAGGTCGCCTTCGCCGCCCGCGCCACGGGGGCTCCGAGCAGAGCGCCTTTTGAATCCAGAGCAAAGCCAGCAAGGTGCGCGCCTCGACTTCCCCGTGAGCGAGGGCTGCCAGCGCCACAGGCGTTGCGGGACGAAGTCAGAAGCTGGATCTTCACGGTCGTCGCCCGCACGTGCCCAGTGAAGCACTGTAAGGGGGCAGGAAGGTCGAGCGTTCACCCGGGATGCCTACGAGCTTGGGCCGAGGAGCTGATCGTCTCGTGATCGCGATCGCCGCGCTGCTGGCCGCGTGCGGCGGCGCACACCGTCCGAGTGGGCCCCCGCGGGGCGCGGTGCAGCCGCCCGCTGCCGCCGTGACGCCGACTGCGGCATCGACGGCGACCGTCGCCGGCTGGCCGACGGGGTCGCCCCTGCCGCCCGGCCCGGCGACCTGCGCTGCCGCGTCGGAGTTGTCGGTGATCCTCGCGTTGCGTATTCCGGGCCGACGTGACGACCGATTCCGAGCGCACGTGACGGCTCGTTCCGCGGGGACGTGACGGGGCGTTCCGGGCCACCCGACGGGGTGTTCCGACACACCTGACGGCTCGTTCCGACGCGCGTGACGGCTCGTTCCGACGCACGTGACGGCTCGTTCCGAGGGGCGTGACGGGCCGTTCCGGCGGGGGTGACGGCCCGTACGCGGCGCTCGCGGTCGCAGCCTCATCGCGTACATGAGCGCGATGTCGGAGCGGCTATCGATGCGGAAGGTTCGAGAGATTTTGAGGCTCAAGTTCGAGTGCCGGCGCAGTCGAACGGAGATCGCGGCGGCGGCGTGCATCGGCGAGAGCACGGTGAGCGGCTACCTGGCGCGGGCGGCGAAGGCCGGGCTGACGTGGGAGGTCGCCCGAGAGATGACGGACGCGGAGGTCGAATCGCAGCTGTTCCGCGATGTGGGCCGCAACGAGCCGCCCGCGCGCGTACCCATCGACTTCGCGTGGGTTCATCGCGAGCTGTCGAAGCCGTGCGTCACGCTGCAGACGCTCTGGCTCGAGTATCGGGAAGCAAGCGCGGCGCAGGCGCCGCTCAGGCCATACGAGTACAGCCGGTTCTGCGACCTGTACGCGGGCTGGAAGAAGAAGCTCGGCGTCGTCATGCGCCAGGTCCATCGCGCCGGCGAGAAGGTCTTCATCGACTACTCGGGTAGGAAGCCGCACCTCGTCGAGCGAACGACCGGCGAGGTGACCGAGATCGAGCTGTTCGTCGCGGTGCTCGGCGCGAGCAACTACACCTATGCCGAGGCGACACGCTCGCAGAAGCTCGCCGACTTCGTCGGCTCGACGGTGCGGATGTTCGAGTACTTCGGCGGCGTGCCCGAGGTGCTCGTCCCGGACCAGCTCCGCAGCGCGGTCTCCGGGCCGGATCGGTACGAGCCGGACGTCAATCCGACCTACCTCGAGATGGCGCAACACCACGGCGTGACGGTGATTCCGGCGCGGCCTCGGAAGCCACGCGACAAGGCGAAGGTCGAGGGCGGCGTGCTCATCGCGCAGCGCTGGATCCTCGCCTCGCTCCGAAACCGGAGCTTCTTCAGCCTCGCCGAGCTCAACGCCGCCATCGCGTTGCTGCTCGACCGGCTGAACGCGCGGCCGTTCCAGCGGCTCGACGGCTGCCGGCGCACGGCGTTCGAGAGCCTCGACAAGCCCGCGATGCGGCCGCTGCCGGCGCAGCGGTACGAGCTCGCCGAGTGGAAGCACGCCAAGGTGAATATCGACTACTGCGTTGCCTACGACGACCGCCTCTACAGCGCACCGTACACGCTGGTCGGCGAGCGCGTGGACATCCGAGCGACGGCGTCGGTCGTGGAGCTGTTCCACGGCGGCGTGCGCGTCGCGTCGCACGCGCGCAGCTACGGGCGGAAGGGGATGGCGGTCATCGTGGACGAGCATCGTCCCCGAGCCCATCGCGACTACGGCAAGTGGCCGCCGGAGCGCGTGATCGCATGGGCCGAGACGATCGGCCCGAACGTCGGTGAGCTCGCGCGAGCGATCATGAGCCGCCGCACGCACCCGGAGACGGGGTACCGGACGTGCCTCGGCGTGATCCGGCTCGCGGACAAGTACGGGCGGGAGCGCGTCGACGCCGCATGCGTCCGCGCGCTCCGCATCGGCAGCCCCACCGCGAAGAGCGTGACCGCGATCCTGAAGAACGGCCTCGACCGCGCGTCGCTGGTCGAGCCGCCGCCCCGGGGGCCCCTGGCGCACGAGAACATCCGCGGTGCCGAGTACTTCGACAAGGAGCAGAGGAGTGATCTTGGAAGAGACGATACAGAAGCTGGTCGAGATGAGGCTGAATGCGATGGCGGCGATGCTGCGAGAGAGGGCGGCTGCGCCACCGACGGAGCCGCTGTCCACTGAGGAGATGATCGGGCTGCTCGTCGACCGCGAGTGGACCGCACGCGAGAACAAGCGGCTGCATCGCCTGCTGAAGGATGCGCGGGTGCCGGGGGCGCGTGCATGGAGGACTTCTCTTGCGACGCAGGGCGTGGCGTGGACAGGTCCTTCGCTCGGTCGCTGGGCTCCTGCCAGTGGGTCCGAGCGAAGCAGAACGTGATCGTGTTGGGAGCGACCGGAGCCGGCAAGAGCTTTCTCGGCGGCGCGCTCGCGCAGGCCGCCTGCAGGCAGGGCTTTCGTGCCCTCGTGATCCGTACGCCGCGCCTGCTCCAGCAGCTCGCGGTCGCACGTGCCGACGGGACCTACGCGAACGCCCTCGCGCGCCTCGCCAAGGTCGCGGTGCTTGTCCTCGACGACTTCCTGCTCGCGCCCATGACCGATGTCGAGAGGCGCGATCTGCTCGAGGTCCTCGAGGACAGATACGATACATCGTCGACGGTGATCACCTCGCAGATACCGACGAAAAGTTGGCACCAAGCCATCGGAGAGGTGAGTATCGCCGACGCGATCTGTGACCGCGTTGTCCACAACGCGCACGTGGTGACACTCCGCGGCGGGTCGATGCGAAAGAAGAAGGCGGTGGCTCCCGAGGTGACCGAGACGAAGACCTGACCGCGCTCGTCGCTACGCTCCGGTCCACGTCACGCCGGACTGGGCCGTCACGTCGCTCCGGAACGAGCCGTCACGTCCGTCGGAATACGCACTTCAGCGCCAGACGAAGCGGTAGCGCTCGGGCCCACCGTAGATGCACAGCTCGCGCTCCGTCTTGTCCCACGTGTCGCCCCAGAGCCGCGCGCGCACCACGACGGGCTCCTCCGGCGCGGACGGCGATGGATCTCCCTTCACACCGAACACCGCGACGGCGGCGTCGGAATCAACCTGGAGCGCCACCTGGAGGGCGAGCACCAGGTCTCCCTTGTTGCGCGCAGCGACCGTCGTCCGTGGCTCGCTGTCGTAGGGATCCGCCGCGACGTCGAGCACCGAGACGCCGTCGCGGTACCACATCGAGGCATGCTGGTCCGTGCCCTCCGGCACCGGCTCGGCACCCAGCGCAGCCGCGACCGCCGAGCCGACACGCGCCTTGATCTGGCAGGAGCACGGGAGCTCGCCCTCGTCCGCGCTGGCGGCGCCGAGGCGCTCGAGGCATACCGGCCAGGACACGGCGATCGGCGTGGGCTCCAGGTGCTCGTCCTCCAGGTGCACGGTGCCCTCGGCGTCGACGGCGTAGCTCACGCTGCCCAAGATCTCGGCGCCGATCGGGACGAGCTGGCCCTCGTCCACGCTCGCGGCCTCCTTCGCATCTGGCCGGTCCGGCCACGCGCCGACGATGCCGAACGGCCCCCACTGCACGTTGGCGAAGCGAAGGCCGCCCAGGCGCTCTTCGAAGTCGAGCGCCGCCTCGTGCGCCGGTAGCTCCCAGCAGGAGAGCAGGTGCTCGAGCGAGGCCCGCTCGCCCTTGCGCCGGGGGTCGACGCGCGCGCCGAGCCGCAAGAGCCCACGGACGGCGCGCGGCGTGAGCAGCGGGCGCAACGTGTCCTCGGCGCCGGTGAAATCGCGGAGGCGTGCACCCCGAGCGTCGACCGTCTCCCAGGACAGCAGCGTGCCCGCGAAGAGCCGTGTTTGCTCCAGACGCGGAGGCCCTGGCGGCGCCCACACATGGCCGGAGGTGCCGTCCTCCCCAGCGCCCGCGAGGAGCGCGACCGCGCCGCCTTCGAGGAGCACCTCGGGTGAGGGCGCCACCGGCGCGCTCCTCGGCGGTTCGATCTGCAGCTCGGCGCCGGCCGTCGTGAGCTCCGCGCCGAGCGCTCCGCACGCCGAGCCCGCGGCCCGCAGCGCAGCCACCGCGTCCTCCAGGGCAAGGGTCCACACGAGCGTGTCGCGCTCCCCCTCGTCCCGCAGCGGGTGTCCGTCCGCGATGACGAGCGAGCCGCGGCGGAAGAAGCGGTGAAAGCTGTCCGTGGCCTCGACGGCAGGCTCCGCCCCGAGCGCTCCCGCGAGCGCCGCGCCCACGTACGGCCGGAATCGCAAGCGCAGCGCCCCTTTCGCCAGCGGCTCGACGCTGGCGAGGAGGGCGAGCTTCTCGAGCAGCGTCCAGGGGTTCGTCGCGACCGGGGTGAGCTCCTTGTCTCGCGGCGCGTCGCGCATCCGATAGAGCACGCCGCGGGCATCGATGAAGTACGCCGCACCTCCGCTGCGACCGACGGGGATCGCTGCCTCTCCGTCGGGCGTCCGCCTGGTCGGCCCGTGCGCCAGTCGGCGAGCCGTGGCGAAGGTGAGCGACAGCGCGGGCACGGAGAGTCCGCCGACGTCGCGATGGAACTGAAGCGCGGCGTCGAGCTCCGGGAGCCCCTTGCTGCGCAAGGCCTCGCGGAGCGTTGATTCATCCACGCGGCCGGCCTCCTCAACCTGAACGCCCAGGGCAGTCAGCGTGCGCCGCGCGTGCTCCGACAGCTTCTCCAGGACGGTGTTCAGCTCCTCTGCCACCTGCGCGCTCATATCACACCGGTCTTCCGTAGTTTTCGTGCCGCTGGTAGCTCACGCCCTCGGGAAGTGGGTCTTTGAGCCAGTTCGGATCCTTCGGGCTCGAGAAGTTCGTGCGCTCGCCGATCCCCCTCTTCGCCCCCTTCTTCCCGGTCAGCGCAGGGTAGCCTTCTTGGATCGTATCGGGTCGAGGGCCACCCCACTTCGAGTGCAAGTTCGCGAGGAGCTGGCTGCAATTGGCGCAGGGGGCGCGGTCGACGGCCTCTTGGCTCCCGTTCGCCGGGTTCTGGGCGCTGATGCTTGTGATCGAGCCGAGACATTTCCGGATGTCTGCGTGATCCTGCGGGTTGTCCGGATCGAGCGGCTTGCCGTCCCGGTTGTCCTTTTCCCACTTCTTTATGTAAGCCGTGAGCGCGCGGGGCTCCGCGCACGACGTTGGATCGGGACCGCCGGGATATTTGCTGTTGACCTTGGGCGGAAGCGATTGCTTGACGATGTCGTGAAGATCCGGGTTCGTCCCGCCCCCGGGATCGCCGTCTCTCACACGACCGCGATGCGGCGTACCGCAGGGATTTGACGCCCCCTCGTCGGTCGTCACCGGCTCGAGTGCCGCAACCCCGCTTCGGTTGGAGCCCGGCCCCGGAGGAGCACCTCGCCGCCTCTTTGCCCGCGCCCTCACCCGCTCTCGGAGGTGGCCCCGATGAGCCCGATGAGCCGCGCCCCCGTCGACGCCCCCGCCGAGACGGCGGCCGATCTCCCGACCGCGACCGAGGCCGCCCTCCTCGAGATGGTGCTCGGCCTGCCCGGCGTCGGCCCGCGCATCCTCGGCACGACCGCTCTCCCCTCCCTCGGCCGCCTCTCGCCCGCGGCCCTCGCCGAGCGCACCCAGATCGCCCTCTTCGACGCGACCCGGCTCGCCGCCGCCTTCGAGCTCGGCCGCCGCTATTACGCATCCCGCGCCCGCCGGGGCGCGCTCCTCAACGACGCCGCCCGCGTGGCGCGGTACTTCGGCCCGAGGCTCGCTCCCCTCGTCCACGAGGAGCTCTGGATCGCCGCCCTCGACACCCACGGCCGCGTCCGCGAGGCGCGCCTGCTCGCCCGCGGTTCCGACGACGCCCTCTATGTCGGCCGCTCCACCGTCCTGCGCACGGCGCTGGACATGGCAGCCCACAGCTTCGTCCTGGCCCATAACCACCCCAGCGGCGACCCGACGCCGACCCGCGAGGACGAAGACATGACCCTGGAGCTGCGCCACCTCTCCGAGGAACTGCACGTCCCGCTCAAGGCCCACGTCATCGTCACCCCCAGCGGCCGCTACGCCGCCGTCCACGAGGTTGCCCTCGCCACGCGCAGCGCCCCGCCGCCGGCGCGCCGGCGTCCGCACCGGGGGCCCGGCATCGTGCGCCTGACGTGCGACCTCGACCTGGATGGCGCGCGAGAAAGGCGCTCGCGGGGTCGGGCGGTGGGAGCCACTCGGCCGCTGCGACGTCCAAGGCGGGAGGACTGCGACGGGAGTACGCGCTCAGGGCGACGACAGCCGGCCGGCCTCCGGAGCCATGCTCGCTATCGTCGGGGATCACCACCCTGGTACAGTGGGTCAGGCGCCCGACGCCGATGCATGATCGCCAAGCCGAACGAACAGGGGCCGAACCCTCCGGCGCCGAGAAGAGCTGGGATCAGCGGATACTCGAAAGAGTCCCCTCGGGCGTTGATGCATCGCTCATCGCCGAGAACCTGCGCCTGACGCCCACCGAGAGAGTCGAGCGGATGCGGAAGGCACTGGAGTTCATCGAGGAAGCGAAGTCGGCCCATGGTGATCGACGTTCAGCGCGTCGTTGAAGCGCTCGTCGGTGAGCATGTCGATTTCGTGATCATCGACGGGCTCGCGGGTAATCCAAGGCCGACTTCAAGCGACGTGTGCGCTCCTGCACGGCAGGAGAATGGGAGGTCGGCTCCGCTGGATCTGGCAAGGAGCTCGGACGTCGGCCGGGAGCGAGCGTGGGGCGAGGGAGGGCACCCAGCCGGAACGACACCCCGCCTCGCGAGGGACCAGCGGCGAGCCCTTCCCGTGCGAGCGGTTTCTGCTAGACTCATGCTGTATGTCGATGGTCGACACCTCGCCGCAAGCGGACGCACGCTACCACGAGCTGCTCCGGCGCATGCCTCCGGAAAAGCGGCTCGAGGCTGCGATGCGGCTGAGCCAGGCGGTCCGTGAGCTCGCCCTCGCGAGCATCCGTTCTCGCCACCCAGGGGCGGACGAACAGGAGCTTCGCGTTCGCCTCACGGTGAGACTGTACGGGCACGACTGCGCGCGCCGGCTGTTCGGTCACGTGCCGGCCGACGCCATGTGACGTCATGAGCAGCTCGACGGATGTTGTCTCCGCGCTCGATGTGGCGTTGCGCGTGGCCGCCGCGCTCGAGAGCCTTGGCTGCGAGTACTTCATCGGCGGCAGCCTCGCGAGCTCCCTCCAAGGTGAGCCGCGCGCGACGAACGATATCGACCTGGTCGTCGCGATGACGCCCCGTCATGTGCGCGCGTTCGCGGAGCTGCTCGGCCCGGACTTCGAGGTGGATCAAGAGGTGCTTCGCGACGCCCTGGCCCGCGGAAGCTGCGCGAACATCTTCTACCTACCGATGGTGACGAAGATCGATATCTTCGCTCTCGGGCCGAGCCCCTACGATGAGGTCGAGTTCAGTCGCCGGCGAAAAGTCAAGGTCCGACCCCGGGGCGCTCGCCTCGTCCTCCGGGCCTCCAGCGTGTCACGGAGCGCCTGCCCGGGCGCGGTCACAGCGACTGGTGCCCGAGGCGCACCTGCATCGACGGGTGGCGGGCAGCGAGGGCGCGGAGAAAGGCGAGGCTCCTGGCGCTGCCGGCGCTGTCGTACGAGAACGTCCCGGGCTCGACGTCGTTGCGCCAGCCCCAGACGGTGTGGCACACATCGCCGGTGAAGAGCACGGGTCCCTCGGGGGTTCGCGCGACGTAGGCGACCGATCCCGGGGTGTGCCCCGGCGCCGCGAGAGCGAAGAGCGAGGCGTCGCTGAACACGTCAATCGCGCCGCTCTCGTCGAATACCCACTCTTGAAGGGCCGCGCGGCCCTCGAGGAGCTGGTCCACGACAGGCTGCGTCAGCGCATGGAAGGGGCTCTCGAACGCGGACTCGCCGGGTCCGACGAAGATCGGGACGTCGCGCGCCACGTCGGCCAGGCCCAGCACGTGGTCGAAGTGCAGGTGCGTGAGCAGCACGTCGGCCAGCGGCCGGTCGCCGCGCCAGGCGCCGAGGCCGGCCTCCACCCGCAACGCGCCGAAGTTGAACGCCTGCCCGACGGCGCCAGTCCTCAGGGGATGGTCGTGCGCCGCGAGCGCCTGCGCCGGTTCCCCCGACCTCGGTCGGGGACCTGCGGGTTCAGTGATCGGAGATGACCACCCCTGCGTGGGCGCATGCGGCGAGCTCCTCGTCGGTCGGGAAGGACTCGGTGTCCTGCAGGACGCGCACGGGGCGGCCGGCGGCGGCAAGCGGGCGCAGGAGCTCGCAGAAGCGCTTGGTCGAGATGGCGATGAGCTGGAAGTAGGCGTCGAGTCCCAGTACCGCCTTGCGGTGCCGCAGCATGAAGCCGGGGCCGGCATGATAGGTGTGCCCAAAGGTGTCGAGCTTTCGCTCGGCCGCGCCGTGCAGCTCCTTGAGCAAGCGCTCGGCGTCGGCGCGCTGGAGGAACCCGCCCATGCTGGCCTCGGTGCGCCAGCGCTGGAGCTTCCAGTCGAGCGCGAGACGCAGCAAGGTCGACTCGAGGTCGTCGCCGCCGGGTTCGAGGTCGTCGCCGAGGCTTCCCGCAACATAGCAGCGCCCCTCCTCGTCGATGCAGAGCCAGCGCATCTTGTCGACCTTGCCCACCTGGCGCACCGGCTTGCCCTGGATGTCCTTGATCCGCTGGTCGCCCGCAACGGTCTCCGCGACGTATCCAGGCGCGATGAGGGGCGCCACGCCGAGCAGACTCCACGGCGCGAAGTCATCTTCCGCGATGACGCCGCCGTGGTCCCGCTCCACCGCGGCGAGGACGGGCCAGAGGTCGTCGCCGAAGAGCCTGCGCAGGTCCTCTTCGGAGCGCCGGAAGCGATCCAGGCGGTGGATACGCCGGGCGAACAGGTATTCCTGCAGCTCGGGAATCGGGGCAAACAGCTCGGTCGCCGGACGCGTGCGCTGGACGAGGAGCTCGCCGTCTTCCCACTCCGCTCGCTCGGTGGCGACGTCCCCGTAGTGGAGGGCCTGCTCGATCCGCCGCCCTTCGGCGACTTGAATGGAGATCTCCGCGATGCCGGCCACCTGGTGGAGCTGGGCGCCCCTGGGCACACGCTGGAGATCCTCGACGAGCATCGCCTCGGCGCGGCCGTCGTGCAGCCCAAGCTCCGCGCCGGCGGCGCGGGCGGCCGCGAGCAGCGCGGGCACGTCCTCGAAGCGGCGGGCGGCGGCGCGATCCCGGACGATGAACCAGCGGTCGTCCGACCAGCACGTGTCGTGCGGCGCCGAGGCAGCGCCGTTCTCGGCGGCGCGGAGCTTGTTCGCGAGCTTCCTGGCCTCGTCTCCAGCGCGCCAGTGGATCGAGAAGCCAACCAGGGCGGGCGTGGGGGAGAGCTCGGCGGCGAGGCGTTCCAGGAACGCGCGCAGATCGCTGCAGAGGCGCTTCTCGTACCGGCCGAGGTACACAGCGCCCTCTCGCTGCGTCAGGAGCACGCGCCGGCCCGAGGCGTGCCTTGCGATCACGAGGTCGGGCGGGCCCGAGCGGTGGCGGCGGAAGCTGCAGTCGAACTCGGCGAGGGCGCCGAAGTCGTAGTCGCCGAGGAGGGGCAGGCCGCGGTCCTGGGTCAGCGCGAGGAGCAGGTCCGCCGCCTCGGTCCAGCGGGGCGGGCAGCCGGGCGGCGCGAGCTTCGCGAGCGTGCGGCGGTCACAGGCGCGCCGGATGGGTGCGCGTTCGGCCAGCGCGGAGAGGGCCTCGGAGAATCCCTGGACAGCGCTCATGGTCATGTGACCCTCTGGAACCGATCGCCCACCACCCTCCAGGTGCCCACGTTCTGGATGCCTCCCGGGCGGTTCGGTCGTGTGAGGCGGTTGCTTGGGTTATCGTGATAAATGGGGTTCTGCGGGTTCATGGCCCCGCCGACCTCGCTCGGGCGCGGCGGCTTGCGGCCCGCCATGGTCCACAGCCGAGGGATGAGCTGGGAGCAGTTGGGGCAAGCCGGGATGTTGCTGGTCCCGGTCTCGGACTCCATGCCCTGCACCTCGCCGAGCGCTGCGCGCAGGTTGCGCCGCCACCCGGGCTGACCCGGCGTGCATGACCTGCCGGTGCGCTGCTCCCACTCCCGGAGGTGGTCGCTCAGCACGTGGGGCTCGGCGCACTGCTCCGCAGGCTGCGGCTCTATCGGGTGCCGGGCCGGCTGCCGCGGCAATGCCCTCTCGACGGCCGGATGAAGCCGGCTTGGGCTGCCACCGCTGCTCCTCGTGATCGGATCCCCGACCGTGCGCGTGAGTGTGCAGCGAACGAGCGCGTCGATGTCGACGTGCTCGACCGGCATGTTGTCGACATAGGCGTAGGGCTTGAGGCTGCCCTCGATGCGCAGCGGCTCCGGGCTCAGGTAGCAGCCCGTCTCGGGATCGTAATAGCGATTCCGGTTGTAATGGAGCCCGGTCTCCTCGTCTGCGTACTGGCCCGGGAACCGAAGCGGGGTCCTGGGCTCGCCGTCGACCCGCCCGTACAGGGTAGGGTCGAGGGGCTCTAAGCAGGGCCCCATCGCTCGTAACGAGCGCCTCGGGCGCGCCGTTCGGGCCTTCGACGTAGTACAGCAACTCCGGCGTTTGCCCGGCCCTGGTCTCGCGCTGTGCCAGTGGCAGCACCGTCCCCGGCAGCACGACATAGGTCCGCTCCTGGACGATCGGATCGCCCGCCGCGAGCGCAGTCTCATGGATCTCGCGCACGAGCGCGTCGCCGTACCAGGCGTAGCGGGTCACGCTCTCGACGCGTCCGGCGCGCTCGACGCGCTTCTCGGTCCGCCGCGCGAACGGATCGTACGCGAAACGGACCGTCCGCCCGTCGGGTAGGCGCACGGCCATGAGCTGGTCGTCGTCGGCCCAGGTGAACGACCAGGCTCTCCCGTCGGGCGCCCGCTTGTGCGACACGCGCCCCAGCGCATCGTAGGCGTACTCGACTTCTCCCCTTCGGACGAGGCGGCCTCCGGGAGCGTACTCGCGTGGGGCGGCCGGCTCGTAGAGATCGCCGCTCGCGCCGTAGCCGTACGACTCGGCAACCGCGTGCTGCGCTCCCTGAACACGACGCTTCTCGACGACACGCCCATTCGCGTCGCGCCGGAGCTCGACGCCGACGCCGCTCGCGTCGTCGACGGCTGCGAGCAGGCTGGCCGGCGAGTAGTGATAGCTGCGCGCGAAGGTTTCGCCGAGCGGGATCTGGCCGACCCACGCCGGCTCGCCCGGCCCGACGTGCGGCGTTGCTCGAGGGCTCAGGACCTGCACGCGGGCGAGCATGCCGTCGGGCGTGAAGCCCTGAACGATGCGTCCGCCGCCGGGCAATACCTGCTCGAGGACGCGGCCAGAGGGGTCGTATTGGATCTGTATCGGCGCGATGTCGCCGTGATGGAGCCGCACCGGGCGGCCGGCGACGTCGCGCTCAACCGCGATCGCGCCGAATGGGCCCTCCGCGCGTACCGCCTTGCCCATGACGTCGTACGCGGTCTCGACCGTGGTGGTCGCGCCACGGTCGACGAGGCGCTCGTGCACGATCCGGCCGCGGGCATCGTAGGTGTACTCGCAGGCGCTATCGCCGCTCCCGACGTGTACGACGCGGCCGAGCGCATCGTACTCGATCCGCTCGACGCGCCCATCGGAGAAGCTGCGCCCGACGAGGCGGCCGCAGGGGTCGTAATCGAGCTCCGTCAGACGCGCGTCCTCGCGGACAGCGAGGATCTGTCCCATGGCGTCGAGCCGGTAGGAGATGGCGCGGCCGTCGAAGGTGCGCTCGCCAACGATGCGGCCCTCGGTGTCGCGCTCATAGACGTGTTCTTCACCTACCTCGTTGATGACCCGTGCGAGGTCCTGCTCGCGGTCGTAACGATACCGGACGATCTGACCATCGGTGCGCACGACCTCCGTAACCACGCCGATGCCTCCCCAGCGGAGCAGGGTGGCACGGCCATCGGCGTCCAGGATGCGCGAGACGTTGCCGTCTGCGTCGTACTCGTAGACGACCTCAGCGCCCCCGGGGGTGCGCATGCTGCGGGTGCGACCACAGGCGTCGTAGGTGAAGAACGTCTGAAGCCCGCGCTCGTCGGTGAAGCCCACCACGCGGCCCAGGTAGTCGTACCTGATGTGGCGTGTGGCGCCGTGCGGCTCGACGACGGAGGTCCGGTTGGCGAGGGCGTCGTACTCCATGCGGGTGACGCCGCCGTTCGGCAGGGTGGCGGTGACGAGGAGGCCGCGGGGGTCGTAAGCGAAGGCGACGACCAGCCCGAGTTCGTCATGCACGGAGAGCACGTCGCCCCAGGCGTCGCGCTCATAACGGGCGACGCCACCCAGCGCGTCGCGCATCTCCACGACGTCTCCGCGCTCGTCGTGCACGTAATCCGTCAACGCTCCGGTGGGATCGACGGATCGCAGCAGGCGGCCTTCGGTGTCCCGCTCGGCGCGAGTGACGTGGCCTAGCGCGTCGATGTACTGGGTGGGCTCGCCCGCGTCGTCGTACGTATAGCTGTGCACGCCCCGTGACCAGGTGACCAGCGTGGGCTGGTCGAGCGCGTTGCCGTGTACGCGCCGGATGCCGCGCGAGGTGACGACTTCCGTGCTGTCGGGGCCGTACTCGAGGCGCACGTGGAGGAAGCCCTTGGCCCGCGTGGTGTGATCGGCGAGGAACTCGGGGATGGCGGCATCGAGTCCGTGATTGCCTTCGCGGTGACACCAGCTCTCGTAACATCTGCCTTCCTGGTCGTAGCGGAACTCGGCGACCAGCCCGCCGGGCTCGGCGCGCCGGAGGAGGCGGTGGTCGACGTCGTACTCGTAGCGCGTCGGCTGGCCCTCGCCGTCGACGGCTGCGACCAGGTCGCCTCGGTCGTTGTACAGGTACGTGCGGAAGGAGACGCGGCGGCCCTGGGCCTGCGCGTTCTTGACCTCGAAAGCGGCGATGTGTCCGTCCGGGTGCCTGCGCACAGTGACCACCCTTCCCACGCTGTCGAGGACGGTCGCGAGCTTGCCGCGTTCGTAATGGAGGCTGATCGCGTTGCCGCGCCGGTCCACGATGCGCGACAGCTTCCACCGCGAGCCCTCGGCCTCGCCGAAGAGGTACGCGAGCCCATTTCGATCGATCACGTAGCCCCAGGGGTGTCGGGTGAGCTTGCCGCAGGGCAGGCGCACCGATGCCCCCTCGGCAGGGCGCGGCGTCTCTGTCGGGTTCGCTCCCGGCTCGATCACGAGGATCGAGCGGCGGCGCTCGTCGATCGTCCAGGCGAGCGCGTGGGTCCAGCCGAAGCCGAGGCCGAGATCCTCGTGGGCCAGGGAGCTGCTGTAGCTGCGAGTGATGATGAGCGGGATGGTGCCGGGCAGCGCGAGATCGACGACTGCCGTGGTGTAGACGCGCCCGGTGATCGGGTCGACGGGGTCCCCCGCCTGGGTGCCGCGGCCGCCGTGGCTCGGGTTCGGGCATCCGCCACCGCTGCCCTGCCCGCAGGAGCCCGCGTCCTTGCCGCCGCCGCTCGCGCCGCTGCCGCCATTCTTGCCGCCGGCACCCTGTTTGTCGCCGCGTCCGCGACCGCCTCGTCCGTTGCCGCCGCCGCCACCACCTCCTCCTCCCATGATCCAGGTGCCGGGGTTCATGCCTGGAATGGCGGGGATGTTGGGCACGGGAGCGGTACGAGCCACGGCTCCATCTCTCGCCGAGCGGGTGCAGGTGTCAACCCGGTCTGGTCCGACCGGATCCTCTCCGCGGCTGGATCGTCGCCGGGCGTTCGCGCCATGGGGCGCGGGCGTTCGGGTAGTGTCAGGGCGCGTCGCGCGGGCGCAGCCCGTGTCGCTGAACGCGGCGGACGCGGCGGCTAGCCCGACCCGAGTCGCCCCAACCTGGGTCGGGCTGCTGTCCGCTCCGGTCGCGCTATGCGAGAGCGACCGGCTCGGCCGTGATCGGCTCGGCGTTGACTGGCTCTGCCGGCTGCCGCTTGGTTCGGCACCATCGCTCGCAACGGGCACGGTGGTGGGGCACCGCATCAAGGGTCGACCCGCACTCACGCATCGCCTCCGGCGACCGCCAGCGCGCCGGCGTCCGCGCTGGAGGCCCGGCATCGTGCGCCCAACGTGCGACCTCGACCTGGATGGCGCGCGAGAAAGGCGCTCGCGAGCTCGGGCAATGGGAGCCACCCGGCCGCTGCAACGTCCAAGGCGGGAGGACCGGCGACGGGCGTACGCGCTCAGGGCGACGACAGCCGGCCGGCCTCGGATTCATGCTCGCTCGCTGTCGTCAGGGATCGCCGCCATCGTACAGCGGGTCAGGAGCCCGAAGCCGATGCGTGACCGCGAAGCCGAAGGAACAGGGGCCGAACCGTCCGACGCCGAGAAGAGCTGGCATCAGCGGATACTCGAGGTCTGCTAGACTCATGTTGTATGTCGATGGTCGACACCTCGCCGCAAGCGGACGCACGCTACCACGAGCTGCTCCGGCGCATGCCTCCGGAAGAGCGGCTTGAGGCTGCGATGCGGCTGAGCCAGGCGGTCCGTGAGCTCACCCTCGCGAGCATCCGCGCTCGCCACCCAGGGGCGGACGACCAGGAGGTTCGCGTTCGCCTCACGGTGAGGCTGTACGGGCACGACTGCGCGCGCCGGCTGTTCGGTCACGTGCCGGTCGACGCCATGTGACGTCATGAGCAGCCGTGGTGGTTCAGCCGCTCGTGCGAGCGCGCCATCGTGGGCATCAGACCCCGGGGCGATGGCCTCGTCCTCCGGGCCTCCAGCGTGTCACGGAGCGCCTGCCCGGGCGCGGTCACAGCGACTGGTGCCCGAGGCGCACCTGCATCGACGGGTGGCGGGCAGCGAGGGCGCGGAGAAAGGCGAGGCTCCTGGCGCTGTCGGCGCTGTCGTACGAGAACGTCCCGGGCTCGACGTCGTTGCGCCAGCCCCAGACGGTGTGGCACACATCGCCGGTGAAGAGCACGGGTCCCTCGGGGGTTCGCGCGACGTAGGCGACCGATCCCGGGGTGTGTCCCGGCGCCGCGAGAGCGAACAGCGAGGCGTCGCTGAACACGTCAATCGCGCCGCTCTCGTCGAATACCCACTCCTGAAGGGCCGCGCGGCCGTCGAGGAGCTGGTCCACGACAGGCTGCGTCAGCGCATGGAAGGGGCTCTCGAACGCGGACTCGCCGGGTCCGACGAAGATCGGGACGTCGCGCGCCACGTCGGCCAAACCCAGCACATGGTCGAAGTGCAGGTGCGTGAGCAGCACGCCGGCCAGCGACCGGTCGCCGCGCCAGGCGCCGAGGCCGGCCTCCACCCGCAACGCGCCGAAGTTGAACGCCTGCCCGACGGCGCCAGTCCTCAGGGGATGGTCGTGCGCCGCGAGCGCCTGCGCCGCGCCGGTGTCGATGATGTACAGGCCCCGGGTCGGGTGCGCGAGCGCGTGGAAGCTGATCTCGACCGGCTCGGCGCCGTCGGTCAAGGCGGCGGCGCGCTCGTGCTCGAGGTTGATGAGCCCGCTGCGGCTCGACTCCCAGCGCGCGCTGACGACGCTCTCGACGGTGATGGGGCCTGCGTCATCGAGGAGCGCCTCCATCGCCTGAAGCGTTGTCGGCTCGCCGAGGGTGGCTTTCCCCGCGTCATGCGTCGACGCGGGCGGGGCCTTCGGCGCCGGGGATGGCTCCGTGCAGGCGCCGAGCAGCAGCGCAGAGGCGAGGAGTGTGCGGGACACGAGAGCGGTGGCGTGGATGGACATGCCGCCAGTGTGCTCTCGAAAAAATGGATGAAAACTGACGAAACCAGCATGTAGATATACGCAGATGAATATCTCCTGGGACGACGCGCGGCTGTTCCTCGCGGTGGCGGAGGCAGGCAGCCTGAGCGCCGCCGCGCGCAAGCTGCAGATGACCCAGCCGACCGTGAGCCGGCGCCTGGCCGAGCTGGAGGCGGTCCTCGGCGAGCCCCTCTTCGACCGGGGCGTCGCTGGCGCCGCGTTGACGGCCTACGGGGCCGGCCTCATCGAGCCCGCGCAGCGGATGGCCGACTGGGCCGCCGAGCTGACCCGCGCGGCCGAGCGGCGACACGCGCCCGCGGGCGTGGTCCGGATGACGGCGCCCCCCGGCGTCGCGCACGTGTTCCTCGCCCCCTTCGCCGCGGCGATCTCGTCGCGCACGCCGGGCATCGAGCTGCACGTGGTGTCCACGGTGCGCCCGCTCGATCTGATCAGGCGGGAAGCGGATCTTGCGCTGCGGCTGGGCGCCCCCGCCGATGAGACAAGCGTCGCCTCGGTGGACCTCGAGCTGCGCGCCTTCGCGTCGGAGCAGTACGCGGCGCGCGTGGCGGGCAAGACCGACCCGGCCGATCTTGCCTGGATCGGCTGGGCGCCGCCGTTCGACGACCTCTCGCCGAACACCGTCCTCCGGCGCCGGATCCCGGGATGGCGCCCGTCCTTCGCGTCCGACGACTACCTCGTTCAGATCCGCGCGTGCGAGCTCGGTCTCGGCGCGATGCTGCTCGCGCGCGAGCACCCGCATTTCGGCAGGCGGCCGCCGCTCTGTGAGCTGAAGGTGGACCTGCCGCCCGTCCGACGCCCGCTCGTCCTGCTCTGCCCGCGCGGCGCACGCGCCATTCCGCGCGTGCGCGCGGTGCTCGAGCTCCTCGTGGAGAGCCTGCACGCGTGGCGCCCGCCCAAGGGAAGGGCCGCGCGGCGCTGACGGCGCCGTCCGCCAGGGATGGGCACGGCGCGTCGTGGCGCGGGCGCCGGCGGCTTCGATCGCACACACCAGCCTGGGCATCGCCCCGCACAAGGAGCCGGAGGTCGCCGTCGCCCATCTCGGGATCTCGATCGATTACGGCGGCCTCGGCCTGGAGGCGCTGCCGCGCGGGGCGGTCGAGGAGATCCTGAGGGCCTATCCGCGGCTCGAGATGAAGCAGGAGCTCCGGCGCGCCCTCTGCGGCGTCGTGGAGCGGAAGCCGCACACAGCGGCCGGCAATTTCCTCTCGGACTTCGGCCGCCGCCACGTGCCGGGCTTTCAGCCCTTCGACGCCAGCGCCCTCCTGGAGGGCGCCCCCTTCGAGAGCTGAGCGAGGGCAGCATCGGCGGCGTCGAAGGCCGCCAGGTGGGATGCCCTGCTAGACGAGAGTCTCCCGTCGCCGAGCATGCTGTTCCAGCCAGGCGAGGAGCTGGTCCCGTGAAAGCGTGCCGGAGGCAAGCGAGAGCATCATGCGCTCTTGTTCGTCGACATTCACGTCAAGGGAGTAGCCGTTCAGCATCAGGAAGACCTCCATCGTGGCGTGACCGACGCGCTTATTTCCATCGACAAACGGGTGGCCTTGCACGAGTGAGAAGCACAGCGTCGCTGCCTTGGCGACGACAGTAGGATAGAGATCCTCGCCTCCGAAGGTTGCCTTTGGCTGGGCCACGGCAGCCTCGACGGCGCGCAGGTCCCGAACGCCTGCGGCCCCACCGCTCGCCGCCAGAACCCGCTCGTGGAGGAAGAAGACCTCCGCCAAGGTCAAGTAGCGCACTTTCAGGCGAGCCGCCTGTACAGCTCTGCGTTCTTCTGGAGGACGACCTCGGCGGCAGCGCGGAACTCGTCCTCCGGGGTCGTCAGCAGATCCGCCACAGCGGCCCGCGCCAGCTCTTCCGGCTGCAAGCCGAGACTCTTTGCGCGTTCATTGAGACGGTCTGCTTGCGCGGGCGACAGGTCGATGGCGAGCTTCATCGGTTGCAGTGTACCCCGGCCGCCCCTTGCTCGTCACCCAGCAACATGGGTAGGCCGGCGAGCGACGGATCCCTCCCTGGGAGGGCAACGGCCGATGGGCAGTTGCATCTGATGCAGGAGAGAGACGAACTCCGGAGCGGTCGGGTGTAGCGGCGTGCCAGGCGGAGCCGTTCCGTCCCCGGTCGAGCCGTGTCGTTCGGCTCACGCCTCCCCGGTCTCAACCTCCGGCCCGGGTATCGCGGCGAAGCAGGCGGCACCGGGCTCGGAGGTCGCCCGGCCATCGGACGGCGAACCACGCAGCGCAGTCGGACCTCTCCAGCAGGTCGAGCACACCCGAACTGTCGGCAGCTTCCCTTGCTGCGCCAGCAGGGGGCGCGTGCTGCGCGTGTGCTGCTGGCGCAGCAGGCGGCGGGCGGCGCGGCGTGACGCCGCGAGCTGACGCGCCGGCCCCGTGCCGTGGCGCCGGGGGCGGCGAGGCGGTCGCCAGAGGCCTGCTCAGCGGCTTTCGCGTGCTCGCGGCGCTCTATGCGGTGCTGATGGTGTGGCAGGGGCGCGGCTTTCTGACCGAGAACCCCCAGCCCGTCGCGCTCGCCGAGGGCGAGCCGGAGTGACGGCAGCAGCTACATCAGCTCACGCAAGAACGACAGGACCACCTCTCCGAGGCGCTCGGGTTGTTGAAATGGAAGGCCGTGGCCGGCGTCCTGCACCTGCTCGACCCGTACGCGTGGATTGAGGCTCCGCAGCTCCGTTGCCATCTCGAGCGTGACGACGGGGCTGCTGTCACCGATGACGAGCAGGCTCGGGACGTCGATCGCGCTCACCACGTCGCGGTACTCGGGGCTCGGCGGCGTGAGGACGTCGAACGCGCCCATGCGGGTCTTCAGCCTCGCCTCGGCTTGCAGCTCGACGAGCTCGGGCGAGCGACCCGGGTGTCGAGCTCGGGCCTGCGCGACGAGGTCAGACTTCTGCAAGCCGAGGGCCTGGCGGTGTTGATCGGCGACGTCGCTGTCGCGCACCTCGCGCTGGCGCTCGGGGCTCAAGAACGTCGGGTCGACCAGGATGAGGCCGCGGATGACCCCCGCCGCTCGACTCGCCACGACCGCAGCGGTCATGCCGCCCATCGAGTGGCCGAGCAGAACCGGACGAGAGAGCTCCAGACCACGGATGAGGCCCACGACGTCGCTCGCGTGATCGTCGTACCGGTATCCGTGGTGCGGCGCGCTCGAGGCGCCGTGCCCTCTGGCGTCGGGCATGACGACGTCGAATTCACCTTCGAGCGCCCGCGCCAGGGGAGTCCAGCAGGCGCCGCTCCCCATCAATCCATGGAGCAGAACGACGGGATACCCGACGCCTCCAGTTTGGAGGTAGTGGATGTTGATGCCGTTCGTCTCGCAGACTCCGCTGATCCAGGTCGTCATGGAACTGTCCCTGCCTGCCGCAGCTTCGCACGTGAAATGAAGTGGTTCAGGTCCAGGTACGCGTATATCGGAGAACCACGGCCGCCGTCTGCTGCAGCGCCCGGTGCGGCGGCCTACTCGAACGGAGCCTCGTGGACTCCGAATACGCGCTGCTTGTACCGCCGTCCCGCGTCGAGGTCGACCTGCCGCCAGTCGAGAACCTGCCCGCCCTCATCGAGGAACAGCTCGGCGCCGCGCGGGTACTCCCGCCCGTCGATGACTGACGGCGAGGCGAGCACGACGAGGCTCGGACGGCCATCCGGGTAGACCCAGGCGTGAAACTCGGCGGAGCACGGGAGCCCGCCGACCAGTTGATCGGCCTCCAGCCGCTGCGAGTGCTCGAGCAGCCCCCCGGCCTCGTCGAGCGTGACCCGCGCGCCGGCCGGGACCGGCACGCCCGCGAACTCGTGGGCGGCGGCAAGGGTGGCGTTCAGGAGAGCGCCGCTCTCGTGAACGTAGACGATGCCGGGGGCGCAGGCCACGCCCCCGATGACCACCGGTCGGGAGAGCCGAGCGAGCCGGAGCCGGCCGCCGGGGAAGAACACCACGTCGCAGCCGCCGGCGCACGGAAGTCCCTGGATGTCCGCGTCGCGGACAAGGGTCGCGCCGTGGATTGAGCCGTCGGGGAACAACTCCGCGCCCTCGTCCAGGTACTCGATGCCGCTCACCACCATCATTGCCCCAGGTGAGAAGGAATCGCGAAGTTCCAGGCTTCGGCGATCTGTTGAACGGGTCGATCCGTGATCGGATCGGCGTGGGCCACGAGGATTCGCTGGAGCGGCAGCGCGCGCATCTGCGCGATCGATTCAGCCACCGGCGTGCTCGCACGAGTATGCATTCGGACGTCAGGGGGCGTCCTGACTTTTTCGTAGCGTCCCCAGACGCGCGCTGCAATCCGCCAGCTCCAGTGGTCGCGCGCGCAGGCGGAAATGAGCAGATCTGCAGCGATCAGGGAACCGCTGGCTGGGTGGAAGAAGACGGTCTCATCGAGAAAGGGAACGCCCCTTAGCTGAACAGGGATCAGCTCAGGCGTGGAGCGGACATACGCCGGTTCGTCCGTGCCCATGGTCAAGCTGACGTGCGGGTTGCGCGACTGGGCAGACCTTGGTCCGACGACATGTGCCTTTGGGTATCGAGCGGCAGTAGCTGGAGCTTGTAGATGATGCCACCGATTAGGCACCACGATCCAACGCACCTCGCCGAGCGCGTCGAGCGCCGCGCATACATCGTCAGTGGGTGTGCAGGGGCTATGAACCCACAGGGCATCACCCGAGAGTCGGACGACGGTAGTTCTCGCTCGCATCCGAACACCGCCGAACCATATCGGACGTTCGGTGACCCATATGGAGTCCGGCACGACAACCTCGAAAACGCTGGCAACTGCCATCAGGGTAGCCTCCGTGTCGGTCTAACGTTTGAGCTCACCCGCGCGCGGAAGCCGGCTGTAGCGCGTGGGGCGCAGCGAAGGGTCAGGCCACATGTTCGCCTACAGGCGCATTGTCATGAACACACTGTTCGGGTCTTCCATGTACTCGCCGAACGGCCCGCAGTACGCGAAGCCGAAGCTCTCGTAAAGTCGTTGAGCTGGCTTGAATGCTTCCGCCGAGCCAGTCTCAAGGCTCAGGCGTTCGTAGGATCGAGACCGAGCGACGTGAATTATATGAGCGAGGATCGCTCGTCCCGCGCCTCTGCGACGAAGTGCGGCAGGGGTGCGCATGGACTTCACTTCGCCGTGCTTGCGGTCCAGCTCTTTGAGGGCACCGCAACCAAGCAGGAGCGAGGCCTCCCAAGCGGACCAGAACGTGACCTCGGGCCTGCGAAGCTTCTCGAGATCGAGCGCGTGAACGCTCTCGGGCGGAGACAGCTCGTACATGCTCTGCAAGTGTTCATTCAGCAATGCATGGATTGCCGGTCGAGAGAGGTCGTCGATCTCGATTATCATTGGTGAGGCGGCTCCTCTCTGCGCCCTGACGTCTCAATCAGCTGTGCTGCGCGCCATATCTTCGCTGATCGTCGCTTCCGCGTGGAGCGTCTTGAACTCCGACCCAACCCCAACGTGCCGCCCCCACGCATCGTGGAAAGGTAGCGTAGCCGACGGCTGCCCCACCTTGTCAAGGAGGCCAGCGCAGGACCGTGCGGTCTCTACACCGGACGGAGGCGCGAGCGGGTCCTCGATGCCGATGAGCGCGATGAGCCGCGCCCCCGTCGACGCTCCGGCCGCGACGGCGGCCGAGTTGCCGACCGCGACAGAGGCCGCCCTCCTCGAGATGGTGCTCGGCCCGCCCGGCGTCAGCCCGCGCATCCTCGGCACGGCCGCTCTCCCCTCCCTCGGCCGCCTCTCGCCCGCGGCGCTCTGGGTTGAAGTCTGCAGCATGTCAGTCATCTCTCTTGATCCCGAGCGCCTTCGCCACGAGTCCACGCAGGACCCCGCTCTGCTTCACGGCTGGCACCCCCTCGTTGGGATAAGCGTCCGCGCCACCCACGTACCCCTGGAGCTGGTTGTAGATCGGGTCAGCTTGGACATCGGGACGCTCGAACGCTGCCTGGGTGGCAGGCAGGAGATATCGCGGCTTCGCGCCCTGGTCCCCATCGCGGGACAACATGACCGTCTCGTAAACCCTCGCGTCCGTGTAAAAGGTTGCAAACTTGACAGCAGCATCCTTGCACTCCGCAGAGCTGCACTGCGGCGACAGTACGAGCGCATCGGTGAACAGGAGAAGTCGGTTCGCCTGGCCAAGCGTCGCCGGCACGATCGTCACCTTGCTGGGGTCTGTGCCCTTGCGCGCAGCGTCGTGCAGCCGCTCCGAGTATCCGAACAGAGCGTCGACTCGCCCTGCGGCGAAGGCCTCCTCGGCGTTACCGCCGCAGTGGTTCTTTCCCTCGTGGGTGCACGCTCGACCTACCTTCGTCAGGTTCGCCTCGACATCCTTGTCGAGCTTGGAGTGCGTCGTCGCCTCTGATGCTGACGCGGTGGGGTGAGCATCGACATAGGCGTCGAGGTACAGCATGATGGATTCCCAGCTACCGTCCATATCACCCGCCACGTCAACGCTAGCCGCTCGCCCGGCAGCGGCGAGCGTCCCGAGAATCTGGTCGAGAGATGAAGCCGCCTTGATCTGGGGCAAGCTGCTCATGAAGACAGGTCGCCGACGTACTCGTTCGGCTTCCAGTCGTGGGACTTCGCAGGGTCGCGGACAACGAGGTCAATCGCGGGGTTCGACCTTTCAAACTCCTCTTCGATCCACTTGACGTAGGACGCATCGCCAGGGATCCACGGGAATGGCGACACCTTGAGCTGAAAACGACCGGCAGATGGAGTGATGGGCGGCGCAGCGTGCTCCGCGACGCCTGATGCATCCGGACTGGCTTGCGAGCCGCCGCATGCGGGGTTGAAGGCACAGAGTACCGAGATCATCGATCTTCGACGCGTTTGTTCTCCGCTGATCTATCGATCGCAAGATCGCCTTGGAAGTGCAAGCATGTGCCGCGACCGAGTACAGTGACCTCGGACCGGCCAACATCGGGACGCGGGCGAGCACGAGGCACGTGCGCCGCTCAGGGGAGCGGGAATCGTCACGTGCGCGGAGTGGCCAGCTCGTGGTGCGCGACGGCTCCCCGTTGAACGGCTCGCCGCCGAGGTTCAGCGTCTCTTCGACGGCGCCGGATCGAGCTCCGGATAGCGCCGGAAGATGCCGTCTTCGTTGAACGGTATCCGCCGATCCGAGGCCAGGTAGGCCGCGATCCGCGGGCGCTCGGCCACGCGGTCGTGCAGCGCGACGAGCCCGGGGATCCTGGGCGCGAAGGCGGCCATGGCGTGCGGGAACGCGTAGCGGAGGCCCTCGATCACCTGGAACAACGAGAGATCCACGTACGACATCGCGCCTCCCAGGAGGTGACCGCCGCCGTGGCGTTCGAGGACGCGCTCGAAGTAGCCGAGGAACTTGGGCATGCGCTCGGCGACGAACGACTGGCTGCGGCGGAGCGCCTCGGGCTTCTGGTCCTCGTAATAGAGCTCGACGGAGATGGGGTGATGCGTGTCGTGCACCTCGGCGACCAGATCGGTGATGGTGAGCTGGAGCTGATGGGCGCCGAGCCTGCTCGCCTCGTCGTCCGGCGCGAGGCCGAGGCGCGGGCCGAGGTAGAAGAGGATGTTGGCCACCTGGGCGATCACGAGCTCGCCGGAGCGGAGGAACGGCGGCGCGAAGGGCTCGAGCGCGAGCGCGTGGCTCTTCATGAGCTTCTGCATGGCGGCGACGCCGCCGTGCTTCGCCGCGGGCAGGCGGGCGACATCGACATAAGGAGCGCCGGCGTCCTCGAGCGCGAGGCGCACGAATTCGCCTCGGCCCTGAATGCTCGGCCAGTAATACAGCTCGTACGTTGGCGCGTTCATGATGGAGTACTCGCGCCGGCGCGGGCCGCGGTCAATGGGCGCGCCGCCGAGCGGTCCGCCGGGTCCCGCGCGGGCACGCGAGCCGGTGCCCCCTCGATGCGCCGCTCCACGCTGTCGCGGACGATCGCCTCGACCCGCGACGCCCTCGTCAGGGAGCGCCTGTAGACCGCCCCCGACCTCACCCCCGCGCGATTGTTGAAACCGGAACGACCATTTCGATGGTATCCGAGGAGAAGACGATGGACTTACGAAGAGATTCGCGCGCGCGGTGGACCGAGGCCGACATCCCCAGCCAGGTGGGCCGAGTCGCTGTCATCACGGGCGGAAACACAGGCATTGGCCTCGAGACGGCCCGGGCGCTGGCGGAGCGCGGAGCCACTGTCGTGCTCGCGTGCCGCGACATGGAGAGGGCCGGCGCCGCGGTGGAGCAGATCAAGGCCCGCGCCCCCGGCGCGACAGTGCGCGCCGTGCGCCTCGATCTGGGCTCGCTCGCGTCGGTCCGCGAGGCCGCCGGCGAGCTCCGGGCCGCTCACGACCGCATCGACCTGCTCATCAACAACGCCGGCGTGCTGTCGTTCAAGCGCGAGGTCACCGCCGACGGCTTCGAGCTCCAGCTCGGCGTGAACCACCTCGGCCACTTCGCCCTCACCGGCCTCGTGCTCGATCGGCTGCGCGACGTGCCGGGCTCGCGCGTCGTGACGGTGTCCAGCCTCGCGCACCACCAGGGCGACATCGACTTCGGCGACCTGCAGAGCGAGCGGGCGTTCCGGGGGTTCCCCGCGTACGGGCGCTCCAAGCTCGCGAACCTGCTGTTCACCTACGAGCTCCAGCGCCGGCTCGCCGCGAGCGGGGCGAAGACGATCGCGCTGGCCGCTCACCCCGGCGGCTCGTCCACCTCGATCACCCGCAGCGCCCCTGGCTGGTTTCGCCGCATGGGCAAGGTCGGCGCGTGGCTCCGGGTCGGGCACAGCGTCCCGATGGCCGCCCTCGCGTCGCTCCGCAGCGCTGTCGATCCGGGCGCGCGGGGCGGCGAGTACTACGGGCCCACGGGGCTCTTCGGGATCACGGGCTTCCCCCTGCGCGTCGCGTCGAGCGCCCGCTCCCGTGACGAGGTCGCGCAGCGCCGCCTCTGGGAGGAGTCCGAGCGGCTCACCGGCGTGACCTACGCCCTCTGACCCTCGTCAAGGGTCGGTCCTCCGACGACCGGACCGCGGCCTTTCGACAGCGCGCGGGCGGCGCGGCTACTCTCGCCAGCGGTCGAGGAGCTCGCGGGCCGAGCCGCCGCGCTCGAGGCGGGCGCGCGTCACCGCGCCGTCCGGGGCGACGTCGACGATGAACTCGAGCGTCGGGTCGCCGCGCAGGTGGTAGCGGAGGTCGGCGACGCGCACGGTGGTCCCGCCGTCGCCGGCGGGGGCGTGGCGGACCACGGGGAAGCGCGCCCAGGCGAGCGCCTCGCGCACGGTGGGCACGGCCGCGACGCGGGAGGGGACCGGGCCGCTCGGCGCGCGCGCGACCCGGCGCTCCTCGGTCGGCGCGCCGCCGAGCAGGCTGACCGTGCCGGCGGCGTACGCGTCCTCGTGCGTCGCGAGGAAGCGCCATGTCGTCACGCCGAGCATCGCGGGGAAGACGGCGACGCGTTGCGCTTCGGGGTGGGCGGCGGCGACGCGGGCGACGAGGACCTGCTGCGTCGCGATCCGACCGCCGACGTACACGGCGGCGACGGCGGCCCCGGCGAGGAGCGCGCGCCGCCAGCGCGCCGGCCGGCGCCACGCGACGAGCGCGCCGAGGGCGAGCGGCAGCGTGACAAGCGGGTCGAGCACGCCTGTCCAGTCGAGCGTCAGGCGCGCGTCCGAGAACGGGAGGAGCAGGCGCGTCCCCCACCCGGTCCATAGATCCGGCAAGAGGTGCGCGAGGGCGACCGAGAGGACGCTGAACGCGTAGACCGGGCCGAACCGGGCCCGCCGCCCCAGGACGAGCCAGGCGATCCCGGCGGCCACCGCCGCCACCGCCGGCGCGAAGAGGAGCGCGTGCGACGGACCGCGGTGCGCGCGCAGCGTGCGCAGCACCGCGTCCCCCGCCGGCCAGAAGTAGTCGAGATCCGGCAGCTCGGCGGCGATCACGCACGCGAGCAGCACGGCGCTGTCGGTCGGCGACGCGCGCCCCTCGCCGGGCCTCACGTCGGGTCGACGCGATGCGCCGACCGCCAGCCCGAGGAGCCCGTGCGTGAGCGTGTCCATGAACGTCGTCAGCTAGCTCATGGCCCCGAGCGCGCGCAAGGCCGTGGCCCGCTCCCCCCCCATGGAGGTTGCCGCCGCCACCTCGAGGGCGGCGCCACCAGGGGGACGCGCCGCGACGTCCCGCGGTCCGGCGCCGGCCGGCGCCTCCATCCGGCGTGTGCGGGCGCGCCACGCGCGCCGAAGCAGCCACAAATCAAAGTAATTTCAACAAGATAGATCACCACCATCGCCCTGGAGCGCGCCGCGATCACCTCGCCGCGCGGGCTCCTTCTCTTCGAATCCTTCGCGCCGACTCGCTGGCACATCGGTTGCTCTATCGGTTGGCGTCCGGCGCGCAAACGACGCCGCCGGACGAAAAAGCAACGCATTCGCGGCGCGCGGCGAGCGCGGCACGGTCCGAGCCCCTTCGGTCCGGCCGGCCCGCTGCGCCCAGCGGCAGGAGTCAGGGATCATCATGAACACGCTTCGCATCGTCAACGGGCTCGGTTTCGTTTGCTTCAGCGTGGTTGCCTTCGCCCTCGCGGGCTGCGCGGTCGACGCCGCCGGAGACGACTCGCTCGTCGATGACATGGTGGAAGCGGACGTGGAAGAGGCCGAGCAGGCCATGGGCGTCGAGTGCGCCAATGCCGCCGCCACCGCCACGTTCGTCGGCGGCATCGACTACAGCTCGCCGCAGACCTACAACACGACGAGCTGCTACAAGGGCGTGGTCCTCGACGTCAGCAAGTACTCCTCGCTCTACACGCAGAACCCGAGCGGCTCCGTCTTCCCGGGCCGCACCACCGTCGCGTGGGCCGACGGCCTCCCCGCCCTCTCGGATGTCGACCGGGTCGCGAAGTGCAATAGCACCTACGTCGCCGCGGATCTCTTCGAGAAGGTCGGCTCGAGCTGGGTCTACAAGACCACCAAGGAGTCGCTCGGCGCCTGGACTCCCTTCTTCGACGGCGGCTTCTGCGCTGGCCCGGCCGTCTCCTTCTCTTCCGAGATGCAGGCTGGCAAGACCTACCGCATCTCCGCCACCGCCCGCAGCTACAAGGGCAGCTCCGCCCCCACCCGCAAGCTCCACGTCGATTCCCTCGAGCCCGTCGAGGCACCTCGCTGAAGCGCTCGGCGCGGACATCGAGCTCCCGGTGCGCCCACAGGAGCAGCCGGCGAGCGCGCTGACGGGGTGAGGTGACGAAGAGACGTTGCACGGGCGCGAGGCGCGCAAGGAGCAGAGAAGAAGTCAGCGGCTCGCCCTTGCGCCCTTGCGTTCCTCCTCCCCCTACTCGATCGACAGGGTGACGCTATCGTCCGTGAGCGACGTCACGAGGATGGTGCCGGAGAAGATCTCCTCGAACGCCGTATCGAGGAGGACGAACGACGAGCTCGCCTTCTCGATCCGCGCATCGGCGGCGAGGATGTTGTAGTTCAGATCGTAGACATCGATTTCACCCCCGAAATCGCGCGACGTGATCCAGTAGGCGTCCCCGTCGACCCACACGGGCACCAGGGCGCACTCCAGGTTTGTCGCCTCGCCTTCGAAGAACGCTGTTTCATCGACGCCCCAGACCCCGTTCACGAACGTCGCGCACCCCGAGGTGGCGTCGTCGTCGGTGCCTATCGCGAGCTCCACCGGATCGAGGCCGCCCGCGCCCGTGGGCCCTCCGCCCTCGCCCGCGGGCCCGCCGCCCTCCGCATTGCCGCCCTCGCCCGCGGGCCCGCCGCCCTCCGCATTGCCGCCTTCGCCCGCGGGCCCGCCGCCCTCCGCATTGCCGCCTTCGCCCGCGGGCCCGCCGCCCTCCGCATTGCCGCCTTCGCCCGCGGGCCCGCCGCCCTCCGCATTGCCGCCTTCGCCCGCGGGCCCGCCGCCCTCCGCATTGCCGCCCTCGCCCGCGGGCCCGCCGCCCTCCGCATGGGTACCCCCGCCGCCGTCGGCATGGCCGCCCGCGCCGCCGGCCCCGGCACTGGGGTCATCGTCCCCGCAGGCCACCAGCAAGCATCCAAGAAAGGCTATCGAACTCCATTTCATGTGCACCTCGGCTGTCTGTCACGCATGAAAATTACGCATGACAGCATAACATGCGCGACATGCACGCCAAAGTAATCGACTCGGCCGCTCCGGCGCCCGCGGTCGCTCACAGCGGCGTGAGCTCGTGACCCGCGCCGGTCCGTGACGCTGCCTGATCGGCCTTCTCTGTCTGCTGGATCTGGATCTTCGAGCGATCGAAGCCGCGGCGCCCGGTGAGCGCCGGTGATGGCGACGGCGGCGAGATCAGCCGGCGACAGCGGGCGCAGCCCGCGCCCCTGCCGCCCGCCGCGCCGCCTTCAGGACCCGATCCGGATCTTCTTCTTCAGCGCGGCGAGCTCATCGTCGACCGCCGACCCGCCGGGCCTGTCCGCGCCGGCGCTGCCCGCGCTGCCTCGGCCGTGCTCGAGATGGGCGAACTTCGCCTCCAGCTCGGCCGCCGACAGCCCGCCGCCGGAGATCGCCTCCTCCACCTCGCGCGACGCCGCGACCTGCGCGACCTGCCCCTCGACCTGCTCCTCCATGCGCCGGAACTCCGAGAAGGCGCTCTGGCCGCCCCGCGCCCCGAGCCCCTCGGCCCCGCCGCCGGCGCGGCTCTGCTGGATCTGCGCCGCGAGCGTGCCCTTGCGCGCCTGGAACTCCTCCTGCTTGGCCTCCATGCGCTCGAGCTCGGCCTTCATCGAGAGGACCGCCGAGCGCTGCTCCGCGCGCATCGCCTCGGCGCGGTCGCGCTCGCCCACGACCCGCTTCTTCTGGACGAGCGCCTCGCGCGCGAGCTTCTCGTCGTTCGCCTTCAGCGCGAGCTCGGCGCGCTTCTCCCACTTCTCCGCCTCGGCGTCGAGCTCGTCGACCTTCTTGCGCAGCACCTTCTCGGCCGCCACAGCGTCGACCATCTCCTTCCGCGCCGCGCGGACCTGGTCCTTCATCTCCTCGACGATGAGATCCAGCGACTTTTTCGGATCTTCCGCCTTGTCGAGGAGCGCGTTGACGTTGCTCGAGATGACCTTTCCCATGCGGTCGAAGATGCCCATGCCGGTAGCGTGCACCGCCCCGCCGCCCCTGTAAAGCGCCGGCGCGCCCGCCCGCCGGCGCCCCCGAGAGCGCCCCGCGGCGCCCTGGAAGCGCCCCTGCGGCCTCCTGGAAGCCCGCGCGCCCCGGAGGCCCCCGGGGCGCGCCCCGCGGCCCGCCGTGGGCGCCCGCGGGTCCACCGCGAACGACCGCCGGTCAGGGCGGCGGCGGGTACGCGGGGCCGAAGCTCGACTCCACGGACGAACGGGTCGTCAGCAGCGGGGTCTTCATCGCCTCGTCCTGGTAGAGCGGCCTCACCACGCAGGTGTCCTCGCCGCACTCGCCCCCGTCGACGAACGCCACGTCGGCGACCAGCCAGTACCGGACGCTCCCGTCGCTCGCGTCGAACGTGACGGGCACCTCCGGGTCGTGGAACCCCGTCGGGCCGAGATCCGCCCCGAGGGCGCCGTTGCAGAAGATCTTGATCCGCGGGTGCACCGCGTAGCTCTGCCCATGATTCGAGTAGTAGTGGACGCCGATCCTCGTCCACTGCCCGAGCGGCGGGAAATCGACGTTGATGTTCTCGGGCGCGCAGAAATCTTCGCTGTTCGGGTCCGTGACGGCGGGGTCGCAGGTGATGTTATCGATGTCGAGCCGCGGGTTGTGGCACCCCCGGCCGACGTCGCGCCACGCTTGCCCGGCGCCGCGAGGGGCATGATAGCAGGTGTTCCTGGCCTCCATCGGGTCCGCGTACCAGCTCACCGGCTCCGGCGGCGTCGCGTTGTCGCTGAACCAGCGGATCTCCGGATCCGGCTCCAGCGTCTCGATGGTGCAGTTGTTGTATCCGCAGTCGCTCGGCGAGCCGCCGATCCGCCACGGCTCCACGTCGTTCGGGCGGTGCAGGTGCAGATCGAGATCCACCCCGCCGCCCCCGAGGTCGTGCTCCCACTCGAGCTCGACCCGCAGGCCGGGCGCGCCGACGTAGAGGGCATACTCGCACGAGTCGGTCGTGCCGTCCGCGAGGCGCTTCGTGTAGACGACCTTGTACTCCCCCGACTGGAGCGGCTTGTAGTCATCCGCCGGGCTCGCTCCGGACACCCCGGGGCACGGATCGATGCCTGTCGGGCAAACGACCGTCCAGGTCTCGGAGCCGGGCTCCGCGTCCGCGCTGAACGTGCCTGTCCCGTCCTTCAGGTTCACGTCGGCGAACGGGGGCACCTGCAGCGGGTGACAGCCCGCGGGGTTCTCGCTGAAGCATTGCTCCGTCGCGTGCCGGCCGCCGAGGCACGGCCCCCACACGCCGATCTCGTTGCACAGCTCGGTGCCCGGAAAGCACCCCTCCGCCGCGCGGTACGACGGGTCGCCCATGAAGCACGCGCGCGCCTGCCCCGCGATGCAGGAGCACGTCTCGTCGACCTGACCGTCGCAGTCGTCATCGAGCCCGAGGTGGTTGAGATCGCAGAGCTCCTCCGGGCCGCACTCGGTGCCGCACGGGTTCACCGCCGCGTCGATGACCCCGGCGTCCTCGCCGGGCGGCATGACCCCGCCCGGAGCGTCCTCGGGATCGATGCCCCCGTTACCTCCCGCGCCGCCGCCCCCGCCGGAGCCGCCGGGCGGCGCGCCGCCGCCGCCCCCGCCGGGATCGTGGCCCGGCCCCGAGGCATTGCAGCCGACCGCGACGAACGCACCCGAGACCGCGGCCCCCAGAACAGCGAGGAGCGCAGAGGAGACGCCGAGATGACGCATGAAACCTCCAGTCGCCTGCGCGCGGTGAGGCGGCCTGGGGCAACACGAGCGTCCAGCCAGACACCGGCGGTGAACAGCGAGGTTCCTGGTTTAGCAGACCTGGCGAAACTCCAAAGCACGCTCGTGAGCGCGCCAAAGCACGCTCGTGAGAACGGATGTCGCGCTGTCCTCTGGAGACGTCCCGGAGGCGGGGAGACTCAGTCCGTCGCGCGCGGACCGCTCGAGGACCCAGCCGCGAGCGCCGCCTGGGCCGCGGCCATGCGGGCGACGGGGACGCGGAACGGCGAGCACGAGACGTAATCGAGCCCGACCTGCTCGAAGAACGCGATCGAGCTCGGGTCGCCGCCGTGCTCGCCGCAGACACCGAGCTTCAGCCCGGGCCGCGCCGCGCGCCCCCGATCCCGCCCGATCTCGATGAGCGCGCCGACGCCGGGCACGTCCAGCGACTGGAACGGATCCTTGGCGAAGATGCCGGCCTCGACGTACGCGCCGAGGAAGCGGCCCGCGTCGTCGCGCGAGATGCCCAGCGTCGTCTGCGTGAGATCGTTCGTGCCGAAGCTGAAGAACTCCGCCTCCTCGGCCAGCTCGCCGGCCATGATCACGGCGCGCGGGAGCTCGATCATCGTCCCGACCCGGACATCGACCCTGCGCCCCTTCTCGGCGAAGACCTCCTCCGCCACGCCCTCGACCAGCCCGCGCACGATGGCGAGCTCGCGCCGGGTCATGCTGAGCGGGATCATGATCTCGGGCTTCACCTCGATGCCCGCCGCCGCGACCTCGCACGCCGCCTCGAGGATGGCGCGCGCCTGCATCTCGTAGATCTCCGGCGACGTGATCGCGAGCCGGCAGCCGCGGTGGCCGAGCATCGGGTTGTACTCGGCGAGCTCCTCGCCCTTGCGCCGCAGCGCCTCCGCGCTGACCCCCATCGCCCTCGAGAGCTGCCGGAGCAGCGCGTCGTCCTGCGGCAAGAACTCGTGCAGCGGCGGATCGAGCAGCCGAATCGTGACCGGCAGCCCGGCCATCTCGCGGAAAACACCCACGAAATCGCCGCGCTGGAACGGGAGCAGCTTCGCGAGCGCGCGCCGCCGCCCCGCCTCGTCCTCGGCGAGGATCATCTCGCGCATCGCCTGGATGCGCTCCTCGTCGAAGAACATGTGCTCGGTGCGGCAGAGCCCGATGCCCTCCGCGCCGAAGTTGCGCGCCGTCCTCGCGTCGTGCGGCGTGTCGGCGTTCGCCCGCACGCGCAGGCGCCGGACCGCGTCGGCCCAGCCCATGAGCTCCTCGAGCTCGCCGCTCAGCGCCGCCGGCACGGTCGGCACAGCGCCGAGGTAGACCCTGCCCGTGCCGCCGTCGAGCGTGATCAGGTCGCCGGCCTTCACCGTGATCGCGCCGGTCGCGTGCCCGTTGTCGTCGTAGACCGTCACCGCCATCTGGCCCTGGCTCACGCTGATGGCCGAGCAGCCGGCCACGCAGCTCTTGCCCATCCCGCGGGCCACCACGGCCGCGTGGCTCGTCATGCCGCCGCGGGCCGTGAGCACGCCGCGCGCCGCCTTCATGCCGTGGATGTCCTCGGGCGACGTCTCGGAGCGCACGAGGATCACCGCCTTGCCCTGGCCCGCGCGCCGCTCCGCCTCGTCGGCGCTGAACACCACCTGCCCCGTCACCGCCCCGGGGCTCGCCGGCAGCCCCCGCGCGAGCAGCTTCTTCGGCGCGGCCTCGTCGATGCTCGGGTGGAGCACCTGGTCGATCGAGCCCGGGTCCACGCGCAAGATCGCCTCTCGCTGGCTGATCAGCCCCTCCCGGGCCATCTCGACAGCGATGCGCACGGCCGCCCGGCCGGTGCGCTTGCCGGTGCGGCACTGGAGCAGGAAGAGCTCGCCCCGCTGGATCGTGAACTCCAGATCCTGCATGTCGCGGAAGTGCTGCTCGAGCCTGCCCTGCACCGCGACGAGCTTCGCGTACACCTCCGGCATCCGCGCCTCGAGCGAGCGCTCGTCGTCGTCGCCGCCCGCCCCGGACCTCGACAGCGGGTGCGGCGTGCGCACCCCCGCCACCACGTCCTCGCCCTGCGCGTTGGGGAGCCACTCGCCGAAGAAGCGCCGCTCTCCCGTCGACGGGTCGCGCGTGAACGCGACGCCGGTGCCGGAGTCGTCACCCAGGTTGCCGAACACCATCGCCTGGACGTTGCAGGCCGTCCCCCAGGCCTCCGGGATATCGTGCATCTTCCGGTACACCTGGGCCCGGTGGTTGTTCCAGCTATCGAATACGGCGCGGATCGCGCCCTGGAGCTGCTCGAACGGGTCGTCGGGGAACGGCCGCCCCGCCGCCTCGCGCACGATGTCCTTCTGCTGCTGGATCAGGGACGCGAGCGACGCTGCGTCGAGCAGCGAGTCGGGCACCTCGCGCTCGAGCTCTGCGGCGTTCAGGCGCGTCGCGTCGACGCCGAGCCGCGCCGCGGCCTGCCGGCGCGCGCGGCCGAGCGCCTCGTCGAAGCGGTCGCGGGGCACCCTGAGCACGACATCGGCATAGGTCAGGATGAAGCGCCGATACGCGTCCAGCGCGAATCGCTCGCTGCCCGTGCGCCGCGCCAGGCCCCTCGCGATCTCGTCGTTGATGCCGAGGTTCAGGATTGTATCCATCATTCCTGGCATCGACGCGCGCGCGCCCGAGCGGACCGACACGAGCAGCGGCGCCTCGGGGCTCCCGAACCGCGCGTCGAGCAGCGACTCCAGCCGGCCGATCGCCGCCTTGATCTCGTCTTCGACGCCGGCGGGGAGCGCCTTGCCGGCGGCGACATAGGCGTTGCAGACCTCGGTCGTGACCGTGAAGCCCGGCGGCACCGGGATGCCGAGGCGCGCCATCTCGGCGAGCCCTGCTCCTTTTCCGCCGAGCAGGTCCTTCTGTCGTGCGTCCCCGTCCGCCTCCCCCGCACCGAAGAAATAGAGTGATCTCGCCATGGCGGGGCGCACGCTAGACCGTCCGCGCAGGCTGGTCGAGCTCCTCGAACGCCGGCGAGGGCGGCCGTCCGCCGCGCCGATCCGCGACCGACGGACGGCGCGTGATGTGGCGCGCACCTCGCCAAAAATACCGGCCCTCGACGGCAGACGAGCTATGAAGCCGCCCATGAAGCGCTGCGCTCTCCTCCTTGCGATGCTCACCCTCCCTCTCGCGGCCTGCGACCAGAAGCCCAGCTCGCAGCCGACCGCCGAGCCCCCGCCGCCCGCCTCGGCCCAGCCGGCGGCGCCGACCGCCGAGCCGACGGCGCAACAGGCGCCTGCAGAGCCCGCCGGCTTGGCTGCGCCGCCGGACGTCGCCGCGCCGCCCGCCGACGCGCAGAAGACGGCGTCGGGCCTCGCGTTCAAGGTGCTGACGCCGGGCAAGGACCAGGCGCACCCCGGCCCGGACGACAAGGTGACGGTGCACTACACGGGGTGGACGACGGACGGGAAGATGTTCGACAGCTCCGTCCTCCGCGGCGAGCCGGCGAGCTTCGGCGTGGGCGGCGTGATCAAGGGCTGGACGGAGGCGCTCCAGCTCATGAGCAAGGGTGAGAAGCGCCGTCTCTGGATCCCCGGGAGCCTCGCCTACGGCGACCGGCCCACGCGCCCGGGCGCCCCGGCCGGCATGCTGGTGTTCGACGTCGAGCTGCTCGATTTCGCGCCCGCGCCGAAGCCCCCGCCGGCCCCGGCGGACGTGAAGGCGCCGCCGAAGGGCGCGAAGAAGACGGCCTCGGGGCTCGCCTACCAGGTGCTCCAGAAGGGCACAGGCACGGAGCACCCCAAGCCGACGAGCCGCGTCACGGTGCACTACACGGGGTGGACGACGGACGGGAAGATGTTCGACAGCTCCATCGTGCGCGACGAGCCGGCCACCTTCCCGGTGGGCGGCGTGATCAAGGGGTGGACGGAGGGCGTACAGCTCATGGTGAAAGGCGAGAAGGCGCGCTTCTGGATCCCCGCCGACCTCGCATACGGCGAGAAGCCGGCGCGCCCCGGCGCCCCGGCCGGCATGCTGGTGTTCGACATCGAGCTCCTGGACTTTCGCTGATCCGTCGGCCGGCGCTTTACATCCGGCCAACCGCCTGGCTACATGGACGGCGGCGGGCGGCCAGGCATGCTGACATCCATTCGACTCAAGAACTTCAAGAGCTTCGCCGATCAAACGGTGGAGCTCTCCCCCTTCACGCTGCTGCTCGGGGCGAACGGCTCCGGCAAGAGCAATTTCCTCGACGCCCTGCGCTTCTTGCAGGGTGTGGGGCTCGATCTCCCCTTGTGCGACATCTTCCGCGGCCGCGTCGACGGCAGGCGCGAGATCTGGCCGGGCCTGCGCGGCGGCACGCAGGGGGCCACGTACAGGGGCGCCAAATCGTTCACCATCGAGAGCCGATGGGCGATCGGGAAGGAGGAGCTCACACACAAGATCACGTGTCAGGTCGAGCCTGACGTGATGGTGGAGCACGAGTCGCTGGAGGCGAGGTCGGCCGGGGGGCTGCTCTTCGACACGACGGCATCGGCGCTGCGGGGGCTGGAGGGGTTCGCCGCGGGCGGCGCGCTGAAGGCGGCGTCGAAGAAGGGCCGCTCGATGCGGATCGCCTCGATGGACCGCAACCCCGCGCGGCGCAGCCTGCTCGGTCAGATCGAGCACCACCGCGGGCGCGCCGACGACGTGAGCCTGGCGGACGTCATCGCGCTCTGCAACGCGCTCCAGGTCGCGATGCGGAGCACGCTGTCCGTCGACATCGATCCTTCGCGCATGAGGGGCTATGTTCCGCACGAGATCGAGAACCTCGGCGCCGGCGGGCAGAACCTCTCCGCTGTGCTCCGGTGGCTCTGCCAGGAGGCCGATCACAAGGCCGACGTGCTCGGCTGGGTGCGATCGATCCTCGCGCCGGAGATCAGCGACATCGAGTTCGCGGAGACGGGCCTCGGCGACGTCATGATGGTGCTCGTCGAGCAGGGGGGCGCGCGCATCCCGGCGCCGAGCCTGCCGGACGGCGCGCTGCGGGTGCTCGGCAAGATCGCCGGCGTGCTCACGGCGCCCGAGGGCTCGCTGCTCCTCGTGGAGGACCCCGACGCCGGCCTGCACCCCGAGCGCGCCGGCGTGCTGGCGCAGCTCCTGGAGGGGGCGGCGCGGCCGTCGGTCTGCCAGATCGTGGCGACGACGCACTCGCCAGCGCTGCTTAGGGGGGTGTCCAAGCAGGGGCTGAGCCGCGCGATCGCGTTCGAGCGCGACGCCGAGATCTCCGCCACCACGGCGCGGCGGCTCGGCGAGCTGCCGCGCTTCGCGGAGATGGCAGAGCGGGATCCGGGAGAGCTGCTCTCGTCGAAGGCGCTCGCGGGATAGCTCGCGGGCAGCGCTGCGTTCCGGAGCCACACGCCTCCAGCAGAGCGGGGGGTTCCGGGACGCCCGGCCCGCGGAGAGGGTGTTCGCCGCGCGGGGTGGGGGCCCCGCCGAACTCGGCTGAGACAATGAGCCTCCGGCTGCGCCGGAGGCTCATTGTCTCAGCCTCAGACATCGGCCCATCCCCCACCCCGCGCGGCGAACACCCTCTCCGCGGGCCTACCGTGGACGCGGCATCGGGCGCGATCACGCGACGGCGACGAGCTGCTGCGCGAGCGGTCGAGTCTACCCGGAAGTTTGCAGTGGTCTATCGCCCCGCGAGACTCGAACGGATCGCGACGCATGTCAACGACATACGGCATGCAGAACGTGGCACGGACCGCGTATGGGACGGCAATGCCGGAAAAATCATGTCAGGACATCATGAGTGTTCGGAGCGAGGAAGAAAAATCCTGAGCTCCTTGCTGCATAGCCCATTCCTGCGTGCGTGAGATGATGTCACTCGGGCACGATCTCGAGGAGTCGGAGATCAGATCAGACTGGCATTTTATCCATTCCACCATGACGTGGGGCATCTCTGAGCATCCGACAGCAACCCCCACCTGCGCACCGAGACTGGGCGCCATACAGCACACCATATTCCAACGCCGACAGTGCATTGCAGTGATGTCATGCATAAAGTGACCAGCTCACCTGCCATCACGCGTTGCATCGTGTGCGCGGTCATGCTTTCTATCTCTCCGTGAACCGCCTGCGCGGCGTACGTCGCGCGGCCAACACCTTGAAGAGGTACCTTGCTTTACTACAACACTTCGCTTCGACTGGTCTTTTGCATGTCCATCGGCCTATCGGCGGCGGCTTGCAACGTTGACGCCATCGAGGACTACGTCAACGACAACTTCGGCACCGGCGGCGGCGACGCCGCCAGCACGACCGGCAGCGACAGCAGCTCCAGCCAGAGCAGCAGCGCCGGCACCAGCGGCAGCACCACCGCCGGCACCGGCGGCGCGGACGCGAGCAGCGGCGTGGGCGGCGGCGACGCGGGCGGCGATGCAGGCACCGGCGGCGGCACCACCACCGGTGGCGCCGGGGGCACAGGCGGCGGCGGCGCGCCTCCGGCCGATCCGGCCTGCGGACCGGACACGGCGACCTACGCCCAGGTACGGCCGATCCTGGACAGCTGCGCGAACCAGTACTGCCACGGGAGCCCCACCGCACCGTCCGGCGGGCTCGACCTCCGCCTCGACACGGCGGTCGGCTCGCTCGTCAATCAGAGCGCCAGCTCCTGCTCCACCGAGCACGCGCTCGTCGTGCCGTTCATGCCGAGCAGCAGCTACCTCCTGAACAAGCTGAACGACGTCGACCTCTGCGACCCCGACGAGAGCAAGATGCCCCCGGGCGGGTCGCTGTCGGACGCCGAGCTGAAGACGATCACCGACTGGATCTGCGCGGGCGCTCCCGCCGATTGAGCTCGAATCGACTCGACATCAGCAGCGACGCGACCGTCCGGCGCGTCGAAGGATGGCTATCGCCGCGTCGCCCAGGCTCGTCCCTGGTTCATGGGAGAAGAAACGACCGAGGCACAGAGGAAACAGCCGGGCTCAGCAACAAAATCCTGTGACCTCTGTTGCTCGATGGTCCATCGTCTTGCCCATCACGGGATCACCACGGAACCAGAGGCGAGCCCCTGGGACGCGTCACAAGGGAGCTCCCGTGGGATCCGAGCGACGCGCCCGAGCCGCTCCAGCGTGATTTCATGATCGGTGCCATCGCGCGCACAGGCGCCTGTACGCGCGATGGCACTGATAACGACATCATCGCCAGGGTCGCGGCCGGCACAGGATGTGCGGAGCACCCATCACGCCAGCATGGATTGGCGGACACGGCCGCGTTCAACGCGGCCGACACAGGTTGGCGGACACGATCATCGACGCAGCCAGCGCGAATTGGCGGGCACAGCCGTGATCAATCGAATGCTGGCCGGGAATGACGAACACGAACCAATGAAGCGGCAAAGATCGCAGGCGAGCTGATTCACTTATCCATCTTGAGCAAAACCTGCGATTCCGCCGAATCGACCTGGAGAACCTTGATGCGCACCACTCGCTTACTTGGCACCCTCTCTGCTTCGTTCGCATGCTTCCTGCTCGCGTGCAGCCCTGGAGGCCCCGGCGACGAGCACAGCGACTCCTTGCGCTCCGGATTGCTCAGCGCGGACGGCACGATGGAGGCCTTGCTCACGCTCCCGTCGGACTGGGGAAGCGGATACTGCGCGAGCGTGACGATCACGAACAGGAGCTCCACCGTGACCACCGGCTGGAGCATGGTCGTCGGGCTCAACGGATCGACGCTGGACCACGCGTGGGTCGCGAACCTCACCCGATCGGACGGGCAGCTCACCGCCGCCAACATGGACTGGAACGCCAGGCTGGACCCGGGCCGCTCCACGACGTGGGGATTCTGCGGGAGCGGCAGCGGAAGGCCTTCGATCGTGTCGGTCGAGGGCAGCGGGGGCCCGATCATCACCAGCTCGAGCACGTCCACGAGCAGCAGCGCGGGCTCAGGCGGCGCTGGCGGCGGTGGCGGTGATGCCACGACGGTCGGCACGGGCGGCGAGGGCGGCGGCTCCACCTCCACCACCACCTCCGCCGGCACGGGCGGCGAGGGCGGCGGCTCCACCTCCGCCACCACCTCCGCCGGCGCGGGCGGCGACGGCGGCGGCTCCACCTCCGCCACCACCACCTCCGCCGGCACGGGCGGCGAGGGCGGCGGCTCCACCTCCGCCACCACAACCTCCGCCGGCACGGGCGGCGACGGCGGCGGCTCCACCTCCGCCACCACAACCTCCGCCGGCGCGGGCGGCGAGGGCGGCGCGCCTCCGGGCGATCCCGCCTGCGGCCCGGACACCGCGACCTTCGCCGACGTCCGGCCGATCCTCGAGCGGAGCTGCGCGAACCAGTTCTGCCACGGCAACCCCACCACACCGGCCGGCGGGCTCGACCTCCGCCTCGACACGGCGGTCGGCTCGCTCGTCAATCAGAGCGCCAACTCCTGCTCCACCGAGCACGCGCTCGTCGTGCCGTTCATGCCGAGCAGCAGCTACCTCCTGAACAAGCTGAACGACGTCGACCTCTGCGACCCCGACGAGCTCGCCATGCCCCCGGGCTCGCCGCTGCCGGCGGCCGAGCTGAAGACGATCACCGACTGGATCTGCGCGGGCGCTCCCGCCCTCTGAGCCCCGACCGGCTCAGTAGACCTTGCAGCGCGCGCCCCCGGCGGCGCGCGCGTAAGGCACCGCCGCGCTCCGCGCCTTCACGTAGATCGCCCCGCCCGCGGCCGGCCTCGGGATCACGGCGCCTGTCGCGATCGGCCGTCCAGGCGGCAGCTCCTCGACCTCGATGACGATGTCGTTCCCCTCCTGATCGACCGCCGAGATCGACGGCCGCCGGCGCTCCTCGTCGGCAGGGCCGCCCGGGCACGAGACGCCGCGCGCGCTCAGGGCGACGGCGAGCGTGTCGGCGCCGGTCTCCGGGGCGCCGGCCGCCCACTGGAACCTCGGATCGCCGGCCTCCGCCACCTCCACGGCCAGGCAGTTGCAGCGCTCCTTCCGCGACGCGGCGCTCGCGAGCGCGAGATCGTGCCGCACGCCGACCCACGACGCGGCCCCCCGCTCCTGCGGCGTCGTGGGGGCGCCGCCGTAGTCGTCGGGCGTGCCGAACGCCCGCCGCGGCGCCTTCTGCTTCGCGCCTTCCTGCTCCTTCGGCCTGGAAGGTTCGACGGTGTCGCCCTCCCAGAACGCGGTGGCGCCCGCGTGCTGGTTGCCGCCGCAGGCGGCGAGGACGACCCCGGAGAGGAGCGCAGCGAACCGTGCGATCTGGACACCCGAGCGGAGCATACGGCGCGATCTTCGCACCGGCGCCGCCAGCGGCCAAGGTTTGTGCTGAGAGGGGGAGGCGCGGGAGGCGCGGAGAGGCGAGAGAAGCGGCGGTGAGGCACGCGCGCCGCGCGCCGGCTACCCGGCGCGCAGCGCGGGGAGCGTCACTTCGGCTTGATCTCGGTCAGGACGAGGAGGTAGTCCGGCGAGTTGTTCGGCGACAGCTTGGCGTACGGGTTCTCCTTGCTGGGCCACCCGACGAAGCGCTTCGTGCTGTACTCGCCCCAGGACGGGTTCTTGAACAGCGGGATGACCGGCACCTGCTGCGCGTAGATCATCTGCAGCTCGTCGATGATGCGCTTCTGATCGGCCGGCTCCGTCGCGGCCTGGAACTGCTTGAACAGCGGCTCGGCCTCCTTGGCGGCGAAGCGGTGCCAGTTGCGGTTCGTGACCTCGCCGACGGGCTTCACGAACTCCGGGGCCATGAGATCGCGGTAGAAGTTGAACGGCGTGGGCTCGGTGTTGGTCCAGCCCATCGACATGTCGAACGTGCCCTTCTGGAGCGCCTCGAAGAACGCGCTGAAGTCGTACGTCTTGAGCGTGGCCTCGATGCCGACGGCCTTCAGGCTCTGCGCGGTGATCTGGACCGCGCGCACCCAGTCGGACCAGCCGGTCACGACGTTGATGTCGAACTTCAGCGGCTTGCCGTCCTTCGCGCGGATGCCGTCCGAGCCCTTGGCGTAACCGGCCTCGTCGAGGAGGGCGTTCGCCTTGGCCACGTCGTAGGTCGTCCAGTCGCCGGCCGCGACGGCCTTCTCGTTGCGCCAGCGCGCGTAGGCGTCGTCGAGCCCGGTCCCGTCCGCGCCCACCGTGTAGCCGTTGACCGCGATCTTCGCGATCTGGGCCCGGTCGATGGCCATGCTGATGGCCTTGCGCAGCTTGATGTCGTTGAACGGCTTCTTCGTGGCGTTCGGGTAGAGCGTCACGGTGCCGCCGACGAGCGGGAACCAGTAATGGTTGTTCTGCGGGTCCTTGGCGACGTAGGTCTTGTCGATATCGGGGACGAAGTTGCCGGCCCAGTCGACCTCGCCGTTGATGAGCGCCAGGTTCGCCTGGTCGTTGCCCGGGTACGCCGGGAAGCGCAGGCCCTCGACCGCCGGCTTGCCCTTCTGCCAGTAGTTCGGGTTCTTGCCGAGCTCGTAGATCTGGTTCTGGAACGTCTTCACCTCGGTGAAGGGGCCCGTCGCGACGGGGTTCTCGTTCGAGAACGTGACCGGGTCGGCGACGTCCTTCCACTTGTGCTCCGGCACGATCGGCTGGTGGCCGATGTAGCTGAGCCCGGGGACGAACGGCTCCTTGAAGAGGAACTCGACGGTGGTGTCGTTCTTGGCCTCCACCGAGTCGACGAACTTCCACACGCCCGTCTGATCGAGCGCCGGGAACTTCTTGAGGAGCCCGAACGTGAACGCGACGTCCTTCGCCGAGAAGGGCTGTCCGTCAGACCACTTGACCTCGGTGCGGGTCGTGAAGGTGAGCTTCTTGTTCGAGTCGCTCCACTCGTACTTCGTGGCGAGCCACGGCACGAACTCGCCCTTCATCGTGTTGTACACGATCATGGGCTCGTAGATGCCCGCCACGGTGGGGAAGCGCACGCTCCCCTCGCCGAGCAGGGGGTTGAAGTTGCGCACCCAGGAGGCCTGCTGCTCCCTGGAGATGGTGACGAACTTCGTGGCGCCCTTGGCCCCGCCCGCCTGCGCCGTCCCGGACCCGGCCGGCGTCGCGCCCGGCTCCTTGCCGGCGGTCCCTTCCTTGTTGTCACAGGCCGCCGTGGCGCCGACGGACAGAAGTAGCGCCGACAGGGCAAAATAGCGGCGCGACATGGATCGACTCTTCATAAGCTTGCTCCCTCGCGGCGACCTCGGTCGCCCGCGACGATCCTCTCACTCGACCGACAGCACGCAGCGCCGCAGCGCAGCGACAACAGCAGACCGTACGGCGGCGCCACGGATGAGCCGCGACTGCGGCAACCTGACGCCGGCGCACTCTACCGGCCGAGGTAGAGAAGTGTCAACCTGACGAATAGAGGGGGGTTCCTGGGCCCGCTGTGCGGCCCGTGACCTGATCGGACGCGCCAGCGGGCGCGGGCGTCCCGGCGGGCGGCGCGGGAGATCAGAATTCTGCCGGGTCGCTGTAAGTCCCCATGACGTCGCGCAGCACGTCACAGATCTCCTGCTCGGTCGCGTACACGCTGGCCGCCGCGATGATGGGGGGCATGAGGTTGTCGCGGCCGCGCGCGCAGCTTCGCACCTCGGCCAGCGCGCTCCGCACCCGGTCCTGGTCGCGCTGCGCCTTGACCCGGGCGAGGTTCTCGCATTGCACGCGCTGCACCTCCTCGTCGATGCGCAGGAGGGGGATCGTCTTCTCGCCCGCCGCGGCATAGCGGTTGACGCCCACCATGATCCGCTCGTTCGACTCCAGCTCTCGCTGGAACCGGTAGGCCGAGGCGGCGATCTCGCGCTGCGGATACCCCTTCTCGATGGCGGGCACCATCCCGCCCATCTCGTCGATCCGCTGGATGTACGCGAGCGCCTCCTGCTCCAGGCGGTCGGTCAACCACTCGACGTAGTAGCTCCCCCCGAGCGGATCGATCGTGTTCGCCACCCCGCTCTCGTGGGCGATGATCTGCTGCGTCCGGAGCGCGATGGTCACGCTCTCCTCGGTCGGGAGCGCGTAGGTCTCGTCGAGGGAGTTCGTGTGGAGCGACTGGGTGCCGCCGAGCACGCCGGCGAGCGCCTGGAGCGCGACGCGGACCACGTTGTTGTAGGGCTGCTGCGCCGTCAGCGAGACGCCGGCCGTCTGCGCGTGCGTCCGCAGCTTCATGCTCTCGGCCTTCTTCGCCCCGTAGCGCTCCTTGAGGAACCGCGCCCACATGCGGCGCGCGGCGCGGAGCTTCGCGATCTCCTCGAAGAAGTCGTTGTGGAGGTCGAAGAAGAACGAGAGGCGCGGCGCGAAGGAGTCGACGTCGAGGCCGCGCTCGACGCAGCTCTCGACGTAGGCGAGCCCGTCCGCCAGCGTGAACGCGAGCTCCTGCGCGGCGGTCGAGCCGGCCTCGCGGATGTGGTAGCCGCTGATCGACACCGAGTTCCACCGCGGCACCTCGCGCGCGCAGAACTCGATCATGTCCGTCACGACGCGCATCGCCGGGCGCGGCGGGACGAGCCAGGCGTGCTGGGCGATGAACTCCTTCAGGCAGTCGTTCTGCACGGTGCCGCCGATGCGCTTGCGCGGGATCCCGCGCTTGTCGGCGAGCGCGACGTAGAACGCGAGCAGCACGACGGCCGGGCCGTTGATGGTCATCGACGTCGTCACCTGGTCGAGCGGGATGCCGTCGAAGAGCACCTCCATGTCGCGGAGCGTGTCGACCGCGACACCGCACATCCCCACCTCGCCGAGCGACCGCGGAGAGTCGGAGTCGTACCCCATGAGGGTCGGGAAATCGAAGGCGGTGGACAGGCCTGTCTGCCCCTCGGCGAGCAGGTATTTGAACCGCGCGTTCGTCTGCTCCGGGGTGCCGAAGCCGGCGAACATCCGCATCGTCCACAGCTTGCCGCGGTACATCGTCGGCTGGACGCCGCGCGTGAACGGGTACTCCCCGGGCAGCCCGAGATCCGCCGCGTGGTCGGCCCGCGCGTCGGCGGGCGTCGCGAGGTCGGGCACCTCGACGCCGCTCCAGGTCGTGAAGCGCTCGCTGCGCGGCGGGAAGCGCGCCGACGCCTCGGCGACCGGGCCCTCGCGCCACGCGGCCACGGCGCGCCGGAGCGCGGCGAGCCCGCCCTCGTCGAGCCCGAGGCCCTCGCCGCCCCCGCCGTTCGTGTAACGGAGCGCGTCGGCGCGGCTCTCGTCGGCAGCAGCCGGGGACCGGAGCGCGCTGTCCGCTTCTGTCTCCTGAGGGAAGGTGCGCTCTTCGTACGCCATGGACTCTATTTAGCGCGGCGCGCGCGCGATGGCGCCGCTCATCGCCGCGGGCGCGGCCGCGGGCGCACGCGGGGCGGCGCCGGGCGCACGCGCCGCGTCACGGGCAGCGCGCGAGGAACACCTCGGAGACGACAGGCGTCGCCCCGTCTTCCAGCGAGTCCTCGATCGCGCCCGTGATCCGGATCCCCTCCGCGGCGCAGAGCGCCGCCGCGGCGTCGCCCGGGAGCGTCCCGCCCCCGGCGCTGGTGTCGACGGTGAACGCCACGGTCACGTCGCTGCCCGGGGCGACCTCGACCGGCAGCGACGTCGCTGTCTCGACGGGGAGCGGCGCGACGATCGAGGTCTTCTGATCGGCGCTCGCGATCTCGAAGGAGCGGACCGCGACGCGGCTGGGGCCGCTGGCCCGCGGGCCGAGGTGGAGCTCCAGCGTGAAGCGCGCCTCGAGGCTCGTCCCGAGCGCGCTCGCGGAGACGGTCGCCTCCGGCGCGGCGATGGCCGGCTCGACGAACACGGCGGCGTCGGTGTCGATGCAACCGCTCACCGCCGCGGCGAGCGTCGCTGCGGCGGCGGGGATCCAGGCGCGGGCCTTCATTGTGTCACTGTCTCCCGGGCCGGCCTGTCCTGTCCAGATCGGCGGGCGCGCGGCATGGCGACGCGGGCAGCCGCGCGCGGCCGGCTCCGCTCAGGGCGGCGGCGGGACGACGCCCTTGGAGCGGGCAAGGGCGCAGCCGAGCTCCACGTTGGTCGGCCCCTTGTCGGTCCGCACCACCTTGAACTCGACGCGCCGGTTCTTCTCCCAGGCCGCCGCGTTGTGGGCCGGGTCGAGGGGGCAGTACTCGCCGTAGCCCATGGCGCGCACCGCGTTCCGGTTGACCCCGCGCTGCACGAGCGCCGCCACGACGGCGTCGGCCCGGGACTGGGTCAGCTTCAGGTTGTACGCGTCGGCCGAGCGCTCGTCGGCGTGCCCCTGCACCTCGATCATCGAGAACTCCGGGTGGTGCTTGAGCGTCTCGGCGACCGCCTGCACGATGCCGAACGACTCCGGGAGGATCTCGGCGCTGCCTGTCGCGAACTGGATCTTCTCGAGGATGACGATGTTGTTCTCCTCGATCACGACGCTGCCCTTGTCCGGGCACCCGTCCTCGTCCTCGAGGCCGTTGAACGTCTCGGGCTCGTTCGGGCACTTGTCGACAACGTCCGGGATGCCGTCCCTGTCGTTGTCGGGGTCGGGGCAGCCGTCCTCGTCCTCGAAGTCGTCCTTGTCCTCCGGATCGTTCGGGCACTGGTCGGACTTGTCCGGGATGCCGTCCTTGTCGTTGTCGGGATCGGGGCAGCCGTCCTTGTCCTGGAAGCCGTCGCGGTCCTCCGGCTCGTCCGGGCACTTGTCGCGCGAGTCGAGGATGCCGTCGCCGTCGCGGTCGCCGTCGCTCCCCTCCGGGCAGCCGTCGTCGTCCTCGTCGCCGTCGCGGTCCTCGGGGTTGTTCGGGCAGCGATCGTCGACGTCGAGGATGCCGTCCTCGTCGTTGTCCGGATCCGGGCAGCCGTACTTCCCGGGGGGCGAGTCCGCCTTGGTGTCCTGGAAGCCGTCGTAGTCCTCCGGCTCGTCGGGGCAGTCGTCCTGATCGTCCTTGATGCCGTCGCCGTCGCGGTCGCCGATCGACGGCTCGAAGACGAACCCGAGGGTCGCGCGCTGCTCCGCCGCCTGGAACCCGGGCGTGTACCCGACGCCCGCGCCCAGCATGAGGAAGCTGTTCCGCTCGATGAAGAGCTTGATGCCCCCGATCGCCTCGGCCGACAGCTTCTGCCGGCTGCTGTCGCCGCCGCCGACCTGCTGCGTGAGGTAGGTCTCGGCCACGAGGTCGAGCGGCGTGAGGACGCGGTAGCTCATCCCGAACCCGCCGGTGAGCAGGTCGGAGTACTCGAAGTCTCCTTCCTTGAGCTGGAAGGTCATGCCGTCCTGGCGGAGGCCGAACGCGGGGTTCTTCCCTGTGTGGCCGCGGTATCCGGCGTTCACCGCGATCCGGAACGGGTTGGTGATGCCGAGCCGCTTCTCGAGCACGATCTGCGGCCAGAAGAAGAAGCCCGGGTCCGAGGCGAAGTCCTCGCTCCCGCCCACGCCGACGCCGGCCTGCGCGATCAGCGCGAGCCCGATCACGTCCTGATCGGGGCGGAGCAGGCGGAGCTTGGCGTGGATCGCCAGGTTGCCGAGCGTCTGGGCGTCGAGCGCGTCGTCGTCGTAGTTGGCGCCGGGCCCTGGGCCGATGTCGTCAACAGCCTTCGCCCCGTTGAGCACCACCGGCACCGACAGCCCGACGACGAGGAAGTTGGCGATGCCGTAATCGAACTGGAACGTCCCCTGGAAGGCGTGATTCAGCATCACCCCCGTCCCTCGGGCGTTCTCGTTGAGCGGCATGATGTTGTGCCCGTAATCGAGCACGAGCCCCAGGCTGATATCGTTGGCGCCGAGGATGTCTGCCCCGTTGACCGAGAAGAGACCTTTGGAGTCGACCGCCGGCCGGAACAGGTGCAGGTCCATGCCGTCGCCGTTGGCGCCGTTGCCCGTGCGCGTCCTGTCCCTGCCGGCGTCCTGCGCGGCGGCGTCCGGCGCGGCGGCGGTGATCGCGGCGCCGCCGAGGAGCATGGAGAGCAGCCCGACGGCGAAGCGGCTCGGGCGGCTGGGGCGACCGTGGGCGGGCGGCGCGCGCCGGTCGTCTGGCGCGCCGGGGCCGCCTGGGGGCGGGGCGGCGGGGAGCAACGGGGAACGAGGCATCATGGCAAGGTCCTCGGGTTCGTGAGGTCGCGATCGGGCAAGCGCGCATGGATCAGGCGCTGGCCGCCACGTACCACCGCGTGAATTGCGGTGTCAAACAGACGGCGCGGCGGGTCTTCGCGGCGGCGCGGGCGGGGATACCTGGATCAGAAATGTCCACGTGCCGCGCGCCCGACCGGGGCGCCGCGCGCGATCATCGCCCGCGCCGGGGCTCGCGGTTCGCCGGGGATCGCCCGCCGGCCGGGCGCGCGAGCGACGGAAGCGGCCGCGGTCGCGCGGTCGCGCGGTCGCGCGCCGGCGGCGACCGTGGCGCGAAGTTGTCCTGGCGATCGGAGACGGGTATTGCGTGAAAGGATCGCCGTGACAGGTGCTCGGCACGCGTCACGCGAGGACCTCGCGCCAGGATGGGATGTATGCTGCAAGCGAAGTGGACGAAGCTGGCCGCGGCGATCGCGGTCATGGCGCTGCCGGCGTGCGGAGACAGCGACCCGAGCGACGGCAGCGGGGGGGCCGGCGGGGCCGCCTCGAGCGCGGAGGACGCGAGCTCCGTGACGAGCACGACGGCCGCGACCGGCGGCGGCGACGGCGGGAGCCGCGGCGACGGCGGGAGCGCCGGCGACGGCGGGAGCAGCGGTGACGGCGGGAGCGCCGGCGACGGCGGGAGCAGCGGTGACGGCGGGAGCGCCGGCGACGGCGGGAGCGCTGGCGACGGCGGGAGCGGCGGTGACGGCGGAGGGGTGTGCGGCGACGGCCTCGTGCGCGGCGCCGAGGCCTGCGACGACGGCAACACAGCGGAGGGAGACGGCTGCAACGCGGTCTGCGGGATCGAGGCGGGCTACGCGTGCAGCGCCGAGCCGAGCTCCTGCGGCCCGGTCTGCGGCGACGGCCTGCTCATCGGCACCGAGACGTGCGACGACGGCAACACGAACGGCGCCGACGGCTGCAGCTCGGATTGCGATATCAACGTCGGCTACAGCTGCAGCGGCGAGCCCAGCGCGTGCGTGCCCGTGTGCGGCGACGGCATCCGCGCCGGGGGCGAGGGCTGCGACGACGGCAACACAGCGGACGGCGACGGCTGCAGCCGCGCCTGCGAGGTGGAGGAGAGGCGAGCGGCGAGGCCACGGCTCCGCCAGCGCTCAGACCTCCGCCGCTGACCCACGCCGGTCGCGCGGCCGATCAGGGAGCGCGCGTCTTCAGGCTGTCGATGGCGTGAACGGGGGCCTGATCGCCTGCCATGAGGTGCGCGATGGCCCCGTAGACCAGCCGCTGGCTCTCCAGCATGCTCTTGCCGGCGAACACAGGCGAGGTCACGACGAGGTTGAAGTGCCCTCCGCCGCCGGTCACCTCGGCGGTAGAACCCTCGATCTTCTCTTCGATGGCCCGCTTCAAGGCCTCGGGGATCGACCCTTGAAAGGTGGTCAGGTGGATGGACATGGGGCGATCTATAGGCCATCGCCCCGCCGCAGGAAAGCCGGAGCGCGGGGCTCGGGCTCGCGGCGGGGCGCGCAGCGGGGAGGATCAGCGGCGGGGGCTCAGGCGCGCGCGGCCGCGCCGGCCAGCTCGACCAGGCCGGCCGCGCCCATGCCGCCGCCGATGCACATCGTGACGATGGCGTACCGGCCGCCGCGGCGGCGCAGCTCGTAGAGGGCGGTCGCGGTGAGCTTCGCGCCGGTGCACCCGAGCGGGTGGCCGAGCGCGATCGCGCCGCCGTTCACGTTGAGCTTCTCCTCGGGGATCTCGAGCGCCCGCTGGACGTGGACGGCCTGCGACGCGAACGCCTCGTTGACCTCGAAGAGGTCGATGTCGGCCATCTTCAGCCCCGTCCTCGCGAGCAGCTTCTTCACCGCGGGCACCGGGCCGATCCCCATGATCGCCGGGTCGACGCCGACGGTCACGAACGCCCTGAAGAACCCGAGCGGCTTCACGCCGAGCGCGTCCGCCTTGGCCTTGCTCATCACGAGCGCGGCGGCGGCGCCGTCCGACAGCGGCGAGCTGTTGCCCGGGGTGACGCTCCCCTTCGCCGCGAACGACGGCTTCAGCCCGGCGAGCGCCTCCGCGGTCGTCTCCTTGCGGATCAGCTCATCGGTGCGGAAGTCGAAGGTCGCGCGCTTGCCGTTCTCGTAGCGCACGCCCTTCACGGTGACGATCTCGTCCTCGAACCGCCCCGCCGCGCGCGCCGCCGCCGCCTTCTGGTGGCTCTTCAGCGCGAACGCGTCCTGGTCGGCGCGGCTCACCTGGAACCTGTTCGCCACGTTCTCCGCGGTGATGCCCATCGGCGTGTACACCGTCGGACACCGCTCCATCGCCTCCGGCGACGCGCTCAGCTTGTTGCCGGTCATCGGCACCATGCTCATCGACTCGACGCCGCCGGCGACGGCGATGTCGACCGATCCCATCGCGATGCTCCCCGCCGCGTTCGCGATCGCCTGCAGCCCGCTCGAGCAGAAGCGGTTGATGGTGATCGCGGAGCTCTCCTGCTGCATCCCGCCGAGGAGCGAGACGACGCGCGCGACGTTGAGCCCCTGCTCGCCTTCCGGCATGGCGCAGCCGAGGACGAGGTCCTCGATGTCCTCCGGCTTCACCTGGGGGACGCGCTGGAGCAGCGCGGCGACGACCTCGCCCGCGAGCTCGTCGGGGCGCTTCAGCGCGAGCGACCCTTTGTGGGCCCGGCCAACGGCCGAGCGGACGGCCTCTGCAATTACGACGTCGACCATGGCGTTCACCTAGTTCCGGAGGGGCTTGTTGTTCATCAGCATGTACTGCATTCGCTCGGCGCTCTTCGGCTCACCGCACAGGCTGACGAACGCCTCGCGCTCGAGCTCGAGGATCTCGTCCTCGGTCACCTCGCGCGCCGCGCCCCCGGCGCCGCCGCAGAGCACCTCGGCGAGCTTGCGCGCAATCTTCGCGTCGTGCTCGCTGGCGTGGCCGCCGGCGACGAGCGTGTCGATCATCATCTGCAGCGTCGCGATCCCGCTCTCGCCCGGCAGCTTGTAGGCGCGCGGCACGGGCGCGTGGTACCCGGCCTCGGCCATCCCGACCGCGCGCGCCTTCACCTCGTACAGCTGGCGCGCCCGATCGAACGAGACGCCGTCGGTCTTGCGGAAGAAGCCGAGCGCCTTCGCCTCGTCGGCGCTCGTCGCGACCTTGGCGAGGGCGATGTTCTTGAAGACCTGCGTCACGAGGTCGTACGCGTTCACCGGCACGCCCTCCGGGACGCCCTCGAGCGCGCGCCAGAGCATGTTGAGCGTCCCCGCGCCGCCCGGGATCAGCCCGACGCCGACCTCGACGAGCCCCGCGTACGTCTCGGCGGCGGCCTGCACCGCGTCGCAGGCGAAGCAGAGCTCGAGCCCGCCGCCCAGGGTCATCCCGTAGGGCGCGGCCACGACGGGGACGCTCGCGTACTTCAGCCGCTGCGTCGCGTCCTGGTACGCCTTCACCATCTTGCGGATCGCGTCCCAGTCCTTGTTCCCCGCGGCCATGGCCACCAGGAACAGGTTGGCACCGACGCAGAAGTGCTCGCCCTGGTTGAAGACAACGAGCGCGCGGAAGTCCTGCTCGGCCTTCTCGGCGGCGAGCGTGAGCATCCCGATCGAGTCCGGATCGAGGCTGTTCGCCTTCGTCTTGAAGGTGACGCCGAGCACGCCGTCGCCGAGGTCCCAGGCCTCTGCGCCGTCGTTGGCGAGCACCGCCTTCACGCCGTTCGCGGCCGCGCGCGCGCCGGCCAGCGTGACGTTCCGCGGATCGAGCTTCCGGGCGACGTACTCCCCCTTGAGCAGGTCGAACACAGCGCCGTCGGCGCGGTAGAACGAGGTCGCGCCGCTCTGCTTCATGCGCAGGATCGACTCGGGCAGCTTGATGCCGTCCTTCTGCATGCGCTCGACGGTCTCGGCGAAGCCGAGCGCGTCCCAGGTCTGGAACGGCCCGAGCTCCCAGTTGTACCCCCAGCGCATGGCGTCATCGACGGCCACGATGCTGTCGGTGATCTCGCCGATCCGGCGCGCCGTGTACGCGAGCGAGCGGGAGAGCACCTTCCAGGCGAACTGCCCGGCCTTGCCCGGGTCGCCGGCGAGCTTCTTCACGCGCGCGGCCGGGTCCTCGATCTTCTCGCACGACCTCGTGGCCTTCTTGATCGCCTCGTCGCCGCCGTGCGGCCGATACGTGAGCTTCGCGGGATCGAGCGTCTCGAGCCCGTCCTTGGTCTTGCGGTAGAAGCCGCCCTTGGTCTTGTCGCCGAGGAGCTTCGCCTCGATCATGCTCTGGATGTACGAGGGCAGCTTGAAGACCTCGCGGTCCTCGTCGCGGTCGAGCGACGCGTAGCAGTTCTCGGCGACGTGGGCGAAGGTGTCGAGCCCGACGATATCGCCTGTCCTGAAGCTCGCGCTCTTCGGGTGGGCCATGGCGACGCCGGTGATGGCGTCGACGTCCTCCGGCGCGAGCCCCTCCTCGATCATGAGGTGGATGGCCGTGAGCATCGCGTGGGTGCCGATGCGGTTGCCGACGAAGTTCGGGGTGTCCTTCCCGAAGACGATGCCCTTGCCGAGCACGTCCTCGCCGAACCTCCGCACGCGCGCGACGACGGCCGGATCGGTGTCGGGGCCGGTGACGAGCTCGAGGAGCTTCATGTACCGGACGGGGTTGAAGAAGTGCATGACGAGGAATCGCTTGCGGAAGCCCTCGGAGCGCCCCTGCATCATCTCCTCGATGCGGAGCCCGGAGGTGTTCGACGCCGCGATCGCGTCCGGCCGCATGACCTGCTCGAGCCGCGCGAAGAGGGCGCGCTTCGGCTCCATCTTCTCGATGATGGCCTCGATGACGAGGTCGCACTGCGCGAGCTCGGCGAAGTGGTCTTCCGTGTTGCCGGTGCGCACGAGGCGGGCGTGCGACGGGTGGAAGAACGCGGCGGGCCTGGCCTTGAGGGCCTTCTCGAGCCCGCCCGCGGCGAACCGGCTCCTGGCGGCCGGGTCTTGCCGCTCAGCCTCGCTGAGGTTCGGGGGCACGATATCGAGGAGCAAGACCTCGATGCCGGCGTTCGCGAAGTGGGCGGCGATGCCGCTGCCCATGACGCCCGCGCCGATGACGCCCGCGCGGCGGATTGGTTTCGTCATGCAGATCCTCCGAGATGAATGGGGCGCAAACCATTGGCGCAAAGGGCGCCGAGCGCAAGCGTATCCGGGGTGGACGGCCGCGTGGGTGAGCTGGCGAAGGAGGTGCGCTGACGACCTGTCCTGACCGTCCGCCTGTGGTGCGCTGTGTGCGAGCGTCCTCAGGCGTTGCCGGTCGGGCTCGCGGCCGGTGGTTTTGCTCTCAGTGCCATGCCTGAGCGGACTGCACCGGCTGTCCGGTGCGGTCGTGCTCGGCCAGGAGACGCTTCGATATCTCGACGCATACGGTGCAGGACGCGAAGCGCGACCGGTGCAGGCACTGGAGCCATGTGGCCGTCCCTTGCGCCCCGAACTCCACCGCATCGAGGTGCTTGCCGCAGGCGACGCAGTGGATGTGCTTGTGTTCGTGCGGCTGCGCCGCCGGGCGCGCCGGTGCGAGCGCCTTCCGCTCGCGCTTGGTCAGTCGCTTTTCTCGCTTCATGGTCTCCTCTGGGGACGGGGATGGCCGCACGGCGTCGTGCTGGCGCGGCGCACGCTACCATGTGTCGCTCGGCGAGAGTCCCGGCGGGCGGCGCGGGAGCGCCGCGCCCCTGCGGCGCGGCCGGGCTCGCCCTGGGCGGCCCTGCTGGCGGGTGAACCCGCGCGACGGCGGTGGCTTGACTTCCTGCACGTGCTGTGCGTTTGGGGCGCTGGACCTGGACGGCGCCGACGCGAGCACGTCGAGCCCGCCCGCGTCCGCCACAGGCGTGCGCGTCGGGGCGGGGAGGCTCTGGGAGAGCGCTCTTCCCGTTGCTCCCGCCGCACTCCGGCTGTCCGGGCGAGCACCCCGCCGGCCCGAGGGGCGAAGGCCATCTCCAGAGCAGCGAGGGGCTCATCAACGGAGAGCCCGGTCCACCATGGCCGAGCTTGACCTACTCCGCCTTGGCCCTCTGGCGTGCTTACGTGGATGCCGTCGAGGATGCGCCCGAAGGCGAGAGCGAGCTTGCGACTGCCGAGGCGGCGGCGCGCGGGTTCCACGGGTCGTCCGGGCCTCACCCTCGGTGTTGGTCGTCGATGAGGAAGGTTCTGAAAGAGCGAAGGAAGGCCGAGATAGAGCGGATGCCCACCCCCGGCCCGTGCTCGGCGCTCCGCGCCTGCGCGCGGTCCGCCCCTCCCAAATCGCGCGCTCCGCGCGCTCAGGGAGGGGTGCGCCGTCTGGTGCCTGCGGCCCGAGTGCGAAGTCCGGACAAGCGAGGACGTGCACGACCTACGTCAGGACATCAGGCCGAGCACGAAGAGCGCGTCGGACCAGAGCGGCCAGAGCGTACGGTAGGGATGAGTCGCCAGCACGACGCCGCCGCTCGGCAGGCGGCGCACGTGGAAGGGCGCGTGCTCTTCGAGAAAGCGGGTGTGCCCGCGCGTCATGACCTTTGCCCGAAAAGCGGGCGGGCCCTCGCCCTCGGCTGCCTCCGCGAGCTGGCGGAGCAGCTCCATGATCTCGTGCGCCTGGGGTTCGGCTGCGCGCCACGTGTCGTCGGGCACCGCCGCGGCCTCGAGCGCATCGAGCAGCGTGGCCGGCTGCGTCGCGAGCGCCTTGAGCACGGTCTCGCGCGGGAGCGAGCCGCTGAGCTCGTGCGTGCCTTTCATGGGCACGCGCGCGCCCCGCGGCGCGGCGTCGATGCGGGCGTGCAGCGCATCCAGCGACATGCCCGCGATGCACGACACGCTCTGCTTTTCGTGCAAGCTCACCCAGGAGAGGGCGAGGTCGCGCGCGAGTTCCTCCGCGTTCGCGGTATAGGTCGCGCACATCTCGACCGGGGCGAGCCAGTCCTCCTTGTCGGTGCAGGCGCCAGCCGGCACGCGCCCGCTCGCGTCCGGCGCGCAGAGGCGGAGCAGGAGATCCTCGATGTCGCCCTGGACCAGGTGGCAAGCGACCACGGCCTCAGCCTCCACGGAGCGGGGGCCGCCGCCCACGGCGATCTCGTACGGAAAGAAATCCCGTTTTTCGCATATCCGCAACTTGAGAGGGCCGCCGGGAGAGCGACGCTCGCATTCGTCGGTGTAGCACGCGATACCACAACATATATCGCGCTCAGAATCTCTCAAGTTCACGCCGGAGAGAACGTGAGCATTGTTCCATCCTCCGAAGTGAGCGCGAATCATCGCGAGCACTTCGTCCACGGAAGGCGTCTCGCACCCTTCCTCGGAACTCATCATCAGACTGATGAGCTCTCCCGAGGGGATGAGGGCCGACAGTGCCGCGGCGAACGCGTCGATCCGTTCTGCCTCATCACACCAGGCGAAGAAGTGAGGTCCTGACACACTCATAGCCGGATCACCATGATGAACTTGTTGAAACCCTCCAACGTCACGGCCTTGCCCGTTCTCCCGTTGAACAGGTAACCGTCCCGAACAGTGAAGTTTTCATCATCAAACTTCGCTCCCTGCTCCATGATGAGCTCGACGCGTTCCACGTCTCCATCGAGCCCCTTGTTCTTCAGGGCCTTCATGGCGTTTGATAGCTGCACGCGCACGTCTTCAACATAGATCTTTCCGCCCTTGCCTCGCTGATGATGAGCTTGTGACCCGTGGATATCGACACGAAGTCAGGCGCCATCGCTTCCTTGGATTTAGGACGCGAGGTCTTCGGAATGCCGACCACCTTGCGCACGCCGTCGTCGCCGACCCCGACGAGCGATCGGCCGTCGTCCACCAGGAACTTCGCCGCCTTCTTCTCGAAGATGTCCACCTCGAACTTGGTGATCGCCCCGGTGAGCCCCTTGTACCCCCTGACTCGGTTCGTCTTCACGATCTGGGCGAACGCCTCCTCGATCTCGGCGATCTCCCCGGCCACCCGGATCGCGGCCGGCCTGAGCCCGCTGCTCGTCTTGACCGCGCGCCACATCGGCCCGACCGCCCCGAGCCCGAAGCCCAGCCCCGAGAAGATCCGCTCCTCGTCGCTCAGCTCCTGCCCCGACGGCACACACCACTCCTTGCCCGTCACCGCCTCGCACAGGTCGAGCGCCGGCCCCACCACCGGCACGAACCCCACCCCGATGCGCGTCGTCGCGTGCACCAGCGTCTGCATCACCTCGCCGTACGCCTCGACGCCTTTCGCTACCGTCGACATCGCCCCCGCGAACGCGCTGATCGTCTGGTAGAGCTGCGTCTGCTCCAGGTCGAGCCCGGCCCCCGTCCACTGGTTGAGGCTGTCCTTCATCTGGTCGGCGAGCGCGTCGAACCTCGGCTTCAGCACCGTGTCCACCACCGCCCGCAGGTCCGCCGGCACCGGCGAGTCCACGAACCAGTCCGACGCATCCATGAACCGCCGCACGACCGCCGCGATCCGGTTCTGCGCCTTCAGGAACGCGTTCGTCTCCGCCAGCGACACCCCCATCCGGTCGCGCAGCGCGATCTCCAGCGCCGCGCTGTTCTCTCGCCACGCCCTCACGTTCGCCACGAAGTCCGCCCGCGCGACCACCACCCCGCCGCTCACGGCCGCCTCCAGCGCCGCGATCACCGTGTCCGCGTACGCCGCGTACGGGTCCCTCCCCTCCTCGAACGCTCCATCCACCTCCGCGATGTCCGGCACCTCCACCCACGGCACGTCGCTCTCGCCGAGCGCGTAGCTCCACGGGTCGTCCGGATCCCACCCCTCGGCGCGCGCGTCCTGCGTCGCCAGGTCCGCCAGCTCGTCCGCCTGCGCGCCGAACTCGTCAAGCAGTCGCGCGAGCTCGCTCTCCAGGTCGCTGACGCTCTTCTTCAGGTCGTCGACGAGCTGCTGCATCGCCGCCCGCGTCTCCGCGTCGACAACGTCCTTGTACCGGTCGAGGATCGCGTCGAGGTCGGTCCGCGAGATCTCGTCCAGCGGCCGCTGCACCAGGTCGTGCAGCTCCGTGTCGAGCTGCCGCAAGAGGTCCATCCTCGCCCGGAGGTCCGCGACCCTGGCGGCGTCGCGGAGGAGCGCCGTCATCAGCCCGGCGATCCTGACCTCCAGCTCCGCGATGTCGCGCGCCAGCTCCGGGTTGATCTCCGCGAGGCTCAGGTCGACCGCGGTGTTGCCCTCGAACCCGGCCCCGTCGCGGCGGATGTTGAAGAGCGGCTTGTTCAGCCCGAGCGGCTCCGACACGAGGTGCACCACGTCGTGCGCGTGGGTGCACCAGTTGCCGCCGTTGACGGTGTGGGCCCGGAAGTGGAAGTCGTTGCTGCCCATGCGAAGCAGCACCGAATCGAACTCCGCCTCGAACGTGTTGCTCTGGGAACCATCGGCTTCGATCTGCAGCGCGTCCGGAACCGAGTACGTGGGCAGCGGCGTCTGGTTCGCCTCGAAGAAGGCGCCGCCCTCCCTGTCCAGCTCGGCGATCCCGCACGAGCCGACGTCCTGGTGGTTGCTCCAGAGGAGGGTGTACGGCGTGCCAGCCCGCGCGAACGACGGCGACAGCACCGCCAGCACCGTGACCAGCGCGACGAGCTTCTGCAGCACCACGGCGCCCCGGCGGCGCAGCGTGACATTCTTCGATCCGCTCATGTCCCCTCCGCGCCGCGCACGGCGGCGTCATACGCAATCGCGGCGCCCTTCACGTCGCCCGCGTCGAGCCTTGCCTGCGCTGCATCGAGCGCCGCCGCGGCCATCCCCCTCTCCCGCAGCGCCGAAAGGCCCGCCGCGATCTTCCGCGGCAGGCCTGTCCTGAGCTCTTCCTCCGCGCCGTCGAACCGCCCTCGAAGCTCCGCGCACCCGGCCTCGCGCCACGACGATCCCGCCGCCTCGCAGAGCGGCCGCATCTGCACCAGCGCCAGGAGCTCCCCGCACCGCTCCGCGAGCAGCGGCAGCCCGAGCTTCTCGCTCACGGGCGGCGCCGCCGACAGCGCCGCCGCCCGCCCGCGCGCTCCCTCGCGGAACCGCTCCGACGCCCTCCGGCTCCGCGACCGCGCGACCGCCTCGCGCGCGCCCTCATCGCCCTGCAACACGCGGAGCGCCTCCCGGCGAAGCGCGATGCCGCCGAGCAGCGCCGTCGCTGTCGCGTCGCTCCGCGCGACGCGCCGCTGCGCGTAGCCCAGCATCGTGCCGAGCGAGCGCAGCGCCCCCGAGGTCATGTCCGGCACCACCGCACCGTGCGTCGCGAGGACCTCCTTGTGCGGCGCGATAGCCTCCTCGAACGACACAGCGAGCGCCTGGAGCTCCGCCGACAGCGTCATGATCTCCGCGGCGAGCTCGTTCGGCGCCCGGCTCGCCTCGCGCGCCGCGGCGAGCACGGCCTCCTCCGCGCCGTCGAGGGCGTCGATGTCCGACCGCGACGCCTCCGCCGAGAGCGCCGCGTACGCCGCCGTCTCCGCCGCCTCGGTCGCGCGGTAGTCCGCGAACCGCGCCGCGACGGCCGCGTACCTCGATTGCAGTGGCGCGGCGTCGCGCCGGGCCTCGTCGAAGACCGCGTGCGCCGCAGCCAGCGCCTGCTTGTCCGCCGCGAGCGCGGCGGCGAGCGGCTCCTCCTCGGCGCGCGCCTTGTCGGCCATCGCCCGAGTGAAGTTGTCGGCCGCGCGGACCGGCTCCTCGTCGAGGATCTCCTTCTGATGACGCCTGTGTGTCAGGAGCAGCCCGAGGAGCTCGCCGTCCAGGGTCGCCCGGAGCGACTCGGCGTGCTTCTCCTCATCCCGCACGTAGGCCACGGCCCGATCGACATTGTCGAACCAGGCCCTGAGCTCCGCCTCGCTCGCGACGAACGCGTCGGGCCCGCTGAACGGCGGCAACGCCCACATCTGGATCGGCAGCTCGCCGTCCTCCTCGGCCTTGCTCCACGCGCTGCCCGGGCCCTCGCTCGCGTCCACGCAGTGCTCGAGAGTGCTGGTGTCGGCTTGCGCGCAGAACCTGCCGGGCGCGTGTTCCTCGCGCGGCCACAAGCACCCTGTCGCCATCGCGCCCAGCGCCAGGACGGCCACGGCCGCGACGAGGATGGCCGTCCGCCGGCTCGATCTTTTTCTCCTGATCACACCGGTTCCCTCCACCCCGCGAGTCTTCTCTCCCGCGCACGCTCACCCGCTCATTCGTGGGCGGCAAGCGTCCACACGGGACCGGTGGGGCATTGGTAGGAGACGGGAGACGGAGACGGGAGACAGATGACGGGCAGCCCGACGGCAGGCCCACTACGGATCGAGCAGGTCGAGGCAGCAAAAACCCGACGGTTGATCAGGCGAGAAAGCCCTTTTCAACAGCGCCGACTCCCATTGCATCTTCCCTCCTCATTGCCGCCGCCCGGCTTTGCCGGCCGGCAGGGAGGAAATCAGTCATGGAGTATTCGAATGCAGTCCTCGAGGCCACGCCGGAGCGCGCCACCAAGCTCCTGATGGGGATAGGCGCCGTCGCCGCGGTTCGCACGTTGATGGCCGGAGCGGGCATGACCGACGACGACATCCTGGAGGGCCGCGCGCTCCTCCTCGACGTCCTCGCCGCCCCGCGCAAGACCGCCGGCGCGCCGGCCGACACCGACGATGCCAGGGCGCAGCGCGCCGCGACAGGGGAGCTCGACCAGTGGGACGAGCCCAACTACGCCCGTCATGGCGCCGCGCTCCGCCGGCGCTTCCCCGACGTGCACGAGTACGTATTCAAGGACCTCTCGCCCTCCACCGGCACCGCCGCTGTCCAGGGAGTGGCCACCTTCCTCGCGCGGATCGACGCCCTCGAGAATGGCACCGATCCGGACCGCGCCGCGACGAAGCAGGGCGACAAGAAGGCCGTCGCATTCCTCGCCACCCGCGGCCTCGACAAGGCCGAGCGCAAGCGCCTCAAGGGCCTCGTCGACGTGGCGCTCGGGCCGACATCGCCTCTGCCCGAGACAATCGATCTCCCCGAGGCCGCGCGACGGCGCGAGGCGCTCGTCAAGCTGCGCGGCTGGTTCGACGAGTGGGCGACAACGGCCCGCGCCGTCGTCAAGAAGCGCAGCTACCTCATCCGCCTCGGCCTCGCGAGCCGCAAGGCGCCCCAGCGCAAGCCCGCGACAACGCCGGCCACGCCCACGGCCACGCCGCCCAGGCCGGCCGAGCCGGTCGAAGAGACCGGCGGCGCCGATCTCCAGTAATCCGAGACACAGGCTCCAGCGCCCGGGGTGCTGCGGAAGCTTCGCGCGCGCGCCCGAGACCTTCGCGCGCGGTCCTGAAGCTTCGCGCGCGCTCCGGAAGCTTCCCGCGCGCTCCGGAGCACGAGATTTCGCGTACTTGGCGGCGTCCGCCGCGCCCCCGGCGCCTTCCGGCGCGCGTCTGGGGGCGAATTTCCCGGGGAATTCAACCTTCCGACCCGCGCGCGAAGCTCCAGGACCGCACGGGAAGCTCCAGGACCGCGCGCGAAGCTCTCGCGCCACCGCCCGAAGCCTCCCCGCCGCCTCCCGGAACCTCCCCGCCGCCGCCCGAAGCCTCCCCGCCGGCCCCGCCTCCTCAGCGCCCCGCCGACTCGAACCGCGGCGCCGCCTCGAACGTCTCCGCCAGCGTCCGGCGGTACTCGTCGGCCATCTGGACGAGCCCGTCGATGAGCAGCGCCGCGTCGTGGTCCGAGAAGCCCTCGAGCGACGCCACGCACGAGACCGAGACCTCGTCGCCGGTGATCGACACGCGGAACTCCCCCGTTGTCTGGTCGTTCATCGTGAGCAGGAACCGGTAGAACGGCTCGTGGTTCGCCGCCGGAAGGCCGACGACCGGCGCGCGCAGCGTCAGCAGGCGCCCCGCCTCGTCGATCTCGACGTCCACCTGCGTCGCCGTCTCCGCCGCCGGGAACGGCCGCTGCGCGATGCGCCAGGTCCTCGGGCCGACGCGCGCCCGGTTCGCGATGATCCCGAGCGCCGACAGGCCCTGGCGGATCACCCGCTCGACCCCCGCGCGGGCCGGGGCCGGCGCGAACGCGTGCGGCAGCAGCCGGCCGCAGCCCAGGCAGCGATCGCCCTCGACGTCGAACGGCTCGTCGCACGCCGGGCAGCGGTAGACCGGCGCCCTGTCCCTGAGCTCGACGAGCGGCCGGTCCACCGCGGCGAGCAGCGGCTGGAACGAGCCCGCCGGCAGCACGACGCTGTGGCCCGGGAGCTCTCCCGCCGCGCCGGACGGCGCCGCCACCACCCCGAGCACGCGCCCCTCCGGGTCGAGCACCGGCGCGCCGAGCGGGGCCGCCACGTCGATCTCGAACGCGGGGAGCTGCCCGTCGACCCTGCGCGCCACGTGGCACACCCTGGCGACGGCGAGGCGCAGGGTCTGCCCCGGCAGGCAGCTCAGCACGGCGACGCGCTCGCCGAGCCGCGGCTCCACCGGGGCGCGCACGGCGAGCGCCGCGACGCCCGGCGGCTCGCCCGGCGCGACGAGCGCCACGTCCCGCCCCACGTCGGCGGCGATCGCGCGCCCCGCCATGCTCCGCCCGTCCTCGAGCGTCAGCGCGACCTCCGTCGGGTAGCCGAGCCCGCGCCGGCTCGTCACCACGACGCCGTTGCCGAGCGCCACCCAGCCGGTCGTGACGAGCGCGCCGGCGCGGATCGCCACGATCGAGCGGCGCGCGCGGGCGACCCGCTCGTGGAGCAGCGCCAGATCGCCGTCGCCGTGCGCCGCGAGCTGCGACGTCATTGGGCGACGATCCTCGAGAGCGCCGTCATCAGCAGATCGATCGTGCCGGGCTTCGCGCCGTCGCGCTGCGCGTAGGCGACGATGTCGCGCAGCCGCTGCTCCGTCTTGAGGGGCAGCTTCGTGCGCACGAGCAGCTCCGAGAGGGCGCCGATCGCGAGGAAGTGGCGGAGCATCGGGTCGGCCGGCGCGCGCTCGATCTCGCGCAGGTAGCGGCCGAGGTGCTCGCGCGCGAGCGCCGCCGTGGTGAGCGGATCGACGTGCAGCGGCTTCTCCTCCGCCACCTGCCCGCGCAGCGTCACGAGGCGCTCCATCGCGAGGAACGCCGGCTCCGCGACCCCGGCCGTGCCGCCGCGGCGCGCGCCGCCGTCGGCCTGGATGAGCTCGCGGGTCGCCGCCGCCGTGCAGCGGTAGAGGTGCGCCACCGCGTCCGGCATCGTGTCGCCGTACTCGTAGATCGCCCGGAACACGGTGCACCGGATGAGGAGCACCATCACGCCCGGCCGCTCCTGGAAGCTGAGCGCCGCGCCGAGCACCTGCGCGTCCCGGAGGAGCTGGCAGAACCGGTCCGCCGGCGTGTTCGTCGACTCGGGGCGGGACGGGATGTTCTGGCGCGACGGCGGGTCGATCTCGACCTCCGGCAGCGCGGGCGGGCGCACCGACACCGGCGTCGTCACGGCGGCCATCACGCTGGAGTTCGAGCGGCGAAAGGGCACGGTGCGCGCGCTGCGGCGATCGCCGATCTGCGCCGGCGTGTCCGCGGCCGGCGCGGGCTCCCCCGAGAGCGGGGCGGCGGTCGCCGGGGCCGGCTTCGCGGCGCCGGCCTCGGGCCCCGGGATCGCCACGCTGCTGATCGACTTCGACGCGGCGCCCCCGTCGTGCGCCGGCGGGAGGATGCCGGCCTTGGCCGGCGGCGCGCCGCCGTTCCTCGCCGACGTCGCCATCGACGTCGGCGCCGGGACGGACGCCAGCGACGGCGACAGGATGTCGGGGATCACGTCCGCGTCGCGGATGGGACGCGCAACCGACTCCGGCAGGCGCGGCAGCGGGGGCGCCGCCCACGCCGAGTGCTCCTCGTGCGGCGTCCGCACCGCCGAGATCGGCGGCGGGGGCGCTACGGCCCGCACCGACGGAGCGCTCGCCGGGCGGCCGGGCGCCGGCGGGATGGAGAAGCTCTTCAGGGGCCGCGCGCGGCCGGCCGACGCCCACGTCAGGCTCGCCCGCTGCTCCTCCGAGAACGGCTGTCGCGCGTCGAACCACGCGGCCATCGTCGCCCCGAGCCGCTGGGCCGCCTCGCCGCTCTCGCGCAGCGCCTGGCGCAGCGCCTCCGGCGTGAAGGCGGCGACGCGGCCGACGCGGCGGAGCAGCAGCAGATCGTCCCGGAGGCAGAGCCGGAAGGGCTCGGGGCCGCCGGACAGCTCGAGCGCCGCCCGGAGGAGCGGCACCCGCTGCCGCTCCGCGACGCGCACGACCGGGACGTCGATCGACACCCGCTCGTTCGCCGCGTCGAGCGCGACGAACAGCGTCGCCGCCCCGAGCGGGACGATCCACCCCACGCCGTCCTGCAGCGTCGTCGCCTGGACGGTCGTCCCGGCCTCCGCCGACGCGCAGTGGGACACGAAGCGCACCGGATCGCGCGCGCGCCAGGCCTCGATCGAGCTGCCGTCCCAGTCGGCGTCCGCGGGCGGCGGCTTGCGCGAGATCGCCGGCGAGCGGTCGACCCCGCACGCCTCGCACCGCGGCCCGCGCAGCGGGAAGCCGCACGCCGCGCAGAAATCGGAGGCCGGGCTCGACGGGACCGCCACGCCCGACAGCATACCTCAGCGCAAGGCCGAGGTGACACCGGGGTTTGCTCTCACAGGAACGGATTCAGGTGGAGCGCGACCTTGGCCTGCCGCAGGTTGTACTGGACCCTGCGAATGAAGTGGACGAGCAGGTAGGCCCAGACGGCGAAGGTGACCACGCTGATGACGAGCTGGACCGTCTTGCTGACGCCGATCACCATCCAGAGCGCCGTCAGAAGGAAGGCCCCGAACGAGAGCGGGACGAACCACTTCCAGCAGAGGTTCATCATCTGGTCGATCCGGACGCGCGGCAGCGTCCAGCGGATCCAGATGACGACGAAGACGAGCAGCCAGCTCTTCAGCAGGAAGAGGAAAACACCGAGGAGCTGGAGTCCGAAGCTCGCCTCCTGCTGGGCCGGCGAGACGCCGGGGATCTGCCAGCCGCCGAGGAAGAGCGCGCTCGCGATGCCGCACATCACGAAGACGTTCGCCCACTCGGCGAAGAAGAAGAAGAGGTACCGCATCCCCGAGTACTCGGTCGAGTAGCCGGCGACGAGCTCGCTCTCCGCCTCGGGCAGGTCGAACGGCGCGCGGTTGCCCTCCGCCAGCGCCGTCGTGAAGTACAGGAAGAACAGCGCGAACGTGATCGGGTTGCGGAAGACGAACCAGTACCAGGGCCAGCCGCCTATATCGAGGAACGAGGCCCCGGTGCCGCCCTGCGCGCCGATGATGTCCTGGAGGCGCAGCGATCCGGTCATCATGACGATGCACACGATCGCGACAGCGCCGGGGATCTCGTAGCTGATGATCTGCGCCGCCGAGCGGATCCCGCCGAGGAGCGACCACTTGTTGTTCGACGCCCAGCCGCCGGTCATGAGGCCGATCGTGACGAGCGAGGTCACGGCGATGACGAAGAGGATGCCGATGTCGAGGTCGGCCGCGATGAGGTACTGGCCGAACGGCATCACCACGAACGTCGCCGACACGCCGACGAAAACGAGGTAGGGCGCGAGCCGGAAGAGCGCGCGATCGCTCTCCGCCGGGATGACGTCCTCCTTGAGGATCGACTTGATCCCGTCGGCGATCCACACGAGGAAGCCCTGCGGCCCGGCGCGGTTCGGCCCGATGCGCGACTGCATGCGCGCCGAGACGCGGCGCTCGACCCAGGTGATGATCCCCGCGGTCGGGGCCATGAAGAGCAGGATGATCGCGGCGGCCACGCCGAGGAGGATGCCGGCGCCGAGCAGGTCGGTCGGCGCGCTCGCGTGGAACCCCTCGGTCGAGACCTGGACCTGGGACGGCGTCGCGCTGCCCCGCCGGATCCCGACCGTCGACAGCCGCTCGTGGCCGCTCGGGATCACGTCGCCCCTCGAGAGGACCTTCACGCCCTCGAAGCTCGTGATGACGTCGCCCGGGGCGATCTGCGCCCGGCTGGCGGGGCTCGCGTCGCGCACGCCCGTCACGACGAGCCCGCCGGACGGCGGCGACTCGGGCGCGACCTCGACGCCGAGGAACGCGAGCGCGCGCGCCCCCTCCTTCTCGCGCGCCGCGATGACGGCGCGGCGCGGGGTCGGCGGGATGAAATCGATCGTGACCGCCCTCACCGTGCCGGCCACGGGGAGCGCCCCCCGCGTTGTCGCGGGGATCTCGACGACGACGTCCCCGTGGAAGGTCGTGTGCACCGCGTCGTCGCCGCGGCCGGCGAAGCGCGCCTGCAGCCCCTCGGAGAAGACAAGCGAGACCTTGTTGCTGCTGACCTGCGCGTCGTCGATCTCGATGCTCTGGTCGGTGAGCGGCGCCTGGCCCGGGCGCCTCAGCGTCCCGCGGAACGTGACGACCGCCTCCTTCGCCTCGGCGGTGGGCAGGTTGGTCCCGAGGATCTCGATGCGGTCGCCGAGGTCGACCTCGCGCGGCACGACGTCGATCACGTTCAGGAGCTCGGGCGCCGTCCTGCTCCGGGCGCAGCCGGCCGCGCCGAGGAGCGCGACAAGGGCCAGCAGGCACGGGAGGAAGCCTCGAGGGAGAGCTCTCCAGGGTGGAGATCCGCGCATGGCGCCGCTTATAAACCGCGCCGCTCGGGCGGTCGAGATTGCGGAGGATCGCGCTCGGCCCCGGCCGCGGGCGGCGCCGATCAGCGCGCCGGCGCGTCGCGCGCGCCCCGGACGGGGAGGAAGTACCGGCTGCCGTCGAGCTCGTTCACCCCCACGTAGAGCTCTGCCTCGAACACGTCCCTGAGCCGGCGGTAGGTCATCACCTCCTCGATGGCGCCCTGCGCGACCAGCCGCCCGCCCTTGAGGAGCGCCACCCTGTCGGCGTACTGGGCCGCCGCGTTGAGGTCGTGCAGCACGGCGACGCAGGCGAGGCGCCGCTCGGCCACCTCCCTGCGCACGACCTCGTGGACCTCGATCGAGTGGCGGATGTCGAGGTGGGCCCCCGGCTCGTCGAGGATCAAGACCTGCGCCTCCTGCGCGAGCGCCCTTGCGATGGCGACCCGCTTCTGCTCGCCGCCGGAGAGCTCGGCCACCGGCCGCCCCGAGAGCTCGACGAGGTCGCAGGCGCCGAGGGCGCGGGCGACCGCCTCCTCGTCGCGGCCGGAGGCGCGCATCCAGGCGCCCTGGTGGGGCGCGCGGCCCATCATCACGACCTCGCGCACGGTGAACCCGGGCGCCGAGGCGATGCCCTGGGGCACGACAGCCACGCACCGCGCGATCGCGCGCCGGTCCATGCCGCCGAGCGGCCTCCCCAGCAGGCTCGCCTCCCCCCGCGCCGGCCGCAGGGCCCCGGAAAGGACCCGGACCAGCGTCGATTTGCCGGCGCCGTTCGGCCCCAGAACGGCGCAGAGCTCGCCCGCGCGCACCGCCAGGCTGATCCCTTCCAGCGCCAGCCTCCCGGTGGGATAGCTCGCGGTCACGTCACGCAGCTCGATCGCCGGCTCCTTCAAGCGCCGCCCCTTTTATCGAGTGATATCGAGTGATCTTTCCTTGCGCGAGGTTTCTAGCGGTGGTCCAATCGACTCGAGGCGTAGAGGAGATGGAAACGGCGAAGGAGACCCTGGGCAGCGGCGAGGTACCGCGTCGCGTTATCAAGCGCTACTCCAATCGGAAGCTCTACGACACGAAGGACAGTCGCTACGTCACCCTGCAACAGATCGGGGAGATGGTGCGGGCCGGCGAAGAGGTCCAGATCATCGACAACGCGACCAAGGAGGACAAGACCGAGGTCACGCTGGCGCTGATCATCTCGGAGGATCTCAAGTCGCAGCCGCGCTCGGTTCCGCTCGGCACGCTGAGGGATCTGATCCAGGAGCGGGGCGAGCGGCTCCTCTCGCAGCTCCGCGAGGGGCCGATCGGCCGGCTCATCCCCGGCGCGGTCCCCGGGGAGGGCGGGGTCGTAGCGCCGGGCGCCCCGCAGGCGCCCGCGCCGGAGCAGGCGGCCTCCACGCCGCCGTCCCAGCCGCCCCCGCCGCTCGACCCGGACAGGTCGAGCCACGCGAAGGGTCGCCTGAGCGGCATCGTCGAGAGCTCGAAGCAGACGCTCGATCAGTGGCAGCAGGCCGTCGACGAGCGCATCCGCGCGATCCTCCCGGGTCTCGGGCTGGTTCGCGATCTCCAGGCCGATGTCAAGCGCCTTTCGCAGCGCATTGACGAGCTGGAGGCGAAGCTCCAGGGACGCGCGGGTGAGCAGATCGAGGGCACCGCTCCCCTCCAGGCCGGCTCCGCCACGGACGAGCCCGTGGGCGAGGGTCAGGGGAGCGAGAGCAGGCCGGAATAGTCGTGGCCGCCCCTCTGTTCCCCTGTCGATCCCATGCCGTTCTTCTTCAGCAAGAAACCTGCATCCGTAGCGCAGGACCTGTCGTTATCCAGCAGTGAGGGGGGGCGCGCGGACGCCTTCGAGGTCGAGCTGCTCGGTCATCTGGACACGCTGTACGGCGTGAGCTGCAGGATGACCAAGAGCTCGACCGAGGCGGAGGATCTGGTCCAGGACACCATCGTCAAGGCGATGCGTGCCCGGGAACAGTTCGAGCCCGGCACCAACCTCAAGGCCTGGTTGCTCCGGATCCTGACGAACACGTTCATCAACCGGTACCGGCGCGGGGGCCTCGAGCGGGGCATCTTCGAGGGCCCCGACGCCGAGCCGCTCACCGACGGCTGGGTCGGTGCGACAACGATGCGCGCGATGCGCGATCCGGAGACCCAGGCGCTCACGCCGCTCGTCGAGGCGGAGGTGCAGCGCGCCCTCGACGAGCTGCCCGAGGAGTTCCGCCTCGCGGTGGTCCTCTCGGACATCGAGGAGCTCTCCTACAAGGAGATCGCCGAGGCGATGGGCTGCCCCATCGGCACGGTGATGTCGCGGCTGCACAGGGGCCGCAAGCTCCTCCAGAAGACGTTGCGCGAGCACGCGGTCCTGATGGGCATCGTCAGCGCCGAAGCACCGAAAGAGGCGCCTGCCGACCTGGACGCGTACCGCAAGCGGAAGCGGGGTGTCGCATGAGCGCCGCGAAGTCGATCGAGAGCTGTGCGCAGTTCGAGTACGCGCTGTCGGCCTACGTCGACGGCGAGCTGGATCCGGATCACGCGGTGGACCTCGAGTCCCACCTCGTCCAGTGCCCGCCGTGCTTCGAGCAGGTGAAGGTGCTGCGCTCGCTGCGCGCGAGCCTGAAGCGGGCGAAGCCCGCCGCGTGCCCGAACGCGCTGCGGGCGCGCGTCGCCGCGTCGATCGCGCACGAGCAGGCGCGCGAGGCGGCGCAGGCGTTCGAGGCGAGGCCGCGCCTCGTGCACAGGGGGTACGCCGCCGCGCTCGCCGTGGCCGCGGGCGTCGTCTTCATGGTGGGCGTGACGCGGCAGCGGGCCGCCGCGCCGCCGCCGGAGGCCGCGAAGAGCGCGGCGAAGGTGGATGCCGACGCGGCGCGCGCCGAGAGCGTCGAGATCCTGCTCGACGACCTCGTCACCCAGCACGCCCAGCCGCTGCCGCCGGAGACGACCAACCCGGAGGACCTGCCGCGCTTCGATCCGTTCGTCGGCGTGCCGGTCCGCAGGCCGGAGTTCCAGTCGATGCCCGTGAACTTCATGGGCGCCCGCGTGCACACGATGCGCGACAGGCGCGCCGCGCTGCTCCAGTACGTCGTGAGGGGCAACCACCGCGTGACGGTGTACCTCTTCAACTCGCGCGCGGTCCCGGTGCAGAAGGCGCAGCCGATCCTCCAGCCGCGCGTCGTGCGCGAGCGCCCCGTCTACGTGGGCAAGATCAACGGCTACTCGGTCGTCGCCGCCGAGCGCAGCGGCGTCGGCTACGCGCTCGCCTCGGATCTCGGCGACGACCTCAGCACGCAGCTCGTGCTCGCTGCGATGCAGTGACCGCGCCCGCGCCCGCCCGAGCGGGCGCGCCCCTCCCTCCCCTCGACCACCCCCGACCCGCGAGAGACCGCATGCGCTTCGTCTTCGTCATGGATCCGCTGAGCCGCGTGGCGCACGACAAGGACACGTCGTTCGCCTTCATCCGAGCGGCGCAGGCGCGCGGACACGAGAGCTACCACTGCTTGCCGCGCGATCTCTCGATCGAGGGCGGCGAGGCGCACGCCGTGGCGACGCCCGTGATCATCGGCGACGCGCCCCCGTACATCTCGCTCGACCTCGCGGGCGGCCCGCGCCGGCTCCGCCTCGGGGACGTCGACGCGATCTTCATCCGCAAGGACCCGCCGTTCGATCGCAGCTACCTGTACGCGACGCTGATCCTCGAGCGCGCGCGGCGCTGCCCGATCATCGTGAACGACCCGCGCGGGCTGCGCGACGCCAACGAGAAGCTCTACGCGCTGAACTTCCCCGAGTGGACGCCGAGGACGCTGGTCACCGCCGATCGCGAGCAGATCCACGCGTTCGTCCGCGACCTCGGCGGCACGGCCGTGATCAAGCCGCTGGACGGCGCGGGCGGCCTCGGCGTGCTGCAGATCAGCGAGCGCGACAAGAACGCGCGCGCGATCGCGGACATGATGACGAGCGAGGGGCACCGCCTCGCGATGGTGCAGGAGTACCTCCCCGCGGTCGTCCAGGGCGACAAGCGCGTCCTCTTGCTCGACGGCGAGCCGCTCGGCGCCATCCTCCGGGTCCCGCGCGACGACGACCACCGCTCGAACATCCATGTCGGCGGGCGCGTGGTCTCGACGGAGCTGACGCCGCGCGAGCGCGATCTCGTCCGGGCGGTCGCGCCTCGGCTGCGCGCCGACGGCCTCTTCTTCGTGGGCCTCGACGTGATCGGCGAGCGCCTGACCGAGGTGAACGTCACGAGCCCGACGGGCATCCAGGAGCTCGGCCGCTTCACCGGCGAGGATCCCGCCGCGCGGGTGATCGCCTGGGCCGAGGAGCGGGCGCTCGGCCGGACGCGCGGGTGACCGGCCGCGCCCGGGCGTCCGGAAGTTGGCCCGGAGGTCCGGTTTCTGCGAAGGCTCCCCCATGGGCGAGTCATTCGAGCGATGTGCCGTATGTGAAGATCGCGAGCTGGACAGCCGGGAGGGCGTGCCGTCCGGGGACGCTCGCGCGAGGACGCGGATGGCGCGCGTTGTCATCCAGGGGCGCTCGCTGAGCCTGTGCCGGTCGCACGCGGCGACAGTGGCCGCCGCCATGCCGGAGACGTTCGAGGAGATGCGCGAGCTGTTCGTGGGCCTCCAGCGCGGCGGGCCGCCGGCGCAGGGCGACACGTCCGTCGAGCGCCGCTCGCCCATCCCGCGCCGCAACCCCGAGGATCGGCGCGTCTTCCCCCCGCGCCCGGAAGGCCGGCGGCTCGGCGTCGGGCGCCGCGCCACCGATCCGCGGGAGTGATCGCGAGGCTCGCGCGGATCGTCGCGCCGGCGCCGGGGCCGCGATGCCCCGCGCTCGCTGGCCCGACGGCCGAGCGTCGCGAGCAGCCTGGAGCTGCGTGGTAGGTTGCCGCCATGAGATCTCATCGACGCGTCGTCATCGGGCTGGGGTCGAGCGTGGGCGATCGCCTGGCGACGATCCGCGCCGCCGTCGCGGCGCTCGACGCCGATCCCGACATCGAGGTGGTCAGCGAGTCGCCGCGTTACGAGTCGCCGCCCGCAGGTGGCCCGCCGCAAGGCGACTACGTGAACGCCGCGGTGCTCGTCGCCACGTCGCTGCCCGCGCGCGAGATCCTCGAGCGCACGCTCGCCGTGGAGCGCTCGCTCGGGCGGAGGCGACCCGATCCGGTGCGGTGGGGCCCGCGGACGATCGATCTGGATCTGCTCTGGATCGAGGGCGAAGCCGTCGCGGAGCCGGACCTCAAGGTGCCTCACCCGCGGCTGTGCGAGCGGGTCTTCGCGCTGAGGCCGCTGCTCGACGTCGCCCCCGACGCGCGCGACCCGCGCACGGCCCTCGCGTATGCCTCGCTCGCCGAGGCGAGCGCGTCCATTCGCCGGCTCGATCCGGGCTGAGCGGCGCGCTCGATCCGCGCGCCCCGGCGGCGCGCGAGCGCGCGCTCAGCTCGAGCGAGGCGCCCCGCCGGAGCGAGCCCGGAGCCCGGCGCTGCCGCCGACGGTCGACGCCGCGCTGCCGATCGCGACCATCACGACGAGCAGCAGCGCCCACCCCAGCGCGCCCGCCGGCGCGCCCTCGGCGAGCGCGAGCGCCCAGGCGAGCGCCGCGACGACGGCCCCGCTCGCGGCCGCCTCGCGCCGCCCTGCGCGCCCGCCGAACCGCCCGACGAGGTAACCCCCGGCGACGCCGGCTAGCGCGAACGCGATCACGTTGAGCCCGACCATCGCGAGCCGCACCCGCGTCGGCGCCTCGGCGTCCCCTGCCCGCTCGAGCATCCGGCGCAGCAGCGTGTTGACGAGCCCCGCGAGCGGAAGCCACGCGATGAACGTCGCCACCGTCCCGAGCGCGATCCAGTGCCACGGCGGACGGTCTTCTCCCTCGTCGTCGCCGCCGCTCTGCAGCACGGGGAGCTTGCGCTTCTCCGGCGCGGCCGTCGCGCCGCGGGGAGGCGCCGCGCCGGGCGCACCGCCGCCGACGATCGGGAGGCGTCGCTTCGGCCCGTCGGCCATGACGTCAGCTCGGCTTCGAGGTCGGCGGCGCGGCGGGGGCAGGCGCCTTCCGCCAGAGCTTCCGCGCTTCATCCTGCAGGCGGACCAGCCGCCGCTGCTCCTGGATCAGGCCGCCGTAGGCGCGAGGCACCCGCGGATCCTTCGCCAGCGCGTAGAGGACCTGGAGCGCCGCCTCGGCGTCGTCCGTCGCGCGGTGCGCCTTGTCCAGCGTGATCCCGAGCCGCGCGGCCATGTCGCCGAGGGCTCGGCTCTCCTCGTTCTTGTAGAGCTCACGGGCGAACGTGAGCGGGTCGATCCAGTCGACCTCCCGCCGCATGGCAGGCGGCGGCTCGCGCGGCCGCATGCCCACGCGCTCGAGCTCGGCGAGGAGGAACGAGCGATCGAAGGCGGCGTTGTACGCCGCCGGGATCGTCCCCTTGAAGCAGGCGAGGATCTCCTCCGCGACCTCGGCGAACGACGGCTTGCCCTCGACGTCCGCGTCCTTGATGCCGTGGATCGCTGTGCTCTCCGCGGGGATCGGCCGCCCCGGATGGATGAGCCAGTTGTAGCGGGTCAGGATCTCGCCGGCGCGGCCGATGACGATGCCGAGCTCGATGATCCGATCCCCCGCGGGGTCGCGCCCCGTCGTCTCGACGTCGATGAAGGCGATGGGCTGGTCGATCCAGGCGCTGCTCGCGTCGATCTCGGACGCGACGCCGACGGCGCGCACCTTGAGGAGGTGCGCGATCCCAGGGTAGTGCCGGCCCGTCGGGAAGCAGCCGCACGGGTCGGCGACCTTCAAGGCTTCCTCGGCTGGGCGGGCTGGGCAGGCTGGGCCGGTCCGGCAGAGGCAGCGGGGCGCGCCGCGCTGCCCGCGGGCGCGCTGCTGCCGGCGGCGCTCGCGCCGGCGGCCGGGGTCGCGCTCGCGGAAGCGGGCGCGTCGGTCGCGCCGGGCTGGGCGCCGGCCGGCTTCGGCGGCGCGGGCCGCGGGGTGTGGCCGAGGAGCTCCAGCTCGACCTTCACCCACTCCTCGAGATCCGCGGGCGGGTTCGAGAGGAGCTGCAGGTCGGCCTCGCGGCCGTTGACGAAGACCAGGGGCGTGCCGTCCAGGCCGACCTCGTCCGCCTGCTTCTTGTCCTTGTCGATCCGCGCCTTGGTCTCGGGCGAGACCATGTCGGCGCGGAACTTCACCATGTCGAGCTTGAGCCGCTGCGCGTAGCGCTCGATGTCGGCCTGCTCCAGCTTGTCCTGGTTCTCGAAGAGCAGGTGGTGCATCTCCCAGAACTTGCCCTGGTTGAGCGCGGCGATCGCCGCGCGGGCGGCGGGCTCCCCGTGGACGTGCGCCGAGAGCGGGTAGAACTTGAAGACCAGCCGCACCTGCCCGTCGAAGCGCTTCACGAGCTCCTCGAGCACCGGCGACATGAGCCGGCAGAACGGGCACTCGAAGTCGGCCCACTCGACGAGCGTGATCGGCGCGTCGGGCGGCCCCATCTCGGGCGAGCCGTCCGTGGCGAGCGTCCGGACCTTGTTCGCGTCGAAGCGCATGTGGAACGCGTCCTCGCGCTCCTTCTTCGACCGGCCATCCTTGACCTGCTTGAGCAGCAGCTGCGCGGCGGGGAGGCACGCCTTGCAGGGGCGCTGCTCCTTCACGCACTGCGCGATGCTCACGGGCGTGTCCGGGCAGGGCGAGAGCAGCTCGGAGACCTGGGCGGCCCACTCTCGACGCTCGCGGGGCGTGAGCGAGGAGGTGTCCACACCGGCGATCGAGACCGAAACCTCCGGGCTCGGGGCCGGCTTCGGCTCGCTCGAACCAGAATTACCAGGACAGCCCGTGACGCTGATCGAAGACAGCGCGAGGAGCGGCAGCATCCAGCGCAGGAATGACATCGCGGCGCGAGCTTAGTCGGACCCTTTGCGAGATGCTAGCGCGGGTGTAGCGTCGCCGGGTGCGGAGCGTCCTCTACCGCTTCCCGGATCTGCAACAGTTCGAGCAAATCGTGTGCGATCCCGAGGAGGGCGACCTCGAGCTCGGGCTGCCCGCGGGGGAGGTGGTCGCCGACGGTGAGTGGGTGCTCGCCGTCTTCGAGCTGGGCGAGAACCGCCGCGCCACGTCGGCGGCAGCGTGCGCTTGCATCTCGCCCGAGGGAGCGCGGCTCACGTTCGAGCCACGCGACTGGCGCCGCCTCGCCCATTTCGCGCAGACGGAGGCGACCCGCCCTGGCTCGATGCCCGACACAGACGCCGCCGCGCTCCTCCGCGCCGCGGGCGAGGTCCGTCCCGCCGCGCCGCCGGGCGACACTCTGGACGCCGATGCGGCGGGCCGGGCGCCGTCGCCTCCTCGGCTGAGGGGCAAGGGCGCGCGGGTCCTCGTGGTCGACGACGATCCGGACGTCCGCGGGATGCTGGCGACGATGCTCGAGGCTGTCGAGCTCGTCGTCGTCACCGCCGCCAGCGCGGAGGAGGCGCTGGAACACGTCCACGGCTCGGCGTTTCACCTCGTGATGCTCGACTGGAACCTGCCGAAGATGACCGGCATCGAGCTCTGCCGGACGCTGCGGCAGGATCCCGGGCTCCGCGATCTGCCCGTCCTCTTCCTGACAGCGAACGCCTCGTCGCAGGACATGGTCCACGCCTTCGCCAGCGGCGCCGACGACTACATGGTGAAGCCGTTCCGCGCCCCCGAGCTCCGGGCGCGCATCTTCAGCCTGCTCCGCCGGACCCGGCGCGGCGCCCCCTGAGCCGTCGCGCCGCGGCGACGCCGATCGCTCAGAAGCCGACGTCCACGTTGACGTTGAGCACGCCGATGGTCTGCGCGTAGATCCCGCCGGAGTCGGGAGCCCTCGAGTTGCCCGCCAGGCCCGCGGTGATGCTCTTTCCCGTGGTGTCGCGGCTCGCATAGAACAGGTGCGTGTACGACGCCCCGAGGTGCAGCTCCTTCGTGAGCTCGAAGCGCCCCCCCACGGCGAACGAGACATCGTGAAAGTCGGTGGCCGACGGATCCAGGGTGTCGTCGGGCACAGCGTTGGAGTCGTACCCGACGCCGCCGAAGAGCTCGACCGGGGGCTTCGGCCAGTAGCTGACGCCCGCGCGCACGCCGAACGTGTCGTTCCAGCGCCGCGCGATGTTCTGCACAACGCCGGCGGGGTCGACGGCGGAGCCGTCGCTCTCGATCGCGCACGACGCGCCCACCTGGGTGAGGCACTGGTTTTCCATGGAGCTCCACCGCGTCCAGTCGCCGAAGAGCCGGATCTCCACGCGCTCCGCCGGGACGAAGCGGGCGCCGAGCCGGACGATATCGGGCAGCCCCTGGTGAAGCTCGACGGCGGCCGGAGCGCTCGACACGCCGTTGAAGCGGTTGGTCAGCGTGCCCTCGAGCGTCTCGCCCCCCGTGACGTTCGGCCGCGACTGGTACGACGCGCCCACCCAGAGCTTCTCCGGCATCGCCTCGATCAGCGCGCCGACGCCGAAGCTCGCGTGCAGCCCGCTCACCTCGAGCAGCGAGCGCCCCTCGGTGGCAAGGAGGTTGTCGCCGGAGGCGTTGCGGGCGCGGACGGTGCTCACCTGCGTCCGGATCAGGTTCCCCGACGCGCCGAGGCTGAGGCGGAGCGCCGGGATCTCGTAGGCGGCAGCGAGCGTGAAGAACATCGCCTGGAGCGAGGACTCGATGGAGTGCCACCGCTGCACGCCGTCGACGGGCCCGGCGAGATCGCCATTGCCGTCGAAGGCGCTGTTCCTGCCCCAGGACGCCGCGCCGCCGAAGGGCACGTAGACACCGGCGCCCAGCGCGAGGTCGCCGAGCCTGGCCGACGCGCCGAGCATCGGCGAGGCGGCCTCGTTGAGCAGGCGCGCCTCACCTGTGTTCGCCCCCGGCACCGTCACGTCGTCGGACGCCGCCTGCGTGTGCGCGTAGGACGCGGCGCGCAGCGCGAAGGTCCCGTCCAGGAACAGGTGAACTCCCTCGCTCTCGGCGAGGCCTGCGGGGTTGTAATAGACGGCGGTCGGATTGCCGGTGATCGGGTTGCCGTGCTCACCGCCGAACCGCGCGGTCGCGAAGCCGCCGGCGAACGCCGGCCCGGTCCAGACAAGGCCGCCGAGGAGGCCGAGGGAGAGCGCGAAGCAGTGGCGATCGATGAGCATGGCCGGGTGTTCTCGGTACGGGGCGGAGGAACGCGCACCTGCGACAGACCTGCGTGGTAGGGTGTGTCACCTGCCAGCTCGCGGGACGTTCGACCCGATCGAGTCAGATGTCACCTTTCGCACGGTGTCAAATGCTTTTCTCCCGCTCCCTCCGGACATCGCTCGCCTCTGCCGCCCTCTCCTGCGCCGCGCTCCTCGCCGGGTGCGCCGACCCGCAGGGCAGATACGATGACTTCCAGACGCGCGACACCGCGATCCGTGAAAACCAGGCCAGCGGCGACGGTGGCAGCGACGGAAACGGTGGCAACGGCGGTGGTGGGGCCGGTGACTGCCTTCCGGAGGCAGGGGCTCCCGATGGGGACTTCTTCTTCAGCCTTTCTGCGTATCTCAGCCCACGGGCCCCCATCGTCTTCTTGAGCAAGCTGACAACCGAGGCGCGCGACGGCGGCCTGAGCTTCTCGCTGAGCTTCCAGCCGCTGGAGTCCGCCGATCGCAAGACGCCCACGGGCGATCCGGTCGACGTCGGCCCCTACGAGGTGTCCGCCGACGGGCAGTTCACCGCGGAGCTTCCGACGATCGTGGTGCCAGGCAACGCCAACCCCATCTCCGGCAACGAGCTCGAGGCCACCATCACGCTGACCGGCGCCCTCTGCGCGCCCGCCGACTTCGTCTGTGGCGAGGTGACAGGCACGGCGACGCGGCCGATCGCCCTCGATCTCGAGGGATCGACGTTCGCGATGGAGCGCATCACCGATCCCAGCAGCTACCCGGCGCCTGTCATCAACTGCGACAGGGATCCGGCGCGCCCGCTCCCGTGATCGCCTGATCGGCCGGGAGCGCAGGCGCTATCGACGGACGTCGGAGCACGGCGGTATCGCGGGCGAGCGCGGCCGACGGGCCGCGCAGCAGCTCGCCGGGGAGGGCCTAGGCCAGGGCTTCGGCTGCGGCGGTGCCCTCGAGCTCGATCAGCGAGATCTCGGACGGGGCGCCGACGCGCATCGGCGGACCCCAGTAGCCGGTCCCGCGGCTCACGTAGATCTGGGTCTCGCCGTGGGAGGACAGCCCCGCCACGTAGGGTTGATCGAGGCGCACGAAGAGGCCCCAGGGGAAGATCTGGCCGCCGTGGGTATGACCGCTGAGCTGCAGGCCGACCCCGCGCTCCGCGGCCTCCCGGATCTGCTTGGGCTGGTGCGCGAGCAGCACGAGCTCGCGGGAAGGATCCCGCCCGGCGAGCGCGCGCGCGAGGTCGGGGCCATGATCGCGGCCCATGCCGCGGGCGCTCCAGTCGTCGACGCCGGCCAGGTCGAAGCTGAGCTCGCCCTCGCCGATCGTGACGCGCTCGTTGCGGAGCACCCTCACGCCGAGCCGGCGGAGCTCCTCGATCCACGCCTCGACGCCGGAGTAGTACTCGTGGTTGCCCGTCACGAAGAAGACCCCGTGCCTGGCGCGCAGGTCGGCGAGCGGGGCTGTGTGCTCCCGGAGCTCTTCCACGGGGCCGTCGACGAGATCTCCCGTGATCGCCACGACGTCCGGCTCGAGGGCGTTCACGCGCGCGACGACGCGCTCCAGCCACTCCCGTCCGATCGTCGGACCGATGTGAAGGTCCGTGAGCTGAACCACGCGAAAGCCCGACATGGCGGCGGGGAGACGGCGGAGGCGGACGCGCACAGGGCGGACGGCGACCTCGCCGAGGGCGCTCGCGGCGCCGGCGAAGCCGAGGCCGATCGCGAGCGCGCCGACCGCGCCCGCGATGGCGCGCGAGAGGAACGTGCGGCGGTCGCTGTCGAGCGGCGGCTGGCTCAGGAGCGCCGCGACGCCGTGGGCGCCGAGGCGGACGAGCTCCGAGGTGAGCAGGAGGAAGAAGAGCAGGACGGCGAGGCCGACCCACGTGTAGACGACGCCCGCGACGATGCTGCCGATGTGCCGGGGGAGCGTGCGCGTGACGAGGAGGCCGACCGGCACGAGCAACGCGAGCACCACCAGGGCCACGCTGCCGACGCGGTGCCAGAGCGGGCCAAGATCGGGCGCGCGGATCAGGCGCTGCCAGAGGTAGTAGTGGACGCCGGCCACGATGGCGCTGAAAACACCGATGAAGAGGACGAAGGGGAGGAGAGGCCGCTGCACGCGCCCAGCATGACCACGGCCGCGCGCGCCCGCCGCTCCGATCCACGCCGCTGCGGGGATCGACGACACTTTTTAACGGGCCGGGGAGCTAGAGCGTGCTGACGCACACGCCGAACCCCGGAGGGTAGGCGCCGCTCCCGCCCTGGCACTTGGCGCCTGAGCCGCAGTCCCGCGCGCTCCCGTCGATGCGGCAGAGCTGCTTGCACTGGTTCGTCAGCATCGAGCACACGAACCCGGGCGCGCACGGGCACGACTCGCCGGCCCGCCCGGCGCCGGGCGCCACGCAGCTCGTCGTCCCATCCTCGCGGACGATCGTGCAGGTCTGCCCCGCCGGGCAGACGCTGTCGTTCAGGAGCTCGCAGTTCACCGCGGGAACGCAGACAGGGATCGAGACCGGAGCGCCCCCCTCGAGGATGGATTCGGCCATCGGCCGCTCGTCGCAGTACGTTCCAGGCGCGCAGCTCTCGACGTTGCCGCAGCAGTATTGCCGGCACACGCCGCCCTCTCCGTCGGCCGCCGCGCAGCCCAGCCCGATCGTGCAGTCCGTGCCCCGGTGACAGGGGCCGCCCCTGTCGAAGCGGCCCACCGGCTGGCAGCTCGGCATCGCGTCGCCGTCGACGAGCGCGAGCTGGCAATGCAGCATCTGCGCGGGGGACATCCCCGTGCCCGAGCCGCCCTCCGACGACGAGCACTCGCTCGGATTGCCCCCCGGCGTGCAGCCCTCGCCGCACAGGTGAGCGAAGCGCGTGTAAGGATCCGGCGGCCCTCCGGGCGCGGGGATGTTGACGTCCTCTTCCACCGCCGTGGCCCCGCCGCCCCCGCTGAGGCCATCGCTCCCCCCGGCGCCGACGCTGACGACCGCTCCGATGTCGCCCGCTCCGGTGGCCCCCTCCCCGCCCGGTGCCCCCCCCGTGTACTCCGCGGCGTCGCTGTCCGTCGCGGCGGAGTCGGCTGACCCACACGCAGAGGCCGCGGCGATCGAGAGCGCCGCGAGACCAGGAAGCAGAAGGGCACGTTGGTAGCTCATTCCAGGGTCACCAGAAAAGAACAAGCGGAGTGAGCGTATCATGTCCCCATTCAGCATTCATAGAATGTGCCGTCCCAGCATGCTTCCCGTGCACGCTGGCGCAACGTGGGTCGGGACGCCGTCGTGCGCGAGGCGCGGCGTGTGCGGCCCGCGGGAGCGCCGCTCCTGACCGGGCTCCTGGCGCAAGCATGACGCCGGTGTCGCGCCGAGAGCTTCGCCCCGCAGCCGAGGGCTTCGCCCCGCAGCCGAGGGCTTCGCCCCGCAGCCGAGGGCTTCGCCCCGCAGCCGAGGGCTGCGCCTGCACAGAAGGAATGGCGCGGTGACGGCGCCTACCGCGCCTCGATGTCGCGGGTGACCACGTTGCCCGCGCTGTCGTAGGCGCGCACCGCGAGCAGGTGCGCGCCGGGCGGCACGATCGCGCTGAGGTCCGCGTCGAACGGCTCCGCGGCCTCGTCGAAGATGCCGTCGCTCGGGAAGATGGGCCGCCACTCCTCCAGGCCGGCGATCGAGACCTCGATGCGAGCGACCGGACCGAGCCCGTCCACGACCTCGCCCGTGAGCCGGCGCCCCTGCAGCGCGAGCGTCCGGAACAGCGGCGGCGTCGTGTCGACGAGGACGGTCCCCGACTCGAGGCTGTGGCGCAGCGTGCGCTCCGGCGGGTTCGCCAGCTCGTCGCTCGCCTCGACCAGGATGCGGTACTCGCCCTCGGGGAGCGCTGTCGTGTCCCATACGTGCTCGGCGCGTGTCACCTTCTCGCCCGGCTTCAGCATGCTGCGCCAGGTCGACTGGCCCTCCATGCGGTACGACAGCCTGTAGCGGAGGTCGTCCTGATCCGGGTTGTCGACCTTCCACGTGAGCTGCAGCGAGGTCACGGGCTTCGGCGCCTCCCCGCCCGACGACGGGAAGCTCGTGCGCGAGGGCTTCGTCTGCCCCTTCGGCGCCGCCTCGATCGACGTGACCACCGCGCGCGCGTTGTCGGTCACGAACGCGAGCTTCACCTCGCGCAGCACGGCGCCAGGATCGCGGCTCCAGCGCGCGCGAATTTGCACGAAGCGCGCCGGCGGGCTCTTCGTGTCGCCCGGCGCGCCGAGCGCGGGAGACCACGGGCTCCAGGTGCTGTCCGGCGTGTCGGTGTTCCCGGTCCGGGTCTCGAGCTCCAGCGCGCCGTCGGAGCGCCACGTCAGGCGCCCGAACGTCGCCCGCAGGCCGGCGTCGAGCACCTTGCTCGTCCACACCGCCGAGGCGCCGCCGACGCCCTTCACCTCGTGGAACACCGCGGGGTCGGTGGTGGCGATGAACCTGCGCTTCCCGGCCAGCAGGAACGCGCCGACCTGGCGCTCGTCCGTGTCGGCGACGAGCCGCGCGACGTGGTTGTCGCTCACCGTGTAGAGCCGGCCTTCCGCGCCGGTCCCGACGAACGGCGTGAGATCGTCGCCGAGGCCGAGCGAGACGTAGTGGGTCTCGTCGTCGCTCATCATCCGCTCCGCGACGCCGCTCCGATCGAAGCGCACGAGCAGGCCCTTGCCGGGCTTCTGCGCGCGCGCCGGCTGCGGCGACGGCGGCCCGCTCCGGTTGCGCTTCGGGGACGCGAACGCCTCGGCGTACTTGTTGGCGATGGCGTAGATGGCGCCGCCCTTCGCGCCCGGCGCGACGGCGATGGCCTTCACGTCATCGGCGTCGAAGTCGTGGAGCACTGTCGCGCGCCCGGGCGCCGTGAGCTTGTAGAGGAGCGCCTTGCCGTTCGAGCCGGCATAGACGGCGCCGTCGTCCGCGACAGCGACGCTCACGAGGTGCGGCTCGTCGCTGTCGAAGTACACCTGCGCTTTCCCCGTGGCGTCGAGGCGGAACAGCTTCCCCTCGGGGCCTGTCGCCGCGTACAGCGCCTTGGCCCTCGGGTCGTAGGCGAGGCCCCAGACGTCCTCGGTCTGCGGGAGCTCGGCGAAGAGCTTCGCCGGGCCGCCGTTGCCGGCGCCGCGCGGCAGGCGGTACAGCTTGCCGTCAGGGAACGTGCCCGCGATGACGTCGCCGCCGTCCACGATCGCGAGCGCGCTGACCGCCATCTGCCCGGTCGTGGCCACGACCGCCACCCGGCCGCCCGACACGCTGTAGATCTTCCCCTCGTTGCCCGTGCCGAGCAGCACCGTCCCGTCCGGCAGCACCGCGGAGCTCCAGACGGACGTCGCGTCCGGCAGCGGCGTCGCGCCGAGCGTCAGCCCGGCGCGCACGTTGCCGTTCGAGTCCACGCTGACGCCGGTGAGATCGCCGTCCTTGAGGTCCTCGAGCGTCTTGAGCTCGAAGCTGCGCGTGCCCACCGCGTGGGCCGGGAGCGCGACGAGCCCCGCGGCGGCGACGGCCGCGGCGAGGGCCGCGCGCGGAGAGGGTACGGCGTGAGGGCGTGAGGTTCGGGGAGGGGCAGGAGAGCGCTTGGTGCTCATGGATCGCAGGATTGAAGGGGGGTCAGGGAGGAAGAGGGAGGCGGGGAGCCGGCGCGGCTCAGCGGAGGATAGGCCGGACCGTGACGCGCACGGTGTCCTTACCGACAAGGAAGCGCTTGAGGGAGACCGGCACTTGCACCTGCGCGCCGAAGGTCTCGGGCGCGTCGGAGTCGGAGCTCGGGCGCAGCGTGTCCATCGCGCCCGGCGGCAGCCGCGAGGCGACCTTGCCGCGGTACGCGGCGCCGTTCTCCCGCAGCTTGAACGTCGCGACGACGCTCTCCGGGTCGTGGCTCTGGTGCGGGAGCATCGCCACGAGCTCGGCGACGTTGTTCGGCGTCGCCATCGGGCGCTCGACCTCGTAGCCGGGCGACAGCTCGATGTCCACCTGGCCGCCGGCGAGCTCGCGCGGCACCGGCACCTCGATGACGCGCGACTCGACGGGGCCCTGGTGGGGCTGGAGGTCGAGGCGGATCCGCGCGGGCGCGCCCGCGTCGATCTCCGGCTCGAGCACCTTCGCGCCGCGCAGCAGGACGACCTCGCGATCGAAGGTGACCTTCACGCGGGTGTCGACGCGCTCGATCGTGACGTCCTCCCACGGGTTGTTGAGGAGCGAGCCCATCGCCCGGACGAGCCGGCTGCGGACGAAGTCGTCGGCGCTGAGCGGGGTGCCGTTGCCCGCGCCGAAATCGACGAGAGAGATCGTGCCGTAGCGCCCGATCTTGAGCTGGCTCACCGCCCGCCAGGTCATGTCCCGCCGCTCGGCCGTTGTCGTCTCGACAGCGTTGCCGATCGCCATCGACACGAACGACGGCGCCAGGAACTGGTCGTGCGCGACCTCCACGTTCCACGTCGGGTGCGGCGCGCCGGCGACGCCGTCGATCTGGACGCGCATCGGGAAGACCGGCGCCTTCGCCGCGCTGTCGACGACGATCGCGGCCTGCCGGTCGTTGACCAGCGAGCCGACCGACCGCACCGCCTCGCCGATCTTGAAGCTCCGGTTCTGGCTCGCGAGGATCCAGTGCACCCGGGCGATCGCCGTGGGGAGGTTGGTCACGCCGCCGTTCATCATCGGGTGGCCGAAGGCCACCAGCTTGTCGCCCGACACGCGCGTGACCGTGCCGATGCCCATGGCGGAGATGTCGCCGCGCACGAGCTCGACGCCGATCGCCCCGCCGTCGACGTACTTCGTCGGCGCGCCCGGATCGGGGCGCATGGACGAGCCGCCGCCGGCCTGCATCGGATCGAGCCCCATCGGGCCGAGCAGGTCGCTCGCGATGCGCAGCGACGTCCCGCCGAGCCCGCCGAGCATCACCGGCGTCGAGGCGCGCGCGAGGCCCGTCGACTCGGGCGGGGCGATCGCCGACGCGACGCGCGCGGCGATCTGGCGAGCGTGGCCGGCGAGGTCGTAGGCGTCGACCGCCCCCACGAAGCCGCGGCCGCCGTGGCGCCGGGCGGGCGCCGCGGCGCGCGGCGGCGCGCCGCCGATGGCGCTCACCGGGGCGGGCAGCGGGCCGCCGACCCGCGGGGCGATCCCCGGCGGGAGCGGCCGCGCGAGCTCGTCGAGCATCGACTTGATCGGCGTGACGCCGGCGATCGCCTCCGCGCCGAAGAGCCAGCCGTACGCATAGGCGCCGATCATCTTGCCGTTCACGTAGATCGGGCTGCCGCTCATCCCCGCGACGGTGCGGGCGATCTCGAGGCGCGGGTGCTGCGTCTTGATGAGGATGAGATCCTGGTTCGGCCGGAAATTGCGGAGGGTCGAGATGACCTCGACATCGAACTTCTCGGGCGTGGTGCCGGAGAAAACGGTCAGGCCGTATCCCTTCATCCCCGGCTTCACCTCGGAGACGGGCATCGTGTCGGGCGGCGTGGAGATCGCCTGAGCCGTGCCGAGGCCGACTGCGATGCTGCACGCCGCGCCGGCGAGCAGGCTCAGGGGGATGAGGCGCCCTTCACGGTCGACGAGCGCGCGCGCGGCGCCCGCGATCGCCCTCGCGCAGCGGGACGCGCGCGGGACGACCCGCGCGGCGAAGGAGGAATCCGGACGAAAACACGGTGATTCGCGCAGAGGCACGGACCCAGCTTAGCCCGGATTTGGGTGCGGGACAGAGCCGGGGCTCGAGGAGCGCGAGACGGGTCGGCGCGCACCCCGGGTCGATGATTTCCAGCGGCGAGGTGCGCCGCTGACGCTAGGCTTCGCTCCGTGAAGGATATCGCGGCGACCGCGACGCTCATTCTGGCCTTCGCCACCTGGGTGACCGTCCACGTCGCGCTGGCGGCGCGGCTCGTGCTCCGGAGCCAGCCCCGGTGGCGCGGGCTCATCGCGCTGGTCGTGCCGCCCCTCGCGCCGATGTACGGCTTCCGGCAGGGGTGGCGGCGGATGAGCACGCTGTGGCTTGTGTTTCTCATCGTGTACGTGCTCGCGCACCTCGTCGCGCGGGCCTGAGGAGCAGGGCGTGGCCTCTGACGTGATCTGACATGAAGGATGCAATGACGGCGAAGCGGCGCCCGGGCGCGCCGCCGGGCCTCGTCGTGGGCACGATGAACTTCGGCGGCCGCACGCCGCCCGAGGAGGCCGAGCGCGTCGTCCACCGCGCGATCGAGCGAGGGATCACCGCGTTCGACACGGCCAACCTCTACCAGGACGGCGCGTCCGAGCGGATCCTCGGCCGGGCGCTCCGGGGCCGCCGGGCCGAGGTGCAGATCGCCACCAAGGTCGGCCTGCGCCGCGTCCGTGGCAAAGCCGAGGGCCTCGGGCGCGCGCAGGTGATCCGCGCCCTCGAGGAGAGCCTCGGGCGACTCGGCACCGACCACGTCGACGTCTGCTACCTGCACGCGCCGGATCCGGAGACGCCCGTCGAGGAGACGCTCTCCGCGATCGACGCCCTGCTCGAGCAGGGGAAGATCCTGCGCTTCGGGGTCAGCAACCACGCCTCGTGGCAGATCCTCGAGATCATCGCGCGCCGCGACGCCGAAGGGAAGGCGCGCCCCGCTGTCTCTCAGGTGCTCTACAACGCGCTGATCCGCCAGCTCGACCTCGAGTACGCCGCGTTCGCGAGGCGGTATTCGGTCCCCACCGCGGTGTACAACCCGCTCGCGGGCGGGCTGCTGACCGGGCGGCACGCCGGGCCGGACGCGGCGCAGGCGGGATCGCGCTTCGAGGACAACCGCCTCTACCAGCGCCGGTACTGGAGCGGGCGCATGTTCGAGCTCGCGGCCAGCTACGCGGCCGTCGCGGCGGACGAGGGGATGAGCTTGCTCGAGCTGTCGTATGCGTGGCTCGCGGGGCGGGACGTCGTCGACTCCATCCTGGTCGGCCCCGCCCGGATCGAGCACCTCGACGCGGCCGCGGACGCGACCCGGCGCGCGATCTCGCCGGAGGCGGCGCGGCGCATGGATGCGCTCCACCGCGACCACCTCGGCACGGACGCGAGCTACGCGCGGTGACGGACTTCCTGCTGCCCGAGACCAGGACGCTCGACCTCGCGGGCCCCCTCGCCGACTACGCCGCCCGCGGGTACGCGCGGCTCGGCCGCGTGATGAGCGACGCCGGGCTCGCGGCGCTCCGCGCGCGCTCGGACGATCTGATGCTCGGGCGCGTCACGTACCCCGGGCTCTTCTTCCAGCACGACGCCGCGTCGGGCCGCTACGAGGACCTGCCGTACGGCAAGGGGTACCAGGGGCCGAGCACGTCGTACCGCAAGATCGAGAAGCTCGAGAAGGACCCGCTGTTCCGCGCCTGGATCGAGAACCCGCTCTTCGAGCGGGTCGCGCGGTCGCGCATCGAGGGCGAGATCGCCATCTACCGCGCCGTGCTCTTCACCAAGGCCGCTCCCGGCGGGACGCCGCTGCCGTGGCACCAGGACGGCGGCAGCTACTGGGGCCTGGATCGCGACCCCGAGCTGCAGATCTGGACGGCGCTCGACGACGCGCCGCTCGAAGCCGGCTGCGTCGAGGTGCTCGAGGGCAGCCACCGGGACGGGCTCGCGACGCCGCTCGGCGGGGTCGTCCCGAGCGACCGCGTGCGCGCCGCCGACGCGGACGCCCGCAAGATCGCGCTGCCGGCGCGCGCGGGCGAGGCCCTGCTGATCCACAACTACCTCTGGCACTGCTCCGCGGTGAACCGCAGCGGCCAGCCGCGGCGGGCCCTCACCATCTGTTACATGAGCAGGGCGACCCGCTGCCTCAGGAAGAAGAGAGCGCCGCGCGCGTTCACCCCGGTGTTCTGAGCCGACACCGGGAATTGCGGGCGCGGCGGTGCCGTCGGCCACCGCGCTCGGCGAGCCCCCGCCCCGCGATTCGACGATTTTTCACCCCGGCGACGCCGCGTGTCGCCCGCGCACCGTAAGGGTGGACGCCGCAAGCCGCGGCAAGTTGCCGCTGTATGCGGCGACCTGCCGCTCCGCTGGGCCATGGCCCTCCCCCGCGGCAATCTGCCGCGGCCACGCGGCGTTTTGTCGTCTTGTCGCACCCCACCAGCTGGCCATAACTGGGCCCGCGCGTCGCTCCGACGCTACACAAACCCTATGGCTCGGTTCCTGTTCCCACGATGGGCCAACAAAGTGGTCCCGCTGGGGCTCCTCTTCGGAGTCCTGCCCCTCGGTGCCGCTGTGATCGGCGGATTCTGGTACTACGGTACCAACAAACATATTGAGGTCGGGTATCAACCGGATCAACCGGTTGACTACTCACACAAGCTGCACGCCGGCGACCTCGGTATTGACTGCCGGTATTGCCACAACACTGTGGAAGTATCCGGCTTCGCCGCCGTTCCACCGACCGAAACGTGCATGAACTGTCATGCCAAGGTGCGGAGGGACAGCGAGAATCTTCTGCTCGTGCAGGAGAGCTGGGCGACCGATCAACCCATTCCCTGGGTCCGCGTCCACAACCTGCCCGACTATGCCTATTTCGACCACTCAGCCCACCTGGCTGCAGGGGTCGGCTGCGTGAGCTGCCACGGCCGCGTCGATCAGATGCACAAGGTCCGGCAGGTCGCGCCGCTCTCGATGGGATGGTGTCTGGACTGCCACCGCAATCCAGGTCCCCACCTCCGCAATCCCGCCGACGTCACCAAGATGGATATGGCGCCCTCGACGGCCGTCATGGCGGCCGGGGTCCCCCCGAACCCGGAACCTTACCAAGATCGCGTGCCAGCGGTCACTACCTCCGGGCGGCAGGTGCAGGCGCCGCTCCACTGCTCGGGGTGCCACCGATGAAACGAACTCCTCTCCCCCTCGCCCAGGATCTCTCTGGGAAGACCTACTGGCGCAGCCTGAACGAGCTCGCCGGCTCCCCCGACTTCGTCGACGCGCTCGCGCGCGAGTTCCCTCCGGGCGCGATCGAGCCGCCGGCGGACGGGGACGGCGTCGGGCGGCGCACGTTCCTCTCGCTGATGGGCGCGTCGCTCGCGCTCGGCGGCCTCGTCGGCTGCCGCCGGCCCGTCGAGCAGATCCTGCCGTACTCGCGCGCGCCGGAGGAGGTCATCCCCGGCCAGCCGCTCTTCTTCGCGACGGCGCTGCCGATGATGGGCACCGCGTTCGGCGTCCTCGTCGAGAGCCACGAGGGGCGGCCCACCAAGATCGAGGGCAACCCGAAGCACCCCGAGAGCCTCGGCGCGACAACCATCTACACCCAGGCGGCCGTCCTCGACCTCTACGATCCCGACCGCAGCAGCTCGCCGCGCGAAGGGGCGAACGCCAAGTCGTGGGACGACGCGGCCGCGTTCCTGCGCACCGAGGGCGACAAGCTCCGCGGCCGCGGCGGCAAGGGGCTCACGATCCTGACCGAGGCCCACCGCTCGCCCACCCTGGCGGCGCGCCTCGCCGATCTCCGCAAGACGCTGCCGGAGGCGCGCGTCGTCCGGTACGAGCCGTTCTCGCGCGACGCCTCCCGCGAGGGCGCGCGGCTCGCCTTCGGCAGGCCGCTCGAGACCTCGCTCGACCTGACCAAGGCGCGCGTGATCGTCGCGCTCGACGCCGATCTGTTCGCCACCGACGGCAGCCCGCTCAAGCAGGCGCGCGCGTTCGCGGCGGGCCGCGCGGTCGACAAGGACGCGCAGGCGATGAACCGCCTGTACGCCGTCGAGAGCACCTTCACGATCACCGGCGCGTCGGCCGATCACCGGCTCCGCATCCAGAGCCGCAAGATCGCCGCCTTCGCCTTCGCGCTCGCCGCCGAGCTCGGCAAGCGCGGGGTCGCGCTGGACGCGGACGTGCTCAAGGCGATCGAGGGCAAGTCGGGCGGGCTCGACGCGAAGGCGACCCGGTACGTCACCGCCATCGCCGCCGACCTCGCGGCGAACCGCGGCCAGGGCGCCGTCGTCGCGGGGCGCTCGCAGCCGAAGGAGGTCCACGCCGTCGCGCACCTCATCAACCTCGCCCTCGACAACACCGGCAGGGCGGTCCGGCTCGTGGCGCCGTTCGACGAGTCGCGCGAGGGCCCCGAGGCGATCGTCGAGCTCGCGCGCTCCATCGAGCGCAACGAGGTCGAGACGCTGCTCATCCTCGGCGGCAACCCGGCCTTCGACGCGCCCGCCGACGCGCGCTTCGCCGACGCGCTCGCCAAGGTGCCCGTCAGCGTGCACGTCTCGACGCACGTCGACGAGACGAGCGAGCGCGCCCGCTGGCACCTGAACCGCGCCCACCCGCTGGAGTCGTGGAGCGACGTCCGCGCGGAGGACGGGACGGCCAGCATCGCGCAGCCGCTCATCGCGCCGCTCTTCGGCGGCAGGACCGACGCCGAGGTCATCGAGCTCCTGCTCGGCGGCACGCGGACGGCCTACGATCTCGTGCGGGCGACGTGGATGACGGCCGAGGGCGCGAAGCGCACGGAGCAGGACATCCGCCGCGCGCTGCACGACGGCGTCGTCGCGGGGACCCAGCTCACGGACGAGCTGGTCACCGCCGCGCCGCAGGCCGCGCTCGAGGCGCTGCGGGCGTTCGCCCCGGCGGCCGAGGGCCTGGAGGTGACCTTCCGGCCCGACCAGCACGCCTGGGATGGGCGGTTCGCGAACAACGGGTGGCTCCAGGAGCTGCCCCACCCGATGACGAAGCTCACCTGGGGCAACGGCGCGTACCTGTCGCCGTCGACGGCGGCGCGGCTCAACCTGAAGGACGGCGACGTCGTGACGCTCTCGGGCGCGGGGGCCCAGGTCCGGATCCCCGTCGTCGTCGCGCCGGGGCAGGCGGACGACTCGGTGGCGATCAGCGTCGGCCAGGGGCGGCGCGCGCAGCTCCGCGTCGGTCGCGGCGTCGGCGTCGACACGACGCCGCTCCGGAAGAGCGACGCCTTCGAGGTCGCCGGCGGCTTCTCGCTCGAGAAGACCGGCGAGGTCGCGGCGCTCGCGCGCACCCAGGAGCACTTCGTCATGGAGGGCCGCCCGCTCGCGCGCGAGGGGACGCTCGCCCAGCTCCAGAGCGACCCGGAGTTCGCGAAGAAGCAGGTCCACGTGCCGGCGCTGTTCAGCCTCTTCAAGGAGCCGAACCGCAGGCAGGGGCACGCCTGGGGCATGAGCATCGACCTCAACGCCTGCATCGGCTGCAACGCGTGCGTGGTCGCCTGCCAGGCCGAGAACAACATCCCGGTCGTGGGCGCCGACGGCGTGCGCGAGACCCGCGAGATGCACTGGCTCCGCGTCGACCGCTACTACCAGGGCACGGACGCGAACGAGCCGGAGAGCATCCAGCAGCCGCTCCCCTGCCAGCACTGCGAGAACGCGCCGTGCGAGCAGGTCTGCCCTGTCGCCGCCACGGCGCACAGCCCCGAGGGGCTGAACGACATGGCGTACAACCGGTGCGTCGGCACGAAGTACTGCGCCAACAACTGCCCGTACAAGGTCCGCCGCTTCAACTTCTTCGAATACGGCCAGCCGGACTCCGAGCAGCGGAAGATGCAGTACAACCCCAACGTCACCGTCCGGTCGCGGGGCGTCATGGAGAAGTGCACCTTCTGCGTGCAGCGGATCAACCACGCCAAGATCGAGGCCAAGAGAGAGGGACGGGAGCACGTCAAGGACGGTGAGGTCGTGACCGCGTGCCAGGGCGCGTGCCCGACGCGGGCCATCGTCTTCGGCGACCTCAACGACCAGCAAAGCCAGGTCTCCGTGACGTCCGCGAGCCCGCGCGGCTACCGGATGCTCGACGAGATCAACACCAAGCCGCGGGTCACCTACCTCGCGAAGATCCGCAACAAGAACCCGGAGCTCGCCGACGCATGAGCGCCACAGCACCCCTCCAGGTCGAACACCCCCGGCTCTCGGAGCGCGCTGCCCTCTTGGACGAGGCGCCGCTCGTGCAGGGGAAGGACGACTTCCGTTCGATCACCGACAAAGTCACGGGCATCGTGCTCAACAAGGCGCCCTCGGGATGGTTCATCCTGCTGTGCCTTGCCATCAGCATCCTGCTCATCCTCGGCGGCTCGCTGGTCCACCTCGTCGGGACCGGTATCGGCATCTGGGGCCTGAACACCACGGTCAACTGGGCGTGGGACATCACCGGCTTCGTGTTCTGGGTCGGTATCGGCCACGCCGGCACGCTGATCAGCGCCATCCTCTTCCTCTTCCGCCAGAAGTGGAGGACGAGCATCAACCGCGCGGCGGAGGCGATGACGATCTTCGCCGTCGCGTGCGCCGCCATCTACCCGGTGGCCCACCTCGGCCGGATCTGGTTCGCCCACTGGCTGTTCCCGATCCCGAACCAGATGAGCATCTGGCCGAACTTCAAGAGCCCGCTGCTCTGGGACGTCTTCGCCGTCTCGACGTACGCGACGGTCTCGGCGCTCTTCTGGTTCGTCGGGCTCATCCCCGACGTCGCCACGCTCCGCGACCGGGCCACGAGCCGGACGAAGCAGATCGTCTTCGGGATCCTGTGCCTCGGGTGGCGCGGCTCGCACCGCCACTGGCTCCACTACGAGAAGGCGTACCTCATCTTCGCCGGGCTCTCCACGCCGCTCGTGCTCAGCGTGCACACGATCGTGTCGTTCGACTTCGCCGTCTCGATCGTCCCCGGCTGGCACACCACCATCTTCCCGCCGTACTTCGTCGCGGGCGCCATCTTCAGCGGGTTCGCGATGGTCGTCACGCTGATGGTGTTCGCGCGCAAGGCGTTCGGCCTCGAGGGGCTCATCACCATCCGGCACCTCGAGAACATGAACAAGGTGATCGTCGCGACGGGCACCATGGTCGGCTACGCGTACGCGATGGAGCTCTTCATCGCCTGGTACAGCGGCAACGACTATGAGCGGTTCGCCTTCGCGAACCGCATCCTCGGCCCGTACGCCTGGGCCTACTGGACCATGGTGAGCTGCAACGTGATCTTCCCGCAGCTCTTCTGGTTCAAGAAGGTGCGCACCAGCATCCCCGCGATGTTCATCATCTCGATCCTGGTCAACATCGGGATGTGGTTCGAGCGCTTCGTCATCATCGTGACGAGCCTCCACCGGGACTTCCTCCCCTCCAGCTGGACCTACTTCCGCCCGACCATCTGGGACATCTCGACGTTCTTCGGCTCGTTCGGCCTCTTCTTCACGCTCTTCCTGCTGTTCGTCCGCTACCTGCCGATGGTCGCGATCAGCGAGGTGAAGGGGATCACGGCGGCGGCCGATCCGCACGGCTCGCACAAGCACGAGGAGGCGCACCATGCAGCGTGACAGCGACCCTCCGAGCCAGAAGCGCTCCGAGGAGGCCGCCTCCGCCGAGGAGGCAAGGGACTCGGCCCGCGCCGGCGCGGCCGACGACAAGCCGCAGGGCTTCGTGCCGGGCGACGAGGCCGAGTACGACAAGCCCCACGAGGAAGGGCCGCACGGCAAGGCCCTGCTCACCTCCGAGCGCCAGGTCGAGCGCCGGCACGAGCAGGACGCGGCCCTCGAGGCGTCCGGGGAGCAGATCCCGTACGCGCTCATGGGCTACTTCACGACCCCGGCGGACATCTACCACGCGTGCGAGGCGCTCCGGGACGCCGGGTACAGCCGCTTCGACGCGCACACGCCGTTCCCCGTGCACGGGCTCGAGAAGGCGATGGGGCTCAAGCCCTCTCCCCTGCCGTGGCTCGTGCTCACGGGCGGCGTGACGGGGCTCGTCAGCGCCGTCCTGCTCGCCTGGTACACGCAGCTCTACGACTACCCGCTCATCATCAGCGGCAAGCCGTCGTTCTCGTACCAGGCCTTCATCCCGATCTTCTTCGAGCTCACCGTCCTCTTCGCGGCGCTCACGTGCTTCTTCGGGCTCTTCGTGCTCGGGCGCCTGCCGTCCTTCTTCCACCCCACCATGACGCACCCCTCGTTCCCCCGGGCGACCGACGACGCCTTCTTCATCAGCGTCGAGGTGACCGACCCGAAGTTCGACGCCACGGAGACGCGCAACCTCCTCCAGCGCATCGGCGCGCAGGGCATCCGGGAGGTCTCCTCGTGAAACGCTGGTGTATTCCCCTGCTCGTCGTCCTGGCAGGCTGCCGTGGACAGGCGAGCAGCGATCCGCCGCTCCACGTCTTCGGGGACATGGACTGGCAGCCGAAGTTCCAGCCCGAGGAGGGCACCCGGCTGTTCCCCGACGGGCGCGCCATGCGGCCGCTCGTCGAGGGCACGGTGCCCCAGGGCGCGCTCGACGAGAGCGAGGCCTACCGGACCGGCAAGGACGGCGACACGTTCCTGGCGATGGCGCCCGTGACCGTCGACGAGTCGGTGATCCGGCGCGGCCAGGATCGCTTCAACATCTACTGTGCGCCCTGCCATGACCAGACGGGGAGCGGGCAGGGCATGGTGGTGAAGCGCGGGTACCCGCCGCCGATCGACCTCGCGTCCGACAGGGCGCGCGGGCTGCCCGACGGCGAGATCTTCCATGTCATCACGAACGGCGTGCGGAACATGCCGTCTTATCGGAAGCAGATCCCGGTCCGGGACCGGTGGGCGATCGTCACGTGGGTGCGCGTGCTGCAGCAGAGCCAGCACGGGCGCATCGACGACGTGCCGGAAGCCCAGCGGGGCAACATCGCGAAGGAGAGCGGAACTCCATGAAGTCCCACGGAAGTGCTCTGGCCGAGGACACGAAGGTCCTCGATAAGGCGGTCGCGAAGCGGCTCGTCTCGAGGAGCATGGTGCTCGCCATCGTCGGCGTTGCGCTCTCGGTGCTGGCGGCGGTCGTCGACGCGAAGCGCTTCGCGTTCTCGTACCTGACCGGCTTCACCTGGCTCGTGACGATCGGGCTCGGCGCGCTGTTCTTCGTGATCATCCAGCACCTGACCCGCGCGCGCTGGTCGGCGGCCGCGCGCCGCCACATGGAGTGGATGAGCGGCGTCCTGCCCGCGTGCGCCGTGCTGTTCCTGCCGATCGCCGTGCTCGCCCACGACATCTACCACCACTGGATGGGGCCCGAGGCGGCGAACGACCACATCCTCCACCAGAAGACGCCCTACCTCAACCCGACCTTCTTCTACATCCGCGCGGCCGTGTTCCTCGCGACGTGGGCGGGCATCTCGCTGTGGTTCATCAGGACCTCGCGGGCGCAGGACGAGAGCGCCGATTTCCGGCCCACGGCGAAGATGCGGGCGTTCAGCGCCCCGGCCGTCATGATCTTCGGGCTCACCATCTCGTTCGCGGCGTTCGACTGGCTGATGAGCATCGACCCGCACTGGTACTCGACGATCTTCGGCGTCTACGTGTTCGCCGGCGCGGTCACGAGCTCGCTCTCGGCGCTCGCGCTGATCACGATCGCCCTCCACAAGGCGGGGCTCCTGCGCAAGGTGAGCAACGTCGAGCGCCAGCACGACATCGGCAAGCTCCTCTTCGGCTTCACGATCTTCTGGGCCTATATCGCGTTCTCGCAGTTCATCCTGATCTGGTACGCCAACATCCCGGAAGAGACGATCTTCTACCGTCACCGCTGGGAGGGCTCGTGGAAGGTCGTCAGCCTGGCGCTGCTGTTCGGTCACTTCGTCGTGCCGTTCCTCGTCCTGCTCTCGCGGCACGCCAAGCGGAGCCCGCTGGTCCTCGGGGCGGCGTCGGTGCTGCTCCTCGTGATGCACTACGTCGACCTCTACTGGCTGGTCATGCCGAACGTGGATCACCACGGCGCGCACCTGAGCTGGATCGACGCCGCCGGCTTGCTCGGACCGCTGGGCGTGGGAGCCTGGGTGCTCTCGCTTCAAGCGGCCAAGAGCCCGCTGTACCCTCTGAACGACCCTCACCTTGCCGAAGCGGCTCGGATCGACAACCCGTAAGGAGCCGGCCATGAGCGAACCGACCGAAAGCACAGCGACGGCGCACGGCGAGCACGAGCACGCCGAGGCGGACCGCCCGAACAACACGCTCATCTTCGTGATCGTGATCGCCACGCTGGCCTCCCTCGTGGTGACCGTGCTCTTCGTCAACGAGGTCTTCAAGGCGACGATGGAGCGCGAGATCTCGAGCAAGGTGCTCGAGCCGCCGAGCAGCGCGCTCCGCGGCCTGCGCGCGATGGAGCAGGAGCGCCTCAGCCACTTCCAGTGGGCGAACGAGAAGAACGGCATCGTCCGCATCCCGGTCGACCAGGCCGTGGCGCTCACCCTGAAGGCCTACCAGGAGAAGCGCATCGGGCTGCCCATCCCGGGCGCGAGCGCCACGCCCGCGCAGGCGGCGCAGCCGGGGCAGCCCGAGGACAGCGCCACGAAGCCGGACGAGGCCGCGGCGCCGAACGCCGAGAGCGGCGCGCCGCTCCAGGGCCAGGACGTGGCGAAGCCCGCCGACGCGGCGAAGCCCGCCGACGCGGCGAAGCCTGCCGACGCGGCGAAACCCGCCGACGCGGCGAAACCCGCCGACGCGGCGAAGCCCGCCGACGCGAAGCCCGCCGACGCGAAGCCCGCCGACGCGAAGCCCGCCGACGCCGCCAAGCCCGCCGACGCGAAGCCCGCCGACGCCAAGCCCGCGAAGCCTGCGGACGCCAAGCCCGCCCAGCCCGGAGGCGCGGAGCCCAAGCCGGCGCCTCCTGCTCCGGTGCAGTGATGTCCCGCCCGCTGTCCGCCCTGCTCGCGCTGCTCGCGCTCGTGGTGGCCACCGTCACCCCGGCGCGGAGCGCGCGGGCAGCGGACACGACCATTCCGACAGAGCTCGTCGGCGTCGATATCGAGGAGCGCCCGGGGGCGCTGCTCCCGCGCGAGCTCCGGCTCCGGGACCAGTCGGGACAAGAGGTCGAGCTCGGCCGGTATGCGACGGGGGACAAACCCCTCGTCCTGGTGCTCGGCTATTACGAGTGCCCGATGCTGTGCTCGCTGGTGCTGAACGGCGTGCTGCAGGCCATGAAGGAGACCGACTGGGCCGCGGGCACGGAGTACCGCACCCTGATCGTGAGCTTCGATCCGCGCGACACGCCCGATGTCGCGCGCAAGAAGCGGGCGAACTATATTGAGGCCTACGGCAGGCCGGTCACCGGCGACGGCTTCGACTTCCTTGTGGGAGACGAGGCGTCGGTGCGTGCGCTCGCCAATGCCGTGGGCTTCGGCTACCGATGGGACGAGACGACCAAGCAGTACGCACACGCGGCGGGCGCGTTCGTCTTCACGCCGGACGGGCGCCTGTCGCGTACGCTGTACGGCATCTCATTTCCACAGAAGAACTTCAGCCTCGCGCTGCGCGAAGCGGGCAGCGGGAAGGTGGGGAGCGCCTGGGATCGGGTGCTCCTGTTCTGTTTCCATTACGATCCCAACGCCCGGGGGTACGTCCTGGCGACGAAGCGGCTGATGAAGGCGTCAGGCGCCGTCACGGTCGTGCTGATCGGGCTCTGGCTCATTCGCTTCTGGCGGACTGAACGCTCCCGCTCGAGGGCGCGCGTAAACGAGGCTTCCTAGGACACAAGGTGGCGGAGCCACAACTATGGTGATGAAAAACCCGATCGAACTCGGCACCTTCTGGCTGCCCCGCCAGGGCTCGACGCTCGCTGAGCGCATCGACGCCGGCTGGGACGCGGCTTACTGGGTCTCCGTCGTCTTCTTCGTCCTGGTCACCGGGGCGGTCCTGCTGTTCGCCGTGAAGTACAGGCGGCGCAGCGAGAAGGACAAGACGAGCCCGATCGACCACAGCACGACGGTCGAGGTCGTGTGGACGCTGATCCCGCTCGCCATCCTGATCGTGCTCTTCTTCGTGGGCATGCGCGGCTACGTGCACGCCTCCGTGGCGCCGGCCGAGTCCTACGAGATCAACGCCACGGGCGAGATGTACCTGTGGACGTTCACCTACCCCGACGGGACGACGACAGTGAACGAGCTCGCCGTCCCGCGCGGGCGCCCGGTGCGGATGATCCTGAGCTCGAAGGACATCCTCCACAGCTTCTACATCCCGGAGTTCCGGGTGAAGCAGGACATGGTCCCGGGCTCGTACACGTCGGTGTGGTTCGAGGCGACGGAGGCGCGCGAGACGGTGCTGCTGTGCACCGAGTACTGCGGCTCCGGCCACTCGGACATGATGGCCACGGTCAAGGTGCTGGAGCCGTCGGACTTCGAGAAGTGGCTCGAGGGCAACAACAACAGCGACCTTCCGCCCGAGGAGCTCGGCAAGACGCTCTTCGCGAAGCGGAGCTGCGCGACCTGCCACTCGCTCGACGGCACCCGCCTCCAGGGCCCCTCGCTCAAGGGGCTGTTCGGCCGCGAGGAGGAGCTCGCGGACGGGTCCAAGGTCATCGCGGACGAGAACTACTTCCGCGAGAGCGTGTTCAACCCGGCCGGCCAGGTCGTGCGCGGCTACCCGCCGGTGATGCCGTCGTTCAAGGGGCTCCTCAAGGACAGAGAAGTGGATGCGCTCATCGCTTACCTGAAGACGGTCAAGTGAGCGCTGGGGAGAAGCAGTCATGTCGCAGACAGTAACCACCGTCGACGTCAATACGGCACCCGACGCCGGCCACGGATCGGATTACATCCGGGCCAAGAGCGGGATCATGTCGTGGCTCACCACGGTCGATCACAAGCGGATCGGCCTGATGTACCTCGCCAGCACCTTCGTCGCGTTCCTGATGGGCGGCCTGTTCGCGCTCGTCCTGCGCCTCGAGCTCCTGACGCCGAAGGCGACGATCATCAGCGCGAACGCCTACAACCAGATGTTCACGCTCCACGGGGCGGTGATGACCTTCCTGTTCATCATCCCGAGCATCCCCGGCGCGCTCGGCAACTTCCTCCTGCCGATCATGATCGGCGCGAAGGACGTCGCCTTCCCCAAGCTGAACCTCCTCAGCCTGTACCTCTACTGGATCGGCGCGCTCTTCACGCTCTCGTCGCTGCTCACGGGCGGCATCGACACCGGCTGGACGTTCTACGTGCCGTACTCGAGCACGGTGACCACGACGTCGGTCCTGAGCGTCACGTTCGGCGTCTTCATCCTCGGCTTCTCCAGCGTGCTCACCGGGCTGAACTTCATCGTCACGATGCACAAGCTCCGGGCGCCCGGGATGGGCTGGTACAAGATGCCGCTCATGCTCTGGGCGATCTACGCGACCAGCATCGTCCAGATCCTCGCGACGCCGGTCCTCGGCATCACGCTGCTCCTGCTCATCGCGGAGCGCGCGTTCCACATCGGCATCTTCGACCCGGCGCTCGGCGGCGACCCGGTGCTCTACCAGCACTTCTTCTGGTTCTACAGCCACCCGGCCGTCTACATCATGATCCTGCCGGGCATGGGCATCATCAGCGAGCTCATCGCCGTCCACTCGCGGCGCCGGGTCTTCGGCTACAAGGCGATCGCCTTCTCCAGCGTCGCCATCGCCCTGGTCGGCTTCCTCGTGTGGGGCCACCACATGTTCACCTCCGGCCAGAGCGAGTTCGCGGCGATCATCTTCTCGTTCCTGACCTTCCTCGTCGCCATCCCCAGCGGGGTCAAGATCTTCAACTGGACGGCGACGCTGTGGCGCGGCTCGATCAGCTTCAACGCCCCGATGCTGTACGCGCTGTCGTTCCTCATCCTCTTCTCGATCGGCGGGCTCACCGGCGTCTTCCTCGGGATGCTCAGCGTCGACCTGCACCTGCACGACACGTACTTCGTGGTCGCGCACTTCCACTACGTGATGGTGGGCGGCACCGTCATCGCCTACTTCGGCGGGCTCCACCACTGGTGGCCCAAGATCACCGGGAAGATGTACTCCGAGCGGCTCGCGGCCATCGCCTGCGTGCTCGTCTTCATCGGCTTCAACGTCACGTTCTTCTCGCAGTTCATCCTGGGCAGCCGCGGGATGCCGCGGCGCTACTACAACTACCTCGACCAGTTCCAGCCGCTGCACGCCTTCTCGACCGTGGGCTCGTGGATCCTGGGCGCCGGCGTCATGGTGATGTTCGTCTGCTTCATCAAGTCGCTGCGCTCCGGCGCGCCGGCGCCGAAGAACCCCTGGGGCGGGCTCAGCCTCGAGTGGACCACCGCCTCCCCGCCCATCACCGAGAACTTCGTCCGCACCCCGATCGTGACCAAGGGCGCATACGACTTCAACACGGAGAACGCATGAGCGCGCACGCCGAGGCCGTCGAGAGGCCGAACAAGGCAGGCCCGGCCCTGTCCCCCAATTTCCACGTCGCCCATCATTTCGACTCCGCGGACACGCAGTTCGACGCCGGCAGGATGGGCATCTGGCTCTTCCTTGTCACCGAGATCCTCCTCTTCGGCGGGCTGTTCTGCGCGTTCGCGATCTTCCGGACGTGGTTCTTCGACTCCTTCGTCGAGGCCCACCACCACCTCGACAAGGTGATGGGCGGCGTCAACACGGTGGTGCTCATCTGCTCCAGCCTGACGATGGCGCTCGCCGTCCGGTCGGCGCAGAAGAGCGACCAGAAGACCACCACCCGGCTGCTCGTGGTGACGCTGCTGTGCGCTGTCGCGTTCCTCGTGATCAAGTACTTCGAGTACCAGCACAAGTTCCACGACGGCCTGCTGCCCGGGAAGTACTTCACCGCCCAGGGCTTCGAGACGGCCCACGCGGGGATCTTCTTCGCCATCTACTTCATGATGACGGGCATCCACGGCGTGCACGTCCTCATCGGGATGGGGCTCATCACGTGGATCCTCATCCGCAACACGCGCGGTGAGTTCTCGAGCCGCTACTACTCGCCGGTCGAAGGGGTGGGGCTGTACTGGCACCTCGTCGACCTCATCTGGATCTATCTCTTCCCCCTCCTCTACCTGGTGGGCTGAGGACAGCATGTCGACACACGCAGAAGCAGCCGATGGGCACGGGCACGGGCACGGTGGAGACCACGTCCCCCACGTCCTGCCGCTCAAGGTCTACATCGCCACGTGGCTCGCGCTGCTCGTCCTCACGGTCGTGACCGTGGGGGCGAGCTACGTCGACCTCGGCGCGGCCAACCTGGCCATCGCGGTCCTCATCGCGACGGTGAAGGCGGGCGTCGTGGCGCTCATCTTCATGCACCTGAAGTGGGACCATAAGTTCCACGCCCTGATCTTCGCGTCGTCGCTCATCTTCCTGGCGATCTTCATCGGCTTCACCATGTTCGACACGAACAACCGTGGCCGGGCCGAGCCGATCGAGGCCGAGCGGCCCGCCGACCTGAAGGCGCCGTTCGACGGGAAGCGCGCCGTCGACAACTGGGCGGTGAAGCGGCCTCACAAGGTCGCCCCGCCGCCCAAGCAGGTCCACCAGGGGACGGAAGGTCCCCACTGACCGTCCGCGGGGCCGAGCGCCCCGCGCGCACGCGTCGATCGTTAGATAGATTACAACTTCAAGTCGCGGAAATCTCAGGGGTTTTCCCTGATCACGCCCGGATTTGCGCGTCGGCGCACCTCGGGCGTGCTCGCGGCTTTCGTGCGCGGTACAAGGGACCGGTCGCAAGGCAAGGTCGGAAGGTTGCTCCGGGACTGAACTCCGGGCAGCTCGACCCCGCCCTGAAAGCCCTCCCTGTCCGCGCGCGGATGCAATCCTCCTTCCAGTCCTGGTCGCTCGACGCGAGCTCCGATGCCTCCAGAAGCGGCGCGCCCCCGGCGGCGCGGCGCCGCCTCGCGGTGCTGCTGTCCGGGCCGAAGCCCCCGTCGTGGGAGACCGCCGATCGGTGGCTGATCCAGCTCCGCTGGGTGGCGATCGCGGGGATGATCGCGACGACGCTCGCGGGCAGGAAGCTCGTGCCCGACCTCAGGCTCGGGCCGCTCATCCTCGGCATCGCGGCGATCACGCTGGCCAACGTCGCCTGGACGTTCTGGGTGCGGCGCGCGCGTCAGCGGTCCGGGGGCGAGCCGTCGGCGCGCGAGCCCGCGCAGGACCTCGCGCGCGCCCAGCTCATGGGCGACGTGATCGCGAGCGCCTGGATGCTCTGGTTCTCGGGCGGGCTGGAGAACCCGTTCGCCGTCTTCCTCACCTTCCACATCGCGCTCTCCGGCCTGCTCTGCCCGCGGCGCACGACCGTGCTCGTGGGCCTGCTGACGCTGACCGCGATCGGCGTGCTCACGCACGCGGCGCCGCTGCCGCTCGGCTCCGCGCCGCTCGGGAGCGACCGCATCCGGCAGCTCGGCGACCTCGTGTCGCTCACGTCGCTGACGCTGTTCCTCGGCTTCTTCGTCGTCGTCTACGCGCACCGGCTCGAGGAGCTCCGCCAGCAGAGCCAGCGGAACGAGCGGCTGGCGATGCTCGGGCGCATGGTCGGCGGCATGTCGCACGAGCTCAGCACGCCGCTCGCGACGATCCTCCTCGCGAGCAAGGACCTCGTCGACGTGGCGCGCGAGACGGGCTCGGAGGACGCGGCGGCCATGGCCGAGACAGTGGCCGGCGAGGCGCGCCGGGCGAGCGACATCATCAGCCTGATGCGCGGCCAGATCCGGCTGGACCAGCGCCTGGAGCCGCTGGAGCTCACGCGCTTCGTGCGCGATCTGGCGAAGGTCGAGCTCGCGCGGCTCGGCTTCCGGGGCGAGCTCGCGTTCGACACGCCGCGGCCCGTGCAGGCGAACGTGCTCAGGCCGGCGCTGCGCCAGGTGCTCGTCAACCTGCTCGCCAACGCCGCCGAGGCGACGGCGGAGGCGGCCGAGCAGCGGATCGAGGTGAGCGTCCTCGAGCGCGGCGACGTCTGCGAGATCGCGGTCTCCGACAGCGGACCGGGGCTGAGCCCCGAGATCGCCGGGCGGCTCGGGGAGCCGTTCCAGACGACGAAGATGTCGCAGGGCGGGATGGGGCTCGGGCTGTACATCAGCTCGATGATGGCCTCGCGCATGAGCGCGGTGCTGCGCATGGAGAGCGTCGAGACCGGCGGGGCGAAGGCGACCTTGCGCCTCCGCCTCGACGGGACCACGGGCCCCACGGACCTGGATCTGCCCGCCGCGCTGAAGCGCGCCGGGGCCGCCTGAGGTGAAGATGACGCGACGGATCGAGACTGCGCTCCTCGTGGACGACGACGACGCGTTCCGCACGACCTTGCAGGGGGCGCTGCGGCGCCGCGGCGTCGTGGCGAGGACGGCGGCGACGATCGACGAGGGGCTCGTGGCGCTCGAGTACGAGCCGGTCGATCTCGTGGTCATCGACTACCGCATGCCGCGCGGCGACGGGCTGAGCGCGCTCGCCCAGTACCGCAAGCTGCAGCCCGACGCGGCGATCGTGATGCTGACCGGCTTCGGGGACATCCCGCTCGCGGTGGCGGCGATGCGCGAGGGCGCGGACACGCTGCTCAGCAAGCCGGTCGACGCGGACAAGCTGCTGCGCGAGGCCGCGAGCCTGCGGGAGCGCCAGCGGCCCCCGCCGTCGTCGGCGCCGACGCCGCCGCCGGGGAGCCTGAAGCTGGACGACCTCGAGCGCGAGGCGATCCGCGCCGCGCTCCGGGAGTCGGGCGGCGTGGTGGCCACCGCGGCGAAGCTGCTCGGGATCGACCGGCGGACGCTGCAGCGGAAGCTGCGGAAGCTCGGGAGCTAGGCCTTGCCGAGCGCGTCGAGCGCGCCGAGGACGTCCTTCACGACGTCCTCGGTCTCCTCGACGCCCACCGAGAGGCGGATGAGCGCGGGGGAGATGCCGATCGCCGCGAGCTGCTCGTCGCTCAGCTCGTGGAAGCTCATGATGCACGGCTGCTCGATGAGCGTCTCGACGCCGCCGAAGCTCGGGGCGATCGCGGCGATGCGCGCGCCGTCGACGACGCGCGACGCCGCCTCGCGCCCGCCGCGCACGATGAAACTCACGACGCCGCCGAAGCCGCGCATCTGCTCGGCGGCGATCCGGTGATCGGGGTGCGACGGGAGCCCCGGGTAGAACACGCGCTCGACGGCGGGGTGCGCCTCGAGCGCGCGCGCGACGGCGAGCCCCGTCGCGTTCTGCCGCTCGACGCGGAGCGCGAGCGTCTTCATCCCGCGGCCGATCAGCGCCGCGGCGTGGGGGTCCATCACCGACCCGAGCACGCTCCGCATGTCGCGCACCAGCGAGATGAGCGAGGCCGACCCGGAGACCGCGCCGCCGAGGACGTCGTTGTGGCCCGACAGGTACTTGCTGGCGCTGTGCACCACGAGGTCGATGCCGCGGCCGATCGGGTCGGAGTTGTACGGGGTCGCGAAGGTCGCGTCGACGATCGTCTTGACCCGCGCCTTCCTGCAGATCTCGGCGAACCGGGACAGATCGATGCAGTGCAGGTACGGGTTCGTCGGCGACTCGCTCAGCGCGAAGCGGGTGCGCGGCCTGAAGGCCGCCTCGAGCTGGTCGAACGCGCCCGGGTCGATCAGCGTGTGCTCGACGCCGAGCCGCGCGAGCACGGTGATCACGAACTGCCGCGTGCGGCGGTAGACGTCGCGGAAGAGGATGACGTGATCGCCCGCCTTGAGCAGGGCGAACGCCGTCGTCGTCACCGCCGCCATGCCGCTCGCGAAGAGCACGGCGTCCTCCGCGCGATCGAGCGCCGCGATGCGCCGCTCGACCTCCCGCACCGTGGGGTTGCCGTAGCGGCCGTACTCCTGCCGCTCGGGATCGGCGTCGCCGCCGGCGAAGTAGCGCTCGAGATCCGCCGTGTCCGCAAACGTGTAGGTGGCTGTCTGCGCGATCGCGGGGGCGAGGGTGTGGGACGGGCGCTCGCGGAGCACGCCCGCGTGCACGGCATCTGTCGAGTTCGGCAGGTCGATCTTCATGGCGCTGGACGGCCAGGTACCTCGGTCACCGGCCTGGATAATTGTCGCACTTGACGCGTCGGAAATATAGGGAATAGCATCAGTCATGTCGCAACCAGTCGAGCGCCTTGCGGCGGCCATCGACGAACACGCCGAGAACGTCGCCAAATTCAAACGTGGTGAGCTGACCCCCGACCAGTTCCGCCCCCTGCGGCTGGCCATGGGTGTCTACGCGCAGCTCGCTCACGTGAAGCACATGCAGCGCATCAAGATCCCGGGCGGGCAGCTCACGGCCGCCCAGCTCGAAGCGCTTGCGGAAGTCACCGAGCGGTGGGGTCGCGGGCTAGCGCACGTCACGACCCGCCAGGACATCCAGCTCCACTACCTGGAGATCGAGGAGACCATCGACCTGCAGCGCGTGCTCGCACGCGCGGGGGTGACGACGGTCGGTGCGTGCGCGGACACGCTCCGCAACATCACCGCGTCCCACCTCGCAGGCGTGGTGGAGGACGAGGTCTTCGACGTGACGCCCTACGCGCACGCCCTGACCGATCACTTCCTCTTCCACGAGCACAACCGGCGCCTGCCCCGGAAGTTCAAGATCGCCCTGTCGGGCAGCGCGCGCGACCACGCGCAGATCATGATCAACGACATCGGCCTGCTCGCGAAGATCGGCGACACGGGCCAGGGCTTCGCCGTCTACGTGGCCGGCAGCCTCGGCTCGACGCCCGAGGTCGCGCACCTCTGGCGGGAGTTCATCCCGGTGTCCGATCTGCTGCCCGTCTGCCAGGCGGTGGTGAGCGTGTTCCACCGGGACGGCGAGCGGAAGAACCGCAAGAAGGCGCGGCTCAAGTTCCTGCTCCGCAAGATCGGCGAGGCCGAGTTCCTGCGCCGGCTCGACGAGGAGTTCGACCGCATCAAGGCGGAGCGCGGCGATGCGCTCGCGGCCGAGATCGTGCGGCGCGTGTCCGAGTACCGGGAGAGCGATCCGCCCCCGCTCACGCCGCTGCGCGACACGCTCGGCGACGGCGCGTTCGCGCGCTGGAAGCGGACCAACACGATCGCGCAGAAGCAGCCCGGCTACCGGGTGGCGACGGTCAAGCTGCCGCTCGGCGACATCACGAGCGAGCAGCTCAAGAGCCTGGCCGACATCTCGCGGCGCTACAGCAACGGCGAGGTGCGGGCGACGAACACCCAGAACTTCGTGCTGCGCTGGGTGCCGGAGGGGCAGCTCCTCGGCCTGCACCGCGAGCTCACGCAGATCGGGCTCGCCGAGGCGGACGCCGGGCACATCACCGACGTGGTGACCTGCCCCGGCGGCGACTACTGCACGCTCGCGATCACGAAGAGCATGCAGGTCGGGTCGCGCATCCGGGAGCACCTGGTGCCGAACGGCAACCGCCAGGAGGCCGACGACTTCGTGAGCGCCCTCGGCGAGTTCGACATCAAGATCTCGGGGTGCCCGAACTCGTGCGGGCAGCACCACGTCGCCGACATCGGGATGACGGGGCTGATGGTGAAGGGCAAGGACGGCATCGAGCGCCCGCACTACTCGCTCCGCGTCGGCGGCGGCTGCGGCCCGAACGCCCGCATCGGCGAGCGCCTCGACGGCCGCATCCCCGAGGAGGAGACGTCCAAGGTGATCGCGGCCATCGCGCGCTACTACATGGCCGAGCGCGCCGAGGGCGAGAGCTTCCGCGACTTCGTCTCGCGCAAGGGCGCTCCCGAGATCACCCGCGTCGGCTTCGCTGCCGCCCAGGGCGCCGCCATCTAGAGCGACAGTCACCCGCTGCGGATACGGGCCCACCTCGACGTTTTCGGTGCTCGGCGTACGGGAGTACGCCTGCGCGCCGAAAACGCCGATCTGGGCCCGTCTGCTGTGCGGGTGACCGTCGCTCTGTTCCGTGGGGAAGCGAGCGGAGAAAGACTGCGCTAGGACCGGCGGCGAGGGATGAGAGGGGGATCGCCGGCGAAGGGGTTCATCGCCAGCGCGGCCAGCACGCCGGCGGCGCCCGCCTTGACCTTCTCCATCCCCGGCGCGACGGGCGCGATCTCCTCGCGCTCGTCGAGGAGCTCGGGGGGGATGTCGAGCACGAACCGGCTCGGCGTCCTCGGCACCATCTTGCCGCGCGACCCGCGGTGCTTCGCCCGCGTGAGGTAGAGCCGATCGCGGGCCCGCGTGACCGCGACGTAGAAGAGCCGCCGCTCCTCCTCGATGCTGTGGCCGCCCGCCTCGCCCCCCTCCGCGCTGATCGGCGCGGCGTCCGTGGCGCGCTCGTCGAGGCTGCGCTGGTGGGGCATCAGCCCTTCCTCCAGGCCGATCACGAAGACGTAAGGGAACTCGAGCCCCTTGGCGCCGTGCATCGTTGTGAGCGTCACGCGGTCGGTGGCCTCCTCTTCCTCGGAGTCCTGCCGGAGCGCGAGCAGCCGCAGGAACTCGGCGAAGTTCTCGCGATCCCCCTTCCCCTTGTCGTCGCGGCGCGCGAAGACGTTGAGCAGCCCCTCGAGGTTGCCCCAGCGGCGCGCCGCGGCGTTGTTCGTGGAGGAGCCGGCCGTGATGTCCTCCTTGAAGCCGGCGTCCGCGAGGAGCGCGCGGGCGATCTCCGCCGAGGGCTCGCCGCGGTCGAGCCGCGCGCGCGTGGCCTCGATGATCCGGAGGAGCTGGCGGCACCCCTCGATCGCGGCGGAGGTCAGCTCGTGGATGGCGTGCGGCCGCGAGACCGCCATCCAGAGCGAGGCGTCGTGCGCTGTCGCGTAGGCGCCGAGCTTGGCGACCGCGACATCGCCGATGCCGCGCGCCGGGTAGTTCAGGATGCGCCGCAGCGACATCTCGTCGTTTGGGTTGAGCGCGACGCGGAGGTAGGCGATGAGGTCCTTCACCTCCTTGCGCTCGAAGAACTGCTGGCCGCCGATCATCCGGATCGGGATCTGCCGCTCCTTCAGGGCGGACTCGATCGCGGCGGCCTGGAGGTTCGAGCGGTAGAGCACGGCGATGTCCTTCGGCCGCGCGCCCTCCCGCTCCAGCAGGCGCTGCGCCTCGGTGGCCACGAAGCTCGCCTCGACGTCCGGGTCGACGCAGATGATCGAGCGCACCTTGTCGCCCTCCATGCGCGTGGCGATGAGCGACTTCTTGTGCCGCCGGCCGCCGGACTTTGCGAGCACCGCGTTCGCCACGTCGAGGATCGGCTTGCGAGAGCGGTAGTTGTGCTCGAGCTTGACGACCTTCGCGCCCGAGAAGTGCTCCTCGAAGTCGAGGATGTTGCGCACGTCGGCGCCGCGCCAGGCGTAGATCGACTGGTCGTCGTCGCCGACGACCACCACGTTGCGGTGCTCGCCGCAGAGCAGGCGCAGGAGCTCGAGCTGGGCGCGGTTCGTGTCCTGGTACTCGTCGACGATCACGAAGCGATAGCGCATGCGCCAGCGCTCGAGGACGTCGGCGCGCGCCTGCCAGAGGCGCACCACCTCGCAGATGAGGTCGTCGAAGTCGAACGCCTGGAACGAGCGCAGCGCCGCCATGTAGCGCGGGTAGACGAGCATCGAGATCTCGTCGTACTCGTCGATGCCCTTGCCCTGCCGCTGCGCCTCGGCCCACGACTCGGCGTCGAGGAACGCGTTCTTGGCGTTCGAGATGCGCGAGAGGATGGCGCCGACGTCGTAGCTCTTGCCGGCGCGCAGCTCGCGGAGGATCTCGCGGATGACGCCGAGCGCGTCGGACTGATCGAAGATGGCGAAGGAGCCGCCGCGCAGGCCGAGCGCGCGGGTCTCCGCGCCGAGCACGTCGAGGCCGAAGCGGTGGAAGGTGCAGACCTTGAGCTCGCGCGCGACCTTCGCGCCGACGAGCTTGCCGACGCGCTCGTGCATCTCGGCGGCGGCCTTGTTGGTGAAGGTCATCGCCAGGATGGAGCGCGCAGAGACGCCGCGGTCGAGCAGGCGGGCGATGCGCGTGGTCACCACCCGCGTCTTGCCGGACCCGGCGCCCGCGAGCACCAGCATTGGCCCGAGCTCGTGCTCGACGGCCGCACGTTGAGACGGGTTCAATAAGCTCGTCACCGTGGCGTGGCGTAGCCCGAAGGGGGCCGGAGCGGGAGCTTGATTTTCCCGGAGCGCGGCGGCGGCCCGGAAGCCCGCGGGAAAGGCTCAGCGGCCGGGTGGCGTGGCGAATTGCCCGGGGAACGGGTCGGCCTCGCGGCGGCGCTGGAGCTCGTCGAGCGTCCAGGGCGTCGTGCCGCGCTCGTGGAAGAGGGCCACGCCGATCACGCCGACGTTGCGCGCGTCGCCGTGCTTCTGGTTCGCGTAGGAGCCGCGGACCGAGCCGAAGCGGAACGCCGCGACAGTGTCCATGCTCTGACGGAAGCCGTCGATCTCGAGCTCGCCGTGCGGATCGACCAGGTAACCGCGCTTGCCGAACGCCGCGGGCTCGCCGTCCATGACGTCGAGGCCGTCGACGGAGACGACGCACTCGATGCGGGTCGGCGTGAGGTTGCGCAGGACGATGCTGTAGCGCTGGCCGGCCTCGCCGACGACGTGGCTGGTCTCGCCGGCGACGAAGCCGCTCAGGAAGCCGCCGCTCCCGGCGCGGAGCCCGACCTCGACGGCGCCGCCGGCCAGCGTGAACGCCTGCGGCGACGTGCGGCGGAAGCCGGACGCGCGCGCCATGGCGCGGGCGCCCTCGGCGTCGTTGTAGAACAGGCTCGCGGCCGCGAACGGGCGCTCGGCATCCGCCCGCACGAACGGCGCTGTCGAGATGCGGGAGACGCGCGTCTCGCCCCACTCCGTGCCGAGCCCCGGGCGCTCGATCGGCTCCGGCGCGATCTCGCGGCTCGGCGACCTCCGCGCCGCGCCCTCGCCGCGGCCGGCGCCCTGCGAGGCGGCGGGGCGCTCGAAGTCGGCCGAGGGCGCGGAGGGCAGCGCGTCGCGCGGCGCCGGCGCCGCCGGGGGAGGAGCGCCCTGCTCGAAGGCGGCGCCGTCCGGAAAGCCGCTCGCGCCGGAGGGCGCGACGCCGGGATCGCTCGCGGCCGCGGCGACGCTTCGCCCCGTCGGCGCGGCGTCGGCGGCGCGCGGCGCGGTGCTGCCGCCGCAGGACGCCGTGCTCGCGAGGAGCGATATCGCCAAACAAGCCAGCCCGATTCGTCGCGTCCGGTCCATGGTGCCTCCACTCCGCGGTGCGGTGATGCGGTGTCGACCGGAGAACGGGCTCGACGAGGCTACCTTACAGCCGAGCGCACCTGCGCGGCGGCGCGCGCGGAGGGCGGCGCCGGCGAGGGAGGATCGCTGTCGGGGAGCCAGCGCTGCGCGAGCGCGAGCACGAGCGCGGCGGACGCGATGGCGAGCGCGCAGATCCCGAGCGGGGCGGCGCGCGACGCGGGGCGCGGCGCCGGACGTGCGCGCTGGCGCGAGCGCGCCCGCGGCCGGCGCGCGAGGAGCGCGGCGCCGGCCCTGCCGCCGATCGGCGAGGCGGGCCGCGGGCGGCGCTGCGGCGCGCCGCGCGCGCTCGCGACGGCCGCAGGCGCGTCGGTCGCGGTGGGGGTGAGCTCCCTCGCGACGGACGACGGCGCCGCGCCGGGCTGCGCGCCGTCGTGCAGCCGGCGCACAGCGGCCTCCATGTCGGCGGCCGTCTGGAAGCGGTGCTCCGGAGCCTTCGCGATCGCGCGCAGGATCAGCCGCTCGACAGCGGGGGGGATCGGCTGCGGCGCAAGGCGCGACGGCGGCGGCGGCTCCCGCTCGCAGTGGGCGAAGCGGAGCGCGTCGCGCCGGCCGCGCAGCTCGTCGAACGGGCCCCGCCCGGCGACGAGCTCGTAGAGGACGAGGCCCATCGCGTAGATGTCCGCGCGCGGATCGATCGGCCGCGCGGCGCACTGCTCGGGCGCCATCGTCCTCGGCGTGCCGATGACAGCGTCCGGGTCGGTCAGCGAGGCGCCGGCGTGGAGGAGCTTCGCGACGCCGAAGTCGAGGACCTTGAGCGCGCCGTCGTCGCACAGGAACAGGTTCTCGAGCTTGATGTCGCGGTGGACGATGCCCGCCGAATGCGCGAGCGACAGCGCGGAGAGGGCCTGCAGGACCAGGCCGAGCGCGGTCGGGACCGCAACCACGCCGAGGCGCGCGAGCTCGGTCCTGAGGTCGCGCCCCTCGAGGAGCTCCATGGCGAAGTAGGGGCGGCCGCCGTCGGTCGCGCCGAGGTCGAACACCTCGGGGAGGCTCCGGTGGCGCAGGCGGGCGATCGAGCGCGCCTCGGCGCGCATGCGCGCCGAGAGATCGAGGCGGCCGGCGTGGATCCGGTGCAGCACCTTCACCGCGAACCGCCGGCCGAGCTCGCGGTGCTCGACCTCGTACACCTCGCCCATGCCGCCCTGGCCGAGCAGGCGCACCACTCTGTAGGGCGTGCCCTGGAGCGGCTCGCCCTCGACGAGCGCGCGGAGCTGCCGCGTCTCTGCGGAAGACCCGATCTCGGACGCGCCGAGCTGGCGCGTCCCTGCGCAAGAGCCGATCTCGGACGCGCGGAGCTGAGGCGTCCCTGCGCAGGACCCGCCCTCGACGAGCGCGCCGCGCTGCCGCGCGCGCGGGTGGCTCGGCGCGAGCAAGGCGCCGCGCGCGTACAGCAAGGTGCCCGGCTCGGAGCGCTCCGCCAGCGCGCCGCTCATCGCGCCGCTCCGTGCGCGAGCAGCGGCCGCGCGCTGCGCTCGCCGGTCGGCGGGGCGGCGAGCCCCGCGCCGCCGTCGGCCGGCGTCTCCCTGCCGCCGTTCTCTCCCTGCGCCTCCGCGAGCGCGGCGGCCATCGCGTCGGCGGTCTGCCAGCGGAGCGCCGGGTCCTTCTCGAGGGCGCGCGCGACAGCGTGGTCGAGCGCCGGAGGTACCCAGAGCAGCGAGCGGAGCCGCGGCGCCGGCGTGTGGAGGTGCGCCCGCATCACCGCCATGGAGTCGACGACCGGGAACGGGCCTCGCCCGGTGATCGCCTCGAAGAGCAGGAGCCCCACCGCGTACACGTCGGTGCGCGCGTCGACCTCCTCGCCCCGGATCTGCTCCGGTGAGAGGTAGCGCGGCGTGCCGAGGACGTTCGATCCGGTCGACGGCTCCAGCCCGTCGCAGCTCACCTTCGCGATGCCGAAGTCGATGAGCACGGCGTGGTCGATCTCGAGCGCGCCGGACGCGCACTCCAGATCGTCGGCGCCGTGCTCGCCGCCGGCGCGCGGCTGGACGAGGAAGACGTTCGCCGGCTTGACGTCGCGGTGGACGATGCCGGCCCTGTGCGTCGCCGCGAGCCCGCCGAGCACCTGGATCGCGATGCGCACGGCGGCGGGCGTCGCGAGCGGGCCGCGCGCGTCGAGCCGCTCGCGCAGCGTCTCGCCGAAGAGGCGCGGCATGACGAGGAACGGCCGGCCGTCGCTCGTCACGCCGACCTCCTCGACCTTCACGATGTGCGGGTGGCTCAGCGCCGCGAGGGCGCGCCCCTCCTGGACGAGGCGCGCGCTGACCTCGCTCGAGCCCTCGTGCATGGCGCGGAGCAGCTTGAGCGCCCGGAGCTGTCCGCGGCGCCCCAGCACCTCGAAGACCTCGGAGCACGAGCCCGACCCGATCCTCTGGAGCAGGCGGTATGGAGTCCCCGGGAGCGGCTGTCCGTCGTTCTCTTGCACCATGTCCGTCGACCTCCCTTGCGGGGGCGCGCGGCGGAAAGCCGGCGCCTTCGTTCGGGAAAGGAATCGTCGCTCTCACGGCGAAAGTTGCGCGAACAAACCGCGCGACTCACCAAAAAACGCGCAATCAACGGATGTGCAGTGGAGCCCGCTGCGCGCCGTTTCAGGGCTGTGCAGCGGAATGCGGCGCGCGGCGCGCGCTCAGTGGTAGAGGAACCACCGGACGCCGGCCTTGATCTCCATGTGGTAATGGTCCGCGTGCGCCGCGTTGTAGTTGGGCGTCAGTACGTATGTAAAAATCCCGAGATCGGCCGCCTCGCACACGATGGACCGGAGCTCGCGCGCCTCGGGCAGCTCGGGCTGGGGCGCCCCTGCTCCGCACGTCTTGTCCCCGATGCGGCCGTGGAAATGGCGCGCGACGCTGATCCAGGTGCCGTCGCGCTTCCTGAGCGCGCCGACGTCGATGGCCAGGCCCGCGGGGTGACGCGTGCCAGGCGGAGCCCACGTGCCGCGCGGCTTCTGACCCGCGTCGCTGCGCAGGGCGACGTCGCCGCGACGCCTTGTCGAGGACGCCGTGGCCCGGGCCGAGCCCACGGGCTCGCGGAGCGCTACGCGCCGGGCCCCGGCCTTGCCCGCCGTCTTTGACGGCCCGCTGCGCGCCGCTGTCGCATCCGGCCGATCGGCCGGAGCGCTCGGGGCGGCGCCCCGGGCGGCCTCCGCGGCGAGCTTCGGCTTCGCAACGGCCCCCGCGGCGACCTTGTCCTTCGGAGCTGCCCCGGTGGTGCCCTTCTGCTTCGCGACGGCCCCCGCGGCGCCCTTGTCCTTCGGAGCTGCCCCGGCGGCGCCCTTGTCCTTCGGAGCTGCCCCGGTGGCGCCCTTCTGCTTCGCAACGGCCCCCACGGCGCCTTTGTCCTTCGGAGCTGCCTCGGCGGCGCCCTTGTCCTTCGGAGCTGCCCCGGCGGCGCCCTTCTCCTTCGCAACGGCCTCCGCAGCGCCTCTGTCCTTCGGGCTCGCCTCCGCAGCGCCTTTCTTCGCCACGGTCTTCGCGGCGCCCTTCTCCTTCGGGTGTCGCGGAGGCTCCTCAGGTGCCTTCGTCGCGTCGAGCGCCCCCTTCTCGCCGAGGTCCACGGGCGCAGCCTTCGGCGGTTCCTCGGGCACCTTCGTCGCGTCGAGCGCGCCCTTCTCGCCGAGGTCCACGGGCGCAGCCTTCGGCGGTTCCTCGGGCACCTTCGTCGCGTCGAGCGCGCCCTTCTCGCCGAGGTCCACGGGCGCAGCCTTCGGCGATTCCTTGAGCGCCTTCGACGTCGCGTCGAGCGCGCCCTTCTCGCCGAGGCCCACGGGCCGAGCGGGCTTCGGCGATCCCTTGCGGACGGCGCTGTCCGCGGCCGTCGCCTGCGCGGTCGGGTGCCCGTGATCTCCCCCGTCGCCCGCGCCGTCGCGGCCCGGCATCGGCATGTTGGGGCGGTACATCGTGTAATGAACGACCTCGTCGATATCGTGCCGCGCCAGCAAGGCCGCGAAATCGTCGAGCGCGAGCGCGAGGCGCGCGTCCAGGATCTCGAACACGCTCGTCACGCGCTGCTCGGGCGGGAGCACCGAATGAAAGTGCACGCCGTTCAGCCGGCTGGTGAGCCGGATCGGCGCGCGCACCCCGGGCGCACGGTCGACCTTGATGTAAAGGATCTTCCGGCGATCCAGCTCGGCCATCGCCTCGTCGTCCGTCATGTTGGCGTAGCGGTACGCCGGCGACGCCTCGACGATGCTCGCGTCCGGCGTCATGAGGAACGGCGACGCGGCCGATGCGGGCCCCGGAGAGAGCGACGCGACGGACGCGATCAGCGCGCAGGCCAGCGGCTTCAGCAGACAGCGAAGTCGGGAAAACGGCACAGCGGCCGCACTCTAACGAGACCGGGATGGAAGGCTAGAAAATGGGCGGTGGCTGGACCGGTGAGCAGCGCCCAGCGCGCCCCCGCCCAGCGCTGACCGTCGCGGACCGGCGTGCTCGCGGTTACGCTGAGCGCGCGCGACCGCGACGCCCGCGGCGCCACGATCCCGCGCACGCCCCCGCCCGCGCGCACGCCCCGCGACGAACACGCCTTGCAACCGCCGACGCCCATCGACCCGAGCCGCGACGCGAACCCCCGAGCCGGCGGCGAGGCGCCCAGCGCGCCCGCCGACGTGGACGCCGCGAGCGCGCCCCGCGGCGAGCGCCCGCGACCCCCCGAGCCGACCGCCGCGCGCGCGCTCGTCGCCGCGGCCGCCACGACCGCCGCGGTGACCGCTGTCTCCTACGCGGCGCCGGCGAGCTACGCGGGCACGCTCGTGGGCCTCACGTTCCTCGCGGCGACGTTCTGGCTCGTGCTGCGGTACGACGAGGTGACCATCCGCGATCACGGCCTGTCGCTCGGCGGGATCCTCGAGCCCGTGCCGCTGTCGGCCGAGCGGCTCGCCCGCGCCGCGCTCCGCGCCGTCGCGTGGGCGTCGCTGGCCGCCGCGATCGTGTTCCCGCCGTTCTGGCTCGGCTACCGGCTGTACTGGGCAGCGACCTCGCCGTTCGTGCTGCGCCCGCCCTCCGCCGACGAGATCGCCGCGCAGCTCCTCGTTGTCGCGCTGCCCGAGGAGGCGTTCTTCCGCGGCTACCTCCAGAGCGCCCTCGACCGCGTCTTCCCGCCGCGCGTCCGCGTCCTCGGCGCGAGGCTCGGCCCGGCGTGGCTCATCTCGTCGGCGATCTTCGCGCTCGGACACGTGCTCACGATCCAGCACCCCGCGCGGCTCGCCGTGTTCTTCCCGGCGCTCCTCTTCGGGTGGCTGCGGGCGCGCACCGGCGGCGTCGGGGCGCCGCTCCTGTTCCACGCGGCGTGCAACCTCTTCTCCCTCACCCTCGCCCGCGGTTACGGTCTATCGCCGTGAGCACCTCGTTCGACGACACGGCGCCGCGCACCCCCGGCGCGCCGGCGCGGCACGACGGCGCCGCGCCGCAGGGCGGCCGCGCGGCGCGCCGGCGCGCGGCGCTGTTCGACATGGACCGCACGCTGCTGCGCAAGGAGACGGCGAGCCTCTACGTGAAGTACCAGCGCCAGATCGGCGAGGCGACGACGCGCGATCTGCTGAGGACCCTCTACTGGGTCGGGCAGTACACGCTCGGCGTGCTCGACGCCGTGAAGGTCGCCGAGCGGGCGCTGGTCTCGCTCGAAGGCATGCCCGAGACCGTCATGGCGGCCCGCTGCGACGACTGGTTCCGGCTCCACGTCGAGCCGCACATCGCCGACGGGGGGCGCGAGGCCGTGAGGCGCCACAAGGCAGCAGGAGACCTCTGCGCCATCGTGACCGGCGCGTCGCGCTACGCCTCGCACCCGCTCGCCAGGCGGCTCGGGATCGAGCACCTCGTCTCGAGCGTGCTCGAGATCGACGAGCACGGGCGCTTCACCGGCCGCGCCGAGCAGCCGCTCTGCTTCGGAGAGGGCAAGGTCGCGCGCGCGCGGGCGCTCGCCGACGCGCAGGGGTTCCGGCTGGAGGACGCGACGTTCTACACGGACAGCATCAGCGATCTGCCGCTCCTCGAGCTCGTCGCCGCGCCGGTCGCCGTCAACCCCGATCCCAGGCTGCGCCGCGTCGCCGAGCGGCGCGGATACCGCATCGAGCGCTGGTGAGCGTGCGCCGCGCGCGCCGGGCGTGCCGCGCGCTGCCGCCTCAGAACGACGGCGGTCGCGACGTCGGGGGCGCGCCGGACGTCGGCGGCGGTCGCGACGTCGGCGGCGCGCCGGAGGTCGGCGGCGGTCGCGACGTCGGCCCCAGCGAGGCCGGCGGCGGCTGCGAGGCGTGCAGGCCGAGCGGGAGGCTCGAGCCAGCGATGGAGGACCGCGTGTTGACCGCCCAGAGCACGATCGCGGCGACGACCGGGCCGATGAAGATGCCTGCCGCGCCAAACAGCTCGAGGCCGCCGAAGATGCTGAGCAGGGCGATGAGCGGGTGCATCCCGCCGTGCGAGCTCTGCACCCACGGCCGGATGACGTTGTCCGAGAGCCCGATCAGGCCGGCCGCGACGCACATGCCGATGCCGCCGCCGATGCGACCGACGATGAACAGGTAGACGGCCGCGCCCAGCGTCACCGGCGTGGTCCCGATCATGGGCACGAGCGAGAGCAGCGTGGCCAGCAGGCCGAACAGGAACGCGCCCGGCACCTTGAAGACGAAGAGCGCGACAGTCGTCAGCGTCCCCTGGACGGCGGCGGTCGCGAGCAGGCCGAGCACGGCGCCGTGCACCGTGTCCTGGATCGAGGAGAAGAGGACGTCCGTCTCCTCGTGCCGGAACGGCGACTGCGTGAGCAGCCAGCGCAGCAGCAGGCCGCCGTCGCGGAGCAGGTAGTAGAGCGCCACGGTGAACAGGAAGGCGTCGACGATCGACTGCGGCACCGCGGCGACCATGCCCCCGGCGAAGCCCGCCATCGAGCTGCCCACCCGCTGGAACAGGTTGCTCACGTAGTTGCGGACGTCGTCCCCGGACAGGCCCGCCCTGTTGATCAGCCCCGTGATCCGCCCGTCGTTGAGGATGCCCTGGAAGCGCTCGATGGTGCTGGACCAGTCCCGGGCGAAGAAGCGGCTGATCGAGGCGGAGGCCTCGATGATGATGACCGTGAGCGGGATGCACACGAGGATGACCACGCCGACCGTGGAGATCGCGGGCGCGAACCTGCGGAAGCGGCCGAGTCGAGGCGAGAGGCGGCGCTGGAGAGGGGAGACGAGGAGCGCGACAAGGCCGCCGAGAAGGACCGGGACGAGCAGCCCTTTGACCATCCAGAAGAACAGCGCGACGAGCCCCGCCCGGAGGGCAAACGACAGCCATCGATCGGACTGAGATTCGTTCATTGCCGTGTGCGCTTGCCTGTGCGCCGCCCTCGGCGACCCGTTGCGCGCCCAAGGTAGGGTGGGCGTTCGGCATACACCAGCAATTTCCACGGCGGCGCGAGCGCAGCGCGCAGATTCCGCGATACAGTCAAGCTCGGCCGACGACCGCGAAGGCTCACGACAGCCATCGCCGCCACGTCCGCTGGAGGGAACAAGGATGAGCACGAGCGGTGGTGGGGTTCCGCCCGGAGGCGATGGCTGGGGAAACGGCGGTGGCTGGGGGACGAGCCCGCCAGGCGGGCAGGGCGCGACGCCAGGCGGACAGGGCGTGACCCCTGGCGGCGGTGGCGCGCCCTCCGCAGGGGGATATCCGCCGGCCGGTGGGGGCTACCCGCCGCCGGGCGCTGGCTGGGGAGCGCCGCCCGGCGGGGGCTACCCGCCGCCGGGCGCTGGCTGGGGAGCGCCGCCCGGGGGGCCGGGCGGACCGCCGGGAGGTGGATGGGGACCGCCGCCGGGAGGACCGGGCGCGCCGCCGGGAGGTGGCTGGGGGCCGCCGCCCGCGTACGGCGGCGGACCATCGCACCCCGGCCCGATCCAGGGCACCTCGGACAAGGACCAGGCGACAGCCTTCCTGCTCGCGGCGTTTCTCGGGATCTTCGGCGTCGACCGCTTCTACCTCGGCCAGACCGGGCTCGGGCTCCTGAAGCTGTTCACGTGCGGTGGTCTCGGCTTCTGGACCCTCATCGACATGATCCTGATCGGCACGGGCTCCATGCGAGATGCCCAGGGTCTCGTGCTCAAGCGCGACCCGCCCGTCGGTCACCCGACCAGGAGCCAGTCCACGCTCTTTCTGCTCTCGTATTTCCTGGGCACCCTGGGGGCCGATCGCTTCTACCTCGGCCAGACCGGCCTCGGCATCGCCAAGCTCCTGACGTGCGGTGGACTCGGCATCTGGTCGTTGATCGACACGCTCATGATCGGCATGGGCCGCTTCCGCGACGCGGAGGGCAACTCGCTGCGGTTCGACCGCTGACGAGCCAGCGCGCAGCGGCCCGGACGACACAGCCGAAGACGCCAAGCACGCCTGGAGCCCCTCGGAGATCTCTTCTCGCGCCCTTGGCGTCGAGGCGGCTCAACTCGCCCTCTCATCCGGGACCGCCCTCGATCCTCCAGGCGACGGCCACGATCGCTTCACCGCGGGCCACGGCCAGGAGCTCGCGCCCGGATCGGCGCGCTCGGCGTGTCGCTCGATGTCGAGGGATGCATGGAGCGAACCCCGGCTCGCTCCCCCGCGCTCGTCACTCCAGCGCCAGCATGCGCACGGTGCGGGGCATGAGCCGCACCTCCAGCGCCCCTCGACGCGCCTCGAAGCGCGCGTCGTCCAGCACGTCGCGCGCCCGCGACGCGCGCACGGTGACGCGCGCCACCACGTCCGCGTCCTCCGGGTTCAGCAGGAAGAGCACCCGCGGGGTGCCCGACGCGTCCTCGTGCAGCGTGGCGAACACGGTGCTGGGATCGCACGCGAAGGTCGGCAGGCCGAGCGCGTCGATGGCGCGCGAGACCGCGCTGTCCGCCGCCGCGGGATCGTCCTGGAGCAGCGCCGGCAGGTTCTGGCCGGGGGCGAGGAGCCGCTTCAGGTCGTAAGGCTGCGGGAGCTCGCGGAAGGCGCCGTCGAACGCGGGCTCGCGCGGGCCAAGCGTGATCAGCGTCCCCTGCCCCGCCGCCGCCTCGAGCCGCGCGAACAGCTCGGGGCTCAGGCCGCCCGCGGTGGCGCAGATGATCCAGCGCGCGCCGGCGAGCGAGACGTCGCGATCCTCGCCGCCCACGTGGGCGTAGGGGACGCCGCGCGCGTCGAGCGCCTCCTCGAACGCGCGCACGAACGTGTCGGACTCCACCGCGAGCGGGTAGCCGAGGCCGAGGTCGTCCTCGAGGCACCTGTCGCGCGCGCCGAAGTTCAGGATCGAGAAGAAGGCCCCGGTGAGCGGGCCGAACGCGTGCATCACGCGGCTCAGCCGGCGCTCGGTGCGCGGGGTGACGATGCGCACCGGCGCCGGGCGGCGGAGCGCGTGGAACGCCGTCGCCTCGAGCGCCGCGGAGAGCTTCCGCCAGAACGCGGCGAACGGGCGCGGGCGGCCGTGCGGGTCGATCGGCGCGCCGATCCAGCGATCGCGCTCGACCGCCATGTAGATGTTGTACCCGCGCAGCCCGTAGGCGAGCGCCGCCATCATCACGAAGACGCTGTCGCGCTCCTCGAGCGGCGGGAAGAACGGCGGGAAGCCGGCGCCCATCTCGCACGCGAAGGGCGGCAGCGAGAGCGCCTCGCAGCGCACGGCGAGCTCGCTCGTCCGGCGGGCGATGATCTGGCGGCTGCTCGGGCTCGCGACGCTGTAGTAGTCGAGGCCGACGAGGTCGACGACGCGCGAGATGCGGGCGGCGTTCAGCGGCGTCGCCTCCTGCCCCATCGGGAAGTTGTGCATCGTGGGCAGGCCGTCGACGCCGGCCGCGGCGAGCGCGTTCGCGAAGCGGCCCATGGCGGTCTCGAGCAGGTGCTCGTGGAACTCGCTCCAGTCGAGGTGGCGCGCGAGATCGGCCGGCGCCTCGGCGTCGAAGGCGACCGGCGGCGTGATGGTCGCGAACCGCAGATCGCCCTCGTCGGCGGGCGCGCGCTCGCGGGTGACCGCGCGCAGGAGCGCCGCCGCGGCGTCCTCGGGCGCGCCGCCCTCCGGCGCGGGCTCCGCCCGCCGCGCGTACGCCTGCTGGAGCGCCTCGATCGTGCGGTATTTCTCGCGCAGGAACCCGCGGTAGAGGGAGATCGCGTCCGGGTGGTAGTCCTGGTCGTACGCCCCGTCGCGGAAGTAGAGCGCGCCCTCGTTGTCGATCTGGACGAGCACGATCGGCCCGTCCGGATAGAGGTGCGGCCGGAGCACCGGGCCGAGCGCGTGGAAGTAACGGGCGACCTCGTCGTGGAACGCGTCGCTCGCGTAGCTCGGCACCGGGAACCCGTACGGCAGCATCGGGAGCACGACCGGGTTGTTCCGCGCCGAGCGGGCCTGGCAGCTCGAGTCCCACAGGATGCGCTCGGGGATGCCGAAGCCGGTGAGCTCCGCGTTGATGTGCGGGCCGGGGCGGGCGATGACATAGAAGCCGAGCTCGCGCGCGAGCCGGAGGAAGGCGCCGACGTCGCGGCGCGGGTCGAGCTGGCCGAAATCGAACTGGCCCGGGCCTGTCTCGTGAACGGCCCACGGCACATAGATGTCGATCAGGTGAACGCCGAGCGCGCGCGTCGCCTCGAGGCAGGCGCGCCAGTCCGGCGGGTCGAGCCGCCAGTAATGCAGGCTGCCGGCGTACAGCGGGACCAGCTTTCCGCCGATGTCGAGGCCGCCCGGGACGAGGCGAACCCCCCGCGTGAAGCGTTCCTGTGGAGAGCTCGCGTCCTGCGTCGTGGCCACGCGCGCGCACACTAGCAAGGATCGCCGGGAGATCGATACCGCCGCGTGCGGTCCGGCGAGCGCGCCGGCCGGGGGCGACGGCGGCGCGGCGCGCGGTCGGCGCACGTCCTCCGTGGTGCGCGCGGCCAGCAGCGCATGTCAGCCCGCGGTCAGCGGATCATGGTCAGCGAGCGCGCCACGAAATCGTAAACGGGCCCCCAGTAGACCCCGAGCAGCAGGGTCGGAACCGCGAGCGCGCAGGTCATCGCGCCGAGCAACCGCCGCACGGGCGCAGGCTCCGTGCGCTCGCCCTGCTCGAGGTACATCGCGCGGAGCACGCGCGCGTAATAGAAGAGCGAGATCACGCTGTTCACCACGCCGACGACAGCCATGACCCAGTTCCACGCGCCCCCGGCGGAGATCAGCGCCGAGAAGAGGTAGAACTTGCCGACGAAGCCGACCATCGGGGGCAGGCCGGTGAGCGAGATCAGGAACACGGCCATCGAGGCCGCGACGAGCGGCGCGCGGCGCCCGAGCCCCCGGAAGGCGGAGAGCGTCTCGTCCCCGCCGCTCGTCTCGGCCACGGCCATCACCACCATGAACGCGCCGAGGTTCATGAAGCAGTAGGCGACGACGTAGAACGCGATCGCCGCGAGGCCGGCGTCGCTGAACACGGAGAAGCCGAGCAGCATGTAGCCGGCGTGCGCGATGCTCGAGTAGGCGAGCATGCGCTTCACGTTCTCCTGCCCGAGCGCCGAGAGGTTGCCGATGGTCATTGTCGCCATCGCCAGGCACCCGGCGAGCACCGACCACGGCGTCTCGACGGCGGGCGTCGCGCTCGCGGCGCCGAGCGCGTCCCAGAAGAAGCGGACCAGCACGGCGAAGCCCGCCGCCTTCGGCCCGACCGAGAGGAACGCTGTCACCGGGGTGGGCGCGCCCTCGTACACGTCCGGCGTCCACATGTGGAACGGCGCGGCGCTGATCTTGTAGCCGAAGCCCGCGAGGATGCAGGCCGTGCCGACGAAGACGACCTCGGGCACCCTGCCCTGCTGCGCGGTGAGCTCGGCGATCCGGGCCGCGCACTCGCCGAGGCGCATCGACGCGGTGATGCCGAAGATCCAGCTCATCCCGTAGAGCATGATCCCCGACGCGACGCCGCCGAAGATGACGTATTTGAGCGCCGCCTCGCTCGACTTCGCGTCGTTGATCTTGAAGCCCGCGAGCACGAAGCTGATGACGCTGACGAGCTCGAGCGACAGGTAGATGAGCAGCAGGTGGCGGCTCGCCGCCATGAGGTTCATGCCGAGCGAGAGCGCGAGGATCAGCGCGAAGAACTCGCCCGTCTCGCGGCGGAGCTCGGGCTCGACCCCCGTCTCCTTCGAGGGCGGCACCGAGAAGAGGACGATCGCCGCGGTGACGAACGCGAAGATCACGCGGAACAGGTTCGAGAAGCGGTCGAACGCGAGCAGGCCGTAGAAGAGGTTCTGGGGCCCGGCGTCGCTCGCCAGGAAGTACGCGCCCATCCCGCCCGACCAGCCGAGCGCGGCGAGGCTGATGATCACGAGGCCGCCGAGCTTGAGGCGCGCCGGCGCCGCGAGGTCCCACGCGACGAGCAGCAGGACGGCGGCGATGAGGCCGAGCTCCGGCGCGAAGTACGCGAGGCTCTCCAGGTTGTCGAGGGTGCGGGTTTCCACGGCTTATCTGGCGCTGGCGAGGGCACCCCGGCCCGCCGCGGCGCCCTCCTCCGGGGCCCGCGCGGCGCGGGCCGACGCGGCGCTGTCCACGCCGGGCGCGCCGGCGATCTGGAACTGCCCCGGCCTGTCGACGAGGCGGTGCACCTCGAGGGCGCCGCGGTCGATGAGGCTGAGCAGCGGGCGCGGCCAGAAGCCGAGGACGAGGACCAGCGCCGCGAGCGGCGCGATCGACGCGAGCTCCCGCCCGCTGATCTCGGGGAACTTCCCGCCGAACGGCTCGAGGTACTTGCTCTGCCGCCACGACGCGCGGAACGTGCCGAGAAACATCCGCTGGAACGCCCAGAGGTGGTACGCCGCGGCGACGATCACGCCGACGGCGGCGAGGATCGTGAGGGCGCGGTAGCGCGGGAAGGCGCCGATGAACGTCATCGCCTCGCCCCAGAAGCCCGACAGGCCGGGCAGGCCGAGCGACGCCATGAACGCGAAGCCCACGAGCGCCGTGTAGAGCGGCATCTCCGCGGCGAGGCCGCCGAACTTGTCGATGTCGCGGGTGTGCACGCGGTCGTAGATCACGCCGACCAGGGTGAAGAGCATCCCGGTGATCAGGCCGTGGTTGAACATCTGGACGAGGCAGGCCTGGATGCCCTGCGGCGTCATCGCGCCGAGCGCGAGCAGCGTGAAGCCCATGTGGCTGACGGACGAGTAGGCAACGAGCTTCTTGAGGTCGCTCTGCGCCATGGCGCAGAAGGCGCCGTAGAGGATGTTGACCACCCCGAACGCCGCCATGGCCGGCGCGGCCCACTGCGTCGCCTCGGGCAGCAGGGAGAAGTTGATGCGGAGGATGCCGTAGGTGCCCATCTTGAGGAGCACCCCCGCGAGGATCACGCTGATCGCCGTGGGCGCCTCCACGTGGGCGTCCGGCAGCCACGTGTGGAACGGGAACATCGGGATCTTGATGGCGAACCCGACGAAGAGCCAGATCCAGACCACCTTCACCGCGGCGATGCCGAGGATCTCCAGCCCCTGCGCCGTGAAGGCGACGCGCGAGAGCTCCGGGATCGAGAAGATGCGCTCGGTCGCCTGGCCGTCGACCAGGTAGGTGTGGCCGGCGTTCAGGTAGAACCAGATGAACGCGAGCAGCATGAAGACGCTGCCGGCCAGCGTGTAGAGGAAGAATTTGATCGCCGCGTACTCGCGCCGCGGCCCGCCCCAGATGCCGATGAGGAAGTACATCGGCAGGAGCATCACCTCCCAGAACACGAAGAAGAGGAACAGGTCGAGGGCGATGAAGACGCCGAACATCCCCGTGACGAGGAGGTTGTACATGGCGAAATAGCCCTTGAGCTGATCCTGGACGCTGTAGCTCGCGAGGGCGCCCACGAACGAGATCAGCGCGGTCAGGAGGACCATCGAGATCGACACGCCGTCGACGCCGACGAAATACTCGACGTTCAGCGAGCGGATCCACACGCCGTGCTCGATGAACTGGTAGCCGTCGTTGCCGTCGGCCGCGGTGAAGCCCCGGTCGAACTGGGCGTAGAGCCACCCCGCGAGGACGAGGTTCACGCCCATCAGCACGACGGTCATCAGCCGGAGCTTCCTGTCGTCCCGGAGGCGCAGGACGTGCGCGAGGAAGACCGCGACCACCCCGAGCAGCGGCAGGAACGTCATGATCGAGAGGATGTGGTCGCCGACGAAGCCGAGGCCGCGCCCGCGCTCCGCGTGGATGCCCATCGCCAGGGTCCGCGCTGGCTCCACCACGCCGGCCGCGCCGGCCGCGACAGCGTCCGACTCGACGACGACGTGCCCGTAGAGCTCGCGCGCGCGCGCGCCCGCGGTCTTCCACCGGACGAGGACCTTCCGGCTCGCGCCCGGCGCGAGGGTCGCCGCGGCGCCGCCGCCCTCGAGCTCCGCGCTGACGCCCGGCGGGACGCGCGGATCCTCGGGCGACGTGCGCACGATCACCCGCGTCACCCTCAGGGGGCCGTCGCCGCGGTTCTCGATCGTGAACGAGCCAGCGAAGTCCGGCCCGCTCGCGGCGAGCTCGACCGGAGCGCCGGTCGCCTCCGCGCGCAGCGCGATCTGGCCGCGCGGCTCGGTCGCCCCCGGCGCCTGCGCCCGCGCGGGCAGCGCCGCCCCGAGCACGACGGAGAGCGCGGCCAGGAGGGAGATCAGGAGCTTCATCGTGGTGGCTCTGCCCGAGCTCGCGAGGGCGAATCCGCGAGACATGTTGACGAAGGAGAGGTTCGACATCCGCCGTTCACCGCAGGAAATAATGAACGATGCTGAACAAGGCGACGCCGCCCAGGAGAAAGTAGATGTAGCTCTGGATGCGCCCTGTCTGCAGGGAGCGGAGCTTCTCTCCCGCGCTCAGCGTGCCCTCGGCGACGACGTTCACGACGCCGTCGACGAGGTGCCGATCGATGGCGCCGGTGACCCAGGCCGCGGCCCGGGCCAGGACCGCGACGGCGTTGACGAGGCCGTCGACGATCCACCGATCCATCTCGGCGAAGAAGAGGCGCAGCGAGAGGAAGGCGCGCACCACTGTCGCGCCGTAGATCTCGTCGACGTAGTACTTGTTCGAGAGGAGCTGGAAGCCCGGCAGCCGCCGCTCCTCGGACTCCCAGCGCGGGGAGCGCCGCGCGCCGTAACGCGCGCGGGCGAGCGAGAAGGCGCCGATCGCGCCGCCGACGGAGATCGCCATCAGCGCGAGCTCCAGCCCCAGCCCGTGGCGCTGGAACGAGACGCCCGCGTGGGCGAACACCGGATGGAGCCACTCTTCCAGCAGGGGCTCGCCGTGGCCGCCGATGAAGTGGCTCGAGAAGCCGAACACCACGCCGGCGAGCGCCGACAGGAGCGCCAGGACCGCGAGCACCCCGGTGATCGCCGCCGGCGACTCGTGGACCTTCGTCTTGATCTCCTTGCGGGCGTGCGGCCCCTCGAAGGTCAGGTAGTAGCTCCGCCACATGTAGAACGAGGTGCCGAGCGCCGCCGCCAGGCCCATCCCGTAGAGCAGCAGCCCCGGGATCGGACCTGTATTCTCGGTGCCGAACGCCTTCCAGAGGATCTCGTCCTTGGACCAGAACCCGGCGAGGAACGGGATGGGCGCGGCGGTGATGGCGATACACGCCACCTGGTAAGTCCGCGCCGTGCGCGGCATGACGCGGCGCAGACCGCCCATGTTGCGCATGTCCTGCGCCGCGGCCTCGTCGTGCTCCACGGCGTGCATCCCGTGGATCACCGAGCCCGAGCCGAGGAAGAGGCACGCCTTGAAGAAGGCGTGCGTCATCAGGTGGAACACGGCGGCCCAGTACGCCCCGACGCCGACCCCGATGAACATGAAGCCGAGCTGGCTCACCGTGCTGTAGGCGAGCACCTTCTTGATGTCGTACTGGAAGAAGCCGATCGTGGCCGCGAAGAGCGCTGTCGAGGCACCGACGAGCGCGACGATCCCGCTGGCCACCGGGCTCAGCGCGTAGACGAAGTTGAGGCGCGCGATCAGGTAGACGCCGGCCGTGACCATGGTGGCGGCGTGGATCAGCGCGGAGACGGGGGTCGGGCCGGCCATCGCGTCGGGCAGCCAGACATGGAGGGGGATCTGGGCGCTCTTGCCCGCCGCGCCGACGAACAGGAAGAGGCAGGCCAGCGTGACCAGCGCGACGCCGCCCCACACCGTCTTCGACTGGAGGGCATCCTTGAGGAAGGCCTTGCCGCTCGCGTCCTTGATCACGAGCTGATCGTGGATCTCGCGGAAGGTGACCGTCGAGCCCACGGTCGCCACCACGACCTCCTTGCCCGGCTCGACGCGCATCCGATCGATCGCGGCGATCTCGAGGCCGTCGCCCCCGATCACGGCGCCGTCGCCCGGCACGATCACCACCGAGTGCACCCCGGCGTCGATCTCCTTGCGGATGAAGGGGGAGACGCCGAACGGCGGCGGGTTCGAGGCGAGCTGCGCCGCGTTCGCGATACCGAGGTACACGCGCGCGCCGGGGTGACCGGTGAAGGTGAGAGAGCCCTTCGCGCCCGCGAGCCGCTGTGTCCGGCGCTCCCCCGCCTTGCCCCCGGCCGCGTCGCGCGTCCCGGCGGAGGCGCCTTGCTCGCCGTGCGCCTCCCCGGACACCGCGATGAAGCGCGCGCGGTAGTCGGAGAGGTACCGGCCGTCGTCGAGCCACCTCGCGCCGAGGCCCCAGAAGAGGAGCGCGAGGCCGCACACGAAGCCCCAGTCGCCGACCCGGTTCACGACGAAGGCCTTCATGCCGGCAGAGGCCTTCTTGTAGTCGCCGTACCAGAACCCGATGAGCAGGTAGCTGCAGAGGCCGACGCCCTCCCAGCCGAAGAACATCACGATGAAGTTGTCCCCGAGGACGAGGAGCAACATCGAGAAGACGAAGAGGTTCAGGTACGTGAAGAATCGCCAGTACGCCGGCTCCGCTTCCATGTACGCCGCGGCGTAGACATGGATGAGCGCGCCGACGCCGGTGATGATCAGCGTCATCACGCCGCTCAGCGGGTCCATCAGGAACGCGAAGTTCGCGTCGAGCGACCCGATGCGGACCATCTTCCAGGCGAAGCTGTAGAGAGCGCGCTCGCCCGGCGCGAGCCCGGCGAGCTGGACGAAGTTCGCGAGCCCGAGCGCGAAGGCGCCCAGCATGGCGCCCACGGCGACGAGCGTGACGCCGAGGCTCCCGATGTGGAGCCGCTTCGACAGGTCGCGCCCGAACGCGCTCCGCTGCAGCGCCCGGCCGAACAGCGCGTTCACCGCCGCGCCGAGCAGGGGCAGGAGCGGGATCCACCAGAGCGGCGTCAGCGACGCGTGGACGTGCGTGACCTGGCCGGAGTAGTCGGGCATCGTAGGGTCAGCCGGTGGAAACGTGGGCCGCCGCGCGCGTTCTGCGCTGAAAACGCCGCGCGACAGCGTGACTGTCGGCTCTGTTGACTCCCCCGCGAAGCCGGAGGAGCCGCACGTTAATGGACGGCCGGAGGGCGGGTCAATACCTCCATCGGCGCCGATCCAGGGCGCGACGCGCCGATGCGGCGCGCGTCGCGCACCCGCGCAGCGTCATCCATCCTCGGCCGTTTCGCCGTGGCTCGACGCCGTCGCGTCGCTGCGCGTCTCCGTCGCGTCGCTGCGCGCCTCCGGCACGCCGACGCCGAACAGCGTCGCGCGCCGGATCGCGAGCCACAGATCGCGCCTGCCCTCTCCTGTGATCGACGAGAAGCCGACCGCGCGGCGGAGCGCGCCTTCCGCGGTCCTCGGGGCCGCGGAGGCGAGCTGATCCAGCGCGCGCCGGACCGATGAGCGGGGCACCTTGTCGAGCTTCGTCGCGACGAGGAGCAGCTCCACGGGCCGTCGGGCGACGTCGCGCGACGCCTCGATGAAGCGGATGAGCTCGAGATCGTCCTCCTCGAGGCCCCGGCGCGCGTCGACGAGGAGCAGCACCGCGGCGAGCGTGACGCGGCCGCGCAGGTACCCCTCGATCAGCGACGCCCATGCCGCCTTCTCGGACTTCGAGCGGTGGGTAAAGCCGTACCCCGGCAGATCCACGAGATGGAACACCGCGCCGTCGCGCGCCCGGGCCTCGTAGAAGTTGATCTGCCGCGTCGAGCCGGGGTTCGAGCTCGTCCGGACGAGCCCCTTGCGCTCGACCAGCGTGTTGATGAGGCTCGACTTGCCGACGTTCGAGCGCCCCGCGAACGCCACCTCCCCGCTGGCGGGAGAAGGGAGCGACGAGAGCGTGCCCGCGCCGGCGACGAACGAGGAGTCGACGATCTGGAACGGATCGAGCTGCCGCTCGGCGCGCGCCTTCGGAGCGGCGTGCCCCTTCGGAGCGGCCTGAGCCTTCGGAGCGGCCTGAGCCTTCTGTGCGCGGCGGGAGGTCACTTGGCGTTGGGCGGCTGGAATTGCGGCTTGCACTCGTCGCACTGGCAGAGCGAGCGCAGGTACCGGAAGGTGTAGATGCCCGAGTCGTGCTGGTCTCCCCAGGTGAACTGGAGCGCGTAGTTGCCGACCTGCTCGATCTCGCGGAGGTTCAGGTCGCCGCCGGGCACGAAGTTGATCGTGCCGCCGTGCCCCTGGCAGTTCGCGCACGGGCAGTACCCGCGCAGCAGCTCGTGCGGAAGGACGCCGCGGTGCCCGTCGGCCCAGTGAATTTCCATCACCCGCGCTCCGTGCGGCGCCTTGACCTGCGTGGGTGTGATCTTCGGATCCTGCGGCATATTACCCTTCCAGCCGACGGCAGTACCACGCCGATCCGGCGCTGCAAAGGGCAGCGGGGCGGCGATCCCGCAGCGGCCCCGCGCGCTCGCCTCCGCGTTCCACGTTCCACGTTCCGCGCCGATCCGGAGATCCCTGCGATCCGGCGCCCGGCCGCCGGCCCTCGCCGCGCGCGCCGCGCCGTCCGGGCGCCCCCGGGCGCGCTCCCCTTCCCCGGGGCGCGGCCCCTGCAGGCTACCCCGCGGCGGCCGCCCGCGCCTCGACGGGGGCGAGCGTCGCCTCGACGCGCTCGAGGATCCGCACGACCGCGGCGCCCTCGTCGAGCGGCGTCAGCGGAGGCGTGCGCTCCTCGACGCAGCGGAGGAAGTGCTCGATCTCGACCGAGAGCGGCTCGCGCCACGGCACCTCGAGCTCGTGCCCGGCCGGCGCGAGCGCGTCCCGCCCCGCGCGCTCACCCGCCGCGGCGCCGCGCCCGTCGACGAACAGGATCCGGTCGGGCGCGCGCACGTCGTCGAAGACAGCGACGCGCGCGCTGCCCGCGAGCCGCAGCCGCCGCTCCTTGGTCGGGCTCGACGAGCAGAGCTCGATCTGCGCGACGAGGCCGCTCTCGAGGCGCGCCTCCACCGTGACGCGCTCGCCGCCGGGCGAGAGGTGACCCCGCGCCTCGACGAGCGGGCTCGGATCGAGCGCCGCGAGCACCGAGAGGTCGTGCGGCCCGAGCGTCCACAGCGCCGAGGACGCCCCGCCGCCGCCGGCGCTCGCCGTGGACAGGCGCGCGGCGCTGAAGCTCACGAGCTCGCCGAGGCGCCGCTCGCGCGCGAGCGCGACGAGGTGCACAACGGAGGGGTGGTAGCGGAGCAGGTGGCCGACCATGCCGATCCGGCCGAGCGCCGCCGCGCGGGCGGCGCAGCGGTCGGCCTGGGCCGCGGACAGCGCCAGCGGCTTCTCCACGAACACGTCCGCGCCGGCCTCGATCGCGCGCAGCGCGAGCTCCGCGTGGCTCGCCGCCGGCGTCGCGATGAGCACCGCGTCCACGCGCGCGGCCAGCGCCTCGTCGAGCGTGCGCACGAGCCGCGCCCGCGGCGCGAGCGTGCGCGCCCGCGCCAGGCGGCCGCGGTCGACGTCCGCCACCGCGACAACGCGCGCCCGCGCGCTCTCCGACAGCGCGCGCAGGAGCTTCTCCCCCCACCGCCCGCAGCCCACCAGCGCGACCCGGACGCTCACGGCGCCCCCGCGGACGCGGCCGGCGTGGCGGCGAGCTCGCGCAGGACCGCCTCGCCCTCGGCGTTGCCCGGGTGGATCGAAGGGCCGTTGATGTCGACAAGGAAGTCGTAGCGCAGCGGCGGCTCCCCCTCGATCGTCGCGCGCACGCGGACGTGCTGGAGGCAGGCCGACTCGGTGGACGCGCTCCAGACGGGCGCCTTGTCCGGGTGCCGCGCGTCGATCGCCTCCGGCGCGCTCCGGCCGCCCTCCGGGCGGTACTGCTGCACGACGCCGAGCGCCGCCCTGCGGTCCGAGGCGTTGAACCTCGACTGCACCCGGAGGACCACGCCGGCGGCGACGGCGCTGGTGCCCACGAGCAGCAGCGTCCGCAGCGCCTTGCCGTAGTCCATCCGCGAGCCGTATAGCCCCGGCGCCCGGGGAGAGCCAGCCGGAGCGCCGGGCAGCGCTATCCGACGAACGATCCGAGCCCGCGGAACCTGCGGTACCTGTCGTCGACGAGCTCCTCCGGGCTGAGCGCGTCCATCGACGTGAGCGTCGCCCAGAGCGCCTTGTCGAGCAGCGCCGCCGCCTCGTCGTGATCCTGGTGCGCGCCGCCGGTCGGCTCCTCGACGATCGTGTCGACGACGCCGAGCTGCAGCAGATCCGGCGCGGTGATCTTGAGCCGCTCCGCGGCCTCGTCGGCCCGCGCCCCGTCCTTCCAGAGGATCGCCGCGCAGCCCTCCGGCGAGATGACCGAGTAGCAGCTGAACTCGAGCACCAGCACCCGGTTGGCGACGCCGAGCGCCAGCGCGCCGCCCGAGCCGCCCTCGCCGATGACGGTCGCCACGATCGGCACCCCGACCCGCGCCATCGCGGCGAGCGCAGCGCCGATCGCCTCGCTCTGGCCGCGCTCCTCGGCGCCGATGCCCGGGTAGGCCCCCATCGTGTCGATGAACGTCAGGATCGGGAGCCCGAACCTGTCGGCCATCTCGTAGAGCCGGATCGCCTTCCGGTAGCCCTCGGGGTGCGGCATCCCGAAGTTGCGCTTCACGTTCTCCTTCGCGCCGCGCCCCTTCTGGTGGCCCACCACGACGACGCTCCGCCCGTGATAGGTCGCGAGCCCGCCCACGATCGAGCAGTCGTCGGCGAAGCGCCGATCGCCCTTCAGCTCGACCCAGTCGGTGAAGAGCCGCTTGATGTAATCGAGCGTGTACGGCCGGTTCGCGTGCCGCGAGAGCAGCACCTTCTGCATCGGCGTGAGGCCCGCGAAGATCTCGCGCGCCAGCCGGCCCGTATTGTCCTCGAGCTGCGCGAGCTCCGGCTCGAACCGCGGGTCGGCCGCGGCGAGCGCGCGCAGCTCCCGCACCTTCTCGATGAGCTCAGCGACAGGTCTCTCAAAGGGTAGAATGGAAGCAGCCACGGGCCGGACCCTAACGCCGCAGCGGGCGGACGGCTACGGCGCTGTGCTGCCGCGCCGCATCGCGCTACATCGCGCTGCATCGCCGAGAGGACGCGCCGCATCGCGCTGCATCGCCCAGAGGACGCGGCGGACGCGCGCCCCTCGGCCGAAGCGGCGCGTCATCGCCGTCATTCCTGCGCGGCGTTCGTCGGCTCGGGGTTGAGGAAGGCGTTCGCCGGGACCTGCGCCATCGGCCGGCTCCGGATCACGTTGTAGATCGGGATCGGCCTGTCCTTGCCCTTCACCCGGGCGGGCTGGAGCTCCTCGGTCTCGAACCTGCCCCCGAGCTGCGCATACGTCGCGTCGCTGATGACGATCTGCCCGGCCAGCGCGATGGCGCAGAGCCGCGCCGACGTGTTCGCCACGTCGCCGATCACCGTGTAGCTGAGCGCCTTCGAGCTCCCGATGTACCCGGCGACGAGCGGCCCGGTGTGGATCCCGATGCCGACAGCGAGCGGCGGCTCGCCCTTCTCCAGCCGCTCGCGGTTGAACTCGCCGAGCACCTCGCCCATCTTCAGCGCGCACTCCACGCTGCGGACCGCGTCGTCCCGGTGGGCGACCGGCGCGCCCCAGAGCGCCATGATCCCGTCGCCCATGAACTTGTCGAGCGTGCCCTCGAACTGGAAGATCGTGTCGACCATCCGCTCGAAGTACTCGTTCAGCATCACGACGAGCTCCTCGGGCCGCTTGCTCTCGGCCATGCGCGTGAAGCCGCGGATGTCGCTGTTGAAGACGGTGCACTCCTCGACGTGCTGGCCGCCCTGCTTCACCGCGAGCTGGCCGCTCAGGACGCGCTCGGCGATGTTCGGCGACAGCAGCCGGCGGAGCTGCTCCCGCGTGACGATCTCGTTCTCGATCTTCTTCCCGAGGATGTTGATCTCGATGAACATCGCCGCCTGGTAGGCGATCGCCGTCACGAGCTCGAGGTCCTTGGGCTGGAACTGCGCGAGGGTCTCCGAGTCGAGCCAGAGCACCCCGAGCACCTCGTTGTTGTGCTGCAGCGGCGCCACGAGCGGGGCGACGATCGCCGAGCTGATCCGGTTCAGGATCATGCTCTTGCCCTTCGACGCCGCGAAATCCATCGCCGCGTCGTGGGTCAGCACCGCGGCGCGCTCGTGCACGACGTGGTTCAGGATCGTCGAGGACACGCTGATCGGCGCCGTCGTCCCGTCGCGCCGCTGCATCGCCTGCGGCGTGAGCTCGCCGCTCTCGTTTCGCAGGAAGATCACCCCGCGGTCGGCGCGGATGAACTTGAAGACGCTCGTCAGGATCTTCTCGAGCAGCTTGGTCGTGTCGCGCTCGGCGGCGATCTCGCGGGACAGCTCGTGCGACAGGCGCAGCCGCTCGTAGTCCGCGCGGAGCTGGTTCATGTCGTTCGCGATCCGGTCGAACGCGAGGAACCCCTTGTCGACCGCGGCGATCTGCGTCCCGATCTGCCGGGCCTGATCGTTCACGTCGATGCGCGTGCCCTGCGCGACGTACGATCCGCCGTGCGCCCCCGAGCGCCCCGGCAGCGGCGCCGTCCCGCCCGGACCCGGGAGCGGCGGCGGGGGCGGCGGCGGCGCGTACGCCGGCGGCCGCGTCACCGGCGGCGCCGCCGGCGTGCCCGCGAGCGGCGCCGGCTGCTGTTGCTGCGGGCGCGCGTACTGCGGCGGAGGCGGCGGCGGATAGCCGCCCTCGCGCTGCGGGTGCCCGTACCCGGGCGGCTGCGCAGGCACCCCGCCCTGGTGGTTGCCCCCGGGAGGCCAGCCCTGGACCATCGGCGGGGCGGCGCCCGGATCGTCGAACCGACCGCGCGTGGACCCCAGGGCGATCTCGTCCCCGTGCTTGAGCGGCGCTTCGCCCCGGACACGCTCGCTGTTGATGAACGTCCCGTTCAGGCTCCCGAGATCGCGCAGGACGAAGTGATCGCCCCGCTGCTCGATGATGCAGTGCTCCTTCGAGACGATCTTGTCGAGGAGCTGGATGGAGTTGTTCGGGTGGCGCCCCAGCGAGTTCACGGGCCGCAGCTCGATCGCCTGCTGGCCCTCGGCGGTCTGCAGGATGAGGCGGGCCATCGGTCCTGGGAGATTACCCAGCCCGGCACGGACCGACAATCTTTCCGGCCCGGCTTCCGGGGACGCCCGGGATGAACGCGGGCGAGCCGGGGCGGAGAGGCCGCGCGGACGAGCGCGGGACACCGCCGGAGCAGGCGGCTGGGCCGGCCTGCCTGAACAGCGGACCTCGGGCCGACACTGATCACAAGATCAGTGTTTCGTCCATAGTCCATCTGGACGTAGCGCGTGGAACTGCTATGCGCCCACACCCCGCCGCGTTAGTCGGCCGCATGGATTCCGCGTACCTCCTCGCCATCGATCAGGGCACCACCGGCACGACATCCCTCCTCATGGACACGGCGGGCGCGACGCTGGGCCGCGCGACGCGCGAGTTTCGCCAGCATTTCCCGGAGCCCGGGCTCGTCGAGCACGATCCGGAGGAGATCTGGCAGAGCGTTCAGGACGCGGTGGGCGAGACGCTCAGGGCGGCAGGCGTGGCGGGCAGCGCGATCAAGGCCATCGGCATCACGAACCAGCGCGAGACGACGCTCGTCTGGGAGCGCGCGACGGGCCGCCCGATCCACCGCGCCATCGTGTGGCAGGATCGCCGCACGACGGCGCGCTGCGCCGAGCTCCGCGCCGCGGGCCACGAGCAGGCGGTCGAAGAGACGACCGGCCTCGTGCTCGATCCGTACTTCAGCGGCACGAAGCTCGCCTGGATCCTCGACAACGTGCCGGGCGCGCGCGCGCGCGCCGAGCGCGGCGAGCTGTGCTTCGGGACCGTCGACAGCTTCCTCGTCTGGCGCCTCTCGGGCGACGTCGCGGGCGGCTCGCCGGTGCACGCGACCGACGTCACCAACGCGTCGCGCACCCTGCTCATGAGCCTCGAGTCGCTGCGCTGGGACGACGCGATGCTCGCGATGCTCCAGATCCCGCGCCCGCTCCTGCCGGAGATCGTCGGATCGGCGGGGCGCATCGCGGCGACTCGCGGCTTCCCTCACCTGCCCGACGGCATCCCGATCGCGGGCATCGCGGGCGACCAGCAGGCGGCGCTCTTCGGCCAGGCCTGCTTCGCGACGGGCGACGCCAAGTGCACCTATGGCACCGGGGCGTTCGTGCTGGCCAACATCGGCGATCGCCCGCTCCGGAGCCGCTTCGGCCTGCTCACCTCCGTGGGCTGGAAGATCGGCGCGGAGGTGGTCTTTGCGCTCGAGGGGAGCGCCTTTATCGCGGGCGCCGCGGTGCAGTGGCTCCGTGACGGCCTGGGCCTCATCAAGAGCGCGGCGGAGATCGAGGCGCTCGCCCGCACCGTGCCCTCGAGCGAGGGCGTCACGTTCGTCCCGGCGCTCTCCGGGCTGGGCGCGCCCTACTGGGACCCGGACGCCCGCGGGATCATCTCCGGCGTCACGCGCGGCACGACCGCGGCGCACCTCGCCCGCGCGACGCTCGAGGGAATCGCGCTCTCCGTGACGGATCTCGTCCAGGCCATGGCCGACGACCTGGGCCACCCGCTGCGCCGGATGCGCGTGGACGGCGGCGCCTCCGCGAACGACCTGCTCATGCAGTTCCAGGCGGACGTGGCGAACGTCGCTATCGAGCGCCCCACCGACCTGGAGACGACGGCGCGCGGCGCCGCAATGCTCGCCGGTGTCGGCGCCGGCCTCTTCCGCACGAAGGAGGACTCGGCCCGCATGTCCCGTGTCGGGCAGAGCTTCCAGGTCGCGATGAGCGAAGCGGATCGATCCGCCCACCTCCGCCGCTGGGCCGACGCCGTGGCCCGCGCGCGCTCGCAGCATGCCTGAGCACTCGGCGTTCTTCGACCTTGCACCTTTCTTCGACGATTCCCCCGAATTTCCACGCTGATTTCCGCTTGAACCAGTTCTTCCGAAGCTCTCTCCCGAGCCGTCATCGCGCCGCGGCTCGGCGGCCGAACGGGCTTCCGGATCAAGGAATCAACCCTAGGTTGCGAGAGTTAGGCCCAGAAGCCCCCAACCAGCGTAGAGTGCTATGACGACGGCGCATTTCCGTTCAAACTTGGTGCACTTGAACCGAGGCGCGCGGCCAGCCCACCGCCGCCTCGCTGCTTTCGATGGAGACGAGGAGGACATGCCGACTACCGAGAATGCTTCAGCCGGCGGGACGGCCGTTCGCGACATCCCGATCGACTGGGAGGCGCTGGAGGACGCCTTCGAGAACAACGCCCCAGAGGTGCACTCGTACCTGCACCTCGGCACGGGCGACGTGCTGCGGGTGGTCGACGGCGTGGCCGATCCGCAGATGCACGCGCGCATCGCGGCCGATGCCAACTACCTCCGGATCGATCCCGTGAGCTCGCGCGAGCAGTACCGCTGGATGGAGCGCTACATCCCGATGGTGGAAGACATGGAGCTCCAGGCGAAGCTCAGCCAGGCCATCGACGGCAAGGGCGCGTTCCGTCGCTTCAAGGATGTCTTGATGTCCTACGGTCCGGAGCGGGAGCGCTGGTTCGCCTTCCGGAGCGAGCGGCTGCGGATCTTCATGGAGGCGTGGCTGAGCGCGCACGCGCTGAACCCGGTCCCCCGTCCGCTCTGGGTGCCGGAGGTGCCGGCCCGCCCGGAGGCCGCCCCGGTCGCCCCTGCGGCCGAGGCGCCTGTGCGCGAGCGGGAGCGCGAGCGCGAGCGCGAGCGCGAGCGCGAAGAGGTGCGGGAGCCCCGCCGCGGCGGCAAGAGCGTGGAGAGCCTGCGCAAGAACCTCCGCGACATCGCCGAGGCGCTCGGCCCGCGCGACCTCGACACGCTGACGGCGTTCGCGGAGTTCCTGAAGGCGCGGCGCGCGGCGCGCTCGTTCGCGCACCACTACCACGAGGTGCCGGGGCCGTCCGACGAGGAGGCCGGTCCTGCCTCGCAGGAGATCGCGAGCGAGTCGCGCAGCGATACGGCGTGAGGGCGCGCTCGCCGGCGCCGCGATCGCGGCGCCGGGGCGCTGGCCTGAGGGTGGAACGGAGGGGAACGGAGGGGAGCGGCGGAGTCGGTCGCCGCAGGGTCTAGAAGTACCAGTCGGTGCGCGCGCCGATGTAGTGGCCGACGTTCGACCCGGCGCCCGTCCTCTGGAGGTAGGCGGACAGCGCCTGCTCGCGGGCGGCGTCGTTGTAGAACGCGGCCGTGTAGATGAGCTTGAAGTGCGGACGCGCGCCGGCGCTCAGCTCGCCCGTGGGCACGAGGGTCGGGACGACGGAGACCTTGACCGCGGTCCCGAGATCCGCCACGCCGTCCTTCCGGCCCTGGAACGAGGCCTCGACGACGGGGTGGAAGTTCTTGTGGGCGAAGATCGTGGCGTTCGCCTGGAGCGAGAAGTCCATCTGCTTCTCGTGCGGGCCAGCGGCGGTCGGGGTGACGCCCGCGGGCGCCTCGTACGCCGCCTTCGTGTAGTGGAAGGTGGCGAGGCCTTCCAGGGCGGCGGCGTCGCCGATCCGGAAGCCGACGTGCTCGACGGCCTCGATGCCGAAGGAGCCGGCGAAGGTGCCCTCGTCGTTCGCGGCACCCCACGTCTGGTACGTCTTGGCGCCGCCGGCGGCGCCGTTGGCGATGCCGGTGCCGAAGCGCACGGACGTGTCGCTCCAGTTGCCCTGGCCGAGGCCGAGGTGGAGCTTCGCGCCGATGACGCCGCCGAAGTCGGCCTTGCCGTTGTCGGGCGTCGGGATGCCCGAGCCCTGCTTCGCGGCCTGGAGGACGTGCGCCTCGGCGTGGACCTTGACGTGGTGCTTGGCCTCACCGCCGAACTCGAACTTGTAGTTGCCGGCGAAGATCGTGCGGAACCGCTCGACGTCGATGCCCCCGTCCCCGTTGAGGTCGATGTTGTACGCCGGGGTGGTGGCGCCGAAGCCGCGGTAGCCGAGGATGGCGAGGTTCAGGTTCTCGTACTTGATGCCGCCGCCCTGGCCGCTGAGGTCGTCGAGGTAGAAGTAGTCGCCGATGGGCGCGTACTGCTCGCGGAAGAAGCGCGCGCCGCCCCAGACGCTGAGGCCCGGGGTGAGGAAGTTGCCGGCCTCGATGTAGGCCTGGTTGAACTGGACGGTGATCGTCTGGCCGCCGTTCGAGGCGGGCTGCATGAACGGCCCGCCGTACTGCTTCCAGATGGCGAAGGTCATCTCGGACTTCACGAAGAAGTCGTCCGGCGTCGCGCCCTTCACCACGTGCGCGACGAACGACGGCTCGGAGTAGTCGTCCTCTTCGTAACGACCGCCGATGCCGAACCCGAGAAGGTTCATCGACGCGCCCTGGATGTTCTGCCCGTAGACAGACCACGCCATGCCGAGGCGCGAGTACCAGTGCCACTCGAAGTTCTCGCTACCCACGGCGTGGGCCGAGCGCGGCGCCGCCGTGAGGCAGATGGCCGAGGCGGCAACCAGCCCGAGGGCTCGGACTACGGTGCGCCGACCCGCGATTCGCTTGCTGGGAACCGACGACCTGTCTGTCTTAAGTGATGTCATCGAACGACGCTCCTATCCATTCTTGGGAGTGTACTTGGGGTGGTGGGACGTGGTTTGGCCAGGTGGCCAAGCGCGGCAGAGGAAGCGGCCTGTCAAGACAATCCAAGGTTGGCTCTGTGGGACAGAGCCGCCCGCTGCCACACACGCGGGGCTTGCGGGGGGCACAGTTAACAGGAACGTTCTGTTCATGTCAAAGGTCTCCGAAGCACCTACAGCAGTTTGTTGACTTCTGCGGCGCGTCATCACGAACTGACCGGAATTGCTTGGTTTCGTCAGCACCGGCGGCCCCCCGGAGCGCGCGCCACGGCGCTCTTGACGCATCGCACCAAAACCAGCTCGCGTCAGACGATTCGCGTCGGATGAAGTGCTGCCAGAAGAATTCACGCGCCCGCCGCGCGCATTGCCGGCAGTGAGCCGAGCGCGTGGCGCGACTGGGAGGCTGCGCTGGCGAGCCCCCGCGGAGCGCGATTTCTTGCCGCGGCGAGGCGGCGGCGAGCGCCGGAGTCCGCCTTGTTTCAGGATCTCGAACACGGCTTTTCGTGACGGGGCGAGGCGGGAGGCCGCCGCGGCGGCGCCCTCTCTACCGGGTTGAGCCCCGGGCGACCCCTCGCGCCCGCGGAGCCTCAATGACGATTGCGGGCGCGCCCACAGCGCCGCAGGGGCGGGATGATCCTGCGCGCGCGCGCAGGGCCGAGCGGCAGGAGGCGATCGCGTGAGAAACGTGCTCCCTGGTCCGCAAGATTACGCAACGCGTTAAACACGTGGCGCTCGACGCGGGTTCTGAGCGAGCCAGTGTCGATTGCAGTGCACGTGGGTGGACGCGATCGGGTCCAGGTACGGCGTTACGCGGTCGGCTCGGGGTTGCATCATGTTCTCGCCGCTGCCGGGCGGGGTCGCGCGGAGGACAGGCACGGTCCAGAGCGCGCGAGGCGCAGTGAGGCGGATCGGTGTTCGGGAGAGCCGGGCCGCGCCGGGCCCTCAGTGCTCTTCCGCGACGGCGCCGATCACCCCGTCGAAGAACTCGACGACGCCGATGCTGTCGAGCATGCGGTTCCAACCGATCTCGTCGAAGGGCTCTGGCAGCCCGTGGTTCGTCAGCAGGACGCCGAACAGCTCGCGCGCCGGATCGATCCACAGGAACGTGCCGGTGCCGCCCGCCTTGCCGAACGACCCGGGCGACAGGCGCGCTCCGCCGCTCGAGAAGCGCGGGGTCCAGAGCTCCCAGCCGAGCCCCTTCGGCGCGAGCAGGAGGTTGTTGAGCGGCGAGGTGTCCGTCGCCGCGGCGGTGACCTGGGGAGTCTGGTTCCGCGTCATCCTGTCGACGGAGTGCGGCGTGAGCACCCGGACGGCGCCGTAGCTGCCGAGGCCCAGGATCATCTGGCAGAAGATGGCGACGTCCATGGCCGTCGAGAACACGCCGTCGCAGCCCGTGATCCCGCCGAGCGCGAAGTCCTGCTCGTCCTGCACCTCGCCGCGCACGAGGCGCCCGCGGCGGCTCGAGTGCCCGGTCGCCGCGACGCGCGGCGCGAGCTCCGCCAGCGGGTTGAACATCGTGTCGTGCATGCCGAGCGGGCCCCAGATGTGGGCGCGCGCGAAGGTGCTCAGATCCGCGCCGGCGACGACCTCGACCAGCCGGCCCAGCAGGCGGTAGGAGAGATCGCTGTAGAGGACAGAGGAGCCCGGCGCGTACTCGAGCGGCGTCTCGGCCATGGCGCGCCAGACCGTCTCGACGTCGGGCTCGTCGAGGAGCTGGTTGTCGACGGGCAGGCCGGCCGAGTACCGGAGCATGTCGAGGACGGTGACGTCCGACTTCCCGTTCGCGGCGAAGGACGGCAGGTACGCCGCCGCCTTGTCGGAGAGCAGGAGCTTCCCCTGCTGGTTGAGCACCAGGACCGCCGGCGCCGTGGCCAGCACCTTCGTGAGGGACAGGACGTCGAACATCGTGTCGAGCGTGACCGGCTCGGTCGATCCGACGACCTTGTTGCCGAAGGCCCGGTGACCCACGATGACGCCCCGCCGCGCGATGAGCGCGGTCGCGCCCGGGAAGAGGCCGTCGCTCACGCGGCGCTGCACGCGCGCGAAGACATCCTCGACGCGCTCCGCGCTCATGCCCACCACCTCCGGGAAGCCGGCGGCGAGCACGGTCGACGTCGTCGCGCGCGCGGACGAGCTGCCGAGCACCGCAGGCGCGATCGCGGTCAGCGTCGCGATGCCGCCGAGTCCCCGCAACAGATGCCTGCGATGAAAAGGACGATCCACGGTATCCATGTGAACAACTCCTTGCGAGGTCCTGTCACGATGCCTGTCGCCATGCGCCGCCCCGGAGACGTCTCCTGCGACGCTGGCGAGGTCCGCGCGTCGATGCGTCGATGCGTCGATGCGTCGATGCGTCGATGCGTCGATCGCCACGCGCCGGGGCGGCTCGCGCGGCGTCACCGGCGGCCGTGATCGGCCCGGCGCCCGGCGTCCTCGACGCGCGCGCGACATCGCCGGGAGACCGCGCGCGCGCCGCAGCCCGCCGGCCAGCCGCGACAGCGCCTTACAGCGGCTCACGAGCGGCGCCCGCCCGCGGTCACGTGCTCTATCCCATGGCTCCTGGAACGCGCCCTCCAGCGCCGATCGCCGGGATGTAACCCCGACGAATACCCCTACGGATACGGCGCACTGGACCCCCATCCCGCGCGGCCAGCACGGGAGCGCCCGCGCTCCAAGCTGCCTGAGTGAACACCAGGCAACGCAGCAGTATCGCCCGGGTGTTCTTCGAGTTCAAGAGTCAGAGTTCACCCACGTTATCGGCCTCTGCCGCATCTGCCTGTCGTGGGTTATCGTGGCGGGTCGGCGCTATCGTGCCTTGTAAGTGGCTGGTGACCGGTGACCCGTGAAGGGCGACCCATGGCCGACTCGCCGCGCGCCGCGGCGACGGTCGAGGGGCGCGTCGAGCGCCGCTCGGCGTCGTGTCCGCGCGCTCGCGCGCTCAGCGCGCGGACACGATGCTGAGCGAGACCCGCGCTCGCGCGTTCTGGTAATACGCGTCGAGCGCCTGGGCGAGCCGCTGCCCCACGTACCAGCGCTTCAGCGCCGGGGCGACGTCCTCGTAGCGCTGATCCTTGAACGGCGTGGCGCCGGAGCGCAGGGCGATCTTGAGCTCGAAATCACTGGGCTCGAGCATCGGCGCGACCATGCGGTCCAGGTACAGGCTCGCGCGGGCCTGGCGGCGCAGCATCGCGTCGAGCTCGTCGGAGCTCACGCCCTCGGCGGCCGCCGCGGCGAGGAGGCGCGCGCGGCCGCGGGCGCGCTGCTCCAGGGAGATCCGGGCCGCCTCGGCCCGCTGCGCGACCTCGGCCGACGTCGGCGCGGGGGAGATCGGCAGGCTGGCGAGCAACGTCTCCGCGACGTGCCGGTCGAGCGCGGCGCGGATGTGCCTGTCGCGGTACAGCCCGGGCTCCGCGTCGGGGTCGGCGAGCGCCTCGATGCGCGCCTCGAAGGCGAGCTCCCGCTCGAAGATGAACTGAGGGCGGCGCACGCCGCCTGTCTCGGGCGCATGCCAGCGCACGACGACGCGGTCGAGCGCCACGGGCGCCGAGGGCGGCGCCGGCGGCGCGACCGGAGCCTCCTGGGCGCGGGCGCCGAGGGGCAGCGACGCGAGCGCGAGCAGCGTCGTGAAGATCCCGAGGCGGCGCACGCCAGCAGGCTACCGCAAGCGCGCCGCGCCTCCCAGGCGCAACGACGGCTCGCGGAGCGCCTGGGCGAGGCGATAAGATGGGGACCATGTACAGGCAGTTCGCGCTGGAGGGCGAAGTCCACGCTGTGCTCGACTGCGTGCCGCTCGCGGTGCGGCGGAAGCTGGACCTCGCGGAGCTCAAGATCTCGCTCGCGGGGTGGCAGACGCTGTCGCGCGCGGAGCGGCTCGCGCTGTGCCACATGCCGGTGGATACCGACGAGGACGTCGCGGTCTACGCGGAGGTGCTCCGCGGCTTCGCGGCCCGCGCCGGGGTCGCCCTCACCCCCCTCGCGGGCGCGCCGGTGCGCCGCGCCGCCTGGGAGAAGGACGCCGTGATCGCGCGGCTGCGCGACCGGCTCGGCCCGGACGGCGCGCTCGACGAGGCAGCGCTCGGCCGTCTGGCGGAGCTGACGGAAGAGGAGCGCTACGCGCTCGTCAAGCTTGCGGATCCGAAGCGCGGGCCCGAGAAGCTGCGCGCGCTGCTCGGCGAGCTCGGGCTGTCCCGGGACGCCGGCGGCGCGAGCCCGCCCGGCTGACCTGCCGGGGGGCGCGAGCCCGCCGGCTGAGATCTGCCAGCGGGGCGAGCCTGCCCTGTCCATGCATCGGGCGGCGCTCCGCCGCTCGCCGCTCGATCGCATGCCCGCCGCGCTGTCTCTCCGCCGCCGCCGTCGCCGCGCTCGCCGCGGCGTCGCTGCTCCTCCCCGGCCGCGGCGAAGGAGCCGCCGGGCGGCGGGAGCGCGCGGCGGTCCGCGTGGACCTCGTGTTCGACGTGGGCGGGCGCGGGGACAAGAGCTTCAACGACGCGGCCGACATCGGCTCGCCCGCGCCGCGCGCGAGCTCGGCGTGACGATCGGAGGTGCTCGAGCCGAGCGGCGCGGAGGACCGCGAGGCGGCGATGGGGCTCTTCGCGGCGCCGAGGACGGCGTCGGCTACGTGAACGAGGGCCCGCACGCGGCCGGGATCCCCGCCGGGGCGAGGGCGCGCGTCGACGCGCTCGCGGCGCGGATCGCGCGGGGCGAGCTCGAGGTCCCGTCGCGCTGACGGAGCGTCAGCGCGGCGCGCTCACCACTTCACCATCACCTTCGGCGGGTTGACCTCGGCCGTGACGCGCGGGACGTCGACGAGCACGTCGAGGAAATCGCTGCCCGGCTGGCTCAGATCGAGGTTCGCCGCCTTGGGCTCCACGCGCGCCAGGATCGCGTCGGGGTTGACGGCGCCCACGTCCTCCGGCGTCCCCGTGATCCTCACCTGCACGATGGACGGCGTCGCCGTGGCGCGCGGGATCCCGACCACCTCGACCCTGCGATCGAAGGTGCGCGTGGCGAGCTCGCGCCCGATCTCGATCGTGGCCATGACGCTGTCGACGTCGTACGTCACGAGCTTCGGCGGCCTGTCGAGGGCGAGCGGCCGCTGGTAGGTGCCCTCGGTGAGCCCGCTGATGTCGAACGGCGCGGTGCGCGCGAGCTGCATCACGTCGACGACCGAGCGCGGGCCGCGGGCGTTGACCATCGCCGGCTCGATCCCGACCGTCCCCTTCACGAGGAACCCCACCGCGGCGTCCCCCGTGCGCGGCACCTGCACCGGGATCGGGCGCACGATGATGTCGTCCCAGCGGAGATCGATCGTCGGCGGGTAGATCTGCTCGACCGTGAGCCCCGCCGGGACGTGGAACATCGACTTGTCGAGCTCGATGCGCGTGACCGTGCCGTTCCGGAGATCGAGCTGCAGCGTGCCGAGGTCGTCGGCGCGGAGGTCGTCGAGCTGGGTGCGCGAGCCCCGCACCGTGACCGAGACCGCGTTCGGGACCTGGGTCATGAGCTGCCGGTTGCTGGACTCGGGCGGGATGATCGTGACGATGTCGAGCGAGAAGGTGCGCTGCGCGTTCTCCGCCCCGTGGATGAAGGCGTAGAGGCACAGCGCGAACGTGAGCGAGAGGAGCTTGAGGCCGAGGTTGTCGAGCAGCGCCGCGCGGAGCGCCTCGCGGAGGCCGGCCAGCGTCATGGCTCATCTCGCGGGGGCATGCCCTCCGCGCTCCCCTTGGATACGGCGGTCGCCGCGGCGGCCTGCCCGGTCGGAACGAAGGTGCGCTGCGACGGGACCGGAGAGTCGGTCGCGCCCGCCGGGACGTCGGCCATCGGCCGGCCGCGCTCCGACGAGGGGCGATCGCCGTCCGGCGGCGCCGGCCCGGCCGCCGGGCTCCGGAGCTCGGCGCTGGACCCCCCCGGGACGCGCGCCTCGGCGCCCGAGCGCATCGGCGTGGAGGTGGACATCCTCGACATCGTCCGCGCTTCGCCCTCCGCGGGCGCCTTGATCATCGAGGTCGTCTTCGTGATCGGCGCCGCGGGCTTGCCCTCGATCGGCGCGGGCTTGGCCGCGGCGGGCTTGCCGGGCTCGTGGCCCGGCGCGGCGGCGGCGCCGGCCGGGGCGGCCGCCGCGGGGCTGCGGACCGGCGGCATGGGGAGGCTCGCGCGGCCGCCCTGCGCCACCTTCTTCGCGAAGCGCCGCCGGCGCGACGAGCGGCCGAACAGCCCGAGCAGCGCGTGCCGCAGCGACTGGCCGTCGAGGTTCGAGACGATGTTGCCGCTGAAGCAGAAGCTGATCGTGCCGCGCTCCTCGCTGACCACCACCACGACAGCGTCGGTCTCCTCGGTGATGCCGAGCGCGGCGCGGTGCCGGGAGCCGAGGCTCGCGTCGAGGATCTTCGTCTCGGGCATCGGGAAGAAGACGCCTGCGCGCGCGATCTTGAGATCGCGGATCAGCACCGCGCCGTCGTGCAGCTTGTTCACCGACTCGGGGACGAAGAGCGACACGAGCAGTTCCCGGGTCACGACCGAGTCGATGTGGATGCCGTCGCTCTTGACGAACTCCAGCACGTTCGCGTCCTGCTCGAAGGCGATGATCGCGCCCATGCGGTGGCGGGCGAGCTCCGTCGCGGCCGCCACCACCTCGTCGATGACGCGCGACTGCTGCTCGCGGCCGCTCGTGAACCAGTTGCTGCCGCCGACGCGGATGAGCGCGCGGCGGATGTCGTTCTGGAAGACGACGACCACGATCAGGATGATGGACGAGAGCAGCCACGAGAGGAGGTTGAGGAGCGTGGTCAGGCCGAAGACCTTCGCCCCGAGGTAGATGAGAAAGACGATGCCGAGCCCCAGGCCCATCTGCATCGCGCGCGTCCCCCGCAGCACGAGCAGCGCGCGGTAGACGACGTAGGCGACGATGAAGATGTCGATGAGGTCCCGGGCGATCTGCGTCACCGGCCTCGCCGCGAAGAGGCGGAGGAGCCCGTCAGTCATCGCCGCGCGCCCCCTCGGCCAGGGGATCGCCGGGGGGCCGGCGGCCGCCCGGGCCGGCGCGCTCGATCGCGCGCATCACGTCGAGCGCCTGGCGCACCGGGCCGACGTCGTGGACGCGCACGGCCGCGGCGCCGCGCGCCGCGCACGCGAGCGCGGCCGCGACGGTGCCGCCGAGCCGCTCCGACGGCGGCGCGAGCGCGGCGCCGCCGGCCGCGCCGCGCTCCGAGGCCGCGGCGCGCGCGAGGAACGACTTGCGGCTCGGCCCGACGAGCACCGGGAAGCCGAGCGCGCACAGCTCGTCCAGCCGGGCGCACAGCTCGAGCGACTGCCGCGCGTTCTTGGCGAAGCCGAGGCCCGGATCGAGGACGAGCTCGCCCTGCGGCAGGCCTGCGTCGAGCGCCCGCGCGGCGGCGCTCGACCACTCGCGCGCCACGTCGGCGACGACGTCGCTGTACGCGTCGTCGGGGTACGCGGAGAAGCCGGCCATCGCCGACATCGGGCCGCGGCTGTGCATGAGCACGAGCGACGCGCCCCGACGCGCGCAGAGCGCGCCGAGCTCTGCCGCGCCGTCGAGCGAGATCGTGTTGACCACCGCGGCGCCGTCGTCGAGCGCGCGCGCCGCGACGGCAGGGGAGGTCGTGTCGATCGAGACGATGGCCCCCCTCTTCACCGCGTCGCGCACGCTCCCGCCGATGCGCGCGATCTGCTCGTCGTCAGGCACCGGCTGCGCCCCCGGTCGCGTCGACTCCGCGCCGATGTCGATCATGTCCGCCCCCTCGGAGAGCATCGCATCGATCTGGGCGAGCGCCGTCTCTTCATTCTCGAAGCGACCGCCGTCCGAGAACGAGTCCGGCGTGCGGTTGAGGACCCCCATGATCACCACGCTCCTGCGGCGTTCGAGCAGCATGCGCAGCGGGGACATTTCCTGTGGGTAGCAACTTTTGCGCCGAACGGCAATTGTCTGCTCCAATCGATGTTTTCCGGGAGCAATTGGAACATCGCGAGGGCGTCCGGGCGCCGCGCGCCGGCGTCGCCGGCGGGCGCGCGCCGGTGTTGGACGACGCGCCGCCATCAACATTCGGCCGCGCGTCCGGCTTCCAGGGCCTCTCGCTCGGGGCGGCCCCTCGTCCAGGGGCGTGCGCCGGGGGCGACGCTCCACGCGACGCTGACTCGGGCACGCTTCTTTGCTAGGGTCCCGCCTACACCTTGACATCGGCGGCCGCCCGCGGCCGTTCGGTGGCGGCGGGGTGACGCGCAAGCGTGCCCCGTCAACCGTTTCTCAGGTTCCCTCCAGCGGACGAGACCGAGCGGTTCCATGCTGCGCACGCGTATCCGGGCAGGTCCCCTCGCCGGCTTCGTCTTGAGCGTCCTCTTCTCGGCGCTCTTCGCCGTGATCAGCGTGGGCGAGCTCTTCATCCCCTCGCTGAGCCCCGAGATGGGCAAGCCTGCGCCCGTGACGCTGCGGGTCCCGTACGGGCCGCGCATCGTGAGCGACTCGCACGACGGGGGCATCTCGCTCTCGTACGAGCACCGGCGCGTCATCGTGCCGCGCGGCACGGTGCTGTCGGAGCGCAACGAGGATCACGACGCCGCGATGGCGTACGAGACGGTGCGGCGCATGCGGCGGCCCGGGCTCGGCGCGCGCGTCGCGAGCACGTACGTCATCTACCTGATCGTCTGCCTGATGCTGACGGTCTACCTGCGCCGGTTCGGACAGAACCGGGTGCGGCTGCTCCGCACGCAGGTGGGCATGTTCGTCCTGATGACGGGCTCGTTCCTCGTCGCGAAGCTCCTCCTGCTCTTCACGGCGCTGCCCGAGTTCTGGATCCCGGTCGCGGCGCTCCCGCTCTGGGTCGCGATCGCGTTCGATCGGCGGACGGCGTTCCTCGTCGAGGTGGGCGTCGCGTTCATCGCCGCGTCGCTGCTCCGGTTCGACGTCGTCCTCCTGTCGGTGCTGCTCGTGCGCGGCATCGCGGCGACGATGTTCTTCTTCAAGCGCAAAGGCTCGCGGCAGCTCCTCATCGCGGGGAGCCTCGCGGGCCTCGCCGGAGCGATCGGGTTCATCGCGCTCACCGTGCTGTTCGAGGGCAGCTTCGACCTCGGCGCGGATCTGAAGCGCTGGCTCGGCTCCAACGTGCTGGCCTGCATCGGCGGCGGGCTGCTCGTCGGCCTGCTCGGGCGCAGCCTCCGGGAGCCGGCCGAGCGCGCGATGGGGCACGTGCCCCGCGACAAGCTGCTCGACCTCACCGACCTGGAGCAGCCGCTGCTCAAGAAGATGGCGGCGGAGGCGCCGGGGAGCTGGGAGCACGCGCGCGCGATGGCGAACCTCGCCGAGGCGTCGGCCGCGGCGATCGGCGCCGACGCCCTGCTGACGCGCGTGGGCGCCTACTACCACGACCTCGGCAAGACGGTTCAGCCGAAGTACTTCATCGAGAACCTCGGGCCGGGCGAGCGATCGCCGCACGAGGATCTCGAGCCGGAGGTGAGCGCCGACGCCATCATGGCGCACGTCGTGATGGGCTCGAAGATCCTGCGCGAGGGCAACATCCCCGAGCCGGTGGTCGAGTTCGCGTACACGCACCACGGCACGCAGGTGGTCGAGTACTTCTGGCACAAGTGCGTCGAGCAGGGGAACCCGAAGGATCTGACGCAGGAGCACTTCCGCTATCCGGGCATGAAGCCGCAGACGAAGGAGACGGCGATCCTGATGCTCGTCGACTCGATCGAGGCGGCGTCGCGCACCATCTGGCCTCCCGAGCACAAGAAGTTCGAGGAGATGATCCAGCGCGTGATGTTCTCGAAGCTCGCGTCTGGCCAGCTCGATCAGTCGGGGCTGACGATCGAGGATCTGCGCATCATGACGAGCCGCATGGCCTCGACGCTGGTCAACATGTACCATGGGCGCATCAAGTACCCGTGGCAGCGCGAGAGCGATCGCGCCGGGCACACCCCGTCGCCGCCCACGGCCACGCCGCACCCCGTGCGCCCCGCCACGCCCACGCCCGTGCCGTCGTCCGGCGCTGCGGCGCGGGACGGGAGCGCCGCGGCGCCGCCCGCGTCGACGGCGCGAGGCGCGGCCGCGGCGCCCGCGTCGACCGCGCGGGGCGCGGCCGCGGCGGCGCCCGCGGGCAGCGAAGGGGGCGCGAAGGAAGAGAGCCCAGCGGAGTCCGTGCGGGCGCCGAAGAAGACGCACTGAGCAGGCCGGACGCGCCGCGCGCTCCTCCGCGGCGAAGCGGCCTGCCCCTGAAAGGACGGTCCGATGCCGCCGACGATCGAGCAGAGCTTCATGAAGGCCCTCTTCCACGGCATCATCGCCGAGGACATCATCTTCCCGTACCCGGAGATGGCCGCCGAGGACCGGGAGACGACGTCGATGATCCTGGACAGCGTGCGGCGGTTCTTCGCCGCGAGCGTCGACAGCACCAGGATCGATCGAGAGCACGCGATCGATCCGGGCCTCATCGACGAGATGAAGGGGCTCGGCCTGATGGGCCTGCAGATCCCGGCCGAGCACGGCGGGATCAACCTCAGCAACATGGCGTACGCGCGCGTGATGCAGGAGATCGGCGGGCTCGACGCGTCCATCGCCGTGACCCTCGGCGCGCACCAGTCGATCGGGTTCAAGGCGATCCAGCTCTTCGGGACGGAGGACCAGAAGCAGCGCTACCTCCCGAAGCTCGCGACCGGCGAGTGGGTGGCGGCCTTCGCGCTCACCGAGCCGGGCGCCGGCTCCGACGCCGCGGCGATCAGGACGCGCGCCGAGGTGTCGGCCGACGGCTCGCACTACATGCTGAACGGGTCGAAGATCTGGATCACGAACGGCGGCTTCGCCGACGTGTTCACGGTGTTCGCCCGGACGTCCGCGCTCGAGGAGGGGAACAAGCCGAAGCTCACCGCCTTCATCGTCGAGCGGGGCATGGGCGTGAAGAGCGGGCCGAACGAGCACAAGCTCGGGATCCGGGGCTCGTCGACGACGGAGCTCTTCTTCGAGGACGTGAAGGTGCCGCGCGAGAACGTGCTCGGCGAGGTCGGCAAGGGGTTCAAGGTCGCCGTCGAGGTGCTCAACAACGGGCGGCTCGGCCTCTCGGCCGGGTGCGTGGGCGCGTGCAACACGCTGATCCGGCTGGCGCTCGACCGGGTGCAGGAGCGGCGCGCGTTCGGCCGGAGCATCGGCGATTTCGGGCTCATCAAGGACAAGATCGCGACGATGCTGGCGCACACGTACGCGCTCGAGTCCATCACGTACCTGACGGCGAGCCTCGTCGACGCCAAGGTCCCTGATTTCTCGATCGAGAGCGCGATCTGCAAGGTCATGGGGAGCGAGACCCTGTGGTTCGTGGTCAACGAGACGCTCCAGATCGCGGCCGGCATCGGCTACATGCAGGACTATCCCTACGAGCGGCACCTGCGCGACGCCCGGATCAACATGATCTTCGAGGGGACGAACGAGATCCTGCGCTGCTTCATGGCGCTCTCCGGCATGAGCGGCCCGGGCAGGGAGCTCGCGGACGTGGCGAAGGCGATGCGGGAGCCCATCAAGGGCTTCGGGCTGCTCAGCGATTTCGCGCTGCGCAAGGCGCGGTCGGTGCTCGGGCGCGAGCGGATGTCGAAGGCGCACCCGCTGCTCAGCCGGGAGGCGGTGCTCTTCGAGGAGTACACTGCCGAGCTCGCCGCCCGGAGCCAGGACATGCTCCGGAAGCACGGGCGGGAGATCGCCGAGATGCAGTACGCGCAGCGCCGCATCGCGGAGATGGCCATCGACCTCTACTGTATGGCCGCGTGCATCGCACGCACGACCCGGGCCATCGAGCGGCGCGGCGAGGACGGGGCGCGGCGGGAGATCGATCTCACGACAGTGTTCATCGGCATGGCGCAGAAGCGGCTCAGGCAGCATGTGTCGGACTTCCAGAAGAACGACGACGAGCTGCGCAAGGCGATCGCTGTGCGAGCCTATGCCGATCGCGCCTACCCGTTCGACATCCTGTAATCGCAGCCCGTCTCACCTCGGCTGACACCAAGAGACACCGAGGGAACCACACGATACGGCGCTCCATGTAGCTCCATCGCAGGAAGCACACGATACAGCGCTCCATGTAGCTCCATCGCATCACGCTCATCGACCGTGGCCGCGCCCTGTTTCAGGACGTTTTCAGCGCACGGCCGGGACGGATTGCGATATCATCTGATGGGGAGTGACGTTGGGGTAGGCCCTTCGACAGGAATCGGGTGATCACTTGTCCCAGGCTTGGGCATCGGGTGGCAGGTGCGGCGCCATGCAGGAGACCGAAGGTCGGGCCGTCATGGATAAATACCGCCTCGAGCGCAGGCTCGGGGGCGGCGGCATGGGCGACCTGTGGCTGGGCTTCGACATCAAGCTCAGGCGGCGGGTCGTCATCAAGTTCATCCGGAGCTTCGCGGCGACGGAGCCGGAGCTGATCGCCCGCTTCGAGCGCGAGGCGCGCGCGTCCGCGCGCGTCCGGAGCCCCTACGTCATCGAGACCTACGATTACGGCGTCGATCGCGGCTGCGCGTTCATCGTGATGGAGTACCTCGAAGGGGAGGACATGAATCGCCGCCTCGATCGCGAGCGGAAGCTCCCGCTCGCGCAGGCAGCGACCCTGTTCACGCAGCTCGGCAAGGCGCTCGACGCGGTGCACGCCGCGGGGGTGATCCACCGGGATCTGAAGCCGGGGAACATCTTCATCACGTCCTCGGGCGGTGATGAGCTGGTGAAGGTGCTCGATTTCGGCGTCGCCAAGTCGTCCTGCTCGCGCGACAGGATCACGAAGACGGGCATGGTCCTCGGGACGCCGAGGTACATGAGCCCCGAGCAGACCATGGCGCCCAAGCAGGTCGATTACCGGAGCGATCTCTGGTCCATGGCGGTGATCCTGTACCGCGCGACCACCGGCCAGTGCCCGTTCGCCGGCGCGACCATCAACGAGCTGGTCCGGCACATCTGTCAGACCTCGTTCCCCAGGGCGTCCGAGCTCGCGCCGGAGCTCCCGCCCAGCATCGACGCGTTCTTCACGCGGGCGTTCGAGTTCGATCCCGGCGCGCGGTTCCAGTCGGGCAAGGAGATGATGGAGGCGTTCGCCGAGATCGTTCAGCAGGTGCCGGCCTCGCTGCGGTCCCCCGAGCCGCCGCGCGCGATCCCCGGCCCGCCGCCGTCCGAGCGGAGCGCGGTCATGAAGCGGCACGCGCTGGGCGTGCCCGCCGCGGCCCCGCCGCGCTACGGGATGGATGAGACGACCATGGCCGCCATGCTGGCGACGCCGGCGAACGATCTCGGCGGCGCGCCGCAGACGGCCGCCCCCTCCGACCTCGACGACGACGACAGGCCGAGCGAGGTCGTGCTGGACAGCCGCGTCCTGCCGCCGCTCCGGGTCCCCTGGCTGGTCGCTATCGCGCTGCTGCTCGCGGCCGCCTCGGTCGTTTGCCACAGCATGGCGCAGGGCGCGGACTGGTCGCTGGGGTCTACGGAGAGCCCGACATCGATGAGCCCGTGACCGGCGGGCGCCGCGCCGCCCTCGCGGCGGGCGCGGCCCCTCGCGGCGGTTGCCTCCCCGGCCGTCGCGCGGGTGGCGGCATCGCGACGCTGGCCGGCGGAGACTACCGCGCCTCGAGTCTGGGCGCCTCGTCGATGCCGGAGATCCACCTGAGCTTCGGCGCGCCCTCGTCGATCCAGCGGTCGCGCACCCGGCGCGCGAGCTCCGGGTGCTGGCTCGCCTTCACGGCCAGCGCGGACACGAGGCATGTGCCCGGCCAGGACTCGTAGGCCGCGATGGCGCCGGCGTACGAGTCGCTCGCGAACACCGACGCGACGCTGCCCTCGAGCACCTTGAACACGAGCGGCCGCACCTCGCCGTCGATCTCCTGCGTCGTCCGGATGAGCTGCGCCTCCCCGAGCCGCACGCCGTAGCCGTCGGCGAGCGGCGCGTTCTTCGCCCAGAACTCGTCGAGGCAGCTATCGGGATCGCTCGGCCCCGAGGTGCTCGTGTAGAGGACCGTCAGGGCGGCGTAGTGCTCGTCGCCGTACCGGAATGTCGCGCGCGTCGGCTGGCTCCAGATCCGCACCCTGCGCCAGCTCTGCCAGTCGACCAGGGGAACGTCGAGCGTGTTGAACCGGTCCCGGCGCCGTCCCCAGGGCTCCTTGAGCAGCCGCTCCAGCGCGGCCCGCTCCGGGTCGGCGGCGTCGCCCCCCGGGTTCTCGCGGGTGACCGAGGCCGGCGTCGGCGGCAACCCGGGCGGCCTCGGCGGGGGGCCGCTGCTGCTGCACGCGGTGAGCGCGAGGGAGGCGAGCAGAGGGGCCGCCGACGCGGTCCCCCCGCGGAGGAAAGAGCGCGCGATCGGCCTGGAGCAGGACATGGGCAACACGAGCCTCGGCTGGCGGTCCTCGGACGGCAGCCCCGCGAGCGGTTCCCGCGGCGCCGTTACAGTCGGACCTCGCGCATCGCGATTTTATTCTTGTCGAAGACGCCCAGCCCGAGCTCGCCCGCGATGCGGATGTACGAGGGCTCGCGGCTCGCCGCCTTCAGCGTGGGCAGCCCGTTCTCCTTGCGCCACGTCTCGACCACGCCCCAGCCGATCACATCCATCGCGACAGGGTCGGTCGTGGCGTAGACCGACTCGTGGAGGACGCGCCGCTTCGGGTTCTTGTCGAGCGGGCCCTGGTCGTAGATGAGCTTGAAGCCGTCCGTGATGTGCAGGCGCACGCGGCTCTTCACGACGTCCTGCGCGTAGAGCTCGGCGATCTGCGGGCTCGCTGTGTGCTCGTGGAACGAGTGCGGGTTGATGGTCGCGCCGTGGGTGATGTTCTTGAGGCACCCGGTGTAGCCGCAGATCGAGTGATCCTTGATCAGCGACACGTTGATCACCGCGGTCGCCTCGGTGAAGGGGCGGACGAACTTGGTGGGGATGCCGCAGACAGTGATGCTCGGCATCACCGCGTCCTTGTTCTCGTGCACCGCGGCGCGGATCCCGGCCGGGAAATCGGCGGCGGGCTTGGCGGTGCGGTCGGCGCAGCGCGTGCCGGCGAGGAACGACGGGTACTGCTCGAAGATCATGACGTTCTCCGCGGGGACGCCCGCCGCGATAACGCCGCGCACGATCTCGAGCACGAGCTCCTTGTTGGTGGCCATTGTCGCGCCCTTCTGGCCTGCGATGCCGTTGGCCTTGATCGCCACGCGATCGTCCTTGTGGACGAAGCGCCCGAAGGCGGCGCCGAGGTCGGCCTTCCCGGTGAGCTCGGCCATGGCCCGCTCGAGCATCATCTTCGCCGCGGACGCGTCAGGCCAGAGGCCGTTCGGCTGCAGCGAGTTCCCCTTCGTGACCTTCACGATCTTCCCCGGGATGGAGAGCGGCGTGAAGCCGGGGGGCGGCTTGGCCGCGAGGCTCGGGACCGCCTCGGCGAACGCCGCGCTCGGGCCGAGGAGCGCGGCGCCCGCGGCGCCGGCGGCGATCCCGCCCAGGAAGGCTCGGCGCGAGCGCCCCGCGGGGCCGGGATCAACGAAGCGACGGGGATCGTGGGGCATGAGACCTCGTGGTGAGCGCCGTGGGGCGGGGTGAATGCCGCCGGGCCGCCGGGCGCCCGGAGCGCTGATGCTAGCCGAGCTTCTCGCTCGAGACACGGCGACAGGACGCCCGGGGGCGGCGAGATCGTCGTCGCCTCCCGCGTCCGCCATGGCGGCGCCGCCCCCGGGCGCGCCGGGTCCCCGCGATCGGCTCGGGTTTTCAAGGGCGCGCGCGGCCGGCATGCCGCTCGCTTCGCGCCCGGGCCGAGGAGACGAACGCCGCGCGCCGGTGCGCGGAGGGCGACGTCCTTTGCACGTTGAGGAGGCGCGGCACGATGGAGGAGACATCGAAGCGGAAGGGCTCGCTCGCCGGTCGGGCGGAGCCAGGGCAGGCTGTGGAAGCGCGGCGTTCATGGCGGAAAAGAGCGCTGACAGCGCTGCGGGAGTCGGCCTGGACGGCGCTGGGGGGCAAGGTGGTGGCGTACGGCGCGGGGTTCTTCGCGCTGGCGCTCGTGGGCTCCGGGCACGCGCGGAGCCTGCTGCCGGCCCGGCGCGCCGCAGATCCGGCGGCCGGGCTGGCGATGGTCGCCAGCGGGCCGGCGCCGATCGGCGCCGCCGGCGCCGCCGGGAGCGCGCCGCCCCACGCCACCGTCGATCCCGCGGACGCAGGGGCAGCAGCGGAGGCGCCGCCGCCGGGCGACGGCGGGGCGGGCGCTCCGGCGGGCGGCGGCGTGACAGCGGACGGCAAGGTCGTGCTGAACCTCGCCACAGAGGCGGACCTCATGCGCCTCCCCGGCGTGGGCCCGGCCAAGGCGGCGGCGATCCTGGCGCTCCGCGCCAAGATGAAGCGCTTCCGGAAGGTCGACGACCTGCTCCGGGTCAAGGGGCTCGGCCGGCGGTCGCTGAAGCGGCTGAGGCCGCTCGTGCTCGTCGATCCGCCGTGATTCCGCCGCGACGTCGTGCGCCGCGCGCCTCGTCGAGGCCTGTTCGCCCTCGCCCAGGCCGCGTGGAGGCGCGTCGTGCAGCAGAGCGGCTATCCAGGACCGGTGAGCCCGTCGCGCCTCGCGGCGCGCAGCGCTGCGGCCCGGCCCCGCGCCCGTCTCGACCTCGCGACATGCGAGCTCGCGGCGCCGCGCAGATACTGTGTTTGCGGAGCGCCGATGCGTGGGCGGCAGAGCGCAGCGCCGGCCCTCCCACGTAGAGCAGGAGGGACTCGACGAGGCGAGGAGGAGCGTCGGGCGGCGCGCGCATCAAGGCTCCCTGGTCCGCGTTGCCCGTTGATCGAGCGTTGCTGGAGCTTCTGTGCTGATCGCGGCGCACCGCTCGATCCGAGTCCGCAGCGGTCGTCTGCTCGCGGCGCGCCGCGCCGTGACGCCAGGAGCCGCGGCCCGTCGTCCGGCGATCTGCGGCGCCGAGCCCCCTTGCCCTCCGAGGGCGCTCGGGCACACTGCGCCGCGATGCACGTCCACTTCGTCGCCGTTGCGGGCACCGGCATGGGTGCGCTGGCGGGGCTCTTCAAGGCCGCGGGGCACGAGGTCTCGGGCTCCGACGTCTCCTTCTATCCGCCCATGGGGCCGGCCCTCGAGCGGTGGGGCATCCGCCTCATGACCGGGTTCGAGCCCGCGCACCTCGACCCGCGCCCCGATCTCGTCGTGATCGGCAACGTCTGCCGCCCGACGAACCCCGAGGCCCGCGCCGCCATCGACGGCGGCATGCGGGTGACCACCATGGCCCACGCGCTCGCCGACCACATGCTCGCGGGCCGCTCCCCGCTCGTCGTGGCGGGCACGCACGGCAAGACGACGACGAGCTCGATGTGCGCGTGGCTCCTGCACGAGGCAGGCAGGGATCCCGGCTTCCTCATCGGCGGCCTGCCGAAGAACTTCGAGGCGAGCTTCCGGCTGCCCCAGAGCGCCGCCCCTGCGGGCGACCGCCGCGGCCTTCCGCTCCTCAACGAGGCGGGCGCAGGTCGCCGCAGAACGCCGTTCGTCGTCGAGGGCGACGAGTACGACACCGCCTTCTTCGAGAAGACGCCGAAGTTCTGGCACTACCGGCCCGAGGTGGGCGTCGTGACCTCGATGGAGCACGACCATATCGACATCTACCCCGACGCCGCGTCGTACGAGGCCGCGTTCCGCGGGTTCGTCGAGCGGATCCCGGAGACGGGGCTCCTCGTCGCGGCAGCGCACGATCCGCGGGTCGTCGACGTCGTGTCGCGGTCGGCGCGCGCCGAGGTCGCCTGGTTCGCCCTCGAGGGCGACGACACGCACGGGAAGCCGCCGCACTGGCTCGCCGCCCCCGCGGAGGCCGGCCCGAGCGGCCAGTCGTTCGACCTGTACGCCGGCGGCGTCATGGCCGGGCGCGTCGCCCTGCAGATGCCGGGGCACCACAACGTGCGCAACGCGGTCGCCGCGATCGCGGCCGCGGCGCACGGCTTCGGCGTGCCGCTCTCGACGGCGACCGCCGCGATCGCGAGCTTCGAGGGCGTGCGGCGCCGGCAAGATCTCCTGTTCGAGGCGCGCGGGGTGCGCGTCTACGACGACTTCGCGCACCACCCGACCGCCGTGGACGAGACGCTGCGCGCGCTCCGGGCCCGGCACCCGGAAGGCGCGCTGTGGGCGGTGTTCGAGCCGCGCAGCGCGACCGCGTGCCGCGCCCTCCACCAGGATCCCTACGCGCGCGCCTTCGGCGCGGCCGATCGCGTCGTGCTCGCGCCGCTCGGCCGGCCGGACATCGCCGCGGGCGAGCGCCTCGACCTCGACCGGCTGGTGCGCGACCTCGAGCAGACGGGCAAGCGCGCGGAGGCGGCGGCCTCGGTCGACGCGATCGTCGCGTCGATCGCGCGCGACGCGCAGGAAGGCGACACGGTGGCGCTGCTGTCCAACGGGGCGTTCGGCGGGATCTACGAGAAGCTCCGCGGCGCGCTGTCGACGAGGTCGCGATGAGCGGGCGCGGGCCAGCGGAGCTGCTCGAGCTCACCGGGATCGCGCTGCGCGTCGCCGAGGAGGCAGCCACGCTCGCGCAGGCCGGCTTCCGCGCGAGCCCGCGCGTGGAGGAGAAGGGGCCGCACGACCTCGTGACCGAGTTCGACCGGGCGAGCGAGGAGCTGCTCATCGCGCGGCTCGGCGCGCTCACGCCGGGCATCGCCGTCGTCGGCGAGGAGCAGAGCGCCTCACGCCCGACGTCGTCCCGCGGAGGGCTCGTCTGGTACGTCGATCCGATCGACGGCACCACGAACTTCGTCCACGGGCATCCGTTCTGGTGCGTCTCCGTCGGCCTCATGGACGACGACACGCCCGTCGCCGGCGCCGTCGTCGCGCCGGTGCTCGGGATCCGCTGGACGGGCTACATGCCCCGCGATGCGCAGCCGTCCGGCGACGGGCCGGCGCCGGCGGCCGCCGGCGAGGCGCGCCGCAACGGCGAGCGCTGCGCGGTCAGCGCCACGACGTCGCTGCAGCACGCGATGATCGCGACCGGCTTCCCGCCGGTGCGCGATCGGGCCCCCGACAACAACTTCGACGCCTTCATCACGGTGAAGCGAAACGCCCAGGCCGTGCGGCGGTGCGGCAGCGCGGCCATCGATCTCTGCATGGTCGCCGACGGGACCTACGACGCCTACTGGGAGCGCCGGCTGCACGCCTGGGACATCGCCGCGGGGAGCGCGATCGTGCGCGGCGCCGGCGGCGTCATCACCGGGCTCGACGGCCGAGCGGCGGACTACCACACAGGCAACATCGTGGCGTCCAACGGGCTCGTCCACGCCCCCATCGTCGCGCTCTTCTCCGATAAGGGCTCGCCCGCCCGCTAGGCGTGGCGCCATGCCAGCTCCGGATCGTCCTGACGGGATCGGACCGACCCTGCATGAACGCGAGACGCGATCAAGACCAAGAGCGAGACGGCGAGCGAGATCAAGCGCGAATTGTGCGCAGACGACGCGCAGACGACGCGCCAACCATGAACCAGCCAGACGCGAGATGAGCGACGCCGAGGCGAAGAGCGGTTGACTGAGCCAGCGAGAGAACTATCCTATGGTCGTTCCCTCTGCCGATTTCGTGAGGCGCTGGACGATTGAATCCCGAGTAAGCGAGAACCAGGGAGCCAGCAACGATACCGTGGTGAGCTAGGCCCGGAACCATTCACCGGGAAGCCTGAAGCGGTACTTAGGCTCCCACCTAGCAGCTATGCTAGGGGTTCAAGTCCTTCTGCCCACGTCCTCGGCGGTACGGAACATCTCTCCCCTGCGGGCCGTTCATGCGGCCCGCAGTTTTTTTGTCCCCGGGAGCTCAGCCCAGCGGCTGCCGCACCGCGGCGTCGTCTGCCCGCGGCCGCCCGCCGAGGCATGACGCAGCCCCGCGCGGGGCGGGACCCTTGCGCCGTGCGCGGCTCGGCGCCGGAGAGGCACCGCGGCGCGGGTCGGCGCAGCGCGGCGCGCGCGGCGTCTGCGCCCGGACGGCGGCCCGGCTTTTGTTTCCGTTCTCATTCCCCTTCCGGTAGCTTCGGGCCTGCGATGGATACGAGATCCCCTCGATCTTCAGGAGCGCAACACGACGAGCAGCGCCCGCTCGCCGGCGCAGCGCGGCTCGGGCCGTCCAACCACATCACGCGCCGCGTCCACGGCCGCTCGCGCTTCATCCGGCGCCTGGCCCTGACGCTCGCGATCCTCACGGTGCCCGGGGCGGCCTTCGCCGCGGTGACGATCAAGGGCAGGACCACGGGCATGCCCAAGCTCCTGAACCCTGTCTGGAACGAGGCCAAGGATCCGAAGGCCAACCGGTACACCTTCCGCGAGCCGTCCCCGACCGTCCGCGCCGATGTCCGCACGCTGGTCGGCCACACCCCGAAGGAGCTCTGCGTCGCCGCGCTCGCCGAGAAGGGCGCGCCGCTCAAGACGCCGCGCACCATCGTCATCGCCGGCGGCCGCACCACGCCGGTGACCCTCGTCGTCGCCGAGGGCCAGCAGCTCCAGTTCGAGAACCACGACCCGTTCCCGCACAAGCTCTACGACGTCGGCAACAAGGGGCTCCAGCCGGTCGAGGTCGCCGCCGCCAAGACCCGCGCCTGGACGCCGCCGGGGCCGGGCAAGTACGAGATCCGCGATCAGCTCGCCCCGAGCATCCGGTCGTGGATCGTCGTCGAGCCCAGGGCCGTGGCCATCGCCTACCCGGACCGCCAGGGCAATTTCACGATGGAGCTCGAGGCCGGCAAGTACACGCTGCAGGGCTACTTCAACGGTGAGCCGGTCGGAAAGCCCCTCGAGGTCGTCGCGAAGCCGACCCCGGACGAGCAGTTCATCAAGGAGGCGGTCGTCGTGGGCGAGAGCGGCAAACCGAGCGCGGAGGCTGGAAAGTAGGCCATGCTGCTGTCGCGTTTCTGGTACGGGGTGCTCGCGCTCGCGCTAGGCGCCGCGGTCTTCATCCTCTTCGTCGCCGCGCAGCTCTACAACCGCTCGGGCCACCGCGCGATGAGCGAGGCGCTCGGCGCCGACTCCAGCGCGGTCGAGTGGTTCCTCAACGACGACGCCCGGAAGCGCTCCAGCGCCCTCATCCGGGTGGCGCTGAACCCCGCCCTGCGGACCGCGCTCGCCAAGTCGTCGACCGAGACCAAGCCCGGCCCCGACCTTCGCGAGAAGGCCCGCGTCGCGCTGCGCAGCGCGACCGAGGAGGTCCCCGCCGACCTCAAGTTCGATCATGTGTGGGCCGTCGACTCGAGCGGCCGGGTGATCGCGTCGGTGGGCTTCGAGCACCGTGAGGACTGGGAGCTCGGCGGCTACCCGGTCGTCGCCGACGCCCTCCACGGCTGGATCCGCGACGACGCCTGGGTCTGGAAGGGCCGTATCCTGCGCGTCGTGGCGCGCCCCGTCGAGCAGGACGGCAACGGCGAGCCGGTCGGGGCGGTGATCGGCGCCAAGATCATCGACGACACCTTCGCCCGCGCTGTGACGAAGCGCACCGGCGCCGCCGTCGGCTTCTACGCCGAGGGGTCGCGCGTCGCGTCCGGCGCGCCCGAGGGGTTCGACAAGGCGAACCTCGATCAGATCACGCAGGATCTGAAGCTGCTCGACGACAACAAGGACTACATCGAGAAGGGTCGCTCGGAGGTCCGCGCCATCGGCAAGCACCTCGGCGTGGTCTACGCGCGGCTGCCCGGCGAGGCGTGGGAGCTCGGCGCCGGCTACGCGGTCGGCCGCCTCGCGGCGTCGGTCGACTCGCCGTTCAACTTCCTCGACAAGGCGAACAACGAGGACAAGGGCAAGGTGCCCACGCTGCTGATCCTCGCCGCCGTCCTCGGCCTGGCCGCGCTCGGGCTCGTGTTCTCGTTCCTGGAGCACACGCGGCCGCTCCATGTCTTCCGCAACGAGGCGGCGCGCTTCGCCAAGGGCGACGTCGACGTGCTGGCGCCGAGCCGGTTTCGCGGCGCCTACAGGAAGATCGCGGCCGACATCAACGACGGCGTCGAGAAGGTGGCCGCGAAGGGCGGCGCGCCGCGGAAGGCCGCCGACCTCGAGCAGGTGCTCGGCCCGATCCCGGCGCAGCCCGCGATGAGCGCGTTCTCGGTGCCGCTCGGCCCCGGCGACACGCGCCCCGAGTCGCGCCCGTCGTACCCGAAGCCGATGGTGAGCCCGCGCGGCCCGACGCGGCGGCCCGGCTCGCACCCGCTCAGCGGGCCGCCGCCGGCGCGCGAGTCCGAGGACCCTGTCGAGGCGGTCGAGGAGGTCTCCGATGCGGCGATCGCGATCTCCGCCAGCAGCCCCTCGGCCGCTCCGGGGCGCCCGCCGCCGCGGCGCCCGCCGCCGCCGCCGCCGCCGCCCAGGGCGCCTGGCGCGCCCGCCCCGGCGAACCCGCTCCCCGACGCGACGAGCGCTGTCCCCGACGCGACGAGCGCGCCCGCCGCGCGGCAGGACGGCGCGGGGGACCCGGACGAGCTCACCGAGTGGAACGCCGTCTACGAGGAGTTCCTGTCGGTCAAGCAGCAGTGCGGGGAGCCCACGAACGCCCTCACCTTCGAGAAGTTCAAGGGGACGCTGCAGCGCAACAAGGACGCGCTGGTCGCGCGCCATCACTGCTCGCGGGTGCGCTTCACGGTCTACGTGAAGGACGGCAAGGCGGCGCTCAAGGCGTCGCCGGTGAAGTGAGCCGCCGGGGCGGCCGCGCGGGGAGATAGACCCCATGAGACGAGGAACTGCCGGCGCCGCGGGCGCGGCGCTCGCCGCGATGGTGGCCGCCGGCGCGGCGCGCGCGTCGTCGGGGCTCGACTCGCCGGACATCGGGGTGCTCCAGCTCGGTCGCGGCGGCGCGTGGGTCGCGCGGGCGGACGATCCGCTCGCGGCCTACTTCAACCCAGCGGGGCTCGCCGCGCAGCGGAGCAGCGCGCACGGCGGCGTCCACCTGATCCACCTGGCGCAGTGCTTCACGCGGCTCGGCCCCGACGGCCGTCCCGTCCCGCCGAGCTACACGACCGCGATCCCGGCGCCCGGCAGCGACGGCGGCCCCGACCCGGAGGTGTGCGCGGAGAGCGGCCTGTTCCCGAACCCGCAGGTCGCCGGGACCCTGCGCCTGAGCGACGCGCTCGCCGTGGGCGTGGCGGTGCTCGGCCCGCACGGCGTCGGCGAGCGGACGTGGCCCGAGTCGCTGCCGTACACGCACCCGAACTTCGGCGCCATGACGCAGCCGTCGCCGCAGCGTTACCTGCTCACGTCGCTCGACGCCCTGATCTTGATGCCCACGCTCTCGGTCGGCTTCACGCCCGCGGAGGGGGTCTCGGTCGGCGCCGGCTTCATCTGGGGTACGGCGAGCATCGATTTCGTCAACTTCAGCGAGGCGACCTCGGCCGAGGGGGGCGACGACTTCAGCTCGCACAACGATCTGCGCACCCGCGCGCGGGCGGACGATCTCTTCATTCCAGGCTTCGTCCTCGGCGCGCGCTGGGCGGCGACGGATCACCTCGACCTGGGCGCATGGTTCAAGTGGCAGGACGCCGTGCGCGCGAAGACCGATCTCGTCATCGAGTCGCGCTACTGGACGGCGGCCGGGGTCAAGAACGAGGACCCCTGCAGGGGGGAATCGCCGGACTGCAACGTGACCGACGAGAAGGGCGCCGGCGATCTCGAGATGCAGATCCCGATGGAGGCGAAGCTCGGCCTCCGCTACCACCGGCCGCGGGCAGGCGCCGCCCGGCCCGCGCGCTCCTCCGCGGCCGAGCCCCGCGTGCGCGACCCGATGGTCGACGACCTCTTCGACGTGGAGCTCGACTTCACGTGGGCCCACAACAGCGCTGTCGACGCGATCGAGGTCCGGTTCCGCGAGGGCATTCCGGTGCGCGGCACGGTCGTCGGCACGGTGCCGCGCAACGCCGACGTCCCGCACCGCTGGCGCGATGTCCTGGGAGTCCGGCTCGGCGGCGATCTCGTCGTGCTCCAGAACCTCCTGGCGCTGAGGGCGGGCGGCTTCTTCGAGGCCAAGGGGCAGGACGACGCCGACCTGAACCTCGACTTCCACCTCGGCCACCGGATCGGCGTCGGGGCGGGCGTGACCGCGCGCGTGGGCCCTGTCGATGTTTCGGTCGCGTTCCAGCACACGTTCTTCGGTCCGCTGGACAACGGCGGGAAGGGGCGCCTCAAGGCCGTCTCCGGCTCTGCGCCGAGCGGCTACCGCAGCATCCAGAGCGTCAACGGCGGCCGCTTCGAGAGCAGCCTGGACGAGTTCGGTATGAGCGGAACGATGCGCTTCTGAACGAGCGGCTGCTCGGCGCGGGGCAGCAGCAGGCGCGGGGCTGCCGGAGCGGCGGGAATGCCGCGCAGCGGGCGGGAATGCCGCGCAGCGAGCGGGAACGCAATGCAGCGCCGGGGGTGCTGCGCTGCGGGGGCGCGCCGCGCGCAGCGGGGCGCGCGCGGCGGAGCGCCGGGGCGGTCGACGCGGAAGGCGGTCGCGCCTATAAGATGGCTCCACCATGAGCGAATCGAACGTCCGCAACCTGGTCATCATCGGCTCCGGCCCTGCCGGGCTCACCGCCGCCATCTACGCGGCGCGCGCCAACCTGAAGCCGCTCCTCATCGAGGGCTTCAGCGCGGGCGGCCTGATCCCGGGGGGCCAGCTCATGTTCACGACCGACGTCGAGAACTACCCCGGCTTCCCCGAGAAGATCACCGGCCAGGAGCTGATGCAGCGCTTTCGCGATCAGGCCGCCCACCAGGGCACGGAGATCGTGACGGCGGACGTGACGAAGGTCGAGCTCACGAGCCACCCGTTCAAGGTGTGGGTGGAGGACACGCTCTACCTGGCGAAGTCGGTGGTGATCGCGACGGGCGCGCGCGCCAACTACCTCGGCCTGGAGAGCGAGGAGAAGCTCAAGAACAAGGGCGTCAGCGCCTGCGCGGTCTGCGACGGCGCGCTCTTCCGCGGCCAGGACGTCGTTGTCATCGGCGGCGGCGACACGGCCATGGAGGAGGCCTCGTACCTCTCCGGGCTCTGCAGCAGCGTCACGCTGGTGCACCGCCGCGACGAGTTCCGGGCGTCGAAGGCGATGATCCAGCGCGTTGTCGAGAACCCGAAGATCAAGATCCTCTACAGCCACGTCGTGGAGGAGGTGCTCGACGTGAAGGCCGACATGGTGACGGGCGTCCGCGTGAAGAACCTGAAGACGGGCGACAGCCACCTCGTGCCCGCGGCCGCGATGTTCGTCGCGATCGGGCACACGCCGATGACCGATCTCTTCGTCGGGCAGCTCGAGACCCACCCGAACGGCTACCTGAAGACGGTGCCGGGCTCGACGCGCACGAACATCCCCGGCGTCTTCGCCGCGGGCGACGTGCAGGACTGGAACTACCGCCAGGCCGTGACGGCCGCCGGCACGGGCTGCATGGCCGCGCTCGACGCGGAGCGCTGGCTCGCGCAGCAGGGCGGCCACTGAGGAACGGACGATGGTCGAAGCGCTGCGCGAAGAGCTCGCCGATCTGACCGCCTCGGTCCGAGCGTTCCTGGAGTGGCACGCAGCGACCGGCGCCGACGGGCTGCCGGGCCATCCTTCGGCGCTCCACGAAGCGCTCGGCGCGTCCTCGGCCGAAGGCGCGCCGGCCCCGCGGCGGGCGGATCGGGGCTTCCCGGGGCTGGATGCGCCGTCGCCGCCGGCGTCGCGCGGAGGCAGCGCCGCCGCGCCGCACCCGGAGCAGCGCTCCCCCGCCGCCCCCCCTCCGGAGCAGCGCATCGCCGAGGCGCCGGCGGCGCGGCCTCCGGTGCAGGCGCCGCGGGGCCCCGAGCCGTCCCCCCGGCTTGCCGTGAGCGCCGCCACGGCGCCCCGCGCCGACACGGCCGCGCGCGCGAGCGCAGCGCAGCCGGACACGCCCGAGGAGCGCGTGACACGGCTCGCGCTCCTCGCGGAAGAGGTCCGCACCTGCCAGAAGTGCCCGCTCCACGAGGGCCGCACGCACACGGTGTTCTCGCGCGGCAACCCGCTCTCCGAGGTCGTGTTCGTCGGCGAAGGGCCAGGCGCGGAAGAGGACCTGCAAGGCGAGCCGTTCGTCGGCCCGGCAGGGCAGCTCCTCGACAAGATGATCGCGGCGATGGGGTACCACCGCGACGACGTCTACATCTGCAACATCGTGAAGTGCCGGCCGCCGAAGAACCGGAAGCCCGAGCCGGCCGAGATGGCGGCCTGCAGCCCCTACCTCACCTCTCAGCTCGCGCTGATCAAGCCGAAGGTCATCGTCGCGCTCGGCGCCACCGCCGTGCAGGGGCTGATCGGCACGAACGAGGGGATCACCAAGCTCCGCGGGACGTGGAAGCTCTACAAGGGCTCGATCCCGATCATGCCCACGTTCCATCCGGCCTACCTGCTGCGCCAGCCGGGCGCGAAGCGGGAGGTGTGGAGCGACCTGAAAGAGGTGATGCGCCACCTCGGCAAGAGCGCGCCCGACCGAGGCTGACGTGACCGCGCCCGCCTCCGGGCGCGGGAGCGCCGCCGCGCTGGCGCCCGCGCCCGGGAGCGCCGACGCGCTGGCGCGCGGCCTGTCGAAGGCGTCGGAGCCGGCGGGGGCGCCCTCGCTGCTCCGGGCCGCGCGCTGCGCGCTGGTGCTCCTCGGCGCCCTGCCCTGGTGCGTCCCCCTGGCGCGGAGCCGCCTGCCGCTCGGAGAGCTCGGCGCGGCGCTCGATCGCTTCTTCGTGCCGATGTGCCACCGCATGCCCGAGCGGTCCCTCGCGATCGAGGGCGTGCTGATGCCGCTCTGCAGCCGCTGCGCTGGGATCTTCGCCGGCGTCGCGGCGGGCGCCGCGATCGCGCGGCCCCGCCTGGCGATGACGGCGTGGCGCCCGATCCTCATCGCCCTCAGCGCGATGATGGTGGCCGACGTGGCGACCCAGGACCTCGGGCTGCGCCCGGTCTGGCACGCGACCCGCCTCGCCACGGGCCTGGCCTTCGGCTACGCCCTGGCCGCGGCCTTCCTCACGCGGCTCACGCGCCGCCCGGGCTGAGCGCTACTTGCGGCCGCCCATGGCGCGGCACTCGTGGATGGGGCCCTTCGTGGCGTTGCGAACGCAGTCGCTGTACGCCGCGATGCCGTCCTTCCACTTGCCGGTGTCCTGGAGCGCCGAGCCCAGGTAGAGGTAGGGCAGCGCGTCGGTCGGATCGGCCGCGATGGCCGCGCGCGACGCCTCGATCGCGTCCTTGTACCTGCCGCGGTTGAGGAAGCTGAGCGCCTCCTTCTTCAGCTTGCCCGCGTCCTCGAGGCTGACCGCGGCCGCCTCGGCCTTCTCGGCTTCGGCCTCCTCCGCCGCCGCGGCCTTCTCCGCGTCGGCCTTCTCCGCCTCGGCCTTCTCCGCCGCGGCCTTCTCCGCCTCGGCCTTCTCCGCCGCGGCCTTCTCCGCCGCGGCCTCCGCCACCTTCGCGGCGCCCTGCGCCGGCGCCGGTTCGGCCGGCGGGGGCGCCTTCTCGCGCGCAGGCGCGGGATTCGCCGCCAGGGCCGAGAGCTTCGCCTCCACAGGCGCCGGCTTCGAGGCAGGCGCGGCCATCGCGACCGGAGCAGCCGAGGACGGCTTGCTCGAGAGCACCGATTTGGCGACCACCGCCACGGAGATCACGCCGGCGAGCCCGGCGACCCCCGCGACGATCCGGCGCAGGCGCGCCCGGCGGGCGAGGGTCTCGGGCGAGAGCTGATGGACCACCACGAGGCGCTCGTCCGCATGATCGTCCGGGTCGCTGGCGACATCGGTGAGCGGCGGAAACGACTCCTCTTCGCGCCGGAAGAACGCCGCCGTCGGCGAGGAAGGGTCGATCAGATCGAGCGCGTCCGAGTCAGGCGCCGGCTCGTCGGCCTCGGACGCGGCGGCAGCCGGCCGGTCGTCGGCGGCGGCTCGTTGAGACGCGACCGACGCCTCGGAGTCCCGCGCCTTGACCGGGGCCGCGTCGCCCGCGCCGCTCGAAGCGGCCGACGCCCTGGGGACCTGCGGCGCAGCGGGCACCTCCGCGATCGGCAAGGCGGCGGGCGCCTCGGGGACGGGCGGCGCAGCCAGCGCCTGCGCGACCGGCGGCGCAGCCGGCGCGTCGCCGCCGCGCGGCGCAGCGGACACCTCGGCGTCCAGCGGCGCAGCGCGCGTGCCGGCGTCGGTGTCGACGGCGTGCGCGGGCGCAGCGGAGAGAGCCGCCGCCGGCCCGGCGACAACGTCCGGGCCGCTCGCGACGGGGTGCGCGGAGTCCCGGGTCGAGGAGGCCGGAGCCTCGGGCGCCCCCGACACCCGGGGCAGGGAGGCCCGGGGACGGAGACTGCGGCCCCTGTTCGCGCGGGCCGATGCAAGAAGTCGCTTCGACATGTCCGAACCATCCTCCCGTGATCGTCACGCCCCCGATGGCGCAGGGGACCGGCGGCTCGCCCTATTCATGATCCAGGCCGGCCCCATCGGCGAGCGCCCGACCGCGCATTTCCGCGTGGCGCCGCGCCATCCCGTGTGCCGGATCGTGCCGTGTCGCCCTGACCGGCCATGCCCTCGCTCGACAGGAGGACATGATGTCTCGCGCTGCTGAAAATTGACAGATTGCGCACGGAAATCGCGCCGGACGCCCCTCCAGCGGAAGCGCCCCTGAGGGGGCAGCGATCCAGGGAATCGAGCCCCCGGCGCCGCGCACGTCAGCCTCCACCGAGCTGGACGGGCCGCCCCGCGACAGGGGCAGCGCGGAGCAGGACGAGGGTGTCGAGCTTCTTCTTCGCGTCGGAAGCGATCACCGTGCCCGCGAGGTTGTGCGCCATCTCCCAGGGCACCTCGTCGTCCGACGAGAAGAAGGCCACCGTCGCGCTGCACGCGGCGATGTCCTTCGTGAGCTGCTCGCCTGTGTGCGACAGATCCGGGCCGGCGAGCCCCTTGCGCTGGCGCTTGCCCATGCCGCCGCCGAACGGCCAGATCGCCGTCGCGAGGTCCTTCAGCACCATGGTGCTGACCGCGCACGCGGGGGGCTTCGACACGCGCCCCTCCGGGACCACCGTGATCTCCTTCGGGAGGTCGTCGCGCCCGTCGGTCTTGATGATGACCTTCGGCGCGCCGGCCGCGCCGAGCTCCGTCACGACGGCCGCGACCGCGCTCGGCTTCGCCTTCTTGTCGGCCAGCAGCGTGACCGGCTTGCCCTCGATCGGCAGCGCGCGGATCGCCTTCGCGAGCTTCTCCGCCCCGTCCTTCTGCGCCAGATCCACGCGCTGGCCGACGTAGGGGCCCATGGAGTCGACCGAGAGCTCCGGCATGCCCTTCGGCTTCGGCGGCTCGGCGGGCGCCTCCGCGGTCGAGGCCGCGGCGGCGGCGCCGGGCTCGGGCGGCTTCGGCGCGCTCTCGCACGCCGCCGCCAGGATCGAGCCGACGACCACCGCGAGGCGGGGCAAGGCGCTGGATCGGAAAGAGGAAGCTCGCATGGCGCGGCAGTGTAACCAACCGGCCTGGCTGCGCGCACCTCCGCCGTGCGAGAGTTGGCGCGATGACCTCCCCGCTCGCCGAACGGCTCTCGCAGCTCGGATCGTCCGCCCGGACCGCCGTCGAGGACGACCGAGGGCGGACCACCTTCGCGGAGCTCATGGAGCGCGCCCTCCGCGTCCGCGGCGCGCTGCTCGCCGGCGGCGCGCGACGCGGCGCGGAGCAGGGCGCGAGCCCGAGCTCCCTCGAAGGAGAGCGGGTCCTGCTCCTCGTGCCGCCCGGCACGGCGTGGGTGTCGGCCTTCCTCGGCGTCATCCTCGCCGGCGGGATCGCGCTGCCGCTGTCGCCCCTGTATCCGCCGGCAGAGCTCGCGTGGCTCGCGGGCGACGCCGGCGTGCGGCGGATCCTCCTCGGGGACGAGCTCGCCGCCGTGGCCGCCCCGATCGCCGAGGGCCGGGCCGTGCTCCGCGTGGAGGACGCCGAGCGCGCCGCGCCGGGGCCGGAGTCGGCGGTGTCGGACCTCGCCGCGGACGATCCGGCGCTGCTGCTGTACACGAGCGGCACGACCGGCAAGCCGAAGGGGGCGCTGCTCACGCACCGCAACCTCGCCGTGCAGGCGGAGCTGCTGCGCGCGGCCTGGGGCTTCTCCGAGCAGGACGTGCTGCTGCACGCGCTGCCGCTGCACCACCTCCACGGCGTCGCCATCGCGCTCACGACGTCGCTGCTCGCAGGCAGCGCGACGAGGATGCTGCCGCGCTTCGACGCCCAGCGCGTCGCCGCCGAGATCGCGCGCCGCTCGGCCACCGCGGTCATGGCCGTGCCGACCATGTACCAGCGGATCTTCGAGCACGTCGACCGCGGCGGAGCGCCGGAGTTCGCCGCGGGGGCGCGGGCCCTGCGGCTCGCCACGAGCGGGTCCGCGGCGCTGCCGGTGACGCTGGCCGAGCGCTGGCGCGACCTCACCGGCACGATCCCGCTCGAGCGCTTCGGGATGACCGAGATCGGCGTCGGCCTGAGCAACCCGCTCGATCCGGGCGGGCGGCGGGCGGGCTGGGTCGGCTCTCCGCTGCCGACGGTCGAGGCCCGCATCACGGACGACGCGGGCAACGCGTCGGCGTGGGCGCCGGGCGAGCCGGCGGCGCCGGGCGGCGGCGGCGTGGTCGCGCGGGGCGAGCTCTGGATCCGCGGGCCGAGCGTGTTCAAGGGGTACCTGGGGCGCGAGGACGCCACCGCCGCGGCCTTCCAGGACGGCTGGTTCCGGACCGGCGACGTCGCGGAGCGCTCCAGCGACGGGTGCTTCCGGCTCCTCGGACGGACCTCGGTCGACATCCTCAAGAGCGGCGGGTACAAGCTGTCTGCCCTCGAGATCGAGGAGGCGCTGCGGGAGCACGGGGCCATCGCGGAGGTCGCGGTGATCGGCGTCCCGGACGAGGCGTGGGGCGAGCGCGTCGTGGCGGTCGTCGTCCCCGCGCCGGGGCGAGAGGCGGAGTGCGCGATCGGACCGCTCCGCGCCTGGGCCAAGGAGCGACTCGCGCCTTACAAGGTCCCACGCGAGTCGGTCGTCGTGGGGAGCCTGCCGCGCAACGCGATGGGCAAGGTGGTCAAGCCAGAGCTCGTGAAGGCCCTCGTGGCGAGCATGGGCGGCGAGGAACGCCAGCTCGCGCGGTGATCAGAGGAATGCCAGCCCGCGCGGTAGACGCCGCTTGACCGAGGTGCGCTGCTCCGGCCTACTCGTCGCCAATGCAGCCTGGCACCCCCATGGTCCCTGCCGCGTACGGCGGCCTCTCGGTTCAACCGTTCGCGCATCCCACCTACACCATCAAGCGGCCTTTCTGGTCGCTCCTCGGCCGCAAGTTTCATGTCTTCGCGCCCGACGGCACCCTCGTGTGCTTCGTCAAGCACCCGCTGCTCAAGCTCCGTCAAGAGTTCACCCTCTTCGCGGATGAGTCGGAGTCGCAGCCGCTGCTCACGATCCGGTCACGGCAGGTCGTCGCCCTCAATCGGTGTCTCGACGTCCTCGACGCGCGCACCGGCGAGCGGGTCGGGACCCTCCGCTCGCGAGGGCTCAAGTCGATCCTCCGCGACACATGGGACATCCTCGACCCGTCCGATCAGCCGGTCGGCCTCATGCAGGAGGACGGCGCCGCGATGCTCCGGCGCATGTTCCCGCTCCTCATCGGCAAGTGGCACGTCGAGCTCCACCAGCAGGAAGTCGCGAAGGTCACGCAGGTGTTCCGGTTCTTCGTGAAGGAGTTCACGCTCGACCTGTCGATGAACCAGGGGCGCATCGACGCCCGGTTCGCCATCGCCTGCGCGCTGCTCGCGCTCATGGCCGAGACAGCGCGCGAATCCGGCTGAGCCCGGCGACGGCCGCCGGCGGCCGCGGGCGAGCGCGAGCCGGTGGACGCGCGCCCGCTCGCCGAAAATTCGCCCGTTTTCGCGAGTTCTGCGAGGTTGCCGCGCGATGCGCCTCGATCCTGTGTCCCGCCTCGACACCGCCCCCGAGGAGGGCCGACCGCCGTCGCCCCCTGTGCCCCCGTCCGGCCTGGCCCGGTTCGCCCCGAGCGGGCAGGGCGCCGACTCCGAGCGCGAGCTCCGGGGACGCCGCTTCCTGTGGACGAGCGCCCCGGCGGCGCCGGACGGGCAGCTCCGCGCGACCCTCGACGAGGCCGTCGAGCTCGCGCTGGCCCTGCGCGGCGCGCTACCGCCGCGGGTCGAGGCCGGCGCCCCGCTCGAGGCGGTGATCGCCGACCAGGTCTTCCGCGCCAGGGCGCTCGGCGCCGCGGGGCTCGCCGTCGCCTTGCCGAGGCTCGCGACCGGGGCGCCGGGGGCGCTCCATCCGGAGGACAGCACGACGCTGCTCGCCTGGCTCAGCGCGGCGCGCGAGGCGCCCCTCGCCCTCGTCTTCGACGAGGCCGACAGGTCCGCGAGGGTCCTCGCGCCGGTGCCCCTCGCGGACCTCGTCGAGCGGCACGCGCCCGAGGGGCACAGCGCCGCCTCCCCGCGCGGGCAGGTGCGCAGCCTCCCGGCGCGGGAGCCCGCCGCCGCACGAGAGCTGGGCGCGGCCCGGGAGCTGGGCTCGACGCACGAGCCCGCCGCCGCGCGCGAGCCGGAGCGACATCTCAGGCCGGCGCAGCCCAGCGCCGCGGCGCCGGAAGAGGCGCCCCAGGCCGAGGCGAGCGCGACCGCGGCGCCCGCCGCCGCCGAGGCGCGGACCGACGGGAGGCCGCGCGGCGTGCTGCCCCCCCGCTCCTCGAAGATCCGCCGCCCGGACGCGCCGGTGGGCATCTCCGCCATGGGGAGAGGCCCTGGCGCGGCGCCGGCGCCGGGAGCGGGCGCGCCGCCCGCCGCCAACGACGCGTCGGCGATGACCGCAGCCAGCGCGGACACCGACGCGCCCCTCGAGGAGCGCAGCGCGGGAGCGACGCTCCGGCCGCCGCGCGCCGCGCACGAGGCCGCGACCGCAGCGCCGCCCGCAGAGGCCGCCCACGCGGACACCGACGTGCTCCCGCCGACGCGCAGGGAGCGGAAGGCGCCGCGCCACCGGATCCTCAGCGCGGCCGAGTGGCGCGCGCTCGCCGTCGAGCTCGACAACGCCCGCGGGCCGAAGCCGGTCCGGGTCATCGAGCAGCTCTTCGCGACCCACTACACGCCGCTGCTCGGCGCGACGCTGGCGGGTGAGACGGACGCGGCCGTGCGCGGCGTTGTCGATGGCTGGAGGACCAGCTTCGAGCACAGCTACCGCGAGGCGTTCTCGGCGCTGCGCGTGACCGGCAAGCGGCCGCCCATGGTGTTCGACGCGCCGGACATGGCCGCGCGCCTCGCCCGGCTCAACGGGGCCCGCGGCGTGAAGCTCCTGCTCGTGGACGCGATGCGCTTCGATCTCGGCGAGCGGGTCGCCGCGCACCTCAAGGAGCTCATGATGGATCGGGCCATCCTCGTGGAGCGCTCGATCCTGTGGGCGGCGCTGCCGCCCACCACGTCGGCGCAGATCTCGCTGCTCGCCCGCGGCCCGGACGGGCTCCGCGAGGCGATGCCGCCGAGCGAGGCGGAGCCCGCGATCGCCCGCGGTCGCGCCGTGGCGACGCTGCGGCGCGAGCGGGTCGGATCGCGCGAGCTGATGAAGCTCGATCTGGTCGAGGCGCGGCTGCGCGCCGCGGGGCCGCCGTTCGCCGAGCGGATCGAGGCCATCGCGGAGGAGGTCGCCGACGTTGTCGCGCGGTTCATGGACAGCCTGCCGCCGCGGACCCTGCTGCTCGTGTTCGGCGACCACGGCTTCCGCATGACCGGCGACGGCAACATGACCGGCCCCGCGTCGCAGGGAGGAGGCTCCCCGGAAGAGGTGCTCGTCCCGGCGCAGGCGTGGCTCGTCGGCGGCGTGCACTGAGCGGTCGATCGAGGCGCCGTCGAGCGCAGGGCGGCGCTGTCGAGCAGGGCGGCCTCGAGGCGGCGCGCCTCGCCGCGCGGGGCGCTCAGGGCGACGCGCCGCGCAGGCTCGTCAGGGCGCCGTGCGGTACGGGCCCGTCGCCGCGTCGCCGCGCGGCTTCGGGCGGATGAGGCCCGCGAGCCGGGTCGCGACGAGCGCCCCGGCGCCGATCAGCGCGACGGCCGCGCAGATCGCGCCGCCGACGTAGGGGATCCCGCTGACGAGGAGCAGGCCGAGGCAGCCGATCGCGAGGTGGACGTAGGGGTTCCTGGTCCGGTGACCGAAAACCCCCGCCCCGGCCGTCTCCAGCACAGCGCAGCCGCCCGCGACAACGGCGATCACGGCGAGCAGCAGGCCGATCACCGCGAACGGTATGCCGATCAGCGTCACGCAGAGGGCGGCGGCCAGCGCCGCGGCGCCGAGGACGCCCACCACGCCGAGCGCGAACGAGCGCATGGGCCGGGCGGCGATCTCGACCTTGAGCGTCTCCATGCGCCGCGGCCAGAGCGCCAGCATCACCGCGCCGAAGGCGAACAGGAGCGCCGTGCGCGTCACCGCGTTGCCGGCCCTGCGCGCGAGCGCGGACGCGCCCTTCGCGCCGGGCCCGCTGTCGCCCACCGCGCTGACCTCGTTGTTCACGTCTCCCTTGATGCGCGCGCGCTCGCCCCGGCGGAACGGTCCGCCCACCACGTCGACGTCGCCGTCGATGCGCGCGCCGTCGGCCACCGTGAGGGGGCCGCCCACCGTCGCCACGTCGCCGCGGACGCGCGCGCCCTCGTGGACGTGCGTGGAGCCGCCCATCACGTCGATGTCCCCGGTGACGGTGCCCCACACGTCGAGCGAGCCGCCGATCACCGACACGTCGTGGACGACCTCGCCCCGCTCGATCCGGAGGCTGCCGCCGGTCACGAACCGATCCTGGCCGCGCGACGTGCGCCGCGCCTCCTCGGCGTCGTCGTCCTCGTCGTCCGCCTCGTCCTCCGCGTCGTCGGGCGACGCCCCGGGCGAGGGCGGCGCCGGGACCGCGGGCGACACCGGGGGCTCGGGCGCGGGCCGCGGCTCGGGGGCCGACCGCGGCGCGGTCGCTGCCGGGGCGATCGCGATCAGGTCGCCGTCGCGGGTCGCCACGTAGCTCCCGTCGGCGAGCAGGAGCTCCAGCACCTTGTCCGCCGGCTGGTCCTGGATGTGGAGCTCGACGACATCGCCGGGCGGGAGGTTGAGCAAGAGGCTCCACCCGGCTTCCCGGGCGACGCGCTTGAGCGCCTCGTTGCGCGGCTCTCCGCTCACCTCGAGGCTCACCTTCGGCTCGAGCTCTGGCCAGGATCCCTTGCGGGTGATCTCCGCCGTGGCCGCGCCGCTGACCGAGATCCCGATCGCGGCGCCCAGCGCAGCGGCGCCGAGCCGCGAAGCGCAGAAGAGACGAGCCGAGATGATCTTCATCACATCCCTCCGTTCAGCGTGAGCTGCTTTCCCCTGGTCCAAGCGACACCGACCCCCACGACGACGAGGAGCGCCGCCGAGAGCCACGGCAGCGCCGTGAGCCAGCCGGACAGCGCCCCGCTCCCCGCGACGGCGCAGCCGGTCCGCACCACGACCGCGCAGGCATGCCAGAGCGCCGCCAGCCGCTCCCGCAGGCCCCCCGCGCCAGCGACGAGCGACGGCGCCGCGCCGAGCGCGGAGAGCGCCAGGGCAAAGGCGATCGCGGGGACCGGCAGCGGGGCGCGCGGCGCCGCCGGCTCGCTCGCGCCGCTCGAGGCCGCGCGCGCGCGCAGCATCTCCCCCGCGCGCAGCGAGAGGAGCGCCGTCCGGCCGAGCGCCGACGAGCAGGTCAGGCAACGAGCGACATGCGCGGCCGCGCCCGCTGGCAGGATGGCCTCCTCCCCGTCCCCCAGCGCCGTGAGCGCAATGTCGGTGAGGTGGCCGTCTGGTTGCCATACGAGATCCGGCGAGAGCTTGTCGTCGTCCTGCATCGATCACTCTCCGAGCGCCTCGGCCAGGCAGCGCCTGCCCCGCGCGATCCACGTCGCCACCGTCCCGAGCGGGATGTCGAGCCGGCGCGATATCTGCTGGTAGTTGAGCCCTTCGACATGGAAGGCCAGGAGCGCGCGGCGCTGCGGCTCCGGCAGCCTCTGCAGGGCGATGTCGATCCGGCGGGCGCGCTCGGTCTGGGCGGCGCGCTCCTCCGGCCCGGGCGCCGGGTCCTCCACCGACTCGAGGAGCTCGCCCCGCTCCTCGGGGTCCTCCGCCGGCGGCGCCTCGGCGCGCCGCGTGCGGCGGCGCCGGCGCAGCACGTCCAGCGCCACGTGACGGGCGATCCCGAGCACCCAGGGGCGCAGCGGCTCGCCGTCGCGGAGGCGGCTGCGCCCCTCGAGGGCCCGCGCGAGCGCCTCGTGGGTGCAGTCCTCGACGTCGGGGTGATCGGCCCGCTCACCGAGCACGCAGGCGATCGCCGCGCGAACCACCGACCGCAGGGCGGCGGTGTCGTCGAACGACGCCGTCACGAGCGACGCCGCCGGCAGCCCGTCGGGCGCCTGGGGAGACCGCGGCGTGGTGGCTGGGATCATGGTGAACCCAGACAGTTCGCGCGAGCCCTCCCCGAAATTTCACGCGCCGGCGCGGCGTGAGATCGCGCCCCGGGAATCATGGCGCGCCGGAGGGCTCAGCAGGACGTATCCGACCCATGTCTGCCGAGGTAGGACAAGGTGACTCGACGGCCGCCGCGGCGGCGACGCCGGCGGCCCTGGCGGCGGCGCGGCTTGCTGCCGCGGTGGGGGCGCCGGCTGCGGCGCTCACGGCTCCGCCGACGGCGCGAGGAACGCCGTGAGCTCCGGGAGGACGAGCGCCGGGTCCTCCAGGTGGGGTGCGTGCCCGAGCGGCACGACGCGCAGCGCGGCGCGCGGGATCGCGGCGGCCGCGGCGATGCCGATCGGCGCCGGGAACACGCCGTCGCGCTCGCCCCAGAGCACCAGCGTCTCGGCGTCGATCTCGCCGAGCCGCGCCAGGCGGTGCGGGACCGGGCCGAAGGCGGGGAACAGCGCGTTGAACGCGGCGACGGGCGCGGCCCGGCCGTCGGGCACGGCGTAGAGCTCCCGGTGCAGGGCGCCGAGGCGCTCGCCGAGCGGGGTGGGCGGCGGCGGGTGGAGGCGGCGGAAGAGCGCGGCGCCGAGCACCCGGACCAGGCGCTCCGGCGGGGCGCGGAAGTAGGCGCGGCTCCGGGCGGTCATGACGGGCCCGACCCCCATCGCGCCGAGGAGCGCGAGCTTCCGCGGGCGCGCGCGCCTGCGGAGCGCGATCTCCACCGCGACCAGCCCGCCGAGGGAGTGGCCGACGAGCGCGGCGTCGCCGAGGTCCATCTCGAGCAGGAGCTCCTCCACCGGATCGGTGAAGAAGCGGAGGCCGTCCTCGAACCCCCCGCCCGCGAAGGGGGGCGACGACGCGTGACCGAAGCCCGGCAGATCCAGCGCGATGACGCGGTGGCGCCGCGCGAGCTCGGGGAGCAGCGGGAACCACGTCGTCGCGGCGTTCCCGCGGCCGTGCAGGAGGACCACCGGCGGGCCGCTGCCGCCCTCCAGGGTGCGCAGCGTCGCGCTCAGCGCGGCGCGGCGGTGCACGGTGATGGGCGGCGCGCCCGCGGCGAGCTCCGCGAGGATCGCGCGCTCGGCCGGGCCCAGGCGGGAGACGACGGCGTGCACGTTCGTCACAGGGGCCCTCCGTAGCGCGATCGATACGCCGCGGAAATGCCGCAGCAGCCCGCGCGGACACCGCCGCGCGGCGCCCCCACCGTCAGTCTCGGCCGTGCCCGGGCCCGAGGATGAGCTGCATCTTGGCGATGGGCTCGAACCCCTCGACGTGCGGCGGGTGGTGACACTGCGTGACGCAGCTCTCGGGCGGCGGCGAGAGCACGATGAGCCCCTTCTTCTCGGGGTCCTTCGCGTGCAGCGAGCCCGGGCCGTGGCACTCCTCGCACTGCACGTTCTGCAGGGCGGCGTTGTGCGTCACCGTGGAGCCGCCCGGCTTGCCGTAGCCGGTCACGTGACAGCTCACGCAGTCGAGGTTGAACTCCTTGAAGTCCTGCTGCAGCGTCGCGTACGCCCGCGCGTGCGCGGTGCCGTCGAAGACCTTGCGCTCCTCGTCGTGGCAGTTCGTGCAGGCGTCGATGCCGATGTAGCTGGCCTCGCCCTTCGGCGCAGGCTCGGGGACGCGGTCCGCGAAGGCCTCCTTGTTGTGGGCGTTGACCCGCTTGTAATAGGCGAGGAGCTGCCCGGCGACGTCCTTGTCGGCGCCGAGCTTCTCGCGCACCTCCACGAGGTTGTAGCGGAAGAAGCTGCCGGTCACCTTCGTCTCCGCCGCCTCGAGCTTCGCCTTCTCGACCCGGAGCTTCTCCAGATCGGCCTTCCGATCGGCGACGTCCTTCGCCGAGACCCGCTTGTCGCCCTCCCAACCGTTGAGGCGGATCTCGAGCTCCCGGATCCGCGCCGACAGGCTGATGAGCTCCTCGGCCTTCGCGACGCCGCCCGCGTCGGCGAACACGAGCGGGCCGTCGCCGCCGCCGCGGAGGAAGAGATCCACGACCGCCACGGACTGCAGGTGGTTCGGCGTCTCCACGACAAGCGTCGACCCGATCATCACCGGCGGCTTCTGGCCGTCGTTGCCGTCGCCGCGCTCGCTGGGCTTGCCCAGCACCAGCACGTGCAGCTCCGGCACGCTGTCCGCGAGCCGGAGCGCCTCGCCCCTCGGCAAGGCCGCGAGCCCGACGAACACCCGCGCGCCCTGCTTCTTCGCCTCCTCGATGCCCGCCTTCATCGCCTCGATCGCCGGGCCGGCCTGGAGGCCCTCGGGGTAGGCGCCGGTGCGGCCCTTCGGGTCGCTCACGCCGACGAGGCCCACCTTCACGCCGGCGACGTCGCGCACGACGACGCCCTGGACGCCCTTCGCGCCCCCGAGGTTCTTGCCGAGCACCGCCGCCCCGGCCTGCTCCTGGTACTTCGCGAGCGAGTCCGCGCCGAGCGCCCAGTCGTTCTCGCCGGGCGCCCACGCGGCCAGCCCGATCTCCTTCGCCGCCAGCGCCATCGCCTCGGCCTTCCAGGCGTCCTGCGACGAGCGCTCCGGCTTCACCTCGGGGTCGGTGAAGAGCAGCGGCCCCGCGCCGACCACGAGCCGGTTCGGCGCCTCGTCGCGCTGGCTCTCGATGAGGGCGGCGAGGTGATCGATGCCCCCGAGCTGGTCCTTCGTGCACCCGCACGGCTCCAGCGCGCCGGCGACGGTGCTGAGCACGTAGAGCCGCACCGTCGGCGTCGTCGCGGCCGGCTCCGTGTCCGCGTCCGCGCTCACGGCGCCCGTCGACGGGACCTTGCACCCCTGGCATGCCGCGACGCCCGCAGCCGCGGCGATCGCGAGAAAAGGAATCAAGAGCGCGTATCCCCGACGCACCCCGCCAAGAAGCGAGCGCTTCATGCCCGCGCTATAGCACACGCGCCCGCGTGAACCGCCGGGGGCCGCGCCGGAGGGCCAGGAGCGCGGTCAGAAGCTCGACGGAGCGAACGGCAGGACCGTCTTCAGGTCGGCGTCGTTGAACCGGAGCTGCAGGCCGATGAAGTAATCCCGGCGATCGGTGTTCAGGATGTCGTCCATGCCGCCGAGCAGCCACAGCTTGCGGATGAACTCGTACGCGAGCGCGACCCGCCAGCGCGGCGACAGCTCCTCGCCGAAGCCGAAGAGGTCCTGACGGAGCTCGAACCTGTCGTCGAGCAGGTGGAGATCGAGGCCGAGGCCGCCCGTCGACTCCTTGATGCCGAACCGGCCCGTGAACGGGCCCATCCGCTTCGCGAACTGGAACGAGAAGCGGAAGGCGTTCGTCGTGATCGTGCGGACTTCCCGGTAGTGCGCGGGGTCGTTCGGGTTGGTCGTGTCGACGTCGATCTGCTGGAAGTCCGTCTTGCCGCGCGGGTCGTTCACCAGCTCGACGACGTAGTACTTGTCCTCCGTCGGCTGGAGCCTGAGCTCGACGTAGCTCTTGATGGTGTTCGCGAGGAAGTTGTAGTCGGTCCGCAGCCCGACGACGGTTTGAAACCGGCTGATCCCCCCGACGAGCTCGCCGACGTCCTCGACGACCGTCTCGACCTCGTTGATCAGCGTCTCGTCCTTGGTGATGCGGCCGAGCGTCCCCTCCCCGCGGTCGATGCGCGCGGCGACGCTGTCCACGTGCTTCAGCGCCGACTCGAGGCTCTCGGTCGCGCGGCCCACGCGCTCCGCGGCGCTGCGCAGCTCCCCGGGCTGCCCGTCCCGGCCGGGCACCTCGGCAGCGGCGGTCATCATGCGGATGTCGCGGCTCACCTGCTCGACGTTGCGCAGGATCTCCCGCAGGCGCGGGCCCGACTCGCCCGTGATCTGGTTGATGTTGTTGATCGTCTGCGTGACGCCCGCGCGGTTCTCGCGCACGGTCGCGTTCATCTGCTCGGTGACGTCCGCGAGGTTGTCGAGGATCTGCGCGAGCCGCTCCTGCCCGCCCTCGGAGCCGACGGTGTTCTTCAGCGTCTCGGTGACGGTCTTGACGTCCTTCAGGATCTCGGCGACCTGCCCCTGCATCGACTGGATGGTCGGCTCGTCGATGTAGTACTGGATCCTCCCCTCGTCAGGGATCCGCGGCTTGCCCTCGGTGCCGGGCGCGAGCACGACGAACGACTCGCCGATGAGGCTCGTGGCGCGCTTGCCGACCGCCGCGTCCTCGTAGAGCGGGACGTCGGGGCTCATCTTGATGTCGATGCGCGCCTGGCCGTTGTAGAGCGAGATCTTGTCGACGACGCCGACCTGGATGCCCGAGATCATCACCCGCGACTGCGGGGAGACGCCGATCGCGTCCGGCAGCGTGGCCCAGACCCGGTAGCCGTTCCCGCCGCCCACGTCGCGCGAGACGAAGCGGTAGCCGCCGTAGGCCGCGCCTGCGAGCACGATCGTCATGACGCCGACCTTCGCGGCCTTGGAGACCTCAGCCATCCTGCGCGACGCCACGGTAGCACGAGCCGACCGCGGGACCGCGCGGCTTTCTCTCCGGCGCGGAGGGGATGCGGGGAGGCGCACACCGCGCGACCAGGGGTCGGTCGCGGGCGGGCGCCGGCTCGAAAAACCTGCTAGCCGAGGCGCATGCGGTCGTGGTGGGCCACTCTGGTGTTCGGCGCGGCGCTCACCTTCGCCGGGGCCGCGGCAGCGGAGCCGCCTGCGCTCACGTGGGCGGCGACGACGCGCTCGCCGCAGCCGGGCGCGGCGAGCGCGCCGGAGATCACCGCGCTCGCGGCGCGCTGCGGGAGCGCGGACGCGGCGCTCGCCGCCGTCGCCCGGCGCAACGTCGAGCGGCAGCTCCAGGGCGGGGACTTCATGCCTCCCGACGAGCTCGCCTTCACCCTGCGCGCCGCCGGCGAGCCGCACGCGTGGCCGAGGGGCTGGTCGATCTCGGGCCGGGGGCTCGATCCGGCGGAGATCGGGACGCGGCTCGACGGGTGGCTCTCGGGATGGATCACCCTCGGGGTGAGGCGATGTGGGGTGGCCCAGGCGAAGAAGCCGGACGGGACGGTGATCGTGGCCACGGTCGGGGTGGACGCGCTCGCGGACATGTCGCCGCTGCCGACAACGGCGCGGGTGGGGCAGTGGGTGACGCTCGAGGGGACGATGCGGGTCCCCGCGACAGCGGTGAAGGTGGTGCTGCTGGGGCCGCGGGGCGCGCCCAGGGCGGTGCTGAGCTCGCTGTCGGGCGCGCGGCTCCGCTCGAGCTTCGCTGTCGACCAGCCCGGGAGCTGGCTGGTGCAGGTGCTGGCCACTGTGTCGACAGGGCCGCGGCCCGTGCTGGAGGCGATGATCTTCGCCGGGAGCGCGCCGCCGGGCCGGTACGTCCGCGCGACGGCGCCCGGCGAGGAGGCCGCCAAGGGGGCGAAGGACGACGAGGACGCGCTGCTGCGGATGATGAACGCGGCGCGGGCCTCGGAGGGCCTGCCGGCGCTCGCGCGCGACCCGGCGCTCAGCGCGCTGGCGCGGGCGCACTCGGAGGAGATGATCAAGGCGAAGATGGTGGGCCACGACGTGGGCTCGGGCGACCCGGCGGTGCGCCTCAACGCGGCCGGGTACAAGGCGACGATCGCGGGAGAGAACGTGGCCAGCTCGAGCACGACCGAGGGCGCGCACCGCGCGATCTGGGCGAGCCCGTCGCACAGGGGCAACCTGCTCGACCGGCGCTACGGCAGGACCGGCGTCGCGGTGGTGCGCGACGCGAGCGGGCGGGTCTGGGTGACGCAGCTCCTCGCGGGGTGATCGCGGGCGCCTGGCGTCAGGCGCCGCCGCGCTCCCGCCGGAGCCGCTCGAGCTCCGCCATCGCCTCCGCGAGCCGGCGCTCGGCCTCCTCGCGGGCGCGGGCCTCCTCCTCGCGGGCGCGGGCCTCCTCGTCGAGGCGCGACTCGATCTCCTGCGCGCGCTGCTCCGCAGCGTCGACCAGGGCGCCCAGCTTGTCGATGAGCTCGTCCGTATCGGGGATCGCGGCGTCGCCCGCATAGAAGCGGAGCCTGCCGTCCTCGATCACGAGATCGAGCCCGAGCACCCGCGAGGCGTAGTGGCCGCGCTGGGCGATGACGGGCTCGTACACCTTCGCCGCCGAGGACGGCAGGCGAAAGCCGCGCAGCGAGCCGCGCGTGCGGTCGTACACGAAGTACTCCGGGATACCGAGCCTCGCGAACCACTCCACGTTGCGCTGGAGATCCTTCCTGCGCTTTCCGCGGACGATCACCTCGAGGGCGACATCGAGGCCCCTGCCTTCGTCCGACACGACCCACCGGTCGCGCTCGTGCGTCTCCACGTCGACCACCGCGATGACGTCGGGCGAGAAGACGCGCTCGCCCGGGTAGTACACGGCGAGGTTGCCGCTGACGTAGACGCGGCGGCCAGCGCGCCGGAACCAGCGCTCGAGCGTCGTGCGCGCCCGGGTCACCGGGTGCCAGTGCGGATCGCCCTCGGGCGGCGAGGCCTCATCCAGAGGGAACTCGGACGGAAGGCTGTCGACGAGCTCACGGCGCTGCGCGGGCGTGAGCTGCTCCCAGACCTCGGCGGTCGGAGCGCGCGGATCGTCGGGGTCGACACGCCACGGGGTCGCACAGCGCATGGCCTGATTCTACTCGCGCCGCGCTGGTCCGTCAGCTCCTGGGCTCGAGGGCGTGTCGACGCGAAGCTTACGGCGAGCAGGCGCCCGGCGCTCGCCGATCGCCCGCTGTTCACCGCCGCACGGACTTCTGCGGCTCATCCGGGCGGCCGCCGTTCCGCGCGTGTATCCTTGCACGCGATGGCTGCACGCCCGCTTTACGTCGGCATCGACCTCGGCACCACGAACTCGACCGCGGCCGCCTTTGACGGCGAGAAGGTCACCCTCGTCAGGAACTCCCAGGGCGCGACGCTCACCCCGAGCGTTGTGCGGATCGACGCGCGCGGGACGATCACGGTCGGCGCGCGCGCCCGGAGGTTCCTCGAGAGCGATCCGCAGAACACCCGCGCGGAGTTCAAGCGGCTCATGGGCACCGCCCAGCAAATCGAGTTCGCGGCGGCGAAGGTGACGAAGAAGCCCGAGGAGCTCGCCGCCGAGGTGCTCCGCTCGCTGCGCGCCGACGTCGCCGAGCACCTCGGCGCCCTGCCGGCCGCGGCGGTGATCTCCGTGCCCGCGCTCTTCGAGCTGCCCCAGAGCGCGGCGACCTCGGAGGCGGCGCGGCGCGCGGGGTTCGAGCGCGTCGAGCTGATCCAGGAGCCGGTGGCCTCGGCGCTCGCGGCCGGCTGGACGGCCGAGGACTCCACGGGGAGCTGGCTCGTCTACGACCTCGGCGGCGGGACGTTCGACGTGTCGCTGCTCGAGACGCGCGACGGGCTGCTCCGCGTCGTCGGCCACGACGGCGACAACTTCCTCGGCGGGCGCGACTTCGACTGGGCCATCGTCGACTGGGCGCTCGCCGAGACCGCGCGCGCCCAGGGCGTCACCGTGAGCCGCGCCGACCCGCGCCACGCCGCCGCGCTCCGCAAGCTCAAGCTCGCCGTCGAGGAGGTCAAGATCGAGCTCACCCGCGCCGACGAGGCGGCGCTCGCGATCCCCGGGGCGTTCGAGGTGGACGGCGCGCATGTCGACGTCGACCTGGTCCTGCAGCGGTCGACGCTCGAGGCGCTCTGCGCGCCGATCATCGACCGCTCGATCGAGGTCTGCAGGCGGCTGCTCGCGGCGCACGGCCTCGTCGCGTCGCAGCTCGCGCGCGTCGTGCTGGTGGGCGGACCGACGGTGATGCCGGCGCTCCGGGCGCGCGTGAGCGACGCGCTCGGCGCGCCCTTCGGCGAGGGGCTCGACCCGATGACCCTCGTCGCGCAGGGGGCCGCGATCTACGCGGCCACGGCGGGCCTGGACGCGCGGGCCTCCTCCGCGGGCGCGCGGGCCAAGGAAGAGGGCCGCCGGCTCTGGCTCCAGTACCCGGCGATGTCGTCCGATCTGACGCCCCACGTCGTGGGCCGCGTCGTGGAGGGGCCGGGGCCCGCGCCCGAGCGGATCCGGCTCGCGCGCGAGGGCGACGGCTGGACGAGCGCCGAGGCCCCGCTCGACGCCGAGGGCGCGTTCGTGATCACCGTCGACCTGCTCCCGCGACGGCCGAACGTCTTCCGCGTCGAGGCGCTCGCGGCCGGCGGCGCGCGGGTGCCGGTGCACCCGCAGGCGATCACCATCGTCCAGGGGCTCACCATCAGCGATCCGCCGCTGTCGCGCACGATCGGGGTCGCGCTCGCGGACAACACAGTGCGGGTCTACTTCGAGCGCGGCGCGCCGCTGCCGGCCCGGCGGACGTTCGTGCACCACAGCGTGGAGAGCGTCCCGAAGGGCTCGAGCGCGTGCGTGCTGAAGATCCCGATCGTGCAGGGCGAGCTCGACGTCGCGCACCTCTGCCGCGTGGTCGGGACGCTGGAGATCGACGGGAGCGGGCTCACCGCGCCCCTGCCCGCGGGCGCGGCGATCGAGCTCACGCTCGAGCTCGACCGCGGCGGGCACCTCTCGGCGCGCGCGCTGATCCCGTCGCAGGGGCTCGTGTTCGAGGGCGTCGCGCACCTGCTCGTCCCCGAGGCGGCGCCCGAGGTGCTCGACGCCTCGCTCGCCGCCATGCGCGAGCGGCTCGCCTCGGTGCGCGAGGGCGCCCTGCGCAGGAACGAGCCGCACGCGCTCGGCAAGGTGACCTACGTCGAGTGCGCGCTCGCCGAGGTCGAGCGCGACGTGGCGGCCGCGCGCGGCGGCGACGCCGACGCCGGGCAGAAGGCGCGGCGCGCGCTGCTCGAGCTCGACGTGCTGCTCGAGCAGGCCGAGTCCGACAAGCGCTGGCCGGAGCTCGAGGCCGAGGCCCAGGCCGCCGTCGCGAACGCGTCGGTGTGGATCTCGCAGCTCGGGTCGGGCACCGAGAAGGCGCTCCTCGAGGAGGCCGCGCAGGGGGTGGCGCGGGCGCGCGCCGAGAAGAACCAGGTCGAGCTGCAGCGGCAGCTCCGCCTCGTCCGCAACCTGAGCAGCGCGGCGTTCCAGCGGCACCCGAAGGCGTGGGTGTGGATGTTCGAGGAGGCCGCCTCCGAGGCGCACCAGGCGTCGGACCTGGTCCGCGCGCAGAAGCTCGTGCGCGACGGGCGCGGCGCGGCGGAGCGCGGCGACGCGACGGCGCTCCGCGCGATCACCGAGGAGATCTGGCGGCTCCTGCCCGTCGACGCGCAGAAGCGCAGGCTCGGCCACGAGTCGGGGGTGCGGTGATGGACGACGCGCTCGGCCGCATCCGCGACAACCCGTTCTACGTGCTCGGCCTGCGCCCGAGCGCGACCCGCGCGGAGGTCGAGCGCGAGGGGCAGAAGCTGCTCGGGATGCTCGAGCTCAAGCTCGCGAGCGCCGCGGCCTACGCGACGCCGGTCGGCCCCGGCGTCCGCACGGCCGACAAGGTGCGCCAGGCCATGGCGGCCCTGCGCGACCCGGAGCGGCGCCTCGCGCACGAGGTCTGGGCGCGGCTCGACCCGAGGCCGCCGCCGAAGGACGACCTCGACGACGACCTCGGCGACCTGCCGCCGCCGGAGCCGCCCGGAGAGGATCCGCGCGCGCCGTGGCCCGAGGCGCTGTCGGCGCTCGGCTGGGGGTCGCGATGAGCTGGGGCGCCGCCCTGTGCATCGCGGTCGTGCTGCGGGCGATCGGCGTGGCGGTCGCGCGGAAGGCCTCGCCCGAGGCGCCGTGGCGCGAGCTCGTGCTCGGCTCGGGCGGCTGGCGCACCCCGGTGACCATCGTCTTCGTGCCGGCCGCGTTCGTCCTCGCCATCGGCCTTGCCGCGGGTCAGCTCTGGTGCGCGCTGCCGCTCGCGCCGCTCGTGCTCCTCGTCGCGCCCTGGTTCGTCGCGCGCCGCGTGCTCATTCCGCTCGGGCTGCCGCGCGCCGCGTACTTCGTCGCGTGGCTGTCGGACTGGACATGGCGCGCCGACAGGCGCGGCGGCGCGGCGCTCGCGGCCGCGTGGGCGCTCTGCCGCGCGCGGAAGCCGGACGCCGCGGTGGAGGCCTGGGTCAGCGAGCGGATCGAGCGCGGCGGCGAGCCCGCGGGGGCCGGGCCCGCGCCCTCGTCGGCGAGCGTCGTTCCGCTCCGCGGCGCGGGGATCGCCGCCGGCGCGATGCTCGCGGCGCACCGCGGGGACGTGGAGGGCGCGCGGGCGCTCTTCGGCAGCGTCGCCGGCCTGGACGAGCGCGCCTGCCCTGGCGAGGCCCGCCGCGTCGCCGCCGGCTGGCTCGCCGCCGAGGCGGCGTCGCGCGGCGACTGGGCGGCCGTGATCGCGCACGCGTGCGCGGGCAGCGGCCGGGCGCTGTCGCTGCTCGGCGCCGTCGCCGCGCGGCTGGTCGGCGAGGAGCCCGCGCCGGGGGCGCTCGGGCTCTGGCTCCGCTGGCTCATCGCGCCCCGCCGCCGCGCCACGCTCCCGCTCCTGCGCCGCGCCCTGGCCGCGGGCGCCGGCGCGCCGCGCCCGGCGCCGGAGGCGCCCGAGCCCTGCGCGGCCAAGGTCGCCGACGGCGACCTGTGGAGCCGGGCGGTGCTGCTCCACGCGACGCTGCTGCTCCGGCCGCGCGGCAAGGTCTCGGGCGACGACCTCCGGCGGCTGGGCGGCGCGTGGGACGCGGCGCTCGAGGACGCGCGCGCCCAGGCCGAGCTCCGCGAGCGGGCGCTGTCGCTCGGCGCCTCGGGGGCGCACGCGGCGCTCGGCCCGGTCGCGCGCGCGGTCGAGGACGACCTCGCGGCGGCGCTGCGCGCGGCCCGCGTGCCGCGCGCGGAGTGGGACGACCTCGGCGCGACCATCGGCCGCACGCGCCGGCGGCTCCGGGACGAGCTCCTGTCCGAGGTGGAGCTCGCGTGCGACGCCCTGCGCCGCCGCGTCGACGAGAAGCGCGAGCTCCCGGCGCTGTCGGAGTGGCGCGAGTGGACGGCGCTCCGCGCGCAGTACGAGGCCGCCGCCGAGCTCGTGGGCACGGAGTTCCGCCGCCTCGTGTTCCCCAAGCTCCACGCCGACGTGTGCCACGCCGCCGTCTGGCTGTTCAACACCCGCAAGGAGCGGGCGATCGCGAACGCGATGTTCCGGTGGCTCCTCGCCGAGGCCGAGGCGCTCGAGGACGCGCGCCTGGCGGGGCTCCAGCGCGGCAACGTCGCGTGCGGGGTGTGACGACGAGCGCCGCGCGCGCTCGATGACGGCGCGCGCGGGTCCCCGCGGCGCGCCCGAGGAGCCAGCATGATCGAGCTCGACAAGGTCACGAAGCGCTACGCCGACACGATCGCGGTCGACGAGGTCTCGCTGCGCGTCGAGGAGGGCGAGCTCCTCGTCCTGCTCGGCGGCTCGGGCTCGGGCAAGACGACAACGCTCAAGATGGTGAACCGCCTCATCGAGCCCACGTCGGGCGCGATCCGGATCGGCGGGCAGGACGTCACCCACGAGCCGCCGCACGCGCTGCGCCGGCGCATCGGCTACGTCTTCCAGCGGCTCGGGCTCTTCCCGCACCTCACCGTGGCGGAGAACATCGGCGTCACGCCGTCGCTGCTCGGCTGGGACGCGGCGCGCATCCGGGCGCGGGTCGACGCGCTCCTCGAGCTCTGCGAGCTCGACCCGGCGGCCGTGCGCGATCGCCGGCCTGCGGAGCTCTCGGGCGGCCAGCAGCAGCGGGTCGGCGTCGCGCGCGCGCTCGCCGCCGAGCCCCGGGTGATGCTCCTCGACGAGCCGTTCGGCGCGCTCGATCCGCTGACGCGCGACCGGCTCCAGCAGTCGTTCCTCGCGATCCGGCGCCGGCTCGGGCTGACCGCGATCTTCGTGACCCACGACATGGTCGAGGCCCTGCTGCTCGGCGACCGCATCGCGGTGATGCAGGGCGGCCGGCTCGCGCAGGTCGGGACGCCGCGGGAGCTCATGACGGCGCCGGCGGACGAGTACGTCTCGCAGCTCATCGGGACGCCGAAGCGGCAGGCGGGGCTCATCGACGCGCTGCTCCCCGAGGGGGAGCGCGCCGCGTGAACGAGCAGCTCGCCCTCCTCCCCGGGCGCCTCCTCGCGCACCTCGAGCTCACGCTCGTCGCGCTCCTCGTCGGCGCGGGCGTCAGCGTGCCGCTCGGCGTGCTGGTCTCCCGCGCGCGCCGGCTCGAGCAGCCGGTGCTGGCGGTCGCGAGCGTCATCCAGACCGTCCCCAGCCTGGCGCTGCTCGCGTTCATGGTGCCCGCGCTCGCCGCGATCGGCGCCGCGAGCATCGGCTACCTGCCGGCGCTCATCGGGCTCGTGCTCTACAGCGTGCTCCCGGTCCTCCGGAACACCGTTGTGGGCCTCTCCAGCGTCGATCCGGCCCTGATCGAGGCGGCCGACGGCGTCGGCATGACGCCGGGCCAGCGGCTCCGGCGCGTGGAGCTGCCGCTCGCCATGCCCGTGATCGTCGCCGGCATCAGGACGGCCACGGTGTGGACGGTGGGCACCGCGACGCTCTCGACGCCCATCGGCGCGGAGAGCCTCGGCAACTACATCTTCACCGGACTGCAGACGCGCAACACAGCGGCGGTGCTCGTCGGGTGCGCGGCGGCGGCGGCGCTGGCGCTGTTCCTGGACGGCACCGTGAGGGCGCTGGAGGTCGGGCTCCGCCGGCGGCGCCGGGGCCTCGTCGCGGCGGCGGCCTTCGCGCTCGCCCTGCTCTACGCGATCACGGCGGTGAGCTTCGCGCGGGGCGCGCTCGGGGGCAGCGCGCGGAAGATCGCCATCGGGTCCAAGACCTTCACCGAGCAGTACATCCTGAGCCGCGTCCTCGCGGGGAAGATCCAGCGCGACACCGGGCTGCCCACCGAGACGGTGGAGTCGCTGGGGTCGACGGTGGCGTTCGACGCGCTGCGGACGGGCCAGATCGACGCGTACGTCGACTACTCGGGGACGCTCTGGGCGACGGTCATGAAGCGGAGCGACCTGCCGGCGGACCCGGGCGAGGTGCTCCGGGGCGTGAAGCGGTACCTGCTTGAGGAGCACGGGATCGTCGTCGCCGCCGCGCTGGGCTTCGAGAACACCTACGCGCTCGCGCTGCGGCGCGACCTCGCCGAGCGGATCGGCGCGCGGACCATCAGCGATCTCGTGCCCGCGGCGCGATCCATGACGATCGGCGGGGACTACGAGTTCTTCCAGCGCGCCGAGTGGAAGACGGTCGAGCAGCGGTACGGGATCGCGTTCGCGCGGCAGCGCAGCATGGACCCCTCGCTCATGTACGAGGCCGTCCGGGCGGGCGAGGTGGACGTCATCAGCGCGTTCTCGACGGACGGGCGGATCGTGTCGTTCGACCTGCGCGTGCTCGAGGACGACCGGCGGGCGATACCGCCCTACGACGCCGTCGTCCTCGCGAGCGCGCGGCTCGCGCGGGAGCACCCGGAGGTGGTCGAGGCGCTGCGGGGGCTCGAGGGCAAGATCGACGCGGCGAGGATGCGGGAGCTCAACGTCGCCGTCGACGAGCGCGGGAAGTCCCCCGCGGAGGCGGCGGAGACGCTGCTGCGGGGGCTCTGACGGGGCTGTGCGCGCGCCGGCCGGCCGGCCGCGCGCGCCCGTCGCGCCCCGCTACGGGTCGCGACGGCTGCTCGCGGGCTCGCCGTCGCGCGGCGACCGGGCGCCGGGGCGCCTGAGCGTCACCAGGTGCTCTTCCTGGAGGGGCTCGGGCTGGATCGTGCAGTGGGTCAGCGCGTGCTGCTCGCGCAGCCGCCGCGCCACGGCCGCGGCCACGTCCGTGCCGTGGTGCCCCTTGGCGAGCACCACGTGCACCGTGAGCACGTTGAAGCCGTCGGAGATCGACCAGACGTGCAGATCGTGGAAGTCGACCACGCCGGGCACGCTCCGGATCGTTGTCTCGACGTCGGCGAGGTCGATCTCGATCGGGCTGCCCTCCATCAGCACGCGCGACGTGTCGCGCACCAGCCGCCAGCCGCCCCAGAGCACGAGCCCGCCGATGGCCGCGCTGATCACCGGGTCGGCCCGCGTCCAGCCGAACGCGAGGATGAGCACGCCCGCGAGGATGGCCCCGACCGATCCGAGCGCGTCCGACAGGACGTGGGCCAGCGCGGCCCGCGTGTTGATGTTGTGCCCGTGCTCGCCGGTCGAGAGCAGCAGCGCCGAGGCCACGTTCACGATCAACCCCACGGCCGCGGTGATCGTCAGCGCCTCGGCGTGCACCTCCTGCGGCTCGCGCCACCGGCGGGCCGCCTCGATGAAGATCCATGTCGCCGTCAGCGCCAGCGCGATGCCGTTGGCGAACGCCGCGAGCACCTCGGCGCGGCGGAAGCCGTACGTCCGCGCGCGCGTCCGCGCCTGCGCCGCGATGCGCTGCGCGATGATCGCGAGCGCGAGCGCCGCGGCGTCCGCGAGCATGTGGCCCGCGTCGGCGAGGAGGGCGAGGCTCTTCGACCACCACCCGACCGCCGCCTCGACGAGCAGGAACGACGTCGTGAGCGCGAAGGCCGCGATCAGCCGGCGGAGCGGCGCGCCCCGGTGGTCGTGATCGTGATGCCGCGGGTCACCGTGGTCGTGGTCGTGACGTCGCCCATCGCCGTGGCCCTGATGTCGCCCGTCGCCGTGATCATGGTCATGCCCGTGATCGTGGCGGTGCCCGTGATCGTGCCCCGCGCCGCGCCCGCGAGGGCGCTCGTGAGCGGAGCTCCCGGGATCGTCGGGCACCCCCATCGCGGCGCCGGCGCGGCTCACACCCGCTCGACGATGGTCGCCACGCCCATCCCTCCGCCGATGCACAGCGTGATCAGCGCGGTCGCCTTGCCGTCGCGCTCGAGCTCGTCGAGCGCCGTGCCGATCAGGCAGGCCCCTGTCGCGCCGAGCGGGTGCCCGAGCGCGATCGCGCCGCCGTTCACGTTGACGCGGTCGAGATCGACGTCGAGCTTGCGCGCCGTCTGCAGCGGCACCGCCGCGAACGCCTCGTTGATCTCCCAGAGATCGATGTCGCGCGCCTGCATCCCCGCCTTCCTGAGCGCGCGCTCCGACGCGGGCGCCGGGGCCGTCAGCATGATCACCGGCTCTGCCCCGGCCGTCGCGACGGCGCGGATCTTCGCGCGCGGCTTGAGCCCGTGCGCCTTCACGTAGTCGCCCGACGCGAGCAGCACCACGGCCGCCCCGTCCACGATGCCGCTCGAGTTGCCCGCCGTGTGGACGTGCTGGATCGCCTTCACCTGCGGGTACCGCACGAGCGCGAGCTCGTCGACGGTCTCGCCGCGGGGGCCCATCGGCGTCGCCCCGAGGCCGCCGAACGCCGGCTCCAGCTTCGCGAGCGCCTCCATCGTCGCCCCGGCCCGCGGGTGCTCGTCCCTGTCGAGCAGCGGCTTGCCGTCGCGATCGACGACAGTGAAGAGGCTCTTCGCGAACCGCCCCTCGCGCGCGGCCCGCTCGGCCTTGTGCTGGCTCGAGAGCGCGAAGCGGTCGACGTCCTCGCGCGAGAAGCCCTCGATCGTCGCGATGAGATCCGCCGAGATGCCCTGCGGCACCATCGCGAGCTTCTCGCGGAGCGCGAGGTTGTTCCCGTCGAGGGGCGCGCCGTCCGAGCCCATCGGCACGCGCGACATGCTCTCGACGCCGCCGCCGATGGCGAGCTCCTGCTGGCCCGACATCACCCCCATCGCCGCGAAATTGACAGCCTGCGCGCCCGAGCCGCAGAAGCGGTTGACGGTCACGCCGGTCACGTCGTCCGGCCAGCCGGCCGCGAGGATGGACGTGCGCGCGACGCACGCGCCCTGCTCGCCCGCCTGGGTCACGCACCCGACGACAACGTCCTCCACGTCTTCCTTGCGGATCCCTGTCTTCTCGGCGAGCCGGTTGAGCGTCTGCGCGAGGAGCTCCTGGGGGTGCACGCCGGAGAGCGCTCCCTTGCCTGCCTTGCCTCGCCCGCGCGGCGTGCGAACGGCATCCACGATGAAAACATCTCGCATGACAGGCCTCCGAGCCCCCGGCGTCCGGCCCGTGCTTAGCACACGACCCGTTCCCGGGGCAGCCTGCACGCGACAGGTCCCGGTGGACCTGAACCGCGTCGGATCGGCTATGCTCGCCGCCGATGACGGACCGGTCGCAGCGCATGGTGTGGGTCGATCTGGAGATGACAGGGCTCGATGAGAGCTCGTGCGCGATCGTGGAGATCGCGACCATCGTCACGGAGCCCGACCTGACCGTGGTCGCCGAGGGGCCGTGCCTCGTCATCCACCAGCCCGAGGACGTGCTCGCGGGGATGAGCGACTTCGTCCGCGATCTCCACGCCCGCTCGGGGCTCCTCGCGCGCATCAGCGCCTCCACGCTCTCGGTCGGCGACGCGGAGACCGAGACGCGCGCGTTCCTCGAGGCGCACTGCGACGAGGGGACGGCCGTGCTGTGCGGCAACTCCGTCTGGAAGGACCGCGCCTTCCTGCAGCGCTACATGCCGGGTCTCCTCTCCTTCCTGCACTACCGCATCGTGGACGTCTCCACGCTGAAGGAGCTCGTGCGCCGCTGGTACCCGACGCGCTCTGCGCCGAAGAAGCGCGAGATCCACCGCGCGCTCGACGACATCCGTGAGTCGATCGAGGAGCTCAGGTGGTACCGCGCCAACGTGTTCCAGCCGCTGCCGGGCAACGAGCCCCGCTGAGCGGCGAGCGCCGCTCGCTCTCCTCGCGCCCGCAGCACCCCGCTCGCTCGCCCCCCGGCGCCTCGCCGCGCGCCCCGGGGCGCGACGCCCGCTCCCGTCGACGGGCGAGGCGGCGCTGCCTGTCGCCGGAGAAAATTATCGACAACGTGAGAAAACTCGATCGATTGACGGAATGCTTTTGGTAGGCTGGCCATGCGTCCAGGCCTCCGGCACGAGGCCTGTGATGCAGACGCCCCGGCGGCCCCAATCCGCCGGGGTGTCGTTTGCCAGCTTACCTCGGGCAGCCTGCGGGGGCCTCAGAAGAGCTGGTCGCCGTACCACCGCTGCCGGGGGCGCCCACCGGCGTCCACGGCCGGGTTCGTGGCCAAGGAGGCCGGCGCAGGGCGGCGCGTCGCCCGGGACCTCAGCACCGGCCTCTCGGCGGCGGGTCGCACCGCCTCGGGGACATCGGGGTCGCATTGCGCCGGCGGGATCAGCCCGTAATTGTTGTCTGAATTACCTGTGTACGATGAGGGCTCGGCCGGGGCCGGGGGCGGCGCCCCGCGCCGGGCAATGAAGGAGCTCAGGGATACGGCGACAGCGGCGCTCGTCAGCCCGAGGATCAGCAGCGCCCCCCCGACCCGCAGCGCGCCGCGACGCCAGCGCGGGGCGACGATCGGGACCACGGGGTGCCGCATGGCCTCGGGGGGGAGGGTCCCGGTGGGCAGGGTGTTGCGCGACGTCGGGGTGGGCGCGCTCCGCTCGGTGTCCGGCGGCGCCTCGTGCGGCGGCGGGGCGCCCGCCGCGAGGGGCGCCGGGTCGGCGAGGAGCAGCGGCCGCACGGCGGTCATGAGCTCCTGGACCGTCCGGAAGCGCGCGTCGGGATCCTTCGCGAGCGCCCGCGCGAGCGCCTCGTTGACCTGGGGCGGCACGCCCTCGATCGGCGGGGGCACCTCGTCCAGCGCGCACACGTCGAGATCGTCGCGCCCCTCGAACGGCCGCCGGCCCGCGAGGACGCAATACAGCAGCATCCCGAGCCCGTAGATGTCCGTCCGCGGATCGATCGCGCGCGCGTCGAAGAGCTCCGGCGCCCTGTAGCGCGCGGCGTCCGCCATGGCGTCCGCGGGCGCCCCGAACAGCCGGTGCAGCCCGAACCCCCTGACGAGGGCGGCCCCCTGGCCGGAGACCACCACCGTGTGCGGGCCGAGGTCCCCGTGCGACAGGCCCAGCGCGTGCGCCGCGCCGAGCGTCCGCGCGACGTCGACGACGAGCTCGTAAGCGACAGAGCGCAGCCGGGGCAGCAGATCCTCCACCGAGGGATCATCGCTCGGCCGGGCGGCGAGCCAGCCCGCATTGCCCTCCATGCCGCCCCGGAGCACAGGCACGATGCCGTGCAACGACGCAGACGCCGAGAGGAGCCGCTCGAGCTCACCGCGGAACGCGGCGGGGTCGAGCGCCAGCTCCTCCTGGACATAAAGCGTCACCTCGCCGCCGTCTGCGTCGAGCGCGCGATAGGCCTCGGCCGGAGCGGGGGAGTCGAGGCTGGCGACGATGGTGTAGCCAGCGAACTCCTGGCCCAGGATCACCATGAGCCCCCCGACGCAACCCCCCCGCCGGACACAGCAGCTTCAGCTTCTGTACGGGGGAAGAACCAGGATCGATGCGCGGACGCGCGCCGCGATGTTGAATCAGACCAGAAGATTCTGCTCACTGCGTCGGACCTCCGGCACGAGGTTCGAGTCCATGACACCCCCGGACACGGCTCGGGGAACATCGGTTGACGCGAGCCTAACAGACGTCTCAGGCGCGCGGAAGCCGTCGGCAGGGCGGACCGGGATCGCGGAGCGCGCGAGACGGCGCGCTCACTTCCCGGAACGACGGCTCGAGGGCGGGGTAACGCGCCCTGAAGCGGCGCGCTCCGGCGGGCGCGATCGCGGCTGAGCCGCCGAGCGAGAGCGCTCGGGATCCTCGCTGGCCAGGGCGAGCATTGCTTGCTTCCTCGGCGAATCGTCAGCCTCCATGAGCAGAAAGAGGATCGCGTTCTGGAGCGTCTCCTGGGCCTTGTCGAACAGCTCTGCCACGACCGACGCGACAGGGCTGCGGCCGTCGCCGGGCAGCAGGAGGCGCGGATCGCACTGGAGCCCCTGGGCGATGAGGCCGAGCGCGCCGAGGCCGAGATCCCGCTCGCCGCGCTCGACCTGCCGCAGGTACGTGGCCGAGAGCTGCGCCCTCTCGGCGAACTCCTGCATGCTGAGCCCGCGAAGCTTCCGGAGGATGTGGATCGCCTGGCCGACCTCCTTGGGGAGCGTGTCGCGCATTGGTAGATCCTACTTTCTTCCGCCCGGTCGTGAAGCCTGGCGATGAAGGGCAAGACCCCCTTTCAAACCGTGCGTGCGGATTTCCCGCACACGGCTTGCCGGTGGCCTCTCGGGTCGCTGCATTACGCAGCCTCCGGGTACTGCACGGTCCCGCGCAGGCGGTGGAGCCCGTGGCCTTCGACGAAGAAGTCGCTCGTCCATCCCTCGACCTCGCCCGCGCGCAGGTTGCGCCCCTTGCGCTTCACGAGGAAGCCGCAAAGCCGCCGCCGCACGTAGTCGTCGACCTGGTTGAACTTGTTCGCCGCATTCCCGGTGCGGAAGTAGTTGCCCCAGCCGCGCAGCACCGGGTTCAGGTCGCGGATCAGCACCCGCACGTCCTTCACCCCGTTCCTGGCTCGACCGGTCAGCTCCTTCACGCGCTGCCGCACCCGCTTCATGCTGCGCTGAGAGGGCCAGCGCTGGAGCAAGTACACGCGCCGGCGTGACTGCTCCCAGATCCGTCCGCTCAACCGCTTGCGCAGGTGGCAGCCGAGGAAGTCGAAGCCCTCCTTGCCCCAGGAGAGATCCACCCGCCTCGTCTTGTCCGGGTGTAGCTCCAGCCCGAGCCGCGCGAGCACCTCGCGCACGCGCTTCTCGGCCTGCTCGCACGCCGACCTCGTGCTGCACATGATCACGAAGTCGTCTGCGTAGCGCACCAGCGTGCCCAGATGGGCACCGTGGCGCTCCCACGCCGCATCGAGCACGTGCAGGAAGATGTTCGACAGAAGCGGCGAGATCACGCCGCCCTGCGGTGTCCCCGAGAGCGTCGCTACCTCGCGCCCCTCGTCCATCACCCCGCACTGGAGCCACTGGCGCAGCAGCTTGAGCACCCGCCGATCCGAGATGCGTCGCTCGACCAGCTTCATCAGCTTGCCGTGGTCGATGCTGCCGAAGTAGTCGCGGATGTCCGCGTCGAGGACGTGGTTGCCTCCGCGAGCTCCCAGCTTGCGGAGGGTCTCCAACGCCTGCGTCGCGCTGCGACGAGGCCGGAAGCCGTACGAGCTCGGGCGAAAGTCCGCCTCGAAGATCGGCTCCAGCACCAGCTTCGCCGCCATCTGCACCACCCGGTCCCGGATCGTCGGGATGCCCAGCGGCCGCTTCTTTCCGTCGGCCTTCGGGATGTACCGACGCAGCACCGCTGCCGGCCGGTACGTGCCTGCTCGCAGCGCGGCGCCGAGCTCTTCGAGGAAGCGCTCCACGCCGTGCTGCTCGATGTCGGCGAGCGTCTGAGCATCGACGCCCGCCGCACCTCGGTTCCGCTTCACCCGCTTCCACGCTTCCGCGAGGACGTCACGCCTCGCGATGCGGTCGTACAACGCGTGGAACCGGCGCCCCGGATGCCGCTTGGCCGCGACCCACAGCCGGCGTTGGAGTTGTCGCACTTTGTCCTCGGGCTCGCGCCCGCGGGGGTGGTTGGAACCGGTCCTGCCGGCCATGCCCTCGTGCTTACCTCCTCGACCGACGCGACCACCGCAGGGGCCTCTCCCTCCGGCCGCGTTGTTCGTCGCGGCCCTCGACGGTACTACGGCCCCCTCGGACTCCCGCTGCGCAGCGCTCGATTTCACCTTCGGCTTATACGAGCCACCTTGCCGTGACGACGGCGGCGCAGACGGGCCTCCCGTGTTCCGCACCTCTCCTTGAACGCGTGCTGCGCCCTCTACCCCGGAGGGACCCGTCGCGCGTTCTGCTCCGGACTGCGGCGCGACGGGCGTGGCCTTCGCCGTGGCATGCGCGGCTCGGCTCCCTCGTTGTGACTCTGTCGAGGCGGCAGGCTTCACTTCATGTTGCGGCCCGCGTTCTTGCTCCCTCCGTGGAGGCACTCGACGCCCCGCTCGGGCTGCGGGGTCTCCCCCACCAACCTGGGGCCTGCTACCGGGCGCTCCGGCGCTTACCCGGGCGGGACTCGCACCCGCTGGAGATGTGCAGCGTGAGGCCGATCCCTCGCCCCGCAGGCGGGACTCGAGTTCGACCTCGTCACGACGCACCATGCGGCGAGCCTAGCAGGGAGGGCCCGCTCGAGCTCTACAGGTATCCTTCGGCCTGCAGCGCGAACATGCGGGCGTAGCGCTGGCCGCGGGCCACGAGATCGTCGTGGGTTCCCTCCTCGACGATCCGTCCACCATCGAGCACGAGGATGCGGTCGGCCATGCGTACGGTGGGGAAGCGGTGCGAGATGACGATCGTCGTCCGGCCCCTGGAGAGCGAGCGGAACCGCTGGAAGACCGCGTGCTCGGCCTCGGCGTCGAGCGCCGCGGTCGGCTCGTCGAGCACGAGGATGTCGGCCTGCTCGCGCATGAACGCGCGCGCGAGCGCGATCTTCTGCCACTGCCCGCCGCTCAGCTCGACGCCGTCCTTGAACCAGCGCCCGAGCTGCGCGTCGAGGCCCCCCGGCGCCGCGGCCACGACCTCTTCCGCGCCCCCCTCCGTGACGGCGCGCGCGATGCGCGGCTCGTCCGCGAGGTGATCGAGGCTGCCGAGACCCACGTTCTCGCGCAGCGTGAGCTGGTATTGGTTGAAATCCTGAAACACGACACCGATCCTCCGGCGCAGCGCGTCGAGATCCCAGGCGCGGAGATCCTTGCCGTCGAGCAGGATGCGCCCCTCGGTGGGCTCGTAGAGCCGCGTGAGCAGCTTGATGAAGGTGGTCTTGCCCGCGCCGTTGTGCCCGACGAGCGCCAGGCTCTGCCCGCTCGGGATATGCAGATCGATATCCCGGAGCGCCCAGCGCGACTGGCCAGGATACCGGTAGCCGACGCCCTCGAACCGCACGCCCCGCTCGCCGGCGCCGCCGTCCGCGAGCGCAGGCGCGCCGTCCGTGGGCGCCGCGGCGCCGTCCGGGAGCGCGGGAGGCGCGCTGGTGGGGATGCTCAGATACTGAAAGAGGTTCGACATGTAGAGGTTGTGCTCGTACATGCCGCCGACGCCGGCGAGGACGGCCTGGAACGCCTGCTGGCCCTGCCGGAACGCGGCGACGTAAAGCACCATCTCGCCGAGCGAGAGGCGCCCGGCGGCGGCGCCGAGCGCCATCGCGCCATAACAGCCGTAGAACGCGGCCGTCCCGAGGAGCGACAGGGCGTAAGCCCACCCGGCGCGGCGGACCGCGAGGGCGCTGTCCTCCCGGTAAAACGACGCGGCCAGCGCCTTGTACCGCCCGAGGAACATCGGCCCGAGCCCGAAGAGCTTCACCTCCTTGGCGTGGCCGTCGTTGGCGAGCACGTACTCGAGGTAGTTGAGACGGCGCGCCTCGGGAGAGCGCCAGTTGCGGAGGCGGAACGCCGCGCCCGAGAAGCGCGCCTCGGCGACCGTGGCGGGGATGGCCGCGACCAAAAGCGCGAGCACCGCGAGGGCGCTGAACCCCACGAGCATCGCGGCGTACCCCGCGAGCGTGATGAGGTTCTGCACGAGCGAGAAGCTCTCGGTCACCACCGACGCGGGGCGCGACGACGCCTCGCGGCGCGCGCGGGTGAGCTGATCGTAGAACTCGGAGTCCTCGAAATGCGCCAGATCGAGCGAGAGCGCCTTCTCGAGGATCATCGCGTGGATGTCGATCGAGAGCCGCGCGCCGAGGAGCTGCCGCGTCAGCGCGAGCCCGCGCTGGGCGAGCGCGAGCGCGGCCACGAGGCCGAGCTCGACCGAGACCCACACGAGCGCCGCGCGCTCGTCGCGGGCGACGACCGCGTCCGTGATCGTCTTGCCCACGTAAGCCACCCCGAGCGGCAGCGCCGCCGCCACGAGCGTGAGCGCGCCGAGCGCGACGCTGGCCGCCCGCGAGGAGCGCCAGACGAGCTTGAGCGTCCGCGGGGTGTGGGCGAAGCTGTCCCGCAGGCGGGAGAGGCCGAGCATGGGGGCGGATTCTAACCACGCCGCAGCGCTCCGCCCGCAGAGGCCCCGGCGAGCGCGAGCGCGGGCGCGGCGGCGCGGGGCCGCGGTGGCGGGCGCGCGGAAAGGCCGCGGTGGCGGGCGCGCGGAAAGGCCGCGGTGGCGGGCGCGCGCCGTCCGCGGTATCCCGGGGGCTCAAACAAGGAGGCTCTGCATGTCGAGCATGTCGAATGTGACCCTGGGCTACGGCGCGCTGCTCACGGCGCTCGGCGTCGGCAGCTTCGCCGCGACGAGCGCGCCGACGGCGCTCATCCCGGCCGGCTTCGGGGTCGTCGCGATCGGGCTCGGCCTTGTCGCGCGGCAGGAGAAGTACCGCATGCACGCCATGCACGCGTCGGCGCTGCTCGGCGTCCTCGGCGTCCTCGGCTCGGCCCGCGGCCTGTCGAAGCTGCCGGCGCTGCTCTCCGGCGGCGACGTGGAGCGGCCGGCGGCCGTCATCGCGCAGTCCCTGATGGCCGTCCTCTCCGCGGGCTTCGTCGTCGTCTGCGTGCGCTCCTTCGTCGCGGCGCGCCGCGCCGCCGCCCGCCCCTGAGCGGCGCGCGCGCCTGGGCGCCGCGCGCGCCGCCTCGCGGCGGCGCCAGGGCGCCCTCACAGCCCCCCTCTTCGCCATCACCTCCCCGCCACGGCGCGCCGAGCGGCCCAGTCGGCCGCGCGCGCTGGCGGCGCGCGGCGCGCTCCTGTCGAATCCGTAGAGAACGGCCGGCGCCGCAGCGCCTCTCGCGTCGACGAACTCCCTCCCCTCTCCCCACTCTGCACGTCCGATCTCCGCGCGTCGGATCTCCGGATCCGCGCTCTCCGCGCGTCCGATCCAGGCATCTCCGGGCGTCGCTTCCCCCGGGCGGATCTCCTCATGTCGATTATTTGGCAATCTGGAACGACAATCCGGAATGCCACAAATCCGCTCGCAAACGGCCAGATCGGCGCCCTCGACCGCCGTGCATGATGTACTGTCGTCGTCACCAGACCATCAACTACTAAAGAAGAGCGAGCACCATGCTTCGACGCGTCATTGCATTGGGGCTGACCGCGCCTCTTTTCCTTTCGTGCGGGGAGAACGGGGCCATCATGATCTGGAGTTGCGACGAGTGCCCCGAGGGCTGGACCTGCACGGAAGACGCCTGTATTCCCCCGCACTGCAGCAATGGCGTCATGGATGATCACGAGGGGGAGACCGACACCGACTGCGGCGGTTCGTGCGCGCCTTGCCGCCTCGGCGCTGCGTGCGAGACGGGACTCGACTGCAAGGACGGCGTATGTCGCCTGGGGGCTTGCCAGGCGCCGACGTGCGTGGACGGCGTGGCGAACGGCTTCGAGACCGGCGTCGACTGCGGCACCCGGTCGTGCCCGCTCTGCCCCGCGGGCGAAGGGTGCCTCGCCGGGGAGAACTGCGCGTCCGGCGTGTGCAGGGAGCGTGTCTGTCAGGAGCCTTCCTGCAATGACGGGATCCTGAACGGGAGCGAGCTCGACGTGGATTGCGGTGGCGCGTGCCGGACCTGCAAGTGACGCGGCGGGCGCGATGAGGCCAGCGCGACGCGGCCAGCTCAATGCGGAGCGACGACGGGCGCGGTCTCCAGGCTCACCGTGCCGCCGGTCGCGATCCAGCGGAACCCGTCGATGAGCGCGGTGGAGTCGAAGCGATCATCGCCGGTGTCGAAGAGGATGAACCGGAGCGTGATCTCCTCGCCGCCGCGCACCGGCGCCCTCGTCTTCAGCCACCGGGTGCCGCCGTCGTGGCGCGGGCTGAACCCCGTCCCCGCGAGCTCGCCAGCGCCGCGCGGGCATCCGTCGCAGACATCGAAGAACGCGATATTGACGCTGACCGGCCTGCCCTCCTCGTCGAACGAGAGGTTGCCGTTGTACGATCCCGGCGGCGCGGGCGTGGCCAGCGCCACGAACTGATCGTTGAAGTCCTCGCAGACCCACTCCGGATACTCGTACGTATAGAACTTGAAGAGGAACTCGTAGCCGGTCGCGTTCCGGGGCGCGCGCAGGACGACCTCCAGGCCGATATCGTCGTTGATGAAATCGGAAGGAGGACAGTCCGGGTTGTCCTGGGGGAACCCGGGCGGCGCGGCGCCAGGGCCGTAGCTCGAGCAGCTCTCCGTCCAGCAGGCGTCCGGGTGGTCCGGCAGGCGGGCGCGCCCTGTCGAGAGCGCGAGAAGGCGCGCGCCGCCCTGCACGTGCACGTTCGGCCCGAACCCGTCGAAGAGCCCGACCGCCGGCGAGCGCGCCGCCGGCGAGCCGTCCCCGCGGACGTACCTGGCGGACAGCACGCCCCACCGCCCGTCCTCGCGGGACGCGACAGCGCAGAGGTCGATCGCCCTCGCCCCGTTCATCGGATCGAAGTCCTCCAGCGCGAGCCCCTCGTCGCAGGGCGGCGCCACGTTGTCGATCGCGCCGTCGCAGTCCTCGTCCGCAGGCGCAGGCACCTGGCCGCTCGCGTCAGGCTCCGTGACCTCGACCTCGATCGCGCCGGGGTTCACATTTTCATCCGCATCGTTGCAGTCGCCGCCGGCGGGCGTGAACCCGTCGCCGTCGCCGTCCGCGTGGGGGTCGGCGACGGGGCCAGCGCCGCCGCCGCCCAGCCCCGGCCCGCCCGGCGCATCGAGCCCGCCGGGGCCTTCTTCGTCGCCGCCGGCCCCCGAGGACGCCGTGCCGCGCTCATCGCCCGCGCCGCCCTGCGCGGGCGCGCCCCCCACCGCCGAGCACCCGAACGCGGCGACGAGCGCCCCCAGCGCCGCGACGCCGACGCCGGGAACAGAAAACCGTCGTTCCATCATCCCTGTACTTTGCCACGAGGCCCGCCGCGAGCCCGCGCGTAGACCCCGGGCGAGCGCAGGCGGCGCGCTCGCATCCGATGGGCTCGCCCGCCCCTCGGGCCGCGGCGCGCCCCCCCGGCGGCGCGCTACATCCGCTCGGGCGCCTCGATCCCGAGCAGGCCGAGGCCCTTCGCCAGCACCTCCGCCGTGAGATCGCAAAGCGCGAGGCGCGAGCGGCGCACCTCGTCGCTCTCCGCCCGGAGCACGGGACAGCGCTCGTAGAAGGTCGTGAACGAGCCGGCGAGCTCGAAGAGGTAGCCACACAGGCGGTGCGGCTCGAGCGTGGCGGCCACGTCCTCGAGCACGGCGCCGAACCGGAGCAGCTCCAGCGCGAGCGCCCGCTCGGCCGGATCGCCCAGCGCGAACCCGGCGCCGCGCGCGGGCTCGACGCCGCCCTTGCGGAAGATCGACCGGATGCGCGCGTGCGCGTACATCAGATAAGGCGCCGTGTTCCCCTCGAAGGCCAGCATCCGGTCCCAGTCGAACACGTAGTCCTTGATGCGGTCGCTCGAGAGATCGGCGTACTTCACCGCGCCCACGCCGACGGCGCGCGCGACAGCGCCGGCCGCCTCGGCGTCGAGCTCCGGGTTCTTCTCGCGCACCACCTTCGCCGCGCGCTCGACGGCCTCGTCGAGCAGGCTCGAGAGCTTCACCGTGTCGCCGGCCCTCGTCTTGAACATCTTCTTGTCGGCGCCGAGCACCGAGCCGAAGGCCACGTGCTCGGCCCGCGCCGGCGGCCTGAGCCAGCCGGCCTCCCGCGCGGTCGTGAAGACCATCGCGAAGTGCTGGCTCTGCGGCGCGCCGACGACGTAGACGATCCGCTGCGCGCCGACGGTCGCGAGGCGGTGGCGGATCGCCGCGAGGTCGGTCGTGGCGTAGCCGTAGCCGCCGTCCTGCTTGCGGATGATGAGCGGCAGCGGCTCGCCGCCCTTGCCGGTGAAGCCGGCCGGGAAGACGCACAGGGCGCCCTCGCTCTCGCGCGCCAGCCCCTTCTCGGCGAGCTCGGCGATGACGTCGGCCAGCATCGGGTTGTAGAAGCTCTCGCCGGCGAAGTCGGCCTCGGTCAGGGTCACGCCGAGCCGGCGGTAGACCGACCCGAAGTAGCGCGTCGACTCGCGCACGAGCTTGCGCCAGAGCGCGAGCGTCGGCTCGTCGCCGCCCTGGAGCCGCACGACCCGGAGGCGAGAGCGCTCGACGAACGCGGGATCGCCGTCGAACTTGGCGCGCGCCTGCCGGTAGAACGCGTCGAGATCGCCGACCGAGAGCTCCTCGGCCGCGGCGGCCTCGCCGAGATCGAGCATGTGCTCGATCAGCATGCCGAACGGCGTGCCCCAGTCGCCGAGGTGGTTCTGGCGGATCACGCGGTGGCCGAGCGCCTCGAGGACGCGCGCGAGGGCGTCGCCGATGATCGTGCTGCGCAGGTGGCCGACGTGCATCTCCTTCGCGGCGTTCGGCCCCGAGTAGTCGACGATGACCGTCTCGGGCTCGGCCGCGGGCGCGACGCCGAGCCGCCCGCCGCCCGCCGTCTCGGCGAGCTCGCCCGTGAGGTAGGCGTCGTCGAGCGTCAGGTTCACGAACCCGGGGCCGGCGATCTCGACCTTGCGGCAGATCCCGCCGACCTCCAGGTGCGCCACGATCGCGGCCGCGACATCGCGCGGCGGCCTGCCGAGGCGCTTGCCGAGCGCCATGGCGGCGTTCGCCTGGTAGTCGGCGTGGGCCGAGCGGCGCAGGGAAGGATCGGTGGCGGCGTGCTCGGCGCCGAACGCGGCGGTGATCGCCGCCTGGAGTGCGCGGGCGAGGGCGTGGACGGGATCGGCCATGGCGCATCCTTGGCCCGGGCACGCGGCCAATTCAATAGGCAAGCCGGCGCGCTCCCGCCGCCGCGCCGCCGCGCCGCCGGCTCCTCCCCGCCTCTCTCCGCCTTTGACAAAAAACGCACCAGGCCGGACAGTTCACGCCTTCCCGTGAGCGCCTCCCCGCCCCCTGCCCCCGGCCCCCCGCAGCCCGCCGCGAGCGACGCGACGGCGGAGAGCGCGGCGGCCCAGATGGTGGGGAAGGTCATCTCGGACAGGTACCGGATCGTCGAGCTCGTCGCGACAGGCGGGATGGGCGCGGTCTACAAGGCCGAGCACCTGCTGCTGCGCAAGTGGCTGGCGGTGAAGCTCCTGCTGCCCGCGGCGAAGGGCTCCCCGGAGCTCGCCGCGCGCTTCGAGCGCGAGGCGATCGCGGGCGCGCACATCCAGCACCCGAACATCGCGTCGGCGACCGACTTCGGGAGCCTCCCCGACGGCTCCCGGTTCCTCGTGCTGGAGTACGTCCGCGGCACGACGCTCGACCGCATCATCAAGAAGGGCCGGGTGCCCGCCGCGCGCGCCGCCGAGATCGCGCGGCAGATCGCGGCCGCGCTCGCCGCGGCGCACGAGCGCGGCGTCATCCACCGCGATCTCAAGCCGCGCAACGTCATGGTCGAGCACGGCACGGACGCCGTGAAGCTCATCGATTTCGGGTTCGCGAAGGTCCCGCTGGAGCGCCTCTCCACGACCGACGCGCACAGCGGCGAGGCGCGGCCCGAGCCCGACCCGATCACGCTGAGCGGCATGGTCTTCGGCACGCTCGCGTACATGGCGCCGGAGGCGGCGCAGGGCATGGATCACGTCGACGAGCGCTCCGACCTGTATGCCCTCGGGCTGATCCTCTACGAGATGCTCGCGGGGAAGCACCCGTTCGACTCGATCCTGCCCGTCGAGCTGTTCCGCGATCAGCGCGAGACGGCGCCGCCGCCGCTGCGGCTGCGCGCTCCGGGCGCGGACGCGCCGCGCGAGCTGGAGGCGCTCGTGATGCGCCTCTTGCGCAAGGCGCCGGCGGCGCGCCCCGCGAGCGCGCGGGCGCTGCTCGCCGCGCTCGACGCGGCCGTGCCGAGGTCCGAGGCGATCGGCCTGCTTCCGTGGAAGGAGCCGCTCTCGGGCGGCATCGCGCCGCACGGGGGCGCGCTGCGCGCGCTCGAGCCCGCCGCGCCGCCGGCGCAGCAGGACCGGGCAGGCGCCGCGGCCGACGGTGGCGCGGGCGCCGGGGCCGGCGCGGCGCACGCGGGTGCGGCGGGCGCGGCGCCGGCCGGGAAGGATGCGCGCGGGGCGGCGGGGCGCGGTGCGCGGCAGCGCAGGAGCGCGCTGGGGTGGCTCCTCGGCGCGGCGGCGGTGGTCGCGGTGGGCGCGGCCGCTGGCGCGCTGCTCCTCCGTCGCCTGGACGCGGGCGCGCCCGCGCTGGCCGTCGCCGGCGCGGAGCTCGGGGAGGCGCCCGCCGCGATGCAGGCGCCGGCCGCCGGGGCGCCGGGCGCCCTCGGCGCGCGGCCGCCAGCCCCGTCCGCGGCGCCGGCCGCGGGCGCCACGGACCTCGAGCAGGCCGCCTCCGTGACGGCGCCGACCGGGGGCGCGACGCTCGACGCAGGCGCGGAGCTCGCTGGGGGTGCAGCGGCCGACGCAGGCGCGGAGCTCGCTGGAAGCGCAGCGGCCGACGCAGGCGCGGAGCTCGCTGGAAGCGCAGCGGCCGACGCAGGCGCGGAGCTCGCTGAGGGCGCAGCGGCCGACGCAGGCGCGGCGCCCGCGGGTCCGGGGCCGATCGACGGCGCGCCCCTGCCGGCCGAGCGGGCGCGCCTCGTGGAGGCCGTCCAGGCGAAGCGGTGGGAGGCGGCAGAGGAAGCGCTGCTCGCGCTGCTCGACAGGGATCGCGCCGCCTTCGCGGATCGCGACGTGATGACGTCCGCGGCCGCCGCCGCGGTGAAGAGCGCGTACCGGGCCGACGGCCGCGCGGACGCGATCTTCGACGCCCTGGAGAGCCGCCTCGGCCCCGACGGCCTCGACATCGCCTACGAGATGATGAGCGGCTACGGCGGCACGCAGGGCGGCAAGCGCGCGGCCGCGCTGCTGCGGCGCCCCGAGGTGCTGAAGCGCGCGAGCGTCCCGCTGCGCATCGCCGTGGAGCTGCGCGAGGCCCCCTGCCGGCGCAAGCACGCGCTCTTCGACCGCGCGGCGCTCGAGGGCGACGCGCGCGCGCTCGTGTTCCTGGAGATGCTCCGCTCGTCGCAGTGCCAGCCGCGCATCGGGCAGTGCTGCTTCCATCATCACGCGGGGCTCGAGCGCGCCGTGCGCGCGCTGCGCGACCGGCTGCACCACTGACGACCGGCCGCGCCCGCGCCGCCCGCGCGCCCCGGGCGAGGCGCGGCCCCCCGAGGGGCGCCGAGATGGGCTACGCTCGCACCCCCTGTCCGCGGCGCCCAGGAGGCCAGAGCACGGCCCCAGGGGCGCGCCGGACGACAAGGACGAAGGAAGAGGAATGAGCGACAAGACGAATGAGGAGATCTACAGGGCGTATCTGCTCGCGTACGCGTGCAGCGGCGACGCCTCGAAGGTCGCGGTGCTCCAGGACGCGCGCCCGCTGACCTCGGCGGTCGCCGCCGCGCTCGCCCTGGCGGAGCGCGATCGCCAGTCCGGCGAGCCGCCGGACACGTGGGACTCGCTGACCGAGCGCCTGCAGGCCATGTTCGACGAGTTCGATCCGCACGGGTACGACCTGGCGAGCGGGGACGACGAGCCGCTCGACGACGAGGACGAGGAAGACGCCGAGGAGCCGATCGCCTCCTGAGCGGCCCGGGGCGCACCTCGGCGGCGGGGCCGCGGAGCGCGCGCGCCGGCGACACGGCCATTCGCCCGGCGGCTCCGGGCGGGTGGCCGCACCTCGATCTCGGGCGGGAGCTCCGGCGCGCCGAGCGACGTCGTCTCGATGACGAAGCCGCGCATGTTGCGCCCGGACCGGTCGACCGCCAGCTTCGTGCAGCGCAAAGGGCAGCCCCGGGGACCTCTCGGGCGATCTGTCCAGGCCCCCCGGGCCGCCGGCTCACCCCCCGAGGGTCGCGCCGTTCGAGGCGATGACCTCGCGATACCAGTGCGCCGAGTCCTTGGGGACGCGCTTGCCTGTCGGGTAATCGACGAAGACCAGGCCGAAGCGGTGCTTGTAGCCGTGGGCCCACTCGAAGTTGTCCAGGATGGACCAGTGGAAATAGCCGTTCACGGCCGCGCCGTCGGCGATCGCCTTGCGGAGCTCGATCAGGTGGCGCGCCATGAAGTCGATGCGCTGGGGGTCGTGCACCTTCCCGTCGAGCGATATCCAGTCCCGGGTGGACAGGCCGTTCTCGGTGATCACGATGGGGCGCTTGTACCGCTCGTGGAAGAACCTGGGCCCCCAGTAGAGGCACTCGGGGGTGACGGACCACTCGAAGGCGGTGATCGGGTGTCCGACCGGATGCGGCACGACCTCGGCGGCGCCGTTCGCGCCGGCGCGCACGGGGAACCCCCAGTAGACGTTCACGCCGCAGAAATCGACGGGCTGGGCGATGATCTCCATATCGCCGCTCCGGATCTCGGGCAGCTCGTTCGCGAACAGGCGGAGCCCGTCCTCGGGGTACCTGCCGAAGAACACGGGATCCATCCACCACGTGTTGGTCCACGTGGTGCGCGCGTTCACCGACCACGTGGCCGCGCGCGCGGCCTCGAGATCTTCGGGCGACGAGCTCGCTGGGTATTTCACCTGCGCGACCGGCGCATAGTAGACATTGCACTTGCCGAGGCTCGCCGCGCGGATCGCCTGCACCGATTTGCCGTGCGCGAGCAGGACATGGTGGCACAGGCGCAGGACCTCGGCGAAGCGCAGCCGGTCGCCGGGCGCGTGGCGGCCCTCGTAGTGGCCGGCCCCGGCGAACACCTGAGGCTCGTTGAGCGTCATCCAGTCCTTCACCCGGTCGCCGAGCTTCCGGACCACGACGCTCGTGTACTCGGCGAACCAGTCCGCGCTGTCGCGGTTCAGCCAGCCGCCCTTGTGGTAGAGCGCGAGCGGGAAGTCCCAGTGGAACAGGGTGATATGGGGCTGGACGCCCGCCTCGAGCAGCGCGTCGACGAGGCGATCGTAGAACGCGAGCCCGCGCTCGTTGACGGCGCCCGTGCCCTCGGGCAGCACGCGCGGCCACGAGGTGCTGAGTCGGTAGGCGCGGAGGCCGATGTCGCGCATGAGGGCGACGTCCTCCTGGTACCGGTGGTAGTGGTCGCACGCGACGTCGCCCGTATGGCCGTTCCACACCGCGTCCGGCTTCCGGCAGAACATGTCCCACACGGACGGCCCTTTGCCGTCCTCCTGCGCGGCGCCCTCGATCTGGTACGACGCCGCCGCGGCGCCCCAGAGGAACCCTTCGGGAAAGCCCTTTTGACCCTGTTCTCGCGTCATGGTGGCCGCCACCATATCAAAGGCGGCCGATGTCCGGCACCGCGACGTCAGCGCACAGCGACGTCAGCCCGCGTCGCGCGCCTCGTAGCCGGCGTCGCGCACGGCCGCGAGCAGGGCCTCCGCCGTCGCGCTCCCCTCGACGATCGCCTCGCCGCGCTCGAGGCTCACCTCGCCCACGCGCGTGACGCCGGGCACCTTCGCGAGCGCCTTCGAGACCGCCTGGACGCAGTGGCCGCAGGTCATCCCTTCGATAGCGAGTCTGCGCATCACCCCCCTATGCCCGCTCCACGCGGCAGCGTCAACGCGCCGCCGGCCGGCGCGCTGGGCCCACGGCCCCGCCGGCGGGCTCAGCGCGGGCACGCCGGGCACGCCTGCCCACCGCAGTCCACGCCGAGCTCGTCACCGTTCTGCACGCCGTCGAGGCACGTCGGCCGCTGGCACACGCCGGCCCAGCAGACGCCGGCCTCGCAGTCCGCCGCCGCCGCGCACCCGTCCCCGGGCAGGCACGGCTTCCACGGGCCGCCGCAGTCGACGCCGGTCTCGGACCCGTTCCGCACGCCGTCGGCCTCCATCGCGCCCCGGCATGTCCCCGGGCTGCCGAGGCACACGCCGGAGATGCAGTCCAGCGCCACGGTGCACATCTTTCCGCTCTCGCAAGGTCGCCTGCAGATACCGCCGCAGTCGACGTCGGCCTCGTCCGGGTCGCGCCGCGCGTTGATGCAGTGGCGCGGCGCGCAGTAGCCCCCGCCGCGCTGCGCGCCCACGACCGGGATGCAGATGCGGTCGGCCCCGCACTGGTTGTCCTCGACGATGCAGTCGAACGTCTCCGCCTCGTAGCAGATCTGATCGACCTTGTAGAGGTCCCAGAGGCTGACCCCGTTGTCGAGAGGCACGTTGACAGGCCTGTTCTCCTCCGAGCAGATATCCGAGGTGCACAGGTTGCCATCGTTGTAGAGGTCCGACGGGTCGGGCCTCGACACGACCTCCCCCGCGTGCGTGCACTCCAGCCGCGCGCAGTCGCCGCGCACCTGCGAGGGCAGCGGGCCGGGGTAGATGTCCACCTCACACACCCGGTCCACGCAACGACCGACGCCGCAGCGGGGGTCCGGCGGGCCGGCGCACTTCGCGTCGTTGTCGCACGCCGTCCCCGCCGTCCCCGGCGCGCAGCTGAACCAGCCCTCCTGGCACTCGCTGCACGGCCGACAGGCGAGAAAGCAATCAGGCGCCGTGTCCTCGGGCTCGCAGCACAGGGTGTGGCCCTCCTGGACGCAGGTGCACACCCCGTCCGCGCACTCCGTGCCAGGCGCGTACTGCGTGTCCGACTCGCAGTCGGCCGTCGACTCGCAGCTCCCACCCAGGTGGCTCGGCCGCTCGCATGAAGAAATCGCCACGACAGTGAGAAATATGGACACAACAACGCAATGCTTAAGATAACTGTACATGCGTCCAGTCCTCCGGCACGAGGCTTTGGCGCCAACACCCCGGCGGCCCCAATCCGCCGTGATGTCGCTCCCGACTGGCGATGATCCTACCCGGACCCGGCGCGCCTCTGCCAGCCTTGACGACAGTTTTCGTCACTTTTCGTCAACAGCGCATCGAGGCTCCGGTCGTCTGCGTGTTCACGTGCGCTTGCTGGCGTGCGCTTCGCCTCATTACGGATTCAGGTGCTCGCGGCGGATCACCGCTGCTGCGCGCTTGCGCCGTCCGCGCCGGAGTGGTTGGCTCTCGCGGGTGGCGGCTCGCGAGCACACGGCGCTTGTCGACGAAGGCGGCGTGCACGTCGTCGAGGACGCCGGCGGGACGCGCCGCCATGCCCTCCACCTGGTCAAGCTGGTGGTGCCTGTCGACGGCCCTCTCCGGGTCGAGCGCGAGGGCGCGCGGCCGCTCGAGGTGCGCGCGCCCGTGCTCACCGGCGCCGGCGTCGCCCACGCCATCATCGCGCCCGGACCGACGGTCACGGCCTTTCTGCCGCCCGGCGGGCTCGGCGCGGGGGCGCAGGTGGCCGTCCGCGGGCGGGTGCTCGCGCTCGAGGGGGCCCAGGCCGAGCGGGTGCGCGCCGCCGCGCGCGAGGTGCTCCGCGGTCGGCTCGACAACGCCGCCGCGCGCGAGCTCATGACCGCGTGCGCCCGCGCGTTCACGCCGGAGCGGCCGCCGGTCGACCGCCGCGTGCTGCGCGCCATGCGCCGCCTCGCGGAGCAGGCGCCGGAGCGCCCCGCGCTGGGCCCGCTGGCCGCCGCGGAGGGCCTCTCGCGCTCGCGGCTCTCCCACCTGTTCCACGACGCGTTCGGGCACCCCCTGCGCGATTACGTGACGTTCCTGCGGGTCATGGCGGCCGTCCGGGCGCTCGTGGACGGCGCCGCGCCGGCCCGGGCCGCGCTCGCCGGCGGCTTCCACGACCAGGCCCACCTCGCGCGCGCGGTCGCCGCCACGCTGGGCCGCACGCCGGGCGCCGTCGCTCGCAGCCACTTCGTACAAGCGCCGGCCGCGCCGGGGCGCATGGTGGTCCCCTGAAACCAGGAGGACCCATGCCCCCTCGCGCTGTCGACGCCATCCGCATCTCCCTCGGCCTCATCGTGCTGCTCGGCGGCATCAACGGCTTCGTGCGCATCGTGCCTGTCCCGGAGCCGCTCCACCCGTTCACCCGGATGCTCGTCGACAGCGGCTACATCCACGCCGTCAAGGCGGTGGAGCTCACCGCGGCGGTCCTGCTCCTCCTCGGCCGCCGCCGCGCCCTCGCTGTGGCGCTGCTCTGGCCGGTCGTGGTGAACATCGCCCTGTTCCACCTGCTGCTCGACCCCCGCGCCGGCATCAACGCTGTCATCCTCCTCGGACTCCTCGGCGCCCTCACCTGGCACGAGCGCCGCGCGTTCGCGCCGCTCTTCGCCGAGGGGCGCTCCGGTGCGCCGTCTGCCGCGGACAGCGCGGCGCGCGGAGAGCGTGGTTCGCCCGCGTTGCTCAGCGGGCGGAGGACGGGATGAAGAGATAAAAAACCACAGAGGCACAGAGGGCACAGAGGGAGAGAGAAGAGAAAGAAGAGAGGGAGAGGGGCTCAGAGTTCATTCTCTTCCCTCTGTGCCCTCTGTGCCCTCTGTGGTTCCAACTCTCTTCTTCTCGTGGAGCCCCGACCGGCGCCGCGGGCGAGCCCGGGGGCCGGCGCGATCGGGCCCAGAGAATTCGACAAGCCTCTTGACAAAGCCTCTTCGTCCGGGCCCCGCGCAGCGCGCGGGGGCGCGCTACGGGGCGCTGTCCTGGAGCACGCCGTCGGGGACGAGGCGGAGGGAGCGCACAGCGCCTTCGCGCGCGAGCAGGACGGCGCCGAGCAGGCCGGCCTCGCTGCCGAGCGGAGAGGCGACGACCGGCACCTCTCCGGCGCGGACGGCGTGGCGCGGCAGCTCCTCGCGCAGGCCGGCGAGGAGGATGTCGGGCGCGGCGATCGCCTCGCCCCCGAGCACGACGAGCTGCGGGTTGAGCAGGTTGAGGAGGACGCCGATGCCGCGCGCTAGCTGCGCGCCGGCCTGGTGGAAGATCCCGCGGGCGGCCTCGTCACCGGCCAGCGCGGCGCTCGCGATGGCGGCGACCGCGTGCGGCCGGGGGAGCGCGGCGAGCGCGCTCGAGCGCGACGACGCAGCCTCGGCGGCGCGCCGGAGCGCCATCACCGAGGTGAACGTCTCGAGACAGCCGCGGCGGCCGCAGCCGCACGGGGGGCCGTCGTCCGCGACACGACAGTGGCCGATCTCGCCGCTGTACCCCTGCATCCCGAAGAACAGGCGCCCATCGACGACGAGCCCCGCGCCGACGCCGAGCCCGACGTAGATCCAGACGTACGAGGCGTGCCCCCGCGCCGCCCCGAGCTCCCCCTCGGCCACCGCCGCCGCCTGGGGCAGGTTGTACACAGGCACCTGCATGCGGAGCGCGCGGCTGAGCTCCGCGCGCAGCGGGAACCGCTCCCAGCCCAGGTTGGGGGCGAGCACGCAGACGCCGCTCGGCCGCTCGATGAGCCCGGGCAAGATGGCGCACGCGCCGCGAAGCCGCTTCCGCGGCACCCCGGCGAGCTGCAGCACCTTCGGCAGGAGCTCGACAACGTCGCGGACCGTCCGATGCGGATCGCGCAGGACGGCCGGCTGCTCCAGGCGAGCCCGCGTCCGCCCGCGCGCGTCGGCCACGGCCACGGCCGTCTGCTCGACGCCGATCTCGATGCCGAGGTAGGCCGCGCTGTCGTCGTTGAACTCCAGGAGGCGCGCCGGGCGCCCGCCGCGCGACTCGGACCCGACATCGCGGACGCTGCCGCTGTCGAGCAGCTCCTCGATGATCGCGGAGACCGTCGGCTTCGTCAGCCCGCTCAGCCGCGCGAGGTTCGTGCGGGAGATCGGGCCGTGCTCCTGGACGAGGTCGAGCACGAGGGCGCGGTTCAGCTCCCGCGGGGTGCGGTTGTTCGCGGTCTTGTCGGTGGGACGGACCATTCGAGCGGACCAAGACTTAGCCGCGCTCGAGCATCGAAAGCAAGGGCCGTCACCGCCCCGCTGCCTCGAACCCTCGCGTCGCCTCGAGCGCTCCGCCCCCGTAGCAAACTGCCCCGCAGCACGGCGATGCGTCGTACAGCGAACGACGCCGTGTGGCGGAACGCCTCATCACCGCGTGTGATGTGGGAACAGGGTGTGCGCGACCCCTTCCCGCCGCCGGCCCCGCCCGGACCGACCCGGATCCCCGTCTCCGCCGCGCGCCGCGCCCCCCGCGGCGCCGCAGAGAGCAGCGGCGGGCGGGCTCATCTCATCTCGCGGGGAACGCTGATTGCAAACGCAGGTAGCGGACGACAGAGGGCACCAGGTGCCGAGTCGATGAGAGCTGACGACGTGGATGAATGAGGGGAGCGATCGTCGAGGCGCTGGAGCGTGGACATATCGACGCACTGCCACCCCGGGTCGGGCGAGAGCTCGGCGGCATGGAGGACACAGCGATATCGCAGGGAGACGCAGGACGAATGACCGTCGCGCCACGAGCGCTGTCGGCTTGCTCTCCCGGACGGCGGTTGACGGGCCCATCCACGGGTCCTAGCAACCGCTTGCCCGGGATGAGGGACCGAGACAGCGCGCCTCGCGGCCGCGCTGGCGTCGTCCATCCCGCAGCCGATTCGCATTTCCGAGGGGACGCCCGGAGCGCTGGGCCCATTTCCTCATGAGGAGTTTTCACGATCATGAACATGGCGAATGTTCTGGGTGCTGTTCTCGCTGTAACACTCGCCGGCTGCACGGCATCATCGGACCCTGCCGAGGTCGCAGACCAGGAGGAGACGGGGACAGTCGAGGGCGCGCTCAGGCTGAGCGACGTCGCCGCCGTCCCGGCGTATTTCGATCATGAAAACCGCCTCTCGGTGGGCCGCGGGGAGTCGGTCTACGCGCACTTCACGAGCCATCCTGGCCGGACGATCACGCTCGATCTGCGGGCCGTCGCCGCCGGCAGGAGCGCCGCTGTCGCCGTCAGGGTGCACGAGGTCACGACCGACGGGAGGCTGCGGAATGTCCCGCGGATCAGGGGCTCGCTCGGACAGGGCTCCACGACGTGGCAGAGCCAGGGCACCGGCTCGTACGTCGTGCAGGTCGTCTCGCAGCGGACCCCCGTCGAGGTCGAGCTCCGCCTCTCCTGCGGCGGCGAGGTCTGCTCGCCGCGCGCGCAGCCCGGCGCGATGTGCGGCGGCATCGCCGGCTTCCGCTGCGCGGAGGGGCTGTATTGCGACTTCGCCCCCGAGGCGAACTGCGGCGCTTACGATCGGAGCGGCACGTGCAAGCTCGTGCCGGAGGCGTGCCGGCAGGACTACGATCCTGTCTGCGGGTGCGACGGCCGGACGTACGGCAACGACTGCGTCGCGGCGATGGCCGGCGTCTCGGTGAAGAGCCTCGGCGAGTGCGGCCCGACGATCGTCGGGCTCGGCGAGAGCTGCGGCGGCTTCACCCTCGGCGGGCCGCGCGTTTGCGGCGACGGGCTTTATTGCAAGTACGCGCCCGACGCGATCTGCGGCCGCGCCGACGCGGCCGGCGCCTGCGCGGAGAAGCCCGAGGCCTGCACGAAGGAGCTCGCGCCCGTGTGCGGGTGCGATGGACAGACGTACTCCAACGCCTGCGTCGCGGCCGCCACCGGCATCTCCGTCGATCAGCGGGGCCCGTGCGCGAGCGCGCCTATCGAGTGAGGCGCACCGCGGGCTGGTCTCTCCGCGCGACCTCGCGTAAGGTGGGGAGCCGTGCTCGACGTCGATCGCCTGGGCCTCCGGGCTCCTGGACCTCCGGGCGGCGCGGGGCGCAGGAGAACGACATGCTCGGCTCGCCACTTCCCGTCGATGTCCGCCATGAGTCCGATCGGGGCAGCGTCGAGGTATCGTATCCAGGACGCCACATCATCTATTACCGCCTGACGGGGCACATCGACGCTCCGCTCCTCGCCTGCCTCGTCAAGCCGACGCTGCAATGCGTGGCGCTCCACGGGCACATCGACGAGTTCCTCGATTGCACGGGCGTGACCGGCTACGACTCGATCGTTCGCGTCCGCCTCGTCGAGTACCTGCGGGCCGTGCGGGAGAGCGCGTCGGTGACCGAGCACGTGCTCGTCGAGGCCAAGATCGTGGCCCTGGGCGCCTGGCTCATGAAGCTCGCCGTCGGCGGGATCGAGATCTACCACGAGCGCGCCGCGTTCGAGGCGGCGCTGCGCCGCGCGCTCGACGCGAGCTGAAGCGGAGCCCCGCGCGGCCTGAAGCGCGGGCTCAGGGCTCCCCGCCGACGCTCCCCTCGCCCTGGGCGCTCCCCTCTCCCTGAGTGCTCCCCTCGCCCGGCCGGATCCCGCGCGCCGCCCGCCGCTCGCGGTTCCTCGCCACCCGCGCCGCCCGGCTCGCCAGGAGCTCCGGCGACGGCTTGCGCCCCTGGTGCGGCACCTGCTCGGCGTGGTGCTCGTCGAACGACCCCGGCTCGCTGCCGAGCTCGAAGATCGCGACCTCGCGCTGGCCGCGCTCGCCGAGCCGCAGCGGCATCACCGCCGCGCCGATCCCTGCCCCCACGTAGACCGCCCCCTGGCCGGGCTCTGCCCGCTTGCGGGTGCCGTAGAGCCCGTGGATGTACCGGTGCCCGGCGATCTTGCCGATCGAGAGCTCGTTCAGGCGCGCGACAGTGACCTGGCCCGCGTGCGTGTGGCCCGAGAGCACCAGCGGGACGCCGTGACGCCAGAGCCCGTCCGCCTCCTCGGCGATGTGCGAGAGGCCCAGCGTCGGCAGATCGCGCCGCATCCCCTTCACCGCCTTCTCGCGCGACGCATGGCCTGTGTAGGCGTCGTCGAGCCCCACCACCTGGAGCCGCTCATGGCCCAGCGTGATCACCGTGCTCGCGTTGCACAGCACCGCGGCGCCCCCGCGCTCGAGCGCGCGCTTCACCGCGTCGGCGCCCGACCAGTGATCGTGATTCCCCAGCACGGCGATCACCGGCGCCTCGAAGCCGCGCACCACCTCCTCGAGCTGATCGAGGTAGAGCTGGCTGTGGCACACGAAATCGCCGGTGAGCACGACCAGATCGGGCCGCTGCTGGTTCGTGATCTCCACGGCCGCGCGCTGGACCCGGACCGACGTCACCCGGCCGACGTGCTGATCGGTCAGGTGGGCAATGCGAAGCGAGGAGACCTGGTCGAGGTAAGCGGCCGGCCCGGCGAAGCGCCGGAGGCGAATCCCCATGGTCGCGTCCGTCGCCCCGGGTTCCGATATCTCCCCTGAGGCGCCAGCGCCTCGCCTGAAGAGCCCCTGCCACCGCTCCTTCGCACGTACAGCGCTGTTCACCGTCGCCGAGTCTACGGGCGAGGTCGAATGGCCGCCACCTTTTCTTGCGCCCCGTTCATCCAGGGAAGCGCCGCAATCCAGCGTGCGCTCGTGTGTGACAGCGCCGATCTTGGAAAACTTTATGCTCGTGCGAGTCAGGCACCGTTCAACGGTCCTGAGAGCGGTCGTGGCAACGGCAACGCGCCTGGGGTCGGCGGACGAGGTCGCGATCGAGCGCCGCGAGGGAGGGGCAGCCGGCGAGCGCCATGGCGACCGAGAGCTCGTCGCGCAGGGCCGCGAGCACGCGCGCGACGCCCTCGCCGCCGAGCGCGGCCAGGCCCCACAGGACGGGGCGCCCGACCAGCACCGCGCGGGCGCCGAGCGCGAGCGCCTTCAGCACGTCCGTACCCCACCGGACACCGCCGTCCATCAGCACAGGGCACCGCCCGGCGATCGCGTCGGCGACGGCGGGGAGGGCCTCGATCGTCGCCGGGGCGCCGTCGAGCTGCCGCGCGCCGTGGTTGGAGACGATGACGCCGGCCGCGCCGGCGTCGAGGGCGCGGACCGCGTCGTCCGGGCGGATGATGCCCTTGAGCAGGATGGGCAGCCTCGTCAGCGAGCCGAGCCACTCGACGTCGCGCCACGTGAGCGAGGCGTCGTGTCGCGCGGCGACGTAGGCCGCGAGCAGCGAGCCCTGCTCCCCCGCCGGGGCGGACGCCGCGGCGTCGCGGAGGTTCGCCATCACGAGCCCCTCGGGCAGCGCGAAGCCGTTGCGCACGTCCGCGATGCGGCGGCCGAGGAGCGGCGTGTCGACGGTGAGCATCAGCGCCTGATAGCCAGCCGCCTCCGCGCGCTCGACGAGCGAGCGCGTGAGGCCGCGGTCCTTGTGCACGTAGAGCTGGAACCACTTCGGCCCCGGCGACGCCTCGGCGACCGCCTCGAGGCTCGTCGTCGAGAGCGTGGAGAGCGTGAAGATGGTCCCGAGCTCCGATGCCGCCCGCGAGGAGGCGAGCTCGCCGTCGGGGTGCGCGAGGCGCTGGTAGGCGGTGGGCGCCACGAGGATGGGGAATGGCACCCTCGCGCCGAGCACTGTCGTGCTCATGTCCCGCTCGGACACGTCGACGAGCACGCGGTAGTGGATCTCGAGGCGGCGGAAGGCGCGGCGATTCTCCCGGAGCGTCCTGCCCTCGTCGGCGCCCGATCGGTAGTAGTCGTAGGCCATCCTGGACAGCCGGGCGCGCGCGGCGCGCTCGAAGTCGTCGACGGTGAGCAGCGACGGGGCGGGGCGAGGGTCTTGCACGGCGTTCTCCTGGAGAGCTCCGCGAACCATCCTGACCGCGGGCGCCGGCCATCTTACCAGCCCGGGTGGCGGGGAGCCGGCGTCGCGAGGGCGCTCCGGCGAGGTAGGCTCGTGCGCGGCGAGCAGAGCGCCTTGCGCGGTGAGATCGCCGCGGCGCCGCGCGAGGGGCGCGCCGCTGGGCCTGGGTGGCCGCCGCGGCGCGCAGGGCTCGATCGGCCGGATGCCGGTCGGTCTCAGTTGCAGGCGGGGAGCTGGGCGCCCGCGGGCTGGTCACCCGCCTTGAGGTCCAGCATGGCTTCCACGGAGGATCCGTTGATGTCGGTGGCGCGGACATGGTACGGCGGAGCCCCCATGTCCCCGTCGCCGACGACGAAGTAGTTGTACGGCTGCCGCGTGGCCGTCTGCCACGTGCCCTTGATCTCCACCTCGACCTTCTCGATCGGGTGCGCGTGCCCCTCGACGATGATCTCGTTCCAGTACCGGTTGGTCGCGTCCTTGAGGCGGAAGGTGACAGGGGCCGTCGTCGGGCACGGGATGTATTTCCACGAGATCTTCCCCGCGGCGCCGCCGTTGGTGGTGCCGAGATACCCCTCGCGCTCGGCGCCGATCTGGAGAAAGGCGTTCTTGCTGAGGTCGATGTGGCCCCGCACGCACTTCGGGTTCGTGGCGATCGGGCACTGGTCGACGACCATGGCCTGCACCTTGCGCCCGTCGTCGCGGGAGACCTCCACGCACGCGCCGCACATCCCCGCAGCGTCGTAGTCCTGGGTGTTCATGGCGGCGAAGTACTGGCCTCCGCCGAAGGGGACGTGCGCGACGATGTCCGGGTTGCGCCCGGTGATCTGGTAGCTGCAGTTCACCTCGGCCGAGCCCATGTCGAGCGTGTAGAAGGTGATGGATCCGTTCTCTGTCACCGCGGGATAGCCGCAGCTCACCGACCCGCCGCCGCCCGTGCCCGTCGTGGCGGCGGTGGTTGTCGCGGCCGTCGTGCTGGCGGGCTCGCCGCTGCTCGTCGAGGTAGCGCCGGTCGTCGTGGAGCTGCCCGGGCCAGCGCCCGTGCCCGTCGCGGTGACCCCGCCGCCGCCGGCGCCGCCCTGCCCGTCCTGGCCGCCGGTGGCGGTCGACGTGCTCTCCGTACCACCGCCGGAGTCGCCGCTGCCGTCGTCACCACAGCCCGTGAGGCCGAGGGCGATCAGCGACACGAGGGGCCATAAAATGCCCGTGGGCACGGAATCTAGCTTCATCTCGGCTCCTTAAGATTTACGATAGAAGTGGATTTGTGGTTCCACGGAGCTGGCTTACGCCAGGAGGGGAAGTGACGCAACAACCTCGGCGCGATGTCGTGCGCTGAGACAAGGGCCCTGGCGCACATTGCGGGCTCGGAAGGGGTCGTGAATCGGGCGGACTCGTTTGCTCAACCGCGCCGGGAGCGCAGGAGTTTTCACTGGCGGGCGACACGCGCATGCGCGGAGGGAGCTGGCGATTTGCCGCGTGTCCGCTCGACTCGGCTCGATACGCCGGCAGGCGGGCGGACCCGCTTCGCGTCCGTGCTCCCGCTCCGATTCTCGGAGGGCTTGCGCTGCAGCTCGCCCTCGTCTTGCCCCGTGTCCGCGTACTCCACGGCGAGCGGCGGCGCCGCGCTCGCCCATCCGGGCTTGTTTTGGACGTTTCCTACCGAGATGTCCGGCGCACGGAGCATGTCCGGGCGCACGGAGACGCCGACATCCACACCGGCAGACTCGACCGCTGGATCGGTGTCCAGCACGGAGCCGCCCACCAGGTTGCCTCGCCCGCCGCGCTCCCCGGTCGGCAAGCACTCGACCAGCTCTCCTTCCGAGAGCTCGTAGGGATCACCCGGTCGGATCTTGTCGGCCGTGAGGGGAGAACGTGGCGGAGCGCCCATGGGGTATCTTCTCATACCTTATTGTTCCGGGTAGACCGGCGCGTCGATCTCGGTTTCTGCGCGCCGCGGGAGACGAGCGCCGCGAGCGGCCGCGGCGCCGCGCTCGCGCTCGCGCTCCCATCGCCGCGCTTGCGCTCACGCTCCCATGGCCGCAGGCGCGCGGATGCATCGCGGCCAGCGCGCCCGCTGCCTTCACGGGCCGACGGCGCGCTGCTCGACGAAGGTGCCGGCGCTGGTCGTGTACGCCAGCCAGAGCGAGCCGCCGCGGTCCGCCTCGATCGCCACGTGCTTGAACGACTTGCCCTCCACGGCAAGGCAGCGCGCCTGAAAGCGCCCCTCCGCGTCGAGCTGCCCGATCTCGAGCGCGTGCCGCGCCCCGGGCTCGGGCGCGATCGGTCGGACGCGGGCCACGTGGATCGGCGAGACGCCCTGCGTGGCCGCGATCGGCGCGGGGCTGAGGCCGTTCGGGTAGAGCGACCAGACAGCCGGCATGTCGTCGCGCGGCGCGTCGGCGATGCGGATCGCGGCCATGCCGAACTCGGACATGTCCTTCGACGCCGGGAGGAGCACGTACGCCGGGCCCTCGGGCCCGATCGCGAGCGCGCCGCCCATCCGCGACTCGCCCGCGTCGCCGACGAAGAGCACAGCGTCAGGGCCGAGCTCTAGCTTGCCTTCCGCGGTGGGCCGCAGCGTGCGGGCGTGGACCGGCGTCAGCGCCGAGCGCGCGTCGATGTACATCGCGAGCGCGCCGTCCTTCCACGGCGAAAGGGCGACGAACGTCGCGCCGCTGCCCTCCTCGGAGAGCGGCACGGCGGGCCTGTCGTCGAGCACCGCGAAGGCCTGCGTCACGACGCCCTCGCTTGTCTTGCGGTCCGAGAGAAAGGCGAGGAGCGTGTGCCCCCCGGGCAGCGGAACCGCGGAGATCCCCGTGCCGCGGCGCCCGGCGCCGAGGGGCGGCGCCGCCCCGCCGGACATCGGGGTCCTCCGGATCGTGCCGCCCTGATCCATGCAGAACACGAACCCGGAGGCGACGGCGCAGGCCGGCCACGACGCGCGCGCGGGCTCTCCGCTGCCGGCGCCGGCGTCGGTCGCGACATCGTCGCGCGGCGGGACCGAGCCGACGAGCGCGGCGAACGCCGGCGCGACGGGCTGCGCCACGCCGTCGCGGTTGAAGATCACCCGGAAGTCCGCGCGCGCCTTCTCGTCCGGGGACCACAGCAGCGCCGGCCCGCGGAGCGAGAGCGCGAGCGGGCCCCGGCGGAGCTTGCAGCCCGCGTCGGGCGCCGCGGCCGCGACTGCGGCGTCCGCGCCGGCGTCGGGCGCTGCCGCGTCCGGCGCTGCCGCGTCCGCTGCCGCGACGGCTCCCGCGTCCAGCGCCGCCGCGCTCGCCGCGGGGACAGGGGCGAGCGGGACGGAGGACGCCGGCGCGGCAGCGGCCACCTCCTGCGCCTGCGCCGGCCCGGCGTCAGGCGCGCCGGCGCCGCCACGGCAGGCGGCGAGCAGCGCTGCCAGCGCGACCAGGCAGGAACGGAAGGGCGAGGATCTCACCACCGTGGCCCGACCCCGACGGGGGCCAGGATGTTCCCCGTGCCCATGCGACGGGTATCCGGCGGGCCGCGCGGAGCGTCAACCCGGGACGCTTCACCGCGCGTCAACCCGGGACGCTTCACCGGAGCTGCTCCACCGGAGAGGGACGCCGTGGGGCGTCCGGCGAGCCACATCGTCCCGGGCCTTCGAGCAGGCCTACTGCTGCTCGAGCACCGTGATCGACCGGTCCCAGTACGAGGCGACAACCGCCCGCGCGCCGTCCTTCGAGACCGCCACCGCGCACGCGCCCTTGCCGGTGGGCAGCGACGCGACGACCTTCGGCGGGTCGCCCGCGATGACCGCGACGCCGCTGCCGACCGGCGGCCACTGCGTCCCGCCGAGCGCCACGAAGAGCGTCCTCCGATCGGGCGACGTCACGCCCGTCCGCGGGACCCCGCGGAACGGCAGCGTGCTCTTCACCGCCATCGTCGAGAGATCGATCACGCTCGCGGTCCGCGCTTCGGCGTTGAGCGTGATTCCATACCTGTCGTCGTGGAGCAGGTAGCCGGCGGTCGGCCCGACGCCGACAGGCGCCTTCCGCGTCTCGGTCACCCCGGCGACGCGCAGCAGGATCGCCGTGTTGGACAGCCGATCCGGGAAGAACACCGCGCCGCCGTCCGCGGTGATGTCGCCCTCGCGCGGCTCGCGCCCGACAGCGATGCTCCGCCGCGTCGCGCCGAACGGCGACTCGCTCGGGTCGAACAGGTCGATCCAGGCGCCCGCCGGGCGGCCGGCGTGCGTCAGCGCGCCGAGCGCCGCGATGTAAGGCCGCCCCTCGGCCTGCACAAGGAAGAGCTGCCCCGTCGCGTGCGGGAGCGTGATGTTCGCCAGCCGCACCCCCGTCGGCAGCTCGAACTTCGTCACCCGCTTCGTGTCCGTCGTCGCCGCGACAACCGTCCTGCCGTCCGGCAGCGCCACGATGTCGCCAGGGCTCCGCCCCACGTCGAGCAGGACCGGGTCGCGATCCCACGCGGTCGTGTCCATCACAGGGATCCGCGCGGCGTCCTCGTGCCGCAGCACAGCGACGTACCGGTCGAACAGCAGCCGGATGTGATCGCCCTGCGCCGGCACCGACGCCTTGTGGATGATCTCGCCGCTGTCGAGCTTGTACTCGCGCAGCGACGCGTCGTCCCCGCTGACGTAGATCGACGTGCCGCTCGGGTTGAAGACAACGTCGAGCGGGTGGACGTCCCCGATCCGGAAGTCGCGGGCGCGCCAGCGGCCCGTCGGCTCGGGCGGCGGGGGCGGCGGCGTCGGGTCCGGGCCGAACGCGGCGGGGTTCGGCGCGTCGTCGGGCACATCGGGCGAGGCCGCGCCCTCGGGCGTGAGCGCTGTCAGCGGCGGGGCCTCGCCGACGGGCGACTTCAGGCTCGTCACGAGGGCGATGATCACGGCCGCGACGCCGCTCGCCACCGACACCGACACCCGCGTCAGGCGCGGTTCGCGGCCCGAAAGCGAGGCGGAGGAGCCGCGGGGACGCTCGCCCAGCCACGCCTTGCAGGCGCGGCACTTGCGCGCCCCCTCGACGACGCGGACGCCGCAGCTCGGGCACGGGACGCGACGCTCGCTCATTGCAGCACCCACGCGACCTTGGCGCGATCGCCGAGCGCGAGCGCCGAGCCGCCGTCCGGGGCGAGCCGGATCCGCGTCGGCTCGCCGCCGAGCGGGTGGACCTTCGCCGCGTAGCTCTTCAGGTCGACGAGCGCCACCGAGCCGGCCCCGTCGCCGCTCAGCGCCACGACCGCCTGCGCCCCGTCCGGCGCGACCGCCATGTCGAGCGCGCGGCCGGGGAACGTGACAGCGCGGACGAGCTCGCGCTTCGCCAGGTCGAAGACCTGGATCGCCCGCCCCTCGTTGCACCGCACGATCGCGCGCCTGTCGCTCCGGACGAGCTCGATCTGCTCCGGCTCGCGGCACGTCGTGATGCGCGCCTCCTGCCGCACCGCGCCCGATGGGAGCCAGGTGAGCGGCACCAGGGTGTTCTCGGCCCGGAGCGCGACGAACCCCGCCGAGCCGTCCGGGCTCATGAGCGCGCTGGCCGGGTTGCCCACCATCGAGGTGCGCACGCGATCCTGCTCCGACCCGAGCCGGCTCGGGTCGAACGGGTACGCGACGCCACCCGACGCCGGCTCGCGCTGGCCAGGCTGCGGGAGCTGGCCCGTGGTCGTGATCGCGCGGGAGCCGCTGTCGTCGACGGCCACGGGGCCCACGGCGTCGTCGCCGAACTGGATGCGCTCGATCTCGGCGTGGTACTCGGTCGCGAGGATCGCCACCGCGTGCGCCTCCGGCAGCGAGGCGAGCGCGCGCCGGCCCGAGGCGCCGACGACGACGTCGCCCACGGCCTCGCCGAGCTCGATCGTCTTGAGCAGCCGCGTGGTGGCGGCGTCGATCACGTAGATGCGCGAGGGCGAGGTCGCGTAGACGACGTCGCCCACGCGGTAGAGGCGCCGCACGTGGGGCGCCTCGGTGACGAGGCTCAGCGCCTCGCCCGTCCTGGAGCTGCGCACCTCGAGGCCGGAGGAAAGCGCGACAGCGAAGCGATCGCGGTCGAGCGGGAGCGCGTCGGCCGCGTCCTTGGGGAGGGGGAAGGGCCCGGCGATCGACGGCGCGTCGACCAGGTGGCCCACGTTGTTCGGGCGCTGCCAGACGCAGCGGCCGAGCTGGCACGACTCGCCGCTCCAGCAGGGGGCGCCGCACACAGGCGCCGGCGGGGCGACCGCCGTGGCGGCCCTGGACGGCGAGAACCGGTGGGGCGCCAGGTAGCGCAGCGCCCCGCCGGTGCTGATGAGCCCGAGGATGGCGCCGATCGTGACGAGCGGGCGCCAGTGCAGCGAGAGCCAGCTCGCGTCCGGCGGGGCGTCGGGGACCGAGGGGGCCCGCACCGGCTTCCTCGTTGCGTCGGGCGGCTCGCCGCACTCGGGGCAGAGGGCCACGCCGGCGGTGATGCGCTCGAGACAGACAGGGCAAATCGCCTCACTGGCGCTGGGCGGGCGGGTCGACGGCGCGTCCGCCCACTCGGCCGACGGGCTCGCCTCGGCGGCATGGAGGGCCTCCCGCGCGTCAGCGGCGCTGGAGCCAGGCTCGATGTCGCTCGACGTCTCGTGGTCCACTGCGCACCTGCGTCTCTACCGGGAGCGGTCCCGCGTACTCCGAGCGTGCCCGGATGTCGAGCCCCTCGTGGTGGCGCACCGGACACAGCGACGTCGCCGCGCCGGTGCCCCGGCGGTGATCGAGCGGACGCAGACGGGAAGTCGAGCTGCCTCGGGGGAGGGCTCGCGCGGGCAGGATGAAGGTGGCAGGGGCATCAGGTGAGCATGGTTGTGGCCGCCAGCTCAGGAGTCGGCCGGCGGCCGTTCAAGGCCAGCTCAGGAGTCGGCCGGCGGCCGCTGGATGGCCGCAACATCGGTGTAGTCGGACTGCCCGACTGGCTCGCGCCCGTCCTTCGGCGCAGACGGGTCGTTGCCCGCGGGCCGGTCGGCATACGCCTCGTCCCGGGGATCCGCGTCGTCGTCCTCGGGCTGCGCGCCCGGCGGATCGAGCCCGGGGCTGTGCCCGATCTCCTCCGACGGCACGCCCTCGCCCGCCCCGGTGTGCGCGGCCGTCCGCTCCGCGGCGTCACGTCGTTGATCACCCATCGTCGCTTCCTCCTTCCGCGTTACGCGTTCAGCGTTCCGTGCGCTGTCCTGTATGCAATCCAGCGTCCACTCCCGCCGGCGCGCCTGTGGGAGAAGGTCATTCACGGCGCCGGGCACAGCCGTCCATGCGGACGAGCCCGGCCCCTGTCGTTGTCTGCGCCCCAGGTGGCGCCGCGGCGCAGGCGACCAGCGCGCTCATCGGGGGCGACCCGCTCGACGCCCTCCGAGGCCCTGTCGCGCGGGTTCGACGCCGACCTCACCGGAGCGAGCAGAAACGTATGGGATCAAACAATTTCAGCGACCTGGGTTCGCCGGCCTCCGGCCACGAGGCCCCGGGAGCATCGATGGTAGAAAATGCCAGCGTGAGCACACTCAATCGCTTGCTGGAGGTGCGCAATTCCGCTGATGACGCATTACGTCAACACGCCGGAATAGCGCTCTCATGCTAGTTTGCCGTCGGGGCTTGGGAAGACATCTTAGAGCGAGGTCGGCGATGAAGGCGATGAAGACGGCGGCGGGTTGCGGGGCGGTGCTTGCGCTTGTGGGCGTGCTGAGCGGGTGCAGTGCAGAGGCGAGTCATCGCAACGGCGGGGACTCGTCGTCTGAGGGCGCCGGCGGGCCTGGCGGACCTGGCGGGACTGGCGGGCCTGGCGGGCCTGGGCCCGGCGGGACCGGGGGCTACGACGACAGCTTCGGCTCGGTCAACCCCACCACCACGGGCGGCACCGGCGGTGGGAACCCCGGAGAGAACGGGCAGCAAAACGGGGAGTCCTGCGATGGCAAGTTCACCGGCCGGGTGCGCGACTTCAAGGAGGAGCACCCCGACATGGAGCCGCAGGACGTCGGCAAGTGCTCGAACTGCGACGACCACCTGATCGTCACCGACACCCTCGGAGAGGACCTGAAGCCCATCTACGCCGGCGGGCCCGATGGCACCATGACCACGACCGGCAAGGCGAACTTCGACATGTGGTTCCGCGACATGGAAGGCGTGAACATGCCGAAGAACATCACGCTCCAGTTCGAGGACCCCGACAGAGACGGCGTGTGGACGTACAACGACCAGCTCTTCTTCCCCATCGACAATGAGCTCTTCGGCAACGAGGGGCGGGAGCACAACTACCACTTCACCTTCGAGATGCACATGGGCTTCGAGTACAAGGGCGGCGAGCAGTTCACGTTCGCCGGCGACGACGACGTCTTCACGTTCATCAACGGAAAGAAGGTCGTCGACCTCGGGGGCATCCACGCCGAGCAGACAACGATCGTCGACCTCGACGAGCTCGGGCTCGAGGTCGGGAAGACCTACCAGCTCGACTTCTTCTTCGCCGAGCGCCACGTGACCGACTCCCACTTCCGGATCGACACCTCGATCGAGTTCATCAACTGCGGCGTCGAGGTGAAGTGACGCAGGCCGACCGGCGCGGGCGAGGCCGATAGCGCGCTGGCGCGCCCGGATCGCCCCGCCGCCCGCTCACTCCGCGCAGGAGAAGGTCTGTGGGCAGGCCGTCGACGCCTCGCAGTCGTCGCCGCACTCCTCGTGACAGCTCACGCACGCGGCGAAGCTCTCCTCGGTGGAGCAGAAGGGCACCGCGTCGCGCAGCCGATCGCAGCGCTGCTGCGCCTCCTCGGTCGAGAGCCCCCCGCAGCCGGCTGCGAGGGCGACCAGCGAGAGCAGTGCCGTGCCAAACCCCTGTCGTCGAGCCATCATCGCCTCCTTCGAGCCCCCCGAGCCTATCCGAAGCGCCGCGGTGAGGCCCGGCTTTCCGCGCCGCGCGCTCAGCCGTCCGCCGGGCGCGCGGGCGCGGCGAGCCCGTACGTGCCGGCGCCGCTCACCTGGATCCACGCGCGCGTCACCTGGATCGGGCGGCCCGCCCGGGCCACGGCGGCGGCCGCGTCGCCGAGGTCGCGCGCGCACGCGGCGTGCAGGTCGTCGGTCGTCTCGTGGTCCTCCGCGGAGCGGCGGATCCAGACAGCGGTGGACGGCATCGCCGCGCCCTCGTGCCTGTCCTGCCAGCGCCTGCCGACGAGGTGCGCCCGGAGGAGCTTCCGCGCGTCCGGGGGCGTGTCCGGGTGAAGCTCGTAGACCATCGTCGCGATGAATGACCTCATGCGCGGAGGCTGCCAAAGCGGCGTGGGCACGTCCAGAGAGGCAGAGCGCGGCCGGGCACCGGCGTCGCCGCGCGCGCCCTCGGATCGTGCGCTGGGTTGCACCCGCGCGGGGGCGCGCTCATGCCGTGGCTGCCAGCGGCTCCGTCGCGCCTGGGAGCGCCGGGGCATCTTGATCCAGGCCGTGCTCGACGCTGTGCCTCTGCCGATCCGAGGCTCCCCTGCAGGGCATCTCCGCGCGCTCGGTGCCCCAGCGCACGCCACGTCCGGCTCCTCCCGGCGCCGCTCCTCGGCGCAGGCGAGGGCCTCGGCGGCGAGGCGCTGCGCTAGCATGCGCCGATGTCGCTCGACCCCCGGCGCATCCTGCCCATCGCGGACCGCCTCCACGCGGAGCCCGGCGTTGCGGGCCGGGATGTGACGATCGCCTTCCTCGACTCCGGCTTCTACGCCCACCCGGATCTCGTCACGCCGCGCCGCCGCATCCTCGCCTACCACGACCTCTTCGCGCCCGAAGCGGGCCTGTCGGCGCTCGATCTCCCGGATGTGTCGTCGTGGCACGGGATGATGACGTCGGTGGTCGCCGCGGGAAACGGCGCGCTCTCCGACGGGCGCTTCCGCGGGCTCGCGTGGGAGGCGAACGTCGTGCTGGTGAAGGTCGGCTCGGCGCACCGCATCGTGCACGACGACATCCGCAGGGGCATCGAGTGGGTGATCGCGCACCGCGAGCAGTACGGGATCCGCGTGCTCAACATCTCGTGCGGGGGCGATTACGAGGAGTCGTACCTGACCGGCAGCCTGTCGCGCGCGGCCGACGACGCGAGCCGGCACGGCATCGTTGTCGTGGCGGCGGCGGGCAACGCCGGGCACGACGCGGCGCACAACGTCCTTCCGCCGGCGAGCGCGCCGAGCGTCATCGCTGTCGGAGGGCTCGACGACGGCGGGGCCGGGGAGCAGACGTGGAACTACCACTCGTCGTACGGGCTCACCGTCGACGGGCTGCAGAAGCCGGAGCTCATCGCGCCGGCGATCTGGCTGGCGGCGCCCATCCTGCCCGGGACGCCGACGGCGGCGCAGGCGCAGCTCCTGTCGCTGCTCGACAGCGCGCCGGACGAGCAGCTGCCAGGGCTGCTCGTCGAGCACGCGTGCGTCGATCCGGACCTCGACGCCGTCGCCGGGCGCGAGCCGTACCTCGTGCGCCAGCTCGCGGCGGCCAGGCTGCGCGACCAGAAGGTGATCTCCGGCCACTACAAGCACGTCGACGGGACGAGCTTCGCCGCGCCGATCGTGAGCAGCGTCGTCGCGCAGATGCTGGAGGCGAACCCGCGCCTCACGCCGCAGCAGTGCCGGCGCATCCTGATGAAGACGGCGCGCGGGCTGCCAGGCATCGCGCTCGAGCGGCAGGGCTGGGGCGTCGTGCAGCCCCGCGCCGCCGTGGCCGCGGCCCGCGCCGCCTGAGGGGGGCGCAGGGCAGATCGCGGCGCCGGCGCGGCGCCGCGCTCAGCTCCGCCCCGCCCCCGTCACTGCGGCACGGGCAGCGCCTTCTCGGCCCACTGCGGGATGTGGTTGCCCGTGGGGTTCGCCATGTCGTCGTTCTGCTGCGGCATCCACACCGGCGCGAAGCTCGGATCGCCGTCGATCGACCCGCCCGGCGCGAGCGTCACGGCGGCGAAGGCGAGGTGCTTGCCGTCCGGCGACCAGGCTCGCGCCCGGGGGGCGCGCCGGGCAGCGCGATCTCGCCGGCGACCTTCACGGTGACCTCGGCGGTCGCCGTGATCGAGCCGCCCGCGGCGGTCACCCGGACCCGGCCGGGCGAGGCGGTCGTTAGCTGCCCGGCGTCCACGTGGGCGAAGAGGTCGTCGGCGCTCCATGTCACCCGGCCGGTGACGTCGCGCTCGGAGCCGTCCTGGAAGCGGCCGATCGCGCTGAGCTGCACGGCGGCAGCCTTGCCGTACGCGAGCTCGACCGAGGTGGTGCCCGGGTCGACGCGCAGCGAGACGAGCCCCTCCACCGCGCCGCCGGCGCCGCTGGACGAGGAGCCGCCCCCGCCCTGCGCCCCGCCCGCCGACGCGCCCGTGCCGCCGTCCGACGACGAGGAGCACGCCGCCCCGGCCGCCGCGAGGGCGAGGAGGAGCGCCCCTCGATCCGCCTTGCGCGAGCCTGCCCTCGCGGAGAACACGCGTGATCTCATGGTCTGACCTCCGGTTCGAGCGCCGAACAGGCAGGCTACCAGAAGCGACGATCGGGGACATACGGCCTCGCCCCCGGCCCGCGCGCGACGACGTCTTCACGAGATCTGGGTCGAGCCGAGCTCGGCAACGTCGGAGAGATCCAGGAGCTCCGTTCGTCCATGGTGCACAAAAACACGCGTTCCGGCGCGGGCGCGGGGCCGCGGCGCGCGTCCCCGGGGCGGGCGCCGGGGGGCGATGGGCGGGCGCCGGGGGGCGACGAGCGCGGCGATCATCAGGCAGACGCGGCCATCCAGGGGGAATACCTTGCGTACCCCGTCGCCGGCCGGTAGCTTCCGGAGCGCCTCAAGGCTCGTTCGTCCTCGACCTCTGATCCGGCCGCCTGCTGCAACGTGGTTGCCTCTTCCGAACGTGGGGTGACGGCCGGTCATCGGGGAGCGTTTTCGCATGGCGGCCCGCGGCACGATCCGGGCCGCCTGCGAGGGAAGCGGGGATCGTGCAACGGGATCGGCGGCAGACATGAGCAAGCGGCTTTATGTGGGGAACCTCGCGTTCCATTCGACGGAAGACAGCCTTCGCAACGCGTTCGAGGCGGCGGGTGTCGAGGTTCTCTCGATTCAGTTGATGACGGATCGGATGACCGGGCAGTCTCGCGGGTTCGGCTTCGTCGAGGTGAGCGATGCCCAGGCGCAGGCGGCCATCAACGCGCTGCACGGCAAGGACCTCGACGGCCGCACCCTGACGGTCAATGAGGCGCGCGAGCGCACCGGAGGCCCCGGCGGGGGCGGTGGCGGCGGCGGCTTCCGTGGCGGCGGCGGCGGCGGCGGTGGTGGCCGCGGCGGCGGCGGCGGCGGCGGTCGCGGTGGCCGCGGAGGTGGCGGCGGCCGCGACCGCTGGTAGCGAGCGGCAGCGGATAGCTGGCAGCGAGGCTGCCAGCGGATAGCTGGCAGCGAGGCTGCCCCCCGGCGCGCTCCGCGCCGCGGGGGCCCCGCTGCGTCGTTCACATCGACGGCACCGAAGACGTCGACAACGTCGACATCACCGACAGCATCGACCAGCGCTGGCCGCGCCTGTGCGGCCAGCGCCGGGCGATCTCACTGGCTGGCGCGCTGCGACCCGGGGCGGCGGAACGGCTTGCGGCCGGCGAAGATCTGGCCGTCGCCGAGCGCGTACGCGATCCGGAGCAGCTGGTTGTACTTCGCGACGCGGTCCGAGCGGGACGCGGAGCCCGTCTTGATCTGGCCCGCGTTCGTCGCGACAGCGAGGTCGGCGATGAACGTGTCCTCGGTCTCGCCCGAGCGGTGGGAGATGATCGACCGGTAGCCGCCCTCGGCCGCCTGGCGGATGCACTCGAGCGTCTCGGTCACGGTGCCGATCTGGTTCAGCTTGATGAGGATGGCGTTGGCGAGGCCGTCCTCGATGCCCTTCGAGAGGCGGGCGGGGTTCGTGACGAAGAGGTCGTCGCCGACGAGCTGGATCTTCTTGCCGAGCCGCTCGGTGAGCAGCCGCCAGCCCTTCTCGTCGTTCTCGGCGATGCCGTCCTCGATCGACACGATCGGGAACGCCTTGCTGAGCTCCTCGTAGATCGCGACGATCTCCTCGCGGGTCTTCTGCTGCTTGTCGAAGGTGTACCGCTCGGTCTTCGCGTCGTAGAACTCGCTGAGCGCCGAGTCGAGCGCGACGCCGACGTCCTCGCCGGGGCGGTGGCCGGCGGCCTCGATGGCGCGCACGACGTACTCGAGCGCCGCCCGGTTCGACGCGAGGCGCGGGGCGAAGCCGCCCTCGTCGCCGACGGCCGTGATCATGCCGTCCTTCTTGAGCAGCCCCTTGAGGGTGTGGAAGATCTCGGTGCCGGTGCGCAGCGCCTCGGCGAACGACTCGGCGCCGTAGGGGACGATCATGAACTCCTGGATCTCCAGGCCGTTGTCGGCGTGCACGCCGCCGTTCAGGATGTTCATGAGGGGCGTCGGCAGGACGCGCGCCGCGGCGCCGCCGAGGTAGCGCCAGAGCGGCAGGTCGACCGTGTCCGCGGCGGCGCGCGCGGCCGCCATGGAGACGGCGAGGATCGCGTTGGCGCCGAGCTTCGACTTGTTCGCGGAGCCGTCCGCCTTGATGAGGACCTGGTCGAGCTCGGCCTGATCGAGCGCATCCATCCCGAGGATGGCCGGACCGAGGACGGTCTCGATGTTCTTCACCGCGGTGAGCACGCCCTTGCCGAGGAAGCGCTTCTTGTCGCCGTCCCTGAGTTCGACGGCCTCGTGCTCGCCGGTCGACGCGCCGCTCGGCACGGCCGCGCGGCCGGTGCCGCTCAGCGTGGTGACCTCGGCTTCGACGGTGGGATTGCCGCGCGAATCGATGACTTCGCGCGCGATGACGCTCTGGATCTCCGACATGACCTCTCCTCAAGGGGCCGCGTCCGCGCGGCCCCGGAAGTTCTCGAAGGGGGCTCGAGAAGCGGGCGGAGCATAGGCACGGCCCCTTCCGGATGTCGACGCTCCGGTGCACCGGCGGCCCTCGGCGGGCTCAGGTCGACCGCCGGCGGGGAGCGCGCGCGGGTCGACGGTCGGTGCGCGTCTGGCGTAAGCTCGCGGCCGCGTGGAAACCTCCATCGGCGTCTTCGGTGAGGAGATGCTCCTCTGGCTCTGCATGCTCCGCCAGTCCCCGCGGCGGCCGCCGGCCGATCACGTGCTGCGGCAGGCGAACCTGCTGCTCGAGGAGCTCAAGGCGACCAAGCTCGGGCGGGAGATGCCGATGGCGTCGGTCGACGACGGCATGTTCGCGATCGCCGCGTTCGCGGACGAGCTCGCGATGTCGCTGCCCGATCTCCGGCCGGTCTGGGCCCAGCGCCCGCTCCAGGCGGCGCGGTGGACGACGAACAACGCGGGCGTCGAGCTCTTCGAGCGGCTGGAGCGCGTGCGGAAGGGCCCGCTGCCGGTGATGGCGACCTACGCGTGCGTGCTCGGGCTCGGCTTCCGCGGCCGCTACGCGCTGCCGGGGCAGAGCACCGACGACCTGCTGCGGATCCGCCGCGATCTCTCGCTGAAGCTCGGCGTCGATCCGGATCGGGACTGGAACGGCGGGGTGCTCCGGCCGGTGCGCGTCGAGGGCGTCGCGGTCCAGCACCTCCCCAAGCTGCCGCTGTGGAAGTCCGCGATGGTCGGGCGGACGCTGGCGGCGCTCGTCGCGCTCGCGGGCGCGGCCGCGATGGCGTGGACGATCGCCCAAAGGGTCGGATGAGCGGCTCCTTCGTCTACGAGCTGGCGAGCGTCCACGCGCTGGTCCAGCAGGCGAACCCTGGCAGCGCCGAGGGGATCTACGCTGTCCCCTGCTACCTCGTGCTCGGCGAGCCCGGCTCGGGCCGCTCCACGGTGATCCGCTCGATGAACCTCACCTGGCCCGCGGGCGGCGGCCCGCTCGCGATCGGCGTGCCCGGGGCGCGGTGCTCGTACTGGCTGGCGAAGGAGGCGCTCTTCATCGAGCCCGAGGCGACGGTGCTCGGCCCGCGGCGGGAGCCGGCCGAGCTCGCGCAGCTCTGCGAGGAGCTGCGCCGCTCGCGCAAGCGCGAGCCGATCGACGGCATCCTCCTCGTGCTGAGCATCGCCGAGTTCATCGACCTCGACGAGCAGGGGGTGGACGCCTACGCGAACCGCGTGCGCGCGTACCTCCTCGAGGTGGGCCGCGCGCTGCGCGCGGACGTGCCGGCATACGTGGTGCTGTCGCGCTACGACACGCTCTGGGGGTTCGCCGAGGTGTTCCAGTGGACCGCCGAGCGCGGGCGCGAGGAGCCCTGGGGCTTCGCGCTCCCGCTCGAGACGGGCCTGGACAAGGCGGCGCCGCGCATCCTGCAGGAGCTCGAGGGGCTGAACGCGCGGCTGGAGTCGTATTGCCTGGCGCGGGTGAGCTCGGAGGATCCGCCCGAGGCGAGGACGCGGGCGTTCCAGCACCTCGCGGAGGTGCGGGGGCTGATGGCGCGGCTGCGGCAGCTCTTCGGCGTGATCGCGATGGAGAACGCGTTCGAGCGCGCGCCGTGGCTCCGTGCGGTGGCGATCGGCAGCGCGCTGCCGGGCATGGGCGACCGGCTGCGCGCGGGGGTGACGCGGTTCATCAACATGGGGCTGGCGCAGCCGCCGAACGCGGCTGTCGCGCAGCGGCCGGGCGGGCTGCCGATCCACCAGACGATGACGGCCGTCGTGCTGCCGGAGCGCGACATCGTGCCGCTCCGGCCGCGGTGGCGGGACGACAGGCTCACGCTGATCGGCTTCGTCGTCGGGCTGCTGCTGCTCGTCGGGGCGGGGATCACCGAGCTCATCCTGCGTCTCGTTGTGTGACGCCGCAGAGGGCTTGATCCTGGCGAGCTGACGGCGGGCGCTCGGCGACGCAGTCCGGGCTGTGTCTGATTCACGCTCACGGCGCGGCACCGCATTTGCAAGAAATGCGGCAGACAAGGAGGTTCCCATGGCGGAACAGCAGCGTCAGCAGGCGGGTCAAGATGTGTCCGTTGGCAGGTCGCAGCAGGGCAAGACCGGCAGCCAGGCGACGGGTCAGCCCTCCTCTCAGGCCGCCGGCGGGCAGTCCACCGGAATGCAGCGCCAGCAAGGTGGCGCGCCGATCGGGCGCTACGGCGGGGCGGGTGGCCTCATGAGCCCGTTCACGATGATGCGCCGGATGATGGAGGACATGGATCGCATGTTCGATGATCTCGGCTTCGGAGGGGTACTGTCGCCGTACAGGCAGGCCCGTCCGATGGCCGAGCAGGGCGGCGGGCGGGAGCTCTCGTCGTTCGGCGGCGGCCTCTGGGCGCCGCACATCGAGGTGGGTGAGCGCAGCGGCCAGCTCGTCGTGAAGGCCGATCTGCCCGGCGTGACGAAGGAGGACATCCGGGTGCAGCTCCAGGACGACGCGCTGATCATCGAGGGCGAGCGCCGGCAGGAGCAGCAGGAGCAGCGCGAGGGCGTGAGCTACACCGAGCGCAGCTACGGGTCGTTCGTGCGCTCCATCCCGCTGCCCGAGGGCGTGCAGCCCGAGGACGTGAACGCCACGTTCGAGAACGGCGTCCTCGAGGTCTGCCTGAAGCTGCCGCAGCAGCAGCGGCGCGGCCGCTCGGTCGAGATCAAGAGCGGCGGGTCCGCGGCGCAGATGGCGAGCGGGCAGGGCGCGAGCGCGGGCGGCGGCCAGGCGACGGCCGACAAGGCGAAGCAGCCCAGTTGATTGGCTTCATTCACGGCCGGGGGCGGCGGCGCGCCGCCCCCGGCGATCTGAGCCGGCGGAGGGACCGATGATCACCGACTGCGTTGTTCGGAACTGGTGGGCGCCTGTCGTTCGTGGCGTCCTCGCGATCGCCTTCGGCGCGCTCACGCTCGCCGTGCCGCGGATCAGCCTCAAGGTGCTGGTCCTGCTCTTCGGCGCGTATGCCCTGGCCGAGGGCGTGACGAACATCGCCGGCGCGGTCCGCGGCGGCGACGAGCGGCGCCGCTGGTGGGTCCTGCTCCTCGAGGGCCTGGTGAGCATCGGTGTCGCGCTCGTCACGCTGTTCTGGCCGGGCATCACCGCCTTCGCGCTCGCCCTCTGGATCGGCGCGTGGGCAGTCGTGACCGGCGCGCTGGAGATCGGCGCGGCGATCCGGCTGCGCAAGCACATCGAGGGCGAGTGGCTCCTCGCGCTCGGGGGGGTGCTCTCGATCGCCTTCGGCGTGCTCATGCTCGTCGCCCCTGGCGCGGGGGCGCTCGCGCTGGTCCTGTGGATCGGGGCGTATGCGCTGGTGTTCGGCATCTTCCTGATCGCGCTGGGGATCCGACTGCGATCGTTCAGCACCGCCGCGGTGGGGCCCGGCGCGGGGCCGATCCACGGGACGTGAGGAGGTCGCCAGACGCCTCCCCTGACGGGGGGCCGGCGGTGCCTGGAGAGCGCTTTTGGCGCTCCCGGGCACCGTGGCGGACGGGGCGGCTCACGCCACCGCTTCTTCGAGCTCGCCGAGGACGATCACCGCCGCGACAGCCGGCTCGAAGAACTCGGCCTTCACGGCGCGGTACGCCGGATCGGCGAAGAACCGCTCCCGCGTCGCGCGATCGGGGAACACGATCGTGAAGACGCGGTTGATGCGCTCATCCCCCTTCAGCACGCGCGCCACGACGAAATCGTGGCCGAAGGCGCCGCCGTAGGTCGAGAGGATCGGCGTCATGCGGGCGCGGTAGCTGGCGTAGGCCGCCTCGTCCGTCACCTGGAGCCCCATCAGGAGCACGTGCTTCCGGCCCTCAGCGTCCATGGGAGTAGCCTCCGTCCACGTCGAGCGTCGTGCCGGTCACGAAGCCGGCCCTGGCCAGGTACAGCGCCGCGTCCGTCGTGTCCCGCACCTCGCCGATCCGCCCGAGCGGGTGAATCGAGGCCATCGAATCCGCGTTCTCGCCGATGAGCGGCGTGCGGATGATGCCGGGCGCCAGCGTGTTCACGCGGATGTTGTGGCGGGCCAGCTCGGCCGCGAGCGAGACGGTGAGCGCGTGGACGCCGCCCTTGCTGGCCATGGCGGCCGAGGCCGGCATGGCCGTCATGGCCTGCTGCACGAGCACCGTGCCGACATTGATGATCGAGCCCCCGCCGCCCTCGATCATCAGCGGCACCGCGGCCTGGGTCATCAGGAACGTCCCCTTCACGTTGGTGGCGAAGAACCGGTCGAGGTCCTCCTCCGTGCTCTCGAGGAACGGCTTCACGCCGAAGATCCCGGCGTTGTTGATCAGCACATCGACGCCGCCGAAGCGCTCCCGCGCGGCGGCGACGACAGCCAGCGCCGTGGCCCTGTCGCCCACGTGGCCCGGCACGGCGACGACGCGCGCGCCGCCCTCGAGGCTCCGCCGCGCCCGGTCGAGCTTCTCCGGATCGCGCCCGTTCAGGACGAGGCTCGAGCCCTCGGCCAGGAAGCGCCTCGCGAGATCGAGGCCGATACCGCTGCTGGCGCCGGTGATGATGACGCGATCGATTCGGTTGGACATGGAGTGTCGCTCCTCTCTTGTCGACACCCTGATGCCACACCCCGGAACAAGAAAGTGGTATGTTCCTATGGACTCCATAACCTCCGGTTATGGACCTGCGCGCGCCGCCATGACCTACGATCAGCTCGTCGCCTTCCTCGCCGTCGCGGGCGAGGGCTCGTTCAGCGCCGCGTCCGCGCGGCTGCACAAGTCCCAGCCGGCGGTGAGCAAGCTGGTGCGCAACCTGGAGGGCGAGCTCGGGGTCGAGCTGTTCGATCGCCGGGAGTACCGCGCCACGCTCACCGACGCGGGCCGCCTGTTCCACGAGCGCGCAGCGGCGGTCATCGAGAGCACCGAGGCGCTGCGGAGCTTCGGCATGCGGCTCTCGGGCAAGGTGGAGCCGATCGTGCGGCTCGCGGTCGAGGCGGTGACGCCGCTCGGGCCGATCATGGCCGTCTTCCGCGGGGTGCAGGCGCGCTATCCGCTGGTGCGCATCGAGCTCGGCACCGAGCGGCTGTCGGGCGCCGCCGACGCGCTGCGCGAGCGCCGCGCCGATCTCGCCGTGGCCACGAGGCTCGGGATCGACGCGTCCGAGGTCGAGATGGCGCCCTTCTGCGACGTGCGCGTGCTCCCTGTGGCGCGCTTCGATCACCCGGTGGCCACCTGCGGCACGCCCATCCCGCCGGCGCTGCTGCGGGCGCACGCGCAGATCGTCCTGCGCGACAGCGCGACGGGGAGCTCCTCGCCGTCGCTGAACGTGCTGGAGGGCGGCCTGCGCTGGAGCGTCACCGACGTCGCGTCGAAGCGGGAGGTCATCGCCGCGGGCATGGGCTGGGGCGGGCTGCCCGAGCACGTGGCCGCCGACGCGCTCGCGGCGGGCGAGCTGGTGAGGTTGCAGGTGCCCGAGTTCAAGGCCGACGTCATGGAGCTGTTCGTGATGCGTCGCCGTGACCGCCCGCACGGCGTCGTCGCGCAGGCGCTCTGGGAGGCGCTGCGGAGCGGCGGCCGCGACGCCGGGGCGCCCGCGTCGGCGGGGAAGGCCCGGCGCCGGCGGAAGAGGGGCTGAAGCCGGTGGCGCGTCGCCTCGTCGGCACGACGCGCGCGCGTTGCGCTCCAGCATTCCTCCGCGGCCTCGATGTGCCGCGCTGCCACCTTGCGATCGGCCACGCCGTCGTCCGGCCCCCCTGGAGAAGCGACGCCAGCTCAACAACTCATCTGTACATCGAAGATGTCCGCCTTCACTCCACAGCCCGCGGGATCATGAGCCTCGACGACAGCGCCTGCGTGGTGACGAGCGGCTCCGGACGATACCGCCAGCGTGCCAGCGTGCCAGCGTGCCAGCGTGCCAGCGTGTTTTTCTGGGTGGCAGGCCCCTCCTGCACGATAAAGAGGCGCGATGTCCGTGCGGAGCACCTGGCCCGACGTTTGCCAGAACGTTTGCTAGAGCCGTCCCCGGATAACGCTTTAGTTCTACGGCGCCCGCAGTAGCCGTTCCGAGGATCAAATGACGCGCGAGGAGGTCGCGCACGCGCTTGAGCAACCCGGGACAGGTCCCGCCTTTGGAGCTTCATGACTTCAAAACGTCTATTTTTGCTTCTCCCTCATGGACTTCAGCGGCAAAGCCCGTGTCTCGCCCTGCGTGCCACGAACACGAAGCATATCATTCAATATATACCGAGAGCGATATACCTATGACCAGCAACCAGAATTCGAAGCTCTTCCGCGGAATGGGAGGACCTGGACTCGCATGGGCTCGCATGGGCGCAGCCGGCGTGCTGCTCGCTGTGGCGACCGTGGGGTGCAGCGCCGCAGACGCGAGCGATGACTTTTCCGACGAACCGATCGCGACGGACATGCAAGAGGTCCGTGCCGGCACGCCAGGCGGCGGGGTCGGCACCGTGGAGATCGGTGGCTGCACCGGAACGCTGCTCGGTCGACACATGATCCTGACCGCGGCGCACTGCTTCGACAGCAGCCTCGGAACGGCGCTGTCGGGGATCGTGAGCACCAGGGTATCCTACGCGCACGACGGGGGCACCTGGAGCTGCATGACAGGGACCCCCGCGAACGACAAATGCCAGGTGAAGCGCGACATCTTCGTGCACCGCTACCAGGTGGGATGGGACGCGAAATATGACCTGGCCGTCGCCTTCACCAGCACGATCGGCGGCTCGTTCCAGAACGTGACTGCCTCCCACGCAGCCGACGGGTTCTACACAGGGGAGCTGTCTCCCGCGGAGCCCTATCGACTCTATGGGCGAGGCTACGAAAGCCCGTCTGGCACCGGCGGTGGAATCATGCGCTGGATGGAAGACTCGCTGAACTGGGTAGGCGAGAGGCACTTCGTCACGGACGCGGGATGGGACCGAGTTTGCTCGGGCGACTCAGGCAGCCCGTACTTCCTCAGGAACGCAGGCGGCCCCACCAAGTGGACGTTCGGCATACACTCCAACAGGGACGATTCAGGCGACGCGTGCGCCGCGGAGGGCGACAAGTTCCGGGGCATGCGGCTGACCCCGTTCCGGGCCAGCCAGATCAATGATTACCGCGCCGACCGAGGACTTCCGCCCTGCGTGCATCCCTCGGCTTCATCCACTGATTTCTGGGTCTGCCTGTGAGCGGCTACTGATCCAGGCTGCTGCTCGCGCCGCCCGCCGCCCCTCTGGCGGGCGCCGCCCCGCCGCTCCCCTTGAGGATCGCTGGTGAGGCTGGAGGTGCCCGAGTTCGAGGCCGACGTCATGGAGCTGTTCGTGATGCGTCGCCGTGACCGCCCGCACGGCGTCGTCGCGCAGGCGCTCCGGGAAGCGCTGCGGAGCGGCGGCCGCGACGCCGGGGCGCCCGCGTCGGCGGGGAAGGCCCGGCGCCGACGGCAGAGGGGCTGAGGGCCCAGCCCGGATCGCCCGCTCCTCAGTCCCGCTGCCTGGCCTGTTTCAGGGCCTGATCGAGCTCTCCCAGGCGCTGCTCCGCGGTCCTCTTGACCGCCGCCAGGCTGATCCCCCTGGCGCGATCGATCTGGAGCAGGATCTCCTGGACTGCCGCCGATCGTCCCGTGAGATCTTCCACGAGCCTGTCCGCCTCGGCCTTCGGCAGCTTTTCCCGGGACTGGGCTGTCGGATCGCGGACGCCAGCGCGGCTCAGCCCGGGCCAGCAGGCGAGTCGCCCGCCTCCCACCCGAGCCGACGGAGCAGGCCGGTCACCTGCTCTCCGACGAGCGCCCGCTCGTGCGAGGAGGCGATGGTCCGCTGGGCGACCTCCGCGATCAGGGCCGCGTGGCGCGCGAGCGCTCGCCGGTCTCGCTCCCGCGAGGCGCAGCCGGCGACGGCCTCGACCGCGGAGAGCATCCGGGCGAGGACCGTCGTGTTCCCGGCGGCGTTCCGGCGGATCGCGCCGAACGCGACGTCGAGCAGCGCCTCGAACGTGACCCCTGCGCGATGACGCGCAGCTCGCCGCCGTCGAATCGATAAGGCGACACAGGCCGCCTGCCCGCGGCCCGCGCGAGGATCGCCGAGAGGTAGTCGACGCACGTCACGGCGGTCGTGGTGTCGTTGATGCCGGGCGAGAGCGCCTTGAGCGCCACGTCGACGATCTGCTGGACACCGAAGCTCGGGTCCTGGTCCGCGGTCCGGTGCCCGCCGATCATGTAGAGCTCATCCATCGCCCGCGCTGTGCCCTCGTCCGATCGCCCCCCTGCCCCCTCCCCTCCCGATCGCCGCGAGCACGATGAGCGACGGGACGAACCAGAGGCTCACGCGGAGCTCGCTCCAGAGCTGCCGCAGCCGGATCATCGCGCTGCCCCCCGCCCGCGCGCCGCGCCGCGGGGTCGCGAGGACGGCGCGCGGCCGCGAGCGCGGGGCGCCGGGCGCCGACCCCGGCGGGCGGTGACGATGCCCGCAGCGCTCACGGCGGGCCCTGCGCTCCGACAGCCGCGGGCGCCGCACCCGCGCGTCCACCGAGGATCGCGAGCTCGGTCTTGATCCACCGATCGAGCTCCCCTTGCAGGCTGAACAGCGCCAGATCGAACTCCCGCCCATTGACCACGATGAACGGCGTCCCCGAGAGCCCGGCGCGGTCGGCCTCGGCCCTGTCGCGCGCGATCACCTTCGCGGCGGCCTCGCCCGCCATGTCGGCGCGGAACCGGGCCATATCGAGGCCGATCCGCTGCGCGTAACCGAGCAGGTCCTTCTCCTCGAGGCGCTGCTGGTTCTCGAACAGGAGGCGCTCCATCTGCCAGTAACGGCCCTGGGCGTGCGCCGCGATGGCGGCCCGCGCCGCCGGCTCGGCGTGCGCGTGCGACCGCAGCGGATACACCTTGTGGACCAGCCGGACGTTCGGCGCGTGGCGCTCGACGATCTCGTCGAGGATCGGGACCGCGCGACCGCAGGAAGGACACTCGAAGTCCGACCACACGACGATCTGGACCGGCGCGCCCTCCGGCCCGCGAGAGGGCGAGTCGGCGAGGTCGATCTTCTTCACGTTCGGACCGAACCGTACACCGTACGCGGCCTGCGCCTCCGGGCCGCTCGCGCCGCCGCGGATCTTGTCGGCGAGGAGCTGCGCGGCGGGCACGCAGGCCGCGCAGGGGCGCGCCTCGCGGACGCACTGCGCGAGCGACACGGCGTGTTCGGCGCAGGGCGCGTAGAGCTGCGAGACGAGCTGCCACCAGGTATGGCGCTCGCGGCGAACGAGCTCGGCCGTGTTGACGCCGGGCAGCTCCTCCGGCTCGCCGCCGGGGGCGTCGAGCGGCGCGGCGCCAGGCGGGCCGGGCAGCGGGACAGCGGGGGAGTCCGCGAACCGAGGCTCCTGCCGGTCGGCGCCGCCGCACGCGGCGAGCGCGGCGAGCGCGGCGAGCGCGAGCCGTCGTGCACCTGATTTCGGAATGAACACGCGCGGATGCTACACCGTCGTCGCCGCGCGGCGAGGCGCGAAGCGCCGGCCCGGGCCGGCTGGCCGCCCCCCGGCTCCGGCGACGGATCGCGGGAGCGCGCTCCCGCCGTTCGACTCAGAAGGTGCCGCCGAATCCGAAGGTGGCGCCGCCGGGCGCGAGGCCGACCTGCGGCGCGAGCCGCAGGCGCGGCGAGCGGACACGGAGGTAATCGTAGCTCTCCACCGTCCCGCGCTCCTCGACCTCGAGGACGGCGATGTCGATGACGTTCGCCGTGAGCAGGCCAAGGCCGCCGCCGAGGACCAGACCGCCGAGCGCCGCGAACGGTTCGTCGGAGGCGCTGCCAAGGAGCATCCCGATCATGCCGCCGCCGAACGTGCAGCCGGCGTTGAGGCCGAGGCTGATGAAGCCCTTGCCGAGGTTGCCGTTGGCCCAGTGCGTGACCGGCCCGCCGAGCGCGGCGCCGCTGAAGCTCACCCAGGCGAGCCCCTCTGACTCGGTGGCGACGACGATGGGCACGAGGGCGGCGCTCCCGAGGAGCACGAAGAGGTGCTGCCAGCCGTACCAGACGGTCTTCCGAGCGGGCTGCTCGCCGCCGACGGCGCTCCCACGCTGCCCGGGGATGGGGCTCCACGTCCACCCGGGAGGCGGCGGAGGATAATACCCGGGCGGCGCGCCTGCCGGGCCGCCCGCCGGCGCAGGCGACGCCGGCGAGACCTCGTGCGCCTGTGCGGGCGGGGGCTGCATGGCGCTCGCCTGCACCGCCGTGAACGCCACGGCCGCTGCGCAGCACGTCCCCACCACCTCGCGAAGCATGTCTGTCACCCGGCGCTCCTCCGTTCCTCGCTTCTACTCCTTCCTGGCCGGTGCTGCTCTCTTCCTGCGCGCGATCCGGGGCCCGCGTCCACGCGCGCACGGTCGGGCCGTCCGGGCGACTCCGGCGGCGCGGGCCGTCAGATCCACCGCCGCGTCGACCGGGCATAGGTCTCGTAGGCAGCGCCGAACCGGGCGCGGAGCCGCCCCTCTTCGAAAGCGATGTACCACCGGTCGACGATCACGACGAAGACGGCCGCGAGCAGGAACGAGGCCGCGGAGCCGCTCAGCATCGCCATGCCCACGGCGGCGAGGCCCATGCCGAGGTACATCGGGTTCCTGGACAGCCGGAACAGGCCGCCTGTCACGAGCCGCGTGGGCTCGGCGAAGGTGTTGATCTCCGTCGCGGCCCGCGCGAACTGCAGGCGGGCCGCGATCGCCGCGGCGACCCCAATCGCGAGGAGCAGGAGGCCGATCGGGCGGTACGGCCCCGGGAGCACCGACGGGCGCGGCACGAGGGCGTGCGCGAGCCCCATGACGGCCGCCACGATCAGGAAAAGAACGGGCGGGAGCAGATTGCGCGGGGATGCGTTGGAGGTGATCATGAGCCGCCAGTCTGGTGCATCCGGCGGACCGCGGAGACTCGCGTTGGGAAGACACTCGATGAAGCGCCCACAGACGCCGCGCAAAGAGCCTCGCCAGGCGCGCTCGCGCTTCCTCGTCGAGACCATCGTCGAGGCCGCAGCTCGCGTTTTCGACGAGCATGGCTACGACGGGGCGAACACGAACCGCATCGCCAGGATCGCGGGCGTGAGCGTCGGCTCGGTGTACCAGTACTTCCCGAACAAGGACGCCCTCGTCACCGCGCTGCACGAGCGCCACGTGCGCCAGATGCTCGGGCTCCTCGAGCAGGTCGGCGCGGTGGACGGCGGCGCCTCGCTGAGGGAGGCGACGGAGAGGCTCGTCGCCAGGGGCCTCGCGGTCCACCGGACGGAGCCGCGGCTGCAGCGGCTCCTCCACGCCGATCTGCCGACGCTGGAGCAACGGCGCGCGCTGAGCGCCGCGAGCCAGGCGGTCTTCGACAGCACGCGGCAGCTCCTGTCGCGCCACAGCGCGGAGATCGCGCAGCCGGATCTCGATCTCGCCACCTACGTGGTGCTGCGCATGTTCGAGGAGCTCGTCCACGCAGCGGCCCTCGATCCGCCTCCGGGCGTCGAGGAGGGCGGCCTCCTGCGGGCGATCTCGGACGCGCTCATCGGCTACCTCACCGTCGCTTCGCCGCAAACGCCGGCGGCGAGTCCCCCGGATCCGCCGTAGGCGCAACGCAGGCTCCGCGCGCGCGGCCGCGGTGCGCGGCGCCTCGCGCGTCGGACACCAGGCGGCTGCGGAGCGTCCGCGCCATTGCACTTGCGCACTTGCAACGACGCGCCTGCGACAACTTGCCACATGTCGCGCGCGCGGCAGCCGTGCAACGAAGCCCCGCGCTGCAGCGGGCGGGCGCGCGCGGCGCGGCCCCTCGGGAGAGGACCCTTATCATGACGAGATCACCTGGACCGACCCTGTTGGCGATGGCGCTGGCCGGCTTCGCCGCATTCGCTGCGGCCTGCGGCGACGACAACGACGGCGCGCCCCCCTGCGCCGACCCGCCCGCCGGAGACGGCGGCTCCGGGGCCGAGCCGCCCGCGGGGGACGGCGGCTCCGGCGGCGCGGGCGGCCAGCCCGTGGACGACGAGGACAGCGACAACGACAGGGACGGCTTCACCTCGCGCGCGGGCGACTGCGACGATTTCAACAACACAATCCACCCCGGCGCCGAGGAGCGGAGCCTCGATACCATCGACTCCGATTGCGACGGGTCCGACGCGCCGGCCAAGAGGCTTGTGTGGGACGGCGGCGCGGATCCCGATCAGGCCGACGCGATCGCGCTCATGGACGCGGACGGCGACGGTCAGATCTCGCTCGACGAGTTCTCCGCGCAGTGCGCCGAGTCCGCCATGCTGATGGGCACCGCGCGCCCCGGAGTGGTCCAGGTCCACGCGGCCTGCGCCGGCACGAACAGCTGCCGCGGCATGGTCTATCAGGTCTGGAACGAGATCTACGAGCACGCCTGCCGCGCCGTGAACGACTGCGCGGGCTGGAGCTGCGTGGAGACCGCCGAGGACCACGATCGCGACGGGCTCGCCGCGTTCGAGGCGGGGACGTGCAACCACTGCCACGCCGTCTCGGAGGGCTCGTTCCTGGTGCAGGTGCCGCCCGGCGAGGACGTGAGCGCCTTCATCGCCGACTTCTGGGAACGTCGCCCGGATCCGTACCTGCAGGCGATCATCGCGTTCGGGCTCGACGGCGTCACCGCAGAGGGTCATGCCTACTCGAACATGCCCGGCTCCTACCACCTGCTCTCGCGCGCCGAGATCGACCGGCTGATCGCCTACCTGCGCACCCTGACGCCGGAGGGCGAGAGCTTCGAGCAGCTCCCGTCACCCGACCCGATCGACTAGCCCGCCGATGCGCGCGCAGGGCCCCACCGCCGGCGATCAGGCGCCCGTCGCGCGAGCGCCCTCGCGAGACGCGCTCGGCCTCGGCCTGCGTCCGCCGCACTACGAGGCGATCGAGCGGCTCCGGCCCGAGCTGGGCTTCTTCGAGATCATCGCGGAGAACTACCTCGGCGCCGCTCCCTTGCCCCGGGAGCGGCTCCGCCGCGTCGCCGAGCGCTATCCCATCGTCGCCCACGGCGTGTCGCTGAATCTGCTCGGCGAGGCCCCCCTCGACCGAGATCACCTGTCCCGGCTCAGGGACCTGATCCAGGAGCTCCATATCTCCTATTTCACGGATCACCTCTGCTGGACGGCGTTCGAGGGCGTGACGCACCACGATCTCCTGCCGGCGCCCTGCGATCCGGAGCTGATCCCCTACGCCGCCGGCCGGGCGTTCGAGGTCCAGGAGGCCCTCGGCGTCCCCTTCGGGATCGAGAACCTCTCCTCGTACGTCGCCTGGGAGCGCGACGCGATGCCGGAGTGGGAGTTCTACCGTCGCGTCGTGGAGGAGTCCGGGTGCTGGTATATGCTGGACCTCAACAACGTGTTCGTCTCCAGCGTGAATCACGGGTTCGATCCGCGCGAGTACCTCGACAGCGTGCCCTGGCGCCGGGTCTTGCAGGTCCACCTGGCCGGCCACCAGACGTTGCCCTCGGGCCTGCGGCACGACACGCACGATCGTCCTGTATGCGACGAGGTGTGGTCTCTCTACGAGGAGGCGTGGCGCCGGGGCGGCCCCTTCCCGACGCTCCTCGAGTGGGACGCGGAGATCCCGCCCTTGCCCGTGGCGCTCGCGGAGCTCGACAAGGCGCGGCGGGCGCGGTCGGCATGAGCCCGAGGGGCGGAGATCCTCCGGGCTGGCTGCGAGAGCTCCAGCGCGATTTCACCGCGGTCCTGCGCTCGCCGCTCGACCCGGATACAGGCGTCTTCCGGGAGCGGCAGGATCTGTATCCTGCGCGCCTCGTGGCGCAGCTGAAGGGCGGCCCCGGGAGCGCCGCTCCGTCGGAGCGGCTCGCGCTCTATCACCGCCAGTACTGGATGCGGCTGTTCACCGCCCTCCAGACGAGCTTCCCCCGCGTGTCGCGGGCGGTGAGCTACTGGCACTTCAACCACCTGGCCGCGCAGCACCTGGCCGAGCACCCGCCGCGGCACGTCGACCTCGACGAGGCGGCCCGCGGCTTCTCAGCGCGGCTCCGGGGCGCGCTGAGAAGCCTCGACGGCGCGCGCCGCGATCGCCGGCCGGGGCGCCCGGCGCGCGAGGACGCGTGGTGCCGGCGGATCGAGCTGTCGAGGGCGCCGGTCGCGATGGTCCGCCAGGCGCTGGAGATGGACGAGGCAGAGCGGCACGCCTACGAGTCGCCGTTCGAGGGGCTCTGGCGGCCGACGCCGGAGGAGCTCGCCAGGCTGGCGCTGTCGTCCGAAGCGCGGCTGCGCTTCGCTGTCTCCTGCACGCTGACCCGCGAGGACTGGGACCTCGCCCGCTTCTCGCGGCTCGCGGGGGTCGACCAGGACGAGGGCGCGCCGGGCCCCCTGCGCCGCCACCCATCGACGCGCTGCTGGGTCTTCGCCCGGAGCGCCGGCGGCACGACCACGACCGCCGTGGATCCGCTGTTCGCCCGGCTGCTCGAGCGCTGCAGGGAGCTGCCGTTCGGGCAGGCCCTCGCCGACGTCGAGCAGGCCTGCTCGGCCGCGGAGGCAGCGCAGCTGCGCGCCCACCTCCAGGGCTGGATCGCGCTCGCCCTCTCGAGCGGCTGGTGGACGGGGCTCGCCGAGGCCGAGCCGGGCGCGCAGCGGGCCGCGATCGACGACCCCGGCCGAGCGTGAGCCCCGCGCGCACAGCGCCTCCGCCGGCTCCCCTCGCCTACCCGAGCAGCGACGCCGCGACGCGCGGCGCCTCCCGCGCCGGGCAGCCCATCCAGCTCGAGAGCCGCGCCGCGGGCTCGCCGCTCACGAGCGCCCGGTGCACCCGCTCCGCCACGTCCGCGCGGATCGCCCGCGTCCCGAACACCGGGTAGCCGATCGCCGCGTACGCCCTCGGATCCACGCCCCGCGCGACAGCCACCGAGACGGCGCCCGGCGCGGGGCAGGCGGGCACGCGGCCCCGGTCGAACCACGCCGCGCACAGCGCGAGCCGGCGCTCCAGCGCGCCGCGGCGGAGGAGCTGCTGCGCGTAGATCACGCGCTCGCCCACCTCGATGCCGCGCGCCGCGAGGAGCGCGCGGTCCTCCGGCGCGAGCTCCGCGATCTGCTCGCCGGCGTCGCGCGCCGCCGCCGTCCCCAGGCCCTGCTCGAGCTGGTAGACGATCCCGCGCGCCGCCCCCTGGAGCCCGCGCACCTCGGGCGACCGCAGCGGCGCGAGGAGCTCCTCGACGAGGTCGCGCGCGAACGCCACGAGCCGCCGCAGGACGCGCGACCGCGCCCCCGGGCCGAGGTCGTCGAGCGCCGCGAGCCGCACGTCCGGCAGGAGCAGCGCCGGGCCGCGCGCGAGCTGCCCGAGGAGCTGCTCGCCGTCGAGGATCCTCCCGGCCACGTCGACGGAGAAGCGCTCGTGCGGCGCCCCCACGATCGACTCGACCCAGCGCGCCCTGTCGTCCTCGGGCGCGGGCGCCGCCGGCCCCGGCGCCAGCAGGGCGCGCATCGCCGCGATGCGCGCGAACGGGTGGTCGGGCGCGACCTTCACCGGCTCCTCGGCCTCCGGCCGGCGCTGCGCCGGGCGCGCTCCTGCCCGCGCGCCGCGCGCCGCCCCGCCGCCGCGCTCGACGAAGCGCTGCACCAGCCGCTCGTGGAGCGCGTCGCTCAGGCGATCCTCGATCGCGCGCGTGCGGTCCTGCCACGCCCCCGCGTCGCGCACCCAGCGCCCGTGGTTCGAGATGTAGGTCCACGTCCGGATCGACGCGATCCGCGTGATCAGCGTGTCGATGTCGCCGCCCACCTCGTCGATCTCGGCCACCCGCGCGGCCATCCAGCCGGGGTCGAGCGCCGCGCTCGGGCCCGAGAGCTGCGCGTAGATCTCGGCGAGGAGCGCGACGTGCGACTCGAACAGCAGCTTGCGGAAGTCGGGGATGCGGCAGACCTCCCAGAGCAGCCCCACGGCCTCGCTGCCGCGCGCGCGGGCGCGGATCTCGGGGTCCTCGGCGAGCCGCGACAGGGCGGCGGCGTCCTCGGCGTCGTGGACGAGCTTCAGGCTGCGGGCGGGCGGGGGCTCTCGGAGCGACGCGAGGAGCGCGTCGATCGAGCTGCGGTCGAGCTCGCTGTTGCGCCAGCGCAGCCGCCGCACGGCGGGGAAGCGGTGCGCCTCGATGGCGGCCGCGATGCCGTCGGGGAGCGACAGCGGCGCGACAGTGCCGAAGGTGCCGTCCGCGAGGTGCCTGCCCGCGCGACCGGCGATCTGCGCGAGCTCGGCGGGGTCGAGGTCGCGCACGTCGCGGCCGTCGAACTTGCGCAGGGCGGCGAACGCGACGTGGCGCACGTCGAGGTTGAGGCCCATGCCGATCGCGTCGGTGGCGACGAGGTAGTCGACCTCGCCCGACTGGAACATGGCGACCTGCGCGTTGCGCGTGCGCGGCGAGAGCGCGCCGAGCACGACCGCCGCGCCGCCCCGCTGCGCGCGCAGCCGCTCGGCGATCTCGTAGACCTGCGGGGTCGAGAACGCGACAACGGCGCTGCGCGGCGGCAGCCGCGAGAGCTTGCCGGCGCCGGCGCTCGTGAGGCGCGAGAGCCGCGGGTGCTGGACGAATTTCGCCGTGGGCACGAGGTCGGACACGAGGGGCCGCATCGTGTCGGCGCCGAGGAACCAGGTCTCGCGCCGCCCGCGCGCGAGGAGCAGCCGCTCGGTGAAGACGTGGCCGCGCTGGTCGTGGGCGGCGAGCTGGATCTCGTCGATGGCCAGGAAGTCGACCTCGAGGTCGATCGGCATCGCCTCGACGGTGCACACCCAGTAGTCCGGCCGCCTGGGGACGCGCTTCTCCTCGCCGGTGACGAGGGCGACGCGGGCCTCGCCGACCCGGGTTGTCACGCGGTCGTAGACCTCGCGCGCGAGGAGCCGCAGGGGAAGGCCGATCATGCCCGAGTCGTGCGCGAGCATGCGCTCGATGGCGCGGTGGGTCTTGCCGGTGTTGGTCGGACCCAGGACGGCGGTGATCGCGGAGGCGTCGGCCATGCCACGCGCAGCTTAGTACCGGACGCCGCAAAGACTCCCCGGCGCGGCGGGGAGAGCGCGAGCCCGGCGCGGCGCGGGTGGACGGGCTCGTCCGTGGGTCTGTGGATGCAGGGTGCGCGTGGCGGCGGGGGCCCCTCGCGGAGGGTGCGCCGTGAGGAGGAGCCATGCGACAGCGGACCGCGCGCGCTCGACCTTCGTCGCGCTGGCTCGGCCATGGCATGATGAGGCGAGATGCCAGCAGGTGTAAGAACGGCGACGCTGGGTCCCGCCTCTGCTAGACCCGGTGGGCCCGAACGCAAGGACACTGGGACGCGGAAGGCTCGAACGCATGCTGTCGCTTGAAGCGGGGAGCGTCGTCGGTGGGAAGTATCGCCTGGAGCGGCCGTTGGCGGGCGGCGCCATGGGCTTCCTCTGGGTGGCCCGGCACCTCCAGCTCGACGTCGAGGTCGCGCTCAAGTTCATGATGCCGCAGCACGCCGACTCCCCGGTCGCGCGCGCGCGGTTCGAGCGCGAGGCGAAGGCCTCGGCCCAGCTCCGGACGCCCCACGTCGTCCACGTCTACGACTACGGGCTCGAGGGCGACACGCCCTACCTCGCGATGGAGCTCCTCGAGGGCGAGGATCTCGCGGCGTACCTGGTGCGCCGGGGGCGCCTCGCGCCGGCCGAGACGCTGGGCATCATCGTCCAGGTGTGCAAGGCGCTCCGCCGCGCGCACGAGGTGGGGCTCATCCACCGCGACCTCAAGCCGGCGAACATCTTCCTCGCGCGCCAGGGCGACGAGGTCGTCAAGATCCTCGACTTCGGGGTCGCCAAGGCGACCGGCACCGGGCTGGCCGCCGACGCGACGAAGACGGGGACGCTCATCGGCTCGCCGCACTACATGAGCCCCGAGCAGGTGCGCCGGAGCAAGACGATGGACCACCGCAGCGATCTCTGGTCGCTCGGGGTGATCATCTTCCAGTCCCTCACCGGCCAGCTCCCCTTCCCCGGCGAGGAGCTCGGCGACGTGCTCGTGGAGATCTGCACGGGCGACATCCCCGTCCCCTCGCAGCTCGCGCCGGACCTCTGGCCCGAGCTGGACCAGTTCCTGGCGCGCGCGCTCAAGCGCGAGCCCGCGGAGCGCTTCCAGAGCGCGAGCGAGCTCGCCCACGCGTTCGCGGCGGCCGTGCACCGCACACCCCTCCCCGCGCCGCGCGACGCGATGGACTCGACCGGCGCGCTCGCGGCGCTGGGCGGCGCGCCGGCGCTGGGCAGGCCGGGGTCGGGCAGCGCGCCGGCGCTGGCCGTGCAGGGCTCGGGCAGCGTGCCGGCGCTGGGCAGCGCGCCGGCGCTGGGCAGCGCGCCGGCGCTGGGCAGCGCGCCGGCGCTGGGCAGCGCGCCGTCTCACGCCGCCCCGGGCTCCGGCAACACGCCGGCGCTGGGCGCGCCGGGCTCGGGCAGCGCGCCGGCCTTCCGGGGCGGCACGGTGGCCCTCGATGTCGGCGTCGGCGCCGGCGGCACGCTCGCCGCGGGCGAGACGGTCGTCGCGGGCCGCATGCAGGTACCTGGCGGGGTCCCCGGTCCGGGCGGCACGCTGGAGGCCGTGGGAGGCGCCCTCCCCGCGCCACCGGAGCGTCGCTCCTCGTCCAGGGCGCTGCCCGCCGTGATCGCCAGCGCGCTGACGGTCGCGGCGGGCATCGTCGCCGTCGTCGTGCTTCGATCGCCCGCTCCGGACGCGCCCGTCACACCGGCGGACATGCCTTCGCCCGTCGCGCAGGAGCCCGCGGCGCCGCCGCCCCCCGTCGCACAGGAGCCCGCCCCTCCGCCGGCGCCGGTCGAGCAGGAGTCCTCCCCGCCTCCGTCGAGCGCCCTCCCCGCTGCTTCCTCGTCAGCCTCGGCTGGGCCCGCCACGCCGCCGGCGGCGTCCCCACCGGGCACCGCGAGGGCCTCCAGGCCGGCGCGCCCGGCGTCGCCTTCCCCGCCCAGGCGATCTGCGCCGGCCGCGCCCACCAGCAAGGGAGCTTCCGAGAGGGATCCCACCTTCGGATTCTGAATCAGACAGGGGGGGTATCTCTCGAGCTGACGCTGGAACACCGCGAGAGTTGCCCGCGCAACCAAACCCTCTCGCCCCCGTCTCCCGTCTCCCGTCTCCCCTCTCCCGTCTTACGACCATCGTCCTCGTCTGGCGTGCTCGTGCGCGTGCGCGTTCCACGTCCTCCATCGTGCCGCTACACGTCTCACGGTGACGGGAGAAGGGATGGATCGGGCACGCGCACGCGCACGACAGACGCGCACGGAGACGATGGGTCGGGAGACGGAAGACGGGAGACGAAAGACGGAAGACGGGGGACTGAGGACCGGCGATGGATTGACGCCAACCAGCCCCGAAGACCGGCTCTCTCTCCGCTCATACCCTGGCCGTCGTCAACCAGTGCGGATTCTTCGTCGTCCCATCAAATCGCTCGGTCGTCTTGAACTGCTCGTGCTTCCCCGTGGCCCCGAGCGCGGCGGTGCGCGCCAGGATCGCCGAGACGCGCTCGCTGCCGAGCGGCTGAAACGTGTAAGCCGCCCTGAGCGCCTGCTTGAGAACCCCCATCGTATCGCAACCGGTGATGACCACCGACGTCGGCAAGCTCATCGGGTAATGCAGGCACTCGGTCGCCGAGACCGCCCCGGTCATCATGATATCCCCGCTGGCGAACGGCTTCATCCCGAGCACCCCGATGCCACGCTCGGTCAGCACGGGGAGCACCTTCTTCTCGAAGCTGCGGTAATGGGGATCCATCACGTTGAGCGGCATCTGCACGGCGTCGAGCGGCACACCCTGGCGCTCCGCCATCTGCAGCATGGCCAGGTGGATGTCCGGATCCTTGTGGCCGGTGAAGCCGATGAACCGGATCTTGCCGGCCTTCTTCGCGGCCACGAGCGCCTCCATCGCGCCGCCAGGCCCGTAGATCTGCTCGGGATCGCTCATCCGGATGATCTCGTGCATCTGCACGAGATCGATGACGTCGGTCCGCAGCCGACGGAGCGACTGCTCGAGCTGCGCCTCGGCGACAGCGCGCGTGCGGCCGTCGAGCTTCGTCATCAAAAAGGCCTTCTGGCGATAGCCGTCCTGGAGCGCCTTGCCCATCAGCTCCTCGCTCCTGCCCTCGTTGTAATCCCAGCAGTTGTCGAGGAAGTTGATCCCGTGATCGAGCGCGAAGCGGACGAGCCGGATGCTCTCCTGCTCGTCCTTCGGCTTCGCGATGTGGTACCCGCCGAGCCCCACGAGGCTGACGTTCACGCCGGTCCGCCCGAGAGGCCTCATCGGCATCACGCCCCCGGCAGGCAGCTCGACGTCCTTCGCCCCGGGCGCGCCGGGCGCAGGGCCCTTGGGAGGATCCTGAGAACCCCCGCTCGCAGATGTGGCATTTTGCCCCACCTGCGCGCTTCCTGCACACGCGCTGAGCGCGACGCCGGCACCCACTGCATGAAGGAATGTCCGTCGGGAAGGTCGCTTCGTCATGAAAGGCAGCGCTCCTTTCGAGGACGAAGCTGGATTGCAGGGGATGTGCCAGGCGGCCCGGCACGACGGCGCGCAGGCCGCGCCGCCAGCCCAGGAGATGGGCCGGTCAGGCCTTGAGCACGTCGAGCTCGCCTTCCTCGCCGAAGGAGCCGAAGTTCTTTATCGGACCCCCGCCCTCCTCGGTGCAGCCGACCGCGTTCGCGAGCGTCGTGAGCAGCTTGTTGTGGGGAGCATCCTTGTCCTGCACCGTGTCTTGCTGCCGCGTCACCTTGATGTACTGACCCGTCTTCAAGTAGCCGCCGCAGCTCCCCGCGATGATGTACGGAAGGTCGCGAAAGTCGTGCCACTTCCCGTTGGAGAGCTCGTTCATGAACACGACAGCGCTGTTGTCGAGCACGGACGTCCCGCCCTCGTCATAGCCCGCGAGACGGTCGAGCAGATAGACATACTCGCCCATGAACCAGCGATCGATGTTGAAGAGCATCTCCTCGTAGCCGTCCACGACGCTCCCTGTGTCGTCGTCCTTCGTGTTCCCGTGAGAGAGCTTGTGGTGGTTGTACTCGTGGTTCATCCCGTCCCACCTGAAGATGGGCCCGTGCGCGCCCGAGCCCCACTGCAGCGTCGCCGAGCGCGTCGCGCCTGTCGCGATCGCCAGCGCGAGGATGTCCATCTGCATGCGGCCGATCGTCCGGAACTCGGCGTCGAACGCCACGGTCTGCGGGTCGATCCCCTCGATCTCCGCCGCCCTCTCCGGCGGGAGCTCGCGCGGGATGACCCCCGCGTTGCCCATGCCCACCTCCAGGTCGCGCACCGTCTGGAAGTGCATGTCGAGCTTGTCGCGATCGGCCTTGCTGAGCTTCTTCTTGAGCAGGCCTTCGTACTCGGCCCCGACCAGGTCGAGCACGCTCTGGCGGCGCTTCGTGAGCCGCACGATCGCCTCGTCCTCGAGGTTCGTCACGCCGATCAGGTCCTGGTACGCGAGCCACGGGTTGTTCTCACCCGTCACGGGCTGCTCGGGGCCGCTGTACGAGATGTGCCCGCGCACGTTCGGGGTCTTCGCCCCGACCATCAGCGTCAGCGCGGGCGTGCCCGGCGGGTTGATCTTGTTCGCGATGAACTGATCGAGCGAGATCCCCGCGGGGTACTGGCTGCCCTGGACGAGCGGCTGCGCCGTGAGCTTGCAGCCGATCCCCTTCGCGTGATCGTCGCCCGCGCTCATGTCCCGCCCGAAGCCGCGCGGCACCATGTGAATGCCCCGCGGGATCAGGAGCCTGTCCCTGTACGCGGCGAGCGGCGCGATCGCCCGATCTGCGCCGAACGAGGCGGCCGTCAGCGCGCCGTACGCCGTGCCCGGGAAGAACCGGTCCATGTTCACGCCGTTGCACATGAAGAAGGCGATGAACCGGCGCGGCGCGGTCGGCGCGTCGGCCTTGGCGTCGCGCGCCCGCAGCGACTCGAGGAACGGGAGGCCGAGCATCACCCCGCACGCGCCCCGCAAGAACGTTCTGCGATTCATTGCTCCACCTCTTCCGCCGCGTCTTCCACCGCACGGTTCCTGAACGTCTTCGTCTGCGTGAGCGCGACGAGCAGCTCCTTGATGTTGTACCCGGTCTCGACGAGCTTCGCGTCGAGCTCCTCGATCGTGCACGCGTCCTCGGGCGAGAGCTGGCGGGCATTGCCGTATCGATACCAGTTCGTCAGATAGCACCGCTCCGCGACGGGGCTCTGCGCGAGCTGCTTCACGAGGTCGATCGCGCCGTCGAAGCGCATCTCCGTCGCGCCGACAGTGAGCGTGCCGGACGCGTCGATGGGCGCGCCGCCCTCGTCGGCGCGGTATCGCCCGACCGCGTCGAAGTGCTCGAACGCGAAGCCGGGCGGGTTGATCATGCCGTGGCACGTGCTGCACGCCTTCGGGGACGTGTGCGCCTCCACCTGATCCCGCGTCGTCCTGATCTCACCCTGGATGGGCGGCAGCTCCGTGTCGACGTTCGCCGGCGGATCCGGCAGATCCGCGCAGAGGATCTGGCGCTGGATGAACACGCCGCGGTGGATCGGGGACGTCTTGTTGAAGAACGCGTGCGAGCTCAGGAAGCCGGCCTGCGTGAGCAGCCCTGCGCGCGCGCCCGGGTCGAGCGGCGTCTCCACGAGCTCGCTCGTGAACGAGCCCTCGACGCCGTAGATCGGGGCGAGCTTGTCGTTCACGAAGCCGACGGACGAGGTCATCAGCGCCTCGTAGTCGCCCTCCATCTCGAGGACGACGTGCCGGATGAACCGCCGTGTCTCGGCCTTCATGGCCGAGGACACGCTCGCGTCGAAGTCCGGATAGAGCGCCGGATCCTTCGTGAGATCGTCGTAGCGGCTCACCTGCAGCCACTGGTCGTGGAAGTCGTCCAGGGCGCTCACCGCCCTGGGATCGGCCAGCATGCGCCGCGCCTCGGCCTCGACGCCCTCGGGCGTGCCCAGCGCCCCGCCCTCGGCGGCCGCGAGGAGCGCGTCGTCGGGCAGGCTGTTCCAGAGCAGGTAGGAGAGCCGGGTAGCGACCTCGTGGCCGTCGAGCGGGATGATGTCCTCGCCGTCGAGCGCCTCGCTGAGCTCGACGCGGTAGAGGAAGTGCGGCGACTGGAGCATCACCTCGATCACGTGCCGGACGCCCTGCTCGAACGGCGTGCCCGCCTCGAAGAGGCCATTGCCGCGCGCAAACGCGGCGACGTACGCCTCCTCCTGCTCCGCCGAGAGCGGCCGCCGGTAGACGCGCTTGCCGAGCTCCTGGATGAACCGCCGGGCGCACGCGGCGCCGTCTCCCTCGGGCGCGCAGGGCAGGATCTTGCCGAGCACGGCCTCGTCGGCGACGGCGCTCTCCGCGATGGTCTCGGCGGCGCGGCGGTAATCGCGGGCGAGGCGGTCGGAGACGGTGAGCGCCCTGGCGTTGTTGGTGAACCCCTCGAACGCCGGGTCCGCCAGGAACGACGCCGCGGCCTTCATGTCCTTGCCGAAGAGGTCCCGGATCGTGTTGTCGTACTGCGCGTGCGTGAGCCGCGTCAGCCGCGGCGTCGGGCCGGGCGCGGTGACGCCGGGTGCGCACTGGACGCCTGTGTCAGGGCCGGTGTCAGGGCCGGTGCCAGGGCCGGTGTCAGGGCCGTCGCCAGAGCTGGAGGATCCGTCCGGGCCTCGGTCGGCTCCCGAGCACGCGGCCGCGCTCGAGAGCGCGAGGACCGCGAGCAGCATCCTCGGGGTGCTTCGTTTCAAGGGCAGCTCCCTTCGTGAAGAGGTCGAAAAGCAAGAATGTACAAGCGGGGCCCGAGACAGGCTATCGGCGACGAGCGCCGACCGTCAACGCGGCGGGCGCGCCGCGGGTGCTTTTCGTCCATGCGCTGGATCCGTTCAGGGGCGATGGCGCAGCGCGGTGGTGACGCGCTGCGGCCGGGGAGGCGCCGCCTGTGGGTGGCCGGGAGAGCCTTATCTACGGCGCGGGTGACGGCGCCTGATGGCGCACACAGGGAACGCTCTCCTTCACGGCATCGAGGGCTGACACCTGCCCTCCGAGCATTTCGCCGTCATCCCTGCCGGATACACGGGCGCGCACGGAGGGCACGCGCCGAAGCCCTCGGGGCAGACGATGCTGGCGAGATCCGCGCTCTGGTTGAGGGCGACGATGCCTGTCCCGTCGCACCCCTCGCAGCACCCGACGCCGTCGCGCAGGGCGCAGTCCGCGTCTTGCGTGCATTCCGTCAGCGGGGACTCGCGCACGTCGAGGACGACGCAGCGCCCGCTCTCGCACGCGGCGGTGAAGTACTGGGAGGTGCGCTCGGCCTCGGTGGCCGGCGGGCACGGCGCGCACGCCACGTCCCCGCACCCGGTGGCGACCGAATAATCCGCCGACGCCTCGCGGTGGATGGCGACGAAAGCGCTGGCGTCGACAGGGTCGCAGGAGGCGCAGCAGCGCGGCGAGGCGAGGACGCAATCGCCCGCCGACGCGCAGGTATCCATGTCCGGGGCGCCGCCCTGACAGGCCTCCTGACAGGCAGCGAGCGACTCGAAGCGGTTCTCGTTGCCGTCGCAGCCGCCCCACGTGAACGGAACGCAGACGCCGGTGCTGGGGTCGTGCCAGTAGCGCGGGATCGCCGCGTCGCAGGGGCCGACGTCCTGCGGCAGCGCGCACCGCGCCGGCAATTCTCCGCCAGCGCCGCTGCTCGCGACCGAGCCGCCGCCGCTGCCCGTGACCGCGCCGCCGCCGCTGCCCGTGACCGCGCCGCCGCCGCTGCCCGTGACCGAGCCGCCGCCGCCCGGACCCCCGCCGCCCGGTCCGCCGTTGTTCTCCACCTCGCCGCAGCCCACGGCGAGCAGGAGAGAGGTAAGCAAGCCAAGACCGAGGGATAAGCGGCGATGCATGCCAGATGCATTGCAACCAGCGTGCCCCCGGTCGCCGGAGGATAAGCCCGTCGATTGAAGGATATTCATGCGTGTCCGATGGCATGCCAGGCGGCGGTGTGCCAGGCGGAGCGGCACACCGTGACGACGTCGTCCAGGTGCGGCGCGGCCTCGACGGCGCGCGGCGCGCGGAGCCGACGTTATCCCACCCATCGGCCGATCAGCGCCTGTGTGCGTCAGCGCGCGCGCCCGTCACGCGGCGCGCGCGCCCGTCTCACGCGGAGATCTCGAGCGACGGGAGCTGCTCGCGGAAGAACGCGTTGTACTTGGGGTCGTTGTACCGCTCGTACTCGAGCACGAAGGGCGTGAGCTGACTGACTCCGCCCTTGTACCGGATGGTGAGCGCCATCGGCGTGACCTCGCGGTAATTGCTGGTCGGCGGCAGGTCGTCGTTCGTCTTCCCGCCGGCGGAGAACAGGGTGAGCAGCACGCCGTCGGGGTCGTCGTAGACGACGCGGAACCCCTCCGGGATGCGCTCGTGGCCGCGGATCAGGGTGGTACAGCCGATCTTCTGCATGAAGCTCTTGAACTGCCGCTTGCCGAACGGGAATCGGGCGGTGGCCCGCTGGAGCTCGGCGGGGATCGCGTCGGCCTCGCTCGGGTCGCTCCACAGCATCTGGAAGCGGATCTCGGGGTCGTTGAGCGAGGACAGCGACCGCCACTTGGCCGCGAGGGTGTCGTCGCGCGCGACGCCCGCGTGAACGAAGAGGATGCGGTCGAAGATCAGCATGTTCGGGAGCGCCTCGAAGAGGCGCATGTACGCGGCGAACACCTCGTTCGGCGCGATCGCCGCGAGCGAGCTCATCGCCTCGGAGGGCCGCACCGGCGCGAGCACGCGGCCGTTCAGCTCGACGTAGTACTCGTGGTTGCCGCGCAGCACGAAGACGTTGTCGGGCGCGGCGAGGAAGAGCTGCATCACCGTGCGCAGGATGCCGTTGTAGCTGAACCTGCCGCGGTCGATGTAGTCGCCCAGGAACACGAGCATCATCCGGGGGTTGTGCGCAGGGTCCTCGCGGTGCGCCTGCACCTTGGCGAAGAAGTCGGCCTGCATCAGCGCCGCCTTGAGGCACGAGTAGCACCCGTGCAGGTCGCCGACGACGAGGAGCTCGACCTCCTCGGCGGGGTCGGGCGAGGCGACGTAGATGTGGCCGTCGAGGAACGGCGGCTGCCCGGCGAAGCCCGAGAAATCCGTCGCGCCGTCGAGCCGGCCCGCGCCGCGCGCGCGCTGCTCCTCGAGCTTCTCCTCGAACCGGCGCATCAGGTCGAGGTCGACCTTGGCCTGCTCGGCGAACGTGGCCGGGTCGCTCGCGTAGTCCCACTCGAACGCCTTGAAGAACGGGTGATCGATCTCGCGCGCCTTCTTGCGCGTGGCCGGGTCGATCACGATCGCGCCCTGCTCGACCGGCTCGATGTCCACGTCGTCGATCTCGGTCGGGGTCGCGAGGAGGGCGAAGAGCTCGTCGCGGAACCGCTGCTCGTTCGGGTGGACGACGCCGTCGGCGAGCATGAGCCCGTCGACGATCGCGAGCAGCGCCTCGCGGCTGTCCTCGTCGAAGCTGTCGAGGAGCTCGAAGCAGCGGAGCTTGATCTTCGCGAGGACGAAGTCCCTCGGGTCCTCTCCGTCGGCGACGCTCTCGGTGAAGAGGGTCTGGATCTGGTGGTCGACCTCGGCGAACACCTCGTGGAAGTGAGCGGTCCACCGCGCGATGACGTCCTGGTTCGCGGGAGCCTCGGCGCCGAGGGCGTCGAGCGCGCGCTGCGACACGAGCTCCTGGATGTAGCCGCGGATGAAGGACTTCTCCGTCGCGTCGAGCTCGCCGTCGATGTAACCGAACCCCGTGAGATAGTAGATGATGGCTTGCATCTGCTGCTCAGCGACGCGTGGATCAGGGCTGAACGACATCATCAGGCAGCTCTCCTCTCGCGGTGGACCCCCAGGGTAGCGCAAGACGGGCGCGCCGCGGCGACGGCCGCGCGCCTCACGGCGACCCGGCCGGCCCCGGGCGCCCGACGAACGCGCGGATCCGCGCGCGATCAGCCTCGGACAGCGGGCGCCCCGGGGGCGGCATGGTCCGCTCCTCGAGGACCCGGCGCGCGATGGACTCCCGGAGCGTCGTCGTCGTCGTCCACGCCGCGGGCGTGGAGAGGTCGACCCCGCCCTCGCCGCCCGGGAGGTGGCAGGGCGCGCACGCGCGGGCGACGACCGGCGCGAGGTCGTCCCAGGCGGGCGCGGCGTCGCCGTCGCCCGCGGAGAAGCGCCGGAGGGCGCCCGACGCGAGCAGCCAGACGTCGCCGCCCGGCGAGCCGATGAGCTTCCCGCCGCGCGGGAGGCGCGCGCCGCGGGTCTCGCGCGCGCCGGTCGCGTCGAGCACGCCGAGCTCGTCGCCGTCGGCGAACCACACGCGATCGCCGGCGACGGCGAGCGCGTGGAGCGCGGCGCTCGCCCGCAGCCGGAGGCGCAGCACGCCGGCGGCGTCCTCCTCGTAGAGCGCCGCGGGGGTCGCCGCGAGCAGCCTGCCGGCGCCGGTGACGGCGAGGAGCGGCGCGGGGCCGTCCGGCAGCGGGTACGACCGCAGCGCCCGCGTGGCGACGTCGAGGGCGCGGAGCCCGTCGCCGAGCGCGAAGGCCACGCGCCCGCCGCCCGCCGCGAACGCCTCGAGCGGCCCGGTCGCGTAGCGCGTGACGGTGGCGCCGTCCGCCACCGCGATCTCGCCGTCCAGCGCGAAGGCGGCGCCGCCTGCGACGGGGGCGCCGCCCCCGCCGAGGCCGAGCGCGGCCCGCACCGGGGCGCGCTCGAGGCCGTAGCGATCGGCGACGGGCTCGAACGCGCCCTGGCCCGGCAGCCTGAGGAGGCGCCCCTCGGCGTCGACGCCGACGATCCACGTGCCGTGGCCGTCGGGCGCGGGGAGCGCCGCGGCGCTGACCCAGCGGTGGGGCGCGCGCTCGACCCGGGCGAGCGCGCCGTCCACGAAGACGGCCGCGGCGCCGTCGTGGAACAGCACGACGCGGCGGCCGTCGTCGGCGACAGCGCGGACGGGGCCGAGCCCGGCCGAGGGGGGCCACGCGACCGGCCGCACGGCGAGCGGCCGGGCCGGCGCCGCGGCCTGCCCGGCGCAGCCGGCGAGGGCGAGCGCGAGCGCGAGAAGGGCGCGGGGGGCCGCGCTGCGGAGGCGCGTCACGGGCTCCGGAGCAGCTCCGGCACCACCTCGCCGTCGCGCAGGTGCTCGCGCGGCGCGATGCCGAAGGCGAACAGGAAGGTGGCGAGCAGGTCCGGCGGGGCGATCGGGCGCGGGCCGCCCCGGAACGCCTTCGCGGCGGCCGGGAGGAGCTGCTCGGGGTCGGTCTTGCCGAACGAGAAGTTCCCGCGGAAGCGGGGGGAGATCACCATCGCGGAGTTGTTGGGGTAGTGGTCGCGGCCCATCGCCGTGTTGATCTGCGGCGTGCGGCAGAAGTCGCTCGTCACGAGGAGGTGGGTGTGATCCGAGAGCTTCTTGCCGGCCCGGGTCGGGTGCGGGGTCGCGTCGAGCGAGCGGACGAGGGCGGCGATCAGATCGAAGAGCTCCTGCTGCGTGGCCGCGTGCTGGCGGTAGTTGCTCGTGTGCGTGTCGAACCCGGTGCTCGAGAAGCTCACGCAGCGGACCACGTTCCGCCGCATCGCCTCGAGCGCGAACGCGGCGTTGACCGCCGCCTGCCTGGCGAAGCGCGCCGTGTGGTTGAACTCCGGGTGCGCCTGGACGAGCTTGCCTTTGGAGAACACGTCCTGGAGCCCCGACTTGAGCATCCTGGCGAGCCCTTCTGCCTGGAGCGCGAAGCCGTCCAGGGTGCCGGTGGTGCTCGATCGCGCGGCGAGCGACCTGGCCTCCTCGGAGAGGAGCGCTGTCACGGCGTCGCGGTCCTCGGCTGTGTCGTAGAGCTTCGCGCGGGTGAGGGAGCGGCTGATCGTGCCGATGTCCGCCACCATGAGCGGGGCGGCGCGGCGGTCGAGGCGGTCGCCCACGAACGACGAGGGGAACTGCACGGAGACGACGGGGAAGGTCTGGCCCGCGCCGAGCTCGCTCGCGCAGATCGCGTCGAGGCTGGACGACGTGGAGCGGCCGCCGCTGAGGTGCCTGCCGGTGGTCGCGAAGGCGATGCCGTCGGGGTGGCTGACGGTGTTCATCGCCAGCCCGTTGACGATGCACAGCCGGTCGTACAGCGCCGCGAGCGCGCCGATGCCGGGGCCGAACGCGAGGTTCGAGCCCTGCGGCCTCACCGGGGCGAAGGTCTTCGCGCCGCCGGGCCCGGGCGCGTCGACCCAGAGGCGGAGCGGCGCGGCGTCGGTGTTGTCGGTCGTCGCCGGGTCGACGAGCCCCCTGGCCTCGTTCCGCGGGTCGGCCCAGAGCGTGACGTCCCAGCCGCCGGACGCGTGGATGAAGACGAAGAACTCGTCCTCCGCCGACTTGGTCTGCGCGGCGAGCGCGCGCGCCGGCAGGCCGAGCGCGCCCGCCGACAGGCCGAGCGCCGCGCCCGCGGCGGCCTGGAGCAGCGCGCGGCGCGGGAGCGCATGGCAACGAGGACAGGGGTCGAGACGAGCCATCACGGGTGGTCCTCAGGGTACCTTCTGACGCCGCCCGCGCCCGCACGATCGATTCTCGCTGTTCCTGGGTCAGCACGAGGATCTCGGCTTCTCCCTCCGGCGCCTCCTCCGGAAGATTGAGCTCGACGCGTCACGACCTGGGAATCCGGACAGTGAGCTTGTGCCCGTGCATGGCGCTGCGCACGAAAAGCAATCTGCATTACACCATGCACCATCTGGCCGGCTCGACGCCACGCGACCTGCGGCGGCAATCCAGGCGCAAGGACAGGTGAGCGAGCCCGTCCGTCACCGGATCTCGGAGGCTCGGGACGCAAGAGCAACCCTCAATACAGCACGAACTCCGGGTGCCGCACGAGCCCGTAACACACAGCGGCCCAGCCTGCCTCGGCCGGCGAGAACCGCGACTTCGGCGCGCCCTTCGCGCGGTGCCGCGCCACCGTGCCCTGGTAGAGCGCGAAGAACCTCCCCTGCCGGTCCGGCGGCGCGAGGCGCGCGGGGTAGCTCAGGAAGGTCCGGTGCAGCACGTCGAAGCGCGGAGCGAAGGCGGGCTCGTCGAGGTCCTCCGCGGGCAGGTCGAAGGCGAAGATGAGCCGGCGCTCGATCGGGACCGGCACGCTCGCCTTGAGGTCGTGCTCCAGGGCGCGGTCGCAGAGCGCGATGCCGAGCCGCTCGAACGCCGCCATCATGAGCGCGTTGGTCTGCGTGCCGCGCGGGAAATCGATGCCGTGATCCGGGAGCCCGAGCGCCGCGAGGTAGTCTCCCCACGTATCGAAGAGCGCCGATCTGTCGTCCCCCCGCGCACGCCGCTCGACCTCGGCGGGCGAGAGGCCGCCGAAGAGCCGGAGGTACGTCCTCAGGTACGCCTCGGCCGGGATGAGCCGCACGTCCCGCCTCGGGGCGCGGCTCTGGGCGACGCGCCCCGTCTCCCGGAGCGGCGCGGCGGGCCGCGGCGCCACCGCCTCCGGCGGGGCGCAGGCGCCGGCCAGCGCGGCCGTCCCGGCAAGGGCAAAGGCCCTCACCCGGCCGCGCATCACCGCGCGCCCCCGCCGGCGCGCTCCAGCGCGGGCCGCTGGTTGCTCGCGCGCGCATAGGCCGGCGAGCGGACGATCGCCTCGACCAGGGACCGCATCCGGTAGCCGCGCGACACGAACCGCTCGCGGAGCGCGCGGAGCAGGGCCTCGTCCTCGTCGCGCAGCGGCCGCCCGAGGAACGACTCGGTCACGCGCTCGACAGCGCACGAAGCGAACTCGGGCATGCGCGTGAGATCGGCCGCGACGCCGGCCGGGCCGCGCTCGGCGTTGTCCGGTGAGGCATAGGCGCCCCGGAGCACGCCGCGCTCCCGGCTCGAGAACGCAGGATCGTAGAAGCGCTGGCACGAGTGGCCCGTCTTGCCCTCCGCGTTCAGCTTGCACACAGGGTTCTCGATCGGGAACCTGGAGGCGGGGAGATAGGTCCACGTCGTCTCCTCGACCCGCGTGAAATACGCCGCGAGCGGCTCCAGCCTCGCATGACAGCTCGAGCAGCCCGGCCGGACCATCAGGTCGGGCTCGTCCGACGGCGGGAGATCCGCGTGCTCGGCCATGAAGCTCTTGCACAGGAACGCGCTGTAGAGCGCTGCCGCGCGCGCGCGGCGGGAGGCATATTTGGCGAGGAACACCGGCGTCGTGATGATCCCCGCCGCGCGCGGCCCGCGATCGGGGATGAACGTCCAGTCCGACACGTCGTGCGGAGCGACGACAGGCGGCACCGCGCCCGGCAAGAACAGCGGCGCCTCGTCCTCGCGCATCCCGAACGACTTGTGCAACGAGCAGCACGCCGCGGGCGCGCTCGATCGATAGAACTGCGCGAGCGGCCCGTTGATGAACGTGTAACGCCCGGTGAGGATCTCGCGGAAATCGCGGTCGGCCCCGAAGACGTGCTTCATGAAATGAATCGCCTCCTGCGACCACCAGAACTTGTGCCAGCCGGAGATCGTGTGGGGCGCCGCGCCGATCGGGGCCTCGATGCCGAGCGGGAGGTGGGCCGGCAGCGAGAAGGCGCGCGGATCCCTGCCGGAGCTGTCGCCGGGCAGGCAGTGCTCGAGGCCGATGCCGCAGCCGCAGTCGACGCTCATCACCGAGGCGAGCGCGCTCCGGCACGAGATCGGCTCGCCGCGGTGCGCCTTCGCATAGCGATCCTCGGGCATCGGCGGGCGCGCGCGGCCCGCCGGCAGCGGCGCCCCCCGGGGCAACGGGGGGATGTCGCTCGCGTAGATGCGGCCGACGTCGGCTGTCTGCGCCTCTTCCTTGCAGACCCGGACCTCGACCGTCGGCGTCGTGCCGTCCGGCTCGAACAGGAGCTGCGGCAGCGGGACATAGGCGCTGTCCGGGTCCTTCCACCCGGCGCCGTAACGCTGCGTCGGCACGACCGAGAGGTAATCGCGGTAGAGCCAGAACGGGCGCACGACAGTGGTCCGCTCGTCGAGCAGCCGCTGGGAGATGGGCCTGGGCGTCCCCGTGACAGCAGCGAAGCTCGCCACCCGGAGGCCGCTCTCGGCCTCGGAGAAGCAGAAGTCGCCGTCGATCACCGGGAGCAGGCGGCGCTGGTTGTGGCGGTAATAGACATGGAGCGGCTTGCCGTCCGGGCCGAGCACCTGCGCCCGGCGGAGCGTCGTCTCCGACGGCGTGAACAGCCCCACCGGGCCGAGCTCCAGCCGCAGGACATCCATGTAGATGCGCGTGAGCCGCTCGACGTACCCCGGGCCGTCGAGGTGGCGCTCGATCCAGGCGTCGAGATCGAAGCCCGGCGACTCGAGCTCCGCGAGCTCCTCGCGCGTCGGGAGCCGGCCCTCCAGATCGAGAGAGAGCGCGCGGAAATACCGGTACTGCTCCAGCGCCGGCGCGGCGGCGGACGGCGGCGCGACGGCGGCCGCGGCCGCCGCCGCGAGCAGCGCCGGCGCCGTCAGCGCGCGCACAAGGCGCGAGCCGCTCACGGCGCCACCTCGCCCGCCGCGCCCTCCGGGGCGGCCTCGCCGGGGACCGCCCCGGCCATCAGCATCCCGAGCTCGGTCCGCGAGACGGCGCCCGCGTCCCGCGTCGCCACGATCGCGCCCCTGTACATCACCGCGATCCGGTCCGACAAGGACAGCACCTCGTCGAGCTCCGCCGACACGAGCAGCACCGCCGCCCCCGCGTCGCGGGCCGCCACGATCTCGCGGTGGATGTGCTCGATCGACCCCACGTCCACGCCCCGCGTCGGCTGGCTCGCCACGAGCAGCTCCACCGGGCGGCTCAGCTCGCGCGCGAGGATCACCTTCTGCTGGTTGCCGCCGGACAGCGCCGAGACGGGCGTCCCGGGGCCGGGCGCCCGAATGTCAAAGCTCTTTATCAGGCGCCGCGCGTTCTCCTCGCGGGCGTCGTCGCGGAGCACGCCGCGCGAGGAGAACGGCGCCTTGTAATACGTGCAGAGCGCGAGGTTGTCCGCGATCGAGTACGAGAGCACGAGCCCGTGACGCTGCCGGTCCTCGGGCACGTGCGAGACGCCCCGCTCGCTCAGCGCGCGGGGCAGCGCGCCGGTGACGTCGCGGCCCCGGAGGAGCACGCGCCCGCCCCGCGCCGTCGACAGGCCGGTGATCGCCTCGACGAGCTCGGTCTGGCCGTTGCCCTGCACGCCGGCGATGCCGAGGATCTCGCCCGCGCGCACCGAGAAGCTCACCTCGCGCACCGCGTCGCCGCCGGCCCCGCGCCGGCCCGCGACGCTGAGGCGCTCCACCTCGAGCACGACCGCCTCGGGGCGCGCCGGCGCCTTCGTCACCTGGAGCGCGACCTCGCGGCCCACCATCGTCGCCGCCAGGCCGCGCTCGTCGGTCTCGGCCGGGACCGCGGCGCCCACCACCCGGCCCGCGCGCATCACCGTCACCCGATCGGCGACCGCGAGCACCTCCCTGAGCTTGTGCGTGATGAACAGCACCGACACGCCCTGCGCCGTCAGGCCCCGCAGCACGCGGAACAGGTCGTCCGCCTCCTGCGGCGTGAGCACGGCCGTGGGCTCGTCGAGGATCAGGATCTCCGCCTTGCGGTACAGCGCCTTGATGATCTCCACGCGCTGCTGCACGCCGACCGGGAGGTCCTCGACGCGGGCGTCGGGGTCGACGCCGAGCCCGTGGCGCGTCGACAGGGCGCGCACCTCGTCGCTGGCGCGCCGCCTGTCGATCACGCCGCCGCGCCGCGCGGGCTCCGCGCCGAGCACGATGTTCTCGGCGACCGTGAACACCGGGATCAGCATGAAGTGCTGGTGCACCATGCCGATCCCGAGCGCGATCGCGTCGCTCGGCGAGCGCAGCGCCACCGTGCGCCCGCTGCGGCGGAGCTCCCCCTCGTCCGGGCGCACCAGCCCGTAGAGGACGTTCATCAGCGTCGACTTGCCGGCGCCGTTCTCCCCGAGCAGGGCGTGGATCTCGCCCTCGCGGAGGTCGAGATCGACCCTGTCGTTCGCCAGGACGCCGCCGAACCGCTTGGTGATCCCCCGGGCCTCGAGGACGGCCGTCACCTGCGCCCCTCCGGCTCGTAGGGCTGGCCGTCGGCGGCCGGCGGCGTTGTCTTGCCGATGACGCCGGTGAGGATGAGCAGCGTCAGGAGGTACGGCACGAGCCCCACGACCGACGATTGCTGCAGGAACGACCACGACGGCGGGATGAGGTCGCGGAAGAGCTGGAGGTTGATCTGGAACGCCTGCGCGGCGCCGAAGACGAGCGCCGCGGCCCACGCGCCGAACGGGGTCCAGTCGCCGAAGATCATCGCCGCGAGGGCGATGAAGCCGCGGCCGTTCGTCATCATCGGCTCGAACGACGGCACCGACTCCAGCGTGAAGTACGCCCCGCCGAGCCCCGCGATCGCGCCGCCGATCACGACGTTCACGTAGCGCACGCGCGCCACGTCGATCCCCACCGTGGCCGCGGCGCGCGGGTGCTCGCCCACGGCGCGCGCGCGCAGCCCCCACCGCGTGCGGAACAGCACGAGGTGCGTGACGACGACCAGCGCGATGGCCGCCAGGGCGATCGGCTGCTGCTCGAAGACGGGGCCGACGACGGGGATGTCCGCGAGCAGCGGGACGCGCAGGCGCGGCAGGACGCCGGGCGCGTGCGGGACCTGGCCGCCGAACGCGCTGCCCGGCCCGAAGAAGAGCTGTCGGTTGAAGAAGCCGGTGAGCCCGACGGCCAGCAAGTTGATCACCGTCCCCGCGAGGATCTGGTCCACCGCGAAGGTCACCGCAAGCACAGCGAGCAGGAGGCCCAGCGCCGCGCCCGTGAGGATCGCGATGACGACGCCGAGCAGCAGGCTCGGCAGCGCCGGGAGGTGCAGGACCGCGCTCGCGTAGATCGACCCGAACCAGCCCGAGAACGCCGCCGCGAGCATCATCCCCTCGATGCCGAGGTTGACGACCCCGGAGCGCTCGCAGAACACGCCCGAGAGCGCGCCCAGCGTGAGCGGCGTGGCCACGGCGAGCGTCGTGGCCGCCATGCTGGCCACGATCGTGAGGGGCGGCACCCGCGAGGCGCCGACCAGCGCGACGACGAGGACCAGCAAGCACACGACCGCGGCGATGAACCCGTACCGTCGATAGGCCATCTTCACCCTCGCGCTCAGCCACCCCAGCCGCGCGTGAGCACGAGCCGCTCGCGCTCGCCCCGCACGCGGTAGATGCGCCGGACCAGGGTGTCCGCCGCGACGAAGAGCAGGATCAGCGCCTGGATCACGGAGATCACGTCGATCGGCACCTGCGTGAGGTACTGCATCCGGGTCGCGCCGCTGCGCATGGCGCTGAACAGCAGGGCGGCGAGCACCGTCCCGCCGGGGTGCGCCTTGCCGAGGAGCGCGATGGCGATCGCGTCGAAGCCGTACCCCTGCGAAAACCCGAGCTCGTGCCGGTGGTGCAGCGCGCTCACCTCGATGGCGCCGGCCGCCCCGGCGAGGGCGCCCGAGAGCGCCATCGTCACGATCACGGTGCGGCCCACGCGGACCCCGGCGTAGCGCGCGGCGTCCGGGCTCTGCCCCGCGGTGCGGACCTCGAAGCCGAAGACCGTCCGCTGCAGGACCCACCCGACGAGCGCCGCCGCGAGCAGGGCCAGCGGGAAGCCCCAGTGCAGCCGGAAGCCGTCGACGAGCGCCGGCAGGCGCGCGCTCTCGTCGATGAGCGGCGTGCGGGAGAGCACGTTGCCCGGGGTGGGGTCCTTCATCGGGCCGTTCAGCAGGAAGCTCACCGCGTTGAGCGCGACGTAGTTGAGCATGATCGTGCTGATCACCTCGTGTCCGCCCGCGCGCGCCTTGATCCACCCGGGGATCGCGGCCCAGAGCCCGCCGGCGAGCGCGCCGAGCAGCAGCGTCAGGGGCACGTGCAGCGCCGCGGGCAACCCCACGCCGGCGAGCCGCGGCAGCCAGTGGCCCGCCCAGGCCGCCGCGAGCGCCCCGAGCGCGAGCTGCCCCTCGGCCCCGATGTTGAACAGCCCGCCCCTGAACGCCAGCGAGACCGACAGGCCCGCGAGGATGTACGGCGTCGCCCACACGAGCGTCTCGCTGACAGCCCGCGGCGACCCGAACGCGCCCTCGAGCATGCCCGCATAGGCGTCGATCGGATTGCCGCCGGCCAGGGCGATGAGGGCGCCGCCGAGGACCATCGCGGTGAACACCGAGAGGGCCGGCAGCAGCAGCGGACGGAGGAGCCGGATCAGCCTCTCTCGCATGCCCGAGCTCCCCGGGCGCTCACTGCCCCGGCTTGGTCGGCGGCACCCCGGTCTTGAGGGTCCCGTCGAGGAGGGCCTTCCTGAGCTCCTCCATCTTCGCCTTCACCTCGGCCGGCACCTTGCCATCGAGATCGTGATACGGCGCGTACCCCGATTTGCCCGTGAAGTTCCCGCTCGGGAGCTTGCCTTCCTTGGCCATCTTGATGAGGTCGAACGCGCCGTCGTTGATGAGCTTGACGGCGCTGGAGAGCAGGACCTTCTGGGCCTCTGGCACCGTGTAGTACTGGTCGGTGTCGACGCCGATGGCGTAGGCGTCCTTCGTGGCCGCGCCGAGCAGCGCGCCGTTGCCCGTCTTGCCGCCGCCGCCGAAGACGATATCGACGCCCTTGTCGATCATCGAGACGGCGGTCGTCTTCCCCCACTCGGGATCGGTGAAGGTCTTATCGAACCCGACGTCGTTGTGATAGACGACGCTGAGCTCGACGTCGGGCTTCACGTGGCGCGCGCCCGCGCGGAACCCCTCGCCGAAGCGCCAGACGGGCGGCACGGCGTCGGTGGCCAGCACGGCGCCGATCTTCCCCGACTTCGTCATCATCGCGGCGAGCGCGCCGACGAGGAAGCCGCCGTGGTCCTCCGGGAAGATGAGGCCGACAACGTTCGGCTTCTCGGCGCCGGGCCCCTGGAACTGGTCGATCCCGATGAACTTCACGCCCGCGAACTGCGCGGCCGCGGCGTGCGTCGCCTCGGTGAGCCCGAAGCCGCTCGTCACGACGACGTCGTACTTCTCCTCGGCGAATGTCGCGATGTTCTTGGGGTAGTCCTTCGGATCCGTTGTCTCGATGTACTGCGTCGTGGCGCCGAGCTCCTTCTGCGCCCGCTGGAGCGCCTCCCACGCCGACTGGTTGAACGACTTGTCGTCGATCTTGCCCATGTCGGTCACGAGGCCCACGCAGAACACCTCGGGGGTCGCGCAGTCGGCCTTCTTGTCCCTGCTGCACGCCGGGAGCGCGCTGGCCAGCGCCAGAAGGACCGCGACCGCGAGGCGCTGCTTCTTCAACATGCCGGATCTCCTTTGGAAGTCGCATTGGACACCGGCCAGCGCACCAAGGCAACCCGGCGATTGCATTTGCGCACATTTGCACACACGGCTTCGGGCAGGGCCGCGGCGCGCCGGGCGCTCGAGCGCCGCGGCGCGATCGGGAGCAACTTTTTCCTGAGCGGCGTTGTCACAGTCGCTCGGTGGCGCCCGATGAACGACGGGGCGCGCCGGCTCAGCCTGCCCGAGGAGGTCTTTCATGACGGGTCCTGCCGTTCGACTCATGCTTTGTGGTGCACTCATCGCGACTGCCCTCGTCCCTTCCGGGGACGCGTCGGCCTGCGGTGGCGAGGAGATCATGCCCGCCATCGATCACCGCGTGATGGGGGTCGCGCAGGCCGAGCAGGCGCTGCGCGACGGCCGGATCACCGCGGCCGCGGGGAGCGTGATCCGGATGTTCCCCGAGATCCGGCGGATGTCTCATGACAGAGATCCGCTGCTCAACCGGGCTTTCCGCGTCCTCGCCGTGGCCACCGCGCGCGCGGACGGGGCGCTCCGGGTCGCCCCGGAGCTGCCGCGCGAGCTGCTCGAGACGTGGGGCGGTGCGTCGGCCGAGGACCGGAAGGCGAACGTCGACTGGTCGATCCGCGCGCTGCGCCGGCTGAACGAGCAGCGAAAGAACGACCCGGCGCTCCAGACCGACCTCGGCGAGGCGCTCGCCAGGGCGCCGGAGCACAGCGGCGAGGCGCTGAAGCTGCTGGGCGGCCTGGCGGAGAAGGACCTGCTCGCGAGCCCGGAGGGGTACGCGGCGCTGGCGCGGCTGCGCGCGCTGTCGGGGGACGGCGCGGGGCACGACGCCGCGGCCAGCCGGTGCGAGGCGATGGCGAAGAACACGGCCCTCTGTAGGAGCAGCCGCGCGATCGACGCGCGGCCGCAGAGCTGACGCCGATGCGCGCCCGCCCGCTGCTCGCCGCGCTTGTGGCGCTCGCCTCGGGCGCCGCCGCGTGCACCTCGGAGGACCCGCGGGGGACCGGCCCCGCCGCGACGCCGCCCGCGCAGGACGGCGGCGCGGCGGCCGCGATCGCCGCGGCGCCGGCCGCGATCGCCGCGGCGCCGGCCGGCGATCCGGAGCGCGGGCAGCGGCTCGTCGCCGAGCACCAGTGCAACCGCTGCCACGACGGGACCGGGCACGCGCCCGCGCCGCGCGACGCCCATTGCGTGCAGTGCCACCAGGACATCGCGGCCGGGCGGTTCCAGGCGCCGGCCGCGGCGATGAAGCGGTGGAACGAGAACCTCGTGTTGCTGCGCGACGTCCCGTCGCTGGCCGCGGCCGGCGACAGGCTGCGGCGCGACTGGATCCGCGGGTTCCTGCTGGAGCCGCACGACGTCCGCCCGCGGCTGCACGCGACGATGCCGCGGCTCGCGCTCGGCCCGGAGCAGGTGAGCGACATCGCGGCGTACCTCACCCGCGATCGCCGCGAACGTCCGAGCGTGTCGCTCGAGGGCGCGAGCGCGGCCCGGGGGCGCGCGCTCTACGAGGCCAAGGGGTGCGGGACGTGCCATGCCTTCACCGGGGTGACCGGCGTGACGGCTGTCGCGCCTGTCAAGGCGATGGAGAAGGAGACGCGCGCGGCGGTCGCGCTGGCGCCGGATCTGCGGGTCGCGCGCGACCGGATCGAGCCGGCCGATCTCGTGGCGTGGGTGCTCGATCCGGGGGCGATCAAGCCGGGGACGCCGATGCCGCAGGTGCCGATGTCGCCCGCCGAGGCGCGCGACATCGCGGCGTTCGTCATGACCGAGCCGCTCGCGCCGCGGGCGCCGGCGAGCGCGCCGGAGAGGCTGCCTGTCCTGTCGCGGCGGGTGACCTACGAGGAGGTGGATCGCAGGGTGTTTCGTGTCACCTGCCGGCACTGCCACTCCGAGCCCGACTACGCGCTCGGCGACGGCGGGCCCGGGAACACCGGCGGGTTCGGGTTCAAGGCGCGCGGGCTGAACCTCGCCGCGTACGAGGGGATCGCCGCGGGGTACGTCGATGATCAGGGCGAGCGGCGGAGCGTTTTCGCGCGCGGTCCGGGCGGCGTGCCGCGCCTGGTCGCCGCGCTGCTGTCGCGGCAGGCGGAGGAGGCGGGGCGGGCCGATCCGGCGGTGCGCGGGATGCCGCTCGGGCTGCCGGCGCTCGGCGCGGAGGAGATCCAGCTCGTCGAGAGCTGGATCGCGCAGGGGCGCCCTCAATAGCGCGGCGGGCGACGCGGGCGCCCGTGGTAGGCTCCGGCCGCGTCCGCGCACCGCGGGTCGCATCTCATGCCCTTTTGGGGAGGCCGGTGTCATGACAGGGATGCTCCTGGAAGACGATTTTGCCAAGGTCGGTGTCGATCCGCGACTCGAGTGGCGCCACCCGCCGGCGCGCTGGGCCGTGGCGCCGGAGCGGAGCGTGCTCGTTGTCGAGCCCGCCGCGAAGACCGATTACTGGCAGCGGACGCACTACGGTTTCCAGAACGACAACGGTCCTTTCTTGTTCACGCGCGCCGGCGGCGATTTCGTGATGACCACCCATGTGCGGTTCCGGCCCGCGCACCAGTACGACCAGGCGGGGCTCATGGTGAGGCTCTCGGCGTCGTGCTGGCTGAAGACGTCCGTGGAGTTCGAGCCGAACGGCCCGAGCCGGCTGGGCGCGGTGGTGACGAACGCCGGCTACAGCGACTGGTCGACCCAGCCGTTCCCCTCGGATCGCCGCGAGATCTGGCTGCGCATCCGGCGGGAGGGCCCGGACTACATCGTCGATGGCTCGGACGACGGCGCGGCGTGGACGCAGCTCCGCATCGCGCACCTGCACGAGGACGACGGGGCGCGCGAGGTCGAGTGCGGACTCTACGCTTGCAGCCCGATGGGCGAGGGCTTCGTCGCGGAGTTCGAGCTGCTCCGGATCGCGCCGGGGCGCGCGGCGTGAGGCGCCGCGCCGCGGGCGCCGCCGCCCTCGTCGCCGGGCGCTGAGCGCTCAGCCGGCCGGGCAGCGTGGCGCCTCGCCCGCGGGGGCGGGGGCGGCCTGCGCGTCGGGCGCGGGGAACTGGTGGCGGAAGGTGAACGCGCGGGGCGTCGGCCCGTGGCGGCGGAGCTCCTCGAGCCGCTCCTCGGCCTCGGCCACGGTCGGGATGTGCCCGGCCGGGATCCACCACAGCACGGAGATGGCCTCCTTCATCGGGGCGAACCACTCCCGGCGGCGGCGCATCGCGGCGGCGTGGTCGGGGTTGCGGAAGACGAAGTCGGACAGGGCCTCTGGCGACTCCCACACCGACATGTTCACGATGAGCCGGTCGTCGCCGAACGCGCGCACCCCGGTGGCGTCGCCGTCGTCGGTCTTCAGCCGCCACACGAAGCCCGGCGCGGCCTCGGCCAGCGCGTTCACCGGGTCGAGCGCGGACACGAAGTCGGCCAGCCGCGCCGAGTCGAGCGGCTCGATCGGCAAGGCGATGTTGACCTGGGCAAGGTGGTGAGTCGGCATCTGGGGAGGATACCACCGCTGCACGCCTACGGTTGGCGGAGCCTCCGCGAGGACAGGAGCGCGAGCCCTCCCGTGCGCTCCGCGACGCGCTGGAGCGACGCGCGCAGCGCGGACGCCTGCTCCTCCCCCAGCAGCGCGCGCAGCCGCCGGTTCACGGCGGCGTGCGCGGCCCGCCCCGCCTCGACAGCGGCCCCCCGACGGCGCGGCAGCCTACGGAGCGCGCGAGGCGCCGGGCCATGCCCGCATCGCGGCCTCCACGGCCGCGCGGAGGCTCTCCCGTGACGCGCCGTCCCGCGCCTGGACCGACATCCCCAGCAAGACGGTCGAGTAGAACGTGGCCAGCGCGTCGGCGTCGGTGTCGGACGCGATCTCGCCGTCCTCGATGCCCCGCTGGATCCGCGCCTGAAGCGAGGCGTGCCACGCCTCGCGGTGCCCCCGCATCAGGTCCTGTACGGGCCGGGCGCCGGGGGAGCACTGGGTCCCGCCCAGCGCGATCATGCAGCCGGACGGATGATCGGATCGCGTGAGCTCGGCGGCCGCCGTCTCGAGCAGCCGCTGCACCCCGCCCCGGGCCGTCGGCTCCTTGGCAAAGATGCAGCTCATGCTCCCGCCCCCCCGGGCGAGGTACCGGTCGACCGCCGCCCGGAAGAGCTGCTCCTTGCCCCCGAACGTCGCGTAGAGGCTCGACGGGCTGATGCCCATCGCCGCGCTCAGCTCGTCGAGCGACGTCGCCTCGTACCCCCGCTCCCAGAACAGGACCATGGCCCGCTCCAGCGCCGCCTCCTGATCGAAGCTGCGCGGCCGCCCTCGCCCCCGCGGGATCTCCCCTGCCGCTTTTTTCATAACGACCGTTCCATAAATCGCTTGACGGACAGCGACAGCCTACGTAGCTTCCTTTTCAGGAACGATCGTTCCAGAAAAAAGGAGACCTGTCGATGAGCACGCTGAAGGGCAAGGTTGCGCTGGTCACCGGGGGTTCGCGGGGTATCGGGGCGGCGATCGCCAGGCGCCTGGCGCACGAGGGCGCCGCCGTGGCGATCACGTATGCCGCGTCGCCGGCGAAGGCGGCCGAGGTGGTGCACGCCATCGAGGCGGCGGGCGGCAGGGCGGTCGCCGTCCGGGCGGACAGCGCGGACGCCGAGGCGGTGAAGGGCGCCGTCGCCTCCACGGTGAAGACCTTCGGGCGGATCGACGTGCTGGTGAACAACGCGGGCGTCGCCGCCATGGCGCCCCTCGATCAGTTCTCGCTGGAGGAGTTCGATCGGCTCATGGCGGTGAACGTCAGGGGCCTCTTCGTCGCGGCGCAGGAGGCTGCCCGCCACATGGGCCAGGGCGGGCGCATCATCAACATCGGGAGCGTCAGCGGCGACAGCGCGCTCATCCCCGGGATGGCCGTCTATGGCGCGACCAAGGCAGCGGTCGCCGGCCTGACCCGCGGCTGGGCCCGGGATCTCGGCCCGCGCGGCATCACGGTCAACAACGTCCAGCCCGGCCCCGTGGACACCGACATGAACCCGGCCGACGGCCCGCTCGCCGCCCAGCTCAAGGACCAGATCCCCGTGCAGCGCTACGGGCAAGGCGACGAGATCGCCGGCATGGTGGCGTACCTGGCCGGCCCCGACGGCGCCTTCGTCACGGGCGCCGACCTGACGATCGACGGCGGCCTCACCGCCTGATCAGCCGGATCTCGCGCGAGACCGCCGCGCGTCCCGCTCGCCGATGCGCTCCATTTCCCGGAGCCATGTCGCTCGTTGCGCGGGGGTCCGGGTGTTCTGATTGAAATAGGTGGTCTCGCGGACGGGCCCGAAGCCGACGAAGCGCAACGTCGCGTTGACGAAGGACGCATGAACGGAGCGCCGGTGCCAGAAGCGGTACCACCAGCTCGGGCTATCCATCGTCGTCACGACGCGCGCGCTGCGACCGGCGAGCAACCCCTCGGGCAACGGGCTCCGCTTTCGGTAGGCGAACGACCAGCCGGGCAAGAAGGTGCGGTCGATGAAGCCCTTGATGAGCGCGGGCGGCCCCGCCCACCAGGTGGGAAAGAACCACGCCACGTGGCTCGAGCGCTCGATGGCGGTCCGGGCCTGGAGGAGATCCGGCTCGAGCTCCTGTCGACCGCTGAAGCCGGCGCGCAGGTGGGGATCGAAGGAGAGCGAGCGCAGGGCCAGGTGCTCGACGCGCGCTCCGCCTCTCTCGAGGCCGGTGGCGTAGGCCCGAGCGAGCGAGTCGCTCAGGCTGTCGGGAGCCGGGTGACCTTGAATGATGAGGTGCATGCGTCGATCGTGGCCATGCAGCAGCATCCGGGTAGACCGATCCGGGCAGGCGTGCCATGCGTGGATGCATGGCTCGCTCTCCCGCTTCCCCGCGCGCAAGCGTGCCGCCCGCCGACGTGGACTGGGCCGATCTGCGCCTCTTCCTGGAGGTGGCGCGCACAGGCAGCTTCTCGGCCGCCGCCCGCGCGCTCGGGGTCGAGCAATCGACAGTGAGCCGGCGCATGGCCGCCTTCGAGAGAGCGCTCCGGGTGGCCGTTTTCGATCGGCGACCGGGAGGCTCGATGCTCACCCCGCTCGGCGAGCGGCTCCGCCGCCACGTCGAGGCGATGGAGGCCGGCGCCGACCAGCTCGTGCGCGAGGCGAGCGGCCACGAGAAGGAGGTCGAGGGCCTTGTTCGCCTGGCGCTCACCGAGTCGATCGCCGTGCACGGCGTCATCCCGCGCGTGCTCCCGGTGCTCGCCGAGAGGCACCCGCGCGTGTCGGTCCACCTGCTGACCAGCTACGAAGCGGCGGATCTGGGCCATCGTGAGGCGGAGATCGCCGTGCGCTTCTTCCGGCCGAAGAGCGGCGATCTGGTGGCCGCGCGCATCGTCACCCTGCCCACGGTGCCTGTCGCCCACCGCAAGCTCTCGAAGAAGAGCCGCGACGAGCTCGACTGGGTCGGCGTCGACCTGGGCCGCATCCCCACCGTCGAGGAGGACTACCAGAGGCAGCACGTGAAGAAGGCTCCCAAGGTCGTCGTGAGCAGCTACATCGCCCAGATCGAGGCCGTGCGGGCGGGTCTCGGCGCCGCCGTCTTGCCGTGCAGCGCGCTCGATCTGGACGCGGATCTGGTGGAGCTCGATCTGGGTCTACCCGCAGGTCCAGTGCTCGAGCTCTGGCTCGTCACGCCCCGCAGCCTGCGCCACGTGCCGCGCATCGCCGCCGTGTGGAGCGCTCTCGAGGAGCAGCTCCAGTTTCTGCACGACGCGCGGCGCGCGCCGGCGCGTCCACGGTCGCGGTGAGCCGCACCGCGATCCATGGCGCCTGCCGATCTTGCGCTCGCGCGCGCGGCGCTCGGATGTGAACGCTCACATTTACCCCCATTTCCGCATCCGTCGATCGCGCGCCCCGTGAATTCCCCGGCCTTGCCACGTCGTTCCCCGGGGCGACGGCGCGGCTCAGGGCGCTGGCAAGCCCGACAACCGGGCCGCCCAGGCGAAGCCCGTACGGCAGCTCACACGGGCACGGCGATCGACAGCCGTGGCGCCCCCGGCGCAGATCGAGGAGCGCCGCGCGCCGGTCATTTTGATTGACGCCGCCATGTGAACGTTCACAATTGGAGCTGGACCCCTCGAACGACACGAAGCGGGCGACGGACGAGGAGGTGAATCAGGCCTGAAAAATCCCCTCGGTTTGCAGCCCTTTTCAGCGGGGCAATTGAACAGGGAGACGGGGAGTATCGTGAAATTTTCCCTCCCCGCCCCCCTGCCTCCCTGTGAATTTTCTGAAGGATCCGAGGGGACGCCTCAGGAATCAGGCCCCTCGGACAGCTCGGGGAGGCGCCACGACCAGGAAGCAGCTCGCCTCGACGCAACCATTTCTCTGCGAGCCGCGTGCCGAGCGCTCGCTGACACCTCTCATCAGGAGTTCACCATGCACTTTGCTTCTCGATGGTCCAACGTCCGCTCTCTCGCCCGACGTACGGGCGGCACGGCGTCCGCAGCCGTTCTCCTCGCTCTCCTTGCAAGTTGTGCCGGGGAGTCGCAGGAGGGCGATGGCGCCACGACGGGTACGACGACCGGCCCTGGAACGAGCGGTTCGACCACCAGCGGCTCGGGCGGGAGCGGTGGACAAGCGGCGAGTGGCAGCTCGACGAGCACCAGCGGAGGATCGACGACGTCCGGAGGCGGCGAGCCTGGGACCGGCGGCGGCGGCGACGGCGGCTCGGGTGGCAGCGCCCCTGCCGTATGCCCCGAGACCTACTCCAATCCTCTCATCTGGGCAGACCTCCCCGATACAGAGGTCATTCGCGTCGACGACACCTACTACTATACCGCGTCCTCGTTCCACCATTCGCCTGGAGCGCCGGTGCTCCGCTCCTACGATCTGGTCCACTGGGAATATCTATCACACTCCGTCCCCCGGCTGGACTTCGACGCGTCGTACGACCTGAGCGGGGACAGATCCTACGTGAACGGCATCTGGGCCTCCACGCTCCAGTATCGAAAGAGCAACGAGACCTTCTACTGGATGGGCTGCATGCACAACACAGGCGGCGGCTGGGTCTTCACCGCCAAGTCCCCCGAAGGTCCGTGGGAGAAGCACAGAGGCGGCTGCTATTACGACATGGGGCTGCTGGTCGACGACGACGACACCATGTACGTGGCGTACGGGAACGGCACGATCAGCGTGGCTCAGCTCAGCGCAGACGGCTTCAGCCAGGTCAAGAATCAGGCCGTGTTCCAGACGCCGGGCAACATCTCCGGGCCGCTGGAGGGCTCTCGCTTCTACAAGATCGACGGGGACTACTACATCCTCGTCACGCAATACGCGAACGGCGAGTATGTGCTGCGATCGACGAACGGCCCCTTCGGTCCCTACGAGCTGCGGCCCTTCGCGGTCAAGCTGCCCTACGCCGGCGCCGCGGGCTCCGGCGGGAGCCCGCATCAAGGCGGCATCGTCCAGACGCAGAACGGCGACTGGTACTACATCGCGTTCAATGACGCGTTCCCGGCCGGCCGCATGCCTGTCATGGCCCCGGTGACATGGTCCGACGGCTGGCCCTCGGTCACCCTGGTGGACGGCAAATGGGGAGGTACGTACCCCTTCCCGGACCTGCCGTGCGGCTCGAACCGGGTGAAGCCGCCCGCGAGCAGGGAGACCTTCGCGGAAGCGACCCTGAGCCATGAGTGGGAGTGGAACCACAACCCCGACAACACCAAATGGTCCTCCGGGGCTGGGCTGACCCTGCAAACGGCGACGGTGACCAACGATCTCTATGATGCTCGAAATACGCTGACCCGTCGTATCGAGGGACCCGTCTCGATCGCGACGATCGAGCTCGACTTCAGCAAGATGCAGAACGGCGATGTCGCCGGCCTCGCCGCGCTGCGCGACGCGTCGGCGTGGATCGGGGTCAAGAAGGCCAACGGGGCGACGCGCGTCGTGATGACCAACGGGGTCAACATGAACACCTCCTGGACCACGACGAGCAGGGGCACCGAGGTGGCCGGCGCCGACGTGTCCGGCACCAAGATCTGGCTGCGCGTGGAAGCCAACGTCCGCACCGATGCCGGCGGCGCGCAAGCGCGCTTCTCCTACAGCACCGACGGCACCCGGTTCACCAGCCTGGGCAACACGCTCAACATGAACAAGGACTGGCAGTACTTCCTTGGCTACCGCTTCGGCATCTTCAACTACGCCACGCAGTCTCTGGGCGGCTCGGTGAACGTCGCCTCCTTCGAGGTGACCAAGCCGTAACCCGCGAGCCGTTCGCCTGCGCGCGCCGCCGCTCGTCGGCGCTGCGCATCCCCGTGGTGCCCTCCCCGCCCCTCCCCGCTCGTCGATGCCCGGACGCGCCGCCCCCTCGAGGGGCCCGCTGCGCGCGTCGAGCCGGCGTCAGCCGTCGTACCCGCCCTGCTCGCCGTCCGCGTCCGGCGAGCGACACCGCATCACCATGCAGATCTCGTTGCCCTTCTCGTTGTGCCGCACCTCGTCCATGAAGGTGCGGATCAGCATCAGGCCGCGGCCGCTCGGCTTCTCCAGGTTGGCGAGGTCGGTCGGGTCCGGCAGGTCGCGCGGGTCGAAGCCGGGGCCCTCGTCGCGCACCACGTAGGTCGCCTCGGTCCGCGTCTCCCGCGCTGTCACGTACACGCGCCGGTCCCGGTACGGGCTCTCCCGCCGGCGACGCTCGACGAGCGCCTGGAACGCGCTCGGATCCTCGTCGAGCAGCGTCGAGCAGACCTCGAGGTTGCCGTGCACGATCGCGTTCACGAGCGCCTCGCGCAGCGCCACCGCCACCTGGATCCGGCCCGTCTCGTCGCACAGCCGCATCCGGCCCAGGCTCTGCTCGATGTGGCCCACCAGCGCGGGCACCTTCGCCACGTCGTTGTCGAGCTCGAAATGGGACTCGGTCGCCGTCAGGCACGAGAGGAGCTGCTGCTCGCGGCGATCGAGCCGCGCCACCGCGAGGACGTTCTCGACCGTGCTCACGAGCTCCGCCGCGAGGTTCCGCTTCGCGACGTAGCTCGCCGCGCCCCGCCGGAGCGCCTGCACCGCGATCTCCTCGCTGCCGTGCGCCGTCATCAGGATCACCGGCAGGTACGGGTGATCGCGGCGGATCGCCTCGACGAGCTCCAGGCCGTCCATCTCCGGCATCTGGAGATCGGTCAGCACGATCTCCGGCATCGCCCGCGCGATCGTCTGCAGCGCCTCGACGCCGTTCTCGGCGTACATCGGCTCCATGCCGGCGCGCTTCTTGAGCAAGCTGCCGGAGAGGCGCCGATCCATCGGGGAGTCGTCCACCACGAGCACCCTCACCATCGCGTCACCTCGTTATCAGAGCGTGGTTCGCCCTGCACCGGCGGCGCAGGGTCCGCCGGCGAGCCCTCTCGCATGAACGCGGCGAGCTCGGGGATCAGGCGCTCGATCTGCGCGCGCAGCGCGAACTGCGCCTCCGCGAGGCTGCCGAGCTCGTTCGTCCGCGCCATCTTCTCCAGCGCGAACGCGGCCTCGAACGCGCCCCGCGCGCCGAAGCTGTCGACCCCGCCCTTCAGGCTGTGCGCGGCCCGCTGGAGCTTGCGCGCGTCGCCGGCGGTCACCGCCTCGTCGATGTCGGCCATCCAGCGGGGGCACTCCTCCAGGAAGACCTCGGCGAGCTCGCGCAGGAGGTCGGCGTCGCCGCCCGTCCGCTCCAGCGCCCTGGTGCGGTCGAACATCGGCCGGCTCGCGATCGACGACGGCGAGCCGGTCAGCCGCTCCGAGCGGTTGCTCGGCGGCCCGCTCTCGAACGACGACGAGGGCACAGGCGAATACGAGCTCGGCGCGCCGAGCGACAGGCTCGCCGGATCCTCGATCTCCAGGGAGGAGGGCCCGGCGGCGAGCCGGTCGATCATGTCGTAGAGCTCCTCCACCTGCACCGGCTTCGACACGTAGCCGTCGAAGCCCGCCCGGAGGCAGCGCTCGCGGTCGCCCTTCATCGCGTAGGCGGTCACGACGATGAGCGGCATGTGCCCGCCCTCGCGCCGCTCGCGGGCGCGGACGACGCGCGCCGCCTGGAGGCCGTCCATCTCGGGCATCTCCACGTCGAGCAGCGCCACGTCGTACTGCCCGCTCGCGATCTTCTCGACGGCGAGCCGGCCGTTCTCGACGATGTGCACGTGATGGCCCTGCCGCTCCAGCCAGCGGCGCATCAGCTTCTGGTTGATCGCGTTGTCCTCGGCGACGAGCACGCGCAGGCCGCGGACGCGCGGCCCGGGCGCGGCGCGGCGCACGTCGGCCGACCGGAGCGCGCTCCGCGTCGGGACGCCGAAGGCGTGGAACACGGCCTCCTGGAGGTGCGACGGCTTCACGGGCTTGGTGAGCATCGCGAAGACGCCGAGGTCGCGGCAGCGCGCGGCGTCCGCCTGCGCGCTCGTCGAGCTCAGCATCATGATGGTGCGGCCCTTCAGGATCTCGCGGCGGCGGCAGTGCTCGACGACGGCGAAGCCGTCGACCTTCGGCATGCGGGCGTCGACGATCGCGAGGCCGAACGAGCTGCTCGGCCCGACCGCGTTGCCCCCCGGCTTGCCCCAGGGCAGCGCCCACACCCCCGAGTCCTCCGAGAGCGCCGCGATCGCCGCCGCGCCGGAGTCGACGGGGACCGCCTTCATCCCCCAGCCCTCGATCGTCTCGATGAGGATGCGCCGCGTCGTCGCGTTGTCGTCGGCGATGAGGACCCGCGTGCCCTGGAGATCCTTCGGGAGCTGCGGCCTGCGCGACCGGGCGGCGCCCTCGAGCGCCCGGAGCTGGAGCGTGAAGTGGAAGGTGCTGCCCTTGCCGACCTCGCTCTCGATCCAGATCTTGCCGCCCATCATCTCGACGAGGCGGGCGCAGATCGTCAGCCCGAGCCCGGTGCCGCCGTACTTGCGGGTCGTCGACCCGTCCGCCTGCGCGAACGCGTCGAAGACGAGCCGCTGCTTGTCGGGGGCGATGCCGATGCCCGTGTCGATGACGCGCACGTGGAGCACCACGACGTCGCCGAGCGCCTCGCCCGAGTAGAGGTCGGCCGAGCTCGGCCTGTCCGCGGCGGCCTCCTCGGGCGCGACGGGCGCGCGCGAGTCGACCCCGGCGCGGACGAGGATCTCGCCGGCGTCGGTGAACTTCACCGCGTTGCTCACGAGGTTCACGAGGACCTGGCGCAGCCGCAGCGGGTCGCCGACGAGCGCCTCGGGCACCTCGGGGCCGACGTCGTAGGCGAGCTCGAGGCGCTTCTCGTGGGCGCGGAGCGCGAGCGTCTTCACGGCGTCGCCGAGGATCTCGCTCGGGTCGAAGACGACGGGCTCGATCTCGAGCTTGCCCGCCTCGATCTTGGAGAAATCGAGGACGTCGTTGATGATGGCGAGCAGCGCGTCGGCCGAGATCTTGACCATCTCGAGGTACTCGCGCTGCTCCTGGGTGAGCTCGGTCTGGAGCGCGAGCGACGTCATGCCGATGATGCCGTTCATCGGGGTGCGGATCTCGTGGCTCACGCTGGCGAGGAACTCGCTCTTGGCGCGGCTCGCCGCCTCGGCGGCCTCCTTGGCCTGCTGGAGCTCGGCCTCGACCGCCTGGCGCTGCATGAGCAGGGCGCGCAGGCTCGCCGAGTGCTCGCGCTCGTTCTCGAGCGAGGCCTCGCCCATGGCGTCGGCGCGCCGCTTGGCGATGCTCGCCATCACCGCCATGGCGGGCGTGGTGACGGCGAAGACGATGACCCGCAGCAGGTTCTCCCCGCTGTAGACGAACGGCGCCCCGTCCTCGGAGAAGTAGATCGCGAAGTAGACGCACGAGATGAGCGACGAGGCGATGCCGCTCCAGAGGCCGCCGCTGAACGCCGCGAAGACGATGATCATCGACAGGATCGCGGGCGGGTTCGGGACGGTCCAGTCGAACGCGGCCTCGAGCGAGGTGACAGCGCCGATGACGAGCAGCGCGAGCAGAGGCCCGAGCAGCGGCAGCCACCGCTTCTCCCAGGAAGGGCGGCTGAGGCGTGGATGAGGCGCGGACCGGGCCGGCAGGAAGGTGCCGCGGGCGTCGCCGTCGCCGGCGAACGAGGGGCGGGGCTCGCCGGCGAGCGAGGGGCGGGGCTCGCCGGCGAACGAGGGACGGGCGTCACCCCCCAACGAGGGGCGGGCATCACCGCCCAACGAGGGGCGGGGCTCCGCGCTGCTGGTCCCCGGCGCGGCGGCTGGCGGGGGAGCCTCGGCCTTCGGCATGGCTCCATGGAGATAGCGGGGTCGCGATCGGGCGTCCATGGCCGCGAGGGTGAGATCCGGCGGTCCGGCCGCGCGGAGGCGACCCCGGCAGCGGGCGGCGCGCGCGGGCCGACGGCGGCGCTCGACCCCCCGACCGCTCACCGCGCGTTCACTGTGCGTTCGCCGTGTGATCTCGGTGCGTTCCCCGTGCGCGCTGCGTGGGTTCTCCGTACCGTTACCCCTTCACCCCACCCGTCGTCAGCCCCGCCACGAGGTGCCGCTGCACCAGGTAGAACGCGCCCATGACAGGCAGCGACACGAGCAGCGCGCCCGCCGCGAACCGCTCCCACTGCGCGTCGTACTCGCCGATGTACCGCTGCAGCACCACCGGCAGCGTGAACATCTCCTCCTTGCCGAGCAGCGTCGCCGCGAGGATGAACTCGTTGTACGCCGTCATGATCGCGAACAGCGCCGTCACCGCGATCGCCGGCCGCGCCGCCGGGAGCACGACCCGCAGGAACGCCTCGAAGCGCGTCGCCCCGTCGACCATCGCCGCCTCCTCCAGGTCGACAGGGATCGCCTCGAACGCCGCCCGGAGCTGGAAGATCGAGAACGGCACCGCCGTCGACGCGTAGCAGAGCACGAGCCCCGTCCGCGAGTTGAGCAGGCCGAGCGCGTCGAGCAGGAGGTACAGCGGGATCGCGCTCGCCACCGTGGGGAACATCTGCGTCGCGAGCAGCGCGCGCAGGCCGCGGACCTTGCCGACGAACTGGAAGCGCGCGAGCGCGTACGCCGCCGGGACAGCGACGGTCACGCCGACGGCCGCTGTCGCGAGCGCCACGACGATCGAGTTCGCGAGCTGGCGGGGGAAGAGCCAGATCTCCTCGCCGCCGACCTTCTGCCTCGTCGTGACCACGGCCTCGAGGTGCTCGAGCGTCGGCTGGTTCGGGATCGGCAGGACCTCCGGCACCGGCGGGCGCGACCCGGAGAAGGCGATCGAGATGACCCAGAGCACCGGGTACAGCGCGAACGCGACCGCCGCGAGCAGCGCGAGGTGCACAGCGATCGACTCGACCGGAGAGGGCTTGCGCGTCATACGGCCTCCGTCGCCGCCACCGGGGCGGGCGCCGACCCGTCGGCGGCCCCGCCGCCCTGCGGGATGGTCGACCCAGGCGTCCGCCGGCGCCACCCCGAGGCGCGCGTCGCGAGCGTGAGCAGCAGGAAGATGAGCACCGAGTACGCCGCGGCGTAGCCGTACTGGGCCTCTCGCGTGAACGCCCACCTGTACGCCTCGGACACGAGGATGTCCGTGGTGCCGTCGGGATCGCCGCCCGAGACAAGGAACACCACGTTGAACATGTTGAACGTCCAGATCGCGCCCAGCGTCACCGCCGGCGCGAGCACCGGCCGGATCAGCGGCAGCGTAATATTCCAGAGACGCTGCCATCGCGTGGCGCCGTCGACCTCGGCCGCCTCGAGCACGTCCTCGGGCACGGCGGTGAGCGCGCCGAGCGTGACAACCATCATGAACGGGAAGCCGAGCCAGACGTTCGTCGTCACGTTGGCCGTGAACGCTGTCGTGAAGCTCGAGAACCAGGCGATGGGCTCGATGCTCGTGCCGAACGCGGAGTTCACCGCCTCGATGAGGCCGGTCACCGCGCCGAACTGCCGGTGGAACATGCCCTTCCAGGACAGCGCGGTGACGTAGCTCGGCACCGCCCACGGCACGATGAGCAGCACCCTGTAGAGCGCGCGGAGGCGCAGCGTCGGGCGGTGCAGCAGCAGCGCCAGCGAGACGCCGAGGAGGACGTGGAAGAAGAGGTTCACCGCCGTCCAGAGCACGGTCACCGCGAGCACGAGGTAGAACGAGCCGCTCGCGAAGAGCGGCCCGCCGCGCGCCGTGAGGATGCTGATGAAGTTGGCGAGGCCGACGTACCGGAGGCTCTCCCCGCTGCCGGCGAAGAGCGACGTGGCCGCGCCGATGACGAGCGGCACGATGACGAGCACGCCGATCGCGACGACGGCGTGCGCGACGTACTTGTAGGCCGGGAGCGAGCGCTCGAGCGCGCGCCGGAGCGTCGGGCGCGTCGGGTGCGTCGGGCCGCCAACAGCGCGCCTCGCGGCGACGACCCACCGGAGCACGAGGGCGAGCGCGAGCGCGCCGAGCACGAGGAGCAGCGGCGCCGGCGAGGCGGGCGGCGGGAGCGGCCGGCGCACGTCGTCGAAGCGGCGCTTCGCCTCGGAGAGCGCGACATCGGGGGGCGCGTCGCCCCGCAGCACCTTGCGGATCGCGCGCGCCGACGGCTCCCACGTCGAGCGCATCGCCGGCGAGGTCGGCATCGGGATCGCCACCTTGGCCTGCTCGGCGAACGCCGCGATGAAGGCGTCGTCGGCCGGGACCGGCACGTCGCTCCGGACCGGCGGCGTGCGCGCTACCTCGAGGCGCGTGGCCGCGGCCGCGGCGCCGGCGATGTGGCGCGCGAGCGCCCGCGCCTCGGCGCGCCGCGCGCCGTCGGGCGAGAGCATCACCGCCTCGACGGTCATGAACGGCCGCATCGGCTGGCCGGTCTCGCGCACCTTCGGGAGCGGCACGACGCGCGAGCGCCGCTTCGCCTCGTCCTTGAGGCCGCCAACGAACCACGGCCCGCTGATCGCGAACGCCGCGCGGTTCGTGTTGTAGAGGTCGGTCACGAGCGCGCCGTTCGCATCCTCCGGGACGACCCGCCGCGCGATCAGCGAGCGGACGAGCTCGAGCGACCGCTCCGGGCCGGGGCCGACGAAGCCGAACTGGTCGTTCTCGTCCAGCATCGTGCCGCCGAACGCGGCGAGGATCGGCATGTGCGCGTAGGCGTTCGACGCCTCGTACGCGAGCGGGTACACGCCCTGCGGCAGGGAGCCGGCGAGCGCCGCGATGTCCTCGAGGTAGGCAGGGGCCTCGCGGACGAGCGCTGTGTTCATGTAGAGCGCCATGCACTTCTGGCTGATCGGCAGGCCGAAGATCTCGCCTTCCTGCCGCACCGCCGCGAGCGCCGGCCCCTGGAACACCGCCTCGCCGCCCGGCTCGAGCGCGTCGCCCACCGGCGCGACGAGCTTGCGCGCGCGGTAGTCGCCGAGCCGCTCGTGGGCGTCGATGAACAGGTCGGGCCCCTCGCCCATCGGGACGGCCGCCTGGAGCTTCGAGGCGTACGCGTCGAACGGGAGGGCGAGGAGCTCGACCTCCTCGCCCTTGAAGGCCGCGACGATGGCGCCGAGCGCCCTGGCCTCGTCGTCGCGGTAGGCATGCCAGAGCCGGAGCGGCGCCGCGGCCGCGAGCGCCGGCAAGAGGAGCAGCAGCGCGGCGAGCGCGGCGGCCGTGACGGCGGGCGCGGGCGGGGTGCGGCGGCGACCTGGCATGGCTCGCCTCACGCTTCCCGGAGGCTCAGCCCCGTGTCCGTGTCGAACAGGTGCACCTTCTGGAGCGCGATCCTCACGGTGTCCCCCTTCGCGACAGGCGCCGCCGGATCGAGGCGCGCGACGAACGGCGCCCCCCCGACGGTGCCGTGGGCGTACGACTCGGCCCCGAGCGCCTCGACGATCGCCACCTGGAACCGGGCGCCCTCGTCGCCCGAGGCGAGGTCCACCTCGTGCGGGCGCACGCCGACAGTCACCCGCCGCCCGGACGAGAGCGCGCCCGGGAAGTCGGCGGCGTCGATCTCGATCGCGAGATCGCCCTGGGACGCGAACCACCGGCCGTCCCGGCTCTCCATCCGCGCCTCGAAGAAGTTCATGGCCGGGCTGCCGAGGAAGCTCGCCACGAACTGGGTGCGCGGCCGGGCGAACACCTCGAGCGGCGGCCCGGACTGCTCGACGACGCCCTTGTTGAGCACGAAGATCTCGTCGGCGAGCGTCATCGCCTCGACCTGATCGTGGGTGACGTAGACGCTCGTCGCGCCGAGCCGGTCGTGCAGCTTGCGGATGTCGACGCGCACCTGCGCGCGCAGGGCGGCGTCGAGGTTCGAGAGCGGCTCGTCGAAGAGGAAGAGCTGCGCCCGCCGCACGATCGCCCGGCCCATCGCGACGCGCTGCCGCTGGCCGCCGGAGAGCGCCCGGGGGAACCGGTCGAGCAGCGGGCCGAGGCCGAGCATCTCCGACGCCTCCTTCACGCGCGCCTCGATCTCGGCCGGCGGCGTCTTCCGGAGCTTCAGGCCGAAGGCGAGGTTGTCGCGCACGGTGAGGTGCGGGTAGAGGGCGTACGACTGGAACACCATGGCGATGTCGCGATCGCGCGGCTCCAGCCGGGTGACGTCGCGGTCGCCGAGCGCGATCGAGCCGTCGTCGGCCTCCTCGAGGCCGGCGAGCAGCCGGAGCAGCGTCGACTTGCCGCAGCCGCTCGGGCCGACGAGGACGGCGAACGAGCCGTCGGGCACGTCGACGGAGACGCCGCGCAGCACGTGGGTCTGGCCGAATCGCTTGTTGAGTCCGCGCACTTTGACAGAAGCCATGTTGGAGACTCTCGGGGGCAGGAGTGCTGAAGAGGGTCAGAGACCCTGGATGACCTGATCTTCCGGGACGAGCAGCGCGCCGCTCACCGGAGGCAGCTTGACGACGACGGCGCCGCGCGCGCCCACGGTATAGGTCTTCTGCCCGGGCGAGAGCACGTCGACGAGCACGGTCCCCGGCTCGAGCTCCGTCGTCATCGCCTCCCCGCCGAAGCTCGTGGCGCTGTGCTTCTTCGGGTGGGTGTTGAGGACGACGAGCGCGTAATCGCCGCCCGCCTCGCCCCGCTCGAACGCGAAGATGCCGGCGTCCTCGTCCGAGCCGCCCGTCCGATCCGTCGACCATCGCACCGTCTGCTCGCCGACGGTGAGCGCCCGGTAGCCCCTGCGCAGCGCCGTGAGCCGCTTGACCCACCGGAAGAGCGGGTGCTGGGTGTCATAGCCGCTGATCCAGAGCGGCTCGCGGTTGGCCGGGTCGTTGCCGCCGCGGAAGCCCTGCTCCGTGCCGTAGTAGAGGCAAGGGATGCCGTCCTCCGTGAAGAGGAACAGGAGCGCGTTCCTCAGCGCCGCCTCGGGGTCGGCCTTGAAGGGCGAGACGCCCGCGCCGTCGTAGAGGAAGCGCGGGACATCGTGGTTGTCGATGAAGTTGACCAGCGTCTTCGTCGGCGGCAGGCCCGTGCCGTTCGCGTTCGGCTTCGTGCCGTAGTGGGCCTCGCGCGCGGCCCAGAGATCCTCGATGCGCCGGGTGCCGAGCGCGTCGCGGAAGACGTCGCGGAAGGCCTGGTAGTACTGGGAGAAGTAGAAGACGCTGTCGACCATGTCGCCCGTGATCGGCGCGTCGCCCGGACAGCCCCCCTCCGCCTCGCTGCCGTTCTCGCGCTCGAGATCGCCGCCGAGCGCCTCGTCGTGCGGGTGGGCCGGGACCTCGTGCTTCGTGAAGCTGCCGATGAGGTCGTCCCTGCCGTCGAAGGCCTCGCCGAACATGAAGAAGTTGGTCTTGCCCCGCGCCTTGAGCCGCAGCCGGACGTTCTGCGTGAAGTAGCGCCAGAACTCGTGCTCGACGTGCTTCAGCGTGTCGAGGCGGAACCCGTCGACGTCGGTGAGCTCGACCCAGCGCACGAACAGGTCGACCATCGCCCGCTTCACGTCGCAGCGGGAGGTGTCGATGTCCTTGAGGCCGCCCGGGAAATCGCCGTGCACGAGCTGGTCGACGTCGTCGAAGTCGAAGATGCGCCCCTTGCGGTTGTAGACCTCGGGGTCCTGGAAGAGCTCGGGGAGCGGCGGGAGGTGGTTGGTCGCGGGGTCGTAGCGGAAGACGATCGGCGCCGGGCCCGACTCGCCGAGCGAGGTCCGCGCCTGGACGCCGCGGGGGTCGAAATCCGGGTCGTACTCGCTCATGCGCTCGATCGGCGATTGCCCGGGCCTGCCGCTGCCGTACACGGACTCGTCGGGCTGCCCGTTCTGGTTGATGTCGTAATAGAAGAGCTGCCCTACGTGGTTCGTCACCACGTCGAGGATCACCTTCATCCCGCGGCCGTGGGCCGACGCGACGAGCCGGCGCAGCGACGCGAGGTCGCCGAAATGCGGGTTCAGCGCGGTGAAGTCCTGCGTCCAGTAGCCGTGGTATCCATCGAAGCCGGCGTCGGTGTCGACGTTCTTGACGATCGGCGAGATCCAGAGCGCGGTGACGCCGAGCTCCTCGAGGTACGGCAGCCGGTCCTCGAGCCCCTTCCAGTCGCCGCCGTGCCAGCGGCCGAGCGCCGAGGAGACCCGGGCGTTGTTGCCCGGGTCGCCGTCGGCGAAGCGGTCTATCAGCACCTGATAGATGATCTCCTCCCGCCAGTCGCTCACGTGCGCCTTGAGCGCTACCTGCTGCGCGACGGCCTCGTCGAACGACATGCACCCCGCCGCGGAGAGCGCGAGGGCGGCGGCCGCCGGGGCCAGCGCGCGCGCCGTTCGCCCGAGCGTCGCTCGCCAGAGAGAGTGCCTCGATCGCTGCCGGAACATCGTGATCACCTCAGCTCGGGGTGTTGAACCACCACTCCGCCCCGAGACCGAGGAAGTGCTCTGTCTCGCGGAGGCCGAAGACATCATCCTCCGGATACAGCCCCCGCGCCCCCTCGTCGCGCAGCGTGAGCGCCCAGATCAGCCGGACGACCGGGCGGCTCAGGTCCCCGCGGCCGGCGGGCGTGACGAACGGGGAGACGCCGAAGCGCACGAGGCTCGCTGTGTGCGGCGCCTCGGGCGCGTCGAGCGAGCCCGGCGGCGCCCACGGGGTCGAGAACACGCCGCGCTGCTGCGCCTGGTACGAGGCCTCCACCGCCAGCCCGCCGAGCTCACCGAAGAAGACGTGCGGGCGGGCCATCACGATCCCCTCGTCGACGTCGTGGAGATCGAGCGCGGGGCTCGCGTCGCGGAAGCTCCGCACGTAGCCGGCGACCATGACCCCGAACGGGCCGCGCTCCCAGTTGCCCCCGAGCGCCACGACGAGCTCGCGCGCGCCCGAGGTCGTCCCGTCGGCCGCGAGCTGCACCGGGGTCGCGAGCTCGCCGTACGCCGCGAGCCCGCGCGCGTACCGGACGAAGAGGTTCACATGCGTGTCGCGCTCGCCGGCATAGGCGCCTATCTCGGCGCCGAGCACATAGCCGCTGTCCGCCGGGAGCCGTTGGTAGACGTCGGGCACGTTCGGCTCGGCCTGGCGCTGCCCGCGCGCCAGCGTGTGGAGCTCGCCGTACGCGACCCCCTTGAGCCCGGCCCGCCCCGGGAGCGGGATCACGTGGGCCGCCCGCGCGCTGCCGATGAACTTCTGGCGCGACAGCACCTCGACCGACGTGACGCCCATCTGGTTGAAGGGGCTCGGCCGCTCGACGGACTGGGTGAAGAACAGCCCCTGCGGCCTCGAGAGGCCCGCCTGGAGCGCCGCTGTCGTCCGCTCGTCAACGGCGTACTGGACCCCGCCGCCGAGCGTGTTGAGGTTGTCGAGCGGCCACCAGTCGAGCAGGTAGATGTCGTCTCCCCGGTACATGCGGGAGCCGGCCCAGAGCGAGAGCCCCTTTGCGCCGAGATCGCCCACCTCGAGATACAGGTTCCGCAGCGCGATCGAGGCGTCGAAGACGCCGTCGTGATGGAAGATCGGGTGAGCGACGGCGAGGGTGGTGACGACGCCGGTGGAGGCGCCGGTCTTCTGCCAGTGATCGTCGCGGCGGAGCGTGAGCTCGACATAGCTCGACTCGTCGAGGCGAGAGCCGTGAGCGACGATATCGGCGTCACGCCCCGGGCGCCCCCGGAGATCGGTCGCGGCGACAACGCGACCATAGGAGCCGAAGGAGAACCCATCTTGCCTGGATTGCGCCACGGGCGGCGGCGTGGCCGCGGCGGGCGCGCCCGGATCGGGCCGCCCGCGCGAGGAGGCGGCCGCGGCCTCGCCGGGCAGCTCGGGGCGGATCGCCGCGGGCTGCGGCGGCGTCGCGCCCGGCGGATCGGCCGGCGGAGGAGCCGCCTCTGCCGGAGGCGGCGACGGCGATAACGGGGTCTCTGCGGCAAGAGCTTCCGGGGTATCGGGAGAAGCCGTAGTGTTGGCAGGATTCTGCTGAGCCGCGGAGCGCAATGCACTCCCCAGCAGCGACATGGCCGCCAGCGCGGCCACGACGCGATGTTCCCCCACCCTCAACGACCCTCGCACGGCGCGAACGCTACACCAGCCTCCATCGCGTGGTCCACGATTTCTACAGGTGGCAAGTGGGTTTTCGACGGGCGCATTCGCCCTCGCGCCGCCCGGAGTCGCGCGTCGCGCGCTGCCGGAGGCCGTTGCCGCGCGGCTTTCGTGAGCCGTGGCCCACGCTGTCGACGTTCGACATGATTGCGACGTCACCGCGCCGTCACGAGCCCTCGTGATTCACCGGGGACGCTTACGTCTCTGGGTGGCGTTCCGTTGACCGTCCCGGCGCAGCATGGCACCGTCAGATTCGTGACCTTCTCCGCGCCTCCCGACCTCGATCAGGCGCAGGCCAGCGCGGGAGATCCGAGGCGCCGGTTCGAGGCGGGCGGGACCGTGGGAGACGGCGCCATCTATATCGAGCGCTCCGCGGACAGGGAGCTCTTCGAGGCGCTGCGGGAGGGAGAGCTCTGCTATGTGCTGTCGACCCGGCAGATCGGGAAGTCCAGCCTGCGATTGCGGGTCTCGAGGCGGCTCCGCGCCGAGCAAGTCGAGTGCGCGAGCGTCGATCTCGAGGCGCTCGGCGCCGAGTCGACGACGCCGGTCGGCTGGTACCTCGGGATCGCGTCGGAGATCGCCGAGCAGCTCGGGCTGGAGCCGCCGGACGAGTTCTGGGACATGCACTGGCACCTCGGGCCCGTGCACTGCTGGTTGCGCTGGCTCGAGGACGTCGTGCTCGTGGAGATCTCCTCCGCGATCGTCCTGTTCATCGACGAGGTCGACGCCACGCTGTCTCTGCCGTTCTCGCGCGACGACTTCTTCGCGGTGATCCGGTCGTTCGTGAACCGGCGGGCCGAGCGCCCGGCCAACGCCCGGCTCACCTTCTGCCTGCTCGGGGCGGCGGCGCCGTGGGAGCTCGTCGCCGATCCGGCCCGGACGCCGTTCACCATCGGCCGCTCGGTCCGGATCGACGATTTCACCCGCGCCGAGGCGCGGGGGTTCCGCGCGGGCCTCGAGGGGCTCGCGGCCGATCCCGACGCGCTGCTCGACGCCGTCTACGCGTGGACGTCGGGGCACCCCTACATGACCCAGCGGCTCTGCGCGGATCTCGTCGGGGAGCGGCGCGGCCTCGGCGTGGACGAGGCCGTGCAGCGGCGGTTCCTCGGCCACGGCCGGACCGAGGACCCGAGCCTGCGCCACGCGGAGCGGTGCCTGGACGCGCAGGGGCCGCACCGCGCGCAGGCGCCGAAGCTCCTCCGGCTGTACCAGCGGCTCCTCGACGGCCAGCCTGTCGCGGCCGACAGCGGGGACCGGCTCCAGCTCCTGCTGCGGCTCTCGGGGGTCGCCGCGGAGCGGGCGGGGCCCGCGGGCGCTCCGTGCCTGGCCGTCCGCAACCGCATCTACGGCGCGGTCTTCGACCGGGCGTGGGTCGCGTCGCGCGAGGCGGAGCGATCCGTCACGGCGCCGCTCCTCCGCTGGCTCGCGAACGGGCGGAAGGACGACTTCCTCCTGGGCGGCGCGGCGCTCGCCGAGCTCACGTCGTGGTGCGACGGGCGGGCGGACCTCTCGGCGGAGGAGCAGGCGTTCCTCGCCGCCTGCGCGCGGGCGGAGCGCCAGAAGCGGTCGATGCGGCGGCTGCTCACCGTGCTCGCCGTCGCCGTCACGCTGCTCGGCAGCCTGAGCCTCGTGCTCCTCTGGCAGATGGGGAAGGAGGAGCAGGCGCGGCTCCGGGTGCAGCAGGAGTCGCGCGAGAAGGACGCGCGCCGGCTCGCGGCCCAGGCGGCGAAGGAGCTGGCCGAGGGCCGGCTGCAGCGCGCGCGCCTGCTCGCCGTGGAGGCCGGCCTCGCGGCCAGGGCCAGCGGCCGCCCCGCGGACCCCACGGTGGTGCAGGCGCTCGGCGACGTTGTCTGGGGCCCTGCCGTGGGCCAGGAGGTGCTCGCCGGGCACGGCGGCGCTGTCCACGACGCGGCCTTCAGCCCGGACGGCCTCTCCGTGGCCACCGCCTCGGCCGACGGCGCCGCGCGCGTGTTTCGCCTCGGCGGGCGCGACGAGCCGCTCGTCCTGCGCGGCCACGACCTCGCGGTTGTCGCGGTCGCCTACAGCCGCGACGGGAGCCGCCTGGCGACCGCCTCGACCGACGGCACGGTGCGCCTGTGGCGCGCGGACGGCCACGAGGAGGGCACGCTCACCACGCGGGACACAGCGCCGGCCAGCGTGGCGTTCAGCCCGGACGGCAGCCGCCTCGTCGCGGGGACGACGAGCGGGGCGATCTACGTGTGGCGCCCCGGGATGGGCGACGAACCGCCGATCATCGTCCACCTGGGCGAGCGGCACATCCGGCACGCGGTCTTCGATCATGACGGCACCCGGATCCTCGCCACGGCGATCAGCGGGACGGTCTACGTGGTCCGCGCCGATGGGCAAGGCGCCCCCGCGGTGCTGGACAGGCAGGGGCACGGGGTCGAGAGCGCCGACTGGAGCCCGGTCGACGACCGCATCGCCCTCGCGGTGGGCGACGGGACCGCGCGCGTCCTCACCGCCTCCCATCGCGAGCCCATCGTCCTCCGCGGGCACCTGGGCCCTGTGCGCAGCGCCGCCTTCAGCGCCGACGGCGCGGCGATCGTCACGGCCTCCGCCGATGGAACCGCCAGCATCTTCCGCGCCGACGGCAAGGGAGCGCCCACGGTCCTCCACGGCCACGAGGGGATCGTGAACAGCGCCGCCTTCAGCCACGACGGCCGGAGCGTTGTCACCGCGTCCGACGACGGGACCGCGCGGGTCTGGCGCCTCGACGCGCCGGGCGAGCCGCTGCTCCTGCGCGGCCACGCCGGGCCGCTGACAGGCATCGCCGTCAGCCCGGACGGCAGCAAGATCGCCACCGCCGGGACCGATAGGACGGCGCGCGTCTTCCGGGCCGACGGCGCGGGTGAGCCCGTGGTGCTGCGGGGGCACGAGGAGCACCTGCTCAGCATCGATTTCAGCCCCGATGGAGGCCGCCTGGTCACCGGCTCGGCCGACAGGAGCGCGCGGGTGTGGCGCACCGACGGCAAGAGCCCGCCGGTCGTGCTCGGCGCCCACGACGACCGGGTGGTCGGCGTCGCCTTCAGCCCGGACGGCAGCCGCATCGTCACGACCTCGTGGAACGGCATCCTGCGCGTGTTCGAGGTCGGCGTCCCGGGCGAGCCCGTCGTGCTGCGCGACGAGCGCGCAGGGCTGATCCGCGCGGCGTTCATCCCGGACGGCAAGCACATCGTGGCGACCTCGGGGCCGAACGTGAAGGTGTGGCCGGCAGACGGCCAAGGCGCCCCGCGCGTCATCCTCTCGGGGTCCGAGGACCGCGCGATCGCCGCGCTGGCGGTGAGCCCGGACGGCAACCACGTTGCCGTCGCGGCGCTCGACGACGGCGTGCGGCTGCTGCGCACCGACGGCCAGGGACAGCCGTTCGTCCTGAACGGCCTCGGCACGGCGGTGCGGACGATCGCGTTCAGCAGCGACAGCGCCCGCGTCGTGGCCGTGTCGAGCGACGGCATCGCGCGGGTGCTCCCGGTCGACGGGCAGGGCGAGGCGATCGCCCTCCGCGCCGAGGGCGTCACGCTGACGGACGCCGTGTTCACCCCCGACGCGGCGCGCGTCGTGGCCGCGGCGAACGACGGCGCGGCGCGCGTCTTCTCGATCGCGGCCGAGCCGCTGATGACCCGCGCGTGCGCCTATGTGGGGCGCAACTTCACGCGCGAGGAGTGGGCGCAGCTCATGCCCGACATGGCCTACCGCACCACCTGTCCCGAGTGGCCGGGCGCCCCCGAGCAGGACGCCGGCGTGGCGCCGCCGCCCAGCGTGCGCTGAAGCCGCTCGAGCGGCGCGCGTCGGTGGCTGTCCGTCCTCGGCTGCGCGCGTGAGTGAGACGCGCCTTCCGGCCACCGCGCGGAGCGCTTCTCCCACCTTTCTTCCGTGAGGGCGGACGACCTTGTGATGGTTCGCGCTTCAACGGGAACCATGTATGCTCGCCCTGCTCCATTCGCCTTCTGCCGCGCACGGCGCGGCCTCCGTTCGCCGCCCGGTCTATGGCCCCGCTCGATCCGCACGCCGAGGAGCCGAACCTCGTGGACACAGCCGCTGCGCGGATCGGGACATCCCTGAACGCCAAGTGGCGGCTCGATGACCTGCTCGGGGTCGGCGGCATGGGCGCTGTGTTCGCGGCGACCCACCGCAGGGGCTCGCGCGCCGCGGTGAAGGTCCTCCACATCGAGTTCGCCCGGAACGCCGAGCTGCGCGACCGCTTCCTGCGCGAGGGCAAGATCGCGAACCGGGTCGATCATCCCGCGCGCGTCGCCGTGATCGAGGACGACCTCAGCGACCGGGGGGAGCCGTTCCTCGTGATGGAGCTGCTCACCGGCACGACGCTCCAGCGGCTCGCGAGCAGCGCCGGCGGCACCCTCTCCGTCGCCCAGGTGCTGCCCGTCTTCGACGTCGTGCTCGACCTGCTCGAGAAGTGCCACTCGATCGGCATCGTCCACCGCGACATCAAGCCGGCGAACATCTTCGTCACGAGCGCCGGCCACGTGAAGGTCCTCGATTTCGGCATCGCCCGGATGCGCGACCCCGAGCGGCAGGCGACGCGGGCCGGCCTCACGTTCGGCACCCCGGCGTTCATGTCGCCCGAGCAGGCCATGGGCGTGTCGGGCATCGACGGCCGCTCCGACCTCTGGTCGGTGGGCGCGAGCCTGTTCACCCTCCTGTCGGGCAAGCGGCTCAACCGCGGGCGGAGCGAGTCCGAGTCGTATTTCCTCGCGGCGACGCAGACCGCGCCGTCGATCGCGACCGAGGTCCACGACCTGCCGGTCGAGATCGTGGCGTTCGTCGACAAGGCGCTCGCCTTCGAGCGCGGGAGCCGCTTCCAGAGCGCCGCCGCGATGCGCGCCGAGCTCCGCCGGCTGACCGCCGCGTACGCCGCCGGCCAGCTCACGCCGTCGCGCGAGAAGAAGGCGCCGCGCGTGCTCGTCCGCGGCAACGACGCGATCGACGAGGAGCAGGAGCCGACGTCGATCGCCCTGGTCGAGCAGACGTGCCAGCGGCTCGTCGGCGTGTGGAAGCAGCTCGCGCTCGTGCTGAGCAACATCCGCCAGTACGGGTGGAACCACCCGCACGTGAACAAGGGCATCCACTTCGCGTTCGACGAGATCACGCGCACGCTGGCGCAGAACCCGCTCGGCGTCCGCTGGGAGGTCACCCCGAGCGCGTTCACCTCCGGCGGCCAGCCGATCTGGCAGCCCGACCGGCCGCCGTTCGACCGCATCCCCTACCAGCTCTTCGCCGACGGCGTCCGGAAGATCCAGGTCAAGGCCGGCGTCACCGAGGCCGAGCTCCGCGATTTCGCCGCCATCCTGCTCCGCGACCAGAGCTTCGGCATCGGCGAGGACGACGACGCGGTGACGGCGCTCTGGGATCGCCGCTTCGAGCACATCGCCTACATGGCGATCGACCAGTTCGCCGCGGGCGACGTCGACCCGGAGGAGTTCGAGGAGGAGTGCCGCGAGATCGCGACAGGGGCGCGGGCCCTCGCGCAGATCGAGAGCCTCTGGGACGAGAGCTCGCTCGCGGGCAGGGCGCTGCAGCGGAACGTCGAGGCCGCGCTCGCCGAGACGGGGGCGGCCGCCTCGGCGCTCGCCATCGACCCGCTGACCCGGAGCACCCTCGGCGCCCAGATCGCGCTGCCGACGGAGCAGTGGAGCGAGCGCTACATGGAGGCGTTCGTCGACGGCTACGTCGACGCCGTCCGGCACGGCGACGTCGGCCGGCTGACCACGGCGCTCACCGCGTGGACCGCCGACCAGATCGTCCTGCACAGCTACGAGATCGCGTTCGAGGTGCAGACGATGCTCCGGCGCGCGTTCGCCGCGCGGCTCGACGGCGTCCAGCGGAGCGCGCCGGGCGCGGCGGGGAGGCGCGGGGCGGCGACGCCGCCGCTCTCGCTGCGCTCGGTCGACCGGGCGCTCGCGCACGCGATGTTCCCGGTGGAGGCGCTGCGGGCGATCCTCGACGACCTCGCGACGGCCCACCCGGACGAGGCGGCCGCCGCCGGCGCGGGCGCCGCGACGCAGGCCGGCCCGGGGCGGAGCATGGCGCCGCTCGATCCGGCGATCGTCGAGGGGCTGGCCCACGCGCTCGACGCGCTCGACGACGGCGCGCTCTTCGGCGCCGTCTGCCAGTGCTACAGCGCCGTGCAGTCCGAGCGCCTGCGCGAGGTCCTGTTCGCGTACCTGCGGCGGTGGTCGCCCGGGCGGGAGGCCGAGCTCGGGGACCTGCTCTCGCGCGCCCCGGCCCCCCTCGCCCTGACGCTCATCCAGCTCCTCGTGCAGCTCAAGACCCCCGAGGCGCTCGCCGCGCTGGACGCCGGCTTCGCGAGCCCGCACGTCGAGGTGCGCATCAGCGCGCTCGCCGAGCTCCCGGACGCCGCGGGCGGCGAGGGCGCCCCCGCCGGCGGCGCGGCCGAGCGCGTCCGCGAGGAGCTCCAGAAGCTGCTCGACGACCCCGCCCTGCCGGTGCGCCGCGAGGCCCTGCGCCTCATCGGCAAGCTCGGCGTCCTCGCCGCGGGGCCGACGCTGGTGCGGCGGATCGTCGCGCCGTCGTTCCACGATCTGCCGGCCGTGGAGCGGCGGCAGTGGATCGAGACCGTCGCGCTGCTGAACCCCGCCCGGGCCGAGAAGCTCGCGATCGAGCTGCTGGAGAAGCGCCAGCTCATCCCGTCCGAGGCGATCGAGCAGACCCGCGAGCTCGCCGCCCACTTCCTCTGCCAGGCGCGCAGCTACGAGGCGCTCCGCGCGGTGAAGGAGGCGACAAAGCCGCGCTGGTGGAACACCCCGCCGGTGCGCGACGCGGCCGCCCGCGCCGCTGTCGCGATCGCCGCGCGGCTCGTCGCGCCCCCCCGCCAGAGCGATCGCCCGCCGTCGGCCGCGTCGCTGGCGCCATCGTTCCCCGACGCGAGCTCGCCGCCCTCGCGCGCCGCGCGCTCGTACTCGCCCGTCTCGGTCCGGCGCGCCGGCCCGGCGGCCGGGCCGCTCAGCCTGCCGGACCCGCTCGAGCCGTGGAGCACCCCGCGCCCGAGCGCTGTGGGGACCCACAGCGGCGCGACGGGCCCTCACGGCGGCTCGGCCGGCCCCCACGGCGGCGACGCGGGGCGGCCCGCCTACCGGCCGCCGATGGTGTCGCCGGTGCCCGGCTCGGTCGGCGCCGCGTCGGCGCCGCCCACCTCCGTGCCGTTCAGCCGGCGCATGTCGCCGCCCTCCGCGGCCGCGGCGTCCACCCCGACCGCGGCGCCGCCGCCGTCGATGCCCCGCCCGGGCTCGCCGTTGTCCCCCCCTGCCCCGCCCTCCGGCGCCCCGCCGACCAGCGCGCGGCAAGGCCCCGCGTCGCTCCCGCTCAGCTCGCCTGGCCGCCAGGCGTTCGAGCCGGCGCCCGGCAGCGCCGTGCCGTCGACGAGGCCCGCGCCGTCGCCGTCGCCCCGGGGCGGGAGGAAGCCGTGAGCGAGGAGAAGGCGAACCTCCACGAGATCACCGGCGAGACGGCGATCTCGGGCGTGAAGGCCGACGTGCGGCGCCGCGCGGCGCTCGGCCTCGTGCAGATGATCTACCGGCTCGCGAAGGCGTGCCTGCTGCACAGCGACTCGAACCAGGCGGTGCTGTCGCTCGTCCCGTCGGCGATCGACAGCATCGTCCAGTACTGCGAGCTCTCGGGGACCGAGGCGGCGACGCTGGTGTTCGCGGGCAACACCCTCTTCCTCAACGGCCAGATGCTCCGCGCCTCGCGCGAGACGTACGAGATCGCCCTGGAGCTCGGCAGCTTCTTCGAGGCGTGCGACGTCTCCGAGCTCGTGCTCGAGAAGACGGTCCGCCGCGCCGAGCTCGCCGCCTTCGCCCGCCTCCTCGCCGACGCGCAGCGCGACCGCAGCATCGCCGCGCGGCTGCTCCAGTCGAACCTGCGCGGCGTCCGCGTCCGCAAGCTCACGAACCCGTTCCCCGCCGGGGCGATCGAGGGCGACGGCACGCGCATCGGCCGCATCAGCCGCACCTACGCGGCGGCGATCCTGGTGATGCGCTCGTTCTACGCGGCCCTGCGCGCCGCGGAGCCGGCGCTGCCGCATCGGGTGAAGCGCGTCGCGCAGAAGCTCGTCGCCGCGGCCGAGGAGGACGCGCGCCTCCTGCTCGCGGTCGCCGCGGGCAAGGTCGCCGACCCGGACGAGGCGGGGCTCAGCGTCTCGACGGCGATCGTCGCGCTGGGCATCGCCCGCCAGCTCACGACCGACCGGCGGATGCTCGGGAGCCTCGTCACCGCGGCGCTGCTCTACGACGTGAGCCGGCTGCGGCTCACGGGGGTGCTCGCGGGCCCGGCCCACGGCGAGGATCCGGCCGCGCGCTCGCTGCTCGAGCGCAGCCTGAGCGACGACGAGAAGGAGCGGCTGCCCGCGAGCGCGGCCGTCATGCTGACGGCGCTCGGCAAGCTGCACGCGCCGTCGATCACGCGCACGGTGATCGCCTACGAGGCGCTCGGGCTGCGGCCGGGCGGCCGGCAGGGCGCGCTCTACGGCGGCCGGCGCAGCCCCACGGTGCTCGCGCGGATCCTCGCCGCGGCCCGGCACTTCACGGAGCTCCGGGCGGCGCCGTTCCCGGCGATCGACGGCGCCTCGAGCGGCGGATCGTCGCTCGACGCCGTGCTCCAGCGGATGCTCGCGGGCGCCGAGAGCGCGACCGACAGGGCGATCGGCAAGCTGCTCATCGGCGCGCTCGGCATCATCCCGACCGGGACGTTCGTGCAGCTCAGCACCGGCGAGCTGGGCGTCGTGCTCTCGACGCCCTCGTCGCCCGCGCGCTTCGCGCAGCCGCCGGTGCGCGTCCTCTTCGACGAGCAGGGGCACCTCCTCGGCGCGCCGTTCGACGTGGATCTCGCGCAGCGGGCGCCGGGCGCGGAGCCATGCTTCATCGTGCGTCCGGTCGAGGTGGAGCCGCACCACGAGCGGGCGATCCGCGCCGCGTTCGGGTTCCGCTCCGGCCGGGGCGCGGCGGGCGTGGAGTCGCGCGTCACCGCCGTCGCGCCGGTCCTGTTCGGCGACGAGGTCCCCCCGACCGAGCCGGGCGACACGCTCGCGCCGCGCGCGATCCGCGCCGCGGAGGAGGGCGCCCGCGCCGCCCAGGCGCGCAAGGAGGCCGCGTGGCTCGGCAGGCCGCTCGCCGGCTCCGCGCACGGCGCGCCGCCCCCGGTCAGCGTGCAGCCCCGGCAGCCTGCGCCGGCGGTCCGCCCGCCGCCGGCGGAGCGCGGCCGCAACGAGAACCTCATCTCGACGCAGCCGCCCCCCTCGACGGCGGCGGCGAGCGCGGCGACGGCGGTCCCGCCGCCGCCGCGGCTGCCGCGGGACTCGCGGCCGTTCGGGCAGGTCCCGTCGACGAGGTACGCCGTGCCCCCGGCCGAGCCGACGCGCCCGTCGCGGCGCCTCGAGCGCCGGGACGACGCGCCCTCGCGGGATCCAGGCGTGGGCCAGCTCCCGACAATCGGCCCGCCGGCGGCGTTCCCGGCGTCGCGGAGGTCGGGGGATGCCCGGCTCGGCCCGACGTCGCGCCGGTCGGATTCCCGAGCAGATCCGGAGAGTTGGGACTGGGACGACGAGCTGCCCACCATCGATCCGCCGCCCCCGCCGCCCCCGCCGCCTCCGCCGACCTCGCGGAGCCCCTCCTTTGCGCCCGAGCGTCCTCCCAGCAACGTGCCAGGCCGCCCGTCGAGCCGTGCGCCGGACCGGTCCCCGAGCTACGCGCCGGATCGGTCCCCGAGCTATGCGCCGGATCGGTCCCCGAGCTACGCGCCGGACCGGGCCTCCAGCCCCAGCTTCGCGGCCGGTTACCCGCCGGACCGCGGCTCCAGCGCCACCCTCATGCCCGGGCGCGCTCCTGGCCCGCCGCCGGACCGCCCCACCACCCCGAGCTTCGCGGCCGGTTACCCGCCGGACCGCGGCTCCAGCGCCACCCTCATGCCCGGGCGCGCTCCTGGCCCGCCGCCGGACCGCCCCACCACCCCGAGCTTCGCGACCGGGCGAGATACCGGCCACGCGCCGGACCGGGCGCCGAGCTACGTGCCAGAGGCTGTCGCCACCGAGCGGAACGCGCCGCGGGGGCTCTCCAGCGCCGGGGCCGCGATGACCTTGGAGGAGGCGGACCTGACCTGGACCGACGACCTGCCGACGCTCGACCCGCCGCCGCCGAGCACGGAGGAGCTGGAGCGCGACCGCCTGCTCGCTGCCTACCTGGCCGAGCGCACGCCCTTCCCGGAGGCCGGTCTGCACGAGTGGAGCGCGACGTCCGGCGGACCGCCGGGGCTGACCGACGCCGAGGCGGACGGCAGATGGCGCGGCGGCTCGCCGTCCCAGCGCGCGCCCGACTCGCGCGCGACGCCGCCGATGAGCTCCAGCCCCTTCGGCGCCACGAGGCGCCCGCCGCGCGCGCCCATCCCGCGGGAGGAGCCGGAAGAGGACACGGGCGACCCTCCGGCGTCGGAGGGGCGGGATCGCTGATGGCCTGGCCGCGCCGCTCGGGGGCGCCGCGTCTCGCGGGGCCTGCGCTCGTCGCGCTGCTGCTCGCGGCGCCCGCCTGCGGCGACGAGCCTCCGCCGGACCCGTGCAAGCTCGGGTACCTGGGCGAGCAGGGCGCGGACATCCAGCTGGAGGTCATCGCGCTCGACTCGAGCGACGTGGCGCGCCCGGTGAGCGACGGCGACGAGGTCGACATCATCATGCCGCCGCAGGGAGGGCGGGTGATCTTCCTGGGCGCCCGCGCGACGAACCTGAGCGCCTGCGGCGTCAAGCTCTCCGGCTCGCTCCGCGACACCGGGTCCGGGCGGGTCATGGTGGAGTCGAGGACTGTCAACCTGAGGCCGACCGGCGACGGATGGGGCGCGAGCGTCGACGCCGACATCTCGACGTTCGCGAACGTGGGAGTCTGCCCGAACAACTGGTCTGGTCGGAACATCTTCGATGAGGACCACGAGATCGTCGTGCAGGTGACGGACAGGGACGGCCGGAGGGCGGAGCAGGTGCGGCAGGTGCGGCCGGCGTGCAACGAGCCCGAGCTCGAGGTCGAGTGCCGCTGCGTCTGCAAGCACGGGTACATCCTCGGCGAGGCGTGCGAGTAGGTCGTCGCTGCGCGCCAGCGATGGACTGGCAGCTTCGAGGGATCAGCTCGCCGGGATAACGATTTCCAGATGCAGCCATCTGTCAGCACGTGAGCGCCGGAGCAGCCCAACACCACAACACGACGCGCTGGTTGCCGTGAATGCGCTCTGCTACTGCGCCGCGAATGCCGCTCGCGTGGGTGCTCGCGCAGCGGCAGCTCGCGCTGCGGCCCGAGGAGGACGCACGCATCGAGGGCTGCGCCGAGCTCGACGTGCTGGAGCGGTGGCTCGAGCGCGCCGTCACCGCCGCGACGGCGACCGACGCGCTGACGTGATCGCGGGCTGCCCTGACGGAAGACGCCTCGCGCGCCCGCGCCCCCGGGCGAGCCGTCGGTCGTAGCCCGCCGCGAGCGGCGCACGGCTCCCCGGCGCGAGCGCGGCCCGCTGCGGCCGTCATGGCCCGGCGCGCGCCTGCCGCGAGGCGCCTCGGCTCGACCGCCGGCGAGTCTTTGCCTGCCGCAGCGTCCTGGTGGTAGGGCAAACCCGTGATGCACGCGCGGCGGAGCGGCGATCGATCCGGCGGGACCACGCTGGAGCAGGCGATCGCGCGCTTCCTCACCTACCTCACGGCCGAGCGCCGGGCCTCGCGCCACACGGTGGACGCCTACCGGCGCGACCTGGAGCAGCTCGCCCGCTTCGTCCGCGAGAAGGCGGCCGCGAACGCCGAGGGTCGCCCGGCGACGGCGCGGGGGAAGGCGAAGACAGCGGGGAAGGCTCTGGCCGCAGGCGGCACCCAGGCCGCCAGCAAGGCCCAGACCGCCGGCAACAGCCCGGCCGCCGGCGACGCCCACGCTGCCGCCGAGGCCCCCGCCGCAGGCGAGGCGACGGCCGCAGGCGAGGCCCCGGCCGTCGACGGCCTCGACGTGCTCCTCCTGCGGAGCTGGCTTGGCTCGCTCGCGCGGACCCACGCGCCCGCCTCGATCGCGCGCAAGGTGGGCGCCGCCCGCGCCCTGCTCCGGTACCTGGAGCGGCGCGGCGAGGTCGACAAGAACGCGGCCGCCCAGCTCGCCCTGCCCAAGATCCGGCGGCCGCTGCCGACCTTCCTCGACGTCGACGCCGCCGCCGAGGTCATGGAGATCCCCGGCGCCGACACGGCCGAGGGGCTTCGCGACCGCGCCATCCTGGAGACCCTCTACGGCGCGGGCCTGCGCGTCTCCGAGCTCTGCGGGCTCGACCTCGCCCACGTCGACCGACAGCCCAGCAAGGCGTCGGTGCGCGTCGTCGGCAAGGGCGACAAGGAGCGGATCGTCCCGCTGGGCTCCCATGCCCTCGCCGCCATCGAGCGCTACCTCGAGCGGCGCGCCGAGCTCGCCGATCCGACGACCGGCGCCCGCGACCCCCGCGCCCTGTTCCTGTCCCGCCGCGGCGCGCGCATCGGGGTGCGCCGCGTCCAGACCCTCGTCCAGCGCTACGGCGCCCTCGGCGCCGGCCGCGCCGACCTGCACCCGCACGCGCTCCGGCACACCTGCGCGACCCACCTGCTCGACGGCGGCGCCGACCTCCGGACCATCCAGAAGCTGCTCGGGCACGCCTCGCTCGCCACCACGCAGCGGTACACGCACGTCTCGATCGACCACCTGCTCAAGGTCTACGACGCCGCCCACCCCATGGCGCGCAAGCGGAGCCCCTCGTGAAGCGGGCCCCGAGCTCGCCGGGCACCGCCGTCCCCACGCTGGCCCGCGCGTGGGCGGGGCGGCTCGCCACGAGCGCGCTCGGGGCCAGCGTCTTCGGCGCCCTCGCCGCGTCCCTCGACGCCGGGTGGGCCACGGCCGGCACCGGCGGCGACTCCGCCTTCCAGCTCGCGACCTACCTCGCCGACATCGGGGTGTTCGCGCCGCTCGCCCTCGCGGTCGGCCTGCTCGGCGGCGCCGCCGCGATCGTTGTCGACCCGTCGCGCCCGCCGTCGCCGGCCACGCTGGTCGCCTCGCTGCGCGTGCGCGCGATCGGCCGGCCCGCCGACATCGCGGCGTTCGTGCCGCTCGCGGTCCTCGCGGCCTTCCTCTGGATGACCCTGTGCGCGCACCTCGCCCGCGCGCTGCTCGGGCTCGAGGCCGCCCCCCTGCTGGTCGGCACGGCCATCGCCGCGGGCGCGCTCGGCCTCGGCCTCTTCGCGGGCCTCGCCGTCCTCGCCCTGACGCCGCCGCTCCGGCGCACGCTCGCCAACGCCAGCGACGGGCGCCCGGCCTGCGTCGACCCCGCGGTCACCGGGGGCGTCGCGCTCGGCATCGCCGCGTCCCTGTTCGCGCTCGGCGTCGCCACGGGCGGCGTCTCCGGCGAGGGCGGCTTCCTCGGCATCTACGGCGTCTTCAAGCGCCCCGAGCTCGACCTGCGCGCCCCGGCGATCCTGCTCGTCGTCGCGCTCGCCGCCTTCCTCGCGCCGGCCGCCGTCCGGACGGTGCGCGCCCCGCTCGCGCTCGTCCTCGCGCTCCTGCCGCTCGCGCTCACCGCGCGCGCCGCCACGTCGCTCAACGCCCAGCCCGCGGTGAGCCAGGCGCTCGAGCGCGACGCGCCCGTCGGCGGCAAGAGCCTCGCGGTCCTGCGCCGCATCGCCGACCGCGACGGCGACCGCGCGGCCGCGCTCTTCGGCGGCGGCGACTGCGACGATAGCGACGCGCGCGTCCACCCGCTCGCCGAGGAGATCCTCGACAACGGCGTCGACGACGACTGCACCGGAGGCGACCTGACCGCCGCGGCGCTCGCCCGGCTCGCCCCCGCGCCAGTGCCGGCGGCGAGCGCCGACCCGCCCGCCGCGCGCGTCCCGCCGGACCTGAACGTCGTCCTCATCACGATCGACACGCTCCGCTGGGACCTCGGCTACGCGGGCAACCCGCGGCCGGTGTCGCCGAACCTCGACGCGCTCGCGGCGCGATCGACAGTGTTCGAGCGCGCGTACGCGCTCGCTTCCTACACGGGCAAGAGCATCGGCCCGATGCTCATCGGCAAGTACGGGAGCGAGACCCACAGAAACTGGGGTCATTTCAACAAGTTCAGCGACGAGGACACGTTCGTCACGGAGCGGCTGAAGCGCGCCGGGGTGCGCACGATGAGCGTGCACGGCCACCGGTACTTCGGCAGCTTCGGCGGCCTCGACCGCGGCTTCGACGTGGTGGACATGTCGGCGGCGCCGCCCGAGGGGGCGCCGTGGGACGTCGACAACAAGGCGACGAGCCCCGCGCTGACCGACGCCGCGCTCCGGCTGCTCGCGTCGCCCGAGAACACGGGCGGGCGCTTCTTCCTGTGGGTCCACTACCTCGATCCGCACGCCGACTACCTCCGGCACGACGACGGGCCGGATTTCGGCGCGAAGTCGCAGCGGGACCTCTACGACGGCGAGGTGGCCTTCACGGACAGGCACATCGGCCGGCTGCTCGACGCGATCGCGGCGGCGCCGACGCTCGCCGGGCGCACGGCGATCGTGGTGACGAGCGATCACGGCGAGGCGTTCGGGGAGCACAAGATGTACCGCCACGGCTTCGAGCTCTGGGAGGAGCTCGTGCGCGTGCCGCTGCTCGTCCACGTGCCGGGCGCGACGCCGTCGCGGGTCTCGGCGCGGCGCAGCCTGATCGACCTGACGCCGACGCTCCTCGACCTCATGCGGGTACCGGGCCCGGGCGAGGGCGCGCCGGCGACCGACTTCCTGTCCGGCGCGTCGCTCCTGCCCGACGTGTTCCTCCCTCCCGGCGAGCAGGCGCAGGCGCGCGACGTGCTGATCGACATGCCGGCCGGGCCCTACAACGACGCGCGGCGGTCGTTCATCCGCGGCGACATGAAGCTGACGATCTCGGGCGGCGCCCGGTTCGAGCTCTACGACCTGGCGGGCGACCCGGAGGAGCGGAAGAACCTCTGGGGTACGCCGGCGGCGAAGGAGATCGAGCCGTACTACGCGGCGATGCGGGCCCGTCTCCGCGAGATCCAGGTGACCGGCGCGCGGAAGTGACCGGCGCGCGGAGGGGGCGTTTCTGGGTCCTTGGCGGCCCTCTTCGTGTCCCTGACGGCACGCCACCTCGTCCCGTCGACGCGTCTCTGGGCCCCTGGCGGTCCTCTTCGTGTCCCTGACGGTTCACGTCCGCGCCCTGCCGTTCGAGCTGCGCGCGCTCTCGGCCAAGAGGTCCGGCGTCCGCTCGCGTCCATTCCGGAGCGACGCTGTCTGACCTCCTGCACCGAGGAGCCGCAAAGCCCGTTGACGTCACGGGCTCCACTCCTAGCTATTTCCGGAGGCGTGTCGCGCGCTCGGCGACGACGACAGGTCCAGCGTGAATGAGGAGGGGGGGGTCCAACGAAGACCGAGATTCTCCACAAAGTCCGGGACCGCCTCGCCACAGGGGGCCATCGATCCGTGCCAGTCCGAGCGTTGGTCCTCGCCGGCGGATGGTGGGCGCTCACCGAGGGAGATCGCGCGGGGCTCGCCTTCGGCGCGCCGGTGGTGCTCCTGGCCCTCTTCGCGAGCGCGTGGTTGCCCTCGCCCTCGCCTCGGTGGAGCCCGCTTGGCCTGCTGCGGTTCGTGCAGGTCTTCCTCATCGGCTCGCTCCGTGGCGGGATCGATGTCGCCCACAGCGCGCTCGCGCCACGGCTCCCGATCACGCCCGTGATGATCCGAGTTGCGCTCCGCCTGCCCGCGGGTCCGGCGCGACACCTCTTCATCGGAACGATGAACATGATGCCCGGGACGCTGAGCGTGACCCTCGATGGCGACCAGATCGAGATCCATGTCCTCATCGACACGGGCGATGAGCTCGTCGGGCAGCTACGGGCGCTGGAGGAAGACGTTGCTCGCGCCCTGGGCGAGCGCCTGGAGCGTTCCCGTGCATGACGTGAGGACCGGCGTCGCTGTGTTTCTCTTGCTGAACGTCCTCGCCGGCCTCGTGAGGGTCGCGCGAGGCCCCACGCTCGCCGATCGCATCCTTGTCGCCCAGCTCTTCGGCACGACCGGCGTGGCCGTGCTCCTGCTCATGGCCGCGGACCCGGGGATGTCGGCGCTGCGAAACGTGGCCCTGCTCTTCGCCATGCTCGCGCCGATCACGGTCGTGGCGTTCGTCAAGCACGCCTTCGGGCGCTGGACGGGGGGCGACTCGTGAGGATCGTGGACGCCGCTTCGGGCGCGCTCTTCGCCGTGGGCGCGTTCTTCTTCTTCGCGGGGACCGTTGGGCTCCTGCGGTTTCCGGACGTCTACACGAGGCTGCACGCGCTGACGAAGGCGGACAACCTCGGCCTGGGCTTCGTCGCGGCGGGGCTCGCGCTAGAGGCCGGCGAGCTCTCGGTGGCGCTCAAGCTCGGGATCACCTGGGGTCTCGTGCTGCTCTCCAGCGCCGTCACCTGCCACCTGATCGCGAGGGCCGCATGGCATGGCGGAATCCGACCCTGGAGGAAGACATGAGCGGCGTCGACTGGGCGATGGACGGAGTCCTCGCGTGCGTCCTCCCCTTCCTCTCGTGGCGGGCCCTGGTGACCGAGGATCCGCCGAAGTCCGTTGTGCTCTTCCTGGCCTTCGGCCTCCTCTCCGCCGTGGCCTGGGCTCGCCTCGGCGCCCCGGACGTCGCCCTCGTCGAAGCGGCGGTCGGCACCGGGTTCACGGGCGCCCTGCTCATGAGCGCGCTCGGGTGGATCGGTCCGGCGAAGCAGGCGCCGCCACCCCCTTCCCGGTTCCGGCGAGCCTTGCTGTCCCTGACGCTCGCCGGGCTCGCCCTCCTCCTCGGCGCTGTCGTGTTCTCTCTGCCCGATCCGAGCCGTGGCCTGAGCGATGAAGTGCTCAGCCATCTCGCGCCGGCCGGGGTGTCCTATCCCGTCACCGCGGTCCTGCTCAACTTCCGCGGCTATGACACGCTCCTCGAGATCGCCGTCCTGCTCCTCGCGGCGCTCGGGGTGCAGGCGCAGCTTCGGCCGGCGGTGGCGCTCGACGATGCAGCCACGGCGGGGCCCCTGCTCCCCGCGCTGGTGCGCCAGCTCATCCCCGCCATGATCCTGGTTGCCGGCTATCTGCTCTGGCGGGGCTCGCGGGCGCCTGGCGGGGCGTTTCAAGCGGGCTCGATCCTCGGCGGGGGCGCGATTCTCCTGCTGCTCGCGAGGACGGTGCCACCGCCCTCCCTGTCGTCGATCGCCGTGCGAGCGGCCTTGCTCGTGGGCCCGGCGTGCTTTCTCGCGGTCGCCGTGGCGCCGCTCTTCGCCGGTCGACATGTGCTGGAGTACCCGCCCGCGTGGGCCGGGGCGCTGATTCTTTGCGTCGAATCGGCGCTGACGATCTCGATCGCCATGGTCCTGGCGCTGTTCTTCCCCTCCACGAGGCACCTCGACCGCGCGGGAGAGCAGGTCCACCAGGAGGACAGGACGTGAGCCCGTGGACCCTCTATGCCCTCTCGGGCGTCGTCGTGCTGGCCGTGGCCCTGTACGGGCTGTTTTCCACCGGAGCTCTCCTCAGGAAGGTCATCGCGGCCAACCTCGTCGGGAGCGGCGTGTTCCTGTTTCTCGTGGCGCTGGCGCGGCGATCTTCCTCCGGCGTCCCCGACCCGGTGCCCCACGCGCTGGTCCTGACCGGCATCGTTGTGTCCGTGAGTGCGACGGCCCTGGCCCTTTCCCTGGCGAGGCGCCTCGGCGGTGCGGCGGAGGCCCCCGGGCCCTCCGCGTCGGCCGAGAGAGAAGCGGATGAGCCATGAACGCCGGGCTCGCCTGGGCGGTCCTCATCCCCCTGATCGGCGCCGTCCTGTGCTTGCTCTCAGGTCCGCGCGGCCAGCGATGGATCGTCGGCGCCACGAGCCTGGGGACCCTGGGCGCCGTCTCTGTGGTCGCAGGGTCCGTCAGCAGCCGCGGCACGCTTCGCCACGCTGCAGGCGGCTGGGGCGTGTCGCTCGGCATCGCGCTGCGCGCCGACGGCCTGGCGGCGGTGATGCTGCTCGTCGTCGGCGTCGTCGGCGCGCTGACAAGCGCGCAGGTCCTCCGGGATCCGCGCGCCAGCCCTCGCCCTGGAGGTGGGTTCTTCGCGCTCTGGCTCTCCGCGTGGGCGGCCCTCAACGCCCTCACGGTGTCGGCCGACCTCTTCAACCTGTATGTCACGCTCGAGCTGACGACGCTGGCCGCGGTGGGGCTCATCACCGCCGGCGGCAACCGAGAGGCCGTCGACGCGGGGTTACGTTACCTCCTGGTCGCGCTCCCGGGCTCGCTCGTTTACCTGCTCGGCGTCGCGATCCTCTACGGGATGTACGCCACGCTCGACCTGAGCGTCCTCGGGGCGCGGCTCGCCCCGGACCCGACGACGTGGACGGCGCTCGCGCTGATGATCGTCGGCCTCTGCCTCAAGGCCGCGCTCTTCCCGCTCCACGCGTGGCTCCCTCCCTCCTACGTGAGCGCCGGGTCGACCGTCAGCGCGCTCGTCGCCGCGCTCGTCGGAAAGGGCTCGTTCTATGTGCTCTTGAGGATCTGGCTCGAGGTCCTCCCGGCGGAGGCGGCGCCGCGAGCCGGACAGCTCCTCGGGGCGCTCGGGGCCGCGGGCGTGCTCTGGGGTTCGCTCCTCTCGCTGAGACAGCGACGACTGAAGGCGCTCACGGCCTATTCGAGCGTGGCGCAGATCGGGTATCTGTTCATGTTCTTTCCGCTCGACGTCCCGGGCGCCTTGTCGGGCGCCGTGTACCTCGCGGCCTCGCACGCCGCCGCCGCGGCTTCCATGTTCCTGGCGGCCGGCGCTGTGCATCGCACGCTCGGCCACGACGAGCTCGATGGGCTGCAAGGCCTGGCCCGACACCGCCCGATCACCTTCTTCTCCCTGGCGCTCGCGGGCGCCAGCCTGATGGGGATGCCGCCGAGCGGTGGATTCGTCGCGAAGTGGCTGCTCCTCCGCGCGGCCATCGAGCGCCGCCATGGGTGGCTCGCGGCCGTGATCCTGGTGGGCGGGCTGCTCGCCGCCGGCTACGTGTTCCGGGTCCTGCGCGGCGCGTTCCTGCCGCTGCCGCCCGAGGTGCACCTCCACCCGCTCCCGCGCGGCGCCGAGCTCGCGGCCCTCGCGCTCGCCCTGCTCGCGCTCCTGCTCGGCGTCGCGCCGAAGGCCCCGCTCGATCTCCTCCGCGCGGGGCTGCCGTCATGAGCCTCCACGACTCCATTCCCCTCCTTGTCATCCTGAGCTCTCTCCTGCCTGGGACCCTCATCTTCCTGCTGGCCGAGGAGCAGCGTCGCACCCGGACGGCCCTGAACCTTGCCTCGGCGCTCCTGAAGCTCGCGCTCACGGGCATCCTTGTCTGGGGTATCGAGCACGGCCGGCGCTACGAGACGCGCCTGCCGTTCCTCCCCGGCGCGGACCTGCTCCTCCGCGCCAGCCCTTTCAGCATGCTCTTCGTCACGCTCTCGGCGGTCCTCTGGCTCGTCACCACCGTGTACGCCGTGGGCTACCTGGAGGGGTCGCCGCACCGCAGCCGCTTCTTCGGCTTCTTCTCGCTGAGCGTCTCCTCGACGATGGGCGTCGCGCTCGCGGGGAACCCCCTCACCTTCCTCGTGTTCTACGAGATGCTCACCCTCTCGACGTACCCGCTCATCGTCCACCGCGGGACCAGGGAGGCGCTCCGCGCCGGCGACCTCTATCTCCGCTACACGATCCTCGGCGGGGCGCTGCTCCTCGCGGGCGTGGCGTGCCTGTACGCGCTCGTCGGATCCATCGAGTTCACCGAGGGGGGAGCGCTCCCCCCGCTCGCGGCGCAAGACCGCCACGTCTTCATCCTCGTGTTCGTGCTGCTGATAGGGGGCCTGGGCGTGAAGGCCGCCCTCTTCCCGCTTCATGCCTGGCTGCCCGTGGCCATGATCGCTCCTGCCCCGGTGAGCGCTCTCCTCCACGCGGTCGCCGTCGTCAAGGCCGGAGCGTTCGGGATAACGCGCGTCGTTTACGACGTGTACGGGGTCCACCTCGCTCACGAGCTCGGCGTCATGAGGCCCCTCGCGATCCTCGCCGCGACGACGATCCTCTACGGCTCGCTCAAGGCCCTCGCGCAGGATGATCTCAAGTCGCGGCTGGCCTATTCGACCGTCAGTCAGGTCTCCTACATCACGCTCGGCGTGGCGGCGTTCGGCACGCTGTCCACCATCGGTGGCATCGTCCACCTCGTCCACCAGGGGCTGATGAAGATCACGCTCTTCTTCTGCGCCGGAAACCTGGCCGAGGAGCTCGGGCTCCACAAGGTGAGCGAGCTGCGCGGCGTGGGCCGGCGGATGCCCTGGACGATGGCCGCGTTCACCCTGGCGGCGCTGGGGATGATCGGCGTGCCGCCGCTCGCCGGGTTCGTGACCAAGTGGTACCTCGGGGTGGGCGCGCTCGAGGCGGACCAGCCGTGGATCGCCGTCGTCCTGATCGTCAGCAGCCTGCTCAACGCCGCCTACTTCTTGCCGATCGTCCACGATGCATGGTTCGGGGAGCCCGCGTCGCCCTGGCCGGAGGCCTCGCGCCGCGCGGAGGTGAGGCCGTTCCTGCTGTGGCCCACGCTTGTCGCCGCGGCGCTCTCCCTCGCTGTCGGGCTCTTCGCCGGCGCCTCGCTGAGCCCCCTGGCATGGGCCAAGCTGATAGCCGCCCGGGAGTTCGCGCCGTGACCCTCGACGGCCTCGCCGCCGGGGCGACGATCGCGGCGTTCGCGTTCCCCCTGCTCCTCGCGGCGGCGATGCCTGTACGCTTCCTTCGACCGCTCGTGGCCGCGCTCGCCCCCTGGGCCGCCTTGCCGGCGCTGATCCTCGCCGTCGGCCTGCACGGGCGCGTGACCATCGACTGGAGCGCTGCCGTCCTCGGGATGCGCCTCGGGTCCTCAGGCACGTTGACCCGGGGCTTCCTGCTCTTCACGGCGTGCCTGTGGCTCGTCTCCAGCCTCTTTGCGCGAGCGTACCTGGCGGGCGATCCGGATCGCGCTCGTTTCTGGGTCTTCTTCCTCGCGACGCTGAGCGGGAACCTCGGGCTCGTCCTCGCCCAGGACGTGGCGAGCTTCTATCTCTTCTTCGCCCTCATGACCTTCGCCGCGTACGGGCTGATCGTGCACGATGGAACCGGCGGGGCGCGCCGGGCCGGACGGGTCTATATCGTGATGGCCCTCCTCGGCGAGATGTCGCTCCTGGCGGCGTTTCTCCTCATCGTGGGCGCCGACATCAACGTTGACCTGCAGGACGTCCCGCGCGTGGTGGCCGCCTCGGCGCTCCGGGATCTCATTGCCGCCCTGCTCCTCGTCGGGTTCGGGGTCAAGGCTGGAGCGCTCCTCCTGCACATGTGGCTGCCCCTCGCGCACCCGGCGGCGCCGATCCCGGCGAGCGCGATCCTGAGCGGCGCGATGATCAAGGCGGGTGTCCTCGGCTGGCTGCGGTTCTTGCCCCTCGGCGCCGCGGCGCTGCCCGCCCACGGTTCGGCGTGCGTTGTCGCCGGGGTCGCCGCGGCGTTCTTCGGCGTCGCGCTCGGGCTGACGCAGCGGGAGTCCAAGACGATCCTGGCCTACTCCAGCGTGAGTCAGATGGGCTTCATGACGGCCGCGCTCGGCATCGGCCTCTCGAATCCGGGCGCCGCTCCCGGGGTGGTCGCGGCGATCCTCTTCTACGCGATGCACCACGCTCTGGCGAAGGGAGCGCTCTTCCTCGGCACCGGGGTCGCCAGGGCGACGGGCTCCGGCTGGCCGGGGGGCCTCGTGGCCCTGGGCCTGTCATGGTCGGCCCTGGATCTGGCGGGGGCGCCGCTCTCCAGCGGCTCCCTCGCGAAGATCGCCCTCACGAACATCGTGGCACAGGCGCCCTGGGGAGCCGCGTCGTTGCCCTGGTTGCTGTCCATCGGGGCCGTCGCCAGCACGCTCCTGATGATCCACTTCGTGCGTCGCACCATCCCGCGCTCGGCGGAGCGCCTCGTTCCCGGGGCCGGGCTGTGGGTTCCCTGGGCGTGCCTCATCCTGCTCGACCTCGGCTTTCTCGTGAGGCCGCCGGTCGCGCCGGCGGATCTCGGGCTCCTCGTTGCCCCCGGCGCGCTCTGGTCCGCGGCCTGGCCGGTGCTCGTGGGCGTCGTGCTCGCCGCTGTCGGCGGGCGGCTGCGACGCCGAGGCACACGCGTCCTTGTGGAGCTCCCCCCTGGAGATCTGCTCTATCTGGTCGATGCCGTCCTGATGAAGCTTCAGCGGGTCCTCCTCGCGGCCCGGGACGCGTGGGCGAGCGTGGATCTCCGGCAACGGCGCGCACGGCTCGTTCCTATCGGGCGGCTCTCGGATCGCCTCCTCGAGGCAGCGGAGCGGGGCGAGGTGGCCCTCTCCGCGTTCGGGGCGATCGGCCTGCTGTTCCTCCTCCTCGCCGTCGTGGTCGCGGCCGCGCAGCTCTTCTAGCGAGGAGCGGTAGACGGCGCTGCGCGCGAGGTCGCTCGCCAGGTCTCCGGCGGCGCGTTCGTGCTCCGCCGCCGCGCGTCGACCGAGCGCTTCTGGGGAGTTTGCGCGCAGCGCCGCGGCCAGCACGTTTCGGTCGCGGAGGACGAGACGCGGCCTTTGATACATTGACGTCATGGCAAAACACACGGTCTTCAGCTTCTGTTTCATGGCCGTAGCGCTCGTGGCGGCCGCATGCAGCGACGACAACGGCGGGAACAACGGCGCCACCTCGGGGCCGGGCGGCGGCGGCGGCGATGGCGGGGCCCCCGGCGACAAGGACCCTGCCGAGGTCACGTCGGCCGACGATTGCTTCTCCGACGGCGCGGGCGGCGCCAACGCATTCCAGTGCTCGGCCGCGAGGATCGAGCTCGCCGAGCCGGTCCCCGTCGCCGCGCTGACGTTCGTCGTCGAGACCAGCGAGGGCGACGTCTTCGATGCCGCCAGCCAGGACCAGCCGCTCGGCATCAGGGTCGAGGTCGACCCGGGTGGCGGCGCGGGAGGAGGTGGCGGCGCCGGCGGCGGGTCGGGGGAGGTCGCGACAGCGCTCGTCGTCTACGTCGACAGCCCGCCGCCGCACTACAACCCGACGTGGATCGACGTCCAGGTCCGCGCCGGCGGTGAGCTCGTGGGCGAAAAGCGCTTCGAGGACCTCAAGTTCGCCTGCGTCGCGCGCTCGTCGGACGACTGGTGCTGGGAGTCCGAGCCGGTCACCCTGCCCATCGACGCGGCGGAGTGAGCGCCTCGAGCGGCGCGCCGCAACGCTTCCTGGAGACGACCACCGCCGCGGAGATCCATGTAGCCCGTGATGGGCTCGTCGACGACAGCACAGTCGATGCATGGAGTCGGGGCTTCGCCCAACCAGTCGCGCACGAGCCCCTGCGCGCTGCCGCCGAGATCCTGGTGTCCGCATCGCCCTCGTTCCATCGGCTTCGACCCGACCGGCAAGAGTTCACTCAACGCCCATTGGCCCGCCAGGCTGCCATCCTCGATGGCAATCATGGCCGGAGTCGCTGAGATCGATCCCCTGGCGCCACGGATCTTCACGCGGCTCGTCCCCGCCGGCTGCCGCGTAGGCGCTCGCAGAGCAGGCCCGTCGACGGAGCGCTCGCGCCTCATCATCGCACGATGCTCCTCTCCGCCGGTTTCGCCGGTTCGCTGGCGGCGCAAACCAACCCCATCGACGTCGACAGGCTCCGCCGGTGCGGGACGCGGCGTCATGGCACGCTCGCGACGAGCAGCTTGCCGCCGGACCGGCGACCGGGCGCCTCCCCGCGCTGCCGCGCGACGCGGGCGTGCTGCCCCGCCCCGTTCTGCGGTAGCCTCTCCCCGCCCCATGAGCGACCTGCGCCAGCCCGCCGAGACCAAATACGAACACGAGCTCGCGGCCCTCGCCGCCGAGGACACGGCGCCGAGGCCGCCCGGGTGGCGGCTCTCGCCGAGGGCCGTGGAGACCTACATCCTCGGCAGCGACAAGCCCGTCGGCGGCATCGCGATCACGCCCAAGTACATCGGCGATCGCGCGCTCGTGCAGGTCGCCCTCGCGACGCTCGCCTCCGACCGCGCGCTCATGCTCGTCGGCGAGCCAGGCACGGCGAAGAGCTGGCTCTCCGAGCACCTCTCCGCGGCCATCAGCGGGACGAGCGCCCTCGTCGTCCAGGGGACCGCGGGCACCAGCGAGGAGCACGTCAAATACGGCTGGAACTACGCCCTGCTCCTCGCCGAGGGGCCGTCGCAGAAGGCGCTCGTGCCCTCGCCCATCCTCCGCGCCATGCGCGACGGGAGGTTCGCGCGGTTCGAGGAGATCACCCGCACGTCGTCGGAGATCCAGGACGCGCTCATCTCCATCCTGTCCGAGAAGCAGGTCGCCGTCCCGGAGCTCGACCAGGTGGTCTCCGCGCAGCGCGGGTTCAACCTCATCGCCACCGCCAACACGCGCGACCGCGGCGTCAACGAGATGAGCGCCGCGCTCAAGCGCCGCTTCAACTTCATCACCGTCCCTGTCGTCGACGACCTCGAGCAGGAGATCCGCATCGTGCAGAAGCGCGAGGCCGAGCTCCGCGGCGACTACCAGGTCGGCGTCGAGCCGCCGGCCGAGCTCGCGAAGCTGCTCGTCACGCTGTTCCAGGAGCTCCGCGCCGGCGTCACCAAGGACGGCAAGACCAAGGTGAAGGCGCCCGGCTCGGTCCTGTCGACAGCGGAGGCGATCAGCGTGCTGTTCAACAGCGGGATCCTCGCGCAGCACTTCGGCACGGGGAAGATCACGGCCGACGACCTGGCGCGCTCGCTCCTCGGCGCCGTGACCAAGGAAGGCGGCGACGACCTCAAGGCCGTGCGCGAGTACTGCGAGACAGTGGCCAAGGGGCGCGCGGGGCTCTGGAAGGAGTTCTACGCTGCCTCCAAGAAGCGGCTCGCGCCCTGAGCGAGGGAGACCCGATGGACCTCGACCGGCTCGCCGCCGTCCACCTCTTCCCGGTGCGCCATCACTCGCCGCGCTCGAGCGCGACGCTGCGCGCGTACCTCGACGAGGTGCGGCCGAAGGCGATCTTCGTCGAGGGGCCGAGCGACGCCACCGAGCTCCTCGAGGCGCTCGTCGATCCGAAGACCGTCCCGCCGGTCGCGATCCTCGGCTACCGGACCGACGGGACGCCCGCGTCGTCGCTGTGGCCGTTCGCCGCGTACTCGCCCGAGTACGTGGCGGTGAAGTGGGCCTTCGAGCACGGCGCGCGCGTGGAGCTCATCGACGTGCCCGTCGGCATGACCCTCGCGCCGTTCGAGGGCGCCACGGTCGGCCACGACGACGCCGAGGACCCGGGCGGCCACGAGCGCGAGGGCGACGCGGAGCGCGGGGAGGACGCGGACGAGGGCGGTGACGGGCCGGCGAGCGTGGAGGAGCCGCAGGAGAGCCTCTACGAGGCGTGCGCGCGGGCGCGGGGGTTCCGCTCGTTCGAGGAGTTCTGGGAGGCGTCGTTCGAGGCGCCCCGCTACGAGCCCAGGTCGTTCCGCGAGGCGCTCCTCGCCTACGCGGACCTCGCGCGCGGCGACGGCGAGCGGCTGGTCCACCGGGCGCGCGACGCGTACATGGCGCGGCAGATCCTCGAGCGCATGGGGGCGGACCTCGCCCCGCGCGAGGTCGCGGCCGTGCTCGGCGCGGCCCACGCGGCGGCGTTCGCGGCGCGCGACGTCGATCCCGCGCTGGAGGCGCGGCTGCCGGCGCCCGTGCCGTGCGCGGTGACGCTGATCCCGTTCAGCTTCCCGCGGCTGTCCGAGCAGCTCGGCTACGGCGCGGGGAACCGGGCGCCGCAGTACTACCAGCGCGCGCACGACGCGGGGGGCGACTTCCGGCGCGCCACGCTCGAGGTGCTGATCGACTTCACCGAGCACCTCCGCCTGCGCGGGTTCATGGCGTCGCTCGCGGACACCATCGAGGCGTTCCGCCTGGCGGTGGCGCTCGCCGAGCTCCGCGGCAAGGCGGAGCCGGGCCTCGACGAGGTGCGCGAGGCGACGATCGCGACCATGTGCCGCGGCGACGCGACCCACGTTGACGGCTTCCTGTGGCCGGCGGTCATCGGGCGCAACGTCGGTCGGGTCGGGAGCCGCATCGGGAAGAATTCACTCCAGGAGGAATTCTGGCGCGAGGTGCGCGAAAGAAGGCTCCCCGCAACGGACGCGCCCGAGTCGTTCCGGCTCTCTCTCACCAACCAGGTTGAGGTCGGAACGAGCGTGCTCCTGCACCGGCTCCGCATCGCGAAGATTCCGTACGCTGCGTACGCTGGCACGCGAAGGTCGGGCGTTGCGGCGCGTCGCCGCGGTCCGGCGGCGCAGGAGGTGCCGGCGGACGAGCTGCTGGGGCAGCTCAGCGAGACATGGGAGGCGCAGTGGACGCCGGCGACCGACGTTGCGCTCGTCGAGAAGATCGTCCTGGGCGACACGCTGGAGCAGGTGGCGACGCGGCTGCTCGAGGAGGACCTCGCGGCGTGCCACACGACCGGCGAGGCAGCGGACGTGCTGCTGAACGGGGTGCTCGCGTCGAGCGCCCGCGCCGTGGCCGCGGCGCTGCGCGCGTGCGACGAGTTCGCCGCGGGCGACAGCGATCTGCCGTCGCTGGCCCGGGCGTGCCGCGCGTTCGCGGGGCTCGCGTCGTTCGGGTCGTCGCGGTCGCTGTCGTCGCTCGGCGACGGGGTGATCGCGCCGATGCTGGAGAAGACGTTCGCGCGCGCGGTCCTGCGCGTCCACGGGGGCTGCACGGGCAGCGACGAGGCGGTCGCCGCCGCCAAGGAGGCGCTGCGCACGCTGCACGACGTGGCGCTGTCGCAGCCGATCGTCGACCGCGGGGCGTGGCTCGACGCGGCGCGGGGGCTCGTGGACAGCGAGGTGGTGAACCCGACGGCGTCCGGGCTCGCGTGCGGGCTGCTCTACCTGGCGCAGGCGATCGACGACGCCGAGGTGGCGCGGGTCGTCGGCCTGCGGCTCGGGGGCGCGGCCGTGCCCGAGGCGGCGGCGTCGTTCCTGGCCGGGTTCCTCGAGGTGAACGCGCTGGTGCTGGTGAAGAGCCGGCCCGTGGTCGAGGCGCTGGACGCGTTCCTCCGGGCGATCGCGCCGGAGCGCTTCAAGGACACGCTGCCGGTGCTTCGGCGCGCGTTCGCTGGGCTCGGCGCGACGGAGCGGCGGTACCTGCTCGAGAACGTGCTCGCGGCGCGGAAGCTGGGGGACAAGGCGCGCGCGGCGCAGGCGGTGCTCCTGGAGAAGGACCGGGAGAAGCTGAAGGAGATGAGCGAGGACCTCTCACAGGCGATGGACGACCTGGACGAGTTGCTCTGACACGACCCGGGTCTGACGACCTGCGGGTCCGACGACCTGGACGACCTGAACGACGACCCGACGACCGACGACCTGAACCAGGTTGAGTTCTCGTGAGACGACCTGAACCAGATCGAGACCAACGCTACCCCCAACGACGACCCGAACCCGACGACCCGAACCAGGTTGAGTTCTAGGTTATTCTAGGTTCACGGTACAGAACGGTTCCCGCCGGTCAAGCATAGCCCCCCGACAACACGGATTCTGTTTCGCTTCTTGCACGCTCACCACGGTATGACGCATGCGTACCCACTCGCGTGATGCCGCATGGAGGATCTACCACTTGCTCGGCCTCCTGAAGGCACACGCTCGCCTGAGGGCACGTCCATGTCGTCGCCCACCCCTCGATCCTTCTGGCCATCCCACGATCCCGCTCCCGCAGGCGGCTCTACACCACAAGCACCACGTCATTCACGCTGACCCCGTGAAACATTCGCATCCACCATGTCCCCACCGGGAATACGGCGCTGCGTACACCGGCACGCCAGCGTTCGAGCGCCGCGCGGTACGTCGCGCGGAACGCCCGCACGGACGCGGCAGCGGTTTGCCACGCTCCTCCCTGCTCGCGGCCCACCGCAAAGGTAGGATTGCGGCCAAGCAGCGCCTCGAAGCTCGTGGCACGCTGGTAAGGCGAGACGTTGCTGGCTCGCTCGGCACCAAAGAAGCGGAGTCCTTGCCGCTCCACCTCGGCATGGGCCAGCGCCTCCTGTCGTTCGAGCTCGGCCAAGATCTCGCGGCGGAATGCCTCCGCCGCGTCCTGCTCGATGATAGGCGGTAGTGCGAGCGGCAGCGTTGCTTCCTGGGGCCACTGTGGATTTTCCGGGTCGAGGTATGCCGAGGGACGAGCCGCGTGCAGCACGGCGTGGCCGATCTCACCCACATCCACCTTGGCGCCGGGCCATTCTCTCGAATTACGGACGAGACCGGCAGCAACAGGGTTTGCAAGGACATAGGCAATCTTTTCCACAACCGCCGCGCGAGTCAGCAGCCGTACCACGCTCGTGGCTTCATGGTCCCATACCGGGCCCTCCCACTTGCGCAGCACCTTCGTGCCGAGCGCGACGATTCGATGGAAGAACTGCAAGAAGCGCGGCAGGACGCCCTGCACATCGGTCACGACGAGGTGCAGATGCGTCGACATCGCGCAAAGGGCATGAACCTCGACACCGTAGCGGCGGGCCGCGACAGCGAGGGCATAGACCAAGAACTGGTTCATGGCTGCATCGGGGCGAAACAGGAAATGTCGGCGCAGAACGCGACGGGTGATCAGGTACGTGGCGCCGGGAGCGATCTCGCGAGGCTGGCTCATGGCCGGATCACATAGACAAACGCTGCGCCACCAAGGGATGTGAATCATTTCAATGACTTACCCCGCTATGGGGGGTGGCGGCCGCCGATTTCCGCCAATTTCCGCCACGCTGGGCCGCCGCTTGTCACGCGGCCAGCTGGTGTCAGGCCGCCTCGGATTACCCCCGGTAGACCTCGGTAGACCTCAACCTCGGTAGACCTCAACCTGGGTATGGGTAGACCTCAACCTGGGTCGGGTCGGCCCCCCAGAGTTGGGTCGGATCGGGTCAGGTCGGGTCGGGTGGGTCGACAACCTGGGTCGTCCAACCCGGGTCGGGTTGCGGCTCCCCAACCGGCCAACCTGGGTCGGGTTGCCAGGTTGCCAACCTGGGTCGGGTTGCCGGTTGAACCTGGGTCGGGTCTGCCCCCGGCCGCCAGCAAACCTGGGTCGGGTTGCCGGTTGAACCTGGGTCGGGTCTGCCGGTCGGGTCTGCCCCCGGCCGCCAGCAGGCTCACTCCTCCTGGCCGGCCCGCGACCAGCCGCCGAGCTTGACGCCCGGCGTCTGCGCCAGGAAGGCCTGCACCGCGGGCGGCGGCGACGCCCACGCCGCGAGGCGCCCCGGGCTCCGCGGGATCGGCGTCGTCGCCGAGCGCGAGTAGGAGCTCCACGCGCCGTCGCTGCAGGCATAGCAGGTCGAGCGCGCGAGCTGCGCGGTGAGCCGGAGCGACCCCCGCGCGTCGTAGGCCGGCGCGATCTTCACGAGCTGCGGGGGGTCCTTCTCTCGCCGCGCGGCCTCCGGATCCTCCTCGATGTCGTCGAGCGTCGCCTCGGCCGCGCGCTGCAGCGACGGCACGCCGGACACCTCGGCGAGCAGGTCGACCGCCGCGCCGCGCTCGGCGTCCCACACAGTGAACGCGGCCCCCTCGGAGCCGTGCGCGCCGCAGAGGTCGCTGTACGTGCGCTCCTCGATGAACAGGTACGGCCCCACGCTGCCGATCAGCGCGGCGCTGTGCTGGAACACGTTGCTCTCGTCCTGCTCCGGCACCGTGATCACCGCCTGGCGCTCGCCGTCCCCGCGCAGCACGAGCGCCGCGTCGGTCGCCGTACCCTCGCCCGGCTCGCGCGTGTCCCCGTCCCAGAGCTCGCACGGCGTCGTCTCGACCTCCTTCGCGCGCGCCTCCCAGCGCCACTCCCCGCGCCGGGTCGCCACGACGATCCCGGGCTCCTCGCGGATCACCGCGCCGCCCTCGGCGACGTGCCACGTCCTCGGCGTCCCCTCGCCCGTGCTGCCCCAGACGAGGACCACCCCGTCGGCAGCAACGTTCCCGGCCGACTCGGCCTCGGGCGGGCGCGGGGCGGGCGCGAGCTGGATGTCGGTGGAGGCGGCCGGCGCAGGCCCGGGCCGCGCGGCACAGCCGGAGATCAGCGCCAGCGAGACGATCAACGCAGCAGGTCGGGAGCGCAGCATGCGGAGCCGAAAGAGCATGGTGTGTGCCGCGGCCCACGGCCAGGAAAGCCCGCGCCGCGCGCGCCGGAGGTGTAGCCGCGCGCCCACGCCGCGTGGCACGAGCGCCCCGTCACCGGCGTCGGCACCCGACGATCGAGCTCCGACGCGGGCAGCAGCACGAACGGCGCGTCGCCCGCGTCGGCGAGCGCGCCGTCCTCAGGTGCCGGAACGCGAGCGCGCCCGGCGCAGGAGCGCCCGCTGCGCGGCGTTCAGCCGGATCCCGGGCCTGCGCTGCCGGATCCGGGCCTCCATCGCGTCGACGTCGGCGGCGAGCTCGCGCTCCAGCAGCAGCGCGGCCGCGAGGGTCGCCGATCGGCCGCGGCCCGAGGCGCAGTGCAGGTACACGCCGTCCACGCCCCGCAGCCGCTCGAGGAGCTCCAGGAGCCGCTCCACCTCGGGCCCCGTGCCGTCGAGCGTCGGCACGCAGAGGTAGCCGGGGTGGCGCCGCACCGCGGCGGCCGCCGGAAACTCGGCCGTCATGTCCACGACCACCCGCACGCCCGCCGGCAGCTCGTGGGCGAGCGGCCGCCGGCCGACCCAGAGCCCCGGCGCCACCTCGTTGGCGCAGTCCGCCCGCCCGAGCGCCCGCTCCGCGCGCCATACAGCCCAGGTCAGGAGGAAGTACGGACCGAGCAGGATGAGCGCCCACGCGGCCTGTGTGCCGTCTGGCCGCTTGCCCAGCAGCGCGGGCCGGCGCGCGATGTACGCGGCGCCAACAAAACCGAAGCTCAGCGCCGGCCAGAGCAGGGCGAGCGCAGCCCCGCCGGCCAGGACGGCGAGCGCGGCGAGCGAGGCGCTCAGGACGAGGAAGGTCAGGCCGTATCGCATGGATCGGAGAGGCGTCTGCTCGGTCATGCTCTCACATCGGGCGCTCCTCAAGGAAGTCGAGCAGCCGCTCGCTCGCGTCGGACGTCTCGCTCTTCGGCCCGAACACCGGCGGCAGATCCCCTCCGCCCGGCCACGTGCGCCCGCCCCCACGACAGCGCAGCGCTCGACCTCGGCCTCGTCGGCGCAGCGCGACCACGCCGTGCACGTCGTATCGCCGTGCGCGCACGTGATGTGGGAGACGTCAGCGCAGCCGTCGCGATCGCGCCAGATCGGAGACAGGACAGTGCGATGGGCCGGACATCATCACAGCTCTCTCTTTCGGGATCTCGAAAGCCATCCGGAGGTGCGCTGTCGGCGCGGACAGCGTCTCACACGCCCGGCAAAGCTGGCCTCGAGTCCACCGCGACAGCCCTCTGGATGGCGTCGCGGAGCCACCCGTGGCCCTCGTCGTGCTCGGAGCGCTCAGGCCAGACGAGCGTCAGCGTGTAGCCCTCGAGCTGGAACGGGCACGGCCGCACCACGAGATCGAGCCTCCGGGCCAGGGCCGCGGCGACGCGCGCGGACACGGTGAGCAGCAGGTCGGAGCCGGAGACGATGAACGGCGCGACAAGGAAATGGGACACGGTCAGCGTCACCCGCCGGCGTGTTCCCTGCTCCGCCAGCGCCCGATCGATGGCGCCGTGGTCCTCTCCGTGCGGCGAGACCATCAGGTGCTCGCAAGCAGCGTAGCGCGCCGCGGTGAGCGGCCTCCGGGACGCCGGGTGTCCGCGGCGCATCACACAGACGATCTCCTCGGCCGCGAGCAGCGTGGAGCGACAGCCGTCGGGCACCGGTCCGCCGCGCCCGAGCTTGCCGTCGAGCTCGCCGCGGCGCAGGAGCTCGGCGAAGTCGGCCGGGATGTTCCCGCAGCGCAGGTTGACGCGCGGCGCCTCCACGGCGAGCAGCGCGGTCAGCGCCGGGAGCACGAGCAGCTCGAGGTTGTCGGTCGCGACAAGCCGGAACGTGCGCTGCGACCGCCGCGGGTCGAACCGCTCGACCGGGCGGAAGACCTGCTCGAGCCGCTCGACGGCCTCGGCCGCCCGCGGGGCCAGGTCCCGCGCCCGCTCGCTCAGCGTCATCTGCCTGCCGACCTGGATGAGCAGCGGGTCCTCGAAATGGGCGCGCAGCCGCGCGAGCGCGTGGCTCATCGAGGGCTGCGTCACGCCCACGCGGCGCGCGGCGCGCGTGACGCTCTTCTCCTGGAGCAGGGCGTGCAACGCCACGACGAGGTGGGTGTCGACCGACTGCAGCCGCATGGTCGATGGATATCACGTCGATCCATCGACGGCGTCTATGGATCGCCGCGCCGACTGCCGATTCGACGCCCGGGCCCTGGGTGCCTATCTCTCCTCTCCGGACGGCGCATGCCGCCGCGCGGCGCGCGCCTACCCCCCAGCGAGGAGAGCAACCCCATGATCATCGAGTACGTTCGCTACACGATCCCCGCGGAGCAAGAGAAGGAGTTCCTGGCCGCTTACCGCGACGCCGCCGCGGAGCTGCGCGGGTCGGAGCATTGCCTCGACTACGAGATCTCCCGCTGCGTCGAGGATCCGACGAGCTACGTCGTCCGCATCTGCTGGGACTCGCTGCAAGGCCATCTCCAGGGCTTCCGCAAGGCGGCGGCGTTCCCGTCGTTCTTCGCCAAGGTGAAGCCGTTCTACGAGCGTATCCAGGAGATGAGGCACTACGCCTTGACCGACGTCGCCGCGCGGCAGGCGGGGACGGCCGCGACGGGCTGAAGGGTAGCCCCTGCGGCCCCCCGAGCGCCGAGGCCGCCTGCGCCGGCCTCGGCTGCTCCCCGCCAGCCTGTCCGCGCCTCACATCGAGCCCCTTGCAGGCCCAGCGCGCCCGGTGAGGTGCGGTGTGACGCCGCGATCCCGGAAAGCCGCTGGGGAGACCGCGCGGGGAAAGCGACGCGCCGCTTCCGCCGCGGTGCGGGCGGGTGCAGGATGCGGCCATGGGAATGCCTCCGGCGCTCGACCGAGACCACCGCCGCGCCGCGCGCGCGCGCGCCGCCGCCCTCATCGCGCTCCTCGCAGCCGGCGCCGCGCTCGCGGCCTGCTCCAGGAGCACAGGCGGGCCGAAGCACCGCGAGGCGGCGCCGGAGCGCGACAGCGCCTGCACCGATCCAGCGAAGCCCAGGGCGTACTTCTATCCTGCGGAGAACCGGACTGACTACGCGCCTGACGATCCCTGGAAGGACGGCTGCGCCATGCTGGTGCCGGATCACCTGTTCTGCTGTCCGGAGAAGGCCCCCACCGGCTCGCCCTGATCCGCGCCGCCCCGCCGCGCGCGCACATGCCGCTCGTCCGGAGCGCAGCCGCCCCCCGCGCGTGCGCCACACAGGCCGCAAACGTCCCACACGCCGCGCCTGCAGGCCGAGCGCAGGGCGCCCTGCGGAGCGCCGCGCGCCCACCTCGGGCGCCGTCGCGCGGCGACCGACGCGGCCGTCGCGCGGCGATCGACGCGCGGGCAGCGCGCTTCACGGCGACGTGGGGATACCCTGGCCTGGCCGTGGATCTGTTGAGCCACGCCGGGTCGAACCTGCAGGACCGCGGGCCGAGCTCGCTGCGCGTTCCCTTCCCCGCAGCCTGAAGCGGGCGAGCGTGGCGCCGCAGCGGGGCGGCCGACACGGGTGCCGCACAACGCGGCATGTCGCATTCTGCGGCGGCGCCGGGCGGATGGCTGGACGCGCGCACCTGCGCGCGCCACCTGCGCTACGACGCCGGACATGAAGCTCGCGCGCAAGCTGACGCTCGCCCTCGTGTTCGGGGTATTCCTCGTGCTCGCGCTGAGCGCCTACGCCCAGATCCGCAGAGAGGCCAGGATCTTCGAGAACGACGTCCAGCGCGACCACCACACGATGGGCCGCGCGCTCGCGGCCGCGGTCATGGAGGTGTGGCGCGCCGAGGGAACCGCGCGGGCGCTGCGCCTCGTGGAGGACGCCAACGAGCGGGAACAGCAGGTGAACATCCGCTGGGTCTGGCTCGATGGCCAGGCCGACGAGCCCCATCGCCCCCGGCTGGCGCCGGAGCTGCTCGCCCCCGTCGCCGAGGGGCGAGCGGTCGTGCGCCGGATCCCACAGAAAGACGCGGATCTGCTCGTGACCTGCGTGCCGGTGTCCGTGCCCGGCGACCGCGCCGGCGCGCTCGAGCTCTCCGAGTCGCTCGCGGGCGCGCGCCGGTACATCCGGAGCATGATCCTGAGCACGGCGATCACCACAGCCGCCCTGACGCTGGTATGTGGGTTGCTTACAACGGGCCTCGGAGTCTGGCTGGTGGGACGCCCCATGCGCACGTTGATCGACCAGGCGCGGCGGATCGGCGCCGGCGATCTCTCCGGGCGGCTGTCGCTGCGCCAGGAAGACGAGATCGGCGAGCTCGGGCGCGAGATGAACGCCATGTGCGATCGCCTCGCCGCGGCGAACCAGAAGCTCGAGTCCGAGGCCGCCGCGCGGATCGCCGCGCTCCAGCAGCTCCGTCACGCCGAGCGGCTCGCGACCGTCGGCAAGCTCGCGTCCGGGATCGCGCACGAGCTGGGCGCGCCCCTCCAGGTCGTCACGGGGCGCGCGCGGATGCTCGTCGACGGCGACGTGTCGGGCGATGAGGTGCCGATCAATGGACAGATCATCCTCGAGCAGTCGCAGCGGATGACCCAGATCATCCGCCAGCTGCTCGACTTCGCCCGGCGCCGCAGCGCCGAGAAGCAGGAGACCGCGCTCCGCGGCGTCATCCGCGGCACGTTCACGATGCTGAAGCCGCTGGCGGACAAGCAGGGTGTCACGATCGTCGAGGAGGGAGACACGCCGGATCGGGTGGTCCACGCCGACGCCGACCAGCTCCAGCAGGCGCTCACGAACGTCGTCGTCAACGCGATCCAGGCCATGCCGTCCGGCGGCACGATCGCTGTGCGTGTCCAGGCCGTCCGCGCCAGCCCCCCGCCCGACCAGGGAGAGGCCGAGGGCGACTACATCGCGCTGTCGGTGCGCGACGAGGGACAGGGCATGACGGCCGACGTCCTCGAGCACGTCTTCGAGCCGTTCTTCACGACCAAGCCCGTCGGCGAGGGGACCGGGCTCGGCCTGCCGGTCGCCTACGGCATCATCAAGGAGCACGGCGGCTGGATCGACGTCGACAGCCGCCCCGGCTCCGGGAGCCAGTTCACGATGTACCTGCCGCAGGAGAAGCCATGACCGGACGCGTCCTGATCGTCGACGATGAGCGAGGCGTCTGCGAGCTCCTCGACGCCGGGCTGAAGAAGCGGGGATTCCAGGCGGCGTGGCGCACGTCGGCCGCCGAGGCGCTCGAGCTCCTCGGCGCGGAGGACTTCGACGTCGTCGTCACCGACATGACCATGCGCGGCATGAACGGCCTCGAGCTCTGCGAGCGCATCGCCCAGAACCGGCCCGATCTGCCGGTCATCGTCATCACCGCGTTCGGGAGCCTCGACACCGCCACGTCGGCGATCCGCGCCGGCGCCTACGACTTCGTGACCAAGCCGTTCGAGCTCGACGCGCTCCGGCTCACCGTCGAGCGCGCCCTGCGCCACCGCGCCCTCCGCGAGGAGGTGCGCCGGCTGCGGCGCGCCGTGGACGACTCCCACCGTTACGAGCAGATCCTCGGCGGCAGCCCGGCCATGAAGGGCGTCTTCGATCTGCTCGACCGGGTCGCCGACTCGGACACCTCGATCCTCATCACCGGCGAGAGCGGCACCGGCAAGGAGCTCGTCGCGCGCGCCGTGCACCAGCGCAGCCGGCGCGGCCAGGGCGCGTTCATCGCGGTGAACTGCGCGGCGGTCCCGGACGCCCTGCTCGAGACCGAGCTGTTCGGCCACGCGCGGGGCGCCTTCACCGACGCCAAGGGGGCGAGGAGCGGCCTGTTCGCGCGGGCCCACGGCGGCACCCTGTTCCTCGACGAGATCGGCGAGCTGCCGGTCGGGCTCCAGCCGAAGCTCCTGCGCGCCCTCCAGGAGCGCGTCGTCCGGCCCGTCGGCGCGGACGAGGAGGTCCCCGTGGACGTGCGGCTCATCGCGGCGACCAACCGCGACCTGGAGACAGCGATCGAGGAGCGCCGCTTCCGCGAGGACCTCTATTACCGGATCAACGTGGTCCACGTCGATCTGCCGCCGCTCCGCTCCCGCGGCGCCGACGTGCTGCTGCTCGCGCAGCGCTTCCTCGAGCACTTCGCGACCGTCAAGGAGCGGCCCATCAAGGGCCTCTCGGCGCCCGCGGCCGAGAAGCTCGTCGCCTACGCGTGGCCCGGCAACGTCCGCGAGCTCCAGAACTGCATCGAGCGGGCCGTCGCGCTCGCGCGGTACGATCAGATCACGGTCGACGATCTCCCCGAGAAGATACGGAGTTACAGGCGCTCTCACGTCCTGGTCTCGAGCGACGACCCGACCGAGCTCGTCCCCATGGAGGAGGTCGAGCGGCGCTACATCCTGCGCGTCCTGGAGGTGGTCGGCGGAAACAAGAGCCAGGCAGCCCAGGTCCTGGGCTTCGATCGAGCGACCCTGTACAGGAAGCTCGAGCGGTACGGCCTGCGCGCCGGGCGCGCGGGCGACCCGAGGCCGTGATCCGCCCGGCGCCGCGCCGGAGGTGATTTTAGGAGCGCCTCGCGGCGGCGGCGCCGCTCGTCCTCGCGCTGTTGCAGAACGCGACACCCGCGGCGCCGCGCGATCGGCAGCGCCGCGCGCGGGCGCGCGCGTTCTGCGCTGGTGGCATGAGAGCTGCCTGAAAGCAGGGCGCGAACATGAGCCACACAACGGCGGCGTCTGCTGCTCCGGACCGGAGAGTGCCAGTCGACTGGATCGCGCTCGCGAACGCCTTCGACAACATCGCTCGAGGCGTGCGCCATTTCCTTCACCTCGACACGGGCGCCGTGCTCCGGCTGAACGAGCGGCTCGTCGATCCCGCCACGCGCGCGCGCATCGAGGAAGACCCGGGGTGCGTGCTCATCGAGGCCATCGCCGCTCGGGATCAGTATCGATGGCTGGAGGCGTTCATTCCCACGGTGGAAGACCTCGAGTTCCGGCTGGCGCTCCTGCACAGCATGCAGGGCCCAGGATCGTTCCGGCGGTTCAAGGCCGCGCTCTCGGCCAGGCCGGAGCAGCTCCGCCGCTGGCGCGCCTTCCGGCAGGAGCAGATCCGGGTCGCGATCCTCCGGTGGTTCCACGCCCGCGGGCTCACGCCCGTCGCGCTCGAGCTCTCCTCGCAGGACGCGAGCTCCGAGCCGCAGAGCTCCCGCGCCGTCGACTCGGCTCGCCAGCAGCTTTACTCCGCGGCGGACGGCCTCTGTCCGAGCGACCTCCAGGCGCTGACGTCGCTCGCGGAGTACCTGCGCGCGGCGCGCTCGGCGCTGCGGATCCCCGCCGATTCATCCATGGGAGACGCCGCGCGGGCCGTCCGCCTGATCCCTTGACGACGAGCGCGGCAGCTCGATCCGGAAGACCGAGCCGGCGCCGGGACGGCTCTCGACGAAGAGGCGGCCGCCGTGCGCCTCGACGATGCGCTTCGCCACCGCGAGGCCGAGGCCCGTGCCCGGGATGGATCCAGACGTCGACTTGAGCCGCCGGAACGGCTCGAAGAGGTGCGCCAGATCCTCGGGCTCGATCCCGAGCCCGCGATCGCGAACGGTGATCTCGGCCCCCTCGCCGTCGGCGCGGACCGCCACGTCGACCTGCCCCCCGGCAGGGGAGTACTTGAGCGCGTTCGACAGGAGGTTGTTCAGCACCTGCTCGATCCGGGTCGCGTCGCAGCGGACGAGCACCTGTGTCTCGGGGAGCGAGAGCTCGATGGGGTGCTCCGGCGAGACAGGGCGATAGAGGTCCACCGCCTCCTGCGCGAGATCGCGCAGGTCGCGCTCCTCCACCCGGAGTTCGAGCTTGCAGGCCTCGATCTGCGACGCGTCGAGGAGGTCCCCGACCATGCGCTCGAGCCGGTCGACCTGCCGCCCGACGAGCGCCATGGTCCGGCGCACGCTCGACTCCTGGGGCCGGTTGTCGGCGTCGAGGAAGTGCACGGACAGCCGGAGCGCCGACAGCGGGTTCCTGAGGTCGTGGGCCACGCCGCCGAGGAACGCGAACTGCGCCTCGCGCTGGCGCTCCAGCGACTCTGCCATGTCGTTGAAGGCGCGCGCGATCTCCCCGAGCTCGCGCGGCCCGATCAGCGGCGCGCGCGCGGCGCGGTCGCCCGCGCCGTAGCGCCCGATGGCCTCCTGGATCGCGACGATGGGGCGGTAGATGAGCCACCGCGCGCTGAGGAGGATCGTGGACGCGCCCGCGAGGAAGAACACCACCGCCGCGAGGCCGGCGCCGGTCGTGCGCCGGGTCAGGTGCGCGACGAGCGCCTCCGACGCGCGGGCCTGCTCGAGGTTGATCTCGACCAGGTGATCGAGCGCCCTGAACGCCTCGTCGAGCGCGGGGTCGTGCACGCCGACCAGGCCGGGTTCGCGCGCGCCAGGCGCCGACGGGAGCTCGTCGGCGTCGGCGGCGCGGCGCCGGGCGAGGTAGTCCTCCACGCGCCGCTCCGCGTGCTCGAGGATCCTGCCCTCCTCCGGGCTGCTCACGTGGTCGCGCGCCGCCGCGAGGCCGCTCCTCAGGCCTTGCTCCCACGCCGCCAGGGAGGGGGCCAGCTCCCCGCGGCCGGAGCCGACCGCGCGGCGGCTCTGGTGCGCGTCGAGCAGGAGATCGATCTCCAGCCTCTCCACGAGCCGGACGCTCTCGACCGTGGCGCCGAGGATCCGGGTGGTCTGTTGCATGGTCGTCGACGCGACCATCAGCGCGCCGACGACAACGATGGCCACGCTCGTGAGAAGAAGCGTGGCGGCCCCGAGGAGCGCGCTCAGGCGCACGGGCCGCGGAAGACGGGGCCAGCTCAGGCCCTGCGGAGTTGGCTGTCGCATCTTCCTGCGTTGGTTCGGATCCGCGCCGGATGCAACGTCGCCTCGATGGAGAGATTGAACTGCAGAGGCACAGAGCACATCGAGACAGGGAGCGATAAGCGCGCTGCGCCCGCGGCGCTCCCCGCCCCTCCGGGCCGGCATCACCGGCCGCTCGCGCCTCGATCATCTCGGTCCTCTGGACGGTGTTCCCCGTTTCCTCGACACTGCGCGAGATGCCCGCCCGCACCCCCCGCAAGCCCCCGCCGCCCGCCTCGCCCGCTGGCCCCGCCGGCGCGCCGGACGACCTCACCGACAGCGATCGCGACGCGCTGCTGCGCTGGCGGCTCGCGCTCGGGCCCGAGGCCGAGCGGGTCGACCCGCGCCTCTCCCTCGGCGGGCTCGGGGGCGCGGCGCCCGCGATCGACGTCGACGCGCGGCGGCTCGGCGACCTCGACAAGGCGCTCTCGTTCATCTACGACGAGCGCGCCGGCGGCCTCGGCGGCTCGCGGCCCTACGTGCCCGAGTGGCTCTCCGCCGTGCGCGAGTTCTTCAGCCACGAGGTCGTCGCCCTCGTCCAGAAGGACGCCATCGAGCGAAAGGGGCTGACGCAGCTCCTCTTCGAGCCCGAGACGCTGCCGTTCCTCGAGAAGAACATCGAGCTCGTCGCCACGCTCATGAGCGCCAAGGGCCTCATCCCGGACGCCGCGCGGGACACCGCCCGGCAGATCGTGCGCGAGGTCGTCGAGGAGGTGCGGCGCGCGCTCGAGGCCGAGGTCCGCACCGCCGTCCTCGGCGCGCTGCGCCGGAACACGACGAGCCCGCTGCGCGTCCTCAGGAACCTCGACTGGAAGCGCACCATCCGCAAGAACCTGAAGGGGTGGGACGCGGAGCGGCGCCGCCTCGTCCCCGACAAGCTCTATTTCTGGGCGAACCAGACGCGACGGCACGAGTGGGACGTCGCCATCCTCGTCGACCAGTCGGGCTCGATGGGCGAGAGCGTCGTCTACAGCTCCATCATGGCCGCGATCTTCGCGTCGCTCGACGTCCTCCGCACCCGGCTCCTCTTCTTCGACACCGAGGTCGTCGACGTGACTCCGATGCTCGTCGATCCGGTCGACGTGCTGTTCACGGCGCAGCTCGGCGGCGGCACCGACATCAACCGCGCCGTGGCCTACGCCCAGGCGAACTTCATCGAGCGGCCCGAGAAGACGCTGCTCATCCTGATCACCGACCTGTTCGAGGGCGGCAACGCCGAGGAGCTCGTCGCGCGCATGCGCCAGCTCGCCGACAGCAAGGTGAAGTCGATCTGCCTGCTCGCGCTGTCGGACGGCGGAAAGCCCTCGTACGACCACGAGATGGCGCAGAAGCTCGCCGCGCTCGGGACCCCGTGCTTCGGCTGCACGCCGAAGCTCCTCGTCAAGGTGGTGGAGCGGCTCATGCGAGGTCAGGACCTCGGCCCGCTGCTCGGCGCCGACGCGCGGTGAGCGCCCCGCGCGGCGCGGGATCACGGAAGCAAAGAGGACGCAGAGGCACTTGTCTCTCGTCTGCGTCCTCTGTGTCCTCTGCGCCTCCATGGCCGCCCGTCAGGGGCCCCGCGACCGACAGGCGCGGCTCGCGAACCTCGCCGACGTCAGCGAAGGCGCGCCCTGGACATCCGCGGCCGCGCAGGCCGCGTCAGCGCGCGCGACGGATCGGCTTGGCGGCGCGCTCGTCCGCCCGCCGGGCGGCGGCGCGCTTTCGCGACGTGGCGCCGTGGGCAGCGCTCGCGGAGACGCGACGGCGGGCGCCGGCCGCGCGAACCACCGCTTCGAGCGAGGGTGACTGGCCCACGAGAGGACCAGTGCTGATCGAGGGGCCGACTAGGCTGATAGAAAGTTTCACTTGAACTACCGATGTGGTGGCGGACCGATCACGTCGCTCAGCGGAGGGCTCGTCGACCTATAAACTGTTTTGATCTTTTGCGCAGCGTCACGATGCGGAGATCACGACCCCTGAGCGCCCGTCCGGACGTGAACTTGTCCCCCCGGGGGATCCACACGCCTTCCGCCTCTCACGACGGACGTACGCATACACCGCGGAGGCACGAAGGCACGGTTGTGGGTTCGCTCCGTGCCTTCGTGTCTCCGCGGTGCTTGGCGAGGGACTGCCCCCGGAGGTTGCACCGGGCGCTCTGTCCGAGCTGGTTGCACGATGCAGGCCAACGATGGCCGGATGCCGGCGTCGCCCGTTTTCCGGGGATGGCCATGGTCCGCCTTTCATGGTTGAAACCACTGGTTGCAACCATGGCGGAACGGAGCGGCGTCGCTGCCCCCGCGGCGCCTGGCGCCCCTGGGAGAGCGCCTCTCGGCCCGCAGGACCGGTCAGCGGGGATCCAGGGCGCTGGCCCAGCGGCCCCGGCGATCCAGCCGCGCGGGGCGGGAGCGGCAGCGTGGATCACTGCGGACTTGCCCTCGACCGAGGTCCGCATCCGGATCGGCTTGCCGCGACCGTAGCCGATGGCGTTCATGAGCAGGCTGGCGATCACCGGGTCGACGCCTAGGTGGTCCCACCGGCCGATCGCCGAGGTCGAGCGCCTGGGCGACGTCCCCCGGCGAGCACGCGACGCGCAGGCCGGGACGCCCGCTCGTCAGCCCCCCGCCGCGCTGCCCACGCCGAGACGAGTTCCTGCAGGCGATCTCGGGCTCACCCTCGCGCGAGGACCTGCTCCTCGGTGAGCCCGATAGACGCTGCCCGGGCCTCCCCCCCCCACTCCGTACCTGCCCGACAAAGGACCAGCCCACGCGCGCTGTCATTCGGTTGAGCACCCGCCTTCTGTTCGCAGGGTGCGCCTCGAAGAGTCGGACAGGTCGCCTTCCGGAAAGGCAGAGGCCTGGTGTCCGCCATGTTTCCGGCGTGCTTCGCAGCTCGGACCACGGGCCACCTCTACCCGGGCAACTCGACCTGATGCAATGCAGTCGACCCCGCCTGGCCCTCGCGACGCCAGGCCCACCACAGCGTACTCGGCGCAACCACTCAGCCCTCACGATAGCTCTGTAACTTTTCTTACAACATGCGCACTTGATTGAAAGACTGGAAAAGCGAACGACGAAAGGTTGCGTATATTACTGTAGGTGCTAGCCTGGCGCGCACTTCCCTATGCCCGACACGTCGTCGTCTAGCCCCGTAATGGCGATGGGGCTATGGGACTCGAAAGCCCGGTCCGTAGAGGATGCACGGCCTGCCTCGGGGCTCCCTCGTCCATCCGCGGGCATCGCTGTGGTGGGAATGGGATGTCGCTTCCCCGGCGGCATCGATTCGCCCGGATCCTTGTGGGCGGCCCTATCTCAAGGGCGCGACCTTATCAGCGAGGTCCCGCCGGACCGGTGGGATGTCAATGCCCACTACGACGCCGACGCAAGCGTCCCCGGGAAGATTGCGACCCGCCATGGCGGCTTCCTCGCCGGGGTCGCGGCGTTCGACGCGCCTTTCTTCGACCTCTCGCCGCGCGAAGCGAAACATATGGATCCGCAGCAGCGCCTCGGCCTCGAGACGGCGTGGGAGGCGCTGGAGGACGCAGGCCTGGACGCGAGGAGCTTGCGGGGCAGCCGGGCAGGGGTGTTTGTCGGCTCGATGTGGGCGGAGTACGACGTGCTCGCGTCGCGACATCCCGAATCCATCTCGCCGCACGGGGCCACGGGGAGCGACCCGGGGATGATCGCAGCGCGCATCGCCTACACCTTTGGCCTTCGTGGGCCGGCCTTGTCGGTGAATACCGCGTCGTCGTCCTCCCTCGTGGCGGTGCATCTCGCATTGCAGAGCTTGCAGAGCGGAGAGTGCGAGCTCGCGCTGGCCGGCGGCGCGAACCTCATCCTGACCCCATACAACACGATCAAGATGACGAAGCTCGGGACGATGTCGCCCGACGGCCGGTGCAAGGCGTTCGACCACCGCGCCAACGGCTACGTGCGCGCCGAGGGCGTCGGGTTCGTGGTCCTGAAGCCGCTGTCGCGGGCGACCGCGGACGGGGATCGGATCTATGCGGTCGTGCGTGGCTCGGCCGTGAACAACGACGGGCTGACCGACGGGCTGACCGCGCCGAGCGGGGAGGCGCAGGAGGCCGTGCTGCGAGAGGCGTATGCGCGCGCCGGGGTGTCTCCCGCCGAAGTGGACTACGTCGAGGCGCATGGGACGGGAACGCCGCTCGGCGACCGCGTGGAGGCGACGGCGCTGGGACGGGTGCTCGGCGCAGGACGCGCGGCGGATCGCGCGCTGCGGGTCGGTTCGGTCAAGACCAACCTCGGTCACGCGGAGGCAGCCGCCGGGGTCGTCGGTCTGATGAAGACAGCGCTGTCGCTGCGTCACGGGTCGCTTCCGGCGAGCCTGCACGTCGAGCGCCCGAACCCCGAGATACCTTTCGAATCGCTGGGCCTCCGGCTCCAGACGGCGCACGGCGCGTGGCCGGAGGTCGATCGGCCCCGGCGAGCAGGCGTGAGCTCATTCGGCTTCGGCGGCACGAACTGCCATGTGGTGCTCGAGGAGTGGCGCGGGGGCCTCCAGCAGAGCGCCGCCGAGGCGGGCAGCGAACCCGGCGCCGCCGTACCGCCGTCTGGCCTTCCCCTTGTGCTGTCGGCGAGGGACCACGGGGCGCTGCGGGCGCAGGCGGGCCGGTGGGCGGCGTGGCTCACGGAGCACCGCGAGGCGCGCTGGGAGGACGTCGTCCACACGGCGGCAGTGCGGCGGACGCACCTCGGCGCTCGGGCCGCGGTGATGGCGGCGGGCGTGGCCGAGGCCGTCGATGCGCTGAAGGCCCTGGCCGACGGGCGCGCCCACGGGGCCGTGACGGTCGGCGAGGCGCGCGAGCGGGGCAAGGTGGTCTTCGTGTTTCCGGGCCAGGGCAGCCAGTGGCCGGCGATGGGGCGAGCGCTCCTGTCCGCGTCGCCGGTGTTCGCCGAGGCCGTCGAGGCGTGCGACGCGGCGCTGAGGCCGCTGACGGGCTGGTCGGTGCTCTCGTTGCTGCGCGGCGACGCCGGGGAGGCAGCGCCGTCGCTCGACCGCGTCGACGCGGTGCAGCCGGCCCTGTTCGCGATGGCTGTCGGCCTGTCCGCTGTCTTTCGCGCGTGGGGCCTCGATCCTTCGGCCGTGGTGGGCCACAGCCAGGGCGAGGTCCCGGCGGCGTACGTCGCGGGGGCGCTCTCGCTCGACGACGCGGCGCGGGTCGTGGCGGTCCGAAGCGCGCTCGTGCGGCGGCTCGCGGGCGCAGGGGCGATGGCGGCGGTGGAGCTGCCGGCCGGCGAGGTGGAGCGCCGCCTGGCGCCGTTCGGGGGGGCTCTGGCCATTGCGGTGGTCAACACGTCGAGCTCGACGGCCGTTTCGGGAGACGCCGAGGCGGTGGACAGGCTGGTCGCGCAGCTCGAGGCCGAAGGCATCTTCTGCCGAAAGGTGAACGTCGATTACGCATCCCACAGCGCGCACGTGGACGTCGTGCTGCCAGAGCTCCTGGAGCGCCTGGCGCCGGTCCGGCCAGGGGCCACGAGGATCCCCTTCTATTCGACAGTGACCGGCGGTGTGCTGGAGGGGACGGCGCTCGACGGGGCGTACTGGTGCCGCAACCTGCGCCAGCCGGTGCGGCTGGACCGCGCGCTCGCCCGGCTGCTGGACGACGGGCATGGCGTCTTCGTGGAGGTCAGTGCGCACCCGGTGCTGGCGTCGCCGCTGACCGCGGCGTGCGCCGAGCGCGAGGGCGTGGTTGTCGGCAGCTTGCAGCGCGACGACGGCGGGCTCGCGCGGCTCCTCGGCTCGCTGGGCGCGCTGCATGTGCAGGGCCAGCCTGTCGACTGGCGCGCGGTGCTGGCGCCGTTCGGCGGCAGCCTGGTGGACCTGCCGACCTATGCATTCCAGCGCCTGCGTTACTGGTTCGATACGGACGAGAGCGCGGCCCTCGCAGCGGCGTCCAGCGTCGCGGAAGAGTCGTGGTCAGAAAAGCTGGCCGGGCTGCCTCCCGCGCGACGGGAAGAACGGCTGCTCGAATGGGTGCGCGCAGAGATTGCAGCGGTGCTCGGGCTGGAGGCGCCGGCGGTGCCGCCAGACGTCTTGCTGCGGGATCTCGGATTGAAATCGCCGATCGCCGTGGAGCTGGGGAGCCGGCTGGGACGCAGGACACGCCGGAAGCTGCCCGTGACCTTCGTTTACAACCACCCGACGCCACGAGCGATCGCTCGCGCCCTCCTGGAGGGAATGTTTTCCTCGATCAAGGACTCTGCTTCGAGCGCCGCTGACGGCCGCCGGCCGCCGGGGGTGCTCGAAGACGTTGCGCCCCCACAGGCGCTCGAGACGTCCGAGATGTCCGACGATGAGCTGTTCCAGTCCATCGATGCGCTCGTCTAGGGAGACCGCGCTCTCGTCGAAGAAGGTTGTTCAACGCTGCGGGTCGAGGATTGCTCGTGGATCGAAGCGATAAACTGCGTGCGTATCTGGAGAAGACCACGGCCTCGCTGGTCGAGGCGAAGGGCCGGATCCGGGAGCTGGAAGCGCGTTCGCGCGAGCCGATCGCGATCGTGGCGATGGCGTGCCGGTTTCCTGGCGGCGTCGACAGCCCCGAGAAGCTCTGGACGCTGCTGGACGAGGAGAGGGACGTCATCACCGAGGTGCCGCCCTCGCGATGGGACCTCGAGCGCTTCTATGACCCCGATCCGGACGCCGCGGGCAAGACCTACAGCCGCTGGGGCGGCTTCGTTGGCGATCTGGACCGTTTCGACGCGGCGTTTTTCGGGATCAGCCCCCGCGAGGCCCGGAGCATCGACCCGCAAGAGCGCTGGCTGCTGGAGACCACGTGGGAAGCCCTCGAGCGGGCCGGCGTGCGCGCAGACACGCTGGAAGGGACCCTGGGGGGCGTTTACATCGGCCTGTCCGGCTCGGAGTACCAGACGGAGGCATTCCACGATGCGGAGCGCATCGACGCCTATTCGCTGACCGGCGCTTCGCCGAGCACGACCGTGGGGCGCCTCGCCTACTGGCTCGGGCTACGAGGCCCCGCGGTCGCCGTGGACACCGCGTGCAGCTCCTCGCTCGTCGCGGTGCACCTGGCCTGCCAGGCGCTGCGGAACGGGGAGTGCGATTTTGCGCTGGCAGGCGGCGTCAATGCGCTCCTGGCCCCCGAGAGCTATGTTGCCTTCTGCCGCCTCAGGGCGCTGTCCCCCACCGGGCGGTGCCAGACCTTCTCCGCGGACGCCGATGGCTACGTGCGCGCGGAAGGGTGCGGGGTGCTGCTGCTCAAGCGTCTGTCGCACGCGCAGCGGGATGGAGACCGTGTGCTCGCGGTCATCCGGGGCAATGCCATCAACCAGGACGGCCGCAGCCAAGGGTTGACGGCGCCGAACGGGCTCGCGCAGGAGGACGTCATCCGCAGCGCGCTGTCGCAAGCCGCCGTGGAGCCGACGACAGTCGATGTGGTCGAATGCCACGGGACCGGCACGGCGCTCGGCGATCCGATCGAGGTCCAGGCGCTCGGGGCTGTTTACGGCGATGGGCGCCCCGGAGACAGGCCGCTCGTGATCGGCTCCGTCAAGACGAACATCGGTCATACCGAGGCGGCCGCGGGCATGGCCGGCCTCATCAAGGCCGTCCTTTCGCTGCAGCACGCCCAGGTCCCTCGATCGCTGCACTTCGCGGCGCCGAGCCCTTACATCCCCTGGGATACCCTCCCCGTCCGCGTGGCCGCGCAGCGCGTCGCATGGGAGCGGCGCGGGCACCCGCGGCGCGCCGGGATCTCATCGTTCGGGATCAGCGGCACCAACGCGCACGTGATCGTCGAGGAGGCGCCGGAGGCGCCGGAGGCGCCGGCAACGGCGCCGGAGGCGGCGGCGGTGACGTCGACGCTGCCGTTGCTTGTGTCGGGGCGGGATGAGGCGGCGCTCAGGGCGCAGGCAGAGCGGTGGGCGGCGTGGCTCGCGGCGCACCCGGAGGCGCGCTGGGCGGACGTCGTGCACACGGCCGCCGTGCGGCGCACGCACCTGGAGGCGCGCGCGGCGGTGGCCGCGGAGAACGCCGCCGACGCCGCCGCGGCGCTGGGGGCGCTGGCCGCCGGGCAGCCGCACAAGGCGGTGTCCCTGGGCGAGGCGCGCGCGCGCGGCGATGTCGTGTTCGTGTACCCGGGCCAGGGGAGCCAGTGGCCGGCGATGGGGCGGGCGCTGCTGGCCGAGTCCGAGGTGTTCGCCGCCGCTGTCGCCGCCTGCGACGCGGCGCTGCGGCCGTTCACGGGCTGGTCGGTGCTCTCGGTGTTGCGCGGGGAGCAGGGAGAGGCGGTGCCGCCCGCCGACCGCGTGGACGTGGTGCAGCCGGCGCTGTTCGCGATGGCCGTGGGGCTCTCGGCTGTCTGGCGGGCGTGGGGCATCGAGCCCTCGGCCGTGGTCGGCCACAGCCAGGGCGAGGTCGCGGCGGCGTACGTCGCCGGGGCGCTGACGCTCGAGGACGCGGCGCGGGTGGTGGCGCTGCGCAGCCAGCTCGTGCGGCGCATCGCCGGCGGCGGCGCGATGGCCGTGATCGAGCGCCCCGTCGGCGAGGTGGAGCAGCGGCTCTCTCGGTTCGGAGGGCAGCTCTCGGTGGCGGCGGTGAACACGCCGGGCTCGACGGTGGTGTCCGGGGACGCCGCAGCGGTCGATCGCCTGCTGGCCGAGCTGGAGACCGCGCAGGTCTTCGCGCGGCGGATCAGGGTCGATTACGCGTCGCACAGCGCGCACGTGGACGCGATCCTGCCGGAGCTCGAGGCCTGCCTGGCCTCGGTCGAGCCCCGTACCTGTGCCATCCCGCTGTACTCGACGGTGACGGGAGAGGTGCTCGCCGGCCCGGAGCTCGGCGCGGCATACTGGTGCCGCAACCTGCGCGAGCCGGTGCGGCTCGACAGGGCGCTCTCGCGGCTGCTGGCGGACGGGCACGGGGTGTTCGTCGAGGTCAGCGCGCATCCGGTGCTGGCCATGCCGCTGTCGGCCGCGAGCGCCGAGCGCGGCGGCGTGGTGGTCGGCAGCCTGCAGCGCGACGACGGCGGTCTGGGGCGGCTGACGTCGGTGCTTGGCGCGCTGCATGTCCAGGGGCATCCGGTGGACTGGGCCAAGGTGCTCGCGCCGTACGGCGGGGCGCTCGTGGGCCTGCCGACGTACGCGTTCCAGCGCCAGCGCCACTGGCTCGAGGCGCCGCGGTACGCGGCGGTGGATACGGACGGCGCGGCGCGGCGCGACCCGCTGTACCGGGTCACGTGGATCGAGGCGGCGCTGGAGGAAGCGCCGTGGGCGCCCGAGCGCCACGTCGTGCTCGGCGGGGGCGGCGCGCTGGCGGCGGGGCTGGGGGCGCTCGCGCTGGCGGGGCTGCCGGAGCTGCTCGAGGCGCTGGAGAACGGGGCGGCGGCGCCCGAGCGGCTGGTGCTGGACCTGACCGAGGGCCGCCCAGGCGCGGTGGCGGAGTCCGTGCACGCCACGACGCGCGACGCGCTCGCGCTGGTCCAGGCATGGCTTGCGGCGCCGCGGCTCTCGGGCACCGAGCTGGTCGTGGTGACGCGGGAGGCTGTGGCGGCCGGCCCGGACGAGGGCGTGGCGGCGCTGGGCCCCGCCGCTGTCTGGGGGCTGCTGCGCACGGCCCGGGTCGAGCACCCCGAGCGCGCGGTGCGCGCGGTGGATCTGGGGCGCGAGCCGCTGGACGTCGCGGTCTTGCGGCGGGCGCTGGGGGCGGTGGCCGAGCCGGAGCTCGCGCTGCGCGCGGGCGGCGCGCGGGCGGCGCGCCTGCGCGCTGTCGACGCCGGCGCGGGCGCCAGGGAGCCGGCGGCTGCGCTGGACCCGCAGGGCACGGTGTGGATCACGGGCGGCACCGGGGAGCTGGGGCGGCAGATCGCGCGGCACCTGGTCGCGGCGCACGGCGTGCGGCACCTCCTGCTGACGTCGCGGCGGGGCGCGGCCGCGCCGGACGCCGAGGCGCTCGTCGAGCAGCTGCGGGCCGACGGCGCCGAGACGGTCGAGGTCGTGGCGTGCGACGTGACGGACGGCGCGGCGCTCTCGGCAGCAGTCCAGGCGGCTGCGGCAAGGCACCCGCTGACGGCCGTGGTGCACACCGCCGGGGAGCTGGCGGACGGGGTGCTCACGGGGCTGACGGCGGAGCAGCTCGCGCGGGTGCTGGCGCCGAAGGTCGACGGGGCGTGCCACGTGTACGCCGCCGCGCAGGACCAGCCGCTCGCGGCCTTCGTGCTGTTCTCCTCGATCGTGGGCACGCTGGGCAACGCGGGCCAGGCGAACTACGGGGCCGCCAATGCGTTCCTGGACGCGTTCGCGGCGCAGCTTCGCGCGCGCGGCGTGCCGGCGACGAGCCTCGCGTGGGGCTTCTGGGAGCAGGCAGGGCTCGGCATGACGTCGCACCTCGGCGCGGCCGACCTGGCGCGCCTCAGGCGGCAGGGCCTTGCGCCGCTGTCGGTCGCGCAGGGCCTGCGCCTGCTCGACCGGGCGCTCGCGCGCGCGGAGGCGACGCTGGTGCCGGCGGCGCTCGATCTTCCGGCGCTCCAGCGTGCGGCGAGCGACGCCGGACGGGTGCCGCCGCTGCTGCGCGGGCTGGTGCGCGCGGGTCGCGGCCGCCCCACGGCGACCGCGACCCCCGAGGCCGGGCCGGCGGCGTCGGCGCTGCGCGCGCGGCTCTCGGCGTTGCCCGAGGCCGAGCGGGCGGGCGCGCTGCTCGAGCTGGTGCGCACGGAGGTGGCGGTCGTGCTGCAGCTGGGTGGGCCGGCGCAGGTGCCCGCGGACAGGCCGCTGAAGGAGCTGGGGCTCGATTCGCTCACGGCCGTCGAGCTGAGGAACCGCCTCGGCGCGCGCGCCGAGACGGTGCTGCCGACGACCCTCGCGTTCGACCATCCGACGCCGCGCGCGATCGCGGATCTGCTGCTTCAACGTGCGTTCTCGGAGCTCGCGGCGGCGGAGGCGACGCGCGCGCGGGGAGCGCATGACGAGCCGATCGCGATCGTGTCGATGGCGTGCCGGCTCCCGGGCAGCGTCGACACCCCCGCGGCGCTGTGGGAGCTGCTCTCGGAGGGCCGGGACGCGATCGGGCCGTTCCCCGAGGGGCGCGGCTGGGACGTGGCGGGGCTGTACGACCCGGACCCGGACGCGCCGGGCAAGTCGATCACCACGCAGGGCGGCTTCCTCTACGACGCCGACCGCTTCGATCCGACGTTCTTCGGCATCAGCCCGCGCGAAGCGGAGCGGATGGACCCGCAGCAGCGGCTGCTGCTCGAGTGCGCCTGGGAGGCGCTCGAGCGCGCGGGCCTGGCGCCCCACGCGCTCGAGGCGAGCGCCACGGGCGTCTTCGTCGGGCTCGCTCACGGTGACTACGGCGGGCGGCTCTTGCAGCAGCTCGAGTCCTTCGACGGCCACGTCCTCACCGGCAACTTCCTCAGCGTGGGCTCGGGGCGCATCGCGTACACGCTGGGGCTCCGCGGCCCCGCGATGACAGTCGATACGGCGTGCTCGTCGTCGCTCGTGGCGGTCCACCTCGCGTGCATGTCGCTCCGCGCGGGCGAGTGCGACATGGCCCTCGCCGGTGGCGCCACCGTGATGGCCACGCCGATGATCTTCGTCGAGTTCAGCCGCCAGCGCGGCACGGCGCTGGACGGTCGTTGCAAGGCGTTCGGCGCCGGGGCCGATGGCGCCGGCTGGTCGGAGGGGTGCGGGATCCTGGCGCTGAAGCGGCTGTCGGACGCGCGGCGCGACGGCGACCGCGTCCTGGCGATCATCCGCGGCTCCGCCGTCAACCAGGACGGCCGTAGCCAGGGGCTCACCGCCCCCAACGGCCCGGCCCAGCAGGACGTCATCCGCCAGGCCCTGGCCGCGGCGGGGCTCACGCCCGCCGACGTCGACGCCGTCGAGGCGCACGGCACCGGCACGCGCCTCGGCGACCCCATCGAGGCGCAGGCGCTGCTGGCGACCTACGGCGCCGCGCACACAGCGGAGCGGCCGCTCTGGCTCGGCTCGCTCAAGTCGAACCTCGGGCACACGCAGGTCGCCGCGGGCGTGTCGGGGCTGATGAAGCTCGTGCTGGCCTTGCAGCACGCGGAGCTGCCGAGGACGCTGCACGCCGACCCGCCCTCGCCGCACGTCGACTGGTCGCAGGGGCACATCAAGCTCCTGAACGAGCCCGTGCCGTGGCCGCGCACCGACAGGCCGCGACGCGCGGCTGTCTCGTCCTTCGGCATCAGCGGCACCAACGCGCACGTCATCGTCGAGGAGGCGCCGGCCGAAGCGCCGGCGACAGCGGCGGACGCAAAGTCGGTGGAGGCGCTTCCGATCCTGCCGCTGCTTGTCTCGGGGTCCGACGAGCCGGCGCTGCGCGCGCAGGTGCGGCGGCTGGTGGAGCACCTGCGGTCGCACCCGGACGAGCGGCTGCTGGACGTGGCAGCGAGCCTTGCGACCACGCGCGCGCATCTCGCGATGCGACTCGCGCTGCCCGTCTCGGCAGGGGCGCCCCGGGATGCGTGGGTGGATGAGCTGGAGGCATTTGCCAGGGGAGGAGCGGCTCCGACGCAGGCATCGCAGACCCCCGCCGAGAGCAGCGCGGGCAAGGTCGCGGTGCTCTTCACCGGCCAGGGCAGCCAGCGCGCCGCCATGGGGCGCGCCCTGTACGCCACCCACCCCGTCTTCCGCGCCGCGCTCGACGCCGCATGCGCCGAGCTCGACCGACACCTCGACAGGCCCCTCCTCACCGTCCTCTTCGCAGACGCCGGCACCGAGGCCGCCGCGCTGCTCGACCAGACAGGATGGGCGCAGCCTGCCCTGTTCGCCCTCGAGGTCGCGCTCTACCGACAGTGGGAGGCCTGGGGCCTGCGCCCCGAGCTGCTGCTCGGCCACAGCATCGGCGAGCTCGCCGCTGCCCACGTCGCCGGCGTGCTCGACCTCCCCGACGCCGCCGCCCTGGTCGCCGCCCGCGGACGGCTCATGCAGGCCCTCCCCCACGGCGGCGCCATGGCCTCCATCGAGGCCACAGAGCACGAGCTCCTGCCCCTGCTCGACCAGCACACCGGACGCCTCTCCCTCGCCGCCCTCAACGCTCCACGCCAGTCGGTCGTCAGCGGCGACCAGCCCGCCGTCGACCATGTCTGCGCCCACTTCATCGCCCTCGGCCGGCGCGCCAAGCGGCTCGACGTCAGCCACGCCTTCCACTCGGCCCACATGCAACCCATGCTCGACGCCTTCGCCGGCGTCGCCCGCGGCCTGACCTTCCACCCGCCACGGCTGCCCATCGTCAGCAGCGTCACCGGCGCTCGCGCCACCGCCGAACAGCTCTCCTCGCCCGACTACTGGGTGCAGCAGGTGCGCGAGCCCGTGCGCTTCCTCGACGCCATGCGCTCCCTGCACGCCGCCGGCGCCGCCTCCTTCGTCGAGTGCGGGCCGCACGGCGTGCTCACCGCCGCAGGCGCCGAGTGCCTCGCTCCCGAGGGCGCTCGCGACGCCGGCTTCGTCACCAGCCTCCGCAAGGACCGCGACGAGGCCCTCGCCCTGGTCCACGCCGCCTGCGCCCTGCACGTCCGCGGGCACGCCCTCGACTGGCCCCGCTTCTTCGACGCCACCGGCGCTCGCCGCGTCGAGCTGCCCACCTACGCCTTCCAGCGACAGCGCTACTGGCTCGAGGCGCCGAGGCCTCGCCCCAGCCTCGAGGGCGTCGGCCTCACCGCCGCAAACCACCCGTGGCTCGGCGCCGCCGTGCGCCTCGCAGACCGCGATGGCTACGTCCTCAGCGGCCGCCTCTCCACCACCGACCACCCGTGGGTCCTCGACCACGTGGTGCTGGGCACGGCGCTGCTCCCGGGCACGGGCTTCGTCGAGCTGGCGTGGGCGGCGGCCGAGGCGGTCGGGCTGTCCGGGGTATCGGAGCTGGCGATCGAGGCGCCGCTGGCGCTCCCGGCGCGCGGGGCGGTGGCGCTGCAGATCGCGATCGAGGCGCCGGACCCGGCGGGGCGCCGCGGCGTCGCGATCTACAGCCGCCCCGACGGCGCAGCCGACGCGCCCTGGACAGCGCACGCGCACGGCGTGCTGGGCGCCGCGGCGCCCGACAGGGACGCGGCGTGGGCACAGGGCGCGTGGCCGCCACCGGGGGCCGTGCCTGTCGATGTGACGCAGCGGATCGAGATCGTGGACGCGTGGGTCGGCCCGGCGTTCCGGGGCGTCACCGCGCTGTGGCGCGTCGGGCGGACGATCTACGCGGACGTCGCGCTGCCGGACGGTGTGGCGAGCACGGCGCAGGACTTCGGGCTGCACCCGGCCTTGCTCGATGTGGCGCTACGCGCGTTCCTGAGAGCGGAGCTCGGCGCCGATCCGTCGCCACGGGAGGGCACGGTGGTGCCGTTCGCGTTGTCGGACGTGGTGCTCGCGGCGCGTGGGACGGCGGCGCTGCGGGTGCGCGTGGAGGTGGCGGCCGATGGGGACGGCGACGCGATCACGGCGTCGATCCAGCTGGCCGACGGGCAGGGCCGCCCCGTCGCGCGGGTGGGCGCGCTCCAGATGCGGTGGACGACCGCCGAGCGGGTGCGCGCGGCCGCGGCCGCGGGCGCGGCGGAGCGCGATCTGTACCGCGTCGCGTGGACGGACGTGGCGCTGGACGACGCGGCGTTTGCGCCGGAGGAGCACGTCGTGGTCGGCGGCGACGGCGCGCTGGCGGCGGCGCTCGGTGCACGCGCGGTGGCGGGGCTGCCCGAGCTGCTCGCGTCGCTGCCGGACGGCGCGGCGGCGCCACGCCGGCTGGTGGTGGACCTCACGGCGGACGCCGCGGGCGCGGTCGTCGACGCCGTGCACGCCGCAGCGCGCGACGCGCTGTCCCTGGTGCAGGGATGGCTGGCGGCGCCGCAGCTGGCGGCGACGGAGCTCGTGGTCGTGACGCGCGGCGCGGTGGCGGTCGCGCCGGACGAGGGCGTGGCGGCGCTGGGCCCCGCGGCGGTCTGGGGGCTGCTCCGCGCGACGCGCGTCGAGCATGCGGATCGCACGGTCCGCGTGCTCGATCTGGGGTCCGCGGCGCCGGACATGGCGCTCTTGCGCCGGGCGCTCACGACGGCCGAAGAGCCAGAGCTCGCGCTGCGCGCGGGCGGCGCGCGGGCGCCGCGCCTCGACGCGGCCAGCGAGACCGAAGGAGAGCTGGCGCCGCCCGACGGGGCGCGCTCTCTTCGCCTGTCCATCCGGACGAAGGGCTCGTTCGACGCGCTCCACCTCGCGGACGCTCCCGATGCGCTGCGCCCGCTCGGGCCGGGGCAGGTCCGGCTCGCTGTCCGCGCCACGGGGCTCAACTTCCGCGATGTCTTGAACGTCCTGGGGACGTACCGCGGCGAAGCGGGGCCTCTCGGTCTGGAGGGGGCTGGGGTGGTGCTGGAGGTGGGCGAGGGAGTCACCGCCCTTCGACCCGGCGACAGGGTGATGGGCATGCTGCACGCGGGCATGGCGACCCATGCTGTCGTCGACGCCCGGCTGCTGACGCACATCCCGCGGGGGCTTTCCTTCGTGGAGGCGGCGACGATTCCAGCGGCCTTCCTCACCGCTCTGTACGGGCTGCGCGACCTCGGCGCGCTGAAGGCGGGGCAGCGCGTGCTTGTGCACGCCGCCGCCGGCGGGGTGGGCATGGCGGCGGTCCAGCTGGCGCGCCTCTGGGGAGCCGAGGTGTTCGCGACGGCGAGCGAGGGCAAGTGGCCGGCGCTGCGTCGGATGGGGATCGACCAGGCCCATATCGCCTCGTCGCGGACCCTCCACTTCAGGAGAGCCTTCCTCGATGCGACGCAGGGACAGGGCGTCGACGTGGTGCTCGACGCGCTCGCGGGCGAGTTCGTCGACGCTTCGCTCGACCTGCTCCCGCGCGGGGGCGCGTTCGTGGAGATGGGCAAGAGCGACGTGCGGGATCCCGAGCGCGTCGCCAAGGACCACCCCGGCGTTCGCTACACGGCCTTCGATCTGCTCGACGCGGGGCCAGACCACATCCAGGCGATGCTGCGGGAGCTCGTCCCGCTTTTCGAGGAGGGCGTGCTCGCTCCCCTGCCCTCCGTGGCCTACGACCTGCGTCGCGCCCCGCACGCCTTCCGCTCGATGGCCAACGCACGCCACGTAGGCAAGCTCGTGCTGGTGCCGCCCGCGACGCTCGACCCTGGCGGCACGGCGTTGATCACGGGCGGCACGGGAGAGCTCGGGCGGCAGGTCGCGCGGCACCTGGTGGCGGCGCACGGCGTGCGCCACCTGGTGCTCACGTCACGGCGCGGGATGGACGCGCCCGACGCCGCGGCGCTGGTGGAATCGCTGCGCGCGGCGGGCGCCGCGACGGTGGAGGTCGCGGCGTGCGATGTGACGGACAGTGACGCGCTCGCGGCCATCGTGCAGGCGATCCCCGCGGCGCGCCCGCTGACCGCCGTCGTGCACACGGCCGCCGTGCTGGACGACGGCACCGTGGCGGGGCTCTCGGCCGAGCAGCTCGCGCGCGTGCTGCGGCCGAAGGTCGACGGCGCCTGGCAGCTCCACGAGGCGACGAAGGACGCGCCGCTCGCGGCGTTCATGCTCTTCTCGTCGGTCGCCGGCACGCTGGGCAGCTCGGGGCAGGCGAACTACGCCGCCGCGAACGCGTTCCTCGACGGGCTGGCGGCAGAGCTCCGCGCGCGCGGCGTGCCGGCGATGAGCCTCGCGTGGGGCTTCTGGGAGCAGGGCGGGATCGGCATGACGGCGCACCTCGGCGCCGCCGATCTGGCGCGGCTGAAGCGGCAGGGCATCGCGCCGATGACGGTCGCGCACGGCCTGCGGCTGCTCGACCGCGCCCTCGAGCGCCCGGACGCGGCGCTGGTGCCCGCCTCCCTGGACATGGCGGTGATCCAGCGGACGGCGAGCGACCACCGTCAGGTGCCGCCCATGCTGCGCGGGCTGGTCCGCGTCGCGCCGCGGCAGGCGGCAGGGGCAGCCAGCGGCAGGAGCCATGAGGCCTCGACCCTGCGGCAGCAGCTCGCCGCGCTGCCCGAACCGGAGCGGCAGCGCGCGTTGCTCGATCTGGTCCGGACCGAGGCGGCCGCCGTCCTTGTGCTGCGCGGGCCAGACGCTGTCCCCGCCGACAAGCCGCTCAGGGAGCTCGGGCTCGACTCGCTCACGGCAGTGGAGCTCAGGAATCGGCTCAGGACCCGTGCGCAGACCGATCTCCCATCGACCCTCGCCTTCGACTACCCGACGCCGAAAGCGGTCGCCGTGTATCTGGCCCAGGAGCTCGACCTTCACGACGTCATGACGGAGATGCGCGGACCGAGCTCGCGCTCTGACGACGAGCTCAAGTCGGCCATCGCGAGCATCCGGATCTCGACGCTACGCCAGGCGGGGCTGCTCGACAGCCTGCTTCGGCTCGCCGCCAGCGAAGCCGTCTCCACATCCAGCGACACGACACCTGAAACCGACGAGCTGACGCTGCAGCATGTTGGAGACGATGAGCTGGCACGGCTTGTCTTCGACCTCGCCGGAGGAGCGCAATGAAAGAAGAGATCTCCGCCCGTCAAGCTCTCGAGAAGAGCTTCATTGAACTTCGCCGTATCAAGCGGGAGCTCGATCAGCTCAAGGCGAAGTCGAGCGAGCCAATCGCGATCGTGTCGATGGCGTGCCGGCTCCCGGGCGGCGTCGATACCCCCGCGGCGCTGTGGCAGCTGCTCTCGGAGGGCCGGGACGCGATCGGGCCGTTCCCCGAGGGGCGCGAGTGGGACGTGGCGGGGCTGTACGACCCGGACCCGGACGCGCCGGGCAAGTCGATCACCGCGCAAGGCGGCTTCCTCTACGACGCCGACCGCTTCGATCCTGCGTTCTTCGCCATCAGCCCGCGTGAGGCCGAGCGCATGGACCCGCAGCAGCGGCTGCTGCTCGAGTGCGCCTGGGAGGCGCTCGAGCGCGCGGGCCTGGCGCCCCACGCGCTCGAGGCGAGCGCCACAGGCGTCTTCGTCGGGCTGTCGGTCACGGACTACGGCGGGCGGCTGCTGCACGATCCCGAGGCCCTCGACGGGTACATCGCCACCGGCACCCTGCCCAGCGTCGGCTCGGGGCGCATCGCCTACACGCTGGGGCTCCGCGGCCCCGCGATGACAGTCGACACGGCGTGCTCGTCGTCGCTCGTGTCGCTCCACCTCGCGTGCATGTCGCTCCGCGCGGGCGAGTGCGACATGGCGCTCGCCGGCGGCGCCACCGTGATGGCCACGCCGATGGCCTTCATCGAGTTCAGCCGCCAGCGCGGCACGGCGCTGGACGGTCGTTGCAAGGCGTTCGGCGCCGGGGCCGATGGCGCCGGCTGGTCGGAGGGCTGCGGGATCCTGGCGCTCAAGCGGCTGTCGGACGCGCAGCGCGACGGCGACCGCGTCCTGGCGGTGATCCGCGGCTCCGCCATCAACCAGGACGGCCGCAGCCAGGGGCTCACCGCCCCCAACGGCCCGGCACAGCAGGACGTCATCCGCCAGGCCCTGGCCGCGGCGGGGCTCACGCCCGCCGACGTCGACGCCGTCGAGGCGCACGGCACCGGCACGCGCCTCGGCGACCCCATCGAGGCGCAGGCGCTGCTGGCGACCTACGGCGCCGCGCACACAGCGGAGCGGCCGCTCTGGCTCGGCTCGCTCAAGTCGAACCTCGGGCACACGCAGGCCGCCGCGGGCGTGTCGGGGCTGATGAAGCTCGTGCTGGCCTTGCAGCACGCGGAGCTGCCGAGGACGCTGCACGCCGACCCGCCCTCGCCGCACGTCGACTGGTCGCGGGGGCACGTCAAGCTCCTCAACGAGCCCGTGCCGTGGCCGCGCACCGACAGGCCGCGGCGCGCGGCTGTCTCGTCCTTCGGCTTCAGCGGCACCAACGCGCACATCATCCTCGAGGAGGCGCCGGCGGCCTCCGCCGAGGCGACGAGCCGCGGGGAGAAGACGTCCGCTGCCGCGCCGCCGTCGATGCTGCCGCTGCTGGTCTCGGGGGTGGACGAGGCGGCGCTACGAGCGCAGGCGGGGCGGTGGGCGGCGTGGATCGAGGCGCACCCGGAGGCAGGCTGGGCGGACGTCGTGTACACCGCGGCAGCGCGGCGCACGCACCTGGGGGCGCGTGCGGCGCTGACGGCGGCGGACGCGGCCGGCGCTGTCGCGGCGCTGACGGCGCTCTCGCAAGGGCAGCCGCACGCCGCGCTCGCCGTGGGCGAGGTGCGCGCTCGGGGGAAGGTCGCCTTCGTGTTTCCGGGCCAGGGCAGCCAGTGGCCGGCGATGGGGCGGGCGCTGCTCTCGCAGTCGGAGGTGTTCGCCGCGGCGGTCACGGCGTGCGACGCGGCGCTGCGGCCGTTCACCGGATGGTCGGTGCTCTCGGTGCTGCGCGGCGACTCGGGCGCGGAGGTGCCGCCGCTGGAGCGCGTCGACGTCGTGCAGCCGGCGCTGTTCGCGATGGCGGTGGGGCTCGCCGCCGTGTGGCGCGCGTGGGGCCTCGAGCCGTCGGCGGTGGTGGGCCACAGCCAGGGGGAGGTCCCGGCGGCGTACGTCGCGGGGGCGCTGTCGCTCGAGGACGCGGCGCGGATCGTGGCGCTGCGCAGCCAGCTCGTGCGGCGCCTGTCCGGGGCTGGCGCGATGGCCGTGATCGAGCGCCCGGTCGGCGAGGTCGAGCAGCGGCTCTCGCGGTTCGGCGGCGCGCTGTCGGTGGCGGCGGTCAACACGCCGCGCTCGACGGTGGTGTCGGGAGACATCGAGGCGGTCGACCGCCTGCTGGCGGAGTTCGAGGGCGAGCAGGTCTTCGCGCGGAAGGTCAACGTCGACTACGCGTCGCACAGCCGACACATCGACGGGCTGCTGCCGGAGCTGGAGAGCGGCCTGGGCGCGGTGCGGCCGCGCGCGAGCACGATCCCGTTCTACTCGACGGTGACCGGGACGGTGCTGACGGGCGCGGAGCTGGACGCCGCGTACTGGTGTCGCAACCTGCGCGAGCCGGTGCGGCTCGACCGGGCGCTCTCGTGGCTCCTCGACGACGGGCACGGCCTGTTCGTCGAGGTCAGCGCGCACCCGGTGCTGACGCTGCCGCTCACAGGAGCGAGCGCGGCGAGCGGCGGTGTGGTTGTCGGCAGCCTGCAGCGCGACGACGGCGGGCTCGGGCGGCTCCTGGGGGTGCTGGCCGCGCTGCACGTGCACGGCCACGACGTCGACTGGCGCGCGGTGCTGGCTCCGTGGGGCGGAGGCGTGGCGGACTTGCCGACCTACGCGTTCCAGCGGCAGCGCTACTGGCTCGAGGCACCGCGCGGCCGGGCAGGGCTGGAGAGCGGAGGGCTCCTGGCCGTGAAGCACCCGTGGCTCAGCGCGGCGGTGCGGCTGGCCGACCGCGACGGCTACGTGCTGAGCGGACGGCTGTCGACGGTCGAGCACGCGTGGGTCCTGGACCACGTGGTGCTGGGCACGGTGATCCTCCCGGGCACGGCGTTCGTCGAGCTGGCGCTCGCGGCGGCCGATGCGGTCGGACTGCCCTCGGTGTCAGAGCTCACGATCGAGGCGCCGCTGGCGCTGCCGGCGCGAGGGGCGGTGGCGCTGCAGGTGACTGTCGAGGCGCCGGACGCGACGGGGCGGCGGGGCTTCGCGGTCTACAGCCGGCCCGACGGCGCGCACGACGCGCCGTGGACGGCGCACGCGCGCGGCGTGCTCGGCGCAGCGCCCGCGGCGGCCACGACGGCGTGGGCGGCGGGCGCGTGGCCGCCGGCGGGGGCCGAGCCGGTCGACGTCACGCGGTGGGTCGAGGCGCTGGACGCGTGGGTCGGCCCGGCGTTCCGGGGCGTGACGGCGGCGTGGCGCGTGGGGCGGTCGATCTACGCCGACCTGGCGTTGCCCGAGGGGGTCTCGGAGCGGGCGCAGGACTTCGGCCTGCATCCGGCCTTGCTCGATGCAGCGCTCCAGGCCCTCCTGAGGGCGGAGCTCGGCGCAGGCGCGTCGCCGCGGGAGGGCATCCCGATGCCCTTCGCGTGGTCGGACGTGGCGCTCGAGGCGCGGGGGGCAGCGGCGCTGCGGGCGCGCGTGGAGGTCGAGGACGCCAGCGATGGGGACCAGCTCGCGGCGTCGATCGAGCTGGCCGACGCGCAGGGGCAGCCGGTCGCGCGCGCAGGGACGTTCCGGGCGCGGTGGGCGACGGCGGAGCACGTGCGCACGGCGGCGGCGGGCTCGAGCGAGCGTGACCTGTACCGGGTCACGTGGACGGACGTGGCGCTGGAAGAAGCGGCGTGGGCGCCGGAGGAGCACGTCGTGCTCGGCGGCGACGGCGCGCTCGCGGCGGCGCTGGGCGCGCGCACGGCGGCGCTGCCGGAGCTCATCGCGGCGCTGCCGGAGGGCGCGGCCGCGCCGCGCCGGCTGGTGATCGACGCGGCCGCGGGCGACCCCGGCGACGGCCTGGTCGCGGCGGCGCACGCGGCGGCGCAGCGGGTCCTGTCGCTGGTGCAGGGGTGGCTCTCGGAGGCGCGGCTCGCGGACAGCGAGCTGGTGGTTGTGACGCGCGGCGCTGTGGCCGCCGGGCCCGACGACGGCGTCGCGGCGTTGAGCCACGCGCCGCTGTGGGGACTCGTGCGCACAGCGCGCCAGGAGAACCCCGGCCGGGCGGTGCGCCTCGTGGACCTGGGGCCCGAGCCGCTGGACGGAGCGCTCCTGCGCCGGGCGGTGGCGGCGGCCGAGGAGCCGGAGCTCGCGCTGCGCGGGGGCGCGGCGCGCGCGCCACGCCTGCGCGAGGTGCGCGCGGGCGCGGCCGACGCGGCCGACGCGGCGCGGCCGACGCGGCTGGCTCCCGGCGGGACGGTGCTGATCACGGGCGGCACCGGGGAGCTCGGGCGGCAGGTCGCGCGGCACCTCGTGGCGTCGCACGGCGTGCGGCACCTCGTGCTCACGTCGCGGCGCGGGATGGATGCGCCGGACGCCGCGGCGCTGGTGGACGAGCTGCGCGCCGCGGGCGCCGCGACGGTCGACGTCGCGGCGTGCGACGTCGCCGACGGCGCGGCGCTGGGGGCGGTCATCGCGGCGATCCCGGCTGCACACCCGCTCACGGCGGTCGTGCACATGGCGGGCGTGCTGGACGACGTCATCGTGACGAAGCTCTCGGCCGAGCAGCTCACGCGCGTGCTGCGGCCGAAGATCGACGGCGGCTGGCACCTGGCCGCGGCGACTCGAGACCATCGGCTCGCGGCCTTCGTGCTGTTCTCGTCGGCGGCCGGCACGCTGGGCAGCCCGGGGCAGGCGAACTACGCCGCGGCCAACACGTTCCTTGACGCGCTCGCGGCGCAGCTCCGCGCGCGCGGCGTGCCCGCGATGAGCCTCGCCTGGGGCTTCTGGGAGCAGGCAGGGCTCGGGATGACGGCGCACCTCGGCGCGGCCGACCTGGCACGCCTCAGGCGGCAGGGCATCGCGCCGATCGCGCTCGCGCAGGGCATGCAGCTGCTGGACCGGGCGCTCGCGCGCCCGGAGGCGGCGCTGGTGCCGGCGGCGCTCGACCTTCCGGCGCTCCAGCGTGCGGCGAGCGACGCCGGGCAGGTGCCGGCGCTGCTGCGCGGGCTCGTGCGCCCGGCGGCCGGGCGGCGCGCGGCGGCGCCTGCGGCCGCCGCGACCGGAGCGGCGGCGCTGCGCGCGCGGCTCGCGCCGCTGCCCGAGGCCGAGCGGCACGACGTGGTGCTCGACCTTGTGCGCGCCGAGGCGGCGGCCGTGCTGCAGCTGGCGGGGCCGGCGCAGGTCCCCGCGGACAAGCCGCTGAAGGAGCTGGGGCTCACCTCGCTCACGGCCGTCGAGCTGAGGAACCGCCTCGGCGCGCGCGCCGAGACGGCGCTGCCGGCGACCCTCGCGTTCGACCATCCGACGCCGCGCGCGATCGCGGATCTGCTGCTCCAGCGTGCGTTCTCGGAGCTCGCGGCGGCGGTGGCGACGCGCGCACAGGCGCCACGCGCGCAGGGGGCGCACGACGAGCCGATCGCGATCGTGTCGATGGCGTGCCGGCTCCCGGGCGGCGTCGATACGCCCGCCCGGATGTGGCAGCTCCTGGCGGAGGGGCGGGACGCGATCGGTCCGTTCCCCGAAGGGCGCGGCTGGGACGTGGCGGGGCTGTACGACCCGGACCCGGACGCGCCGGGCAAGTCGGTCACCAACCTGGGCGGGTTCCTCTACGACGCCGACAACTTCGATCCGACGTTCTTCGGCATCAGCCCGCGCGAGGCCGAGCGCATCGACCCGCAGCAGCGGCTGCTGCTCGAGTGCGCCTGGGAGGCGCTCGAGCGCGCGGGCGTCGCGCCCCACACGCTCGAGGCGAGCGCCACAGGCGTCTTCGTCGGGCTGGTGTACAGCGACTACGGCGGCCGGCTGCTGGAGCACCTCGAGGCCTTCGACGGCTACGTCGCCACCGGCAGCTTTCCCAGCGTCGGCTCGGGGCGCATCGCGTACACGCTGGGGCTCCGCGGCCCCGCGATGACAGTCGATACGGCGTGCTCGTCGTCGCTCGTGTCGCTCCACCTCGCGTGCATGTCGCTCCGCGCGGGCGAGTGCGACATGGCGCTCGCCGGCGGCGCCACCGTGATGGCCACGCCGATGGCCTTCATCGAGTTCAGCCGCCAGCGCGGCATGGCCCCGGACGCACGGTGCAAGGCCTTCGGGGCGGCGGCGAACGGCATCGGCCCCGCGGAGGGCTGCGGGATCCTGGTGCTCAAGCGGCTGTCGGACGCGAAACGCGACGGCGACCGCGTCCTGGCGATCATCCGCGGCTCCGCCGTCAACCAGGACGGCCGCAGCCAGGGGCTCACCGCCCCCAACGGCCCGGCGCAGCAGGACGTCATCCGCCAGGCCCTGGCCGCGGCGGGGCTCACGCCCGCCGACGTCGACGCCGTCGAGGCGCACGGCACCGGCACGCGCCTCGGCGACCCCATCGAGGCGCAGGCGCTGCTGGCGACCTACGGCACCGCGCACACAGCGGAGCGGCCGCTCTGGCTCGGCTCGATCAAGTCGAACCTCGGGCACACGCAGGCCGCCGCGGGGGTTGTGGGGCTGATGAAGCTCGTGCTGGCCTTGCAGCACGCGGAGCTGCCGAGAACGCTGTATGCGGAGCCCCGATCGCCGCACATCGACTGGTCGCAGGGGCACATCAGCCTCCTGAACGAGCCCGTGCCGTGGCCGCGCACCGACAGGCCGCGCCGCGCGGCCGTCTCGTCCTTCGGCATCAGCGGCACCAACGCGCACGTCATCATCGAGGAGGCGCCGGCCGAAGCGACAGCGGCCGCGCAAACAGCAGCGGCGGCGGGGGTGCCGTCGACGCTGCCGCTGCTCCTGTCGGGTCGCGACGAGCCGGCGCTGCGCGCCCAGGCCGGGCGGCTCGCCGAGCACCTGCGCGCCCACCCGGACCAGCGGCTGCTCGACATCGCCGCGGGCCTGGCCACGACACGCACGCACCTCGCCACGCGCCTCGCGCTGCCGGTCGCCGCAGACGCAGCCGCGGAGGAGCTGGGTGCGCTCCTTGCGCAGTTCGCCGCAGGCGGCCCGGCGCCCAGCGGCGCCGCCGTGACCGCGCCGGGGCAGCCGCCCGGCAAGCTCGCGGTGCTCTTCACCGGCCAGGGCAGCCAGCGCGCCGCCATGGGGCGCGCCCTGTACGCCACCCACCCCGTCTTCCGCGCCGCGCTCGACGCCGCGTGCGCCGAGCTCGACCGACACCTCGACAGGCCCCTCCTCACCGTCCTCTTCGCAGACGCCGGCACCGAGGCCGCCGCGCTGCTCGACCAGACAGGATGGGCGCAGCCTGCCCTGTTCGCTCTCGAGGTCGCGCTCTACCGACAGTGGGAGGCCTGGGGCCTGCGCCCCGAGCTGCTGCTCGGCCACAGCATCGGCGAGCTCGCCGCTGCCCACGTCGCCGGCGTGCTCGACCTCCCCGACGCCGCCGCCCTGGTCGCCGCCCGCGGACGGCTCATGCAGGCCCTCCCCCACGGCGGCGCCATGGCCTCCATCGAGGCCACAGAGCACGAGCTCCTGCCCCTGCTCGACCAGCACGCGGGACGCCTCTCCCTCGCCGCCCTCAACGCTCCACGCCAGTCGGTCGTCAGCGGCGACCAGCCCGCCGTCGACCATGTCTGCGCCCACTTCATCGCCCTCGGCCGGCGCGCCAAGCGGCTCGACGTCAGCCACGCCTTCCACTCGGCCCACATGCAACCCATGCTCGACGCCTTCGCCGGCGTCGCCCGCGGCCTGACCTTCCACCCGCCACGGCTGCCCATCGTCAGCAGCGTCACCGGCGCACGCGCCACCGCCGAACAGCTCACCTCGCCCGACTACTGGGTGCAGCAGGTGCGCGAGCCCGTGCGCTTCCTCGACGCCATGCGCTCCCTGCACGCCGCCGGCGCCGCCTCCTTCGTCGAGTGCGGACCGCACGGCGTGCTCACCGCCGCAGGCGCCGAGTGCCTCGCCCCCGAGGGCGCTCGCGACGCCGGCTTCGTCACCAGCCTCCGCAAGGACCGCGACGAGGCCCTCGCCCTGGTCCACGCCGCCTGCGCCCTGCACGTCCGCGGACACGCCCTCGACTGGCCCCGCTTCTTCGACGCCACCGGCGCTCGCCGCGTCGAGCTGCCCACCTACGCCTTCCAGCGGCAGCGCTACTGGCTCGAGGCGCCAAGGCCCCGCCCCAGCCTCGAGGGCGTCGGCCTCACCGCCGCAAACCACCCGTGGCTCGGCGCCGCCGTGCGCCTCGCAGACCGCGATGGCTACGTCCTCAGCGGCCGCCTCTCCACCATCGACCACCCGTGGGTCCTCGACCACGTGGTGGCAGGCACAGTGATCTTGCCAGGAACGGCGTTCGTCGAGCTGGCGTGGGCGGCGGCCGAGGTGGTGGGCGCCGCCGCGGTGTCCGAGGTGACCTTCACGACGCCGCTCGTGCTGCCGCCGCGCAGCGTGGTGGAGCTGCAGGTGAGGATCGGCGAGCCGGACGCGTCCGGGCGGCGGACGTTCGCCGCCTACAGCCGCGCGGACGCGGCGAGCGAGGCGGAGTGGACGCAACACGCGACGGGCGTGCTGAGCGCGCAGGCGGCGGCCGGAGCCGACGTGGCGGACCTTTCGGTGTGGCCACCGCCGGGCGCCGAGGTGGTGGCGCTCGACGGCGGCTACACGTGGCTGGCGGCGCAGGGCTACGGCTACGGCCCGGCGTTCCAGGCGCTGCGCGAGGTGTGGCGCGCGGGCACGACGCTGTACGCGCGGGTCGCGCTGCCGGACTCGGTGGCGGACACGGCGCGGGGCTTCGGGATCCATCCGGCGCTGCTCGACGCGGTGCTGCACTCGTTGCTGGCGCCGTCGGCGCAGGAGGAGGCGTCCGGCGACGACAAGGTGCTGCTGGCGTTCGCGTTCTCGGACGTGGTGATCGAGGCGCGCGGGGCAGCGGAGGTGCGCGTCCGCCTGAACAAGCAGGCAGGAGACGACGGGGAGGGCGTCACGGCGTCGATTCACCTCGCCGACGCGCAGGGGCGGCCGGTCGCGCGCGTGGGGGCGTTCCAGGCGCGGGCGACGACCACGGAGCGGGTGCGCGCGCTCGCGGGCGCGAGCGAGCGCGATCTGCACCGGGTCACGTGGACGGACGTGACGCTGGAAGAGACGCCGTGGGCGCACGAGGACAGCGTCGTGGTCGGCGGCGACGGCGCGCTGGCGGCGGCGCTGGGCGTGCGCGCGGTGGCCGGGCTGCCCGAGCTGCTCGCGGATGGCGCGGCGGCGCCGCGTCGTCTGGTGATCGACGCGACAGCGGGCGACCCCGGCGACGGCCTGGTCGCGGCGACGCACGCGGCGACGCAGCGGGGCCTCGCGCTCTTGCAGGGATGGCTCTCGGAGGCGCGGCTCGCGGCCACGGAGCTGGTGCTCGTGACGCGCGGCGCGGCGGCGGCCGAGCCGGACGAGGGTGTGGCGGCGCTGAGCCACGCGCCGCTCTGGGGGCTCGTGCGCGCGGCGCGCGAAGAGCACCCGGCGCGCGCGCTGCGCCTTGTCGATCTGGGGCGCGAGGCGCCGGACGGGGCGATCCTGCGCCGGGCGATCGCGGCGGACGACGAGCCGGAGCTCGTTGTCCGGCGCGGGGCGCTGCGGGCCGCGCGCCTGAGCCTCGCCCACGCCGGCCCGGACACCGCGGGGCAAGCGACGCGGCTGGCCCCCGGCGGGACGGTGCTGATCACGGGCGGCACGGGAGAGCTCGGGCGGCAGGTCGCGCGGCACCTGGTGGCGGCGCACGGCGTGCGCCACCTGGTGCTCACGTCACGGCGCGGAATGGACGCGCCCGACGCCGCGGCGCTCGTGGAGTCGCTGCGCGCGGCGGGCGCCGCGACGGTGGAGATCGCGGCGTGCGACGTGGCGGACGGCGATGCGCTTGCGGCGGTGCTCCGGACCATCCCGGCGGCGCATCCGCTGACCGCTGTCGTGCACACGGCGGGCGTGCTCGAAGACGGCGTCGTGACGGGGCTCTCGGCCGAGCAGCTCGCGCGCGTGCTGCGGCCGAAGGTCGACGGCGCCTGGCAGCTCTACGAGGCGACGAAGGACGCGCCGCTCGCGGCGTTCATGCTCTTCTCGTCGGCGGCGGGCACGCTGGGCAGCGCGGGGCAGGCGAACTACGCCGCCGCGAACGCGTTCCTCGACGGGCTGGCGGCAGAGCTCCGCGCGCGCGGCGTGCCGGCGATGAGCCTGGCCTGGGGCTTCTGGGAGCAAGGCGGGATCGGCATGACGGCGCACCTCGGCGCCGCCGACATGGCGCGGGTCAAGCGGCAGGGCATCGTACCGATGGCTGTCGCGCACGGCCTGCGGCTGCTCGACCGCGCGCTGGAGCGGCCCGAGGCGACGCTGGTGCCCCTATCGCTCGACGTGGCGGCGCTTCAGCGCGCGGCGAGCGACGCCGGACGGGTGCCGGCGCTGCTGCGTGGCCTGGTGCGCCCGGCGGCCGCCCGGCGCACGGCGGCGCCGGCGGCCGCGGCGACGGGGGCGACAGGGCTCCGCGCGCGGCTCTTGCCGTTGTCCGAGGCCGAGCGCCAGGACGTCTTGCTCGATCTGGTGCGCACGGAGATCGCCGATATCCTCGCGCTGTCCGGGCCAGCGGCGGTGCCTCCCGATCAACCCATCAGGGAGCTGGGGCTCGATTCGCTGACAGCGGTGGACGTTCGGAGCCGGCTTGTGCAGAGGAGCGAGATCGACCTCGCCGTGACCCTCGCGTACGATTACCCGACCGCGCGAGCGATCGCGGCACATCTGAGCGAGCAGATGGGCCTCGAAGGAGCGCCGGAAGATCGTGAGTCGGCGCTCGACGAGAGCCAGATCCGCGCCCTGCTCATGCAGATTCCTATCCCCACGTTGCGCCAGTCGGGGCTGCTCGGAGACCTGGTTCGCCTGGCCTCCCCGCAAGCGCCCCCGCGCGAAGAAGGCGAGAGCGAGACGTTGAGCTTCGATCACCTCGGAAATGAAGAGTTCCTCAGCCTCGCGTCGAAGCTCATTGCAGAGGAGGGATCATGAGCCAAGAGACTGTTCTTCGGCAGACACTCGAGAAGAGTCTCCACAAGATCCAGCACCTCAATCGGGAGCTCGAGCGTCTCAAGGCGAAGTCGAGCGAGCCGATCGCGATCGTGTCGATGGCGTGCCGCTACCCGGGCGGCGTCGACGGTCCCGCGCGGCTGTGGGAGCTGCTCTCGGAGGGCCGGGACGCGATCGGGCCGTTCCCCGAGGGGCGCGGCTGGGACGTGGCGGGGCTGTACGACCCCGACCCGGACGCGCCGGGCAAGTCGGTCACCACGCAGGGCGGCTTCCTCTACGACGCCGACCGCTTCGATCCGACGTTCTTCGGCATCAGCCCGCGCGAAGCGGAGCGCATGGACCCGCAGCAGCGGCTGCTGCTCGAGTGCGCCTGGGAGGCGCTCGAGCGCGCGGGCGTCGCGCCCCACGCGCTCGAGGCGAGCGCCACAGGCGTCTTCGTCGGGCTGGTGTACAGCGACTACGGCGGGCGGCTGCTGGAGCACCTCGAGGTCTTCGACGGCTACGTCGCCACCGGCAGCTTTCCCAGCGTCGGCTCGGGGCGCATCGCCTACACGCTGGGGCTCCGCGGCCCCGCGGTGACAGTCGACACGGCGTGCTCGTCGTCGCTCGTGTCGCTCCACCTCGCGTGCATGTCGCTCCGCGCGGGCGAGTGCGACATGGCCCTCGCCGGCGGCGCCACCGTGATGGCCACGCCGATGGCCTTCATCGAGTTCAGCCGCCAGCGCGGCATGGCCCCGGACGCACGGTGCAAGGCCTTCGGGGCGGCGGCGAACGGCATCGGCCCCGCGGAGGGCTGCGGGATCCTGGTGCTCAAGCGGCTGTCGGACGCGAAACGCGACGGCGACCGCGTCCTGGCGATCGTCCGCGGCTCCGCCGTCAACCAGGACGGCCGCAGCCAGGGGCTCACCGCCCCCAACGGCCCGGCCCAGCAGGACGTCATCCGCCAGGCCCTGGCCGCGGCGGGGCTCACGCCCGCCGACGTCGATGCCGTCGAGGGGCACGGCACCGGCACGCCCCTCGGCGACCCCATCGAGGCGCAGGCGCTGCTGGCGACCTACGGCAAGGCGCACACAGCGGAGCGGCCGCTCTGGCTCGGCTCGATCAAGTCCAACTTCGGGCACACGCAGGCCGCCGCGGGGGTCGCGGGCATCATCAAGCTGGTGCTGGCGATGCAGCACGCGGAGCTGCCGAGGACGCTGTATGCGGAGCCCCGATCGCCGCACGTCGACTGGTCGCAGGGGCACATCAGCCTCCTGAACGAGCCCGTGCCGTGGCCGCGCACCGACAGGCCGCGGCGCGCGGCTGTCTCGTCCTTCGGCGTCAGCGGCACCAACGCGCACGTCATCATCGAGGAGGCGCCGGCCGAAGCGCCAGCGGCCGCGCACACAGCAGCGGCGGCGGGGGTGCCGTCGACGCTGCCGCTGCTCCTGTCGGGTCGCGACGAGCCGGCGCTGCGCGCCCAGGCCGGGCGGCTCGCCGAGCACCTGCGCGCCCACCCGGACCAGCGGCTGCTCGACATCGCCGCGGGCCTGGCCACGACGCGCACGCACCTCGCCACGCGCCTCGCGCTGCCGGTCGCCGCAGACGCGGCTACGGAGGAGCTGAGCGCCCGCCTTGCGCAGTTCGCCGCAGGCGGCCCGGCGCCCAGCGGCGCCGCCGTGACCGCGCCGGGGCAGCCGCCCGGCAAGCTCGCGGTGCTCTTCACCGGCCAGGGCAGCCAGCGCGCCGGCATGGGGCGCGCCCTGTACGCCACCCACCCCGTCTTCCGCGCCGCGCTCGACGCCGCGTGCGCCGAGCTCGACCGACACCTCGACAGGCCCCTCCTCACCGTCCTCTTCGCAGACGCCGGCACCGAGGCCGCCGCGCTGCTCGACCAGACAGGATGGGCGCAGCCTGCCCTGTTCGCTCTCGAGGTCGCGCTCTACCGACAGTGGGAAGCCTGGGGCCTGCGCGCCCACGCGCTGCTCGGCCACAGCCTCGGCGAGATCGTCGCCGCCCACATCGCCGGCGTGCTCGACCTCCCCGACGCCGCCGCCCTGGTCGCCGCCCGCGGACGGCTCATGCAGGCCCTCCCCCACGGCGGCGCCATGGCCTCCATCGAGGCCACCGAGCACGAGCTCCTGCCCCTGCTCGACCAGCACACCGGACGCCTCTCGCTCGCCGCCCTCAACGCTCCACGCCAGTCGGTCGTCAGCGGCGACCAGCCCGCCGTCGACCATGTCTGCGCCCACTTCATCGCCCTCGGCCGGCGCGCCAAGCGGCTCGACGTCAGCCACGCCTTCCACTCGGCCCGCATGGAACCCATGCTCGACGCCTTCGCCAGCGTCGCTCGCGGCCTGACCTACCGCGCCCCGCGCCTGCCCGTCGTGAGCAATGTCACCGGGCGCATGGCCACCGCCGACGAGCTCACCTCGCCCGACTACTGGGTGCGCCACGTGCGCGAGCCCGTGCGCTTCGTCGCCGGCGTGCGCGCGCTGCACGCCACCGGCGTCACCACCTACCTCGAGTGCGGGCCCGACCCGGTGCTCGGCGGCATGGCCGCAGACTGCCTCACCGCCGACGAGACCCGCGACCCAGGCCTGGTCCCCAGCCTCCGCAAGGACCGCGACGAGGCCCTCGCCATCGCCCAGGCCGCCTGCGCCCTGCACGTCCGCGGACACGCCCTCGACTGGCCCCGCCTCTTCGACGCCACCGGCGCTCGCCGCGTCGAGCTGCCCACCTACGCCTTCCAGCGGCAGCGCTACTGGATCGATGCGCCGCGGCGCGCGGCGGGGCTCGAAAGCGTCGGACTCACGGCCGCAGACCACCCCTGGCTGGGCGCGGCGGTGCGGCTCGCCGATCGGGACGTCTACGTGCTGAGCGGGCGGCTGTCGACGGTCGACCACCCGTGGATCCTGGACCACGTGGTGGCGGGCACGGCGCTGATGCCAGGAACGGGGTTCGTCGAGCTGGCGTGGGCGACGGCCCAGGCGGTGAACGCCGCCGCGATCGCGGAGCTCACCCTGACGACGCCGCTCGTGTTGCCGGCGCGCGGCGCGGTGCAGCTCCAGGTGACGGTCGACGAGGCCGACGCGGATGGCCGGCGGGCGTTCGCGATCCACAGCCGGCCGCATGGGCTCGTCGACCTCGAGTGGACGCAACACGCGACAGGCGTGCTGAGCGCGGAGCCGCCGGCGGGAGCCGACGAGGCGGCGGGGCTCTCGGAGTGGCCGCCGCCGGGCGCGGAGGCGGTGGCGCTCGACGGCGGGTATGAGCAGCTTTCCGAGCACGGCTACGGCCACGGCCCGGCGTTCCAGGGGCTCCGCGGGCTCTGGCGCGCGGACCGGACGCTGTACGCGCACGTCGCGCTGCCGGACGCTGTCGCGGGCACGGAGCAGGGCTTCGGGCTCCATCCGGCGCTCTTCGATGCGGCGCTGCAGTCGCTGGCGCGGCTGTCGCGCGAGGAGGCGGCCGCTGGCGACCCGGTGCTGGTGCCGTTCGCGTGGACGGACGTGGCGCTGTACGCGGCCGGCGCGACCGAGCTGCGGGCGCGCATCACGCTGGAGCAGGCGGAGGGCGGCGCGCCGGCGGTGGCGTCGCTGCTGCTGGCCGACGCGCACGGACGAACCGTGGCGACGACAGGGCGGGTGCGCGGGGCGAGCGCGGCGCAGACGCGGTCCGCCGCGAGCCGTGCGGAGCCGATGTACCGGGTCGCGTGGACGGACGTGGCGCTGGAGGCGGCGGCGTGGGCGCCCGAAGAGCACGTCGTGCTCGGCGGTGACGGTGCGCTGGCGTCGGCGCTGGGCGTGCGCGCGGCGGCCGGGCTGCCGGAGCTGCTCGAGGCGCTGGCGGACGGCGCGGCCGCGCCGCGGCGGCTTGTCGTGGACCTGACGGCGGGCGACGCGGGCGCGGTCGTCACGGCCGTGCACGCCGCGGCGCGCGGCGCGCTGGCCCTGGTGCAGGGATGGCTCGCCGCGCCGCAGCTGACGGCGACGGAGCTCCTCGTGGTGACGCGCTGCGCCGTGGCGACAGGGCCGGACGAGGGCGTTGACGCGCTGGGGCCGGCGGCCGTCTGGGGGCTGCTGCGGGCCACGCGCGCCGAGCACCCCGACCGCGCGGTCCGGGTGCTGGACCTGGGGCGCGAGCCGCTGGACGGGGCGCTCCTGCGCCGGGCGCTGGCCGCGGTGGCGGAGCCGGAGCTGTCGTTGCGCCGCGGCGAGGCGCGCGCGCCTCGCCTGCGCGAGGCAAAGCCCGCCGCGGCGCCGGCGACACGGCTGGACCCTGACGGGACGGTGCTGGTCACGGGCGGCACCGGGGAGCTGGGGCGGCAGGTCGCCCGGCACCTGGTGGCGGCGCACGGCGTGCGGCACCTCGTGCTGACGTCGCGGCGCGGGATGGACGCGCCCGACGCTGCGGCGCTGGTAGAAGAGCTGCGCGCGGCGGGCGCGGCGACGGTCGACGTCGCCGCGTGCGACGTCGCCGCTGGCCCGGCCCTGGCGGCGGTCGTGGAGGCGATCCCGGCGGCGCATCCCCTGACGGCGGTCGTGCACATGGCGGGCGTGCTGGACGACGGCATCGTGACGAAGCTCTCGGCCGAGCAGCTCACGCGCGTGCTGCGGCCGAAGGTCGACGGCGCCATTCATCTCCACGAGCTCACGAAGCACGCGCCGCTCGCGGCCTTCGTGATGTTCTCGTCCGCGGCGGGCACGCTGGGCAGCCCGGGGCAGGCGAACTACACGGCGGCCAACGTGTTCCTGGACGCGCTGGCGGCGCGACTGCGCGCGCGCGGCGTGCCCGCGATGAGCCTGGCGTGGGGCTTCTGGGAGCAAGGCGGGATCGGCATGACGGCGCACCTCGGCGCCGCCGATCGGGCGCGGATGAAGCGACACGGCGTCGTGGCGATGTCGGTCGCGCAGGGCCTGCGGCTGCTCGATCGCGCGCTCGCGCACCCCGAGGCGGCGCTGGTGCCGCTCGCGCTCGACCTCTCGTCGCTGCAACGCGCGGGGAGCAACGCCGGGCCGGTGCCGCCGCTGCTGCGCGGGCTCGTGCGCGCACCGGCCGGCCGGCGCACGGCGGCGTCCGCTTCCGGGGCGAACGGGAACGGGAACGGAGCAGCGGCGCTGCGCGCGCGGCTCTCGCCCTTGCCCGGGGCCGAGCGCCAGAAGGTGCTGCTCGATCTGGTGCGCACGGAAGTCGCGGAGGTGTTCCAGTTGCCGGGCCCCGCCCATATCCCTGCGGACAGGCCGCTGAAGGAGCTGGGGCTCGACTCGCTCATGTCGGTCGAGCTGCGCAATCGCCTGGGTCCGCGCGTCGAGGCGGCGCTGCCCGCGACGCTCGTGTTCGACTACCCCACGCCCGGGGCCATTGCGTCCTATCTGGGCACGTTGCTCAACCTCTCCGGCGAGAACGCACACCCGGGCCAACCGGGGCGCGCTCCGGACGAAGAACACGAGATCCGGGCCGCGATAGCGCGCATCCCGATAACAACCTTGCGGGAGGCAGGGCTCCTCCAGAGCTTGCTCCGACTCGCCCCCGACCAGACGACGTCCGATGACGTCACGCCGAGAACCGATGAGCTGATGGTCGAACACCTCGAAGATGAAGAGCTGCTGAAGCTTGCTTTCGCGTCCACCGGAGGAACCAAGTGAAGGACGAGGTGCTTTCGTTCCGCCGCGCCTTGGAGAAGACGGTCGTCGAGATCCGCCGCCTCAACACGGAGATCGACGGCCTGCGGGCGAAGTCGGTCGAGCCGATCGCGATCGTGTCGATGGCGTGCCGCTACCCGGGCGGCGTGGACAGCCCAGCGGCGCTCTGGCAGCTTCTCTCCGAGGGGCGGGACGCGATCGGGCCGTTCCCCGAGGGGCGCGGCTGGGACGTGGCGGGGCTGTACGACCCCGACCCGGACGCGCCGGGCAAGTCGATCACCACGCAGGGCGGGTTCCTCCACGACGCCGACCGCTTCGATCCGATGTTCTTCGGCATCAGCCCGCGCGAGGCCGAGCGCATCGACCCGCAGCAGCGGCTGCTGCTCGAGTGCGCCTGGGAAGCGCTCGAGAGCGCGGGCATCGCGCCCCACACGCTCGGCGCGAGCGCCACGGGCGTCTTCATCGGACTGATGTACACGGAGTATGGCCTGCGGCTGCTGAACCAGCCCGAATCCCTCGACGGCTACATCGGCATCGGCAGCGCCGGGAGCACGGCCTCCGGGCGCATTTCCTACACGCTGGGGCTCCGCGGCCCCGCGGTGACAGTCGACACGGCGTGCTCGTCGTCGCTCGTGTCGCTCCACCTCGCGTGCACGGCGCTCCGCCGTGGCGAGTGCGACATGGCGCTGGCGGGCGGCGTCGCCGTGGTGGCGACGCCGGCCCCGTTCATCGAGTTCAGCCGGCAGCGGGCCCTCGCGGTCGACGGTCGATGCAAGTCGTTCGGCGCCGGGGCCGACGGCGTCAGCTGGTCAGAGGGTTGCGGGCTGCTCGTCCTCAAGCGGCTGTCGGACGCGCAGCGCGACGGCGACCGCGTCCTGGCGGTGATCCGCGGCTCCGCCGTCAACCAGGACGGCCGCAGCCAGGGGCTCACCGCCCCCAACGGCCCGGCCCAGCAGGACGTCATCCGCCAGGCCCTGGCCGCGGCGGGGCTCACCCAGGCGGACATCGACGCGGTGGAGGGGCACGGCACCGGCACGCCCCTCGGCGACCCCATCGAGGCGCAGGCGCTGCTGGCGACCTACGGCAAGGCGCACACAGCGGAGCGGCCGCTCTGGCTCGGCTCGATCAAGTCCAACTTCGGGCACACGCAGGCCGCCGCGGGGGTCGCGGGCGTGATGAAGCTCGTGCTTGCCTTGCAGCACGCAGAGCTGCCGAGGACGCTGCGCGCCGACCCGCCCTCGCCGCACGTCGACTGGTCGCGGGGGCACGTCAAGCTCCTCAACGAGCCCGTGCCGTGGCCGCGCACCGACAGGCCGCGGCGCGCGGCTGTCTCGTCCTTCGGCGTCAGCGGCACCAACGCGCACGTCATCATCGAGGAGGCGCCGGCGCCCGTCGCGGAGGTGACGAGCCCTGGAGCAGAGCCGCCCGCTGTCGCGCTGCCGCTGCTCGTGTCGGGGCGGGATGAGGCGGCGCTCAGGGCGCAGGCAGAGCGGTGGGCGGCGTGGCTCGCGGCGCACCCGGAGGCGCGCAGGGCGGACGTCGTGCACACGGCCGCCCTGCGGCGCACGCACCTGGGGGCGCGCGCGGCGGTGACGGCGGCAAGCGCCGCCGATGCGGCCGCGGCCCTGACGGCGCTCTCGCAAGGGGAGCCGCACCCCGCGGTGACCCTGGGCGAGGCGCGCGCGCGCGGCGATGTCGTGTTCGTGGCTCCGGGCCAGGGGAGCCAGTGGCCGGCGATGGGACGGGCGCTGCTGGCCGAGTCCGAGGTGTTCGCCGCCGCTGTCGCCGCCTGCGACGCGGCGCTGCGGCCGTTCACGGGCTGGTCGGTGCTCTCGGTGTTGCGCGGGGAGCAGGGAGAGGCGGTGCCGCCCGCCGACCGCGTGGACGTGGTGCAGCCGGCGCTGTTCGCGATGGCCGTGGGGCTCTCGGCTGTCTGGCGGGCGTGGGGCATCGAGCCCTCGGCCGTGGTCGGCCACAGCCAGGGCGAGGTCGCGGCGGCATACATCGCCGGGGCGCTGACGCTCGAGGACGCGGCGCGGGTGGTGGCGCTGCGCAGCCAGCTCGTGCGGCGCATCGCCGGCGGCGGCGCGATGGCCGTGATCGAGCGCCCCGTCGGCGAGGTGGAGCAGCGGCTCTCTCGGTTCGGAGGGCAGCTCTCGGTGGCGGCGGTGAACACGCCGGGCTCGACGGTGGTGTCCGGGGACGCCGCAGCGGTCGATCGCCTGCTGGCCGAGCTGGAGCACGAGGAGGTCTTCGCGCGGCGGGTCAACGTCGACTACGCGTCGCACAGCGCGCACGTGGACGCGATCCTGCCGGAGCTCGAGGCCTGCCTGGCCTCGGTCGAGCCCCGTACCTGCGCCATCCCGCTGTACTCGACGGTGACGGGAGAGGTGCTCGCCGGCCCGGAGCTCGGCGCGGCATACTGGTGCCGCAACCTGCGCGAGCCGGTGCGGCTCGACAGGGCGCTGGCCCGGCTCCTGGACGACGGGCACGGGGTGTTCGTCGAGATCAGCGCGCATCCGGTGCTGGCCATCCCCCTGACGGCCGCGAGCGCCGAGCGCGGCGGCGTGGTGGTGGGCAGCCTGCAGCGCGACGACGGCGGCCTGGGGCGTCTTGTTTCAGCGCTGGGCGCGCTGCACGTCCAGGGGCATCCGGTGGACTGGGCCAGGGTGCTCGCGCCGTACGGCGGCGACCTGGTGGACTTGCCGACGTATGCGTTCCAGCGGCAGCGCTACTGGCTCGAGGGGTCGAGGAGCCGGATCGACGCGAGCGACCTCGGGCTCGCGGCGACGGGCCGCCCGCTGCTGGGCGCCGCAACGCGGGTCGCCGGCACGGACAGCTACATCCTGGCGGGTCGGCTGTCGACAGCGGAGCACCCGTGGCTGTCGGGACAGGTCGTCTTCGAGCGGACGCTGTTCCCGGCGACGGGGTTTCTGGAGCTGGCGCTCGAAGCCGCTGACGCGATGGGGGCGGCGGGGGTGACCGAGCTGGTCGTGCCCGCTCCGCTGATCTTGCCGGCGCGGGGCGCGGCGCACGTCCAGGTCGCGGTTCAGGGACCGGACGAGGCGGGACGCCGGCCGTTCTCCGTGTACAGCCGCGCGGAGACCGCCGGGCTGGACGCGGAATGGACGCTGCATGCCACGGGGCTGCTCGGGGGAGCGCGCGCCAGCGCGGCGGCGGACACGGGGCTCGAGGCGTGGCCGCCGGAGGGAGCGGCGCCGGTGGACGTCAGCGACGCCTACGCGCGGCTGGAGGCCGCCGGCGTGCGTTACGCGCCGAGCTTGCGCGCGCTCGTGGAGGCCTGGCAGGCGGGGCGGCGCATCTATGCGCGCGCGGTGCTGGCGGCCGGCGCGACGCAGGGCCACGGGCTCCACCCGGCGCTGTGGGACGCGGCGCTGCACGCGCTGGCGCTGGTGCTCCTCGGGCAGGACGCGGAGCACGCGGGCGTGCTGTTGCCCCGGGCCTGGTCGGACGTGACGCTCGCGGCGCAGGGGGCGACCGAGCTGCGGGTGCGCATCGATCTCGCGGACGCGGACGCGGAGCACGTGTCGGCGTCGCTGACGATGGCAGACGCGGACGGTCAACCCGTGGCGACGGTGGGGTCGGTGGAGGTGCGTCGCACGACCGCGGCCCAGGTGCGCGCCATGAGCACCGCGACCCAGCACCTGTACGGGGTCGAGTGGAAGGCGGTGGCGCTGGCGGAGCCGCCGCGGTCTGCGGGGGAGCAGGTCGTGCTCGGACCGGACAGCGAGCTCGCGACGAGGCTGGGCGCGCGACGCGCCGGCAACCTCGATGAGCTGTTGGCCGACGGCGAGGCGGCGCGCCCCGCGCCCAGGCGGCTCGTGGTCGACGCGCGGACGCGCCACGACGGCGACGTGCCGGCGGCTGTGCACCAGGCGACGCGCCAGGCCCTCGAGCTCGTGCAGCGATGGCTGGCGGACGCGCGACTGACGGACACCGAGCTCGTGGTGCTGACGCGCGAGGCTGTGTCGACCGGCCCAGACGTGGGGGTCGAAGACCTGGGCCACGCGGCGCTCTGGGGATTGCTGCGCGCAGTGCGGAGTGAGCACCCGGACCGCGGGGTGCGCCTCATCGACCTCGGGCCTGACGCCGCCGCGACGGAGCTGCTCGACAGGGCCCTCGAGACCGTGGCGGAGCCCGAGCTGGCGCTCCGGCAGGGGATCGCGCTGGCGCCCCGGCTCGGCGTGCCGCGCGATCGCGCCGGCGCCCCGGCGCCGATGCGGCTGGACCCGGACGGGACGGCGCTGCTCACGGGCGGCACCGGGGAGCTCGGGCGGCACGTCGCGAAGCACCTGGTGACGGCGCACGGCGTGCGGCACCTCGTGCTGACGTCGCGGCGCGGGATGGACGCGCCCGACGCCGCGGCGCTGGTGGAAGAGCTGCGCGCGGCGGGCGCGGTGACGGTCGACGTCGCCGCGTGCGACGCGGCGGATGCAGCGGCGCTGGCGGCGGTGGTCCGGTCGGTCCCCGCGACGCGCCCGCTGACGGCCGTCGTGCACACCGCAGGCGTGCTGGACGACAGCATCGTGACCAAGCTCTCGGCCGAGCAACTGGAGCGCGTGCTGCGGCCGAAGGTCGACGGCGCCATTCACCTCCACGAGCTGACGAAGCACGCGCCGCTCGCGGCCTTCGTGCTGTTCTCGTCGGCGGCCGGCACGCTGGGCAGCCCGGGGCAGGCGAACTACGCCGCGGCCAACACGTTCCTTGACGCGCTCGCGTCGCACCTGCGCGCGCGCGGCGTGCCCGCGATGAGCCTCGCCTGGGGCCTCTGGGCGCAGGCAGGGCTCGGCATGACGGCGCACCTCGGCGCGGCCGACATCGCCCGGATGAAGCGCCTGGGTGTCGTGACGATGTCGCCGCAAGAAGGGCTCGAGCTGCTGGACGCGGCGCTCCAGCGGCCGGACCCGCTCCTGGTGCCGGCGCCGCTCGACCTCGCCGCGCTCGAGCGAGCCGCGCGCGACGGCGCGCCCGCCTCGCCGATGCTGCGCGAGCTGGTGCGCGGCGCGCCCGCGCGGCGCGCCGCCGCGGGCGACGGCGCGAGCGGCAGGGCCTCGGCGCTGCGCGCGCTCCTGGCGCGGCGGCCCCAGAGCGAACGATTCGCGGCGGTCCTCGAGCTCGTCAGGGCGGAGGCGGCGCGCGTGCTCCGGTTGCCGGGGGCCGCGGCGGTGCCGCCAGATCGGCCGCTCAAGGAGCTGGGGCTCGACTCCCTCACCGCTGTCGAGCTGCGGAACCGGCTGGCGGCGCGGACGGAGGCCAAGCAGCCGGCGACGCTCGTCTTCGACCATCCGACGCCCAGCGCCATCAGCCGATTCCTGCTCAAGCAAGCCGGCGCCGATCTCGCCTCGAGCGAGGCCGTGGCGAGCCTCGTGCCGAGCAGCCGGCGTGCTCCCCTGGATGAGCCGATCGCGATCGTCGCCATGGCGTGTCGGTGCCCCGGCGGGGTCGATAGCCCCGAGGCGCTGTGGAGGCTGCTCTCCGAGGGACGGGACGCGATCGGCCCGCTCCCGGAGGAGCGAGGCTGGAGCGTGGAGCAGATCCTCGGCCGTGATCCGGGTGCCTCGAGCAAACCGTTCAGTGGCCGGGGCGGCTTCCTCTACGACGCTGACAAGTTCGACGCCGAGTTCTTCGGGATCACCCCGCGCGAGGCCAGGTTCCTCGACCCGCAGCACGCCTTGCTCCTCGAGTGCACCTGGGAGGCGCTCGAGCGCGCGAGCATCGTCCCGCAGTCGCTGGAAGGGAGCTCCACGGGTGTGTTCGTGGGCATGGTGGGCGGCATGGCCGCTGGTCACGGCTCGGTATCGAGCGAGGGCTATGCGCTCACCGGGACCGCGCTGAGCACCGCCTCGGGGCGTATTTCCTACGCGCTCGGCCTGCAGGGCGCGGCGGTGACCGTCGACACGGCGTGCAGCTCGTCGGCCGTGGCGATTCACCTCGCGTGCACGTCGCTGCGGACCGGAGAGTGCGATCTGGCGCTGGCGGGGGGCGTGACAGTCATGGGCAGGCCCGAGATCTTCTCGGAGTTCGGCCGGCTCGACATCCTCGCCTCGGACGGCCGATGCAAGGCGTTCGGGGCCACGGCCGACGGCGTCGGCTGGGGCGAAGGCTGCGGGGTCTTGCTGCTGAAGCGGCTGTCGGACGCGCAGCGCGACGGCGACCGCGTCCTGGCGGTGATCCGCGGCTCGGCCGTCAACCAGGACGGCCGCAGCCAGGGGCTCACCGCGCCCAACGGCCCGAGCCAGGAGGCGGTCATCCAGAAGGCCCTGGCGGTGGCCGGGCTGACGGCGGCCGATGTCGACGCCGTCGAGGCGCACGGCACCGGCACGCGCCTCGGCGACCCGATCGAGGCGCAGGCGCTGCTCTCGACCTACGGCCAGGCCCACACCGCGGGGCAGCCGCTGTGGCTCGGCTCGATCAAGTCCAACCTCGGGCACACGCAGGCCGCCGCAGGGGTCGCCGGCGTGATCAAGATGGTGCTGGCAATGCAGCACGGGCAGCTCCCGAGGACGCTGTACGCCGACACGCCCTCGCCGGACATCGACTGGTCGCAGGGGCACGTGAGGCTCCTGGTCGACGCGGTGCCGTGGCCGCAGAGCGCGCGGCGGCGGCGCGCGGGCGTCTCGTCGTTCGGCATCAGCGGCACCAACGCGCACATCCTCGTCGAGGAGGCCCCGGAGCCGCCGCAGGCGGGGGCCGCGCCGGAAGCGCCGGTGACGCTGCCCTCTCTGCCGCTGCTGGTCTCCGGCCGCGACCTCGCGGCGTTGCGGGCGCAGGCAGCGCGCCTCGCCGCGCACCTGCGCGAGCGCCCCGACCAGCGGCTGGTCGACGTGACGGCGAGCCTCGCCACGACGCGCACGCACCTCGCCGCGCGGCTGGCGCTGCCTGTCGCCGCGACCGCTGGACGCGACGAGATATGCGGCGCGCTCGACGCGTTCGCGGCGCGGGGGCTGGCCTTGAACGGCGCGTGGGCCACACCGGCGCAGCACCGCGCCGGCAAGATCGCCGTGCTGTTCGCGGGGCAGGGTGCCCAGCGGCCCGCGATGGGGCGCGGCCTCTACGAGGCGCTCCCGGTGTTCCGCGAGGCGCTGGACGAGGTGTGCGCGCGCCTCGACGCTCACCTCGACGCGCCCCTGAAGGACGTCCTCTTCTCCACCGAGGGCTCCCCGGAGGCGAGCACGCTGCACCAGACCGGATGGGCGCAGCCGGCGCTGTTCGCGCTGGAGGTGGCGCTGTACCGGCAGTGGGAGGCGTGGGGGCTGCGGCCCGACGCCTTGATGGGCCACAGCCTCGGCGAGATCGTGGCGGCGCACGTGGCTGGGGTGCTCGACCTCGCGGACGCGTGCGCGCTGATCGCGGCGCGCGGGCGGTTGATGCAGGCGCTGCCGACGGGCGGCGCGATGGCCTCCATGGAGGCCTCCGAGGACGACGTGCGGCCGTTGCTCGACGCCCAGCAGGGGCGGGCGTCGCTGGCGGCGCTCAACGGCCCGAGGCAGACCGTCGTCAGCGGCGACGAGGACGCTGTCGACGCTGTCTGCGATCACTTCAAGGCGCAGGGGCGCCGCGTCAAACGGCTGACTGTCAGCCACGCGTTCCACTCGGCGCGCATGGAGCCGATGCTCGAAGCGTTCCGCGCTGTCGCGGCGACGCTGACCTTCCGGGCGCCGCAGATCCCGATCGTGAGCAACGTCACGGGCGAGCGGGCGCCTGTCGACGCGTTGACGTCGCCCGACCACTGGGTCCGGCAGGTGCGCGAGGCCGTTCGCTGGACGGACGGCGTGCGCGCGCTCGAGGCGGACGGCATCACCACCTACGTGGAGTGCGGCCCGGACGGGGCGACGTGCGCGATGGCGTCGCAGTGCGTGACGCGCGCTGCGAAGGCCCCCGCGTTCGTCTCCAGCCTGAACCGGAAGGGCGACGAGGTGCAGGCGCTCGTCAGCGCCGCTTGCGCCGTTCATGTTCGCGGCGACTCCCTCGACTGGAGGGCGTTCTTCGCCGGCTCCGGCGCTCGGCGGGTGGAGCTGCCGACCTACGCGTTTCATCGACGGCGATACGGGGTGGACGAGCCGAGCCCTCGCCCCACGGAGGTCCGGACCCCGGACACCACGCGGACGCGCGTGCACGTGAGCGCGGACGATCCGACGGTCCACGGGCACGTCGTCGGCTCCCAGACCCTCTACCCTGCCGCCAGCTACATCGACCTCGCGCTCCGCGTCGCCGCGAGCGCCGGGCAGGCCTGTGTGCGCGCCGCGAACCTGGCCTGGTTCGCCCCCGCCATCGTGCCGCCCGGGGGCCTGTCGCTCGACGTCCAGCTACGACGCACGAAGGCTGGCCTCGAATGCGAGGTCTCCAGCGGAGACTCCGACCAGCGGACCATCCATTTCCAGGGCACCCTGATCGGCGGCGATCCCGGACCGTGGCCGGCGGTCGACCTCCGCCGGATCATCGGAGAGTGCTCCCTTCGTCTCGACAGGGCCCACCTCTACGGCATCTTCGCAAGCTACGGATTCAGCTACGACCGGGCTTTCCAGTCCGTCGCGTGGCTCGTCAGCAACGCGAACGACGTGGTGGGACGCGTGGAGCTGCCGGCGTCCGGGTCCGCGACAGCCGAGCACCACCTCCAGCCGAACCTGCTCGACGGCGCCTTTCAGACCATCGTCGGGCTCGACGCGGTCAGCGCGCTGAGCGGGCCCACGACCGACGCGGGCTTCAACTTCGTGCCGTCCGCCATCCAGGATGTGCAGATCTTCGGGCGCCTTCACCGCGCTGCGTACGTTCGCGCGACCCGACGCGGCAAGGCGCACGGCTCGCCCTCGTTCGACTTCCAGCTCCTCGGCGAGAACGGCGAGCCCATCGCGCTCGTCACGGGCCTGACGTTCCGCAAGCTCCGTTCCCGAGCCGAGCTCGACGCGCCCTCCGCCCCCGCCAAGAGACCAAGCAACGGAGAGGCCGCTCGCCCCAGGAACGTGCCAGCTCCTGCCAACGTGCCAGCTCCTGGCGGTGACCACGCCGACGCGTCCCCTCGCGCGCCGTCGGCGGAGGTGCTGTTCTTCTCGCCCGCATGGGTCCCGGAGAAGCCCGTCATGGCCGCCTCCGTGACAGGAGACATCGTCGTGTTCGGGGACGATGACGCGCAGATCACCCATCTCCGGGGGCTCCTGCCGCTGGCTCGGCTGATTCACGTCCGCTCCGGACCGAGCTTTCAGCGCACCGGTCCCGCCGCCTACGCGGTCCGACCCGACAGCCAGGAGGATCTCTCCGCGCTCTTTGCCGAGTTCGACGACGCCCGGTCGAAGTCGCTTCGGGCCCTCTATCTCTGGGACCTGTCCCGCAGCGCGGCCGAGGGCTCGGCGCTCCCGGGCGACGGTGACGTCGCGGCGGCGATCCGCTCGTTGTTCTGCCTCTTCAAGGCTCACATGGCCGAGCGGCGAAAAGGGATGCAGCTCCTCTATCTCACGTCGTCGGCGACGAGCGCAGTGCCCGTGAACGAAGCCGTGCTGGCGTTCTTCCGGACCATCCGCACGGAGAACCCGACGTATGTGGGCAAGGTGATCGCCGTGGCCGATCCGGGCCACATCGGCCGCGCCTGCGCCACGGAGCTCGGCCTCCCGACCGGCAGCGACGTGGTCCAGCATGTCGACGGCGCTCGCCACGTCCGGAAGCTCTTCTCGCGAGAGCCGGCCCCCCGGGAGCGCCTGCGAGACGCGCTCCCGCTGGCGCCGGGCGGCACGTTCGTCCTGACCGGCGGCGCAGGCAAGATCGGCCTGCTCCTGACAGACATGCTGGTGCGGGAGTACCAGGTGAACGTCGCCCTCATCGGTCGCTCGCAGCTCGACGAGCCCCGGCGACAGGCCATCGACAGCATAAGGTCAGGTCCTGCCCGGGCGCTCTACTACTCGGCGGACGTCGGGGTGCTCAGCGACACCGACAGGGCCATCGGAGACATCCGCGCGACGCTCGGCCCCATCCGCGGGGCGATCCATGCGGCGGCGATCATCCGCGACAGCTTCTTCATCAAGAAGACCCTCGCGGAGGTCGACAGCGTGCTGCGACCGAAGGTCAACGGCGCCATCTACCTGGACTTCCTGCTGCGCGACGATCCGCTCGAGATGTTCGTCCTGTGCTCGGGCCTGGCCTCTCTCCTGGGCAATCAGGGGCAATCGGACTACGCGGCCGCGAACGGGTTCCTCGATGGATTCGCGATCCAGCGCGAAGCGCTCCGGCAAGCAGGCCGACGTCAGGGGCGCACAATCTCCATCAACTGGCCCTTGTGGGGGGGCGACGGAGGCATGGGTGTACCAGACTACATCGAGACCGAGCTCCTGAAGCGTGGACTCGTGCCGCTCAACACCAGCGACGGTGTGACGGCGTTTCGGCAAGCGATCGCCATGAAGGAGCCGCAGGTGGCGGTCGTCGCCGGACAGAGGGCCGCAGCCCGGCGGCTCCTGCGCCCGTGGCTTTCAGAGGGGCGAACGGAGGATCATCAATGACAAGCTGGTTGCTGGCGAAGACGGAGGAATTTCTCGGGGACCTGGTCTCCGAGGTCAGTGAGATCCGCCGGGACACGATCTCTCCTGACGCTGATTTCCAGGAGTTTGGTCTCGACTCTCGCTTCGTCATCGCGATGAATTCGAGGCTGGAGCAATATTTTTCCGGCCTGCCTCGCACGCTGTTCTTCGAGTACCCGTCCATCCGCGCTGTCGCCAGCTACCTGGTCGAAGAGTTTCAAGACCAGCTCCACGCGCTCTTTCCCGACGGCGAGCCAGCCGAGGCGCCGCGACCTGCGCAGAGCGTGCCGGTCGCCCGACCCAGCGACGCCATCCCCAGCGGCGCTTCGCCCGGCGGCGCTTCGCCCGGCGGCGCTTCGCCCGGCGGCGCTTCGCCCCAGACCTCCGCGGCCGATCTCTCCGATCTCGCTTCCCTGATCCAGCAGATCCCGCTCCCGGAAGCGGTCCTGTCGAGCGTCGAACTTCCCCGGGTCGACACCCGGCCGGCGGCGCCCGCTCCCTCTGTGGCCAGAACGTCATCCAGCGACCAGAGCGGCGATGACATCGCCGTGATCGGGGTGGCGGGCAGGTACCCGAAGGCGAGAAACATCGAGGAGTTCTGGCGCAATCTGCGCGAGGGCCGCGACTGCATCGAGCCGTTGCCGAAGGATAGGTGGGACCCGGATCCGTCGGACCCGCTCCGCTGGGGCGGGTATCTCGACGGCGTCACCGATTTCGATTCGCTCTTCTTCGGCATCTCGCCGCGTGAAGGAGAAGGGATGGACCCCCAGGAGCGGCTCTTCCTGGAGGTCGCCTGGGAGACCATCGAGAGCGCCGGCTACGACCCCCTCAGGCTGGGTCGCAGCGGAGAGCCAGCGTCCGTCGGCGTCTTCGTGGGGGTCATGTACGGCGAATATCAGGTCTTTGGAGCGGAGCTGACGCTCCTCGGCCAGCCGACCCTGGTGAGCTCCTCGTACGCGACGATCCCGAACCGCGTCTCGTACTTCCTGAACTTCAGCGGCCCGAGCCTGGCCCTGGACACGATGTGCTCGTCGTCCCTGACGGCGCTTCACCTCGCGTGCGCGAGCCTGCGCTCAGGAGACTGCAAGATGGCCCTCGTCGGAGGGACCAACGTCACGATCCATCCAAACAAGTACCGGCTGCTGGAGGCCGGGAAGTACCTGGCGAGCGACGGCCGGTGCCGGAGCTACGGCGCGGATGGCGACGGGTATGTCCCCGCCGAGGGCGTCGGCGCAGTGCTCATCAAGCCCTTGGCCGACGCGCGCCGAGACGGCGACACGATCTGGGGTGTCATCAAGAGCACGAGCATCAACCATGGCGCGCGCGCGCGCGGCTACACGACCCCCAATCCCAACGCTCAATCGGCCTCCCTGTCCCGCGCGCTCGAGCGCGCGAAGATCGAGCCGCACACGCTCGGATACATCGAGGGTCATGGGACTGGCACGTCGCTGGGTGATCCGATCGAGATCCGCGGCATCCAGAAGGCCGTGGGCCGCGTTCCGGAGAAGATCCCGATCGGCTCGGTCAAATCGAACATCGGGCACGCGGAGTCTGCCGCGGGCGTCGCGGGCCTCACGAAGGTGCTCTTGCAGCTTCGGGCGCGGGAGCTCGTGCCCTCGATCCACTGCGAGCCCCCGAACCCGAACATCGACTTCGACAGGGCGCCCATCCAGGTGCAGCGGCACGCCGCTCCCTGGAACCGCAAGACGGTCACGTCGGGCGGCGTCACTCGAGAGATCCCCCGGCGGGCCGTCGTCTCCGCCTTCGGCGCGGGAGGCAGCAACGCGCACGTCATCGTCGAGGAGGCCGACGCGCCAGCGCTGCAGCGCACCGTGTCCGCGCAGCCTCGGTTGTTCGTCCTGTCGGCTCGCTCCGTCGAGCGGCTCCGCGCCCACGCGCAGAGCTTTCTCGATTTCTTCTCGAGGATGTCGACCCTCAGGGAGCCCGAGGCGAGGGAGCTCTTCTACGATATGTGCGCGACGCTGTACTTCGGCCGCGCTCCGTTCGAGGCGCGGCTTGCCATCGTGACCGAGAGCCTGCGGACGTTGCAGCAAAAGCTCGCCGCGTTCGTTTACGGCGCCTCGCGAGACCCGGACATCCTCGTGAGCGATGGGCGATCGCCCGCGGCCACAGACGGCGGGCAGCGGCAGCTCTCTGGCCTCGCCGATCTGGGGCGGCGCTGGGTCGCGGGAGAGGCGGTCGACGCGAGCGAGCTGTTTCCGCATCCCTGGAAGAAGCTGGCGCTGCCTACCTATCCGTTCGAACGGCGGCGGCTGTGGGCGCCTTCCGGAGACAAGCTGTACGATCTCAGGTCCGCCGCGGCGCCGGCTCCGGCGGCTCCACCAGGGAACGGGGCTTCACCGAGGGAGGTCCCTGCGAACGTGCCGCGGGCGGCTCGTGCGGACACCGCAGAGACAGCCGTCGTGAACGGCCCGCATCACGCACGGATCGCGCCGGCCGAGCGGAGGCTCGACGTGGCCGAGCAGGCGCTCGCGGTGGCCGAGCGCCCCTCACCCCCTGGCCGGGGCCCGTCGACGAGCGAGGCGCGGGAGAGCGAGAGCGGTCCGCACGTCACGAGCACGTTGAACGGCCACACGAGCGCGTTGAACGGCCACGCCGCGCGAGCGACAGCGCCCGAGCGCCCGGCGGCGGCCGCTCAGGCAGCAGATCAGGGCGCGGCCGTCGAGATCGTCCAGGAGATGGTCCGCGATCTCGTGGCGCAGATCCTCTTCGTCGACCGCTCCACCATCCTGCCCGACGCGGCGCTGTTCGATTATGGCCTCGAGTCCGTCAGCTCCGTAGAGCTCGCGGAGCGCCTCAACGCGATGCTCGGCGTGGACATCACGCCGACGAGCTTCTACGAGTTCAACACGCTCGCGCACTTCAGCCGCCACCTGGTCGAGCGCTACAACCTCGCGGACCGGCTCTCCGGTCTCGGCGCCGGGCTCGCCGGGGGGAGCTCCGCTCCCATCGGCCCGTCCGGTCGTGGTGATTCGCCGCCACGAGCGGCCGCCGGAGCCGAGCGCCCCGTGGTCGGCGCAGCGGCCGCCGAGGGCGCCGCCGCGCCTGCGGCAGGCGGACCCACCGTCGAGGAGCTCTGGGCCAGCGCGATGCACGCCGAAGGGCTCGCCGTGCTCCCGGGCCCCGAGCCCCGGCGCTCGGCCTCCGGGGTTGAACGCCCGGCGCCGCCCGTTCAGCCGTCGGATCAGGCCAGGCCCGTCGAGATCGTCCAGGAGATCGTCCGCGATCTCGTGGCGCAGATCCTCTTCGTCGACCGCTCCACCATCCTGCCCGACACGGCGCTGTTCGATTACGGCCTCGAGTCCGTCAGCTCTGTCGAGCTCGCGGAGCGCCTCAACGCGATGCTCGGCGTGGACATCACGCCGACGAGCTTCTTCGAGTTCAACACGCTCGCGCATTTCAGCCGCCACCTGGTCGAGCGCTACAACCTCGCGGACCGGCTCTCCGGCCTGAGCGCCGGCCTCGCCGGGGGGAGCACCGCTCCCGCGCGGGCCAGCGCGCCTCGCGCCCAGGGGCCCGCGGCGCCCTCGAGCCCCGAGCCCCGAGGCTCGGACGCCGAGATCGAGCTGCACGTGATCCCTGGCGTCGACGGACACGCCGTGGAGTTCGCCACGCTCGGCTCGGGCGTACCGCTCTTCGTGCTCGGCGGCCTGCTGGCGACCCATGACGCGCTGACCTTGAACCCGGATATCCTGTCGCTCGGTCAGACCTACCGGGTGATCATGGTTCATCCGCCTGGCGCAGGCCGGAGCGAGCTGCCGCGCGGCGAGCTCACGATGGATTTCATCGTGCGGCAGGTCGAAGGCGTGCGGCAGTCGCTCGGCCTCTCGTCTGTCGTGCTGGTCGGCTACTCGTTCGGTGGCCTCGTCGCGCAGGCCTACGTCGCGCAGTTCCCCGAGCGGGTGTCGAAGCTCGTCCTGGCGTGCACGACGTCGGACCCGGCGAGCGTCGTGAACGGCATGCACCTCGTCGCGGCCGAGGCGCAACGCCACCCGGACGGTCTCCGGGCGCTGCAGTTCGCCGACGTGAGCAAGTTCCCGCTCTACTCCCAGCTGAGCACGCGGCTCCGGCCGGAGACGCTCGCTCATCCCCCCGTGCCGACCCTGATCGTGGCGGGAGCCGAGGATCGGTACGTGCCGACCCTCCACGCCGAGCGGCTCGCGCGCGCCAATCCCAACGCGACGCTCCACATCGTCGAGGGCGCGGGGCACTTCCTCGGCCTGTCTCACGGCGGCGTGCTGGTCCACCTCGTGAATGGCTTCGTGCTCGGGGACAGGACCGCTCCGGCGAGGTCTCCTGCGGTCGGCGCCTCGCGGCGCGGTGGGCTGCGCAAGATGAGCCAGGAGTCGGTCCGCGCGCTGAAGAGCTACCTGGAAGAGGGAGAGATCGCTTCGGGGGTGGAGGCCTCGCCCGTCGCGGGTCAGGTCGGCTATTTGCTCAACCGGCTCCTGAGCGGACAGGAAGCGCCGAGCAGCCCCTACCACTGCTTCTTCATGCCGTCCGGCATCGAGGCGGTCGACGCGGCGCTGCGGTTCGGACGCCGCCGGGCAAAGCTCTCCAGGGGCCTCGGCGACGCGAAGACGCTCGTCCTCGATCCCGAGGGGGCTCTCCGCCGGCATTTCGAGTTCCTCCCGCAGGAGAGGCTCTTCCCCGATCTGATCTTCGTGGGCGAACCGCGCGAGCTGCTCCGGATGCTGCAGGGCGCCGGGGACATCGGCGCCGCGTACGTCACCACGGCGTGCGATGACGCGACCCTCGAGACGGTCGCGGCGGAGTGCGCCCGGCGCGGGATCGTGTCGGTGCTCGGAGAGCTGCACGCGGACACCGGCGAGCTCGTCTCGGCGAGGCTGCGCTCGAAGCCTGACGTCGTGGTGCTCGACGAGGCCATCGCTGGTTTCGAGCTGCCGTTCGGCGTGTGCGCGATACGGCGCTTCCATGAGAGCGGCGTGTGGACGCGCCAGCCCGAGGAGTTCGCTGTGCGCGTCCCCGGATCGATGGCGGGGCCCGCGCTCACCGTCGTGAGGGAGAACATCCTGCGGCGATTCCGCTCCGTCGTGACGAGCGACACCACCGCGAACCTGCACGCGATCGCCGCGGATCAACGGCGCACGAAGGAGGCTCACCGGAGCTATGTGAACCCCGTGCTGCTGGAGTCGCTCGACGCGTTCGGGCTGGCGGTCCGGCAAAGGCACGCGGACCGACGCGGCTACGAGATCGAGCGAGATGACGGGAGCTCGGCCCGGGTCGTCAACCTGTACCTCGTGACGAGCGCGTCGTTTCGAGGGCACACCGGCTCCGAGATCGCGCAGTCGGTCCTGGGCGCCCACGACATCACGAGGGACTACTGGGCGGATCTCGAGAAGCGCATACCGCGCGAGACGGGCTTCGAGCGGGTCTTTCCCGCGGCGGGCCCCGCGACGGCGGTCGAGACGGCGGTGAAGCTCGGGCTGCTCGCCGCGAGGAAGGGCTCGGCGCTGCTCGTCCTCAAGGGGAGCCCCATCTTCACGCGGCTCGGGGCGCTCGTCTCGCACGCGGAGCCCGGCTCGCCGCTGGAGGCCCTCGTGGAGAGCTGCCCCTGGTCCAAGGTGCTGGCCGTCGATCCGTTCGGCGAAGGCGCGGCCGCCGAGCTCGAAGTGAAGCTGACGTCGGACGACGTCGGGTTCGTCTGGCTCGAGACGCTGCAGTCGGACTGGGGCGGTCTACGGAGCGTTCCGGATGCCGTGCTCGAGGTGATCGACAGGCATCGGGAGCGGTCGGGGTACCTGGTGGGCGTCGACGAGACCTACACGAGCCTGGGTTGTGGCCGGATGTTTCACTGGCAAGGCAAGCTCGCCCGCCCCGACGTCGTCGCGGTGTGCGTGGGCTGGACGGACTGCCAGCTCCTGGCGGGCTACGTCCTCACCACCGAGGAGGTCGCGGCGCGCGCGCGGCAGCGCAACGAGGCGGCGGTCTCGGCGCTGCAGGAGCAGCTCCGCTGCCAGCTCACGGCGCATGCGACGCTGCGCCTGCTCGACGTCCTGAAGGAGGACCGGATCCTGCCGCAGATCGCGGAGACCGAGCGACGATTCTCCGGCGCGTTGAACGACTTCGCGGCCGAGTGCGGCCTGGTCAAGCGCGTCTGGGGAGAGGGGCTCTTCTGGGCGGTGCAGTTCGATCTCGACGGGTGGCCCCGCTTCGTCCGTGACTGGTTCTCGTCATTCCTCTGGAGTGAGTGCTTGCGAGATCCAGTGGCGCCCGTCGCGCTGTCGATGCAGCCGCTGACGCCAGCGTGCATCCGCGTCGAGCCGCGCTACGACATCCCGGCTGCGGAGCTCGACGCCGCGATGGGCACGCTGAAGCGCGTGCTCGGCAAGGGTGTGGAGGGGATCGTCGCGAGCGTCGCCGACGACGTCGAGCGACGGGGAGACACCCGCCGCGCAGCGCTGTTCCGGAGGATTCTTCAAGGGTTCAAGACGACATGAGCGCCCAACCTGAGTACTGCATCGTTGGCGGCGGGCCCATCGGCATCGGCATCGGGAAGTGCTTCGCCCAGGAGGGGCTGAAATTCACGATCGTCGAGGCCGATGAAGACTTCGGTGGCACATGGGCGCTCTCCCAGCGTTCGGGCCTCGTGTACAAATCGACCCACCTGATCTCATCGAAGAAGAACACGCAGTTCATCGACTTCCCGATGCCGGCGGATTACCCGTATTATCCCAGCCACGCGCAGATGCTGTCCTACCTGCGCAGCCTGGCGACGCATTATGGCCTTTACGACAGAGCGTTGTTCGGCACCCGCGTCGAGCACGTGGCGCCGAATGGCGGGGGCTGCCGCGTTCGCCTCTCGAACGGAGAAACGCGGACGTTCTCGGCCGTCGTCGTGGCCAACGGGCGCATGCGCACGCCCCTCACCCCGCGCTATCCGGGGGTCTTCAGCGGGGAGACGATGCACTCGGCCGCCTACAAGTCACACGAGGTCTTCCGCGGGAAGCGCGTGCTCGTCATCGGCGGCGGGAACTCGGGCTGCGACATCGCCGTGGACGCAGCGCTGGCGGCCGAGCAGACGATCCACAGCACGCGGCGTGGGTACCATTACATGCCCAAGTTCATTCACGGCAAGCCCACCCAGGAATGGCTCATGGACATGGGGTCGCGGTTCCGCTCCCAGGACGAGTACTGGTCGTTCGTCCAGCGGGAGTTCAAGGCGGCCGGCTACGACCCCGTCGATTACGGTCTGCCGCGCCCCGACCACGCCATTCATGAGGCGCATCCGATCTTGAACTCCCTGGTCCTCTACTACATCGGCCACGGGGACATTCATCCCAAGCCGGATGTCCGGCGCTTCGAGGGCCGGACGGTAGAGTTCGTGGATGGCACGCGCGCGGAGGTCGATCTCATCCTTTATGCGACGGGCTACGAGATGGATTTCCCGTTCCTGGCGGAGGATCTGAGGCCGAGCGACGGCGCGCTGGAGCTGTTCCTGTCGATGTTCCACCGAAAGGCCGACAGCCTCGTGTTCGTCGGTTATTTCAACGCGGCGTCGGGGCTCGGCAACCTGCTCAACTGCGGCGGGGCGCTGGTCACAGACTATTTGATCGCCCGCGAGAAGAACACCGAGGCATTTCGAGTGCTGCGCAGGCTCATTCAAGGGCCCGAGCCCGACATCGGCAGAGGTCGTTTCCTGAACTCTCCGCGGCACCGGGTCGAGACGGATCTATGGAAGGCGATGAAGGTCATGAATTTCTTCCGGTCAGTGCTCAACCCGGCACGGGCAGCCGGAGACGTGGTGCGCGCCTGACGGAGGCCAGGCGCGCGCCTCGCAGCAGCGGTCGAGTCGACCCGGGCGGGTCGACGTGAGGGCTTCATGCCCACGGCGCTGCCTCCGCGAGCGGCACACGCTCGACTCGCCCCGAGACTGCGCTGAATCGCTTGACGTCAGGGCCGCTTGATCGTAGTCGTGAATGGATAAGACTGCACCTTGCAGTGCATGAGCAAGGAAGGAACGAGCTCGATGAACATTGGTAGTCCGCTGCCGCCCGTCGAAAATGCTCTGGACCTGTTCAGGCATTACGCCACGAGCGCCCCTGAAGCGAGGATCGCCGTATTCATCGAGGAGGAGGGGCAGGAGCAGGGCCTCACCTACAGGGAGCTTGAGCGCGCGGCCACGAACCTCAGCCTTGAGCTCGGGTCGGTCGCCGCGCCGGGTGACAGGGTCCTCGTCGCTTACGATTCCGGTCCCATGTACCTGGTGGGGGTATGGGCGGCGCTCTATGCCGGCATGATCGCCGTCCCCGTGGATCCGCTCGGTCCTGATCGCCCCGCGGCGAACGTCACGCGATTGTTGAACGTCACCGCCGACTCGGGCGCCACGGTCTGCGTCGCGTCGCGCAGCATGCTCGACGCGGTGAAGAGCCACCCAGGCGCGCGGCAGCTCACGGAGACGCTCCGGTGGGTCGTCCCCTCGCTCCCCGATCTCCTGGGGCGAGCGCCCGGCTCCCCGCCGGCTGCCCGGTGGACCGAGAAGGACGTCGCGATGCTCCAGTACGCGTCGGGCTCGACCGGCGCGCCGAAGGGCACGATCGTGACGCACGCCAGCCTGCTGATGCTCGCGCGCGCGCTGCTCATCTCGACCTCGGCCGACAGCCCGTTCGGCCGCCCCGACGTCGAGGTCACGTGGCTCCCCCTGACCCACTCGACGGCTGGATACGGCTTGATCATGAAGTGCCTGACGGGAGCGACGATGTCCGCGTGGTACATCGCGCCCAGCGCGTTCGCCCGGTCGCCCGCGATATGGCTGCGGACGATCTCCCGTCACAAGGGCAAGCAGGTGTATTCCGTCGCTCCGAACTTCGCGCTCGACTGGTGTGTCTCGTCGACGACGGAGGCCGAGCGCAAGCAGCTCGATCTGAGCTGCTGGACGCACGTCATGAGCATGGGGGAGAAGGTGCGCCCCGAGACGTGGAAGGCGTTCTCGGACACGTTTCGCGAGAGCGGCTTCCGCCCCAAGCTGTTCATCGCCGGGTACGGCATGTCGGAGACGGGATACGTCTCCGGCTCGGTGAACGGCGGCAAGACGGTTCGCTTCGATCGTGCGGCGATGGACGAAGGCAGCTTGGTAGAGGCGCCGGAGGGCGGGATCCTTCTGCTGTCGTCGTCCGGGTTCATCCTTCCCGGCGTGCGTGTGGCGATCGTGGACCCGGAGACCAGAGAGGTCCTCCCGGAGGGCAAGATCGGCGAGATCTGGGTGTCGACGCCCACGGCCATGACGGGCTACTGGAACCGGCCAGAGGAGACCGAGCAGCAGTTTCACGCGCGGACGGCCGATGGAAGCGGCCCCTTCTTCCGCAGCGGGGACATGGGCGCCTTCTATGGGGGCAATCTGTTCGTGACGGGCCGGCGAAAGAGCATCGTCGTCATACGCGGGCGCAAGCACTACGCGGAAGACATCGAGTCGACGCTCGAGCGTACGCTCGACTGGCTTGGCGCGAACTCGTCCATCGCCTTCGCGGACGACGTGAACGGCGTCGAGGAGCTGTTCATCGCGGTCGACCCGAGGGGCGCGCGCGACGGCGTCGGCTTCGAGGAACGCACGGACGCCCTACGCAGCGTCGTCGCGCGGGAGTTCGGCATTCGCGTTCACGAGGTCCTGTTCCTGGCCGCGGGGCAGCTTCCGCGGACCAGCATGGGCAAGGTCTCCCGGGTCTCTTGCAAGGACCTCTTCCGCAGCGGCGAGCTCGAGATCGCGGCGCGGTCCGGCAGCATCGCGCGCGGCGGCGCCGACCTGCCGGCCGTTGACCTGCGCGCGATCCTCGACGAGCCGGACGCGGAGCTGCGCGTGGCGCGAATGGCCGAGCACATCAGGAGCCTGCTCTCCGCGTCGCTCTCTGTTCCGGCCGACGCGCTGAGCCTCACGAAGTCGTTCGACGAGCTTGGGGTCGACTCGATGACGGGAGTCCGGTTTCGCGGCGAGCTCGTCCGCGCGGTCGGATTGGAGCTCCCTGAATCCATCGTCTACAATTATCCGACCATCGCGCAGCTCGCGTCCTTCGTGTGCGAGAAGCTGACCGGCACCGCTGGCAGCGACGATGGGGAGCGGGCGGATCGAGGTCCCGCGGCGCTCGCGGCTCTCGACGTCGAGAGCATGTCCGAGGAGACCGCCGCGGCCGCGCTGCGCGCCCACCTCGATGGTCGAAAGTAGGAAGCGGGCTGGCCGACGCCATCACCCCGGAGTGAAGTGAGATGAGCGAATCCGGCGAACTGTCTCTCACCAAGCGCGCGCTCCTCGCCCTGCAGAAGGCGGAGCTCGAGATCAGCCGGCTCCGGGACGCTCGGCCGGAGCCGATCGCGATCATCGGCGTCGGATGCCGCATCCCCGGCGGCGCCACGTCGCCGACCCGGTTCTGGAAGCTGCTGGAGGACGGCTTCGACGCGCTCGCCGAGATACCGGCCGCGCGGCGGAAGCTGTTCGAGCTGCAGGGGGCCCGCAGCCCGACGTCGGGAGGGTTTCTCGATGAGATCGACAAGTTCGATCCCTCCTTCTTCTCGATCTCCCCACGGGAGGCCATCTCCATGGATCCGGCGCAGCGGCTGCTGCTCGAGGTCTCGGTCGAGGCGCTCGAGGACGGCGGCGTCCCGATGGCGCAGATCCGGGGCACCCGGACGGGGACGTTCATGGGGTTCTCCGGGTACAGCGGCTATGGCTCGCTGACCGGCGCGCAGGTCGAGCAGCTCTACGCCGTGACCGGGCTCTCGATCAACGTGGCCGCCGGCCGGATCTCGTACGTGCTCGACCTGCAGGGGCCGTGCGTGTCCGTGGACACCGCCTGTTGCTCGTCGCTGGTCGCGGTCCACCTCGCGTCTCAGAGCCTCCGCAGCCGCGAATGCGACCTCGCCCTCGCCGGAGGCGTCAATGTGATCGCGGCGATGGCCGGCAACGAGGCGATGGCGGCCACGGGAGCGCTCTCGTCGTCCGGCGGACGTTGCAGGACGTTCGACGCGGCGGCGGACGGCTACATCCGGTCGGAGGGCTGCGGCGTGGTCCTCCTGAAGCGGCTGACGGACGCGATGGAGGCGGGGGATCGGATCCTCGGTGTCGTCGCCGGCTCCGCCGTGAAGCATGACGGACATAGCAACGGGCTCACCGCGCCGAACGGCCGCGCGCAGCAGCAGCTCGTCCGCGAGGCGCTCGCCGCCGCGCGCGTCCGACCTGAAGAGATCGACTACATCGAGACGCACGGGACGGGCACGCCGCTCGGCGATCCTATCGAGGTCGAGGCGCTGGCGGAGGTCTTTGGCGGCGCGCGCGACCCCGACCGGCGCATCATGCTGGGCTCGGTGAAGACCAACGTCGGGCATCCGGAGGGGGCGGCCGGCATCGTCGGTCTCATCAAGGTCCTCGGCATGTTCCGGCGCGGCATGGTCCCACGTCATCTTCACTTCAACACCCCGAACCCGCGGGTCTCCTGGGATTCGGTCCCGTTCCTGGTCCCGCGCGAGACGCTCCCCTGGCCTGCCGCCGACAAGGTGCGGGTGGCCGGCGTCAGCGCGTTCGGGTTCAGCGGCACCATCTCGCACGCCATCGTCATGGAGCCGCCGAAGGCGCCGGAGCGGAGCGTGGACGTCGGTCCGGCGACGGCGGGGCGCCCGCTGCTCCTGCCCATCTCCGCCAGGACACCGGAGGCGCTGAGGGCCTATGCCGCGTCCTATCTCGACCACTTGAGCGCGGAGGCGACGCCGGAGGAGACCGATCGGGATGTGGCCTATACCGCCAGCCTGCGGCGGGATCATCATGCGCACCGGCTGGCGGTGGTGGGCAGCGATCGCGCAGCGTGGCGCGAGAAGCTGCAGAGCTACGTGTCCGGCGAGGGCTGCCGTGGCCTGGTCGAGGGGGTGGTGCCCGAAGCGCGTCCGCGCCTCGCCTTCGTCTTCTGCGGCCAGGGTCCGCAATGGTGGGGGATGGGGCGGGAGCTGCTGGAGAAGGAGCCGGTGTTTCGCGGCGCGCTGGAAGCGTGCCACGAGCGCATACGGGAGGCGGGAGGCCCATCGCTGCTGGATGAGCTGCGGCGCGACGCCGACGCGTCGAGGTTGAACCAGACCGAGGTGGCCCAGCCGGCGCTGTTCGCGCTGCATGTGGCGCTGGCGGCCCTCTGGCGTTCCTGGGGAGTACAGCCGGACGCCGTGGTGGGTCACAGCATCGGTGAGGCGGCCGCCGCCCACGTCGCCGGCGCGTTGAGCTTGGAGGACGCCGCGCGGCTGGTGGTCCACCGCGGTCGGATCATGCAGCGAGCGACCGGCCTCGGAAAGATGCTGTCTGTAGCGCTACCGCTCTCGGCGGCGCAGCGGATCGTGAGCGATTACGGCCAGCGCATATCCATCGGCGCGAGCAACAGCCCCACGTCGACCGTGCTGTCGGGAGAGGCAGCGGCCCTCAAGGAGGTCGTCGAGCAGCTTCAGGGCCGGCAGGTCGAGGCCAAGTGGCTACCGGTCGAGTATGCCTTTCACAGCGCCCAGATGGAGGGCTTTGGGGAGGAGCTGAGCAAGGAGCTGCGCGGGCTCGCCCCGGGGGCGAACGGTCCGCTGCTGATGTCGACTGTCACCGGCGCGGAGCAGCGCGGGACCTCGTTCGACGCGGACTACTGGGGGCAGCAGATCCGCAAGCCGGTCCTCTTCGCGCAGTGCGTGGAGGAGCTGGCGCGCAAAGGGTGCAGCCTCTTCCTGGAGATCGGGCCCCACCCGGTCCTCTCGGCGTCCATGACCGAGACGTTGCTCGCCCAGGAGAAGAGCGGCCGCGTGGTGGCCTCGCTGAGGCGCCGCGACGAGGAGGTACCCACGCTCCTCGAGGCGCTGGGGCAGCTCCACTGCGCCGGCTACCCGGTGGACTGGTCGAAGCAGCACCCGGCGCGCGGCCGTGCCGTTTCGCTGCCCACGTATCCGTGGCAGCGGGAGAGCTACTGGCTCGAAGCCCCGAAATCGCAGGCGCCGCGCCAGCACGGCGCGGAGCACCACTATGAGATGGAATGGCGCCTGGCCGAGCGCGAGCGGCCCGCCGAGCCTCGGCGGGGCGGATGGCTGATCCTGGACGACCAGGCGGAGCGCGCCGCTGCGCTGCAGGACTACCTCGAGGCGCGCGGCCAGACGTGTGTTCGTGTGGCGACTGCCGACACCTACGCGCGGCGTGGCGCGCGCGACTACCAGATCAACGCACGGGAGCCCGAGCACTTTGCCCGGCTCCTGGGTGAGCAGGAGGTTGTGGACGCCCTGGCCGACGCCTCTCCTTCAGATCGGTGCGGCGTCGTGCACTTGTGGAGCGCGCACAGCGCGCCCGCGCCCACCCTCGAATCGATCCAGCAGGCGCAGGCGCTGGGCTCGATCAGCGCCCTCCACCTCGTCCAGGCCCTGGCGCGCGCGGGATGGCGACAGCCGCCGCGCCTCTGGCTCGTGACGCAGGAGGTCCAGGCTATCAAGAACCCGACCGTCTCGGTGACGCAGGCGCCCGTGTGGGGCTTTGGCGCGACCGTGGCGCTCGAGATGCCGGAGCTCCAGTGCACCCTGCTCGACCTCGACGCCACGCCGAACCTCGAGCCTCTGGGACAGGAGCTCCTCTCCGGCAGCGACGAGGATCGGATCGCGCTGCGCGGAGCCGAGCGTTACGTCGCGAGGCTGGTCCCGCATCTACCGGAGCAGCGCCCGGCCCCGGAGCCGTTGTCGTTCAAGGCCGACGCGACCTACCTCCTGACCGGAGGCCTGGGGGGCATTGGACTTGTGGTCCTGGAGTGGATGGCGGCGCGAGGCGCCAGCCACTTCGCGCTGCTGGGGCGGAGCGGCCCATCCGCCTCGGCGCAACCCGTGCTGGACCGGATGCGCGAGGGTGGCGCGCAAGTCCGGACGTTCTCCGTCGATGTCGCCGACCGCGAGCGGCTCCGCAGCGTCCTCGAGCAGATCCAGACCTCGATGCCACCGCTGGCCGGGATCATTCACGCGGCCGGGGTGGGAGATCAGAAAATGATCCCCGACCTGGACGGGCCCTCTCTGCAGGCGATCGGGCGGCCGAAGGTCGACGGGAGCTGGAATCTGCACGAGCTGACGAGCGAGCTGCCGCTCGACTTCTTCGTCCTGTTCTCCTCCGTGTCGTCGCTCTTCGGCTCGCACGGGCAGTCGAGCTACGCCGCCGGCAACGCCTTCCTCGACGCGCTGTCGCACCACCGGCGAGCGCTCGGCCTCCCGGCGCTCAGCCTGAACTGGACGGCGTGGACCGACGTCGGGATGGCGACGCCGATCATCGCCCACACGTCGCGGTACCTCGCCACGCAGGGCATGGGCGCCCTCTCCTCCAGGGAGGGCGTCGCCGCGCTGGAGCAGCTCTTTCGCGCCCCCTCGGCCCAGATCGGCGTCGTGCCTCTGTCGATCCCCTCGCTGCCGAGGAAGCCCTTCTATTCCGTGGTGGCTCCGCCCGCCGCCCCGACGCCGACGGCGCAGACGGTCCGGGCGTCCGAGCGCATCGCCGCGCGGCCCCCCGGGGAGCGGCAGGAGGCGATCGAGGGCACGCTGCGCGAGCTGTTCGCCAGAGCGCTGCGGATGCCGCCCGGCAAGCTGAAGCTGACCGAGGCGCTCCAGAACCTGGGTGTCGACTCCCTGATCGCCCTGGAGCTCCGCCGCCGCATCGACGAAGAGCTCGGCGTGAAGCTGCAGGCCGCCGAGATCGCCAGGGTCGCCAACGTGCGTGAGCTGGCCCAGCTCGTGACCGCCAAGTTCGACGCGCTCCACGGCAGCGCGAGCGTGGCCCAGCAAGCGCGGCTCGAGGCCCGCGGCCCATTGACCGTCCTCAAGCCCAGCCGGCAGAGGCCGCGCTTGCGGCTTGTCTGCTTCCCCGCTTCGGGCGGCGGCGCCGGCGACTTCGCCGAGTGGGCGAAGGTGATGCCGGACGACTGCGAGCTCGTGGCCGTGGAATACCCGGGGAGCGGCGCGCGGCAGCTCGAGTCGTGCGAGCATCCCCTGGCCGCGCTCACGCTGCAAGCGGCCGGCGCCCTCATGGCGATGCCCAAAGCGCCGCTCGTGCTCTTCGGGCACAGCCTGGGGGGCCTCATCGCGCACGCGACGGCCGTGGAGCTGGAACGGCACGCCATGGGCCCGTCGTGCGTGGTCCTGTCCAATCCAGCCAACGTGATCACCGTCCAGCGGGACCTCCCCCGAGACGGATTCCGTGACCAGAAGTTCCTGACATGGCTGGCCAGGTCGATCGGGATCCCCATCGACCCCGACGCGACCGACAGCGAGGCCACGCGTCAGTTCTTGAAGACGTTCGGCGAGCAGCTCGCGTGGACGTTCGACTTCGACCTGGGGTGGCGGGTCTCCTGCCCGGTCGTTCTTTCGTGCGGTCGAGACGACACGACGCTCCACGCCGAGAGCCTCGAGTTCTGGAGGCGCAGCGGAGGCGATCTGGAGGAGTGGAGCTTCGCCGGAGCCCATGACTACATCCGCCAGCAGTTCGCCGAGATCGTGTCCAAGATCATGAACAGGGCTACGGGGAAAGACAGAACATGAGCCGTGCAATCGTCATCGGGGGCAGCATCGCAGGGATGTGCAGCGCTCGCGTGCTGTGCGATTTCTTCGATGAGGTCGTGATCCTGGACCGGGACCAATTTCCCGCCGAGATCGCGCCTCGGCCTGGCGTGCCGCAGAGCCGTCATACACATGTGCTCCTGACGCGGGGAGAGCAGGAGCTCGAGGCGCTCTTTCCCGGCTTCACCGCCGCGATGATGGCCGCGGGCGCGCTGAGGTTCGACGTCGGGACGGGCATGGCGGTGCGGCGCGTCTTCGGCTGGCAGACGGTCGGGCCCACCGGCCGCGAGCTGCTCTGGGCCAGCCGCGACCTGTTCGAGGGCACGATACGCTCGCTGATGCGACAGCAGACCAAAGTGCGCGTTCGGGAAGGCTCCCAGGTGCTCGCGCTGCGCAGCACGGCGGGCGAGAGGCCGCGGATCAAGGGCGTGCTTCTGCGCGATGACGCCGCGGAGCAGGAGCTGGAAGCCGACCTGGTCGTCGATGCCAGCGGCCGGCATACGCGCGCCGAGCAGTGGCTGACCGAGCTCGGGCTACCTGCGCCCAAGACGCAGAGCGTCGACTCGCGCGCCGGCTACGCCTCGCGGTTCTACAAGGTGCCCCCGCCCGAGCGCCGGCCGTCGGACTGGTGGTGGAAGGGTCTGTGGGTCGAGGCGGAGCCCGACCGGCCGCGGGGCGCGGTCGTCTTTCCGATCGAAGGCGATCGCTGGCTGGTGACCGCCTCGGGCTTCAGCGGCTCGTATCCGCCCACCGACGAGCAAGGCTTTCTCGAGCACCTCGCGAGCCTGAGCTCACCGATCGTGGCTCGGGCAGTGGCGCTGGCGGAGCCCATCTCGCCGATCTACGGCAACCGCTCCATGGCCAACGTATCCCGCGCTTACGACAGCTGGGAGATCCAGCTCCCTGGCTTCGTCGCTGTTGGCGACGCGGCTTGCGCCTTCAATCCCGTCTACGGCCAGGGCATGTCGACCTCGACCGTCTCTGCCGTCATCCTGCGCGACGTGCTGCGCCGCCACGGCCCAGGCGCGGGCTTCGAGCCGGCCTTCTTCCAGCAGCAAGCCAGGTTCTTGCGCTCGGTCTGGGATTTCGCCACGCGCTCCGACTTCCGATGGCCGGGAACGGTCGGCGAGCGCCCGCGCACGCCGGCGATCATCGGCGCGTACGCGAAGCTCGCCATCGAGTCTGCTCATCATGACAGCGCCATACGGCGCCATCTCTTCCCGGCGTTCGATCTCACCGGCTCGGCGGCCTTGCTCTTCGAGCCTCTCTTCGTGGGCAAGGTGCTGCTCTCCGCTGGCCAGCGTCGACTCCGCCAGCGCTTGCTCGGCGCACCTCCGGTCTCCGAAGCGCCGCCCGTGCCCGCGGGTGTACCTCGAGGGGCGGCCGGCGCCGCCACGTGATCGACGCCGCGAGCAGGCGCCAGACGAGAGCAGGCCTGCTGCCGCGGCGGCGTGATTGAGTCACATCCGCCTCCCATGGTAGAAAATGGGTGAACGGACCCTTCAGAAAAAGGAGAATCAACAATGCGTTACATGATCTTCGTCACGAGCGACGAGTCGTTGTGGGCGAGCGCGACCCCCAAGCAGCGGGAAGAGATCTACGGCAAGTACATCCAGTACACCGAGGAGATGCGGAAGGCAGGCGTCCTGCTTGGAGGCGAATCCCTTCAGCCGACGAGCAAGGGCGCGCGCGTATCGATCCGGAACGGCGAGCGGGTCGTCGTCAACGGTCCGTTCGGCGAGCCGACAGCCATCGGCGGCCATGTCCTCATCAAGGTCAACTCGAAAGAGGAGGCGATCGAATGGGCGGCGAAGAGCCCGGGCGCCGTCTACGGGACCATGGAGGTGCGCGAGGTGACCGAGTTCGGCTGACGCCTGCTCGGCGAGACGCTCGCGCAGCGGCGTGCTGGGACGGTGATCACGAGGCGGCGAGCGGCAGCCTGCGGGCCGCGCGCGCGGCCTCGTGCCCGTCTCCCGCCTCAGGCGTCGCCTCGGCCGCCTGCCCACGGTAGATCCGATCGATCCGGTCGCGCGACGCGATCAGGGCCTTGTCGAACCGGCCAAGGACATTGCCCTTCAGGATCCCGCGCTTGTCCGCCAGACGGGACAGCAACCTCATGTCAAGGCGCAGCTCGAGATCCATGGCCGCCCGGAGGGGAGGCCAGATCAATGAGCCGAGCCCGAGCTCGCTCCAGCGCCCCAAGGACGCGAACAGAAACGTGTAGATCTCCGAAGACTCCGGGCCCACCGGGTTGAAGAACACGGCCGACCGAAGCGGGTATGTCACGACCTCCCTGGTCCTCGGGTTGATGAAGGAGTGGTCGTAGATCGCGTGCACCGGCGAGAAGCGCGCCGTCCATTCGACGACGAACTTCGCGTCGTGCGGGATGCGGAACATCTTCTCCACGATCCGTGGGATGGGCCGCTTCGGACCCGTATTGACGACCCGGACGGCGTCGTCCGACAGGGTTACCTGCGCCTCCACCTCCGGCATCTGGTCGAGCGAGTAGCCGAGCATGAAGTGGACGAACGGCGTGTGCTCGACCTCGATGAAATTGTCGAGCGCCAGCTCGAACGGCACGGAAGCGCGGTGCCGGAGGACACCGGCGGGCACGTACCCCTCGGCATCAAAACGCGGGAACGTGGCCAGCGCCCCTGCGCGCTTCACCCAGATGGCGCCGTACCGCTCCACCGCGTCGAACACATCATCGCGCCGCGCGCACGGCCGTGCCGCCGGGGTGGCAGGGATGTCGCCCCGGCCGTCCACGGCCCAGCGCCAGCCGTGGTAGGCACACACCAGCTTGTCGCCCTCTACCCATCCCTCGCTCAGGCGCATGCTCCGGTGCGGGCAGCGATCCGTGAACGCCCCGAGCCCGCCGCTCGAGGTCCGGAACACCACGATCTCGCGACCCGCGAGCCGCACGCCGCGGGGCTTGCGGCGGAGCTCGTGGCTGAGGAGTACCGGATGCCAATGGTCGAGTTCAGCCATGATCAATTCACCCCTCGGAGATGCCGCGCGACGCGCGGCGCCTCGGCTGCGATGTCCCGAAGCTGCCCTGTGATGGGATTGCGGAAACCGATGAAGAACAGCCCCGGCGTCGGCGTCGGTGCGCCATGCCAGCGCGGGTAGCCGCGCTCGTCCGTGAAGCGCGCCGCGTCCTCGAGGAAGTCACCGAGCCCGGCCCTGTAGCCGGTGGCGAGCACGACGGCATCGAAGGGCAGCTCGCGACCGTCCGTGAAGATCACGCCTGTCTCGGTGAACGCGCGCGGTCCGGGGACCACCGCGATCTTGCCCTGCTGGATCAGCGCCAGCGTACCCATATCGATGAGCGGAATGCGGCCTTCCTTCACGGCCCGGGTACCCGGGCCGATCTCGGGCCGATGGATCCCCCAGCGCGACAGATCCCCCACCGTGCGGGACAGGAATGCGGTGGCGAGCCGGTCCCCTACGGCGACCGGGAGGGCTCCGTAGAGGGCAAGGGCGCTGAACTGGGCCGGGAGCCTGAGCGGGTCTCGCGGGATCACGTGAATACCGCTGCGCGCGGAGACTGTCGTCTCCGCCGCATGCTCCCAGAGGTCCATCGCGATCTCGCCGCCAGAATTGCCGGAGCCCACCACGAGCACGCGCTGACCGCGGAATGCAGCGCCCGACCCGTAGGTGGAGCTATGGAGGATGGGCCCGCGAAAGCGCTCCTGACCGGGCCAGGTGGGTACGTTGGGGAGACGGCTGTAGCCCGTGGCCACGACGAGCGCGCGGCTCGTGAACTCTCCAGCGCGCGTCTGGGTCACCCACCGCGACCCGTCGCGGTGAGCGCGCACGACCTCGGCGCCGAAGCGCGGCTCCAGGCGGAAGCGCTCGGCGTAGCGCTGGAGGTAATCGACCATCTGCGCCCGGGAGGGATACGGCGGGGCATATCTGGGCCAGGCGAGCCCGGGCAGCGAGGAGAATTGCTTGACCGTGTGGAGGTGCAGCCGTTGATAGTGGCGCCGCCAGGTGGCGCCGACCGCATCCGATTGCTCGAGCAAGACGAATGGAATTCCCCGCTCGCGCAGACAGGCGCCCACCGCTAGCCCAGACGGACCGGCGCCGATGATGACGACATGGCTCTCCTCGATCACGACCGGAGTTTAACCGAATTTCGCCCGGGATACCAACCACATCGACCCGCGGAGCGAGCGGCGCGGGCGCCCCGCCTACAGGAGGTCCGCGAGCCTGCCGAGCAGTGGAGTGCGCTTGAACGTGGCGCGGATCGCCGCGCGCATCCCGCGGTACTTCGCCGTCGTGTACGGGAACAGGAGAGGACTGTTCAGCGGCATCGCAAAGCGCTCGTGGTTGACGTGGCGCGCGTAGCACATCGCGCGCAACGAGTCGTCCGAGTGTACGCGGCCGTAGCCCGAGCTCTTGATCCCGCCGAACGGCGCCTCGGGCGCGCAGTACGAGACGAGCACGTCGTTGATCATCACGGTGCCCGCCTCGATCCGCTCGGCGACCGCCCGCGCACGCGTCTTGTCCCGCGAGAAGACGTACGCGTGCAGCCCGAGCGGCGAGTCGTTCGCGATCCGGACGGCCTCCTCCTCGTCGCGCACTTTCATGATGGGGACGACCGGGCCGAAGATCTCTTCGCGCATCACGGTCATCTCGGGCGTGCAGCGGGTCAGCACCGTGGGCTCGAAGAACATCCCCGGCCCCGGCCTGCGCCGCCCGCCCGTGGCCACGAGCGCGCCGCGCGCGACGGCATCCTTGATATGCGCCTCGGCGATATCCATCTGCTTTGCGAAGATGATCGCGCCCACGTCCACGTCGTCCGCGCGCGGGTCGCCCTGGCGAAGCTCACGCGTGAGCGCCACCACGCGATCCACCAGCCGGTCGTGCACCGCCTCGGTGGCCAGCACCCGCTCGACCGAGATGCATAGCTGCCCCGAATTGATGAAGCCGCCGGCGACGATCGACCGTGCGGTGCGCTCGATCTCGCAGTCGTCGCACGCGATGAGCGGCGCCTTCCCGCCGAGCTCGAGCACGCACGGGATCAACCGCTCAGCGCACGCGGCCCCGACGCGCCGCCCGGAGCTCACCCCGCCGGTGAAGACGACCTTCTGCACGCCGGCGTCGATCAGCGCAGCCCCGGTGCGGGCATCGCCGGTCACCACCTGGAATAGATCGGTCGGAATCCCGACCGCGTCCACGACCTCCTTGGCCTTGAGCAGCGTGAGCGGCGTGACCTCCGACGGCTTGGCCACCACGGCGTTACCAGCGATCAGCGCCTCGATAACGCTGCCCATCGGGATCGCAAGCGGCAGGTTCCACGGCGAGATCACGGCGATGACGCCCATCGGCACGTGCGTGACATAGCTCCCGCGCCACTTCATATGGTGCAGCGTGATGGACGTATCGGCGAGGATCCGGCCGGCGTGGCGCGTGAAGTAGTGGCACGCTTCCACCACCGTGATCCACTCGGCGAGCGCGTCGTTGCGCGGCTTGCCGGTCTCGATCACCACCGCGTCCACCAGCTCGTCCAGCCGCTCGACGAATGCGTCGATCACGCGCGCCACGCGCCCGGCGCGGGTCTCGATCGGGAGCTGCGCCCAGGCGCGCTGGGCGGTGCGCGCGCGCTCCACCGCGGCGCGCACCTCGGCATCACCCATCAGCGGCACCTCGCCCAGGCGCGAGCCGTCGATCGGCGATTGGACCACGAGCGTGCGGGTGGAGGGCGTTGTCGTCGGGGATGCGGGAAAGGCTTGGGCCATGAGCGGCTCCTCGTTTGCTCGAAAGCGGGGCGGCAGCTTACCACTCGCGCCGCGCGGCTCGCAATGGCCGTCCCGCACACCGCGCGCGTCCTCTGCGTCGCTCACGCGTGGTGTGGCAGAATGGGCGCCAGTCCTTGCACGAGTGCCATGACGGCGGACGGGAGCCATGCGCCAAAACGTCCGAGATATGGGGCGCACCACCTGGGCTTGACAGGATGACGGTCCTGGGTCTTTCTACGCGACATGTCCTTCATTTGTGCTACAAGCCACAGCTCGGCGGGCTCGCGCGGCCCCGGAGGAGCGCAACCAGCTCGTGGGACGCGAGGGGGCCACGGCAGCGACAGCGGGAGCCGCGCGCGGACAACGCCACCCTGAGCGCCCGGCTTCCCCAGGCACCGCTGGCGGACACGATGGCGCTTGAGGCGCACGAACGGAACGATCCCCGAGGAAATGATGCAATCGACGGCCACCATCGCCCCCCTGGCAGTCCTGTTCGTACTGATGGCCATCGAGGCGGTCGTGGCCCGGCATCGGCGCGGTGACACGACGTACCGCCTGCCTGACACGGTGGCCAGCGTGGGCGTCGGTGTCGGGTCCTTCGCGCTGGTCGCGTTCTTCAGCTTCATCTCGATCGTGGTCTACGACATCGTCTATGAGCGCTGGGCGATCACGCACCATGCTCGCTCGGCGGTGACGATCGTCTTCACCATCTTCGCGGCGGACTTTCTCTACTACCTGTTCCACCGCGCCAGCCATCGCGTCAACGTCCTCTGGGCGATCCACGTCGTACACCACCAGAGCCGCGAGCAAAACCTGGCGGTCAACCTCCGCATGCCGTGGCTCCAGCCGGCATACCAGTGGTTCTTCTATCTGCCGCTCGCCTTCCTGGGGATACCTCCGGCCGTCTTCTTGCTCGCGCGCGGGGTAAGCATCTCTTACAACGTCTTCACTCACACGCGCGCGGTCGGGAAGCTCGGCCCGCTCGAGTATGTGCTCAACACGCCCTCCCACCACCGCGTGCATCATGGGATGGACGAGCAGTACCTCGACTGCAACTACGGCGGGATCTTCATCGTGTGGGATCGCCTCCTCGGGACGTTCGTCCCGGAGGGCAAAGAGCCGACCTACGGAACGCGCAGAAGGGTGGTCTCGTGGAATCCGATCTGGCTCAACGTGGAGCCGTTCATCCACCTCGCCAAGCTATCGCGCGCAGCCAGATCTCCGTGGGATCGCGTCAAGGTATGGTTCATGCCGCCCGAGTGGCAGCCCGCCGGCGTCCTGGAGGCCAGCGCTCCGCCCGAGCGGCGCGACATGGAGAGCCGTGGTTCTACGGCGTCGTCGATCGCCCAGATGGCGCTCAGCGTCGGCGTCACGGTGGTCATCGGCGCGATGGTCATCATGTACACGGGCACGTCGTCGACGATGCCGAGGCTTGCGCTCCTCGTGCTGCTGCTCGCGTCGCTCGGCGCGCATGCTCGGTCTCTCGAGAGTCCTGGCTTCGCCTGGAGGTTTGAGCTCGCGCGCGCAGCCCTGCTCCTCGCCGTCGCGGGCTGGCTCGACGCCATCGGAGCGAGGCCGCTGGCCAGCGTGGCCCTGATGGCCGGAGGCCTCTCGGCCGCGAGCGGTGTCCTGTTCCGCCTCGGGCGCCGCCCGCGCGGCGCGCGGGCGGGAGGGGCCGAGGACGCCGCCCCGTCGATGTCGCTCCCAGGATCGTAGCAGGTCGGCCGAGGCGGACGCCTCGGCCCGGACCGCCCATCGCACCCATCAGCCAGGGGATTCTCTCTTGATCGGGAGGTAATGTATGGCTCCGTTCGAAGCTGGAATGCGCAGGTGGTCGAACACGAAGAGCCTGGCGCTACATGAGCGCGCGGCGAAGGTGATGCCAGGAGGCCAGGCGAACTTCAGGGGAGGTTTGTTGAGCACCCCCCTCTTCTTCACCCATGCACGAGGCGCGCGCCTGTGGGACGTCGACGGCAACGAGTACATCGACCTGATCAACGCAGGCGGTCCGGGCATCCTCGGCCACAACGATCCGGAGTACATCGACGCGCTGAAGCGCCAGCTCGACACGATGTACTCGCTCGGGTCGGGGATCTGCCAGACCGAGCAGGATATCGAGCTGGCCGAGAAGATCGCGAGCCACGTCCCGTGCGCCGAGCGCGTCCGCTTCTGCGTCACCGGATCGGAGGCGGTACACCTGGCCCTACGGCTCGCGCGGGCGTACACGAAGCGCCCCTATTTCATTCGCTTCCAGACTCACTACCACGGCTGGTTTGACAGCGTGCTGGGGGGTGTCGTTGACGAGCACCCGGAAGGGCGCCCTCTCCCGCTGGAGAGCGAGCAGAGCTTCTTTCACACCGAGGGCAGGGTCCCCGACGCATTCAAATACTCGTTCCTCTTGCCCTGGAACGACATCGATGTCCTCGAGGAGACGCTGAAGAAGTACGGGCACGAGGTGGCCGTGATCCACATGGAGCCGATCCTGGTGAACGGCGGAGGCTGCCCCCCCAGGCCCGGCTATCTCGAGCGTGTGCGCGAGCTCTGCGACCAGCATGGAATCGTGCTCAGCTTCGACGAGATCATCACCGGCTTCCGCGTCGGCCTCGGCGGCGCGCAGGCGGCGCTCGGCGTCGCGCCCGATCTGGCGACGTTCGGTAAGGCGCTAGGAGGTGGGATGCCGATGGCGGCCGTCGTCGGGAAGAAGGAGATCATGGATCAGCTCCGGACCGGCAAGGTGACAGGGGCTGGCACGTTCAACGGTTATCCTCTCGGCGTGGCCGCGTCCCTCGCGACGCTCAAGATCCTGGAGAGGGACGATGGCGCGGTCTACAGGAGGATCGACACGATGCAGGCTCGGCTCAAGGAGGGCCTGCTCGATATCTGCAAGCGACGTGGGATCCCCGCCCTGGTGCAGGGGCCGCGCGGCGTCTTCTTCTTACTTTTCACGGACAAACCGGTGATCTATAGCTTCCAAGAGCTCATGCAGGCCGCTCTGCCCAGGCAGTTCAAGTTCTACTCGACGATGCCCGAGGAGGGGACTCTCCTCATGTACGGCGGCCGCTGGTACATCTCCGCGGCGTTGACCGAGGCCGACGTGGACTGCGCGCTGGAGAGCGCCGACAGGACCTTGGCTAGAATCTGACGTAGTCTCGCTTCGGCAAACGACGTTGACTTGGACGGTCGGGTGCGCTGAACGCCGGCCCAGAAGAGGAGCGCCAGCCTGGGGCTGGCGTCTGTTCGATGCCCCCTACAGAAGATTTGAAGCAGGTCTTGGAGCAGCTCGGATCGGCCAGGTTGAGCCATGAGGTCGAGCTGAGCCAGCTCATGGCGCCGCTCTCGCCAGAAGAAGTTTTGTTTTGCTTTCTGTTCATCAAGTCCGGCTCGGCCGAGGGCTTCGGCGAAGAGCCCGTTCGGTTCAAGGACTTGCCGAGCGCGCCTGACAGATTCTGGAAGGCGATGGCGCTGCACGTCGGCGCGCTCTCCGGGCAGTTCAAGCCGCTGCCCCCGTCGTATCTCAAGGATGCGTGGCTCCGTTTCGTGAAGGAGCGGCCCGGGGACGAGCCGCTGTCGCTCCTCGAGTACTACAGCCTCGCCGCGCAGCTCCTCAGCGACACGGACAGGGTCTTCATCAACCACGGGTACGCGTTCCTGAACCCAGCAGAGGCGCCCTCTCTCGCTGCCTGGGAGGAGCCGTCGCGCCTCAGCATCCACCTCTACCACAAGCTCCTGGGCGGCCAGGATTTCACGGGGCTCGATGTGGTCGATATGGCCTGCGGACGGGGGGGCGGCAGCCTCTACCTGAAGCAGCGGAAGGAGGCCCGGCTCGTCGCCGGCATCGACGCGGTGCGCACCCACGTGCTGCTCGCGCGAGAAGCCCATCCCTCCGTCGACGGCGTCTACTTCGTCCACGGCCGAGCGGAAGAGATACCGCTGCCCACCGGCGCCTTCGACGCGCTGATCGCGGTGGACGCTGTCTTCCACTTCCCGCTCAGGGAGTTCCTCCACGAAGCCCATCGCGTGGTGAAGCCGGGGGGGCGCTGTTTCCTCAATAGCTGGGGCCCGCCGACCTGGTACATGGATCTCGAGGGTGCGGTCGAGTCGTGTGGTTGGAAGCTCGAGCACGCCGAGGACATCACGACGGGCGTCCTCCTGGCCAGAGAGCAATGGAGGACTCACGACATGTTCACGTGGGTCCGCTCGCGGCCGCGCAAATGCCGGCCGGAGATCTACATCGAGTTCGACAGGATGGTGATGATGCCCGTCGAGGGCCGCCGCTATTACAATTTTCACCTCACCCGGCTCGACCAGAAGGCAAGCTGAAGCGAGGCGGCCCGCGCTCCCCTCGACCCGGCTGGCTACCGGTAGGCGACGATGCCACCGAACGGCCACTTCGCGTGGTCCTCGGGCGCCGGATAGACCTCCCATTCGGAGAACCCGGCCGCGCGGAGCGACAGCTCCCACTCTTGCAGCGTCAGATAACCAACATGCTGACGGCGAGGCGGATCGAGCTTGGCCTTGCTGTAGGTGTGCAGCATCGACTGAAAAAATTCATTGGGGAAGAACACCCCGGGCCGATCGCGGAACGACATGGTGAACGCGAGCTGACCGCCCGGCTTCAGCATCGTGTGGAACGCCTGGAGGGTGGCGTGAAGATCGCGCACGTCGTAGAGCACGTGCTCGAGGACGATCAGGTCGACCGAGGCGGCCCGGGCGAACGTGCTGCCAGCGGAGGGCAGCGTGTCCAGGTCCAGGCGCTGGAAATGAATGCGCTGAAACACGTCGGCCGGCGCGTGGGTCCGCAGCCACTGCTTCCCCGTCTCCATCAACAGGGCGCTGATGTCGGTGTAATCGTAGCGGACGAGGTTCTTGCTCAGCGGGAGGAACCGCGGATCGGACAACGCCTGCCGCAGCACCACGCCGAGCCCCGCGCCCCCCTCGAATACAGAGATCCCCGGCCCCTCTGCGAGCTTGGCCATCAGCGCCCGCGCCAGCATCACGTTGCACGGCTTCTTGGCGGGAAGGCTGATCATCGAGTATTCCCAGAATTTCAGCGAGGCCTGCATCCCGTACTGGAGATCCATGGTGGCCAGCGCGTCCTTGCCCGCCAGCACCGGCCCGGCCAGACCCCGATAGCGCTGGAGGAACTCGACCATCTCGCCCAGGATCGCGCGGTCTGCGAGCGCGATGGACTCCTTCTCGGCGACGCGCTGTCGCACCGCCTCGCTGGGCACCAGCCGCCCGCTGGGGTCCTGGGTGAGGTCGCCCTTGTCGCTGAAGTAGTCGAGCAGCTTCCTGCGAAACTGATAGGCGGTGACCGACGGAGCCGACTCCGGGCGATCGTCGAGCCCCCGGACCGCGCCGCTCGGGTCGACGAGGTGCTCGAGCAGGATCTCGCTGGCAACAAGCTCGGTCTGACGACGGAATGCTTCTATGTAAGCGGTGTAAGCGTCGTTGTAGAGATCGGTCACGTCCAATCGTTGTCGCATGCAGGTCCTCGCGGGTGTGGCGCCCATCCTGCGCAGCGCAGGGACGAAGCAGGTCATGGAATGGTCCAGCTCGCCCGGGAACGCAAGGACGGACCGCCCCCTGCCGACGGGCGCCGCGCCTCCGAGCGCCTCGCGCGCCCGCGCGTCACCTGGAGCTCAGCGCCTGCCCGCCGTTCCCGCGGTTCTTGTGCACAATGGCGTACAGGATGAGCACGTAGGCGAAGAGCCGGAATAGGTACAGGTAATGGATGGCGTCTTCCTCGACGCGGTTCAGGGCGACGGCGATGCGGCCCAGCATCATCAGCCAGAACGCCGCCGAGAACTTCGCGAACAGCCGGTCGCCCGTCTTCTTCCAGAAGCGGAGGAAGAAGAGCGCGACGGTCGCGTACCCGAACGTCATCGCACCGATAAGGAAGTCGTTCAAAGGTCCTACCTCGCCTCTACGCGCGTTTACTCGCGCAGGTCCCAGATGAGGCCATAAAGGAGCAGGGCCAGCCCGATGAGCGCGGTGAGGTGGCGCAGCGATGATAGATCGACGCTCCGGATCACGACGAGGTCCACGAAGAGCAGGGTGTTGTTCGCTGCGAGCGCGGCGAAGCAGAGCCCGCTCCACAAGAGGAGGCGGACCTTGCGCTGCGCGTATCCGCGCAGGAGCAGCACGGCGCACGCGATGCTGGTCAGGGCGCAGAGGATGTAGACCGCCGCTGCCATGGCTAGCCACCCTTTCCCTTCTTCGTGATCAGGAATGCGTCCGAGAAGCTCTGGATGTCGCTCGGCGGGGGCGTGGCGTAGATGTGATTGATCACGCTCAGCCGGCGCTCCTTGTACGCCTGCGCCAGGTCGTCGATCGTCCGGCGGGTGTCATCGTCTGCCGGGGCGTACCGGTAGAAGATGTCCTCCCCGTCCTCCCGGGCCACGATCAGACATCTGCTGGCCAGGCCCCCGAACCGGTCCTGGATGGACATCATGCTGGACCCTATCTCGCGCGCCATCGCGGCCGCGCTCCACTCGCGCTCCGCCGTGCGACGCATGAGCAGAAGCACTTCGAGTTGCTCGATCGAGGAGATGTGCGCGCCGAGAAAGCGCTGGACCCGGTCGGGGAGCCCGCTAGACACGAGCTCCTCGCCGGCCGAGGGTCCCTCCGGTCACCGGTGCAGCCATAGCCGCAGCATAGCGAGCAGGTGCTCGGGATCCACCGGCTTCGAGATGTAATCGTTCGCGCCCGCCTCGAAGCACTTCTCCCGGTCGCCCTTCATCGCCTTGGCCGTGACCGCGATGATGGGCAGCGCATGGTGCTCGGGCTTCGCGCGGATGGCACGGATCGTGTCGTAGCCGTCCATCTCTGGCATCATGATGTCCATGAGCACGATCTCGATGTCCGGCGTCCGCTGCAGCATCTCGATCGCCGCTCTGCCCGTCTCCACGTAGACCGTCTTCATCTGCTGGGCGTCGAGGATCGTCGTCATCGCGAAGATGTTCCGGACGTCGTCGTCGACGACCAGCACCTTCTTGCCCGCGAGCACCCTGTTCGACTGGTGCAGCTCCTGGAGGGTCTGGCGCTGTCGCTCGGAGAGCGCCGCCACCGGGCGGTGCAGGAACAGGGAGACGTCGTCGAAGAGCCGCTCCTTGGAGCGGACGTGCTTGAGCACCATCAGCTGGCTGAAGCGGCTCAGCTGCGCCTCGTCCGCGGCCGAGATCTCCTCCGGCGCGTAGACCAGGACGGGCAGCTCCGTCGACCCGCTGCCCTGCGCGAGCTGCCCGATCAGATCGAAGCAGCGCATGTCGGGCAGGTCGAGGTGCAGGATGAGGACGTCGGCCCGCTCGGTGAGGAGCGCGTCGAGCGCCTCCTCCCCGGAGGCCACGCTCCGGATCGTGACGTCGTCGCCGCCGAGGAGCTCGACGAGCTCCTGGCGCTCGGCCTCGTCCGGCTCGGCGAGCACGACCGTCCGCCGGCGCGACACCATGAACTGCGAGAGGCGCCTGAAGGTCTCGTCGAGCGCGTCCCGGGTCTTGAGCGGCTTGCAGAGCACCCCCGTCGCGCCCATCCGGAGCGCGCGCTCGCGCTCCTCGTCCGTCGTGATCACCTGGACGGGGATGTGCCGCGTCGCGAGGTCGCGCTTCACCCGGTCGAGCACGCGCCAGCCGTCCATGTCCGGCAGGTTGATGTCAAGCGTGATCGCGTTCACCCGCCGCTCGCGGACGATGGAGAGCGCCGCCCCGCCGCGGTAGGCGAGGATCGCCTTGAACCCGTGGTCGTGCGCGACCTCCATGACGAAGTGCGCGAAGCTCGCGTCGTTCTCGACGATGAGCACAACGGAGTCGCTGGGCTGGAGGCTCGCGCTGTCGTCGACGCTCTGGTTGAGCAGGTGCGGCGGCGGCTCGGCCGCCGACCGCGGCGCGACGTCGCCCGAGACGAGGGCCGGCGGCGCCGAGGGCATCTCCGCGGCCTGCTCCTTCCTGCGCGGGCGCGCCGGCGTGTACGTGAGCGGCAGGTAAAGCGTGAACGTGCTCCCGCTCCCCGGCTTGCTCGAGAGCTTGATCTCGCCGCCGAGCATCCACGCGATCTCGCGGCTGATCGCGAGCCCGAGGCCGGTGCCGCCGTACTTCCGGCTCGTCGAGCCGTCAGCCTGCTGGAAGGCCTCGAAGATGATCTGCTGCTTGTCGTGCGGGATGCCGATGCCCGTGTCCCGCACCGACATGGCGATCGCCGCGCCGGCGCGCGAGAGGCCCTCGTTCTCGATGGTCCATCCCGAGGTGACCAGATCGACGTCGAGCGCGACGCTGCCGCGCTCCGTGAACTTGAAGGAGTTCGAGAGCAGGTTCTTGAGCACCTGCTGCACGCGCTTCGCGTCCGTGTAGATGACCTGCGGCAGGTTCTGCGCGAAGTTGAGCTCGAACTCGAGCCTCTTCGACTCGGCGACGTGCTGGAACGTGCGCTCGACGTAGTCTTGCAGGTCGCTGAACGACAGCTCGCCCACGTCGACGATCACGGTCCCCGACTCGATCTTGGACAGGTCCAGGATGTCGTTGATCAGCGCGAGCAGGTCGTTGCCCGACGAGTGGATCGTCTTGGCGAACTCGACCTGCCGCCCCGTGAGGTTGCGGTCGGTGTTCTTCGAGAGCTGATCGGACAGGATGAGCAGGCTGTTCAGCGGCGTCCGGAGCTCGTGCGACATGTTCGCGAGGAACTCCGACTTGTACTTGGAGGTGATGGCGAGCTGCCGCGCCTTCTCCTCGAGCGCCTGCCGCGCCTGCTCGACCTCGCGGTTCTTCCGCTCGACCTCGACGTTCTGCTGCGCGAGCAGGCGAGCCTTCTCCCCGAGCTCGGCGTTCGTCTGCTGCAGCTCCTCCTGCTGGCTCTGGAGCTCGCGCGCGAGGGACTGCGACTGCTTGAGCAGGTCCTCTGTGCGCATGTTCGCCTCGATCGTGTTGAGCACGATCCCGATCGACTCCGTGAGCTGGTCGAGGAACGCCTGGTGGGTCGGGCTGAATCGCTCGAACGACGCGAGCTCGATGACCGCCTTGACCTGCCCCTCGAAGAGCACGGGGATGACGATGATGTTGACCGGCGGCGCCTCGCCGAGCCCGCTCGTGATGCGGATGTAGTCGGGGGGCGCGTTGACGAGGAGGATCTTCTCCTTCTCGAGCGCGCATTGCCCGACGAGCCCTTCGCCGAGCTTGAAGTGGTTGTCGATGTTCTTCCGCACCTTGTACGCGTAGCTCGCGAGGAGCTTGAGGATCGGCTCCTCCTTCGCCACGTCCATCGTGAAGAACACGCCCTGCTGCGCGCCGACGACCGGGGCCAGCTCGGACAGGATGAGCCGACCGACAGTGAGCAGATCCTTCTGCCCCTGGAGCAGGCGCGAGAACTTGGCGAGGTTGGTCTTGAGCCAGTCCTGCTCGCTGTTCTTCAGCGTCGTGTCCTTGAGGTTCCGGATCATCTCATTGATGGTGTCCTTGAGCGACGCGACCTCCCCCTGCGCCTCGACCCGGATGGTCCGGGTGAGGTCGCCCTTCGTCACCGCGGTCGCTACCTCGGCGATCGCGCGCACCTGCGTCGTCAGGTTGGCGGCGAGCTGGTTCACGTTGTCGGTCAGGTCCTTCCACGTGCCGGCCGCGCCGGGGACGCTGGCCTGCCCGCCGAGCTTGCCCTCGACGCCTACCTCGCGCGCCACCGTCGTCACCTGGTCGGCGAAGGTCGCGAGCGTCTCGATCACGCCGTTGATCGTGTCGGCCAGCGCCGCGATCTCGCCCTTCGCGTCGAAGGCCAGCTTGCGCTTCAGGTCGCCGTTCGCGACCGCGGTCACGACCTTGGCGATGCCGCGCACCTGGTTGGTCAGGTTGCCGGCCATGAAGTTCACGTTGTCGGTCAGGTCCTTCCACGTGCCCGCGACGCCGGGGACGCTGGCCTGCCCGCCGAGCTTGCCCTCGGTGCCGACCTCGCGCGCCACGCGCGTCACCTCCGACGCGAACGCGTTGAGCTGGTCCACCATCGTGTTGTTGATGGTGTTCTTCAGCTCCAGGATCTCGCCGCGGACATCGACGGTGATCTTCTTCGACAGATCGCCGTTGGCGACGGCCGTTGTGACGGCGGCGATGTTGCGCACCTGCGCGGTCAGGTTCGACGCCATCGAGTTGACGGAGTCGGTCAGGTCCTTCCACGTGCCGGCGACGCCGGGGACGCTGGCCTGCCCGCCGAGCTTTCCCTCGGTGCCCACCTCGCGCGCCACGCGCGTCACCTCCGACGCGAACGAGCGGAGCTGATCCACCATCGTGTTGAAGGTGTCCTTCAGCTCCAGGATCTCGCCGCGGACATCGACGGTGATCTTCTTCGACAGATCGCCGTTGGCGACGGCCGTTGTGACGGCGGCGATGTTGCGCACCTGCGCGGTCAGGTTCGACGCCATCGAGTTGACGGAGTCGGTCAGGTCCTTCCACGTGCCGGCGACGCCTGTCACCTCGGCCTGGCCGCCGAGCTTTCCCTCGGTGCCCACCTCGCGCGCCACGCGCGTCACCTCGGCCGCGAAGGAGCTGAGCTGATCCACCATCGTGTTGAAGGTGTTCTTCAGCTCCAGGATCTCGCCCTTGACGTCGACGGTGATCTTCTTCGACAGGTCGCCGCGGGCCACGGCCGTGGTCACGTCGGCGATGTTGCGGACCTGCGCGGTCAGGTTCGACGCCATCGAGTTGACGGAGTCGGTCAGGTCCTTCCACGTGCCGGCGACGCCGGGGACGCTGGCCTGCCCGCCGAGCTTTCCCTCGGTGCCCACCTCGCGCGCCACGCGCGTCACCTCCGACGCGAACGAGCGGAGCTGATCCACCATCGTGTTGAAGGTGTCCTTCAGCTCCAGGATCTCGCCGCGGACATCGACGGTGATCTTCTTCGACAGGTCGCCGTTGGCCACGGCGGTGGTCACGTCGGCGATGTTGCGGACCTGCGCGGTCAGGTTCGACGCCATCGAGTTGACGGAGTCGGTCAGGTCCTTCCACGTGCCGGCGACGCCTGTCACCTCGGCCTGTCCGCCGAGCTTGCCCTCGGTGCCTACCTCGCGCGCCACGCGCGTCACCTGGGCCGCGAAGGAGCGGAGCTGATCCACCATCGTGTTGAAGGTGTTCTTCAGCTCCAGGATCTCGCCGCGGACATCGACGGTGATCTTCTGGGTCAGGTCGCCGCGGGCGACGGCCGTTGTGACGGCGGCGATGTTGCGCACCTGCGCGGTCAGGTTCGACGCCATCGAGTTGACGGAGTCGGTCAGGTCCTTCCACGTGCCGGCGACGCCCTTCACCTCGGCCTGCCCGCCGAGCTTGCCCTCGGTGCCTACGTCGCGGGCGACGCGCGTCACCTCGGCCGCGAAGGAGCTGAGCTGATCGACAGTCGTGTTGATGACGTCCTTGATCTGGAGGATCTCGCCGCGGACATCGACGGTGATCTTCTGCGTCAGATCGCCGTTCGCGATGGCTGTCGCGACCTTCGACACGTCGCGGAGCTGGACCGTGAGGTTCGACGCCATCGAGTTGACGGAGTCGGTGAGATCCTTCCACGTGCCGGCGACGCCCTTCACCTCGGCCTGCCCGCCGAGCTTGCCCTCGGTGCCTACCTCGCGCGCCACGCGCGTCACCTCCGACGCGAACGAGCGGAGCTGATCCACCATCGTGTTGAAGGTGTCCTTCAGCTCCAGGATCTCGCCGCGGACATCGACGGTGATCTTCTGGGTCAGGTCGCCGCGGGCGACGGCCGTTGTGACGGCGGCGATGTTGCGGACCTGCGCGGTCAGGTTCGACGCCATCGAGTTGACGGAGTCGGTGAGATCCTTCCACGTGCCGGCGACGCCCTTCACCTCGGCCTGGCCGCCGAGCTTGCCCTCGGTGCCTACCTCGCGCGCCACGCGCGTCACCTCCGACGCGAACGAGCGGAGCTGATCCACCATCGTGTTGAAGGTGTCCTTCAGCTCCAGGATCTCGCCCTTGACGTCGACGGTGATCTTCTGGGTCAGGTCGCCGTTGGCCACGGCCGTTGTGACGGCGGCGATGTTGCGGACCTGCGCGGTCAGGTTCGACGCCATCGAGTTGACGGAGTCGGTCAGGTCCTTCCACGTGCCGGCGACGCCGGGGACGCTGGCCTGGCCGCCGAGCTTGCCCTCGGTGCCCACCTCGCGCGCCACGCGCGTCACCTCCGACGCGAACGAGCGGAGCTGATCCACCATCGTGTTGAAGGTGTCCTTCAGCTCCAGGATCTCGCCGCGGACATCGACGGTGATCTTCTGGGTCAGGTCGCCGTTGGCCACGGCCGTCGTGACGGCGGCGATGTTGCGCACCTGGGCGGTCAGGTTGCCGGCCATCGAGTTGACGGAGTCGGTCAGGTCCTTCCACGTGCCGGCGACGCCCTTGACGTCGGCCTGCCCGCCGAGCTTGCCCTCGGTGCCTACCTCGCGCGCCACGCGCGTCACTTCGGACGCGAAGGAGCCGAGCTGATAGACCACGGTGTTCACTGTCTTGGCGGTCTGGAGGAACTCTCCCTCCAGCGGCCGCCCGCCCACCTCGAGCGCCATCGTCTGGGAGAGATCGCCCTTGGCGACCGCGCCGATGACGCGCGCCATCTCCCTCGTGGGCTGCACGAGATCGCCGATCAGCGCGTTGACGGAGGCGACCTCGTCGGCCCAGGCGCCGCTCACCTCGCCCATCGAGACGCGCTGGCCGATCTTGCCTTCCTTGCCGACCGCGCGGCTCAGCCGCTCGAGCTCGAACGCGAACTTCTCGTTCATCTCGACGACATCGTTGAAGGTGTCGGCGATCTTCCCGTCCAGCCCCTCGAGATCGATGGGGAGGCGTACCGAGAAGTCCCCCTTCTTGAGCGCCACCAGGACCGCGAGCATCTGGCCCATCTCGAGGGCCTGCCGCGCCGGCCGGCGCATCACGTCATCCGATGCAGCGCGCCGCCGCGGGCGACGCAGGTCTTCGAGATGGACAGACTGCGACCGCTGCTCAAACGCGGTGGATTGCGGCTCCCGGGCCGCGCCGCCTGCGCGCTTGGCCTCCGCGTTCTTGCCGTTCCTCGGGTGCTTGCCGTCCTTGCCGTTCGTGCCCTTCGCGACGCCGTCCTTCGAGGACGTCGCCCGGTTCCGAGGAGACGCTACCTTGCCGCTCGTCCGCTGCTCCATGTTGAACCCTCTCCAGGGCGACGCCATGCTAACGCGCTCGGCGGCCGGCGAACCACACTAAAGATATTCGTGTATCTACCGTGTGAGAGATCCCCGACAAGAGGGGTCGGGATGATCCCGATACCGCCGGCGGAGCTTCTCGCGCCCGTGGCGGACACAGCCTTGGACATCGCGGAGGTGCGCGGTTGGTCAGCGAACGAAAGCCACCTTCAGCGGGCGGGCGCGACCGTCAGTGCGCCGATGCTGCTCTTGCGGTGCGGGCTGTTCATGCCGTGCCCTCGCCCCTCACCCTTGCTGATCTTCGTCACCGCGTTCGCGGCGCCGCGCGCCTCGCCTGCGCCTCTACCACGACCCGCCCGCGCGCGCGGCTGCTGCTCGAGGCGCCCGCGCGCGGCGCGCTCTCGGCCAGCATCTCCCCCCAGCGCGAGATCGCCTGCGCGACCGCCTGGAACCCCCGTCCGGAGTCGGTCAGCTCGTACTCCACCCGGACCGGAGGCCCCGGCAGCACACGCCGCACCACGAGGCCGAGCGCCTCGAGCTCCTTGAGCCGGCTGGAGAGCATCCGGTCGCTGATCGCGTCGAGCCGCTCGCCGATCTCGCCGAAGCGCAGCGCGCCTCCCTCGAGCGTCGCGATGATGAGCCCATTCCAGGGCTTCGCGAGCACGTTCATCGCCGCTTGAAATTTGTCGCAGAGATGCTGACATGGATGCTTCATTCCTGGTCCCCGAGCCTCATCATGATCGCATCACTAACAAAAAGGAAGCTACTTGACGGAAAGAAGCGACGACCCATGATGCTTTCCCAGCGGATGCCACTTCCGTTTCGGAAGTTACAGCTTTTTTGCCAGGGGAATCGACAATGACCACCGCCTCTCACCTGCTGTTCAGCTCCTTCTCTCTCGGCTCTCTCTCGCTGCCGAACCGCATCGTGATGGCGCCGATGACGCGCTGCCGCGCGGGCGAGGGCAACGTGCCCACCGAGCTCAACGCGGTGTATTACGAGCAGCGCGCCTCCGCCGGCCTCATCATCACCGAGGCCACGCAGGTCAGCCCGCAGGGCGTGGGGTACCTCCGCACGCCGGGCATCCACACCGACGCGCAGGTCGAGGGGTGGCGGCTCGTGACGGACGCGGTGCACCGGGCGGGGGGGCGCATCTTCGCCCAGCTCTGGCACGTCGGGCGGTCGTCGCACGTCTCGTTCCAGCCGGGCCGGCAGGCGCCGGTCTCGTCCTCGGCCGTCCGCATCCGCACCGGCCACGCGCACACGCCCGAGGGCCCGCAGCCGTACAGCACCCCGCGCGCCCTCGAGACGCACGAGATCCCCGGCGTCGTCGCGCAGTTCGAGGACGGCGCGCGCCGGGCGAGGGCGGCCGGCTTCGATGGGATCGAGCTGCACGCGGCGAACGGCTACATCATCGACCAGTTCCTCCGCGACGGCGTGAACCAGCGGACGGATTCGTATGGCGGCTCTGTCGAGAACCGGGCGCGGTTCCTGCTCGAGATCGTCGACGCGGTGACCGGCGTCTTCGACCCGGACCGGGTCGGCGTGCGGGTCTCGCCGCTGGGCGGCTACAACGACATGAGCGACTCGAACCCGAAGGCGATCTTCGGCCACGTCGCCGCCGAGCTCTCGGCGCGCAAGCTCGCCTACCTGCACGTCGTGGAGCCGGTGGACGGGCAGGCGGAGGACGCCGCGGGTCGCGTGATGCCGCTGCTCCGCGAGCGGTTCCGCGGCGTCCTCATGGCGAACGGCGGCTACACGCTCGAGACAGCGGAGGCGGCGCTGCGGTCGGGCGCGGCGGACCTCGTCTCGTTCGGCGCGCCGTTCCTGGCCAACCCCGATCTGCCCGAGCGCCTGTCGCGCCGGGCGCCGCTCAACCCGCCCGACGTGTCGACGTTCTACTCCGAGGGGCCGCGCGGCTACACCGATTATCCGCGCCTCGGCGAGGCGCAGGCCGCCGCGCAGCCGTCGGCCTGAGCGCGGCATCCGGCGCAGGCGCGGCGAGGGCTCCCGCGCCGCGGACCATGGTAGGCTCCAGGGCCGATGCCGACGGCCCTGGATCTGTTCCCGAGAGCGGTCGTTGTTCTGTTGGCGAGCAGCGCGCCGCGCCCGGCGCGCTCGCCCGCGGGGGCGCCGTGAGCGCGGCGCCGGGCGAGGTGCAGCGCATCGGGGCGGGCGAGCTCCGGGCGTTCATCCAGGACGCGGGCGAGCTCAAGAAGGGCACGCTGCTCTACGACGGCGGCCAGCTCCTGAACCTGGCCCGCCACGAGAACAAGCTGTTCTGCGAGGCCAGGGGCTCGGGGGCCGCGCCCTACAAGGTCACGCTCGTCTACACCGGCTCGCCGGCGCCCGCCTTCAAGGGGCGCTGCACCTGCCCGGCGCGGACGTTCAACACGGCGTTCTGCAAGCACGCGGCGGCGCTGCTCGTCGCCTGGGCGCGCGCGCCCGAGTCGTTCGTCGTGAGCGACGCGGCGCCGCCCGGCGCGCCCGGCGCCGACACCGCGCGCAAGAGCGTGAAGAAGGGCAGCGCGAACGCGCAGGCCCTGATGAAGTCGGGCGTCGAGCAGGTAGGCACGCTTGTGCGCGAGCTCGCCGTGGCCGGCGTCGCGGCGATCGGGGCCGACCGCATCGAGCAGATGGAGAAGCTCGCCGAGGCGCTCCGGGAGAACCGCCTCCGGCGGCTCTCGGCGCGGACGCTCGACCTCGCCGCGCTGCTCCGTGGCCCAGCCGCGGGCGGCCCGCAGGCCACCGGCGCCCGCCGCGGCGCGCTCCCGGCTGTCGCGTACGCGAACCTGATGGCCGATCTCCTGCTCACCGCCCGCAAGCTCGAGAAGCACCTCGCGGGCGAGCCGCTCGACGACCGCCACGTCGAGGAGCTCGTCGGCAAAACGTGGAAGGCGTCCGACCGCAAGCCCGCGGAGGGGCTCACGCTCGTCGAGTACGCCTTCTCGACGCGGACGACGAGCGACGATTACGTCATCCGGGAGAGCCGCTTCCTCGACCTCGAGACAGGCCGGCACCTCAGCGAGAAGCAGATCCTCCCGGCCTTCATGGCGAAGCGGACCGAGCCGAAGCGGAGCTTCGCCGGGGAGGTGCTCGCCGGGGCGCGCGCGACGACCTACCCCGGCTACCCGCCGCTCCGCCTTGACTTCACGGACCTCGGCGACAAGCGCCCGCTCGACGCCGGCGCACTGGAAGCCGTGCTCGCGCGGGCGCTGCCCGACGTCGGCGCGGCGCTCGCGGCGCTCCAGGAGCACCGCAAGGACGTCTTCGCGCCCGACCTCGTGCCCGTGGCGGTGCGCATCGACACGCTCTTCGCGCGCGGCGCGCGGCTCTCGGCGGTCGACGACAAGGGCGAGGCCCTCCACCTGCCCGACGACGCCGCGCTCGAGGAGCGGCTCGCCGGCTCCCTCCGCGACGCGCGGCTGCGCGCGCTGCTCGGCGACGTCGGCATCGACGCGGCGCTGCCCACGCTGTGGCCGCTCGCCGCTGTCGTCGAGGGCCCGCTCGGCCTCGAGCTCCGGCCGGTCGTGGAGCAGGGCGCCGCGGCGCGGAGCGGGCCGCTGGAGGGCTCCGCGTGGAACGCCGCCGCCCGCGAGGCCGGCGCGTCGCCCGCGGCCATCGCGCTCGGCGAGGTGCGCGAGGAGCTCGCCGAGGCGCTCGCCACCGGGCTCACCGGCCTCGGCGCCCGCGTGACCGACCCGCTGGCCGAGCGGCTCCGCGACCTCCGCCTGGAGAAGCAGGCCGCGCTGCTCCAGGGCCTGCCGCAGCGGCCCGAGCCGGCGGACAGGCTCGACGACTTCATCAAGCTCTACCAGGTGCTCGAGATGGCGCTCGTGCGCCTCGCCGGCGCGACGCACATCGACAGCGTCGGCGAGGAGATCGAGCGCGTGCCTACCTACGAGAGCGTGACCGTCGCGCGGCCCGACGAGGCGCTCCCCCCGGACGAGGTGGCGCGGCGCCGCGCGGCGGGCACGATGAGCCGCTACGTCGCCGCGGTGCACTACGCCCGGTACTACGCGTCGCTTCCGGCGAGCGAGCTCGTCGAGAGCATCTTCCCCCTGTGGGCGGACGGCACGGCGACGCCGACCATCGCGAGGACGTTCGCGCCGCTCGGGGCCGAGGCGATCGCCGCGGCCGAGCGGGCGCTCACGGTCAAGGCGGGCCGCGTGGCGAAGCTGACCGCTGTGCGGGTGCTGCAGGCGGTCGCCCTGCACGGCGGCGCGGCCTCGGCCGACGCCGCGGCGATGCTCGGCCGGGTCGCGGAGCACGCCAAGGACGCGGGCCTGCGGGCGCTCGCCCGCGACGCGCTCGACGTGCTCGACGTGCTCGACGCGCGCGCGGCGGGCCCGGGCGGCGCCGCGGTGCGCGCGCGCCGCGCCGGCCGGATGGAGCGGGTGCAGGAGCTCGCGAAGGCGCTCGGCGCGGCGCCCAACAAGGAGGAGCGGGGCGAGGCGCTCAAGGCGCTCGCCGAGCTGGGCGACCTCTCCGCGCTGCCGGCGCTCCGCCGCGCCTTCTACGCCGACGCCGCCCGCGGCGTGCGCGAGGAGGCCGCCTACGCGCTCGCCCAGCTCGGCGACGTCGAGATGGTCGAGACGTTCGTGCGGATGCTGGCGAGCCGCGGCGAGGACGAGCGGGAGGCGAAGATCGCCGCGTACGCGCTCGGCTACCTCGGCGACGTCCGCGGGCTGAGCGAGCTCCTGTCGGCCTACGCCGAGGGGTACAAGCCGGGCATCGTGGCGGACGCGATCCGCGCGTTCGGCCCGGTGGCGCTCGCGCCGCTCGTGGAGCTCATCGAGGCGCGGCCGGAGATCGCGAAGCGCGCGGCGGCGCTCGACGCGCTGAAGAAGATGGACGACACCGCGGTGGCGGGGTGCCTGCTCGAGCGGGTCGAGGCGCGGCGCGGCGACGCCGATTTCCCCGAGCGGGCGCAGCTCTACCTGAAGCTCGCGGACGTGCACCCGCACAGCCGGCGCGAGGTCGCGAGCGCCGTCGCGGCGGCGCTCGCGGGCGCCGAGGGCAAGGACGCGCAGGCCGCGCTCAGGGCGGCGCAGCGGGCGCTCGGCGTGGTCAAGCGGGGCAAGTAGCGGCCCCGCGCCCGCTCACATCGCGATCTGCAAGGGGATCTCCGCGGACACCTTCTCGCCTGCGTCCTTGGGGGTCGCGACGATGCGGAGCACGCCGCGGGCCGCCGGGATCTCGCCTGCCGCGTCCGCTTGCCCGCCGTCGCGGAAGTCGAGGAACACGGGCGCGATCGTCTCGGTCCACCCGGAGGCGCACGCGTTGACGGGCACTGTGTTCGAGCCCTCGAGCACGGGCCGGCGCGGCGCCGCCGGATCGGGCTCGGGCGCCGCCGGATCGGCCGCCTCCGGCTCGAACGCCAGGCGGTAGGCCCACACGCCGCCGCCGCGCGTGTGGTGCCGGATCGCCACCATCACGTGCTGGCCGCCCTGGGGGCCGTACTCGATCGGGAGCGCCGCGTCCTCGGCGAGCGGGGTCGCGCCGCCCTTCGGATCGCTGAAGAACAGGCCGGCCGCGCCGGCCGCGGGCGGCTCGCCGTCGGCGCACGCCGTCGAGGGGTCGGGCGGGCCGTTGTTGCCGCCGGGATCGGGCCAGATGCAGAAGGAGCCCATCGAGCACAGGCCGAGGAGCGCCGTGAGCGCGACGCTGGTCCGGAGCTTGGGGAGCCGCATGCTCCCACCTATCCGGCAGATCCGCGAGGGGCGCAATCGGCTCTTCGTGGGGGATCGGCCTCCGCCGCGCGTCGCCTCGTGACGATCGCGCGGTGGCCGCAATGGCCTCAATGGCCGCAATGGCCTCAATGGCCGCGGTGGCCTCAATGGCCGCGGTGGCCTCAATGGCCGCAGGCGCTGTGGAGCGCTGCCAGAAAGCTGGCGAGTTTCGCTAAGGTAGCTCGACAAGTCTCCAGTACTTGTTGAGCGCCGCCATCAGCTCAACGAAGCTGAGGAACGTGACGGGCTTGAGGAGATAGCCGGCCACGTTGAGGTTGAAGGCACCCACCTTGTCGCGATCGTCGTTCGATGTGGTCAGCACGACAACCGACGTGGACACGAGATCCGGATCGGCGCGCAGCTCGCGCAGAAACTCGATCCCGTTCATCTTCGGCATGTTGAGGTCGAGCAGGATCAGCCGGCGCTCGACAGGGATGACGCCGCTGCGCAGCATCTCGAGCGCCTCGACGCCGTTGCCGGCGACCCAGAGAGGGTTCGAGATGTTGTTCCTCTTGAACGCCCGGCGGACGTTCATCACGTCGACCTCGTCGTCCTCGACGAGGAGGATGTTCAGGAGCTTCTCTTCGACGTTCATTGTCTCCCTGTTCTCCTTGGCGGGAAGGACGTGAACGTCAACCTCCGCGCGATGGTCGCCGCCGCACTGATCATGGCAAGAGGGCGACCGCCGCGGAGGTCTCGCGGCCGCCGGTGTGCCCGAGCGCGCTCCGGCGCGCTGCTTGTCGCGCGAGCTCTCCCGGAGTGTCTCATTGTTCGAGCTTGGATCACCGGTTCGCCCGATTCAACTGCAATGAGGATCCCCTCCCGCCGCTGAGCTTGCCACTGGCCCGGTTCGCCGGCGCCGCAGCGGGGGAGCTCAGCGATCGTTCGGATCGCGCTTCTGCCAGGTGAAGCGGAAGGTGGCGCCCTGGCCCGGCGAGGAGTCGATCCAGATGTGGCCGCCGCGGCTCTCGACGATCTTCTTCACCACGGACAGCCCGATTCCCGTGCCCTCGACCTTGTCGCGCGCCTCCAGCGTCTGGAAGAGGCCCCAGACGCGGTCGTGGAACTCCGGGGCGACGCCGGGGCCGTTGTCCTCGACGAAGAACTCGTGGTGCAGGCCTGCGTCCCTGTGCCCGACGCGGACGCGCACGTCGGCGCGCCGCGCGTGCTTGAGCGCGTTGCCGATGAGGTTCATGAACACCTGCTGCAGCGGGATCCGCTCGGTCCGCAGCGACGGCAGGCCCGGCGCGACCTCGACGCTCGCCCCGGGCGCGGGCGCGATCAGCTCGATCACGTCCGCGAGCACCTGGCCGACGTCGACCGCCTCGACCTCGTGCCGCACCCGCCCGGCGCGGCTGTAATCGAGGATCCCGTCGATGAGCGCCTCCATGCGCCGGACGCGGCCGCGCAGCAGGCTCATGTGCTCGCGCGACTCGCCCTCGACCGTCCCGGCGAGGTCCTCCTCGATCCACTGCGTCAGGTTCGCGATGCCGCGCAGCGGCGCCTTCAGGTCGTGGCTCGCCACGTACGCGAACTGATCGAGCTCCTTGTTGCTCCGCTCGAGCGCGGCGATGAGGCGCTCGCGCTCCGCCTCGGCGCGCTTCTGCTCGGTGATGTCGCGGATCTCGATGACCGTGCCCACGGGGACGCCGCCGTCGAGGATGGGGCTCGCGGTGAAGGCGACCTGGTAAAACGAGCCGTCCTTGTGGACCAGGACGTCCTCCCCTTGCTCCTGGCTCTTGCGCGGCAGCGCCCTGTCGATCGGGCACTCGTCGATGGGGTAGTGGCTGCCGTCCGGCCGCGTGTGGTGGATGATCTCGTGCAGGGGGCGATCGAGCGCCTTCATCTCGTCGAAGGTGAAGCCGGTGATCTTCTCGGCCGCCGGGTTCATGAAGGTGCAGCGCTGGTGCGCGTCCATCATGAACAGGCCGAGCGTCGCGTTCTCGGCGATGGTGCGCACGATCTGGTGCTGCACGCGGAGCGCCTCCTCGGCGCGCCGGATGTCGCTCACGTCGACGTTGCAGCCGACCCACTCGTCGATGGAGCCGTCGTCCGCGAGGAGCGGGACGCCGCGCGCGACGGTGTGGGCCCAGGAGCCGTCGCGCCGACGCAGCCGGTACTCCACCTCGTAGCGGGACCTCGACGCGACCGCTCCGCGCCACGCGGCGTCCGCGTGCGGGCGGTCGTCGGGGTGGACGGCGTCGAGCCACCCGTAGCCGAGCCACTCCTCGCGGCCCTGCCCGGTGAAGTCGCGCCAGGACGCGGAGTCCTCCACGACGTGGCCGTTCGGCCCGGTCCGCCAGACGACGACCGTCGTCGCCTCCACCATCGAGCGGAAGCGCTTCTCGGCGGCGAGCGCCTCCTCGCGCAGCCGCGCGTTCTCGATGGCCACGCTGGCGAGCTGCGCGAGCTGCATCAGGATCGACTCGTCGTCGCCGGTGAACTCCCCCTCGATCTTGTCCGAGAGCTGGATGAGCCCGATGTTGCTGCCGTCGCGGGCGACGAGCGGCGCGACGAGCCAGCCGCGCATCGGCGGGTGGCGCGACGCCTCGCCGCTGAAGCCGCGCCACGCCGGGTGCGCCTCGAGCTCGGCCTGCGTCATGCGGAGCGGCCTGTTCTGCTGGCAGGCCAGCGTGTAGATCCCGCTGCCGGTCGTCCTCGCGTCGTAGCCGCGGTACGCGGCGTACTTGTCCGAGAGGCTGACCGCGTTGATGGCCTGCGCCCAGTTCTGGTCGCGGGTCATGCTGATGACCGACTGGTGCGCTCCGATGAGCGACCGCGCCCGCTCGGTGATCTCGGCGAGCATGCGGTCGAGCGACGGCGCCGAGTTGACGGCGAGCGAGGCCTCGGCGAGCCCCCGGAGCTGCTCGCTGCGGCGCCGCTCCTCGCGCAGGGCGCGGATCCGCTCCGTCGCGTCGACGCCGACCACCACGCCGGCCACGATCTGCCCCGCGGCGTCGCGGATGGGCGCGGCGCTGTACTCGATGATGGCCCGCGAGCCGTCGGCGCGCTGCATCTCCACCGGCTCGGCCCGGACGAGCTCGCCGCTGGCCACGGCGCGCGCGAGCGGCCACTCGTGCGGCGCGTAGGGCCGGCCGTCCGCGTGGAAGCCCTGGTAGGCGGCGCTGTACTCTGCGATGTCGGTCGACACGACGAACGGGCGGCCGAGCTGCGCGGCGCCCTGCGCGTTGCCCATCACGAGCTGCCCCGAGGGGGCGTCCGCGATGTACACAGCGTGGGGCATCTGCTGGATGATCTGCTCCAGCTTGTGGCGCTCGTGCTCGAGCTGCTCGGCGAGCTGCTCTATGCGGCGCCGCGCGAGCACCTGATCGGTGACCTCGACAGCGAAGAGCACCACGCTCTCCGTCCCGCCGGCGGCGGCCGGGATGGGCTCGAGGGTCACGTTGAAGTACCCCTCGGCCAGCGCGCCGTCGCCGCGGTCGAGGAGGATCAGGAGCTCGCACGCGGCGGCCGCCCGGCCCGACCCGTGGGCCCGCTCGATCAGCTCGGCCACCTGGGAGCCGGCGAGCTCCGGGGCGCACTGGAACAGGCGCCTGCCGACCACGGTGCGGTCGCGGAAGAGGCGCTGCGCGAGCCGGTTCGTGAAGTCGATCACCCAGTCGGGCCCGCGGAACACGGCGATGGCGGTGGGCGCCTCCGTGAACAGCGCGTGGATGGAGTGGATGGACCGGCTGGCGTCCGACGCGGCCTGCGCCTCCATCGGAGTCAGTCCGCGCGCGGCCGCCCCCTCGTCCCGGAAATGCTGGGTCATCGCTCGTCCTGGTGGTCAGTCGCCGCCGCGGCGAACGGCTCCGTGACGCGGCGGCTCATCACGCACTCGGCGGGCTCGGAGCCAGTTGCGCTGCGTCTCGACTCCGAGCCTGCCCGGTCACCCCGGGAATGTCAACGGGACCCCGGAGAGGGGGATTGGGCCTGGGGAGGTTCATGCGGAGCAGGAAGGCAGGAAGATCCTTATCTTCCCTCCTCTCGTCTCCTGCTCGGATGCGGCCGCCCCTGGAGAGGCGGCGCTGCATGCGTTGTTCGCGCGGTCGGCGTCGCGGCGCGCTGGCGGCTCAGCTCACCCGGGGCCGCTCGCGCCACAGCGTCATCAGCACGCGCCCGACCTGGACCATGCGGCCGACCCGCCCCTTCGGGCTCGTGTCGGCGGCGCGGAACGGCTCGGCGCGGAACGGCTCGGCGCGGAACGGCTCGGCGCGGAACGGCTCGGCGCGGTAGCTCGGGCCGGCGGAGGGCGCCTCGCGGGCGGCGGCGCCGCCGCTTTCGGCCGTCGCTGCGGAGACGGGCGCGGGCCCGAGCCGCCTGTCGAGGTGCACCTCGACCGCCTCGCCGATCAGGTTGCTCATGTCGCGGTCGTGCTCGATGCAGTGGAGCAGCAGCCGGTCCGCGAGCGGATCGGGGAGGTAGACAGTGACAGCGCGCCGCGCGCGGCCGTCGTTCCCGACGAGCACCGGCGGGACGGCCGGCGGCTCCGAGGTGGTGGCGAGCGGCTGGGGCCCGGCGATCGCGCTCGCCGCCGCGGGCTGCGCCGCCGCGGGCGGCTCGGCGCTCGGCTGCGGCGCTGGATCCTGCCTCGCTTCCGCCGGCTTCTCGGCGTCGAGCGCGCGCCTGTCGGCGGCGGCCTTCGGCTTCTCGGCGTCGGGCGCGCGCCTCGATCGGTCGTCGTCGTGCGCCGGCTTGCCGTCGGCGCCGCCCGCGACGAACGCGTCGACCTTCTCAGGCGACGGCGGCTTTCTTAGCGAGACCGCGACTTGTTTTTTCGCCATGGTGAAGCGTCTCCAGTTCTTCGAGAAGGTGGGTGATCTCTCTGGCCGCGGTGTCCCGCGGCGCATAGCCCGTCACCCCTTGCCCGCAGGCGAGGGACTCCTGGTAGGCAATGCGATAGCCGAGCTCCGTGGAGAGCACCGGCAGGCCCGAGGTCTCGAGCACGGCGCGCGCCGATTTGCCGAGCGCCGTGCGGCCCTGCTTTCGCGTGATGAGGATGCAGCCTTTGAGCCCGCTCCGCAGCGCGGCGGCCTCCCGGAACACCTCGATCGCGGCGGTCAGCGCCCAGGCGTCCGCGGCCGTGGGGCCGCAGGGATAGACGGCGATGTCGGCGATCATCAGCGCCGACCGGGCGATCTCACCGTGGCGCGGCGGGCAGTCGATGACCGTGAGGTCGTACGCGGCCGCGACCTCCGGGAGCTGCCCCGGCTTGTGCATCGAGGCGCCCATCGCCATCACTGTCGGGATCTCGTGCCCTGCCTCGGCGGCCACGTCGCCCCACGTGCGGACGGTGCCCTGGGGATCGGCGTCGACGAGCAGCGCCCGCCGGCCCTTCGCCAGCGCGGCCACGGCGAGGCTCACGGCCGTGGTGCTCTTGCCGATCCCACCCTTCTGTCCGGTGAGCGCGATGATCATGACACCCCCCTAGCAGAACCTACGTCGGGTGGTCCACTTTCTTGCGGACGCCACCGCGGCCTCGTCGCGGCTCTGCCCCGCTCTTCGCTGTGGACGCCGCAGGCCCGCGGAAGGGAGCTCCCTACACGACGCTCGACAGGGCCGCCGATTCGTCGGTGGTATCCGCAGCTTGGATGTCACCTCACAGGTTGTTCCGCATGCTCGCACGCTCGGCTCAGCCCTCTTGCTCCCTCGCTGGCCTCTCGTCGGTCGTCCTCGACACCGACCGCCGGGCCACGTTACCTTGAGGACGAAAGATGACGAACACAGCGACTTCCCTCGGATCCCCGGGGCTCGGCACGAGCTACATGAGCGCTGTGCGCAGCGCGCCCTTCGTGGTGATCGAGTGCGCTGGGAATCTCGACGATCTCGTGGTCGTCGCGTGGAATGGCGAGGCGGAGCGCCTCTTTGGATATACAGCTGACGAAGCGGTGGGCCGCCGCCTCACCGACACGATCTTGAGCGGACCGGACGCCGAGGCGTGGCGGCGCTCGCTCGGGCAGGCGAGCGCCCCGATGCGCTGCACCCATGCCCGCAAGGACGCGGGCGCGGTCGTTTGCGAGTGGCGACATGCGCCCGTGGTCGACGACGGCGGCGCGCCGATCCGGCTGCTCTGCTTCGGGCAGGATGTCACGGAGCAGGTCAAGGTCGTCGAGGAGCTGAGAGAGAGCGACGTCATCCTCCGGGCCATCCTCGGCGCGGTGGACACGTCCGTGACCCGGATGGATCGGGATGGATTCTGCACCTTCCACGAGGGCAAGATGCTCCCGTCCCTCGGCCTCAGGCCGGGCCAGTTCGTCGGAAGGAACGTGTTCGACCCCCCTCCCGAGCCGATGGACATGGAGCCGATGCGGAGAGCGGTCCGGGGCGAGCTCGTCCGCAGCAGCGTCGAGGCGTTCGGGATGGCCTGGGAGACGTGGGTCATCCCGGTCCGCGACGCCCGCGGGGGGCCCGACGGCGCGGTCAGCTTCACGCTCGACGGCACGGAGGCGAAGCGCAGGGAAGACGAGCTGAAGGCGCGGCTCGAGATCATCGAGCGCCAGCAGAAGGTGATCCGCGACCTGTCGACGCCGATCATCGAGGTCTGGGACGGCGTGCTGACCCTCCCGATGGTGGGCGTCGTCGACAGCAAGAGGGCCGCCGAGGTGATGGACGACCTGCTGGCCGCCGTCGCGGACAAGCGGGCCCGGTTCGCGATCCTGGACCTGACCGGCGTCGAGGTCGTCGACACGAAGACAGCGAGTTATCTCATCGACCTCGTCCGCGCCCTCCGGCTCCTGGGCGCCGAGGGGGTCATCACGGGCATCCGGTCCAACGTGGCGCAGACGATGGTCTCCCTCGGGCTCGACCTGTCGGGCATCGCGACCGTGGGGAACCTCCGCGCGGGCCTGAAGCTGTGCATGCAGCGCGCGGCCGCGAGCGGCGCGGCGGCGAGCGCCGCCGAGGGCGCGGCGCCGAGGCTCCCGGGGGGCGGCCCGCGCTGAGGCGGCGGGCACGCTGGGGGCGCGCCGCTCGCCGCCGCGCGCTCGCGACACCTTCGCTCCTGGCGCACATCCTCGGCGACAAGCTCTGCGACGGCCTGCCGTTCCATCGCCAGGAGTGTTAGACTTGCCGCATGGGACTCTTGACCTTCAGCATCAACGTCACCCTGGACGGCTGCGTCGACCACCAGGAGGGAATCGTCGACGACGAGACACACGCCCTCTTCACCCGCCTCATGGACGAGGGCGGGGCGATGCTGTGGGGCCGCGTCACCTACGAGATGATGGAGAGCTACTGGCCGGCGGTCGCCCGCGGCGACGAGGAGGCGCCGCCGGCGATGCGCGAGTGGGCGGTCAAGCTGGAGGCCAAGCCGAAGTACGTGGTGTCGTCGACGCGAAGGGACTTCCCGTGGACCAACAGCCACCACATCGCCGGCGACCTGCGCACGGGCGTGCAGAAGCTCAAGGACGCGACCCCGGCCGGCGTGCTCCTCGGTAGCGGCAAGCTCGCGACCGAGCTGGACCGGCTGGATCTGATCGACGAGTACAAGCTCCTCGTCCACCCCATGATCGCCGGCCACGGCCCGACCCTGTACCAGAGCGGGCTGCCCAGCACGCGACGGCTCGAGCTGGTCTCGGCGAAGCCGCTCCGCTGCGGCGCGGTCGCCATGCACTACCGGCGCGCGCGCTGACTCAGAGCAGCCCCATCGCGCCCAGCTCGCGGGCCAGCGCGTCGTCGGGAGCCTTCTCGCCGCGCAACACGGCGTACCCGCTGCACGAGCCCCATCTCGAGCATGACCGGCTGAGCGGTGCAGGGTGCAGGGGACGGCGGATGCAGCTACGTGGAAGAAGCATGTGGCGGCCTGGCGTGCGAGCGGAGACGTCCGGCGTCCTGGTCACCACCTTCTCCGGGCCCTGCATTGCCGTCCAGAGCGCCGGCACGGAGCTACACAACATGGGCGATCCTCATCTCGCCGAGGCCGTTGGTCGCGCCAGGGACCTCTTGAAGCGTGGAGCGTACGCCGAGGCCGAGGAGCTGCTCTCCGGGCTCATCCACGACATCGAATCGCGATTGGGCGACCGCGCGCCGGAGCTGATCAACCCCCTTTACCAGTACGCCAGGGCTGTGAGCCAGCAGTACCCGTGGACCACGCTGCCGCATCGCGAGAGAGCCGCGCTCGAGCGCGCGTTACGGCTCGCCGTCGAGCATCACGGCGAGGAGTCGCGTCCCGCGGCGCGGATCCAGAATGTGCTGGCGCTGAGCCTGAGCTCGTGTGGAGAAGCCGCGCTGGCGTGCACCCACATGATGAATGTCGTTCGGTTCACGGAGCGAGCCCACGGAGATGGCGTCCTGCTCGCTCACGCGCTGGGCGGGCTCGCTGATATGCTGCTGGATGCCGGGCGGTGGGAGGAGGCCCTCGCGACGTACGAGCGCGCGTCCTGCATGATGAGAGGCAGAGGAGACGAGCTGGCCGAGTTCACGCTGCTGTTTGGCAAAGGCCGCTGCCTCATCGCGATGGGACGTCACCCCGACGCGGCTCCGGTCCTCGAGCGCGCGTACACCTGGTTTCTCGGGAGATTTGGCGACAACAGGAGGGCAAAGGAGCTGCTCGCCTGGCTCGATCGTGCCCGGCTCGGAGCGGCGGGAGCCCTCGAGACGTGAGTCCGACGGCACGTGGATAGCGCGCACCTTCTCCAGCACCCTCGGCCCCTGCTCCCGGAACGGGAGAGCCCTCGCGCGGTCCTTCCCCGAGATTGCCCTCGACCACGCGCTCGGGGACCTGCCGGAGCCCGAGCCCGTCAGGGGTAGACGTCCGGCGCGTCCAGCCCAGCGCGGCGAGGTTCGAGCGGTTGAAGAGCAAGTTGGACGAGAAGTCCGGGGTGGCGTGAGCGCCATCCCCACGATGATGGCGTCCACGAAAGCGTCTCCAAGACGAACCGCGGGACCTGCCCCGGGCTGACAGCGCGTTCTGCTGTGCAGCCCGGCCCTCCTGGAAGAACGACGGTAGATCGATGCATCGCAGCCGCCGCGTTCACTCCACCGCCTGCGGGCGAGCGCCCGCTACTGCAACAGCGACTCGATATCGGCGCAGGTGCGATCCTCGACCTCCTGGCATTCCCACGAGACGTAGGCATCGTAGGGGAACCGGCAAGCGCCCATGTCGTCGACGGCGCACGCCTCCTCCAGCCCTTCCTTCATGACGACCGGGCAGATCTTCTGCGCCGCGGGCGCTTGCCAAGGGATGTCGTCAGTGCAGAAGCTGACGAAGGGGTCGTCGGAGGTGCGCCCGCGTTCCTGAAAGAGGGCGGTGCCGTCGCCGAGCAGGACGTAAATCCGCTGGGTCTGGCCGCATCCCCCGCCCGGATCGTCGAGGGTGCCCAGCACGCCGACCTCGCCCGAGACGATCAGCTTGGCGCCGCAGAGCATCGCAGAAAGCGGCTCTGAGTCGATGTGGGAGTAGATCTCCTGGCAGGTGTATGGCAGGCCGCACTCGAAGAGATTGACATGCTCCTGCGCACTTCCAGTGTCCTCGCCGCCGGCGCCGCCGTCCCCTCCCCCGGCGCCGCCGTCAGCGCCGAGCGCGGGCCCGGAGACCTCGCCGCCGGCGCCGCCGTCCCCTCCCGAGGAGCCGCCGTCACAGCCGAGCGGGAGGCCGGAGAACGAGATGGCGAACGCGAAAGCCCAGAGGTTCTTGCGGTGGAGCATGGAGGTTCCTTTCGTTGCGCCTGGCTGCCAGTTGCAATAGCCTGGCCACACACAGTGACCGACGACTCGTGCCCTCGCCGTCCGGAGATATGACAACCCTGTCAGGACTCGGCCGTCATCGGCACACTTCGAGCCAGATTGTGCATTGATCGCGCATGGCTCTGCGCGCTGGCTCCTTCACCTTGCTTGCTGCCTCGCTGACGCTCCTCGCGGCCTGCGGCGGCAATACAGCTCCCCAGCGCGCCCGCTCGACGTCGATGATGCCGGCAACCCTGCGTTCCTTGACGAAGAGATCGGGGCGCCGGGCACGAACGAGGTAGTGCTTCCTGGGCGCCGCAAACTTCTTGAGAGCCGCGCTCGGTGCGTCGAATATCCGTGGACCAAGACACGGCGTGACCGCCCAGGTCGTCGACAATGACGTTCACCCACTTTCTTGATGATGTGTCGAACGTCCGGTACGAGTTGAACTCGCACTTGTACTCGCCGGATGACACCACGAACTCGATTTCAAGGAATCGCCCCCGCATCCGAGAAACACGAGTGATCAGGCGGTCGACCGCCCGATAGCCGCCCCGCTTGCGCCTGGGAGCGGGCTGCTCGTCCACCGTCGCGACCGCGGGGACTGGCCCGCGGTCAGGCAGCCCGCCCTCGGCCGCCGAAGTTCGCGTTTGCGTCGGCAATCCCAGGCCCGTAAGGAACGGCGGACAGGCGACGCCGCGCGCGGCGCCGGGAGACGCCGATCGTGACCACCGAGCCCCGCAGCACCACGAACGCCGGCCAGCGCGCGGCTGGCCCTCGCAGCCCCCGCCGCGGCGCGCGCGGCGTCGCCGCCGGCCGCCGCGCCGCCCTGGCGCTCGCCGTGGCGCTCGCCGGCGCGGCGTCCGCGGGGTGCGCCCCCCGGGGCGCGGCGTCGCCGCTCGCCGTCGAGGCGCCGCTCCCCGCCGCGTTCGCCGCCGCCCTGGAGGCCGAGATCGCGAGCTCCGCCGCGGCGGCGCCGTACCTCGACGCCCTCGAGCGCGCCGTCGACGCGCCGAGCGACGCGGGCGCGCTCGCGACCGTGATCGCGTCCACCGACGCGCTCGTCTTCGGCGCCGGCACAGCGGGCGGCCCCGACCCGGGCGCCTCGGCGATCGCGTTCCGCTCGCGCGAGGCGCTCCCCGAGGTCGCCCGCCGCCTCCAGCGCGCCTGGGCGTTCGCGGACGTCAGCGGCCGCGGCGCCCCGGAGATGCCGTTCGTGCGCGGCACGCTCGCGAGCGCGCTCCACCGCATCGCCCTCTTCGTCGGCGACGAGGCCGCGGCCGCGACGTGGAGCGCGCGCCGCGGCTGCGCGGGCGAGGCCGCCCTCGTCGGCCCGCTCGACGCGGCGCCGCTCCAGAGCCTCGCGCGGCCGTCGCCCGTGAGCTCCGCGCCGGGCGCCCCGCTCGCGCGGTCCTATCCCGGGATCGCGCCGTTCGCGCCGAGCGTTTCGCCCCTCGTTGTCCGCGCCGACGCGTGCGCGATCGACGTCGACGCGGTGAGCGCCCTCCAGGGCACGCGCGCCGTCGTTGTCGACCTCCACAACCCGGTCGCCCAGCGCGTGAGCCTCGCGCTCGCCTCGGGGTCCGCCGCCGTGCTCGAGGTGGGCGGCGTGCCCGCCCTCGAGCGCGACTACGCGGCGGGCGGCGGGCAGGTCACGCGCCTCGCGACCGTGGAGGCCCAGCCGGGCACGCTGCGCGTCGTCGTGCGCGTCGCGCAGAAGGGCGACGGCAGCTCCATCGAGCTCAGCGCGTGGGGCGAGAACGGCCTGCCGCTCCGCGCCCGCGCGCCGCGCCCCGGCGCCGCCGCGACAGCGACGGCGGCGCGGCCGTCCGCGGTCAGCCTCACGCCCGGCCCGGGCGGCAGCCCGGCGTCCGTCGAGGTCGCGGCCGCGGCGCTGCTCGCGCTGGGCGACGCGCGCGCGGCGGAGCACCTCCTCGACCCGGCCGGCGACGGCCCCTCCGGCGACGGCGCGGCGCGCGGGCAGGCCGCGGCCGCGGCCCCCGCCGCGGCCCCCGCGCCGCGCCGGCCGCGGCACGACCTGCTCTACGCGAGGGCCATCCGCCGCGTGGGCGACCTGCCCGAGGCCGAGGTCGTCGAGCGCATCCGCGCCGCCCTCGAGCGCGTGCTCGCCGCGTGGCCCGCGTCGTGGGAGGCGCGCCTCTACCAGGCAGAGCTCGCGGAGCGCCGCGGCGGCCAGGGCGAGGGCACCATGGACGCGCTCCGCGAGCTCGGGGTGAAGGTCGCGCCGCCGGGGCCGGGCGGCGCCGTGAAGGCGCCCGGGGTCCCGGACGCCGACCGCATGGTCCTCGCCGAGCTCGCGGCGACCGCCCGCCGCGCCGGCGTCACCGACGTCGCCGAGGCCGCCTACGCGAGGCTCGCCGTGGCGGCGCCGGGCTCGGCGCTGCTCGCCGCCGTCGACGACCGCATCCACGGCCGCGTCGGCGTCGACGCGGTGAAGGCCGCCTGCGAGGGCGGGCTCGACCGCTCGAGCACCGCGTGCCTCGGCGCGCGCCTCGACGCGAGCGACCGCGCCGCGGTCCTCGCCGAGATCACCCGGCTGCGCCGGCTCCGCCGCGCGCCGGACGCCCTGCGCGAGGTGGAGCTGCGCGAGCGCGTCGCCCGCGGCGACCTGCGCGGCGCGCTCGCCGTGTACGACGCGATGCCGCCGGGCGACCGGATGATGCTGGAGGCGCTCGGCCTCGCCGCCGGCCGCGGCAACGTGCGCGCGGTGCGCGGCCGCCTCGCCCGCGACCGCACCACCGCGCGCGACACCCCCGCCGGGATCGGCCCCATCACCCGCGCGCTCGGCCTCACCCCGGACCCGGCGCCGGCGCTCGAGGCCGAGGGGCGCAAGCTCGTCCTGGAGGACCAGGCCAAGGCGTTCCTGCCCGGCGCCGCGACAGCGGTGCTCCGCCACGTCGAGCGGTTCACGATCGCGCCCGACGGGCTCGTCCACTACGTGACGTACGACCTCCGCCGCGTCTCGGGCACCACGGACGTGGCCCAGGGCGCGGTCGCGTACGGCCCGCTCATCGAGGGCCGCGGCGCGGCGCGCCTCCTGCGCCGCCGCATCCACAAGCGCGACGGCCGCATCCTCGCGCCCGACGCGGCCGCGAACGCCGCGCAGGAGCACAGCGACCTCTCGCAGCTCGAGCAGGGCGACTACGTCGAGCAGGTCACCGAGGGCTACGCGCTGCCGGGCGACAGCGGCCAGCTCGTCATCGACACATGGGACCTGCTCCCCGAGCGCACGAGCGTGCGCGAGGCCGAGATCGAGGTGCGCCGCCCGTCGTCGCTCCGGCTCGCTGTCTGGTCGCACCCGCTGCTCGGCGCCGCGGAGCAGCGGGTCGAGGGCGCCTCCACGGTCAGCGTCTGGCGCCTCAAGGACCAGCCGCCGCGGCGCATGGAGGACGGCGTGCCCCGGGTGGAGATGGGCGTCGGCGTCAGCCTGGGCACGCAGACATGGGGTCACGTGGCCGCGGCGATCGACGAGAACCTCCGCGCGCTCTCCGACCGCGACCCCTCGATGACCCGCTGGGCGCGCGAGGCCGCGGGCCCGGAGCGGACGCCGTCGCCCGCGCTGCTCGAGCGCGTCGTCGCGGCCGCGGGCAAGGCGGTGAAGGTCGCGGGCGGCGCCGAGCTCTCGGACATGGCGGCGCTGCTCGGCGGCGGCCCGCAGCGGACGACGGCGCGCGCGATGATCGAGCTCGGCCAGGGCAGCCGGTCGTGGGTCATCTACCGCGCGCTGCGCGAGCTCGGCGTGCGCGCCGACCTCGCGATCGCCGAGACCGAGCCGTTCAGCTCGTCGGCGGACTTCCCGCCGCACGCGGGGCGCTTCCAGCACCCGCTCGTCATCGCGCGCCTGCCGGGCGGCGACGTGTGGATCGACGCCGACGTCGAGGGCCCGCCGCTGCCGCCCGGGCGCATCAGCCCCGAGCTGCGCGGCCGCGCCGCCATGCTGCCCGGCGGCGAGCTCGTCACCGTGGCCGGGACGAGCGGCGAGACAGGCGACGAGGTCGACCTGCGGCTCGCTGTCGACGAGCAGGGTAACGCCGCGGGAACATTCACGATTTTGCTGCACGGACGGGCGGCGCAGGCGCTGTCCGAGGCGTTCGAGACCGTGGTCGGCACGGCGCGGCGCGAGATGCTCCGCGGCGTGGTGCTCGGCTGGCTGCCGTGGGCCGACGTGGAGGACGTCACTGTCTCGTCGACGGAGGGCTCGTGGGAGGTCGCGCTCCGCGCCGCGGTGACGATCCACGGCTTCGCGCGGCCGGAGGGCAAGGACGCCGCCGCGTGGACGCTGCCGGGGCTGGAGCCGGTGCACCTCGTGTTCCCGCGCGCGTTCACGGGCACGCTCGGCGCCACGTACGCCTCGCGCGGGGCGCGCAAGAGCGCGCTCGCGATCGAGACAGCGCTCCAGTACCACGTGCGCCGCCGGATCGAGCTGCCGGCGGGTTACGCTGTCGCGCGGGTGCCCGAGGGCGTGCGCGTCGAGCACGCGGACCTCACGGCGTCGCGCAAGGGCAGCTACGGCGCGGTGATCGAGGAGGACTTCGCGCTGAGCCTGCCGACCGGGACCGTGGCCACCGACGAGTACAGGGCGTTCGTGGAGCGGGTGCAGGCGGTGGACAGCGGCTTCATGGCGGGCATCCGGGTGGCGCGGCCGGCGGGGGCGGCGAGCAACGCGCAGAAGCCCGGGGCGGGCCGCGGCGGCGCGGCGAGCCCGCAGAAGCCGGAGAAGAAGCCCTGAGCCTCGAGGTCCGCGAGTCGGTCCCGCTGGCCTCGCTCACGACGCTCGGCGTGGGCGGGCCGGCGCGCTTCTACGCCGAGGCCGCGGGCGAGGCCGCGGTGGTCGAGGCGTTCCGCTTCGCCGAGGCGCGCGGCGTGCCGCTGTTCGTGCTGGGCGGCGGCTCGAACCTCGTTGTCTCGGACCGCGGCGTCGACGCGCTGGTGCTGCGCGTGCGGGTCCGCGGCGTCGAGGTCGTCGGCGGCGAGGTCGTCGGCGGCGAGGGGCTCGATCCGGCCGGGCGCGTGCTCGTGCGCGCCGGGGCGGGCGAGGGCTGGGACGACCTCGTCGCGCGCGCGGTCGCCGAGGGGTGGGCGGGGGTCGAGTGCCTGTCGGGCATCCCTGGCGACGTCGGCGCGACGCCGATCCAGAACGTGGGCGCCTACGGCCAGGAGGTCGCGGAGACGATCGCCGAGGTGCGGGCGGTCGACCGCGCGACGGGGGCCGTGGCCGTCATCGCCGGCGCCGACTGCGGCTTCGGGTACCGCGACAGCCTGTTCAAGCGGGCCTGGCGCGGGCGGTACGTCATCACGGCGGTCACCTTCGCGCTGCGCCCCGGCGGCGCGGCGGCGGTGCGCTACCCCGAGCTCCAGCGGGCGCTCGCCGCGGCGCCGGGCGGGGCGGCGCCGCCGCTCGGCGAGGTGCGCGGCGCGGTGATCGCGCTCCGCCGCGGCAAGTCGATGGTGCTCGACCCGGGGGACGAGAACGGCCGGAGCGCGGGGTCGTTCTTCATGAACCCGACGCTCGCGGCCGGCGATGCCGCGGGCGCTGTCGCGCGCATCGAGGCGGCGGGCGTGCTCGCGCCGGGCGAGGCGATCCCGAAGTACCCGGCGGGCGGCGGCCGGGTGAAGCTGTCCGCGGCCTGGCTGATCGAGCGCGCGGGCTTCGCGAAGGGGACGCGCCACGGCGCCGCGGGCATCTCGACGCGCCACACGCTCGCGCTGGTGAACCGCGGCGGCGCCACCGCGGCGGAGCTGCTCGACCTGGCGCGGCGCGTGCGGCGGGGCGTGCTCGATCGGTTCGGCGTGGCGCTCTCGGTCGAGCCCGATCTGGTCGGGTTTGCGCCGGGGGAGATCGCGGATCTCGTCGGCGACGCCCACGGGGCTGACCAGGGCGGCTGATCCGCAGAGCGCGGCGAGGAGCGCCTGCGCATCGCCGGCCGCATCGGCGCCTCGTGTGGTTGCCGTGCTGGCCGTCGACGTCCGACAGCCGCCGCGTCGACGGGCCGTACCGGTACATCGTCTCGACCCCGCTGCCCGCCACCACCCGCACCCGTTGCCCGTGCTCGTCGTACCCGATGAGCCTCAGGTACTCCGTCGTCCTCGGCTCGTCCGGGTGCTGCGGATTGACCTGCTGGTTCTCCCCGACCGCCGACACCAAGAGGCCGCCGCGCTCGCACTCGCGTGCTCGGGCGCAGCTGCCTGACATTGTGCAGCTGCGCCCCAATTCACGTCGAGCAGGGTACTAACCGGGGGAATAGACGTCCACCCTATCGCAGAGCTCCGAGATCCGCCGCATCACGTCTGACGAGAGCGTGAATCCACCCTGACCACCAGCCGGCTCCCACCAGATGCCCACGGAAATCGTCGCTCCCGCTGCGTCAGCCATCCCTCGGATCGCTGCTGCACGAGGCTCCGCTACCGCGAGAAGTTCGAGGGCACACTGTTGAACATCGGACCCATCACAGGTGACCACCCATATCCCCAAAGGACGCTTACGAGTTCCGCCTGCCTTCGATTCATAACATTCACCTTTGCTCCAAGCGCGAGAGGGAAGCACCCCAACAGCCGCCGTGACCTCCGCTGGAACAACCCTGTCCCCCGACAGACCAAGCTCCACATGCACAATATCCGGCGCACCGTCGTCGCAGCCCTCTTCAACGTCGTATTTCACATCAGCACTCATAGGTACTCGAGGAGATTTCCGAGATAGTTTCCAACATCATCCACATAGTCGCCAGTACTCAGAATTCGCCCATGGTGGTCATTCGGAATTTTGTTAAACCGCTTCAGCCCTTCCAACGCCCGCCCCCATTCGCGCCGAGACAGTCCATACCCAGCGCCTCATTCAGCCCTCTCGCCGTACTCGAGTTGAACTTGTTCCCGCCAGTCTGGAGTACTTTTGAAGCAGCGGCGCTGAGGGTCCCCTCTCCGAAGATGGTAGCGCCCCCGTTCGAGATCACCTTCGACGCCAGCTTACCGAGAGCGAGTTTCGCTCCGACTCTGACTAGGGTAACGGCCGTACCGGCGACGCCTATCGCATCGATAGGGTCAATCAGCGGAGCTTCTAGCGGCTTGTCTTCAGCCGCGTTCCGCGCCCGGTCGATCTCTTGCCAGTGCTGGACACGGGCAACCGGACTCATGCATGATTCAGAGATACATCCACTCGCACGTTGCTCCTTGGTTTGAGTGCTGACCTCCTCGGGCGCCACAAACGCTTGGCAGACACCGTCGACGCATTTCTCGGCCAGCCCCGTCGGGTCGACGAACATCAGCGGGTTGTTCCGCGTGTACGTGTACACCCCCAGGTGGATCGGCTCGTACACCCCCCCGTTCGGCGCACCCCGCATGTACTGGTCGAGGATCGGATCCGGGCTGAGCCACACGCCGAGCTGCGGCTCGTAGCTCCGCGCCCCGTAGTAATAGAGCCCCGTCGACAGGTCGAGCTCCTTGCCGGTGAACAGGTACGGCTGCCGGTTCTGGAACCGCGAGTCTGACTCGTCGGTCCACAATTCCCCGCTTGGCAGGTACTCGACGTCCTGGCTCAGCTCCTGGTCCTGGTCGGTGACGTACTGCGTGCTCCCGAGGTCGTCGGGGTGGTAGTACATCACCGGCGGTCTCTGGAACCAGTCCGCGTCGATCTTGCTCGCGACCCGCGTCTCGCCCGCGAAGATGTGCTTCGTCGCGACCACCCCGTTGCGCACCACGAGGTGCTGATCGACGTACGCCGTCTCCTCCTCGCCGGCCACCCCGTGCCGGTGTACCCGTCGCTCCCCTGCGCCATCGTACAGCGCCCGCGACATCTCCTGGTTATTCTCTCTCACCGACACAAGCCGGTTGTCTTCGTCCCAGCCCAGGGTGCGCTGCAGGTTCCCCCGGTACTTCCACTCCTTGTGATTGCCGTTCGCGTCGTGGAACAGCTCCCGCAGCCGAGGCTGCGCCTCGGCATGCACGAACTCGTCCACCTGATTCGCCGCGTGCGGCCGCGACCCGGTGTAGCGGTACTCGTTGCGGTACGTCCTCTCCCGGATCACGTCCTGCTTCTGCCACTCGCCCGGGGCGCCCCACATCGGCACGTACCGGGCCACCTCCTGCCCCTTCGTCTTCACGTTCCCGAGCACGTCGTACGCGATCTCCAGCGCGTACCCCTGCCGCTCGTTCCCCCGCTCCTGGTAGGTGCCCGATGCCCCGATGAGACGATCTCCTCGCCGGTGCCGCGGAAGTGCAGCTCCTGCATCGCAGAGGTCCCACGAACGATCGACATCCATCATCGACACATTCCTCTGCCAGAGCTATCGGACCCCTAAATTCCCTCATTCTGTGGCTGATTTTAGCGACAAATTAAACACGGAGGCGGGAAGGCGAGAAGATTTTCCAGAGATTTTGCTTCCCGCCTTCCCGTCTTCATATGAACTCCCCGAAAAATTCGAGAGGATTCCTCAGGTAGACGTCTTCAACCTCGATCGACACAGGCACGCCAATATCGAGCAGGCGCTATTCCTCTCCGACATAGAGGTCGAAGTCCACCTCAGCGCAGATATCGGCAAGATCGCGAATTATTTTCTTGCTCAACCCCAGTGCAGGCTCGGTCGGCGCGTGCACTATGCAGGACAGTAGCACTTCGTTCTCTTCAGCCATCTCAGCGATTTGCTTGGCGCAGCGCTCAACCTTCCGAAGAACCGCGCTAATATGCTCAGACAGCTCGCAATGTTCGGGAAGTCCCGAGTGAAGCTCCCAGCAATTCGTGTTCTCGATGATGGTCGTATGCGGTCGTGGCTGCCCCGCGCGCCGAACGCGATCGGGATTCAAGCCCAAACGTGCGGTAATCTCCTCTGGCGTTACCGACCGGGTAATGATCTTAAGGCGGACATGATTACGAACCGACATCACTCACCTCCCCCGCGCATAATGTCTTCGATGTTTATTCCGGTCGGATCCCCCGGACCCGAACCACCCTTCGGTTTCACTAGGACATTGCCCTTGGAATCTTTGTACAGGTCGTAGCGGCCGGCCCGCTCCGGCTTGAGATCGTGAACGTCGATGCCCGCGTCCTTCAGCGCTTTTATCTCTCCCTTTGATAGCATCTTATCCTGGGCAGCGGCATTAGGCGCGTCCTTACCTCCCCCCCCTGCGGCCTTCGCGGTTGTCGTGCCACCGTTGCTATCTCCATCGGTCGCCGCCATCTGCATGGTCGTGGCGCCCTGCATCACAGCGGCGCGGCCGCTCGCGACGAGCACCGCCCCTACCTCGACGCCCGCGACAGCAACCGGAACTGCTGCAGGAGCCGCTGCACCGCCCGAACCGGCGGTAGCCGCCACGCCGCCCGCCGCTGAACCGCCCGCGATCGCCCCGCCGACAGCCATCTGCACCACGCCACCGGTCATCTGTCCGGCTCCCATGCCGACTTGAAACGACTCCGTGTCCTTTGGAGGCGGCAAAAAGCCGAGCAGGTTGCCAACAACAGGCGTCGCGCCAAGCACAAACCCGTACGAGAATCCGAGGACGGTATCTTCTGCGCGCGCAAGGCCTGCCTCGATCTCCTCGGCCGTTGGCCATCTTCCCGTGGGGTCTCTGAGGACAACCGGGTTGTTCCACGCATACGTGTACAGCCCCAGGTTGATCGGCCGGTACACCCCGCCGTTGATCCTGCCGACCATGTACTCTGCCAGCACCGGATCCGGGCTCAACCACACCCCGAGCCGCGGCTCATAGCTCCGCGCCCCGTAGTAATAGAGCCCCGTCGACAGGTCGAGCTCCTTGCCGGTGAACAGGTACGGCTGCCGGTTCTGGAACCGCGAGTCTGACTCGTCGGTCCACAATTCCCCGCTCGGCAGGTACTCGACGTGCTGGCTCAGCTCCTGGTCCTGGTCGGTGACGTACTGCGTGCTCCCGAGGTGGTCGGGGCGGTAGTACATCACCGGCGGTCTCTGGAACCAGTCCGCGTCGATCTTGCTCGCGACCCGCGTCTCGCCCGCGAAGATGTGCTTCGTCGCGATCACCCCGTTGCGCACCACGAGGTGCTGGTCGACGTACGCCGTCTCCTCCTCGCCGGCCACCCCGTGCCGGTGTACCCGTCGCTCCCCTGCGCCATCGTACAGCGCCCGCGACATCTCCTGGTTATTCTCTCTCACCGACACAAGCCGGTTGTCTTCGTCCCAGCCCAGGGTGCGCTGCAGGTTCCCCCGGTACTTCCACTCCTTGTGGTTGCCGTTCGCGTCGTGGAACAGCTCCCGCAGCCGAGGCTGCGCCTCGGCATGCACGAACTCGTCCACCTGATTCGCCGCGTGCGGCCGCGACCCGGTGTAGCGGTACTCGTTGCGGTACGTCCTCTCCCGGATCACGTCCTGCTTCTGCCACTCCCCCGGGACGCCCCACGTCGGCACATACCGGGCCACCTCCTGCCCCTTCGTCTTCACGTTCCCGAGCACGTCGTACGCGATCTCCAGCGCGTACCCCTGCCGCTCGTTCCCCCGCTCCTGGTAGGTGCCCGACGCCCCGATGAGCTGATTCAGGTCGTCGTACGCGAACCGCTGCTCGGTCGTCGCGACCATCACCGCCCCGCCCAGCGACTCGTCGAACTGCGCCTCGTTGCGGAGCGCGAGCACGTTGCCCACGAGGTCGTAGTCGTACCGCAGCCGCTGGAACGCCCGCGGCCCGCGCCCCATCCGCCGCATCTGCGCCGACTGATGATCCGCGTCCACGTCCGACAGCCGCCGCGTCGACGGGTCGTACCGGTACTTCGTCTCGATCCCGTTGCCCGCCACCACCCGCACTCGCCGACCGTGCTCGTCGTACCCAATGTGCCTCAGGTACTCCGTCGTCCTCGGCTCGTCCGGGTGCTGCGGATTGACCTGCTGGTTCTCTCCGGCCACCGACACCAGCAACCCGCCGCGGTCGTACCCGTAGCGCACGACCTCCTCGCCGGAGCCCGGGAAGTGCAGCTCCTGCATCCGACCCAGCGCGTCGAACACGTACTTCAGACTCGCCTGGTACGGCCCCCGGTGCGGCTCGCGCAGCCGCGGGAACTCCGCCTCCAGCTCGGCCACGTTGCCGAAGCGGTCGTAGCGGTAGCTCCGTGTCCCCGCCATGCTCGTCTCCTGCTTCAGCCGCCCCGCGCGGTTGCCCTGCGCGTCGCCGGCCTCCTCGGGGCTGCCGTACGTGTACGCCACGTCCTGCGTCACCGGGTAATCGATCTTTCGCAGCCGGTTGAAGTCGTACTCGTACCGGATGAGCTGCCCGCGTAGCGCCAGCTCCGCCGTCTGCTTCGCGCGAAGGTTGCCGGCCAGGTCGTAGCGCCACTCCGTGCGCCCAGCGTCCGGGCTCACCAGCTCCACCATGCGGCCGACCGTGTCGTATCTCGCCTCCGTCGCGTTGCTCCGCGCGTCCGTCACCCGCACCAGCTCGCCCAGCGGGTTGTGCGCGTACCGCGTCACGATCTGCCGCTCGACCTCGTCGATCGTGTTCCACTCCTCGACCGCCGCGATCCGCCCGCCCACGTCCCGGTAGGTGTTGCGTGACTTGCCGTTCGCGTCGATCACCGTCTCCTGGAACAGGAGCCGCCCGTCGAACTGCACCACATCGCGCTCGACCCGCGTCTGCGCGTACCCGCCCGTCAGCGTGGCCTTGGGGTCCGGCACCTCGACAAGCCGCGTCCGCGACAGCACGTCGTGCTCGAAGCGCGTGCTCCGCAAGAGCTCCGCGGCCGTGAACGTCGTGTCCGGCTCCGCGCTGAACACCGGCTGCCCCTGCTCCACCACCCGACCGAGCGCGTCGAACACCACCGCGCCGCTGACGGTCATCCCGACCTCGGTGCCCGTGCCCGTGTCGCGCTCCAGGTCCTTCTTCGTCTGGATCACCCGCCCGAGGCCATCCGCGAACGTCACCGTCACGATCGGGTCGCCCGGGTGCTCCATGTCCTTGTGGCTCGTCCTCGCCCACGCCGGCATCGCGGTCGACTGATCCGGCTGGAGCGCGTACTCGAACCCGACAGCCGGCTCGCCTTCTCCGTCGAGCTCGTCCTCGCTCCAGATCTTGCTCGGCGTGCAGTCGACCGGAAGCGCCTGTGCCTCGGTGAGGTCGTTCGGCCCCCAGACGCCGATCAGCCGGCCGAAGTCGTCGTACCGATGCACGATCGTGTGCCCGTTGACATCGGTCTCCTGCGCCACCGTGCCGTACAGTACGTTGGGCACGCTGTTCGAGCGGTACCCGAAGCTGTCGACCACGCACGTGCGGTAGCTGCGCGTCAGCTCATCGTAGCCGTAGGTCAGCGTGTAGCTGTTCGGGTCGGTGAAGGTCTCCAGGTTGCCCAGGTCATCGTAGTCGAAATGCCATGTCGCCTCGTCGCCGGCGTACAGCGACCCATCCGGACGCTTGCCCCCGGTGATGACATTCGTGAGCGTCTCGAGCGCGCCCGTGCCGGGCCAGTACGTCGCCGTGCGCTCGCGCAGCACGCGTCCTTCCGTGTCCGTCGTCCGCACGAGCTTCGGCTTCACGTGATAGGGAGCGTCGTCCTTCTCGTACTCGACGTGGTGGTGCACGTCGTCGGCCGTTGTCCCCGCCTCGCCGTAGAAAAACACGTCGGTGAGATTGCCGTCCTCGTCATGAAGCCGTGTCTCTCGCGTGCTCTTGTGGGTCGCCTCCGGGTCGTCCGCGGTGCCCTCGTAGAACGCGCTCCTTCGCTCCGTCTCCCGCGGGAAGAACCACCCGTTCGCCTCGATGTGCGCCAGGTCCGGCGGCAGATGGTCGACCTCCTCGACCGTGTAGAGCATCCCGTCCCCGTCGCGCAGCGCCGAGCGCGCCAGGAAGCCTCGCCGGTAAACGTCCTCGTTCCGATAGCCGACCTCCTCGATCGCCATCGCGGAGACGCCATCCTCGTCGAGCGTCGTCGTCGTGACATGCCGGTACCCGAGGTCCACGCGCTCATCCCGGTGGTACACCCCGTCCCCGAACGTCTCGATGCGCGTCCGGTACGTGTGCGCCCCGTGCGCGCCGCTCACGCCCTCCACGCCGTCGCGCACGACCACATCGCTCAGCACCCACTGGCTCGACGGCATGTCCACCGCCGCCGTGCGATCGTCCGCCTCCGTCCGCGCGTCGTCCATCGGCAGGCCATTCTCGTCCACCGGCCCGCCCGCCGGCACCTCTCTCGGCACCACCAGGTTGCCCTCGCGCCGGTAGTCGATCTCCACGCTCCCGCCCAGCGGGCGGTGCACCCGCCACAGGAGGTTCGCCTTGCCGATCGTGTTCCTCCGCGCCCGCACCGCGCTGTCGCCGTCCCGCTTCAGCACGTGATCGGCCAGCCCGTCGCCGTCGATGTCCTCGAACCCGAGGTGTGACGCGCCGGTTCCCTCGGAGTAGTAGACCGAGCCGCCAATGCAGACGAAGTAACAGACCTGGAGCGACACGCTGCCGTCGAGGCTCTCCGAGCGCCGGAAGCCCACCGCATCGCCGCTCCCCATGAACGCGTATTCCGGCGGGTCGATGTCCACCCCCCAGTCACCGGCCGGCCACTCCTCCTCTGCCGCGAACCGGTCGCCGAGGTTGAGCTGCACCCGGAAGGACGCCTCCGCCGGATCCTTCATCACCTTGTCGGGCAGCCCGTCGCCGTTCACGTCCGCGAAGTCCACGATCGTGCGCGCCGTCGTGCGCGTGTACCCGATCCCCGCGCCCACGCTCGCGCTCACGCCGCCGCTGGAGGAGCCGCCTGCGTTCGCCCCGAACCCGACGCTCTGCGCGCCCGTGTCCTCCAGCCGCACCGCCTCCACGCCCGCCGCGTCCGTGAAGAAGCCCAGCACCTCGCCGAGCGCATCGTTCAGCGCACCCGCGTTGAAGCTGGCCTTGTTGAACCCGTCTCGCTGCCACGGCACCGGCGCCGTGAACCGGTAGCCGAGGTTCAGCGCCACCGTCATCTGCCCGCTCTCGGGGTTCTGCGCCACCTGGTCGACAAGCCCATCGCCGTTGATGTCGATGAGCTCCACGTGCGCCGCCGATAGCCCGTAGCTGGTCCCGGCGCTGAAGCTCGTGCGCAGGTATCCTTGCGAACGCCCCCGGCTGTCGGTCTTGTTGAGCGTCTGCTCCTCCTCGTCTCCCCCGCTGAACGTGAGCGACGCCAGGTCGCCGCTGAGCCGCACCGTGCGGTGCTCCACCCGCCGCAGCGCGTCCGGCAGCGAGAACGACGCGCTCGCACCGAACCCCGCGCCCGTGTTGAGCGCCGCGCCCTGGCGCGTGACGCTGTCCGGGTAGCGGTCGCCGTTCAGATCGATCAGCTCCAGATCCGTCGTCGTGCTGCCGAAGCTATAGCCCCCGCCCACGGGGCCCGCGCCCACGGTCAGCTCCGCGTTCCACGTCTCCGCATAACGCACGCTGCCCCGCTGGCGCTGCCCCGAAAGCCGTCCCACCACCGACGGCAGCACCCGATCGCCGCCCACGAACGCCTCCGACGCCGCCGCGCCCCAGACCGGCGCGCCCTCCTCCGGCGAGAGCGGCACCGCGAGCGTGAAGTTGCGCTCGGGATCGCGCGTCGGGAACAGGATGTCCGCCTCGGAGAACGCGCGGTCTCCGTTCATGAAGCCGACCGACCAGCCGTGGAACCCGCCGGCGGTCGGGTCCTGCGGCGCCCCATCGACAAGCGCCTGGGATGCAGGGTCGGGCACGAGCTGGGCGACCGGGACCGGCTCCCCATCGATGCTGGCGCTGTTCAGGACCGCGAAGCCCCCGGGCGCCTGCTCCGAGAAGAGCGTCACATAGATCGGCTCGCCGGCCTGGACCTCCAGGTCGACGGATACGGGATACGCGGTTCCAGCGCTGCTCGGCGCCGAATACGACTGCTTGTACAGCAGCCGGTGCACGCCCTGGACCAGCAGCGTCAGCGGCTGGGCAAGCGTGCTGGTCCCCGGCACCACCAGGGTCCCCTCGAGCCGCGCGGTCCCCGTCTCCGGCGCGATCCAGGGCGCCCGGCGCGCCGGCCTCCACCGCCGCACCGGCATGGCCACGTACGGCTGCTGCTGGATGAGCGCCACCGGCAGCGCCGCGTCCTCGGCCCTGTCGCTGTCCAGCTTGCAGCCGGCGCGCCCGTTCGGCTGCACCGCGCACGTCACCGGCCCGCAGCGTCGCTCACCCGTCCGTCGATCGGCGCGGCAGTAGGTCCGGTAGTCGACCGTCGGCGTCCACGCCACGCGCGCCGGGTCGTCGGGCACATCCGACCTGACCCGGAACCACAGCCGATCGCCCTCCTTCACCTCGACAAGGCCGCTCGCGTCGCCGTGGATCCGGCCCGCGAACGCCAGCACCCCTGCGTCAGCGCTCACCACCTCCTCATCCATCACGCTGCGGAACGTGCCCTCGCTCTCCCGCGCGATCGACACCCGCAGCGCATCGCTCGTCGACGCCTTCACCAGATCGCCCGTGATGCTCACGAGGCCATCCGACGACGCCACCCACGGCACCTCGGGCTGCCCTCCGAGCCGGTGATCTTCGGCGTACGCGAATCGATGGATGGGCCGGCCGTCCGGCCCGACGTGCCCGAGCATCTCCTCGCCGACCTGGTACGTGATCGACGGGCTCCACGACAGCACGTCGGACGCCGTGTTCACCGCCCGCTCCGGGTCGATCTCGGGCGCCGCGCTCACGCGGAAGTAGAGGCGATCGCCCGCGAGCACGTGCACCGAGAGCGCCGCACCGCCGCAATCGCCCGCGCCCACCGCGCACGGCCCGAGCTCGTCCGAACCGAACACGTGGCTGAACAGCGGCGGCAGGGTCCCATTGCGAACCAGCTCAACCCGCACCCCGTCGCCTCCCGCCTCCTGCTTCTGGAGCACGCCCTCGATGCGCACATCCCCCTCGAACGGCGCGGTCCACCGGAGCATCGGGTCGGCCGGATGGAAGTCCGCGCGCGACGCCAGGGCGAAGTCCGGGTTGCCCGAAGGCGCGCTGTCGTCGACGGTCCCCCAGTCCATCACGCCCTGGAACCCGCCGCGTCGATCGTTGATCGCGACCTGCAGCTGCCCGAGCGCCCCGACCGACACGAGGTCAGGGAACCCGTCGCCGTTGAGGTCCGAGACGACCCGCTCGTCCTCCGCCCGGCTGCGCGTGTACGCCGCCGACGCGCTCAGCGCATCGCCCACGTTGATGCCGGCGTGAACGCTCCATCCCGAGGTGTCCGTGAACCCGAGATCGTCGCTGGTGAGCCCGCTGAGGTGGAACGGATCGAGGTGATTCCCGTCGGGAAGGCGCAGCAGGTTGCGCAGCGTGTCCCCGCCGTCGCCGGCGAAGTCGGGCAGCCCGTCGCCGTTCAGGTCGAGCAGGCTGGCACGCGTCGTCTGGTTGCCGCTGTAACCGCCGCCGCCCACGCTGACGATGCCGAGCAGCCCCACGGACACGCTGCCGCCGAAGGTCGAGTCCTCCGTGCGCGACAGGCCACGTTGAGACCACGCCTGCCCCCACGTCACGGCGTCCGCCGCGAACGCCCCGGGCTGCCCGGACGCGGTGCGCGGCGCGGAGAAGTACTCGAACGTGTGCCGATAGAGCTCCTCGCTCGTGAGCGTGCCGTTGGCGTTGCAGCTCCCCTTGCCGAGCACCGCGATCGCCTGGAGCACGCTCTTGCCGAAGTCGCCCTGCGCGTACTCGAGCGCAATGCTGCGGATGATGGTATCGCCGAACCGCACGTCCACGCGCGCGAGCCGCTGGCTTGTCTGCTCCAGAAAGCCCGGCCTGCCGCTCAGCATCACGTCCGGGCGCCCGCCCTCCGAGATGAAGTCCACGGCGTACGCCGCGTCCACGCCCTGCGACGTGTTGGCCGTGTACTCGATTCGCTCGGGGTGCACCTCGATGCGCGGCGCCGGGCCCGCGGTGTCCGACCAGCGCGCGTACTGGATGAACATCTGGTTGCCGAACGGATCGCGGACCTCTTCCAGGTACCAGCGGAACACGTTGCTCGGGCGGCCCGGGTCCGGATCGGCGAGCCGCGCTGTCGCGCTGCGCCCGTAGACATAGGTCGTCCCGTTCTTGTCCGTGACCTCCCAGGAATAGCTGTCCGGCCCGGTCCCGTGGCGCAGGATCCGCGCGAAGCGCCCCTCCACCCGCTGCCGGTAGACATACGGCTCGCTCGACGCGTCGCCCATCCGCACGAGCTCGCTGCCGTCGAGCGCGTACCGCTCCTCACCCGTCGCGTACGTCGGCACGCCGAAGCGCGTGTCGATCTCCACCCGCGACAGCTGCAGATCCCAGCCCACGCCGAGCCAGCCGTTGCGATGCTCGCTGTCGTAGCGGACGGCGAGCGATGGCTGGATGCCGTTGCGGCCCGGCGGGACCTCGATCGGGTGGCTCAGGTGCGCCGAGCCGCTCGAGCTCGCCTCCGGCGGCGCGATCATCGTCACGCCGGCGAGCGGGCTGCCGAGCGCGAGCCCCTTGATGCTGCTCGGATCGAACGAGCGCGCCCCCGGCGCGTCCGGCATCGCCAGCGTCGCGTTGATGAAATCGGTGAAGTGGTCGGTCAGGCTCGCCAGCTTGCCCTTCTCGGCCTCGCCGGCCCGCTCGACGCGCTGCCACGTGCCGAGCGCCTCGTCGAAATAGAAGCCGGTGATGTGCTGCGCCGTCATCCCCGGCGGAATGGCGTGCTCGTCATACGGCAGCGTCAGCCGCACGGGCTTCTTGAACCTGAGGCCGTGCGGCCCGAAGCGGTAGGCTTTGCCTCCGGGCGTGACATTGACCATCGCGCGCCCCATCGGCTGCACGTCGCCTGGGTCGAGCGGCCGGATCGTGATCCGCACCGGCTCGTCCACCGCGCCCTCGGGGATCTCCAGCACGGCCCCCTCGAACGCCACCACCCCGGCCTGATGGGGGAGCACCATCTCTCCATGGGGCGCCCCCACATCCTCGACCAGCGGCGCGTCGAACCGAGGCCCCAGCAACAGGCCCCCTGCCCCGTCGCTCGGCAGCCGCAAAGGAACCGTGGAGAGCGCCACGCCGCCGCCCGGAGGCGACAGCGGCAAGAGCCGCGGCTCCGGAGGCCCGGCCAGCGCGAGGCCCTCGTGCCCCCGCCCGAGCAAGAGCACCACAGCAAAACACACCACGAGACGACAGAACCAGCCCGCGTGTCGCATTCGAGATACTCCCGACGCAATGTCTGTTGTTGGCGCCCACATATCCACGGCAGAACGCACCGTGTCAATACGCGACGAACGAAAGCAACGAAGTCGCGCTGCCGTCCTCTCCGATCGCCGGACGCCTGCTATCGGAAGCTGCGCAAGAACATCGTCGCAGCAGCATTCAGACGTCTGGCCCCGTCGAGCGCTGTTGACAGCGGCTCCTCATGACCGACCATCCCCCGGTTACGCTGACCCAGGAGGGGACCTGTCCCCCCAACGACGCTCCCGCCGGAAGGCCACGGCCACCAAGTCCGTCGTCGCCCCCGAGCTCGGCCCGGAAGCATAACGTCTCCCTCACGGCCCGATCCTCTCGCGCCCGCGCCCGATCCTCCCGCCCGCGCCAGGAGCCCTCTCCTCCTCTGCGCCCTTTCCGGTCCTCTCTCGCCCATCCGCTCCACGCGTCGAGCCCGCACGGATGCCGCTTCGCCCCTGACGCCCGTCTCCGTCGCGCGCGTCTCGCGCCCGCTCCCCGTGCCGAAGCGAGCCTTGCGGAGCGGCGTCCCCTGCGCTTTGATGGCCGCCCCTTCCGAGGTGGAGCAGCTCATGGCGACCCTGGACGAGCTTCGTGTGCGCATCGACAGCATCGACGACCGGATCCTCGATCTCCTCGCCGAGCGGGCCGAGGTGGCCGTCGAGGTCGCCCACACGAAGCGCGCCGCGAACGCGACGCAGTTCCACGACCCGGAGCGGGAGCGGCGCGTCCTCACCCGGCTCCAGGCCAAAGGCGCCGGCCGCTTCCCGCGCGACGCCATCCGGGTGGTCTTCCGCGAGGTGATGAGCGCCTGCCTGGCGCTCGAGGAGCCCATGAAGGTCGCCTTCCCGGGCACGGAGGGCGCCTTCGCGGAGGTCGCGGCGCGGCACCTGTTCGGGCTGGCGGCCCGTTACAGGGAGACGGGCACCATCGAGGGCGTCTTCGACGCCGTGCGCGCGGGCGAGGCGGCCTGCGGCGTCGTCCCGGTCGAGAGCTCGACCGACGGATCGGTGACGCTGACGGCCGACGCCCTGATCGAGAGCGACCTCCAGATCCGGCAGGAGCTCGTGCTCGACGTCGCGTACTGCCTGTTCAGCCAGGCGGCGGGGCTGAGCGGCGTCGCGCGGGTGCACGGGCACTCGCACGCGCTCTCGCAGTGCCGCCTCTGGCTCGCGAAGCACCTCCCCGGCGCGCAGATCGTCCAGACGGTCTCCGCCGCCGCGGCGGCGCACGAGGCCCTCGGCGACCCCGCCGCCGCGGCGATCGGCAGCCGCGGCGCGGGCGAGCTCTACGGCCTGCCGCTGCTGCGCGAGCGCATCCACGATCGCCCCGAGAACGCGACGCGCTTCATCGTCATCGCCCCGGCCGACGCGCCCCCGACGGGCACCGACAAGACGTCGCTCGTCTTCTCCGTGCAGGAGGAGCCCGGCGCGCTCCGCCGGGTGCTCGCCATCTTCGACGACGCGGCGATCAACCTGACCCGGATCGAGTCGCGGCCGAGCCGCCAGAAGCACTGGGACTACGTGTTCCTCGTCGACCTGGAGGGCCACCGGAGCGACCCGCGCGTCGCCGAGGCGGTCGAGCGGCTGCGCGCCCGCTGCGAGATGGTGAAGGTGCTGGGGAGCTACCCGCGCTCGACCGGCGCGCGCTGAGGGGCGCGCGCGCGACACGGCTCCTCGCCGCCGCGGCGGGCGCGACACGGCCTCTCGCCGCCGCGCCCCGGGTGAGGCACCGCCGCCCCCGTGCTATGGGGCCGCCATGCCGAACGTGGCCGGCGACATCGACGTGGAGGCGCTCAACGACCGCCTCGCCCGCGAGCACCCGATCGACGACTACTACGACCGCGCCCCGCTGCCGATCCGGCTCATCGAGCGCGAGCGGCTCGCCATCATCCGCGACATGCTCGGCGACTGCGCCGGCCTCGATCTCGCCGAGGTCGGCTCGGGCGGCGGGCACGTGCTGCGGATGTTCCCGCGGGCGCGCATCACGGCGATCGACGTCTCCGACGTCTTCCTCGACACCGCCCGCAAGAACCTCGCGGGCTACGACGCCCGCTTCCTCAAGGGCGAGGTCGACAAGCTCGACCTCCCCGCCGCGAGCTTCGATCGCATCGTCTGCACCGAGGTCCTTGAGCACACGGTCGACCCCTCCGCCGTCCTCGCGGCCATCGCCCGCCTGCTGCGCCCCGCCGGCGTCGCCGCCATCACGGTCCCGAACGACCCGCTCATCGCGAAGCTGAAGGGCATCGTCCGCCGCACGCCGGTCGGCTACCTCCTGCGCGACCGCATCCAGTGGGGCGGCGACGTCTACCACCTGCACAAGTGGACGCCCGACGAGTTCGGCCGGCTCCTCGCGCGCCACTTCCGCGTGACCGAGCGCCGCGCCGCGCCGCACGACGCGCTGCCGATCCGCGCGTGCTTCCGCTGCGTCCCCCTGTGACCCCCCGCGAACCCACCATGTCCGAACCCCGATCCGAGCTCGCTCCGGAGACGCCGCCCGAGACGCCGCCCAAAACGCCGATCGAGCTCTCCGTCATCGTGCCCTGTCTGAACGAGGAGCTGAACATCCCCGAGCTCGCCGAGCGCGTCCTCGGCGTCTTCCGCGAGGGGCGCCTCGCGGGCGAGCTCCTCCTTGTCGACGACGGCTCGACCGACGGCACGAAGACGACGATCGAGGCGCTCGCCGCCGCCCACCCGGGGCTCGTTGTGGGGTGCTTCCACCCGCAGAACCGCGGCATCACCGCGGCGTGGCGCACCGGCGCTGCCGCCGCCCGTGGCAAGCTCGTCGCCATCATCGACGCCGATCTCCAGTACCAGCCCGAGGACCTCCTGCGCCTCCGGCGCGAGCTCTACGAGCACAGCGTCGATGTCGTCCAGGGCTGGCGGAGCGCCGTCGGGCGGCGCCGGGACCGGCGGTATCACCTGAGCCGCGGGCTCAACTACCTCCTCAACAAGACCTTCGGCATGTCGCTCCAGGACAACAAGAGCGGCTTCGTGATGTGCGCGCGCGAGGTCTTCCAGGACCTGCTCACGTACGAGGGGAGCTACTTTTACTGGCAGTCGTTCATCCTTGTCGCCGCCCACGCCAAGGGCTACTCGTACAAGGAGGTCGAGACGCTCTTCGAGCAGCGGCGACAGGGCACCTCCTTCCTCGACCAGCGCGAGGTGAGCGCCGTCGCCAAGTCGTTTCACGACCTCGGCAAGGCGGTGTGGGAGTACCGCGTCGACAGGATCCCGGCCGACATCGCCACGCAGTACCTCCGCCGGCACCCGGTCACGGGCCGCTCGCCGGAGCGCGATCCGCTCACCACGGCGAAGTGGCGCGCGTACCTCGCCGCGTTCAACCACACCCACTGGATGATCACGCGCGACGTCGAGCACTACTACGAGACGCTGCGCAAGACGCAGTGGCTCGCGCCGGCGCAGACGCGCGAGCTCCAGGACGAGAAGCTGCGGCGGCTCATCCGCCACTGCTACCGCAACGTGCCTTATTACCGCGCGCGCATGCAGGAGCTCAGGCTCCGGCCCGAGGACATCCGCGGCCAGGACGACCTCCACAAGCTGCCGTTCCTCACGAAGGCGGATATCCGGCGCCACCTCTACTTCGACATCATGTCGGAGAACCACGACAAGTCGCAGGTCCTCAAGATCACGACCAGCGGCTCCACCGGCGAGCCGTTCGTCTGCTACGCCGACAGGGCGCAGCTCGAGTTCCGCTGGGCGGCCACGCTGCGCGCGCAGGAGTGGACGGGGTACCGCTTCGGCGACCCCACGGTGCGGCTGTGGCACCAGACCATCGGCATGACGAAGTGGCAGGCGGCCCGCGAGCGCGCGGACGCGATCCTGTCGAACCGGACGTTCATCCCGATCTTCGAGCTGTCCGACGACAACCTGAGCCAGATGATCGCGCGGATCGCCGAGGTGCAGCCGGTGCTCATGGACGGCTACGCCGAGGCGCTCGACTTCCTCGCCCATTACGTCAAGGGCACCGGCAAGGTCGCGGCCCGGCCGCGCGCGATCATGTCGAGCGCGCAGACCTTGCCGCTGCCGAGCCGCCGGCTCATCGAGGAGGCGTTCGGCTGCAAGGTCTTCGACAAGTACGGGAGCCGCGAGTTCTCGGGCATCGCGTACGAGTGCGACGCGCACGAGGGCCACCACGTCGTGGCCGAGGGCTACCTCGTCGAGGTCCTGCGCGACGGGCGCCCCGCGGAGCCCGGCGAGATCGGAGAGGTCGTGATCACCGATCTCAACAACTTCTGCATGCCGTTCGTGCGTTACCGCATCGGCGACCTCGCCGAGGCGATGGATCCGGCCGTGCCGTGCCCCTGCGGCCGGGGGGCGCCGCGCGTCGGCCGCATCGAGGGTCGGGTCCAGTCCATCATCCGGGGGACGGACGGGCGGTATCTGCCCGGCACGTTCTTCGCGCACTATCTCAAGGAGTTCGACTACGCGATCAAGCGCTTCCAGGTGGTGCAGGAGGAGCGCGACGCGATCACGTTCCGCGTCGTGAAGGGCGGGCGGTTCTCGCAGCAGGTGCTGGACGAGGTGCTCGCGACGTTCCGCCATTACCTCGGCGAGCGGATGCGCATCTCCGTCGAGTTCGCGGACGAGATCGCGCTCGTCCGCACGGGCAAGCACCTCGCGAGCGTCTCGCGCCTGAACGTCGACTTCCAGCGCGCCGCGCCGGCGGTGATCCTGTCGCCCGGCGAGAGCGGCGCGGGCGGTTGACGAGGAGCCCCCGATGGCAGCGACGATGAACCGCGTTGTGACGGTCTCCAGGCCTGGCGTGAGCTACGCCGAGCGCGCGCCCTTCGATCCGCCGAACCCTGTCTACGAGGCCGTCGAGGCGCTCTTCCGGCGGCTCGGCCTCGACGCGGCCCGCGCCGGCACGCCCGCGTGGAACCCGCTCGGCGACCTGATCGCGCCGGGCGACAGCGTGATCATCAAGCCGAACCTCGTCTCGTCGAAGAACCTCCACCAGAAGATCACGGGCGAGCTGCTCGCGGCCTCGAGCACGCACGGCTCGCTCCTCCGGCCCGTGCTCGACCACGCGCTCCGCGCCGCGGGCCCGCGCGGGCGGGTGCGCGTCGTCGACTCGCCTGTCGAGGGCTGCGAGATCGAGAAGGTCGCGGGCCCGCTCGGCATCTTCGAGGTGATCGATCACCTCAAGGCGCAGGGGCACGACGTCGATTTCATCGACCTGCGCTATTTCCGGGTCGCGCCTGTGTTCGCGCTCGACGACGTGCGCCGCTTCGGCCGCTCGTGGAACCTCGGCCTGCTCCTCCGCCGCCGCCTCCCCGGCGATCCGAGGGGCTACCGGGTCGTCGATCTCGGCCGGGACAGCTTCTTCGCCGCCGCGGGCGCCCCGCGCTCCGGCGCGCTGCGGTTCCACCGCAGCCATTACGCGACGCCGGTGCCGCACCACAGCGGGGAGCGGCACGAGTACAGCATCCCCCAGACGCTCCTCGACGCGGACGTCGTCATCAACCTTCCCAAGCTGAAGACGCACAAGAAGACAGGGGTCACGCTCTCGCTGAAGAGCGTGATTGGCCTGACCAACGAGAAGTACTGGCTCCCGCACTTCACCGAGGGCGACCCGTCGGTGGGCGGCGACGAGTTCGACAGGCCGCAGGGCCTCGGCGACGCGGTGGAGAACAAGCTGAGCCGGTTCCCGCTCCCGGGCGATCACTCGCTCGTGGCGCGCGCGCCGCGGCTCGGGGCGCCGCCGAAGGTCATCGACGGGAGCTGGGAGGGGAACAACACGCTCTGGCGGACGATCCTGGATCTCAACCGCATCCTGTTCTTCGCGGACCGGACAGGCGCGCTGCGCGGGGAGCCGCAGCGGCGGTACCTGACGATCGTCGACGGCATCGTCGCGGGCGAGGGCGAGGGTCCGCTCGGGGCGACGCCGGTGCGCGCGGGGCTGCTGATCGGCGGGTTCGACCCGAGCGTCGTCGACGGGATCGCGTCGCAGGAGATGGGCTTCGATCCGGCGCGGATACCGCTCGTGCGGGCGTCGCTGGGCGGGGTGCTCTTGCCCGGGAGCGACCTCGACGCTGTCGAGCACATCGTCGATGGTCCCGCGCCGGCGTACCTGTTCAAGCCGCCGCGGAGCTGGCCGTCGCTGTTGCCCCGCCTGGCTGGCGCGGCGGCGTGACGGGAGGGGGAGTCGCCCGCTTCCCGTCACGCGAGGGTCCGTGGCGCGGTGACCTGATCGCCGGCGGGCTCAGCCCGTCACCGGTGCTCCAGCCCGAAGGCGGTCAGTTGGCGACGAACGTGCAGCACCCGAGGACGCAGGAGTAGCCGGCCGAGCACGCGTCCCCGTTGCTGCAGGGAGCGTCGCAGGTCCAGGCGGACCCACCCTCCCCGCCGTCCGGGTCGCCGCTGCTGCCGCCGGTCCCGCCCGTGCCGCTGCTGCTGCTGCTCGTGCCGCCGTCGTGGGGGCAGTCCCCCGCGCCGCTGCCGGTGCTTGTCGTGCCGCCGTCGCTGCCGCCCGCGCCGCCGGTGCTCCCGGTGCCGCCATCGCAGTCACAGTCGCCGCCGTCGCCGCCGCCCGTGCTGCCGGAGCCGCTGCTGGGCCCGTCGTCGCAGTGGCCAGGGCCGATGCCGCCTTCGTTGAAGTCCGCGAGCGCGCCCGAGAGCGAGACGGCGGCGTCGGCCGCGCTGCCCCGCTTCACGCCGTACGGGAGCCGGCCGTCGGCGTCCTTGTTGGCGGCCATCCACGCCTCGGCGTCCGCGAGCGCCCCGCCGAGGGCGGCGTCGCTCGCGCCGCTCGCCACGTTGAGCAGCGCGGCGATGAGCTGGTGGCCCACGATCAGGCTGGCATCGCCCTTCGGGGGCGTCCGGAAGAGCTCCAGCAGTTCCTCCTGCGAGTACGCCACGCCGCCGATGGTGAGCGACGACACCGGCCAGCTCTCCTCGTGGTTCTTCCAGTAACCCTGCGTGAGCGTGCAGCCGTCGCCCTCGGACGTGGGGGGAGTCACGACCACGTTGCCGCTCCCCTCGCCGACGCGATCGGCGCCGGCGAGCCCACAGCCGACGAGGGCAGTTCCGACAAGCGACAGACACCCCACAAGCATCATCCTGCCAAGCGTCATGACTCCTCCTGAAGTTACTCATCTGCGATGATCGCTGCGCGCAAGCGGCGAGCGAGCGACATCGCACGTGCTGAGCGGCCGGCGTCGCGCCGATCGGGTGCACCGGTGGACCCGATCGACGGGCGCCGCGGTCTCGATCGGACCGAGCTGGTACCTTGTCGCTCAGGTTCGTCCCTGGTCCGTGAGGGGAAGAAATTGAACCACAGAGGCACAGAGGGCACAGAGGAGAGAGAGAGAGTAGAATTTTCTCTCTTCACCTGTCTTCCCTCTGTGTTCTCTGTGCCTCTGTGGTTCCCTCTCTCCTGAGACCAGGGACGACCCTGGGCGGCGCAGTACGAGCTGCGAGCCGCGCTCTCGGTCCCTTCAGTGCCGGCCCGAGCTCGGCGCGGCTCATGTTTCTGTGGGTGCCTGCCGATTCAGGTTGCGATCTCAGGTGAGCAGATTTTTACCTCACCACCGCATCCCCGCCGCGCTCACTTCAGCCCGTACCGATCCATCTTGTTGAGCAGCCCCTGGCGCGACAGCCCGAGCCGCGCCGCTGCCTGGCTCCGGTTCCCCTGGGTCGCCCGGAGCGCGGCGGCGATCTCCCGCCGCTCCAGCGCCGCGATCTTCTCCTCCAGCGTCGCCCCCTCGCCCAGCTCGTCGCTGCCTGCCGCCGCGGCTGCGGGCGCGGCGCCTCGCCGCGCGGGGGAGAGGTCCTCCTCGAGGATCTCTCCCCTTCCTCCGGCCATCACGAGCGCGCGCTGCATCTCGTGGCGGAGCTCGCGCAGGTTGCCGGGCCAGTCGCACGCCTCGAGCCGCCGCATCGCGCCGGGCGACACCGTTGTCACGGGCGAGCGCGGCACGAGCGCCCGCGCCATGTTCAGGAAGTGCTGCGCGAGCAGCGGCAGATCGCCCACCCGGTCGGCGAGCCGCGGCAAGGCGATCTCGATGCCCCGCACGCGCCAGTAGAGGTCGTCGCGAAAGGTCTTGCTCGCGACCATCGACTCCAGCGCCCTGTGCGTGGCCGACACGATGCGGACGTCCACGATCGCCGGCCGCGCCGCGCCCACGGGCAGGATCTCGCCCGTCTCGAGCACGCGCAAGAGCTTCACCTGCAGCGCCGGATCCATGTCGCCGATCTCGTCGAGGAACAGCGTCCCTCCGTCCGCCTCGACGAACAGGCCGGGAGCGTCCTTGATCGCGCTCGTGAAGGCGCCCTTCTTGTGGCCGAACAGCGTCGACTCCAGCAGGGTCGGCGCGAGCGCGCCGCAGTTGACCGCGATGAACGCCCTGTCCTTCCGCCGGCTCCTCGCGTGCAGGTACCGGGCGAACACCTCCTTTCCGGTCCCCGACTCGCCCGTGATGAGCACCGGCACGTCGGCCGGCGCCGCGCGCTCGCACAGCGCCCTCGCCTCGAGGAAGGCCGCCGACTGCCCGAGCAGCGCCGAGGCGTCGCCCTCGCGGGCGGTGAGCGAGCGCTCGAGCTCCGCGACCCGGTCCTCCAGCGCCAGGCGCGCCGCCGCGCGCGCGACGACGGCGAGCAGCACGTCGGGGTCGACCGGCTTGGCCAGGAAGTCGTACACGCCGCGCTGGACGAGGTGCAGCGCGAGCGGCGTCTCGCCCGCGCCGGAGACGACGATCACCTTGGCCGCCGGCCGCTCGGCGAGGATCCTCTCCGCGAGCGCCGCGCCCTCCTCCGGGCGGCCCGACGGCGGCAGCATGAGGTCGAGCACGACGAGCCGCGCGCTCGTCCGACGGAGCTCCGCGAGCGCCTTCGGGGCGACCCCCGCCTCGGCCACCGCGTAGCCCTCGTGCGCGAGCAGCTCGCTGTAGGCGTCGCGGAACCCGGGATCGTCGTCGATGAGCAGGACAGTCTCGGTCACGGGTGACCGTACCGCGTCGCCAGGGCGCGGATCCAGGCCCGTCCAGGGCCTCCGCGCGCCAGGCAGGTCCCCTGCCGCGATCCGCTGCCAGCCCAGCTCGATGTCCCGCACCGCCGAGCGCCGGAAGCGATGGACCGGCGACGCGAAGGATCACAGGTAGAGGCCCGGATCGAGGATATCAATGGTCAGGGTGATCATCCGGGCAGAGTCCCCTCCTCGGAGCGTCGCGCGGTATCGGGGCTCACGATCGGCGGCGGTGCGCTCGCGTACATCGATCCAACGTGAAGGTCGTGCGGTGTCGGAGGCGCTGCGCGCGAGGAGCGGACGTCCGAAGTTCGCCCGGGGTAGCCTTGCTTTTGGTACGGTGGCTCGGAAGGACGCCGCCTTCCATCTGCGCTTCGAGGGACCACGGGATCATGAGCGAGGTCGGTGCGAGAACCGGTGCTGCTGCAGAGACGGAGCTGGAGATGCTCCGCCGGCGGAACGCGGAGCTCGAGCAGGAGCTCGCCGAGAAGCTGCGCGTGGAGATCGCCCTGCGGGAGAGCGAGGCCCGCTACCGGGGCATCGTCGAGGACCAGACCGAGCTCATTTGCCGCTTCCGGATGGATGGCACGCTGACGTTCGTCAACGAGGTGTACTGCCGGTACTTCGACAAGACGCAGGAGGAGCTGGTCGGTCACCGCTTCACGCCGCTCGTCCCTGACGAGGACCAGCGGCTGCTCGACCAGCAGTTCGCGAAGCTCGGCCCCGACAACCCCATCGTGCACACCGAGCACCGGGTCGTGCGCCCGGACGGCTCGACCCGCTGGATGCGCTGGACCAACCGCGCCCCGCTCGGCGAGGGGGGGCCGCACGCCGAGTTCCAGGCGATCGGCGTCGACGTCACCGAGCGCCGGCAGGCGGAGGACGAGGTGAGGCGCCTCAACGCCGAGCTCGAGCTGCGCGTCGCCGAGAAGACGATGAAGCTCGAGCAGATGGTGCGCGAGCTGTCGGCGCCGCTCATGCCGGTGGCCGATCAGGTCATCGCGATGCCGCTGATCGGCGTCCTCGACGGCGCCCGCGCCGCGGCGGCGCTCGAGACCCTCCTCCACGGGGTCGTCACGCACAACGCCACGACGGTGGTCCTGGACATCACGGGCGTCGGCGTCATCGACGCCCAGGTCGCCGACGCGTTGCTCCGGTTGGCCAAGGCGGTGAGGCTCCTCGGCGCCCAGGTGGTGCTCACCGGCATCCAGCCGCGCATCGCGCAGACGCTGGTCCAGCAAGGCGTCGGTGTAGGCGGCATCGTGACGCTTCGGACGCTGAAGGAGGGTATCGCTTTCGCCCTGCGGCGCGGCCCCGCCGGCGCTCGACCGCCGGACCGCTGACCGTGTAGCCTTGTCGATCATGGCGCCCCCGCACGCGACTGACCGGCCCGACGCAGAACCCGCGGCTCACGGCGCCAGAGCCAGCGACGGCGTCCAGGGGACAGAGGGCGGGTTCGACCCCCGCACCATGAACGAGGACCTCGCGCCCGTGCGCTTGGACCAGCGCAAATGGGGGACGAAGGACATCGCCGCGCTGTGGGTAGCCATGTGCGCCTGCACGCCCACGTACATGCTCGCCTCGGGCCTGATCGCCGAAGGCATGAGCTGGGTGCAGGCCGAGCTCACGATACTCCTCGGCAACGTCATCGTGCTGCTCCCCATGATCCTCAACGCGCACGCGGGCACGAAGTACGGCATTCCATTCCCCGTCTACTGCCGGAGCGCCTTCGGCGTCCGAGGGGCCAACGTGCCCGCGGTGCTGCGAGCGCTCGTGGCCTGTGGCTGGTTCGGGATCGGGACATGGCTCGGCGGGTGGGCCATCTACAAGATCGTCGCCGTCTTCATGCCATCGATAGAGCAGATGCCGGTGACGCCGCTCGGCATCAACGCCCCCCAGCTCGCCTGCTTTCTGCTGTTCTGGGGCATCAACGTCTGGATCGTTTACCTGGGCATCGAGTCGATCCGGATCCTGCTCAACATCAAGGCGCCCCTCCTGGTCGGCCTCGGCCTCTTGCTGCTCCTCTGGGCATACAACCGCGCCGGCGGGTTCGGCCCGATGCTCGAGAAGCCCTCGTCGTTCGCGCCGGGCCAGCCCAGGGAGGGCCAGTTCTGGAGCTTCTTCTTCCCCGCGCTGACAGGGATGGTCGGCTTCTGGTCGACCCTGGCGCTCAACATCCCCGACTTCACGCGCTACGCGCGCTCGCAGCGCGACCAGATCCTCGGCCAGGCCGCCGGCCTGCCGCCCACCATGGCGTTCTTCTCGTTCATCGGCGTCGCGGTCACCTCCGCCACGGTCGTCATCTACGGCGAGACGATCTGGGATCCGGTCGTCCTGCTCGCGCGCTTCGAGAGCCCTGTCGTCCTGATCGTCTCGCTCGCGGCGCTCAGCATCGCCAACCTGGCGACGAACATCGCCGCGAACGTGGTGAGCCCGGCCAACGACTTCTCGAACCTCTGGCCGTCACGGATCTCGTTCCGGACCGGGGGCCTGATCACCGGCATCCTCGGGATCCTGATGCAGCCCTGGCGGCTGGTCAGCGACCCCACCGGGTACATCTTCACCTGGCTCGTCGGCTACTCCGCGCTGCTCGGCCCCGTCGGCGCGATCCTGATCGCGGAGTATTACGTGATCCGGAGGACCAAGCTCGATCTCGTCCAGCTCTACAGGCGGGAAGGCACCTACTGGTACGCGAACGGGTGGAATCCCATCGCGATCGTCGCCCTCGTCGCCGGCGTCTTGCCCAACTTGCCCGGCTTCCTCGGCACCATCAAGGTCGTGACGGTGTCCGCTGCGTGGATGGACTTCTACCATTACGCCTGGTTCTCGGGCTTCTCGATCTCGTTCGTCGTCTATGTCGCGCTCACGCTGATGCGCCGCCCGGCCCCGGCTCTCGTTGTGGGCCAGGAGCCCACGGCGGAAGACCTGTAACACAGTGTAGAGCGCTGCTTCCATGAGGGCGCCTCGCCCTGTGAAAGTGTCTTACCAAACAGACATATCATGATTTGAATCTTCCCTCTTGCCAGGCGACTGCACTTTTATGTCATCATTGTATGTTCCTCCAGCCTCCGAGGTGCCCAATGATGAAGCTCGTTCTCCTGTCGCTCCCGGCGCTCGCCCTGGCCGCCTGCAGCGACGCCGGCACGCCTGTCGACGAACCCCGTGCTGCTGGGAGCGCCCCGAGCGCGCTCGCCGCCGCCCCGTCGTACCCCCTCTTCGAGAGCGGCCAGGTGCGCCCTCTCGCCCTCTCGCCCGACGGCTCGACGCTCTTCGCCGTCAACACGCCGGATAACCGGCTGGAGATCTTCAACGTCCGGAGGGGCACGCTCGAGCACCGCGGCTCGGTCACCGTCGGCCTGGAGCCCGTCGCTGTAGCGGCCCGCAGCGACGACGAGGTCTGGGTCGTCAACCACCTCTCCGACAGCGTGAGCGTGGTCGACGTCTCCAGGCCGAGGAGGCCCCGCGTGGTGCGCACGCTGCTCGTCGGCGACGAGCCTCGCGATATCGTCTTCGCGGGCGCCGGCAAGGGCCGCGCGTTCATCACCACCGCGCACCGCGGCCAGAACAGCCCTGTGGACCCGGCGCTCACCACGCCGGGCGTGGGCCGCGCCGACGTCTGGGTCTTCTCCGCGGCGAGCCCGAGCGCGGCGCCGCTGACAATCATCACCCTCTTCAGCGACACGCCCCGCGCGCTCGCTGCGACGCCCGACGGCGCGCGCGTCTACGCGGCGGCCTTCCACTCCGGCAACCGCACCACGGTCGTGGAGACCAACGTGGTGAACCTGGGACTCGGCCTGCCGCCGCCGACGACCAACGCCGCCAACGTCGCGCAGCCCTCGGCGCCCCTCATCGTCCGGTTCAACGGCCAGCACTGGGTGGACGAGCTGAATCGCTCCTGGGACGACAAGGTGAACTTCGCCCTGCCGGACAAGGACGTCTTCGTCCTCGACGCCCTGGCCGACCCGCCCGCGCCTGTCGCGGGCCCCACGGGCTCCTTCGGGGGCGTCGGCACGATCCTCTACAACATGGCGGTCAACCCGGTGAGCGGGCGCGTCTACGTCGCCAACACCGAGGCGTTCAACGAGCAGCGCTTCGAGGGCCCCGGCGTCTTCGCGGGCCACACGGTGCGCGGCCGCTTCAACCACAACCGCATCACCGTGCTCGATCCGGCGACGGGCGCCGTGGCCCCGCGGCACCTGAACAAGCACATCGACTACAACGCGTGCTGCGCCCCGGTCCCCAACGCCGAGAACCGGAAGAGCCTCGCGCTGCCTCAGGGCATGGCCGTCTCGGCGAACGGAAAGAGGCTTTACGTCGCCGCGCTCGGCTCGGACAAGATCGGCGTCTTCCAGACAGCGGCGCTCGAGGCCGACACCTTCGTGCCCAGGCTCGCGCGCCAGATCCCGGTCTCGGGCGGCGGGCCGACCGGCGTGGTGCTGGACGAGGCGCGCGGCCAGCTCTACGCGCTCACGCGCTTCGACAACTCCATCGCTGTCATCGACACCGACGCCCGGGCCGAGGTCGCGCACGTGCCCATGTACAGCCCCGAGCCGGAGAGCGTCGTCCGCGGCCGCCGCTTCCTCTACGACGCCTCGTTCTCGTCCAGCCACGGCGACTCGGCCTGCGCGAGCTGCCATGTCTTCGGCGACACCGACAGCCTGGCGTGGGACCTCGGCGATCCGGACGCGCTGACAACGCCGATGCCAGGCCCCTTCGCGCTCGATCCGACGCTCTTCGGCCAGCCCGCCGAGTTCGCCGCGCTCAAGGGGCCCATGACGACGCAGACCCTGCGTGGGATGGCCAACCACGGCCCGATGCACTGGCGGGGAGACCGCACCGGCGGCAACGACGCGCCGAGCGCGCAGCCGGACAGCGGCACCTTCGACGAGGACGCCGCGTTCAAGAAGTTCAACGTCGCCTTCGTCGGCCTGCTCGGGCGCGACGCGCCCATCCCCGCGCCGGACATGCAGGAGTTCACCGACTTCGTCCTCCAGATGATGTATCCGCCCAACCCGATCCGGCGGCTGGACAACGCGCTCACCCCCGATCAGGCGGCGGGCAAGGCCTTCTTCCTCCTGCCGCCCAGCGAGGGCGGCCCCTGCGCTTCATGCCACGTGCTCGATCCCACGGCCAACGCCGAGCACGGGGTGCAGTTCCCGGGCTTCTTCGGGACCGACGGGCGCTACACGTTCGACTTCATCTTCCAGAGCTTCAAGGTCGCCCAGCTCCGCGGCCTCTATCAGAAGGTGGGCATGTTCGGCATGGTGCAGAACCCCCGCTTCAACGATCGAGACCACCTGTTCCAGGGCGATCAGATCCGCGGGTTCGGCTTCGCCCACGACGGGACGGTGGACACGATCTTCCGCTTCCACGATCAGCTCGGCTTCAACGAGGCCCCCGGGATCGCCGGCTTCCCGCCGGGCGAGCCGGGCGACGTGCTGCGCCATCAGGTGACAGACTATCTGCACGCCTTCGACAGCAACCTCGCGCCGATCGTGGGCCAGCAGGCCACGCTCACCGGCGCGGTCGATCCGGCGGCCGAGCAGCGGGTGGATCTCCTCATCGCGCGCGCCGGCGCGGGCGAGTGCGATCTCGTGGTGAAGGGCCGCATGGGCGGCGAGGACAGGGGCTTCCTCTACCAGCCGGGCGACGGCACGTTCCGCAAGAACAGGGCGGGGAGCGCGGCGATCGGCGACGCGGCGCTGCGCCAGCGCGCGTCCGCGGAGCACGCGCTGACCTACACCTGCGCGCCGCCGGGCGCGGGGGTGCGGATGGCGCTCGACCGCGATGGCGACGGGGCGCTCGACGGGGACGAGGAGGACGCGGGGACCGATCCGGCGGATCCGGCGAGCATGCCCCCTGGCTGAGCGACGTCACCCCGCCTCCGCCCCCCGCCCCGGCCACAGCGCCTCGAAGCGCGCGCCCCCTGCCGGCGCGCGCTCGTGGCGCAGCGCGCCCCCGTGCCGCTCCAGCCAGCGCGCCGCGACGGCCAGCCCGAGGCCGGTGCCCGGGTGCTTCGCGTCGCGCCCGCGCCCCGTCACGAACGGCTCGAACAGCCTCGCCTCGATCGCCTCCGGCACCCCCGGGCCGTTGTCCTCCACGCGCACGACAACGGCGCCTCCCTCGCCGCGCGCGACGCGGACGCCGATCCGCCCCGCGGGGCTCCCGTCGAGCGCGATGGCGGCGTTCTGCAGCAGCGCCGTGGCGACGTCGAGGAACGCCCCGCGGTCGGCCTCGACGAAGATCGCGTCGCCGGCCTCGGACGCGATCTCGACGGTCGGCGCGCCCTCGCCGACGATCTGCCGCACGTGGCTCGCCGCGAGCCGCAGCGTGGAGAGCACGTCGACCTCGCTCACCTCGAGCGGCCTCGGGCGGCTGTAGCGGAGCAGGTCGTCGAGGAAGCGCCGCGCCCGGTCGACCTGGGCGCGCAGCGCGGCAACGGTCTCGGCCTTCGCGCCCTGCCGCTCGAGGAGCTTCGCCTGCGCGGCGATGACGCCGAGCGGGTTGCGGATCTCGTGCGCCACGGCGCTCGCGAGCCGCCCGAGCTCGGCGAGGCGCTCGGCCTGGTCGGCGCGGACCTCGACGCGCTCGACCTCGTCGGCGAGGTCGCGGACGCCGATCGGCCTGTCGAAGAGCCGGCGCCCGAGGTGCTCGACGACGAGCATGCGCAGCGGGTCGAGCGGGAGCGCGGCCAGGAAGATGACGAAGGCGAGCCAGGGGAGCGACGCGCCGCCGCCGGGCGAGAGGTGCGGCAGCAGCTTGAAGAAGGCGGCCAGCCCGAACGTGGACAGGAGCGCCGTGAGGGCGGCGTAGGCGAGCCCCTGCATGACGACGCGGCGGGATCGCCCGAGCTCGCTGCTCAGCACGGCGTAGGCGACAAGCAGGATCGCGGCCAGGAGGAGCGGCGCGGCGACGATCACGTCGCCGAGGCCGGTCACGCGGAGGATCACGACGAAGCCGCCCCCGAGCGTCGCGAGCACGCTGCCGAAGAAGAGCGCGGCGAGGCGCCGCTGCTGCAGCCCCCGGGCGCCGCGCACCGCGCGCCCGAGGTGGACGCCGATCGCGATCGCGGTGACGCCCATGACGACGGCGAGCGGGAAGAACAGCGGGCCGGGCGAGCGAGCCGCAGGGCCGTAGAGCAGGCGCGGGGAGACGGCCCCGAGCAGCGCGACCGCGGCGCTCACGACGTAGGCCACGGCGACGGGGCGGCGCGAGGTGCCGGCGACGTCGGCGTAGGCGTGCGCGAGGCCGGCGGCGAGGATCATCCCGCTCGGGAGGACGTGCTCGGCGAGGCGGAGCGTGCTGTCGGTCTCGAGCAGGATGAGCCCCGTGATCCAGAAGGCGAGGAAGAAGCAGAGGGCGACGAGGCCGCGGCCCACGTTGCGGCCGAGGCGCAGCGCGGTGATCGCGACGGTCACGACGACGGCCCAGAGCGGGTAATAGGCGAGGGCGACAAGGGGTCTCACGGGGCCTCGGCGGGGTGGGAGGCGGCACGATAGCGCCGGAGGACGCGGGGGGGCGAGGTATCCACCGCGTGGACAGGGGGCTGTCCACGCCGTGGGCGCGAGGCGGGCGCGACGCGGGCGCGAGGGCTCGATGGCGCGCGTTGGCGCCGCGTTCGCGGGCGGATACGGCGGTGGCACGCGCGCTGCTAAGGGGGGTGTCGAGGAGACGGAGCATGGAAATCGAAATGGAAGGCGCCTTCGAGGGCTATATCGTCGCGGTGTACGGGGCGTATGCGATCATCAGCGTGGGACTGACGATCTGGATCGCGCGGACGCTGTTCAAGAACGGAGCGGTGTTCCTGGAGGACGTGTTCGCCGACAACCCGAGGATGGCAGAGGCGGTGAATCGGCTGCTCGTGGTGGGCTTCTACCTGGTGAACCTCGGGTATGCGTCGCTCATCCTGAAGGCGGACCCCTCGACGACGGTGGCGGGCGGGATCGAAGTGCTGTCGTCGAAGCTCGGGCTCTTGCTGCTCTCGCTCGCGGTCATGCACTTCGGGAACCTCTATGTGTTCCACCGCATCCGGCGCCGGGCGAAGCTCGCGGTGCTGCCGCCGCCTGTAGCGCCGCAGATGAGGCTCGGGGCGCACGCGTAGCGAGGAAAGGCGCGAGCCGGGGGGGTGGGGAGGAGACGAGGGGGAGCGGAGAGGAGAGAGCGAGCACGCGCACGCGCACGCGCACGAAGAGGCGCACGGAAGACGGGAGACGGGAGACGGGGGACGAGTGACGATGGACGAGAGACGGCAGGGGGGAGGCGGGGGCCTGCTCCCCGTTCACGAGGAGAAGAGCCATGATCGAGCGGATCACCGTCCTCTATGACGCGGACTGCGCGCTGTGCGTGAGATGCCGCGAGTGGATGGAGCGCCAGGACGCGCTCGTCGAGATCGAGTTCGTGCCCGCGGGGTCGGGCGAGGCGGCCGCGCGGTTCGGGGACGTGCCCTGGCTCGGCGAGGACCTCGTGGTGGTCAGCGACCGCGGCGAGGTCTGGGCCGGCCCGGCGGCCTTCATCGTCGCGCTCTGGGCCCTCGAGCGCTACCGCGAGTGGTCGTACCGGCTGAGCGGCGACACGCTCTCGAAGGTGGCGGAGGGCTTCTTCCACGCGCTCTCGGGCAACAGGAGGTGGATCGCCGGCTGGTTCGGGCATCCCTCGTGCTCGGGCGGATCTTGCCGGCTGCCGGGCGCGCCGGCGGCGGGGCCGTTCCGGTGAGGGGAGCTGTGATGAGAGCGAGCTCAGCTCAGCATGCTGCGCGAGCTCGAACCTGCCGCCGGCGGGCGATCGAAAAAATCCCCTCATCTAGCAGCCTTTTTTTCAGCAGAGAAATTGAACAGGGAGGCGGGGAGATAGGGAGTATCTTCGAGATTTCTCTCCCCGCCTCCCTGTGAATTCTCCGAAGTTTGAGGGGGTTTCTCAGCTGGGCGATGGTCCCATGTCCACGCGAGACGTGGGTGCGGGCCCGCCCGCCCTCAATGCACCCGCATCCCCGGCTTCGCCCCCGAGTCCGGCGCCAGGATGTGCACCGTTTCGTCCCCCGCCGCGAGCACCATCCCCTCGCTCAGCCCGAACTTCATCTTTCGCGGCGCCAGGTTCGCGCACACGATGACGAGCCTGCCGATGAGGTCTTCCGGCTTGTAATACGCCTTGATCCCGGCGAACACAGTCCTCCGCGCCTCCCCGCCGAGCGACACAGTGAGCTTGAGCAGCTTCTTCGCCTCGGGCACGTGCTCCGCCGCGACGATGCGCGCCACGCGCAGGTCGACCTTGCCGAAGTCGTCGATCGTGCACTCCGGCGCCAGCGGCTCCTTCGCGAGCGCCGCGCCGTCGTCCTCTGCGGCCGCGCCCCCGCCCGCCGCCTGCTCCGCCGCCGCCGCCGGCGCGGCCGCCCCGCCCTGCGCCCCCGCCTCGTCGGCAGGGCGGCTCTCCGCGATCATCTTCTCCACCGCTCCCGGATCAACCCGCTTCATGAGGTGCTCATACGCGGCCACCGGCGTCCCCACAAGCGGCGTCTTCGCGAGCTCCCACCTGTCCATCGGGCACCCGAGCAGCCGCCCGACGTCCTCGGCGAGCTTCGGCAGCACCGGCGCCAGGTAGATCACGATCTGCCGGAACAGGTTCAGCGCCACCGTGCACACGGCCTGCACCTCCGCCTTCTTGTCCGGCTGCTTCGCCAGCGCCCACGGCTGCATCCGGTCGACATACTCGTTCGCCCGGTCCGCCAGCGACACGATGATCCGCGTCGCCCGCGCGTAATCGAACCCCGCGTACGCCGCGCCGATCGCCTCCGCCTCCGCCGCGGCCGCCGCGAACAGCCCCCCGTCGTCCGGGTAGGCCGCCGACAGCCCCGCCTGCGCCACGAAGCGCGACGACCGGCTCGCCAGGTTCACGACCTTGTTCACGAGCTCGGCGTTCACCTTGTTCACGAGCTCTTCCAGGTTCAGGTCGATGTCGTCGACCTTCGAGCTCAGCTTGCTCGCGTAGTAATAACGGAGGTACGCCGGGTCGAGGTGCTTCAGGTACGTCGAGGCGAGCACGAACGTGCCCTTGCTCTTCGACATCTTCTCCCCGTTCACCGTGAGGAACCCGTGCACCTGCACGCGCGACGGCAGCGTGAACCGCGCGCTCCTCAGCATCGCCGGCCAGAAGAGCGTGTGGAAATACACGATGTCCTTCCCGATGACGTGGACGATCTCGGTCTCCTCGGATCGCCACCAGTCGTCGAACGCCTCGCTCTGCCTGTCGCACCACTCCTTGCTTGCGGCCATGTACCCGATCGGCGCGTCGAACCAGACATACCAGTAGTTCCCGGGCGCGTCGGGGATCTCGAACCCGAAATAGGGCGCAGGGCGCGACACGTCCCAGTCGCGCAGCGGCTCCGACAGGAAGTGGCCCGCGAGGTAGTTCGCGATCTCCTTCGGCATCCGCCCCTCGCCCTGCGTCCAGGTCGTCAGGAACGGCCGCTCCGGCTCGATGGCCACCATGAGGTGCTGCGCGCTCCGCACCTCGGGCCGCGCGCCCGTCAGCGCGCTCCTCGGCTCGACCAGATCGGTGGCGGCGTACGTCGAGCCGCACCGATCGCAGCTATCGCCGTACTGGTCCGGCGCGGCGCACTTCGGGCAGGTGCCCTTGACGAAGCGATCCGCCAGGAACATCCCCTCCTCCGGATCGAAGAGCTGCGTGACCTCCTTCGTCGTCACCCTGCCGCGCTCGCGCAGAGACGCCCAGATCTCCTCGCACAGCGCGCGGTTCGCGGGGGAGTTCGTGCTGCCGTAGTGGTCGAACCGGATCTGGAACGCCGCGAAATCGCGCTGGTGCGCCGCGCTCATGTCGGCGATGACGTCGGCCTCGCTCCGCCCCTCCTGCCGCGCGCGGATCATGATCGCCGTGCCGTGGGTGTCGTCGGCGCACAGGTAAACGCACCTCCGCCCGGTCATGCGCCAGTAACGGGCGAAGATGTCGGTCTGCGTGTACTCGACGAGGTGTCCGATGTGGATGTGCCCGTTGGCGTAGGGCAGCGCGCTGGTGAGCAGGAGCCGTTTCATGCTGGGCTGGACTGTGCACGAAATCCCGACCGGAGGCGAGCGGCCGATGGGCGCCGCGCGCGCCTCCTGCGACGCGCGCCCTCCAGCGGACCGCCGCGCGCGGACACCGCGGCCATGGACGGAGCGGGCTCAGGCTCTAGGTACGTAGTGAACCGATCGACGTGGAGGGGACCATGACAACAAGGGGCCAGCAGCGGCAGCGTGGCAAGGGCGGAGAAGCGCGGGCGGTGGAGGCCCAGCCCGTCCTCCGGCAGCGAGGCAAGGAGATCCAGCCTTTCGGGACGCTCGTGGAATATCCGCTGGCGCTCGCCGCGAAGCCGCGCGCGGAGAGCATCAAGGCGCTCAATCAGATCCTGTCGGACACGCTCGTCCTGCGCGACATGTACAAGAAGCACCACTGGCAGACGTCCGGGCCGACCTTCTTCCAGCTCCACCTGCTCTTCGACAAGCACTTCAAGGAGCAAACCGCGCTGATCGACATGCTCGGCGAGCGCGTCCAGATGCTGGGCGGCGTCGCGATCGCCATGGCCCACGACGTCGCGGAGATGACAAAGGTCGAGCGGCCTCCCCGCGGCCGCGAGCAGGTGCCCGCCCAGCTCTCGCGCCTGCTCGACGCGCACGAGGTCATCCTCGCCGAGACGCGCGAGGCGGTGACGCGCGCGACCGAGAACCGCGACGACGGCACCGCCGACCTGCTCATGAGCGACGTCCTCCGCACGAACGAGATGCATGTGTGGTTCCTTTCCGAGCACCTCGTCGACACGCCGCTCGTCCGCGCCACCTGAGCGCCCGCGCGCCGCTCCCCCCTCCCCCGTCCGGCCTTCCAGGCCCGCCCCGAACAATCGACGGGGCGCGCGTAACCTTTCCGGGCCCCCGATCGTGGTACCGCCAGGAAAGGGGACATGTGATGCGCACTACAAAAGATGCGGTGGTGATCGGCGGCGGCCTCGCGGGCCTCGCGGCGGCGACGTACCTCGGCCGGGCGGGGCGGTCCGTCGCCCTCATCGAGAAGGCGCACGCGCCGGGCGGCCGCGCCGTCACGCAGCAGAGCCACGGCTTCTCGCTGAACCTCGGCGCCCACGCGCTCTACCGCGGGAGCGCCGCCGAGGAGGTGCTCCGCGAGCTCGGCGTCCGCTACACCGGCGCCCCGCCGCCCGCGTCGGGCGCGCTCGCGTTCGACCGCGGCGCCTTCCACACGCTGCCCTCCGGCGCCCTCTCGCTCCTCACGACGGGCCTCTTCGGCGTCGCCGCCAAGATCGAGATGGCCCGCGTCCTCGGCGGCCTCGCCGCGATGAGCCCCGCGCCGCTCGCGTCGGTCCCCGTCTCGACGTGGCTCCGCGACACCTTCCGGACCCCCGAGGTGCGCCGCCTCGTCGGCATGCTCGTCCGGCTGACGACCTACTGCGCCGACGAAGGCCGGCAGAGCGCCGGCGCGGCGCTCGCCCAGCTCCAGCTCGCCTTCAGCCACGGCGTGCTCTACCTCGACGGCGGCTGGCAGACGCTCGTCGACGGCCTGCGCGACGCAGCGACCGCGGCCGGCGTCGAGATCCTCACCGGGGTGCGGGCGACGCAGGTCGCCGTCGAGGGCGGCGCCGTCTCCTTCGTCGAGCTCGCGAACGGCGACCGCCTCGGCGCCGGCGCCGTCGTCGTCGCCGCGAGCCCGCGCGCCGCGGCCTCGCTCGTGCCCGGGAGCCCCGCGCTCGCCGCGCACGCCGAGCGCGCCGTCCCTGTCCGCGCCGCGTGCCTCGACCTCGCGCTGTCGCGCCTCCCCCGCCCGCGCGTCCGCGTCGTGCTCGGCATCGACCGCCCCCTCTACCTGACGCTCCACTCGGCGTCCGCGCGCCTCGCCCCCGAGGGCGGCGCCTTGCTCCACGCCGTCCAGTACGGCCCCGAGCTCGCCGGCCGCGACGCCGAGCGCGAGCTCGAGGCCCTGCTCGACCGCGCGCAGCCCGGGTACAGCGCCGCGATCGTCGAGCGCCGCTTCCTCCCCTCGCTCGTCGTCTCGAACGCCGTGGTCGCCGCGGAGGGGGGCGGCGCCGCGGCGCGCCCCGGCGTCAGCGTCCCGGAGGTCGACGGGCTCTTCCTCGCCGGCGACTGGGTCGGACCGACGGGCATGCTGGCCGACGCGAGCCTCGCCAGCGCGCGCGACGCCGCCGGCGCCCTGCTCGCGCGAAGCGCGCGCCGGGCGCTCGACCGCGCGGCGTGACGGGGTTACCGGGGCACTCCATGAGCAGCGCCACGGCCTCCCCCGCCCCGCGCGCGGCGCCCGCCTCGCCGGCGCCGACGCCGGGCTTCCTCGCCGCGAGCTACCGCGAGCACGAGCGCTTCCTCTGGGCCGTCTCGTACCGGCTCACCGGCAGCGCCGCCGACGCGGACGACATCGTGCAGGAGACGTTCGTGCGCGCGCTGGAGCACCCGCCCGCGCGCACGGACGAGCCCGTCCGCCCGTGGCTCACCCGCGTCGCGCTGAACCTCGGCCGCGACGCGCTCCGGCGCCGCAAGCGCCGCGCCTACGACGGCCCGTGGCTCCCCTCGCCCATCGAGACCGAGATCGAGCCGCCGTCGTTCGAGATCCCGGGCAAGGACGGCACCGAGGGCCGCTACGATCTCCTCGAGAGCGCGTCGTTCGCCTTCCTCATCGCGCTCGAGGCGCTCACCCCGCAGCAGCGCGCGGTGCTCCTACTCCGCGACGTCTTCGACTACTCGGTGCAGGAGACCGCCGGCGCGCTCGGCCTGTCCGAGGCCAGCGTGAAGACGACGCACCACCGCGCCCGCCGCGCCCTCGAGCCGTACGACCGCGAGCGCTGCCGCCCCTCGCCCGAGCACGTCGAGCGCTCGGGCGCGGCGCTCGTGCGCTTCCTGCAGACCCTGGCGACGCAGGACGTCGCCGCGATCGAGGCGCTCCTCAGCGAGGGCGTCCGCGTCGTCAACGACGCGAACGGCGAGTACAAGGCGGCGCGCCGGATCGTCGTCGGCCCGAACCGGGTCGCGCGGCTCTTCGTCGGCCTGCTGAAATGGGAGGGCGCCGGCGAGCCCCGCCACGAGATCCGCCTCATCAACGGCCTCCCCGCGATCGTCATCGAGCGCGCGCCCATCCTGCCCGGCGGGGCGCCGCGGTACGTCCTGCGCTGCGACGTCGACGCGCGCGGGCGCATCACGGAGCTCCACGTCGTGCTCGCCTCGCACAAGCTGACGGCCGTGAGGCCGCTCACCCCGTGACGGGTCTCGACGACCCATCAACGGGCCGAACGTTGAAAGCATCGACAACGTCGACGCGCGGCGAGAGGGACAGCCCTCTGCCGGCCGAGCACTGGGGTGAGTCGTATCGCGGGGCGCACTTCGGCCGGCGAAGTTGAATCTGTGTTGCAGCAGCCTAGCGCGGTGCGGCGCAGGTGTCCACGCCGGAACAGCCCGCTCGTCAGGTGGCTTTGCCCGCGCCCTGGGCTCGCTCTTTGTGCGCCTCGCCGATGAAGTGTCGAACTTCCTTCTCGATGGCCGCGATCGCGATCCCCTTGAAAGGTCGCATGAGGAACGGCACGTCGAGATCGACGTCCACGGCGCCGGGGCGGAGCTCCATGCTGCCCTTCAGCTTGACCCCCTTCACCGAGAAGCCGAGCTCCGCGCGCTTCTCGTCGCGCCACACGAGGAATGGCTCGTACTCCGCGTAACGCTCCCGGTACTGCGCGATCGCTCGCTCGGTCACCAGCTTCGCCTCGCTGTCGTTCAGATCATGCTCAATCGTGTGCTTCATGATGGGACCTCGCAGTTCGTATCAGGGCACATCGCGAGAACCGACCAGGGGGACCGTCCACGCCGGAGACGTCCGCTCGGCGCGCGGCGCCAGGCCGATTTCCATCGATCAGATAACACAGATGGGCTGAGCACGCGGCCCGCGACGGCCCTTGATCCACTTCTGCGCGCCCTGTGACATTTCGCCACGAGGCGGAATGGCGGCCCCTTGTGGGCTTTCCCGCACGACGCGCCGGGTCGACCGCGGCGCGCGGAGGCCGGCGGGAGGCACCGCGGATGCAAAGCGCCCTCGCATGCGTGTGCTCGGCGCTCGATCTGGAGATCTCCTGGGGCTCACGGCCGCAGCGGCCCTGCTGCTCGGCGCCGTCGGGTGCGCCCTGCCGACGCGGATCACCTCGGTGGACGAGGAGGTGGCCCGGGTCCAGACGCCGGCGGCGATCGACGAGGGGCTCGAGAAGCTGGAGGAGGCGGAGACCCAGCGGCGCGTCGCGCGCCTGATGGCCAGCCCGGAGGTGCGGGCCGCGCAGCGGCAGCTCATCGCCGGGCTGATCGACGGGACGCTCGCGTCGCTGGGCGAGGCGGACCGCGCCGCGCGCGTCAACGAGCTCACCGCGGCGTACACGCGCGGCGTCGTGCGGAGCGCGACGAACGGCGCGCTCGACGGCGCGCTGAGCGAGGACCGCCGGCGCGATCTGCAGCGCATGACGGGATCGCTGGTGGAGGCGAGCGTCAGGCAGCTCCGGGACAGCCTGGACGAGGCCGACCTCGGCCCGGCGATGTCGTCCGCGCTGCGGGAGCAGCTCGGCCCGGCGCTCCAGGTGGTGATCGCGGAGAACCTGGGCCCGGGGATGACAGCGCTGCTCGGCAGCGAGGATTTCCAGCGCGCGCTGGGCGCAACGGCGCGGGTCATCGGCCGCGAGATGGTGGCCGGGGCGAACGACGCGCTCACGGAGATCCAGCAGCGGAGCGGCGGGCCGCAGGGCGAGTCGATGCTCTCGCGCGTCGGCGACCTGGCGGACGAGGGAGCGCAGCTCGTCGGCGCGCTCCCGTGGATCCTCGCCGCGATCGCCGTCGCGCTCGCTGTCTGGGTCACGACGCTGCTCGCGCAGCGGAAGCGGTACCGCGCCGAGACCGAGCGGCGCGCGCGGGCGCGCCTGCTCCTCTCGGCGCTCGAGGCGTCCGAGGGCAAGCCCTGGTCGGACGAGCTCCTGGCGGCGCTCGAGGACCGCTTCCCCGCCGAGGAGGACGCCGAGCTGGAGCTCCGCCGCGCCCGGAGCAAGGTCATCCGGGCGCGCGCCCGCGCGAACGGCGCGGGCGGCGTGGACGGGGGCCACCCGACGCCGCCGCCCACCTGAGCGCGCCGCCGGCCTGCGACCGTCGCGCCTCGGCGCAGTGGCCAGTGGCCACCGCGCCCGGCCTCGCGTAAAGACAGGCCCCGCCGTGGACCTCCTGTATTTCGCGCTGCTCTGCTCCGTGCTCATCTTCGTGCACGAGCTCGGCCACTTCGTGTGCGCGAAGATCTTCGGCGTGAAGGTCCTCACCTTCTCGATCGGCTTCGGCCCCCGGGTGCTGCGCCTGCGGGGCCGTGAGACGGAGTACTGCATCGCCCTCCTGCCCCTCGGCGGCTTCGTGAAGATGCTCGAGGAGAACCGGCAGGAGGCCGTGCTCCCCGAGGATCGCAAGCGCACCTTCGAGTCCCAGGCGCTCTGGAAGCGCGTGATCATCGTCATGTCCGGCCCGGCGATGAACGTGCTCTTCCCGGTGCTCCTCTACTTCGCTGTCTTCATCGGCGAGACCCGCTTCGTCCCGCCCACTGTCGGCGTCGTCCTGCCGGGGCACCCGGCCGAGGGCCGGCTCGTCCCGGGCGATCGCATCCTCGAGGTGGACGGCGAGCGGGTCAGCACCTTCGCCGAGCTCCACCGCATCGTGGCCAAGAGCCCCAACCAGGAGCTCCGGCTCAAGGTGTTCCGCAACAAGGAGCACGTCGAGGTCACGGTCGTCCCGGAGGAGAAGCTCGTCCACAAGCCGCTCGAGATCGTCGACCGGGTGGGCGAGATCGGCATCAAGCCGAGCCGCCCTGCCGCCGTGGTCGGCGTCTCGCGGCCCGACTCGCCCGCGTTCCGCGCGGGGCTGCGCACGTTCGACGTGGTGACGGAGGTGCGCGGCACGCCCGTGAAGACCTTCGCCGACCTGGAGATCGCGCTGGAGGAGAGCCGCGGCGCCACGGTGCCGGTCACGTACCTGCGCCCGGTCCCGGTGCCGCACGCGCTCGGCGGGCTGGCCGAGATGGCGGTCTACGAGTCGGGCGTCGCCGCGCTGACGCCGGAGACGGGCAACGGCGACCTGCTCGCGCGGACCGGCATCGAGCCGGCCGATCTCTACGTCGCGCAGGTGCCCGAGGGCTCGGCCGAGTGGGACGCCGAGCTCCGGCCGGGCGATCGCATCACCGAGGTCGACGGCGTCGAGGTCACCGCCTGGTCGACGTTCGTCGAGCTGCTGTTCGCGGCGCCCGATCGGCCGCACGTCATCACCTGGCAGCGATCGGGCCAGCGCAAGAGCGGCACGATCGAGCTCCGCCGCGAGGACTGGATCGACGAGTACGGCCAGCACCGCCCGCGCTTCTACCTGCGCGCCTCGAACTGGTCGCCGATGGTGGCCGAGCCTTACGTCGACAGCCCGTCCGCCTTCCAGTTCGCCCTGGAGAGCGCTGTCGACGAGACGTACGACGTCATCCGGTTCATCGTGGTCGGGATCGTCCGCATCATGGAGGGCAAGGTCAGCATCTCCACGCTGGGCGGACCCATCACTGTGTACGACGTGATCGGCGAGGAGGGCGCGAAGGGGGTCAGCTATTTCGTCTGGGCGATGGCGGTGATCTCGATCAACCTTGGGCTCATCAACCTGCTGCCCATCCCCGTGCTCGACGGCGGTCACCTCCTGTTCTTCACGTTCGAGGCCGTGCTGCGGCGCCCGCTGCCGCTGCGCGTGCGCGAGATCGCGAGCCTGGTCGGGCTGGTGGTGCTCATCGGCCTGATGGGCATCGCCTTCAAGAACGACGTCGAGCGCCGCTGGGATGTGATCCAGGGGCAATTCAAGGAGCTCGTTGGCTGACCGGACGAAGGGCGGCAGGGGCGGCGCGGCTGGCGCCGAGGGCGGCGCGGCCGGCGCTGGCGGCGCTCCGCCGCGGCAGCGGGAGAGCGCGCCGCGCGCGGTGGCGGCGCGGGTGCTCGCGCGGGTGTGGGAATCGGACGCCTTCGCCTCGGCGGCCCTCGACGCCGAGCTGCGCCGGGCGCCGGCGCTGGACCCGCGGGACGTCGGCCTGGCGACCGAGCTCGTCTACGGCGTCCTGCGCGCGCAGGGGGCGCTCGAGGCGCGCATCGCCGAGCTCGCCGCGAAGGGCCGCTGGACGACCGACCCGCTGGTGCGCGCGCACATGCTGATGGGCGCGTACTCGCTCTGCTTCCTCGATCGGGTCCCGCCGTTCGCGGCCGTCTCGGAGGCGGTGGACGGCGCGCAGGCGTCCGGCGGTCCTCGCGTCGGCGCGTTCGCCAACGCGGTGCTGCGGAAGCTCGCGACCGCGGTGGAGGCCGGCGGTCGCCCGCCGCTCGCGGCCGCGGTTGTGGCGTCGGCGCCGGGGTGGCTCCGGGGCGCCCTGCGCCGCTCGCTCGGCCGGGCCGCGGCCGAGGCCTTCCTGTCGGCCGGCCCGGTGCCGCCGCCGACCGGCCTGTGCCTCGCGCCCGGCGAGGACCGCGACGCGTGGCTCGAGGCGCTGCGGGCCGCCGCGCCGTCCGCGTCCTTCGAGGCGGGCCGCGTCTCGCCGCGCGCGATCGTCGGGCGCGGCGCGGGCGATCTCCGTCGCCTGCCCGGCTTCGGCGCCGCGTGGATCGGCCAGGAGGAGGGCGCGCAGGCGCTCGCGCTCGCGCTCGGCGCGCGGCCCGGCGAGCGGGTGCTCGACGCGTGCGCCGGCCGGGGCAACAAGTCGTGGCTCCTGTCGCGCGCTGTGCTCCCCGGCGGCGCGGTGGACGCGGCGGACCTGTACCCCGCGAAGCTCTCGCAGCTCCGCGCCGCGCTGGGCGCGCCGCCGGCGAGCTCGGAGAGCGCGGGCGCGGAGGGCGACGCGCTGGTGGGCGGCGCGCTGCCCGGCGCTGGCGGCGGCGGGCTGGCGCGGGCGGCGGCGTTCGTCCGCGAGACGTACGCCGTGGACTGGACGGTGGGCGCGGGCGACGTCCCCGAGGGCTACGACCGCGTGCTCGTCGACGCCCCCTGCTCCGGGATCGGCACGCTGCGGCGGCGCCCCGAGATCGCGCTCGGGCGCGAGGCGGACGACCTCGCGCGCCTCGCCGACCTGCAGGTAGCGATCGCGCGCCGCGCCGCGACGCGCGCCCGGGACGGCGGCCGGCTCGTGTTCGCCGTGTGCAGCGTGCTGCGCGAGGAGTGCGAGGCCGTGGCCGCGCGGCTCGCGGCCCCGGCGGAGGACGACCTCGGCGTCCGCCTGGAGCCGGCGCCGTTCGACGCGGAGATCGCGCGGGAGCTCGCGGGCGGCGGCGACGCGTTCCGGCTGCTGCCGCACGTGCACGGCACGGACGGGTATTTCGCGGCGATGTTCGTCGTGCGCAGGTGACGGCGCGCGCGCCGACCGGCCGCATCGAAACCGTCGCTCATGCGGCGAGCGTGGCGGCCGTCGCGCCAGGAGCAAGAGGCTCGCGGGGCATTCTGGGGCGCTCCTGCGCGCGCTCGGCGGCCGGGCTCGGGTCCTGGGGTGAAGCGAAAAGCGAACTGGCGGATCGACGCTCCAACAGGTGAACCGATTAAGCTCAGCGACAGAGGCCAAGCGCTCTGAAGATGGTTCCAACGAACCACAGAGGGCACAGAGGAGAGAGAATTAAAATCTCTCCTCACTCTCCCCTCTGTGCCCTCTGTGCCTCTGTGGTTCAATCTCTTCTCTTCCCATCCCGGAGCCACGGACGAGCTCTGTGGTTCAATCTCTTCTCTTCCCATCCCGGAGCCACGGACGAGCTTCCGGGGACGCGGCGCTCCACGACAGCTCCGCGGCTGCGAGCGGCTGCTGACAAGCTCGAGGAACCCCCGCACCTCGGCGTCCCGGTGCCGCCGCGCTGCATCAGCAGGGCGCGACGGGACATCGCCGTTTCATCTGTCCCCGCGGTCCGTGCCTGGCCCAGCCGGCCGCCGCGCGGCGGGAGGCGCCAACGTCGCGCGGCGTCCGCTCCGAGGCCGCCGGCCGAGCGCGCCGGCACGGCCCGGCGACGCCGCACCGGCAGGTCATTCCAGCAGCGACAGCCGATCCCCTGGTGAGGGCGTCGCGCGCCGTTCATCCGCTGTACCGTGCCGCGCGCGTGTGAGAGGATCGCGATCGCCCATGAAGAGGATCAAGCTCAAGCTCCACAGCGACGAGTACCACCTCAGCGCGGTCGGCTACCTGTTCGAGGACCCCCCACCGGACATGGATCCGGCGGGCGTGCGGCCGTTCTCGATCCGCAACACGGTCTTTCCCGAGTTCGATCTGGAGCCCGGCAACTACGTATTCCGCTTCAGGATCCGGAACGGCAGCGGGAAGTTCCAGATCTTCGCCTTCGACCCCAAGACGAACCAGAGCACGCGCGCGGAATACGACACGTCGAGCGGCGCAGAGCACCTCACGTTCAAGTTCACGGTGACGCCATGAAACGATCGCTGCTGCTCCTGCCCACCGCGGCGCTGCTCTCGCTCTCGCTGACCTCGCCCGCCCTCGCCCAGAGCGCGCCGCCGCCGTCGGATCCGGCGCCGCCGGGCGCGCCGCCCACCCCGCCTGCGGCGCCCGTCGCGCCCGTCTCCCCCGCGGCGCCCGTGCCGCCCGCCGCCGCGCCCCTCCAGCCCGTCGCCCCGACGCCAGACGCCGGCGCGGCCGCGGCGCCCGCGCAGCCGGGCCGCGCCATCTCGCCGGTCGCGCCGGGCGCCTCGAACGCGCCGATCTCTCCGATCGCCCCCGCCCCCGGCGCGCCCATCTCGCCGGCGGCCACGGGCCGCGAGCTGGTCTATCTCGTCCCGGCCGAGGTCACGGGCGCCTCCGACGGGACGGCGCTCGCGCGCGTCGGCTTCGGTGTGCTGGCCGGGTTCGGCGAGGTGACGGATCCGACGGCGTGGGACGTGAGCACCGTGCTCCAGGCCGAGGTGGCGACCGACAACGGGCTGGCTACGCTGATCGGCCTCTCGAGCGCCGACGAGACGGCCCAGGCGCCCGTCGGCAGCCTGCGCCTCTCCGCGTCGTTCGCGCGCCTCGACTTCGAGGGCGAGGGCAGCTCGGCGTATCCGCCGCTGATCCTCTACGTCGGCGGCAAGGTCGGCCGCACGCGGTTCAGCTACCTCGGCCCCGGCCCCGAGCGGCGCGACGAGAGCCTGCCGCCCACCTTCGTGCCGCGCGAGATCATCGCCGTGCCCTGGAGCGTCGGCGCGGCGGCGGTCTACGTCGGCGAAGGCGGGAAGAAGCTCGCGCCGACCCTCGAGGGGCAGATCGCGTTCGACTCGCGCTGGACCGCGTCGGCGGACACGCTCGACTGGTGCGAGCCCGTGGGCGACGTCGTCCGCGGCGTCGATCCGGTCACCCAGTCCACGGAGTACGCCCCGGTCACCCGCTGCCGGCGCGAGGTGCTCGGCGCGCCGGCGAAGAGCCAGGAGCTCACGATCACGGCGCACGCCGGGCTCGTCGACAAGGTGGCGAACGCCACGTTCCGCGCGTCGATCGGCGCGCGGGTCGCCGTCGCGCTCAACGACGAGGCGCCCGCCGACGTCGGCGTCAACGTGCGCGCCCCGGTCTACGTGACGCTGGCGCGCGCGCCGGAAGGGACGAAGTACCGCGGGCTCATCCGGCTGATGCCGGCGCTCAGCGTGATCCGGCGCTCGACCGGCGAGACGGACGTCGGCGGCATGCTCGAGATCAGCTTCCTCGGCCAGCGCGCGATGTTCTCCGACAACTACACGGACCTCTGACGGCCGGCGCCGGCAGGCGCGGGCCAGCGCGCTGCACGCGCAGCGAAGGCCGCCCACGCAGGCGCCGCGGCGCGCCCACAGCGCCGCGCGCGCCGCCCGCCGCGGCAAACACCGTCGCAGCGACCTCCGGCCGGGCTCGGCTGTCGCGGGCGCCTGGCGCCGTCCCGCACTTTCTTGGCCCACTGCGCCAGCATCCGCTACCGACGCACGAGAGCAGCGGTGGCGCACCCGGAAGCATCGGATGGGTCGCCGCGGCTCGCTAGGGAGACAGCGATGGGCCCGAGCGCGGCGTACAAGGTGGAGGGGCTTTGCGACGGGGTGCCGGCGCCGAGCGGCGTGGAGGGGCGCAAGCAGGGGCAGCTCAGCCTCTGCAGCGCCCCCACGATGCCGTTCAGCTCGCACGCGGGCAGCGTGGAGGGACCGCCGGCGTCGAGGCCCTGGTGCGTCGACCACGGCGACCACCTCGAGGCGATGAGCACGGTCGAGCTGTGGCGCGCGCTCGAGGAGGGGGAGCTCCCGCACAGCACGCGCGTGTGGCGCGAGGGCCTCGAGTGCTGGACGCCCGCCGGCGAGGTGAAGGCGCTCGGCTGGACGATCTCGCAGCCGCCCCCGCGCGACGAGGCGCCCGCCGTCTCCGCCGCGGGCGACGGTCCCGAGTCCACCGGTCCGCTCAGCTTCGCGCTGACGCCCGACGACCTCAGGTCCGTCGCGCCCCGCTTTCACCAGGACGGCCCCGCGAGGGCCCGCGACGAGCGCGCGGACTCCTTCGTGCTCGGCCCGTTCCCGCTGGCCGAGTCCGCGGCGCAGCGCGAGACGCCCTCGCCGCCGATCTCCCTCGAGATCCCTTCCTGCTTTCCGGCGATCCCCTCGTCCGCGCCCGACACGCTCCCGAGCGCCGTGGCCCCGCGGCTCAGCGCCGCGCACCTCGGTCCGGCGCGCGGCGCGCGCGACGCGGCCCAGGCGGCGCGCGGGCGGGCGTCGGGCACCTGGTCGCGGCTGGCGCGGCGGGCCCGCGCTTCCCGCAATGCGGTCTCGATCGCCGCGGGCAGCGCGGCCGTCGTTCTCGTGCTGGGCCTCTCCGTGCTGAGCGCGCTCGGCCCCGCGCGCGCGCCAGCGAAGGCCGCGGCCCCGCCGGCGGCGCACCGCGGCGTCGCGCAGGGCGTCGCGGCGGCCGCCGCCCAGGTCGTCCTCCCCGTCCCGGAGCTCGCCGGGGCGGCCGGCGCTGCGGGTCTGCCCGGCGCCGCCGCCCTCCCCGCCGCCGCCGCCCTCCCCGCCGCGGCCCAGGCGACCTCCGCGCTCGAGGGCGCCGCCTCGGCCGAGGATCCCGGCGCGCCCGCGCCGCCGGTCCACCGCGCGGGGAAGGCTCCGGCGGCGGCCGGCGCGAAGCCGGCGCCCGTGGGTCGGCGCGAGCGCGGGCAGTTCCGCCTGCGGCGAGGTCGATCCGAGGCGGACACCGCGCGCGGCATCAGCTATCCGGGTCGCGGCCCCGGCTCATGGGTCGGGACGGGTGCGATCGAGCGCGACTCGCGCTAAGGTGCGCGCCGCGCGGCGGTCAGCTCCGATCCCGCGGCACTCCGGCGTCGTTCAAGGGCAGGACGGGGGACTTTGAATCCCCTAATCGTGGTTCGAATCCACGCGCCGGAACCAATGAGCGCCCGCGATCTCTGAGGGGGATCGTGGCGGGCAGCCTCCATCGAGCGCACGGGAGCGCCTCCGGCGCGGTCGCGCCGCGTCGCGGGCGCTACGGGCGCCGTTGCCTGCTCGCTATTGTCTGGCGCGGCCGCGCCGGGGTTGTTTACCGTTGTCTCACCGAGGGCTCCGCGCCTGCCGCGCGGCGGGGGCGAGGCCTTGCATCCTGGAGGACCGGACGGCGTGGCGAGCGATGAAGGGGACGACCGCGAGCGCGGCGTACCGGCCCATGCAGATGCGGACCGCGGGCGCGGCGCTCCGGCCCGCGCGGACGTGGTGCGCGGGCGCGCCGTACCGGCCCGCCCTGACGGAGACCGCGGGCGCGGCGCTCCGGCCCGCGCCGACGGAGACCGCGGGCGCGGCGCGCCGATCCGCGCGGCCGTGGAGCCGGAGCGGGAGCTCACGGAGCAGCTCGACGCGAGCGAGTCCCAGTTCATCGCGCGGCTCGTCGCGCGCGACGAGAGCGCGTTCAACGAGCTCGTGGTCCTGTACGAGCGCCGCGTGTTCGCGCTCGTCTACCGCATGCTTGGCCGACGTGACGAGGCCGAGGACCTGTCCCAGGAGGTCTTCGTGCAGGTCTTCAAGGCGATCGACCAGTTCCGCGGCGAGTCGAAGCTCTCGACCTGGATCTACCGCATTGCCGTGAACCTCTGTAAGAACCGGACGAAGTACCTCTCGCGCCGCCACGCTGGCGCCCAGGACGATGTCGACGCCATGGCCGAGCGGGTGCCGCTGTCGGCCGCCAAGGGCGTGAGCGTCGGCGACGTGAGCCGCCCCGACGAGCTCGTGGAGGGGATGCAGCTCGAGGCGGTCGTGAAGCGCGCCATCGGGCAGCTCGATCCCGAGTTCCGGGAGGCGCTCATCCTTCGCGACGTCGAGGACATGTCCTACGAGGAGATCGCCTCGGTGACGGGGCTGCCGGACGGGACGGTGAAGAGCCGGATCCATCGCGCGCGCGGGCAGCTCCGCGCGCTGGTCGAGAAGGTGATGGGCGAGAAGATGAGGGGCGGGAAATGAGCGGATCGGACGACCCCAGGCGCACGGGGCAAGCCGAGGATCCTGCCGCTCCCGGCGTGGAGAGCGGCAGCCGTCCCACGGCGCCGCCCCTGGAGCGATCGCGCGACGCCGCGCCGCGCGCCGCTGCGCCGCCGCGCGATCTGCCCGACGACGGCGACTTGCCCGACGACGGCGACTTGCCCGACGACGGCGATCTGCCGCTCGTCGACGAGGTCGATCTGCGCGAGCTCGTCCGCGGCGCCATGCGCGCGCCCCCCGCGGCTCCGCCGAGCCTGCTCCGCGGCGTGCAGCAGCGCATCCGCACGCGCTCTCGCGGGAAGTTCTACGGCGACGGCTGGAGCACCGCGCGCTCGCCGCGCTCGACGTACCTGATGACGAGCCTGTTCATGCTCGCCCTCATCGCCTTCGTCTTCCTCGTCCTGGTCCCCTGGAGCGGCGGCGCCCTCCCCTGAGCGGCGCTCACCCGCGTCGGAGACGGGCCCATCTCGACGTTTTCGGTGCTCGGCGTGCTGGAGCACGCCTGCGCGCCGAAAACGCCGATCTGGACCCGTCTCCTGTGCGGGTGAACGCCGCTCGGCGACGCCGGCGGCACGGAGCCGCTGCGGAGATCGGACGCTCGAGGTCGGGGGTTATTGCGTCCAGCGGACGAGGACGCACGTGACGTTGTCGGGGCCGCCGTTCTCGTTCGCGCGCTCGATCAGCTTCGAGGTCGCGACCTGGATGTCCTGGTGGTCCGACAGGATCTGGGCCATCTCGTGGTCGCTCACCGGGCCGGAGAGGCCGTCGGAGCAGAGGACGTAAAGGTCGTTGAGCTGCGGCACCTCGAAGCGGGTGTCGACCTTGACCGTGTCCTTCATGCCGAGCGCGCGCACAATCACGTTCTTGTGCGGGAAGTTCGCGATCTCCTCCGGCGTGAGCCGCTTCATCTTGATGTAGTCGTTGAGCAGCGAGTGGTCCTCGGTGAGCATCTCGAGGCGGCCCTCGCGGAAGCGGTAGACCCGGCTGTCGCCGACGTGGGCGACGTAGACGCCGTCGTTCGCCGTGAAGATGCCGACGAACGTCGTCCCCATTCCCCGCTTCTTCGCCTCGCGCTGCGCCGTCTCGTAGATACGCAGGTTCGCGAGCTTGATGCCGGTGATCAGCCGGTTTTCCTCATAGCCCTTGGACCGGTCCATCTTGTAGGGCCAGGTGCGCTCCGGGTCGTCCTGCGTCTGCGCGAAGAAGTCCTGCATCGCGTCGACAGCCATCTTCGACGCGACCTCGCCCGACGCATGCCCCCCCATCCCATCGGCGACCATGAAGAGGCCGTACTCCACCATGATGCCGAAGTTGTCCTCGTTGTGGTTGCGCTTGCGCCCGACGTTCGTCTCGCCGGCCACCTCGATTCGAAACGTTTGGGACACGGATCACCCGATCGAAGGCCCCGCGCGAGGCGCGAGGCTGAATGAGAACCGCGAGCGCGCTAGACCGAGCCGCTCAAGCCCGATCCTGGAGGTTTGGTTGACGGAGTGTCAACCGGATCGCGCCCGAGCGCCGAGCTTATAGAATCCGCGCGCGGCCCCCCATCATTTTTCGCTTACTTGCGGTACTCTTCCGTGGCTTTGCCGCTTGAGCTCGGCGGCGGGAGCTCGGCCTCGGGCGCGGGCTTCTTCGCCGCGGCGGCCTTCGGATCCGGCGCGGCGCGGAGCAGGACCGCGACCTGCCGGTACTTGCCGCGGCTGAGCAGCAGCAGCGGCACCTTCTCGCCGACCGCGTGCGTGCGGATCGCGTCGGAGAGCGCCTCGGGGCTGGTGACGGGCACGCCGTCGACGGCGAGGATCATGTCGCTCGCGGCGCGATCGCCGCCCTGCAAGCGGGCCTCGTCCGCGGGGCTCTCGGGGTGGACGACGGTGACCCGGACCCCCTTCGCGACCGGCGAGGCCTCGCTCACCCCCTGGATCCCGAGCCACGCCGCGGGCTGGACCGCCGTCGCCGGCACCGCGCGAAGGAAGCCCCGGATCGCGCTGATCGGCGCGCCGTAGGCGACCGGCGTGCAGGGCTTGCCCTCGTTCGGGGCGCAGCCGCGGCCGAGGATCGCGACGACCCGGCCGTCCTCGTCGACGATCGGCGCGCCGAGATCGAGCGGCGAGACGCGCGACCCGAGCTCGATCGCGTTGTCGAGCTGCCTGTCGTCGCCGCCGATCAGCGTCTTGCGCGCCCGCAGCACGAGCGGGACGGGCGCGACCTTGCCGCGGGCCGCCGAGAACGAGCGGATCTGCGCGTCCGGGCGCACCGGATCGCGCGACGAGGCGGTGAGCCCCTCGGTCCACCGGCCTGTCTGCGGCACGAGCAGCGCGAGGTCCCACACCCGGTCGTGGTGGCCGAGCTTCACCCGCACGGTGGTCCCGTCGGCGAGGCGCGCCGACAGATCGTTGCCCGCGCCGAGCGGCGAGAGCGCCGTGAGGATGCGCCCGTCGCCCGCGAGCACCGCGCCGAGGCCGAGCACCTGCCCGCCCCGCTCGATGATCGCCACGCCGCGCGCGGCGCGCTCCTCGACGGGGCGCTCCGCCTTGTCCTTCTCGGCCGGGCCCCTCTTCGGCTCCGCGTCCGCGGGGGCCGCCCTGCGGTCCTTCCCGCCCACGTCGGCGCGCGCCGGGATCACCTTCCTGCGCGCCTTCGGGGCGGGCGGCGGGGCCTCGGCCTCCTGGGCCTCCTCGTCCAGCTCCTCCGCTTCCTGCGCGAGCGCCGCGGACGACGAGAGCGCGCCCGCGACGGACAGGGCAAGGGCGAACGCGAGGGACCGTCTCCATCGCTTCACAGGCGAGGTGTCAACGGGCGCGCTCGGTCCGGCATCTCCGGGCGCGAGTGCCTTCGCGAGCACAGACAGGCTTGTCTCATTCATAAGCGCGGCTCCTGAGGCGACTGCCGATTCTGCTGCGGCTGGGATCGTATTGCAAAAGGCAAAGGCCGGACCCGCCTGTACTGTGGGATCGGGCACCGGAAGCCGCCGGGGGGCGGGGGCGAAGAAGAAATCCGGTCACGAACCCGGGGGACGCGGACACATGGCCGGCGATGAGGCAGCGATGGCAGCTGGGCTAGCGCTCGTGGGGGCGGGGGACGGCGCGCGGGCCGAGGGCGACGCGCGGACCGAGGGCGACGCGCGGGCCGACGAGGCGCGGGCGATCGAGGGGCTGATCGGGGCAGGCGACTTCCGGGAAGCGCTGTCGCTGTGCGCCAGGGCTTACGCGATGCCGCTGGGCCGGCTGTGCATGGCGTTCACGGGATCGCAGGCCGAGAGCGAGGAGCTGGTGCAGGAGACGCTGCTCGCGGCGCTCGACGCGTTCCCCCAGTACCGCGCCGAGGGGAGCGTGCGGGCCTGGCTCTTCGGGATCGCGCGGCGCCTCTGCGGGCGTCACACGGAGATCAAGGCGCGGCGGGAGGCGCGGCTGCGCCTCGTGCACGACACCCGGCCGCGGCCCGACGCGAGCGAGATCGCGCTGGAGCGGGAGCGGGCCGAGCGCGCCCGCGCGGCCCTCGCGCGGCTCAAGCCGAGCGAGCGCGAGGCGGTGGTGCTGCGGTTCGAGGCGGGGCTCTCCTTCAAGGAGGTGTCCATCGCGTGCGGGATCGACGAGGCGACGGCGCGCAAGCGGGTCAGCCGCGCGCTCGGGCGGCTCAGGGCCGACCTGGGCGAGGAGTGAGGGCGATGAGCGCGACAGGAACGGGTTCGGCTGGGCTGTGCGGCGAGGTCGAGGAGCAGCTCGCGGAGGTGATCGACGGGACGGCGCGGCCGTCGCTGTACGAGCACATCGCCGGCTGCGACGCGTGCCGCGACCTCCGGCACGACGCGGCGCGGGCCGCGGAGGCCGCGGCGGCGGCGGGCGCTGATTTCCGGCCGGCGGACGACTTCGCGGAGGCGCTGCTCCGGCGGATCGAGGCCGCGCGCCCCTCGGAGGGCGCGACGAGCGGCGCCGTCCTCAGGGCGGTGCCGGAGGCGGGCCACGGCGAGGCGGCGGCCGACGCGCGCCACGGCGAGGCGACGGCCGACGCGCGCGACAACGAGGCGACGGCCGACGCGCGCCACGGCGAGGCGACGGCCGACGCGCGCGACAGCGACGTGCGCGCTGGTGAGGCGACGGCCGACGCCCGCACCGGCGGCGCCCTGACCGGCGCGGACACAGGCGCGCCGCGCTCCTCCAGCGCCGGGCGCGCCGCGCCGGCGCCGCGCCGCGCGCGGGGCGCGCTCTTCGGGCGGCGCCCCGCCATCGCCGCCGCCGCCCTCACCGCCGCGGCGGCCATGGTGGCCGGCGTCGTCCTGCTGCGCGACGACAAGGACGGCCCGGCCAGCACGGCGGCGGCGGTCAGCTCGCCCTGGTCCGGAAAGGTCGCCTCCGTGTCGCGCGCCTCGGCCGACAGATCCGGCGGCCTCGAGGCGTGCGACGCCGCCGGCGCCTGCGCGCCGCTCGTACCGGGCGCCGAGCTCCCCGAGGGCGCGACCCTGCGCACCGACGCGCGGACACGCGCGCACGTCGCGCTCCAGGACGGCTCCGCGCTCGCGATCGACCGCGGCTCGCGCGTGTGGCTCGGCGCCGGCGACGCCCGAGCCGCGCGGGTGGACGAGGGCGCCGTCGTCCTCGATGTCGTCCCGGCCGCCGGCGCGCCGCCCGCGCGCATCAAGGTGCCCCACGGCGAGATCGAGGTGCTCGGGACGAAGCTCGCTGTCACCGCGAGCGCGGAGCGCGCCTCCGTCGAGGTCGCGCGCGGCGCCGTGCGCGTCACCGGCGAGAAGGGCGAGCCCGTCGAGGTGCGCGCCGGCGAGGAGGCCACGCTCGAGAGGGGCGCCGCGCCGCGGGTCGCGAGCTCGACGTCGCTCGCCGACTCGCTCTCGTGGAGCGACAGGTCCGCCGAGGAGGCCGACGCCCCCGCGCTCCGCGGCCTCGGCGAGCTCCGGGCGCGCAAGCCGGGCGCCACGCAGGAGAAGGAGCGGGCCGTGCGGCTCGCGAAGCACGCGGTCAAGGTGCGGATCGTCGACGTCGTCGCCAGGACCGAGATCGACGAGACCTTCGCCAACGACACCGACGAGGAGCTCGAGGGCATCTTCCGCTTCCCGCTCCCGCCGGGCGCGCAGATCGAGCGGCTCGCGCTCGAGGTCGACGGCAAGCTCATCGAGGGCGCGTTCGTCGACCGCGATCGCGGGGCCGCGATCTGGCGCGGCGTCCTCCAGAACGCCGCCCCCAAGGCCCCCAAACCGCGCGAGGAGATCATCTGGGTCCCCGGCCCGTGGCGCGACCCCGCGCTGCTCGAGTGGCAGCGCGGCGGCCGGTTCGAGCTGCGCATCTTCCCCATCCCGAAGCGCGGCGCGCGCCGCGTCGTGCTCACCTACACGCAGCTCGTCGAGCAGGCCGCCGGCGTCCGGCGCTTCACCTACCCGCTCGCGCACGACCAGAGCGGCACGACGACCATCGGCGACTTCTCGCTCGACCTCCAGGTGCTCGGCCACGACCGGGAGTTCGGCGTCGAGACGCGCGGCTACGAGCTCGCCGCGGCGCCCGCCGAGGGCGCCGCCGACCGGCGCACGCTGCACGCGCAGGGGTTCACGCCGGCCGGCGACCTCACGGTCGAGTACGCGCTCCCCGATCGCGATCGCCCGGTCACGGCGTGGGCCTACCGGATGCCCCCCGCCGCGGCGACGGCGCCCGAGCCGAAGGCGGCCACATCGCCGCCGGCCCCGCGCAGGCCGGCCGGGGCGCCGGGGAGCGGCGGCGCGGAGCACGAGGCGTCGCTCGCCGCGGCGCGCGCCATCGCGGGCGACGCCTCGCCCTACGTCGCGATCGCGCTCCGGCCCCGGCTCCCCCGCTGGGAGCAGGCGACGTCGCGGCGCCACGCGATCGTCGTCGACTCGAGCCGCTCGATGATCGGCGAGCGCTTCGCCCGCGCGACGCGGCTCGCCTCGTCGATCGTCCGCGAGATGGACAGGCGCGACGAGGTCGTCGTGCTCGCGTGCGACACGCTCTGCCGCTCGCTCGGCGAGGGCGGCCAGGCCGGCGCCGCGCGGCCCATGGCGCCCGGCGCCGCGTCGGCCGACGAGGTCGAGCGGTTCCTCGGCCGCATCGAGCCCGACGGCGGCAGCGATCTCGCCGCGGCGATGATCGCGGCGCGCGCGGCCGCCGGCCCGCTGCAGGGCAAGGAGCTGCGGATCCTCTACCTCGGCGACGGCACGCCGTCGGTCGGGCCGACGCGCCCCTCGCACATCGAGGCCGCGGTGCGCGGCGCCGTCCCCGCGGACGGCGCCGCCGTCGTCGCTGTCGCGCTCGGGAGCGACGCGGACACGACGTCGCTCCGGGCGCTCGCGCGCGGCGGCGGCGGGGTGATGGTCCCCTACGTGCCCGGCCAGCGGGTCGCGAGCGCGGCGCAGTCGGTCCTCGGCGCGGCCTACGGCCTCGTGCTGCGCGATCCCGAGATCGAGCTGCCCCCCGGCCTCACCCAGGTCACGCCGGCGCGGCTCGACCCGATCCGCGCCGGCGGCGAGGCGTTCGTCATGGCGCGGATGAGCTCCGGCGCCGACGTCACCGGCGAGATCCGCCTCCGCGGCCGCGTCTCGGGCGAGCGCTTCGAGCAGACCTACCCCGTCACCATCGCCGCCGGCACGGGCGCGGGCAACGCCTTCGTCCCCCGCCTCTACGCGGCGGCGAAGATCGCGGAGCTCGAGGAGACAGGCGGCGACGCGCAGAAGCCCGCGATCATCGAGCTGTCGCGGCGCTTCTCCGTGGCGAGCCGGTTCACGTCGCTGCTCGTCCTGGAGAGCGAGGCGATGTTCAAGGCGTTCGGCCTCGAGCGGGACGGCCTCGCCTCGGCCTTCACCGGCGAGGAGCAGGCCGAGCGCGTGAGCGCGAGCGCCGCGGGGGAGCAGCCCGACGACGCAGCGAACGACGCGAGCGCGTTCAACGACGACCTCGAGGCCGAAGCGCCGAAGGGGAGGGCGGAGTCGAAGGAGGAACGGTCCCAGGCCGCGGCGGACCTCGGGGTGTCGGGCACGGGGTTCGGCGGAGGCGGCCGGTCCAGCCTGGACGCGCTCCCCAGACGGGCGAGGCCGGCACCGCCGGCGAAGGCGGCGGCGCCCATGTCCCCCCCGCGCCCGAGCGGGCCTGGCTCGCCGTTCCTCGACAGGGACTTGCCGGCGGAGATCGCCGAGGGAGACGCGCCGAGGCCGGCGGCCACAAGCGCCCGCCCGCCCGAGCCCGCCTGGCAGCCGCCGGCCCCGCGGCGGATGGTCCCGATGCGCCGGGTCTTCGACCGCCGCGTGAGCTTCGACGCGACGAACACGCTCGCGCCCGAGGGCGCCGCGAAGACGGCGACCGCCGAGGCGGCGCTCGCGGCGTCCCCGGACAGCCGCGACCGGACGATGGGCCTCTACGCGCTCTACGCCACGACCGGCCGGCTCGGCGAGGCCCAGGAGCTGACCGCGCGCTGGAGCGGCCGCGACGCGCTCGACCCCGACGCGCTGATCGCCCGCGCCGACCTCGCGGCCCGCCAGGGCGATCGCGACAGCGCGGCGCGCATCCTCGGCGGCCTCGCCGACGTGCGCCCCGGCGACAGGGCCGTCCAGACGCGCCTCGCCGATCTCTGGGACGCCGCGGGCCGGCCCGCGTTCGCGTGCCAGCACCGGGTGGCGCTCGCCGACCTCGCGCCCGCCGACGCGCGGCTCGTCGCCGCCGCGATCCGGTGCGCCGGCGAGGGCGGCATGGGCGAGCTCGCGAGCCAGCTCCGCCTCGACGTGACCTCCGCCATCCGGGCGGAGGTCGACCGGCGCCTCGCGCAGCCGGACGCCGCGCCGCCCGCCAGCCTCTCGGGCGACGTGCAGCTCAGCGCCGAGTGGAGCGGCGGCGCCGATCTCGACCTCGCGCTCATCGACGCGCAGGGCCGGCGCCTCTCGTGGATGGGCTCCACGCTCGGGTCGGTCGGTGTGCGCTCGCGCGACGCGACAAGCACGCGCGCCGAGTCGCTCGCGCTGCGCGGCCTCCCCAAGGGCAGCTACATCGTCGAGATCGCGCGCGCCTCCGCCGGGGAGGAAGGCGCGCCGTCCGCCCCTCCCGGCGGGGCCGGCGTCGTGCGCGGCGAGCTGACCCTGCGTCTCGCGGGAGAGACGCGCAAGATCCCCTTCACGCTCGAGGGCGCGCGGCGCGAAGTCGGCGCGGTGCGCGTCTTCTTCACCTCCCGCCTGGTGCCCGTCGACGAGCTCCCGGCGCTCCCGGTGCGCCCCTGGTGACGTGGTGACGCCGGCGCGCGCGCCGCGCCCTCGCCCGGAGAGCGCCTTTCCGGCGCATCTCCGGGCGCTCACCCGGGGAGTCGTCAGGGCCCCCCCGCCGCGCTCGTGTCGGGAGGAGATCCCCGATACAGTTTCGACATGAATCCGCTCGTCCCGGACTTCATCCTCGAACAGGATGCCGAAGGGCAGTACGCGGGAGCGGTCGACGCCGCCGTCCTGCACGTCTCGCTCCCGGCGGTCGTCGAGCTCGCCGAGCAGATGATCGCGCGTCAGGCGATCGATCCGGACGCGCTGCGCTCGCTGTTCGATCCGCTCTTCGAGGCCGTGCACCAGTCGGGCGGGTTCGTGGCGACGTTCTCGCCGGGCGGCGGGTTCACGGCGCTCTTCCCCGATCGGCCGGGGCGCAACGTCACCCGGCACGCCCGCAGCGCCGCCCTCGCGATGCGGCGCAGCCTCCTCGAGCTCGCCGCGCGCCGCGCGCTCGGCGCCGGGGGCGCGCAGATGCCGTTCCGGATCGGGCTCGCGTGGGGCTCGGTCCACTGGACGATCGTGCGCATCGCCGAGGATCGGGCGTACTTCCTGCTCTACGGCCCCGCGCTCGAGGCCTGCCAGGCGACCGACCGCGGGGGCGACGACAGCGAGCTCCACCTCGATCGCAGCTTCCGCGAGCGGCTCCCCGGCGCCGGCGCGCGCGAGAGCGCGGTGGAGTTCGACGACGCCGATCTCCTGAGCGGGCCTCCCTCGCTGACCGTCGCGTCGGCCCCGACGGACGCGGACGCCGAGTCGTTCCTGCCGCCGGGCGCGGGCGATCTCGCGCCGGAGGGCGAGATCCGGGAGGTGACGACTGTCTCGCTCTCGCTCGACCGGGTCGCGAGCCCGACGGAGCTCATCCAGCAGCTCCACGAGATCGCGGCGATGTACGGCGCCACGTTCGCCGGCATGAACGTGACCGAGCGCGGCTTCGGCGCGCTGTTCTACTTCGGCGCGCCCGTCTCGCACGAGAGCGACCACGATCGCGCCCTCGACTTCGCGCTCGAGCTGAAGAGCAACGGCCTCGGCGTGCAGCGGCTCGCGGTGGGCATCACCCGCGCGCGCTGCCTGATCGGCTTCTTCGGCGGCGCGGGCCGCCGCGAGTTCGCCTGCATCGGCCGCGCCGTCCACCTCGCCGCGCAGATCGCGCGCAAGGCCGCGCCGTCGTCGATCTGGGCGGACGAGCGGGCGTTCCTCGCGGGCGAGGCGAGCCACCAGTGGTCGACCGAGAACATCTTCCGGTTCGACGGGTTCGACCTGCCGATCCTCGTCTACTCGCTCGAGCGGCGGCGCATCGCCGTGCAGGAGGAGTTCTACGACCTCGGCCCCATCGGCCGCGAGGCCGAGCTCGAGCGGCTCACGCGCGCGCTCGAGCCGATCTTCACCGGGCGCTCCGCCGGGGTCGTCTACATCCTCGGCGAGGCGGGCATCGGCAAGAGCTACCTCGTGCACAGCTACCGCCACCAGCGCGCGCAGCTCATGGACATGCGCCCGCTCCTCTGGATCGAGGCCCGCTGCGACCAGACGCTGAACACGCCGCTCTACGCGTTCGAGTTCGCGCTGAAGGAGTACCTCGGGATCTCCTCGGAGATCGGCCAGCGCGCGAAGCAGGCCGGGCTCGATCTCGCGCTCCAGCTCCTCCTCGAGCGGCTGCCCGAGAGCTGGACCGAGGTGCGGGCGCGGATCGACCTGTCGCGCGAGGCGCTCGCGCGGCTGCTCCGGCTGCGGAGCGAGGAGCCGGCGACGCCGGAGGCCGAGGCCGAGCGGCGCGAGGAGGCGCTCGCCGCGCTCGCCGCGCTGCTCGTCGCGGAGAGCTCGCTCCAGCCGGTGGTGGTGCACCTCGACGACGCGCAGTGGGCCGACCCGACGTCGCTCGAGGCGGTGCGCGCGATCACGGCCGCCTGCCGGGATCTGCCGCTCGCGGTGATCTGCTCGGCGCGGCCGCCGGCGCCCGGAGGCGAGGAGGGCGCGGTGCGCATCCCGCTCGACGACGGCATCCCGTCGCAGGTGATCGAGCTCGCGCCGCTGCCGAAGGAGCGGCTTCTCGCGCTCGCGGAGCCGTTCTTCGGCGGCCCGCTCCCCACGATGCTCGAGTCGCTGCTCGGCCAGACCGCGGGCGGCAACCCGTTCTTCGCGCAGGAGATCCTCGCGTACTGGCTGGAGGACGGCCGGTACGGGTCGACGCACGAGGGCGCGCGCTCGAGCCGGTTCATGCCGCCGCGCACGGTGAACAGCCTGCTCGTCGCCCGGCTCGAGCGGCTCGAGCCGCGGACGCGGCAGACGGTCGTCTCCGCGGCGGTCCTGGGGCGGGAGTTCGACACGCGCGTGCTCGCCCGGATGATCCCGGACGCGTCGGTGCTCGTGGATCACCTGCGCTTCGGCGAGGCGCAGCGGATCTGGTCGCGGATGGGGGAGCACCGGTTCGAGTTCTGCACGGTGCTGATCCGCGACGCCGCGTACGGGATGCAGCCGAAGCCGGCGGCCGAGCGGCAGCACCGCCTCGCGACCGAGGCGCTCGAGGCCGTCTACGGCGACGACCTCGAGGATCAGCGCGCGGCGCTCGACAGCCACCGGAAGCTCGCGGGCTGAGCGCGCCTGGCCGCGCGGCCGCGGCCGCGCCATTGCCCGCTCGCGCGGCGGAGCGTTGTACCCCCTCGACGCCGCTGTGGAAGTGCGGCAACTGTCGCGCGCATGAGCACGGCCCATCAAGAAACTCACGCGGCCGCGGCGCACGACGCGAGCGACCACCACGGCTTCGACGGGGAGCCCGCCCGCGCGCTGCCGGCCGACGAGCCGCCCACCCCGAACTGGGTCCCTGCGCTGGGGCTCGCGATCTTCGTTGTCGCGGGCGTGACGTTCCTCGCGATGGGCAGCGGCGACGACGCCACGGGGAGCGGGCAGGCCGCCCCGGCCAACGCGCGTCCGGCGGCCGCGGCGGACGCTCGCCCGGCGGCCGCGGCCGGCGCCCGTCCCGCGGCTCAGGGTGACCAGCCCCCGCCCGGGCGCCGGCTGGCGCTGCCGGGCGCGCGTCCCGCCCCGCCCACCGGGCCCGCGGCGGGCGCGGCCGCGGAGACCCTGCGGGCCGCCGCGGCCCTCGGCGCCCCCGCCGCGCCTGGCTCGGCGAACCTGCGCAAGCTGACGCCCGAGGAGGTGGAGCGGGTGCGCAAGCAGATGCAGGAGGCGCGGCAGAAGAGCGGCGCGCAGCCGCCGGCCGCGCCGAGGTGAGCGAGCCGGTGGAGGTCTCCCCCGGCGCCCGCGTGCGCGCGGTGCTCGTGCTCGGCGCGGGCACGATGGGCCAGGGGATCGCGCAGGTCACGGCGGTCGCCGGCTACGTGACGCGCCTCCATGACGTCGACGCGGCGCGGATCGGCGCGGCGATCGAGGACATCAAGCGCTCGACCGATCGCCTCGTGCAGAAGGGCAAGATGCTCAACGAGGCGCGCAGCGAGATGATCGGGATGCTGGTCGCGTCGCCGGATCTCGACCGCGCGGCGGCGGACGTCGATCTCGTGATCGAGGCGGTGCCCGAGCGGATGGACCTCAAGGTCGAGGTGCTCGGCCGGGTGAAGGCGGCGGCGCCGGAGCGGGCGCTGTTCGGCTCGAACACGTCGAGCCTGAGCATCACGGAGCTCGGGCGCCGGCTCGGGGCGGGGGCGCGCACGGTGGGGCTCCACTTCTTCAACCCGCCGCCGGTGATGGAGCTGCTCGAGGTGGTGCGGGGCCTGGAGACCGACGAGGCGACGGTGAGGGCGGCGCTCTCGGTGGCGAGGCGCCTCGGCAAGACGCCGATCGTGGTGAACGACACGCCCGGCTTCGCGACGAGCCGGCTCGGGGTGGCGCTCGGCGCGGAGGCGATGCGGATGCTGGAGGCCGGGGTGGCGTCGGCGGTCGACATCGATCGCGCGATGGAGCTCGGGTACCGGCACCCGATGGGGCCGCTGAAGCTGACGGACCTCGTGGGGCTCGACGTGCGGCTCGCCATACTGGAGCACCTGCACCGAGAGGTCGGGGAGCAGTTCAGGCCGCCGGTGATCCTGCGGCAGATGGTGCGGGCGGGGAGGCTCGGGAAGAAGACAGGGGAGGGGTTCTACCGGTGGACCGAGGCGGGGGCCCAACCCATCGAGGGCGACGGCTGGCGTAGGGGGTAGAGAGCGCTCTGCACGCGCGCGGGGGCCCGCCGAACTCGCGCGGGCCCGTGCTTGCCCCTCGCTGCGCGAGGGACAAGCACGGGCAAGAGGCGCTCAGACATCGGCCCGTCCCCGCGCGCGTGCAGAGCGCTCTCTACCCCCTACGCCAGCTCCTGAAGAAAAAGGGGAGTCGTCGAGAGGGCAACGGGCGTCAGCGGGGAATGGGGAGTCGAGGACGGAGAAGGCTCGCGTGCTCCGTGGAGGAGCTCCGCGCAGCCGGGGAGGACGCGCTAGCGGTTCAGCTTGTCCTTCTTGGCGTTCTCTTCGGCCTCTTTCTGACGCTCGGCCTCGCGCTGGACGATGCGCTCCTTGACCGCGGCGTAGTCCTTCTCGTCCTTCACCCGACGATCGATCTGCTTCTGACGCTCCGTCACGGTCGCCGGATAGCCGCCCGCCTTGGGGTTGCTGGTCAGGAACGCGCCGTAAGCGCCCCACGCATCCCGCGCCCCCTGCCAGCTCTTCTGACGCTCTCGCAGATCCGCGAGGCAGAAGAGGACCTTGGCGTGCAACGCGTCCGTGCCCTTCTTGCCGAGCGCCGTCGTCCAGGCCGCCTCGGCCTCCGCCTGGTTGCCCGACTCGAGCATCGCCTCACCGAGACGGTAGAAGCCGAGCATCTTCGTGGGATCCAGCTTGATCGCCTCCTGGAAAGCCGCGATCGCGCCGGGGATGTCGCGCGCCACGAACGACCCCTGACCCTTCAGGATCTGCTCCGTGTACGGGCTGATGCCGCTCCGCCCCTCAGGATCCTTCGGCGACGTGGCCGCAGCAGCAGGCGGCGCCGCGGAGTCCGCAGCCGTCTGCTGGGCAGCGGCCGGCGCCGCAGCGGCGACAACAGCGAAAGCGAACGAGGCGATGACAGCAAGCGAACGGTCCTGCATGCCCGCCAAGGTACCGCAGCCACGCCTCGATGGGGAAACCTTGCTGCACAGGCCGACAACGCCAGGCAGCCCCGACGGGCCCCGTCCCCGTCGACCTCGGCGCGGCGCGCTACTTTCGCCGCGGCCTGAACGGGTCCGGCGGCACCCCGGCGTCCGGCGGCCGCCCCGCATCCACCGGCGGCCAGCCCGCATCGGGCACCCCAGCGTCCTCCGGCGGCCAACCCCCGTCCGGACGCCCCGCGTCCACCGGCGGCCAACCCCCGTCCGGCTGCCCCGCGTCCACCGGCGGCCAGCCCGCATCCGGACGCCCCGCGTCCACCGGCTGCCTCCCCCCATCCGCCGGCACACCGCCGTCCACCGGCAGCCTGCCACCATCCGGCAGCACGCCGCCGTCGAGCGCCGCCGGGCCCTGCGCGTCCAGCGACGCCAGCCGGCCGTCCGGCCCCGGAGGCCACAGGAAGCGCTGCTCCGCGCCCGTCTTCCGATCGACCAGCTTGGCCCAGCTCGCGCGCGGGTTGTCCGCCATCTGCACGCGCAGCCGCGTCGTCACGCCCTCGTCGAACGCCGGACGGCGGTGCAGGATGTCCGGCTGCCGCTCGGGCGCGTCACCCGTCAGCGGCACGTCGAAACGGACCCTGTCGAGCAGCTCCTGGCCGACGTAGAGCTCGATCGCGAACCGGCCCATCACGCGCGCCGTCGACACAGCCCTGTCGAGCTTCACCGGGCGCGCCCCCGCGATCGAGCCCCTGCCCTTCGCGTACTGCACCTCGAAGACCCACTGCCTGTCGCTCGGACGCACCGCCGGGTCCGGCGCATACCCGGCGCGGGACGGCGGTGCGCCAGGCTCGGCGACCGCGACAACGGCGGCGGCGGCGAGCGCGAGGCCGGCGAGGATCGCCAGGGCAGCACGGGCGAGAGGACGAGGCGAGGTCATCGGGTACCGGATGGAGCCCCGAGCAGCAGAGCCGCCTCGGGCGTCGCAGACAGCACCTCTTCCCACGCGGAGCCGTCGCCGTCGAGCGACGTCCAGAGATCCCGCAGCTCGTCAGGGACAGGGGCCAGCGCCGCGCGCTCCTCGCCGCGCTCGTCCGGCACCGCGACACGCAAGGCGTGCAGCGCGATGCGCGGCAGCGGAAGCACGCGGCCCCGCGCCGTTGTCACGGACCGGGCGCCGCCATGGTCGCGATCGCCGAGCAGCGGCGCGCCCGCATGCGCGGCGTGCACCCGGAGCTGATGCATGCGGCCCGTCACCGGATCGAGGCGGAGCAGCGTGGCCACGGCCGAGCCGCCGCCCGCCCAGGCGACCGCCCGGTACCGCGTCGCCGCGTCCCTCGCCCCGGCGCCGCCCACCGCCGGCAGGCTGCGCCCGCCCCGCGCCCGCGCCGCGCCGATGGGCGCGTCCCACGTGCCCGCCCCCTCGACGCGCCCCCCCGCGACGCCGACGTACACCCGCGCGACGCGCCCCGCCTCGCGCATCGCCGCGAGGTGCCGCTGGCCCCGCACGCCCGTCGCGCACAGCACCGCGCCGCTCACGCCGACGTCGAGCCGCGAGGCCGCGTGCGGCGGCGCGCGCAGGCCGAGCAGCTCCGCGACCTCCGTGACAAGCGACCGCGTGCCGCGGCGCTCCGGCGTCGTCGGCAGCGCCGCCGGCTTCGACGCGACGAGGATCTCCCCCCAGCGCGCCAGCACCTCGACCGGCGGCCCGCCCGGCGCGTCGCGCCGCGCCGGCCACACGGCGAGCTCGTCGCCGACCGCCACCGCGTCGTCAGGCCGCGCGCGCCGCGCGTTCAGGAAGGCGCGCCCCTCGGCCGCCGCGCCCGCAAACCCGCGCGACGCCCCGCCCATGCGCTCGAGGACGTCGGCCACCGTGGGGCCATCCGCCGGCCCGACGCGCCAGCGCGCGGCGGTCATCCGGGCGGCGCGGCGAGCGGCGCCGCGCCCTCGCCGACGGCGCCGTCCAGCGACGGCGGCGCGGCGCGCTCGTCCAGGCGCTCGACAACGCCGCGATCGCCGTCGATCCGCAGCCGATCGCCCGTCTTGATCGCCAGCGTCACGCCAGGGACGTTCACCACGGCAGGGATGCCGTACTCGCGCGCGACGATCGAGGCGTGCGACATGGGGCCGCCGAGCTCGGTCACGACCGCGGCGGCCACAAGGAACAGCGGCGAGAGGCCGATGTCCGTCGTCCGCGCGACGAGCACCTCGCCCGGCTCCACCGCGTCGAGCGCCGATGTGCCGGGATCGAGCACGCGCGCCCGACCCTCGACCACCCCGGGGCTCGCGGGCAGCCCGAGGAGGCGGACCCCGGACGCCGGCGGCAGCACGACAGGCGGCGGCCGGCCGATGAACGTGGGCGGCGGATCGGGGCGCGCGGCGTCGCGCAGGTGCTCGGCGCGGCGCAGCCGGACGACGTGGCCCACGTCGGCGCGGCCGCTGGAGAGCGCCGTCACGAGCTCCTCGTAGGTGCAGAAGAAGACGCTCCCGGGCAGCAGCGAGGGCTCGATGCGCCGGAGCCGCCGGTCGATGTCGAGCGCGACCTTCCGCAGCATGCCGAGCACCCGCGTCACCCATGTGCGCATGCGCTCGCGCAGGCGCACGTAGCGCTGCGCGCGGCCGACCAGCGCGCGGAGGAGCGCGAGCTCCACCCGCGGCAGGCGCGTCTCGAGCATCGCCATCTCCCGGTCGGCGAGCGCGCGCGCCCGCGCCAGCGCGCGCTCCGGATCGCCGGGCGCGCCGCGCAGCGACGCCATCAGCATCGCGATGACAGGCGACGGGTCCTCCCGCCAGCGCGGCGTCGCGAGCTCCGCCTCGCGCACGGCGCGATCGCCGTACGCGTCGAGGAAGCGCGCGAGCGCGTCGCGCGCCGGCCCCTCGGGCAAGTCGCGCGGCCACCTCACCTCGCCGGCGAGGAGCCGCTCGCGCGCGACCCGATCCAGCATGACGAGCTCGGCCACCCGGGCGAGCTCGATGCCAGGCCCCGCGCTGTCGAGCTCGCGCACGCCGCCCGCGAGCACCTGCGCCAGGTGCTCGATGTTGGTCTCCGCGCGGCCGGCCGGCTCGTCGAGCGGCGCCTCCCCGGAGGCCGAGCGCGCGGACGCGCGGCGGCGCGTGACCCGCTCGAGCGCCTTGCAGAGCGCGAGGTGGCTCGCGAGCGACGCCGACGCGCAGTGCAGCATCAGCGTGCCGGTCCGCTCGAGCAGGAGGAAGACGCTCCGCAGCGTCGTGCCGATCGCGTCGTCCGGCAGGAGCGTCATGTCGAGCTCGGAGAGCGCGCGCTGCGCCCACAGCGCCTCGCCCTCGTAGGCGGCCACCTCGCGCTCGAGCCGCGCCTGCCGGAGGAGGAGCCGCGGCCCGGTGAGCGGCAGCCGCGCGTAGAAGCCGCGCCGCGAGACGCTCGCGCTCTGCTCGACGAGCCGCGCGATGAGCTGCTCGCTCGCCCCGCCGCTCATGCCGAGCAGCGCCCGCGGCGAGAGCCCCGGGACCTGCGCCGCGATCTGCATGAAGGCGGTGAGGTTCAGGTAGAAGCGCCCGTACACGTTCGTCACGAGGCGCGCGCCGCGCGGGACGCGGCATCCGAGCGCGGAGAACGCCTCGCGGAAGCCCCGATCGGAGAACGCGCGGGCCACCGACCAGGTGAGCGGCGTCGCCGCCCCCGGCAGCGCCTCGCTCACGTTGGCGCGCGACCAGATCGTGTCGGGGCCGCCCCCCTCGGGGAAGCCGCCGCCGCTCACCGGGCGCACCTGGAGCAGCCAGACGCGCCGCTCGGCCGGCGGCAGCGCGCTGCCGGGCGCGGCGCCGTCCGGCGGCTCCGGCGGCTCCGACGGGCGGCCGGGGTCGTCGCCCTCGACAGCGAACTCCACGTCGAACGGGCCCTTGCCGCCCTGCTCGAGCCGCGCGGCGAGCTCGGCGAGCTGCCGCAGCGCGGCCTCGTCGAGCGCCGGGCGCTCGGCGCGCGCCTCGGGCACCGGGACCTCCTCGATCCCCGCCGGGCCCACGACGAGCGCGCGCCGCTTCTGCGCCACCGCCGACGCGACCACCCGGCCGCCGTCGCGCGCGATCCGGATGGTGTCGGCGGCCACGGCGCCGTCGACGACAGGGGCGCCGAGCCCGAGCGTGACGTTCACGAGCCGCTCGCCCGCACGCCAGTGCTCTCCCGCGAGCCCCGGCGGCGGCGCGGTGAAGAGCACCCCCGCGGCCTCGGCGCGCACCATGACCTGCAGGACCACCCCCATCGCGACGTCGCGGACGCCCGCGTGCGCGAGGTAGGCGAGCGCGCGCGGCAGGAAGGCGCTCGCCCAGACCTGCCGGATCGCCGCGTCGAGCTCGGCCTCGCCGCGCGCGCCGAGCACGGAGGTGGCGAGCCCCGCCATCGACGTCTCGTCGCTGTCCTCGCACGTGGCGCTCGATCGCACGGCGAGCCCCCAGGGCGCGTCGGGCTCGACGGCCTGCCAGAGCGCCCGCAGCGCCGTCGAGAGCGTCTCGGGCAGCGGCTCGCTCAGGATGCGGTCGCGCGCCCGCGCGGCCCGGTCGACGCCCGCCTTCGTGCCCGAGAGCCGGATCAGCGTCGCGAGGTCGTGCCCCGGCGGGAGCTGCCTGTCGACGAGCTCCGTGAAGCACCGCGCATCGAGGACCCAGCCGCGCGGCACCGGGAGGCCGTCGCGGAGCAGGCGCCCGAGCGACGCCGCCTTGCCGCCGACGCGCTTCGCGCTCGTGTGGCGGCGCTGGCCGGCGCTCTCGAGCGGCTTCAGCCACTCGCGCACGGAGGGCGGGTCGGTCGCGCTGTCGGCGCGGGCGATGCGTGTCGGGTCGGCCACGTCGTTGCCGAGGAAGTAACACGGTTCCGCGGCCTGGGTCAGGGGCTTGTGACGCCAGGACCGACCCGGTCACGGCGGGCTCAACCCGCGCAGGACGCGCTCGTGCCAGAGCACCATTTCCACGCCGCCGGGGCCTCGATTCCAGGCATAGTCGTGCGGTCCGGGCACAATGAGCAGCTCGTGGGCAACGCCGTCCTGTCGCAGCCGATCGCTGATCGCCTGGATGGCGGGCAGGAAGGGGTCGGCCTCGCTCGACACGAGCCGCAGCGCGAGCTTGCGGCGCTCCATGGCCCGGCGCGCGAGCATCGAGAACATCTCCGCCTCGCCCGCCCGCACCGCGGGCTGCAGGGCGCCGACCGCGCCGAAGACGTCGGGGTGCGACAGGCCGACGAGCAGCGCGAGGCGGCCGCCGAGGCTCACGCCGTCGATGCCTGTCGCCGTCCGGGCGGCCCGGCAGCCGCTCTCGGCGCGCGCCCGCGGCAGGAGCCGCTCGACGACGAACCGCCCGAAGCCCGCGGCCCCCTCGACGGATCGATCGCGGAGGTCGGGCGTGAACGGCGTCGCGATGGACATCCCGCGGTAGGGGTGGGCGCCGAGCGAGGCGTTGAGCTGCGCGAGCCGCTCGCGCGTCACCATGTGCCCGAGGTCTTCCGGCGCGAGCGGCGGCGAGCGGAGCCGCTCGAGGGTCGCGTCGAGGCCGTAGTCGTCGCGCCACCCGCGCGCGCCGACCTCGGCGCCCCGCACCGCCTCGCCGCGCCCGTGCAGGGCGACGAGCAGCGGCAGCGCCGCCGCGTCGCCGGGCGCGAGGAGCAGCGCGCGCTGCGGGCCCTCGTCGCCGGCGACCGGCTCGAACGCGAGGTCCTCCCAGCCCGGAGGGGCGGCTGCGGACGACGCGGGCGCCGGCTCCGGCGGCGAGCTGCTGCGGCGGCACGAGGTCGAGGCGAGCGCGGCGAGGCCGAGGAGCGCGCGCCTTCGCGAGAGCGGGGGGAGCTTCGTGGCGGCCATCGGCGGCGAGGGTAGCAGCGAGGGGTGCCGCGGCGCCGGCGCGCGCGGGCTGGTCCTGTAGCGGGCTCACGACAGGCATGTTTCGACAGCCGTCCACGCCGCCGCGGTGCGCGCGGCGATGACAAGCGCAGCGGGCTGATCGTGAGAACGACAGCCAGGACGCCAGGAGCGCCAGGAGGGACGAGTTTTTTCTCTCCCCCTTGGCGTCCTTGGCGGTTCAAATCCTTCGTCTTGTCGCCCCACGACGTGCCCCCCGTAGGCTCGCGTTGCGCGGGCGAGATCCCGGGTGGAGCTCATCGCAGCGCGCTCTCGCTCTGCACCGCGCGCACGATGGGCCGGGTCGGCCAGGTCAGGGGGTGAGTCAGCCGCCGGAGGGGCTGAAGAGGAGGGGATAGGTGACGGTCACGATGCCGGCGTCCGGCGGCGGGAACGACAGCCCGTAGAACGAGCGCACCACGCAGGCGACCACGCCGGCGTCCGGCAGATCGGAGCCACCGTTCTGCACGCTGGAGACCGCGCCGTCGCGGCCGATCGTGAAGCCGACCGACACGCGCCCGGTCAGGTTCGGGCTGTTGCGCAGCCCGTTCTCGTAGCAGAGCCGGAACCGGCCGAAGTTCTGCCGCACGATCCGCTGGATGACCTCGGGCGGGATCCGGCCCGACACCGAGGGCGACCCGACCCGCATGCGCGGCGCGTCCGGCTTGTGGCCACGGGCGCCGGCGAAGCGCGACGCGCCGTGGCCAGGGCCGAAGCCCTGCCCGTCGCCGAGCCCGTTGCCGTGGCCGACGGTGCCGAGGGGCCCCATCCCGATGCCGGTGAAGCGCCCGCCGCCGCCCTCTCCCACGCCGAGGAGCCCGAGCCCACCCACGCCGCCCGACTCGTCGATCGTCTCGCCCCACATGTTGGCGATCACGCTCCGCGCGCCGTTCCCGAGCGTTTCCACGCCACCCCAGGGCGCCGAGAGCGCGTTCGGATCGCCGCCGAGGCCCGCCTGGAGCACGCCGATCATGCCGAAGCGCGCCGCGTCGTCGAGCGCCTGCGCCCGCGAGATCCGCACGTCGAGGTTGTCCTTCGGCCCCTCGATGTCGAAGCGCCCGTTCATCTTCCGGCTCGTCGCGCTCCCGGCCTTGCCCGACTCGCCGATCGCGGCCGCGCCCGTGCCGCCTTCCGTCTCGTTCGGGCGGCTCGCCTCCGCGCCCTCGTTCGCCTCGGGCAGCTCCCGCTCGGCCGTCGCCGCGAGCGCCTGCGCCATGAGGTACGCCTGCTCCGCGCTGACGCCGCCGTCGTCGGCCATGGCCAGCGGCGGCATGAACGCGGCCATGGCCGAGAGCAGGCCGACGTGGACCAGCGTCGAGAGCGCGGCGAACGGCAGGCTCCGGCGGTCGAGGCTCACCTTGCCCGCCACGCGGCGGCCCGCCCTGCCCACGGCGACCTCGACCCCGAAGTCGCCGAGATCGAGCTTCGCCCGGCCGCCGAGCGGCAGCGCGATCTGCCGCGCGCCGTCGAGCGCCGCACACGGCACGGCGCGGCCCGACGCGATCGCCTGCGCGACAGTCATCTTGCAGCTCCCGAGCTCGATCATGCCCGTGGCGCCCGGCGGGATCACGGCGCTCACCTCGCCGCCGTCTCCGACGAGCACGAGCGGCGCGCTCGCCGCGCCGAGCCGCGCCGCGGGGACGAAGAAGTCACACCCGCCCTCGACGCCTTCCTGCTCGCCGGCGTGAAAGGCGCGCGGCGGCGTCAGGTGCGCCATGTGAAGCAGGCTGTCCCCCCACCGGATGACCACCTCGACGGACAGCGCCTCGGTCTCGCACTCGTCCGCGGGCACCTCGGGCGCGCTCTTGACCAGCGCGTACGTATACGAGCCCTCCGGCGCGTCCGCGGACACCTCGGCCTCGCAGGCCGGAGCCGGGCTGAAGGGCAGATTGCCAAGAAATGGGTTCGACGATGCGATGCTCGGAGCCAGCTTGAACGTGTCCATCGGAGACAGCCCTTTCCTGCCCGCGCGCGCGGCGTGAGCCGCGCAGCGAGCGGTATGAATGGAGCGAGCCCGCGAGAGCCCGCCAGCGCAGCGCTCCACGGCGGGCGCGCGGCGAGCTTCACCGCGCTCTGCGTGCGCCGCGGAGCACCGCGTCCACGCCCTGGATCGACAGCGGCCCCTGCCCCAGGTTCCGGGCCTGCAACGCAATTTTCAGCGGCGACCTCGCGCGCCGGCCGTTGAATAAATTCCAGACCACCGGCCCGCACGCCCCCGCGGCGGCGCGCCGCGGAATCGCCGCGAAACCGGATCGCAACCTTCCGGTGCTCTCCGGTTCACCACCACGCACCGGCCGAGACGTCGACCAGAGAACCCCCCTTCATCGCACCATGGTATCGAGCGCGACACACCGATGGTGGACCCGGAACCGCAGGGACGATCGGGGCTCACGCAACCAGAATGACACGGGCGTTGGGGTAGCCGGGCGCTCTCCCTCGTGCGTATGATGAACGCCATGGGTGCGACCAGGAGCAGCGGTCAAGACCCGCTCATCGGCGCGACGATCGCGGGCCGATATCGGATCATCTCGCTCATCGCCCGCGGGGGTATGGGCAAGGTCTACAGGGCAGAGCAGTTCGCGCTCGGTCGGATCTGCGCCCTCAAGCTCCTCGTCCCCGATGAGCGCCACGAGCAAGATCCGGAGTTCTTCCGGCGCTTCTCGCGCGAGGCCGCGACCGCGGCGAGGCTCACCCACCCGAACTCGGTCACCGTCTTCGATTACGGCAAGGACGATCGGCGCGGGATCTATTTCATCGCCATGGAGTACATCGCCGGGCGCACGCTCCACCGCGTGCTCCACGACGAGGGCCCGCTCCCCGAGGCGCGCGCGAGCCGGATCGCCCGGCAGATCTGCCGGGCGATGGCGGAGGCGCACGGGCTCGGGCTCGTGCACCGGGACCTCAAGCCGAGCAATGTGCTCCTCGTCGACCAGGGGGACGAGAAGGATTTCGTCAAGGTGCTCGACTTCGGCCTGGTCAAGGACGTCTCGGGAGAGCTCGACGATCTGACGCAGAAGGGCCTGTTCATCGGCTCTCCCAGGTACACCGCGCCGGAGCAGGCGCTGGGCAACGAGCTCTCGCCGCGCGCAGACATCTACTCGCTCGGCGTGCTGCTCTACGAGATGCTCTGCGGCAAGGCGCCGTTCGACAAGAAGGTGCCGACGGCGACGCTGATGGCCCACGTCAGCGAGCCGCCGCCGCCGCTCGCGCGCGCCTCCGGCGACGCGCCGGGCGCGCCCGTGTCGCCGGGGATGGAGGCGATCGTGATGCGGTGTCTCGAGAAGAGCCCGGACAGGCGCTTCCAGTCGATGAAGGAGTGCCTCCTCGCGCTGAAGGGCGCGGCGGGCGAGCCGGTCGACGTCGCGCGGTCGTCGACGCCGGACCGCGTGCCCGTGTCGCAGCCTGGCGGCGCGCTGCCGTCTGCGCCGTCGGCCTCGGGGCCGCTCATCTCGGAGCTCTCGCCGCCGCCGGCCGACTCGGGCGCGTCGCCTCGCTCGATCCAGCTCGACTCGCTGTCTCCTCCCCACGTCTCCCCGACGTTCAGCGGCTCTGTCGCGCCACCCCGTCACCGGCCGCTGTCTCTTTACCTCGTGGCGCCGATCGCGGCGCTCGTCGGCGGCGGCCTCGTGATGGCAATCGGCGGGCAGGCGCGCGGGCCGCAGGCCGCGAGCACCCCGGCGGCCGTCCAGTCCGTCTTCTTGCCGATCGCCGTCCCCGCCGAGGCGTCGGCGGACAGAGCGCCCGGGGCGGCGGCCGGCTTCAGGATCGTGCGGATCGAGAGCGCTCCGCCCGGCGCCCGCGTGTCCGACCGCGGGACGGAGGTGTGCCTGGCAACGCCGTGCCGGCTCGTCCTGGAGGGCGCCGGGACCCGGGCCGAGTACCGGCTCCAGCTCACCAGGCCCGGCTACAAGCCGGCCGCGCTGGTCGTGCGCCCCGAGGACGAGACCGCCTCGGCCCACCTCGAGGCGCTGGCCGCGGCCCCCGCGCCTCCGCCGCCGCCGAGCGCGCAGGTCGCGGTGAGCGCCCTCCCGGAGGCGGCTCTCTACGAGGAGGCGCTGCGCGAGGAGGGCGCCGCGGCCGAGCCCGCCGTGACCGAGCCCGGAGCTGCCCAGCCCAGCGCGGCCGCCCTGCCGGCGGCTCCAGAGGCCGCGCCCGCCGCGGCGCCGGCCGCGCCGGCGTCGATGGTGACCGCTCCCGAGATCCTGCGCTTCCAGGACGGGATGACGCGCCCCGTGCCGATCGAGGCGCCCGCGGTTGTCTACACGCGGGAGGCGCGGCAGGCCCGCGTCGAGGGGACGGTCCTCGCGCGCTGCGTGGTGACGACGGCCGGAAATCTCGCTGGCTGCCGGATCGTGAAGGGCGTCCCCCACATGAACGAGGCGGTCCTCTCGGCGCTCGCGGCGAGCCGCTACAAGCCGGTCACGTACCAGGGACAGCCCGTCAACGTCGACTACGTGTTCTCGATCAAGCTCGTGCTGCCCTGACGCCAGCACCTCGCCGCTGAGGCTCATCCCTGGTTCATGAGAAAAAAACCACAGGGGCACAGAGGAGAGAAGAGAGGATAAAAAACTCTCTCTTTCCTCTGTGCCCTCTGTGCCCTCTGTGGTTCAAATTCTTCCCCATCACAGGGCGAGCATGACGGCGGCCGAGAGGAAGACGACATGAGTGATCATGGCCGAAACCGGGCGGCGCGAGCCGGGCTGATCCTCTGTTTCGCGGCGCTGCTCGGCTGCTCGCGGGAAGAGACCTCCCGGCCGGGCGCAGGGAGCAGCGCCGCGCGCCCGGCTGCGCTCGGGGCCGAGGTCGTGCCGGCGCCGGAGGGCGGCGAGGTCCCCGCGCTGGTGCAGGAGGCGCGGGACCGCGCCCGGCGCGAGGGGCGCGAGCTCGTCGTCTACGTGGGCGCGTCGTGGTGCGAGCCGTGCACGAGGTTCCACGACGCCGTGAAGGCGGGCCAGCTCGACGCGAGCTTCCCGGCGCTGCGCCTGCTCGAGTTCGACCTCGACCGCGACCACGACCGGCTCGCCGAGGCCGGCTATGCGTCCGAGATGATCCCGCTCTTCGTCGTGCCGGGCGCGGACGGCCGGGGAACGCCCCTCCGCGTCGAGGGGTCGGTGAAGGGCGACCGCGCGGTGGACGAGATCGTCCCCCGGCTCGCGGCGATCCTGGCCCGAGCGCGCGCGGCGGCGCGGTGATCCGCGGAGCGCGCGGCGCCCGCGCCGGCGATCGCGAGCGCGGCGCCCGCGTCGCGGTGGACGGGCGGCGGCGGCGGAGCCATGGATGGACCTCCATGAGGACCGCGAACCTGCTGCTCGCAGCCGCGATCGTGACGCTCGCCGCGGGCTGCCGCGGCGGCGGCAGCGAGCCTGCTCAGCCCATCCCGCACGTCACGCCGATCGACACGCGCCCCCCCGCCGAGCCGGCGGCGGACGACGAGCCGCCCACGCCGCGGCCCCCGAAGCAGGCTGACCCCACGAGCACGGACTCGTTCGAGGGCACCGCGGGCGCCACCGACAAGCCGCGCGCCGGCGCCACGGTCGCGGTCCTGCGCGACGTGCGCGCGGCCCGGCACGAGCACTACGACCGCGTCGTGTTCGAGTTCGAGGGGGACACGGTGCCTGGCTACCACGTCGACTACATCGACAAGCCGGTGCGGCAGTGCGGCTCGGGCGAGGCGACGGAGATCGCCGGCGACGGGTGGCTCGCCGTGCGCATGACCCCCGCCGCGGCGCACACGGAGGCGGGGAAGGCCACGATCCCGTTCCGCGAGCGGAAGCTCGCGCTCGGCGTGGCCCTGGAGCTCGAGCGCACGTGCGACTTCGAGGCCGAGGTGACCTGGGTGCTCGGGGTCTCGTCGCCGAACCGGTACCGCGTCCTCGAGCTGACGAAGCCGGCGCGGCTCGTCGTCGACGTGAAGCACTGAGGCCGCGCGAACGACCGCCGCGCGCCCCTCGCCGGCTCAGCCGCCCAGCGCGGGCCCGGGCTCGTCGTGGCGCGCCGGCGTGGACGCGTCCGCCGCCCTCGGCGGCGGAAGCCGGCGCGGCGGCACCGTGACGTGCTTCGGCGGGGCGGCGGGGCCGCCGGACGGCCGCGGGATGTTGTAGACGCGCTTCGCCTGGATCGCCGTGGATCGCAGGCCGTTCGCCCGCTTGATCGCCTCCACGGTGGTGCCGTACCGCCGGGCCAGCGAGCCCAGGGTCTGCCCCTTCCTCGCGAGGTGGCGCACGTACTGCGCCGTCGGCTTGATCGCCCCGCGCTTCACGAGCATGGGGTAGGCGCGCACGGCCGAGTCCTGCGCGATCGGGCTGTAGAACCTGATGTGGATGTGGTTCGCGTGCCCCCGGGCGTGACGGATGAGCGGCCGCGGCTTCCTCGACCCGAACTGGAAGACGTCGTCGAGCCAGTCCTTGTCCTCGCCGATCTTCAGCGCGTGCTCCTTGAGCAGCTTCTGCACGCTGGTGTCGATGAGGATGAGCTCCACGTCGGTCTCGGTGATCAGCGCCCGGACGAAGGCCCAGGTGCGCTCCCGGTCGAGGTTCGCCGCCGTGGCCCGCTGGTACCAGCGGTGCCTCGCGTCGAGGAAGTAGCTGATGTCGACGTCGCGCCCGGCCTGGTGGCTCTTGTGCGGCGAGAGGCGGCCGCCGTCCCGCGCGCTGATGTGCCCGATGTAGAGCTTCGGGCTCCCCGGGAACTGCCGGTGCACCTCCCCGATCGCCCGATCGAGCGCGTCGACCGTCTCGCGCGTCCCCCAGGCGTGACCCGGGTCGACGAGCTCCCACCTGTCGCTCTCGGGCATCCGGATGCCGTTGAACAGCGCGCCCGCGTTGGTGGCGCCCACCGACATCGGCCCGAGCGCCGCCGGGTCCTTCGACAGCAGCTCCTCGATCTGCGCGTCGGTCATGGCCGCGAGCGGCGAGCGCGCCGGCGTGCCGGTGCCCGGCTCCGGCGGCAGCTCGACGTCGTCGTCGACCTCCCCGCCGTCCTCGTCCACCTCGTCGTCGTGATCGTGGTCGTGGGCGGCCGCGAGCGCGGCGTGGTCCGCCGCCGTCCTGGGCGCGCCTGCGCCGTGCTCCGATGAGACAGCGGCGGCCGCGCGCAGCAGGCTGTCCTTCGACCGCGCCGCCACGGGCGCCCTCCCGGCGCAGCCCGCGACGATGAGGGCGCAGAGGACGGAAACCAAGCTGCTGCGGCCCATCGCGGCGCCACTATACCGGCACGAGGACGACACGCCAACCGCGGCCCGGCGGTCGCACAGCGCCCTTCACGCGACGCGTGTTCAGCGCCCGGGCGCCTTACGCGGCTGTGCCCGCGGCCGCGCGCGGCTGCGCTCCGGCTGGCACCGGGCGCAGAAGGCGCTGGAGCGCCCGCCGATCGCGCGCGTCTCCAGCGCCGCGCCGCAGCGAGGGCACGGCTCGCCGGCGCGCGCGTAGACCTGGAACGGGTTCGGCGCCGCGCCGGACTCGGACAGGTACGCGATCTCCCCGGCGCCGATCGCCGTGATCGTGTGCGCGATCGACGCCTCGATGCCCGCGGCGATGGCGGCGACCTCCTCGCGCGACAGGGAGCGGCCCGGCCGCGCCGGGTGCACGCCAGCCCGGAAGAGCGCCTCGGTCGCCTGGATGTTGCCGAGGCCGGCGATCACCGCCTGGTCCATCAGGATCACCTTCACGGCGCGCGCGCTCGCCCGGGCGCGCTCCAGCAGGGCGTCCACGTCGATCCCGTCGCGCAGCGGATCGGCGCCGAGCGCGGCGATCTCGGGGATCTCGCGCGGCGAGGCGCCGCGCAGGACGGCGAGCCGCCCGAGGAGCCGCGGGTCGTTGTAGTGGAGCACGCTCCCCGAGGTGAGCCGCAGCCGCGCGCGGCTGTGCCCCAGCGCGGGCTCTCCCGGCGCGCGGCGCACCCACTTGCCCGACATCCCGAGGTGGCTGAGCAGCATCACGCCCCCGTCGAGCTCGAGGACGAGGTACTTGCCGAAGCGCGTGACGCGCTCGAGCGCGCGGCCCGGCAGCTCGCGCTCGAAAGCGTCGCGGCTCGATCGGCGGAACACGCGGGTCGGATCGCCCTCGGCGGACGCGATCCGGTCGCCCGCGAGGAAGCGGCGCAGCGAGGCGGCGGCGTGCTCGACCTCCGGGAGCTCCGGCACCCGCGAGGACTATCACGCGCCGCGGCGCACGAGGGCGTTGCCGCCGGCTGGGCGGCGGCTACATGCTGCCCTCGTGCAAGGGTCCCAGCGGAGCGGCCGCCCCGATCCGGCAGCCCAGGGGGCGGCCGCGACGGCGCGCCATCCGGGGCCGGCCGCGGCGCCCGACGGCGCGCCGCGCCCGCACGAGCGACCGGCCGGGGCCGGCGAGCGGCCGGCCGCGGCGGGCGAACGGCACCCGGGCGGCGGGGGCCAGCGGAAGCTCTTCTCGGCCAGGGAGGTGGCGGGCGACGGGTCCGCGACGGTCGAGGGAGAGGTCGTCCGCGTCACCTACGAGAGCGAGTCGAGCGGCTTCCGGGTGCTGCGGGTGGAGGTCACCCCGGGCGCAGCGCCGGAGGTCTGGGTCGGGGTGTTCCCGCCGGTCGGCCCGGGCACGCGCGTGCGCGCGACCGGGCGCTACGAGCGCGATCCGAAGCACGGCGAGCAGCTCAAGGTCGAGACCCTGCTGCCGATCGCCCCCGCCACGCTGGACGGGCTCGAGCGCTACCTCGGCTCCGGCATGGTGCAGGGCATCGGCCCCGCGTACGCGAAGCGGATCGTCGAGGCGTTCGGCGCCGAGACGCTCGAGATCCTCGACCGGTCGCCGGAGCGGCTCGCCGAGGTCCCCGGGCTCGGCCAGCGGCGGGCGCAGGCCGTCGCGAAGGCGTGGGCGGCGCAGCGGGCCATCGGGGCCATCATGATCTTCCTCCAGGCGCACGGCGCGTCCCCGGCGCTGGCGAGCCGCATCTACAGGCGGTTCGGCCCGCACGCGATCGACATCGTCTCCCGCTCCCCGTACCGGCTCGCGCTCGACGTGTGGGGCATCGGCTTCAAGACAGCCGACCGGATCGCGCGCTCGATCGGCGTCCGGGCCGACTCGCCGGAGCGGGCGCAGGCGGGCGTGCTGCAGACGCTGGTCGACCTGTCGACGCGCGGGCACACGCTCGCGGAGCGGCCGGAGCTCGCGGAGCTCGCCGCGACGATGCTCGAGCGCGACGCCGCCGAGGTCGACAGCGCGATCGACGCGCTCGTGGCGAGCGGCCACGTCCGCGTCGAGGCGCTGTCGACCGGCGAGGTCGCCGTCTACCCGAAGGACCTCTACGAGGCCGAGGTGCGGCTCGCGCGCCGGATGCGCTCCCTGCTGGGGGGCGACGAGGACGACGCGGCGAGCGACGCGCGCCTCGCGGAGGGCGTCGACGCGGCGATCGCCGCGTTCGAGGAGAAGACGAAGGTCGCGCTGGCGGCCGCGCAGCGCGCCGCGGTGGAGCAGGCCGCGCGGAACAAGGTGCTGGTCGTCACCGGCGGCCCGGGCGTGGGCAAGACGACGATCGTCCGGGCGATCCTGGCGCTGTTCGATCGCGCCCGGCTCCCGGTGCGGCTCGCCGCGCCGACGGGGCGCGCGGCCAAGCGGATGAGCGAGGCGACGGGGCGCGAGGCCGTCACCCTCCATCGGCTGCTGGAGTTCGACCCGAAGCAGCGCAAGTTCGGGCGCCAGCGGGGCCGCCCGATCGAGGCGGCGGCGATCGTGGTCGACGAGGCGTCGATGCTCGACCTGGCGCTCGCCGACGCGCTCCTGCAGGCCACGTCCGACGCGGCGCGGCTCGTCCTTGTGGGCGACGTCGACCAGCTCCCGTCGGTCGGCCCCGGCGCGGTGCTGCGGGACGTGATCGCCTCCGGCGAGGTGCCCACGGTGCGCCTCACGCAGATCTTCCGGCAGGCCGAGGGCAGCCTCATCGTCCGCAACGCGCACCGCATCCACGACGGCGAGCCGCCGGAGGGCGCGCGCGGCCCCGGCGGCGAGTTCTACGTGATCGAGCGGACCGAGGCCGAGGCCGCGGCGGAGCTGATCCTGCACCTCGTCACGGAGCGCATCGCCAAGGGGTTCGGGCTGGACCCGCGGCGGGACGTGCAGGTCCTCACGCCGATGCACAAGGGCGAGGCCGGCGCGATCTCCCTGAACGCGCGGCTCCAGGCGGCGCTGAACCCCGAGGGCCCGAGCGTCACGCGCGGCGCGCGCACGTTGCGGCTCGGCGACAAGGTGATGCAGCTCCGCAACGACTACGACCGCGAGGTCTACAACGGCGACGTCGGGTTCATCACGGACCTGAACGCCGAGGAGCGGAAGCTCCAGGTCCGCTTCGACGATCGCGAGGTCGGCTACGAAGAGGGGGAGATCGACGAGCTGACGCTCGCTTACGCGACGAGCATCCACAAGAGCCAGGGGAGCGAGTATCCGGCCGTGATCGTGCCGATCCTCACCCAGCATTTCGTCATGCTGTCGCGGAACCTCATCTACACGGCGGTGACCCGCGGCAAGCGGCTCGTGGTGCTCATCGCCGATCCGCGAGCCGTGTCGCTGGCGCTGGCGGAGACGCGCAAGGAGGAGCGCCGCACCCACCTCGCGGAGCGGTTGCGCAGCGCGGCGCCGGCGCGCTCCGGGCCGGCGCTCGAGCCCAAGCCGGCTCTCGCCGCCGGGCCGCGACTCGACTAGGACGTTGGCCGAGAGGGCGAGCGACATGAGCGTCCGTGACGGCGACAGCGACAACGACAACGATCCCACGAGCGAGCGCGAGACGCGCGATACGACCAAGGCGACAGCGCAGCAGGGCCCAGCGCGGCTGGCCTGGAGCGCGGGCGGCGCGACGAGATTCACCAGTGGAATCACGCGTGGAAACTCGGGTGGAATCACGGGCGGAAACTCGGGTGGAAACCGAAGTGGAGCCGGCGGAGCCGCCGCGGCCAGGGCCCGCACGCTCGGAGCTCCCCCGTTGCCCGGCTCGGCCCTCCCTGCTAGCGTTCGCGCCCCCTCTACACGAACTACGACCCCCATCACTTCAGCGCGCAGGGTACCGGGGCGAGGCTGGGCGATTCCTGCCCCTCGGCGCGCGTGGGGGAGAGATCTCGGAGCATCGACGATGACGACCAACGGACAGCAGCAGGCGGCTGGGCTCAACATCAGCGGGGGGGCGGCGATCGTCGCGCCCGTGAGCGCGTTTCCGAACGGCGTGCCGGGGAACGCGCTCATCGTCATCCCGATGAACAAGCCGACCGATGAGCTGAAAGGCCTCCTCGAGCAGGGGCCCACGGCGGTGACCCTCGATCAGATGTGGCAGCTCCTCGGCTTCAACGGGCCGGCGGTGCAGGTGCAGGACGACCAGGGTCGCCCCATCGCGATCGGTCTGGAGGACCTCCTCGCCGGCCTCGAGAAGCACTGGACCGAGCAGCCCGACGACCTGAACCGCGGGCGCATCTACGCGCAGGAGCTCCTCAAGCACAACCGGCTGCAGCGCGCCGAGCAGGTGCTCTCGAAGGTGGTGGCGAAGGGCGGCACGGGCGACGACTGGCTCGCGCTCGGCATCGCGCAGCTCTCCCAGGACAAGCACGACAAGGCCGAGGGGACGCTCAAGGGGGCGCAGAACCTGCTGAAGGACAACCCCTACCCCTCGCTGCACCTCGCGAAGCTCTACCAGGCGCGCAAGGAGGACGCGAAGGAGCGCGAGTACATCGAGAAGGCGATCGCGATCGACGCCGGGTGTATCGACGCGTGGGCCTACCTCTTCCAGTACCTGAAGCAGCGCGGGGACGAGGAGAGCGCGGTGGCCGAGATGGAGAAGATCTCGGCGGACAAGAAGACGGCCGCGCCGTACATCGCGATCCAGGGCTTCTACGCGAGCAACGAGGAGACGCGGGACAAGGCCGTCGAGTACGCCAAGAAGGCGGTCGCGCTGAACCCGGACGACCCGCTGGCGCTGCTCTGCCTGTCGGCGCTGTACGGGCAGAAGAACGACCTCGAGGCGGTGGTCCGCCTGCTCCAGCCGCACGAGGCGAAGATGAGCCGCGACGTGCGCCTCGCCAACAACTACTTCGAGGCGCTCTTCCAGTCTCGCCAGCTCGAGAAGGTGACCAAGCTGCTGAACGCGCTCGCCGGATCTCCGAACAAGGAGGTCAAGCAGTTCGCCATCGAGCGCTCGCGCGCCGTCGCGCAGTACCTGCAGCAGCAGCAGCAGCAGCTCGCCGCGGCGGCCCAGCCGGCGCAGCGCAAGGTCTGACGAGCGCGCAGGACCCGCGCGGGGGGCGTCCTAGGCGGCGCTCCCCGCGGCTCACCGGCTCAGCAACGAACAGCAGCCGCTCGCCCTGGCGGGCGCAACGCCCTCCCTCAGCTCAGCGACTCAGCCTCGGCATGAAGAGGCTCGCCGCAGCCGCCTGACCGGCGCTCAGCGCCCGAAGGCGCGGCGGATCGCCTCGGCGATGCCGCCGCCGAGCAGGCCGTCGGCGTCCAGGCGGTCCGTCGCGGCTTGCTTCACGTTCTCGGGCGCCTGCCCCATCGCGAAGGAGCGCCCGGCGACCTCGAACATCGGCAGGTCGTTGAGCCAGTCGCCGACCACGACAACGTCCGACGGCGAGCACTGGTAGTGCTCTGCCAGCCACGCGATCGCCGTCCCCTTGGTGGGCCCGGCGGCGCGGACCAGCATCGCGAAGACGTCGTGCAGGAGGGGGAACGAGACGACGAACACCGCCTGGCCGAGCTCGGACCGGACCTCCTCGACGGCCGCCATGACCTGCGGCTCGGTCCCGATCGCCACCAGCCCGAGCAGGCCGTGCTCGTGCTCCCAGTACGGGTGCGACGAGACCCGCTCGACCTCGGCGATGGCGCTCGACCACCCCCGGACATAGTGGACGTGCGGCGCGCCTGTCGCGTCGTGGACGATGCTGTCCTGCGCGAAGAGGAACGACGCCGTCGCGTGCCGCTCAGTGATCGAGCGCAGGAGCGCCGCCTCGACGCCCGAGATCGTGCGCGAGTACAGGTGCGCGTCGCCCTCGGTGTGCACGATGTGGCTGCCGTCGACGCACGCGATCGGGCCGACGATGCCGACCCGCCGCGCGACCTCGCGCGTCCCCGAGTACAGACGCCCTGTCGCGATCGAGACCGGTACACCGGCCGCCTGGAGCCGCTGGATGGCGAGGAGGTCGTCCTCGTGGATGGATCCATCACGACGGACAAGGGTCCCGTCGACATCGAGGGCGAGGAGCTTGTAGGTGGTCACCGCGCTACGCTCTGTCCGACGAGCTGCTGCGCCGCCCGTACTGACAGTCGAGCTCGCTCGAAGTACTGCAGGTTTCCGAGCTTGCTCTCGCCGGTCCCGGGCCGCTGGCGACGTTCATCACACAACGCCTTGAGCAATGCGAGAGCCCACGGGGCGCTGCAGGCAGGGCTAGCTGGACTGGATGGCACCGCGCTCGGCGCGGCATCCGGAAGGAGGGCTCAGGAGCCCGGGTAGACCGACACCTGCTTCTTGGTGTTGGACTTCCACTCGTACTTCACGACGCCGTCGACGAGGGCGAACAGCGTGAAATCGCGGCCGGTGCCGACGTTGTGGCCGGCGTGGATCGAGGAGCCGACCTGCCGGACCAGGATGCTGCCCGCGCGAACGGGCTGCCCGGCGTAGATCTTCACCCCACGGCGCTGCGCGTTCGAGTCACGGCCGTTCCTGGAGGAGCCGCCGCCTTTTTTGTGAGCCATGTCTACTTCTCCTGCTAGGCGGTGATGCCGGTGATCTTGAGCTCGGTGTACGGCTGCCGGTGGCCGTTCTTGCGACGGTAGTTCTTCCGGCGCTTGAACTTGAAGACCACGATCTTCTTGCCGCGGTCCTGCCCGGTGATCTCGGCAGCGACGGAGGCGCCGCTCACGAGGGGCTTGCCAATCTTGGGGGAGTCACCGCCGACGAGGAGCACCTCGCTGAACGTGACCTTGTCACCGGCATTGCCGGCAAGCTTCTCGACCCGGAGCTTCTGACCTTCGGCGACCCGATACTGCTTGCCGCCCGTCTTGATGACCGCGTACATGGTGCGTCTTCCTCAACCTGGGGACCGCGATCCCTCACCTTACGTCACGCAATTGCCCTCGTTCGGAGGGCCCGGTGAGCGAGGGAGCGGCAGTATACGGACCTTCTTCGGCTTGGCAAGAGGTTCGCAGCGCCCTCCCCCAGGTTCGTCGCCCGGAGAAACAGCCCGCGGTCGCCCGCGCGCTGTCAGCGCCGCCTGCCCGCTGGCAGCGCCTGGAGGCGGCCCGCAGGCGTGCCCCCGCGGCCCGGCGCAACCCGGGCCACGGTCGGGCTCGCTACCCCTCGGCCTTGGTGAAGACAAACCTCTCGCCGACCACGTCGACCAGCATCTTCTGACCGGCCTGGTACCCGCCCGCCAGGATCGTCTCGGCGAGCGGGTTCTGGAGCTCGCGCAGGATGGCCCGCTTCAGCGGGCGCGCGCCGAGGCTCGGCTCGTAGCCGAGGTCGACGAGCCGCGCCTTCGCGGCGTCCGTGAGCGCCAGGCGGATGTCCTTGTCCGTGAGGAGCTGCTCCAGGCGGCGGAGCTGGATGTCGACGATGCCCCGGAGATCCTCCTTGCTGAGCGCCTTGAAGACGACGATGTCGTCGATGCGGTTCAGGAACTCGGGGCGGAAGAACCCGCGCAGCTCCTCGAGCAGCACGTCGCGGATCGCCTCGCGCCCGTCCTCCGTCGACCAGAGCTTCGCTTCGGTGTCGAGCACGCGCTTCGACCCGATGTTCGAGGTCATGATCACGACCGTGTTCGAGAAGTCGGCGAGCCGCCCGCGGCCGTCGGTCAGCCGGCCATCGTCGAGGATCTGGAGCAGCAGGTTGAACACGTCCGCGTGGGCCTTCTCGACCTCGTCGAACAGGAGCACGCTGTACGGCCGGCGCCGGGCGGCCTCGGTGAGGAAGCCGCCCTGCTCGCTGTCCGCGTAGCCCGGCGGCGCGCCGATCAGGCGCTGGGCCATGTGGCGCTCCATGAACTCGCTCATGTCCATGCGCGTCAGCGCCTGCTCGTCGTCGAACAGGAACTCGGCGAGCGCCTTGGCGAGCTCCGTCTTGCCGACGCCGCTCGGCCCGAGGAACAGGAACGAGCCGATCGGCTTGCCCGGATCGCGAAGCCCCACGCGCCCGCGCCGCACCGCCTTCGCGATCGCGCGCACCGCCTCGTCCTGGCCCACCACGCGCTGCGCGAGCCGCTCTTCCATCTTGAGGAGCTTCTCGGCCTCGCCCTCGAGCATCTTCGCCACCGGGATGCCGGTCCAGTCGTTGAGCGTCGCCGCCACGTCCGACTCGCTAACGACGTTCGACGTCGGCGCGACCCCCTCCCGCTGCGCCGCCTCCTCGGCGGCATGCAGCCGCCGCTTGATCTCCGGGATCGTGACGTGCTCGAGCTCGCCGATCTTCGCGAACGCCTTGTCGCGCTGGGCCACCTTCAAGGCGTCCGTCGCGGCGACGAGCTCCCGGCGGATGGACTGGCACGCCGCGATGACGCCGCGACGCGACGCGTTGCGGGCCCGCATCGATGACGCCTTCGGCTCGATCTCGGCGAGCTCCGCCTCCAGCCGCCCGCGGGTCTGGACGCTCAGCTTGTCGTCGTCGTCGGCGAGCGCGGCGATCTGGGCGCGGAGCGCGTCGACGCGCCGGCTGAGCGCGTCGAGCTCGGCCGGCACCCCGTCGACCTCCACCCGCTTGCGGGCGGACGTCTCGTCGAGCAGGTCCACGGCCGTGTCGGGGAGCGCGCGGTCCGAGATGTACCGCTTGGCCAGCGCGACAGCCGAGGCGATGGCGCTCTCCCCCACGCGGACGCGGTGGTGGGCCTCGTACTTCGTCGCGATCCCGCGCAGGATCTCCGTCGCCTGGTCGATGCTCGGCGCCTCCAGCGTGATCGTCGAGAACCGGCGGATGATCCCTGGATCGCGCTCGTTGATCTTGCGCACGCCCTCCGGCGTCGTGGTGGCGATGATCCGGATCTCGCCGCGCGACAGCAGCGGCTTCAGGAGCTCGCCGACGCCGGCGCCCTGCACCCCCTGGCCGAAGAGCGCGTCGAGGTCCTCGACGACGAGGATGCTCTCGGCGTCCTGCTCGCCGCGCAGGCGGTCGACGAGGACCTTGAGGCGCTGCTCGATCTCGCCGCGCAGCTTCGCCCCGGCGACCAGCGCGCCGGTGTCGAGCTCGTAGAGGTGGGCCCCGGCCAGGTTCGTGGGCACGTCCCCATGGGCGATCCGGTCGGCGAGGCCCCGGATGAGCGCTGTCTTGCCCACGCCGGGCTCGCCGACGATGAGCGGGTGGTTCTTGAACCGCCGCTCGAGGATCTGCAGCAAGCGGCGCGCCTCGACGTCCCGCCCGATGACCGGATCGAACCGCCCCTCGCGGGCGTCGGCGACGAGATCCCGCGTGTAGGGCGCGGGCTGGCCCGGCTCCGACGCGCTCGCCGGCGTGGGCGACGGCTCCCGCGAGGCCGCCTCCAGCGCGCCGAGGTGCGGCCGGAACGCCCCTGGGCCGATGCCGAACGACGAGAGGATCTCCCCCGCGGGCCCGCGGATCTCCTGGGCGAGCGCGTGGAGCAGGTGCTCGATGCTGACGCTCGCCGACTTGTCGCGAGTCGCCTCCCGCTCGGCGCGCCCGAGCAGGTCGAGCAGGCGCGGGCTCACGTACGCCACCCCGCCGCCCGCCCTGGGCAGCTTCTTCAGCGCGTTCTCGGCGAGCTGGAGCACCTCGTTCGGGTCGGCTCCGGCCCGCCGAAACACCTCGGATACCCCCCGGTCACGCTCGAGCAGCCTCGTCAGCAGGTGCAGCGGCGTGACCTCGGTGTGCTGGCGCTCGTCCGCGATCTGCTGGGCGCCGGCGACGACTTGCTTCGCGTCGCCGGTATAGCGATCGAGGTGAATCGTCCCCTCTTTCTCGGCCATGCGCGCAGCGTACCCCAAGGAAGGGCCCTGTGCGCTTGCATCTTTGGCCGTCCCGGGAAAGGAAAGAGGACGAGATGTCCATGCAAGCAGCCGAAGTCACCATCTACGTCACCGAATACTGCGGATACTGCACCATGGCGAAGCGCCTGCTGACCCAGAAGCAGGTGCGGTTCACGCAGATCAACGTGGAGGACCGAGACGACCTCCGCGCCTGGCTGGTCAAGGCCTCCGGGCAGCGGACCGTCCCGCAGATCTTCATCAACGGGAACAGCGTCGGCGGATTCAGCGAGCTCTCGGCCCTGGAGAAGCAGGGCGCGCTCGACGCGCGGCTCGCCGAGGCGCCGCGCGCGGACGCACCCGCCATGCCGCGCTGAGCGGCGCAGGCGGGCGAGGTGCGACGAGCCCCCGGCCGGGCGCCCCTGGGCCGCCGCCGGCGAAGGTGCACCCCGGCGTGGGTAGGTGATAAGCTGCCGCGCGGGGACGGGGCGCAGCTTTCTTTGATACCGTTCGTCCATAGGGCTTCATGGGCTCCGCCCGCCCCTCAGAGTCGCAACCGCCATGCCTAGCAGCACCGACACCACTGCCGCAGCGACTCAGCCGGTCGAGGGGTCGCTCGTCGGGAAGCGGGTGCAGAAGTACGAAATCGTACGGGTGATCGGCCGTGGCGGCATGGGCATGGTCTACGAGGCGGTCAACACCGCCATCGGCAAGCGCGTCGCGATGAAGTTCGTCGACGCCGACCTCGCGCAGAACAAGGACTCGGTCGCGCGGTTCCACCGCGAGGCGCAGGCGGCGAGCGCCGTCGAGAGCGCGCACATCGTCGAGATCTTCGACGCCGGCTTCGCCGACGACATCCCCTTCCTCGTGATGGAGCTGCTCCGCGGCGAGGACCTCGGCCACCGCATCCGGCGCTGCGGCAGGCTCGAGCTCGGCGAGGCGCTCCACGTGACCGCGCAGATCCTCCGCGGCCTGCACCGCGCCCACGAGGCGGGCATCGTCCACCGCGACCTCAAGCCGGACAACATCTTCCTGGTCGACCGCGACGACGACCCGAACTTCGCCAAGATCCTGGACTTCGGCATCTCGAAGGTACGCCGCGTCGACGGCGCGCCGGCCCACACGCTGACGCGGGAGGGCACCGTCCTCGGCACGCCGTTCTACATGTCGCCCGAGCAGGCGCAGGCGCTGCCCGACGTGGACGGCAGGACCGACCTCTGGGCCGCCGGCGCGATCCTCTACGAGTGCCTCACCGGGCACCCGCCGCACAGCGGCAACTCGTACGAGCAGGTGATCGTCAACATCTGCATGAAGGACGCGCAGGACGTGCGGATGAGCAACCCGGCCGTCCCCGAGCCGATCGCGCGCGTCATCGCGAAGGCGCTCACGCGGGACCGCGACCAGCGGTTCTCCTCCGCAAGGGATTTCCTGGACGCGCTGATCGGGGCGGCTGGCGGGCTCCTCGGGCCGCGGCGCAGCTCGAGCGACGAGCTGACCGTGCCCGCGGCGATCGCGCCCGGCGTTCCCGGGCACACGCCGGCGAAGCAGACGCCGGCCGATCCAGGCATCGGGCTGGATCCGACGCTCGAGGTGCCCGGCAGCGGCTCGAAGGTGGGCTGGGTGAGCAACGGGCGCACCGGCGCGCGGGGACCGCGGCGGCTCGTGCTCGTCGCGATCGCGCTGCTCTCGCTGATCGGCGGGCTCGCGGGCGCGGTCCTCCACGCGCGCCGCTCGCCGGCGGAGGCGACGGCGGCCATCGCGCCCGCGCCTCCCGCCCAGGTCTCGGTCGAGCTCCGGACGAACGCCGAGGGCGCGCGCTTCACCGTCGACGGCGTGGCCCTGGTCGACCGCACGCTGCGCGGGCGCACGGGCGAGACGAAGCGGGTCCGGGTCGAGGCCTCCGGCTACACGCCCGTGGACAAGGAAGTGACGCTCCAGGCCGGCAGGACCCCGATCGAGGTCCTGCTCCACCCGCTGCCGCTGGCCGTCACCCCGGTGCCCCCGGCGATCGAGACGGCCGCGGAGCCGGCGCCCACAGCGCCCGCCCCGCCCCCCAAGGCCGCGCCGAGCGCGAAGAAGACGGCGACGCTCCCCTTCGCAGCGCGCCCGAGGGGCGCGGGCACCGGCGCGAAGCCCGCCGCGTCGAGCCAGGCCACCCCGGCGGTCGCGACGTCGAAGCCGGCGGGGGTCGCGGCTGGTCTGCAGCTCAAGGTGGACTGAGGCGGGTTTGGGCCGATCCCACGGACGACTCCCGCTCGCGCTCTGCGCCGCGACGCTCGGCCTGGCCCTGCAGCTCTCGCCGGCGCTCGCGCAGGTCGAGCCGTACCGGCAGCACATGGCGAACGGCATCAAGCTGTTCCAGGACCGGAACTACCCGGCGGCGATCGCCGAGTTCGAGGCGGCCTACAAGGAGAAGCCGAAGGCCAGCCCGCTGTTCAACATCGCGCTCGCCGAGAAGGCCCTCTTCAACTACCCGCGGGCGATCGCGGCGCTCGAGCGCGCGCTCGCGCAGCACCGCGACACGATGGACGAGAGCGACGAGAAGACGGCGCGCGGCGCCATCGAGGAGATGCGCGCGCTGCTCGCCCAGGTGACGATCGAGCTCAGCCCGCAGAGCGCGACGCTGATCATCGACGGCCAGGAGCACCCCCCCTCGTCGTCCGGGACGCGGGTCGTGGAGCTCGGGCCCGGGGTGCACCGCATCGGCGCGCGCGCCGAAGGTCACGTGGGCGCCGAGCAGAGCGTCACGGTGGTGAGCGGCGAGCGCGGCAAGCGGGTGAAGCTGTCGCTGGCACCGGAGCGGCCGGCCGCGCCTCCGGACACGGAGCCGTTCACGCCGCCGCCGCCCCCGCCAGCGCCGCGGCCGGTGCCCCTCTCGCTGGCGCCGCAGGGCTACTACGTGATCGGCGCGGCGTCGCTGCTCTGGCCGCTCGGCCATCCTCGAGCATTCCCGGAGCCGGAGGCGAACAGCGGCGGCGCCGGCTCGATCCGGGTCGGGTACCGGGTGAACACCCCTGCGGCGTTCGACCTGATGCTCCAGTACGCGAACATCAACATCGAATCGGACGACACTGCCTACCAGAACGCCAGCTACACGCTCGGCTCGACGCGCCTCGGGCTGAATGTCCGGTTGATGACCCCCGGGCAGACCTGGCGGTTCGTGGGCTCCATCGGCGGCGGCCTCACCTATGACGAGGTGCGGTTCCACAACGTCGGCACGACGGACGGGGACATCTGTGGCGGCCGGTGCCGCCCCGCCTCGGGGGTGAACGCGTTCGTCTTCTCCGAGGTAGGGGTCGAGCTCGACCTCGACGGCGTGCTCCTCGGGTTCTCGCTGGACAGCTACTTCCAGTCGTCGCGCGGCATCGACTACGAGCAGGGCGAAGACGGCCCCCCGCTCTACTCCTCCGTGCTGCTGCATCTCGGCGGCAGCCTGCACGCCGGCTACGCGTTCTGGTGATCGGGCCGCACCGGGCTCGACGGGTCGCTCGTTCCCTCCTTGTTCTGCCGCTCGGCGGATGTATTCTCGCACCCCCTCGCGGGGAGTCGGAGATGGTTCGCCGATCTTTCCATCGGGGAACATGGGTCGGGGATCGGCCTTCGCCGTCCCCTCCAACGTAGGCCGGGGATCGGCGCTCGCCGTCCCCTCAAGGGGTGACCATGTCGCAAGATGCCATCACGTCGTTGCTCAAGGAGACGCGCCGGTTCGAGCCGCCGGCCGAGTTCTCGCGTCGTGCGCGCGTCGGCGCGCGGGAGACCTACGAGGCGCTCTACCGCGAGAGCATCGAGCAGCCGGACGCGTTCTGGCGCCGCGAGGCGGGCGACCTCGTGTTCCGCACGCCGTGGACCACGACCAGCGACTGGTCCCTGCCGCACGTGAAGTGGTTCCTCGGCGCGACGCTCAACGTCACCGAGAGCTGCCTCGATCGACACCTGACGACGGCCACCAAGAACAAGGCAGCGATCATCTGGGAGGGCGAGCACGGCGCCACGCGCACGCTCACCTACGCCCAGCTCCACCGCGAGACGCTGCTGCTCGCGAACGCGCTCAAGCGGCTCGGCATCGAGAAGGGCGACCGGGTCGCGATCTACATGGGCATGGTCCCCGAGGTCGCCGTCGCGATGCTCGCCTGCGCCCGGCTCGGCGCGGTCCACACCGTGGTCTTCGGCGGCTTCGCCGCGGACGCCCTCCGCGACCGCATCCACGACAGCCAGGCCAAGCTCGTCATCACGCAGGACGGCGCGAACCGGCGCGGGCAGGTCGTGCCGCTCAAGGCGACCGTCGACAGGGCGCTCGCGCAGCCGGAGGCGAAGAGCGCGACGCACGTCATCGTGTACCAGCACCTCGGCAGCGAGCGCTGCGAGGTGCAGATGAAGGAGGGCCGCGACGTCTACTGGCACGACCTGCTCGCCCAGGCCTCGCCCTCCTGCGAGCCGACCATCGTCGACGCCGAGCACCCGCTGTTCATCCTCTACACGAGCGGCTCGACCGGCAAACCCAAGGGGGTGCTCCACACGACCGCGGGCTACCTGGTCAACGTGCACGTCACGACGAAGTACGTCTTCGACCTGCGCGACGACGACGTCTACTGGTGCACCGCCGACGTCGGCTGGGTGACGGGGCACAGCTACATCGTCTACGGCCCGCTCTCGAACGGCGCGACGTGCCTCATGTACGAGGGCGCGCCGAACTTCCCCGACTGGGGTCGCTTCTGGCGGCTGATCGAGAAGCACGGGGTGACCATCCTCTACACCGCCCCCACGGCCATCCGCGCCTTCATGCGGCAGGGGGACGAGTGGCCTGCAAAGAGCGATCTCTCGAGCCTGCGGCTCCTCGGCTCGGTCGGCGAGCCGATCAACCCCGAGGCGTGGATCTGGTACCACCGGACCATCGGCGGCGGCCGCTGCCCGATCGTGGACACCTGGTGGCAGACGGAGACCGGGGCGATCATGATGACCACGCTGCCCGGCGCGGTGCACGCGAAGCCGGGGTCGACCGGGCTGCCGATCTTCGGCGTCGTGCCCGAGGTCGTGACGAAGGACGGCAAGCCGGTGGCCGCCGGCGAGGGCGGGCTGCTCGTCCTGAAGAAGCCGTGGCCGTCGATCCTGCGCACCGTGTGGGGCGACGACGAGCGCTTCCGCAAGCAGTATTTCAGCGACGTCGAGGGCTGCTATTTCACGGGCGACGGCGCGCGCCGCGACGAGGACGGCTATTACTGGGTCGTCGGGCGCATCGACGACGTGCTGAACGTGGCCGGCCACCGCATCGGCACGGCCGAGATCGAGAGCGCGCTCGTCTCTCACCCCGCTGTCGCAGAGGCGGCCGCTGTCGGCCGCCCGGACGATCTCAAGGGGCAGGCGCTCGTGGTCTTCGTCTCGCTCCGGCCGGGGTTCGCGGCCGGGCCGGAGCTCCAGGGCAAGCTCGCCGAGCACGTGGCCAAGGAAATCGGCAAGTTCGCGCGCCCCGACGCGATCCGCTTCGCGGACGCGCTGCCGAAGACCCGCAGCGGCAAGATCATGCGCCGGCTGCTGAAGGACGTCGCCGCGGGCCGGGAGATGACCGGCGACACCTCGACGCTGGAGGATCTGAGCGTCGTGGCGAAGCTCCGGCAGCAGGAAGACGAGTGACCCTCGCCTCGGCGCAGGGGCACGGTCGTGCCCCTGCGACCGACGAGGCGGCATCGCGCGGGATGGGGGAGGCACTGGATCGCCAGCGAGGCGGCGGCGAAATCATGGAAGAGCTCGGCACCACGGCTCTTTCTCCGTCCCCGACCAGCGCAGGACGGCGGCGGCTCACGGCCGGCGGCCTGCGGTCGACGGCCAGATCTCCTCGTTCGCGCCGGAGAATTTGATCCGCCGCATCGGCGCGGGGGATAATCTGTGGCGAGGCGCTTTTGGAGCTCGAAGCTGGAACCGTCGTTGCGAACCGGTATCGCATCATCCGCCAGCTCGGACGTGGCGGCATGGGTGAGGTGTTCGCTGCGGAGAACATCCGCACCGGCCGCCAGGTGGCGATCAAGCTCCTGCGCGCCGACTCGAAGGCCAAGTCGTCCGCCGCCGAGCGGTTCCGGCGCGAGGCGCGGGCGGCGGGCTCGATCAACAGCGACCACGTCACCGAGATCCTCGACGTCGAGGAGGACCCCGAGCACGGCATCGTGCTCGTGTTCGAGCTGCTCGAAGGCGAGTCGCTGATCGACCGCCTGAAGCGGACGGGGCCGATCGGCTTCGAGGAGCTGCACCCGATCATCGAGCAGGTCTGGATGGGCCTCGCCGACGCGCACCGCGCCGGCATCATCCACCGCGATCTGAAGCCGTCGAACGTGTACCTGGAGCCGCGCCCCGACGGGTCGACGCGGGTCAAGATCCTCGACTTCGGCATCTCCAAGCTGCCGAAGGAGATGGGCGGGGAGACGCTCACCGAGATGGGGCAGAGCCTCGGCACCTTCTCGTTCATGCCGCCCGAGCAGATCGGGAAGGCGAAGACGGTCGACCACCGCGCGGACATCTACGCCTGCGCCACGATGATCTACCAGTCGATGAGCGGCCAGCTCCCTTACCAGGCGCGCAACCTGCTCATCATGGTCGAGATGAAGCAGAAGGCCGACGCGCGGAAGCTCGCCGAGGCGATGGACGGCCCGGTCGATCCGCGGCTCGAGGCGTTCCTCGCGAAGGGGCTGGCGCGCGAGCCCGCCGACCGCTTCCAGAGCGCGCTCGAGGGGCTCACCGCGTGGCGGGAGCTGCGGCCGGCGAGGCCCTCCAGCCATCCGATGAGCGGCTCGCGCACGTCCCTGGCCGGCGGCAACGTGGCCGGCAACGCGCTCGCCACGCCCGTCCCTCCGCACACCGTCAAGCCCCCGTCCTCCGGCGCGCTCAAGAACCTGCAGCCGCTGGTCGACCCCGTCCTGATCCGCACGCAGACCGATCCAGGGACGCAGGCGCCGGTCGGGACCGTGGCGCGCTCGGCCAGCGGGCATGATGTGGCGGCCCACGGCTTCGGGGAGCCATCGCTCGCGCAGACCGAGGACCAGCGCCCGTCGTACGCGGGGGGCGCGGCCGGCGGACAGCTGGCCGCGCCGCCCATGCAGTGGACCGGCCCGAACGGCACCATGGTGCTGAACAACGCGGCCAGTGAGCTCGCGGTCCCGAGCGCGCCCCCACCCGCGGGGCCGCCGAGGATCCTGGACCTCTCCGAGGACAGCTCGGCCGGGTCGACCAGCCAGGGGCCGACGCTCATCTACAAGCCCACGCGGCCCAGCATGGGCTCGGTGAGCTCGGGGCTGGCTGGCCCAGGCGGTCCAGAGCCGATCGAGCAGCGGCCTCCTGCGCAGCCGCCGGCGCGGACGTTCCGGACCATCATTTACGTGCTGGCGGCGATCTTGTTCGCCGTCGTGGGCTTCCTTCTCATGGGGATCGCCCTCGAGTACCTGGACGCGCCGAGGTAGCCGGCGCGCAGCGCCGCGACCTCGTCCATCCGCCCCGCGGCGGCTCAGAGCGCCGCGTGCTCCTCCGCGGCGCGGCCCTGGGCCGGCGCGCCGCCGGCGGGCAGCGTGATCCGGAACCTCGTGCCCCCCGTCGCGCGCGCCTCGCACGAGATCGTGCCGCCGTGCGCCTCGATGATGTCGCGCGTCACGGCGAGCCCGAGCCCCGTCCCGCGCTGCTTGGTCGTGAAGAACGGGTCGAAGATGGACGCACGCAGCTCCTCCGGCACGCCGGGGCCCGTGTCGTCGACCGCGATGGTCGCGGCGCCGCTCGAGAAGCTCACGCTCACCACGATCTCGCCGCCCTTGGGCATCGCCTCGCGCGCGTTGCGGAGCAGGTTCAGGAGCGCCTGACGGAGCTGCGACTCGTCGAGGAGGATCTCCGGCCCCGCCTCGTCCACCTCGACGCGGACCGCGACGCCGGCGCGATCGAGCTCGGGCCGCACGAACGCCACGAGCTCCTGCACCAGGTCGTCGACGCGCTCGGGCACAAGCCGCGGGCGGGGGCGCCGGGCGACGCTGAGGTACTGCTCCGCGATGCGCGACAGGCGATCCACCTCGGCGCGGATCGCCGTGACGAGCTGCGCCGACTCCTTCATCACGGGCCTGAGCTCCGCGTCGGGCGTGCCCTCGGCGGAGGCGCGCGCCACCTCCTCCTCAAGCAGCTCGAGGTTGAGCCCGATCGACGACAGCGGGTTCCTGATCTCGTGCGTGACGTGCGCCGCCATCTTCCCGATCGCCGCCAGCCGCTCGGCGTTCACGAGCTCGGCGCGCGCGCGGCGGATCGCGGCGACCATGTCCTCGAACGTCGTCGCGAGCTCGCCGATCTCGTCGTTCGTCGCGAGCACCTGCTTCGGCGTGAGGTCGCCGCGCGCGACCGCGTTCGCCCGCTCCGTGACCGCGGTGAGCGGGGCGAGCACGCGCCGCGCGTACAGCGACATCATCACGCCGACGAGCAGCGTCAGCACGCCCAGCCCGAGGAGCAGGTGCATCGAGCGCTCCTCGCGCCGCCGCGCCTCGACGGTGAGGGTCTCCATCTGCTCCTCGACGCGGCTCTTGATCGCCCGCAGCCGCTGCGCCCCCTCGACCTCGCGCTTGACCAGCTCGTCGCGCGTGCGCTCGGCGAGCTCGCGGTTCCCGACGGCGAGCGCCTGGAAGAGCTGGGAGAACCGCTCCGGGCTCGCCCCCACGAGCCGCTCGATCGCCGCCACCTCGGCCGCGATCTCCTCGCTGAACCGGCGCACGCCCGACGAGGCGGCCGCCTGCCCCACGCCCGCGCCCCCGCCGGCCGCCTTCTCGTCGGCTCCGGCGAGCGCGCGGGCGGCATCCTTGACGATCGAGAAGGCGAGCGGCCGCGTCCGCCGGGCGGTCTCGATCCACTCGCGCACGTCGCCCGGGTTCTTCGCGGCGGTGATGTGGTTGAGCTGGGCGTTGAAGACGTTCTGCTCCGCCAGCACCTCGCCGATGCGGAGCAGCAGCGGGACGTACCCGGCGCGCAGGAGCTGGGCGTCGCGCGACGCGGCCCGGAGCGCCTGGACGCTCCAGCCGACGGTCAGCGCGAAGGCGGCGAGCACAACGAGGTAGCTCGCGAGGAGCCTGCCCGCGACCGTGCGCCGCTTGTGCGGCGCGCGCCCCTCCGGGCCCGCGGCGCCGCGCACAGCGTCCACGGCCGGCGCCGGCGCGTTCATCGCGGCGCGACGGCCCGCGCGACCAGGCTCGCGAGGTCCTCCGCGGGCTCGCCCCGCGACCTGAACCGCCGGAGGCTCTGCGCGCAGTGGGTCACGAGCAGCCCGCCGCCGAGCGCGCGGTGCTCCGCGATCCTGCCGTCGGCGATGGCGGCAGACGAGGCGGGGCGCGTGGCGGGCACGAGGCCGCCGCCCCCGCTGCAGTCGGCGTGCTCGCGGCGGTGGATGAACTCCTCCGGCGGCCGCCCCGTGATGCGGGCGAGGATCTCCCGCGGCGCGTCGTAGCGATCGAGGCCGCGCCCGAGCTGGCAAGGGTCGTGGTAGCGCACCCGCCGCTCCGACGTCGACCGCTGCAGCCGGTCCAGCGAGGCGACCGCGAGGTCGACGAACAGCTCCGGCGCCTTCACGTCCACGCCGGCGCGCGCGTACTCGACGCGCACGGCGCGCGCGCACCCGGGGTCGACGGCGACGAAGCGCTCTCCCTCCGCCACCTCGGCGGCGAGCCGCCGCGCCGCGGCCTCGAAGCCCGGCCTGTCGCCGGCGTACAGGAGCGGCAACCCGCAGCAGGCGCGCACCGGGCGGACGGGGGCGCCGATCAGCGCCTCGGTCGCGTCGAGCGCGTCCTCTGCGACGTCCGGCGCGTGGCGGACGTAGCCGCAGCCGACCAGCACGCGGACCGCCCCCGGCGCGGCCGCGCGGGCGTCCGGCTCGCCATCACCGGCGTCCTCGCGGGCCCAGAAGCGCTCCGCCGCGCGCCTGGCCCCCTCCGGCGCGAGGCCGCGCGCGAAGAACTCCGCGCGCGCGTCGGTCAGCACCGTGGCCACCTCGTTCTTGTGGTCGCAGCGCTCGCGGCACGCGTAACAGCCCGAGCAAGCCCAGGCGGGGTCCGCGTGCAGCGCGTCGAGGGGCACGTCGCCGCGCCCGGCGAAGTACGCCATCGACATCTTCCCCCACGGCGTGACCGTCTCGTTCGCCTCGACGTTCGACACGGGGCACGCGGCGCGTGAGAGCTTGGGGCAGTAGACGCACTTCTCGAGCGACGTCCGGTGCGGCTCGAGGAGCTTCAGGCGGAGCTGGGGCACCGTTCGAGTCTCTCCATCGGACGCGCCTCGCGCAAGCGGCGGGGGCGCGTCACGCGTCCGAGCCGCTGCTCGACGAGCGCCTGCCACGCTCGTTCGCTGGGGGGGATGAGCTCGCCGGCCTGCGGCGCGGCGCGCCCTCGTGGACGACCGTCGCGGCCTCCGCGCTCGGCCTGGTCGCTGGCTCACCGTCCGTCGACGCCAGCCGCGACGACGCCTCCGCCGCCGCGCCCTCCGCGGCCGCGGCCGTCGAGGACCGCGACGGCGCGCTCTCCTGGGGCAGGCGGATCGTGAACTTCGCGCCCTTGTCGGACGACTCGACCTCGATCGTCCCGGCGTGCTCGTCGACGATCTTCTTCACGATCGCGAGCCCGAGCCCGGTACCGCCGCGCTTGCCCGAGGTAACGAACGACTGGAAGAGCCGGGCCTGGACCTCCTTCGGGATCCCCTTGCCCGTATCGGCGACGCTGATCGCGAGGTTGCCCCCGTCGCGGTAGGCGCGGATCGTCACCCTGCCGCCGCCCGGCCGCATCGCGTCGGCCGCGTTGCGGACCAGGTTGTGCAGGAGCCGCGTCATCTTCGCCTCGTCGAACCGCGCCGTCCCGCGGTCCTCGAGCACCAGCGACAGCGTCACGCCGGTCCCGGCGAGCTCCTGCTCGAGCTGCTTCTCGATGTCGCCGAAGAACTTGGTCAGGTACACCTTGCGGACGAGGATGCTCCGCTCGCCGCGCGCGAACTCCAGCACCTCGCGCTGCATCGCGCTGATCACGTCGAACTGCTTGAGGATCAGCCGCGCGTGATCCTCCCTCGTCGCCGCGTCCGGCGCGCCGGCCATGAGCTGGACGTACCCGCTGATCACCGTGAGCGGCGTGCGCACGTCGTGCATCACCCCCGAGAGCAGGCGCCCGATCGTGGTGAGCCGCTCGCTCTGCTCCCGCTCGAGGCGCGACCGGAACAGCCGCAGCGCGGTCGACGCGTTGGCCGACACGAGGCGCAGGAGCGCGCGATCGTCCTTCGAAAAACCGTGTGATTTCCTGGAGTTGTAGAGCGCCATGGCGCCGATCGGCACCGCGTCCTCGCCCTCGAGCGGCACGGCGATCGCCGTCTTCAGCTCCGCGCCGAGGAGCTGGGCGAGCCGGGGCGACACCGGCATGTCGCCCGCGTCGCCGCCGCCCTGGCTCGAGAACCACACGGCCTCGTTGTGCACCATGGCGCGGCCGACGATCCCCTCGCCGCGGCGCATGGCGATGCGCTTGACCTCCAGCCTCGGCGGAGACGCGTCCACGACCCCGTCGGGCTCGTCGCCCGAGGCGGACGATCGCGGCGGCGGGTTACCCTCCTCGAAGGCGGCGAGGTCGAAGAAGTAGAGGACGAGGCCGCCCTCGATCTCGTCGACGAGCATCGCCCCCGCGCGCGCCTCGCACGCCCTGCCGGCCGACGTGATCACCGCGCGCGCGAGGTCTTCCATCGTTGTCGCGCGGCCCATCGCGCTCTCGAGCTCGAAGAGCAGCTTGAGGTCGCTCACGCGGTGCTCGAGCTGCTCCTTCGTCTCGACGAGCTGCGTGTTCTTCTGGATGACCGACAGGAACAGCCGCGAGTTGTCGATCGAGACCGCCGCCTGCGTCGCCAGCGCGCTCAGGAGCTCCTCGTCGTGGACCGAGAACTCCCCTTCCCCGTGCTTGTTCAGGACCTGGATGACCCCGATCGTCCGGCCGACGTGGTTCTTCATCGGCGCGGCGAGGATCGAGCGGGTGCGGTACCCCGTCACGTCGTCCCAGTCGCGCGAGAACCGGCGATCCCGGTAGGCGTCCTTCACGCGGACGGTGCGCCCGACCTTGGCGACGTGGCCGGCGATCCCGGCGCCGACGGGCAGCTCGATCGCGCGCGCCTCCTCGCCGATGACGATCCGCGAGAACAGCCGCTGGCGCTGCTCATCGAGCAGGTAGAGGGTCGCCCTGTCCGCGTCGAGCAGCTCGGTGATCTTGTTCAGGATGAGCGCGAGGAGCTGATCGAGATCCAGGGTGCTGCCGAGCGCGAGCCCGACGTCCCGGAGCGCGTGCACGGTCTTCTCGGCCTGGGCGAGCCGCGCCTCCAGCTCTTGAATGCGAGCTTGCAGCGCCTTCGTGCGTTGTTCCGCCTTCGCGGTCACCGGGAGACGCTAACACGACTTCGCCCGGGGGAGCGCGCGCGCGGGCCCCTGCGCGACGCGTCCGTTCGGCAGAGAGCGCCCCCGACGTCCGCCGGGAGCGCCCCTACGACGAGCGGCTACTGGTTCATGCTCTCGAGGAACTCCTGATTGGTCTCGGTGCGGCTCACCTTGTCCAGGAGGAATTCCATCGAGTCGATGACGTTGAGGGGATGCAGGAGCTGGCGGAGCAGCCACACGCGCTGGAGGATCCACTCCGGGAGCAGCAGCTCTTCCTTGCGGGTCGCGCTCTTGTTGATGTCGAGGCAGGGGAAGATCCGCTTCTCCATCAGCTTGCGATCGAGGTGGATCTCGCTGTTACCCGTGCCCTTGAACTCCTCGAAGATGACCTCGTCCATGCGCGAGCCGGTGTCGACGAGCGCGGTCGCGACGATCGTCAGCGATCCGCCCTCCTCGACGTTGCGCGCGGCGCCGAAGAACCGCTTCGGCTTGTGGAGCGCGTTCGAGTCGACGCCGCCGGACAGGATCTTCCCGCTCGGCGGGACGACGGTGTTGTAGGCGCGCGCCAGGCGGGTGATCGAGTCGAGGAGGATCACGACGTCGTGCTTGTGCTCGACGAGGCGCTTGGCCTTCTCGATCACCATCTCGGCGACCTGCACGTGGCGCGTCGGCGGCTCGTCGAAGGTCGAGCTGATCACCTCGCCCTTCACGGTGCGCTGCATGTCGGTGACCTCTTCCGGGCGCTCGTCGATGAGCAGCACGATGAGGGTCGTGTCCGGGTGGTTCGCGGAGATCGCGTTGGCGATCTGCTGCAGCAGGACCGTCTTGCCGGCGCGGGGCGGCGAGACGATGAGGCAGCGCTGCCCTTTGCCGATGGGGCAGAGCATGTCGATGATGCGGGTCGAGAAGCTCTTCGTCCCGTTCTCGATGTTGAACTTCTGCTGCGGGTAGAGCGGCGTCAGGTTGTCGAAGAGGATCTTGTCGCGGGCGACCTCCGGGGGCTCGCCGTTGATCTTGTCGACCTTGAGCAGCGCGAAGTACGCCTCGCGCTCCTTCGGCGGCCGGATCGAGCCGCTCACGCTGTCGCCGGTGCGGAGGTTGAAGCGCCGGATCTGGGACGGCGAGACGTAGATGTCGTCCGGGCCCGGCAGGTAGTTGTAGTCCGGCGCCCGCAGGAAGCCGAAGCCGTCGGGCAGGCATTCGAGGACGCCCTCGCCGTAGACCGGCTGGTCCTGCGCGGCGTGGGCCTGCAGGAGCGCGAAGATGACCTCCTGCTTGCGCAGCCCGGCAGCGCCCTCGATGTTGAGCCCCTTCGCCATCTGGACGAGCTCGGCCATCGGTTTCTGCTTCAGTTCCCTGAGGTGCATGAGTCGGAAAGCTCCAGGATGCGACAGCGCTCTCCCTGTCAAGGGCGTGGAGGCCGTCGGTCGATGGTTTCTGGTTGGGGGGGTCTAGCGGGTCGGCCCGAGGCGGGGCCGAGCATGTCGTCGATGTCGGCGGGCCGCCAGGGAGAAGAGGGCTCGCCTCGTCACCGGCGCCCCTCACGTTCATGTCGCTCGATCGGCGGGCTGCGCTTGCCGATCGGGCGGCGACTCTATCAAGCGCGTTTGCTCTGTCAATGCGCGCCGGCGGCCGTGGACAGGAGGGTCGTCCGCGCGGCGCTCGCGCGGAACGGCGGGGGCGAACCGCCGCGAACTGCCAGGAGCGTCCTGGCGCTGCCTGAAGTTGCCTCCCTCTGGATGCGCGGCTAAGTCAAGCTGGTTCCATGGGGCTCAAACAGGTTCAACTGTTCGTCCGCGGTCGCGTCCAGGGCGTCTTTTTTCGTGCCTCCACGCAGCGCGAGGCCAAGCGGCTCGGTCTCACCGGCTGGGTGAAGAATCGCGCCGACGGCAGTGTCGAGGTCCTCGCCGAGGGTGAGGAGGACGAGCTCAAGGAGCTCATCGCCTGGGCCAACCGCGGCCCGAGCGCGGCGCGCGTCGAGCGCGTCGACGTCCGGTGGCGCGGCTTCTCGGGCGACTTCTTCGACTTCCGCATCACGGATTGAGGGATTTGGCACGCTGTCCGTCCGATCTGGGGAACGCGGGTGCGCGACCGTCACGGCGCTACAGGCCGGCGGGCGCGTGGCTCGTCCTGCTCATCCTGCTCCCGGGGGCGCCGCTCGCGCTGCGTCCGGCGCACGCCGCGCTCGACCGCGACGCGGGCGCCGCGGCGGCTGCCTCGTCCCCGTTACCGGAGCTCCCGCGCCTCGCGCCGATCGCCCGCCCGGAGCCCGACATCACCGCGATCCGCGAGCTCGATCGCGTGCTCGACCAGCTCACGTCGCAGGACGCGCGCTCGCGCGAGAGCGCCCGCGCGGGCCTGGATGAGCCGATCCCGGGCATCGTCGACGCGGTGCGGCTGCGCGTGCAGGACATCCGCGGCTCGCTCGATCGGGACGCGGCGCCGCGGGTGCTCGCCGAGGCGCGCCGGGAGGGGCGCAAGGCGCTGAAGGGCGAGAAGGACGGCGAAGGGCGCGACGCCAAGAAGAAGGGCGCGGACGCGAAGGACGGGAAGTCCGACAAGGGCGCGAAGAAGGGCGCCGGCGACGCCAAGCAGGACGCGAAGAAGAGCGCTGCCGACGAGAAGAAGGGCGCCGGCGACACCAAGAAGGACGCCAGGGCCGACCAGGGCGCGAAGAAGGGCGCCGACGACGAGAAGGACGAGAGCGAGGGCGACTGGCTGGATTTCATGCTGGCCATGCCGCGGCCGCGCGACAGCGCGTGGCGCGATGTCGTGAAGCTGCTCGCGATGGAGCGGATGCTCGTCGCCGCGGGCACGACGCCGGCGGTACGCGAGCTCATCGCGCTCCACGCCTACTTTGGCGAGCTGCTCCGCATCGACCTGCAGCGGCAGATCGTGAAGCTGCGCGACAAGGCCGTCCCCGCGCTGATCGAGGCGCGCCAGCACGACGCGAAGATCGTCCAGCGGTGGGCCAACAAGCAGCTCGACCTGCTCGGCCGGGCGATCCCCGGCGAGGCGATCGCATCGAACGACACGCAGATCCTGGCCGACGTCCTGCGCGCGTACGGCCGGGTCCGCGACGTGGACGCGATGCGCGCGATCCTGAGCTTCTGCAACAGCGACCGCGCGCGGCTGCGCGACGCTGCCCGGGAGGCCATCTCCGCGATCGGCGAGCCGGGCATCTGGCAGCTCCGCGACGCCTACCTGAACCTCACGGGCGAGAAGCCGCCGCGCGAGTGGTCGTGGGACCGCATCGCGCGCGAGCTCTTCGCGACGTACGATCGCGCGCGCCTCGCCGAGGTGTACAAGCTGATGGACGAGGGCGTCGCCGCGGCGAGCGCGGGCAAGCTGGCCGAGGCGACCGACGCGTTCGACAAGGTCCTCGCACGCGCGCCGCTCTTCGAGCGGCGCGCGGAGATGGTAGCGGCCTACGTCGAGCGGGCGGGGTCGCTCGCCGACGACCGCCGCGAGGACGCCCTGGCGATGCTGCGCAAGGCGCTCCGCCTCGAGCCGACCGGCGAGCACGCGAAGAAGATCGAGGCCGAGATCGCCTACCTGGAAGGCGCGCTCCTCATCGATCGCGGCACGCCGGACAAATTCGTGCTGGAGCGGGCGCTGGAGCTCGATCCCGCCCACGCCGGCGCGAAGGCGGCGCTCGCGTCGCTCGGGGACAAGGTCGCCGAGCGAAAGAGCCAGAAGAACCGCTACATCGCCGCGGGCGCCGTGGGCATCGCGGCGATGCTGGCGATGTTCTTCATCGCCCGCCGCCGGAGCGACCCGACGCCGTCGCCACGGCGGGCCAGCACCGCTCCCCCGCAGCCGCACGCGGAGACGCCGGAGCCGTCGCCGCCACAGGCCAGCGCCGCTCCCCCGCAGCCGCACGCGGAGACGCCGGAGCCGTCGCCGCCACAGGCCAGCACCGCTCCCCCGCAGCCGCACGCGGAGACGCCGGAGCCGTCGCCGCCGCAAGCCAGCGCCACTCCCCCGCAGCCGCACGCGGGGACGCCGGAGCCGTCGCCGCCCCAAGCCAGCGCCACGCCCACGCCGTCGCAGGCTGACCAGGAGCCGCCGCCGTCGGCCAGCCCGGAGCCGGGCCCACAAAGCAGAGACGCCGGGTGAGCTGGTCGCTCTCCCGGCGCCTCTGTGACTACGCCGGCGCCGCGGGGCGCCGGCCTGGTCCGGTTCAGCCCGCGGTGGTCGCCGGCGTGGCCGGCTCCGCCGCCGCGACCGGCTCAGCCGCCTGCGCGGGCGCGTCCTCGACCGCCGGCGCGTCGATGAACTCGATGAGGCTCATCGGCGCGTTGTCGCCGCGACGCGGTCCCAGCTTGATGATGCGCGTGTAACCACCCGGCCGACCCTCGAACCGCTTCGAAAGATCGATCATCACCTTTGCGATGATGTCGACCTTCTTGCCGTCGGTCGCGACGCCCCAGCGAGGGATGTAGCTGCCGACGAGCCGCTCGGCGTGGAGCCGGCGCGCCCTGTCGCCAGGGCTGAGCTCCGTGTGCGCGGTGTACGCTACCTTCCCGAGCCGCGTCGCCTTGGTGATGAGCCGCTCGGCCACCCGGCGCAGCTCCTTCGCCTTGGCGTCGGTCGTCTCGATCCGCTCGTGGGTGATCAGGTTCGCCGTCAGGTTGCGAAGCATCGCCCTGCGGCTGGAGGTATCCCGACCAAACTGCCTGCCCGCTTTCTTGTGACGCATGACGTTCCCTCAGTACCGACTCACGCCTGCGCCTGCTGCGCCTTCCAGCGCTCGAGGAGCTGCGGCCAGTTGTCGATCTTCATCCCGAGCGAGAGCCCCATGTTCGCGAGGATCTCTTTGATTTCCTTCAGCGACTTGCGACCGAAGTTCTTGGTCTTGAGCATGTCCTGCTCGGTCCGCTGCACGAGCTCGCCGATGAGCGTGATGTTCGCGTTCTGCAGGCAGTTCGCGGAGCGGACGCTCAGCTCGAGCTCCTCGACGGACCGGAACAGGTTCTCGTTGAGCGGCTCGTCGTCGCTCATCACCGCCTGGTAGCTCGTCTCCTCGCTCTCTTCGAAGTTCACCCAGATGGAGAGCTGCTCCTTCAGGATCTTCGCGGCGAACGCGACCGCATCCGCAGGCGAGACGGATCCGTTGGTCCAGACCTCGAGCGTGAGCTTGTCGTAATCGGTCACCTGCCCGACGCGGGCGTTCTGCACGGTGTAGTTCACCTTGCGGATCGGCGAGAACAGCGCGTCGATCGGGATCGTCCCGATGGGCATCGTCGGCGTCTTGTTGCGCTCGGCGGGCACGTAGCCGCGGCCCACGTTGACCGTGAGCTCCATCGAGAGCGGCCCCTTCTTGTCGAGCACCGCGACGAGGTGGTCGGGGTTGAGCACCGACAGCCCCTCGACGAGCTGGATGTCGCGCGCGTACACGGGCCCGGGGCCCTCGCGGTCGATCCGCACCGAGTACGTCTTCGGGGTGGCCGCCTTGAAGACGACCTCCTTCACGTTGAGGATGATGTCGCTGACATCCTCGACGACGTCCGGCACCGTGGTGAACTCGTGGAGCGCCCCCTCGATGCGGATGGCCGTCGCGGCAGCGCCCTGGAGGGAGGAGAGCAGCACCCGCCGCAGCGAGTTGCCGATCGTGATCCCGAAGCCGCGCTCCAGGGGCTCACACGTGAACTTGGCGTAGAACTGCGTCCCGCTCTCCGCGTCGATCGAGATGCCCTTCGGCCGGATCAGATCGCGCCAGTTCCGGGCGATCATCGTGAGGTTCGGGTTGTTCATCGTCATGACGTTCTCCTTCCTTCATGGGTCTGCGCGGAGGTCCCACGCCGCGGCCGCACTCGACCGGTCCGGCGCCGCCTCCTGCCCGCATTCGTGGCTCCATCCGCCTGCGCGCGCCGCGCGCAAGACGACGACGCCGAGGGGAGCCCGCAGCGCGCGAGCGCACCCCGCAAGGTGCGCTCGTGACGCTGCCTCCTCGGCGCCGCCTCGCGCGATCAGCGCGAGTAGTACTCGACGACGAGCTGCTCGCGGATCTCCGGCTCGTTCAGATCCTCGCGGATCGGAGCGCCCTTGACCGCGCCGGTGAACGCCGCGCGATCCACGTCGATCCAGCTCGCGACCGGGCGCTTGTCCGCGCCGCCGACGGACGCGAGGACGCTCTTGAACTTCCGCGCCCCCTCGGTGAGGTCGATCCGGTCACCGGTCCGCACCACGTAGCTCGGGATGTCCAGCCGCTTGCCGTTCACGTGGACGTGACCGTGGCGGACGAGCTGGCGCGCCTCGGCGCGGGACGAGCCGAAGCCCATCCGGTGCACCACGTTGTCGAGCCGGCGCTCCAGGAGCGCGAGCATCTCCTCGCCCGTCCGGCCCTTGCGCCGGTTGGCCTCCTGGAAGTACCCGCTGAACTGCCGCTCGAGCACGCCGTAGATGCGACGCACCTTTTGCTTCTCGCGCAGGCGCACCGCGTACTCGCTCAGCTTGATGCGCCCCTGGCCGTGCTGGCCGGGCGGATACGGGCGCCGCGTGTACGCGCACTTCTCGGAGTAGCACCGCTCTCCCTTGAGGTAGAGCTTCATCCCCTCGCGGCGGCAGAGCTTGCAGACCGGACCAATGTAGCGAGCCATCGTGAATTACCTCAAACCCTGCGCCGCTTCGGCGGCCGGCAACCGTTGTGGGGGATCGGCGTGACGTCCCTGATCAGCGTCACCTTGAAGCCAGCGGTCTGGAGCGCGCGGAGCGCGCTCTCGCGCCCGGCCCCCGGCCCCTTCACGAACACGGCGACCGATCGCATGCCGTGCTCCTGCGCGCGCCGCGCGGCCTCTTCCGCCGCGAGCTGCGCGGCGAACGGCGTCGACTTGCGCGATCCCTTGAAGCCGCGAGCGCCAGCGGACGACCACGCGATCGCGTTGCCGTTGATGTCCGTGATCGTCACGACCGTGTTGTTGAAGGTCGACTGAATGTGCGCGATGCCCGCGGACACATTCTTCTTGACCTTCTTCTTCTGCTTCGTCTTGCTGGTGGTGGCAGCCGTCTTCGCTTGCGCCATGGCGTCCTAATCCCCGCTCGTCACTTCGTCGCGGCAGGACGCCGCTGCAACATGCCCTTGCGCGGCCCCTTCCGGGTGCGCGCGTTCGTGTGCGTCCTCTGTCCGTTCGCCGGGAGGCCGCGCCGGTGGCGGAGCCCCCGGTAGCAGCCGAGGTCCATGAGCCGCTTGATGTTGAGCTGCACCTCGCGCCGCAGGTCGCCCTCGACCTTGTACTCGGCGTCCAGGAGGTCGCGGATCGCCTTTACCTCAGCGTCGCTGAGCTCCTCGACCCGCCTGTCCTGCGGGATGTTGGTCCTCTCGCAGATTTGCAACGCGAGAGACCGCCCGATCCCGTAGAGGTACGGTAGGGCGTAGGCGACATGCTTCCGACGCGGGAGATCGACACCAGCGATACGAGCCATGGTTACTCCAAACCGAAAACGAGGGCGGGCTTCCGCCGAAAGAGCTAGTTCCCCTGGCGCTGCTTGTGGCGGGGGTTCTCGCAGATGATCCGAACGACACCACGCCGCCGCACCACCTTGCACTTGTCGCAGATCTTCTTGACGCTCGGGCGCACCTTCACGGGGAGCCTCCAGATTCCTCAAAAAATACGTTACTTATGCCGGTACGTGATCCGGCCTCGACTCGGGTCATACGGCGAGACCTCGACGGTCACGCGGTCGCCCGGCAGGATCTTGATGTAGTACTGCCGCATCCGGCCGCTGATGGTGGCGAGGACGCCCAGGCCGTTGTCCGCCTTCACGCGAAACATGGCGTTCGGCAGGGCCTCTTGAACCACGCCGTCGAACTCGAGCTTGTCGCCCTTCGGTTCTTTCGGCGCTCTGGCTTGTTTTGATCGCCTCATTCTCCACCCGAACCCGGTCGGCCGAGGGCCGACATCACCCTCTGCGTGACTTCTTCCGGCGTCCCGACTCCGTCAACGCGACGCAGCAGTCCCTTCTGTTCGTAGAACGGAAGAAGGGCGGCCGTCATCGCCTCGTAGGCGTCCAGACGCTTGCCGACAGCTTCGGGCCGGTCGTCGGCTCGATGCTCCAGCTCCGCACCGGGGGGCGGCGGATTATAAACGAGATGATATATCTGTCCACTGCGTTTGTCGGTGCGGCGATGGATCAACCGTTCCTCGAGCAGGGAGCGCGGAACGTCGAGCTGGATCACCGCCTCGATCCCGCTGCCCTGGCCGACGAGGAGCGCGTCGAGCGCGTCCGCCTGGGGCACCGTCCTGGGAAATCCGTCCAGAAGGAAACCGCCACGGCAGTCGGGCTCAGCGGTCCTGCGGTCGATAAGGCCGATGACGGCCTCATCCGGCAGGAGACCGCCCGAGTCCATGATGTCCAGGTAGCGCTTCTCCAGCGTGCCCGAGCGCTTCGCCTCGCGCAGCATGTCGCCCGTCGAGATCTGCGGGATGCCGAAGCGAGCGCACAGCAGCTTCGCCTGCGTACCCTTCCCAGCGCCAGGTGGCCCCACCAGAACCAAGATCATTTGACCTCCATCACGCTTCCGGGAGCCTGCGGCCCCGGATGCGGCTGGCGCCGGGGCCGGTCAGGCCCTCGTAGCTCCGCGTGATCAGGTGCGCCTCAAGCTGGTTCACGGTGTCGAGCGCGACGCCGACGACGATCATGAGCGACGTCCCTCCGAAGCCGAAGGGGACGCGCAGAAGGTTGCCGACGATCGACGGGATCACACACACCGCGGCGACGTAGAGCGCACCGCCGACGGTGATCCGCTGGATCACCCGGTGGATGTAGTCCGCCGTCTGCTTGCCCGGTCGGATCCCGGGGATGTTTGCCTGCTGCTTCTTCAGGTTCTCGGCGACGTCCACCGGCTGGAACGTGACGTTCGTGTAGAAGAAGCAGAAGAAGATGATGAGCAACGCGTAGCCGGTGTTGAAGACCCAGTCCCCCCGGTTGATGATCGCCTGGAGCTGGTCGGCCCCGGGCACGTTCATGTTCGCGAGCGTCTGCGGGAACATCAGCAGCGAGGACGCGAAGATGGGCGGGATGGTGCCGGCGGTGTTCACCTTGAGCGGCAGGTGCGCCGTCTGCCCGCCGTAGACGCGGCGACCGACCTGGCGGCGCGAGTACACGATCGGGATCTGCCGCCTGCCGTTCTCGAAGAACGCGATGACCCCGATGACGAACACGATGAACGCGACGATCGCGGCCATCGACAGCGGCTGGAGATCACCGGAGTTCTGCGCGAAGTAGTTGCCGATCTCCTGCGGGATCTGCGTGATGATGCTCGCGAAGATCAGGAGCGATACGCCGTTGGAGACGCCGCGCTCGGTGATCTGCTCGCCGATCCACATCAGGAACGCGGTCCCGGTCGTCAGCGTGATCACCGTCATGAGCTGGAAGCCGATGCCCGGGTGGTTCACGATCCCGGCCCCGGTCTCGCTGCTCGACAGGCCCTCGAGCATCTTCGCGATCGAGAAGGCCTGGAACAGCGAGAGCGCGACCGTGCCGTACCGCGTGTACTGATCGAGCCGGCGACGCCCCTGCTCGCCCTCTTTTCGCAGCTCGTCGATGGGCTTGTAGACCATGCCCATGAGCTGCATGATGATCGATGCCGAGATGTACGGCATGATCCCGAGCGCGAAGATCGACAGGTTCTCCAGCGCTCCGCCGGAGAACATGTTGAAGAAGCCCAGGAGCCCGCCCGACTGCTTCGCGACGTACTGTCGCATCGCGTTCCGGTCCACGCCGGGCGTCGTCACGAAGACGCCGACCCGGTAGACCGCGAGCATCACCAGCGTGAAGATCACGCGCCGCCGGAGCTCGGGGATCTTGTGGAAGTTGGTGATTCCCGCGAGGCTGGCCATGGGGGTTCCTGGACTCCGGCTTGAGGGGGTGCGCCTGCGCGCTGGCTAGGAGGACGAGGAGTCCGTCGAGTTGCCCTGAGCAGCGGGCGCCTCGAGCACGACGGCCTTGCCCCCCGCCTTCTCGATCTTCTCGATCGCTCCCTTGGAGAAGCGATGCGCCGTCACGGTGAGCTTCTTCGTGAGCTCACCGCCGCCGAGGATCTTCAGGACGTCGAACCGGCCCTGCACCAGGCGGCTCGCGTGGAGCGCGATCACGTCGACCTGCGCGCCGTCGTCGAACGCCTCGAGGGCGCCGACGTTGACGTTGGCCACGATGTCCGCGAGCGGGTTGCGGAAGCCGCGCTTCGGGAGGCGACGCTGGATCGGCGTCTGGCCACCCTGGAAGTGCTTCTTGTTGATGTTGCCGCCCGCCCGAGCCTTCTGCCCTTTTTGTCCTCGGCCAGCCGTCTTGCCGACGCCGGATCCCACGCCGCGGCCGACGCGGAGCCTCTTGGTTACGGCGCCTTCAGGGGCTTGGAGCTTAGAAAGGATGTCCATGTTTCACACTTCCGTACGCGGCAAACCCGCTGGAATGACGATCTCGCTTCTCAGGACTTCGGGGAGGTTGCCTCGTCGGCGACCTCCTCCACCTCGACCAGGTGGAGGATCTTCTTGACCATGCCACGGAACGAGGGCGTGTTCGCGACGACCACCTCAGATCCCGGCCCACGCAGGCCGAGCCCCTTGATGACCTTGCGGGTGTGCTCGACCTGGCCGATGTTGCTGGCCTTCTGACGTACGCGGAGCTTCACTGCGAGCCTCCTTCACCCCCGCCACCACCCTGCGGCGCGCCGCTCGGCGCGGGGGGCGCGACGCTCGCGCGCCGCCGGGCCGCGGTGTTCGTACCGCCGCGGCGCTGGTAGTCGAGCGAGTCGAGCTGCATCGATCGCTTCCCCGCGACGCTCTCCGGGCTCTTGAGCCCGCGGAGCGCCGCGACGGTCGCGTGCACGACGTTGTGCGGGTTGCTCGTGCCGAGCGACTTCGACAGCACGTCGTGGATCCCCGCGGACTCGACGACGGCGCGCACCGCGCCGCCGGCGATGACGCCCGTCCCGGGGCTCGCCGGCTTCAGCAGGACCTTGCCCGCCCCGACGTGCCCGAACGAGTCGTGCGGGATGGTCACGCCGTCCAGCGGGATGCGGAACAGGTTCTTGCGAGCCTGGTCGTTCCCCTTGCGGATGGCCTCCGGCACCTCGTTGGCCTTACCCAGGCCAACGCCCACGTGCCCCGCCTCGTCGCCCACCACGACCAGCGCCGAGAAGCTGAAACGCCGGCCGCCCTTGACGACCTTGGCGACGCGGTTGATGTGGATGACTCGCTCTTTCAGCTTCTCTTCGTCGACATGATCGAACGCCATATCCGTCCTCTATCACGTTCTCCGCCGCGGCAGTTGACCGCGCCCGCCGCCCTCACCTGCAGGGCAGCGGCTATGGGAGTCAGAAATCGAGACCTGCCTCGCGCGCCGCCTGGGCGAGGGCGCTCACGCGCCCGTGGTACAGATAGCCGTTGCGGTCGAAGACGACCTTTTCGATCTGCTTCTCCTTGCAGATCTTCGCAATCAGCGCCCCGACCTTCTTCGCCGCATCGACCTTGTTGTCCTCGTCGAGCGAGCCCTTGAGGTCCTTCGACAGCGTCGAGGCGTGGGCGAGCGTCTTGCCGCTCACGTCGTCGATGACCTGCGCGTAGATGTGCTTGGTGCTGCGGAAGACGCTGAGGCGCGGGCGCTCCGGCGTCCCCTCGACCTTCTTGCGGATGCGGAGCTTCCGGCGCTCCCGACCGACGATTTTCATGCCCATGACCGTCTCGTACCTCGGTGCAGCGACGTCCCCGCCGCTGCTCGCCCTTACTTCTTGCCGCCCTTGCCGGCCTTGCCAGCCTTCTCCCGCACGCGCTCGCCGCGGTAGCGAACGCCCTTGCCACCGTACGGCTCCGGCGGCCTGAAGCCGCGGATCGTCGCGGCCGTCTGCCCGATGAGCTCCTTGTCCGCGCCCGTCAGGACGAGGACAGTGCCCTTCGAGTCCGCCGGGATCGTCGCGGTGAGGCCCGCCGGGACCGGGAAGGTCACCGGATGGGAGAAGCCGAGGGCGAAGTTCAGCGTCGTACCCTTGAGCTCGACGCGGTAGCCGGTTCCCTTGAGCTCGAGCGTCCGCTCGTAGCCCTCGGCGACGCCCTTCACCATCGCGGCCACGAGCGCGCGCGTGAGCCCCTGGAGGCGGGACCCGTCACGGCCGGGCGCGAGCGAGTTCACGTGGAGCTTGCCGCCGTCGAGCTTGATGTCCACCCGCTCGGTGATCGCGCGGGAGAGCTGCCCCTTCGGACCCTTGACGTCGATCCGGCGGCCGTTGACGGTCGCGGTGACACCCTTCGGGAGATCGATCGGCCGCTTGCCGACGCGCGACGTCTTCGGCGCGAGGCGGTTGTCACCGTTCGCGTTGCCCTTCGCGAGCTGGTCTGCGTTCGCCTGAGCTTCCATCACCACACCTCGCAGAGCAGCTCGCCGCCCACCTTCAGACGGCGCGCATCCCTGTCGCTCATGAGCCCGCGAGACGTGCTCAGGATCGAGATCCCGAGCCCGCTGAACACGCGCGGGATCCTGTCGTGACGCACGTACACGCGGCGCCCCGGGCGGGACACGCGGCGCACGCCGTCGATCGCGCTCTGCCGATCGCGCCCGTACTTGAGCACGATGGTGAGCTTCTTGGGACCTTCGCCTTCGGTCTCGCGCACATCGGCGATGAAGCCCTCGGATTTGAGGATCTCCGCGACCGCAGCTTTGATGCGGCTCGCGGGGACCTCGGTCCGGTCGTGCCGCGCGAGCGCCGCGTTGCGAATGCGGGTCAGCATGTCGGCGATGGGATCGGTCATCATAGAATCACCAGCTGGCCTTGATCACACCAGGGAGCTCACCACGGAGCGCGAACAGCCGAAGGCAGACACGGCAGAGCTCGAAGTCGCGGTAGTAAGCGCGCGAGCGCCCGCACACCTTGCAACGGTTCTTTTGCCGCGTAGAAAACTTCGGCGGACGGTTCAGCTTCGCAAACTCTTTTGCACGGGCCATCGAAAATCCCTCAATGCCGGAACGGGATGCCAAGCTCGGTCAGGAGCGCGCGTCCTTCTTCGTCCGTCTTCGCCGTGGTCACGAACGAGATGTTGAGCCCCTTCACGACGTCGATCTTGTCGTAGTCGATCTCGGGGAAGATGATCTGCTCGCGCAGGCCCATCGTGAAGTTGCCCTTGCCGTCGAACCCCTTCGGGCTCACGCCCTTGAAGTCACGGACGCGCGGCAGGGAGAACGCGATCAGACGATCGACAAACTCCCACATCCGCTCGGCGCGCAAGGTCACCATCACCCCGATGGGCAGGTTCTCGCGAAGCTTGAACGTCGCGATCGACTTCCGGGCGCGGGTCACCACCGGCTTCTGGCCGGAGATCGCCCGCATGTCCTCGACCGCGGAGTCGATGATCTTCGGGTTCTGCACCGCGGCGCCGAGCCCCATGTTGATCACCACCTTCTGCAGGCGGGGCACCATCATCGGGTTCTTGTAGCCGAACCGCTTCGAGAGCGCGGCCGTCACGTTCTTCTGGTAGTGCGTGCGCAGCCGCGGGATGTAGTTCGGGTCGCGCGGGCGCACCTCGGCGGGCTCGGAGGCCGAGACCTCGGCGCCCTTCCCCTTCGCGCTCCTGGCTTCCTTGCTCTTGGCGGGCGCCTGCGGCTTGGCCTGCTGCGACTTGGGCTTGTCCTTGCCCTTGCCGCCGTCCTTGGCCGCCTTGTCCTTGTCCTTCTTGTCCGCCATGGCTAGCCCACACCGATCGCGCTGCCGCTCTTGCCGACGCGCGTCTTCTTGCCGTCCTCACCGACGCGGACCTTCACGCGCGTCGGCTTGCCCGTCGCCGGATCGACCGGCATGACATTCGAGGCGTGAATCGGCGCCTCCTTGGTGATCTTCCCGCCCTCCTGATTGCGCGGCGTGGGCCGCTGGTGGCGGGTCACCGTGTTCAAGCCCTCGACGACCACGCGATCCGTGTCGGCGAGGATCTTGGTGATGCGGCCCTGCTTCCCCTGCTCCTTGCCGCTGATGACCTGCACCAGGTCACCGACCTTGAGGCGCTTCATCAGAGGACCTCCGGGGCGAGCGAGATGATCTTCATGAACTTCTTCGCGCGGAGCTCGCGAGCGACCGGCCCGAAGATACGGGTGCCGATCGGCTCCTTCTCCTTGTTGATCAGGACCGCGCTGTTGCCGTCGAACTTGATGTAGCTGCCGTCCGAGCGCTGGTACTCGCGGGCGGTGCGGACGACGACGGCGCGCGCCGTGTCACCCTTCTTCACCTTCGTCCCCGGCAACGCCTCCTTGATCGACACGACGATGACGTCGCCGAGGGCGGCGTACTTGCGGCGCGAGCCGCCGAGCACCTTGATGCACTTCACGATACGGGCGCCGGAGTTGTCCGCGACCTCGAGATGCGTCGACACCTGGATCATGGCGCTACTCCTCCACCGGCCGGGCAACGAGCTTGGTCACGAGCCACCGCTTGTCGCGGGAGATCGGCCTGTGCTCCATGATCTCGACGCGGTCGCCCACCTTGTACTGGTTCGTCTCGTCGTGCGCCTTGTAGCGCTCCCGCTGACGGACGTACTTCTTGTAGACGGGATCGAGCGCGTTCCGGATGACCTCGACGGTGACCGTCTTGTTCATCTTGTCGCTGGTCACCTTGCCGACCAGCTTGCGCCGGAAGCCGTGCGCCTTCGCCTCGGTCTCGGCCTGCGCAGGCGCGGCGGCTGCCAGCTCGGGCGCCGCAGCGACCGGCTGCTGGTTCTCTGCCTTCTTCTTCGCCATGGCTACGCCTTCTCCTCGGCACGCGCACGCTGCGTGAGGATCGTCTTCACCCGCGCGAGATCCCGCTTCGCCTTGCGGATCGTCGCCGTGTCGTTCAGCCGGTTCGTGAAATTCTTGAAGCGCGCCTCGAACAGGCCCGCCGCAAGCGACTTCTCGAGCTCGCGCAGGTGATCAGTGGTGCGTTCACGCAAATCCTTCGCCTTCATCGCCTACCTCACGTCAGCCCGCGGGCGAGGAACTTGCACTGCATCGGGAGCTTGTGCGACGCGAGGCGGAACGCCTCCTTCGCAATCTCCTCGCTCACGCCGCTGATCTCGTACATCACGCGGCCGGGCAGCACGAGCGCGCACCACTCCTCGGGCGCGCCCTTGCCCCCACCCATGCGGACCTCGAGCGGCTTCTTCGTCACCGGACGATCCGGGAAGATGCGGATCCAGAGCTTGCCCGCGCGCTTCACGTGCCGCTGGATCGCCATACGGGCCGCCTCGATCTGCCGCGAGGTCACGCGGGCAGGCTCGACGCACTGGAGCGCAAAGTCGCCGAAGGAGACGTCGCTGCCCGTGAGGGCGAGGCCACGGTTGTTCCCCTTCTGCATCTTGCGGAACTTGGTTCGCTTCGGAGACAGCATTCTGCAATCCCTCTACTGGATCCGGCGCGCCTTACGCTGCAGGACCTCGCCCTTGAACATCCAGACCTTCACGCCGATGATGCCGACCTTCGTCTTCGCCTCGGCGAGGCCGAACTCGATGTCGGCGCGGAGCGTGTGCAGCGGCACCCGGCCCTCGCGGTAGGTCTCGACGCGGCTCATCTCGCTGCCGCCGAGCCTGCCGGCGCAGCGCACGCGGATGCCCTTCGCGCCGAACTTCATGGCGGTGGCCACGGCCTTCTTCATCGCCCGGCGGAACGCGATCCGGCGCTCCAGCTGCGTCGCGATGTTCTCGGCGACGAGCTGCGCGTTGGTCTCGGCCTTCCGGACCTCCTGCACGTCGATGAAGACCTCGTTGTCCGTGAACGACGACACGCCCGGGAAGAGGGTCTCACCCTTGGACGCCGTGCCGACGTTGCCGCTCTTCAGCGTCTCGATCCCCTTGCCGCCCTTGCCGATGACCATGCCAGGGCGGGCGGTGAAGACGATCACCTTCGCGCGGTTCGCGGCGCGCTCGATCTCCACGCCGGCGATGTTCGCGTTGTAGAGGTACTGCTTGATCGCGCGCTTGATGCGGATGTCCTGGTGGAGCCACTTCTGATACGCGGCGCCGTCCTCGTACCACTTGCTGCTCCACGTCTTGATGACACCGACGCGGAAGCCATACGGATGGGTCTTCTGTCCCATAGCGGCAGGTCCTCTACTTACTTTCTCTCGTCGACTTCGATGACGATGTGCGACACGCCCTTGGTGATCCGGGTCGCACGGCCCATCGCGCGCGGCCGCCAGCGGCGGTTGAACTTGTTCGGCCCCTTGTCGACGGTCGCCTTGCTGATGAAGAGCGCGTCGATGTCGGCGCCCGCCTGCTGGGCGTTCGCGACCGCGCTCTCGATGATCTTCCGCAGGACAGGGGCGCCGCTCTTCTGCGTGAACGAGAGCAGCTGGATCGCCTCGTCCGCGTCGCGACCCCGGACGAGATCGGCGATCATGCGTGCCTTGCGCGGGGCGATCCGCGAAAACATCGCACTGGCTTTGCTTACCATTCGAGACACCTCGCGACACCGGCGGGCGGAGAGACTCCGTACCGGGTTTCGGTTCACTTCGAACCGGTTGCACCGTCGTACACTTCCGGTCGCAGCCCGACGTCCACCGACGCGAACCCCCTTCGCGTCACCGGGGGGAGGCCCGCGGCGGCCGAAGGGGCGGAGCTGAGATCGAAGCGCCGTTACGGCTCTTCTACTGGGAGACCGGGAGGACACCCGATCGCCCGGGAAAACGGAGCGCGGTGATTACCAGCGGGGCGCGCGGTACGCAAGCGCGATCCTTCCGCGTCCCTTCAGTTTGTTGCTCGGGCGTTGCTCAGGCCGGTTTCCCCTGAGCAACCTTTCAGATTTTCCTGAACGCGCGTCCGGAGGGGCGCGGGAGGCCGCATCCTGGCGCAGGGCCGGCCCACGAACGGTCATACCCCTCGCGGTCGGCCTTGACAATCACGAAACACGACGGAAACAGTCGGGCCTGGCGATCTGAGCGGCGCTCGGCCGCCCCCGGACAGGCTGCGCCCACCCGGGCGCATGCTCGTGCGGCACGGCGACGGTGAAGAACAGGATTGCGAGGGGAATAGGAGAGCCCCAGGCTCAGTCGAACGTCCCAGGCCCAGGAGCTTTTTCCTGACACTGTAGGAGGCAACGTGACCATGCTTGCTCGTCATCGCCATTCTTTCTTCGCGCTTACCCTGATCTTGCCCGCGTTCTACGGCTGCGTCGTGACGTCGGAGGACACCGACAACGACGTGGAGCAGGCGACCGGCGTCGGCGTCACCAATTCCTCCTCCTCCTCCAGCGGCGGCGACGGCGGCTGGGGAGGCGACGGCGGCTGGGGAGGTGACGGCGGCTGGGGAGGTGACGGCGGCGAGGGCGGCCAGGGGGGCGACGGCGGCGAGGGGGGTGGCGCGTGCGTCGATGACTCGGACGGCAACCTCACGGTCGCGGCGTGCGACGAGCTGAACATCGCGCCGGCGCAGGGCGCGACGAGCCAGTGCGGCCCTGAGCGAGACGAGCCGCCGATCGGCTACGGGCTGTGCAAGCACGGCTTCGTCATCTTCGCCCGGGGGCACGCCGCGGACCTCGTGGACTGTCTGAGCGAAATTCCCGTACAGGAGGCGTGCGATCAGCCGCCCGTCGAGGACTGCATGGACCGCGTGTACGCCAACGCGTGCCCCAGCCAGGCGGTGGAGATCTGCGACACCATCTACGAGGCCTGCGACGCCAACACGTTCGACCGCACGACGTGCTCGGCTCAACTGAACCCGTTCAACACGGCGACAAAGGAAGCCATCGTGGAGTGCATGAACAACAACCTCGATGTCACCTGCCAGGAGGCGTACGACGAGTGCTACCTGGAAGCCTTGTACTTCGAGGGCTGAACAGGTCGCCGTCGGACAGGTGAGACAACGGCGTCACCGGCGCCCGCTCTGCTCTCGCGGTTCTTTTCCCCCGACACGCGACGCACATCCGGTGACCTCCGTGCCTCGCATCAGCTCACGCCCACCTTGGCGCCAAGACGTACGCAGCCTCTCAATGTACGGGCCTTCGGGCGATCCCTGAGCGCGGTATTCGGTTGCAAAAAAGATGGCGGGAAGGGATCCTCGGCTCCTCCGTGGCCAAGGACTCCTCTCGACCGCGCCAGGCAACCTCCCCTTCCCGTTCGTCGGGGGCGCGTCCATTCCGAGGCGGTGCCCTGCTAGGTCTGCTGGTCGCGTCAGCCGGCTGCGCGCCGGGATCGACGACAGCGGAGCAGATCACGCCACGCTTGATGATGCGCGCCTCGCTCGACGCGAGCCCCGCCGTCCTCGCGGAACGACCCATGAAGGCGAAGGAGAGCGCGACCACCACCGTCAAGGACGGTGCCGCGCTCGAGTCCACCATGGCGCCCGAGAGCGGCGCCGGTCAGGTGGTCTCCTCCACGGGCAGCACGCGCTGCCCCGCCGAGATGGCCCTCGTCGAAGATCGCGTGTGCGTCGATCGGTGGGAGAGCTCCCTCGTGGAGCTGACGCCCAGCGGGGAGCGCCCCTGGTCGCCGTTCGATCCGGTCGACGGGAACGAGCGCCGCGTACGCGCCGTGTCATGGCCGGGTGTCATCCCGCAGGGGTACATCAGCGGCCGTCAAGCCAAGATGGCGTGCGCGGCGTCGGGCAAGCGCCTTTGCACCTCGGATGAGTGGGTGAGCGCCTGCCGCGGGCCGGAGGACACCACCTTCCCGTACGGCGCGCAACGGCAGCACGGCGTGTGCAACGACGACGAGCGCCCGGTGCACCCCATCGCCGAGATCGCGGCGCTGCTCGAGATCAAGTCCGAGGAGCTCTGGACGACGGCGATGAACAACCCGCTCATCAACCAGCTGTCCCACGCGCTGCTCGCGACGGGCGAGCGCGCGGCGTGCACCAACGCCTACGGCGTGTTCGACATGGTCGGCAACCTCCACGAGTGGGTCGACGACCCGAACGGCACCTTCCGCGGCGGCTACTTCATGGACACAACGCGCAACGGCGAGGGCTGCAAGTACTCCACGACAGCGCACTCGTTCGGGTACCACGACTATTCGACGGGCTTCCGGTGCTGCATGGATCCGGAGCAGGCCGACTAGTGCGGGCATCGCGAGGTGCGGCCGGCGCCGGGCGGCCGCGACGCGGGCGCGGAGTCCGGGGGGGCGGCTCGAGGAGACTGGCGGTGGCTTTGGCCGCCGTGAGCGCCCTCCTGGCGATCGGGTGCAGGAAGAAGGAGAAGGCAGAGCCGATCACCGTCCCGCCCCCGGGCGCCGCGTCCTCGGACGAGCTCACCACGGCCATTGGCCAGGCGCGGGGAATCCACTCGGCGCTCGCGCCGTCGTCGACGCGGTGGCAGCGGGCGTTCGTGCTCGACGACAAGCGCGCGGTGGTGACAGGCGAGGTCGAGAACGAGGCGATCGCGCTCGTGACCGACAACGCAGGCAGGACGTGGCGCTCTCTGCGGCGCCTGCGCGAGGGGTGGTCGACCTGGTCGGTCGGCGAGGACGGCTCCACCGTGCTCACCGTCGGTCCGCGCGGCCAGGATCGCTCGAAGCAGGCGCACGGAGCTGCAGGGGCGCCGCCCGCGGTGGACCCGCCGAGCCTCTTCTTTGCGCCGTTCGAGGCGGCCGATCTCTCGGCGCCGTCGCCGGTCACCCTGCCCGAGCTGAGCCGCGGAGCGCGGTCGCCGGTGAACGCCGTGCCCGCGGTGCTCTCCGCCGAGATCGCCGCGCTGCTCATCGAGCCGAAGCCCCGGCGCACGACGCTCGTCTATGCGGGGCCGCCCGGCGCTCCGCCGGTCGCGCCGGTGGTGTTGCCCGCGCAGGAACAAGCGCTTCCCGTGCCGTATGGCCGCCCGCCAGCGCTCCTGTCCCTGCGCGGGCGCAACCTCCTCGTGCGGCCCGTCCCCGCGCCGGGGGCGCCGCTCGACGCGCCAAGGAGCGTCGATGGGCTCGTGATGAGCCCAGCGGCGACGTCCGCGCTCTCCGCGACACCCGCGTGCGATTTCGCGGGGTGGTCGATCCAGCTCGTGCCTCAGCCGCCCGACACGACCGCCGTCGTCGCCATCTCCGCGACGCAGACAGCCGTCCTGAAGCTGCCCGCGAAAGCCGCCCCCGGAGCCGCGGTTGGCTGCGCGGCCGGTCGAATCATGGTCGAGGTCGTCGCGCCCGCGACCAAAGAGCTCACGATCGCGACGTGCACGCTCGAAGGCGCCTGCGTCCTCGCCGAGAAACCGCCCTTTCGCCCCTCGCTGGAGCCGCATGATCGCTCCGTCGCCCTGGCGCCCACACGCGAGGGCGTCGTGGCGATCCTGACCTCCCGCGCCGCAGCGCGATGGGGGCTCTACATCGCGCAATCGCCGGAAGCGGGTAAGATCTACGACGTCCCGAGGGTCATCGGAGAAGGCACGGGCGAGCGCGGCCGTATCGAGCTCGGAGCACTCCTCTCCTTCGGGAATCGACTCGTGATGCTCCTCCAGGCGGACGTCACCGGGACGTCGCGACGTGGCTGGTATGTTGCGGCCTCTGAAGATAGCGGGCTCACCTGGAGCCCGCCCTGAGCTCCGTCTCGAACGGGACAGCCATTCTGAACGCAGCGCGTCAGCATAGCTTCATCCCCCTCTGACGTTGACGTGCGCGGTGGTCGCCAGACCTACTTCGCCGGCGCGGCAGCCTGGGCGACACGCTTGCGGCCCTTGACGCTCGGCTTCTTCACGGGCGCAGGCCCCGCCGCTGTCTTTCGTGCGTTCGCGCTCGCCTGCTCGGCGGTCTTCGCATCGCCTGCATAGCGAGCGAATCGGCGATCACCCCCCTGGAAGATCCGCTTTTCCAGCTTGAGCTCCTTCAGCGCTGCGGCGGCGCGCGTCTGCGGGATCCCCGCCTGCTTCGCCACCTCGCTCGCGCTGACGCCAGAGCTCGCTTTGACGACGCGCTCGACCGCATCGAGCGTCTCCTGACGCTCCGCCGAGGCGGCGGGCGAGCTGCGCGGGCGACCGGGCCGGCGCTTCGGCGCGGCGCCTCGCTTGGCCGCGACGGAAGACGTCTTGGACTGGACCGCTCCAGCGCGGGCACGCGCGCGGCTGCGGCGAGGCGCCGGCGGAGGAACCAACGGCGCTTCCCCGGTCACGGCGCCCAGCTGATTCTTGACGAGCGCGAGGATCGCCTCGTCCGGCATCTTCCGCACGAGGTTTACAATCTGCTGTGAAAAGGCATCCGTTGCCATGTGCTCTCCCTCGTCGCCGAATCCAGCTCGGCGGTTGGATACGACTATGCCGTTGCCACTTGCCTGGTCAAGCGAATTGAGGACACAGGGGTGTCTTTTCTTTCATTAGGCGCTGCGGGCGGGCTCAATCGGAGAGCTCATTGGACGGCCACGAACGGCTGGGCTGCTTTGCTCGACAGGCGCCGAGCGATGAGCGCCCCGTGGCGCGAGCGCCAATTGATAGCCGAGACCCCTCCCCCGCGCGGGACGGCCCGGTCCACGACAAATCCCTCTCAGCCCCGCTCACGATGCACTGCGGCATTGCGTGTCTCGGGTTAGCGGCCGGTCAGGTCACCGCTGTATGAGACCGGGCGGGCCGCTCCCTCGATCAAGCCCGTCGCGGGCGGCAATGCAGGCGCGCGCACAACGCAGAGGCGCATCGACCTCCGGCCTGGCGCCTCCCACCCAACCATTGAAGCGCCCGGCGCAGGGTGCGAGCGCCTGGCGACGCCACACAGGCGACCAGCGCATGGCTACATTGCACGCCCCGGGCACACGACTGACCCATGATGGATCCTGATACGATGCCGCCCGGCGGAGCGACGCAGCGGGGCTCTCCACGACGCGCGCCGGGGGGGCGGCAATCACCGCCGAGACGAGAGCGCCTCGTCCAACCAGCACAGGCCACGGCCTCGCGCTGGGAGCTGCCTCCCCGTCCGCCCGCGTCGCGACGGCCGCGCGCCCGCTTCGAGCGACAACCGCGACGAGGTAAATCGCCAGCAGGCTCATCGCGAGCCGATGGTCGAGCTCTTCCCGCGACATCCGCTCATCGGAGCGGGAGGAAAGGGATCGCGCGCGTCCGTGTCTTCGGCCGCCTCGCCCGTTCAACGAGGGACCCGCCGGGCTCTTCGAATGCCGACGCCGCGAAGGCGTCCGCCGGCCCACGATCGAGGCGCGCCTACAGCGCAGCGCCGGTCTCGAGATCACGCGCGTGGCCGCCGCCGCGGGCGGCGCAGGGTGACGCGTTGGGGGCGCGTCGCGCCCGGCGGACCGGCCGCGGACGCGTGGTCCATACGGCAAGACTTTCCCTCGTTACATAACAGAGCGCCGAAGCGGGCTCATCGCGATTGTCAGGTCTCCTGCTCGGCGCTCCCGGAGCGCTCGGCCCCCGATCCGGCGCTCTCGAGCGCGCGGGCCCGCTCCCGGGGCGCACGTCCTCTACGACATTGTCGTCTGCTCCAATGCAAGGACGACGGCCGAGATGCCGGCCCGCTCCACCCCGGCTTCTTCGAACGCCTTCCTGTCCATATCTGCGCCGATCCGGCATCCTCCCGCGTTGACCGGGCATCCTTCATGACGATCCCGGTGTCGGCGCCCCCCGGCGGCGGCCGAGATTGGCCAGCCGCCGCCCCTCGTTGACATGCGCCCCCATCGCGAGAAGGATGCGCGCATGCCGCTGGTCCGTAGGCTCGAGCCGGAGGTCATGGATACCGACGAGGACGCGCGGGCCTATGACAGCATGGACCACGCCGCCGTCAACACGGCGTTCTGCGACGCGCTCCTCTCCCACGATCCCGATCTCGCATACGCCCTCGACGTCGGCACAGGGACCTGCCTGTTGCCCATCGAGCTTTGCAAGCGCGTTCCGACGGCGCGGCTCAAGGCGATCGATCTCGCGACGTCGATGCTCGCGCTCGGGCGCAGCCACGTGGAGCAGGCCGGGCTCACCGACGCCATCGCGCTCGCGGTGGTGGACGCGAAGGAGCTGCCCGAGCCGGACGAGACGTTCTCGGCCGTCCTCTCGAACAGCATCGTCCACCACATCCCCGAGCCGATCGCGGTGCTGCGCGAGATGCTCCGCGTTCTCCAGCCCGGCGGTCTCCTGTTCGTGCGCGACCTGGTCCGTCCCGAAACGGAGGCGTCGCTCGCCGCCCTCGTCGCCACGTATGCGGCGAACGACACCGCGTACCAGCGAGCCCTCTTCGACGCGTCCCTGCGCGCGGCGCTCTCGCTCGATGAGCTGCGGGAGATGCTGCGCTCGCTCCAGATTCCCCCGGAATGCGCACAGATGACCAGCGACCGGCACTGGACCCTGGCGTTTCGCAAGGCGCCGTGACGCGCGGCCGACGCGCCGGCCCGTCAAATCAGCGCGACGTCCAGCCCGGCACGTAATAAAAGCGTCCGCGTGAACCCCACCGGAACACGAGCTCGCCGCGCGCGCGGCGTCGCCCGCGCGCTCCTCCTGCCCCTCACCCTCGTCGTCCTCGCGGCCTGCGAGGAGAGCCCGCCGCGCCCGAGCGAACCGGAGCGGCCCGCGCCCCCCTCGTCGCAGCCGGGCGCGTCGGCCGCGCCGCCCGCGGCCAGCGCGGCGGCCACGGAGCAGCCCAGCGCGGGCGCGCCGGGAGACGCGGGCGAGCCCCAGGGCACACCGGTGTGGCAGGGCACGTGGGAGGGGCGCTACGACGCCAAGAAAGGGAGCGTCGTGCTGCCCCCCAAGGTCAAAGATGCCGTGCGCCAGAAGGACGACGGCAAGGTGGCCACGGGCGCCGGGACGGTGACCGTGACCGTCGAGCCGAGCGGAGAGCTGAAGGGTACGGCGAAGGGAGCGCTCGGCGACGCGACCCTCGTCGGCAAGGTCGAGGACGGCATGGTCCGCGCCTCGGTCTTCCCCGACGATCCGCGCGCGCCGAACGCGATGACCGGCATCCTGGTCGGGAAGCTGAAGGAAAACGTGATCGAGGCGGAGATCCGCGTGACCGGGCCCGACGCGATGCTGGTGCGCGAGTCCCCCGTGGAGCTGAAGAAGAAATGACGCGCGCCGCTGGACGAGCGCGCCGACGCCGGCGCCTCGCCCAGCGGCGCCTCGCGTCAGCTCGCGGCGCCAGCTCCGCCCGGCTCGTCCGTCGGCGGCCGCCCCTGCGGCGCAGCCCCGGCCTCTCCCGCCGGCGCGCCGCCGCGCGGGCCGCCGCGCGCCGCCTCGCGCCGCTCCTCGCGCCGCTCCTCGCGCTGGCGCGCCACCTCGGCGTCGCGCTGCTCGTACGCCACGATGATCCGCTGCACGAGCGGGTGGCGCACGACGTCGACCTCGGTGAACGAGCAGATCGCGATGCCCTCGATCCCCGCGAGAAGCTCGCGCGCCTCGGCGAGGCCGCTGCGCGCGCCGTGCGGGAGATCGACCTGCGTGACGTCGCCCGTCACCACAGCGCGAGACGCGTAGCCGAGGCGGGTGAGGAACATGCGCATCTGGTCGCTCGTCGCGTTCTGCGCCTCGTCGAGGATGACAAAGCAATCGTTGAGCGTGCGGCCGCGCATGAAGGCCAGCGGGGCGACCTCGATCTGGCCGCGCGTCACGAGGCCTTGCGCCTTGTCCGCGTCCATCATGTCGTGGAGAGCATCATATAAAGGACGCAGGTACGGATTCACCTTCTCGGCGAGGTCGCCGGGCAGGAAGCCGAGCCGCTCTCCCGCCTCGACGGCGGGGCGGGTCAGGATGATCCGCTTGACACGACGCTCGAGCAGCGCATGAACCGCCATCGCCATCGCGAGGTAGGTCTTGCCCGTACCCGCCGGCCCGATGCCGAACGTCATGTCGTTCGATCGGATCGCCTGGATGTACCGCTTCTGCGCCAGCCCCTTCGCCGAGATGGGCCGGCGGCGCGCCGAGATCAGGACGACATCCTCGAACAGCTCGCGCAGCGTCATCGCCGGATCGTCCCGGAGCGCCTGCACCCCGCGCACGTAGTCCTGGGGATCGAGGACCACGCCGCTCCTCAGCATCTGCGCGGCCTCCGCGAGGCAGCGCTCCGCGAGCGCGACCTTGTCGGCGTCCCCGGCCAGCCGGATCGTGTTGCCTCGAACGCCCGACTCGATGCCAAGAGTGCGCGCGATGAGCTTCAGGTTCTCGTTTCCAGGCCCCGCGAGGGCCACCAAGGTGCTGTTGTCGAGCACCTCGACATCCGCCGTGATCCGCACGCTCGTCGTCATCGCGTGATCCTTCCCGGAAATTGCCCCGGCGCTCCTTCGCCGACGCGACCGTCCCATCGGAGCGGGCTCTTGACCCACCCACCCTCTACGTGATTGTGATGCCCGCGCGTCCACTGGCTTACACAGAATCGTAACGTCCAGGTCATAATCCTGCTGCGGGGTCCATGGTGGATTCAGGCGCGCGGGCGAGCCGCACAAGGGAGAACTGCATGAGGTTAGCTACATCAGCGTTGCTGGGCATGACCGTTACGCTGTCGGGCCTTTCGGCGCTAGCACAGCCTGGGCCCCAGGGCCCGGCGCAACCGGCGCCGACGCCGCCCGCGGCCCCGGCCCCGGCCCCGGCCCCGCCCCCGGCTGCGGCCCCGCCCGCTGGCGCCGCAGGCGCGGCGCCGCCGGCTCCGCCCGCCGACGCTGCGCCTGCAGCGCCGGAGCAAGCGCAGCCGCCCGCCGTTCAGGTCCCGCCGCCCCCTCCTCCTGGAGCGGCTGCGGCCACGGCGCCGCCCCCGCCGCCCCCGCCGGTGTTCGCGCCGATGGCCGATGCGGCCGTGGTCACGGAGCAGCAGCCGCTCGCGGGGTGGCACGGCGGCTTCTTCCTCCGGGACGCCAATGACACCTTCCGGCTCTACCCGAAGGCCCGGATGCACCTCGACTTCCAGAGCAGCTTCGGCCGCGGGGTCTCGGACGTGGGCGCGGCCGACGGCGGGAACGCGCTGCAGCCGCGCTTCTTCGTCCGTCGCGCCCGCCTGGAGTTCGACGGCGAGTTCCTGAAGCGATGGTCGTTCAAGCTCGACGTCGACTTCGCCGGCCAGGCGCTCGGGAACGCCAACGGCAGGGCCGAGACCTCCGCCGCGCCGGCGGGCCAGGCGCCGAGGGCCGAGACCGCGCGCTTCGCCCCGGTGCAGACCACGAGCCCGAACGTGGCGCTCGCCGACGTCTGGATCAACTACTCGGTCCTGCCGGCGCTGAACTTCATGTTCGGGCAGTTCAGCTCGCCGTTCGGGATCGAGACCCAGACGAGCAGCAACGCCATCACGTTCATGGAGCGCAACATCGCGATCCGGAGCTTCGCCCACCCGGAGGCCAAGAGCATCGGGGTGATGGCGTGGGGCGACGTCGCCGACAGGATGCTCGGCTACGGCATCGGCGTGGTCGCCGGCGACGGCCAGAACCGGCCCGGCGTCGACGCCCCGCCCGATTTCATCGGCCGCGTGTTCGCGCGCCCGTTCGCCGGCGACAAGAAGGGGCTGCTCGCCAAGGCGCAGATCGGTATCAGCGCGCAGCACGGAGAGCGCGACCAGGACTACGTGGGATACGACTACGCGCCCATCAGGACGGGGCAGGGGTACACGCTCTGGAGCGGCGGCTACAGGGATTCGCTGGACCGGCAGATCCACGTCATCCCGTCGGGCGCGCAGAACGCGATCGGCGGTGAGCTGCGGCTGCCCATCAAGATGGTCGAGCTGCGGGCGGAGGCGTACTACCTCGCGAACAACACCCGCGAGGCCGTGGAGGGCTATCAGCTCACCAACACCGAGCGGCTCGGCCGGGTGAAGGGCCTCGGCTGGTACGTGCAGCTCTCCGCGTGGCCCGTGGGCGACGCCTTCGTCACCGGGGATCCCGGGTACAGCCCGCGCCCTGCGAAGGTCGATCTGACGAAGGAGCCCGAGAAGCCGAAGTCGGGGCTCGAGGTCGCGGCGCTCCTCTCGGGGATCAACGCGACGTACGACGGCGCGACCCGCAAGGATAGCGAGCACGACGACGACACGCCGGGCGCCGAGGGAGGGCCGGGCACCGATCTCGACGTCCTGCAGATCGGCGTCGCCGCCAACTACTGGCACACGAAGAACGTGCGGCTCAGCGTGAATTACAACGCCTACCTGACGCCGGGCAGCGGATCGGACGAGAACCTCCTCCGGGTGCCTGGCAACACCCTGAAGCGGGCCGACGCGCACGCGCTCCACGAGCTCGGCGCCCGGCTCGGCCTGTCCTTCTGAGCCGCGGCGCTGCCCTCCTCGGCGCGGCCGGCGACGCGGCCGCGCCGCTCGATCGTTTGCCCTCCAACGAATATCGCCGGGCACCGCGCTGGGCGGCGCCGCGCCGCGCCGCCCGCGCCCGCCGGCCGGGGGCGCGCCTCAATTTTGGCCCAGCGCGCCGCGGCGGGGTACCCGTCGGCCATGCGCGACATGCGTCAGTGGATCGCCGTCGGCGCGGCCGTCGGGCTCGTTGCCGTGACCCTCCCCATGCTGCGCGAGCACGACGTCCAGCTCGGGGGATTGCTCGCCAAGAAGACGACCGCCGGCGGGCCGACGATCACGCGGAAGGTGACGCCGCCGCCGCTCACGGACCTCGATCTGACGCGCATCGACGACCGGCGGAGCCCGCCGACGGCGCCGGCGCACGGCGGCCGCGTCGCGGAGCTGACCATCAACCCGATGTACCAGCGCGCGGCGCTCGGCTTCCTGCGGGCGGGCCAGGTCCCGGAGGGCGCTGTCGTGATGACCGATATCCGCACCGGGAAGGTGCTGGTCTGGGCCAGCTACGTGAACGAGGGGGCGCTCCACGACGTCGCCGCCGAGGCCACCGCGCCGTCGGCGAGCATCTTCAAGGTCGTGACCGGCACCGCGCTCATCGAGGCCGGCCTGAGCCCGAGCACCAAGCAGTGTTATTCGGGCGGCGAGCACTCGATCCGGCCCGCCGACATGATCGACAACAAGCGGCGCGACAAGTACTGCGCGACGCTCGGGCAGGCCATGGGCCGGAGCATCAACACGGTGTTCGCGCGCCTCGCCGCCAAGAACCTCGATCACGAGAAGCTCGGCGCCGTGGCCGCGAAGCTCGGCTGGGGGCAGGACACGCCGTTCGACGTGAAGGTCGCGACGAGCACGATCGCGCTGCCGGAGGACGAGCTCGGCTTCGCGCGGACCGCGGCGGGCTTCTGGAATACGACGCTTTCGCCGTTCCAGGGGGCGAACCTGGCGACCATCGTCGCCAACGGCGGCGAGATGATCCGGCTCCACGTCGTGTCGAGCGTCCAGGACGAGGTCGGCGAGATCTACCAGGGCGCGAGCGAGCGGCAGGTGCTCAAGCGCGTGATGGACGAGAGCACGGCCAGCGCCGTGACCACGATGATGGAGGCGACGGTGGATAACGGGACGAGCTACCGATCGTTCCACGATCGCAACGGTCGCGCGTACCTCCCGGATATCCGCGTCGCGGGCAAGACGGGGACGCTCACGAAGCCGACGCCCGAGGGACCTTTCTACACGTGGTTCGTCGGCTTCGCCCCGAGCCGCAAGCCGGAGGTCGCGATCTCCGTGATGGTCGCGAACGGCGCGAAATGGCGGGTGAAAGCGACCAACGTGGCGTGCGACATGCTCCGCACCTACTTCGCGGATCAGGGCGCGCCCGGCGTCAGCGATCCGAACAATCGGACGGGCGCGACAGCCAAGCGCCGCTGACGTCCGCCGACGCACCTCGGCGCCGGATCCGACCCGGCCCGCATTGCCTCACGCCGCGCGACGCAGCCGGCGGCACCTGGGACCGGAGCGCCCGCCACACGGGCGCGGCGCAGCGCCGCTGCGCCCGATCGGGCTGGGCATCGGACCAGCGATCGCCTAGCCTGTGCGCCCCCGCGGCAAGGCTGAGAGCGTTCGCCTCGTTCCGCCCGGCCCGCGGCTCGCCGCCCTGGCGACAGACGACGCGGCGAGTCGTCGCGCCCGCTCGGCGGCCGGCAAGGTATGCTGAACCATTGTATGCGGCGCCTGGACCATTGATTTACAGAACTTTTCCGCCCAGGAGCCGGCCCCCCTACACCCGCTCGCCGTCCGCGGCGCGCAGGTCCGGGCGGCTCCTATGCAGCCGGACACCCTGGGCCAGGGTGGGACCTAGTTGCGAGAGGCGCTGCTTGTGCAGCTTGTGCTCGGCCGAGATCTGCGTGCTAGCATCTCTGTTGTGCAGGTTGTGCTCCGCAAGCTCGGCCGGGGATCGCGCGCAGTCGTTGGCCGGCTCGTCCGTGCACCACGGAAAGGCTCGGTCATCGTCATCGAGTTTTCCGATGGAATGCATGAATACGTGACGACCCCGGTCAAGCGCGTGTTGCGTCTCGCCGGGCGCGAAGTCTTCTACATAGAGACCGTGAACTCCCGGTACCGCCTCGAGGTCCGCGGCCGCGAGGTCGCGCTGGACGGCGCGGTCGGGGGCTGAACCAGCCGGGCGCGGCCGCGCAGCGCGAGATCGCGCCGGCCCCGCGCTGACGACGCGACGACGCGACGACGCGACGACGCGACGACGCGACGATGAAGCCACCAGAGCGCGCGCGGGACACTGCACACGCGTCTAGCTCGAGAACTGCGCCTCCGCGCGCATTGCCCCTTGCGCTCCCATTCGCTCTTGGGCACATTCCCGCTCCCTTTGAGGGGCCCCGCGGTAGTCCATCCACACGGTTGCAGGATGGGGCTCGCCTGGCGAGCTGTCTTCACGATGCCGCGCCCGTGCCCCCGACCGTGAGGAGATTGAAGCAGATGGGCAAGCGCGATCGTCGCCAGTCGATGAAGATGAGGCGCCGCAAGGCGCAGGCTGCCAAGAAGGAGCGCGCCAAGCGCAGCAAGCTGACGAGGGCCACGACCGAGGTCGCCGGAAAGGCCAAGAAGCCCCGGGCTGCGAAGAGCAGCACGCCCGCCAGCCCTGCGCCGTCTGCTTGACGGGTGCGTGGCCGGCACGCCGGCCACGCGGGGGACCGCCGCTGCCGCGCGGTCCCGCCGATCACCGACATCGCGCCGGCCGGCGAGGAGCTCGAGCCCGGCGCGGTCCCCAGCGCGCCGCCGCGCGCCTCAGGCATCCGCGGCGGCGCTCACTCATCTCGAATGACGCGCGTGTGGAGGCTCAGGCCCTGTTTCCGGCCCGTGTCGACCGCGCTCGACGCCTCGCCGGCCTCCTCCGCCGCGGGCGGGGGCTCGCCGAGGAGCCCGACGTCGCCGTCTCGCCGCTCCTCGCCGATCAGCTCCCAGTGGCCCCGCGCGTCGCGCCAGCGCTGGGCGATCCGGGTGGTGCGGACCGTGGACTCGTCGTTCCGCAGCCAGAGGACGTCGAGGTAGACCTCGGCCTCGTCGCGCTGGACCATCTCGAAGCCGCCGAACTCCACGTCGACGACCCGGAGGCGGGTGCCCCACGCGGCGTGGCGGCTCATGAAGTCCTGGCGAGCGGTCGAGCCCACGCGCTCGAGCGCCACATCCATGCGGCCGAACCGGGTCGCCGTGTTCATCTCGAGCGCGGCTTCGGTGAGACGCTGGGAGTTGCTCGGGGCGATGCCGCAGCCGGCGAGGGGGAGGAGGCTCAAGGCGAGGAGGACGCGGCGCATGGCCGAGCACCGTGGGCGAAGCGGCCCGCACGGGCAAATTTCCCGCGGGCGCGCGGCGCTCAGAACGAGTTCGTCGCGACGAAATAGAGCTGGCCGCCGGGGATCGCGCGCTCGCTCAGGCCGTAAGCGTAGCCGAAGCGTAGCTGCGAGAAGGCGACGTACCCGAGGTTCAAGCTGAACCACACCTCGCCGCCGACCGAGGTGTGGAGCTGGGGCGAGTAGAGGAGGCTCCCGTTCGTGAAGAGCGCGAGGTCGTCGGTCTCGAAGCGGTTGAACGCGCCGCCGTGGTCGAGGAAGAGGCTCGCGTCGATGCGGCGCAGGTAGATCGGCAGCGTCGAGAGGCCGCGATCCGGCTGGGCGACGGGCACGCGGTACTCGAAGGTCTGCGAGAAATACGAGCGGCCGGACATCACGCCCGGCGCGTAGCCGCGGAGCGTGAAAGAGCTGTTCGTGACCCCCGTGAGCAGGGTGTCGACGAGCGTGAGGTTCTCGAGATCGTACCCGCCGACCGCGTAGGCGCCGCCCCGAGGGAAGTTGCCGCCCGAGACCGCCCCGGCGACGCGGAACGCGAGGGTGTGGTCGCGCGACCAGGGCATCGCCACGTAGGCGCTCAGGGCCGTCGAGAACGCATAGGTCGTGTAGCTGCTGCCCGTCTCGCGGCCGGCGTAATCGAGGCCGGCGTTCATCGCCACGCCGCGCACCGCGCCGGCCGCGTCGAGCGAGCCCTCGGCGTTCGAGAACGCATAGCCGAGGTGCGCGAGGTTCAGCGTGCCCTGCGGCGGGAGGATGGTCCGGGGCGCGTAGGGGTCGATGTTCTTGCCGATGGGGAGCTTGCCCTTGAAGCCGACGCTGCTGAACGACGCGCTCAGCGTCTGCCGCGAGAACTCGCCGCGGATCGGGTAGCTGATGCCCGAGACGATGCCGATCGCGCGCTCGTCGTAGGTGATGTCCCGGCCGCCGATGCGGTAGCCCCGGCGCGGCGATGTCACGTAGTACCCGCGGACGCCGAGGTCGACGGGCAGGCGCCCGTAGTTGTACCCGAGCAGGACGTCCGGGGCCGGCGCGTCCGGCTGGACCGTGAGCTGCCCGAAGATCGCGTGCCGGCCGACGATGTCGGAGCCGGTCACGCTCACCGTCAGCGCGTTGGAGCCGTAGCTCCCTGGCGCGTAGTCGAGCGTGACCGCGCGCGGCGCGAGCGTCGGGAGCGGGTTGTACGGCGTTCGCTCGATCCGTATCGCCGAGGCCTCGGTCGCGGGATCGGGGCGGTCGCTCGGGGGCGGCGGCGCCGGGAGGAAGCGCGCCGGATCGAGCGGCATGACGAAGAGGTCGTGGCCCCGGGCGGTGTACCCGACATAGACAAGCGTCTTGCCATCGGGGCTGATCGCCGGCTGGAAGGCCCCGAGTCTCACGTTGGTGACCTGCCGTAGCGCGCCGGTCGAGAGCTCGCAGGCGTAGACGTTGTGGATGCCGGTGCGGTCGGAGGTGAAATAGAGCGTCCGGCCGTCGGGCGACCAGACCGGGCTCATGTCGGTCGCGCGATCGCGCGTCACCTGGCGGAAGCTGCCCGTGGCGACGTCCACCACGCGGATGTCGCGGTAGCCGCCGGCGGTCCAGACGCTGTACGCGAGGAGCTTGCCGTCGGGCGAGAACGACGGGGAGTAGGCCTGCTCGAAGCGGGCGCTCGGCACGAGGTCGCGCCGCTCCGAGAGGACGCCGTCCCTGGAGAGGCGCGCGATCTCGAGGTACCGCGTGCCCTTGCTGTTGAGGGAGAAGGCCACGTGGTCCCCGGTCGGGCTCACGTCAGGCGCCGAGGAGCGGAGGCCGTGGGTCAGCCGGCGGCGCCGGGGCTCGTCGCCGTCGGGCGCCGCCTCGCCGCGCGGCAGGAGGACCAGGTCGTCGCGGTAGTACTGGTTGCGCCACGGCATGAGCGCCGTGAAGATCAGGTCGCCGGCCGGCGTGAAGGCCGGCCGCGAGGCGGAGCTGGTGCGCGCGAGGAGCGCCTCGGGGCGCGCGCTCCCGGGCGCGGGCGCGGCGAGGGAGAGGCGGTAGATGCCGCGGCGGTCGTGGCCGTCGTCGCGGTAGTAGACGATCTCGTCGGCGGCGCCCCGGCGCGCGACGGGCGGCACGAACCGCGGGTAGTGCACGATGCGCCCGTGATCGGTGAGGCGCGCCCCCTCGCGGAGCCCGCGCGCCTCGACGGCGGCCACCTGCTGCCGGTAGACCCGGCGGAGGTGGTCCTTCCAGCCCTCGTACAGATCGACGTACGTCCTGCCCGTCACGCGGCGGATGGCGCGGTTGATCCCCCACGGGACGATCGACGCTCCGTAGTCGGCGGAGACGGCGCGCATCGTGTTGGGGCCGTAGACGTCGAGGATCCAGCCGAGGAACCTCGAGCCGTAGAGGTACCAGAGGTTTCCCTGCGGCCAGCGGACCGGGGAGCTCGAGATCTGATCGAGCCCCGCGATGTTGTCCGCGAGCACGTCGGCGCGCAGGTACATGTCGAAGACGGTCGAGCGCATGCGGCCGCCGCTCGTGTGATGGCTCTCGCTCACCACCGCGAGGCCCTCGATGATCCACCGCGGCTGCACCTGGTTCGGCGAGAACGACTTGCCGACGATCGCGTTCAGGAGCGCCGGGATCCCCGAGGTGTTGTCGATGTGCGCGATGTGCGTGAACTCGTGCGTGACGAGGTCGAGGTACCAGTCGTCGTAGTCGCCGAGCGTCGACAGGTCCTCGGGCCCGGACACGAGGAGGGAGATCGCGTTGTAGGGGATCGTGCCGGCCGACCCGTTCGCGCTCTCGGAGTCGTCGGTGATCACGATCTCGGTGCGGCCCTTCGGGGCGTAGCCGAGCGCGTCCTCGACGCGCCCGTAGATCGTCTCGGCGAGCGAGGCGATGCGCGCCGCGATGGGCTCGAGGCCCTGCGGGTGGTGCACGCGGAAGTGCGCGGTCTCGTAGGTCCAGAACGCGAGGTCGGGGTCGCCTGTCGCCCGGGCGGGCCGCGGCGCGAGCAGCAGCGTCGCCGCGAGGACGGCGGCACAGAGGACGGAGGCTGCGCGGTGGAGCGGCCGGCTCGCTCGCGAGCCGGGCCGCATGGGAAGGAGATTCACCGGGATCGACGCGGCGTGGCGGTGTCAGAGGTCGTCGTAGAAGAGCGGCTCCCTGTTGCGCGTGAACCGGGAGACGAGCTGGCGCCCTTCCGCCGAGATCTGCGTGATCCGGGCGCCAAAGCCGGGCTCGGCCGAGTCCCTCGAGCCGCCGGCCTCGCGCGTCCACCGGACCGTGGCCAGCGCGGTGAACTCGTAGTTGCCCGGCAAGCGGACGCGCAGGGTCATGGCCGTGCCGATCGGCGGGATCTTGTAGGTCGCGACGAAGATCCCGCCGTGCTCGACGACGTCGTTGCCAGCGAGCCCTTTGTAAAAATTCGACGGCGTCAGAGCGCCGAGCTCGACGTCGACGACAGCGGCGGCCGCGCGGTTGTCGACGGACTGCAGCGTGGCCTGGAACGGCGGCGCGCTGCGCGCGTCCGCGTGAGCCTGCGGGGCGGGCGCGCGCCGGGGCTGCTGCGGCGAGGGGAGCGTCTGCTGGAGGTGCGGAGGAGCGGCCACCGGCGCGGGAGGCGCGGCCACCGCGACGGGCGGAGGAGCAGCGACGGCGACCGGCGGCGGCGCGGGCGCAGCGACGGGCGCGGGCGCAGCGATGGGCGAAGGAGCAGCGACGGCGACCGGCGGCGGCGCGGCCACCGCGACGGGCGCGGGCGCAGCGATGGGCGCAGGAGCAGCGACGGGCGCGGGCGCAGCGATGGGCGCAGGAGCAGCGACGGGCGCAGGCGCAGCGATGGGCGCAGGCGCAGCGACGGCGATGGGCGCAGGCGCGGCCACGGGCGCCTGCGCGCCGGCCGCCTGCGCTCTGCTCAGCGCGTGCACCTTGCTCAGCGACGACGCGACGTGCTCCATCAGCACGTCCACCACCGGATCGGCCACGGTGACGCTCTGCAGGCGGTTCAGGACGTCGCGCACGTGGCCGAGCGCGACATCGCTGCCGTCGAGGGTCTGCCCCCCGGAGCGCTCGATGCGGTGCATGATGCCCATCGCCTGCGCGATCGGCTCTGCGAGCGCCTCGACCTGAGGCGACACTCCCCCGTTCGACTGGAGCGCATTGAGCGCCGCCGCGAGCAGTTCGCGGGCGCTTTTCGCAAGCTGCGCGGGTTCCGACATGAATCCTCCGAGGGGCGCATCCTACGCGGTCGCGCGCGCGCAGGTTCAGGATTCGATGGCCCGTGAGCCGGCCAGGCGCGCCCGCTGGCCACGGCCGCCGGGCGCGCCCCGGCCGGCGGTCACCCGCTCGCGGCGCCCGACGCGACGAGCGCCGCGAGCTCCCCCGCCGACGCCGGCTCGCCGTCGATCTCCCCCTCCAGCAACGCGACCGCCGTGTCGCCCGTCCGCACGACGACCACCCCGCCCTGGGACACCGCCTCGCCCGGCGCCAGCGCCTCCGCGAAGCCCGGCGCCGGCGCCGCCCGCAGGACGATGACGCAGGCGCCCTCGATCTCCGTCCATGCCCCCGGCGCCGGCGCGAGCGCGCGGACGTGCCGCAGGACGCGCTCCGTCGGCCACGACCAGCAGATGGCGCACGCCTCGTCGTCCGGCGCGGGCGCCGCCGTCGCGAGCGCCGGGTCCTGGGCGACGCCCGCCACCTCCTCGCCGCGCGCGAACCGGGCGACCGTGCGTCGCAGCACGCGCAGGCTCGGGCGATCCAGGGCGCGGGCGAGCTGCCAGGCGGTCCACGCCGGGTCGATCGGGAGCCGCTCCTGGTCGAGGATGTCGCCGGTGTCGTACTCCGCCTCGATCCGGTGCGCCGTGACGCCGCTCTCGGCGTCGCCCGAGGCGATCGCCCAGTACGTCGGGTCCGGGCCGCGGTGGCGCGGGAGCAGCGAGGGGTGCACGCCAATCCCCCCGAGCCGCGCCGCCCTCACGAGCGACATCGGCAGGCGCGTGGTCCAGAACCAGCTCACCAGGAGGTCGGGCGCGAGCGCCTCGACGCGCGACCTGAGCTCGGCGCGCTCGACGTCGGGGCGCATCAGGAGGCGCAACCCGAAGACGCGGCCGGCGCGGCGGAGCCCCACCGCGTCGGCGCGGCTGATCGCGGCGAGGGCGATCTCGTGGCCGTCGGCGTGGAGCAGCAACGCCGCGAGCGGGAGGCCGAAAAAGGCGATCCGGAGGGGTCGCCCCTCCGCGCCTCGGCCGAAAAGTTTTCCGTGTCCGAGCAGGCTGATAGGTGAAGGGTCCGATGGCGGCGCCCCCCCCGCAAGGCTCTTTTCGACCCGCGCTCCGGCCCGGCCACCGCTACGACGCGTCCGCCGCGCGCCGGCCGATCCTCGTGTTCGAGGACGTATATAAGTCGTACCGCGCGGACCAGCCGGTGCTGCGCGGGATGTCGCTCTCGATAGAGCGGGGCGAGTTCGTGTTCATCACCGGCCCGAGCGGCTCGGGCAAGAGCACGCTCCTCCGCCTCGTTCACCGCACCGAGCGCGTGGACGACGGCCGGATCCTCTTCCTCGGCCGGGACATCGCGCGCCTGACCGACACGTCGATCCCGGCGCTGCGGCGCAACATCGGCTTCGTCTTCCAGGATTTCAAGCTGGTCCCGAGCTGGACGGTGTTCGACAACGTGGCGATCACGCTGGAGGTGCTCGGCCTGCCGTCGCGCCTGCTCCGGACCCGGGTCGGCGAGGCGCTCGAGCGCGTCGGGCTCTCGGGGCGCGGCGGCGACCGGGCGCAGGTGCTGAGCGGCGGCGAGCAGCAGCGCGTCTCGATCGCGCGGGCGATCGTCGGCGAGCCGACGCTGATCCTCGCGGACGAGCCCACGGGCAACCTCGACCCGCAGCTCGCGATCGATCTGCTCGGGCTGTTCGAGGACATCCACGAGACCGGCACGACGGTCCTGTTCGCGACGCACGATCGGACGCTGCTCGACGTGCGCCCGCGGCGCGTGGTGGTGCTCGACGACGGCAAGGCGACCGACGTGCCCCACGGCCTCGGCGGCGGCGACCTCGCCGGCGGCGAGGACGAGGACGAGATGGATAGCGGCGTGCGCGGCGCGGCGTAGGCCGAGGGCGCCGCCCAGGCGATCGACCGATAGAGGGACCGGATGCAGACAAGCGAACGTGACGATCGGCGGAGGCGGCTTCGCACCTGGCGGGCCGGGAGGAGCGACTGGCGCCTGCAGGCGCTGTCGATCTTCTCGCTCGCGGTCGCGTTCGTCTGCCTCGCGTCGGCCCTCCTCGTTGTCACGAACCTCGTGGCGGTGCGCGATCGCTGGTCGCGCGCCGGCCGCGCCACGATCTACCTGCGCGACAGCGCGACCGACGCGGAGGCCGCGGAGCTCACGCGCGCGCTCGAGGGCACCCAGGGCGTCAAGAAGGTCCGGCTCGTGACGAGCGCCGAGGCGCGGCGCGAGGTGGTGCACGACGACGGCGACAAGGCGCTCGCCGCGCTGCCGCCGAGCGCGTTCCCCGCGTCGCTCGAGGTCGGCTTCACCGAGGAGATCTCGGACGAGGCGCTCGCCTCGATGACCGTGAAGCTGCGCGCGCTGCCGGCCGTGGACACGGTGGAGACGTACCAGCGCTGGACGGAGCGGCTCTCGTCGCTCCTCGGCGGCGGCGTGGCCGCGAGCGCGTGCCTCGCGGCGATCGTCCTCTGCGCCGTCGTCAGCGTCATCGGCTCGACGATGCGGCTCCTCCTGCACCGCCGGAAGATCGAGGTCGAGGTGCTGAAGCTGGTCGGCGCGACCGACGGCTTCGTGCGCCGGCCGTTCATCGTCGAGGGCGCCACGCAGGGCGCCGCCGGCGCGGCGGGCGCGCTGCTCATGCTGGGGGCGCTGTTCCTGATGGTGCGGGGCCGCTTCGATCACGAGCTCGCCAACCTGCTCGGCGTCTCGCCGTCGTTCCTGCCCTGGCCGGTCGCGCTCGGGATGGTCACCCTCGGCGCCGCGCTCGGCGCCGCGACGGCGCTGCTCACGCTGCGCAAGATGGTGGCGGTGTGAGGCGCCGCGCCCGGATCGCGCCGATCGCGCTGGCGCTCCTGACCGGCGCCGCCACGAGCGGCGCGGAGGTCCCGGCGCTCGATTCGACGTCATCGACGGCGGCGGCGCGCGCGCCCTCGCCCGCCGCGAGGGCGCCGGCCCCGCGCCCGAGCTCCGCGCTGGCGGAGAACGATCTCGACCGGCTGCTCGCGAAGCTCGACGCCGAGGAGAAGGCGCTGCGCGCGGAGCTCGACGCGATCGGCCCCGCGCTGGAGGTCACGCGCCGGCGGATGATCGCGCGCGGGCGCGCGTACTACCGCCACGTGCGCGCCGGCTTCCTCCCTGTGGGCGGCGGGTTCGACGCGCTGGTCGACCACGCCGCCCGCGTGGAGCGCACCCGGCTCGCCCTCGAGCGCGATCTCGCCCGCGAGGCCGAGCTGACCCGGCGCAGCGCCGAGCTCGCCGATCGCCTCACGCACCTCGGCGCGGAGCGCGCGCCCCTCGAGGTGCACCGCGAGGCGATGAACCGCGCCCGCGTCGCGCTGGCCCAGGAGGAGGAGCGCCGCGCCGCGTTCGCGCGCGCGTTCGCGACCAGCGTCCGCCCCGACCACGTCGCCATCTACGGGGCGGACGTGGGGCCCGCCGAGCTCGATCGCCGCGCCGGCTTCCGCTCGCTCCACGGGCGGCTCCCCTTCCCGATCGCCGGGCGCGCCGAGGTGCGCAAGGTGTCGCGCCGCGGCGTCGGCGGGCCGGGCGTCGAGCTCACCGCGCTGGACGGCGCGCCGGTCCGCAGCGTGGCCGCGGGGCGGGTGGCCTTCGCCGACAGCTACGCGGACTACGGGCTCACCGTGATCGTCGATCACGGCGAGCGTCACTACTCGGTGTACGCCAGCCTCGGCGCGGTGGACGTGCGCGCCGGCGATCAGCTCCCGGGCGGGGCGCGGGTGGGCACGGTCGCGAGCGGGCCTGACGGCGCGAAGCTCTACTTCGAGCTGAGGCGCGGCGCCGAGGTGATCGATCCGGGCCCCTGGTTCGGGATGTAGCGGCCGCGGCCCGCGGCGCTTCCTGCGCGCCGCCGCGAGGCGCGGCCGTGCCACGCCGGAGATGTGCTAAGGCGGCGCTCGTGAATCGCCCTGACGGTCGCCCCCTCGACGCCCACCGCCCCGTGGAGATGATCCTCGGGTTCCACCGCAACGCAGAGGGATCCGTCCTCTACCGGGCCGGGAGGACGGTCGTGCTCTGCACGGCGTCGGTCGATCCCACCGTCCCCGCCTGGATGATGGGCAAGGGCGCGGGGTGGCTCACCGCCGAGTACCAGATGCACCCGCGATCGAGCCCCGCGCGCAGGGAGTCGCGCGACGGGCGGGGCAAGGCCCCGAGCGGCCGCACGCAGGAGATCCAGCGGCTCATCGGGCGCGCGCTCCGGGCGGCGGTCGATCTGAAGCAGCTCGGCGAGCAGACGATCGCGATCGACTGCGACATCCTCGAGGCGGACGGGGGCACCCGGACCGCGTCGATCACGGCCGGGTTCGTGGCGCTCGCGCTGGCGCTCGATCGCCTGCGCGCGGCCGGCGCGCTCAAGGGGCCGGTGCTCCGCGATCAGGTGGCGGCGATCAGCGTCGGCCACCTCCCGGGCGGGCTCGCCCTGGACCTCGTGTACACGGAGGACAGCGCGGCGCGCGTCGACATGAACGTCGTGGCGACGGCGGTCGGCTCGATCGTCGAGGTCCAGGCGACCGCTGAGGATGAGGCCATCCCCCGCACGGAGCTCGACAGCATGATCGACCTCGCGCTCGCGGGCGTGGCGTCGCTCGCGAGCGCGCAGCACCGGGCGCTGGCCGACGCCGGCGTCGATCTCTCCGAGCTGTTCCAGACGGACCACTGGAGGGTCGCGTGAGCCGGGGGCCGATGCGCCTGCTCGCCGCGACCTCGAACCGGGGAAAGCTCGCGGAGCTGCGGTCGCTGCTCGCCGATCTCCCGATCGAGGTGCTCTCGCTCGCGGAGGCGCTGCCGGGCGCGCCGGCGGTCGTCGAGGACGGCGAGACGTTCCTCGAGAACGCGCTCCTCAAGGTGCGCGCCGGCGCGCTCCGGTCGTCGATGGTGACGCTCGCCGAGGACTCGGGGCTCGAGGTGGACGCGCTCGACGGCCGGCCGGGCGTGCGGTCGGCCCGCTTCGCGCGGGAGGGCGCGACCGACGCGGAGAACAACGAGGCGCTGCTCTCGGCGCTCGCGAGCGTGCCGGACGACCAGCGTCGCGCGCGCTTCCGCTGCGTGATGGTGCTGCTCGACCCGCGATCCGAGCAGCCGCCGATCGTGACCGAGGGGCGCTGCGAAGGCTGGATCGGCCGGCAGCCCAGGGGAGCGGGCGGATTCGGCTACGATCCGCTGTTCGTCGTGGAGGACTACGGACGGACGATGGCCGAGCTCGGCGAGGCCGAGAAGAACCTCGTGAGCCACCGCGGCAAGGCCGCGCGGGCGATGCGGTCCTCGCTCGAAGCGCTGATCGCGCGGCGCCCGTAGCGGCGGCGCCCCGGGCCGAGCGCCCGACGGCGGTTGACCTCGTCCGGGACCGCTTGTAATCGCGACCTGAGGCACCCAGGTACTGCCGGGTGATCGGATCCCCTGATGAAGCAGGACTGGAAGGCCGTCGGAAGCTACGGGACCATCGGCCTCGAGGTGGTGCTGAGCATCCTGCTCGGCCTGTTCATCGGCCGCTGGCTCGACGGGAAGCTCGGGACCGATCCGCTGATGTCGGTGCTCTGGTTCTTCTTCGGGCTCGGCGCCGCCGGCAAGGCGGTCCATCGAGCGTGGAAGGAGATGCAGGCCGAGGCGGCGCGGGAGGAGCGCGAGCAGGGGAACCCCGCGCCGATGTTCGAGGACCGGAGGGCGCGGCAGGACGATCGCGCGCCGGAGGACGACCGGCGGGCGGCTTCCAGCAACGTCGCCCTCGATCCCGACGAGCGGCAGCCCGCGAAGGAGCACGATGAGCGCTGAGCGACGATCCGGGGCACGCGGCGACGAGCCGCCGCGCAGGGAGCCCGACGCGGAGGAGCAGCCGGGGGTCGGGGACGCGACCATGCGTGCCGTGCTCCGCTGGGTCGCCGGCACCGCCGCTGTCCTGTCCGTGGCCGGGCTGCTCGCGTACGGCGTGCGCGCGGCGCTCGGCGTCGCCATCGGGGGCGCGATCGCCACGGCGAACCTCTACGTCTTCGCCCGCATCGTCGACGCGTTCATCTCGCGCCGGGGCCACACCGTGTCGTGGACGGTGATCGCGATGGTGAAGCTCACCGCCCTGATGGGCGGGGTGTGGCTCATCCTGAAGAGCGAGGCCGTCTCGGGGGTCGCCCTGATGGTCGGCTACGCCTCCCTCGTGGTCGGCATCAGCCTGGGGACGCTGTTCGGACCGAAGCCTCCTGCGGAGGGGGCCCCGCCGAGCGCCCCCGGCTGATGTCCCGCGGAGGCCGGCGCCGCGCCGGGGACGACCAGCGCGCTACCTGATGTCACCTGGAGCGGACCTGGCGCGCTCCAGGGTGCCCATCGTGGGCGAGTTGTGGTAGAGGCGAGGCCCCCTCGACCGAGGGCGAACTCCTTCAAGGCGCGCGAGCGCTCGCGGCCGTGTCAGCACAGCCGCGCGGCCGCCAGCGCGGCGCATCGACGACGAAAGCCATGCCTGAGCATACAGGGTTCCTCACGTACCTCCTGGCGCAGCTCCCCGGGCTCCGGGAGAACGCTCGCAACATCGGCAAGACGTTCATCGGTCACCACACCGTGGATTACCGCGGGACCGAGCCGATCTTCATGAGCCTCCTCATCATCGTGCTGTTCGTGCTCCTCGCCAGCGAGGTGCGCTCGCAGTACCGGCGCCTGAACGAGTCCGTGATCCCGGAGGACAAGCTCACGCTGCGGACGTTCTTCGAGGCGTTCTTCGGCTACTTCTACGGGATGGCCCGCGACGTGATGGGGCCCGTGAACGCGAAGCGGTACTTCCCGCTCATCGGCGGTTCGGCCGCGTTCGTCTTCTTCTCGAACGCGTCGGCGCTGATCCCGGGGGTGAACCCGCCGACCTCGAACCTGAACGTCACGATCGGGTGCGCTGTCGTCGTGTTCGTCCTTTTCAACTACTACGGGCTGAAGGAGAACGGCTGGGGCTACATCGCTCACCTCGCCGGACCGAAGTGGTACCTGGCGCCGCTGATCTTCCCCATCGAGGTCATCTCCACCTGCGTCCGCCCGGTCACCCTCTCGATCCGGCTCATGCTCAACATCGCTGTCGATCACCTCGTGGCGAGCATCTTCCTCGGGCTCGTCGCGCTGTTCGTCCCGGTGCCGCTGATGTTCCTGGCGATCATCGTCATCACCGTACAGACGCTGGTGTTCTGCCTGCTGAGCTGCATCTACATCGGGCTCGCGACGGAGAAGGCGGATCACCACTGAACGCCTCGCCTGACCGCTCGGTCGAGACCTGCCGGCGCCGCAGAGAACAGCGCTCGGGAGTGAAGAGAAGGCTAGCCAGCCCTCGAAAAACGGATTAGAGGGGCCCCGCTGTCGATGGGTTGCCCCAGAGAGGTGGGTGGATCGCGGAAGCGCGTCCCCTACCGATGCAGTTGCGAGGTCCCGGGAGCGATCCCCGGAGCTCGATGGGGGGCCGCCCGCGGAGCCCCCGACCCACGCAGATGTTACGCATGCAGCCCCGCGCGGGTTGTGTGGCTTGAAAGGAGCAGATTCGGATGTCGCTGAAGAGCAAGCTGTCGCTGTCCGCCGTTGTCGGCACGGCGCTGGTACTGGTTCCCGCTATGGCGCTGGCGCAGGATGGCGCGGCGTCGAACAAGTACGACGCGAACTCGTGGCTCGCCGTCGCGGCTGGATTCGCGATCGGCATCGCTGCCCTCGGCGGCACCATGGGCCAGGGGCGCGCTGCGGCGGCCGCCCTGGAGGGCATCTCCCGGAACCCGGGCGCTGCGGCCCGTATCCAGACCCCGATGATCCTCGGCCTGGCGCTCATCGAGTCGCTCGTGCTCCTCTCCTGGGTCATCGCCTTCTTCCTCCAGGGCAAGATCGCCCCCTGAGCCAGCGCTCGCCGCGCCCAACGGGCCCGGCTTCGCTGCTGCTCCCCCCGCCTCCCCTCGCCCTCTCTGCTGCGCCGGTCGAGCGCTCCTCTCACGGAGCCTCGCCCGTCCGCGATGTCTCCCCCGCTACCCGCCGCCGTCGCACGCGCGCCTCGCGCCCCGGCTCCCGCGCGCGAGGTTCCGCCGCCCGCAGCTATCGCACGCGCACCACGGTCCCTGGCGCGTGCGCCGTGGGGAGGACCGCTGTCCATCCGGCGGGGAGCCGGGGCGACGTCCACCAGAACAGCCGCTGCGCGTCGAGCGGGGCCAGGTTCACGCAGCCGTGGCTCCGCACCTGGCCGAACGAGCGATGCCAGAACGCGCCGTGCAGCCCGACGCCCTTCGAGAAATACTGCACGTAAGGGACGTCCTCCATCCGGTAGTAGCGATCGGCGCCCTCGTCCTCGAGGTTGTCCATGTCCGAGGTGAGCAGCTTGGCCCAGACGCGGTAGGTGCCGGCCGGCGTGACGCTCGACGACCCGGGCGCCCCCTTGCCGGTCGAGACGAGCGTCGCGAACACGGGGCGCCGCCCCTCGTATGCGACGAGCGTCTGCGTCGCGCGCTCGACGTCGATCCACCGCTCGCCCGCGTCGACGTCGACCTCGGGCGGCGGCGGCGCCACCGACGGCCGCCGGAGATCGCGCGCCGCGATCCACGCCGCGCCGTCGCCGTCCGCGACGCGCGCGAGCTTCCCCGACGCGCCCTGCGCCTCTTCCAGGTAGGGGACGACCTCGAACCGCGCCTTGCTCTCCTCGGTCCGCGCGAAGCCCGCCGCCGTCCTCCGGTAGAGCGGCGCCTTCTCGGACGCGACCCACGCGGTCGCGATCTCCGCGGCGCCCGCGGGCACATCCACCCCGTGGAAGGCGAACGCGCGCACCGGGCCGAGATCGCGCATCGGCACCCAGAACCCGCTGTTCGTGCGGCCGTACCGCGCGCCGCCCTGCGCTCGCTCCTCGACGATCGCCACCGCGAAGCCGGGCTCGAGCTGCGCGTCCGGCGCGTCGATGTCGGCCGCCTCCGCCCGGCGATAGCCGAAGGTCCCCTCGGGGCCGACGAAATAGTAGCGGTACGGCAGCCCGTCCGGCATGTCGCGCCACGTGCGCACCAGCGGGCTGATCGGACCTGCGGCCGAGAGCTCGACGGCGTCGTCGCAGACCCAGGCGGTGGCGCCCACCTCGAGCCAGCGCCCGAGGCAGCCGTCGCCGCGCCGGACCGCGAAGATGGGGAGCTGCACGTTGCGGTCGACGGAGCCGCGCCGGCGCGCGTTCTCGCCCGGCGCCTCGAACAGCGGCTGATCCCGCTTGAGCACGCGCGCGCTCTTGACCCACGGCGGGAGCGGGATCTCGCCCGCCTGCACCCACGGCGGGGGCTGCGCGGCGAAGACCGCGCCGCCCCAGATCGCCGCGCCGAGGGCGACCGCCGCTGCGGCGCTTCGCAGCGCCCGCTCGCGGCGGGATCCCGGGACGCGGTGCGCGCTCAAGGACCTGCCGCGGTCAGCGGTACGAGAAGCGCACTTCGTGATCGCAGATCCGGAAGAGGTCGCCCTCGACGATGGCCTTCCGGGCGATGCGCTGGCCGTTGTACTCGACGCCGTTCGTCGAGCCCATGTCGACCATGTAGTACTGGCCGTTCAGGAACTCGACCATGGCGTGCTGTCGCGACACGTTCGGGTCCTTGATCGTCAGATCGCTCGACTGCTTGCCGCGCCCGATGATGAACCGGTCCTTGTTCACCACGAAGCGCTGCCCCGCGTAGAACGCGGCGAGCGCCGGGCCGGCGGGGATCTGGCTCGGCATCCCCATGGCCATCGGCGGCGGGCCCGGCACGCTGCTGCCCGTCGGCGGCGCAACGCCGTACGGCGGCGACACCGGAGGTCCGATCGGCGAGGCGTACCCGGTCACGCTGCTCATCGGCGGGGGCGGCGGCGGACCCGAGCGGCCCGGCGGCGCGCCGGGCATGCTCTGGCGCCCACCGGACATCGAGGCCTGAGACGGGAGCGGCGGCGGCGCGCCGAGGCGGGTCACGCTTGTCGGCGGCGGCGGCGGCGGGCCCATGCGGCCCGGGATCGGCGGCGGCACGGGCAGGCTGGGCCGCTTCCCGCCGGCGTTGCTGCTGCCGGGCGGCGGCGGCGGCGGCGGCGCGCCCTGCCGGACCTGCCCCGGCGGCGGCGGCGGCGGCGTGAGCGCCGGGACCGGCGTCGGCCCCGGCCCCACCGGCGGCACGCCGTACGGCGGCGACGGCGCGCCGTAGGCGGGCGCGCCGGGCGATGCCCCGTAAGGCGACCCGCCGGCCGCCGGCTGCTGCTGCAGCGCGACCATCGGCGAGACGCCCCCGCCGAAGGGCGGCGGCGAGCCCGGCGTCGCCAGCCCGGGCGGCTGGAGCGGCGGGTTGGGGGGCATCGCATTGGCCTGATGAGCGTGCGCGATCGCCTGCTGTCCGGAGCCGGGGGGCGCGTCGACCCTGGCGGGCGGCGGAAAAGGCGTGCGCGGGCTGTAGCTTCGCTGCCGCGCGTACTGCTTCATCGACTCATTGATGAGGTAGTCGATGGAGCACTCGAGCTCGCGCGCCATCTGCTCGAACGTCTCCCAAAGGACATCGCGACACTGGAACGTCCGTGCGCTTTTCTTGTTCGGATCCGCGCTCATCTCTACCCAACGATAATGGAGGATGAATTGCGCTGGGAAGCCTCCTCCCGGCCTCTTCCCTGCAAGAACCTGATGGCCCTCGGCGGCGCCGATGGCGCGCTGCGACCCTGAACATGCCGTCGTGAGATCCCGTGATCACCCGCGCAGCTCGCCGCGAGACCTGCGCCCGGATCGCACGGCGATCCAGCGGCGAAGCGCGGCGCGAGAGGCGCGCGGCGCCGCGCAGGACCTCCTGGAATCGCCGCGGCGTCGCCCGGGATTCTCGCGTACTGAGCCGGCGCTCGCGTCACTTCTTCTCGCCCTCCGGCTTCCGCTCCTGCATGGCCGGCTCGATGCAGTACTGAACGAACTCGCCGACGGTCTTCACGTCCCTGAGCTCGCGCTCGTTCGACCCCTCTTTCGGCACCTCGCACGCCCACTTGCAGTCCGGGTCTGCATCGCAGACCGGCGCGCGCGTTGTGTCGCCCTCGAGCGGCTTGACCGCCTCGATGTCGGCGGCGGTGCCGAAGGTGAAGTAGTACGCGATGGCGCTCGTCCGCGCCGGCGCCGGCCCCGCGGCGAAGTGCTTCTTCAGGGCCTCGAGGGGCGAGCCCTCCTTCAGGTCGCCGAACGCCGCGCCGTACGTGAGCGCCTCGGGCATGGCGAACCCCTTGCTGTCGGGGAGCCTGCTCATGAACTCGTCGATGTGCTTCACCGTCGACATCTTCAGGATGGTCGCGGCGGCGGCGCGGCGGATCTTCCACTTGTCGGTCTTGAAGAGGCCGTAGAGCTTCTCGACGACGAGCTCACGCGGCATCTCGCCGACGCGGCGGAAGGCCTGGTCGAGCACCACGTCGGGCGCGTCGGCGGTCGCGATCTCGAGGATGCGCTGGATGTCGCTCGGGTTGTTGCGATCGAGCCGGCCCTCGAGGGCGGCGAGCGCGGCCTGGCGGCGCTTCTCGGGCTGCTGTGTGTCCGCCGCGAAGGCGAGGAGGAAGTCCACCGACGGCCGGCCGCCGAGCTTCTTCATCGAGCCGAAGACCCGGAAGAGCTCCTCCTCCTGGTACTGCGCGAGCTGCGCCTCGAACTGCTTCTCGGTGGGCGTGAGCTTCGACGCGGCGTTCGCCGCCTGGAGATCGGGCTTCTTGACGTTGACCCAGTCGCTCGAGGTGACGAACTTCGCGATGGCGACCAGGTTCGCCGAGGCGGCCTCCTTGGCCTGCGGGTCGCCGTACTCGGCCACGAGCGACGCCATCTGGTCGAGCCGCTTCGCCTCGCGCGTCATGAGCTTGGGCAGGCCGGCCACCGCGGGGGGGCCGATGAAGCGCAGGAGCTGCTCCATCCCGTACGCCTGGGAGCGGTCCTCGAGCCGGTGCTCGAAGTCCGCCATGGCCCAGTCGATGAGGGCGGCCTTGAGCCCCTCCTTCAGCCCCTCATCCGCGATGATCACGGTCCGGTCGGACGTGAGCATCGCGTACGCGGCGTCCTTGTAGGGGAACGAGGTGTCCGGCGGGACCGGCTGCCCGGGCTGCGCGACGGGCGGCGGCTTTCTGAGCTCGGCGATGATCGTCGGCACGAGCGCCGCGACGATGGGCTGCCGGGCCTCGGGCGCCATGGTCGCGAGGGTCTCGACCATGATGCCGATGCCCACGCGCCGGCCCTGCCGCGGCTTCATGCGGATGAGCGAGGTGGCCGCCTCGACGCGGAGCGAGTTGTCGTACTTGTCGTGAAACAAGACGGCCCTGAGCTTGTCCGGCCCGTGGGCGGTGCTCTCCCAGCGGTGGATGTCGTTCTCGTTGACGCGACACCCGCTGGTGGCGAGCCCCATGCCGGCGGTGGCGAGGCACAGCAAAAGAAGGCCCGCAGCGCCAGCGCGCCGCCCTGCTCGTTCGACAGTTTCCATGCACGTCCCAGGAGGGTGGGGATGGTACCGCCCGCCGCGTCCTGTTTGAAAGAATTTCAAGGCCGACGAGAAGGGAGCACGGGTGAGTTTCCGCCAGATCGGGCCTGAACTCCAGCGCGGCGTCGTCCCCTCCCCTCCATCTCGCCACCGCGCCGCGCCCTCGCCGCGCCCGCGCCCGTCACGCTCCGGAGAAGGCTGAGCCGCACCGCCGGCGAGCTCGGGCGCACGCGCCCGCACGCAAGCGCACGCAAGCGCGCGGAGGTACGCGAACGCGCCCGTCTGTTCCGCCCTTGCCCGATTCTTACCAGCCCTGCCAGACTTCTTGCCCCCGTGGCGGAGTACGCATATGTGAGTAAAGTAGGTTTAGGTAGGTATGAACGTCCCCTTGTTCGCTCCTCGCCGTGCCCAGCCTGCCGCCGGCCCTGGTGAGCCCTTGCGGTCCGGGGCACGTGGCGCCGCACGGACCAGTCCGGTGGGGGTCGCGGGTCCTGCGGCGCCGCGGGGGCATAGCTACGCCCGGGATGCGGCGGCGCTGGTCCTGCTGGTGTCGGCGCTGTACAGCGCGCTGGCGCTCGCCTCGTTTCGCGCGGATCCGCTGCGCCCGGAGCTCGTGGGCGAGGACTGGGTCGGGCCCGTGGGGGCGGCGCTCGCGGGCGCGTCGGTCGAGGCGGTCGGCGTCATCGCGTGGTTCGTCCCGCTCGAGCTGGCGCTGCTCGCGATGCCGCTGCTCGGGGCGAAGCGCTCGATCGCGAGCCTGTTCCGGCTGAGCGGCGACATCGTTGTGGTCGTGGTGCTCGCGGCGCTCTCGCACGTCGCGTTCCCGCGGGCGGTCGCGTTCGGCGCGATGCCGCTCGGCGGGGCCGTGGGGGAGCTGTTCGGGGAGGTGCTGCGCGCGCTCTTCTCGAACATCGGGTCGTACATCATCGGGCTCACCATCGTCGCGCTGATCCTGATGGGCCGCGCGACGTTCTCGTTCATCGAGCTCGCGCATCGGGCCGAGCAGCTCGCTGTCGCGATCGCGGCGCGCGTCGCCGGCTGGGCGCGCGCGCTCTTCGGGGCGTGGGCCGCGGCGCGCGACATGGAGCGGCGGGCGGCGGGCGCGGAGCAGGAGGCGCCGCCGATCATCGCGCGCAACTCGAGCCCCGACGCGATCATCGCCGCGCTGGCCGACGACGCCGACGAGCCGCTCTCGGACCCCGGCGCGAGGAGCACGCCCATCGAGCCGGCCGGCGTCGAGGCGCCGGCGCTCGACCTGTGGAAGAGCGCGCCGACCGGCGCCGCCGCTCAGGAGCCGGCGGCCCCGCCGAAGCCGAAGCGCGGACGGAAGGCGCAGGTGCGCGATCCGCGCGAGGCCGCGCCCCTGACGAGCGAGGCGGCGCCGCACGGAGCCGAGCCGCGCGAGGCGGTGATCCACGGCGGCGAGGCGCACGAGGTGGTCACCCACAGCGCCGAGCCGCGCGAGGTGGTGATCCACGGCGGCGAGGCGCACGAGGTGGTCACCCACAGCGCCGAGCCGGAACCGGAAGAGGAGGCGCCGCAGAGCGATCCGCGCGAGGTCGCGCAGGACAGCCCCGCGCCGCGCGAGGTGGTGCAGCGGTTCGTCGAGCTGTTCGAGGGAGAGGAGCGCGGAGGAGCGCAGCGCGCCGTCGAGCCGCGCGAACGAGCGCAGCGCGCCGTCGAGCCGCGCGACGGCGGACCGCGCCGCGCTGGGCGGCGCCGCGCCGCGGCCGTCGCAGCGCCGCGCGTCGACGCGGCCCTGGGGGACGACGACGAGTCGCCCTTCGCGGGCGAGGCGCACCTCTTCGAGAGGGAGGAGCAGCTCGATGAGGACGACGCGGTCGAGCCCGCGGAGCTCGACGCGGCGGACGAGGAGAGCGTGGCCGCGTTCGCAGAGCCGGAAGCGCTCGACGTGCCCACGCCGTCGCCCATCCTGCCCGTGCGCGAGCTGCCGGCGCGGCAGCCCGACGCCAGGGTGGCCCACCGTGACCTGCCCGTCCGCGGGCCGCGCGACCTGCCCGCGCACGAGGCGCGTGACCTGCCTGCACGCGAGCCGGATGCCCGGGTGGCCCACCGCGAGCCTCCGCCGGCCGGCGGCCCCGAGCGATCTCAGGGCGCCGCGCCGCGCGCGCCCACGATCGTCGACACGAGCCGCGAGCTCGTCAGCGAGAAGCCGGCCGTGGTCAAGGTCGTCCCGGCCACGGGGGCGGGCTTCCGCCTGCCGATGACCGACATGCTCGACGCGGCCGCGGGCGGGCGCATCCAGCTCGACGCGGATCAGCTCAAGGCGACCGCGCAGCTCCTCGAGAAGACGCTCGCCGACTACGGCGTCAGCGGCAAGGTCGAGGAGATCCACCCGGGGCCGACCGTGACGACGTTCGAGGTCTCCCCCGCCGCCGGCACCAAGGTCTCGAAGGTGGCGGGCCTCGCGGACGACCTCGCGCTCGGCCTCTCGCGCAAGGTCCGCATCGTCGCCCCCATCCCCGGGAAGAACCGGATCGGCTTCGAGATCCCGAACGAGCATCGCCTGCCCGTCAACCTGCGCGAGCTCGTCGAGGACCGCCGCTTCGTCGAGATGAAGGCGCCGCTGCCGTGCGTGCTCGGGCGCGACATCATCGGCACGCCGTACTTCGCCGACCTCGCGTCGATGCCGCACGTGATCGTCGCGGGCGCGACCGGCGCGGGCAAGAGCGTCGGCCTCAACGTGATGCTGGTGAGCCTGCTCTTCCGCAAGACGCCGGAGGAGCTCAGGCTCCTGATGATCGACCCCAAGGTCGTCGAGCTCGCGCCCTTCGACCGCATCCCGCACCTGCTCCTGCCGGTCGTGACCGACATGAAGCAGGCGGCGAACGCGCTGAAGTGGGCGGTCGACGAGATGGAGCGGCGGTACCAGCTCTTCGCGAACGCGGGGACGAAGAACATCACGACCTACAACGCCTGGGTCGAGCGCGTGCAGCGGGGCGAGGCGCGCCCGCCGAAGCCGCCCGCCAAGGTGAGCGCGATCGGGGCCGACGGGCTCGAGGTGGAGATCGACGCGGCGAAGGACGGGTCGGACGCGGCGCTGCCGGAGAAGATCCCGTTCATCGTGATCGTCGTCGACGAGTTCGCCGACCTGATGATGCAGCAGGGCAAGGACGTGGAGGCGAGCGTGGCCCGGCTCGCGCAGAAGGCGCGCGCCGCCGGCATGCACGTGATCCTCGCGACGCAGCGGCCGAGCGTCGACGTGATCACCGGCATGATCAAGGCGAACTTCCCCACGCGCATCGCCTTCCGGGTCGCGCAGAAGGTGGACAGCCGCACGATCCTCGACGAGCAGGGCGCCGAGCACCTGCTCGGCCGCGGCGACATGCTGATCAAGATGAACGGCTCCAACGACACGCGCCGCGTGCAGTGCCCGTTCTGCTCCGAGGAGGAGGTCCAGAAGATCACCGACTTCCTCCGGCTCCAGGGGGAGCCGGTCTACGACGAGGCGATCCTCCGGCCCCGCGACGAGGAGGGCGAGGAGCCCGACACCGCCGACGCGGAGGCCGATCCCATGTACGACGCCGCGGTGCGGATCGTGGCCGACACCCGGCGCTGCTCGACCTCCTGGCTCCAGCGCAAGCTCGGCGTCGGCTACAACCGCGCCGCCAAGCTGGTCGAGGCAATGGAGAAGCGCGGGCTCGTCGGGCCGGCCAACGGCGCCAAGGATCGCGAGGTGCTCATCGCGCCGATCTGATCCTCACGGGATCTGTCTTGACGCCGCGCCGCAGCGCGTGTTGGCACGCGGTCGACCCGGGCGAGCAGGCCGAGACGGATGTTGAGGAGAGCACAGCCCCGGCGTCCCCGCCGCCGGGGCGGCGCGCTAGCATGGCGGTTGTTTTGACTTTCCCGTTCGAATGCTTCATGGAGCACGCAGGATGGCGCCTGAGGAAACGCGCACGCGTCTGATCGCTCAGATCGCGAGCCTCCTGAAAGAGGGAACGATGCCCGCGGACGCCCGCGCAGCGGGGCTGACGCTCATCGGCTGGCTCGCGAGGCGCATGCCCGGAGAGGCGGCGTCGCGAGACGGTGTCGACGAGATGTGCCGCCGCGCCGCGGTCCTGGGCTGCCGGCCGCGGCGCATGGGCGGGCGGCGGTCCACCTGATCGGGCGGCGCTGATCGGGCGCCGCGGGAGAGCCGCCTTGTCGACGCGCCGGCCAGCGCTCCGCGGCGCGCGAGGCGGTCGCCCTGCTCCCCGGAGCCTCCCGCCCGATGCGCGGCCGCGACGGGCGGCGGGCCCCGGCGGCCGTACACGGTGGCGCGACGGCCGGAAGCCGACCTCCGTGCCGTAATTTGTACGTGCCGTATCCAGCGCGGCTAAGCTCCTGGTGGCGCGGTATCCCGCGCCGTGAGGCTCGCGCGACGCTCGAACAGGGACGTCGGCTCGCCAAGGTACGATGGGGTCAACGGCCGCTGTTGGGCCTGTGATAGGTGGTGTTGCTCATGGCGAACCGCGTGGTCGCCCTCCCCGAACCGCACCCGAATGACGATGAAGATGTCGTGTGGGGGATCTCCACGGCCAGCGCGCTGTGGGCGCGAGGCGAGCGACGTGACGCCATCGTGTGGCTGCGGCGCGCGGCCGACGCGGCCGGGGCCGCGGGGCAGACGTTCCGCGCCTCGGAGCTCGGGCTCTGCGCGACCGCGCTCGAGGAGGTGATGGCCTCGGAGGTCGGTCAGCCGAGCGATCCCGACCTCCTGGAGACGATCGACGAGGACGACGAGCTGACCCTGACGTCCGACGACACCGAGACCGACGACGAAGGCCCGCCCTCCGACGAGCAGACATGGCGCCGCCGCCGCTCGCTCACCGAGGAGCTGCGCGCCTCGATGCCCTCGATCGAGATCGACATGTTCGAGCCGCTCTCGGAGCCGGAGCTGGCCGCCGAGTCGGAGCGCCTGCCGCCGCCGCTGTCACGGCCGTCGCCGGTGATCCACCCGGCCGCAGACGACGCCCCCGGCCCCGCGGCCCGACCGATCGCGCCGTATGCCCCGGGGCTTCCCGGCGTCGCGCAGGGCAGCGCCCCGCAGCCCCCGCCGCAACGAAGGACGCAGCAGCCTCCGGGCGCCCCCTTCCCGCAGGCCGCGCCGCCCGTTCAGCCGCCGCCGCCCATCGCGCCGGCGGCGCAGGCTGTCGCGCCGCCCTTCGCGCCGGCGGCGCAGGCTGTCGCGCCGCGCTCGCAGCCGCCCGCAGCTGCGTACCCGCAGCGGCTCGACCCCCCTCACGCCCAGCCCCCGGCGCCGGTCGCGCCGTCCGCACCGCCGCCAGGGGTGACCACCCTCCAGGGCAGCGCGCTCTATCAGAGCCAGCCGCCGCCGGCGCCTCCGCTCACCGCAACGCAGGCTGCGAGCGCGATCCCGCCGCCGCCTCCACTGCCCGGGGCTCCGTCGTACAGGCCGCAGGTGGCCGCCGACCCGGCGTGGCACGCCGCGCAGTCGAAGCCGCAGAGCGCGCCGCCGCCGCCCCCTGCCCCGCCGCCTCCGGCCCCGCCGCGCGCCGCATCGCTGCGGCCGTCGTCGGCTCCGCCTCGCCTTTCCCCTACGTCTGTGCCGCCATTGCCGTCCCTCGGGGCTCCGCCGGCGCCGTCCTTCGGGCCTCCGCCGGCGCCGTCCTTCGGGCCTCCGCCGGCGCCGTCCCATCCGCCGTCTCCTGGGGTGCTGCCCGCGCCGCCGCATCCGCCGTCCTTCGGACCTCCGCCGGCGCCGGCTCATCCGCCGAGCTTCGCGCCACCGCGCCCGCAGCCGCCGCCGGTGCCGCATGCGCAGGCGCCGCATCCGCCGAGCTTCGCGCCGCCGCGCTCGCAGCCGCCGCCTCCACCCGCCGCGCCGGCAACCGCGGCGGCGCCGCCCGTCGCACCGCCGCCCCCGCAAGCGCTGCCCCCGCCGGTCGCGCCGCCGCCCTCGACGCTCGCATACGCTGCACCGCTGCCGCCACCGGTCGCGCCGCATGCGCAGGCGCTGCCCCCGCCGGTCGCGCCGCATGCGCAGGCGCTGCCCCCGCCGGTCGCGCCGCATGCGCAGGCGCTGCCCCGGCCGGTCGTGCCGCCGCCGCCCTCGACGCTCGCGTCCGCTGCATCGCCATTGCCGCCGCCGGGCGCGCCGCCGCATCCGCATCCGCAGGCGCTGCCGCCGCCGGGCGCGCCGCCGCATCCGCAGGCGCTGCCGCCGCCGGCACCACCTCCACCCCACACCCTTGCGTCGGCATCGCGACCGCCTGCTGCACCCCTCGCGCCGCCGCTCTCCGCGCCGCCAGCGCCTCCAGCGCCGCCGCTGGCCTTGTCGGCGTCCGTCGCGCCGCCTGCCTCGGCGCCACTCGCCCCGTCGACCTCCGCGGCGCCGCCTCCTCGACCTGCCGCGCCGGCGTCCGTCGCGCCGCCTCCGCCGCCCGCGCTTGCAGCGCCGCCGTCCCCGCCGGTGCCCGCTGCACCGCAATCCCCCTCGCCTGCTGCGCCGCCTCCTGCGCCGCCCGCAGCACCACCGCCGCCCACGGCGCCTCCGCCTGTCGCTGCGCCGGCTCTTTCGGCCCCTGAGGCGCCGGCCGTGTCGGCTCCCGTTGCGCTGCCTCCTCCGTCGCCCGCAGCACCGCCGTCTCCGGCCGCGACCGGCGCGCCGTCGTCACCGCCGCCCGCCGCGCCTCTGCCCTCGATCGCGTCGGCGCCGCCGCAGAGCCCGAGCCCTGCGACGCGCACCGACGATCGCGCGGCAGACGACGACGTCGGCGAGATCCTCGTCGAGGCTCAGGCCCCGCCTCCCGCCGCGACCCGCCCCAGCCCGGCCGCACCGGCGGGGACGGCCATGGCGAGGCGGAAGCCGCGCGAGCCGATCCTCGACCCCTGGTCCGATGACGCCGAGGTGGCCGCGCCACCTCGGCCACCGCAGGAGACCATCTCGCCGAGCGGCGACACGTACCTCGTGGCCCGCCGGCCTCCCTCGACGCCGCACGAGGGCGACGAAGACGAGGTCATCACCTCGGCGGCGCCGCTCGATCTGACGCTCAAGCGAAAGCCGATCTCCGCGCGACCTCCCGCGCCTCCGGCGCCGGCAGCCCGCCTCCGGCCAGCGACCCCCGCTGGAAGCGAGCCGCCCGGACACATCGGGGCGTCGGCAGACAGCATCCCCCCGAAGGGCGCCGTCGTGTCCTCGATCCGCGACGAGCCGATCGAGCCTCCTGCGACCGCAGGAGCGTCGGATCCGGCGTCGACGCCCGAGGGAACCGTCGTGATCGAGCTCTCCGATCACGACCTCGACGCGCAGCCGCCGTCGGTGCGCGACGACGCCGCGCCGGCACCCCAGGCGGCGGTGCAGGACGGCGACCTGCAGGCGAAAGCCGACTCCGCCCACGGCAAGCCCGTCTCCGACGGCGCGGAGGCCCCGGCGCAGCCCCCGCGCGAGCTCGGTAAGGCGGTCGCCGAGCCCGCGCCGGAAGAAGAGCTACTCGACGAGGCGGACCTCGCGCTCGACGAGACGCCCGCGATCCAGGCCCCCGTGGCCAAGGCCCCTGCGGCCGAGCCGCTGCCTCCGCGCCCGGCATCGGCCCGCGCGCCGGCGGCGGGCGATGCGCGTCCCGGGACGGCCGCGACGCCGCCCGAGGTGCTCGCGGCGGAGCTGCCTGGACCGGACGCAGGCGACGCCGTTGACCTCGCCGCGATGGAGCTCGACCTGCCGCCCGAAGCGCCACCGGCGGAGGGAGCGATCGCGGCGCTCGACATCACCCCGGGGATCGCGGCGGATCTACCGCAGCGCGATGGCGCCGGTGCCGCGCCCGTCGCCAGCGCCGCGCCGGCCGCCGCCATCACCGGCGGCGACATCGAGCAGATCGAGGCGTTCGCCGACCTGCCCGAGGAGATGCACGACGAGCTCGCGCGCGCGGCGCTGGTGGACGACCTCGCGCCCGACGAGGAGCTCGCCGTCCACGGGGCGGCGCTGGTGCTGAGCGGGAGCGCGGCCGTGTGCGCGAGCATCGTCGACATGCCGGCCGAGCGCCCCGCCATCATGGCGCTCGTGCCGTCGCGCGGCACGCTCGAGGACGGGATCCCGCTGCGCGTCGTCGCCGGCGCAGGCGGCGCGCGGGTGGCGATCTGGGACCAGGCGACCATCGACAACGCGCTCCGCTCCTGCCCCTGGGTCGTCGACGAGCTGCGCACCGTCGCAGACCGGATCCAGTCGCTCGCTGGCGCCACGATGGGGCCGCTCGGAGAGCTCGAGGAGTCGCTGCTCCGCCGGGTCCTGGGCCGGCTCCGCGTGCGCGGCCTCGTGCCCGGCGAGCAGCTCGTCCACGCCGGCAATCCCATGCCAGGGCTCGTCATCATCGGCGCCGGCGCGCTGGAGCTGGTCGACGAGCGCTCGCACGAGACCATCGGCGCCGCGCGGCCCGGTGAGCTCCTGTTCGCCTCCGAGCTACTCGGAGGCCAGCCGGCGCCGTCGATCGCGCGCGCGGCCGGAGGCGGCGCGCTCTTGCTCATCGCCGACCACCCCGTGCTGCGCGAGCTGTTCGAGAGCACGCCGGAGCTGCTCTCCATCCTCGCGCAGTCCGTCTCGCTGGGCGCTCAGCGCGGCTGAAGGCCCTGGCGGCTCGAGCCTCGCGCCGCTGATCCCGCCGCAGGCTCGGCCGGTCCCCCCGGGCCGGTCAGCGGCCCGCCACGGGGCGCAGCGGCCGCGCGGCCTCCTGCTCCAGCTCGACCGGCTCGGCGGGCTCCTCGTCCTCCGTGAGCTGCCAGACGAGCTCGCTGTTGCCCTGCGCTCCGGCGAAGCGGAGCCCGAACCACTTGGCGGCGGGCGAGATCGTCAGCCTCCCCTCCGCTGTCGCGCGCGGGAAGCGGATGCGGAACGCCTGCCGCCACACCGTGTTGTACGGGAAGTAGGTCCGCTCGAGCGCGTTCGGCTTCTTGATCGCGATGATCTCCTCGGGCGCCGTCTCGTTGCCTGTGTCGTCGATCAGCCGGACGATCCACGCGCTGTTCGGCGTCGAGAGGTCGTTGTACTTGCGCTCGCCCCCGAAGATCGCGACGAAGAACTGGTGATGGTGGCGCGTCTCCTCGAGCGTCTTCTCGAGGAGCTTCTGCCGCTGCTCGATCGTGAGCCGGTAGTCCTGCGCGTAGCGGGCGACGTAGGCCCAGCGGAAGTCCCACGACTCGAACGTGGCGGTGGCCGTGAGGAAGTTGTCGAGCTCCGAGAGCGCGAACAGGTGCTCCGTGCGCGTCCAGGCGCGGAGCACGTTCTCGTAGTCCGTCGCCACGTACTCGCGGGGTCCCTCATTGAGGCTCACGAGCTGGGTCGCGCAGCCGGTCGCCCCGAGGAGCGCCGCGAGAACCAGACCGCGCCGGAGCCATGCTGCTTTGACCACGCGCCCAGGGTACCCAGCAGCCGCGCTGGATGCACGCACTCGAACGAGCCCCCCGCACCTTCGGCCGCGTCGCGCCGCCGCGCCCCGCCGGGAGCGCCCGCGGGAGGCGCGCCCCTCTCTCACGGGTACGCCGGAGGATCGTCGGTCGGGAAGGCGAACCCGACGCTGAGCCGCGCGGCGTAGTACGAGGCCACGTCGCCGCGCAGCGGGGTCGCGATCGGCAGCAGCACGCTGAGCGCCGGCTGCACGTTCGCCAGGATGAAGCGGACGCTCGGCGAGATCGCGAACGTCGCGCGCCTGTCGTCCGGGAGGCCCTCCGTGAGCTGGTAGACCTCCCACATCTCGAGCCCCACCCCGACCGGCCGCGCGATCCGGTAGCCGAAGTAGAACGCGGTGTGCGCCCGGATGTCGGTGCGCCGCTCGCCGGACCTGAGGCCGCGCACGACCAGCGACCAGTCGAGGCCCTGCCGGAGCTGGAAGATGAACGGCCCCGTGATGTGCCGCATGTCGAACCAGGGGCGGAACGTCAGCGTGAGATCCCGGAAGCGCGTCTCGTCCCACGGCCGCACCACACGCGCGGTCCGCAGCACCTCGGCCTCGTGGGGCGAGACGTCGCGCGGGACCGGGATCACGACGCCGAAGCCGCCGCCCGAGGAGAGCCCGCGCGCGCTCGACCAGACGCCCCGCCCGTAGAGCTCGGGGCTCCCGAGCACGATCGACCGCGCGACCCCCGGGACGCTCGCGGCGGCGCTGTCGTGCACCGCGCCGACGAACCATTTCCGGGGGACGAGCGGCATCTCCATCTCGCCGTGCGAGTACCAGGCGAAGGCGGTCCTGCCGCTCGCCCGGCTCGTCGACTCGGGCTCGATCACGGCCGCCGTGTACTCGAAGGTGAAGGTCGGATCGCGCCGCGTGAGCCCGGGGAGCGTCGGCGGCGCGGGGACGTCGAAGACGGCCTCTTCCTCGTCGTCGGACCACGCGCCCGAGCCCGGCGGCGCGGCCAGCGCGGAGGACGGCGAGCCGGCCAGCGCGAGCAGCGAGAGCGAGGCCGCCGCGCGGGCGAAGCGGCACGACATCGCGTGGGCGAGCCGCCGCGCCGGCGCGCGGGCGCGGCGCCGTGCCGACGCCGGAACCCGCGCGGGCCGCCTCGATGCCACGCGGGGAGCGCTACTTCGACCCGAGGCCGAAGTCGTTCGCCGTGACGTAGAGCATCAGCCCGAGCAGCATGACCACGCCGACCAGGTGGATGTGCGCCTCGATGCGGGCGTTCGGCCGGCGCCGCGTGGCGGCCTCGTAGAACAGGAACATCAGGCGGCCGCCGTCCAGGGCCGGGAACGGGATCAGGTTGAACGCGCCGAGGTAGGCCGAGAGCAGGCCGAGCCACTCGAGCCCCTCGGCCCAGCCGCGCTTGGCCGCGTATGCCGTCTCCTCGATCATCCGCTTCGGACCCCCGAGCTCCCCGTCGACCTTGCCCGTCAGGTACTGGCCGAGCCCGACCACCAGGCTCTGCACGACCTTCGGCGGCTTCGTCACGGCGAGCACCGCGGCCTCCTTCGCTGTCACCGGCGCCGAGCGGGTCGCCCCGATGGACATCACGCCGATCTTGCCCGAGCCGTTCTCGTTCGACGGGGTGACCTTGGCCTGGACGCGCTCGCCGGCGCGCTCCACGACGATGTCGAGCGGCCGGCCAGGGCTGTGGGAGATGATCTCCGCCATCGTCTCCCAGTCCTGGACCGGGGTCCCGTCGATCTCGACGATGCGGTCGCCGTCCTTGAGGTTGGCCGCCGCCGCCGGCATCCCGGCGACGACGCCGATGTCCGTCAGGCGGTAGGGCTTGCCGCCCGTCATCAGGCTCGCGAAGAAGAGCACCGACGCGAACAGGTAGTTGGCGAGCGGACCGGCGAAGATCGCGGCGATCCGGCCCATCAGGCTCGCGTTCGCGTAGCTGCCCTTGTCCTCGGGATCGACCTCCTCGAGGGGGTTCATCCCCGCGATCTGCACGTACGCGAGGAACGGGATCATCGCGACCTGGAACACGGTGGGGCCGTGCTTCACCGGGTCGTGACGCCAGAGCCGCACGCGGACCTTGTCCGCGGCGGTCGTGAACCAGAAGTACCCGTCCTTCGGGACGACCTTGAAGAAGGTGGGACCGAAGCCGATCGAGAACTTCAGGACGCGCATGCCGTAGGCGCGCGCGGCGAAGTAGTGCCCTCCCTCGTGGACCACCATCAGCAGGGCGAGACCGAGGATGCCTACAAAGTACCAGCCGAACATCTCCGGCTAGTCTAACCAGGGCGGGCCTCCTCCGCACGTGCCCGATGGCCGTCCCGTGCGCCCGCCCCGGCGGCGATCCCGCCGCCCACGGCGGAGGCCGGCGCTCCCCCGGCGCCGGCAGCGGGGCAGCGAGACCGCAGGGCAGCGCCCGTGGCGGCTCGGTCCGGCCTGAGAAGGGACGGGGGTGGGGCTCAGCCGGTGAAGAACGACACGCCAACGCTGAAGAACGGATAGCCGATCCGCATCGTCAGCGAGATGTCGTCGTTGAAGTGGTACCGGCCGCCGACCATGGTGACGAAGTCCAGGTACACGTCGTCGTAGAACCCGTCGGTCCGGAGGACACCGCCGATATCGGCGAACGCGCTCCACTTATCGTTGAAGAAGAAGTTCCACTGCATGGTGACCGGACTCCAGATGGTGAAGTCGCGGCGGCAGTAGTTGCAGTTGGTGAAATCCAGGCCGAACGAGATGCCAACCGTGTTGTTGAGCCGCGGGATGAAGGCCGGATCGGCGAGCTCGATCGTGGCCCTGAAACCGAGGCCGAACTCCGCGTCCCCGACGCCGGCGTACCTGCCCCGGCCCCGCCGCAGGCCGTAGTCGCGGTGCAAGAAGACGAAGTTCCCGTGCGGCTCGAGCTCGGCCACGTAGTCGGGGTGGTCGTTCGGATTCTTGATGTTCGCCTGCGCTTCGGGCGCGAGCGTGAGGAGGGTGGCGCCGGCGAGAGCGACACTCACGAGCGAGGGGAGCGCTTTCATGTGCTCTACGTACCAAAGGAACGGCAGCGAAGGAAGTGAACGGCCACGTGCCGGGCTCATGAAAGCCGCCGCTGGAGGCGGTGTCGCACCCCGCGCACCCCGCGCGGCGCTCGCGGCGCTCGCGGCGCCGTGGCTTGTGGCGCTCTGCGCGGGGCGGTCCACGTGGTGCGGCGCCCTCTGGCCCGCGGCGCGCTGCGCGCGTGGCCTGCGTCACGCCGCGCGCGGGCTCTCGCCGAGGGCGAGCTCGTCTGGCTGAGGCGCGCGCTTCGATGTAAGAGGGAAACGGAGCGCAGCGCCGCATGAGCCCGCGTGGCGCGGAGGGGCGGCGTTCCCGGAGCGTCGAGAGGAGAGGTTCGATGAGCGTCATCCAGCAGGCCCGTGGTTGCGTGCGCATCGCCCCGGCGCTCGCCGCGATCGCCGCGCTCGCGTGCAGCCCCACGATCCAGGTCGCGGGCCCGCCGCCGGACGAGACGGCCCAGCCGCCGGCGCCGCAGAAGAAGACGCCCGCTCCGGCGGGGCCCCTCACGACGCCGGAGCCGCCGGCGCCCGCGCCCGTCGAGCCGTTCGTGAAGACGCAGGACTCCGACGAGTGGGTGAGCCAGACGCTGAAGCTGCAGCGGCGGTACGAGCGCGTCCTCGTCGTCGGCGCGCCGGCCCCCGCCACGATCCGCGTCGCCGCGCTCGATCTGAACGCGCGCGACGCCCTGAACGCGCGCAACGCCGCCGCCGGGCCGCAGGATCTGCCGGTCACGCGCGCCTTCGCGACGCTCCAGGAGGCCGCGGACGCGGCCCGCGGCGGCGACCTCGTCGCGGTGCTGCCGGGGACGTACGCGGGGTTCTCGATCGGCGACAAGCCGAGCGCCGGCCAGGAGAAGTACATCCACTTCAAGGCCATGGGGCGCCCGGGGGAGGTCGTGATCGACCGGGCGTGCCCCGCCGACCCGAGCTGGATGGTCTACCTGAAGGCGGCGCACCACGTGGTGCTCGAGGGCTTCAACCTCGCCGGCAGCAGCGAGCCGGGCAAGCAGAGCGCGGGCTCGCCGCGCGCGGGGATCATGGTCGACGGCGCGTTCGGCGAGACCGGCAGGCTCGCGCACCACATCGCCATCGTCGGCAACTTCTCCCATCACCATCGGACGTGGGGGTTCCACTCCACCGACAGCCACACCGTCCTCCTGCAGGACAACCTGTTCGCGCTGTCCGCGCGCGAGCACGGCGCGTACGCGTCCGACGGCTCGGACAACTACGTGGTTCGTCGCAACGTGTTCTTCGGCAACAACGCGGGCGGGTTCCAGGCGAACCTCGATCCGGAGGCGTCGCTCGAGGAGGTGATGAGGCACCCGTCGTTCCGGGGCTACCCGTCCATGCAGCCGACCCGCGCCTGGGCCGCGGGGCTGATGAAGCTCGCGACGGACAGGTTCGGCGAGCACGGGTTTCCGGACGGCCGCGGCGTCAACTTCATCATCGAGCAGAACGTGATGAACGGCAACGGGCGCATCGGCGGCGGGGCGATCAATCTGGCTGGGCTGTCGGACTCGCTGATCCAGAACAACCTCGTTTACGGCAACCTCGCCCACGGGATCGCGCAGTGGGACAACGCGAACCCGTTCGACAGGGCGTACGTGGAGCCCGGCCCGCGCTCTCCGGAGCAGGTGAGCGGCCCCGACGCGCTGCCGCTCTGGGGCTGCCGCAACAACCTCATCCGCAACAACACGGTGATCATGAACGCGAGCGGCCGGGCCGCGCTCCAGTGCGGCAACGGGAGCTGGGGTTGCCGGCTGCGGAACAACATCTTGGTGAACGACGCGGCGTCGTCGATCGAGGTGCTGAGCACGGGGATCTACCGGTTCGACGCCGGGCACAACGTGGTGACCCAGGTGAGCTACGGCGGGATGCCCGACGGGCTGAAGCGGCTCGCGGCGGCGCTGCCGGAGACGCGGGCGATCACGGGGATCACGCGCGCGCGGCTCGCGGCGGAGGTGGTGCGCGCGAGCGAGGAGCCGTGGGTGGTCCTGGAGGGGAGCTGGTGGAAGCTCAACCCGAACCGACCGGATTTCAGGCCGAAGCGGTCGTCGAAGATGCTCCTCGGGCAGGGCGACGCGCGCGAGATGCCGGCGCAGGATCTGCTCGGCAACAAGCGCAGCGGCGCGGAGCTCGGGGCGCTCTCGCCAGGGGGCTGAGCGGGATCGCGGGAGGCTGCGGCAGGGGGTCGCGGCGGGCCGCGGCGGCGCCCGGCGGGGACGGGCCGCGGCGGCGGCGCCCGGCGGGGGTACGCCCGGGGGCGCCGCGCCTGTCAGGGGTCGCCGGCGGCGGTGGCGGCGGCCGGGGCGGCGATGCCGAGCCAGCGGTGGGCGTGCTCGAGGCTGGGGAGGCAGACGTCGGCGAGCGCCTCGAAGCCGCGGCCTTCCCAGGGGCCCTCGGGGACGGCAACGACGATCATGCCGGCGGCGCGCCCGGCCGTGACGCCCGCGAGGGAGTCCTCGAGCACGGCGCAGCGGGCCGGGGGCACGCCGAGCGCGGCCGCGGCGCGGAGGAAGATGTCCGGGGCCGGCTTCGGGTGGGCGACGTCGTCGCCGGAGACGACGGCCTGGAAGCGCGGCCGGAGGTCGAAGCGCTCGAGCACGGCGGCGATGAGCCGGTGCGGCGACGACGAGGCGAGCGCCGTGGGCAGCCCCGCGAGCGCGGCCGCGGCGAGCAGCTCGGCGGCGCCGGGCTTCAGCGCGAGCCCGCCGACGGAGCCGATGAAATCGTCGACGACCGCGGCGACATCGCGCTCGTGCTCGACGGCAAACCCGAAGCGCTCGCCGGTGGCGGAGAGGGTGGCGCGCAGGCCCCCGCCGACGCAGCCGGCGTGGTGCTCCTTGGTCCAGGTGAAGCCGCGCGCGCGGCAGAAGGCCTGCACGACCTGGAGCCAGAGCGGCTCGGAGTCCACGAGGAGGCCATCCATATCGAAGATGAGCGCGGCAGGGGGCAGACCGGACATGGGCCGGGTGGGTAGCCGAGCCGGGGCGCGATGCCAACCGGCGCGGGTGGTGGGGACGCAGGCGCCGGGGCATGCGGGTGTGAGGAAAAAATCTTGCGGGGGGAATGAAGTAGGCGAACGATCGCCCGGCGTTGAAGTAACGCGGTGGAACGGGCGCGGCGTGCCCTGAAGGAGAGCGGAGATGCGCAACAGGACTTCTTCTCTTGTGTTCGTGTTCTGCGTGGCCGCGGGCGCGGCGCTTGCGGGCTGCTCGGGCGAGACGACGGAGAACCCCGGCGGGACCGGGGGGAACGGGGGAGACGGCGGCGCGGGGACGACGAGCAGCACGACGTCGAGCACCACGACCGGGGCGAGCACCACCTCGACCACGACGGCGGCCTCGACCACGACGGCAGCGTCGAGCGGATCGGGCGGCGCCGGGGACGTGTGCGATCAAGCGTGCGCGCGCGCAGCGGAGTGCGGATCGCCCATTTGCGAGCAATACGCCGTCGAGTGCTCGGACCCGCAGTACGAGTGCATCGCTGAGTGCGTCCTCGACGCGGAGGACTGTGAGAACATCAGCGCCAACAACCCGACATTTATAGCCTGCGCACTCGGATGCGAGGGTGGGGGCGCCGGCGGCGGCAACAGCGGCGGAGATTGCCGCACGTGTGCTTTCGAGAACAACTGCTTGACGAGCTGCCTGCTCAATCCGGGCTGCCGAACGTGGGCTGAGTGCACACAAGGCTGCTTCACGAACGATCCTACCCCCGAGTGCTTCAGGAGCTGTGACATGGTGGCATCGAACAACGAGGAAAACGGCGAGGCGGTGGAGAGGCTCTACCGCGCTGCCTACGAGTGCACCTGCACGAGCTGCGAGGAGACATGCGAGGCTGTCGCGGATCCGTGCAGCCAACGATGAGCGGGCACCCCACAGGACACACCAGGCTCGACCGCACCCGCGCCGTGCTCTCCGTTGTGCATCGAGACGCGCGTTTCGCGACCGCTCCGGAGTGAGCTCACAGGCGACACGTTTCCAGACACAGTGTTGCAGCAATTGCGCCACAGGCTGTCCGAGACGCGCCCATCCGAGCTGTGAGGAGCGTGCGGCACCGGAGCTGCCTATCTTGTCCGTGCATTCCTGGCCGGACGCCGGTGGCTCGTTTAATCCACCTTATGGCTAGTTGCTAGCTTCGGCCATCCCAGCCCGCTGCGTAGATTCGCCACCGTTGACGACACAACGGCACCCTTCAAGGGACAAGCTTCGCCAGAAAAATGTCCGATCCTCCGTTCGTCGTCAGAGTGCCGGTACCAAGCTCGATGTTTCCTGAGAACGACCCCAGGAGCATCGGCTCCTCCAAGGAGGTAAGAGCCATGCCTGCCCATTGTCTATTGGAGAACCCGCTAATCTCCCTGGACCACGACAGTTGGCCGACCCGCGAAAGCTTGGCCAAGAACAAAGATCCGGACTCCCCTACTGAAGAAAGCTCAGCGCTCCCGAATCTCACCATCATCTCAAAACCACCCTGCACGTACACGTCTCCATCGCCACCGATTACCACGTCCTGCCCCAGCTGATCCCCCGCGCCGCTCAGCCATAGGCTCCACTGATACCCCCCACCTGGGCCCATCTTGAGCAGGAAACCATCTCGGCCAACGGCGTCAAACAAGCCGCCGCCAACATTAAGAGCCCCGTCAAAACTACCGGACAACAAAACACCTCCCACGCTATCCAAGGCCACGCCGCCCACAATATCATCACCACTTCCGCCAACACGTCGCTGCGAGGAGACTGTCCCATCAGGCTCAAATTGAGCGACAAATATGTCTTGCCCCTCTGCCGCACGCAGACCGCCCAAGCCAAAGTCAACACTACCCCGATATTCGCCGACGAATACAATCCCACCTTCACTATTCAGCACAAGGCGCCTACCATACTGACGCTCAGCATCACCAAATACCTTTCCCCACGACCCCGCCGTCGCCGCCCCGGAGCCGTCCGAAGCCCGGAGCTTCGCAAGGAACAAGTCCGTGTTCGTCCCAGTCGAAAGGAGGGCATCACCTCCAAAAGCGATGGATTGGCAGAAATCCCCCGCGACAACCAAAGCGTCATCCCCAGCAGCAGCAATCGACTTTACACCTGGAACATCTAGGGAACACAACCCAGAAAGATGCTTTGCCCAAACAGGATCGCCGAACGAATCGACCATGGCGAGAAACACACCTCGCTCAATCAGCGTTTCTCCCAGCTCAAACGGACCCGTCGTGACACCCGAGAAGAAGACGTTTCCGTCGGCATCAACAGCAATCGCAGACGGCCACTGTGTATCATCACTCCCAAATCCTCTAGCCCACACAAGATCTCCGTCCGCGGCGAACTTGATCAAGAAGATATCATTCGACCCCAAGGAAGTCAGAACCGCTCCACCAATCGCGATATCTCCGTCAAAGGTCCCGATAACGTAGCTGTTACCAGAAGAATCAACCGCTATCGCCCTCGCGGTCTGCAGCGACTCATCCCCGAAAGTCATCGCCCACTGGGCGCAGTCCTTCCCGTCGCAGTCCTCGTCCTCCGTGCTCGCGCACGTCTCCGCCGCCGGCGTCACCTCGCCCGAGCACGCCTCGTACCCGAAGCCATCCTGCTTGCACGCCTGCATCCCGGCCTGGCAGGTCCCAACGCCCTCCGTCCCGGGAGGGCCGGAGTAGCACTCCGCCACGCTCCGGGGCTCGCACGTGGCCCCTCCGCCTGCTCCTGCTCCACCTGCTCCCGCTCCGGCCGACGTAGCGCCGTCAGCGGGCGCGGCGTCCTTGAAGTCGTCCAGGTCGAGCAGCAGACCGCAACCGGATACCGCCAGGATGCCGAAGCCGGCCATGCATCGAGGCAACGTACGCATCTTCATGCGCGCCATCGTAGAGCGATGACGCACAGGCAGTCAGCCCGAGAGCATCCCTCAGCCCGCCCGCATCGAAGCGAGCCTACGGCGCCGGCGCCCTCCCCTCCTCCACCGCGCCGCGCCTGCACGCCATCTCGCGCCGGCGCGCCCTCCGCTCGCACGATCGCTCCCAGCTCCGCCCGCTCGCGGGTCTCCCGCTCGAGTAGCCGCTCCGCGATGCGGTGCAGCACCAGCCTCTCCCTCAGCACAGCGCGCCCCGCTCGTACGCCGCCGTGACGGCCGCCCCCACCTCGGCGTCGATCGCGCCGGTCTCCTCGCTGAAGTTGCGCTCCTCCCCGAGGCTCACCGGGGTGTCCAGAAAGCGCGCGCCGGCCGGGCGGCCGAACATGAGCGGCCCGAGCACGTCGCTCATCCCGGAGCGGCATCTGCCGCGCCGTCTCCGTCGCGCGCTCCAGGTCGTTCTGGGCGCCCGTCCAGATGTCGTCGCAGCAGGGCTCCTCGGCGATCCGGCCGCCCAGCATCACGCAGAGCCGATCGCGCAGCTCGTCGCGCGTCATCAGGTAGCGATCCCCAGTCGAGAGCTCGAGCGTCGCGCCCCGCGCGCCGATCTAGCGCGGGACGATCGTCAGGCGATGGACCGGCTCGGCGTGCTCGACCGAGAGCGCCACGAGCGCATGGCCGGCCTCGTGGAACGCCACGCGGCGCTTCGAGGCGGAGGAGCGCACCGCGATGGAGCCCAGGCGCGCGCCGGGCGCGTGTACACTCCGCCTCGTGCCGTCCGTGCCGCCCTGCGACCGCCTCCGGGCTCGCCTGTCGAACAGATCCTCACTGCCCCGGCGCCTGTCAGGACGCGCGCATCCAGGTCTGCTGGCCGCCCTGGGTTGGCTCACGGCCTGCGCCGCTCCGAACGACGGCGGCGGCAGCGCGGCGAAGAAGGTCGAGGCCTCCGGCGAGGCCCACGTGGCGCACCACGCAGAGGGAGCGGCCCCGGCCGCGGCTGCGGGGCTCGCCGCGGCTTCGGCCTCCGCCGCATCTCCGGGGCTCGCCGCGGCGTCGTCCGCCGCCGCAACGCCGGCCCCCGCCGCGCCCGCGCCCGCCGGCAGCGCGCACGCCGGCGCAGCCATCCCGGGCGGCGCCGCCGCCGAGCCCGCGCCGACCGCGGTCGCCGCGAGCGCCGCCCCCGCGGCGGCGCAGCCGCCGGGCTCCGCCAGCGCCGGGCCGGCCGTCTTTCCTCCGCGGCCGCTCGGGCTTCCGCTGGAGCTCGGGTCCTGCCCCGCCGATATGGTCCTCGTGGGCGGCTTCTGCATCGATCGCTACGAGGCGCACCTGGTCACCGACGCCGGCGGACAGCTCACCGTTCACCCTCACTACCAGCGGCCTGAGCCGAACGTCCGCTATCTCGCCCGCAGCGAGGCCGGCGTCTTTCCCCAGGCGTACATCAGCCGCGTCGAGGCCAAGGCCGCCTGCGTCGCCGCGGGCAAGCGCCTGTGCACGCGGCGCGAGTGGCAGCGCGCCTGCCGCGGCAACGGCGTTCACCGCTACCCGTATGGCCCCCGCGGCGAGCGCGGGCGGTGCAACACCGGCAAGCCCCACCTCCTGCGCGAGCTCTTCGGCGACCACCCGCCGGGCGGGTGGAGCTACGAGCGCCACTTCAACAGCGCCGACCTCAACCAGAAGCCCGGCTTCCTGGCGAGGAGCGGCGACCACCCCGGCTGCGCCAGCGAGCTCGGCGTCCACGATATGGTCGGGAACCTGCACGAGTGGGTCGGCGACATGGTCGATCACGAGCTCGTGCAGCGCATGCGCACCGAGGGCGTCGAGCGCCGCGACCAGCCCTCACACGACGGCAACGGCGTGTTCATGGGCGGCTTCTTCAGCACGACCAGCGAGCTCGGCCCAGGCTGCTACTTCACCACCATCGCCCACGAGCCGACGTATCACGACTACTCCACCGGATTCCGTTGCTGCGATAGCCCCGAGCTGCCCGCCGCGTCGGACGCGGCCGGCGCGACCAGGCCAGACGGCAGCTGAAGGCGCGGCCGGCTGCTCCGACCTGTCCACTCTCGCTGGAAACACGTTCTTCAAGGGGTCCGGCCGTCCCGCTGGGCGAAGGCGCGCCGCCGACGGGGCGGTCCGACCGCCCCCTCGCTGTCGAGATCGATGCCGGAACGGCGGTCCGACCGCCCCCTCGCTGTCGAGATCGATGCCGGAACGGCGGTCCGACCGCCCCGTCGCTGGCGAGATCGATGCCGGAACGGCGGTCCGACCGCCCTCTCGCTGTCGAGATGACAGCACCAGGGGCGGTCAACCGCCCTGCCTTGGGAGGCGCGCGGAGGCCGATCCGCTCACGCCGTGAACATCCGGTCGAGCACCGCCCTCGGCGCCCCGCCCTGCAGGATCGTCTCGAGCGCCTCGAACACCCCGGCGTCGACCTTCCGCGCCCTCGCGAACGCCACGACGCGCGGGATCAGCGGGATCGCCTCCACGCGCAGCCTCGCCTGCGCGACCGCCTCATCGAGCGTCCGACCGCGCGCGAGCGCCTTGCCGAGGAGCACCTCGGGCCGGCTCTCGAGCCGGATCGAGGCGAGCAGATCGCCGTACCCGCCGAGCCCCAGCATCGTCCGCTCCTCCGCGCCCGCCGCCGCGGCGACGCGCGCCGCGCTGTCGACAGCCCTCGAGATGAGCGCCGCCAGCAGCCCCGGGCCGGCGCCCGCCTCCTCGGCGAAGCCGACGCCGATCGCCAGGCAGCCCACCAGCGCCGACGCCCACTCGAGGCCCTGGAGATCCGGCGTCGTGTAGACCCGGAGCGCGTCGGACTGGAACGCCGCGGCCACCGCCGCGTGCACCTCGGGGAACCGCGACCCGCACACCATCGCCGAGGGGCGGCCCTCCCGGAGCTCATCCGCCTGCACAGGCCCGCCCAGCGCGCCCACCCGGCGCGCCGGGGTCTCATCGCGCACGAGATCCGAGACGGTCTTCAGCGCCTCGCCCTCGAGCCCGCGCACGCCGTGGATCACGAGGTGCGACCCATCCATGTGATCGCCGAGCGCGCGCAGCGCCGTCCGCGCCGCGTTCGACGGCACCGCCATCACGAGCAGCCGCGCCCGCGCCACCTCCGCGTAGTCCCGAACGACCCGCGGCCCGTCGTTGATCTGCGGGTGCTCGCGCCGCGAGAACAGCAGGACCTCCGCCCCGGTGCGGCTCGCCGCGAGCGCCAGCGCCACGCCCCAGAAGCCGCCGCCGATGACCCCCACCGTGGCCGCCGGACGCGCGCTCACCGGCCACCTCCGGCGCCGTTCATCGAGCCCGCGCGCACGCCCGCGGCCGCGCTGTGGGACGAGGCCGCGCCCCGGTCGTCGAGCGGCGGCGGCGGCGACGAGGCCGCCAGCGGCGGCAGCGGCGGCTGCACCTGGAGGCCGGACGGGACGCCGGGCGGCGCGATCACGTCCCACGCCACGCCGTGGGCGGCGAGGCGGTTCTGGTAATAAAAGAGCAGGTTCGTGTCGCAGATCGCGATGCCGTCCGGCCGCGAGTCGAGCACCGGCGACGAGTGGTATCCGGCGAAGGCGCGCAGCGCGCGCTCGACGATGTCCCCGCCCGAGCCGAGCCGGACGTCCTCGCCCAGCACGACGCACCCCCTCTGCTCCAGCTCACGCAGGCGCTCGCAGAGGGCCATCACGTCGGCCGCGAGGTCGTCGCGCGGCACCGTGAGCACGTCGCGCTGGCGCAGCACCGTGAAGAGATCCGCGGCGGGCGCGTGCGCGCGGAGCCGGGCGAAGCTCGCCGCCGCGACCACGTGCGTCGCCATCACCACCGTGTCGCGCGCGTACGCCCGGCAGATCTCCTCGCCGAGCTCGCGGGCGTACTGGGCGTCGCGCGCCCCGTCGATGACCGGGGCGCCGTCCTGGTTCTTCACGTAGCTCGCCGGATCGACCTCGCGGCCGCGCGCGTCGAAGGAGCGGCCGAGCTCGTCGACCCGGTTGCCGAACGGATCGAGCGGCTCCGAGAAGCGGATGACCACCGCGGCGTTCATCGCGAGGAGCTTGCGCAGGAACGAGGCGATCCGGCCGATCCGGCTCGACTCGTCGTCCTCGATGATGAAGCGGCCCTTGCCGGCCTCGGAGAGGAAATCGGCGATGAGCGTCTCGGCCTCGAGCGTGATCAGGTAGTTGATCGTGGCGGGGACGAAGAAGACGCGGCGCTCGCGGCCGCTGAGCAGCGTGCGCGTGTAGGCCTCGAACGCGCTGCCGACCAGGCCCAGCTTGAGCTTCCGCTCGATGCCGCCGGAGCGCGACCGCGTGCCGCCCGGGAAGAACAGCGAGTGGTAGCCGCGCTCGAGCAGCACGCCCGAGTACGTCTTCAGCACGTCCTTGTAGAGGTTGTGCCGGACGCGCCGATCGACGCGGTAAGCGCCGAGGTTGTGCATGAAGAACGAGAGGACCGGGTTCGTGAACAGGTTCTTGCCGGCGCCGTAGGTCGCGGGCGGCAGGCCGGCGCGCTCGAGGGCGTAGCCGAACACGATCGAGTCCATGTTCGACAGGTGCGTCGGCACATAGACGGCCGTGCCGCGCTGCACGAGCGACCGGAGCTTCGCGAGCGGCCCCTGCACGAGCACCCGGTCGGCGAGCAGCTCGAGGCTGACGAGCTTGCGCGGGTCGCGGACCACGGTCACGAGCTTCCGCGGCGCGAGCAGGGCGCTCACGACCGGCGGCAGGAGCCGCGACGAGAGCTGGTAGACGCGCCGGTCGAAGTTGCCGGCGATGTCCCACGCGTACTCCTCCGCGAGCTCCCGCAGGCGGCGGCGGCGCTCGGCGTCGTGCATGCGGCCGAGCGAGCGGGCGAGCCGCTGCCACTCGGCGAGCTCGCGGACGTCCTGCGGCTTCCGGGAGCCCTCGAGCCGCTTCGCCTCGTGATACGCCGCCTCGTTCATGGCGAGCAGCGGATCCCTGGTGGCGCCGACGACCCGGTCGACCACGGTGCGCACGATCTCGTCGCGCGCGTCGTTGAACCCGAAGATGGGAGCGCGGGAGTCCATGCCCGTAGTCGTATAGAAATCAGGCGGCGGGCGCGAGCGGAATACGGCCGCGCGCCACGGCGTCACTCAGCGGTAATTGTCCTTGGCGCGCCGCACGGCGGCGAACACGTCGGGCAGCGTGGCCCCCGGGAATCGCGCCTGTACGGACGGCTCGCCGCAGCGCAGGAACGGGTTCGTCGCGAGCTCCTCGGCGATGGTGCTCCCCACCGTCGGCTCGCCGCGCTCGCGCGCCGCGCGGGCGGCCTCGAGCTTCTTGCGGACAGCCTCGTTCTCGGGCTCGACCGTCTCGGCGAAACGAAGGTTGTTCACGGTGTACTCGTGACCGCAGAACACGCGCGTGTGCCCCGGGAGCGCGGCCAGCTTGGAGAGCGACGCGTGCATCCCCTCCGGTGTGCCCTCGAACATGCGGCCACAGCCGGCGATGAACAGCGTGTCCCCGGTGAACACGGCGTCCTCGACGCAGTACGAGACGGCGCCGAGCGTGTGCCCGGGGACGTGCAGCGGCCGGAGCTCCAGGCCGGCGACCCGGACCGGCTGGCCCTCCTCGACCCGCTCCGTCTGCGCTGGCACGCGGCCGACGTCGCTCGAGTGCGCGTACACGGGGAGGTCGCCGTAGCGCGCGCGGAGCGCCTCGTTGCCGCCGACGTGGTCGTGGTGGTGGTGCGTGTTGACGATGGCGACCGGACGGAGCTTCTCGCGCTCGAGCGCCTCGATGACCGGCGGGGCCTCCGAAGGGTCGATGACGATCGCCTCGCTCCGCCCGTCCGCGGCCACGAGGTAGGCGTAGTTGTCGCTGAGGCAGGGCACAGGGAGGATGCGCATCAGGCGGGAACTATATCGCGGCGCTCGCGGGGCGCTCCGGAGAAAAACTCGATGCGGAGACCGCAATGGCACGCGCTTGTCGGCTTCGTACGAAGCGGCGCGCGGCATGACGCTGGCGGGTCGCCTCGCGCCGTGACGCGGGCGGCGGCGTGTGGCAAGGGGCGGGCATGACGTCGGCCGAGACCTCCATTCGCTACCGCATCGGCGTCGATGAGAACGGCCTCGGCCCGCGGCTCGGCCCGATGGTGGTGACGGCGGTCCTCTCGCGCGTCACCGGGCCCGGCTGGGACACGGCCAGCCGCGCGCCCCGCGGCGCCCTGGCCCAGCGGCTCGGCGACTCGAAGCAGCTCGTCTCGTACGGGGACGTCTCGCTCGGCGAGGCCTGGACCCGCGCGCTCGTCGCCCGCGGCTGCGGGCGCGCGGGGGCGCCGAGCGACGCGTCGTCGGTCGACGAGCTGCTCCACGCCGTCTCGCTCGACGATCGCGCCGCGCTGCGCGCGCTCTGCCCGGATCACGTCGAGGAGCAGTGCTGGTCGACGGAGGGCGAGGCGTTCACCGCGCCCGCCAAGCTGCTGCGCGCGATCGGCCGCGACCTCGACAAGCTCGCGGAGAAGGGGGTCGAGATCGTGGCCGTGCGCTCGATGCTGCTCTGCGTGAAGCGGATGAACGACGGCGTCCGCGCCGGGAAGAACCGGTTCGTGCTCGACCTCCACGCGATGGAGCGCCTCATCCTCGAGCTCGGCGGCCTGGCCGGCGCGGAGGTCTTCGCTGTGTGCGGCAAGGTCGGCGGCTTTGGCAAGTACGGCTCCGCCTTCGGCCCGCTCGCCGGGCGGCTGCACGCGGTGCTCGAGGAGGGCCGCGCCCGCAGCGCGTACCGCTTCCCCGGCCTCGGCGAGATCGCGTTCGTCCGCGACAGCGACGCCTCGGATCTGTGCGTCGCGATGGCGTCGATGGTGGGCAAGTACGTCCGCGAGGCGCTGATGGAGCGGGTCGCGCGCCACTACCAGCGCGCCGTCCCTGGCCTGCACGGGGCGAGCGGCTACCACGATCCGGTCACCACGGCGTTCATCGGGGCGACCCGCCTCGTCCGTCGCGCGCGCGAGATCCCCGACGACTGCTTCGAGCGACGCGCCGCCGAGGGCGACGCCGCTCTCGAGAGCGGCAGCCCGTAACGCCGAGTCCGGCGCCTCGAGGCTGCGCCGGCCGCGCGATCCGCGCCGCGGGGCGAAATCGGCGCGGCGAGGCGAAACCGGCGGCGCGGCGAGGCGTAGGAGGGGTGGTTACGCTACCCTTCCGGCAGGCCAGGTGGATATGAATTGGCTCCGCGCTGCTCGTCTACTTTTCGCGCTCTTGCTCGTCGGGTGCGCCGCCTTGTTCGCGTGCCGGCGCGCGGGAGAGGCGGGGCGCGCGAGCGAGGTTGCTCTTGGGCCCAAGGAGGCTGTGACGATGTCGGACAGAAGCTATCGCAAACCGTCGGAGGAGGAGCTGCGCAAGCGGCTCACGCCGCTCGCATACGAGGTCACGCAGCGCGACGCGACCGAGCCGCCGTTCCGCAACGCGTTCTGGAACAACCACGACGCGGGCCTTTACGTGGACGTCGCGAGCGGCGAGCCGCTCTTTTCGTCGCTCGACAAGTTCGACTCGGGCACCGGCTGGCCGAGCTTCACGCGCCCGGTGGCGCCGGAGCGGGTCGTGGCGCGCGTCGACAGGGCCCACGGCATGGTCCGCACGGAGGTGCGCTCCAGGGACGGCGACTCGCACCTCGGGCACGTCTTCGAGGACGGGCCCGCGCCGGCCGGGCTGCGCTACTGCATCAACTCGGCGTCGCTCCGGTTCATCCCGCTGGATCGCCTCGAGGCCGAGGGCTATGGCGCCTACCGCGCCCTGTTCGAGGGCGGGAGCGGCGCGCCTCAGGCGCAGGCCGGCGCGAACGCCTGCGCCGCCCCGGCGCCGGGGCAAGCCCCCGGCTGCCAGACAACGCTGGAGACGGCCATCCTGGCGGGCGGCTGCTTCTGGGGGATGGAGGAGCTCCTCCGGGGGATCCCCGGGGTCCTCGAGACAGAGGTCGGTTACACGGGCGGCCGGATGACGAACCCGACCTACGAGCACGTGAAGACGGGAGACACGGGCCACGCCGAGTCGGTGCGCATCGTCTTCGATCCGGCGAAGCTGTCCTATGCCGAGCTGCTCGAGAAGTGGTTCTTCCGCATGCACGACCCGACGACGCGCAACCGCCAGGGCAACGACGTCGGCACGCAGTACCGCTCAGCCATCTTCGTGACGACGCCCGAGCAGCGCCGCGTCGCCGAGGAGGTGAAGGCGCGCGTGGGCCAGAGCGGCAAGTGGCGCGCGCCGGTCGTCACCGAGATCGTGGAGGCCGGGCCGTTCACGCGCGCCGAGGAGTACCACCAGAAGTACCTGGAGAAGTACCCGGGCGGGTACACGTGCCACTACATGCGCGACTGACGCGGCGGTACGGTCTGCCCCGGCGGCGCGCTCTCTTCTCGGATCGTCGGGCTGGAGCACAGCAGCTCGAAGAGAAGAAGGGTTAGAACCACAGAGGCACAGAGGGCACAGAGGAAGAGAGAGAATTTTATCTCCTCTTTCCTCTGTGCCCTCTGTGCCTCTGTGGTTTTATTTCTGGCCCTTTTCGAGCCGGGCGTCGCTTCAAGGGAGCAACGCGCCGGCTCGTTGGCGGCCGGGCCCCGTGAGCCGCCGGCCGCCTCTGCCAGGGCGCGCGCTCAGCGGTTCGCGATGTGGATCGCCGCGCCCATCGCGTGGGCAGCGGCTTCCATCAGCGACTCGCCGAGGGTCGGGTGGGGGTGAATCGTCATCGAGATGTCCTCGAGGAAGGCCGCCATCTCGAGCGAGAGCGACGCCTCGCTGATCATCGTGCTGGCCTCCGGCCCCACGATGTGGACGCCGAGCACCTGCTTCGTCTTCTTGTCGGCCACGATCTTCACGAACCCCTCGGTCTCGTTCATGGCCATGGCCTTGCCGAGCGCCGCGAACGGGAATTTGCCGACGATCACCTCGAGGCCCTTCGCCTTCGCCTCCGCCTCGGTGAGCCCCACCGTGGCGATCTCCGGATCGGTGAAGATCGCGCCCGGGATCGCGACCCAGTCCTTCTCGGCCTTGTGGCCCGCGATCACCTCGGCGACGATCTCGCCCTCCTTCGACGCCTTGTGCGCGAGCAGGGGCGGGCCGCTGACGTCGCCCACGGCGTAGATCGATGGCACGTTGGTGCGGCCCGTCTTGTCCGTGGGGATGAACCCGCGCTGATCGACCGTCACGCCGACCTTCTCGAGGCCGAGGCCCTTCGAGCTCGGACGCATGCCCACGGCGACAAGCACCATGTCCACGATGATCGTCTGCTCCTTGCCCTCGATCTGGATCTTCACCCCGACCGAGCCGTCCTTCTGCTTCTCGTACCCGAGCGCCTTGGCGTTCTTGTAGATGGTGCCGCCGCGCTTCAGGATCTTGCGCTCGACGACCTTGGTGCAGTCCGGGTCGACGCCCGTGAGCAGGTCCGGGAGCGCCTCGACCACGGTGAGCTGGGCGCCGAACGCCTGGTAGACCATGCCGAGCTCGAGGCCGATGACGCCGCCGCCGATCACGAGCAGCCGCTTCGGGATGCGGCGCAGGCTCACCGCCTCCTTCGCGCCGATGATCGCGTCGCCGTCGAACTTGAACGTCGGGATCTCGATGGTGGTCGAGCCTGTCGCGATGACGATCCCCTTGGTCGCCTCGATCTGCTCCACCGAGCCGTCCGGCAGGGTCACGTCCACGCGCTTCGGCCCGACGATCGTCGCGGTGCCGGCGAGCAGATCGGCGCCGTTGCCCTTGAGCAGCGACCTGACGCCGCCGGTGAGCTTCTTGACGATGCCTTCCTTCCAGTCCTGCATCGCGTTGGCGTCGAGCTCGACGCCGCTGACCTTGATGCCCATCGAGGCGCCGGCCTGCGACTTCTCGTAAAGGTGGGCGGCGGCGATCAACGCCTTGGAAGGGATGCAGCCCCAGTTGAGGCAGACGCCGCCGGGCTGCTCCTTCTCGATGCAGAGCGTCTTCTGCTTGAGCTGAGCCAGCCGGATGGCGCAGGGGTATCCGCCGGGGCCGGCACCAATGACGATTGCGTCGTAGGTCTTCATCCTTGTCCTTTTGTGCGCTTCGGAGACTGGAATAGGGGCGCCGGGGTGGGCCAGGCAAGCCCCTCGCTGACCAGCCCTGAGGCCGCGCCCGCCACCGCGAGCCGTACCCTGGGGTCCGGCGGGCTTACACGACCTCGCACCGAGGGGAAATCCCTCGCGTGGTCAGCGTCCGCCGCCGTGCGCGGGCCCTTTCGGTGAGCGCACGAGCTCCGCGCGCTGCTCGCGCAGGTGCCAGGGCAGCTCCGCGTAGACGTCGTCGAACAGCGTCTCGCGGGCGGGCGGGTCCATCCCCTCGACCTCCGTGACCGCGGCGGCGATCTCCGCGTTGAGCTCCGCCTCCAAGGCGGCCTCCGCTGCGTCGTCGAGCAGGCCGCGGGCGGCGAGGTGGCGCCCGAGGCGCAGCAGCGGGTCGCGCTGCGTCCAGCGATCGACCTCCTCCTGCGACCGGTAGCGGCTGGGGTCGTCGCTCGAGGAGTGGGCCCCGACGCGGTAGGTGAGCGCCTCGATGAAGGTCGGCCCGCCGCCGGACCGGGCCCGCGCGACCGCCTCGGAGACGGCGCGGTAGACGGCGATGACGTCGTTGCCGTCCACCCGCATCGACGGGACGCCGTACGCACGGCCCTTGATGGCGATGGTCCTCGACGCCGTCTGCCGCGCCGTCGGCACGCTGATCGCCCAGTGGTTATTCTGGCAGATCATCACGCACGGCACCCTGAACACCGCCGCGAAGTTCATCGCGCTGTGGAAGTCGGGCTCGCTCGTCGCGCCGTCGCCCATGAACCCCACGACCACCGTGCTGTCGCGCCGCAGCTTGGCGGCCCACGCGGCGCCCACCGCCTGCGGGATCTGCGGCCCGATGCAGCTCGACCAGGACACCTGGTTCACGCGCCGCCCGCTCATGTGCGACGGCATCTGGCGCCCCTTGAGCAGATCGCCCGAGTTGCCGAACACCTGGGCCACGTAGGTGCGGAGCGGGAAGCCGCGCACCAGCATCATCACGCTCTCGCGCAGCGCGGGGAAGATCCAGTCGCCGGGCTCGAGCGCGAGCGCCGTGGCGATCGGCGTCGCCTCCTGGCCGGTGCACGCGCCATAAAAGCCGACCCGCCCCTGCCGCTGGAGCAGGAGCATGCGCGCGTCGAGCAGCCTGAGCCGCTTGATCTCGCGGAAGGCGCGCAACAGCAGCGCGTCGTCGAGGCCGGGATCGGTCGCGGGGTCCAGCGTCCCGTCGTCGCGGAGGACGCTGAGCAGGCCCTCGTCGTCCCCCTCCGCCGCTCGGGACGGCGGCGCGGGAGATGGAGAGACGTCGGCTGCAGGCCTCGTCGTGGCGCCGGGCGGCGTGGCTTCCAGCTCGCTCATGACGGGACGACCATACCGCGAAATGGCGGCGATCGTGGCGCCTTCAGCCCGCCGGAACGAGCCCTCCCGCCCCGGTCGCCTGCCGGAGCGAAGCGGCTCACATCCCTCGCGCCCGCGCTCAGCCGAGGAGGACGCGGAACATGCGCTTGCTGTCGGAAAGATAGTAATAAGCGGCGCGGTCCGCGTCGCCCATGAGCTCGAGGATGGCGCGCTCCATCTGTTCCGGGCTCAGCGAGTTGGACACCTCCCAGGTATCCCGCGTGACCTCGTCGCCCTGCCACGGTCCGGCGCAGAGCGCGACGAGGCGAGCCCGGTTCGCCTCGTCGGCGATCGAGAAGGTGAGGATGTAATCGTGGTTGACGAAGCCGCTATACAGCTTGTTGTCGCGCGGCATCTGATCTCTCCCTGTCGTGGGCGCGGCGTCACCGCGGGCCGGGCGGCAGCGGCGCGGCCGCCTCGTCGTCCTCGTCGTCCTGGTCGGGACGGCGCGCGCCGAGCGTGAACACGTGCAGCACGACCAGGCCCGCGCCGAGGAACACCTCGGAGCGCCCCACGAGCTCGGCGCGGCGATGGGCGCGCTCCAGCTCCATGCCGAGCTCCCCCTCGCCGCGCCGGACGCCGTCGCGGTGGAGCGCGGCGATGCGGGGGGTGAGCGCCAGGCCAACGTAGGCGGCGCAGCCGGCCATCACCATGGCGACGACCCGGCGCACGCGGGCCGCCGGGCCCGCGCCCCGACGTCCTGCCGCCCACGTGCGCGCCACCTCCGCGCCGAGGAGGATCACCGCGGCGCCGAGCGCGAGCTGATCGAAGCGGGCGAACGCCGCGCTCATCGCGTCACCGGAGAAGGGGGCCGGGGCGAGCCGGAAGACGAACGGCGCGGCGCAGGCCCCCAGCGCCACCATCCCGCCGGCCCAGGCGCCCGCCGCGAGCGCGGCCACGCTCGCGGCCACCCTGTCGATCAGGAAGCGGCGCGACGCGGCGCGCTCTTCGGGGCCCGGGGCGAGGTCGGCCTCGCTGAACTGCGCTTCATCGTTCATGCATCCACCTCGGTGGGGGCAGCGCGGCGTCCCGGCGACCTGCCCGCGGTTGCTCCGTCCCTCTACGCCAGCCTCGGCCGCGCCGCATGCCCCGCGCGCGGCCGTCGCGCGGCTCAGTCGCCGGGCGCCGTCGGCGCGCCCTCGGCGGCGGAGGCGATCGCGGCGAGCGCCTCCTCGACGGCCCCCTGGTCGGCCTTCCGCTCGTCGCCCCGCATCGCCGCGATCGTCGCGCGGGCGGCCTCGAGACGCGCGCGACCGGCGGCGGCGACGGCGAGCGTGCGGCGGTGGCGGTCCCACGCGCCCAGCTCGCTGAGGATCTCGCGGACAGCGCGCTCGTGCCCCGTGCGCGCGAGCGCGACGCGCGCGTGCCAGCGCAGCGGGTCGCGGCCGAAGCCGATCCTGAGCCCGAACGCGCGCCGCTCCAGCGCGCTCCGGGCGGCCTGCAGGCCGAGCTCGCCGCAGAGCTCGATGGCCGCGGCCTCGTCCTCGTGGTCGACCCCGCGGAGCTTCCCTTCCACGATCTCGACGAGCACCGGGTGACCGATGGGATCGCCGAAGCGCGCGGTGACGACCGCCGCCGCCGCCCGGACGAGCGGCGACGCGTGGCCGAGCAGCGCCCGGGTTCGCTCCAGCGCCAGCGGCGGCAGCTCGCCGGTGGCTTCCCCGAGCTCCTCGAACATGCGCAAGGCGATGTGGCAGACGATCGGGTCGTCGTCGTGGGTGGCCTGCATGACGGCATCGACCGCGTCGGCCCCCTGGGCGCAGACGCGGGGGAACGCGATCACCGCCTGGAAGCGGACCTCGGGCCGCTCGTCCGCGAGGGCGCGCCGCAGCCGACCCGTGGCGCGCCCGTCGCCGATCTCGCCGAGCGCCGTGATCGCCATCTGCCGGACGTGCGGGTCCACGTCCTCCACGGCGAGGAGCAGCGCGGGGAGCGCCTCGACCGCCTTCGTGTCGGCGAGCGCGATCGCCGCCGCCGCGCGCACCGCCGCGTGCGCGTCCGAGCGCAGCGCGCCCTCGACCGCGCGCAGGACCTGCTCGCGCGCCGTCGCGGCGTACGGGACGAGGTCGCTCACCGCCTCCACGCGCACGGCGGGCTTCTGCGAGCCGACGTCGCGCAGCGCAGCTTCGAGCGTCCTTTTCGCAGGGGCCGGTCCGAACACGCGGCCAACGCTAGCACGGTCGACGCGCGACGCCGGATCGACCGAGCAGCGCTCAGCCGCCGCCCGCGCCCCCGGCGCCGCCAGCGCCGCCAGCGCCGCCAGCGCCGCCAGCGCCGCCAGCCCCGCCGTCGCCTCCGGAGCCGCCGGCCCCGCCCGAGCCTCCGCCAGCGCCGCCCTCACCCGCCGCGCCGCCCTCGCCGCCTGCCCCGCCCGAGCCAGAAGACCCCGGCGTATAAGGAGTCCACGCGGGCTGCTCGGTGGCGGGCCCGCAGATCCCGGGGGTGCTCTCGGCGTCGCCCGACGGCTCGCCGGGCGCGCTCGGCGAGGAGGACGGCAGCGGCAGGCACGCCTTCCAGCCCTCCGGCTCCGTGTCGACGATCACGGCGTTGCGCTCGCCCGGCGCGATCGCCGCCGCCTCCCGGACATCGCGGAGCGGGACGCAGGCGTAGCCGCCGCGGCAGTCGTCGTCCTCGTCGCACGTGGCCATGCAGAAGGTCCGCTCGAAGCGCGGCCAGCGGGCGTTCTCGAGCGCGCCGCACGCCTGGTCCAGCACCGGGTTGAACGCGACGCAGACGCTGCTGCCGGAGCAGCCGTTCGGCTCGCAGTTGAAGATCGTGCAGTAGCCGCCCGGCTGGGTGGTGTCGCAGAAGAGCGCCTGCTCTTGCTGCACACAGTCGAGCGACGTGGTGCACTCATCGCCGATCTGCGGGCCGCAGCCGGCGAGCAGGCAGGAAACGCCGAGGAGGACGAGCAGTTGGGCGGGCCCGGGGAGGCGAAGCATCGAGGAGGGCCGCTTAGTACTGGCGGGGGCGCCCGCGCGCAAGCATACGCGCGGCTCTGGCGCGCAGAACCGGCGCCCGCTTCCGCCCGAATTGACACCCTGCGGTCAGGCCTCTACAAACGAGCGGACCGGGGTTGGACCCCGGAGAATGAAGCGAAGGTCATGGCGACTTACATCACCGAAGACTGCATCAACTGCGGCGCCTGCGAGCCCGAATGCCCGAATGAAGCCATCAGCGAGGGCGATGAGATCTACGTGATCGATCCGGAGCTCTGCACGGAATGCGTCGGCTTCTATGACCACGAAGCGTGCCAGGCCGTGTGCCCGGTCGAGTGCTGCCTGCCCAACCCGCAAATCGTGGAGACCGAGGAGGCCCTCATCGCGCGCGCGATCAAGCTGCACCCCGACGATGCCGATCTGCAGAAGCGGGCCGCTGCCAACGACTACCCCTCGCGCTTCCGCAAGTAGCGCCCCCTCTCGATCCGCATCGCGTCGCCAGCCGGGCCGCGCTCGCCATGTCTCCGCTGGCCCCGTCGGTTCGATGCGGCGCCCGGGTCGCGCCGTGATCCGGCGCTGGGCCGCATGGCTCCTCGCGAGCGCGTGCGCGGGCTGCCACGGCGGCGGCCCGCTGCTGCACCCGGCCCACGCGCTCCGTCCTGGCACCGTGAGCTTCGGCGGAGGCCTGTCCGGCGAGATGGTCGTCGCCGGCGCGACGACCGCCCCGCCGGACGCGAGCCCCGGCGGCCCGGCGGCGGCGGAGGGCGCCGCCCGGCGGAAGCTCTCCGAGATCGCCGTGGCGCCCGGCGTGGCGCCCTGGGCCAGCGCCCGCGTCGGGATCGAGGGCGACAACGAGGCGGGGCTGACATACACGGGGCGCGCCCTCCGGCTCGACGGGCGGCATGCCTTCCCGATCGGCGAGGCGGCCCTGTCGGTCGGGCTCGGCGCCGCCGCGCTCTTCGCGGGCGGACCGGGGTCAGAAGGAAGCGACGTCCTCGGCGCGGGGATCGACGTTCCTGTCCTGCTCGGCTTCCGGTCGGACGCCGACCTCTACGCGCTCTGGTTCGGCCCGCGGCTCGGGCTCGACCTCCTCGGCGGCCAGGTGCGGCTGCCCGCCGCCGGGGCCGCCGCGCCGGGACCCCTCGTCGACGCGTCGGGACAGCACCTCCGGGTCGGGTTCGTGCTGGGCGTGCGCGGTGGGTTCCGCCATGTGCATGTCGCCGTGGAGGCCACAGCGACCTACCACCACGCCGAGGGCGAGATCGCCGGTGTTCCCGTGGCGATCGACCAGGGGACCGTCGTTCCGGGCGGCGGTCTCACCGTCACCTTCTGACGTGGCCGTAACCGCCGCCGGCCAGACCGCAAGCTAGCGGATTTTCTTGCATTTTCTGTGGGTCGCACAGGCGCTTGCCCGCCCGGAGGACCCGCCTTAGACTCGGATCTATGCGTCCCAACGGCGCCCTCTCCATCGCATGCCACGTCCTCGCCGGTGCGGCTCTCGTCGGCTGCTCGGCCCCTGTCGCGGGCGACGACGCGGCCGACGCCAGCGGGGTGGTCACCCAGGGGGTCGTGCGCGTCGAGCGCGCGATCAACCTGAGCCGCGATGACGCCTGGACCACCTCGGCCGTCGAGCTCGATGAGGCGGCGCTGCCGAGCGCCGCCGTCGAGAGATCGGGGTCGGTCACCAACGTCTCGGCGAAGTTCATGCGCCTCTCGTCCGCGGCCGATTCCGAGCTCGCGGAGCGGGTGGTCGGCTCGCCCTTCGACCTTCCGTCCGCCGGCAGCTGCATGGTCCTCTCCCCCGCCGACGACGAGACGGCGACGAGCAGCCTGAGCTCGCTCGGGCCGATCGAGCTCCTCGACGCGGGCGACGTGACGATGAAGACCGACAGCGCGGCAATGCCGCTCGCTGCCCGCGCATTCCCCGACGTCGGCGATCTGGTCTTCGGCGTGTTCTACACGTCGCGCGACGCGACGAGCGATCTGCCGGCGCCAGCGAGGTACGTCTTCGAGAGCTCCGGGTCGGGCCTGCTCGACAGGTTCTCCTTCGAGGCCGACGCGCCCGCGGGCCCTGAAGAGGTGCGGGTCGGCGACGCCGACCTGGCCGACGGCGTCGAGCTCGACGCCGGGGTCGGCGCCGTCGTGCAGTGGCGCGCCGACGAGGGCGCCGAGGACGGCCGGTCGCGGGACGTCATCTACGTCGACGTCACCTCCACGCGCGGCGCGGCCGTGCGGTGCGCCTTCAAGGACACGGGGCGGGGCGTGATCCCGGGCTCCTTGCTCGACCCCTCGACGCTCGGTCCCCTGCCGGCGATCGCGACGCTGGCCGTGCACCGCACCCGGCAGGTGCCGTTCAGCGCCTCGGGGATCGACCTCGGCGAGGTGCGCTTCGATCTCTCCGTGGTCGGCCGCGCGCGCATCGCCGCGCACTGACGGCTGGACGGCCGACGTCGGGGTGGCGCACGAGGACCTGCGACGGCGCGCGGCCGAGCTCGCCGCGATCGGGCAGCGCGCCCGCGGCGCCGCGCTGCTCGTGGCGGCCGGCGATCACGCGGGCGCCTCGGAGCTGCTCGAGCGGGCCTGCGACTTCGTCGGCGCGGCCCGGGAGGCGCTGGCGGCCGAGGATCCGGCCCGCGGGGCGCTGATGGCCGCGCTCGGCGGCGACGAGGCGCTCGCGCGCGAGGCGCTCGACCTGCTCACCGCCACGGCGCCCCGCGACGCCGCGCTGCGCGCCGCCGCCGATCTCGCGGCGCGCGGGTTCGCGCGCCACGCCGGCGCGCTGTTCGCGGCGCTCGGCGCGCACGCAGCGGCCGCGGAGGCGTTCACCGCGGCCCAGGACGCGCGCCGCGCCGCCGAGAGCTTCGAGCTCGCCGGCCGTCCCGCGGACGGCGCGCGGGTGCTCGAGGCCGCGCTCCGCCGCCGCCCGGACGACGCGGCGGCGTGGCTCGCGCTCGGCGAGCTCCTCGCGCGCCACGGCCGCGCCGAGGCCGCGGTGCGGGCGCTGCAGCGGCTGCCGGCCGACGCCGCCGAGCGCGCGCGCGCGCTGCCGCTGCTCTCCAGGTGCCTGATCGAGCTCGGGCTCGAGGACGCCGCGCGGACCGTGCGTGACGAGATCGCCCAGCGCGATCCGAGAGCTCCGGAGGCGCCCCCGCCGCGCGACATCGCCCCCGTCGTCCCCGCCGCGGGGCCGTCCGGCGCGCCGCTCCTCTTCGGGCGCTACGAGTCGCTGCGCGAGGTCACGGCCACGCCGCACGCGCGCGTCGTGGAGGCGCGCGACAGGATCACGGCGGAGCGCGTCGCGGTGAAGATCTTCGCGGGCGCGGCGTTCGGCGCGGGCCGCGACGCGCTCCTCCGGTTCGAGCGCGAGGCGCGCGCCCTCGCCCAGCTCCGGCACCCGAACGTCGTCGCGCTGCGCGCGTACCACCCGGAGGGGCCCGCGATGGTGCTCGCCTGGATGTCCGGCGGGTCGCTGATCGAGCGGCTGCGGGGGGAGCCGGTGGCGCCCGCGCGCGCCGTGGAGATCGCGTGCGCGCTCCTGTCGGCGCTCGGCGAGGCGCACCGGCTCGGCATCCTTCACCGCGACGTGAAGCCGAGCAACGTGCTCTTCGACGAGGTCGGGACGGCGCACCTCGCGGACTTCGGCGCGGCGCACCTCGGCGATCTCTCGACCACCGCCACGGCCGGCGCGATCGGGACGTTCGCGTACATGTCGCCGGAGCAGCGCATGGGCCGACCGGCGACGCTGACGAGCGATCTGTACGGCGTCGGCGCGGTGCTCGCCGAGCTGCTCACCGGGGAGCCGCCCGCCCCGGCGGTGCACGGACAGCTCGATCCCGCGCCGAGCGACGTCCATCCGGACCTCACGGCGGCCCACGACGCGGCCGTGGCAGCGCTGCTCGCGGAGCACCCGGCCGCGCGGCCCGCCGACGCGTTCGAGGCGCGGCGCGCGCTGACCGCGCTCTCCTGGCCGGAGCGCGCGCGGCCGCAGCGAGCGCGCGCGAGCGCCCGGCCGCGGGCGAGCGACGCGCCGCCCTCGACGACGGCGCGGCTCGCGGCGACCCTGGAGGCCGGCGACGGCCGGGACACGGAGGGGCGGTGGCGCGACGCGTGGCTCGATCGCGACGTCCTCGTGCTGCAGCTCGACGACGCGACCCTCGCCCGCGCCCGGGCGTTCGCGCGCGCCGGCCACCCGTCCCTGCCGTGCGTCCTGCGGGTCGACCTCGCCGCCGGCGAGGTCTGGGTGGCGCCGCCCCAGGGCCGCGCGCTCGCGGACGAGGCGCGCGCGCTGACCAGGGGCCAGCGCGCGCGGCTCGGCGAGGCGATCGCGGCGCTCCACGCCGCGGGGGGCGCGCACGGGTGCATCGACGACCAGCACCTCTACCTGCACGACGGCGACGTCGCGCTCGCCTACCCGCGCGAGGCTCCCGGCGACGTGGAGGAGATGGCCGCGCGGGATCTCGCGGCGCTCCAGGAGCTCGACAGGAACGCGCTGGACGAGCTCTAGGAAAATGGGAGCGGGGGCGGCGCAACGCTCGTCCGGCGCGAGCCCGACGGCGAGGGCGACGAGCGCCCGGCGTCAGGGCTCAGTTCGGCGGAGAAGGCGCGGGCTGCGGCGGTGGAGCGGGCTGCGACGGCGACGGCGGCGACGAGCGCCCGTCGAACGAGGTGCACGCGCCGTAGTCGTCGCGCTTGGTGATGCTGTAGCAGCAGTAGTCCCCGTCGTACTCGGGCTCGCTGTCGACCGACTCGACCTCGCCATTGCACTCATCGCTGCCGAAGTAGGCGGGCGCTTCGGCCTGGGAGGGGCATGCCCCCTCGAGCTCGGTCCACTCGAAGCACCCGACCTTGTCGCACCCGGTGGTCGCGACGGCGAGCGCCAGCGCTGCGAGCGGAGGAAGGGCCAGGACGGGGCGACGCGCAAGGGCCGAACGGATCCTCGAGATCATGGACTCTCCCGCATGGGGGCGCTGCGCGCGCCCGGGGCGAGCATACTCCGGTTCGGACGAAGCCGGCTGCCCTGGAGAGCGGCCGGCCTCGCGGAGCAGGCTTACGCCACGCAGCGCGGCGGCGGGCGCCGCCTCGCCTGGTCGATCCGGAGCGGCTGGAGTACACGACAGCATGGCGACCGGAGAGCAGGGGGCCCGGGTGGTGCGCGCGCCGCGCGGGAGCGAGCGGAGCTGCAAGGGGTGGGTCCAGGAGGCGGCGCTCCGGATGATCCACAACAACCTGGATCCGGAGGTCGCGGAGCGGCCCGACGATCTCGTGGTGTACGGCGGCACGGGGAAGGCCGCGCGATCGTGGGAGGCGTTCGACGTGATCGTCCGCGAGCTCCGGGAGCTCGCGGACGACGAGACGCTCCTCGTGCAGTCGGGCAAGGCGGTGGGCCGCTTCCGCACGCACCCGGACGCTCCCCGCGTGCTCCTCGCGAACTCGAACCTCGTGGGCCGGTGGGCGACGTGGGACGAGTTCCGGCGGCTCGAGGCGCTCGGCCTGACGATGTACGGGCAGATGACCGCGGGCTCCTGGATCTACATCGGCTCGCAGGGCATCGTGCAGGGCACCTTCGAGACGTTCGTCGCCGCGCGGAAGGCGCACGCGGCGCGGGTCCAGGGCGGCGGGCGCTGGGTGCTCACCGCGGGCCTCGGCGGCATGGGCGGCGCGCAGCCGCTCGCCGCGACCATGGCGGGCATGGCCTGCCTCGGCGTCGAGATCGACCCGGCGCGCATCGAGAAGCGGCTCCGCACCCGCTACGTCGACGAGCGCATCGACGACATCGACCGCGCGCTCGACGCGGTCCTGGAGAGCGTCCGGCGCGGCGCGCCGCGCTCGATCGCCCTCTGCGGCAACGCCGCCGACGTGTACCCGGAGCTCGTCCGCCGCGGCGTCACGCCGGACCTCGTCACCGAGCAGACCGCGGCGCACGATCCGCTCGTCGGCTACGTCCCGCCGGGGCTCACGCTGGAGCAGGCGGCGGAGCTCCGCGCCCGCGACCCCGGGGAGTACGTCGCGCGCGCGAAGGAGGGGATGCGGATCGAGGTCGACGCGATGCTCGCGATGCAGCGGCGCGGGGCCGAGGTCTTCGACTACGGCAACAACATCCGCACCTGCGCGATGGAGGCGGGGTGCCAGGACGCGTTCGCGATCCCCGGCTTCGTGCCGGCGTACGTGCGCGAGCTGTTCTGCCAGGGCAAGGGCCCGTTCCGGTGGGTCGCGCTCTCCGGCGACCCCGAGGACATCCTCGCCACCGACCGCGCGGTGCTCGAGGCGGTCCCGGGCGACCCCGATCTGCGGCGCTGGATCGAGCTCGCGGAGCAGAGGATCGCGTTCCAGGGGCTCCCGTCGCGGATCTGCTGGCTCGGCTACGGCGATCGCGCGAAGGTCGGGCTCGCCTTCAACGAGCTCGTGCGCACCGGCCAGGTGAAGGCGCCGCTCGTGATCGGGCGCGACCACCTCGACTGCGGGTCGGTCGCCTCGCCGTTCCGGGAGACCGAGGCGATGAAGGACGGCTCGGACGCGATCGCCGACTGGGCGATCCTCAACGCGCTCGCGAACACCGCCGGCGGCGCGTCCTGGGTCAGCTTCCACCACGGCGGCGGCGTCGGGATCGGCAACTCGCTGCACGCGGGGATGGTGATCGTCGCCGACGGCACCGAGGCCGCCCGGCGCAGGCTCGAGCGGGTGCTCACGATCGATCCGGGGATGGGGATCATCCGGCACGCCGACGCGGGGTACGAGACGGCGATCCGCGTCGCCGACGAGAAGGGCGTCAGGGTGCCGCACCGGGCAGGGTGACCGGGCGGAGCGCCGGGGCGCGCGAGCCGCGCCGCGGGGCCGCGATCACCCGGAGGCACCGGCTGGCGCGAGCGTCACGCGCGCGGGGCGCGCGGCTTCCCCTTCCTCACCGGACGGGCATCGACGGGGGACGGCGTCGCCGCCGCCGGCTCTGCCGCGCCGCAGAGGCCGCGCAGCCGCGCGAGCTCCTCCGCGTAGCCGCGCCGCTCCTTGGAGAGCGGCGGCAGCTCGATGACCGCCGGCACGCGCGCGAGCCGCGCGTCGTTCGCGAGGCGCCAGAACGGCGCGAGCCCCATCTCCCCGCCGCCGATGCGCTCGTGCCGATCGACCCGCTGGCCGAGCGCCGCCTTCGAGTCGTTCACGTGCATGCACCGCAGCCGGTCCAGGCCGAGCCGCCGGCCGAAGTCGCCCCAGAACCGCTCGTAGCCGGCCTCGCTGCGGAGATCGTGCCCCGCCGCGAACGCGTGCTGGGTGTCGATGCAGACCCCGAGCCGCGCCCCCTCCGGCCCGGCGCGCTCGATCATCGCGGCGATCTGGTCGAGGCGATCGCCGAGCGTCGAGCCCTGCCCGGCCATGTTCTCGATGCAGAGCTGCGCGCGGAGCCCCTTCCCCCGCGAGAGCACGATCGCGAGGCTCTCGCCGATGCGGTCGAGGCCGGCCTCCTCGCCGAGGCCGCGGTGCGCGCCCGGATGGAACACGACGAAGTCGATCCCGAGCGCGTCGCACCGCGCGAGCTCCTGGTACAGCGCCTCCCGCGAGCGCTCGAGGATCGCGGGGTCGTCAGCGCACAGGTTGATGAGGTAGCTCGCGTGCGCGAGCGTCCGACCCGCGCCGGCCCAGGACGCGCGCGCGGCGCGGAACGCCGCGATCTGCTCCGCGCTCAGCGCAGGCTCGCGCCACTGGCCCGAGACCTTGGTGAAGATCTGCATCGCCTCGCAGCGGTCCTCCCCCGCCAGCGCGATCGCGCGGTGAAGGCCGCCGGCCACGGACTCGTGCGCGCCGAAGATCATGGGCCGCACTGCTTGGGTCGCCGACCGCGCGCCGGCAAGGCATTGCGCTGAACGCGCGCGATCTGCCACCGCCCCGGCCCACCACCCGCTCGCGCCACGCGCGGACACGACATGCCCGGAGCACGCCGTCGAAACGCCGCGACAGACTCAATTCTGCGAGCAAGATGTGAGCAAACCCCATGCCTGGAGGGCGCGTACCCCGGTTCGCGGCACCTCGCCCTTGACGCGTTCCGGCCCAGGCGCGAATTGAGCGGCCTTCCTGGAGTCTCGATGAGCCATATGGGTGTTACGAACGGGGCTGGGGCCAGAGCGACGGAGCCCGGGGCGCCGGGTGAAGCGGGCCGCCAAGAGATCGCGGCGGCCCCGCCGCTGGTGCCGTCTCACGTGCTCTCGGGCAAGCGGCTCGTGGTGGTCGGAGGCACCGGGTTCCTCGGCAAGGTGTGGCTGGCCATGCTGCTCGCGAGGTTCCCGGAGATCGCCCACATCTACCTGCTCGTCCGGGCCAAGGAGGGCCAGTCGCCGGAAGAGCGCTTCTGGTCGCAGATCGCCACCTCGCCGGTGTTCGATCCGGTCCGCGAGCAGCACCCCGGGCCCGCCTTCGAGGAGTACCTCCGGCAGAAGATCACCCCCATGAACGGCAACGTCGGCCAGCCGCTGCTCGGGCTCGGCGACCGCGTCGGGGAGCTCACCGGCCAGATCGCCGCGGTCGTGAACGTGGCCGGCGTCGTCGACTTCAACCCCCCGCTCGACGAGGCGCTCGAGGTCAACGCGTTCGGCATCAGCAACATCGTCGAGCTCGCGCGGACCCTCGGGGCCAAGGTGATGCACACGAGCACCTGCTTCGTCGCAGGGTACCGCTCCGGGCTCATCGAGGAGAACCACCCGGCCGAGATCCCCTTCCCCCGCGCCGCGGGCGAGACGTGGTTCGGCGCCGCCTGCCCGAAGCGGACGCTCGATCGCTCGCACTGGGACCCGCAGCGCGAGATCAGCGAGTGCCTCGACCTCGTGAAGCAGGCGCGCCAGCGGTGCGAGGACGCCTTCCGGCAGAGCGCCTTCCTCGACGAGGCCAAGGCGAACCTGGCCGCGCGCGGCGAGCCCGGCCGCGGCAGCGCGCTCGAGAACGAGCTCGCCCGCGTGAAGCGCAAGTTCATCAAGGACCGGCTCGTCGAGGCCGGCAAGGAGCGCGCGCTCTTCTGGGGGTGGACCAACATCTACACCTACACGAAGAGCATCGGCGAGCAGGTGCTCGCCAGCTCCGGGCTGCCCTTCACCATCGTCCGCCCCGCCGTCGTCGAGACCGCCGTCGAGTTCCCGTTCTGCGGCTGGAACGAGGGGATCAACACCTCGGCGCCCTACCTCTACCTCGCCTCGAAGGGGCAGGTGCAGTTCCCGGGCGACCACGACGTGCGGCTCGATCTCATCCCGGTCGACATGACCGCGAGCGGCATGATCGCCTCGCTCTGCGAGCTCATCGAGGGCCGCGCGCCCGCCGTGTACCAGTACGGGACCACCGACACGAACGGCTGCCGCGTGACGCGCTACCTGGAGCTCGCCGGGCTCTACAAGCGACGGCAGGTCTTCGAGGGGAAGAAGACCGCGCTCTTCGACGTCGTGTCGTCCCGCTTCGAGCCGCGCGGGCTCACCCGGCAGCAGTACAACGCGCACGGCGCGCGGACCATCGAGGGCGCGCTCCGCGGCCTGGGGGGCCTGCTCAAGACGGCCGGCGTCGGCCCCGCCGCGGCGCTCCTCAAGCCGGCGGCCGCCGCGCTGGAGAGCGCCGCGAAGACCGAGCAAAAGACGGCCGCCCTCCTCGAGGTCTTCATGCCGTTCGTCGCGGAGGCGGACTGGGTCTACTCCTGCGCCAACACCCGCGCGGCCATGGCCCGCATGCCGCCCGAGGAGCGGGCCCGCTTCGTCTGGGCGCCCGAGAAGATCGACTGGCGCGACTACATCTGGAATGTCCACCTCCCCGGGCTGGAGAAGTGGGCCTTCCCGCTCATGGAGAACATGCTCCGCCGGGAGATCAAGGCGCTCCGGCCCTACGACAGCCTCGTCGACCTGCTCGACGAGGTCGCCGAGCGCTTCGATCACGCGCTCTCCGTGCAGCGCATCGAGCAGGACGGGCTCTCGCGCACGAGCTACCGCGAGCTCCGCGACGCGGCGTGCAAGACGGCCGCGCGCCTCGCCGCGCTCGGCGTCCGCCGCGGCGATCGCGTGGCGCTCTCCGGCGCGAACCAGCCGGCGTGGCCCGTCGCCTACTTCGGCATCCTCCGCGCGGGCGCCGTCGCCGTCCCGATCGACCCCGCGGTCGACGCGGAGGCGTTCGCGGCCGTCGTCCGCTCGTCGACAGCGAAGGTCGTCCTCTGGGACAGCGGCGTGGAGGCGAAGGTCGGCGCCGGCGTGCGCGCGGCGCTGCCGAACCTGTACGCCTTCGACCTGGCCGGCTTCGCCGAGGGCCGCGCGGCCGACCTCGGGCCGGCTTCGGGCGACGGGCTCGCGCCGCCGGACGTGCGCGTGGGCAGCGAGGACGTCGCGAGCGTCGTCTACACGAGCGGCACCACCGGGGAGCCGAAGGGCGTGCTGCTCACGCACGGCAACTTCACCGCGCTGCTCGCCTCCCTCGCCCCGCTCTTCCCGCTCAAGGCGGGCGACCGCGTGCTCAGCGTGCTGCCGCTCCACCAGACCTTCGAGGTCACCTGCGGCCTGCTCCTGCCGCTGTCGCAGGGCGCGCGGATCATCTACCTCGACGAGGTCTCGGCCGACCGGGTGACCGACGGGCTGAAGAGGGCGCGCGTCACCGCGATGGTCGGCGTGCCGGCGCTCTGGCAGATGCTCGAGCGCCAGATCGTCGCCCGGATGAAGGAGCAGGGGCCCGCCGCGGCCGCCGCGTTCAACTGGGCCATGGAGCTGAACCGCATGCTCGGCAAGCGCTTCGGGCTGAACGCGGGGCGGCTCTTCTTCGGCAGCGTCCACGACGCGCTCGGCGGCAACGTCCGCTTCCTCATCTCCGGCGGCGCCGCGCTCCCAAGGGACACGGCCGCCGTCTTCAAGGGGCTCGGCCTGCCGCTCGCCGAGGGCTACGGCCTGACCGAGGCGGCGCCGCTCCTCACCATCGCCAAGGCCTCGCCGGCCGCGAGCCCGGGCAACGTCGGCAAAGCGCTCCCCGGCGTGCAGATCAAGATCGCGAACCCCGACGCGAACGGCGTGGGCGAGGTGCTCGCGCGCGGCGCCAACGTCATGAAGGGCTACGCCGACGCCCCCGACGCGACCCAGGCGGCGCTCGACGCGGACGGGTGGCTCCACACCGGCGACCTCGGCAAGCTCGACAAGCAGGGGCGGCTCACCCTCGTCGGCCGGCAGAGCGAGGTGATCGCCGCGGCGAAGGGCGAGAACGTGTACCCGGCCGAGATCGAGCGCACGCTCGGCAAGGTCGAGCACATCAAGGAGCTCGCGATCGTCGGGATCGACAACGGCCGCGGCGGCGAGCAGGTCGCGTGCCTCGCCGTCCCCACGCCGCTCGGACCGAAGGACGACGGTGAAGACGAGGAGCTCGCGTGGGCACTGCAGCACGAGCGCGCGCTCGATGCGCTTCGGACGTCGATCCAGGCGCTGCCCAAGCCGTGCCACCCCATGGCCGTACACCTCCACGACGCGGACCTGCCGCGCACCGCGTCCGGCCAGGTGAAGCGCGCCGAGGTGAAGGCGATCGTCGCGCGCCTCGCCGCCGAGGCGGCCGCTTCCGCGGCGGCCGACGCCGGCGCGGGGAGCCTCGCGCACGACGGCGGCGCGGCGGGCATCGAGCCGAGGTCGCACGCGCCCGGCGAGGAGCCGATCCACATCCCCCGCCCCGTGGCCGACTTCGCCAAGCACTGGATGAACAAGGTCCAGTCCGGCTTCTACGGGAACGTCATGCGCCCGAAGGTCTACGGGCGCGCGTTCATCCCGCACAACCGCAACACGATCGTCGTCTCGAACCACGCGAGCCACCTCGACATGGGGCTCGTGAAGTTCGCGCTGGGCAGCTACGGCGACGGCCTCGTCTCGCTGGCCGCGCAGGACTACTTCTTCGAGGGCAACCGCTGGCGGCGCGCCTACTTCGAGAACCTCACGAACCTGGCGCCCTTCGACCGCAAGGGCGGCCTCCGCACGGCGCTGCGCCAGACCGGCGAGATCCTGGACCGGGGGCGGACCGTGCTGCTCTTTCCCGAGGGCACGCGCAGCCCCGACGGCAGCGTCCTGGAGTTCAAGCCGGCCATCGGGCACCTCGCGCTCACGCACAACGTCGACATCCTGCCCCTCTACCTGGGCGGCACCTTCGAGGCGCTCCCCAAGGGGCGCAGCGTCCCGATCCGCCGCGACCTCGTCGCGCGCATCGGGCCGCCGCTCGAGATCGCCGACCTCAAGCGGCTCACCGCCGGGATGAAGTACGCGGTGGCGTGCCGCAGGGTCGCGGAGCTCACGCAGCTCGCCGTGATCAAGCTGCGGGAGGGCGGCGCGCTCGACCTGCGCCGGGTCGAGAGCATCGACCAGGCGGCCACCACGAAGGAGCACCCGCTCACGGTCCTGTTCCGCGAGCTCGAGGCGAAGTACGTGGCCGGGCGGGTCGCCCAGCCGATCACGTACTACGTGACGCTCGGCGCGGAGGAGGAGGCGAAGTGGACGCTGCGGATCGATCCGGCCGGCTGCGAGGCGCGGATCGGCAAGCCGATCCAGCAAGCCGACTGCGTCCTCAAGACGACGCCGGAGATCTTCACCAAGATCGTCCGCGAGGCCTACACGCCGAGCCCGATGGAGTTCATGACGGGCCTCGTGAAATCGAACGACATCTCCCTCCTCCAGACCTTCCAGAAGGTTTTCGACCTCGCATGAGCCGCTACCTCGTCACCGGCGCGACCGGTTTCCTTGGCTCGCACCTCGTCACGGCCCTCCGCGGGGCGGGCCACGACGTCGTGGCGCTCTGCCGGTCGGAGGCGCCCGCGCTCGTCGAACAAGGCGTGGCGCTCCGCCGCGGCGACATCCTCGACGCGGCGTCGGTCCGCGCCGCCGCCGAGGGCTGCGAGGGGCTCTTCCACTGCGCCGGGCGCGTCTCGCGGCGCCGCGAGGACGCCGAGGCGCTCTACCGGACCCACGTCGAGGGGACGAAGATCACCCTCGACGCCTGCCGCGACGCGGGGGTGAAGCGCGCGGTGATCGCGAGCACGAGCGGCGTCGTCGCCGTGAGCCGGGAGCCGAGCGACGTCCGCGACGAGACGGCGCCGCCGCCGATCGACCTGATCGCCGGCTGGCCCTACTACCGCTCGAAGCTGTACGCCGAGCGCGCGGCGTTCGATCGCAGCGGACCGGGCTTCGAGGTCGTCGCCGTCAACCCGAGCATCCTGCTCGGGCCGGGGGACGTCCACGGCGCGTCGACCGGAGACGTCGTGAGCTTCCTCGAGCGCCGGCTGCCGTTCATCCCCGCGGGCGGCCTGTCCTTCGTCGACGCCCGCGACGCGGCGCAGGGCATGGCGCTGGCCATGGAGAAGGGCCGCCCGGGCGAGCGCTACCTGCTCGGCGCCGCGAACATGAGCCTGGACGTCTTCTTCCACCGCCTCTCGCGCGTCTCCGGCGTCCCCGCCCCCGCCCTGCGGCTGCCCCGGAGCATCGCGCTCGCGAAGGCGGGCGCGCACCTCATCGAGCGGGCGCGCAAGCGGCTCCCGTTCGATCTGCCTGTCGACCCCGTGTCGGCGGAGATGGCCCAGCACTTCTGGTACCTCGACGCGACCAGGGCCCGGCGCGAGCTCGGGTGGACGCCCCGCGACCCGCTCGAGACGCTCGCGGACACGGTCGCGGACCTGCGCGCGCGCGGCGTGGTCTGGCCGCAGGCGTAGGCCGAGCGCGGACCTCGCGGCCGCCGCGCGCCGAGAGGCGGTGGGGCGGCGACGTCAGCACACCCCTCCAGCTCCCAGGGGGGTCCCGTCACCACCCCCGCGCGCGCCAAGTTGCCCCGCGTGATGGCGTTACGCCACAGCCGCGCCCGGTGACGGCGACGGTACCGCCGGCGTCGCGGCGCGGTCCGCCGCTTGCACGATGAGCCTGCCAGAGAGACTCCGCAGCAGCGAGGGAGCAAGCCTGGTGAGACCGTCTCTATCCACCGATGCACCGACCGTGGGCACGATTCAGGTGGGGCTCGTGTTGCTGGACATCGCGCGGCGCGGCCGGGTGGTCTTCGCGAACGCGCCGGCGCGCGAGGTCTCCTTTGCCTACGAGGACCTGGACGGGCAGACCCCGCACGTCACGAACGCCGATGGGGAGCCGATCGCGCCGCACGAGCGGCCCCGGTCCCGCGCCCTCCGGGGCGAGGCGTTCGGCCCCTTGATGACGCACTGGAAGACCGGCAACGGCGACGTCGCGCTCATCGTCCGGTGCGACCCCGTCGACCTCGATCACAAGCTCGCCGCGCTGACCTTCGTCGACGTGACCGCCTTCCAGCGATGGACCGACGACACGCGCGCCGCGCTCGCCGCGCGCGACGAGTTCCTGTCCATCGCGGCGCACGAGCTCAGATCGCCCCTCAACGCCCTGCTCCTCACGATCCACCGGGTCAAGCTGCGCGTCCCGTCGGACGAGGCGCCCTCCGAGCTCGATCGCCTCGTCGACATGTCGCAGCGCCAGGTCGATCGCCTGACCAGCCTGGTCCAGAACCTCCTCGACGTGACCCGGATCCGCGCCCGCCGGCTCGAGCTCGATCTGGAGCCGAAGGATCTGCTCCAGATCGTGCGCGACGCCACGGAGGCGGTCGCCGAGCATGCCCGCGCGGCCGGGACGCCGGTCCGGGTCGTGGCCGGCGAGCCGATCCACGGCCTCTGGGACGGCGCGCGCATCGAGCAGGTCGTCCAGAACCTCCTCACGAACGCGCTGAAGTACGGCGGGGGCAGCCCGATCGAGGTCTCCGCCGCGCGCGAGGGGACGACCGCCAAGCTCACGGTCCGCGACCACGGGCCAGGCATCGCCGCGGGCGACTGCGACCGGGTCTTCCAGCCCTTCCAGCGGATCGCGTCCACCTACAAGTCACAGAGCCTCGGGCTCGGCCTCTACATCGTGCGGGAGATCGTCCATGCGCACGGCGGCAGCATCGTCATCGAGTCGCCCGACAGCGGCGGGGCGGCGTTCGTCGTTCGCCTGCCCGTCGAGCAGCAAACGCCGGAGACTTCAGCGGAAAAATCATGACGCTAGGACGAGAAGATCAACCAGGCGCACAGGGGTCCTCGATCCAGGACGGAGAGCGCGACAGCCCCAGCGCGGCCATCCCCCGGCTGGAGACTGGAATTCCGAGGCTCGACTACATCCTGAAGGGCGGCTTCCTCCGCAACGGCACCTATGCCGTGATGGGCCCGCCGGGGAGCGGAAAGACGATCCTCGGCAATCAGCTCTGCTTCGAGCGCGTCCGGCGGAGCTCGAGCACGCGGTGTGTCTACGTGACGCTCCTCGTCGAGTCGCACGCCAAGATGATCCGCCACCTGAGCGGGATGAAGTGGTTCGACACCGGCATGATCCCGGACCGCATCTATTACATCAGCGGTTACACGGCGCTCCGCGATCAGGGCCTGTCCGGGCTGATCGACCTCCTGCGCCGCACCCTGCGCGAGCGCCGCGGCACCGAGGTGCTCGTGATCGATGGGCTGGAGAGCGTCGAGCAGCGCGCGCCCGACGTGCTGGCTTTCCGTGAGTTTGTGCACGAGATTCAGGGGCTCTCGGCCCTGAGCGACTGCACGACCTTCCTGCTCTCGAGCACCGGGGAGCGGTCGCACTCCGAGAACACGCTGGTGGACGGCGTCATCGAGCTCACCGATCAGCTCATCGGGCTGCGGGCCGTCCGGGAGCTCACGGTGCACAAGTTCCGCGGGGGCGATTACCTGCGCGGGAAGCACGAGGTCGAGATCCAGTCGTCCGGGATGGTCATCCACCCGCGCACCGAGATCCAGTTCGACACCCCGCAAGCGAGCGCCACCGAGGACCGCAAGCGGATGAGCTTCGGGATCGCGAGCTTCGACGCGATGATCGAGGGTGGACTGCTCTCCGGCTCGGCGACCGCGCTCCTCGGCGCGCCAGGCATCGGCAAGACGCTGCTCGGGCTCTCGTTCCTGGTCGAGGGGGCGAAGCAGGGCGAGGAGGGGATCTATTTCGGCTTCTACGAGCCTCCGCCCAGGCTCTGCGAGAAGGCCCGGAAGGTCGGCATCGATCTCGATACCTACATCCAGGAGGGTACGATCCGGCTCCTCTGGCAGCCGCCGCTCGAGCACATGCTGGACTCGCTGGCGGAGCAGCTGCTCGAGCTGCTCCGACATCGCCCGAAGCCGCGACGCCGGCTGTTCATCGACGGCATCGAGGGCTTCCGCGCCGCGTCGGTCTACCTGGACCGGCTGCCGCGCTTCCTCTCGGCGTTCACCAATCAGCTCAGGATGCTCGACGTGACGACGTTGGTGAGCGAGGAGCTCGATCTGTTCACCCCGCTCATCAAGATGCCGAGCCCCGAGCTCGGGAACGTGGTCGAGAACGTCGTCCTGCTCCGCTATGTCGAGCTCAGGTCCCAGATTCACCGCCTCATCTCGATCATGAAGATGCGAGAGAGCCACTATGACAGGTCAATCCGTGAGTTCTTCATCGGCGAGCAGGGGATCGAGGTGGCCGATTCGTTCCGCTCGGCGGAGCAGATCCTCTCGGGGCAGGCGCGGCTCCTGGCCGGATTGCAGGACAGAGAGGGAGAGTCGTGACGACGGTGCTCGTGGTGGATGACGAGTCGGACCTCCTCGCGTGCATCGAGGGGCTGCTCGAGGACGAGGGGTACTCGGTCGTGACGTGCCCCGACGGCAAGGCGGCGCTCGACTACCTGCGAGAGGCCCGGCCAGACGTCGCCCTCGTGGACCTGATGATGCCGATCATGAGCGGGTTCGACCTCGTCAGGGCCGTGAAGGAGGAGCGGCGGCTCGACGGCATGCCGATCGTCATCATGAGCGCGGTCGAGCAGCGCCAGGAGCTGCTCCAGAAGCTCGGCGACCGGGTGCACGCCGTCCTCAAGAAGCCGTTCACGGCCGACAAGCTCCTCGGCACGGTCCGCAAGCTGCTCGCGGCGCCTGCGGCCGCGGCGGCCCCGTGAGGCGCCGCCGCGGCTCAGACCGCCCGGCGCAGCGGGGTCGGCGGGAACAGGTCCTTCATGTCGAGCGGGAGCTGACCGCGGAACCCCTCGATCTCCCCGGCGGACACGCTGTCCGCGACCGCCTCGCAGATCGCCTGCAGCACGAAGCCGGCGGCCTCGCGGTCCATGCGCAGCTCGCGCGCGACGTCGTCCTCGATGGTCGCCGTCGTGATGCGCTTGTCGGGCCCGTCGAGGAACGGATCGAGCGACGGGTGGAGCTTGGAGGGGAGCTGCGCGATGAGGTGCCGCGCCTCCTGCGGCGTCACCCTGCGGCAGAGGTTGCCGAGGACGATCTGCAGCGCGAGCTCCGCGCGGTCGCGCTGCTGGAGGCCGCTGTGGCGCTCCACGGCGTGGAGCAGCCGGCCATAGGCGCTGTCCGCGCGCGCCTTGCGCCGGGTGAGGGCGCGCACGGGGCCGCGCGAGCGCTCGGGGCGCGCGGTCCCCTCCGGGTGCAGCGCGCCTCCCGGCTTGAACCGGGCGGCTACCTCGAGCTGCGCGCGCACGACGGAGCCGGCGGCCTCGGCGTCGACGGCGCCGTCGGCGAGCAGGTCGTCCAGGGTCACGAGGCCGACGGGTCGCCCTTGCTCGGTCAGCGGCACGCGTCGACACGCCTGATCGCGCATGATGCGCACGGCGTCGTCGATCGACGCGTCGATCTCGAGCGTCGCGACCTCGTCCGACATGATGTCGCGCAGCATGGTGCTGCGGGCGTCGAGGTCGCCCGCCACGATCTCGAGCGCGACGTCGCGGTCGGTCACGATGCCGGCGAGGCGCTGGCCATCGTGGACCAGGACCGCGCCGACGTGGTTGTCGACCATCGCCCTCACCGCGTCGTAAGCGGTCGAGCGCGGGCTCAGAACGATCATGCGCGGGCGTCGGTACTGTTCGAGCGGCATGGCGAGATCCCTCCCCTGGGTAGCGCTGGCGCGTGGGTGCGTTGAAGAGCGGCTAGCCAGAACGGTACCAACGGGTCGCCGACGGGCGGCCTCGGGGCGAGGGGACCGATCCGGCCGAGCCGCTCGAGGACACCCCCGACGGCGGACCTCTCACGGCGTCTGCTTGTTTGCCTGCGCGACGGGCACGAGCCGCACCATCCGGTGCTGGAGGCCGTCGACGCGCTGCAGCCAGCTTCGCCAGGCGGCGTACTGGGCCACGGGGATTGTCGAGCGATCGAGGACCACGCGCTCCTTCACCACCACGGCGTTCCTGCCCGGCACCCTCGCGAACGAGAGCGTCGCGCGGCCGAACTCGCCGCCGTCCTCGTCGCCGCCCGGCGGCAGCTCGGCGAACGTGTACCCGGCCGGGGCGACGATCGTGATCGTCCGGTGGTGGTGCCGCGGCGCGAGGCTCGGCGGCAGGACCACCGGCAGCGTGCGCTTCACGAGCGGCGCGAGCTGCGACGTCATCGTCGACGTGCCCGAGAGCGGCACCGAGAGGTCCGCGCCCTCGCGGCGGGCGAGCCCCTCGGAGCGCGCCTCGTACGCGAGCGACGCCGCGCCGTGCGGGAGATCGGCCTGGAACGCCACCTTCGGCTTCACGTCCACGGTCGGGAACCAGCCGTACGCGAGGTACTGCTCGACCCACTGCGCGCGCGCGTCGGCCTCGGCCAGGTTCGACCGGAGCTCGAACGCCGCGTCGCCGATGTGCCGCTCCTTCGCGGTGAGCTCGCCCGCGCCCGACGGCTGCAGCGCGATCGTCCACTCGGCGTCGACGCCGTGATCGGCCGGAGAGCTCGCCGGCGTCTCCACGATCTTCGGCGGCCCGTCGTCGACGAACAGCGCCAGCGTGCGCGCGTCCATCGCCGGCAGCGGCCCGAGCCGGCTCTGCGGGCTCGTCGCGTCGAGCCACATGCCCGGCGCGCCGCCCACGCCCGGCAGGTAAGCGATGCCGTGATCGAACACCGGGATCGCCGCGACCTCGCTCCGGAGCAGCGACGGCTGGCCGGTGTAGCGCGTCTGCACGAGCACCTCCGTCGCCTCGATGCCGATCGACTTGAGCAGCGTGATCAGCAGCATCGCCTTGTCGTCGCAGTCGCCCTGCCGCCGCGCCAGGAGCTCCTGCGGGCGGTTCGGCAGCCACCACTCGCCCGAGACGAAGTTCACGTAACGGATGTCGTCCGCCACGAAGTCGAAGAGCGCCCGCAGCTTCTCCTCGCGCGTCGTCTTGCCCTTCGTGAGCTCGGCCGCGAGCCGGCGGACCTGGTCGTCGGGCTCCATGAAGCCCGCGACAGCGCCCCGGTACCACTCGCGGAAGTCGTGCCAGCCGTGGAACGTGGAGCCCACGACGACAGGCAGCACCTCCGACAGGTGCGGCGCGAGCGGCTCCTCGGGCACCTCGGGCGGGTCGTCCCAGATGAACCGCGTCACCTGGCGGCCGTCCTTCTCCGACGTGAGCACCCGCTCCGCCTTGCCGTTGAGCACGTCGATCGCCAAGGGATCGCTCTTCGGCGAGTCGACGACGACCTCGTTGTAGAGGATCGGCCGCGTGTCGGTCGAGCCGACGTAGTCGATGAAGTAGAACGGCGCGTCGCCCCGGCGGCCCACCGGGCCCGGGGTCCACGAGCGCACAGCGACCTCCACCACGTCGCCCGCCTTGAGCTTGGGCCAGCGCACGAACGGCCTCTGCCCGCCCGCGCCCTGCTCGTCCGGCTGCGCCACGGTGCCGTCCTTGCGGTGCACGCGCGCGAACAGCAGCTCGGTGTCCGCCGCCTCGGCGGGGATGTCGCGCTCGTAGAGGTCCTGATCGGTCCGCGGCTCGATCACGATCTCGCGCGCGTAGTGCATGAGCTGCGAGACGCGCTTGTCCGGGTGGTACGTCGCGACGCGCACCCAGTGGAGCTGACGGTCGGCGATCTCCCCCTTCTTCGCCGGGTCCTTGCGCGCCCGCGCGAGGAAGACGTCGGGCGCGACGAGGTGCTGCTCGTCGCGCATGCGCCGCCGTCCCGGCGCGCCGGCCGAGCCCTCGCCCATGCGGAGCGCGAGCTCGGCCTTGAGGAACGGGTCGCCGGGCGTGAGGTCGCGCGCCCGCCCGAGCGCGGCGGTCGAGAGGGCGGACCAGGGCGCGGCGTCGGCGCCCTGCCGGGCGGCGGCGAGCGCCTGGAACGCGGCGGGCTGGTTCGGCGCGACGTGCGTGGCGTAGGCCAGCACCTCGCGCGCCCACGCGGCGCGGCCCGCGTCGTGGAGCGCGCGGCCGATGCGGATGACGTCCTGGGCCGACGTCTGCTGCGCGAGCGCCCCGGCGGCGGCCACCTCCAGCGCGGCGCCGCCCTCGTGTCCGAACGCGAGGACGTAGTCCGCGCCCCGCGACTCGGGCGTGACCTCGGCGAGCCGGCGCGCGGCCCGCAGCTCGAGCGCCGGGTCGAACCGGGCCGAGGCCGCGATCTCCTGCCACACGACGACCGGGGTGCGGTCCTTCTGCTCGCGCTCGATCGCGAGCAGATCGTCGAGCGCCGCCCGCGCGAGCCCCGAGGCCGCGAGCTTCTTCTTCACGAGCGCCCTGAGGACGCGCGCCTCGGGATCGCGCGCCGAGCGCAGCGGATCCTCGCGCAGCGCGGAGGCCGCCCAGTCGACGCGGTCCGAGGCGAGATGGGCGGCGACGAGCCGGCGCTGCGCGAACGAGGCGGTGGCCCGGTCCTTGTCGGCGAGGCCGCGGGCGCGCGCGGCCTCGAGCCAGCCGCTGCGGTTCGCGCCGAACGGGGACACCCACCCCGCCATGGCGATCGCGTCAGCGGAGACGCCCGCCGCGCGCGTCAGGCGGTCGAGCAGCCCGGGCGCGCGGGGCGACCGCTGGTCGTCCGCGCCCCCGAGCGTGCGCGCCACGACGGCCGTGAGCGTCTGATCGAGCGCCGGCGACGCGCCCGCCTCGAGCGCCCGGTCGAGCGCCGTCCTGACCGGGGTCACGGCCGAGGGCGCGGCCGGGGGCGCCGTGAGCGGCGTGAGGTCCGACGAGGTCGCGAGCGCCACGGGCCGGCGCTGCTCGTCGGTGAAGCGCACGCGGACGCGCCCCTCGTCGCCGATCGCGCCGGTGCACACCTTGAGCGCGAGCAGGTGATCGCCCGCGGGCGCCTCGACGCGCGCGGCGAGGCGATCGAGCACGAGGCGCTCGTGCTCCACGTCGCTCGCGGCGACGTCGGCGCCGTCCCACAGGAGCCGCACGGCGCCGGCCGCGGCGACGTGCGCGACGAGCGGCTTGCGATCGAGCGCGGCGGGCACGGTGACGCGGGAGGCGAGGTACGTGCAGCTCTCGCCGCGCGGGTGGATGTAGAGGTCGAGCGGCACGCCGCGCGCCGTCGACGCGGCGGGCAGCGACCGGCGCCACGCGACGTCGTACACGCCCCACGCGTAGCGGGCGCTCATGTCCGAGAAGCGCTGGCCTTCGGCCTCGGGCCCCTCGCGGCGCGCGAGCCCGCCGCCCGAGCTGTCCTGGAACGGCCCCAGGACGGCGAACGCCTTCACGAGCCCCGACGGATCCGGCGGCGCGTCGTACGAGACGGCGCGCGCGCCGGGCCACGCCGCGGCCGGGGGCTCGGGGGCGAGCGAGGCCGCGAGCCAGCGCGCGTCGTCGGCGAGCGGCGACGAGGACGCGGCGATCTGCGCGAGGCCCTCGCGCGCGCGGCCCTGCGCCGCGCGGTCGGACAGCGCCGCCGCGATCACGAGCCCCGCGATCGCGTCGTCGCCGCCCCGCCGCGCGCGGGCCAGCGCGGCGCCGAGCATCTCGTCGGGCGTCGCGGCGGTCCACCGCGGCGCCGTCGCGATCGGCGCGCGCTTCTCGGTCGCCTGCGCGCCGCCCACCGCGGGCGCGCGCGCCTCCACCTTCGCGCCGCCCGGGCGCGGCGCCGGCGCGCCACCCGCCGCGGGCAGGCGCGGCGCCACGATCCTGCCCGGGCGCGGCGCCTGCGCCTTGTCCGCCGCCGGCGCGCCCGCGTCTGCCGGCGCGCCGCCCGGGCGCGGCGCCTGCGCGTCGCTCGCGGCGGGCGCGACGGCGACGGCGAGCAGCGCCGCGATCCATGCGCCGCGGCGCGCCGCGCGGGCGCGCGCGCGCCCCGCTCGTCGATCGTGTTGATCCAGCCGATCGCGCCGCCCTCGTCGACCGCGTCGATCTTCCCCCGGCGAGCTCCGCTCCATCGATCCTCGCTTCCAGGCCACGGCATAGCGCGAGCCCGATCGCGGCGCGAGCGCGGCGATCGCCGCGCGCTATCGCACGGACGCGGCCGCCGCGCGCGAACGCGCCGTGCGCGAACTTGGCCGGCCAGCGCGCGGCCCACTAGCCTGGCTCGCATGCGGCACGCGTCACGATGGGTGTTCTCGGCGGTGATGGCCCTGACCACGCTCATGGCCTCGCCAGCGATGGCCTCTTCCCGCGAGACCAAGGTCGACTGGAAGAGCGTCGACGTCCCCGCGGGTGAAGGGCAGGCCCGGCGGGCGCGCACGCTGCGCGGCCTGCTCGCGAGCGCCGCGAAGAAGGCGGACTTCGGCAAGGCGAAATCCGTCGTGCTCAGCGCCCGCGTCGTCGAGTTCACCTCGTCCACGCGGGGCGACGTCCACCGCGTGAGCTGCACGGTGGTCGGCCGCGTCGTCGGCGGCCCCACCGCCCGCTCGCGCATCTCGTTCGGCGGCAGGCCGAGCGAGCGACAGGCGCTGGAGAAGCAGGTGCTCACGATGGTCGCCAACGGCGTGGTCGGCAGGCTCGCCGCCATCGTCCGCTCCCGGGAGGCAGCGCGCGACTGAGCCGGGCGGCCGCGCGCTGCCCCGATCGCGTCGCGACGCGCTCGACCCTCCGCGGGATCTGGACTACGAGGGCCGACGCGTCATGGAACTGGACCGGATGGTGAGCGAGCTCTTCCAGGAAGAAGAGCTCGCTCGCGACATGGCGAGGAAGCTGCTCGCCATGGCGCAGCGCTCCGCGGACGAGGCGAGCGCTGAACGCGAGAGCCTGCTCGCATTTCTCCGCGGGCCGATGGAGCGGCACATGCACTACGAAGAAGCCGCTATCTTCCCGCATTTCCAGGCACGCGGGCTCGCCGAGGAGGTCCAGGTCGCGCTGAAGCAGCACGCCGCGGTGCGCGACGCCACCGAGGCGCTCGCGCGCGCCGCGCAGGGCAGCGACGTCGCCGGGATCATCGCCCACGTCGCGAGGCTGCTCCTGCACCATACAAATTTCGAGGGCGACTACATTTATCCGGAGCTCACCGATGACGAGTGGCGCGCGCTGATGAAGGAAACGGCTCGTCGGGAGATCTGAGGCCGTGCGCAGGAACTCGACACGGATGTTCCCCTCGACGTAGGCTTTTGCCGCCGTGTCTATCGCAGCAGGTCAGGTGCTGAGCGAGCGCTACCGCCTCATCCGACCCGTGGGGCAGGGCGCGCAAGCCTCGGTGTGGGTCGCCGAGCACCTGGCCCTCAGCACGCACGTCGCCGTCAAGCTCATCGACCCCGACCTGGCGAAGCAGGAGGACGCGCGCGAGCGGTTCCGCCGCGAGGCCACGGCGGCGGCGCAGCTCCGCAGCGCACACGTCGTGCAGATCCTCGATCACGGCATCGAGGGCGAGCAGCCGTTCATCGTGATGGAGCTGCTCGAGGGCGAGGACCTCTTCGAGCGGCTCGCGCGCCGGCGCCGCCTCTCGCTCCAGGAGACGTCGAGGATCATGACGCAGGTCGCGCGCGCGCTCACCCGCGCGCACGGGGCCGGCATCGTGCACCGCGACCTCAAGCCTGAGAATTTCTTCCTCTGCGCGAACGAGGACGACGAGGTCGTCAAGATCCTCGACTTCGGCATCGCCAAGGTGGGCCACGGCAAGCGCGCGGCCCAGCGCACGACGGTCGGCACGCTCATGGGCACGCCGCACTACATGAGCCCGGAGCAGGTGAAGGGGCTCCAGGAGGTCGACTACCGCGCCGACCTCTGGGCGCTCGGCGTGATCGTCTACCAGTGCGTGACGGGCGAGCTCCCGTTCGACAGCGAGGGCATCGGCGACCTGCTGATCAAGATCTCGGTCGGCGAGATCCCGGTCCCCTCGCGGGTGAACCCGGAGCTGCCGCCGACGTTCGACGCGTGGTTCGCGCGCGCTTGCGATCGCGATCCCGAGGGGCGCTTCAGCAGCGCGCGCGATCTGGCGGAGTCGCTCGCCCGCATCGCCGATCTCTCGACCGAGGCCCCGGCCAGCCTGAGCTCGCCGCGGCCGCCGCCGCTGCCCCCTCGGTCCGCGCCGACGCGCCCGCCCGCGGCGCCGCCGCGGCCGGCGACGGGCTCGACGATCCCGAAGGCGCCGCCGCTGCCGCGGATGGCCGACCCCGACGGCGAGGTCGCGGCGGGCTCACCCGATCGAAGGCCGAGCGAGCGGTCCGCGAGCGCTGCTCCGCTGTCGACGCTGCCGAGCGCGAAGATCCCCGCGCGGCCCAGCGAGCGGCCGCCGGCGCCGCCGCGGCTCACCGACAGGCCGCCAGCGCCGCCGCGGCTCACCGAGCGACCTGCGACGCCGCCCCGGCTCACCGAGAGGCCCCCTGCGGCGCCGCGGCCCACCGAGCGACCTGCGGCGCCGCCGCGGCTCACCGAGCGACCTGCGGCTCAGGCGCAGCTCGGCGAGCCGCCGCCCGCCTCGTCCCAGCTCGCCGAGCGGCCCCCGCTCGGCGAGGCCCCGCCGCTCTCCTCGCGGCGCGGCGAGCGGCCCCCTCTGCCGCCGCGGCGCAGCGACGCCGCGTCGCAGACGGCGACGCCGATCTCCACGGCGCCGCTCTCCGCGAAGGCGCCGCCGAGCGGCGCGCAGCCCGCGACCGCGGACGGCAGCCTCGAGGTCCCGCAAGGATCGACGCCGCTTCCGCGCAGCGGAGCGCCCCGGCCGCCGGCCGACAGCGCGCCCTCGCTCGTCGACGTCGACATCGAGGATTTCGAAGAGGACGCGATCGACACCGACGTGGACGAGCCCTGGGTGGAGCCGTCCGCGCCCGCGGCGCGAGCGCCGCAGGCGGCCACGGCGCTCGCCTCCCCGGAGCCCGCGGCGCTCGCGCCGCAGGCGGCCACGGGCACGGCGGAGCCCGCCGAGGCGGCGCCCACCGAGGCGGCGCCCGCCGAGGCGGCGCCCCAGAGCGGCGAGGCGTTCGCGCTTGTCGTACCGGCAGCGTCGGCGGCCGCAGCGCCTCCACCGCAGGCGCCCGCGCTTCGGGCGGTCGAGCCGACGGAGGCGGCGAGCGAACGCGGCGCGCCGCCGAGCCAGGCGCTGCCCGAAGAGCGTCGCGATCGCGTCGAGCCAGCGGCCATCGCTTCGGTCGCGGCCCTGAGCGCCGCGCCTCCCGCTGCGCTGCGCGCGCCGCAGCCGCTCGAGCCGCCGATCGCGCGTGCTCCGGTCCCGCCGGAGCACGCAGCCCGCGCCGGCCAGACGCCGGAGCACTGGATGAGGGGCTCCACCGTGAACGGGATGGCGCACGAGGGCGAGCTCCCGGAGTTCGACCCCGGCTCGCGCCGGCGTCGGCTCGCTCGCTGGGGAGCGCTCGCGCTGGTGGTCCTCGCCGGCGTCGCGGTCTGGCAGGTCGTCCGCTTGCGGCTCCCGCCGCCGGGCGCGCCGGCGGCCGAGAGCGAGCCCGCGCCGCCGGCCGTCGCGACCGACCCGGCGCCCCCGCAGGAGCCTGCGCCTCCGCCCAGCGACACGGCGCCGGCCGCGTCGGCGGCGCCGTCCGCGCAGCCTTCGGCGAGCGCCGCCGCGACGTCCACAGCGCCGCGCAAGCGTCGCGCGCCGCCGCCTCCGCCGAAGAGGCCGCGGAAGCAGCCGGCCACCAAGGTGGACGACCTGACGATCGAGATCCCGGACCCGGTCCCGGAGCCGGCCGAGGCAGAGCCGACCTCACCCCCGGAGCTGCCTCCCCCGAGCGAGCCGCCTCCCCCCGAAGCACCGACCCCGCACGCAGAATAAAAGAGCGGATGGAAACGACGGCATACCAGCAGTACTCCGAGGAATCCGGCGACTGGTTGAGGAAGGGGAGGGCTCGGCTGCTGGCCCATCTGGTGCGCGAGTTCGCCCCCGCGCGGCGGCCGCTCGAGCTGCTGGAGGTCGGCGCCGGGGTCGGCCAGAACCTGAGCGTCCTCGCGGAGTTCGGCGCCGTCGACGCGAACGAGGTGAGCCCCCTCGGACAGGAGGCCATCGCGAGGACCGGCGCGGCGAGGACGCTTTACAGCGCGTCGCTCCCGTTCGAGCTCGACCAGCGCTACGACGTGATCTGCGCGCTCGACGTCATCGAGCACATCGAGGACGACCGCGCCTCGCTCCGGTGGATCCACGATCACCTGAGCCCCGGCGGGATCTTCGTCGCCACGGTGCCGGCGTATCCGTGGCTGTTCAGCGATCATGACCGCGCGCTGCAGCACTTTCGCCGGTACACCGCGGGCAGCTTCCGCGCCGCGCTGCCGGCCGACTTCCAGGTGGAGGCCTGCGCGTACTTCAACCAGCTCCTCTTTCCCGCCGCTGTCGGCTCGCGCGCCGTCTGGAGCGCCGCGCGCAGGCTGCGCCCGGGCAAGGGCAGCATGAAGCAGCCCTCGCCGAAGTCGGGCCTCGCCTCCACCGCGCTCGAGGCCGTCCTCGGCGCCGAGGTCGACCTCATCGCGCGCGGTTACCGGCCGCGCTTCGGGCTGTCGGTCTTCTGCGTGGCGAGGCGCCGGCCGACGTGAAGGACAGGCCCGCGTCGCTCGTCGATCTTCCGGCCGCCCCGCCCCCCGACGCCCCGCCCGCCCCACCGAAGATCCCGGACGCCCCGCCCGAGCCGGCGCCCGGCGCCCCCGGCCCGCTGCAAGGGATCGGGGGCCCGCTCGCCAGGGCGCGCGCCGCGCTGCGCCCGGTGATGCTCGTTGCCGCGGCGCTGTTCATCGGCCTCGCCGCGCGGGATCTCGCGCGCCGGTGGGAGAGCGGCGAGTCCATCGAGGTCCGCCCGGCGTTCGTGGCCCTGTCGGTGCTGCCCCTCGCGCTGGGCGCGGTCGTGCTCGGGCTCGGGTGGGCCTGGCTCCTCGAGGAGCTGACAGGCCGGTCCATCCCCCGCTGGCCGGCGATCGCCCTGCACATCGAGTCGCAGGCGGCGCGGTACATCCCCGGCAAGGTCGGCGTGCCGCTGACCCGCATGCTCGGCGCGCCGCGCATCGGCACGACGAGCGCGGTGGTGGGGTCGTCGTTCGCCGTCGAGCTGATCAGCTTCGTCTCGGTCGGCGCTATGGTGGGGCTCGGCCTGCTCGCGGCGGGCGGCGAGCAGGTCGCTGGCGTGAGCGCGCTCATCGGGCGGTGGAGCCTGCCGGTGCCCCTCGCCCTGGGCGTGGTGCTCGTCGCGCTCATGACGGTGGATCGGGCCCGCGCGCCAGCGCGCGTGCGCAAGCTCCTCGCGGCCGAGGGGCGCGGGCCGCTGATGCCGGCGCGGCTGCCGCTCGCCCACGCGGCGTACTGGCTGACCTGGGCCGCGCACGGCACCTGCGCGGCGCTCGCCGTCGGCGCGACGCCGGGCGCGGCGCTCGGCGGATCAGGCCTCTTCGTGCTCGCGCCGATCGTCGGCTTCCTCGCGCTGGCCACGCCGGGCGGCATCGGCGTGCGTGAGGCGCTGCTCTCCGTGGGCCTCGCCCCGGCCGTGGGTCCCGCCGCCGCGCTGGGCGCCGCGGTGATGTCGCGCGCCACCTCGCTCGCCGTCGACGTCGGCGGCTGGCTCGCAGCGCGCCTGCTCAGCGGGCGGCGCGGGGCCGAGCCCCGACGGCGCTAGCGGATCAACCGCGCGCGTCGCCACGGTGCTTCGGCCATAAAACCTGCCTGGATTTTCGACACGCGGTACTAGGATGCGCGCCCGCCATGCTGGCTCGCTTGCGTGCTGTCCTCACTCCCGACTCGCCCCTGGCTCGCCTGCGCGCCGCCCTGACCTCCGACTCGCCACGGCCGAGGCTCCTGCGCGGCGCCTTCGCGGCCGTCGCCTGCATCGCGGGCCTCGCCTATTACGCGTTCGCGGTCCACAAGCACATCCCGGTGCAGCACTGGCTCCTGTGGCGGCTCGCGCCGCTCTGGGGTTATTCGCTGCTGTTCCTGCTCTCCAGCCTCGGTATCGGCCTCGTGCTGCTGCGCCGGGCGCTCCGCCTCGCGCACCTGCCGCCGGTCGAAGAGGGCCTGTTCGGCATGGCGCTCGGCACCACCGCCTTCGTGTTCGGCATGTACCTCGCCGGCGCGGCCGGCTGGATCCGCCCCTGGTTCGGGCTCGCGCTGCCGGCGGCGCTCCTCGCCGGCGGCCTCCTGGAGCTACCGCGCTGGCTGTCGCGGTTGAAGGGCGACCTCGACGCCTCGACCACGCCGAGAGGGGCAATGCGCTGGCTCTGGCTCGCGGCGACGGGCGTGGGCGCCGTGGGCCTCGTTCTCCTTTACCTGATGTCGCTGACCCCGGAGTCCATCGGCTTCGACGCGAGCTGGTATCACCTGCCGATCGGGCAGGACTACGCGCGCGCGGGCCGCATCGTGCCGTTCTACGGGGACGTGAACCGCGCCTTCCCCCACTTCGCGAGCATGCTCTACGCCTGGGGCTTCAGCGTCCCCGGGCTGATCGTGGAGCAGCGATGGATGCTGGCGCTCCACCTGGAGCTCGTGTTCGTCGCGTGGAAGGTGGTCGGCGTCGCGGCGCTGGCGCGGTACCTGCTGCAGGGCGAGCGCGTCCCCGGCCTCTGGGCGGCGTTTTTCCTGTTCCCCTCGCTGTTCGTCCACGACCAGAACCCCAGCGGCTCGTCGGACCATTTTCTGGGCTTCTTCGCGGCGCCCGTCCTGCTCGCGTCGATGCGCTTCGCCGAGCGCTTCGACAGGCGGTATGCCGTCCTGCTCGGCGCGTCCCTCGGGGGCGCGATGCTGGTGAAGTACCAGGCCGTCTATCACCTCGGCATGGCAGCGGCGATCGTCGTGCCCCGCGCTGCGTACCTGCTGGGGCGCGCGGCGTTCCGCGCCGCGAAGAAGCGCCGGCGGCCGCTCCTCTCGCCGCGCCGCGTCCTCATCGCGGGGCTCCTCGCGTCGGGCGTGGCGCTCGGCACGGCCGCGCCGCATTTCGTCAAGAACACCATCTATCACAACAACCCCGTGTATCCGATGGCGCAGCGCGTGTTCACGCGGTCGTACCCGCAACACCCGCGCTCCGCGGAGTTCATGGAGAAGGCGTACCCCAACAAGCCTTACCTGCCGAAGGGGAAGGGGCTGGAGCGACAGCTCATCGCGGTCGGGAACTTCTTCTCGTTCTCGTTCTCCCCGCACTACTCGTTCACGCGCTACGTCCCGTCGATGGGCTCGCTCTTCACGCTGCTCCTGCCGATGTTGCTTGTCATCCGGGGCCGGCGCAGGCCGGCGCTCGCGGCCTGGGCGGCGTTCGCCGGCATCTGGGTCTGGGGCAACACGTACACAGCGGACCGTTACCTGCAGGGCCTGCTCGCGGTGCCGATCGCCGCCACGGCCGCGATGCTCGTCCGCACCTGGCAGCTCGGGACGGTCGCGCGGCTCGGCCTCGTGCCGCTCGTGGTGTTCCAGATCGTGTGGAGCGGCGACGTGCCTTTCTACTCCGGCCCCGACCGGCTCGAGCGCGCGCTCTCGCTGATCCGCTCCACGTACGAGAAGAAATGGACCGACGCGCAGCGGTTCAAATTCCGCGAGAATCATCGCGCGATCACCCAGGCGACCCCGCCGGACGCGCGCATCCTCGCGCGCAACTACCGCACGACGCTCGGCATCGAGCGCGACATCATCTTCGATATCCAGGCCTGGCAGTCGCTCATCTTCTACGAGCCCGTGCGCGGGCCGCGCGAGCTCTACGAGCATTACCGGAGCGTCGGTATCACCCACATCCTGTACCCGCCGAACCAGCGCCCGCCGGACACGCTCCAGGCGGCCGTGCTGTTCAACGAGCTCGTTCACCGCCACGCGACCGAGAAGCGCCGCTTCGGCGGCCTCCAGCTCGTGACCATGCCGAAGGAGCCGCCGCCGCCCGACGAGCTGCCCTATGAGGTGCTGACGCTCGGCGCGCCCGGCTACGAGGACGGGCTCTATCCGGTCGAGGCGCTCCACATCCTCCCCAAGCTCCAGCCGCCCAAGGGCCAGGGGCCCGAGCCCGCCCAGGCGTGGCCCAAGGACAGCGGCGCGCAGGCCGCGCTCGTCGAGGCCGCGGAGGCGGTGGTGGTCGGAAAGAACGCGGCGCGGCGCGGCCGGGCGCTGAAGCTGGACAGCGCGTTTTCCGCGACGGAGCGCTTCAAGGGCTACACGGTGTACCTGCGGGACAAGCGCAGCGCCGCCCCGGCAGAGGCGCCGGAGCCCGCGGACGCGCCGTCCGCGCCGGAGCCCGCGGACGCGCCGTCCGCGCCGGAGCCTTCGGACCCGGCAGATCCCTCGCAGGACGACGACATGGAGGACCCGGGCGGCTGAGCGCCCCGGCCAGCGGGGCTACGGGCGCTGCTCGGCGAGCAGCACCGTCCAGGGGACCGGGCTCTTCACCTCGCGGACGGCGAGCTCGCCCCCCACGAGCGCCACGAGATCGCGGCGGCCGAAGTGCTGGATGTGGCCCGGCGTGTTGCCGAGATCGGCGAGGTACCGGCCGCGCAGCACGTTCAGCGCCCGCCACAGCGGCTCGCGCGGCGTGCTCGCGATCACCCAGCGGCCGGCCACGCGCCGCAGCTCGCGCAGCGCGCGCGCCGGGTCCTCGAGGTGCTCGAGCACCTCGCAGCACACGACGAGATCGAACTCGCGATCCTCGAACGGCAGCTCGTAGACCGACGCCTCCCGGAACTGGATGAGCGGATCCACGTCGGGCGCGACGCGCTCCAGCGAGACGTCGGTGGCCACGAACCGCTCGGGCCGCGGCGCGCTCGTCACGATGTGGTGGGCCAGCCGGCCTTCTCCGCACCCGACCTCCAGCACCGAGCGCGGCGCGACACGGCGGTAGAGGTCCGTGACGGCGCCGAGGAAGCCGCCCATCAGCATCCGGGCGACAGGGTTCTTCGTGCCGTACTTGTCGTAATGATTGCCGACGATGTTCCCCGACATGGCCATCACCCCGCGCTCGCCCGCGCCCTGTGCACCTGCTGGTTGCGCCACGGCTTCGCGCCGGTCGTGTGGATGCCCTCCGGCCGGACGCCCGGCGCCCGCTGCGCGAGCTCGGTCTCGATCCGGCGCACGCGCATCAGCACCTCCTCGACGAGGCGGCGGTTCGCCGCGATGAGCTCCGCGAGCAGCGCCACGGCCACCAGGATGCACGCCACGACGACGGCGCCCGTGGCGACGATCAGCGACTGGATATAACCGCTGTAGTCCGGGTTCTGGAGGTAGAAATAGAGAAACCGGACGCCGAGCGCGAGGCCGAACACGAGCAAGATCGCTGCGACCCAGCCCACGAGCTGCACGGGGCGGTACATCGCATAAGCCCGGAACATCACCGGACCGGCGCGCCTCAGGTAGTCGGGGATCGACCGGAAGAGCCGCGACTCGCGCGTCTTCGGGTTGGTCGTGATCTTCACGTTCTCCACGGCGAGGCCGCGGCGGCCTGCCTGGATCACGGTCTCCAGCGTGTAGGTGAAGCGGTTGTGCACGAAGAGCTGCAGCGCGGCCTTCCGGCTCACCGCGCGGAAGCCGCTCGGCGAGTCGGCGACGTCGGTGGCCGACAGGCGCCGGATGAGCCGCGAGCCCCACCGCTGCAACACCTTCTTGAGCGGCGAGAAGTGCTCGATCCTGTCCGTCTGCCGGTCGCCGATCACCAGGTCGGCCCGGCCTTCGAGGATCGGAGCGACGAGCCTCGGGATCTCCGCGCCGCGATACTGGTTGTCCGCGTCGGTGTTCACGATGATGTCAGCGCCGAGGCGCAGGCACGCGTCGATGCCGGCCATGAAGCCGGCGGCGAGGCCGCGGTTCATCGCGAAGCGGACGATGTGGTGGATCCCGAGCTGTTCGGCCAGCTCGCTCGTCCCGTCCGTGCTGCCGTCGTCGATGATCAGGACCTCGATCTCGTCGACGCCGTCGATCGACCTCGGCAGGTCGGAGAATGTCTGCGCGAGGGTCTCGCGTTCGTTCAAGCAAGGGATCTGGATGATGAGCTTCACGGGGGATGTCGCGGCGCAGCGTAGCACGATGTGCGTCGAGGGATTCACCTCGGATCACATCGCGGCCCGCCTGCACATGTCCGCGTCGCTCCTCCGCGGAGCTCCGGCGCCGGGCGCCGCGCGTCGGAGGCGACAGCCCGCAGCCCCCGCGCCGGGACCGCGGACGATCGCCCCGCGCTAGTTCAGCAGCTTCTTCGAGAGGTGCTTGACCGCCTCCTGCGCCGCCTCCCGCAGCGCGACCTCAACCGCCTTGGAGGACGTATCGCCGCGCACGAGGATGGCGCAGTTGTCCCCTTCGGCCTCGAACGATGCGAGGGGGAGCTCCGTCGCCGCCTCTGCAGCGCGGATCGGCACCTGCACGGCAAGCGAGCCGACCTCGAGCTCCACGAACCCCACCAGCTCCGACTTGGATAGGTTCTGCATGCTTAGAACGTGGGTCGCCCTCAGGGCCTAGGCAAGGTCAGGTTTTTCCTGCTTGTCGGTGGGATTGAGCTCCACCGGAAGAGGCAGATTGCGCGCACGTCAAGCCTGTTCCCCCACGACCGCGCAGCCCGACACACGTGGCCCGCAGGGCGCGCGACGCGCCGGTCCGGGCGTCCCGCTCGCCGCGTCGTCAATGGCCCGCCGCGCCCGACGCGCCGCGCGGCGCGTCGTCCACGATCGCCGCGTTCGTCGCGCGCGCCGCGTTCGTCGCGCGCGCCGCGTCGTCCATCCCACGCTTCCGCACGGATGCCCGCGCTCGCGTCAGTGCTTCAGCGACGTGAGCTGGTCGGCCATGATGCTGCGGTGGCTGCGATAGACCTGGAGCACGATGGCCAGCGCGATCGCCGCCTCGCTGGCGGCGAGGACGATGATGAAGACAGTGAACACCTGGCCGGCCACGCCGCCCGCGACGAAGTGCTCGAACGCGACGAAGTTGAGCGCAGCCGCATTGAGGATGAGCTCGACGCCGAGGAGGATGCCCACCGCGTTCTTCCGGGTCATCACCGTGAACAGCCCGAGACCGAAGAGCACGGCGGCCACCGTGAGGTAGTGGATGAGCCCGATCTCCATCGGCTACTCCCGCTCCCAGGCGCGCTTGACGGCGCGGCGCGCCAGGACGACAGCCCCGATCATGGCGGCGAGCAGGACGATGGATCCGAGCTCGAACGGGAGCAGGTACTCGCCGAGGAACGCGTGTCCGAGCTTGGCCGTGGACGGCATCGCCGACCGGGCCTCGGCGGGCCAGGGGGTCCGGGTCGCCACCCTGCCGAGCACGAGGAGCACCGCCGTGACCAGGGCGAAGGCCACGGCGAGCCCGCCGCGCGGGTTCGAGATCTTCATTTCCTGGATGCGGCTCGTGAGCATCACGGCGAAGAGGATGAGGATGAGCGTGCCGCCGACGTAGACGAGCACCTGCGTCGCCGCGAGGAAATCGGCCGACAGCGTGACGTACAGCCCGGCGACGCCGAGGAACGTGCCGAGCAGGGCCAGCGCCGAGTGGATGATGTTCCTGGAGAACGCCACGAGCCCGGCGGAGCCGAGCGTCAGCGCGGCGAGCCCGAGGAAGGCGAGTGTGCTCAGGGGAGGCATGCGGTGGGGACCGCGACGTTAGATCGCCGCCCACCGCCCATCAAGCCATCAAGCGCGACGCCCCGGCTCACCCGCCCGCGGCGCCGGCGTCCTCGGCCCCGCCCTCGGCGCCCTTGTCCTTGCCGCGCTCCCTGCGCCAGATGGCGCGCAGCTCCTCCAGCGCGGCGGGGTTGTCGCGCATGGCGCGCTCCCGGGCCTCGCGGGCGTGAGGCCCGTACTCGCCGACTGGCACCTCGCCGAGGTCCTTCGGCGCCCTGTACAGCGGCACCAGCCCCTCCGGGATGAAGCGGAAGGTGAGGTGATCGAGCGTCGGCGCCGCGCCCTCGAACTCGCGGGTGTGGCGGATCGCGCCGGTCGATTCGGTCTTGCACGCCTCGACGCAGAGGCCGCAGTACATGCACTTGCCCATGTCGATGTCGAAGCGGCTCATCGCCTGCTTCTTCGTCGCCGGGTCCTTCTCCAGGTCGATGGCGATGCACTCGATGGGGCACGCGCGCTCGCAGCGCTTGCACCCGGTGCAGATGTCCATCTGCACCTCGAGGAAGCCGCGGTAGCGCGGGGGGAGCATCTCGCTGACAGGGCGGTCCGTCTTGTCGGGATACTGGACGGTGATGGGCTCCCGGAACAGGTGGGAGAACGTGACCGCCATCCCTTCCAGGATGGTAGTGGCCGCGCTGGAGATGCTCTTGATGTACTGGGCGAGATCCATGGCGGGGGCTTCTCCGGGACCTGGCGCGCGCGGGCATACGGCCCTGACGAGCGAGGTGCCACACCGCGCAGGCTAGCAGAATGCCAGCCTTTCTCGAGGCGTCCGGGGCGCGATCCGTCAGCCCCGCGGCGCGGCGGGAACCCGCGCCGCAGGGCGTCCATGGCCGCGCTCGACCGGCGAGGGTCGACGACGCGCCGCGCTGGTCGGGCGCGGCGCGCGCCGCCCGCCCGGCGCAGCGCGGCCGCGCCCGACCAGCGCGGCGCGGCGGGAACCCGCGGAGTGCGCGGAGGTGGTGGTGAACCTGTCCTCTCCTGTTGACGCGCACCCCGGGTGGCGATCATGGTCCCTTTATGACGCAGCTCCCCTTGTCGGGAACCTTCACCGCCCTGGTCACGCCATTCACGCCCGACGGCGAGGCCGTCGACTTCCAGGCGCTGGACGCGCTGGTCGAGGCGCAGATCGCGGGGGGCGTCAGCGGGCTCGTGCCGTGCGGGACCACGGGCGAGTCACCGACCCTGAGCGAATCGGAGACGACAGCGGTCATCCGGCGCGTCGTCGAGGCGGCCCGCGGCCGCGTGCCGGTGATCGCGGGGACGGGCTCGTTCTCTACGAAGAAGACGATCGACGCCTCGCGCGCCGCGATCGCGGCGGGCGCCGAGGGCGTGATGATCGTGATGCCGTACTACAGCAAGCCGTCGCAGGACGGGCTCCGCGAGCACACGCTGGCCATCGCGAAGGCGATCTCCGCGCCCATCGTGCTCTACAACATCCCGGGTCGGACCGGGATCGACCTGTCCGCCGAGGCGACCGAGCGCATCTGCGCGGCCGCGCCGAACGTGGTCGCGATCAAGGACGCCACGGGCAACGTGCTCCGCTGCCAGGAGCTCGTGCGGCGCCTCGGCGACCGGCTCACCGTCCTGTGCGGCGACGACGCGCTGACGGTCGCGATGATGGCGCTCGGCGCGAAGGGCGTCATCAGCGTCACGTCGAACGTGCTGCCGCGCGAGACGAGCGCGGTGACCCGGCGGTTCCTGGCCGGCGACCTCGCGGGCGCGCGGGCGGCGCACCTCGCGCTGCTCGAGCTGCACGGGCTCATGTTCGTCGAGCCGAACCCCGCGCCCGCGAAGGCCGCGCTCGCGGCGCTCGGCCGCATGAGCCCCGCCGTGCGGCTGCCGCTGGCGCCGGCCGGCGACGCGACAAGGCAGCAGATCGCCGAGGCGGTGCGGCGGCTCGAGGCGAGGCGCGAGGCGACGTGAAATCGAACGGCGATCATCGAGGCGTACCCATGGGCGTGCTGCTGGGGGCCGCTGCGGCCGAGGAGGCGCGCTCGCTGAAGGTCGCGATCCACGGCGCGGGCGGCAAGATGGGCCAGGCGATCGTCCGGCTCGCCGCGAACGAGCGCGCGCAGGTCGTGGGCGCGATCGTGTCGCGCGGCTCGTCGCGCATCGGCCGCGACGTCGGCGAGCTCGCGGGGACGGGCACCATCGGCGTCGCGATGAGCGACGACACGAGCGCCGGGCTGCTCGGCGCGGACGTTGTCATCGACTTCTCGCGGCCCGAGGCGCTCCCCCGGCTCCTGCACCTCGCGATGCGGGCCAAGGTCGCGGTGGTCAGCGGCACGACGCGCCTCGACGCCACGTGCGAGCGGCTGCTCGACGAGGCGGCGCAGCACGTGCCCGTGCTCTGGTCGCCGAACACGAGCATCGGCATCCACGTGCTCGCGGAGATCGCGGCGAGCGCGGCGCGGCGGCTCGGGCCCGGCTACGACGTCGAGATCGTCGAGGTGCACCACCGCGCCAAGGTGGACGCCCCGAGCGGCACGGCCGTGCGGCTCGCGGACGCCGTGCGCGCGGCCCGCGGCGAGGCCGGCGACGCGGCCGCGGCGCTCTCCGACGTGCACGGCCGGGAGGGCAACGTCGGCCCCCGCAAGGCGGACGAGCTCGGGATCTTCGCCGTGCGCGGCGGCGACGTCATCGGCGACCACACCGTCCACCTGCTCGGCCCCGGCGAGCGCCTGGAGCTCACGCACCGCGCCACGAGCCGGGATCTCTTCGCGCGCGGGGCGCTGCGCGCGGCGTGGCACCTGCACGGCAAGCCGCCTGGCCGCTACACGATGGCGGACGTGATCGAGGGCTGAGGGCGACGCCGCCGGGCAGCCGGACGAGGAGACGGCGCAACGACGAGATGACGAGATGACGAGATGACGAGATGACGAGGCGGCGACCGCGTCCGGCGGGTCGCGCGAGGCGCCACAATGTGGTCCGCGGCGTGGCGCCGCACTAGGCTGCCCCGCTCGTATGGAGACGCTCGCTGCGCGGATCGCACGCGCGGGACCCTTGCCGGCCCGGGACGCGGTGGGCTGGGTCATCCGCCTGGCGAAGCGCGTCGAGCGCATGCACGGGCGCGGGACCGTGCACGGCCGGCTGTCGGCCGCGTGCGTCGTCATGGGGGACGAGCCGTGCGCGTCGCAGGGATGGCTGTCGGATCCGCTCGAGACGCCGGCGTTCGTAAGCTACCGCTCGCCGGAGCGGGCCGCCGGCGAGGGGCCGTCGCGCGGGGATGACACCTGGGCGCTCGGGGTGACCCTGTACGTGGCGCTCTCGGGGAAGCACCCCTTCCCGGCCGAGAGCGACAGGGAGCTGCGCCGCCTGCAGGGCGCCGGCGCCGCGCCGCGGGTGACGCTGGCGGGCGCGGAGGGCGACGCGCTGTGGCGCGTCCTGGAGCAGGCGCTCGCGCGCGACGCCAGGGAGCGGATCGTCGAGGTCGCCGCGCTCCGCCGCGCGCTGGAGGCGGCGCGGCCGGGCGACGGCCTGGAGGAGCTGACGCCGCTCGACGAGCACCCGCTCGCAGCGCCGGCGAGGACCGTGCCGGCGCCGCGCCCCTCGAGCAGCGGCCTGCGGGGCGCGTCGAGCTCGCAGCCGCCGCGCAGGAGCGCCCCGCCGGGAGAGAGCTCCGGCGGCTCGCAGCCGCCGCGCAGGAGCGCCCCGCCGGGAGAGAGCTCCGGCGGCTCGCAGCCGCCGCGCAGGAGCGCCCCGCCGGGAGAGAGCTCCCGCAGCTCGCAGCCGCCTCGCTGGAGCCCGCCGCCTCGTGGCCAGACGAGCTCGCTGCCGCCGCACAGCGGAGGCTCCGCGGCGCGCCGGACGCCGATCCCGCTCCACGGGCTCTCGGCGCTGGGCCTCCGATCGACGGCGGGCACGCCGATCACCCCGGTGCCCGAGGCGCCAGACCGGCCCGCGAACGCGCCCTCGGCCTCGCCTCCCGGGCCATCGGAGCTCGCCGGCGCCACACCGGCAGGTGCCTCCGGCAGCCCGCCCGGGCCGGCCCTCTCGCCCGCGCAGGTCGAACAGCCGGCCCTCTCGCCCGCGCAGGCGGAAACGCCGTCTATTCCACCTGCATTGCTATTTTCCGATGAAGACGACGAGCTGGAGAGCCCGCCGTCGTTCCGCGCCGTGCCGCTGTTCGCGGGCGACGAGGTGCCGCCGACGCCCTCGAAGCCGCTCGCGCTCGCGCCCGCGCCAGCCAGCGACGTCGCGCACGTCCGCGCGCCCCGTCCCGGTGCGCTGCGCGCCCCGGCCCCGGCGCCGGAGCCGCGCCCGCCCCGCGGGAGGCCGTCCGCCGCCCCCCGGATCGCGGCGCTGGTCCTCTGTGTCGTGGTCCTCGCCGGCGCCGCCGCGGCGGCGTGGCTCTGGCTGCGCCACCGCGGTGCCGCGACGCCCCAGCCGCCCGTCCCGGCGCTGCCTGCCGCGCCCGCCGCCTGCGCCACCCCCGCAGCGCCAGGAGGCCCCCCGGCCGCTTCCGCGGCAGCGTACGACACGGCTCCCGCGGCAGCGCAAGGCGCCGCCGCGGCGGCGCCGGTGGACGCCGGCGCGGCGAGCGCAGCGCCGGCGGAAGCGGCCCCGGCGGCGTTCGCCGCGTGCATGGCCCCGCTCTTCCCCGGCAAGAGCGTCGACGCCGCGACCGCGGGGCAGATGGCGTTCGTCTGCGCCGAGGTCGACCCGATGAAGGGCGTCGCCGCGCTGAAGGGCCACCTCGCCCAGGCCGCCGGCCCGAAGGGTATCTCGGATGCGACGAAGGAATGGGGCGTGCTCCGCTGGTACGACATGGCGGCCCTCGCCGCCGTGCGCGCCCGTTGCTGCCACGCTCCGCCCCCCCTCGATCTGCCCGACACGCCGGAGGGCTGCCCGCCGCTCGACGCGGCGCTGAACGACCTCGGCGCGGCCGTCTCGTCGGCGTCCGCGCCGGACGATCGGGCGATCGCGAAGGAAGCGCGGCGGTACACGCGGACGGTCCAGTGCATCGTGCGCGTCGGCGCGGCGAGCCGTTACGGGCGCAAGAACAACCCGAACGGAGGAGAGGCTCGCGCCTTCACGAAGGTGCTCGCGCGCGCCCTCCAGGACGCGGCGCCGGGGCGCTGAGCGCGCGGCAGGGCGCTCGGTCCGGCGCGGCCTGGCGCGGGGTCCGGCGCAGCGAGCCGCGGCTCGAGGTGGCCCCCGTGGATCGATCGACCGCCTCGCCGGACGGGCGGTTCTGGGGTAGCGTCCGCGGTCCCATGTCCAACGAAGCGAGCGATCTCCTGCTCGAAATCGGCGTCGAGGAGCTCCCCTCGTCGTTTGTCGAGGCCGCGCTCCGCGCGCTCCCGGAACTCGCCACGAAGCGCCTCGCGGAGCTCAGGCTCCGCCACGGCGCGATGCGCGCGCTCGGCACCCCGCGGCGGCTCGCCTTGCTCGTCTCCGCTGTCGCGGCGCGCCAGCCGGACCTCGAGGAGGAGGTCACCGGCCCGCCCGTCAAGGCGGCCTTCAAGGACGGCGCGCCCACGAAGGCGGCCGAGGCGTTCGCGCAGAAGCTCGGCTGCGCGGTGTCCGATCTGCGCCGCGTCGAGGGGCCCAAGGGCGAGTACCTCGCGGGCACCCGGCGCGAGGCCGGCAAGGCCGCGGCCGAGCTCCTCCCGGAGGTCCTCGCGGCGCTCGTCGCGGCCATCCCCTTCCGGAAGTCGATGCGCTGGGGGACGGGCGAGTTCGCCTTCGGCCGCCCCATCCAGTGGCTGGTCGCGCTCTCCGGCGGCGACGTCATCCCCGTCGAGATCGCCGGCGTGCGCAGCGGCCGCGCGAGCCGCGGCCACCGCTTCCTCGCGCCGGGCGAGATCGCGATCGGCGCGGCGAAGGACTACGTCGAGGCGATGCGCGCGGCGCACGTGATCGTCGACACCGAGGAGCGCGCGCGCCTCATGCGCGAGCGCCTGGTCGCCGCGGCCCGCGACGCCGGCGGGGTGCTGATCGAGGACGACTTCCTGATCGGCGAGAACCTCTCCCTCGTGGAGGAGCCGCACGTCATCGTCGGCGGCTTCGAGGAGCGGTTCCTCGAGCTGCCGGAGCGGGTGATCCTCGAGGTCGCGCGCGGTCACCAGCGCTACTTCGGCGTGCGCGACGCGAAGACGGGCGCGCTGCTCCCGAGGTACCTGGCGGTCGTGAACACAGCGGAGGCGCCCGAGGCGATCAAGCGCGGCAACGACAAGACGATGCGCGCGCGCCTGTCCGACGCGCAGTTCTTCTACCGGGAGGACGTCAAGATCCCGCTCGCGAACCGCCGCGAGAAGCTCGGCGGCATCGTGTTCCAGAAGCGGCTCGGCAGCGTGCTCGCCAAGGCCGAGCGCGTCGAGCGGCTCGCCCGCGAGCTCGGCCTGCTCCTGATGCTGCCCGAGCCGACGCTGATGGCGGCCGCGTCGGGGGCGCACCTCGCGAAGTGCGATCTCGTCGCGCTGATGGTGGGCGAGTTCCCCGAGCTCCAGGGCGAGATGGGCCGCGCCTACGCGCTGGCCCAGGGGGTCAGCCCCGACGTCGCCGACGTGATCCGCGATCACTACCTGCCCAGGGGCGCCGCGGACGCGACCGCGCCGACGCACGCCGGCGCGCTGGTCGCGATCGCCGACCGCCTCGACACGCTCGTCGGCTGCTTCTCGATCGGGCTCATCCCCACGAGCACCGCCGACCCGTACGGCCTGCGCCGCGCCTGCCTCGGCGTGCTGCGCACGCTGCTCGATCGCGAGCTCGATCTGCGCCTCGGCGCCGCGTTCAGCGCCGCGTACGACGGCTACGCGGGCGTGGAGCTCAGCGCCTCGCGCGAGGAGCTCACGGCGCGCCTCGGCGAGTTCTCCGCCGAGCGGCTGAGGGGCCTGCTGTCCGACCGGCTCCCGCAGGACGCGGTCCTCGCGTGCCTGCGCGTGGCCGCGGACCGCCCGCTCGACCTCCGGGCGCGCGTGCGCGCGATCGACGCGCTCAGCCCCGACGTGCGCGCGCGGGTCGGCGAGGTGTTCAAGCGGGCGACGAACATCGCGGACAAGGCCCCTCCGGGCGAGCCGGTCGCGCCGTTCGGGCAGGAGGTGCACGCGAGCGAGACGGCGCTCTTCGCGGGGTACCTGAAGCTGCGGGAGCAGATCGCGTCGGACGTGAAGAGCGGGGCGTACGACGCGGCGTTCCGGGCGGTGGCGGATTTCGCGCCGCTTCTCCACCAGTACTTCATCGACGTGTTCGTGATGACGGACGACGCGGCCGTGCGGGACAACCGGCTGCGGCTGATGCGCGCCCTCTCCGAGACCTGCTCGAGCCTTGCGAGGCTCGAGCTCCTCGGTGAGGCGCCGCGCGCGGCGTCCTGACGGGACGGGCGCGACGCCGTTTCCCCGGGGGGGCCCCGCTGAACTCGCCTGGGAGTTGGAACACCCGGCCTTGCCGGATGCTTCGACTCCCAGGCTCACACATCGGCCCATCCCCCACCCCGCGCGGCGAACACCTCTCCGGGGGCCTACCGTGAACTGGGACCGGGGGCGAACCACGGGCAGCGAGAGCGGATCTCGGAGGAATCGGACCGCGGAGCTCCGTCGGTCACGTTCTCGTTCCTGCGGGCGCGACGCAATTGGTGACAATTCCGGCAACGCTATCGCAATGAACACGATCGAGGCGCTTGTCGCCTCGGCGCCGCGCCAGCCGACCCGTGAGGTGCTCTGTTGCACGACGAGGGTGTGGTGGGCGGACGCCTCGCGCACCCGATGAAAAAAGCTGTCGTGGAGGTCGGGGCCGGCGGGCTCCTGGCGGTTCTCTCCGGGAGGCGTGGTGAACAAGCGTTGCAGGACGTAAGCGGGACGGGCGCCGCGATCGCCGGCCCGCGAGGGTCGCCGCGGTGCGAGGTCGCGCGCGGGAGCGCGCTGGCCGCGACAGCCGCGGTGGAGTAAAGGGGATTGACCAGGAGGCACCATGGGCATCTCCATCGCGTACAGCGGCAAGCTCCGTGACCCGGCCCTCGTCCCAGAGCTCGTCGGCGATCTCGCCGCCAAGGCCGAGTCCGCCGGCTGGCTCAGCAAGGCCATGAAAGAGCTCGTCGCCGAGAAGCGCGTCACCTGCTCCGGTCTCGAGGGGATCACGCTCTACCCCCATCGCGAATGCGAGCCGCTGCACTTCCATTTCGATGAGGAAGGCACCTTCATCAACCACTACTATCATGCCCTCCTCAGCAACACGGAGATGGCGGACATGATGCGTCAAGCGCTGGCCGAGTCCGCGGCCCTCACCCGCAATCTGGCCCGGAGCTCGCAAAGCACGCCAAGCGGCGGCGGGCCGCGCATCGCCGTCCCCGCCCTGCCGGAGGCGCCAGGAGTCGAGTTCTTCAAGCAGGGGAGCCGCTACAACTGGACCAAAACGCAGTTCGCCGGCCCCAAGGTGCACGTCGCCGTGTGCGCCATCCTGCGTTACGTGAAGGAGCGCTACGCGCCCGATCTCGAGGTCAAGGACGACAGCGGGTACTTCGCCAGCGGCGACTACGAGAAGCTCGAAGCCGAGCTCGCTTACGTCGAGCGCCTCGCCTCGATCACGACGGACGCCATTCAAGCCGCGGCCACGTCGAGCAAGGGCCCGATGACCCTCGACGCGTTCGTGAAGCGGATCAACGAGGAGCTCGCCGAGGCCAAGAACAAGCTGCACTGAGGAGCGGCCAGGAAGCAGGCGCCGGCGCCGCGAGCGCGGTCGGCGGCCTCGCCTCTGCTTCCTCGCCGTGCACCCTGGCGCGGGGGCGCCATGCACCGGTGACAGAACATCACGGCTGGCGCCCTGGCCGGCGGCGGCGTGCCGCCAGCCGGCATCCATTTCGTACCGTCCTCCGTCGCGCTAGGTGACCGGAACCACGATACGGCGCCCCTTCCCCTTCTCGCGCTTCGCCTTCTTCTCGTGCTTCTTCCCGAGCCCGAGCTGCTCCGCGATCGCCTTGCGCGCCTCGCGCGCGAGCTTGCGGACCTGCTTCGCCTCGTCCTGGGTGATGACGCCGTCCTTGGCGGCCCTGTCGACCGCCGCGCGCACCTTGGCCTGGGCGTCGTCGAGCGCCTTCCGGATCTCGGCGCGACGCGCGTCGGGGACGCCGCCCTGCTGCATCTTCGCTTCGATCTTCGCGCGCTGCTTCGCGCTCTTCGCGTCGACCCGCTTGCTGAAGCTGGCGGCGTCCTGCGGGAACTGCGGCCGGCCCTTGCCACGGCCGTGATGCGGCGCCTTCGCGGCCGCCGCGGGGGTCTCCTTGGCCGCAGCCGCGGCCGGAGGGGCGGCGGCGCCGAGGACGACGAGCGCGGCGAGCGCCGAGGTGATGCGAGCGAGCTTGTTCATGGATCCTACCTCTCGAGATGACGCGGTGCGGTGCGAGACCGGGGTCGCGGCCGGCGAGCCGAGGCCCCCGAGGGACCGCGTGCTCGGCCCGTGAGACGTGGCTCGGGCGACGGTATTCCCGCCGCACGTGGAGCGCCAGTCAGGCACGAAGCTGCACCTCGCCCCGGGGTGGTGGCAGCAGAAATCCTTCTCGGAGGCCGCTTGACACTGCGCGTCGCGTTCGGGTGTGCTCGCTGGTCCTGTCATGCACCTGGTCAACGCCACGGCCGTCCCTGCCAAGCTGATGACGGCGCGCCTCTTCGGCGCGACCCACCGCATCGGTATGGTGGTGGCGAAGGCGACGTTCCGCATCGGGCCGAGGGGGACGGAGCTCGACACGCAGGATCCCTGGCCGCTCCTCGACGACGATCGCGCGACGGAGCTCGGCATCGCGCCCCGCGACGACCTGCCGAGGCGCGACGACGCGTTCGAGGTCGTGCTGCTCGGCGCCGCGCACGCGCCCGGCGGCGAGCCGGTCGGCCAGATGGTCGTGTCTCTCACCGTCGGTGGCGAACGGCGCGAGCTTCTGGTCTCGGGGGATCGCACCTGGGAGAGCGGCGCGACCCCGCGCATCGGCGCGCCGGTGCCCTTCACGCGGATGCCCCTGACCCATGAGCGCGCCTTCGGTGGAACCGTCGAGGTCGAGATCGACCGCGAGGCGTTCGTCGAGGCGATGGACGCCCGCAACCGTGGTGGGCGCGGCTTCGACCCTGCGCCCGCCGTGAGGTCCCTGATGGAGACGCTGAATCCCCCCGACGGGTACCCGCGCTACGATGGGATCCGGCGGCTGCCCAACATCGAGGATCCGAGGACACGGATACGTCTCCCCGAGGACGCGCCCGAGCCCGTGTACTGGGGCGCGGTACCGGTGGACTCCGCGGTCCAGGCGATGCGCACCGTGGCGCCACCCCCGGGAGTCGGGCCCACGCTGCCCCAGTTCGACGACGGCGCCTATCACCGGGCGCACCCGCAATGGGTCATCCCGCTGCCGGCGGCGCGGAGCCGGGTGACTTTGACCGGGCTCACCCCGGGGCCGGAGCCGCTCTCCTTTGCCCTTCCGGCAGTGCGGGTCTTCGTCGATTACGTATCCGGGGTCCGCACCGGAACTCGCGAGCTGCGACCCCATGCGCTCGTCCTGCTCCCGGAGGAGCGGCGCCTCTACCTCGTGTTCCGCCACGCCTTCACCTACGACTACCCCAGCGCGGAGCGCTCCATGCGCCTGCGCGTCGAGCGGGGCGGCTGGTACGAGCCGTCCAGCCGAGGAGGATGAGCCATGGGCGTCCCTGTCCCCGTCACCCGGTCGAACGACCTCAGCGCGGGCTATTCGACCCACCTGTTCCTGACGATCCCGCCCGCGCCGCCGCCGACGATCAACGCGGCCATCGAGATCCCGCTCCCGCACGCGTGGCCGCCGGGCGAGAGCGCGGGGAAGGTCCAGAAGACGACCACCGTCTTCGTCAACGGCAAGAACGTGATGCTCGATCTGCACGACTGCGGGCCTGTCATTCCGCAGATCACGATTCCGCCGGTGAACGCCCTCTTCCCGATGCAGCTGTTCAAGTCGAAGCGCGCCGTGACCGTGACCTGCTTCTCCGTCCGGATGAACGGCAAGACGACGGCGTGCACGGGCGTGTGGCCGCCGCTCGCGCTGCTCGCCTGCGGCGATCCGGTCTCGTGGCCCACGACCTTCACGTTCACCAACATGTGCGTGAACGTGCATGTAGGCGTGTCCGGCGCGGACCTGATCGGTGGGCTCCTCTTGACGCTCGCCACGATGGCGATCGACCACTGCTTCTTCAGGTTGCCTGATGTGAAGCTAAATCCGTGGGAGGAGCTCGCCAAGGGCTTCCTTGGGGCCGCTGCGAGCGCGACGACGAGCTTGGTTCAACACATGCTTGATCCGCGTTACCCGATTCGGATCGACACGAAGGTGAAGGCTCCTGGCGGCATCGAGATCAAGATAATCGCGTCCACATTGTCCACGGACACCACCAACAACCCGCAAAAGATCTCTATAAGCATCGAGAAGAAGGTGGAGGATAAATACAAGAGTCGCGCCGCGAGCATCGGTGGCTCTGGTGAGTACACCTGGGACGCCGGCGGGGACACGACCAAGGAGGGGTTCAAAGGCCAGCTCGGCGCCGCGGGGGCTGGTCCCGGCCTCGGCATCAAAGGAACTGCCGCCGGCGAGCACCACCCCGACGCCTCTGAAGAGCAGCGAACGAAGTGGACGCTCAAGAAGGAAGAGGCGACGCCCTTCGGCTCCGAGTCGAAGCAACACGACTATAACCCCGGAGCCCCCGAGGGCCAGGGTTGGTCGAGCAAGACGGAAAGGGTGGTAAAAGGCCAGAGCGGTGACCGACGAACGACGACCGTGGCCAACCCCGACGGCACCACGACCGTCACGGTCGTCGAGAACAAAGACGGCAAGGTCACGATGAAGAGTCGTAAGCACCCTGGTGACCCCAGGCCGTTTCCGGAGCAGACTGGCAGCAGCGGCAGCCCGTCTCGCGCCGCCGACGCCGCAGGTTCCAACGTCTGGGGTCCTCCGCTGTGATCGCCGAACGTACACCCGTGCGCGAGACGTATGACGCCGTCCTGGAGCTCGGCCCCTGGGAAGGGGTGTCCCCGACAGCGTACGTGCTGGTGAAAAAGACGTTCACGATCGCCGGGCGAAGGTGCGAGCTTGCACCGCCGCTGCCTCTGTTCAACGATCCTCGTGACGAGGCGCTCGTCCCGCGCATCCCTGCGGGGATCGATTTCTGGCCGAGCAAGGAGGCGACCGACTTCGTCGTCCGTGGCGCCGCGTACGCACCCGGTGGCCGGCCGACAACGCAGATGTTCGTGGGAGCCTCGATCGGCGCCACGTCGAAGCGCATCGCGATCTTCGGCCGGCGAGAGATCAGATGGACCGCGGGAGGCAGGCCGGTCATCGATGATCCGGAGCCGTTCACCGTGATGCCCGTGATCTGGGAGCTCGCCTACGGCGGCGCCGACCCGCGTGTCGAGCTTCAGGGCGAGGTGTCCTTGCCACGGCTGGGGATGGCCTCGATGGGCATGGATCACCCTGGCACCTACCCGCGAAACCCGCTGGGCAAAGGCTACCTCGTCGAGCTCGCGCCGCTCCACGGCGCCGAGCTGCCGAACCTCGAGGATCCGCTCGATCGGCTCACGGTCGAGCGGCTCGTGACCAAGGATCCGGCGCTCTGGTACCGGCAGCCGCTTCCAGCATGTTTCGACTTCGTGCCTCCGCTCGCGTTCCCGCGTCACCTTGGCTTCGGTCCCTCGGTCGAACCATGGTTTCCTCCGCCGGATGACGAGCGGTTGCCCGAGGTGCGGCTCGGCGTGCTCCCGGCAGGGTACCGCGGCGCGCGCGCGCCGGGGTTGTCGCCGCGGTTCTTTCAGGAAGCTCCGCCGGGCTTCGTGCTCGACGCGGTGCGCGGCGACGAGGTGGTTCGCATCGAGGGCATGCACGCAGAGCGGCCATCGATCGAGTTCACATTGCCCCGGGCGCCGTCGATCGCGTTCATGATCGAGGGTGGCCGCGTGCCCGTCGTGCCTCGCACCCACACGATCCTCGTGGAGCCTGCTGTGGAGCGCGTCTCTCTCGTCTACGGGGCCACGGTGGCGCTACCGCGCACGTTCGTGCCGGGGATCCACAAGTACATCCCTGTCGCGGTGACTGTCGACGGCGATCGGCCCATTCACTACCAGGCTCCGCCCACGCTGCGCGATCGAATGTCATCGACGAACGGGCGGCAGGAGCGAACGTGAGCCACGGAGCCGCCACGGCTTCGCTCGCCGAGGACCTCACGAGGAACCGGGCAGGGCACCTCTCCTCAGCGCAGCGAGGCGTGCTCGAGAAGGCTGCTCCGGTCCGGTTCAAAACGTGGGCGGTGTGGCTCGGCCTGCTCGTCACCCTCACGACCCTCATCATGGCTACCGCGGCCATGGCTTCGGAGTGGCGACACGAAGCCTCGGGCATGAAGGCCGCGCTGCTCGGCGGGGTGCTCGTCCTGGCGTGCAATCTCGGGCTTGTATGGATGCTCGTGCGAGGAGCCCAGCGCCGCGCCGCGCTCCGCACCGATATCGCCGAAGGCAACGTGGTAGCGTTCCTCGGTCGCGTCGTCTGGACGACGCGCTTCTCCTACAACAACTACGTACTCGAGCCGGTCGACGGGTCGCCGGCCGTCCACGCGAGGTCGGCGCCGCTCCCGCCCGGGCCCTACCGCGCCTACGCCCTGCCGCGGTCCCGGGTCGTCGTCGCCGCCGAATCAACGGTCGTCCCCGGGGGGGTCTGGTCCATCTCGCTCACCAATCCCAGGGAAGTGGGTTTGCACCTCGACTCGAGGCCGGGCCTCGGCTCCGCGCTCGCGCAGCCGTTCCCCATTGCGCCGCACATCGGTGAATGCGCCGAGCTGCTCCGCGCCCTCGCCGACGCGCTTGCATTCGATGCCGAGGACCTCGAGCACAACCGTCGAGGCACCATGTCCCCGCGCCAGGTGCGCCGGCGCCTCACCTCGGCGGTGGTCCCCTTCATGTTCATCAGCTGGCTCGGGTTCATACCTGCCGTGCCATTGATCCTCGGCAGTCGCTCTTCCCCTCTCTTCTTCGCCGCGCCTACCCTCCCCGCCGCTCTCATCTGCCTCTGGCTCCGTCGAGACGTCTTCACACGACATGTGGAGGCCGTCGAGGGCGTCGTGGAGCGTTACGCCCCGGCGAACGTGATGGAGACGATGGCGATCAGCGACTCGAACGACTACTATCGTTCACTTCTCGTTCGTGGGCATAAGATCCCTGTGCGAGAGTCGCCCTTTCGCGCCGTGGTCCCCAAGCTGCGGTATCGGCTCTATCTCGCCAAGAGCACGGGGAGAGTGCTGAGCGCGGAACCCTTGGACACGTCATCGGCCCAACCTCACGGCGCCCCGCGCCCGGGCGCGACCTGGAAGGCAGTGTGAGCATGCGACACAGCTCTGACCGCGAATCATCCGTGCTCTACGAAGAGCCCTCCCCCGTCGACGAGCTCGTCGACGCCTCTCTCGCGCACCTCGACGAGGCGCCGCCCGAGCCGCTCGCGGGCCTGCGCCCCGGCGAGGTGATCGTCGGCGAGTGCATCGACGCGCGGCACCCGACGTTGATCGGCCGCCTCCTCGTCCGCTGGGCGACGCCCCGCGGCGCGCAGGAGTGCTGGCTGCCGTCACTGCATGGCCTCGCCGTGCGCGCGCACGACCGCGTGCTCGTCTCGCAGCCATCGAACTGGCCCGAGCCCATCGTGACGGGCGTCGTCGACGGGTTTGCCCTGCGCCCCGAAGCGCCGCGCGCGGAGGCCGCGCGCCTCGCGCTCCACGGTGATGAGACGCTGCGCGTCACCACCGCCGACGGTAAGCCGCTCGTCGAGGTGTTCGCCTCGGAGACCGGCCCCGTGATCCGGCTCATGACCGAGGGCGTGGACCTCGAGCTGCCGGGCGCGCTGCGCATCAGCGCCACGAGCATCGATCTCGTCGCCCGACAGGGCGAGGTGCGGGTGAACGCGACCGACGACGTCGTCGTGCAAGGCGAGAACATCCACCTGAACTGATGCCGTAACGGGAGGAGAACGACCAGCATGGCCAGCGACTTCAGCTTCGCATGGGAAGGGGCGAACCGCTCCGACGACGGTCCGTGGCACCATCTCCGGGTGCTGGAATTCCGCGGACGCGAGTCGATCAGCGGGCTATATGCGTTCGAGATCGATCTCGTGCGCCTGCACCATACGCCGGACGTCGATGTGACGGATCTCGTGGGGAAGCTCGCCTCCCTCCGGATCGCGACAAAGGACAGTCCCCCTTTCCGGCTCATCCATGGACAGATCTCGGCCGCCGAGGAGCTGGGTGAGGTCCAGCTGGGCACGCGCTACCGCGTCACGCTCGCGCCGCCGTTCTGGCGCGCGACGATGCTGAAAAAGAGCATCATATATCTCGAGAAGACCATCCAGCAGATCGTCGAATCGGTGCTCGCCCGCACCTCGTGGGGCGCCGGGCTCGTCGCCTCTTCAGGCCAGCCAGCCGAGGACGACGGCGACGAGAGCACGTTCAGGCCGGCGAAGGCGACCTTCGCGTGGCGCGTCATCGACATGGGCCGGATCGCCGACGTGACGGCACGATCGTACTGCGTGCAGTATCAGGAGAGCGACTTCGACTTCGTGTCTCGTCTCCTCGAAGAGGAGGGCATCTCGTACCATTTCGAGCACACGAAGGGCGAGTGTGTCCTCGTGCTCAGCGACAACGACGGCGGGCGCCCGCGGCTCGATCCAGCACGGCCGCTCGGCCCCGGCATCCTCGCGCGGAAGGTGAGCGACGTCCGGATGGGGAGCCGCGTGCAGCCGACGTCGGTCGTCCTCAACGACTACAACTGGCGCAAGCCGAAGCTCGATCTGCTCGCGTCGGCGCCGGCCGGCGCCACGGAATCCGCGGTGTACGAGCACCCCGGCCGCTACGAGGAGTCCAGGGAGACAGGGGAGCGCCTCGCGGAGCAGCGGGCGCTGCGCCTCGACGCCGACCGAGAGTGGGCAGCGGCGAGCGGGGCGTGCCGGCTGCTTGGCGCCGGGACGCTGTTCACGCTCGAGCACCCGACATCGAAGTGGAGCGGGTCCTACCTCGTCACCGCGATCGAGCACTCCGCGCACGAGCCGGGCTACTTCGCAGCTCCCGCCGGGCAGGAGCCCTACCGCTGCCGCTTCGAGGCCATCCGGTGCGGCCGGAGCGGGGAGGATGCCCCCTCTCGCTTCGTCCCGGCCCGCGTCGCGCCCCGGCCGCGGATCCACGGCAGTCAGACAGGGGTAGTCACCGCGGAGCCGTCCGATCAGGACGCCGAGATCAACGTCGGCGGGCCCTCGGCCATCGGCTGCGTGCGCGTGCGCTTCCACTGGGACATCGACGTCGGCCGCCACGCGAAGGAGGCGACCTCGTGCTGGGTACGCGTCAGCCAGATGTTCGCCGGCGGCCGCGGGCACGGCGCCATCTGGCATCCGCGCGTCGGCGACGAGGTGGTCGTCGACTTCCTCGAAGGCGACCCCGATCGGCCGCTGATCACCGGGCGCGTCTACAACGGGATCAACCTCCCGCCGGAGAACGCGACGAAGCGGCCGACCTACAGCGCCATCAAGAGCTACACGAGCCCCTTCAACGGCAACTACAACCTGCTGTCGTTCGAGGATGCCCAGGGCGAGGAGGAGATCCGCCTGCACGCGGCGCGCGATCTCACCACGGAGGTCACGCGTAGCGCGCGCAGGACCGTGGGCGTCGACGACGCGACCGAGGTGGGCGGCGATCAGAGCACGCAGGTCGCAGGCTCGCAGTCGACCAGCGCGGGAGCGATCACGCAGAGCGCCGGGACGACGGTCGCCGTCCGCTCCGGCGCCGAGATGACCCTCTCGGCCGGGACGACGCTCACTGGATCGGCCGGAGACAACATGTCGCTCGGCGCGGGCGGCAACAACACCATCACGGCCGGGTCCCATCTCTCGCTGGGCGCGCCGGTCATCGAGATCACGGGCGAAGGGAACATCAACGTGGACGCGCCCTGGATCGACATCAAGGGAGGCCCGAAGCTCCGGGCCGGCGCCGCGCTCGTCGAGGTCAACGGCGCCGCGACGGTCCTGATCAACGGCGGCAACTCGATCTCGATCAAGGGCGGCACGGTCAACGTCTCCGGAGGGACGGTCAACGTCGCCGGCGATGGGACCGTGACCATCAAGGGCGCGGTCGTGAATCTCAACAGCTGATCGGGTCGCGCGGAGCGGGCCCCCGCTCTGGGACGGCGCGCGGTGGAGGAACCAGGAAGATGGCCAGAGACGCATCGCAGCTGCCCGGAACGACGCCGGCCGATGCCCGCGAGACGACGCATGGCGGGCTGACCATCGAGCGATACGGCGAGCTCTCCGCGCACCTGCGCCGCTTCCCGCGGTTCGCCAAGGCGGAGGTCCTCGCCCGCCTGACGATCGCGGACGCGGACTGGGACGCCGCGGTGTGCGGGTGGACCGACGCGCTCGCCGAGGAGAGCGCCGACGGCGGCGAGGCGCTCTCGAACCGCTTCTGTCGAGCGTTCACCGCCGCCGAGACGCGCCTCGAGCGCGAGCAGCCAACGCTCGCGTCGCTCGGCCCTTTGCCTACCAACGCGCCTCCCGATGTCTCGCCGCCAGCGCCCCCGGCGCTGGCGGTCGTCCCGGCAGGAATGCGGCACTTCACGAGCTTGCGGGAGACGGTCGAGACAGCGCCGACCGCGTCGCGCGGGCCGGCGCTCCCGTTCGCGCCCCGGACGGCCGCAGGACCGGGCGGCCTCAACGAACGCGCCGCGTCCTTCGCGGAGAGCGCCGCGCGAGCGGCCGCGCCTCCGCCCCGATCGGCGTTCCCGCCCGGGGGCCACACCGCCGATCTGTCGACCGCCGTGGCGTCAGCGCTCGGCCAGCGCAATCCGCTGCCCTTCAACGCAGCGCCGAAGGGCGCCGCGCTCCCCGCCGAGGTCCGTCCGGGGTCACCGGCGGCGCCCGTAAAGCACGGATCGGGGAGCGGCGCGACGCGCCCTGCGGCGGCGGCGGCCGCCCCCGGATCGGCGCACCCTGGGGACAGCCGCGGGGCGGCACGAGCTGCCGCGTCACAGCCACTCAGCACGGCCAGCGCGGCGGTGCTGTCGCTCGAGCAGCATGCGTCGATGTGCGCCGAGATCGCGGTCGCCCCTGGCAAGACGGCCGAGATCGTCGCGCGTTACGGGCTCACGGAGGCAACACGAGCGCAGACGGACGAGCACTGGCGAGCGCGGATCGCGCAGGAATCCCGTGCGGGGGAGGCGTGGCAGCGGGCCTATACGATCCATCGGGACCGGCTGCTCGGTCTGCGCTCCTGAGCTGTCCCGCTCCTCCGCGCCGCCGATCTGCGCGGAGGAGGTCGCCGAGAGCCTCCGTTCTTCCCCGCCCGCTCGACGCGCCCGCCGTCACGCCATCGACCTCGCCCAGCTCCTGGCCGCGCCGCTGCCGCTCGCGGCCATCGACAGCAGCCGGCTCACGCGCTCCTCGGTCGTCGGGTGCGTCGAGAACCACTTCAGCAGCGAGCTCGCCCCGGCGAGCGGGCTCACGATGAACAGGCTCGCCGTCGCCGGGCGCCCGGCCTCGGAGGGCACGAGCTCGACCCCGCGCTCCAGCCTCGAGAGCGCGCTGGCGAGCGCCTCCGGGTCGCCGCACAGCCTCGCCCCCACCTCGTCCGCCAGGTACTCGCGCGAGCGCGAGATGCCGAGCTGCACGAGCGTGGCCGCGATCGGGGCGACGATCGCGAGGGCCAGGCCGCCGAGCAGGCCGCCGCCCTCCTCCTCGTCGGACTGCCCGCCGCCGAAGAGCCCGGCGAGGCTCACCGCGTGGGCGATCGACGTGATGCCCGAGGCGAACGCCGCCGCGATGGTCGACACAAGGATGTCGCGGTTCTTGATGTGCGCGATCTCGTGCGCCAGCACGCCCCGCAGCTCGCGCTCGCTCAGGAGCTGCAGGATCCCCTCGGTCACGGCGACCACGCCGTGCTCCGGGTTGCGCCCGGTGGCAAAGGCGTTCGGCTGCGCGTCCGGAATGACGTAGACGCGCGGCTTCGGGATCTCCGCCCGACGCGAGAGCTCCTCCACCATCCGGTGCAGGCCCGGCGCCTCGTCCGGCGAGACCTCGGCGGCCCTGTGCATCGCGAGCACGATACGATCCGACATAAAATAGGCGCCCAGGTTCATCGCGAGCGCGAGCACGCCGAACAAGACGAGGTACCCCGGCCCGAGCGCCCCGCCGATGGACACAAGGATTGCCGACATGATGCCGAGCAACAGGATCGTCTTGATCTGATTCTTCATGAACTTCGTTACCTCCTCGGAACCCTGAAATGGAGCGCTGCGAACACCGCTCCACGAAGCGGAACGCCGCGCGCGCCGCTCCCGCGGAACCCACGGAACCCACGGAACGAGCGCCGCAAACGCCGCTCCCGGAGCTCCCGGAGATCGATGTGTCGCGCTCCGCAGCATTGCAATGCCGCGTGCCACGATCAGCAGTCGTCCCGTGCGGCGGATTCCCGGCGTCGCGGCCCTGACCGCCCGCCCCGCTCCGCCCCATTTCGCCCCGCCGCCCCGTTTCGCCCCGATCCGCCCGACTCGCCCCGATCCGCCCGTCTCGCGGCGACCTCAGGCCTGCCAGATCGCCAGCAGCCACACCGCGACGCCGGCCGCGCAGACAGCGAGCCCCGGGGCGGCCCGCGGCCAGACCCACTGGCCCGTCACCGTGACCGCGCGCCGCACCACCCAGATCGCCCCGACCACCCACGCCACGAAGGCCGCGACCAGCGCCGCCACCCAGCCGACCCGCGGCGCGTCGTCGCGCGCGAGCGCCTCGAGGTGCTCCCGCGCCACCACGGCCGCAGGCTCGGTCCGCGTCCCCGGCGGGCGAGGCGCCGCCGCCGAGAGCCGGGCGATCGCGGCGTTGGCCTGCGCCAGGTCCCCGGCGTGCGGCGTCGTGAGCCACCGCGTCTCCAGGGCGGCCGTGCGCACCCCGCGCCAGGCGAAGAGCGCGAGGTCGGCCTGGCCGAGGCCCTCGGCCGCCGTCGCGAGCGCGATGAGCCGCTCGTACGCCACCCGGACGTGCGGGGCGCCGGGCGCGTACCAGCCCGCCGCCCGCCGGGCATGGAGCGCCGCGGCGTGCGGATCGCCGGCGCGCAGGGCCTCCGTGCTCTCGGCGATCTCCCCCTCGCCCGCGACAACCACGCGCAACGACGCCGCGCCAAGGAGGAAACCGACGAGCGCGAGGCCGCGCAGGACGCCGAGCACGACCGGGAGCTTCACAGAAAGTCGCGCTTCTTGAAGACGAACGTCGCGACAGCCAGGAGGCCGAGCGCCCAGCCGACGCACGTGATCGCCGCCCAGCCGAGGTACACGAGGAGGTTCGCGTCGGCGACCTCGCCCGCGAGCAGCGGGCGGGGCGGCACGTAGATCTGCAGGTTCGGCACGACCCGGGACAGCGCGCGCCCCGCGGCGCTGATCTGCGGGCCGAAGTACTTCACCGGCAGCCGCGCGAGCGAGTCGGCGTTGCGACCGACAAGGAAGAGGCCCAGCGTGAGCAGCGACGACAGGAACGGCGTCGAGAACGACGAGAACAGCGTGGCGATCGCCGCGACGATGCCCACCTCGAGGAACGCGAGCGCGCTGCCGGCGAGCACGACGCGCCGCTCCGTGGGGGCGGCGGCCGAGAAGAGCACGCCGAGCGCGAGGAAGACAACCGACCACGGGATGAACCCGTACGTGCGCGCCGCAGGGGAGCGCCACGCCGCGAAGCCGAGCACCGCGAGCGAGGCGGCCCCGGCGCCCGCCACGAGCGCCGCAGGACGGCCGGCCAGCACGCCGCTGATCAGCAGCACGAGCCCCGCGTCCGCCAGGATGAACACCGCGAGCGTGAGCAGCGTGCCGAGGTACTTGCCGACGAGGTACTCGCCCCGCCGCATGGGGCGGGCGAGGATCGGGAAGATCGTCTTCTGCTCGAGCTCCCGGTAGAGCGACGTCGCGCCGATGATGACAGCGACAGCGATGCTGAACAGCGACAGCGACGCGACGCCCAGATCGCTGACGACGCGCGGCCCGTTGCGGAGCGTGTAGGCCCCGACGATGATCGCGTAGAAGGCGACGGCGAACGCGACGCCCGCGAGGCCGATCAGGATGCGCGCCCGGAGCGACTCCCTGTAGGTGTTGAGCGCGATCGCGGAGATCCGGCCGAACATCAGGGCGACGTTAGCAAGGGACAGGGGGAGCTTGCAAAGGGCCGCGGGTCACGGATCGGCCGCGTCGCCGGGATCCACGACCCGCACGTCGAGGAACCACAGGCCGTGCGCCATCGCGTGGCCGTCGATCTGGAGGTAATAGACGCCCGGATCGAGCACGAGATCGAGGAAGCTCCGCTGGGGGCCCACACCGATCGTGCAGGAACGCGGCATTTCGGTGCCGGGGCAGGTCGGGCCGCGGCGGACCGAGAGCAGCGTCTCGTAGCTCGACCCGGCCATGTCGAGCACGACCCGCCGGCGCGCGGAGAGCGTGAGCTTCAGGAGCTGGTCCCGCGCGCCGCGATCCTCGATGCCGGCGCTGTCGCAGCCCGCGTCGAAGTCCGCGGCGGCGTTGGTCGTGTTGCCCTGGAAGAAGCCGCCGGACTCGGGGATCTCCAGCGCGCCCTCGCACGCGTCGGAGAACGGGACGAGCGTGGGCGGCGCCGCGGGCCGCACGAACGCCGTCACGCTCACCGGCTGGCCGAGCTGCGACTCCGCCACGACGCGGTACGAGCCCGCCGCGAGGCCGCGCCGCGCGCTCCGGAGCGGGGAGACCTCCCCCTCGCCGCACGCGAGCCGGTCGCCCGGGCCGCCGCACGCCGGCGCGGACAGGGCGATCGCGCCGGTGTCGCCGGACGACAGCTCCTCGACGAGGAGCACGTCGGAGGCGACAGGCAGCTCGAGCGCGTACACCGCGTCGACCGCCGCCGGGCCGCAGCCGAGATCCACGTCGTCCTGGTGGCCGACGAGCGACACGGCGACCGTCCGGTTCGGCTCGAGCGCCGCCTCCGAAGCGCACCCCTCGTCGGGCGGCGGCTCGGTCGGCGGCGAGAGCTCCAGCGTGACGAGCGCCGACGTCGGCGCCGTCGCGGAGACAGCGATCGCGTAGCTCCCCGCGGGCAACGCGCGCCGGAAGAGGTGCGGCGCCGCGGCGGTCTGGCAGGCGAGCTCGTCCTCGGGCAGCGCGCACGCGGCGGTCCGCAGCGAGAGCGAGGGCGCGCCGTCGCCGTCGGTCGAGACCGCATAGACGTCGACGTCCCGGGGCTCGGTGAGCTCGAACGTGTAGACGAGCTCCCCGAGCTCGGTCTCGCACGCGCCCCCGAGATCCCGGGCGGCGTCGAGGATCGTCGCCAGCACCGGCTCGCCCGGCGCGATCGGCGCCGCCGTGCCGCACGTCTCGTTCTCGGGCGCCGGCGAGGGCGGGAGGAACGCGACGTCGACGAGCACCGGCGCGCCCTCCGCGGTCGTCACGTAGACCGGCAGCGCCGTCGTCCGCTCCGGATCGCCGAGGCCGCGGGCGCGGAGCTTCGCGAGCCTGCCGCCGTCCGTCGTCGCGAACGGGCGGCCGCACGCGAGCTCCGTCGCGGCGTCGCCGCACTGGCCGGCGAGCGTCACCGCGACGTCCGTGCCCTGGGTCCGCGCCGTCACCTGCACGTCGACGGGCGGCCCCGGCGGCAAGAGCACCGCGGCCACGACGTCGCGCGTGCTCGCCGGGCGGGGCAGGCCGCACGCGCTGGCGTAGTGGAAGCCCGCGCCCGCCGTCGTCATCGCGTACGAGCCCGGCACCGAGATCTCGAGCGCGTCGGCGCAGGTGTCGTGCTCAGGGGATACGCAGTCGTCCTCATCCGTGTCGCCGTCGCAGTCGTCGTCGCGCTCGTTCCCGCAGACCTCGGGCTGTGACGAGGACGTCGCGGGATCGGCGTCATCGCAGTCGCCCCCGCCGCAGTGCGCGTCGGGATCGCCGTCGAGATCGGCGTCGCGCGGCGCGCTCGAGCACGTCCTCGTCCGCTCGTCGCACGCGTCGATCGTGCACGAGCTTCCGTCGCTGCACCCGATCGGCTCGCCGCGCACGCAGCCGAGCTGCGGGTTGCAGCGCTCGACCCCGTCGCAGTAGACGTCGTTCTGACACGCGCTGTCGTCCGGCGTGAAGCGGCACCGCCCTGCGGCGGTGTCGCACGCGTCGAAGGTGCAGGGAAATCCGTCCTCGCACTGTTCGTCGTCGACGCACGGGCCGCCGAGCGTCGGGTCCGCAGGAGCGAGCCCGCCCCCTTCACCGCCGGCGCCGCCCTCGCCGCCGGCCCCGCCCGCTCCGCCGGTCGACGGGAACGGGCTCGGGGCGCTCGAGCTGCAGGCGGCGCCCGTCAGGGCCGCCGTCGCGGCCGCGCACCAGGCGGCGCCGAGAAGCGCGATACGCATCCAGAAGGAAGCAGAGGCAGAGGAGGTCGAGGGGATCTGCATCGAGCGAGGTGAGCGGCAATGAGCGTAGCAGGGCACCGCCACGTCTGGCATCATGGCGCGCGAATCCGCGGAGCGCGGCGGACAGAGGGACAACAGGGTGACCAGCGACAGATTGACCCGACCCGAGCTGACGTGGCTGCTGGCGCAGGAGGCGCGCAGCGCCGCCCAGAAGCTCCGCCAAGGCGTGGGGATGATCGCGACCGAGGCCACGCCGCCGCCGCTGCCGTCGCAGGAAGACGGCGCCGGCGGCGTCGAGAGCACGCTCAACCGGCTCGACGAGGCGGTGAGCATGCTCGCGTCGCTCCACGGCCGGCCCATGGCGCGCGGGCGGCGCGGCCGCGTCGACCTCACGGCCCTCCTCTGGGAGGTCGCGCCCGAGGCGCGCGTGCAGATCGAGATGGGCGAGGGCACCACCGTATTCGGCGACGAGACCGAGCTCCGGCGGATGCTCCAGGTGCTCATCGCCCAGGGCGGCGATCCGACAAGCCAGGCCGGCGCGCCCGAGGTGAGCATCCGCCGCGTCGGCGAGGAGGTGAGCGTCCGCGTCAACCTCGGCCCGGAGACGCCCGTGAACTTCGAGACCGAGCGGGTGTGGCTGTCGCGGATGGCGCTCCGCTACGGCGGCCGGCTCGAGCTCGACGGCCTGATGCAGACGCTGACGCTGCCCGCGGAGATCGACCAGCAGCGCCTCGAGGTCGAGAGCCTCAAGAAGGAGCTGGCCGCGGCGCAGGCGCAGGGCGAGGCCTACGCGCGCGAGCTCGCCGCTGTGTTCTCGCGGGTCGAGGGCGAGCGCGAGCGCGGGTCGCTGGCGGGCGTCGTCTCGCGGCTCGGCAGCGATCCGGTGTCGCACCTGCCGCCGAGCGGCGACAGCCTCGCTGTGCTCGTCGCCGCGGCGCGCGTGCTCGGGACGCAGCTCCGCGGCATCCTGTCGGCGATCGGCCGCGACATCGCGCCGCTCCGGAGCCACGGCGGCGACGTGGGCGAGACGGCCTCGTCGGTCGGGCGCCACGTGACCGCGGCCTCGGAAACCGTGAGTGATCTCGCGAGGTTGGGCGCGTGCCCGCTCCACGAGTTCCCGCGCCACTGCGACGTGGCCGACCTGCTGCGCGACGTGGTGAAGGACGACGTCGCGCGCGCCGCCCGCCACGACGTGCGCGTGGTGCTCGAGTCGCCGGAGGCGACGCAGGAGGTGGTGCCGCAGGGCGCGCTGACGGTGCTGCTGCACGCGCTGCTCGACCACGCCATCAGCGCGTCGCCGCCGGGCAGCGAGGTGGTGGTCACGCTCGTCGAGACCCCGAGCGGGGTCGAGATCACCTTCGACGACGCGGGCCCGACGCTCCCTGCCGCGGCGCGGAGCGTGGTGCTGAGCCGCGACTTCGAGGCGGTCGCGCAGGGGCGGCCCCCGGCGGTGCCGCTCATCGCGGCGCACGCGATCGCGGCGCACACGAACTACGGGCTCACCCTCGAGGACGGGCCGCGGGGCGAGACGCGGGTGCGGCTCACCATTCCTCGATCGGGCTGAGCGCTGGAGATCCCGAGAGAGAATTCGAACCACAGAGGCACAGAGGACACAGAGGGAAGAAGGAGAAAAGTTTTTATCTTCTCTCTTCCTCTGTGCTCTCTGTGCCTCTGTGGTTCAATCTCTCTCTGTGGTTCATCTCTCGGGCTCTCGCGCCCGTCGATGGCCTGGTCTAGAGGAACGAGGTCGACGGGAAGTCGACGTCGATGTTGAGCTGAGCTCCCCTCACGATGCGGAGGTTCTCGAGCGGCAGCGTCGTGGTGACAGGGCGCTCGTCGCCCCGCTCCACGAGCGTGGCAATGGCCCTGTACTCGTCGGGCGGGAGATCCACCGTGATGCTGAAGTCCTCGCAGCTCGCGTACTCCCTCGCCACCTCGCGGCTGCCCCTGTAGACGATCAGCTCGAAATCGGCGCCCTGGCGGCCGCCGTAACGGTCGCAGACCCGCGGGTCGCTCCTGCGGTTCACCGTCCACTCGACCGTGAGGCTCCCGACGGCTTGCCGGGGACTGGCCCCGTCCCGCACGTCGACGATGCAGCCCGCGGCTAGGAAGCCCGATAAGGCGAGACCGCAGAGGGGAAAGACGCTCTTCTCCTGATTCATCCTCGAACCCGTCCTTTCGCTGCTGCCCCGCCGTCAACGCGGCGTGTAATGACGGCGCCCCCGCTCGCGCGGATAGCTCAGCTCGCGCTCCGGCACGTACCGCGGCGACGCCCGGTACGTCTGCCGGTAGCGCCTGAGCTCCACCGGCTCCTTCTCGAAGATCACCCAGCCCCGGTTCGTGGGGTAATACCACTGGCCGTCGACCAGGTACGCGTAGGTCCCGCGGAAATAGACGCGCGGATAGGCCGCGATCTCCACCGGGACGGCCTCCGCGCGCACCGCCGGATAGCCGGACACGACATAGCCCTCCGTCCCGACCGTCGCGAGGCACCCCGTGAGCAGCGAGGCGCCGAGCCCGAGCGCAGCCGCCGTGAGAACGGACCTCGCCACGGAGAGAGACGTGGGCCGTCTTCGCACGAGCGAAGTCACCGTGTTGCTCAGTTGGACGTCATGCTTCACGTCATGCTTCACGTCATTCTTCACGTCATGGTTCATGTCATGGTTCACATTCGTGCTCCTCGCGGGGCAGCTCAGCAATGCGAGTGCCAGCGCGGGGCGGCGCGACTCGGGATCTCCGGTGACGGAGCGCTCAGCCGCCAGCGCGCCGCGCGCCGAGCGCGCCGGCGAGCGCGAGCGCGCGCTGGATCTCCGCCGTCGTCACCAGCCCGATCACGTGCTCTCCCCCGTCGAGCACCGCGACCGCGCTCGCCTCGCCGCTCGCCAGCGCGTCGATCGAGCGGGACGCGTCGTCGTCGGCGCGCGCCCTGGGCACGTCGACGGGCATCACCGCGCCCACCGTCGCCGGCGCGGCGCCGCGCCCGAGCTGGCGCGCGAGGTCCCAGACCGTGACGACGCCGATCTCCCGGCGCCCCTCGCCGCCCACGGGCTCGTCGATCACCCGCGCGCCGACCAGGTTGTTGCGCAGCAGCCGCTCGGCCACCGCGCGAGGGCTCTCGTCCGCATAGGCGTCGCCGAGCCGATCGGTCATGAACCGCGCGACAGGGACGCCGCGGAGCAGCTCGCGCGTGCTGGAGCGCGCCTGCTCGGCCGAGGCGCCCATGTAGACGAACACGGCGACCAGCACCAGGATGAAGTTCCACGAGAGCAGGCCGAAGAGCCCGAAGACCACCGCCATGCCCCTGCCGACCGCGGTGGCGACGCGCGTCGCGCGCACCGGCCCGAGCCGGCGGAGGAGCAGCCCGCGCAGCACCCGGCCGCCATCCATCGGGAACGCGGGGAGCAAGTTGAACGCGCCGATGATCGCGTTCGTGAGCGCGAACGCCAGGAGCGCCACGCCGACCTCCGCCGGCGCCGGGAGCAGCCGATAGGCGCCGTAGCTGCCGAGCGCGATTCCAAAGCTCATCAGCGGCCCCGCGAACGCCATCCACGCCTCGTGCTCGGGATCGTCGCGCTCCATCAGCGAGACGCCGCCCAGCATCATCAGCGTGATCGAGCGCACCCGGACTCCATTCCTGAGCGCGACGAACGAGTGGGCCAGCTCATGCGCCAGGACCGCGACGAACAGCCCCACCGCCAGGATCCCCCCCCAGGCGAGCGGCGGCAGGCGCAGCGACTCGAGCGGGATCTCGAGCGACGACGCGATCAGCGAGAACTGCGACGCCGCCACATACGCGACGTACGGCAGGAATATCAGCAGCGTGATGTGCAGCTTGATCGGGATTCCCCGGATCCTCAGGACAGTCAACCCGTGGTCGAACATGTGCCTCCTGGTGCGTTCGTACAGATGGGGCCGACAAGCGCCTTCGCAAGCCGCCGAGAGCGCACCGGCGCGCGGAAAACAGGGCCATTCGCGCAGATCTGCCCTGCAATGCGCAGGCGCGCGCAAGCGGAGGTGGAAGCTGAGGTGGAATGGCCGCGAGCGGCGGCGAGCGCCGCGCCGGCTCGATTCCAGCGCTCGCCGCGCGTCGACGCTTCGGCTTCCACGCTGAGGCCTTCACGTGGGTTTCCGTCCCAGGCGGGAATCGTCGCTTGAAATCGCGCAGCGCAGCGCGGCGCGCTCCCCGCGGCGCGCGGATTGGCGTAGCGTGGTGTGTCCGAGGTCGCCCATGCGCCAGCGGGTCCCCGATGCATTGATGGAAGCGAGCGCGGAAGAGCTCACGGACGTCGGGCTCACCGTGCTCGAATCGTCGCTCTCGAGCGGCGTGCCGAGGGACCTCACGGGCCATGTATTCGCGATCGGGCCGGCGGGCTCGGTCGATAGCGGCGTGCCCGGGGCGGACGGCGCGCCGATCCTGAACGGCAATGGGATGATCTACAGGCTCGACTTCGACACGGGCGGCCCGGTCCGGCTGACGTCGCGGCTCGCGCGCACCCCTTGCTATCACGCGGACGCGGCCTCGCGGCCCGGCGCGCGCTTCGAGGCGCTCGGCTTCCGCGACGCCGGGCGGCTCCGCTTCTCGCCCCACCTCGGCCTGCGCAATCACCTCAACCACGCGCTCGTGCCCATGCACGCGCCCCGCGCGCCGGCGCGCCTCCTCGTCACCGGCGACACCGGGAGACCCTACGAGATCGACCCGGCGACGCTGGAGCTCGTCACGCCGGTCGGGCGCAACAGCACGTGGTACCCGGCGGTGCCCGTCGATCACCCGTTTCCGGTGACGCTGGCGACAGCGCACCCGTGCTTCGACGCGGCGCGGGGCGAGCTCTTCACCGTCAACCACGGCCGCTCGCTCCTCCCCCGCTTCCTCGCGTCGCTCCCGTGGCTCGACGAGCTCGGCGCGCTGCCGCGCTCCTGGGACCGGCTCGCGTCGGCGGCCGCGTCGATGATCGAACAGCAGATGCTCCGGCCGAGCGCGGAGCGGCTCGATCTGTTCGCGAAGCGCGCGCTCGGGCTCCTGCCCGCGCGCCTGCGCCCGGGCGCGCCGCCAAGCCCGGGCGACCTCCTGGCGCGGCAGGCGGCGCGCCTCGGCGGCACCCCGCTCGCCGAGGCCGGGGGCGATTTCGTGTTCCTGCTGCGGTGGGACGGCCACAACGAGCCGGAGCGGCACCAGCTCGTCCTGCCGGGCGGCGCGCCGGTGCGGATCGAGCAGAGCGTGCACCAGCTCGGGCTGACGCGGCGCTGGGTCGTGCTCGCGGACACGGCGCCCAAGATCGGCCTGGAGAGCGTTGTCAGCCAGAGCGCGCCGGAGAGCCCCGGCGTCGAGCGCCTCCTCCGCGCGCTGCTCACCATGCCCCAGGAGCCGAGCACGACGTTCTACCTGGTCCGGCGGGACGCGCTGCGGCCAGGCGGCGGGCAGGCCGTCGTGAAGAAGGTCGTCGTCCCCCTGGAGACGCTCCATTTCCTCGTCGATTACGAGGACGCGGGGGACCGCATCACCGTGCACGCGGCGCACAGCTGCGCGACAGATCACGGGGAGTGGCTGCGGTCCTTCGACCGGCACGCGGCCAGCAAGGCCCCGGCGCCGCCGCGGCTCCGCGGGATGTCCCCGCCCGGGCAGGCGGACGTGCACAGGATCGGCCGGTACACGCTCGACGCGGCCGCCGAGCGCGTCGTGGATCAGGCGGTGTTCGCCGACCCGGCGCGGGCGCTCGGCGTCGGCCTCTACGCGCACCGGGAGACAGGCGCGTCGTGGATGCCGCCCGACCGCCTGGAGAACGTCTACTGGCGCGGCGTCGGGGTCTGGGACGAGCTCTCGACCGAGTTCATCGACCGGCTCTACGCGGCGCACCCGCACCGGTCGCTCCCCCTGGCCGCGCTCCGGCGGATGCGCGCCGAGGGCGGGCACCCCGACAGCCTGTTCCGGTTCAACCACCGATCGATGCGTATCGAGGATCGCCACGAGTTCCCGCGGCGCGCCGTGGGGTGCTGGATCAGCTCGCTGCAGTTCGTGCCGCGGCGCGGCGGCAGCGGGGCGGACACCGACGGGTACGTTGTCGCGCTCGTCGCGACGGCGCACCGGGCCGAGATCTGGGTGTTCGACGCGACGAACCTGGCGCGCGGGCCGCTCTGCAAGCTCGGGCACCCGTCGTTCCGGCCGGGGCTCACCCAGCACACGGCGTGGCTCAACGCTGTCGCGCCCTGGAGGGGTGGATACCGCGTGCCGGCGGCGGAGGATCACGAGGACTTCGTTGCCGAGGCCCCCGCGGACGGGGTGAAGGCGCTGTTCGAGGAGGAGGTCTATCCGCGGCTCGCGTGAGGCGCGGCGAGCAGCGGCGCCGCCACGCGGGGCCCGAGCAGCGGCGCCGCCGCGCGGGACCCGAGCAGCGCCGCGCCGCGCGCGTCGACCGCGAGGCCGTCGCCCCGCTCGAGCAGCACGCCCACGGCGCCGTCGCCCAGGATCGCCTCGAGGTCGTTTCCGGCCCACGGCCGCCCGGCGCGCAGGCGCGACGACCGCACCTCGCTCGCGACGACGAGCGCGCGCCGGAAGCCCCCGTCGAGGTGCCTGTTCGCCACGTGGAGCGCCGCGGCGAGGCCGCCCTGCGCGGACGAGAGGTCGAGCGCCAGCGCGGGCGACAGGCCCGCCATGCACGCGGCGAACGCCGCCGCGCCGCCGTCGCCCCGCGCGCCGTCGTCGCTCGTCATGATGACGACATCGACGAACGGGTCACGGAGCCGCCCCGCCTCGATGAGCTGCCGCAGCACCGCCGCGGCCATGGACAGCGTGGTCTCCGCCGCGCCGGCGAAGCGCCGCTCCAGGACCCCCGTCGCCCGCTGCAGCCAGTCGGCCGAGCAAGGGAGACCGTAGCTCGCGACGAGCTCGTGGTTCGTGACGACGCGCTCCGGAAGATACATTGCGACGCCCGTGATGCGCACTTGAAGCATGTTCCCGCCCTGCTCCGGCGCCCGCCCCCGGGGCGCGCCGACGATGCAATTCTCCGCCAGGAAGGCTCGATCCGGAGCCCCACCGGCGCCGCTCGGCCAGCGCCGGGTGCGGCGTCGAGCCGGTGCCCCGGACAGCATGAGACAATCCGCCGTCGACACGAAAGGCACTGTGCGACGGGCAACAGCTCGGATGCTCCCTCCCCGTCTCCGACGTCAACCACTGGACCATTTACCGAACGTCCTGCGCAAGGGGGAATGACGCCGCTGCGCCCCCGTCCGTTCCCGGAGGAGCGACGCGGAGGCGCTGCGCGCCGCGTCGGGGGCGCTCCCGCCGCCCGCGACGCGCTCGCCGCGGCGCGTCGCGGGCCCGCGGGGCCCGCCGCGCGCGGGGTGCGTGGCCTGCGCGGATCAGTCGCAGTCGCGGGTCCTCAGGCCGCTGATCGTCGCGGGGGTGGCGCTGTGGCTGATCGCGCCCCAGCACTGCACGGAGCCGTCCGCGAGCCGGGCGCAGCTATAGTGCTTCCCCGCCGAGAGCGCGACCGCTGTCGAGATGCCCGCGACGGGCGCGAGCCGGCCCATGTCGAGCCCTGCGCCCTCGGACTGGCCGCCGCTCGAGCACTGGACCTGCCCCGTCGCCAGGAGCACGCAGGTGTGGAATTGCCCCCCAACCACGGCGACCGCGCCCGACGCGACCAGGGTGACGCCCGGGTCGGACGAGGCGCCGAGGCCGCCGAGCTGCTTGTTCCAGTCCTGACCCCAGCACTGGACCTTGCCACCCTCGAAGACCGCACACATGTGATCTTGACCCGGACCGACGTAGAGCGCCCTGCCCGGGACCGTCGTGGGCGACGCGGGGCCGCCCGTGCCTGATGAGGTGCCGATGCCGTGCATTCCTCCGTTGTTCTCGCCCCAGCAGTACAGCTTCGCTGCGTCGGTCACCGCGCAGCAGCCATGGTAGTAACAAGCGACCTGGACGGGCGCCTCGCCGCCGAACGTCACGTCCGCGGGGAGGTCCCCTCCCCAGCACTTGACGGCGTTGCCGACGATCGCGCACGCGTGGTTGAGGCCGCCGGAGACCATCGTCGCGCCCGCGCTGACGGTGGGCGTCCTGGAGATCGTCGTGTGACGGCCGCAGTGCACAGCGCCCGTGTCGAGCAGGACGCACGCCTCCTCGGTGAAGCCCTTGCCCGTGACCTGGGCGACGCCCGTGACCTCCCCGCCGCCCTCGTAGGTGAGCGTCGTCGGCGTTGTCGACGCGAAGCACACAGCCTTGCCGTCGGCCGTTGTCGCGCAGGGGATTGTCGTGCCCGAGCCGTTGTTGAGCCCGGCGCACGCCGGAGAATCCGACCCGGTGCCCGGGTCGCTGCCCCCCGCGCCCGTCGTGCTGCTGGCCGAGGTGCTGCTCGCGCCGCTGGCCGAGGTGCTGCTCGCGCTGCTGGCCGAGGTGCTGGTCGCCCCGGTGCTGCTCGTGCTGCTGGCCGAGGTGCTGGTCGCCCCGGTGCTTGTCGCGCTGCCAGCCCCCGCGCCGCTCGTCGTCCCGCTGCCGGCGCTGGTGACGCCGGGGTCGCCGCCCCCGGACGCCGCCGCGCCGCCCGTGCCCTCGTCCCCGTCCGACGACGAGCAGGCCATCCATCCACAAGCCAAGAAGCCCAGTATCACCAAGGAACGTTTCGAACTCATGTGAAGACCTCGCGTTGGTACCGCGCTTCCCGGCTCGCCCCTGTTTCATGAGACGGGCCCGGGAGGCGCAGAGGACACAGAGACGCTCGTTCTTTCTCCTCCGTGCCCTCGCGGCCTCCCGGGTCCACCGCGGAAGCCGGCGCGGTGCCGCCGGGGCAACGGGCTTCGTCTCCAGGGAGGAGCTCGAGGAGCGCAGCACGAAATCTAGCTCAGTCCGAACCCGCGGGTAATGGCTGCAATCTCAGCGCAAAACTTCACTACCACCGGGTCGCCCCGCTGGAGCCCGCCGGAGATCGACAGCGCGGCGCGCCGACAGGGGCTCCGGGCGCCCGGCGGCAAACGCCTCTTCGCGCCCTTGCTCTCGCGTCGTCTCCCACGTTGGTGCCGTGGCTTACGTCCTCGATGGGCCCGGCGCGGGTCGCTGCGGACACGTGACCTGGCCGGAAGCGAGCACGCGTGAACGGCGCGCAACGTCGCGACACGGCGCGACACAGGGCCGGAGCGGTTATGTCGTGGAGGGTTCGATCACGGCCACGGCGGAGCGTTCCGGCCCAAGGCGAGGAATCCGCTCCTGCGAGCGCGCGGATGCACAAACGTGACGACCCGTACGGCGCTGAGCAGGCTGGGCGCAGCGCGGCCGTCTTCCCGGGACGGCGGGATCGATTGCGTCGGGGCTGCGAGCGGCCCGCGTTTTTCTGGGCGCGGAGGGGAGCTCCACGTATTGTGAGTTCCGAGAACACCCATGCTCGACACGACATGCAGCGCCGCGACGCGAGCGCCGCGCAGCGGGGAGCGCAGGGGGCCACGTCTCGTATCGTTTTTGCCGCGCGCAGGCGCGTGATGAGGGCAACAAGCCGCCGATTCAGCGTGAAATCGGCGCCGCGGCGCGCGCGTCACGCGCGTCACCAGGATCGATCTCGATCCAATCGCGGAGAAATCCCCATGGAGCGCAGATCCGGGGAGCGCCTATTTCAAGGACGCAGCCTGCGAATCCACGCGGGCTCGGAGCGGCAACCTCTGCACAGGCGAGCGAGGCACACACCCTGCTCATGGGTGAGTCAAGGTGTTCGGGGCCGCAAGGCCAGGCATGAACACCGGGGAGGACCGATGATCTCGATTCATGGCAAGATGATGGGTCTCGCGATGGTGCTGGCGCTCGGGGCCGGGTGCGCGGCGGGCGCGGACGAGGAGATCGACATGGACGCGATGGAGCTCGACGAGGAGAGCGTCGACTCCACGGCCGAGGCGCTGGAAGAGGCCGAGCGCGGCGGGTACGCGGGTCAGCTGCAGGCCCAGGTCGGCCAGATGGGCCCCAGCAAGCTCGGCCTGCCCCCGAGCAAGGGCCTGCCCTCGAAGGGCAGCCCGATGCTGCCCAGCAAGGGCGAGCTCGGGCCCAGCAAGGCCGGGTTCCCGAGCAAGGGAAGCCTCCCGAGCAAGGGTCTCCCGACCAAGGGCTACCCGACGAAGGGCGAGTACGGCCAGCAAGGCCCGGCGCAGATCGGCCAGTCCGGGGTCGGGCAGGTGGGCCTCTCGGAGGCGCAGGTCGGGCAGGCGCAGATCGGCTCGCAGGCGCAGATCGGCTCGCAGGCGCAGGTCGCCTCGAAGGCGCCGCTCGGCTGGGCGCAGACCGGCCAGACGGCCGGCATCAGCCAGGTCGGCGTCGGGCAGACGGGCCTCGTGGGGCAGGAGACCGGCCAGCGTGACGGCGCGCGCTGCTTCGGCGGCTTCGGCGGCTTCGGCGGCTTCGGCGGCTTCGGCGGCTTCGGCTGCGGTCTGACGGCGATCACGACGTCGATCACCAGCTTCGTCCCGAGCTTCATCAACCCGTGCTGCAGCCCGTGCGGCTTCGGCGGCTTCGGCGGCTTCGGCGGCTTCGGCGGCGGCTTCTGGTGAGCTTGATCTGACCGCGCCGCGCCGGACGGCGCCACAGGCTCCGCGTCCCAGGATGCCACGGCGCCGCTCCGGCCCTCCTCTTCGATGGGCTCCCGAGCGCCGGTAGCCCGGGGTTGGATATCCCGGGCTGCCGGCGGCTCCCCTCTCCCCTCCTCCGCCTCCTCCGCTCGCGCGGAAGCCGCCCCACCGACGCCGGTGGGGATCGCGCGAGCCCCCTATCCACCGTCAACCCACCCACCGTCACGCCACCGTCAGCCGCCCTGACCGAGCGCGCGATCCAGGTAGAACGCCGCGCTCACCAGCCCGAGGTGGGTGAACGCCTGCGGGAAGTTGCCGAGCAGCTCTCCGTTCGGCCCGATCTGCTCGGAGTACAGGCCGAGGTGGTTGGCGTAGGTGAGCATCTTCTCGAAGAGGAACCGCGCGTCGTCGAGGCGGCCAGCGCGCGCCTGGGCCTCGACGAGCCAGAAGCTGCAGATGCTGAACGTGCCCTCCTTGCCGTCGAGGCCGTCGCCGGCGCCCTTGCCGAGCTCGTAGCGGTGGACGAGCGTGTCGCTCGCGAGCTCGGCGAGCGTGCGATCGATCGTGCCGACCATGCGCGGGTCGGTGGGGGAGATGAAGCGCATGAGCGACATGAGCAGGTTGCTCGCGTCGAGCGCCGTCGAGCCGAACGACTGCACGAACGTCCGCCGCTCCGCGTCCCAGCCGCGGGTCATGATCGTCTCGTAGACCTCATCCCGCGCGCGGGCGATGCGCTGCCGGTCGAGCGGCAGCGAGCGCTTGTCCGCGAGCCGCAAGGTGCGGTCGAGCGCGACCCAGCACTGGAGCTTCGAGTAGACGAACTGCCGCTTCCCGCCCCTCACCTCCCAGATGCTCTCGTCCTCCTTGTCCCAGTTCTCGCAGACCCAGTAGGCCATGCGCCGGTGCTCGCGCCAGAAGTCGTAGGAGATGGGCGATCCGTACTTGTCGAACAGGTACACCGAGTCGATGAGCTCGCCGTAGATGTCGAGCTGGAGCTGCTCTGTCGCGCCGTTCCCGACGCGGACAGGCCTCGACCCGCGGTAGCCGTCGAGGTGGGTCAGCGCGACCTCGGGCAATTCGTGGCGCCCGTCGATTCCGTACATGAGCTGGAGCGGCCCGGTGGGGCCATCCTCCTCGGAGACGCGGGCCATCAGCCATTCCATGAACCGCGCGGCCTCCTCGGTGTAGCCGAGCCGGAGGAACGCGTAGAGGGTGAACGCGGCGTCGCGCACCCAGACGTAGCGGTAGTCCCAGTTGCGGACGCCGCCGATCTCCTCGGGCAGGCTAGTGGTCGCCGCGGCGACGATCGCGCCGGTCGGCTCGAACGTGAGCAGCTTGAGCACGAGCGCCGACCTGTCGACCATCTCGCGCCAGCGCCCCTTGTAGCGCGACTTGCCGAGCCACTGCCGCCAGAAGGTGACCGTGCGCCGGAGCGCCTCGTCGCCGTTGATCGGCGTCGAGAGCAGGTCGGCGTTCGCGGTCCAGTCCTCGACCTGGCGCAGCGAGAACGTGGCCGACTCGCCCTCCTCCAGGACGAAGTCCGCGGTCACCCCGCCGGCGCCGTCGGGGAGCAGGGGGACCGGGCTGATCAGGGCGAGGTCGAGGCCATCCGAGTCGAAGACGGCGCCGCGCGGGTCGTCGAGGAGGAGACGGTGGGGGCGGCGGGCGAAGTCGATCGCGGGGCGGCAGGAGAGCCGGAAGCGCACAGCCCCGCGGACGGCGCGCGCGACGCGGACGATCTGGTGCATGCCGCGGCGGTAGGCGCCGTACGTGTCCCGGTGGATCGGCATGAAGTCACAGACCTCCCCGACGCCCTCCGCGTCGAGGAACCGCGTGAGGAGCACGTTGGTGTCCGGCAGGTACATCTGCTTGCGCGACGTGCTGTGCACCGCGGCGAGCTCGAAGCTGCCCCCCTGCTTGTCGTCGAGGATGGCCGCGAAGACGCTCGGCGAGTCGAAGTGGGGGAGGCAGCACCAGTCGATGGATCCATCCATTCCGACCAGCGCGACGGAGTGCATGTCGCCGATGATGCCGTAGGACTCGATGGGCTTGTAGGGCATGGCCTCTTCATAGCGCCCGCCCGGCCGATAGGAACCGCCGCCCGGCAAATCTGGAATGTTCAATCGTTCACGAGCGGGGCGGCAGCCGCGAGAGCTTCCGCTGGAGCGAGCGCCGGTGCATCCGGAGCTTGCGCGCCGCCTCGGAGATGTTCCCCTCGCAGTCGGCGAGCACGCGCTGGAGGTACTCCCACTCGACCCGCTCGAGCGACGGCAGGTCCTCGTCGCCGCCCGCGGCCGGGGCGAAGCCGAGCAGCGACCGCGCGCACCGGGCCGCGTCGACCGGCTTGGTCAGGTAATCCACCGCCCCCGCGCGGATCGCCGCCACCGCGTTCGCGATCGTGCCGTAGCCGGTGAACACCACGATGCGGATGCCGTCATCCATGCTCCGCAGCGTCCCCACGAGCTCGATCCCGCTCTGCCCGGGCATCCGGACGTCGACGAGCGCGTACTCGAACACATGCTCGCGCGCCATCGCCGTGGCCTCCTCCGCGCTGCCGGCGAGGAACACGGCGAAGCCGTTCCTGCCGAGCGCCTGGCCGAGCGCGGACCGGAAGGTGGCGTCGTCGTCGACGATGAGCAGCGTCGGCTCGGAGGCGGGCTCCGCGCTCATGAGTCCACCGGCGCGAGGCGCAGTGCGACCCGCGTGCCGCGCGCGCCGCCCGCGTCCGACCCCTGCCTCGACGACACAGTGAGGCGCCCTCCGACCTGCTCGATGAGCGTCCGCACGAGGTAGAGCCCGAGGCCCATCCCCTCGCCGGGGGCCTTGGTCGTCACGAACGGCTCGCCGAGCCGCCCCTCGAGGCCCGGCGGGACGCCCACCCCGCCGTCCTCGACGCTGATCACCGGCGCGCCGCCCTCGTCCCCGACCGTGACAACGATCGGCCCCGCGGCCGGCGTGCTCGGCCCGAGCGCCTCGAGCGCGTTGTCGAGCAGGGCGAACAGCGCCGCCTCGATGTCGGCCGCGTCGAGCGGCACCGTGCGGCGCGGCGCGAGGTCGCCGCGCACCTCGACGGCGACCCCGGGGTGCGCCGCCTGCCACGCCTGCACGCCGCGCCGCGTCGCCTGGCCGACGTCGACGCCGGCGCGCAGCCCGTCGGCGCGGACGTCCGCCCGCATGCGCGCGATGACGACGCGGCAGCGCTCGACCTGCTCCGCGACCGTCCGGGCGCGGCGCCGCGCGGCCTCGCTCGACGCGGGGTCGTGGAGGCTCTCCTCGGCGAGCACCGCGATCGTCCCGAGCGGGGTGCCGAGCTCGTGGGCGGTGCCGGCCGCGAGCGCGCCGAGCGCCTGGAAGCGCGAGGCCTCCTCCGCGCGCCGGCGCAGCGCCGCGTTCTCGGCGGCGCTCTCGTCGAGCGCGCGGCGGACCTTGAGGAGCACGTGGGCGACGAGCGCCGAGCTCAGCACGAAGGCGAGGAGCATCCCGTAGAGGTGGGCCGAGAAGGCGCCGTGCTCCGGGTGGCTCGGGCAGCACGCACCGGAGGGGAGCGCGAAGAGCGCCGCGAACAGGCAGGCCGCGAGCGCCGCGAGCGCGAACGTCGTCCGCGCGGGCAGGAGCGCCGCGGCGAGCGCGACGTGCACGAAGAAGAGCGCGCTGAACGGGTTGCCCGCGCCGCCCGACGCGGCGAGGACGCCGGCGATCGCGACGAGGTCGAGCGCCACGACGCCAGCGACGAGCGCGCTCTGCGCCCCCTGCTCGGACCTCAGCCGCCGCGCGAGGACGACGTTGAGCCCGGCGGCCAGCGCCAGGATCGGGACGGCGATCGCGTACCGGACGTGGTAGCCGAACAGCACCTCGTCGAGGGCGAGCGTCGCCGCGAGCACCGCGAACAGCGCCCAGCGCAAGCCGATGAGCCAGCGGAGGACGATCCCGCCCGCCGGCGCCTGGTCAAGGGAAGCCTCGTGCGTCACGGCACGACTATACCGCGAACGCGGCGGGCGCTCCGGACCGCCCGGCTCACCGCGGCTTCAGCACGGCGAACAGCGCGCGCGGGGGCGGCTCCCGGGGCCCGTGGTAGACGGTCTCGTCGGCGGAGAGGACCTCGAACTCCGCCCCGAAGATCTCGCGCAGCGCCTCGGGCGTGAATCGGTACGGCCCCTGGTCGAACGGCTCCAGCACGCTGAAGCACTTGAGGAACAGGTGCCCTCCGGGCGCGACCAGCCGCTTCAGCGTGCGGACGTAGTCGGCCCTGCGCGCCGGCGGGAGGCAGTGGAAGCAGCCGCGATCGAAGACGACGTCGAACCGCTCGTCGAGCTTGCTGTCCAGGATGTCGTCCTGCAGGAAGCGCGCGGAGGCTCCCCGCTGCGCCGCCTGCGCCGCCGCCTGCTCGATGGCGGCGTGGGAGAGATCGGTGCCGGTGACGTCGAAGCCGCGCTCGGCCAGCGCGAACGCCTGCGTGGCCGGGCCCGTGCCGAGGTCGAGCGCCCGTCCCCGCGCGATCTGCCGCTGCTCGAGCGCCCGCTCGAGGTCGGGATCCAGGCGCGCGTGGTACCAGGGCATGCTCTCTGCCGGGGTGCTTCGATACAGCTCTTGCCAGTCCGGGAAGCTCCGTTCGTCGCTCATGCCATCGTTATAATCCGCGCGGGCGGCGCTGCACCCGACGTTCTCGTGTAGGCTCCGGCGCGGGCGCAGGCGCAGCAGCAGGGGAGCAGGGCGGTGAGGATCACATGCGTGGGCGGCGGGCCGGCGGGCCTCTACTTCGCGCTGCTCGCGAAGCAGCGCGACCCGCGGCGCGAGGTCGTCGTGGTGGAGCGGAACCGGCCCGACGACACGTTCGGCTTCGGCGTCGTGTTCTCGGACGCGACGCTCGACAACCTCGAGGGCGCCGACCGCCCGAGCTACGACGCGATCCGCGGCAGCCTCGCCCACTGGGACGAGCTCCACGCGCACTTCCGCGGGCGCGTCCTCGTCTCGAAGGGGCACGGCTTCAGCGGCCTCTCGCGCCGGAGGCTGCTCGAGATCCTCCAGGGGCGGGCGCGGGAGCTCGGCGTCGCCCTGCGCTTCGAGGAGGAGGTGCAGGACGCGGCCGAGATCGTGTCCGGGAGCGACCTCGTTGTCGCGGCCGACGGGGTGAACAGCCGGATCCGCGAGCGCTTCGCCGACAGGTTCCAGCCGCGCATCGACGTCCGGCCGAACCGCTTCGTCTGGCTCGGCACGACGTTCCCGTTCGACGCGTTCACGTTCTACTTCGAGGAGAACCGCCACGGGCTCTTCCGGGTGCACGCGTACCGCTACGAGCCGGATCGCTCCACGTTCATCGTCGAGTGCCGGGAGGAGACCTTCCGGCGGGCGGGCCTCGAGCACGCGGGCGAGGACGGGACGATCGCGTACTTCGAGGAGCTCTTCGCCGACAAGCTCCAGGGGCACCGGCTGCTGAAGAACCGGAGCGTGTGGCGGAGCTTCCCCACGGTGCACAACGAGCGCTGGAGCGCGGGCAACGTGGTGCTGCTCGGGGACGCCGCGCACACGGCGCATTTCTCGATCGGCTCGGGGACGAAGCTCGCGCTCGAGGACGCGATGGCGCTCGTCGAGAGCCTGGGGCGGGACGCGCGCGTGCCCGAGGCGCTCGCCGCCTACGAGGCGGAGCGCAAGCCCAAGGTGCTCGCGTTCCAGCGGGCCGCGCAGGTGAGCCTCCGGTGGTTCGAGGACACCGAGCGCTACATGGCGCTCGACCCCGTGGAGTTCATGTTCAGCCTGCTGACGCGCAGCCTGCGGGTGACGCACGAGGGGCTGAAGGCGCGCGATCCGGCGTTCGTGCGCGAGGTCGACGCGCACGTCGCGAGCAAGGCCGAGGAGCAGTCGGGGGCGCGCGTCACCGGCGCGGGCGGCGCCCCGCCGCCGCCGATGTTCACGCCGTTCCGGCTGCGGTCGCTCGTGCTCGAGAACCGGGTCGTCGTGTCGCCGATGTGCCAGTACTCGGCGGACGACGGGCGGATCGACGACTGGCACCTCGTGCACCTCGGGAGCCGGGCGCTCGGCGGGGCGGGGCTCGTGATCACGGAGATGACCGACGTGAGCGCCGAGGGGCGCATCACGCCCGGCTGCGCGGGGCTCTACCGGCCCGACCACGCCGACCGCTGGCGGCGCGTCGTCGACTTCGTCCACGCGCGCTCCCCGGCCCGGATCGGCGTCCAGCTCGCGCACGCGGGGCGCAAGGGCGCGACGAAGCGGATGTGGGAGGGCGCGGACGAGCCGCTCGAGGCCGGCGCCTGGCCGCTGCTCAGCGCGTCCGCGGTGCCGTACCTCGCGCAGAGCCAGGTCCCGAGGGCGATGGATCGCGGGGACATGGACCAGGTGACCTCGGATTTCGTGCAGGCGGCGAGGCGCGCGGACGAGGCCGGGTTCGACCTGATCGAGCTGCACTGCGCGCACGGGTACCTGCTCTCGAGCTTCATCTCGCCGCTGACGAACCGGCGCACGGACGCCTACGGCGGCCCGATCGAGGGCCGGATGCGCTACCCGCTCGAGGTGTTCGACGCGGTGCGGGCCGCGTGGCCGGAGGAGAAGCCGATGAGCGTGCGCATCTCGGCGACCGACTGGGCGCCGGGCGGGCTCACGACGGACGATCTCGTCGCGCTGTCGGTGATGCTCCGGGAGCACGGCGCCGACATCATCCATGTCTCGGCGGGGCAGACGGACCCGTCCAGCAAGCCCGAGTACGGGAGGCTGTTCCAGACGCCGCTCTCCGAGCTCGTGCGGCTGGAGGCGAAGGTGCCGACGATCGCTGTGGGCAACATCCAGAGCTACGCGGACGTGAACAGCATCATCGCGGCCGGCAGGGCGGACCTGTGCGCGCTGGCGCGGGCGCACCTCTACGACCCGTACTGGACGCGGCACGCCGCCGCGGAGCAGGGCTTCGACCTGGAGTGGCCGCCTCAGTACAGGTCGGTCGAGAGATACACGCTGCGCATGCGGTGACCCGGGGCGGCGGCGACGCCGCGCCGGTGGATCGGAGCGCGCGTGGGTGGCCAGGCGGCCGGCGCCCTTCGGGGACCGGCGCGGCGCTTGCTCTTTGCGCGCACGTCTTTCAGAGTCGCCGGACCCGATGGCGTCCGCCGACGTCCGCTACCTCGAGCATGCGCCCCACCCCCTCTTGCGCGGCGCGGTGCAGAGCTGCTCTTCCTACGAGGAGCGCCACACGGCGAGCACGGAGGAGCACCGCCTCCTGCCGGACGCCAGCGTCGATCTCGTGTTCCACTGCGGCGACGCGCGCATCGAGGGGCGCGACGGCCGCCTGCGCCCCTTGCCGCCTGTCTTCGTGATCGGCGTGCGGGACGAGCCTGCCCGGATGGTGTCTCGCGGCCTGTCGCGCGTGCTCGGCGTCCGCTTTCATCCGTGGCGCGCGGCCGCGTTTCTCGAGCACGAGGCCGATCTGCGCGGCTACTGCACGATCGTGGGCCCGGGCCTGCGCGCGCTCTCCGCGCGGGTCGGCCCGCTCCTCGAGGGGGGCGAAAGCGGCGCGGCGCTCGGGCTGATCGAAGGGTGGCTGCTCGCGCAGCGCCGCGTGGCCCGCCGCCCCGCCGCCCCGGTGGAGGCGGCGGGCCTCGCGCTCCACGCGAGCCACGGGGGCGCGCGCGTCGGCGCGCTCGCCGGGCGGCTCGGCGTGTCGGTCCGGCAGCTCGAGCGGCAGTTCAAGCGATCCGCCGGGATGTCTCCCAAGGCGCTCGCGCGGCTCATCCGCTTCTCCCGGGCCACCGAGCGCCTCGAGCTCGACCCGGACGCGCGCCTCACCGCGCTGGCCTTCGAGCTCGGCTACGCGGATCAGGCGCACTTCACCCGGGAGTTCCGCGCCTTCGCGGGCATGAGCCCCGGCATGTACGCCGGCGAGGTGCGGCGCCTCTGGCCGCGCAGCGAGGGCGCGCCGGGCGCCCCTCGATCCGGCGACGCGCGCGCTTGACCTGATCTGCTCGCGAGCGCGCGCCGCGTCGCGTTTGTTCAATCGAGGCGGCGCGGCGGTCGTCACGTTCTGCGCATGACGAGCGCCGTCCAGCGCCGTCCCGGCGCGGGCGTACGCCCCGGGGCGCTCCTGTTCCTCCAGGCCACGGCCTTCCTGAGCGCGGCCGGCACCGGGCTTGTCGTCCCGGTGACTCCCTTCCTCGCCGCGCGGCTCGACGGCGACCCTGCCCATGTGGCCTCGGCGGTGGGCCTGCTGAGCGCGTCCTACTCGCTCTGCGCCTTCCTCGCCGCGCCGGCGCTCGGGGCGCTGAGCGACGTGGTCGGGCGCCGCCCGGTGCTCCTGCTCAGCCTGGTGGGCTCGGCGGCCGGGTACGCGCTGTTCGGCTTCGCCGACGCCCTTCCGCTCCTGTTCCTCGGGCGCGCGATCGACGGCCTCACGGCGGGCAACGTGGGCACGGTGTTCGCGTACCTGGGCGACACGACGCCTGCCGAGCAGCGCGCCCGGTATTTCGGGCGGGTAGGCGCGATGTTCGGTGCGGGGCTGATCGCCGGCCCCGCGCTCGGCGGTGTGGCCCTGAAGCTCGGCCTGAAGGCGCCGTTCTTCCTGGCGGCCCTCCTCACCGCGCTGAACGCCGCAGGGAGCTATCTCTTCCTTGCGGAGAGCCTCGACCCCGCCACCCGGGTCCGGGCGGTGCCGTGGAGAAAGCTCAACCCGCTCTCGCAGCTCTCAGGGCTGCTCCGCCTGAGCCACCTTCGTCCGCTCCTGACCGTCGGCGTGCTCTTCACGGCGGCCGTCGTCTCGCTCCAGGCGACGTTCGCGCTGCTCGCCAAGGACCGGCTCGGCTGGGGCGCCGACGCGGTGAGCTTCGCCGTCATCGCTGTCGGCGTCACGGACGTGTTCGTCCAGGGGATCTTGCTGGAGCGCCTGGCCAAGGTCCTCGGGGACTCGCGCGTCCTCGGGCTGGGCCTTGCCCTCGTCGTCCTCGCCCTCGCGACCATGGCGGTCGTCGCCCGCCACCCCTCGGCGCCGGCGTTCGTCGCGGCCATCGTGGTGTTCGCTGGCGGCGAGGGACTGCTCACCGCGTCCTTCTCCGCCCTCCTGTCGCGCGCCGCGGGGACGGCCGCGCAGGGGCAGGCGCAGGGCGGCCACCAGGCGCTCCAGGAGCTGGCCTGTGTGATCGTGCCGCTCGTCGCCACCCAGCTTTACGCGCGGGCCGGCATGGGCGCGCCGTTCTGGGCTGCGGCGGCCGCGGCGGCGCTCGCCGGCGTGCTCCTCCGCGCGAGCGTCGCGGCGGCGCCCGCCGCCGGCGACGGGGCGTGACGGGGCGCGCGAGGGCAGCGAAAAAAAAGTGGCGGCCCGGCCTTGATCCTCACGCTACGTGAGGACCTAGCCTCCGGGGCATGGACGTCCTCCCCCGCCCTGGAACCAGGGGAAGCACCATGCGTTCAGCACCGTTGAAAGTCGGCGATCTCGCCAGGCAGACCGGCCTCTCCGTACGCACGCTCCACTATTACGAGGAGATCGGGCTGCTGTCTCCGTCGCATCGCACCGCGTCGGGGCACCGGATGTACTCGGCAGGCGACGTCGCCCGGCTCCAGCACATCAAGTCGTTGCGAGAGCTCGGCTTCAGCCTGGAGCAGATCAGCGGGTGTCTGGACAAGGAGGGCTTCTCTCCTCTCCAGACCATCGAGCTGCACCTGTCGCGGCTGCGCGAGCAGATCGCGCTGGAGCAGAAGCTCTGCGCGCGGCTCGAGGGCCTGGCCCATGTCCTGCGGGCGGGGGAGGACGTCTCTGTGGAGCAGCTCCTTCAGACAATCGAGGTGATGACCATGATCGAGAAGTACTACACCCCAGAGCAGCTCGCGGAGCTCAAGCAGCGCGCGGACGCGCTCGGCCCGGAGAAGATGCGCGAGGCGGAGAACGCGTGGAAGACGATCTACGACGACATGCGGGCGGAGATGCAGAAGGGCTCCGATCCGAAGAGCGAGCCGGTGCAGCAGATCGTGCGGCGCATGCGGGAGCTCATCGACGCGTTCACGGGGAAGAACCCCGGGATCGAGAGATCGCTGAACAGGATGTACCAGGAGGAGCCGTCGATGAGGAACCGCCCCGGGGTGGATCCGGCGTTGCACGAGTTCATCGGCAAGGCGATGAGCTAGCGCGTCCTCATGGAGGCAGCGGATAGCCGGTAGGTGGGAGACCGCCGATGGAGCGAGGGCCGCTGGGCTCAGACATTGGCCCTTCCTTGCGCGCCGCGCGGGGCGGAATACCTCTCTTCGCGCCCACCGTTTTCTCAATGCCCGTATCGCTCAGACATCGGCCCATCCCCCGCGCCGCGCGGCGAATACCCCCCTTGGGGCCTACAGGCTTCCTCGCAAGCTCCTCCCTCGCCCCACCGCAGCACTGGACAATTTCATCCTCACGGCAGGTCATCCAGGCCCAGCAGGCCGCCCTCCGCGAGCTCTCCCCCCCTCGTCCCCCTCGCCGAGGGCGTCGTCGCCATGCCCCTCATCGGCGCCCTCGACCGCTCCCCCGCCCTCGCGCCGCGCAGCGGCCGGCACGCCACGTCCGTTCCGGGCGCGCCCGCCTCGCCTGCCAGACAGCGAGCGCCCGCCTGAGCGTCGTGACGCACGCGGGGGAGCGCCTGCGCCGGACCGCCGGAGGGGGCGCGCCGCGCCGACGCGCCGATGAAAGATAGCTTGCGTCCGCCCGCGCCTTGATGTGGCCTTTGTGCCGCGTGGGGCAATTCGCGCCACGCCCGCGGGAGGAGCCGCTCAGCGCCCGGACGGGCTGCGATGCGAGAGATCGTCACCATGGGGGTCGAGCTGCCGCCGCGCTCGGCCTGGCATCCACGTTGCTCGTTCAGGGGCAGCCGCCCCGGCTTGAGCCGCCCAGGAAGTACATCCCGGCGCCGCGCGCGCCCCTGCAGCGAAGGTCCGCTATGCACCTGCCCGGAAAAGAGATCCCCTGGAAGGATTTTCTGAACGACCTAAAGCAGGAATGGGTCAAGGACAAGGTCGACACCGTCGCTGCTGCGCTGACCTTCTTCGGCGTCCTCGCGATATTCCCTTTCCTGCTCTTCGCTGTCGCCCTCGCCGGCCTGGTCATCGATCCGGTGGAAGCGGCGCGGATGGTCGGCGAGCTCTACCAGGTCGCCCCCCCGGCGGTGGCGAACATCCTCGGTGAGCGGCTCCACGCGCTGACCGAGGGCCAGAGCCCGGCGCTCCTGACGGTCGGCGCCCTCGGCGCTGTCTGGGCCGCCTCGGGCGGCGTCATCGCGCTGATGGATGCGCTCAACTCGGCCTACGGCGTCGAGGACAGCCGGTCGTTCCTCAAGCGCCGCGGGATCGCCCTCCTGGTCACCCTCGGCGGCGCCGTCCTGCTGACGCTCGCCTCGGCGCTCGCGGTCGCCACGCCGGCCATCGCCGAGCACCTCGGCCCGCTGGGGACGCTGATCCTCTGGCTGCGCGTGCCGATCTCGGCGCTCATCGTGATGTCCGTCCTGGCGACGCTCTATTACGTGCTCCCCGACGTCGAGCAGAGGTTCAAGTTCATCACCCCCGGCTCGATCGTGGCGGTCGTGATCTGGGCCATCGCGTCCCTGGGATTCTCGTTCTACGTCGGCCGGTTCGGCAGCTATGAGGTGAGCTACGGCGCGCTGGGCGGCGTCATCATCCTCCTCCTCTGGATGTGGATCTCCTCGATGGCGGTGCTCCTCGGGGCCGAGATCAACGCCATCATCGAGCACCGCTCGCCCGACGGGAAGCGAACCGGCGCCAAGGACGCCAACGATACCGGCGCAGATGTGCCGAAGACCGAGAAGGAGCACGTCGAGGGCGCCGCGCTCCCGGCCGGCGCCGCGCGCCCCGCGGGCGGCGACGTCGCGATGCCCCGCCCGATCCGCTCGAACCACCCGGGGCTCCATGGCGGGAGGGCGTAGCCGACGCTGCCTGTCCCTGGAGCTCGGTTGAACCTGACCGCGAGGACGCCTCCATGCCCAACAACAGACTCACCCTGTCCACATCGCTGCTCCTGCTGTGCGGCTCGCTCGCCGCGGGCTGCCAGGGCTCCCAGAGCGGCGCGCCCATGGCGCCCCCGCCGATCGACACAGGGAAGGGCGCGGAGGCGGTCGACGTGCAGGGCCAGGAGGACGCAGGAGGCGCCGGCGATCCGACCGGGGCCGGCGGCGCGGCGGGCGGCGCGCAGGGCTGCGTCGACGGGCCGCTCATGAAGTACGTCGGGCAGAGCCACGACGCGTGCGCGCGGATCCGCTTCGTGTGCGAGCCGGGGTGGAGCTACTTCAGCGACGACTGCGGCTGCGGTTGCACGAAGCAGCCGTGACCGAGGCCGGCGGCGCGGAACGGCGCGGAACCGCGCGCCAGGCGGCGTTGACGGCGGCGGCGCTGGCCGCGCCACAAAAACACCTCGCCCTGGGCGGCCTGCGGCATCTAGCATCGGAGCCCGCATGCGCCCCCTCCTCATCGTGAATCCCCGGTCCAGCGGCGGAAAGACGGGCAAGCTCTTCGACGGGATGCAGAAGCCCATCCGGCGCGTCCTCGGCGAGATCGACGTCGTGCACACCGAGCGTCCGCGGCACGCCGTGGACCTCGCGCGCGAGGCGGCGCTCGGCGGGCGCGAGACGGTCGTCGCGGTGGGCGGCGACGGCAGCGTCAACGAGGTGGTGAACGGCCTGATGCAGGCGCGGGACAGGGGGGCGACCGGCACCCGGCTCGGGATCATCGGCGCGGGCACCGGCGGCGATCTCTGCAGGACGCTGAAGCTGAGCCACCGGCTCGACAGGTACTGCACGGCGATCGCGAGCGGCAGCGCGCGTCCGATGGACGTGGGCCGCTTCTCGTACGCGACGCACGACGGGCGGCAGGCCGAGGCGTTCTTCGTCAACGTGCTCTCCGCGGGGATGAGCGGCCTCGTGGATCAGATCGTCAGCGAGACGACGAGGGCGCTCGGCAACTCGCTGGCGTACACGATGGCCTCGCTCCGGGGCCTCGTCCGCAGCCGCGTCGGCCGGGTGCGCTGCGTGGCGACGCTGCGCGGCGAGCGGCGCGAGGAGGAGCTCGCGACGCGCACGGTGGCGATCTGCAACGGGCGCTTCTTCGGCGCCGGCATGCAGGTCGCGCCGATGGCGCGGGCCGACGACGGCGTGTTCGACGTCATCGACCTGGGCGGCGCGCCGCACGTCCGCTTCGCGGCCGTGTCGACCGGCATGTACACGGGCGCGCACATCCGCCACCCGGACGTCCGCCACTTCCAGTGCGATCGCATCGAGCTCACGCTCCTGAACCGCGACGTCGAGGACGCGTTCCTGCTCGACGTGGACGGCGAGCCGCTCGGGCGCCTGCCGATCACGGTGACGATGGAGCCGAAGGCGATCGAGGTGCTGGCGCCGGCGGACTGAGGGCGCGGCGCGGCGCTGAAACACCGGGAAGAATTTGAACCACAGAGGCACAGAGGGCACAGAGGGCAGAAGAGAGAGATAGATAAGCCATCTTTCTTTTCTCTCCTCTGTGCCTCTGTGGTTCAAATTCTCATAAAACCAGCAGGTGATGATCCCGAGCTGAATAGTCCATTGTTCGTGGGCACAGGCTCGTCCTACGCGTGACGATGCCGGCAGTGCAGGCGTCGACCCGCCGACAGCGGCACTCCTCCGGCGACATCTCCTCCGGCGAGCCGCGAGCCCGCCGCGCGCTGCTGACGCGCGAGCGCACGCCGCGCTGCGCCGCGCTGACGCGGCGCGGTGACCTCCGACGCCCCTGCCCCGTGCTGGCGCTCCCCTCGAGCCCGTCGAGCCCGCGCCGCAGCGGTGGTAGGGGATCTCGCATGAGCTTCATCGATTCTTCAGCGGGCGAGTCTGCGCCGAGCTCCTCCGCGGCGCGCGGCGCCTCGGCCCCGCGGCTGCTGGTCGTCGGGTGCGGCGGGATCGGCGGCATCATCGCCGCGCACCTGTTCGAGCAGGGGCACGACGTCACCGCGTTCACGACGAACCCGATCATCGCCGACGCCATCAACGCCGTCGGCTTCCGGGTGCGCGGCGAGGCGAGCCCGGGCACGGTGCGCGGCCGCGCGGTGCGCGAGCTCGGCCCGGACACCCGGCCGTTCGACTACGTCCTGCTCGCCACGCAGCCGCCGCAGGTCGAGGAGGCGGCGCGCAGCGTTGTCGCCCACCTCGCCCCGACGGGCGCGATGATCTGCCTCCAGAACGGCCTCTGCGAGGAGCGCATCGCGCGCATCGCCGGCCCGGAGCGCACCTTCGGCGGGATCATCGCGTGGGGCGCCTCCATGGTGGAGCCCGGCGTGTACGACCGCACCTCGAGCGGCGGCTTCGTCCTCGGCCGGCTCGACGGCGCGAGCGACCCGCGCCTCCACGAGCTCGCGCGCATCCTCGAGGCGATCGGCCCGACGACCGTCACGGACAACCTCGCCGGCGCGCGCTGGTCGAAGCTCGCCATCAACTGCGCCATCTCGTCGCTCGGCACCGTCGGCGGCGACCGCCTCGGCGCGCTCCTCCGGCACCGCTTCGTCCGCCGGCTCGCGCTGGAGGTCATGACCGAGACCGTCCAGGTCTCGCGCGCGGCCGGCGTGCGCCTCGAGAAGGTGGCGGGGACGCTCGACCTCGACTGGATCGCGCTCACGGACGCCGAGCGATCCGCCGTGGGCTCGCCCGGGCTCTTCGCGAAGCACGCGCTGATCCTCGCTGTCGGCGCGCGCTACCGCCGCCTGCGCTCGTCGATGCTCGCCGCCATCGAGCGCGGCCGCCCACCCGCGGTCGACTTCCTGAACGGCGAGGTCGTCACGCGCGGCGCGGCGCTCGACATCGCCACGCCCATCAACGCCGCGGTCCGCGAGGAGGTGCTCGCGATCGCGGCGGGCCAGCGCAAGCCGAGCCTCTCGCTGCTGCGCGCGCTGTTCGACCGGACGCGCGAGCTCGTGGGCGCGCCGCCGCCCGCGGGCGCGCCGTCGACCCGGCCGCCGCCCGCGGGCGCGCCGTCGACCCGGCCGCCGCCCGCGGGCCCGCCGCACGAGACGTCCGCAGCGCCAGCCGACACCCAGGCGGCCGCCCCGCACGCGCCTACCGCGGCCGTCGTCGACGCGCAGGCGGCTGCCCCGCACGAGGCGTCCGCGACAGCAACGAACGCCCAGAGCGGTCGCGAGGACGTCTAGCGCGCTTCGCGCACCGGACGGAAAAACGCCAGGACCCCTGGCCTCACCGACAAATGTCCTGGCCTTCTTGGACGACGGCGCGGGATCGAGCGCTCCGCGGCGTCGCGGCGCGCACTCTTTGTCGCGCCCGCGCGTCGAAGTTCGGTAGCATCGGGCGTCTCTCCCCGTGGATCTCGAGAAGGTCCCTCGATGAGGAGCCCTCGCATGACGCACTCCCCGCTCGCACTCTCCTCCCGGCGCGGCGCCTCGCTCCGCGGCCGTGTTCCCCTCCTGCTCCTCGCCGCGCTCGCCACGCTCGCCGCGTGCGGCGACGACGGCGGCGGGGGCGGCAGCGGGGCCGCCGGCGGCGGGGGCGACGGCGGCGAGGACGGCGCCGGCGGCAGCCCCGTCATCGAGGAGCCGAACCGGTTCCGCATGCGCATCGACGACGCGGACGTGCCGTCGGTCACGCTCGAGCTCGACAGGCAGAAGGCGATGCAGGTCTTCGGCGAGGACGGCACCAAGCAGATCACCGTCCTCAACGTCGACACGACCGGCCTGCTCCGGAACGCGCTCGAGCGGATCCAGGACGCGTGCGGGACCTCCTGGCGAGAAGACGACGTGAACCCTGGCCACGACTGCACGCTCACCCCGCTCGGCCAGAGCTTCAAGGCACCATGGCAGACATCGCCGGAGTTCGCGCTCGTCCGGCTGCTCAGCATGACACCTGCCAATGCCAACGTGACGGGGACGTCGCTCGCGGAGCTGAAGGCGCTCTTCAATGATAACCCCGGCACCTTCGCATTCGACTTCGCGGACATCCTCGCCGATAGCATCAACCTCGATCTGGCGGTCCAGCCGGACCCCACGGTCACGCGCGAGAACCGGACGGCGCCGCTCGTGCCGATCGACAAGCTCATCAGCGCGCTCCAGCAGCAGCTGCTCGGCTCTCACCCGGCCATCCCGAACCCCGACGGCGTGAGGTTGCCTGTCACGCTGTACGAAGCGTTGCACGATCTCGAGCCCCTCGATGAGAAGCTCGGCCCGGCCGGGGATCATCCGGGCGTGCTCGTCCCTGACAATGACACCTTCACGACGAAGAGCGACGTCCTCCTCCCCGACTTTTCGATGCGCGTCGTCGCCGAGTCCGGCCTGCGCAGGGTCTCCGGGATCGACCTGTCGAAGGGGGGCGGCGACATGTTCCTGCGCGAGGGCGACGCGCCGCTGCGGTTCGATTTCTCCGATCCCGAGAAGCTCCAGGTCAGCGGCATTGCACAGGCACCGACAGTGGACATGCGGATCTCGCTGCGCGAGCTCCCCACCGCCGTGCCCTCTTGCAGCGGCAGCAACACGCCGGACTGCAAGACCAACTCTCCCGATCACCCGGTCGGCGCCGACACGATCTGGACGGTTCCCCCGTACCTCCTCGAGTCCATCATCGGCACCGCAGGTTACCTCACGTACGGCGACCGCCGGTTCTCGGGGTGTTACTTCAAGTCGGGCTCGACGTGCCGGCTCGGTGTGAACATCGGCCAGGACGGCGATCCGCCCGGCTGGTCCGTCTTCCTCGGCAACATCTCCTTCCCGCCCGACCCGCCGCCCCGCATACCGGATCCGCAGTTCTTCTGGGAGCTGCTCACCGATGTGGCGCAGGTCGCCATCCACGACCCGACCGGCGAGGGCATGCCCGACATCGTGGAGGGCAAGGCCCAGCCGGTCTTCGCGCTCCCGGGCGTCGGCATCGGCCTCACCGCAGAGGAGATCGTCACCGAGCTCCGCCAGACGCTGCAGGGCCAGGCCAAGCAGATCGCCGAGATCATCCTGGGCCGCTACTGGGTCAACAACGACGCGCTCGACTTCTTCTACAGCCGCAGCGAGCCGGGCGGCGCTCCCTACCTGGTTTTCGTCGCCGAGGGCGATCTCCGGGCCCCGGATCAAGGCGCGGACGCCCCGCGCCCTTACACCTACGACAAGCCCGGGTTCTTCACGAGCCCCGATCTCGACGAGGCGAGCAAGGTATCGACGAAGGACCTCGACGGCGTCGCCGACACGACGCACGAGAAATACAGGCTGCCGCCCGGCGAGACCACGCTGTACATGCAGGACGACGAGGCCGCCGTCTACGAGGTCCGCTTCCACGTGCCCGACATCCGCGATCCGGTGGAGATCACCGCCGACGTGAAGAGGCTCTGATCATGGACGCGCGAGACAGCACCCGCCCCGCCGCCCCCGCCGGCCGCCGGTTCTCCCGGCTCGGCCTCCTGACCGCCGCCGCGCTCTCCTCTGCGCTGCCCGCCTGCGTCGACGCCGTCACGGTGGAGCAGCCGCCGCCCCCGGCGGCGCTCGGCGTGCGCGAGAGCCGCACCCTCACGCTCGAGTTCCTGCGGTTCGACGCGCGGGGCTTCGCCAAGACCCTCACGCTCGAGGAGCTCAGGGCGCTCCCGCGGCCCACGCTCGAGGGGATCTGGCTGCTCGATCTCGACATCTCGACGCTCATCGAGAACGCGCTGCTCAAGGTCATGTACATGCCCCCCGCGGAGATCGCCGCGCTCCCTCCGGCGGCGCAGAACCTCGTCGGCCTCCTGAACATGACGCCGGAGAACGCCGACCTCCGCGGCACGAGCCTCGAGGGCCTGCTCGGCGTCGGCAACGCCGTCGGGATCCCGACGTCGAAGATCCTCTCCGACCTCGTGGGCGCGGCCGGCAACGAGCGGATCATCCCCGTCGAGCTCACCGCGCAGGCCGTCCTGGAGAACCTCGTCAGCACGCACCCGAACACGAAGACGCGGCGAGGGCCGCAGACCGACGAGCACCCGGACGGCGTGTACCCGGTCGCGCCCCACTCCATCCCCGTCACCCTGCACGACGTCGTCACCGACTTCGCCGGCCTCGCCGGGCAGTTCGGCCCGGCGCCGCTCGATCCGGACGACCCGGACGGCGCGAAGCACCCCGGCTTCATCAAGGCGGCCTCGGGGGTGAAGGCGGCCCTCGACGACTTCACGATGACGGTGAAGGTCGACGTCAACGCCCTCCCGTACAAGGGCGTCGACGCGACGGCGGCCGACGTCGCGAGCGTCAACAGCACGCCCGGCCAGATAGACACCCTCTTCGACTTCAGCGAGCCGGACTGGCTCGTGCTGGACAACCTGTCGAGGAACCTCAGCATCGGCGAGCTGACCCTCGCCATCCCCGAGAGCCCGATGTACCTGCCCGGCGGCACGAGCAAGGAGCCCACCCCGCGCGGCGACTCGCCCGTGTGGGAACAGCCGCTCTGGGAGTTCGAGCACATCCTGGCGCGCGCCGGCGAGCTCAGGGCAGCGCAGCTCGAGGACCACTGCTCCACCTACGGGCCCCAGGGCACCTCCACGAGCGACTACCAGCCCGTGAAGGTCTGCGTCGACGGCGCCGCATGGACAGAGATCGGCGTCGATGAGAGCGTCGTCCTCGAGGAGCCGCCGCCGCCGGCGTCGTACTTCTGGGACATCCTGCTCGAGGTGGCCCAGGCGCGGCTGCACGACGGCGGCCTCGCCGAGGGGGAGGCCGACATCGAGGTGACCCTCCGCGACGTCCCTGTCGGCGTGAAGACCGACGATCTCGTCGCGAGCATCAAGGAGAACCTCTCGAACGATCCCGCGGTCCTCAAGGACATGGCGATCGAGCTCAACGACAACTCCGCCGGCGACGCGGACTTCTACCTGTACCAGCCGAGCACCGAGAGCGGCGTCGCCGGCCAGCGGGATTACCTCTACTTCATCGCGCCCGACGACATCCGCAAGGACGCCGAGGGCGCGCGCGTGCGCGAGTACGCGTACGCGCATCCGGGCTTCTTCGCCGACCCCGAGCTCACGAAGAAGGTGTCGACGACCGAGGAGATCGACGGCGACGTGCTCCACGAGAAGGTGGAGGTCGAGCCGGGAGACGCGCTGTACTTCGAGGACGACGAGGGGCGCCGCTACGAGATCACGATCGGCGACAAGCCGAGCGCCCATCGCCTCTCGCTCACCCTCACCCGGCTGAACTAGCCGGATCACCCCCTGTGAGGACCCTTCTCATGTCAGGAGCCCTGCCCGCCCCGCGGCCCCGTGCCCGTGCCCGTCGACGGAGAGGACGTGAGCTCGCCGCGCTCGCGCTCGCGACAGGCCTCGTCTGCTGGACGGCGGGCGACGCGCGCGCCTCGGGCATCGACGCGCCGTGGGTGACGAGCGGCCTCTCGGGCCCCACGACGTCCGACGCCGCCGCCGTGTTCTGGAACCCGGCCGAGCTCGCCGGGGTCGAGCGGCCGGAGCTCCTGCTCGGCGCGGGGCTCATCGTCGGCCGCGCGACCTACACGCGCGAGCGGCGCGGCACCTACCAGACGCCGGACACCCTGCAGTTCAAGCTCCCGCTCGATCCAGCGAACGTCGACGCCACCAGGACCGGCCCTGCCGAGGAGGTCTCGACAACGCCGATCGCGCCGACCGGCAACGCCTTCTTCGCCTTCCCGACGATCCCGAACCGCCTCACGCTGGGCGTTGGCCTGTACGTCCCCTACGCCGCGGCGCTCAGCTTCCCGGACGGCCCGCAGCGCTGGCAGCTCCAGCAGGCGTTCATCGTCTCGACCTCGCTCACGCTGGCCGCCGGGCTCAAGCTGACCGAGCAGCTCTCGCTCGGCGCCGGCCTCTCGTACGTCGGCGGCATCGCCGAGCTCTCCAAGGTGCAGGACTTCGCCAGCATGAAGGAGTTCCGCGACGGCCTCGCGACCCTCAAGCAGGACAACGACTTCGGCCCGACCACGCCGTCCGAGCTGCGCGAGCTCGACGTCCTCGCGCGCCCCATCTCGCTCAAGCAGGCGATATCGCACGGCGCCTCGTTCCACGTCGGGCTCGCCTTCAACCCGAACAAGGATCTCCGCTTCGGCCTCACGTACCAGCACAGCGCCGCGATGCGCTACAAGGGCAAGTTCGCCATCGACATGAACCACCCGTTCTTCACGCAGGACCTGGCCGAGCAGGGCCTGCGGTACAAGCCCCTTGTCGAGGGCGACGCGGAGCTCTCGTTCACGCTCCCGAAGCGCCTCACCGCGGGCGTCGGCTACCGGGTGAACGACAAGCTCAGCGTCGATGGCCTCCTGTCGTACGTGCTCTATTCGGACGTCGACGCGTTCGTCGTCGAGGCCTCCTCACCGGACCTCGCCCAGCCGAAGCTCGGGATCGCCGACCGCGTGGCCGTGACGTTGCCGCGCAAATGGAATGACACCGTGTGGGTGGAGGCCGGCGCCAAGTACAAGCTGAGCGAGGCGCTGCTCGCGACGGCGTCGGTCGGGTATCAATCGCCGGCCTCGCCGGACAGCACGATCGACGTTGCCTCTCCGGACAACCACCGGCTGATCGGCGACGTCGGCGGCGTCTACACGGTGAGCGATCGCGTCTCGCTCTCGGCCGACGTCCGCGTGCAGGGCATCTTGCCGCGCACGGTGACCGCGTCGGATTACGACCTCGGCAACGGGGAGTACACGCTGCTGCTCACGACCGTGGGCGGGCACCTCAAGGTCGGGTTCTGAGCGGGGAGGCTCCTCGCGATCCTCCGGAGAGGCCCCCGTACAAGGGCGGCACGTCACGAACGGCGGCGTGCGACGTCGAGCTGACGTGGGGGCGAGGGCAGGATGGGCGCTTCGTGCCACCGGCCGGCACGCCGCCCGCCGGGAGCGCCATGGCGGTGCGGTACGATCCCGCGAGCCCCCGCGAGGTCGCCCTGCCAGCGCGGTCCGCCGAGCCGTTCGACGGGAGCGGCTCGTGGCCGGAACGGGATGGGGTGCCCGGGAGCGGCCCACCCGCCGGATCGGACACGGCCCTCCAAGCCCAACGACGGGTTGCCCGTCGCCCCGGACACAGATCTGTAACCTGGATTTCTATGTGACCGCCGAACAGGGCGCTGCGCTGAAAGCGCAGCTCACCTCGGTCTCCGCGTCCTTCGCGACGTGCAGCTTCATCCCCATCTCGTTCGGGCTGCCGGCGTACACCATGCGCCAGCGCTCCACCTGCCCGGGCGGCGTCACGATCCGCGGCCTGAGCTTGCCGTTGATCAGCGTGGCCCGGAGCGTCTCGACAGCGAGGAAGTCGGTCACCGACAGGTTGTCCTCGGTGCAGTCCTCTCCCTCTCTCAACGGCACCGTGTTCTCGTGATCGATGGGCACCTGCGTCATGACCATGACCCGCTCTCTGGCCCTGGCGATGCCGGGAAGCTCGTCGAGCGCCCCCTCGATGATGAATGCCCCGGCGGCGCCGTCCATGACCTGGATGGCCGTCGAGCCGTGGATGTGCGGGTGGTACCAGTCGGTCCCCTCGTGGTGGATCCCGTCCTCGTCGAGGTCCCAGCGGTACCGGGCGCTCTCCCCCGGCCCCACCGTGTGCAGCACGTGGTCCCCGAAATACCGTCCGCCGGGGGCGCAGCCGTCGCCCTCGCACGGGTCCGCTGGATCGTCGGTCGCGACGTTGGGCTGCACGTGCAGGCCGTGCCCGTGAAGGTTCGTCAGGTTGAAGTCGTGACACGACCTCGCGCCGTGGCCCATCATGCTCGCGATCTCGCGGAAGTCGCTCCGCGTGAAGTCGTTGTGGAGGTTCACGTGGACCCTGCGATCCTCGCCCTTCGGGACGCGGATCGTGGGGCCGCTCGTCATGCCGTTGTAGGCGCGGAGGCAGAACCGCCGCCCGCCGATCTCGACAGCGCTCGGGCCGAAGCGGAGCTCGAACGCGCCGTCCTCTCCCGGCTGCAGCTCCGGTGGATCCTCGTACATCGCCGTCGTCTCCGGCGTCGCGCCGGCCTCTTCCCCTCCCCCGCACCCCGCGATCACCGCCGCCAACACCGCCAGCGCACCGAGCGATCCTGCGCGCGCGAGCGCAGGCGAAGCGTTTCGTACCATCGGCCTCTCTCCTCCAGGGGCCACGCTATCGAGCGGCGCCCGAGCGCGATGGCCGAAGACGGACACCCCTGGCTAGAATGCGGACAGTGGCAGGGTGTATGGACCTCGAAGAGCTGCGCGCCTTCCTCGCTGTCGTCGAGGCCGGCTCGTACCTGGGCGCCGCGCGCGCGCTCGGCACGTCGCGCACGACGCTCCGACGCCAGGTCGCGGCGCTGGAGGCGCGCGCCGGCGTCCCGCTGCTCGAGAGCGTGCGGCAAGGCGTCCTGCCGACCGAGGCCGGACAGGTGCTCGCCGGCAGGGGGCGCGGCATGATGCAGGAGGCCGCCGCGCTGCTGGCCTCGATCCGCGAGATCGGCGACGCGCCCTCGGGCACGCTGCGGGTCGTCCTGCCCGTGGGCTTGCCGCCGCACGTGCTCACGCCGCTCTTCGCCGCCGTGCGCCGCGCGTATCCGAGGCTCCACTTTCATTGCCGCTTCAGCAACGATCCGCTGGGCGAGGCCCTGACGGACATCGACATCGCCGTCCACTTCGGCGAGGACGCGCCGCGGGGGCACTGGCTATCGCACGTCGTCCTGCGCGCCCGCGAGTGGCTTGTCGCCGGCCGCGCCTACCTGGAGCGGCGCGGCACCCCCACGTCGATCGACGACCTGAAGCACCACGAGCTGCTCGCGTGGCAGGCCCCCGGTGAGGACGCGCGCATCTGGCGGACGCGGCGGGGCGCGCCCTTCACTGTCGAGCCGTCGCTCATCGCGACGGACATCCACTTCATCCGCCACTGTTGCATCTCCGGCCTGGGAATCGGCCTGATCCCCGACGCGCTCCTGCCCGATCCCGGCGTGGGCCCGGACGCGCTCGTCCCCGTCCTCCCCGACATCGTCGGGCAGGAGCGGCCGGTGCGGCTCAGCGTCCCGGAGATGCTCTCGGAGATCCCCAAGATCAAGATGGTCATCGAGCACGTGCGTGCGTTTCTGGCTCCCGTGAGCCGAGGAGAGCAAGATCCATGAAGCTCGCGTGGGCGACCGACATCCACCTGAACTTCCTCACGCCCAGCGAGCGCGCTGCGTTCGCCCGCTCGGTGCGCGACACAAGCGCCTCCGCGTTGCTTGTCACCGGCGACATCGCGGAGGGCCCGAGCGTCGTCCCGCTCCTCCGCGAGCTGCACGAGGCGCTCGGGCTCCAGGTCTTCTTCGTGCTCGGCAACCACGATTACTACCGGAGCAGCGTCGGCCACGTGCGCGCGCAGATGGACGCGCTCTGCAGCGGCACCCCGGGGCTCTCGTGGCTCCACGCCGCCGCCGTCACCGCGCTCGGCGAGGCCACCGCGCTCGTCGGCGTGGATGGATGGGCAGACGGCCAGTACGGCAACTACCGGGCTTCTCCCGTGAGCCTGAACGACTACGTGTTGATCCGCGACCTCGCCCTGCCGGGCAAAGCCGACCGCCTGCGCGTCATGCGCGATCTTGCCGGCGAATCGGCGGAGCGCCTGCGCGGCGCCCTGGAGAGCGCGCTCCCGGTCCATCGTCGGGTCCTCGTCGCCACCCACGTCCCGCCCTTCGAGGAGGCGTGCTGGCACGAGGGGAAGATCTCCGGGCCGGACTGGCTCCCGCACTTCGCGTGCAAGGCCACCGGCGACGTGCTGCTGAGCGCCGCCGACGCCTGGCCGGATCGCCGGATAGAGGTCCTCTGCGGACACACGCACAGCGAGGGCGTCGCCTCGCCGAGGCCGAACCTGCTGGTCAGGACGGGGGCCGCCGAGTACGGCGCGCCTGCGCTCGCGGGCGTGCTCGAGATCGAGGCGTAGGCGCTCGCACGGCGACGGGACCGCGGGACGTTGCTCCCGACCGCCGGAGCTTACGCGGCGCCGGAGGGTGATACTAGAGTAGCCGGATGGTCTCCCCTGCAGGCGGGGTGCGCGTCGCCCCCGCGACCTCCGACGAGCCCGTCCTCCGCGTCCGCAACCTCCACAAGGCGCACGCGCTCGGCGCCACGCCGATCGAGGTGCTCCGCGGCGTCGACCTCGACATCCACGCCGGCGAGATGTGCGCGATCATGGGCCCTTCCGGCGTCGGCAAGAGCACGCTGCTCTCGTGCGTCGCGGGCCTCGAGTCCCCCGACCGGGGCGAGGTGCGCGTGCTCGGCGAGGACATGGCCGCCCTCGACGAGCACGGCCGCACGCTCCTGCGCCGCCGCCGCATCGGCATCGTCTACCAGTTCTTCAACCTCGTCCCGACGCTCACCGGCTACGAGAACATCGTGCTGCCGTACCTCATCGACGGCGCCGCGCCGGACCACGACGCCGCCTCGCGCATGCTCGATCGGGTCGGCATGCGCGCCCGCGCCGAGCACCTGCCCTCGCAGATGTCCGGCGGCGAGATGCAGCTCATCTCCATCGCCCGCGCCCTCGTCCGCCGCCCCGCGCTCGTGCTCGCCGACGAGCCGACAGGCAACGTCAACGTCGCGACCGGCCGCCGCATCATGGCGCTGCTCGCCGACGCCCTCCAGGAAGCGGGCAGCGCGATGCTCCTCGTCACGCACAACGCCGAGGACGCCGCCCGCGCCCACCGCGTCGTCTTCATGCGCGACGGCCTGCTCCTGCACGACGCCGACCTCGCGGGCCCCGCGGTCACGTCGGCCGCCGTCCACGACCGCCTGAAGGAGCTCGGGATCTGAATGCTCCTCCTCCGCGCCCTCTTCCAGCCGCTCGTCCGGATGCTCGCCCTGCGCAACCTGCGCGCCGACCGCTTCGGCGCGATGGCCGCCCTGCTCGGCGTCGCCCTCGGCGCGGCGACGGTCAACGTCGTCCTCATCCTCGACGTCGGCACGCGCGCCGTCGAGGCGAAGAGCTTCGTCACCAACCCCGATCTCCCCGTCTTCACCGAGCAGACCGTCACCCTGCGGGGCCTCCGCCCCGACGGCGAGCCCACCTCCGCGGCCGACGCCCAGGAGGAGACGCACGAGGACTACGAGATCATGCGGTCCGCGATCCGCCTCGGCTCGCTCTCCGCGTTCCTCGTCGGCGCGCTCATCGTCTTCTTCACCTTCAACGTCGCCGTCGAGCGCCGCCGCCGCGAGATCGCGCTCCTGCGCAGCGCCGGCGCGCTCCCCCCGCAGGTCGCGGCGGTCTTCGTCCTCGAGGCGCTCCTGCTCGGCGTCGGCGGCGCGGCGCTCGGCCTGCTCGCGTCGATCCCGCTCGCGTACCTGGCCGCGAAGGCGGGCATCACGACCACCGGCCGCGCGCGCATCCCGCTCCACGCCATCCGCCTGCCGTGGAGCGCGATGCTGCTCGTCTGCGGGACCGGCGCCCTCACCGCGCTGCTCGGCGTGCTCCGCCCGGTGCGCGAGGCGCTCCGCGTCGACATCGCACGCGCCCTGCGCCCGCGCTTCCTCGAGGGCGGGGCCGAGCAGCGGCGCCGCATGCGGGGCGTCACGCTGCTCGCGCTGCCGTTCATGGTGCTCGTCTACGGCCTGCTCCGCCCCTTCTTCCAGGAGTCGGTCCCGCTGTTCGCCTTCTTCGTCCTCGAGGCGGGGCTCGTCTGCGCGGCGTTCCTGGCGGCCATCGTCTTCGTCCCCGACCTCGTCGCGCGCCTCGGCGCTGTCGCCGTGCGCCTCGCGCCGCGCCGCTGGGCGGCCGAGCGCCTCCTGCTCCAGCGCCGCGTGCAGCACAGCGGGCACGAGCTCGCCTGGAGCGTCGGCGGCGTGATGATGGTCTTCGCCCTGCTGCTCGCGCTGCACATCGCCACCGCGGCGCTCAAGCAGGAGGTCTCGGCGTGGGCCGGCCGCGCGCTCGCGCCCTACACGTTCTTCTACCCGGACGAGCCGCTCGGCCACGCCGAGCGCATGCTGCCGGCCCTGCCGCCGCGCCTGGTCGCCGCGCGCTTCTCGGGCCGCACGCCGTGGCCGAACGTCGTCTATGCCGCACCGGCCGACGAGCTCCGCGCGCTCGCCGAGGCCACGGGCCGGCCCGAGTCGATCGCGCTGAGCCGCCGCTTCGGCCCTGGCAAGGCGATCGTCTCCACGATGATGGCCCGCCGCTACGACGTGGGCCCCGGCGATCAGCTCGAGGTGGGCGGGCGCGCCGGCGTGCGCCGCTTCGAGGTCGTCGGCGTGACCGACGATCTCGGCTACGTGCACGCGCCCGGGGCTTACCGCAACCTGCGGACCTATGCGGTCATCGAGGCGGCGGACTTCCCGGTCATCTCGCCGTACGCGACCGCGATCGGCCACACGGTGGCCGTCGCCGATCCGGTGACAGGCGCCGCGGCGGCGCAGGGCGGGCCCGAGACGCCGCCGTGGGGCGAGCTGCTCGCCGGCGTGCCGCAGGCGCGGGATGTCCGGATGCAGACGGGGGTCGAGATCGAGGCGATCCGGAGGAAGGCCACCGGGCGCGATTTCGTGATCTTCGACATGATCCTCGGCTTCACGACGGTGCTCGCGGCGATCGGCGTGGCGAACCAGATGGTGCTGGCGCTGCACGCGCGGCGGCGGGAGCTCGCGCTGCAGCGCGTGCTCGGGATGACGGCGGGGCAGGTCCGGCGGATGGTGCTGATGGAGGGGGCGCTCGTGGGCGCGCTGGGCGGCGTGCTCGCCGTGCTGCTCGGGGTGCCGCTGGGGTCCGCGGCGCTCGGGGCGCTGCGCACGGTGTCGACCTTCGATGTCGAGTTCAGCATCCCGCCGGAGTACGGGGTGCTCACGGCGCTGGGGGCGACGGCGGTGGCGCTCGGGGCGTCGTTCTATCCGGCGCGGACAGCGGGGCGGAGCAACGCGGCGGAGTCGGTCCAGTACGAGTAGGGGTGGGCGGCCTCCCCGTCAGGCTGAGCGGCTTGATGGAACCGTCGCCAGCGCTGGCGGCAAAGGCACGATCCTACCTGTGCTTGGGGGACAGGGATGAGCCCCACCACGACGTCTCCGTTTCGCCGCCCCGGGAGGCGGTCCCCCACGTTCACCAGAGGCGGATCGGCGCGCCGCGCACGCCGCCGGCGAGGATCTCCTCCACCAGCGACGGGTCCGCGTTGGCGAACGCCATGACGACCAGCGAGGCGGGCTGGGCCCTGCTCAGGTTCGCCGTGACCGTCATCCGGGCGTGCGCGGGCGCCGTATGGGCCCACCAGATCTCCGCCGTCCCGAGCCGGCCGCTCCATCGGGCTGCCTTCGTCCAGGTCAGGGGCACGCCCGTGTTCGTGACGCCGGTAACGGTCGTGCCCGCCCCCCTCGGGCCCCCCGCCGCCACGTACGCGACGAGCAGCGTGTTCGCGGCGGGCGTGACGGCCGGGCTTGTCACGGCGCTGGCCCCGAGGGTGCTGCCGACGAACGTCCCGGCGAGGACCGGCCCCGCCGGTCCGCGCGAGACGACCAGATCCACCGGGGTGCCCGGCGCCGCTGTCTCGCCCGCGGGCGGCGTCTGGCGGACGACGCTGCCCGCCGCGACCGTATCGCTGTCCTCGAACGTGACATCGCCCACCAGCAGCCCCCCGCCCGCGATCGCCGCCGTGGCTTCCTCCTGCGTCTGACCGACGACGCCGGGCACCGGTACCAGCCTGGTGCTCTCGGTCTCGACGGTGCCGTCCGCGAACGCCAGCAGCTCGATGTTCCGCACGATGTCCGTGCCGTCGATGCCCGCGCCGTCCTGATGGCGCACCGTCAAGCTGCCGTCCGGGTTCGTGGAGATGACGTATTCGGATTGAGGGCCCGAGAACACCGCCGTGTCCACGTCCTCCGCGCTGGCGTCCGCCAGCTCGATGGTGCGGCGGATATGGAGGTCGCCCGGATTGACCCTGCCCGCGAACACGTCTGCCCGGAACGCGAGCATGCTGTCGACCCGCTTCGTGCCGCCGTTCTCGACGTCCGGCCCTTCGATCTGCACGTTCAGCCACGCGTCACCGTCGAGGATGTCGTCGCCGCCGCGGCCTTCGAGGAGGTCGCTGCCGGCGCCGCCAAGGAGGATGTTGCCGCCCGTGAACGTTGTCGCGCCGCCGAGCACGGTCCGCAGCCCGGCGATCCGCGCGCTCCCCTCCTCGGTCAGCTCGTGCTGGACCATGTCGTCCGCGACGCGGCTGTCGCCGCGCAGGATGTCGTCGTTGCGCCATCCCGACAGGCCCTCGACGCGGTCGAACCTGTCACGGAGCTCGTCGAGGGTCGGCCCCGCGAACACGGGGATCGCCATGTCGGCGTCCACCGGCAGCGGGTCTCCCCGGTACGTGCTCCAGTCGAAGCCGAGCATGCCTTCGCTTCGCTCGGTCCCCATCGAGTCGTTGACCATGATGTCGTCGCCGCCCTCGGCGTCGTAGTCGTCGTCTCCGAGGCCGCCGATGATGACGTCGTGTCCCCCGTTGGGATCGTCCTGGAACTGGTTGCCCGCGTCGCCCTGCAGCAGATCGAGCTGCGGGCCACCCTCGATCCAGTCGTCGCCGCCGTCGCCGAACACGATATCCTCCGCGTCACCGGCGAAGATGAAGTCATCGCCGGGGCCACCGAAGGTCTCCGTGCCGTCGGATCCGGCGACGATGTAGTCCTTCCCGCGCCCGCCCTGGTTCAGGTCGAAGCCCGGTCCCGAGCTGATGGCGTCGTTGCCGTCGCCGCCCTTGAGGACATCGTCCCCGAACGTGTCCGTGATGATGTCGTCGCCCAGGCCGCCGATGCACTGGTCGTTGCCGTCGCCGCCTTCCAGGCGGTCGTCGCCGCCGTCGCCGCGGAGGGTGTCGTCACCTTCGCTGGATCGAATGCTGTCATCCGTGTCGTCCCCGCCGTTCCAGATGACATGAGCCGTCCCGGTATAGCGGAACGTCCCGTCGGGCATCCGGAGGAGATCCGGCATCGCCGACTCGTCGTCCGGCGTCGAGGGGTCGTCCTGGATCGAGCCGCCCGGCCCGGCGATGCGCGGCACGTTGAGCACGAAGTCCGGCCGCGCGAAGACGTCGGCCGGCATGCCCGCCGCCGTCGTGTTGCGCGAGATCAGCTCCGCGAACGAGTTGCCTTCGAGCTGCACGAGGAGGTTCAACCCGTCGAGGCGCTCCAGGTAGTAGAACCGGTCGGAGTTCTGCAGGTTCTCCATCTGCGTCTCGAACACGAAATTGAACGTGGAGCCCAGCAGGCCGCCGAACGGGGCCTGCTTCTCGGCGAGGCCGCCGACCCAGAGGTCGATGTTCTCGACGCCTGTCTCCCCGGCGTCGCCGAACATGAAGCCCGTATCGGTGGCGAGGGCCTCCGCCGCGGCGCGCTTGTCGGCCACCGTGGTCGCCGCGGCGAGCGTCGGGTGCTCGCCGTACGCGGCGATGAAGTTGATCACCGACTCCCGGTGCCTGAGCCCGAGCTCGAAGTCCTTCCAGCTCTCGTAGGGGACCAGGCTCGAGTTGGCGCTGGCCTCGTAGAGCTGGCGGCGCACCTCGTTCAGCGGTGGAATGCCCTCGCTCCGGCCGCGCGCCAGGTTGATCGTGGCCAGATCGAGCGGCAGCCCGAGGAGTCGATTGCGCAGGGCCTCTGTCTTGAACTCGTCGATCTCGTTCGCGATCTGACGCGTCCCGCCCTGGAAGATGATCCCGGCCGCCTCGCGGGCGGTCAGCGCCTGGCCACCGACGTTCGTGAACGCCAGGGGGTTGAGGAACGCATCGAGGAGCGGGATATCGTGGTCCGTCGCCGTCCCGTCGGGGTTGATGACGGTGCGGGACACCGTCTCGGTCAGCATCGAGTGACCGAAGCGATACACCGCGTGCGCGAACTCGGCCACGATGGCCGGGTTGATGTCGCTCTGGAAGTTGATGCCGTCCACGATGAACACGTTGATCAGCGGCTGCACCTTGCGCGCGAACTCCTCGAAGACGAGGTGCTGGTACTCCATCTCGGTGACGAACCGCGCCGCCTGGAAGAGCCGCTCGCCGTAGTCCCAGCCGGACGCCGGGTCCGTGGCGTTCCACGCCGTGATCTCCGCCGGGGTGAGCAGGCTGCCAGGGCCGTTGATCAGCCGATCGATCTCGTCGCGTAGCCGGTTGTGCTCCGAGTGGAACACGGTATGTACGGCGGTCAGCGCGATGTTCTCGTTGCCACGTCCGTCGCCGGTGACGAAGTGCGCGTCGAGGAGCGCGGCGTCGTACCCGGGGCTCGTGGGATCGGCCGCGCGCGCGATGTCATCGAGGAACTGGTGGCCGGTCGTGCTCGAGCCTGCGGTGGAGAGGGGGGCCGACGGATCGCCTTCCACCATCGTCACGCCGTCCGCCATGACGAGCAGCGGGAAGCCGTTCGGGCCGCGCAGGAAGCGGCCGTAGGGGTCGGTCGCCAGGAGCGGCACGTCGAGCGCGTCCGTGTCGACGAGCCCGATCCCGAGCATCTCCGCGGCCTGCTGCTTGACCTCGCCCCAGGTGCCGATGTGGCCGCCGGCGCCGTCGAGCATCCTGCCGGTCGCCACCGGCCTGCCATCGATCATCTCGTACGCGCGCAGGAACACCTGGTGAGACGCATGCGAGGTATAGGTCTGGTTCTGATCGACGAACGGCGTCGTCTTGTTTCGCCCTTCCTGCAGGTCGTCGGCCCCCTCGTCGAGGCCCGGGGTCGCGGCGTCGTCGCCCAGGATGCCGTCTGGACCGGGATCGTTCGTGCCTCGGTTCAGGATCATGAAGTTGGTCGGGCTGCCCGGTACGAACAGCGGGTCGTCCGGCTGTAGCGGCACGAAGACCGTCTCGGACCCCTTCGCCAGGAGGTCGAGGCCGTGGTCGAAGAACTGGCCGAAGAAGGGGAAGAGCGTGTTGAACGGCGCGGACAGGCCGGCGTCGGGCGCCACGTTCGGAATGAACAGCGTGCCGGACGGGTCGGGCTCGGCGTCCGGACCAGCGGCCGCGCGCGCGGCCGGGTTGCCGTCCGTCTGATCGACGATGAGGTTGCTGATGACGCGCGGCCCAGAGTCGACGACCTGCCCTGTCCTCTGGGCGTACGACGTCCCGGCCTCGGCGGCGCGGAAGCTCGGCGTCGTCATGCGCGGGAAGCGCTGATCCGCGGCGCCGAAGCTCGTCTGATCGGGCAGGAGATGGTTGAACGACCCGTCGACCGTCCGCAGGCCGAACGGCAGCCGCGGCTCGTTGACCTGGTTCGGTCCGGGCCCCAGCAGCTCTCCCCCGGCCGCGTGCGCCTGGGCGATCTCGATCTGCCGGAAGATGAACCGCAGGTCGCCGGCGTCGAGGTTAAACCCCGCTCCGACCGGAGCCTGGGCTCTGGCCGTCCGCGCGACCGCGAGGCTGCCGGCGATCGAGATGAGCCCGGCGAGCACGAGCACCGTGAGCCATCGCTTCTCCGCACGTGCGCCGCGAACGGCGGCGCGCCGCCTGCGTGACGCTGGGCGCGTCGAGGCGGCGCGCCCGCGGCCAGACCCTGTGTGGCTGGCGATCTTTGACATCGATGTCTCCTCCATGTAGCCCGCGGCGTGCCGCGCAGGGCGCTCTTCGCGGCACGCCGCGCGTGCACCTCTGCTCGTGGTGTCCTGTGCGAGCCGGGGGGAGGCTGCTGGCAAGCTGGGTGCCGCTCGGGATATTGCGTTGAACTCGCGCTCGTGCGTTCCCACGCATGCTCGCGTGGCACGTGGTGTACAGGAGAGTCCGATGAAGTACGCCGCTCGCGGCGGAGGCGCAGACGAAGGATGCCTTGGACTTCACGGGGAGCGACGCGCACGCGAGCGCGTGTGCACGCGCCACACAGCCCGCGAGGACGAATGAGCCGACGGATCCCCGCGTGGACGGCGCGGCGAGGCCGATGGCAGTCCGGCCGGAGCGGCACAACAGGAAATCGACTTTTCGGCGTTTACTAACCGTTTTCCCGCCGTAGACTCGCGGGCGAGGAGCGAGGCGATCGACCCGCCTCGCTCCGTGCGATCGCTCATCGGTGGGGCGGTCCCTGGACCTGCCTCATCGTGGAGCGCCTGGCGCGCATCTGGACCGTCCGGACCAACAGCCGTGCTGCCGAGAGGCCAGCGCCGCTCGACACCTTCGTGAGATCGGTCCCCGGAGCGCCCTGAACCGGCGGCGGCGACGGGACGTCGTCGTCGTCGTCGCCGCAGGAGGTACGCAGTGCATCTGCTCAAGTACAGACCGAGCAAGCTCGCCGTCATTTCCCGGAACAATCGTCAGGAGATCATCCAGGCCGGCCTCACACGGCGCGACCTCATCAAGATGGGGCTGATCGCGGGCAGCGGCTTTCTGGTCACCAAGGGCGGGCTGAGCGCGCGCGCCGCCCTGAGCGCGCCGGGGAGCCCGCCCACCGAGCCGTTCGTGCAGCCGCTGCTCATCCCGCCCGTGGCGCAGCCGGTCTCCTTGACGCCTGCGCCGGGAGAGCTCCGGGTGGCGGGCGAAGCGCCGCGGGCGACTCACCAGTTCTGGAGCAGGTTCCGGCCCCGGAGGACGTACGAGCTCGAAGCCAGGGAGTTCCAGCACCGCTTCCACCCCGAGCTGCCGGCGAGCACGGTCTGGGGCTGGGGCGGAACGGTGCCGGGAAGGACGATCATGGCCCGCTACGGCGAGCCGATCGTCGTGCGCTTCCGCAACCGGCTACGGACTGTCGCCGCCCACCGAGGGTTCGGCCGGCCCGAGCTCACGACCCACCTGCACAACATGCACACGGCGACCGAGAGCGACGGCTTTCCGACCGACTTTTACCCGACGGGCCTGTTCAAGGATCACCACTACCTCAACGCATTTGCCGGCTTCGACACGCCCGAGTTCGCGCCGCTCGGCGATCCGCGCGAGGCGCTCGGCACGCTCTGGTACCACGATCACCGGGTCGACTTCACGTCGCAGAACGTCTATCGCGGCCTCGCCGGCTTCTATCTCGTCTTCGACGAGCTCGACTCGGGCGACGAGCAGGACAGGAACCCGCGGGCGCTGCGCCTGCCGAGCGGCGAGTTCGACGTGCCGCTCATGATCACGGACCGTGTCTTCGACGAGGACGGCCAGCTCTTCTTCGACCTGTTCAACCTCGACGGCATCCTCGGAGACAAGTTCATCGTCAACGGCAGGATTCAGCCGTTCTTCAAGGTGGCGCGGCGCAAGTACCGCTTTCACATCCTCAACGCTGGTCCATCGCGCTTCTACGAGTTCTTCCTGAGCAACAGGCTCCCCTTCACGATCATCTCGAGCGACGGCAACCTGCTGCCCAGCCCTGTCACGTCGAGGAGCGTGCGCGTCGCGGTGGCCGAGCGCGTGGACGTGATCGTCGACTTCAGCGACACGAACATCGGCGACAGGATCATCCTCGAGAACCGCCTGGAGCAGGACGACGGCCGCGGGCCGACGGGGGACATCTTGCCGGCCGGGCGGGGCAACGCCGTGCTGCGCTTCGACGTCGATCGAGACGCTCCGGACCCGAGCCGCGTGCCCGCGTCGCTGCGGCCGCTGCCCGCGATCAACGTCGCCGAGGCGGCCGCGGTGCGCGTGTGGGAGCTCGATCGCAGGCGCGGCGCGTGGGCCATCAACGACGAGTTCTTCGACGTCAACGTGGTCAGGGCGAGCCCGCGCCGGAACACGGCCGAGATCTGGATCCTGCGCAACGACTCGGGCGGCTGGTCGCACCCGGTGCACATCCACCTCGAGGAGTTCCGGATCCTCAGCATCGACGGCGCGCCGCCGCCCGCGCGGCTCGCCGGGCGCAAGGACGTCATCGAGATCGGCCGCGCCAACGGGAGCGAGGTGCAGCTCTTCATGCGCTTTCGCGACTTCGTCGGGCGCTACCCGATGCACTGCCACAACACGGTTCACGAAGATCACGCCATGATGCTCCGCTGGGACGTCGTCCTCCCCTGACGGAGAGAGAGGGCACCACCATGCTCATGTCGACTCAGCTCTTGCGGTGGGGGCTTTATGCGATCTGCGCGATCGCCCCCGCGACCTACGTCCTGGCGAGCGAGGGGGTCCTGTCGAAGCCGCGGACCACCGCCCGCTTCGCGCCTACCCGCGGGGGATTCGGCGCAAGCTACTTCCCGAACGTGCCGCTGCGCACCCACGAAGGCAGAGAGGTCCGCCTCTACGACGACCTCCTGAAGGACAAGGCGGTCGTCATCAACTTCATGTATACGCGGTGCGACGGCACCTGCCCTGGCACCACGGCCAACCTGCGCAAGGCTAGCGTGAGCTCGGCGACGCCGTCGGACGGGACGTGTTCATGTACTCGTTCACGCTCAAGCCGGTGGAGGACACGCCCGAGGCGCTGCGCGCGTACGCCGAGGCCCACGACGTCGGTCCTGGCTGGCTCTTCCTGACGGGGAGCCCGGCCGATCTCGAGCTCGTGCGGCGGAGGTTCGGCTTCGTCGACCCGGACCCGGACGTCGACGCCGACCGATCGTCGCACGTCGGCGTGGTCCTGTACGGCAACGTCGCCCACGAGCAGTGGGCTGGCTGCCCCTGCCTCTCGAACCCGCGGGTGATGCTCGAGCAGATCCTCTGGATGATCCCCGAGGAGAGGCGCCCGCTCATCGGCGTCGAGCCGCACGCCCCCGCGGAGATCAGCCAGATACCCCCGATCCAGCCTTGACCCGGGCCGGTCGCGGCGGCGGCTTCCGCTTCGTCATGATCCCGGAGGTCCTCGTGTCGCTCACCCGGAGCGCATCCCGTGAGGGCCGGTCCAGAGGCGGCGCCAGCAGGGGCTGCTCGAGCAGGACGCGCGTGCAGCGACGCCAGCGATCGCCGCCCGGCTTCACGACGCTCACGCTCCCGGCTCGCGCCGCCGGGGCGCCGGCCGCCGCCGCGTCGTCGCCTCGGAGGCGAACGGCCTGTCGCCGGGGCGCAGCGCGCTGCGTTGCTCGGCGCCGAGCCGCTTCACCGCCGCCCGGAAGTCCTCCCGGCCCAGCCTGAGCCGGTTCTGGGCCGTGTTCTCGTTGATCTGCAGCTCGCGGGCGATCTCCACGACCGGGATCTCGAGCATGTCGTGCATCACCAGCATCACGCGCCGCTCGGGGAGCAGGCTGGCGAGCAGCGCGTCGATCACCTCGGCCCGCTCCGTCGCTTCCACCTGCTGCTCCAGGCGGGGGCGCCGGTCGACCCCGGCGAAGATCGCGCTGCTCTGCAGGCCCACCGGGATCTCGCGGCGCCGGAAGGCCCGCTCGCGGTAGTGCGTGAGCTGCCGCCACGCGATCCCGAAGAGCCACCGGTACAGCGGGTCCCACGCCCGCCGCGCCCGCAGCCCGGCGAGGTAGGGGAGCACCCTGCTCAGCGGCACGGGCTCGCCGACGACGTCCTCCTCGTCGTCGTCGCGCGCCCCCAGCGCGGCGCGCAGCAGGCGGCTCGCGTCGAAGCTCTCCAGGCGGCGGTAGGCGACGAGGAGGATGTCGTGCAGCACGTCCTCGCGATCGTGCGGCGCGACGCCGTACCCGCGGAGCATCCTCCGGAGGAAGGGAGCGCCTACCTCGTGCACCACAGCGAAGCTGCGATGTTTCTCGCGGACGGCGTTATCTGATCGAGATTCCACATATAATTTTTACGAGCCATCATTCCGAGTCATTTGGGAACCTGCCTCCTCTCGCCAGAAACCCCGGTTTTTGTCGCAGTTTTTTTGTGACCGGCGCGCGACTCGCCCGCGCCTCGCCAGCCCTCGTGTCGCCCTGAATTCGATACTCGGTCACCAGAAGCCGTGACCAGGTCGTCGGGTGTCGAGTAACTTGAGCGTTTCCGCCGCGAAAACGCGTGGCGCCCCCCGGCCCGCCCGCCGCGCGCCGGCCTCTGTCGCGCATTTTCCGGCGCTCGCCGCCGGCCTCACCGAGCCCGGCGGCGCCCCCGGGCCCCCGCCAGGCCCTCGCCAGGGGCCCCGCCAGGCCCCCGCCAGGCCCCCCGCCCGAGGCCGCGCGATCGCGCCCGCCGGCGCCGCCCGCGCCCGCCCGGGCCGCCCCCTTGCCGTTCGCCCCCCCGGCCCGTAGGGTGACGGCGCCGTGCCCCTCCTCCAGCTCCGCCGCAGCGCCGGCGCCGCCGCCCGCGACCTCACCGCGTTCCTGCCGACGACCCGGGAGGAGATGCGCGCGCGGGGGTGGGACGCGCTCGACATCCTGCTCGTCAACGGCGACGCCTACGTCGACCACCCCGCCTTCGGCGCCGCCATCATCGGCCGCTTCCTCGAAGGGCGCGGCTTCCGTGTCGGAATCATCTCCCAGCCCCGCTACCAGGACACGAGCGACCTCCTGCGGATGGGGGTGCCCCGGCTCATGGTCGGGGTCACCGCCGGCAACCTCGACTCGATGCTCAACAAGCTCACCGCCCAGAAGAAGGTCCGCAGCGAGGACCAGTACTCGCCGGGCGGGCAGGTGGGCCTCCGCCCCAACCGGGCCTCGATCGTCTACGCCAACCTCTGCCGGCAGGCGTTCCCCGGCGTCCCCATCGTCCTCGGCGGCATCGAGGCGTCGCTCCGGCGCATCGCCCACTACGACTACTGGTCCGACCAGGTCCGCCGCTCGGTCCTTCTCGACGCCAAGGCCGACCTGCTCCTCTTCGGCATGGGCGAGAAGGCCGTCTGGGAGGTCGCCGACCGCCTCCGCCGCGGCGAGCCCGTCCGCTCGATCCGCGACGTCCGGGGGACGGCCTTCCCCATGCGCAAGGGCGAGTGGGAGCCGATCGAGGGCTCGCGCTACGTCGCCGACGGCAAGCCGGTGATCCTCCCGAGCTACGAGGAGGTCGCCGCGGACAGGCGCGCCTTCGCGGAGATGTCGCGCGCCTTCCAGTTCGAGACGAACCCCGGCAACGCGCGCCCGCTCCTCCAGGCGCACGGCGCCGAGGCTGTCTACTTCAACCCGCCCGCGTTCCCGCTGGAGACGGCCCAGATGGACGCGCTCTACGACCTGCCGTTCACCCGGGTGCCGCACTGGTCGTACGACGCGCCGATCCCCGCCTACGAGACGGTGAAGCACTCGGTCGTCACGATGCGCGGCTGCTTCGGCGGCTGCACGTTCTGCTCGATCACCGAGCACGAGGGCCGGGTCATCCAGTCGCGCTCGGCCGAGAGCATCCTGCGCGAGGTGCGGGCGCTCCGGCGCATGGACGGCTTCCGCGGCGTGCTCAGCGACCTCGGCGGGCCGACGGCGAACATGTACCAGATGCGGTGCAAGGACGAGGCGATCGAGAACGCATGCCGGCGGCTCTCGTGCGTCTTCCCGGAGGTCTGCGAGAACCTGAACACCGACCACGGCCCGCTGCTCAAGCTGATGAAGGCGGTGCGCGAGGAGGAGGGGATCAAGAAGGTCTTCATCGCCTCCGGCGTGCGCTACGACCTCGCCGAGCGGTCGCCCGAGTTCATCGAGGAGCTCGCCGCGCACCACACGGGCGGCCAGCTCTCTGTCGCCCCCGAGCACAGCAAGAAGGACGTGCTCGACAAGATGAAGAAGCCGGGCATCGAGAGCTACGAGCGCTTCGCCGAGCAGTTCCGGTGCGCGAGCGAGGAGGCCGGCAAGAACCAGTTCCTCGTGCCCTACTTCATCTCGGGGCACCCGGGCTCGACGCTCCGGGACATGGTCGACCTCGCCGTGTACCTGAAGAAGAACGGCATGCGGCCGCGCCAGGTGCAGGATTTCATCCCGACGCCGATGTCGATGGCCGCGTGCATGTACCACACGGGGATCGACCCGCTCACGCGCGAGCCGGTGTACACGGCGAAGGATCTGCGGGAGAAGAAGCTCCAGAAGGCGCTCTTGCTCTACTGGGATCCGGCGCACCACGACGAGGCGCGGGAGGCCTTGATCAAGGCGGGCCGCGGTGATCTCATCGGCACGAAGCCGCACTGCCTCGTGCCGCCCGCGGCCGGCAAGGGGGCGCCGCCGCGCTACCTCGCCAAGGTCCGCGGCGAGCGCCGTGGGAAGCCAGCCGATGCGACACACCGCCGAACCCGATAAGGACCGGACCTTCGCCGCGAAGCTCGGCGACCGCGGCCTGTTCCCGCACCTCGCGCCGCTCGTCTACGTGAACCACGCGGGGATCTCGCCCCCGTCGCGGCCGGTGCGCCTCGCGATGATCGCGCTGCTCGACGACTACGCCGCGCGGGGGGCGGCCGCGTTCCCGGCGTGGTTCGCGCAGCGCGCGCGGCTGCGCGCGAAGCTCGGCCGGCTCATCGGAGCGGCGGCTGACGACATCGCGCTGGTGCAGAGCACGACGCGCGGGCTGACCGACATCGCCCTCTGCTACCCCTGGCGGCCGCGCGACCGGGTGATCCTGTTCGAGGGCGAGTTCCCGGCCAACGTGACCCCGTGGCAGCGCGCTGCCGCGATGTTCGACCTGGAGCTCGTCTTCCTGCCGCTCGGCGGCTTCGCGGACGGCAGCGGCGCGGGCCTCGCCCGGCTCGAAGACGAGCTCCGGCGCGGCGCGCGGCTCGTCGCTGTGAGCGCTGTGCAGTTCCAGACGGGCCTCCGGATGCCGCTCGCCGCGATCGGCGCGCTCTGCCGCGCGCACGGCGCCGAGCTCTGCGTGGATGCCGTCCAGGCGGTCGGCGCGACGCCGGTGGACGTCGAGGCGGCGGGGATCGACTACCTCGCGTGCGGCGGGCACAAGTGGCTGATGGGCCTGGAGGGCACGGGCTTCCTGTACATCCGCCGCGAGCGCTTGCCGGCGCTCCGCCCCGCTGTCGCGGGCTGGCTGAGCCACGAGGACGGCGTGAGCTTCCTGCTGCAGGGTCCGGGGCACCTCCGGTACGACCGGCCGATCCGGCAGCGGGCCGATTTCGTGGAGGGGGGCAACCTCAACGCGGCTGGCTACGCCGGGCTCGAGGCGGCGGTGGATCTGATCCTGCAGATCGGGGTCGAGCGGATCCACGAGCACGCGAATCGCTTTCTGGATCCGCTCGAGGAGGCGCTCCGGGAGCGCGGCTGGGAGAGCCTGCGCGCGGAGGATCCGGGCTTGCGGGGGTGCGCGCTCGGGGTGAGGCCGCCGGGCGGCGTCTCGGTTGTGGAGCTGCACCGGGAGCTCACGCAGCTCGGGATCGCGTGCGCGATCCCGGACGGCGTGCTGCGGTTCTCCCCGCACTGGCCGAACGCGCTGGACGAGTGGGAGCAGGTGCTGCTCTCGACGGACGAGGCGCTCTCGCGGGTCGCGAGGGCGTGAGTCGCCGCGAAGGGGAGTCTCGGGTCAAACCTTCTGCTCGTCCGAGCACCGCCGTGTTCTGACCAGATAGGATAGCAGCCCGCGTCAGGGCTGCGCCTGGAGCTTCGTGTCTGTTTCGCGTTCGGAAGAATTCGAACCACAGAGGGCACAGAGGGCACAGAGGGCACAGAGGGCACAGAGGAAGAGAATCAATCTCTGGCCTCTCCATCCCTCTATGTCTCTTCTCTTCCTCTGTGCCCTCTGTGCCCTCTGTGGTTCAAACTCTCATGAACCAGAGATGGGCCCGGACGACGCGGTACTCGCGCCCCCTCACCGCCCCCGCTCGTAATCGAGCGCGGCCTTCTCCACGACGTCCCAGTCCCTCGCCGCCCGCTCGGCCTCTGCCACGAGCTCCGCCGTGAACAGCGTCAGCCCCCAGATGCCGTTGTCCCTCCGGCGGAACGGATACCGCGTCCCGCGCGCCGTCTCGACGGTCGCGCGCTCGCCCGTCACCTCCACCTTCCCGATGCCGGACAGGTCGCGCCGGAGGCGCGTGATGAAGCCCTGCCTCGCGGCGAGGTCGACCCACACGTCCGCCCCGTCCTCGGCCATCGCGTGCGCGCGGTACTGCTCGAGCAGGCGCGTGCGCTCCGGCTCCGGATAGCTCGCCTCGATCCGCTCGAACGCCTTCCGCCGGTAATCCCGGACCGTGTAGGCCGCGTGCTGCGCCCGGTCCTCGAGGTACGGGAAGCACGCGCGCGGCTCGCTCGCGCCGATGTTGTACGCGATGCGGAGATACGCGCCCTCGGGCGTCGTGTCCGGCGGAAACCGGTTCAGCTTGATCAAGACGAGCAAGAGCGCCACCGCAGCGACGGCGGCGGCGCCCCAGGTGATGGCGCGGCGACGGGTCATGTTCGAGCCTCCATGCGTGCGAGGGCGGCGCCCCGGCGCTGGCCTCCGCGCGTGGCGCTCGCGCCCGAGGCGCCGGGCCGGGGCCTAGAGGTGGCCGCCGAACTGCAGGTAGAGCGACGCGACCTGCCCCCTGTCGAACGCCGGCCCCGCCGGCTCGTCCAGCGCGAGGAGCAGGCCGGCCCGCATGAAGAAGGTCTTCTGGCTGTCGTACACGAAGTACGGCATCAGCGAGACCTGCGCGTCGTCGGCGGCGTCCGGCGCCGTCGGGACCCACACCATCCTCAGCGAGACGCCGCCGCCGAAGCCGGCGCGGCTCTGGAACTCGGGCTCGACCTTCGTCTGGAACACGACGTCGAGATCGTTCGAGCCCAGGTATCCGATGTTGCGCACCCGGTCGCTCAGCGGGGGCATGAACGTGAGATCGCCGCCCGCCCTGAGCACGAACGGGCGCCCGAACCGGTACTCGATGCCGCCGAACCCGCCGATCGGCAGCGTGTCCGTCGCCCAGAGGTGCGCGTCGTACAGGGCCATCGCCCACCCGGCGGACGCGGTGGCCCAGCGCCAGTCGACGTCATCGACCGCGTTGAGCGGCAGCGAGATGCGGCCGCCCGCGTACCACGTGAGCTTGCCGTCGATGTCCGAGTAGTAGAGCGCGAACGTGGGGTTGCCGAGGCCCGCGCGCGACTCGCTCCTGAGGTCGACGCCGCCGCGGCGGCTGTCGATCGAGAGCGCGACAGGGAACTGCAGGTTGATGAACAGGTCGGGCGTCGGCTCGAACTGCACGAACGGCACGGTGGCGAGCGACGTGCCGTAGTAGCGGGCGCTCCACATGTAGAGGTCCACGCCCGCGTCTGACCGGTGCACCGGCGGATGCCAGGCGCGCGCCTCGGGGGCGGCGGCGAGGAACGAGGCAGCGGCGGAGGCCGCCAGGGCGAATGCGCGGAGCCATCGGGGCGTGCTCATCTCGAGATCTGCCTACCGAGATCCTGACCGCGCCGTCAACCGCGTCGCGCCCCCCCTTCCTGAGAAGCCGGCGCGCCCCTACGATGCGCCCCATGTCCCGCACGAGACCCGAAGCCCCTCTCCTCGAGGCGCTCCAGCGCTCGATCCTCGTGTTCGACGGCGCGATGGGCTCGCTGCTCTACGAACGCGGGGTGTTCGTCACCCAGAACTTCGAGCAGCTCAACGTCACGCGGCCCGACCTCGTGAAGAAGGTCCACGCCGACTACGTCGCGGCGGGCGCGAACGTCATCGAGACGAACACCTTCGGCGCGAACCGGTTCCGCCTCGAGCGCTACGGGCTCGTCAACGAGGTGCGCAACTTCAACCTCGCGGGCGCGCGCATCGCGCGCGAGATCGCGGGCGGCGACGCGTACGTCGCCGGCTCGATCGGCCCCACCGGCCTCGTGCCCGGCGTGGCCACCCGCGACGACCTCGCCGCCGCGGCCGAGACCTTCGCCGAGCAGGCGGGCGCGCTCGCCGAGGGCGGCGTCGATGTCCTGGTTCTCGAAACATTTCGCCACCTCGACGAGATCAAGCTCGCCGTCGAGGCGGCGCGCAAGGCGGCGCCGGGGCTCCCGGTCCTCGCGTCGATGACGTTCGACACGAGCGGCGTCGTGGCCGACGGCAGCGAGCCCGAGCGCGTCGCCCGGACGCTGCGCGACTGGGGCGTCGACCTGCTCGGGGTCAACTGCGGCGACGGCCCGCAGCTCTCGCTCGCGATGGCCGAGCGGATGGCCACCGCCGGGCTCCCGCTCTGCGTGCAGCCGAACGCGGGCCTGCCCCGCACCGTCGACGGCCGCCTGCTCTACATGGCGACGCCCGAGTACTTCGACGTCTTCGCCCGCCGGATGATCCAGGCGGGCGCCGCGATGATCGGCGGCTGCTGCGGCACCACGCCGGAGCACGTCAAGTGGATGGCCAAGTCGGCCCGCATGCTCCGGGGCGGCGCCGCGCCCGAGGTCGCCGCCCGCCCGCACATCACGATGGACGCGCCCACCGGGAGCGAGCCCACCCCGCTCGGCGAGCGCAGCCCCCTCGCGGCGAAGCTCGCCGCCGGCAAGTTCGTCGTCTCCGTCGAGGTGAACCCGGCCCCCGGCCTCAACCCCGACAGCGCGCTCAGCGCGGCGAAGATGCTGATCGACAGCGGCGTCGACGTCGTGAACGTCGCCGACGGCCCGCGCGCCACCGCGCGCATGACGAACCTGGCCTTCTGCGCGCTCCTGCTCCAGCGCTACGGCATCGAGCCGATCCTGCACGTCTGCGGCCGCGACCGGAACCTCATCGGCCAGATGGCGCACCTGCTCGGCGCCCACGCGATCGGCATCAAGAACCTCGTCGTCATCACGGGCGATCCGCCGAAGGTCGGCGACTACCCGGAGGCGACCGCCGTCTACGACCTCGACTCGATCGGGCTGCTCCACATGGCGAGCACGATGAACCGCGGCCTCGACCCGGCCGGCAAGCCGATCCCGGGCGGCAAGACGTCGTTCCTGCTCGCCACCGGGCTCGAGCCGGGCGCCCCGGACCTCGACAAGGAGATCGCGCGCCTGGAGCGCAAGCGCGCCGCCGGGGCCGACATCATCATGACGCAGCCTGTCTTCCACCAGGATCTGCTCGCGAAGGTGCTGAAGCGCATCGAGCACCTGGGGATGCCGGTCCTCGTCGGCGTGCTGCCGCTGGTCAGCTACAAGAACGCCGAGTTCCTCCACAACGAGGTGCCTGGCATGCAGATCCCGGACGAGATCCGCGAGCGCATGCGCAAGGTGCCGGCCGGCCCCGAGGCGCGCAAGGAGGGGGTGAAGATCGCCCGCGAGATGCTCTTCTCGGTGCGCGACAGGGTCCAGGGGGCGTACCTGATGCCGCCGCTCGGCAAGTACGAGCTCGCGCTGGAGGTCCTCGACGGCCTCAAGAAGGGCTGAGCCGCCCGGCCGCCCGCCAGAGCGCGCCAGTTCTCCCTTGCAGGGCCGGGCGTCGCGCGGGGAAACTCGGCCGCGATGCCTCTAGAGTACCGGCTTCATTCGCGCTGCGCCTGCGGCTCCGTCCTGTCGTCGTCCGAGTTCGCGCTGGCCTCGCGTCCCTTCACGCTCGCCGGGACGAAGCGCGTCTACGAGCGCGCCCGCCCCTTCACGATCCGGCACATCGCCCTCGATCTCGCGCTCGACGTCGCGGAGCGCTCGATCCGCGGCACCGCGCGGCTCGAGGCGGTCCGCGTCGACCCCGGGGCGCGCGAGATCGCGCTCGACGCGATCGGCTTCGACCTGGAGGCGGTCGAGATCAGCGTCGGCGCCGGCGCCGCGCGCGCCGCGAAGCCCCGGCGCGGCGCGCGCGGCGTCGGCAACGCGGCGGGCGGCGCGTTCCAGCCGGCCGAGCACTCGTACGACGGCGAGACGCTCCGCGTGGCCGTGCCGCTCGACGCGGCCGAGGCGTCGATCCTTGTCCGGTACCGCGCGACGCCGCGGCGGGGGCTCTACTTCCTCCAGCCCGACGAGCACGTCCCCGACCGCCCGCGCCAGGTCTGGACGCAGTGCCAGGACGAGGACGCGCGCCACATCTTCCCCTGCATCGACAAGCCGCACATCAAGCAGACCACCGAGCTCCGCGCCGAGGTGCCGCCGGGCTGGTACTGCCTGTCGAACGGCGAGCTCGAGAGCGACGCGAAGTCGCAGAAGGCGGGCGTCTACCATTACCGGCTCGACGAGCCTCACCCGAGCTACCTGTTCACGCTGGTGGCGGGCGAGTTCGCGCGCATCGACGACGCGGCGCTCGACATCCCGCTCGCGTACTTCGTGCCGAAGGGGCGCGAGGATGACGGCCGCCGCACGTTCGCGCGCACGCCGGACATGATCCGCCACTTCAGCGAGAAGCTCGGCGTCAAATACCCTTTCCGCCGCTACGCCCAGGTGGTCGTGAGCGACTTCATCTTCGGCGGGATGGAGAACACGACCGCCACCACGATGTACGAGCACATCCTGCTCGACGACCGGGCGGCGCTCGACGTCTCGTCGGACGATCTCATCGCCCACGAGCTCGCGCACCAGTGGTTCGGCGATCTCGTGACCTGCCGTGACTGGTCGCACGGCTGGCTCAACGAGGGCTTCGCGACGTTCATGGAGCACGTCTATCGCGAGCACCACCTCGGCGCCGACGAGTACGATCACAGCCTGAAGGCGGATCTCGACTCCTACCTCGGCGAGGCGCGCGGGCGCTACCGGCGGCCGATCGTCTGTCAGGACTACGACGCGCCGCTCGACGTCTTCGACCGGCACCTCTACGAGAAGGGCGGCCTCGTGCTCCACCTGCTCCGCCGGGAGCTCGGGGACGAGCTCTTCTGGCGCGGGGTGAACACCTACCTCACGCGCCACGCGCGCGGGGTCGCGGAGACGCGGGATCTCGCCCGCGCGCTCGAGGACGTGAGCGGCAAGTCGCTGGAGCGCTTCTTCGAGCAGTGGGTCTTCCGCGCCGGCCACCCCGAGCTCGACGTGAAGATCGAGCTCGAGGGCGACCAGTGCACGGTGACCGTGAAGCAGACGCAGGCGCCCGGGCAGCACCCGAGCCGGGAGCACGCGCTCCAGCCGGAGGCCTCGACGCCGCCGGTGTTCGCGTTCGACCTGGCGCTCGATTTCGGCTTCGCGGAGGGCAAAGGCTCGAGCGTGCGCCGCGAGGTGCGGCGCGTGGATCAGCAGGCGCACACATTCGTCATCCCGCTCCCGCGGCGCCCTCGCTTCGTGGTGGTGGATCCGGACCTCAGGATCCTGGGCGAGGTCAAGGTCGACGCGCCCGCCGATCTGCTGCGGGCGCAGCTCGCGCACGCGCCGACGGCGCGCGGCCGTCTGCTCGCCGCGAAGCCGCTCTCGCGGCGCGACGACCCGCCGACGGCGCGGGCGCTCGGGCAGGCGCTCGCCGACGCGAACGAGTTCTGGGCGGTGCGCGCCGCTGCCGCCGGCGCGCTCGGCGCGCTCCAGTCGAGCGCGGCGTTCGCGCTGCTCGAGGGGAGCGCGGACGTGGAGCACCCGAAGGTGCGCCGCGCTGTCGCGGCCGCGCTCGGCAACTTCAGGTCGGCGAAGGCCGCGGAGGCCCTCTCCAGGCTGGCCCTGCGCGACGCGAGCTACCTCGTGCAGGCCGAGGCGGCGCGGGCGCTCGGGGCCACGCGGCAGGGCGCGGGGTTCGAGACGCTGATCGATCTGCTCGACCGCCCCTCGTGGGGCGAGGTCGTCCGCTGCGGCGTGATCGACGGGCTGGCGAACCTGCGCGACGAGCGCGCCGTGCCGCACCTCACGGCGCGCACGCGCTACGGCATCCCGACGCGGGCGCGCCGGGCGGCGATCATGGCGTTGCCGAAGCTCTCCAGCGATCGGCGGACGCGCGAGCTCCTCGAGGAGCTGCTCGACCAGCCCGATCCGTACCTGCGGGTCGACGTCGCGCGCGCGCTCGGCGATCTCGGCGACGGCCGGTCGCGGGGCGCGCTGCAGCGGCAGCTCGACCGCGATCTCGACGGCCGGGTGCGGCGGCGGATCCGCGAGGTTCTCCGCGACCTGGGCGGGGCGGGCAAGCGCGAGCTCGAGCGCCTGCGGGACGAGCTCGAGGCGCTGCGCCGCGACAACGCGGAGATCCGGGCGCGGCTGGGCAAGCTCGAGGCGGCGGGGAGCAAGGCCAAGAAGGCGGCCGACGCGAGGTGAGCGCGCCCCTTTGCCGCGCCGCCGCGGTCGGCTAGGGAGGCGTCATGTCCGAGGCCTCTCCCGTGAAGCTCGACCGCCGCGGCGCGGTCGCGGTGCTCACCATCGACCGCGCGGATCGCCGCAACGCGCTCTCCCGCGACGCGCTGCTCGCGTTCGGGCGCCTCGGGCGCGAGCTCGCGGACGACCCCGAGGTGCGGGCGATCGTGATCACGGGCGCCGGCGACAAGGCGTTCTGCGCCGGCGCCGACCTGAAGGAGCGGCAGGGCATGAGCCCGGACGACGTCCGCCGTCAGGTCGGCCTGTACCGGACAGAGCTCGGCATGCTCGCGCGGAGCCCGAAGCCGGTGGTCGCGGCGATCAACGGGGTCGCCTTCGGCGGGGGCCTGGAGCTCGCGTTGATCTGCGATCTCCGGGTGGCGGCGCCGCACGCCGAGCTCGCGCTCCCGGAGACGTCGCTCGGCATCATCCCGGGCGCGGGCGGCACGCAGCGGCTGCCGCGGGTGGTCGGCGAGGCGCGGGCGAAGGAGATGATCCTGCTCGGCCGGAGGCTCACGGCGACCGAGGCGCTCGCCTGGGGCCTCGTGAACCGGGTGTCGCCCGAGGGGACGCCGGTGGTCGACGACGCCATCGCGTGGATCGAGCCGATCGCGACAGGCGCGCCGATCGCGCAGGCCGCGGCGCTCCGTGCGATCGAGGACGGCTACGACGTGCCGCTGGAGCACGGTCTGGAGATCGAGCGGGTGCACTACGACGAGACGCTGCGCAGCGAGGACAGGCTGGAGGCGCTGCGCGCGTTCGCGGAGAAGCGGAAGCCGGTCTACAAGGGGCGGTGAGGGCTGCCCCGGCCCGAGGCGAGGGGGCGCAGGTCCTCGCCGCCTCCGGGGAGCAGCTCCCGGTGTGGGCCGAGCGGGTCCTCGTCGCAGGGACGCTGGACGAACTCATCGTGGGCTGAAACGCCGCGCATCGCGAGCTCTGGCCCTGCCCTGGGCTCTTGCGCGCGGCCCATCGGTCGCTGCGAGCCCCGCGGAGCGTGGTGACGTGAGGCTCGATGACGGAGGAGCCGCCACCATGGCAGCGAGCGTCATGCGCAATCGCGGAGCTCCAGCTCATCACCCTCGGCACCCCGCTGGAGCCTTCCGACGCGCCCCGGAAGCTTCCGGAGCGCGCGGGGCGCCTTCGCCCCCGGCTCCCGCCGCGCCCGCGCCCTCTACAATCCCTCCGTCGGCTGCCGGAGCACCTCGACCTTCCCCTCCAGCCGCTTCGACACCCACACCTTGTTGTTCCGGTCGACGATCACCGCCCCGCAGTCCTCGATCTCCTCGACCAGCGCGAGCCCCTTCTCCGCCCCCAGGATGAACACCGCGTCATCGATGGCGTCCGCCGTCAGCGCGTCCTTGGCCCAGAGGGTCACGCTCCGGCTCTCGGTCGCCGGGAACCCGGTCCGCGGATCGAGGATGTGGTGGTAGCGCCTGCCGTCCTTGATGAAGCCCCGCTCGTAGTCGCCCGCCGTCGAGAAGGCGTGGTCCTCCACCTCGATCATCGCGAAGTAGTCGTTCGCGTCCTTGCCGCGCGGATCCCGCACCCCCGCCCGCCACCGCGAGCCGTCCGGCTTCTTCCCCGCGATGTACAGATCGCCGCCCGCCTGCACGAAGAACGACGTCAGCCCCTCCGCCCGCAGCACCTGCGCCGCCGCGTCGACGGCGTACCCCTTCGCGATCCCGCCGAGGCTCAGCCGCATCCCGGGCCTCGCGAGCATCACCGTGCGCCGCGCGCTGTCGATCGCGATCTGCCGGTAGTCGATGAGCGCGCGCGCCCTCTCGACGTCCTCCCTCGGCGGCACGTTGTCGTCGATGTCCTCGTCGAACTTCCAGAGCCCGTGCATCGCCTCGAACGTGATGTCGAAGACCCCCCCGGATCGCTCGCTGATCCAGAGGCTCTTCTCGATCACGGCGAGCGACTCCGGGCTCACCTCCACCGCGCCCTTGCCGGCCGCCGCGTTGACCCGCGACAGCTCGCTGTCCGGCCGCCACGTCGTCATCAGCCCCTCGAGCCTGCGGATCTCGGCGACCGCCTTCTCCAGCCGGCCCCTGATCGCCGCCTCATCCATCACGTCGCTCGTGTAGGCGGCGAGGACCAGGCTCGTGCCCATCGCCCTCGCCTCGACCACGACGCGGGCGGGCGCTGCCTGCGCCTGCGCCGCCTGGGACGGCCCAGGCGAAGCGGCGTCGGTCGAGGCAGCCGGCGCGCTCTCCTGAAGCGCACGCGCACGCGCGCACGCCGGCACGTCGCACGCGGCGGGCGCGAGCATCGCCCCGAGGCAGAGGCGGAGGGAGCAGACGAGGAAGCGCGAGGAACAGCGCGGTCCGTGCATGCGAGATCCTGACTCCTTGAGCGCCACCATGGCCCAGGCGCGGCGCGCAGATCCAGAGTAGTATCGCCCCGCCATGAGCCTCGACCCGAGCCGCATCCAGCGCGACATCGACGACCTCTCCCCCGAGCTCCGCGACATCGCCGGGCGCATCCACGCGAACCCCGAGCTCCGGTTCGCGGAGCACAAGGCCGCTGCGTGGATCGCCGAGGCCGTCGAGAAGCACGGCGTCCAGGTCGAGCGCGGGCTCGGCGGTATGCCCACCTCGCTGCGCGCGCGCATCGGCCAGGGCAAGGGCCCGCACCTCGCCATCCTCGCCGAGTACGACGCGCTCCCGGAGATCGGCCACGCCTGCGGGCACAACCTCATCGCGGCCGGGGCGCTCGGCGCCTTCCTCGCGCTCGCCCGGCAGAGGGACGCCGTGGCCGGCACCATCGACCTCGTCGGGACGCCCGCCGAGGAGGGCGGCGGCGGCAAGATCAGGCTGCTCGAGGCCGGCGCGTTCGAGGGCGTCGACGCCGCGATGATGTTCCACCCGTTCGACCGCGACCTGCTCGCCCACGACACGCTGGCCAGCACCTGGCTCGAGCTCCAGTTCCGCGGCAAGCCGTCGCACGCCGCGCTCGCGCCGTGGGACGGCAACAGCGCGCTCACCGCGTGCCTCGACACCTTCCGCCTCATCGACGGCCAGCGCGTCCACTTCCGCGACGGCGTCCGGGTGCACGGGTTCATCAAGAGCGGCGGCCAGGCGGTCAACATCATCCCGGAGCTCGCGGTGGCCGAGTTCTCTGTCCGCGCCCTCGACACCGAGGAGCTCGCCCGCGTGCGCGCCATCGTCGAGCGCTGCGCCCGCGGCGCGGCCATGGCGAGCGGCGTCGAGCTCACGCTCGTCGACCAGGGCGGCTACAAGAACATGGTCAACAACCGGAAGATGGCGCGCCGCTTCGGCGAGCACCTGCGCGCCCTCGGCCGCTCCCCCCTGGAGATGGACCCCGCCGTCGGCACCGGCTCGACCGACATGGGCGACGTCTCCCACGCGCTCCCCGCCATCCACCCGTGGATCGCGATCTGCGGCAAGGACGAGACGACATGCCACCAGCACGCGTTCGCCGCGCGCGCCGCGAGCCCCGCCGGTCAGGACTCGATGCTGATCGCCGCCAAGGCGATGGCGATGACGTGCGCGGATCTCCTGCTCGATCCCGAGCTGCGGAGGGCCGTGCGCGAGGAGTTCGCGCAGCGCAAGGCCGGCGCGAGCGCGGCCTGAGCCGGCTCAGCCGTCGTCCTGCAGCGGGTTGCCGAGGTCGTCCATCAGCCCGGTCCCCCCCTCGATCGGGATCGCCCGCGCCAGGGCCACGCGCTCCAGCACCACCGACAGCGCGATCTTGTCGCCCACGTCCGGCAGCCACGTGCGCGACCCGTCCCAGAGATCCAGCCGGATGTTGCCCGACAGCTTGCCCTCCGCCTTGTCCGCCCCCGCGTCTCCGGCGCCCGCCCGCGCGGGCGGCACCGACATCCTGTCGATCTGCGACCAGGCGAAGCGCCGCACGCGCGGCAGCCCGAACCCGAGCAGCTCGCGCAGCTCGATCCCGTCCGGGTGCACGACCACGCCGCGCATCTGCTCGCGCAGCACCGCCGCGAGCGCGCTCACGCACAGGATGATGGCGCAGACGCTCGACGACACGAGCCGGTGCCGGTCCCCCTCGACCACGTACTGGAAAATTCGAGAGCTCGAGGGGGCGTTCTGGCCATAGAGGATCACCGCCGTCACGACGATGGCGAAGGCGAAGTAAAGCAGCGCCGGGATGCGCTCCTTCAGCGGCGGCCCGAACGCGATGCGCTTCTCGGGCCTGTACGTCATGTCAAAGCCGGGAGGTCTGGAGGGACGCGCCATGTCCCCAGTCTACACGGCGACCGAGCCAGCGCTTGGGTCCCACCCTTCGCGCCGCCCGCCGTGGAGGCCGGCCACCGCGCTCCCCGCGGCGCTGGGAAGCGTCCAGAAACTGATTGCCGGGGGGTGGCTGAACGGACATGAAGGAACGCCCCGAGGGCGTCCCTCGACCCATCCTGGAGCCAGCCATGCACGATCGCTTCCTGCGCGCCTGCCGGCGTGAGCCGACCGATGTCACGCCCGTGTGGTTCATGCGCCAGGCCGGCCGGTACATGGCGGAGTACCGGGAGCTCCGGAAGAAGTACACGCTCCTCGAGATCTGCAAGACGCCCGAGCTCGCGCTCGAGGTGACGCTCCAGCCGCTGCGGCTCGGCATGGACGCGGCGATCCTCTTCGCCGACATCCTGCTGCCGCTCGAGCCGATGGGCGCCCCGTTCGAGTTCGCGAAGGGCGAGGGCCCGGTCATCCACGAGCCCGTGCGCGACCGGGCGGGCATCGAGCGGCTGCGCGTGTTCGAGCCGGAGGAGGGCCTCGGCTACGTGCTCGACGCCGTGCGGCTCATCCGCAAGGAGCTCGACGGCAAGACGCCGCTCATCGGCTTCGCCGGCGCGCCGTTCACCATCGCGAGCTACCTCGTCGAGGGCGGCAAATCGAGCGACTACCGGCTCACGAAGCAGATCATGTGGAGCGATCCCGAGGCGTGGTCGGCGCTGATGGGCAAGATCTCCGAGGTCGTCCGCCGCCTGCTCCGCGCGCAGGTCGCCGCGGGCGCGCAGGCGGTGCAGCTCTTCGACTCGTGGGTCGGCTCGCTCTCGATCGACGACTACCGCGAGCACGTGCAGCCGCACGTGCGGTACATCCTCCAGGACCTCGAGGCGACAGGGATCCCGGTCATCCACTTCGGCACGAACACGGGGGCGCTGCTCGAGGCGCAGCGCGACGCCGGCGGCACGGTCATCGGCGTCGACTGGCGCACGCCGCTCGACAAGGCGTGGCAGCGCATCGGCCACGATCGCGCCGTGCAGGGCAACCTCGACCCGCTGCTGCTCTGCGCGCCCCGGGAGGTCGCCGTGCGCCGCGCGCGGGCGGTGCTCGCCGAGGCCGGCGGGCGCGCCGGGCACATCTTCAACCTCGGCCACGGCATCATCCCCGAGACGCCTGTCGACACGGTGAAGGCCGTCATCGACCTCGTCCACTCCATCCCGCGCTCGTCGTTCCAGTCCGACGCGGACCGCTGACGCGGCGCCCCGCCCGCCGCGCGGCCGGCCAGGAGCGCGCGGCCCGCCGCGCGGCGGTCGGAGGGCGCCGGCGCATCGACGCGCTGGCGGCAGACCTCTACGGCGCATCGACTCGCCGGTCGCAGCCACCTCCTGCGGTGGTATCGTGCAGCCGCGAGCATGTGCGAGCTCCTCGGCATGGAGTGCAACGTCCCGACGGACATCGTCTTTTCGTTCAACGGTCTGCGGCACCGGGGCGGCCGCACCGGCCCGCACGCCGACGGCTGGGGTCTCGCGTTCTTCGAGGGGCGCGCCGCGCGCGTCTTCCTCGATCCGAGCCCCGCCGCGGAGAGCCCGCTGGCGCGGTTCCTCAGCGAGACCCCGATCAAGACGCTGCTCGCGATCGGCCACATCCGGCGCCGCACCCGCGGCGACGTCCTGCTCGCCAACACGCACCCGTTCGTGCGGGAGCTCTGGGGCCGGCACTGGGTCTTCGCGCACAACGGCACGCTGCCCCGCGTGCGGCGCCGCGCGCTGGGCCGCTTCAACCCCATCGGCACGACCGACAGCGAGCACGCCTTCTGTTACCTGCTGGAGGGGCTCCGCAGCGCGTTCCCCGGCTATCCGCGCCGGACCAGCGAGCTCTGGGAGGCGGTCGCGGCGCTCGGCGGCGAGCTCGGCCAGGATGGCACGTTCAACTTCCTGCTCGGCGACGGCCGCCACCTCTTCGCCCGCTGCGCCACCCGGCTCTGTTACATCGTGCGCAAGGCCCCGTTCGGCGTCGCGGCGCTCGTCGACGACGACGTCCGCGTCGACTTCTCCGCCGTGACGAGCCCGAAGGATCGCGTCGCGGTCGTCGCGACCACCCCGCTCACAGCGAACGAGACCTGGACCCCGGGGCAGCCCGGCGAGCTCTGGGTGTTCGACGGCGGCGAGCTGCGCGCGACGCTCCCCTCGCGCGCGGCGCCCCCCTCTCGCGCGGCGCGCGTGTCGCTCGCCTCCCGCGCGCCGCGCGCGTGACCGAGGCCCGACCCGGGCTCTCGCGCTCGCTCCCGGCGGCTCGCGCTGGCGGGCACCGGTCGTCAACACCTTCGTTGCGGTCGAGCTCGGATTCTCGACGCCCTCTTCGGCGCTGACCCGGCGTCACATCTGTCGCGCCTGTCGCCTCCGCAGTCTCTGCTGGCTTTGCCGCCTCTGCCGCCTCTGGTCACCTCGCGCGTCGCGGCTGAGCTCGAACATTCGATATAGCTTCGGGACGGACGGTTCCAGCAAAGACGGAGCGTGGCTAACCCTCAGAGGGCGTGAAACGCTGTGCTCCGAGGATCATCCCAGGAGAAAGCACGCGGCCATGCCGGTCTGGAGGCGGGAACGGGCGGCCGGAAATGAAAAACGTCGCGACGGACCTGGGGGGGGAAGGTCTCCGCCGCGACGCATGTCTATCCTACGCACCCGGTATGCCAAGTCAACCAACCGGCGCTCCTCAGCAGCAGACCCGAGCGCGGCGCGCAGCGACGGCGTGCGCAGCGGTCAGTTCAGCGTTGTGATGCACCCTGGTTTTGAGGCAGAACTCGCGCAGCCTCGTCCCGCAGCGGACATGCCGACCGAACAGACACATCGTGCTCCAGCGAACCATTCTCTGCCCTGCAGGCCCAACTGCTCGCCGGACGGGTGGCGGCGCGCCCGGGAAACGCATAGAGAGAGCCGCATCGTCGACAGCGCGGGCTGTACAAGAGGAGACGGGCAGCGTGTCAACTGCGATGGACACGCACAATGCCCCACAATGCACGTGAGCGAGCACAGGGATGTGGTGCGGAGTGAGCGGCAGGGGGCGGACGGCGTGCGGGGAACAAGCCGAGAACGTGGAAGGGTGCGACGGAGCGCAGAGGGCGACGTACGCCGCTGTCAGGTCAGGAGGGCGGAGGAAGCACCGAAGACAGCGTCGCCCGGATGGGCGTCTTGACGGGAGTCGGGACATGTCAGTACGCTTTGATCTCGGGCGAGCTAAGGCATATCGAGCCGTCGGATCGCGACCGAAGCGCCGCGCCCGGGTAGGTTCCGTCTCCGGAGGAGCTCGAGACGTGTCGAAGCTAGGTCGCACGACGGGTTGGGCTGAGCGCGCGTGAGCGACTTCGACGAAAAGACTCGTGTAACGCAGGTGGTCCAGCCCCCACCGGGCGGCGGCAGCAAGAACACGACCGACTGCCTGGTCGTGATCTACACGAAGGAGCCCACGCTGCTCGGCAAGCGGTTCGTGCTGGAGCACAACCCGACGCGGGTCGGCCGCGGGGCCGACAACCACATCGTGCTCGACGGCGACTCGGTGTCACGACGCCACGCCCATTTCGAGCAGCGGCCGAGCGCCTGGATGGTCGTCGACGACGGGAGCACCAACGGGACGTACTGCAACGATGAGCAGATCTCCCGCGAGGTGGTGCTGAAGAACGGAGACCGGGTGAAGATCGGCCCCACGATCTTCAAGTTCCTGTCCGGCGCCGACGTCGAGGCGCAATACCACGAAGAGATCTACCGGATGACCATCATCGATGGTCTCACGCAGATCCACAACAAGCGCTACCTCTACGAGGCGCTCGAGCGCGAGATCATCCGCGGGCGCCGCCACGAGCGGGACCTCGCGATCCTCCTGTTCGACATCGACCACTTCAAGCGCATCAACGACGTCCACGGCCACCTGGCCGGCGACTTCGTGTTGAAGGAGGTCGCGCGCATCGTGCAGAGCCGCATCCGCCGCGATGAGGTGTTTGCGCGGTACGGCGGCGAGGAGTTCGCGATCATCCTGCCCGAGACGTCCATCGAGGGCGCCGCGGCGCTCGGCGAGACCCTGCGACAGAAGGTCGCGGAGCACCTCTTCGTCTTCCAGGCCGACAGCATCCGCGTGACGATCAGCGTCGGCGTGGCGCTGCTGCAGGAGGGCGATCGCACCGCGAACGACCTCATCAAGCGCGCCGACGAGCGCCTCTACCACGCGAAGAACAGCGGAAGAAACCGGGTGTGCGCCTGAGCTCCAGGCCTCGGTTGCGCTAAGGGTCCGGCGGAGGAACGACGATGCCGAACAGCGAGCTGCCGCCCTCGGCGGCGCTGGGCGCGGGCGACGGCGGCGAGCTGCCCGAGGTGCGGGTGCCGCCGCCTGGGCCCCTGTCGCGGAGCGCCCTCGAGCGGCTCGAGCGCGTCGAGTGCCCGGCGTTCGGCCGGCGCCGCGAGGCGCGGGCGCAGAAGAGCGGCGCCGACATGCTGCCCATCGTGCTGTCGCACGGGCGCGGCGCGAACGTCTGCGACGTCGACGGCAACCGCTACGTCGACCTGTGCTCGGGCTTCGGCGCGCTGCTGCTCGGCCACGCGGCGGAGCCGGTGCGGCGCGCGACGGAGGTGCAGATGGCGCGGCTGACGCTCGCGCTGGGCGACGTGTACTCGGCGGACGTGAAGATCGCGCTGCTGGAGCGCCTCGCGGCGCTGCACCCCGGGCCCTCGCCCATGGCGCTGCTCGGCCAGAGCGGCAGCGACGCGGTCACGGCGGCCATCAAGACGGCGGCGCTCGCGACCGGGCGGCCGGGGCTCGTCGCGTTCGAGGGCGCCTACCACGGCCTCGGGTACGCGCCGCTCGCGGCGTGCGGGCTGCGCGAGAGCTACCGGGCGCCGTTCGCCGAGCAGCTCAACCCGCGCGTGACGTTCGCGCCGTACCCGCGCGACAAGGCGGGCGCCGCGCGCTCGCTCGACGCGATCGAGGCGGCGCTGCGCGGCGGCGAGGCGGGCGCGGTGCTCCTCGAGCCGATCCTCGGGCGGGGCGGCTGCGTCGTGCCGCCGGACGGGTTCCTGCGCGCGGTGTGCGAGGCGGCGCGCCGGCGCGGGGCGCTCGTGATCGCCGACGAGATCTGGACCGGCCTCGGTCGGTCGGGGGCCATGACGCGCACGGGCGAGATCGGGGCGCCCGTGGACATCGTCTGCTTCGGCAAGGGGCTCGGCGGCGGGCTGCCGATCTCCGCGTGCGTGGCGCCCGAGCCGATCATGCGGGCGTGGGCGCGCGAGGGCGAGGTGGTGCACACCTCGACGCACTCCGGGTCGCCGCTCGCGTCGAGCGCCGCGCTCGCGACGCTCGACGCCCTCGACGCAGGCCAGCTCGCCGCGCGCTCGCGCGACGTCGGCGCGCGCTTCCAGCAGGCGCTGCGGGAGGCGCTCGCGCGCGCGCCGGGCGTCGTCGACGTGCGGGGCGCCGGGCTCATGGTCGGGGTCGAGCTCGAGAGCGCCGAGCTCGGGCTCCGGGCCATGCGCGGGATGCTGGCCGAGGGCTACCTGATCCTCACGGGGGGGGTGCGCGGCGAGACGCTGACGCTGACGCCGGCGCTCACCATCCCCGAGGCGCTGCTGTCGGCCGCGGCCGGCGCGCTCGCGCGCGTGCTCGCGGGCTAGGGCGAACGCCGCGCGCGGCGCTCGACATGGCCCGCGCGCTGGCCGCGGCGGCCCCCGCGCGCGGGGCGGCGCGTGCTATCCCGGTCCCCGTGGAACCACCCGACCAGAGCGAGGCGCTGCACCGGCGCGCGCGGGCGTTCATCGAGGCGTCGCTCCTCCCGGGCGGCGCGGCGCTCCCGGAGACCTTCGACGCGCTCGCGATCGCGCTCGCCCGGCACCAGGCCGCGCGCTGCGCGCCGGTCGCCCGCCTCTTCACGGCGCGCGGCGCGGACGTCGCCGCGATCGAGCGCGCCGACGAGATCCCCGCGGTGCCGTGCGACGTCTTCCGGTTCGCGCGCGTCGCGGCCCACCCGCCGGCGGCGGACGAGCGCGTCTTCCGCACGAGCGGGACCTCCCTCGGCGCGGCGTCCCGCGGCGAGCACCCGTTCCGCACCACCGCGACGTACGAGCTCGCCGCGCTCGCCTGGGGCGAGCGCCTGCTGTGGCCCGACGGCGCGCGGCTCCGGGCGCTCGTCCTGGCGCCGCCGCTCGACGAGGCGCCGGACTCGTCGCTCGGCTTCATGATCGATCGCTTCGCGGCGCGCCTCTCGGGGCCGGCGACGTGGCACGTGCGCGGCGGCGAGCTCGACGCCGGCGGCTTCGCCCGCGCGTGCGGCGAGGCGCGCGCCGCGGGCGAGCCTGCCATCGTGCTCGGCACCTCGTTCGCGTTCGTGCACCTGCTCGAGGCGCCGCTGCCCGGCGGCGCGACGCTGCTGCCCGCAGGGAGCCGGGTCATGCAGACCGGCGGCTACAAGGGCCGCTCGCGCGAGGTGCCCGCGGACGAGCTGCGGGCCTCGATCGCGCGGGCGCTGGGGGTGCCGCCCTCGCACGTCGTGGGCGAGTACGGCATGACGGAGCTCTCCAGCCAGCTCTACGAGGGCACGCTCGCGGCGGCGCTCGGCGGCCCCGCTGTCGCGGCGCGCGCCGCGCCGGGGCTCTACCACGCGCCGCCCTGGACGCGCGTCACCGCGGCGGACCCCGAGACGCTCGCGCCGCTTCCGGCCGGCGAGATCGGGCTCGCGCGGATCGTCGATCTCGCGAACGTCGACTCGGCCGTCGCCCTCCAGACAGCCGACCGCGTGCGCGTCACCGAAGACGGCGTCGAGCTCCTCGGCCGCGCGGCCGGTGCGCCGCCGCGCGGCTGCTCGATCGCGCTCGACCAGATGCTCGGCGGCGGCCCGTGATGGACGCCGGCGCGGCGCGGCGCCGCCGGGTCGAGCGCGCTGTCGCCGCGGCGGCGCGGATCGCGGACCCGCGCGATCCGCTGGGCGAGGAGGCGCGCCGGCGGTTGCCCTCGACGAGCGGCCTCTCCCCCGAGGGCGTGGAGCTCGCGCTCGCGCGCCACCTCGAGGTCGCGCCGAGCGGCGGCGAGCTCGACGCCCTCGTGACGACCGCGGGGCGCGCGCGCCGCTGCCAGGTGATCCTGGCCGCCAACGTGTGCACGGCGCCGCTGCGGGCCATCGCCGTCGCGGCGGCGACGGCGCCGGAGGTCCTCGTGCGCCCGTCCCGCCGCGATCCCGTCGTCGCGGAGCTCCTCGTGCGCGCGCTGCAGGCCGACGAGGCGTTCGCCCGCGCCGGCGGCGCCATCGCGCTCGTCGCCGATCTCGCGCTCGAGGACGCCGGCGAGGGCGCCGCCGGCGATGCGCCGCGCGCCGAGCTGCACATCTACGGCTCGGACGAGACCGTGGCGGCGCTGCGGGCCCGGGCCGGCCGGGGCGTGCTCGTGCGCGGGCACGGCGCCGGCCTCGGGCTCGCCGTGGTCGGCCCCGCCGCGGACATCACCGAGGCGGCGCGGGACATCGCGGACGACGTCGTGCCGTTCGATCAGCGCGGGTGCCTGTCGCCGCGCTTCGTGCTGGTGGAGGGGCCGGCCGGGCGCGCGGAGGCGCTCGCGCGCGCCCTGCACGAGGCGCTCGGGCAGGCGGGGGCGCGCGTCCCGCGCGGGCCGATCGACGGCGCCGCGCGCGCCGAGATCGCCATGTACAGGGCGACGCTCGAGGCGGTGGGCTCGTTCTGGGAGGGCGAGGGGCACGGGGTCGGCCTGGACGCGGCGCCGCGCTCGCTGCTGCTGCCGCCCGCGGCGCGCGTCGTCCACGTGGCGGCGAGCAGCGCGGAGGCGGCGGCGGCGCTTCTCGCGCCGATCCGCGGCGCGATCACCGCCATCGGCGCGGGCGGCGGCGGGGAGCTCGCGCGCGCGGCGTCCGCGGCGGCCCCGCGCGCCCGGGTCTCGGCGCTCGGATGGATGCAGCGCCCGCCCCTCGACGGCCCCGTCGACCTGCGCACGCGCTGACGGCCTGAACCGGGCTGCCGGCCGGCGGCGCGCCGGAGCGCGCCCATCGCGCCCATCGCGCCGCCGCGCCGCCCGCCTCGCGGAGCCGCCCGGACGCTCGCGCGTGCGAGGTGCGCTCGAGCGACGGTGTGTGATAGCGATCGTCGTATGTCGTCGCGCACCGATCCGAAGGCGACCCCCACGCCCGCGGAGCTCGAGGCGATCGCGAGCCCGTCCGCGCCGCCGCTCGGCGTGGAGGGCTCACGGGACGGGCTCCTGGACGGCGCGTCGGGCGGGATCGAGGCCGACCGGGGCTCGCCCGCGCCGAGCGAGCCCTCCGGCAGCTCGACCGACGGGGCGGGCGCCGAGGACGAGGGCGCGCCGCCCTCTGTCGCCTCCGCCAGGATCCAGGTGCGCCGCGAGGAGCGCCTGGATCTCGTCCTGGAGTACCTGGCCTTCGTGGCGAAGCCGATGCCGCTGTCGCTCCTCCTCGACGAGGCGCCGCAGCGGATCGCCGCGATCCTCGGCGCCGACGTGGCCTCGCTGTACCTCCTCGAGGGCGACGGCGACGAGCTGGTGCTGCGCGGCAACGTGGGCTTCCCGCGCGAGGCGCGGGGCACGGTGCGGCTGCCGGTCGGGCAGGGCATCACCGGGATGGCCGTCGAGTGCCTGCGCCCGATCTCGGTCGTCCAGGCGACGGAGCACGAGCGTTACCGGGCGTTCCCCGAGCTCCGCGAGGAGCGGTTCCCTGTCTTCCTCGCCGCCCCCATCCTGGGGAGCGGCCGCCCGCTCGGCGCCCTGGTCGTGCAGCGGGCGGGCGATCGCGCCTTCACCGCGCGCGACGTCGAGCTCCTCATGGCCCTGACGGCGCCGATCGCGTCCGGCGCGCGCCACGCGCAGGTGCTCGACGAGCTGCGCGAGCGGCGGCGGCGCACCGGCGGGGGCACCCGCAAGGTCACGCTGCCGGGGCTGCCCGTCGTCCCGGGGCGCGCGCTCGGCGCGATCGCGGCCCTGCGGCGGCCGGCCAGCTCGTCGCTCGGCTCGCAGCAGGGCCGCGGCGATCCGAAGCTCCTGCGGTTCGCCTTCGACACAGCGGAGAAGGCGCTCGTCGACCTGCACGCCCGCGCGGCGGAGCGGGGGATCGCCCAGGACGCGGCGTTCCTCTCGACGTACCTCCTGATGATCGGAGACGGCCGCCTGCGCGCGCGCGCCTTCGAGCTCGCGGCCGGCGGGCGCAGCGTCGCGCAGGCGCTCGGCACGGTCGCCCGCGAGGTGGCGCGGGCCGCCAACGGGATCGTCGGCGACCCGTTCCTGCAGGACCGCGCCCGCGACATCGAGGACCTCTGCGACGCGATCCTGATGCTGGCGACCCCAGACGCGCGGGCCCAGCTCCCGTCGAAGGCGGTCCTCGTGGGAGACCAGCTCACGGTCTTCGATCTCCTGATCTCCGCCCGGGCCAACCCGGTGGGCGTCGCGCTCAGCGACCGGTCCGGGCCGCGCTCGCTCGTGCTCCTCCAGCTCCTCGGCGCGCCCTCGATCGTGGACGTGGCGGGCGCGTTCCGCTGGGCGTCGCCGGGCGACGTCGCGCTCCTCGACGCGGACCACGGCTTCCTGGTGATCAACCCGTCCCGGGCCGAGGTCGCGACGGTCCGCGCGGCGCGGCGCCAGGGGCGGCTGTCGCTGGAGCCGGGGTCGGAGCCGGACGACGACGGCGAAGACGAGCCTGCGGGCTGAGCACCGGCCGAGGCCGGTGCTCGCGGCCTAGCTGCTGGGCTGCGCGGCGGTCGGGTCGGCCTGCGGCGTCCCCTGGGCGTTCTGCAGCTCCTTCTTGGCGCGCCAGTTCGCCAGGCGCTTGGTGTCGCGACGCTTCTTCTTGGCTCTCACTGCGGGCTTCTGCGGCATGGCCGGGGGTATAGCCGCTCGAGCTCCTCGAGGGAACCCCGTCCGGCGCGCGACAGCGTTCGTCCCACGCCGCGCCCGCTGGCCGCACGCCGCCCACGTGGGACGAGGCCCCGCGCGGGAGCCCCGGACGAGGCCGCGGGGCGTTGACGCCTCACGGCGCCCGCCCCATGACCGCTGCTCCAATGAACGTCCGTCTCGTGCATGAGTTCCGCTTCGAGGCCGCCCACCGCCTTCCCAAGGTGCCGCAGGGGCACAAGTGCGCGCGCCTCCACGGCCACAGCTTCAAGGTCGAGGTCGCGATCCGCGGCCCCGTGAACGAGGAGACGGGGTGGTTCATCGACTACGGCCACCTCTACGAGGCCTGGGCTCCCCTCCACGACCTGCTCGATCACAACTACCTGAACGAGGTCCCCGGGCTGGAGAACCCGACCAGCGAGGTGCTCGCCCGGTGGATCTGGAGCCGCCTCGCGCCGTCGCTGCCGTCGTTGAACCGGGTCACCATCTTCGAGACCTGCGACGCCCGCTGCGAGTACGAGGGCGACTAGCGCGATGAAGACGCTGGTCTGCCGCTGCGAGGACGTCACCTTGCACGAGCTCGAGGCCGCGATGGACCGCGGCTACAAGGACATCGAGTCGGTCAAGCGCTACACGGGCTTCGGCACCGGCTGGTGCCAGGGCAAGTGGTGCCTCGCGCTCTGCGCGCGCCTCATCGAGGAGCGCGGGGGCGACGTCCAGAAGCCGATCACGCCGCGGCCCCCGTACCACCCGGTCTCGCTCGCGGCGCTCGCCGGGCTCGACGAGCTCGGCCTCCGCGGCGGCGGGCACGAGCGCTGACGCCGGCCGCGCGCGCGACCGGCGCCGACGCCCGTCCGCTCCGCTCGCCCAGGCGTCAGCCGAGCGGGCGCCGGGCGCTCGCGCACCCGACGTTCACGGTCAGCTCGAACACCCCCTCGGACCAGTACTTCGACACCGCGTGGTGCAGGTACTTGAGCATCGAGTCGATGATCTGCGGCTCCACGTCGAGCATCGCCGTCGCCTCGGGGATCACCATCAGCCGGGAGATGGGGTCCTCGAGGAACTCGCGCCCGCTGTCGAACGACACCGCGATGAGCTGGACGTCGACCTCGACCTCGTCGAACCCCGCGCCCTCGAGCTCCTCGGCGATCGTCTCGATCGTCGGGCGGCTGACGGCGGCCGCGTCGACGGCCGCGCCGAGCTCGGAGAGGTCCTGCTTGAGCGCGCACTCCCGCGCGATGTCGGCGACCTCCGGGAACGAGCCGCGCAGCGGCAGCGCGATGAGCGCCTGGCCGCCCGGGACCAGGACCCGGCGCAGCTCGGCGAGGAGCTGCGCCCGCTCGTTCGGCCTGCAGACCGGGTGCAGCGTGAACGCGTGGGAGAAGCTCTCGCTCGGCAGCGGCGTCGGCAGGGCGTCGGCGAGCACGTAGCTCGCGTTCATCCCGGAGAACAGCGCCGCCTTGGCGCGCGCGAGATCGAGCGCCGCGGCGGAGCCGTCGACGCCCACGAGGGCCGCGCCGGGCAGCTTGTCGGCCACGATCGGATCGGGGAAGCCGCTCCTGCAGCCGAAATGGACGATCCGCGCTGCCTCGGAGGGCAGCAGCATGTTCACCGCCAGCGAGGCGAAGAACGAGATGTAGCGCGGGACGACCGCGTGCTCGAACAACACGGCGTCCGCCGCGCTCAGCGGCGGGCCGTTCATCAGGCGGCCCCGTCCCCCTCCTCGTCGTCGTAGGGCGCGAGGAGGCCGAGCGCCTCTTCGGCGAGCTCGCCGAGCGTGACCTCCGACGTCGCCTCGTCGCCGCCGCCGTCGTCCGCCAGCTCGACCGTGCGCGAGTCGCCGAGCAGCGGCTGGATCAGGGGCGCGTGCGCGGGGTCGCCGATCTCGACGAGCGTCTCGATCGCCGCCGCCACCGCGTCCGGATCCTTGTGGCTCAGGAACTGGCCGAGCAGCTTCGGCACGCCCGGCTCCGGCACCTCGGCGATGAGGTACGGCAGCTCCGGGAGCGCCGACGACCCGACCGGCAGCCGCTTCAGCGCCCGCTCGATCGCCTGGGCGACCTCCTTGAACCGCTCGTAGGCGAGCGACTCGATCTCCTCGCCCGCGGCCTGCCGCGCCTCGGGGTGCTCCGACGCGAGCACGTCGATGAGCGCGTCGAGCGCGCGCGGGCCCTCGTGCTCGCCGAGCAGCGAGGCGACGCGGACCAGCCGGAGCGCCGCCTCGTCCTCGTCCTCCTCGCGCGCCGCGCTCGCGATCGCGTCGGTGAGGACGTCGAGCAGCGCATCGCCGGGCATGGCCGCGAGGTCGTCGTGGAGCCGGCGAGCCGTGCGCTCCGCGTCGAACAGCTTGTTCAGGGTCGTCTCGATGGCTTGGCGATTTTGCACGAAGAGGAGCTATCAACAGCGCGCCGCCTCCGCAAGCTGGCAGGCAGCAGGGGCCTCTTCCCCGCGAATTCCGCTCCATTTCTCCGCGTCCGTCTCCCGTCCACGGCGGGCGCGGCCACGCGCGCCGCCAGGCCGGCGCCGCCGCGCGCCGCCAGGCCGGCGCCGCCGCGCGCGGGCTCGGCGCGATCGAGCGCGGCGCCGCTGCGCTGCGCTCGCCAGCCGCGCCCGATGCGGTAGACCGTTCATTGCATGCGCGCGTCCGGCTCACCGCAGGCCCGCCCGACGAGGGCGGCGCTCTCCCCTTCCCCGCTCGTGCGCGGCGCCGCGGCGTCCGCCCTCGTCCTTGCGCTCGGCGGCCTCGATGACCCCGCGCCGCCGCCGCCCGCGGTCGTGCCGCCGGCGGCGGCAGCGCGCGGCGCCGCGGGCGCGGGGGCGCTCTGCGGTCCGCGCACCGTGCCGGAGGGCGCCGCGTGCATCCCGCTGCCCGCTCCGGGCGCGCCGCTCGCCGAGGGGGGCGCGGCGGCCATCTACGGCCCCGGCGGGGCGCGCCCTGCCGGGGCGGGCGCGCGCAGCCAGGCCTACGAGCACATCCCCCGCCGCCCGGAGCGTCCAGCGAGCGCCGGCGCGTACGCCTTCCCGATCGGCGCGCCGGATCAGCCGCCGGCGTTCCTGCTCGTCGAGGGCACCGCGGCGCAGGCAGGCGCGCAGCCGCCGGCCGGCCCCGTGGCCGCGATCGGCGCCGCGCGGCCCGAGCCGCCGTCGTGGACGGGCGGGGTCGAGATCGCCGCGACGCGGGGCGATCGGGTGGCGGCGCTGAGGCTCGACGGTCAGGAGGGGAAGGCGGAGGTCGTCTTCGTCGGCGAGCTGTCCGGGATCACGGTCGCCACCGCGCACGACGTGCGCGAGGGCGACCGGGTGCGTCGGTACATCCTGCTCCACGGGCACCTCGATCGCCCTGGCCCGGGCGTCGTGGCGGGCGCGCGCCTCGACGCGGGCGACGTCGTCGGATACGCGGGCGAGACAGGCAGCCCGGGCCTCGTCCGGCTGCATTTCGAGGCCCGGCAGCTCCGCGAGGGCGCGCGCCTCTCGGACCTCGACCCGAGGCGCATCACCGACGCCGCGGTGACGGTGCCGTGCGACCTGCGCAACGTGCTGCCGCTCCGTCAGGGAGCGAGCTTGTAGCCGAAGCCGTAGACCGTGAGGATGTGCTCCGGCTTGTCGGGCGAGCGCTCGATCTTCTTGCGCAGCTTGACGATGAAGTTGTCGACCGTGCGGTTCGACGGCCCGGCCTCGATGCCCCAGATCTTCTGGAGGATCTCCTCGCGCGAGACCGGCTGGCCCACGCGCTCATGAAGGAGGCGCAGGAGCTCGACCTCGTAGAACGAGAGCTGGTCCGACCGCGAGCCCCGCGACACCGTGTGGGCGGTCATGTTGACCTGCGCGTTGCCGATCGTGAACACCTCGACGGGCGCCTCGGCGGGCCGGGCGGCGCGGCGGAAGAGGGCGCGCAGGCGGGCGATGAGCTCGCCCACGCTGAACGGCTTGGTCACGTAGTCGTCGGCGCCGGCGTCGAGGCCGCGGATCTTGTCGATCTCCTGGCCGCGGGCCGTCAGCATGATGATCGGCACGAACGCGTCCCAGCGCCGCAGGTCCTCGCAGACCTTGAAGCCGTTCGTGTCGGGCAGCATGAGGTCGAGGAGGATCGCGTCCGGCTTCTCCTGCCGCGCGAGCAGCACGCCGTCCTTCCCCTTCGAGGCCGACGCCACCGAGAAGCCCTCGAACTCGAGGGCGTCCGTCAGCCCCAGCACGATGTGGGGCTCGTCCTCGATGATGAGAATCTTCTTGCGTGCGGCCACGACCGGGCACGGTTCTAGCACAAAACCCGCCGAGACCGGCCAGAGCGGCGCCGGGCGGCCCGCTCGGGTCGGCTCCGGGGCCACAAAAGCGCCGCGGGGCGCGATCTCGCGATCGCGCCCCGCGCGCCGGGCGATATCAGCTGCCGGCTACTCGCCGGAGCAGGTGATGAACAGCGTGGCCCCTTGCTGGGCCTCGCCCTTGTTCGTGAACCGGATGATGCGCTGCTCGGTCGGCGGGCAGGACGCGACGATCTCCGGGTTGCCGACGCGGATCGACGGATCGATGTAGCACCACCCGTTGACCTCGTTGCCGTCGACCCTGACGTTGTCGCTCGGGTCGTTCCTGCACGCGTTCGCCTCGGCGCCCGCGAGCTGCTCGATCTCGCACACGCAGTCCCAGCCGGCGGCCTGCGCGATCGGATCGGCGAGCACCTTGTCCATCGCCGCCTTGTGGTCCTCGGTGACGTTGGCGCGCGCCTCCGTGTCGCCGCAGTCGCACGCGCCCTGCGTGTTGCGCGCCTCGAGGATCAGGCACTGAACCTGGCCGGCAGTCGGGTTCACCGTGGGATCCCCGGGCTCGGGCGTCAGGGTGCGCGGCAGGCACTGGCCGCCGAGCACCGTCTTCAGCCGATCGATGATAGCGCCGATCGCCGGCCGGTAGCCGTAGTCGGCCGCGTTGTCGTTGTTGAGCTGCCTCGGGCACACCGAGCCGACGATGCCCTGGGGTCCGAGCTCCCGGATGAGCTGCAGCTCGCGCAGGCCCGGGTAGGCCTTCGCCTTGATCTGCGTCGTCGTCCTGGGCTGCGGGTCGGCCTCATCGTTGCCGGCTTCGGGCTCGCACAGCGGGTTGTCGTTCGGCTGGCCGCCCACCTCCCTGCAGTCGCAGCTCTGGGAGTTGCCCTCACAGGTCTTCGAGTCGATGAGGTCGAAGATGCACGCGTACTGGAGGTCGCCCGTGCTCCCCGTCGGGATCGTGTACTCGCGGCCGTTGATGCCGTTCCAGCCCGCCTCCGTCGGCGGGACGATCGTGTCGCCGGTGATCGGGTTCGAGCCCGAGCGCGGCGCCGTCGACTCGACCATGAACGGGTCCTTCGGCGGCTGGTAGTTCGCGGGATCGCCGAGGATGATCTCCCAGGTGCTGCTGAACGCGCCGCCGAGCAGCGGGGCGCTGAGCTCGTCGGCGTTCTTGAACCCGCCGACAGGCTCGCCGTCCTGGTTGAGGCCGCGCAGGAGGTCGGGCTGGCCCGCCTCGTTCACGCGCGCGATGTCCTGCCACGGCACGCCGACGATGCCGGCGAAGAAGACGAGCCCGGGATCGCGGATGCTGTTGTCGTCGTCGTCCGGGTTCGGATCGCTGAAGATCGGGTTCGGGACCAGCTCGCCCCGGCGGTTCTCGATCTGCGCCTCGGTGAAGGCGCGCCGGTAGCGCTCGATCGGGTAGAGGAAGTCGAAGCCGAACCGGCGCTTCTGATCCCAGCAGCGGGAGTTGACGGGATCCTCCGCCGCGCTCAGCCGGGCGGGGAAGCCGTCGTCACCCGTGCACACCTCGGCGGCGGGGCAGTCGTCATCGTTCTGGCTGCACGACCGGCAGCACTTGTCGCCCGGGTCCCTGGCGCACTCGGGGCGCGGCTTCCACAGGCGGAAGCCGTTCCTGGTCTCGGCCACGAGGTAGTTGCGGCCCTCCTCGCGGATCGAGCAGTCGTTCTCGTCGCTGAGCATGATGATCGCGAGGAGGGAGCTCGGCCGGAGGAACTCGGCGCGCTGCTGCAGGACTGTCGCATCCAGGCCGGTCGGCACCGCCTTGTCGTCCTGGAACTCGATCGTCGCGTAGGGCTCCGGGTCGACGAGGAAGCGGTACACGCTCTCGAGCTGCGCCTCGAAGCCGCAGCCGGCCTGCCCCGTGCCCTTCACCATCGCGGTGAGCTGTTCGACCAGCGAGGTGTCGTTGAGGTCGTTGCCCGAGTCCGCGTTGATGTCGGCCTCGCCGTCCTCCGGGTCCGCCACCTCGGGCTCGCCGGCGAGCTTCTGATCGGGGTCCCAGGCCAGGAAGCCCTTGTTGAGGTAGGTCGGGATGTCGTTGGTCGCGGAGCTCTCGTTGGTGCGCGCGAGGAGGTGCGCCATGTCCACGTTCGAGGGGCTCGTGGTCGCCGGGCACGCGCCCGAGCCGTGGCCGCCGAGGCTCGAGCTGATGATGCCGATATGGATGTCCTTGACCGGCTCGAACTCGCGCTTGTAGCCCGTCGGGCAGTCGGCGTTCGGCGAGTTGACCGTCTGGGCGTCGCCCATGCCCGACGCGGGGATGCAGCGCGGGTTGACGAGCCCCTCGACGAGGTCAGGGATCGCGAAGCCGAGGATGTCCTGCTTGTCGGCCATCGAGCCCGAGTTGTCGATGGCCAGCAGGAGATCGATCTTGTCGACCGAGCTCTGCGTGAGCCGCTCGACGATCGTGGCCGTCGTGCGGGGATTGTTCCTCGCGATGGGGCGGTTCAGGCATCCGAAGGCGCTGCCTGTGCCCGCGATCAGGAGGCCCGCCAGGGCGAACCTCACCGCGCCCGTCCATGGGCGCCTCCTCTCACGCTCAATCCGCGTCATCATTCGACTTTCCTTTCGACCACCGATCCGGTTGCGCGGCGGTCAAGCCACAGAAAAGACCCGTCGTTCACGGGCCCATGACCGACTTCCGCAGGCGATCCGCGGCTCGACGGAGCCCGATGCTAGGGACCCGAGCGGAACGCTGTCAATTCGACCTGGCCGCCCGCTCGAGCCCGCCAGGGTAGACCCGAGGGCGCTCAAGCAAGGGGGGTGCCGCCGCGGCGCCTCGGCGGTCGTCCTCTCCGAACCGGGCGGCGCCGTCAACTGGATTGCGCCGTAGACAACTCAGTAGGCAGCGGCGACCTCGACGACCTCAACGCCAGTCGGCCCCGCCACCTCAACCTCGGTCGGTCGGAGGGGACCTCAACCTGGGTCGGTCGGAGGGGACCTCAACCTCGGTCGGCCCAACCTGGGTCGGACGTCGGCTGTGGGGCTACCGGCCTGCTCGGGCGACCGGCGTCGGCGGGGGGAATGACGCTTCCCAGCAGGGCCGAGTTGTGGTCAGTGCCCGACCAGCATGTTGCGCGTCGCCCTCGCCATGGTCCCGGAGGTACGGCAGCTCCTCGCCGAGGATCCAGCGCAGCTCGCCGAATTGCTGGAGGAAATCCACGACGAGGACCTCGCCGACCTCATCGGCTTGCTGGACGACGCCGAGGCAGCGAAGGTCCTCATGGCCCTCAAGGCCGAGGACGCCGCGCCGATCTTCGAGCGCCTCGACGGCGAGATCCAGGAGGCGCTCGTCGAGCAGATGGGCGTCGAGAGCATCGCGCCGATCGTCTCCGAGATGGCGGCCGACGACCGCACCGATCTCATCGAGGCGCTCCCGGATCAGGTCAGCGACACGCTGCTCTCCACCCTGGAGAAGGTCGACCCCGAGGCCGCGGCCGAGGTCGAGGAGCTCGCCAAGTGGCCCGAGGACAGCGCCGGCGGGCTCATGACCACCGACTACGTGTCGGTGAACATCAACCTCACGGTCGCCGACGTCATCGAGCGGATCCGCGCCGTCGGCGAGGACGCCGAGACCATCTACTACGTGTACGTCGTCTCCAAGCGGGGGCACCTCATCGGCGTCGTGTCGCTGCGCGATCTCCTGCTCGCCTCGTCATCCGAGAAGCTCTCGAACGTGATGACCGAGAACGTCTTCACCGTCAGCCCCGAGACCGACCAGGAAGAGGTCGCGCGGACGATGGCGAAGTACGACTTCAGCGCGCTGCCCGTGCTCTCCGCGGACCGGAAGCTGCTCGGCGTCATCACCGTCGACGACGTGATGGACGTCCTCACCCAGGAGCAGACCGAGGACGTGCAGCGGCTCGGCGCCGTCGGCCCCATCGAGGACAGCTACTTCAAGACGAGCTTCTGGACGTTCATCCAGAAGCGCGCCCCCTGGCTCGCCGTGCTGTTCGTCGGCGAGTTCATGACCGGCGAGGTGCTCCGTCGCTTCGAGCACGACCTCGAGGCGGTCGCGACGCTCGCCTACTACGTCCCGCTGCTCATCTCGACCGGCGGCAACTCCGGCTCGCAGTCGTCGTCGCTCATCATCCGCGGCCTCGCCATCGGCGACGTGCGCGTCGGCGACTGGGCGAGCGTCCTCGTCCGCGAGCTCGGCCAGGCCGTCGTCCTCGGCCTCATCCTCTCGGTCATCGGCATGCTCCGCGTCTGGCTCTGGGGCGACGGCACCGGCTTCGTCCTGACGATCGGCGTGACGCTGATGGCGATCGTCCTCATGGGCTGCACCGTGGGCGCGATGCTCCCCCTCCTGCTGCGGCGCGTCGGCCTCGATCCGGCGACGAGCTCCACGCCGTTCATCGCGAGCCTCGTCGACGTCCTCGGGATCCTGCTCTACTTCACGATCGCGCGCATCTTCCTGGCCGACCTCCTCGCCGCGGCCGGCGCCGGCGGGTGAGCCGGCTCGTGCGCCGCCGCGCCTCCGGCGCCGTCAACGCCGCGCGGGCGCGCCACGTGCTTCCCGGCGCGCCGCGACCCTTGACGCGTCGGCCCCCATGGGGGAGTGAAACAGGCGTCTTTCGCTCGGCGCGAGTCGCGCTGAGCCCCTCCTAGGGAAGGAGTCAAGATGGCCGAAGGCTTGAATCGCGTGATGCTGCTCGGCAACCTGGGCGCCGACCCCGAGCTCCGGTTCACCCAGGGAGGGCAGGCCGTCTTGAACCTGCGGCTCGCCACGACCGAATCGTACCTCGATCGCGACAAGGTCCGGAAAGAACGGACGGACTGGCACAACGTCGTGATCTGGGGCAAGCGCGCCGAAGCCTTGGGCAAGATCCTCAGCAAAGGCTCCTCGATCTTCATCGAGGGCTCGCTCCGCACGTCGAGCTACGACGATCGGGACGGCAACAAGCGCTACAAGACCGAGGTGATCGCGAACAACGTCCTGCTGACGGGCGGCGGCCGCGGCCGCGGCGCGGGCGGCGATGATGCGGGCGCGTTCGGCGCCGACCCCGGCGGCGGATACGCCGGTGGTGGCGGCGGTTACGGCGGCGGCGGCGGTGGCGGAGGTGGCGGCGGCTACAGCGGAGGTGGCGGCGGCGGGCGCCCGGCCGGCGGCGGTTACAACAACCGCGGTGGCGGTGGCGGTGCCGGCGGCGGTCGACCGGCCCCGGCCGCCCAGGATCCCGGCCCGCCTGCGGACGACTTCGGCGGCGGCTACGGCGGCGGCAACGACGACGACATCCCTTTCTGATCGCTCCGCCCCGCCAGACGCGGCCCTTCCCCCGAGACGGCTCTCCTTCTCGTTGATCTCACCGAGACGGTAGCTCTCCTCGGCCCCGCGCCGCGCGAGGAACAGGGGCGCCTCGGGCCAGGCAGCTCGCCTCTCCCCGCGCGCTCACAGGGGCCGAGGCCGAGGTCGCCGCGCCAGCAGGACAGCCACGCCCGCCCCCGCGAGCAGCCCCATCGCCGCTGCCGCAGCCGCCGGGTGCTCGGCAGCGACGAAGATCGTCCGCACGAGCGCCCCCGGCTCCGGCGCCTCCACGAGCGCGCCCTCGACCCCGCTCGCTGCGAGCAGCTCGCCGCAGCGCGCCCCCGCCCCCTGCGCCGGCTCCAGGCAGACCACGCTGCAGAGCGCCGCGTCGCGCTCGCTCCCGGCGAAGCCGAGCACGTGCCGCCCGCGGATCGCCATCGCTCGCTCGCCCACCTTCCCCGCCCCCTCGAACGCCTGCTCGAACAGGCGCGAGTCCGCGCGGATCGGCCCCGCCTCCCATCGCTCGATCGACACCCCGAGCGCCCCGCGCACGAGCCCCGTGGCCCGATCGAGCACGAGCTCCTCCAGCCCGGTGACCCACCGCCGCGACGGGGCCGTCGCGCAGACAGCGCGCAGCGAGAGCCCGTCCGCGTCGACGCCCCGGCGGAGCGTCACCTTCGCCCCCGCGATCGCCGATACGTCGATCGCGGGCAGCGCCTCCGCCGGCGTGTCGCGCGCCCCGGCGGGCAGCGAGAGCCGCAGCGCGACGCCCGGCGCGACGCCGTGCACCTCAGGCGCGATCGAGCTCATCCATCAACGCGAGCAGCTCGCCGCGGATCTCGACCAGCGCCGCGCGCATGCGCTGCACCTCCTCGCTGCTCGCGCCCGCGTCGGGGGGCGGCGGCTCGATGCCGCCCTCGCGCAGCTTGCGCCGCGCCCCCGCGATCGTGAAGCGGTGCGAATAGAGGAGCTCCTTCACCTTGAGGAGCGTCTCGACGTCGCGCCGGCTGTAGACCCGCTGCCCCTTCGCCGACTTCTGCGGGCGGATGGAGCGGAACTCCGTCTCCCAGTACCGGAGCACGTGCGGCTCGACCCCCACGATGCCGGCCACCTCGCCGATCCGGTAGTACAGCTTCGCCGGAAGCTGCTGGCGCACCGCCAAGCGGTCTACTCCTCGGCCGCCGAGGCCGTCTCGCGCGGGTTGAGGGCCTGCTTCAGGATCTGGCTCGCCTTGAAGTTCAGGACCCGCCGCTCCGTGATCAGGATCGGATCGCCGGTCTGGGGGTTGCGGCCCTGCCGCTGGCGCTTGTCGCGCAGCACGAAGTTACCGAATCCGGAGATCTTGATCTTCTCCCCGCGACCCAGGGTTTCCTTCATGGTCTCGAACACAAGATCCACCAGATCGGCGGACTCCTTCTTCGAGAACCCGCCAAGGCGGGAGTAGACCGCCTGAACGATTTCGGCTTTCGTCATGACACCCCCAACGCCCTTGCAGAGCGGGGGACGCGCCGCAACCCCTGAAGACCGTTCAGGAAGCCGCGTACGGTCCTCCGACCGGCTCGGGGCAGGATGCCAGCGTGCGTCGGGGAGGTCTAGGGGGGTCACGCAGGCTCCGCCCGATAGCGCCAGGCGTACTTCATGCACAGTTCCAGCGGATCAGCAGAGCTCGGAGCAGCCCTGGGTGGACGGCGGGGCCCGCGCCGCGCGCCGCCCGCCTCGACGTCGGCGGCCAGGAGGCCCGGCGGCAGGATGCTGGTGTGGGGGCGCGGGAGGGCGCGGGGCGCTGGACGCGCTCGCCGCGGCGGGGGGGTCGCTCAGGCAGCGAGGTCGCCGAGGGGCCGATCCTTCGTCGCCTGCCTGGACCAGGCGCCGACAACGGCGGCGTCGCTCGACGGCGCGTCGCTCCAGACGGCCGGCGCGCCCGAGGCGGCGTCGCGGCGGCGCGCGAACTGCTCCTGGGCGACCATGAACGCGACGTAGAGGTAGCCGACCGCGAACAGCACCGCGAACGGCGTGGCGAAGTAGTGCCCCGTCTGGATCGACGCGACCACCGCGCCGCACGAGAGCACGGCGAGCAGCGCCTCGGTGAGCGGCAGGTCGGTGCGCACCCTGTACCGGCCCTTGTTGTCGCCCTGCTTGGGCGTCCGCACGAACTCGCCGGCCATGCTGCGGAGCCCCTCGATCACGGCCTTCGAGAGGTGCGGCGCGAGCCCCGTGCCGAGCGCGATCAGCATCGGCAGGCGCACGACAGCGCCCCACCGCGAGCGGCCCTGCGCCGTCTCGGCCTGCATGTAGAACGCCGCGAGCGAGCCCGTGGTCGCCGTGCAGAGCGGCAGGTCGATGGCGACCATCGTCAGCGTGTCGGCGGCGGGGAACAGGACGAGCGCCGGCAAGAGGAGCACGCTCAGGAGCACGAGGAGCGGGTAGGCGAAGTGCGGGGTGAGGTGGAAGAACGCCTCGATCCGCTGCCCGACCGAGAGCTTCGCGCTGAGCACCCGCGCCATCAGCTTGCGCGCGGTCTGCACCGTGCCCTTGGCCCAGCGGTACTGCTGCGCGCGCAGCGCCGAGATGTCCTCCGGGAGCTCCGCCGGCGAGACGACATCCTCGCGGTAGATGAAGCGGTAGCCCGCGAGCTGCGCCCGGTACGACAGGTCGAGGTCCTCGGTCAGCGTGTCGTGCTGCCAGCCGCCGGCCTCGAGGATCGCGTCCTTGCGCCACATCCCGCCGGTGCCGGAGAAGTTGAACAGCAGGCCGGCGCCGAAGCGCGCGCGGTTCTCGACGAGGTGGTGGCCGTCGAGCATCAGGGCCTGCACCTGCGTCAGGATGGAGACGTCGCGGTTCAGGTGGCCCCACCGCGTCTGGACCATGCCGACCGTCGGATCCTCGAAGTGGCCGACGATCGAGCGGACGAAGCCCGGCTGCGGGATGAAGTCGGCGTCGAAGATCGCGACGAGCTCGCCCTTCGCGACCTTGAGGCCCGCGTCGAGCGCGCCCGCCTTGTAGCCGACCCGGTCCGTGCGATGCAGGTACACAGCGTCGATGCCCTGCGCGCGCAGCCGCTCGACGTGCGCCCGGACGAGGCCCTGCGTCTCGTCCGTCGAGTCGTCGAGCACCTGGATCTCGAGCTTGTCGCGCGGGTAATCCATCCGCGCGACCGCATCGAGCAGCCGCGCCGCGACCGTCGACTCGTTGAACAGCGGCAGCTGGATCGTCACCGGCGGGAGGTCGCGATCGGTCAGGGCCGCGACCTCCTGCGCGCGCGCGATCTTCGCGCGGTTGAACCGGCAGAGGACCACGAGGTGCAGTCGGTGCAGGCCGTAGGCGCTGAGGCCGAGCAGCACGCCGAAGTAGAGCACACAGAGCAGCATGGAGAGCATCGGGAGCACCTTCCGCCAGCGGGTGCCTTCCAGCCGTGGGCCCGGGCGAGAGCGCCGGTCTCCACGCCTGCAAATGCTGGCGGGTGACGAACGCGTACCATCCGCCGAATCCGAAGTTGTCATGCACTTGTAATTCGTTGCAACTCTCTGTCACGAGTCCTGGAAAGTTGACTCCAGGGGCGAGTCCTCCCCCCAGGAAAATGACAATCACCGACAATCCCTCTCCGACCGTCCGCGCGTCGTTCGCCGCGGGTTTCGCCCGTGCGCGAGCGACACTCCGAGTAAGGTGATCTCCCGATACCGGCCGCCAAAGTAAGGTGCTTTTAGTAAGGGAGTCTCTGGTGTCCGGTTCAATAACTACAGGCTCCACCTGACGCTCAGATTCACAGTGGTCCGCAGTCCCGCGCGATTTTTGAGGCCTGTCCAGGAATCACGCGCCCCCGACGCGCCCCCGGCGCGCCCCCGGCGCGGGCCGAGGAACGGGGTCATCTGCGCCTGGCGCCGGCGGGGGGCCGGGGCTATCCGTTCCCGGATGAGTCGCGCGCTACTTAATGAACTGAAGGCTCGTCAGATCGCGTTCCTCGAGGCGCGGCTCGTCTCCGAGGCGGCCGCGCGGGATTTCCGGGAACGCCTGCCCGCCGGCTTCGCGGCGCTGCTCGCGACGCCGCTCGGCGCGCTCGCGGACGCGGCGGCGATCGCGCGCGCGCTCGACGCGCTGGCGGCGGAGGAGTCGCTCCGGCGGGCGGTCCGGCCCGCGGCCGCGGCCGCGCTCGCGGCGCTGATCGAGGCGGCGCGGGCCGAGCGGCGGCGTGCGAAGGAGCTCATGCCGGAGGGGGCGCGCGCCACGATCGACCGCATCCTGGAGCAGCCGAAGCTCGTCCCGGAGCGGCTCGTGCGCGAGGTGCTGGAGAGCGCGGCGCTCGACGCGGTGATGCGCGACGTCCTCTACGACGCGCTGAAGGAGTTCTCCGAGAAGGTGAACCCGTTCTTCGCCGAGTGGGGCCTGCCGGCGCTGCTCAAGCGGGTCTCCCCGTTCGGCCTCGGTGGGGTCGGCAAGACCATGGGCACGATGCGGGGCGAGTTCGAGCGGCGGCTCGAGCCGGAGATCCGCCGGTTCCTGCAGGGCTTCTCGCGCACGGCGATGCGCCAGGTGCAGGACATCGTCGTCGCGAAGGGTGACACGCCCGAGTTCGTCGGCCTGCGCAAGCACGTCGCGACGTGGGTGCTGGAACAGCAGGTGAGCGAGCTCATCGGCCAGCTCGACGCGAAGAGCTCGGCGCTCGCCGAGGAGCTCGGGGCCGACGTCGCCGCCCAGGTGCTCCGGGACCGGCCCGTACGGCAGCGGCTCCACGAGGCGACAGCGGCGTTCGTGGCCGCGCACGCGAACGAGCCGCTCGGCGAGGTGTTGGGGCGCTTCGGGATCAAGCCCGCGCTCGACTTCGACGCGCTCGCGGCAGCGCTCTGGCCCGTCGTGCGGAGCCTCTGCGCGACCGCGCCGGTGCGCGCCTGGATCGCGTCCATGGTGGAGGAGTTCTTCGACGGGCTGCCGGACGGGATCTCCCCGCCGGCTTGACCATGTAAGGCAAGCCGGGACCGGCGGCGCCGGCGGGGGCGCCGCCCTGCGCGAGGAGCGCGGGGGCCCTGCGCGCGCGGCCGCTCAGCCCATGGCAGACGCGTCAGCGACCGCCGACTCGATGTACGCGAGGCCGCGCGACGGGCACGCGGGCACCGTGGGCGCGAACGCCTCCATGTCGAGCATCATCTGCGGGCCGGCCACGAGCGTGAGCACCACGACGGGCACGCGCGGGGACATGCGGCGGAGCTCCTCCATCTCGCTGTGCACCCCCGCGTCGTCCCGCGGCACGAGCACCATCACGTGAGGACGCCACCGGGCAAGCACGTCACGCGCATGGCCGAGCCCGCAGCACGTCTCCACCGTGTAGTCCCGGCACGAGAGGAAGTGGACGAGCGGCTGGGAGTTGCTGGCGTCGTCGTCGATCACCAGAACGCGGGTCGTGCTCTCGATCTCCATGGATATCCCCCGTCGGCGGCCACCACGGACCGCGATGGTTAAGACCAGTTCTTCGTCGCCTGGCGCACGGAAACCATACTCCATCGGCGGCGAAGCGCGATGTCAAACGCGCCTCATCGCATCACGCGATGCGTTGATACGCGCTTGAAACACCAGCGCTTTCCGCCTGTCTCTTCCGTGACTTGCCCGCGCTCCGCGGCGGATCTGGCCGGGATCAGCCGCCGAGGTAGGCCGCTCGGATCTCCTCGTTCGCCGCGAGATCCTTCGAGTCACCGCTCATGGCGATCTGCCCTGTACGGAGCACGTAGGCTCGGGTGGAGTACTTGAGAGCGAGTCGGGTGTTCTGCTCAACGAGGAGTACGGTTGTCCCTGACGCCGCGATCGTGGCGATCGACTCGAAGATGTCCGCGACGAGCCGCGGGGCGATGCCGAGCGAGGGCTCGTCGAGCAGCAGCATGGCGGGGCGCGCCATCATGGCGCGGCCGATCGCGAGCATCTGCTGCTCGCCGCCGGAGAGGGTGCCGCCCTGCTGGTGCATGCGCTCGCCGAGGCGGGGGAAGAGCTTCACCACGTCGTCGAGGGTCTCGGCCATGGTGGGGCCGTGCTTGTGGCACCACGCGCCGAGCTCGAGGTTCTCGCGGACGGTCAGGTTCGAGAAGATCGCGCGCCCCTCCGGGACGAGCGAGACGCCGGACGCGACGAGTTCCTCGGCCGTCACGGACGCGAGGTCCCGGCCGTCGTAGCGGATGCGGCCGGCGGCGATCGGCAGGAGGCGGACGACCGTCTTCAGCGTTGTCGTCTTGCCGGCGCCGTTGGCGCCGATCATCGCGACGATCTCGCCGCGCCGCACCTCGAGGCTGACGCCCTTCAGCGCCTTGATGCCGCCGTAGCTGACCGCGAGATCCTCGACGACGAGCAGGGGCTCGCCGGGGGCCACAGAGGGGGGCTGCCGCGTCGGGTGCGTCGTCTTCATGTGGGCTCCTGCGCCGCCGCGGAGGCCGCGATGCGGGCTTCGTCCGCCTCGCCTTCGACCTCCTCGCCGAGGTAGGCGGCGAGGACCTTCGGGTCCTTGCGCACGGCCACCGGGGTGCCGTGCGAGATGGTCTCGCCGTGATCGAGGACGTGGATCTCCTCGCACACCCCCATCACGACCTGCATGTTGTGCTCGACCAGCACGACCGTGATCTCGAACGTGTCGCGCAGCCAGCGGATCTGCTGCTTGAGCCCCTCGGCCTCGCCGTAGTTCATGCCCGCCGCCGGCTCGTCGAGCAGCAGCAGCTTCGGCTTGAGCATCATCGCCCGGGCGATCTCGAGGCGGCGCTGGTTGCCGTACGAGAGCGACGTCGAGATCTCGTCCGCCATGTCCTCGAGCTTGAACACCGAGAGCAGCGAGAGCGCTCGCTCGGTCATCTCCTGCTCGTCCCTGTAGAAGAACGGCGAGCGGAGCAGGGCGGAGGCGAGCGTCGAGCGGCGCAGGTTCTCGCAGGCGACGAGCACGTTCTCGAGCACCGTGAGCTGGCCGAAGAGGCGGATGTTCTGGAACGTGCGGGCGACGCCGAGCCGGGCGATCTGGCTCGGCCTGAGCGGCGCGAGGTCGGTCCCGCCGAAGTGGATCGAGCCCTCGTCGTGCTTGTAGACGCCGGTGATCAGGTTGAACACCGTCGTCTTGCCGGCGCCGTTCGGGCCGATGAGCCCGAAGATCGAGCGCTCGGGCACGGAGAACGAGACGTCGCCGACGGCCCGCAGGCCGCCGAACCGCTTCGTGACATGCTTCAGATCGAGGTTCACTCGAACTCCCTCCCGGTCGGCTTGACCTCGCGCTCGAGGGCGGTGCCGGGCCGCTCCTCCGCAGGGGGCGCGTCGCCCGCGGGCGCGGCGGCGGCCTCGGCGCCCGTCGTCGCGGGCACGGGCTCGGCCGGGCCCACGGGGGGGCGCTTCTTGCGCGCCCAGCGCCGGTCGAAGAGCTCGCGCTCGCCGAAGAGCCCCTCGGGGCGGAGGATCATCAGCCCGATGAGGATGGAGGCGTAGAGCACCATCCGGAGGGCGTTCAGGTCGAGCGCGGGGTAGGCGGCCTTCAGCGCGAGCACGCTGTCGAGGCCCTGGAGCTGCTCGATGAGCTTCACCGTGAAGGTCACGAGCACGCCGCCCACGATCGACCCGGTGACGCTGCCCGAGCCGCCGAGGATCACCATCGTGATGGCGTCGAACGAGTAGTTGAACGTGAACTGGTCGGGCTGGACCGTGGGGTTGCCGTCGCGCATCGCGGAGAGCAGGGCGCCGGCGACGCCGCCGCCGGCGGCGGCGATGACGAAGGACGTGACCTTGTAGCGGGTGGGGTCGACGCCCACCGCGGCGGAGGCGATCTCGTCCTCGCGGAGCGCGCGCAGGGCGCGGCCCCAGCCGGAGAACTTGAGCCGCCACGCGATGACGGTCGCGACAATGACGGCGCCGAAGATCCAGAACGGCCCGGCGTACTGCGGGACGCCGGTGTCGTCGGGGCCGGCGTAGCCGATCGGGCCGCCGAGCGCGCCGAGCAGCCTGCCGACAGTCCCCTGGTCGGCGCCGCCGGTTGTCGCCGTGGCGATCGTCAGGCGGAAGATCTCGGCGAACCCGAGGGTCACGATGGCGAGGTAGTCGCCGCGCAATCGGAGGCTCGGCAGGCCGACGACGAGGCCGAAGAGCGCCGCGACGAGCCCTGACGCGAGCAGCGAGGCGGGCATCACGAGGAACGAGTTGCCGAAGAGCGGATCGCCGCCGCCGAGCTGCTGGTGCAGGTTGCCGGCCACGATCGCGCCGGTGTACGCGCCGATGCCGACGAAGCCGGCGTGGCCGATCGAGAACTGGCCGGCCATGCCGTTGATGACGTTGAGCGAGAGCGCCGCGATGACGTTGACCATCGCGAACAGGGCGAGCTGCCGCCATGCGGCGTCCGGCAAGATGATCTCGAAGCCGAACTCGAGGGCGACGACGGCGCCGAGGAGCCCGAGCGCCTGAAGGACGCGCTGCAACTGTCGAGGCATGGCCGGGCCACAGTTGATTGGGCCGAGCCGTACCGTCAAGCGGTAGCTTTATTTGATGACGCGCAAATAGGGGGGCAGCTCGCGCTTTGGCTTGCCCGCTCCGGGGCGCTGCCTGGGCTCGGCCTCACCGGAGCTACCGGATTCGTCGTCTTCGCCTTCCTCCGCGGCGGGTCGCACCGGCGCGAGGGCCGGGGAAGGCACCGACGCGAGCGGCCTCACGGCCGCGCCGGCGTCGCGCGCCGGGGCCTCGCTGGCGCTGCGGCGCTCGCCGGTCTCCACCGGATCCACCTCGGGGCGGCGCCCGCGGTCGCGCGCGCGCGCCTCGTCCGACGCCTCGGCGCCGCGCTCGTCGTCGCTGGGGGTCGCGACGGCGGCGAGCCGGGGACGCGGGCGCTTGCCGGGCTTCTGCGGCGGGCCCGCCTGGGGCCGCTGCTGCTTCTGCGCGGCGAGATCGGCGGGGATGTCCTCGGGCCACACCATGCCGCGCTGGTCCTCGCTCACGAGCGCCCAGATCGCGTGCCAGGGCAGGCGGCACAGGAACGGCGCGCGGTTGAACGAGAGCGTGCAGCTGATCCCCTCGTCGTCGACCTTGAGGTCGGGGATGGGGATCGCCATGTTCATCCCGACCTGCAGGATGAGCTGCGGCTGCCCCGTGAACCACTTGGGGACGAAGACACCGGGCCGGCGCGGGTCGAGGTGGATGAACACGCTCGGCTCTCGCTCGAGGAGGGCCAGCGCGACGTCCTTTTTCGGCGGAAGCGGTCTCTGCACGTCGGACATCGTACTGCTCTGCCCAATACCCTGGACCGCGCGGCTCCGCCAGCGCTTCGGGCCCCGGGAAGCCAGGCGGCGCGCCGCGAGCGGGCCGCGAGGAGGCCGCGGCGCGCCAGCCGCCAGGCGACTCCAGCAGATCTGTAGAAAGATCGCTGTACGTGCGCGCGGCCGCGCCCCCGGCGCCGAGGTGCGCGGGGCAGGGCGGACGGCGGCGCGCGCCGCGGCGGCGGCGCCGGGGGGCTCGGGTCACGCCGCGGAGCGCCGGCTCAGCTCGATGGGGACCTCCGAGAGGGTGACGCGGTGCTTGCCGCCGCTCGTGAGGGGGATGTCGTCGACGAGCTGGACGCAGACCTCGGCGCGCTCGCCCAGGTGATGCCGGACGGTGCGCTCGATGAGCCGCGCTGTCTCGGGCTGGAAGCCGTCGCCGGGCACGAGCCGCACCGTGATCGCGCGGCGCCGGTCCTGGTAGACCTGGTAGCGGGCGATCGTGGGCTGGTCCTTGATGAGGTGCGGGAAGAACTCCCCCGCGAGCAGCTCGCCGTCGGGGCCGACGAGCAGGTCGAGGACGCGCCCCTCCACCGAGGCGAGCATCGGCAGGCCGCGGCCGCACCCGCACGGCGCGCCGGCGGCGATCGCGACGTCCTGGTTCTTGTAGCGGATGAGCGGCATCGATCGGCAGACGAGGTCCGTCACGACGACCTCCCCCGCCTCGCCCGGGAGCGCGTGCCGCCCGTCGCGGAGCAGCTCGACGTACACGCCCTCCATGTTGATGTGCTTGCCGGCGTGCCGCTCGCACTCGGCGGCGATGAGCATGAGCTCGCGGCAGCCGTACCGGTCGAACACCGGGGCGCCGAAGGCGCGCTCGATGGCCTCGCGCTGGTGCGCGAAGAGCCGCTCCGCGCTGGTGACGACGCCGCGCGGGGCGGGGAGCGCGCGCCCCGCCGCGAGCGCGTAGCGCGCCGCCTGGTAGAGCGCGCCCGCGTACCCGACGATGACCTGGGGCCGGTACCGCGCGATCTCGTCGAGGAGCGCGGCGAGCCGCCGGTCGGACAGGTCGAAGGCGGAGATCATCTTCTTGCGGAGGATGGCCTCGTGCAGGGAGCGCTTCGCCTTCTTCACGAGGGTCTCGGAGGACAGGACGGAGCTCCACAGGTGGAGCTCCCTGTCGCCGAGCCGGGCGCCCGCCCACCGGTCGGACCGCATGGCGGCCGCGATGCGGCGCTCGTACGTGCGGTGGTCGAAGCGGAACTGCACCGGCTCTCCCGTGGAGCCCCCCGTGCCGCTCGCGTAGAGCCGCCCGACGAAGCCCTCGGCGACGAGATCGCGCCCGTGGGCGCGGAGATCGGCCCGCGTGAGGACCGGGATCCGCAGGAGGTCCTCCGGCGACCTCACCGAGGCGACGCGCACGCCGTGCTCCGCGAACCGGGCCCGGTAGAAAGGGACGTTCTGCTCGGCGAAATGGAGCGCCGCGAGCATCCGCCGGAAGCTGAGATCGCGAATCTCTTCCTCCGATCGCCACTGGGAGCGCTCGAGCTCCTCCAGGGCCTTGAGGGTGTCCCTGCCCCTCAACCGGGTCTCGTAGAGCGGAAACAGGATGTTTCGAAACAGCCCACCGTACATGGCGGAGAGCGTCCCTTCGAATCATCGGCAGTCAAGCGCGCGAGGGCGGTTCTCCTGCGATTCCCCATCATCGTGGTGAGGAGTTCGACCGAAGCGGCGCGCGCCGGCGACTTCCGTCCTGGCGAAGATCATGAGCGCTCGGCTCCCTCGCTGCACAGGCATGCTTCCATCGCGACCCGGGCGTCGCGATCCGGACATCGCCAGTCCGGGCGGCGCCTGGAAGAGCGCGTCAGCCGGCGCCCTGGGCCGCGGGCGAGCTCGACCCCAGGATGGCGACGGTGGCGCCGACGAGGATGATCGCGGCGCCGGCGACCTCCGTGGCCGTCGGGATGGCGTCGAGCCACAGGGCGCCGATGACGATCCCGCCCAGCGTCTCGCCGGGGGACACGAGCGCGACGATCGCCGGGGACATGCGCCGCGCCGCGGCCTGCACCGCGGTGTGGCCGACCAGGGTGGGCACGAGCGCGAGCGCGACGATGGCGACGGCGGCGTGGGCCGGCGGCGGGGAGACGCCCTCGAGCGCGCCGGGCGCCACGGGGAGCGCCGCGGCGAGGAAGACGGCGGCGCTCGTGTAGACGAGCGCGGCGTAGCTCCGCGCCGGCAAGGCGTCCCGGAGCGCGCGGGCGAACGAGACGTAGAGGCCGTAAAGGAGCGTGGCGCCGACGACCATGAGGTCGCCCGAGAGCCGGTGATCGCCGGAGCCGGCCGCGCGCGCGACAAGGGCGGCGCCGGCGGTGGCGAGGAGCACGCCGGCCTGCTCGGAGCGCGTGGGGCGGACGCGGAAGAACACCCACGCGCAGAGCACGACGGCGAGCGGCTCGAGCGAGATGAGCGAGAGCGCCGCGGCGAGGGAGGTGCGGTCGAGCCCGCAGAGAAAGAGCGCGAAGTGGACGGCGAGCAGGAGGCCCGCGGCCAGGACGGCGGCGCGCTGGCGCGGCGAGAGGGCGGCGGCCGAGCGGGCGATCCCGCGCAGGTCGATGAGCGAGAGCGCCGCGGCGGCGAGGGCGACCCTGCCGAAGGCGATGAAGAGCGGGTGGACAGGGCGCGCGTACCGGGCGAGAGGGCCGCTCGTGGCGAAGGCGAGGCTGGCCAGGACGACGAAGAGCGCCGCGCCCCGGGCCGTGACGCGTTGCCTGGCCGCCATGCGGTGGTGCTAGGTCAGGCGGCGGGGAAAGACAATCCAGCGGCGGCGGTGGCGCCCTGCCGGCGCTGTCACCGGGGCGGGGGCGGCGGCGGCGCGATGGTGAGGAGGTTGAGGCCGCCCGGGTACTGGTAGCTCGTGTAGGAGCCGTAGCCGATCACCTGGATGCCGACGGGGGCCGAGGCGCTCAGCACGTGCGCGCCGCTGTTGCCGGGGCCGAGCTTGACGCGCGCGACGCCGAAGCCCGAGCCGTTGCCGATCGGGGTCGGCGCGGCGTCCACGGCGGCGCCGTCGAGCGTGACCGAGGCGTCCACGGGCTGGATGATGTCGACGTAGCTCTCGTCGTAGTCGCTCGGCGCGAGGAAGATGTACTTGGTGCGGTATTGCTCGACCGCGGTGGGGTGGCTCTGCGACGGATCGCCCTTCTCGTTGGCCTGGCCGGTGGAGCTCTCGACGGCCTCGGCGCCCAGCATGAACGAGCTGACCGCGAACTCGTGATCTCCCACGACCTCGAAGTCCCTCTTCACCAGGCTGAGGTCGACGACCTGGCCGGCGTTGATCCTTGTCGGCCCGCCGTCCGGCCGGCCGGACGGATAGGTGAGCGCCGTGCCGTCGACATTGCCGTAAAGACGCACGATATGCCCGACGACCTTACCGCCCGGCGACGTCGGGACCGTGACGAAGTAACGCTTGCCCAGGGTCTCGGCGGGGAACACCGACTCCTCGATGTGGTCGCACGCCAGCCGGCCGATCGGCGACTGCACGCACGGCATGCCTGTGAGCACCTGGACGGGGTTCGTGGCGGTGACGAGGCTGCCGCTGAGGTCCTTGGCCGGGTCGCCGAGGACCTCGACGACGTCGCCCTCGTCGAGCTCGACCGTGAAGCGCTCGCCGCCGCGCGTCGCGGGGATGCCGCCGCCGGCGACAACCGCGCCGCCCTGGGCCACGCTCACCGTGACGCTGGTGCCGTCCTTGGTGCCCGTGATGACCATATATCCGCCCATCGCGACCTGGGCCCAGCCCTGCTGGCCGGTGATGCGGTAATTGCCTGTCATCGCCGTGCTCGGCAGAAGCAGCGAGGCGTCGTTGGTGAACGAGAAGCAGCCAGCAGTGCTGCCATCGCACACCCTGTTGCCCGGACAGGACGACCAGTCCTTGCCGGCGGGCCCCCCCGCGCCCTTGTACTCGAGCGCGTTGAACTGATAGACGGTGACCGGCCTGGTCGAGACGAGGTGGTACGCGCCGCCGTCCACGCGGACCGACCTGTCGATCGACCGGCCGGAGGCGCACGCGTTCGCGTCGGGTCCCTTCAGCTCGGGGACCCAGGGGAGATAGATCTTGGACAGGCTGTTGGGCTGGATCTCGGCCTGCGCGACGACCTCGCCGGCGCGCGTCACCTCGACCTCGGCGATCTCGTCTCCCGCGTTCGCGACGACGACCGCGTAATCGAAGATCGACCAGACGACGTTGGCGGTGACCGTGGGCCAGAAGTCGCAGCCGACGTAGGACTTGTTCGCGGCGGCCTCCGCGCACGTCTTCGGATCCTCCGCCGGCATCAGGACATCGCCGCCGCCGCCGACGCCGGTGGTGGTGGTGGCGCCGCTGCCGAGATCGTCTCCGACCCCGCCCGTCGCCGTCGAGCCGCCGCCGCCCGAGCCGCCGGCGCCGACGGCGCCGCTCGTGCTTCCAGGACCGGAGGATCCCGATCCGGAAGGCGCAGGCGCCGATGTACCGCTGGCGGAGCAAGCGACAGCGGAGACGGCACCCAGCCACATTCCTAGGCCGAGAAACAGAGAGTGCTTCGAGATCTGCATGGGCCCTCCCGTCAACGGACGTCGAGCACAGGGGCGAGTGCGACAGCCCGGCTCGCTCGGGAAATCAGAGTGGTTTGCTGAAGCAGCTGGTGGGGTGCTTTCGCACTCGAGGACACGCTGGTGTCCATCGATCCCGGCTACGCGCTTTTGTACCGCGATGCAAGCACGCGGAACAAATCCGCCCATGACACCATTCCTGTACAGAATGGATAGGCAGGATCGTCAGAATCAGTGAATTGCTCGTTACATTGCAGCGCTGCGCCTGGAGGCGCGGTGGGCGCTAGCTCGCGCCCAGCAGCGGGCGCAGGAACTGCCCGGTGTACGAGGCCGGCACCTTCGCGACGTCCTCCGGCGTCCCCTCGGCGATGACGCGGCCGCCGCCGGCGCCGCCCTCGGGGCCGAGGTCGACGACCCAGTCGGCGCACTTGATGACATCGAGGCTGTGCTCGATGACCACCACCGTGTTGCCCGCCTCGACCAGCCGGTGGAGCACGCCGAGGAGCTTGCGGATGTCCTCGAAATGCAGGCCCGTCGTCGGCTCGTCGAGCACGTAGAGCGTGCGGCCCGTCTGGCTCTTGCCGAGCTCGCGGCTCAGCTTCACGCGCTGCGCCTCGCCGCCGCTCATCGTCGGCGCGCTCTGGCCGATCTTCATGTACCCGAGGCCGACCTCGACCAGCGTGTCGAGGACGCGCCGCAGGGCGACGTGGTGCTCGAAGAGCTGCCGGCAGTCCTCGATGCTCGTGTCGAGGATGTCGGCGATGCTCTTGCCCTTGTACCGCACTGCGAGCGTCTGCGCGCTGTACCGCTTGCCGGCGCACACGTCGCAAGGGACGTAGACGTCGGCGAGGAAGTGCATCTCGACCTTCACCATGCCGTCGCCGCTGCACGCCTCGCAGCGCCCGCCCTTCACGTTGAAGCTGAACCGCCCCGGGCCATAGCCGCGCGCGCGCGACTCCGGCAGCTCGGCGAAGATCTCGCGGATCTGGTCGAACGCCTTCGTGTACGTCCCCGGGTTCGAGCGCGGCGTGCGGCCGATCGGCTTCTGGTCGATCGCGATCACCTTGTCGAGCGCCTTGAGCCCCTTGATCGCGCGGTGCGCGCCGACCGGCTCGGTGCTGTTGTGGAGCGCCCGGCCCAGCGCCGGGAGGAGGATGCCGTTCACGAGCGAGCTCTTGCCGGCGCCGCTCACCCCTGTCACCGCGAGCAGCACCCCGAGCGGGAACCGGACATCGATGTTGCGCAGGTTGTGCTCGGACGCGCCCAGGATCTCCAGCCACCCGCGCGGCGCGCGCCGCGCCGCGGGCACCTCGATGCGCGCGCGCCCGGACAGGTACGCGCCGGTCAGGCTGTCGGGGTGGCGCTCGACCTCCTCGGGCGTCCCCGCGGCCATCACCCGGCCGCCGAGGTGCCCCGCGCCGGGGCCGAAATCCACGACGTAATCGGCGGCCCGGATCGTCTCCTCGTCGTGCTCGACAACGAGCACCGTGTTGCCGAGATCCCGGAGGCGCCGCAGCGTCTCGATGAGGCGCTGGTTGTCCCGCTGGTGCAGGCCGATGCTCGGCTCGTCGAGCACGTACATCACCCCGGAGAGCTCGCTGCCGAGCTGGCTCGCCAGCCGGATGCGCTGCGCCTCGCCGCCGCTCAGCGTCGGGCCGGAGCGATCGAGCGTCAGGTACTCGAGGCCCACGTTCAGGAGGAAGCTTAGCCGGCTCGTGATCTCCCGCCGCACCCCCTCCGTGATCTTCTGCCGGTTGCCCGGGAGCTCCAGCCGGGAGAAATGCTCGAATGCGTCCCGCACCGTCATCGAGGTGACGTCGGCGATCCCCCTGTCGGCGACGCGCACGGCGAGCGACTCCGGGCGCATGCGCCGGGAGCCGCAGGCGTCGCACGCCCGCTCGCTCATGAACTTGCGGTAGGCCTCCCGCGCCGACTCGGACGACGACTGCTGGAACCGGCGCATCAGGCTCGGGATCACGCCCTCGAAGCGCATGCCCCAGGTGCCGTGCGTCTCGCTCCCCTCCTTGCCCCACGTCACCGCGATGCGCTTGCCCGAGAGGCCATGGAGCACCATCTCCTGCTTCTTCGCCCCGAGCTTGCGCCAGGGCGCGTCGAGGTCGACCGAGCACGCCTTGGCCACGGCGTCGATGATGCGGAACGTCCAGCCCTCGCCCCGCGCCATGGCCGACGCCCAGGGGGCGATGGCGCCCTCGCGGATCGACAGCGAGGGGTCCGGGATCACGAGGTCGGGGTCGATCTCGAGGCGGGTGCCGAGGCCATTGCACGCGCCGCACATGCCGAGCGGGCTGTTGAACGAGAAGCTCTGCGGCGACAGCTCGGGGAAGCTCTGGCCGCAGCAGGAGCGCGCGGCGCTGAACAGCAGCGGGGCCGCCGGGCGGCGCTTGCGCGCCGCGGCGCCGTCGTCGGCCTGGAGCTCGACCCGGAGCTCGCCGCGGCCCTCCTGGAGCGCGAGCTCGACGCCCTCGGTGATGCGCTGGCGCTCGTCGGCGCGCACGACAAGCCGGTCCACGACGAGCGCGATGGTGTGCTTGAGCTTCTTGTCGAGCCGCGGCGCCTCGTCGAGCCGGTGCTGCGCCCCGTCGATCTCGACCCGCACGAAGCCGCGGCCCCGGAGCTCCTCGAAGAGGTCCTTGAACTCCCCCTTCCGGTGCGTCACGAGCGGCGCGAGCAGCACGAACTTCGTCCCCTCGGGCATCGCGAGGAGCTCGCCGACGATCTGCTCCGAGCTCTGCGCCTTCACCGGCTTGCCGCAGAGGTGGCAATGCTGCTCGCCGGCGCGCGCATAGAGCACGCGCAGGTAATCGTAGACCTCCGTGATCGTGCCGACCGTGGAGCGCGGATTGCTCGACGCGCTCTTCTGCTCGATGGCAATCGTCGGCGACAGCCCGCGCAGGTGCTCGACCTGCGGGCGCTCGAGCTGACCGAGGAACTGGCGGGCGTAGGAGCTCAGCGTCTCGACGTATCGCCGCTGCCCCTCGGCGTAGAGCGTGTCGAACGCCAGGCTCGATTTGCCCGAGCCGCTCACCCCCGTGAACACGACGAGCTTGCGCTTCGGGACCTCGAGCCGATCGATGTGGAGGTTGTGCTCGCGCGAGCCGAGCACCTCGATGAAATCCGGCTCGCGCGCCGCGTCGAGGAGCTTGAGCGGCGCCCGGTGCTCCGCCGGGTCGAGCGCGGGCGCGGCCGGCTCAGCGCGCCGCGCGCCGCGGAGCTTCCCCGTGCCGGCCGCCGCCGCGCTCCGGGGGGTCGATGTCGTGGAGCTCGTCAACTGCGGCTGTGCCGATCCGTTCGTTCGCGCGCCCATCGGGATTCCCGACCGGCATTAACATGGTGGCGCGCTCTCCGGCAGTTGACGTTTCATGGAAAAGGGGACAAGCCGCGCGCAATGCGCGGCCCCACACGGCCCGTGCGATGCGCGGCTCAGCGCCTGGGCTGGCCGTCGGGAGAGGCGCGCCAGCGCACGACAACGCAGGTGACGTTATCGGGGCCACCGTTCTCGTTGGCGCGCTTGACGAGCCGCGCGGTGATCTCGCCGAGGTCGACGCGCTCTCCAAGGATACTTGCGATATCTTGCGCCGGCACCACGCCGGACAGGCCGTCCGAGCAGAGGAGCATGACGTCGCCGCCCTCGATGGCCTCGATCCGCGTCTCCACCTCGACGGCCTCGTCGGTGCCGAGGGCGCGGGTGATCACGTGCTGGAGCGGGAACGTGCTGGCCTGCTCGGGGAGGAGGTGGCCGAGGCGGATGCACTCGTTGACCAGCGAGTGATCTCGAGTGAGCTGCTCGAGGCGCTGATCGCGGAGGCGGTATACGCGGCTGTCGCCCACGTGCGCGATGGCGACGAAGCCGTCGCGCGCGAGCGCGGCGACGAACGTGGTGCCCATCCCGCGCTTCTCCCGGTCGCGCCGCGCCGCGGAGAAGATGCGTCCGTTCGCGAGCTGGATGCCCGCGACGAGCAGCGGCAGGCCCTGATCGACGTAGCGGGCCTCGGAGCCCCGGACCGTGGGCGGGCCGACGCTGACGGCGACAGGCCAGGTGGACTCCGGGTCGTTGAAGAAGTCGCGCACGGTGTCGATCGCCATCCGCGACGCGACCTCCCCGGCGGCGCGCCCTCCCATGCCGTCGGCCACGAGGAACAGCCCGCGCGACTCGAGGATCGCGAAGCTGTCCTCGTTCGTGTCCCGGACCATGCCGGGATGGCTGATCCCGGCGGCTTCAAAGACGAGGTGAGGCTGCACGGCGCTTCCCCCCAGCTTGCTCGCGGGCACGCTCTGCCGAGCTGCCGGACGACGGGCGCTCATCGCGCGTCATCCGCGCCCTTCCGGCGCCTGGCTCGACCCCATCGTGCAGTACAGGACGCTCGGTCTAGTCATCGTGCTGCCCGCTCCGGTGGCCTTGCGCGAGCCTACGCGCCAAGGATCGGTCGCGTCCACCAGATCAGGCCTCAGGCCGCGCCTGGCGGCGATCGTCCGCGCGGAGGTCGGACGCCGCGCGTGCTGCGCGCAGCTTGCCGTTTCGCTTCCGCCGCTTCCGCCGTCCGCCTGCGCCGTGGCCGCGGGGAGGCCCGCGGCAGGGCCGGTGGGCTGCTGGACCGACCGGAACGCACCGGCGCGCCGCGGATCCGTCACGGGACCGCGAGCCGCTCGGCGCCGCCGCCGGAGCAGGCGCTCAGCGCGAAGCCGAACCGGTCCTCGGTGCCCTCCTGCATGATGCGCTCGAGGTTGCGGCAGGCGTGGCGGAAGACGCCCTGCATGGCGTAGCGGTCCTTGCTGTCCACGACGACCACGACGCCCGTGGCCGTGACCTCGAGGTGGTAGCTGACGGGGTCGCCCTCGATGGTGTACCGGGTCGTCTTGAACTCGGACGGCTCGCGGTTCCTGTACGCCTGCCAGATGCACTCGCGCGCCGCGCCGTTGTAGCCGTCGCCGTGCCGGACGACCTCGGTGCCGCACTGCTTGAGCGGCGGCGTCGCCGGCCCGCTCTGCACCTTGTCGGCGGCGGAGGAGCAGGCGGCGGCGAGCAGGGCGAGCGCGAGGACAGCGAGGGATCGGCCTGGCGAGCGAGGCATGGGGACTACTTACCTAACGCGATCCACGGAAAAGGGATTCTTTTTTTCGGGCGGGCCGGCGGCGGGCGCCGGCGTCGGGGGTGTTCCTCACGTCCCGCGTGCTGCGCGGGGCGGCTTTCTTCCGGGTTGGCTTTTCTGGCGGCGGCTCGAGCGCGGCGGCCAGGGCGCCGAGGTCCTGGAGGCCGGCGACGAGGGCGCGGAGGTAGGGCTCGGAGAGGCGCTCGGCGGCGCAGAGCGCGCGGGCGGCGAGCACCTGGGCGTTGTAGGGGCCGGCGTCCTCGGGGACGTTGTCGGTCGCGCGCGCGACAGCGAGCGTGGCGCGGGCGCTCACGAGCGACTCGTGGAAGAGCGCCGTGGAGAGCGCGTTGCTGAGCGCCTGGGCTTGCCGCTTGACCCGGCGCTCGATGACGTCGCCGTCGCACGGGAGCTGCGCGAGGTCGCGCGCGAGCGGCTCGGGGAGGCGCACCTCGCGCGCCGCGATCTCGCCGCGCAGGCGCGCGAGCGAGGGGACGGCGGTCTTCTGCCGGCCCTGGGCGAGCGCGCGCAGGCGGCGGCGAGCGGCCCGAACGACGGCGGGGAGGTCGCCGAGGGCGAGGGCGGCGGCGAGCGCGCCGTCGTCGGGGATGCCGGCGTCGGCGAGGGCGCGGAGCTGGGCCTCGGCCTCGGCGCGCGCGCGGTGGAAGGAGGCCTCGAGCGCCGCGAGCCGGTCGGCGGCGCGGGCAGCGAGGCGCGCGCGGGCGCCGCCGTCGAGGGAGCCGGCGCGCTCGAGGAGCGCCTCGATGAGGCGGTAGCTGGCGGGGTCGAAGCGAGAGGCGCCGGCTGCCTGGAGGGCAGCGAGGCGGGTGGGGAGGAGGTGGGGGGTATCGGATGACCCAGGGTGGGTGACGGTGAGCGATCCGGGATGAGCGGTGCGAGGAGGCGAGCCGGGTTTTGCAGCGATGGACGGCCCGGGGTGGGGGGTAGCAGATGACCCGGACTGGGGGGCGGCAGCCGACCCAGGTTGGGGGTCGGCGGCCACCGACCCAGGTTGCGGCGGGCGTCCCGACCGAGGTTGAGCGGCCACAACCGACCCGGGTTGAGGGGCCTCAGCGACCGACCGAGGTTGAGCGGCGGCTGCAACCGACCGGGGTTGGAGGTCCACGGCCGCCGACCCAGGTTGAGGCGGGCGCCCCGACCGAGGTTGAGCGGCGGCCGCAACCGACCCGGGTTGGGGGTCCGCGGCCGCCGACCCAGGTTGAGGCGGGCGCCCCGACCGAGGTTGAGCTGGACGCCGCTGAGGTTGGGCTGGACGCCGCTGGCGCTCCTCCGGGTCGACAACCGGCGGCAAAAAATCCAGCGTCGACGGCATCAGGGAGCGCCCCGCCGCGGGATGGGCGAGATCTCGACGCGGCGGTTCTTCGCCCGGTTCTCGCTCGTATCGTTGGGCGCAACCGGGTGCCGCTCGCCGAAGCCGGCGGCGAACAGCGCCTTGTCGGGGACGCCGGCCACGGCGAGCGCGCGCGTCACCGTGAGCGCGCGCTGCGCCGAGAGCTCCCAGTTGTCGGCATAGCCACGGGAAGAGCTCGTGAGCGGGCGGTCGTCCGTGAAGCCGCTCACCATGATGAGCTCGTCATGATGCTCGAGGTAGGCCTTGAGCGGGTCCGCGAGCGCGCGCAGCAGCGCCACGCCCTCCGGCTGGAGCTCGGCGGAGTTGAGCTCGAACAGGATGCTGCCGCGGATCCCGATGCGCCCCTCCGTCAGCGTGATCCTCCCCTCGGCGAGCGGTCCGGCCAGGGCGCGCTCGAGCGACTCGAGGCGCGCGCGCTCCGCGGCGCGGGTGGCGCGCTCGACGGCGAGATCGCGGGTCAGGTCGACCTGGAACGAGATGGCCCAGACGAAGAAGAGCACGAAGAGCCCGAAGAGACAGGCCATCAGGTCGCCGAAGACCGGCCAGACCGCCGCCTGCTCGAGCGCGTCGTCCTCGGCCGGCGTCAGGGACATCGGCGGCGAGCTCTCATGGACGGCACCAGGAACATCGAGGAGCTCTCCCAGCGGGCCATGGACCTGACGACCTGCGGGCACGAGGAGCCGGGAGGAGGGGGCAGCGCGGGGCGGCGCATCAGCTCGTCCTGCTCCTCAGCGCCCGCAGCTCGGAGAAGAGCTCGCGCTGGAACTGCAACGAATGGTCGAACACCTCGCGGGTCTGGTCGAGGTAGGCGCCGAGGAGGTCCGCCGCCTCCCCGTGATCGCGGCGCTCGACCGCGTCCTCGATCGCGCCCAGGCTGTTCAGCCAGCGATCGCTGGCGTCGCGGTAACGGTCGACAGCGACGGTGAACATCTCGGCCACCGCCGTCATCTCGGCGCCGCCGGCCCGCACGAGCTCCGAGGCCTCGCGCACAACCGCCGCCGTCGCCTCGAGGCTCTCACCGAGCCCGCGCGCGTGCGCGCCGAGCCGCTCGGCCAGCCCCTCGGCCGCCTCTCGCCGCGCGCCGTCCAGCCGCTCCTCGAACGCCGCCAGCCGCGCCGCCTGCTCCGCCAGCAGCGCCCCCGCAGCATCCCCCAGCGCCGCCACCCGCGCCTCGGCCCGCGCGTCACGCTCCGCCGCGCCCTGCGCCACCTGCTCCGCCAGCGCCGCCACCCGCTCGGCCTGCTCCCGCGCGCTCCCGGACATCCCCGCCGTCGCCTCCGACAGGCCCTCCAGCAGCGCGTCCAGCCGCGCGTCGCGCGCCGCGTCCGCCTCCGCGCGCGCCGACAGCCGCTCCGACGCCTCCGCGATCAGCCGCGACGCCGCCTCCGGCGCTGCCTGCGCCGCGCGCGCCGCCTCCGTCAGCGGCGCCGCCAGCGCCTCGCCCAGCGCCGTCAGGTGCGCCGCTCGCGCCGCGTCCAGCTCCGCCTGCCGCTCCGCCGCCTCGGCCAGCCGCGCCGCCTGCGCCCGCTCCAGCCGCTCGATCGCCTCCCCCACCACCGCCGCAAGCCGCTCCGCCTGCCCCTCCAGCCGCGACGCCGACTCGGTCTCGAGCGCCTGCCGGCGCGCGACAGCTTCCCGATCCAGCCGCTCGAGCCGCTTCGCCGCGCCCTCCTCCATCTGCTCCAGCCGCGACGCCACGCCCCCCTCGAGCCGCTCCAGCCGCGACGCCACGCCCCCCTCGAGCCGCTCCAGGCTCTCACCGAGCCCGCGCGCGTGCGCGCCGAGCCGCTCGGCCAGCCCCTCGGCCGCCTCCCGCCGCGCGCCGTCCAGCCGCTCCTCGAACGCCGCCAGCCGCGCCGCCTGCTCCGCCAGCAGCGCCCCCGCAGCATCCCCCAGCGCCGCCACCCGCGCCTCGGCCCGCGCGTCACGCTCCGCCGCGCCCTGCGCCACCTGCTCCGCCAGCGCCGCCACCCGCTCGGCCTGCTCCCGCGCGCTCCCGGACATCCCCGCCGTCGCCTCGGACAGCTTCTCCAGCAGCGCGTCCAGCCGCGCGTCGCGCGCCGCGTCCGCCTCCGCGCGCGCCGACAGCCGCTCCGACGCCTCCGCGATCAGCCGCGACGCCGCCTCCGGCGCCGCCTGCGCCGCGCGCGCCGCCTCCGTCAGCGGCGCCGCCAGCGCCTCGCCCAGCGCCGTCAGGTGCGCCGCTCGCGCCGCGTCCAGCTCCGCCTGCCGCTCCGCCGCCTCGGCCAGACGCGCCGCCTGCGCCCGCTCCAGCCGCTCGATCGCCTCCCCCACCACCGCCGCAAGCCGCTCCGCCTGCCCCTCCAGCCGCGACGCCGACTCGGTCTCGAGCGCCTGCCGGCGCGCGACAGCTTCCCGATCCAGCCGCTCGAACCGCTTCGCCGCGCCCTCCTCCATCTGCTCCAGCCGCGACGCCACGCCCCCCTCGAGCCGCTCCAGCCGCGACGCCACGCCCCCCTCGAGCCGCTCCAGGCTCTCGCCGAGCCCACGCGCGTGCGCGCCGAGCCGCTCGGCCAGCCCCTCGGCCGCCTCCCGCCGCGCGCCGTCCAGCCGCTCCTCGAACGCCGCCAGCCGCGCCGCCTGCTCCGCCAGCAGCGCCCCCGCAGCATCCCCCAGCGCCGCCACCCGCGCCTCGGCCCGCGCGTCACGCTCCGCCGCGCTCTGCGCCACCTGCTCCGCCAGCGCCGCCACCCGCTCGGCCTGCTCCCGCGCGCTACCGGACATCCCCGCCGTCGCCTCGGACAGCTTCTCCAGCAGCGCGTCCAGCCGCGCGTCGCGCGCCGCGTCCGCCTCCGCGCGCGCCGACAGCCGCTCCGACGCCTCCGCGATCAGCCGCGACGCCGCCTCCGGCGCCGCCTGCGCCGCACGCGCCGCCTCCGTCAGCGGCGCCGCCAGCGCCTCGCCCAGCGCCGTCAGGTGCGCCGCGCGCGCCGCGTCCAGCTCCGCCTGCCGCTCCGCCGCCTCGGCCAGCCGCGCCGCCTGCGCCCGCTCCAGCCGCTCGATCGCCTCCCCCACCACCGCCGCAAGCCGCTCCGCCTGCCCCTCCAGCCGCGACGCCGACGCGACGTCCGCCTCCCGCCGCGCGCGCGCCTCCTCGTCGAGGCGCCGCTCGACCGCCTGCAGCGCCTCGCCCGCTGTCGCGCCGGCGCGCTCCACCGCCTCGGCAAGGATCGGCCTCACCACGCCGGCCGCCACGTCGGCCGTCTGCCGGAGGCCCGCCGCGATGTCGCCGCGGATCCCGGCCGCGGCCTCCGCGAACGAGGCGGCGGTCTGGCGCGCGCCCTCGACCTGGACGGCCAGGAGCCGCTCCTCGAGGCGCTCGAGCCGGGTGGTGGCCTCGCGCAGCGACGACGCCGCCGCGGGCAGCGCGTCGCCCTGCCGCGCGAGCGCCTCCAGCGCGGCGAGCTGCCGGCCCGCGACAGTGAGCGCCGCGAGCGGGCCCGCCGCGTAGGCCTGGAGCGCGGCAACGGCCGCGCCCTCGGTCCGGCGCACGAGCACGGAGGCGAGCCCGAGCATCGCCGACGCGGCGACGCCCGCCGCCGATGTGCCGAACGCGCGCGACAGGCCCTGCATCGGCGCGGCCAGGCTCTGCCGCAGCGCGTCCACATCGGCGCTCAGGGTCAGCGCCTCGCGCGCCCCCCGCAGCGTCTCGAACAGGCCGAGGAACGTGCCGAGCAGCCCGATCGTCACGAGCAGGCCGACGAGGTACGACGCGAACGATGCGCCGGCCGTTGGCGACGCCACCCCGGCGATCCGCGCCTCGAGCAGCGGCCGGAGCGGCGCGCTGCTCTGCTCGATCGCCGCCCGCGTCGCCGGCCGCGGCAGCGCGGCGATCTCGCGCCCGAGCCGCGCGGCCCGCCCCGCGCGCACGAACAGCTCGAGCGTGCCGAGCGCGAGCCCGAGCGCGATGAGCTGCACCAGGCGGTACGCGAGCGGATCCGTCCCGCGGTAGACGAGCGCCGCCCGCCCCACGAGCGCGAGGCCGAGCCCCCCGGCGAGGAGCACCAGGAGCCGCGTCGTCCACTGCCGCGCCGTCGCGAGCCGCATCGTCAAGCCCCCCGCGGGCTACGCGGGCTCGCCCGCCGCCGCGGCCCCGTCGACCAGCGCGAGCAGCCGGCCCGCCTCGTGCGCGAGCGCCGCCTGCACCACGAGCTCCATGCGCTGGAGCTCCCGCCCGAGCCACCGATCCTGCCCGAACCAGCCCGCGATCTCCTCGATGCCGGCCTCCTCCGGCAGCGCGGCCACCGCGCCGCGGAGGCCGCGCGCGAAGGCGCGCGCGAGGCCGGGGACGAGCTCGGCGAGCGCGCGCTCGCGCCGCTTCTGGGTCGCGGCGGAGATCGCCGCGTCGAGCCGCTCGAGCCGCGCCGCGCCCGGGCCGAGCGCCCGCAGCGACGGCGCGAGCTCCTCCCGCAGCGCGCGCGTCTCGAGCCGGATGCGGCCGAGGACGCGGTCGGCGAGCTCGCCGAACGGCCCCCAGAGCTGGCCCGCCGCGTGCGCGAGCGCGCGCCCGGCGCGCGAGCGCGCGGGCAGCACCCCTGTCTGCTCCAGCGTCGCGAGCACCGCCCCGGCGTCGGGCAGCTTGTTCCGCCGGTGGAACGGCGCGGCGAACACGTGGTCGAGCGCCTCGGCGAGCTCGCCGAGGCGATCTGCGGCCAGCGCCCGGACCTCGGCGCGCGCACCGGCGGCCGGCGGCGGCGCCGACGACGGGGCGGCGCGGTCGAGCTGCGAGAGCTCGCGCGCGAGCGAGACGCTCCCGTGCAGGTCCATGAGCCCGGCCAGGACCGCCGCGGGGTCGGAGAGCTCCGCGAGCGGCGCGCGCGGCTCCTCCGCGAGCGCCGAGACGGCGGTCGCGAGGGGGCGCGAGGTCAAAGGCCCGCGCCGCGAGGACCCGGCTCCGGGGTGAAGCATTCGCACAGCGGCGCGTTGTTACCCGTCGCGGCGCTGAGCCGCAAGCCTGTCCGTCGCGCCGCCTCGCGCCTTACCTGATGGCGTGCGCCTTCGCGCTCGTGGCCGACAGCGCGAAGGAGATCTGGTCGGCGCCCTTCTCGACGGCCGCCTTGATGAGATCCGCGCCCCCGTGCCCGGCGTTGCGCTCGATGCGGAGCAGGACCGGGCCGCCAGCGCTCGCCGCCTGGAGGGCGGCGGCGAACTTGCGCGCGTGCATGGGATCGACCCGATCGTCGCTGTCGGCCGACAGCAGCAGGACGGCCGGGTACCTCGTCCCCGGCCTGACGCGGTGATAGGGCGAGTAGGCGTGGAGCGCATTGAACTGCTCCGGGTCGTCGGCGGATCCATATTCGCTGATCCACGTCTTGCCGGACCCGAACAGGTGATATCGCACCATGTCGAGCAGGGGAACGCCGCAGACGACGGCCCCGAACAGCTCCGGCCTCTGCGTGAGCGCGGCGCCGACGAGCAGCCCGCCGTTCGAGCCGCCCTGGATGACGAGCCGCTCGGGTTGCGTGTACCCCTCGCGGACCAGGTGCTCCGCGGCGGCGATGAAGTCGTCGAAGACGTTCTGCTTCTTGAGCAGCATCCCGTCCCTGTGCCACGCCTCGCCGTACTCGCCGCCGCCGCGCAGGTTCGCCACCGCGTACACGCCGCCCCGCTCCAGCCAGGGGTACATCGACGCGGTGAACGAGGGGGTCTGCGAGATCTGGAAGCCTCCGTATCCATAGAGCAGCGCGCGGGAGCTACCGTCCTTCTTCATGTCCTTGCGACGGACGATGAACATCGAGATCTTCGTGCCGTCCCTGGACGGGAAGAACGTCTGCTCGACGGTGAAGGGCGACGGGTCGACTGGCACGTCGATGCGCGCGTAGAGCGCCGTCTCACCCGTCTTGATGGACGTCGCGTAGATCGCCTGAGGCGAGGTGAAGGACTCGAACGAGAAATACGCCTCGTCCTCGTCGGGCAGCCCGGACGGGCCGCCCACGGTGCCGATGCCGGGCAGCGGGACCTCGCGGACCAGCTTGCCGTCGAGCGAGCGCACCTCGACCCGGCTCGAGGCGTCCTCGAGATAGCTCAGCGCGAGGTGCCCACCCACGACGGAGACGCTGTCCAGCGTGGCGTCGGGGCGCTCCGGGACGATCTCCTTCCACGCGGCGCGCTCCGGCCTGCCCGGGTCGACCTCGAAGAGGCGGTAATGCGGCGCGCCCTCGTCGGTGTGGACGTAGAACCGGTCCTTGTGGACCTCGACGTTGTAATGAGCGTCGCGCCCGACGGCGAGCGGCTTGTCCACCGCCTGCGCCTGCCCGCCCGGCTTGCGGAGATCGCGGAAGTAGACGTCCGTCGAGGTCCACCCGTGGGACACCGTGAGCACGAGGAAGCGGCCGTCCTTGGAGAGGGACACATTGAGGAACGTCTTCGGGTCGCCCGTCTTGCCGCGCACAACGCGATCCTGCTTGGGATCCTGGCCGAGCCGGTGGAAGCGCACCTCCGCGTAGCCGGGCCTGTCGGCGACCGGGATCGACGGGTCGGTGGGGAGCCAGACGTAGTAAAAGCCGTCGCCCGAGGGCGTCCACGACGCGTACGCGTACTTGCCCCCTTCGATGACGTCGACCTCGGAGCGCTTGCCGGACGCGACATCCATCACATAGAGGGTCGCCTCATCGGAGTTGTTCTTCTGGACCTTGTAGGCGACGTTCTTGCCGTCCCACGACACCTCCCAGCCGCCCAGCGAGACGCTGCCGTCGTCAGACCACCGGTTCGGGTCGAGCAGCGCGCGCTCCTCGCCGCCCTTTCCTTCCTTCCAGTAGATGATCGACTTCTCCTTCGTCGCGTGCCTCCGGCTCAGGAAGTACCGGCCCCGCCGGTGGCGCGGCGCGGAGACAGCGTCGATGTAGAAGAGCTGCTTGAGCCTCGACGCGATCGCGTCCCGCTCCGGGAGCCGGGAGAGCTCGGCGCGCGTGAACGCGTCCTGAGACTTCATCCACTCCTTCACCTCCGGCGAATCGCCGTCCTCGAGCCAGCGGTACGGATCGGTGATCTCGACCCCATGCAGGGTGTATTTCACCGGAACGGCGCGGGTGGGCGGGTACGCGGGGCGGCCAGGGGGAGCGGGGGCGGGCGCAGCGCTGGCCGCGCCAGGGGGCAACGAGGAGCTTGCTGTCATGGTGGGACCCGTTCGGTGTGCGTCGGCACCTCCACAGGCGCCAGCGAGAAACGCCGCGAGGAGCAGGCCGGGAGAAGCCTTCATTGGACGAGCAGCATAGCGCGCCCCGCGTTGCCCGCGCACCTGGGCACGCGGGTCTGCTCCGCGCGCTCCGGCGCGGCGCGCGGAGCAGGCGCGCGCGTCTCCCCTCGGCGCGCGGAGGCCGGGGCCACCTCTGGCTGGCGCGGCGCGCCTCGCCGGCGACGAGGACGTGCGCTCGGTGGTCGATGAAGGGATGGACGGCAGAGATGATGTCGACTTGCTCCGCCACGCACATCGTCAGCGACGAGTCACCCTGACCCACGATGGGGACTTCGGGATGCTGGCCTATCGCGGCGGCGAGCCGTTTCGTGGCCTCATCCACCTGAAGCCCGGGCACATCTCCTCGATCTTCGTGCTCGAGACCCCGGCCATCGTATAGGAAGGAAGCCCATGGCGACGCCCCTCCACCCTGGACGCGCGACCGCGCTGCCGGCGCTCCTCGGCATCTGCCTGCTCCAGTCCGCCGCAGCCGCGCAGCAGACAGCGCCGGCGGACGCAGCCGCGCAGCAGACAGCGCCGGCCGCGCCCGCCGGCGCGGAGCCGCAGCCCCCGGGCGCAGCGGACGACCCGGCCGGCGCGGAGCCGCAGCCTGCCGCGGAGACGCCAGCGATCGATCCGCTGTTCTCGCCGAGGCGAACGACGCGGCGCGGCGGGTTCGCCGCGGGGATCTCCGGCGGCCTCGCGCTCGGGAGCGCCGCCGGCTACCCGAATGACGTCCAGAAGATAGGATTCCAGCGTCACTACACCGAGACAGGCGTCGGCATCGGCGGGGGAGGCTACGTCTGGCTCGGCGGCGTGCTCGCGGACTGGCTCACGTTCGGCGCCGGGGTCGGCGGGCACGCCCTGGCCGCCGCGGACCACTCCATCCTGGCCGGCGGCTTCATGTTCCACACCGAGATCTTCCCGCTCTTCTCGCTCGGGGAGCGCTGGACTGACGTGGGCGTCATCCTCGACGCGGGCACCGGCTTGGCCTACACGACCGCGGACGCCGACGACGACACCGACGCCATCGACGGCGCCCTCCCCGCCCGCATCGGAGGCGGCGTGTTCTACGAGGGGATCCGCCTCTGGAAGGTGTCGATGGGCCCCTGGCTCTACGCCGATTACACCTGGAGCACGTCCGTGCGCCAGCCAGGGTTCTACCTCGGCTGGCGCACCGCCCTCTACACCGAGCCCTGAGCCGCCCATCCCCCACCCCGCGCGGAGAACACCCTCTCCGGGGGCCGGGCAGCTCGGCGAATCCCGCCAAGACGACCCTAGGCCTGCAGCTCCGGAACCCGCCTCCGCGACAAGGCCTCTCGCCCCGGCGTCACCATCGTGAGCCGGATCCCGCGCCGGATGAGCTGTATCGCCAGGAAGGACACCGCGCCCACCAGGATCTTCCGCCCGATCTCGCGCGGAACGCTCGGCTTCGCCCGCGGCGCCACCCAGTCGGGGTGCCGCCAGAAGCGGACGAGCGCCCGCACGCGCTCCCGCCGCAGCCGCGCGTCGCGCGCGCGCGCCTCCCGGACCACCGAGATCACCGCCGCGCCCCCCATCAGCACGAGCATGAGCCCCCCCGTGACCACCCCGGCGCCGTGCCGGCGCACCTGGGTCTTCACGTCGAGGATCGCGTGGCGCCGCTGATCGATCGCCTCGATCGTGTGCAGCAGCCGATCGCGCAGCTCGTCCGCCTTCCGCTCGAACTCCTCCCGCTGGCCGTTCAGCCCCCTCATACGATGTGCTCCCGGACCAGCCGCACGTCCGACCCGAGGCGGCCCCGCGTCCGCTCCAGCGGCCTCTTCGGCACGCGCCCGTAGCCGACGAGCCCCACCACCACGGCCACGGCGATGAGCCCGAGCCCGATCAAGAGCGCCGGCAGCGGCGCCGGCGCGATCGCCAGCGCGATCGCGACGAGCACCAGCGCGACGCCGAGCAGCGCCGCCGCGGCCGCCGCGCCGAGCGCGACGCCCGACGCCTTCGCCCGCGCGATCTCCTGGTTGATCTCGTCGCGCGCCAGCGCGACCTCGACCTCGATCAGCTCACGGGCCTCGACGATCGCCTCCTTCACGAGGTCCGCCGTCGAGCTCTCGGGCCTGGGATCCACCTGCCTCATGGAACACCTCTCCGCGTCAGCGAACGCGCTCGGACAGCGGAGCAGGCAACCTCCGGCGCACCCGGATCACCCGGATCGCCGCGGAGCCCCCGCCACCGACCGCGCCACGCGGTGCATACGGCACGCCAGCCCCATCCTCGCGAAGGCGCGCGCGCGCTGCGCGGCCCCCGGGCGGCCTCTGCGCGCGCCGCGCGCCGCGGGCGATCAGGGCAGGACGCCGGAGACGACCCGCTCGTGCCCGCCGTAGTCGAGGTTCCTCGCGACCTCGGTGAACCCCGCCGCGGCGAAGAGCCCGGCGACCTCGGCCGCCTTGCCGGCCTCGACCTCCAGGGCCAGCACGCCGCCAGGGGCGAGCCAGCCCGGGGCCTCCGCGACGATCCGGCGCGTGACGTCGAGCCCGTCGTCGCCGCCCGCGAGCGCGAGGTGCGGCTCGTAGCCGCGGATGTCGATCTGCAGCGCGCCCACGTCCTGGTCCGGGATGTACGGCGGGTTCGCTGTGATCAGGTCGAAGCGGAGGCCGGACGGCACGCCGGCGAAGAGATCCGAGCGCAAGAACCCCGCGTTGACCGCGCCGAGGCGCAGCGCGTTCTCGCGGGCGACCACGAGCGCGCCGGCCGAGATGTCGACGCCGAGCACACGGCCGGTGGGCCGCTCGCACGCGAGGCTCACCGCGACGCAGCCGGACCCGGTGCACAGATCGAGCACGCGCGCGGCGAGCGCGACGCGACGCGTCCGGGCGAGGCCGACCTCCACGAGGATCTCGGTGTCGGGGCGCGGGATGAGCACGCGCGGATCGACGCGGAACGGGCGGCCGTAGAACTCCCGCACACCGAGCAGGTACGCGACCGGCTCGCCGGCGCGGCGGCGCTGGTGCAGCTCCCTGTAGGCGGCGAGCTCGGCCTTGTCGAGCGGCCGCTCGGCGTCGATCAGCAGCCCGACGCGGTCGAGGCCCAGCACCTTGCCGAGCAGGAGCTCGGCGTCGAGGCGCGCCGAGGACGCGCCGCGCTTCTTCAGGTCGCCCGAGGCCCACGTGATCACGCGGCGGATCGTCCAGGCTTCGTTCTGCGGCTCGATGTCGGGCTTGTTCACGGCAGAGGGGCGGCGAGGGACGCGCGGACCGCATCGGAGACGACGGCCTCCACCTCGGCGCGGGCCGCGTCGCGGTCCGCGACCGACCGGGCCTCGAACCGCAGCACGAGGATCGGACCGGTGTTCGAGGCGCGGCAGAGCCCCCACGCCCCGCCGCCGAAGTCGATGCGCGCGCCGTCGATGTCCACGACCGGACGGACGCGGCGGAAATGCTCGGTCACGCGGCGGACGACATCGAACTTCACCGCGTCGGGGCAGTCGACCCGGATCTCGGGGGTGGCGAAGGTCTCCGGGACGTCCGCGAGCAGCTCGCCGAGCGGCCGCCGCGCGCGGCCCACGATCTCGAGCAGGCGGACTGTCGCGTAGACGGCGTCGTCGAACCCGAACCACCGATCGGCGAAGAACATGTGCCCGCTCATCTCGCCGGCGAGCAAGGCGCCCTCCTCTTTCATCTTGGTCTTGATGAGCGAATGGCCCGTCTTCCAGAGGATGGGGCGCCCGCCGCGCGAGGCAATGTCCGCGTAGAGGGTCTCGGAGCACTTCACCTCCCCGAGCACCGCCGAGCCGGGGCGCTCGGCGAGGAGCGCCCGCGCGAAGAGGATCAGCAGCTTGTCCCCCCAGAGCACCTCGCCCCGCTCGTCGACGACGCCGATCCGGTCGCCGTCGCCGTCCCACGCGACGCCGAGCGAGGCGCCTGTCGCGAGCACGCGGGCGCGGAGCGCCTCGAGGTTCTCGGGCACGGTCGGGTCCGGGTGGTGGTTCGGGAAGAGGCCGTCGATGTCGCAGAAGAGAGCGTCCGGCGCGAAGCCGAGCGCCTCGAGCGTGCGGACGCCGAGCGGGCCGGCCGCGCCGTTGCCGGCGTCGATCACGAAGCGGACGTCGGTGCCCGACAGGCGCGACGCGGCGCGCACCGCCGCGATGTAGTCGGCCGCGAGGTCGACCTCGGTGAGCGCGCCCCTCGCCGCCGGCGCGTCGCGGCCCCCGGCGGCGGCGCCCTCCTCGATCAGATCGGCGAGCGCCTGGATGTCCTCGCCGAAGAACGAGGCCTTGCCGCGCATCAGCTTGAACCCGTTGTCGGGCGCCGGGTTGTGGCTGGCCGTGATCATGATCGCGCCGTCGGTCCGGAGGTGGTGCGCGGCGAAGTAGAGCTGCGGCGTCGGCCCGACGCCGGCCGAGATCACGTCGGCGCCGGCCCCGAGAAGGCCGTCGGTGAGGGCGGAGAACAGCCTGTCGCTCGAGCGTCGGCCGTCGCGGCAGACAGCGACGCGCGGCCGGTCCGCGCCGGAGCGCGCCCCCTCGGCGAGCTCGCGGCGGAGGAGCAGGGCGAAGGCAGCGCCGAGCTCGCGGGCGAGCTCGCTGCTGAGGTCGCGCTCGGCGACGCCGCGGATGTCGTACTCGCGAAAGATGTGTCGGGGGAGCTTCATGGACCAGCGGTCGAGCGCTCGGCCTTCCACGCTGCGGCGCGGGCCGGCGGCGCCAGGGACGCTCTGACACGGCGCAATCGTGGGTGAAACGAAAAACGCCGCGCGCGCGGCTCGCACGGCTCACAGATTGCGTTCCCGGCCGCCGGCCGGGTAACTTTGGCGCGTGGAGCCCAGGACCGCATGATGACGCGCGCACAGAGAACCGGTCTCGCAGCCCTGGTGGCCCTCTCCTGCCTCGCCCGCGCCGACGCCGTGCGGGCGGCGGAGCCGTCGCCCGCCGCCGTGCCGATCACCGTCATCGCCGTCCGGACCGACGACGCCTACGACCAGGCGGACGCGCTGACCAAGGCGCTCCGCTCCGCCATCAAGAACAGCGCGGGGTGGTCGGTCGGCGAAGGAGATTTCTCGCTCGAGGTGCTGACGCTGTCCCTGCAATGCGAGGATCGACCCGACGCGGCCTGCCAGGCCCGCATCGCCGATCACATCAAGAGCGACCGCTACCTCTGGGGCGTGCTCCGCAAGAGCGACACCAACGTCGAGGGCGACGTGCACCTCTGGACCCGCGGAAGGCCGTCCTCGAGCGTGCCGGTGAAGTACAGCGCGAACCTCACCGAGGCGAACGACGAGCCGCTCCGCAAGATCGCGGCGGACGCGCTCGCGACGCTGACCGGCGGGCCGCCGCAGGGGTCGCTCCGCGTGAGGACGGGCGCCGCGGAGGCGAGCGTGCTCATCGACGGCAAGCCTGTCGGCAAGGTGCAGAACGGCGAGGGGGTGTTCACGGTGGCGGTCGGGCCACACAAGGTGCTCGTCAAGTCGACAGGCTTCCTCGACGCCGAGGCGTCGGTCCTCGTCCGACCCATCGCCACCACGGACATCGCGCTCAGCCAGATGCCCGCCGACGCATCGCAGACCAACTGGAAGCGCGTGGGCGGGTTCATCGGCCTCGGCGCAGGGGCTGTGTTCGGGACCGTGGGCGTCATCAGCTCGGTCCAGGTCGCGAGCATCCAGGGCGACGCGCGGTACGACGCCTACCGAAACCTGTTCGGCACCGAGGTCAAGGACGTCTGCGACCCCGAGCAGCGCGAGTCCGTCCGCGGGCTGGCCGGCAGCGAGGGCCGGACGGCCGACGCCGGCGTCAAGCTGTGCGAGCGGGCGGACACGTTCATGGCGCTCCAGTACGTCTTCTACCCGCTGGCGGTGATCTCCGCGGGCCTCGGCGCCTACCTGCTCGTGACAAGCGACGGACGGGCGGGGGAGCGCACCGGCTGGACCGTGCAGCCCAGCGTCGGCCTCGGCGCGGGCGCCCTCGACCTGACGTACCGCTGGTGAGCCGCGCCGCGCGGCCCGCGGCGAGCGGGCGACGACCATGCGGGTGATCGCCGGCCGGCTCGGCGGACGGCGGCTCGCCGCGCCGCGCGGCGAGGGCACGCGGCCGACAGCGGATCGCGTGCGCGAGGCGCTCTTCTCCTCGCTCGGCGACGTCACCGGCGCGCTCGTCTGCGACCTCTACGCCGGCACCGGCGCGCTCGGCATCGAGGCGCTCTCGCGCGGGGCGCGCCGCGCGGTCTTCGTGGAGAACGGCCGGCCCGCGCTCGCGACGCTCCGCGAGAACCTCGCCGCGCTCGGCCTCGAGGAGGCGGCGCGGGTCGTCCCCCTCCCGGTCGAGCGCGCGCTCGACCTGCTCCGCGACGAGGGCCCCTTCGATCTCGCCCTGCTCGACCCGCCCTACGCCGCCCTGGCCAGAGCCGCCGCCGCGGCCGCGCGCCTCGCCGGGCCGCTCGGCCTGCTCGCGCCGGCCGGGCGCCTCGTCCTCGAGCACGCGCGGCGCGACCCCTCCCCGGAGATCGCCGGGCTCACCTGCGCCGCCGTCCGCACCTACGGCGACACCGCTGTGTCGTTCTACGCGCGCTGAGCGGCCCGCGCGCTGCGCCGCCCGCCTCCCGCGCGCGCCGCGCTGCCCGCCCGCGCGGCCCCGCCGCGTTCATCCCCGGCGCATCCAGTTTCCTGGCGCGCTTCCCTGTCGGCCCTTGTAGACTCGCCCCCCGCCGGACGCACGTGCGTCTCGGCTCCGGTGCCCGACGGCCCCGCCGAAACGGCCGGACCTCGCGCGCCTCTCCGGGAGGACTTCTCACGTGTCCGCATCGATGCCCCCGTCATCTCAGCAGATCCCCGGAAAATCCGGCAACTCAGGTATCTACATCGCAGGCATGGTCGTCCTCGCCGCGCTCATGGCCGGCCTGCTTTACTGGAAGATGAGCCCCGAGCCGGACGTGCCGACCCCGGCGCCGTCCGTGCCCGTCGCGAGCAAGCCGGCGGATCCTCCGCCGCTGTTCGCGCCCCCGCCGCCGCCGCCCGTCGACGAGGTCGAGGACGCCGGCGCGGACGCCGGCAAGGTCGCGTCGGGCCAGGGCCCGGCCACGACGGGCAAGTCGCCCTGCTCCGGCAAGTGCGGCGACGGCGCGAGCTCGCCCGCGCTCGACTCCGCCGTCCTCGGGCTCGCTCGCTCGGCGCAGGGTTGTTATAACCGCGCGCTGCGCACCTCGGAGGTCTCCGGCAAGCTGACGGTGAGCGTGCAGGTCGCCTCGACAGGCGCGGTGTGCAGCGCCTCGATCCTCAACGACACGGTAGGCTCGGGCGAGATTGCGTCTTGCGTCCTGGGACGTTTCCGCGGCAAATCACTGCCTCCGCCGCAGAGCGGATGCGTCGTGGTGAACGTTCCGATCAACTTCACCATCAAGCAATAGGAAGCAGCCGATGCGTACGCTCCCCCTCCGGATGGCCAGCCTGCTCCTCCTCGCGCTCGCGCCGCTCGCGCTGCAGAGCGCCGCGTGCCGCGCAGAGGACGGCACCACGCCTGTCTGCAACGACAACCTCGATCCCGAGCAGGGGATCGTGAAGGATGCGGACGGCTGCCACCAGTTCCCGTACTGCCTGGTGAACGGCGCCGCGGCGGCCCCCGAGGAGTGCTGCAAGAACGCGGAGGGCCTCGTCAACCAGGAGTGCGTCAGGGGCTATGCGCCCCTCACCTCCTCGGCCAGCACGACGTCGGCGACCAGCACGACATCGGCGACAGGCACCGGAGGCAGCGGCGGCGCCGGGGGCAGCGACGGCGCCGGGGCCGCCGACGGCGGGGGCGGCGCCGGGGCTGCCGGGGGCGCGGGCGGCGCCGGGGGGAGCAGCGGCTAGGCCGCGCGCCCATCGTGCCGTGCCGAGGCTAGTCGCCGCGTCCAGCCGGGGGATCCTGCTCTCGGTCGCCTACGATGGGCGCCCGTTCGCCGGCTACGCCCGCCAGCGCGACCAGCGCACTGTCGCGGGGGAGCTGCTCGGCGCGCTGCGCGCCATCGACCCGGCCATCCGCGAGATCCGCGGCGCGAGCCGCACCGACGCGGGCGTCCACGCGCGCGACCAGCGCGTCGCCTTCGACACGGCGGCGCCGCTGCCGCCGCGCGGCTGGGTCCTCGCGACAGCGCGCCACCTGCCGGACGAGATCGTGATCCGGCGCGCCGCCGTCGTGCGCGTCGGGTTCTCGCCGCGCTTCGAGAGCCTCCGCAAGCGCTACCGCTACCTGATCCTCCGCGATCTGGTCCGCGACCCGTTCCTCAGCCGGCGCGCCTGGCGCGTCGAGGGCCTCACGGACGAGGCGATCGCGCGGGCGCGCGCCGAGGCGGCCACCGCGACAGGCACGCACGACTTCGCCGCGTTCCGGACCAGCGCGGACGAGCGGACGACAACGATCCGTACACTGTACGGTGTCGAGCTGTCGCTCGATCCTGCGGATCCGCGCCTCGTCCGGATCGACGTCGACGGGAACGCGTTCCTGCACAACATGGTGCGCATCCTTGTCGGCACCCTGATGGACGTGGCGCGCGGCCACCTGGAGCCCGGCGCTATCGCGCGCGCGCTCGCGTCGCGGGACCGGCGCCACGCCGGGATCACGGCGCCGCCGGACGGGCTCTACCTGGAGCAGATTCACCTGCGCGACGACGGCCAGGATGCGTGGCCGGGCGGGCCCTCGGCGGGAGCTCCGGCGGACGAGGCCGCGCCCGCGTGGGCCGAGCCGGAGGCGGACGCGTCGCTTCCGCCCGAACCCGGCCCCGACGCGGACGCGTCGCTTCCGCCCGATCGGTGACCCGCGCGGGTTCCGCGCGCCGGGAGGTTGCGTTCGCCCGCGCTTGCCGTCTTACCTCTCGCCTCGCTGCCGGGCACCGCGCCGCGGACCGCGGACAGGATCTCTCCCACGCGCTGGAGGAAGCATGAACTCGCGTCGGCTCGCCGTATCCCTCGCCCTGCTCGTCCCTGCCCTCTCGCTCTCGTCGCTCTCGTCGCTCGCGGGCGCCCAGCCGGCCGCGGAGCCGGCGCCCTCGCCGAAGGCGCCCCCCTCGCCCGCCCCGAAGGCGCCGCCCGCGCCGCCGTCCCGCGCCGCCGCGTCCAGCGCCGCCGCGGCCGCCGGCGCCGCCGACCTGCGCCGCCTCGGCGAGGCCTTCGCCGACGTCGCCGACAAGGTCGGCCCCGCCGTCGTCCAGATCGAGGTCACCGTCGGCGAGGACGTCTCCTCGCCGCTGCGCTGGTTCCGCGACGGCGGCCAGCGCCGCGGGCTCGGCTCGGGCGTCATCTTCTCCCCGGACGGCGGCATCCTCACGAACAACCACGTCATCGACGGCGCCCGCGCGATCACCGTCCGGCTCCGCGACGGCCGCATGTTCGCCGGCCGCGTCGCGGGCCGCGACCCCGCGACAGATCTCGCCGTGATCCGCGTCGACGCGAAGGACCTCCCCGTCGCGACGTTCGGCGACAGCGACGCCGCGCGGGTCGGCGCCTGGGTCGTCGCGATCGGCTCCCCGTTCGGCCTGGGCCACACGGTCACCACCGGCGTGCTCAGCGCCAAGGGGCGCGGCGGCGTCGGCGTGAACGACGTGGAGGACTACCTCCAGACCGACGCGAGCATCAACCCAGGCAACTCGGGCGGCCCGCTCGTCGACCTCGACGGCCGCGTGCTCGGCATCAACACCATGGTGGTGAGCCGCGGGCAGGGCATCGGCCTGGCCGTGCCGGCGAACATGGCCCGCCGCGTGGCGGAGCAGCTCCTCCGGAGCGGCCGCGTCGAGCGCGCCTTCATCGGCGTCGGGCTGCAGGACCTCACGCCCCAGCTCGCGGCGGCGATGCGGAGCCCTCCCCGGGCGGGCGCGCTCGTCAACGCCGTCACGCCGGGCGGCCCCGCGGCCAGCTCGAACCTCCAGCCGGGCGACGTGATCACGTCCGTCGCGGCCCGGCCGGTGCGCGACGCGCAGGACGTCATCCGCGAGCTCTTCAACCACAACGTCGGCGAGACGCTGACGCTCGAGGTCGTGCGCGGCGCCCAGCGGTACCAGGCCCACGTCACGCTCGCCCCGCGGAACGAGCCGCCGCCGCCGGCGCTCCCGGTCCAGCGCGCGGCCGCCCGGCACCCGGGCCTCGGCCTCACGCTGCGCGACGCGCCCGCCCCGCGCGGCCCGGGCCGCGAGGGCGGCTCGATCGCGCGCATCGTCGCGGTCGCGAGCGACTCGCCCGCCGAGCGCGCGGGCCTCCGGCCGGGCGACGTGATCCTGGAGGCAGACAGGAACCGCGCGCCGACCGCCGCCGAGGTCGAGGAGGCCGCGCGCGACGGCGAGCTCCTCGTCCGGGTCCAGCGCCGCGGCGCGGCGTTCTACACGGCGCTCACGCGCTGACCCGCGCCCGCGCGGCCGCCCCCGGAGAATCCGACGCGGACGAATGGACGGCCCGCGCTCGCCTTGGTAGTCACGGTACCGTGCACGTCGGTCTCGATCGCCTCCCCGATTTCCCGCAGCTCAAGCGCATCCGGTCGGCTCGCCTGGGCGTCCTCGCGCACCCGGCGAGCGTCGATCGCGAGCTCACCCACATCGCCTTCGTCCTCGAGGAGCTCGGGGTGCGCCCGCGCCTCTTCTTCGGGCCGGAGCACGGCTACGGCGGCGAGGCGCAGGACATGGCGGCGGTGACGAGCGACGTCGACGCGCGCTCGGGCGCGCGCATCGTCAGCCTGTACGGCGATCGCTTCGAGGATCTCTCGCCCTCCGCGGCGGATCTCGCGGAGATCGACCTGCTCCTCATCGATCTCGCCGACGTCGGCGCGCGCTACTACACGTTCGTGTGGACGGCGCTGCTCGCGCTGCGCGCGGCCCACGCGGCGGGCGTGCACGTCGTGCTGCTCGACCGGCCGAACCCGATCGGCGGCGCGACGGAGTGCGTCGAGGGCGCGACGCAGGCGCCGGGGTTCCTCTCGTTCGTGGGCCTCGAGCCCGTGCCCATCCGCCACTCGCTCACGGTGGGCGAGCTGGTCGCGCTCTTCGCGCGGCGCGAGGGCATCCCGCTCGGCGACGTCGCGTGCGGGCTGCAGGTCGTGGCCGTCGCGGACCACCGGCGCGAGGGGCTCGCGGCCGAGTGGGATCGGCCGTTCGTCCTCCCGTCGCCCAACATGCCGACGGCGGACACGGCGCTCGTCTACCCGGGCGGCTGCCTGCTGGAGGGGACGAACCTGTCGGAGGGCCGCGGCACGACGCGCCCGTTCGAGATCGTCGGCGCCCCCTGGCTCGACGGCCGCGATCTCGCCGCGCGCCTCGCGTCCACGGGGCTGCTCGGCTTCGTCGCGCGTCCGCTCACCTTCCGGCCCACGTTCCAGAAGCACGCGGGCAAGATCTGCGGCGGCGTGCAGATCCACGTCACCGATCCGCGCACCTTCCGCCCGGTGGCGACGTACGTCGCGCTCACCGCGTTCGCGCGCCGGCAGCAGCCCGAGCAGTTCCGCTTCCGCACCGAGCGTTACGAGTACGTCGACACGATCCCGGCCTTCGATCTGCTCACCGGCTCCGCCGCCGCGCGCCTCGCCATCGAGGCCGACGAGGATCCGCTGTCGATCGCCCTGGAGGTGTCGCGCCCGGATCCGTCCTGGTCCGAGGTGATGCGCGAGGCGCAGGCGGCGGTGGCTGCCTGCTGAGCGCCGCCCGCGCGGCTCAGCGATCGTAGCGATCGTAGGGCGCCGGCCGGGAGATCACGCCGGCCGTGTACCGCGTCGCGAGGACGACGATCAGGAGCCCGATCCCGCCGGCCACGAAGAAGGCGCGCGCCGGGACCTCGTCGGAGAACCCGAACAGCCAGGGCGAGGCGAGGAGCCCGACGCCGAGGGAGAACTCCAGCGCTCCGTGCACAGCAAACGGGATCTTCCGCGCGGCGCCGAGCGGGTGGTCGGACAGCAGCGTCACGACGAGGTGCGCCAGGGCGGTGACATAGCAGACCGACGTCGGCACCGCCCCGAAGCGGAGCGCGAGCGGCGCGAGGGCGAGCAGGGCGACGGCCGCGTAATCGATGTACCCATGGTGGCGGGGAGACAGGAGCGTCATCGGTCCCTCCTTGGAGGAGCTCTCTCCCCGGAGGTGCATCGCATGTGCCGAGGAGATGCGCCGAGGAGAGCGGCTCACCACGCGCAGGCCGCCCCGGAATGTCGCGCTCGATGGGCGCCGCGCGGTCACCCCGCGTCCGGGACGGGCGCGAGGGTGCTCATCGTGCTCACAACGAGCGGGGCGATCGCCGGTGGTGGCTGCAATCGAGCATGAGGACGGGAAGAAGGCGAGACGAAGAGACAACGACGCGAGGAGGCGAGACGACAGGATCACAAGACTCCCCGCCTCGAGGCGAGCTCCCTCCGGACCCAGCCGGTCATCACGCGCCCGCCGGCCCGGCTTGACGCGTTCGACGGGGGGCGCAGGTTCCGGTGCATGCCAGACAGATCTCGCGCCGTTCATCGCGGGACGCGCGCGACCGACGCGCCGTGTGGCCCGGCGGGCGGCTGCCCGCGGGCGAGGCGCCCGTCATGAGCGCGGAGCCGCGGCTCACCGGTCGTGTCGTCCTCCCCGGGGACCCGGGGTACGACGACGCGCGCGAGGTGTACAATGCGCGCTTCTCGCGCCGTCCTTCTGCCATCGTGTTCTGCCAGGACGCGCAGGATGTCGCGAACGCCGTCCGGTGGGCGACAGCGCGAGACGCGGAGATCCGGGCGAGGAGCGGCAGGCACTGTTACGAGGGGTTCTCCGTCGTCGACGCGGGGCTCGTCATCGACGTGAGCGACCTCCGCAGTGTCCGCGTCGACCGCGAGCGTGGCGTCGCCGTCGTCGGCGCCGGCGCCGACCTGATCACCGTCTACGACGCGCTCGGGCAGGTCGGCGTCACCCTCCCTGCGGGCTCGTGCCCCACGGTCGGCATCGCGGGGCTCACGCTCGGCGGCGGGTTCGGCCTCCTCTCCCGCGCGCTCGGCCTCACGTGCGACAGCCTGCTCGCCGTCGAGATGGTCACCGCGGACGGCGAGGTGATCCGGGCCGATGAGCGCGAACACCAGGATCTGCTGTGGGCCTGCCAGGGCGGCGGGGGCGGCAACTTCGGCGTCGTCACGTCGTTCACGTTCAAGACGCACCCTGTCTCCGAGGTCTCGATCTTCAGGATCTCCTGGCCCTGGGGCGAGCTCCCCAGCGTTCTCGAGGCGTGGCAGGCGTTCGCCCCGTTCACCGACGAGCGACTGACGTGCATCCTCAAGCTCACGGCCATGTCCTCCGGCGAGATCTCGTGTGTGGGCCAGATGCTCGGGACAGGCGAGGATCTCAATCGCACGATCCAGCCGCTCCTCTCCATGCGGGCAGCCGCGCCTATCAACGTGTCGATCGAGACAATGCCTCATCTCAACGCGGTCGGCCAGCTCGGTGGAATCGGCGGCGATCCCGACCGATGGACCGTGCACCAGCACCAGGCACAGGCGAGCTTCAAGAACGCGTCGGCCTATGCATACGAGCGCTTCGGCCCCGAGGCGATCGCGGCGCTCACCGCCGAGCTCTCGCGCGCGCCGAGCGCGAGGTGCCTTGTCCAGCTCGACGCCTATGGCGGCGCCGTCGGCCGGATCGCGCCCGACGCGACGGCGTTCCCGCACCGACACGCCATGTGGAGCCTGCAATACCAGGCCTACTGGACCGCCGCCGCGGAAGAGAAGGAGAACGTCGCCTGGGTCGAGCGGGCCCGCCGCGCGATGCTGCCCCACACGCGAGGCGCGTACATCAACTACATCGATGCGGAGCTCGAGGACTGGCTGACTGCCTACTACGGCGCGAACCTCGCGCGGCTCTCGGCCATCAAGGCCATGTACGACCCGCGCGAGGTGTTCCGCTTCCCCCGATCGATCCCCCGCTCCCTGCCGGAGGCGGCCGGCGCCTCCGGGAGCTCCGGCGCGCCAGATACGCCAAATATCGTATAATATCAATTAGTTACGTCACCGCCGGGGCGAGGTGGCTCCACCTCCGCTGCGGCCGGCGCGCGCAGCGGCCTGTTGCCTGCGCTCCGCCGCGCGCGGCAGGCGCTCAGCCCGTCGAGAGGAGCTCGTCGAGCACGGCCTCGTACTCGTCGCGCAGCGGGTGCGGCGGCAGCGCGCGGGACATCGCGCGCAGCTCCTCGAACCTGGCGACCTGGATCTCCCTGCCGCGCTTGAACATCGACCACGGGTCGCCGTGCTCGCGCGCGCAGACGATGATCGACTGGAAGTTGTCTATCTTGTCCGCCAGCGTGATCGCCTGCGCGTCCCAGGGCTTCTTCGGGAACGCGTCGAGATAGAGCCGCTTGCGGTCCTCCCAGGGCAGCGACCTGTCCTGCTCGGTCACGTGGCGGACGAGCGTGGCGACGCGCTCGCCGAAATGCTGGACCAGCTCGTCGAACGTGACGCCCTGGTCCTCCATGGCGTCGTGCAGCGCGCCGGCCGCGACCACCTCGTCGTCGAAGCCGTGACGGGCGAGCAGCACCGCGACGCCGGCGAGGTGGCTGATGTAGGGGACGTCAGCGTTCGGATACTTGCGCTTCTGTGCCCGGTGCCAGACCGCCGCCTGGTCGAGCGCGCGCTTGAGGAGGATGCCCATCGCGTGTCCCGCCAACCATAGCCGCTCGTAGTCCAGAACGCAGGCGCCGATGGCGACCGGCCTCGCCCAGCAAGCCCTCCGCCTGGCTCGCGGCCGGCTCGGCCCACCCGCGGCGAGCCGCGAGCGGGCCGAGCGGCGAGCATCCGGGCGCGTCCGGCGGGGCCCGCGCCCGCGGATTGCACGCTCGATAGCCTCTCGTTCGTTCAGATGGTCCGGGGAGGTGCGCGCAGGTCCTACGAAGATGTGGCCGGCGTCGCTCGTTGCCCAAGACTCCGCAGTTGCCGACCTGTATACTCGTCCGCGACAGCGTCTTATATCGTCATGCGAAACCCGCCGACGCAGGGTGCCACCTCATGAGACCTTGCTCCCTCCTCTCGCTGGCCGCCGCGCTGGCCGCTCTCGCCGTCACGCCGGCGCCCGCGCGGGCGCAGGACGCGCCCGTCAAGCCCGAAGGCATGGCCCTGAGCCGCTTTGTCCCGGCGCCGGCCGGGGACCGTATGTTCAGCGTGCCGTCCCCGTTCGCCGCGGGCCACCTGAGGCCCCACGTGATGCTGATGGCCGACTATGCGAGCAATCCGCTCGTCCTGCGGCGCGAGCGCGACGACGCGGAGATCGGCGCGGTCGTCAGCGATCAGCTCACGTTCCGGCTCAACGCGTCGCTGCCGCTCTGGAACAGGGTGAGCCTCAGCCTCGACGCGCCGGTCACCGCGGTCCAGTCGGGAGAGAGCCCGAACGGCGGCGGCCAGCAGTTCACCTCCCCGAGCGGCGCGGACCTCGGCGACCTGCGGTTCGGCGCGCGCGTGCAGCTCCACGGCGCGTACCACGACCCGCTCCAGGTCGCCGTGGGCGCGTACCTCTGGCTGCCCACCGGCGCGGACGACGGGTTCGTGAGCGACGGCAGCGTCCGCGCCATGCCCTACGTCGCCGTCGGCGGCCGCATGGAGCGGCTCGTGTGGTCGACCGCGCTGGGCACCGAGCTGCGGCGCTCCCAGTCGTTCGGCGGCGTGGCGCAGGGGACGATGCTCACCCTCGGCGGCGGCGTCGGCGTCCTCGCCGCCGACGGCCGGCTCCAGGTGGGGCCGGAGCTCACCACCGCGATGGTGCTCGAGGACATCAACGGTCGCACCTTGAACGCGGAGCTCCTCCTCGACGCGAGGTATCGATTCCTCCCCTTCGTGGAGGCGGGCATCGGCGTCGGGCCGGGGCTCACCTCGGGGATCGGCACGCCCGACCTGCGCGTCGTCGCGATGGCCGCCTTCACGCCGGAGCAGCCCACGGACCAGGACAGGGACGGCATCGGCGACCCCGAAGACGCCTGCCCGCAGGTGCCCGGCGTGCGCAGCGACGACCCGCGCAAGCACGGCTGCCCGCCGCCGCCGGACCGGGACAGGGACGGCATCGCCGACGCCGACGACGCGTGCCCGTTCGTGGCCGGCGTCGCCAGCGACGACCCGCGCAAGCACGGCTGCCCGCCGCCGCTCGACCGGGACAAGGACGGCATCCCCGACGGCGAGGACGCGTGCCCGCTCGTGGCCGGCGTCCGGAGCGACGACCCGCGCAAGAACGGCTGCCCGGCGGACCGGGACGAGGACGGCATCCCCGACGGCGAGGACGCGTGCCCCGACGTCAAGGGGTTCCGCTCGAAGGACCCGGAGAAGAACGGCTGCCCGCGCGACACGGACGGCGACACGTTCCGCGACGACCAGGACGCCTGCCCGAGGGAGAAGGGCTTCGCGGATCCGGATCCCGAGAAGCACGGCTGCCCGAAGGCGGTGCGGGTGACCGAGAAGAACGTCGTCATCCTCCAGCAGGTGCAGTTCGACACGGACAAGGCCAGCATCAAGCCGGTGAGCGATCCGCTGCTCGACGAGGTCGCCCAGGTGCTGGCGGAGCACCCGGAGATCGCGCTCATCGAGATCCAGGGTCACACGGACGACCGCGGCACCGACGAGCACAACCGGACCCTGTCGCAGAACCGCGCCAACTCGGTCATGGCGGCGCTGGTCCGGCGCGGCATCGACTCGACGAGGCTCACGGCGCAGGGCTATGGCCGGGACCAGCCCATCGACGACAACAAGACGGAAGCGGGGCGCCAGAGGAACCGGCGAGTCCAGTTCAACATCATCAAGAAGGCCGCGTACAAACCGCAGGTCGAAACCGGAGAAGATCGATGAAAAAGCAGTTGAGCGTCACCGGTCTCGCGCTACTCACGCTGATGGGCCTCACGACGGCCAGCGCGACGGCCGAGCCCAAGCTGCGGGTGCAGGTCGATCAGCAGGGCGACTTCGCCCTCATCGGGAGCTCGATCGGGCAGGAGTGCCGCTCGTCGACGCCGCGGCCCGTGGAGGGCACTGTCGGCGACTGCGGCGCGTCGACGGTCGAGTCGGGGCCTGATCTGCTCTGGCGCTCCGACTCGCCCGAGGCCGGCAAGGCGGAGGCCTCCCTCGATATCACCCCGGAGACGGCGCGCACCACCGCGGTGCTGGAGCTCCCCGAGGGAGCGACGGTGACGCACGCGTACCTCTACTGGGCAGCGCGCAACACGGCCGGCGCGGACACCGAGGTCGAGCTCCACCACGAGGGCGGCTTCGACGGCACGGTCACCTCGATCGACTCGGTCGAGACGGTGATCAACCAGGGCAAGCCCAACGAGTCGCACAACTACCAGTCGGTCGCCGACATCACGGCGATCGTGAAGGAGAGCGGCGCGGGCGCCTACCGGGTGGGCGGCGTGGACGTGGTCGACGTCAGGAACAGCGACGACGACGTGGTGTTCGTGGCGTGGTGGATGGTGGTGTTCTACGAGGCGCCGAAGTCGCCGATGCGCAACCTCGCGCTGTTCGACGGGCTCGATCGGGTCTCGGAGGGGAACTCGCAGCAGGTCGAGCTCTCGGGCTTCAAGGTGCCCGACGCGGGCTTCACCGCCAAGCTCGGCATCATCGCGTTCGAGGGCGACAACACGAACTCGGGCGACAGCGTGTTCTTCAACCCGCAGAACCCGGGCAAGCCCGACGCGGCCGAGGCGCTGAGCAACGAGCTGAACCCCGCGGACAACTTCTTCAACAGCACCCGCTCGACGCTCGGAAAGCCGGTGTCGGTGGAGGGCGATCTCCCGAGGATCGCGGGGACGCCTCAGAGCATGTCGGGCGTCGACATCGACATCGTCGACGTCAGCGCGAAGCTCAAGCCGGGGAACGATCGGGCCACCCTGGTCGCCACGAGCAGCCAGGAGCTCTTTTTCCTCGGGGGGTGGGTGACGTCGATCTCCAACTTCGGCCCCGACTTCAGCAAGTCGAGCAAGGTGGCGAAGGACCTCGGCGGGCTGCCGACCTACCGCGGCGACGCGATCGAATACCGCATCACGGCGACGAACACAGGCAACGACGACGCGATCGACGTGGTGCTGACCGACGCGCTGCCCGCCGGCGTGACGTTCGTCCCCGGCTCGCTCGAGATCGTCGACGGGCCGAGCGCCGGGCCGCAGACGGACAGGGCGGGCGACGACCTCGGCGAGTACGATCCGCAGACGCGGACCGTCACGTTCCGGCTCGGCGAGGGGGCGGACGGCGCGCGGGGCGGGGGCATCCCTGTCGACGGGAGCGTGACCGTGCGCTTCGAGGTCACGGTCGACCAGGAGGCGCCGGACCTCATCAAGAACCAGGCGAAGATCGCGGCCGGCGGCGCGATGGGCGCGCCGGTCAGCGACGACCCGACCGACGGCAACGGCGACGCCCCGGGCGCGCCGCCGACCGAGGTCACGCTGGAGCCGGAGAGCTTCTATGCCGCCGGGAGCGGCGTTGTCGGCGCCTGCGCGACGAGCCCGCGCGGCCGGGATGGAAGCGCCGGGTGGCTCGCCGGGCTCGCGCTGGCGGGCCTGCTCTGCTGGCGGCGCAGGGCGTAGCGCTTCGACAGGACGGGTGGGTTGCGCTGGCGGCGATCGCCAGCGCGCCCGCGTCCCATCGAGGGGCGCAGGCGCCCGGCGACGGCCGGGCGGCGCGGGGGCGCTGCGCTCAGTTGATGGTGAAGGACTTGCTGACCGCGATGGGCGAGCCGCCGAAGGCGGGCACCCGCGCGCCGCGGAACACCCTGGCGACGCAGCCGCCGACGCTCGTGCCGGCGAACGGCGCGCCCTGGACCTCGGCCGACGTGACGTTGCCGCTCGGCGCGAAGGTGACCCTGACCTTGCCGGTCCCTGTCGGGCCGCCGGCCTTCTTGCAGCTCTTGGCGGATCCAGCGGCGGCGCCGAGCGCCGAGCTCGCGGCGCCGCGGTTGAACTCGCCGCCGCCCGACGGAGCCGCCTCCGCGGGCTTCGACGCCGGCTTCGCCGCGGCGGGCGCCGCCGCGGCAGACCTGTCCCGCTCCGCCGGCTTCTCGGCCGCGGGCGAGGCCTGCGCCGGGGTCGGCGTCGCCGCGCCGGCGGCGTCCTCCGCCGAAGCGGCAGGCGCCGCCGTCTCCGCCGGGGGAGGCGTGTCGGCCGCCGCCGTCTCGGAGGGCGTGGCTGCCGGCGGCGGGGTCGTCGTCTCCGCCGGGGGCGTCGCCTCCGCCGGGGGCGTCGCCTCGACGGGCGCTGCGTTCGTCTGCTCCGGCGTGACCATCTCCTCCTTCGGCGACTGCATGAAGAAGAAGGCGACGCCGCCGATCAGCACGACCGCGGCGGCCGCGGCGGCGATGAGGCCCGTGCGGCTCCGCTTGGCGGGCGCCTCCGGCGCCCCGAACGGGGAGAGCGACGGGAGCGACGAGAGCGGCGCCGGCGGCACGGACGACTTCGCCGATCCCGACATGGACGGCGGCGGCCGCGAGTCTGCCACCGGCGCGAGCAGCGGCGGGGGCGCGAGCATCGGCGCGGAGGCGATGGCGCCGCCGCCGAGGTTCAGCAGATCGTCATAGCCGGCGCGCCCGTTGTTCTTTGCGGGACGGGTCGAGGGGCGCCGGCCCGACGGGGCCTCGTCCGGCGTCTGCTTGGCCGCGGCGTTCTCGGTCGCCGTGAGCGCCGAGAGCGAGAAGAGGACCGAGTTCTCGTTGCGCTCACCCACCTGGCGGTCGATGCCGGGTTGCGGCGCGGGCGCCGCCGGCTCCGAGGAGCGCTCGGCGGCGCTGAAGACGTCGACGGCGGCCGCCCGACCCACGCGGCGCGCGGCCGCCGGGGCCGGGGTGGCCGCCGCGTCCGGAGCCGGCGCGGCTGTCGCGGCGGCGGCCGCCGCAGGCGCGGGTGCGGAGGGCGACGCCGCCGCGGGGGCCGAGAGCGCGGCCGCCGCGCCGGGCGGCCCGCGCCGCGAGTCCTTCATGACCACGGTGCCCTCGGGCCCGAACTTGAGCCCGGCCGGGGCCGGAGCCACGGGCACCGCTGCAGGTGCGGGCACCGCCGCGGGCGCAGGCACCGCCGCGGGCGCAGGCACCGCCGCGGGCGCAGGCACCGCCGCGGGCGCAGGCACCGCCGCGGGCGCAGGCACCGCCGCAGCCTCTGCCGGCGCCGCATCCGCCTGCGTCGAGAACTGCTGCCGGAGCTCGGGGACGCTGGCGATCGGTAGCCAGTCACCCATGCCCTCTTTCCAGACGTACGTGTCGTTGCTGAGCGCTCCGCGGGCGTATGCCTCCACGAGCTCGGCCGTCGTCATGGTGCGCTCGTCGCCCTCGGCGACGTTGACGGTCCACGCGTCGGGCGAGGTCCCCGAGGCCGCGCCGCCCGCGTCGAGCTTCGGCTCGGCGTCGTCCGAGAGATCGCCCTGCTGCCCCACGGTCGCGTCCTGCGACGCGGCTGCCGCCGCGGAAGGATCATTCGCGCCGGTGACGACCATCGCGTGGTTGCATTTCTTGCATTTGATCTTGACCGTCTTGCCGACGACCTTCTCGTCCGCAATCGTGTACTTCGCCTGGCAAGACTCACACGTAATCTTCATGCGACTGTCGCCCTTCCCGTTCCGGCTTGCGGGCATGGGTTCAACGACCACACACGCGCACGTCCACGCGTCCCGGTCGTGTTGACGGCAGGATAGCGGGATGCCGCGAGGCCGATCAAGGCGACGGCTTTTTTTGTGAACCGGGGACGGCACCACCGGCATCGCGTCATCTCGCGGCGAGCTTCCGGCGCGGCGCGGCGGGATGACGCAGCGCGCGTCGATGCTGCGCGTGATTGCCCGCGGATCGGTGCGCCTCAGTTGACGAGGACGAGCTGCGTGCCGTCTTTACCGCAGAACATCGCCTCACCTGGATAAAGCGCGCCGCAGGTCGGGCAGATCTTTCCGCGCGGAGGCGACGCCGGCTGGACCGGCGCCTCGGCGAGCCGGGCCCCGGCGGACGCCGGCGCCTCCTCCGCCCCGGCGCCGCCGCGCTCCCCGAAGGCGCTGCCCGTCGAGGCCGGGCCGTCCAGGTCGCCCCCTGCCCGCCGGCGGCCCCGGCGCAGCAGGATCAGCCCCGCGAACCCGAGGCAAGCGGCGACGCCGCCCACGATCGCGACGAACAGGTTCTTGCGCTGGCGCCCCAGGTCCTCCCCCGCGGTGGTGCGCCCGCCGATGGTGCCGGTCGCGATCGTCACGGAGGCGGCCTCGTCGCTCTCGCCCGCCTCATTGAGCCCGCTCGTCGCGAGGAGCGCGTCGTACCGATCGGGGCTCGTCACCTCGATCGAGACGGTCACGCCCTTGCCGGCCACGGACGCGACAAGGCCGAGGTTCCCCTCGCCCGCGTCGGCGCCGACCGAGAGCGCGCCTGTCGCGTCGACCGTCGCGGCGGACGCGAGCGGCCCGGGGGCGATCGACCACGCGGGCCGCGTCGGGAGCGCGCACCCCTCCGCATCCATGACGAGCGCGCGGAACTGGAAGCGCTCGCCCGGCCGCATGAGCTTGCGCGACGGCGTGACCTCGAGGCGCGCCGGCTCGCCGGGGGCGTCGCAGGTGCGCGACGCCGCGGGCTTCTTCACGGAGGCGGCGGGCGGCGCGCTCGCGGCGGCCGGCGGCGCGCTCGCGGTGGCCGGCGCGCTCGCCGCGGGCGGCGCGTCGCCCGCGCGCCGGACGAGCGTGTACGTCCGCGTCCTCGTCACGGAGGCGTTGCAGGTCGTGCCCTGGATGATGAACTGGTACTGCCCCGTCTCGACCATCTGGATGCTGGTGTCGGTCGCCTGCGTGGTCGTCGTGACGACAGCGCGGCGGGGGTCGTTGGGGGGCGTCGTGCAGCGCGTCTGCCAGGAGCGCGCGTCGCCGGACGCCGAGTGCTTGCTCCGCGCGAGCCCGGGCATCTGCTCCCAGCACGCGGCGGTGCTCCACGGCCGGCCGGCGCCCGAGATCGAGAGCTCCGAGCCCTGCTGCTGGATCTGCACGGCGCCGCCCGGCGCGCCCTGCGGCTGCGGCCTCGGCCCGCACGCCTCGCCCCACGCGGCGACCGACCACTGCTCGGTGAGCGGGCTCGCCGTCCACGCCCCGCTCAGCGTGGGCAGCTCCTGCGCGGCGCCGGTGCGCGGGGCAGCGACGAGCGACGAGGCGAGGAGCGCGAGGAGCAGGGCCGGCGAGGCGAGCAGCGGGCGTCCCACGGCGGAACCCTAGCAGCGCCCGCCCGCGGACGGCACCCGGCAGCGCCCGCCCGCGGTGTCGGCGGCGCTCGCGCCTCTCGGGACAGACCGGGACGACGGCGACGAGGCTGACAACGACCAGGCGAGGCGCGCGGGATGGAGAGGCGGGGGATGAGGGGATGGGGGATCACGCGCCGGCAGGGGGAGACGTGGCACGACGTGGCACCGCACAAAAGCTCTCGAGCCCCGAAAAGGATCTAGACAGGCGAAGCGGAGACTCGTTATCTTGAAAAATGGTCCTGTGCGCACTCTGCATCAAAACTCGCTCGGAGACCCCGCGCACCTGATCCGATCCTGTTCGTCCCTCGGGCCCTGCAGAGGGGCGGAGAGGGCTGCGGAGCGCACCAGTGCGCTGCCGCACGCGTGGCGCGCGTGGCGCGCGTCGACAGCGTCGATTGACGCCGCGGGCCGCCGTCGTCCCTGCGCTCCGACGCATGGAGTGTGGATGCAGGCTGACAAGCGCGGGCCGGGCATGGGGGTGCCCAAAAGCGTCACCGCACAGGCCAAAAGCGTCACTGTGCAAGTCGCCGCCAGCGATGTTTTTTTCGCGTATCGCTGCCAGAAAGATCTGGACACTTTCGACATCGAGTGGCTAAGTTAAACACTGTCTCTTTGCGCATCCGCTCTCCGATCCGAGCCAAGGCGCCCGCGTACCTGATCTGATCCTGATCAGCCCCGCGGGGCGCAGCCCGACCGGAGCCCGCGAAACCGACCTCGCCTGACCCGTGTGTCATGGTGCCTGCTATTCGGATGACGCTCCAGCAGTGGTTCACCCGTGAGGACCTCAAGGAGCTACCAATGAAGCAGATCGCAATCGCCTCATCCGCCGCGCTCGCAACCCTGTTCATCACCGCCACGAGCTTCGCCAACACCACCGCGCCTTCGCCCACGTGCACCGTGATCCAGCGGGGGGCGCTAGGCGACATCTACAACGCCGAGATCTGGAGCCTCTACCCGAGCTACGCCGTCCGGACGCCTCATGAGGTGAACACCGGGTACTCCAGCACGGCCGGCGAGAAGCGCGCCCTGTTCGGCTTCAATCTGAGCCCCATTCCCGCCGGCTCTCTCGTCACGTCGGCCAAGTTCTACGCGCAGACGTACAGCAGCACGGCCCAGACCGTCCGCGCCCACCGGGTGCTCGCACCCTGGAGCGAGGACACGGTCACCTGGAACAACCTCGGCGGCATCGATCCCACGACCTTCACGTCGTTCGTGGCCGGCGGCTCGGTGTGGCAACAGCTCGATCTCACGGAGCTGGTCCAGGAGTGGGTGAGCGGCATCTCGCCCAACCACGGGATCCTCCTCGAGGAGGACCAGTACGGCAAGACATCGTACAAGGGCAGCGCCCACACGAACCTCTCCTACCGTCCTCTGCTCGAGGTCTGTTACACGGCCCCGAAGGGCTCGATCGGCGACAAGGTGTGGTTCGACGCGAACGCGGACGGCGTCGAGGACGCCTCCGAGCCCGGCATCTCCAACGTCGTCGTCGACCTCTTCGTCGACGCGAACTGCGACAAGGTCGCCGACGCCGGGACGACCCCGAGGACGACCGCCACCGACGCGAACGGCGCTTACCGCTTCGGCGAGCTCGAGGCGGGCTGTTACGTCGTCAGCGTCGACGACGCGACGCTCCCGCTCGGCCACTTCCTCACCACCGACGACGAGCCGCTCGCCGTGTCCCTCGACGCGGGGGAGAACGTGAGCGACGCCGACTTCGGCTATGTGACGTACTCGTCGATCGGCGACACGGTCTGGCTCGACAGCGACGCCGACGGGCTCTACGAGCCGGAGACCGGCGAGCTCGGCGTCAACGGCGTCCTCGTCGAGCTGTTCCACGACGGCGTCCTCCTCGACTCCACCGTCACCGGCAACAGCCCCTACACCGGCCAGCCCGGCTTCTACCTCTTCGACACCCTCGCCGCGGGCACCTACTCGGTGGTCATCACCTCCGACAACTTCATGACGAGCGGCCCGCTCGCCGGACAGGAGCCGACGGCCGATCCCGACGGTGGGCTCGACAACGTGGGCACTGTGTCGCTCGGCTGGGCCCAGGACCTGCTCGACGCGGACTTCGGTTACCAGCTCTCCTGCGGCAACGGCGTCTGCGGCGGCGACGAGAGCTGCGGCACCTGCGCCGTCGACTGCGGCGCTTGCCCGCCCGTCTGCGGCAACGGCACCTGCGAGGTCGGCGAGGACTGCGGGAGCTGCAGCGCCGACTGCGACATCTGCCCGCCGGTCTGCGGCGACGGCACCTGCGACGCGAGCGAGTCGTGCGGGAGCTGCTCGGACGACTGCGGCGCTTGCCCGCCCGTCTGCGGCGACGGCACCTGCGGGGCCGGTGAGGACTGCGGCACCTGCTCGGACGACTGCGGCGCTTGCCCCGCTGTCTGCGGCAACAACGTCTGCGAGACAGGCGAGGACTGCTCCAACTGCGCCGGCGACTGCGGCGCTTGCCCCGCTGTCTGCGGCAACGACACCTGCGAGGCCGGCGAGAACTGCCTCGAGTGCCCGAGCGACTGCGGTATCTGCCCGCCCGTCTGCGGCAGCGGCGTCTGCGAGGTCGGCGAGAGCTGCTCGACGTGCAGCGCCGATTGCGGTGAATGCCCGCCCGTCTGCGGCGACGGCACCTGCAAGGCGGGCTTCGAGGACTGCTCGAGCTGCAGCGCCGATTGCGGCGCGTGCCCGGCCGCGGCCCCCGGCACCGGCACCCCCGGCTACTGGAAGAACCACGAGAGCGCGTGGAAGGTCTCGTCGATGACCGTCGGCGGCAAGACGTACACGAAGGCCCAGCTCCTCGATATCATCAGCCGCCCGACCAAGGGCGACGTGACGTACATCATCGCGAAGCACCTCATCGTCGCCAAGCTCAATGTCGGTATCGGCAATCAGTCGAGCTGCATCGAGGACACCATCGCCAAGGCCGACGCCTGGCTCAAGCAGTACCCGCTCGGCAGCAACATGAAGGAGAACGGCAAGAACACGCCCTGGACCATCGGCCAGCCCCTCGCCGAGACGCTCGACAACTACAACAACGGCCGCCTCTGCGCGCCGCACCGCGACTGATGATCGGTCACCGGCCGGCAAGGGACCGCTGCCCCGCAACAGCGACGGACCGATAGACGGACCGATAGACGAGCGCTCTCCCCCCCCCCCGGGCCAGCGCCCGCCCCGGGCCACCTGGCTCGCGCGGCGCTGGCCCATCCGCTCCTCCCCCCTCCCATCCCCTTCTCCGCTGCTCCTCGCCGAGCGCTCTCTTCAAGAGAGGCAGCCTCATCGCTGCTCGCTCGCCCCTACCTCGCGGCCGTTCCGGCTGTTCCAAGGTCACCAATCTCTTCGGCGAGGACACCACGGACGCTGTTGCGTCGCCGGGCCCGAGGCACGCGGCTCCCGCTCGAAGTGGAACGGCCCTGCGCGCGAGGCGATCCGCGCGCGGGCCATGAGGCGCGGCCCCGCGAGGCGGGGAGACGGAAGTGCCCCACGCGTGCGCGTGTTCTGCCCCTCCGCGCGACAAATTGCCCCTACGAGGCGGAAGGGGACCCCTGCAGGCGCGCGCTACGCCGCGGACACCGCGGTCCCGCGAGCGCAACGGTCTCGTCGAGCCCGCTTCACTGCAAAGGAGGACAGCGTGGCACGGCCGCTGCAAATCCTGCGGGTTCGATCGCCGAGGACCACGGTGGACGGTCCGAGGCCGCGGTGTTGGCGGGCCTGTAGTTAAGGAGAAGCGGCGATGAACCTCACGGAAAGCTGGATTGGCGACAAGCCCTTGGTCCCGCCTTGCGGCTTGTTCGGCAAAGGTCAGCGTATCCTCCTCGCGGAGGACGATGACGACATGCGCGCCACGCTCGCCCTCGCGCTCCGGCGCGACGGGTTCGAGGTCTCGGAGGCGCGCAACGGCCTCGAGCTGCTCGACAAGGTGGCGCCCTGGCTCGGTGGGCAGGAACCGCCGGAGCCGATCGACGCGATCGTCAGCGATATCCAGCTGCCGTGCTTCTCGGGGATGGAGATCCTGGAGGGCCTGTCCGAGCTGAGGCGCCGACCGCCGGTCATCCTGATCACCGCGTTCGGCGACCCCCACCTGCACGCGGCAGCGCGCAGCCTGGGCGCCTCGGCGGTGTTCGAGAAGCCTTTCGACCTCGATGATCTCCGCAGCGCGCTGTTCAACCTGAAGGACAGCGCGAAGGACAGCGCGAAGGACGCGCCCGGCTTCGACGGCGGGTTCTGACGCGGTGCGGACGGCGCCCTCGACAGGGCGGGGCGCTGCGCCGGGGCCGCTGGCCGGCGCTCAGCCGTCCGGCCGCGGGAGCGGCGTCGCCGCCGCCCAGGCCGCGACGCAGCGCCGCTCCTCCTCGGTCATCTCCAGCATGGTCGCCACCAGGGCGTCCAGGTGGCGCCGGGCCTCGACGGGCAGGCCCGCGTTCGCCGGGCCGAGCTCCCGCCCGAGCGCGTCCAGCGCGGCGATCCGATCGGCCCGACCCGGCGGGGGCGCGGGGATCGCGCGCAGGTGCGCGATCTTCACCTGCGGCATGCCCTCGCGCGCGTCCCGGTGCCGGGTGTAGTGCCACCACCGGACAGGCGAGGAGTTGAGGTAGCAGAGCAACGCATACTCGCTCCAGGTGGCGTCGCAGAAGCCGGCCAGGATCGAGTTGCGGAACGGGAGGCCGTCGCTCAGCGCGGCGATCGGGTACCGGGCGGTCTGCCGGATGAGCAGCCGCACCGCCCTCCAGTCCTCGTCCTTGCGGAAGCGGCCCTTCACGGCGGCGCGATCGACGTGGTGGCGCGGCGCGCGCGCGATGAGCTCGCCCACGTCGGTGCCCTCCCGGATGGGGCAGGTGTACGGCGGCACGGGCACGTCCGCGCGCCGGATGCGCTCGGCATCCTCGGCCGTTGTCTGGAAGCCGCGCTCCCCGAACAGGGCGGCGGGGAGCGGGGCGAGCGCGCTCAGCCGATCGAGGAGCCGGCTGGACACGACGTCGAGGTCCGAGCGCGCGAGGGGCCACGGGGCGCCGGCCGCCGCCCGGGGAGACGCGGGGCCGACGCGGCCGACGCGGGTCGAGAGGAGGCCCATGCACGGCTGGAACACGCCCTCGAAGGCGTCGCTGCCGAAGCTCGGGAGGTCGGGGTCCACGGCGCAGAGCGCGTCGTGCGCGCGCCGCGTCGGGCGGTAGCCGTCGAGATCCGAGACAGACGTCGGGATGACGAGGCCGAGCCGGCCGCCCGGACGGAGCAGCGACGCCGCCCGGCGCACGAACAGGCCGTGCAGCGAGCGGTAGCCGTGAAAGGCCGGGTTCCTGCGGAGGTGGAGGTTGAAGACCTCGGGCGCGATCGGCTGCGCGGCGCGGCCAACGTACGCGACCCAGGGCGGGTTGCCGATCACGGCGTCGAAGCCCGGCTCCGGGCGATCGAAGACGCCGGGGAACGCGAGCTCCCAGTGCAGGAACCGGCGCTCCTCGGCGATGCGGCGCGAGAGGGCGGCGCGCGGGTCGGCCGGCTCGCGCGCCGCGGCCATGTGGCGGTCGAACGTGTCCGGGGTCGGCGCCGCGGCCGCGAGATCGCCCTCCAGCGGCCAGAACCACAGGGCCATCCAGGCGTCGAGCGCCGCCGGATCCGCGACCGCGGCGCGCTCCGCCGGCGCCGCGGCCGCGGCGCGCTCCGCCGGATCCGCGACCGCGGCGCGCTCCGCCGGATCGCCGGGCGCGCCGGTCGGCGCCCGCGCACCCTGCGCCCGGCCGCGCGCGGGAGCCCGCCGCGTCAACGCCTGCCGCGCTCGCCGCTCGACGGCGGCGTCCGCGGCGCCGCCGCGCGACCACGCGTCGGCCGGGAAGGCGCCGATCTCCGCGCGCGAGGCGCCGATGAGGCTGTCGCCGCAGCGGAGCTTGCCGTCGAGGAAGCTCAGCGGCAGGTCCGCCTGCGCCACCACGAGCCAGAGCGAGAGCCTGGCGAGGTCGACCGCGAGCGGGTCGAGGTCGACGCCATGAAGGCAGCGCTCCGCCACGAGCGCCATGGCGCGGCGGAGCGGCGGCTCCCCTGGCGCGAGGTACGGCGCCTCGCCGGCGCGCTGCCAGGCCGCGGCCAGGTGCGCGGCGAGCTGGCGGCACGCCTCCACCAGGAACGCGCCCGAGCCCATCGCGGGGTCGCAGACGGCGAGCGCGAGGAGGTCGTCGGGCGCCGGCGGCCGGCCCGCTGCCTGGAGCAGCGGTGTGAGCGTCCGCTCGACGACGTGACATGTGATGTCACGCGGTGTATAATACGAGCCTGCGCGGCGCCTTATCTGGCCCGGCTGAAGGTAGAGCGTGCCGCGCGCGATCCGGCCCGGGTGCCGCGGGGAGGCGCGACGCGCGAGCGCCTGCGCCAGATCGGCCACGGTGCCGGCCGCGGCGACGGCGGCGGCGTGGCGCGCGCCGAGCTTCTGGCCCGCCGCCTCCTCGAGCCGCGCGGGCCGCTCGCCGCCGGGGAGGGCGAGGAGCGCCTCCAGGTCGACGACAACGTGGGACGGCAGCAGCGCCATCGACTCGCCCTCGGCGACCTCGAGATCGAGCGCGATCAGGCCTTCGTAGAGCGTGCCGATGTGCTCGACCTCGAGATCGCCGTGGCGGACCCTCGCGCCGTCGTGGACGAGCAGCGCCGAGAGCACGCGGCGGAGCACGCCGTCGCTGAGCCAGGGCGCGCTCTCCAGGAAGGGGAACGCGTCCGGGTCGCAGAGGCCGCCCCGCGCGCCCCGGGGACCGCGGTCGGCGAGGGCGCGGAAGAGCGCCGCGACGCGCGCCCACGCGCCGTGGCGGCGATCGAGGTCGCCGCCGCACCGCCGGTGCTCCTCGAGCTCGTCGAAGAGCCGCGCGACAGGCGCGCCGTCGCCGGGCGCGCCGGCCAGCAGCCCGCGCGACTCCGCGTAGAGGAGGAAGATGATCCGCATCAGCGCGGCCACGAGCCCGGCGTGGAGGTGCCGCCGCCCTGCAGCGGCGCCGCCGCGCGCGATGTCCGGGCCCTGCAGATCGGCGGCCTGGAGGCCGCGGAGGAGCTCGCCGAGGGCGCCCTGCGCCTGCTCGCGGAGCTGCCTGGCCACGCCGCCGGGGGGCGGCCCGGCCTCACCGCGCGGCGCGCCGACCTCCCGCACGCTGCCGGGCGGCGCGCCGACCTCCCGCGCGCTGCCGGGCGGCGCGTCGACCTCCCGCGCGCCGTCGGGCGGAGCCAGGGCGCAGGCCCGTTCACGGTCGCGGCGCAAGGCGGCGCTGAGCTGAGGGGATTCCGAGGACACGCGGGGCCGCGCGAGCATTGCGGAAGGAACGGGGTGCAGGCAAGCGCCCCGTCGCCGGGCAGCGCGCGGCCGCGGCGGGGGCCCGGTCGAGGGACGCCACGAGCGGCGGGCGGGCGCCGGGCAGCGCGGGCTCCGCCGCGCAGCGACGCCGGGAGAAGAACAGGGCACCTCGGATCTCGGCGCGCTCGACCCCCCGGGGATCTCGCCCCGCGACGCCGCCGGCGCGCTGGACAGGAGTCCTTGCTCACCCGGAGATCCTCGCGCAGCGCCGTTTACCGGAATGCTCGTGAGCGGGGCTCCGGCGCGCCCGTGAGGGGGTATGGATCGTGCCGTGTGTCCCGGGATGAAGCCTGAGCTGATCGAACGATACGCACTCGCCCATCCGCGCAACTCACACCCTGGCTCCGCGCCGCGGCGCGGCGCCCTGCTCGCCGCGCTCCTGCTCGGGATCTCGGCCTGCCAGGGCGCCGGCGAGGAGCCCGAACCGGAGGCCACCGGCGGCGCAAGCGCGGCTGTCGGCCTCTATTCCGGCATTCCCCAGGACGGCATCGTCCTCGGGGATCCGCGCGCGCCCATCACGCTGGTCGAGTTCTCCGATCTCCGCTGCTCGCATTGCCGGGATTATGCGCTCGAGGTGCTGCCCGCGATCCTCGAGCGCCACGTGAGGACCGGGCAGGTGAAGCTCGTGTTCCGGAACCTCACGTTCCTCGGCCCGGGCTCCGTGCAGGCCGCGCGCATGGCCGCGGCCGTCGGGATGCAGGACCGGCTCTGGGACTTCGTCGATCACTTCTTCCGGATCCAGGCGCGCGAGCGCCCGGCGATCACGGACGATCTCCTGCTGCGCGTCGCCTCCGAGCTGCCGGGCGTGGACGCCGCGCAGGCGATGGCCCAGCGCGACAGCGCCGAGGTCGCGCGGCTGCTCGCGGAGGCGCAGGCCGAGGCCGGGCGCCTCGACATCCGCGGCGTGCCGGCGGTGTTCCTGAGCCGGCAGGGGCAGGAGCTCCGCCGGCTCCGCCTCACCTCGATGTCGCCGGAGCCGATCTCCCGCGCGATCGAGCTGCTCCTGCGCGCGCCGCCCCGGCCCATGTGAGCCCGACGAGGCGGCGGAGGAGGCGAAGAGGCGCCGCCCCCCCCGCGCCTTTTGCTAGGCTCGCGCGGGGATGACCGCCTCGCCGTACGTGTTCCCTCCCCCGCCCCCCTCGCTGCGCGGCCGGCGCCGCGAGCTCGCGACGCTCACGGCCGCCCTGCGCGCGTCGCGCCCGACGCGCATCGCGCTCGTCGGCACGGGCGGCAGCGGCAAGTCGACGCTCGCGTGCGCGCTCGGGCACAGGCTCGCGCGCGAGCTCCCCGGCGGGATCCACTGGTTCCGGGTCGGCGCCTGGGACGCGCGCACGCTGGTCGGCATGCTGTCGCTCCGGTTCGGGGCGGGGCCGTCGCCCTCGCTGCCGGCGCTGCGGCGCCGCCTGCGGGCGCTCGGGGAGATGCTCATCGTGCTCGACAACCACGAGCACGACCGCGCCGTCGCCGAGCTGCTCGACGACCTGCGCGACGAGGCGGTGACCTGGGTCATCACGGCGCGCCGCTGCCTCGTCGCCGGCGTCTCGATCTTCCCGGTCATCGCGCCGCTCGTGACCTCGGGGCAGAGCCCCTTCCCCGCGGTCGCCTCGCTGACGCGCCTGCTCCGCTGGAACCCCGTCTCCCTGGAGCTCGCCGACGCGATCGTCACGAGCGGCGCGGCCGACGCCGACGAGCTCCGCGGCTGGCTCGTGGCGGGCGGCGTCGACCGCGTGCAGGTCATCGATCACGAGGACGACCTCCCCGAGGTCGGCCTGCTCGTCGCGTGGGTCTTCCGCGGGCTCGCGCCGGCGGCGCGCCGGATGCTCGCGGTGCTGGCCCACTCGAACGGCGACCACATCGACGAGGCGTCGCTCGCCCAGCTCGCGCGGGCGGGGCGGAGCGCCGGCGACGCGCTCGCCTCGCTGCGCCGGTTCCGGCTGGTGCAGGAGCCGTTCGCGGGCCGCTTCGCGCTGCACGCGACGGTGCGCCACGCGGTGCTGAAGCGCACGCAGCTCGATCAACGCCGCTTCTTCGAGCATTACGTCGCGCTCCTCGAGCGCTCGCCGGAGCGGCTCGACCTCGAGCAGACTCACCTGTTCGCGGCGATGGACTACGCGCATGACACGGGGAGCGTCGCGGCCGCGATCCGCGTCAACGAGCTCTTCTCGCGGCTCTCGCTCTGACGAGATCGGCCGGCGTCGGCGGGCGGCGAGCGCGCGCTCGATCGCCCTGTCACCGCGGCGCTTCCGGGCGCCCCACGTGCTGGCAGCAGAGCTCGACGAGGCGCTTCAGCACCCATTGCCCCGCGGGGCCCATCACGAGCCCCGGCCGGTGGACCAGGGCGAGCGCCAGGAGGTGCTCGTCATCGCCCCACGCGTCCGGCCGCAGGCGCACCAGGCGCCCCGCGCCGAGGTCGTCGCGGATCATGTGCTCTGGCAGGTTGCCCCAGCCGAGCCCGGCGCACAGGAGCTCTCGCTTGGTCTGGAGGTCCACGACGCGCCAGGTGCGGGGGGACAGGACGGCCTGCTCCGGCGAGCGCGCCGCGCCGCGCTCGCTCAGCACGATCTGCACGTGCTCGCGGAGCTGCTCGGTCGCGAGGCGCGCGGCGCTCTGCTGGGCGGCGGCGAGCGGGTGCGACCTGGCGGCGACAGGCACCATGCGCACCGACGTGAGGTGCCGGCGCTCGAGCCCCTGGGCCGGCGCGGCCGGCCCGACGACGCCGAGCTGGCACGTCCCGTCGAGGACCCTGTCGGCGACGGCGGCCATGCTCTCGGTGTGGACGACGAGCTCCACGGTCGGGTAGACGCGCGCGAACTCGACGCAGAGATCGACAAGCGCGGACAGCGGAAACACAGCGTCGACGCACAGCGAGACGAGCGGGTCGAGGCCGCCGGCGAGCCGCTGCGCCGCGCTGCTGAGCGCGTCCGCGTCGGCGCACACCCGCCGCGCGGCGTCGAGCAGGACGCGGCCCTGCTCCGTGAGCGCCGGGATCCTCGTCGAGCGGTCCCAGAGCACGACCCCGAGCTGGCCCTCCAGGTTGGCCATCGCGTGGCTCACGGCCGACTGGACGCGGCGGAGCTTCCTGGCCGCCGCCGAGAAGCTCCCCTCGTCGGCGACCGCGATGAACGTGCGGAGCTGATCGAGCGTGATGGAGTCGTGCACCGGGCACCACCATGCCACGGCTCGCCGCGCCGCGGCGGCCCGGCGTCCGCCCGCCGGCGGCGGGCCTTCCGCGCTGGTGAGGTCGACAAAAACAGCGCGGCGACCGGGGCAGGCGAGGAGCGTTTTCCCAAGGGGTCTACCCTCCAGCCGGCCGCGCGGCCCGCGGGCGGGTAGACCCCTTTTTCTACGCTCCTCGCCTGCCCCGGCCGCCGGCGCGCGCTCGACAGAGCGCGCTCGTCACGGCCTGGGACAGCCGCCGACGCCGATCAGAGCGGCGGGTTGGCGTTCTTCACGCACTCCACGAAGTAGTCGTGGAACCAGTAACCCGCCTCCGGCGCGCGCTGATCCGCGTCCTCGTAGCCGCAGAACAGGTCGTAGCGCGCCGCGCTCTTGTCCGCGGTGCCGTCGGAGTCACCCGGCGGCTTGACCCAGTAGAAAGCGTCGAGGCGCGTCGCGCCGCCCGGGTTCGCCCTGGGCCGCTCGCCCATGCCGGCGCCGATGTTGTTGCACCAGTAGCCCCAGTCCGCCCGGATGTTGCCGCGGCCGTTGCGGCTCGTGTCGATGATGAAGTGCTTGTCGCCGAGGCCCACGGCCGACAGCGCCTGACCGAACTGGTTGACGTAGTCGTACTCGCCGAAGCAGGGGTTGAACTGCTGATCGTAGCTCTCCGCGCCATCGGCGTACTTGAGCTGGGTGTAGTTGGCGACGTTGGTCGCGAAGCCGCGGACGTTGGACGGATTGCCGGCGAGGTCGAGGACCTCCTTGAAGATCGCGGCGCCCTTCTCCTGGTTGTCCGGCCAGCCGAGCCAGCCCGAGTGCGCGGCGTCGATGTAGTGATGGACGTGCGACATGCTGAGCTTCTTGAGCGCGTACGCGACGCCTTCCTTGTAGCCAGCCGCCGTCTCCTCGGAGCAGTCCTTCTGGCCCATGTTCGTCGCGAGGTTGGGGAGCGAGTCGGGCTCGATGACCGTGACGATGCGCAGGTTCGGCCGGGCGGCGAAGATCTCCGCGATCTTGTCGATGAACTCGGTCTTGTACCGCGCGGCTCCGCCGTTCTCGAGCCGGAGCTCGCCGTTCGACGCCTCGGCGAAGCAGTCGCGGTTCGGCAGGTCGTACACGACGATGACCGGAATGACCGGCTTGCAGAGCTGGTTCTGGAGCTCGATCGCCTTGTCGAGGTGCCCCGCGAGGCGGCTGACCGCGGCGATGTTGTCGAGCCAGAACGCGGTGGGGATCTCCTGGACCTTCTTCATCTTCGCGACGAGGGCCGCGTCCGTCGTCATGTCGATCGACGACTGGACCTTCGCGATGTACTCCGGGTCCACGAACAGCGTCCCCCCGTCGAGCGGGTTGCCCGTCGTCGAGATGTCGACGGCAGTGGGGCAGGAGCCCGTGCCCGCGCCGGTGCTGCCCGTCGGGGTGCCCGCGCCGGTGCCGCCGCCCGTCGGGGTGCCCGCGCCGGTGCCGCCGCCCGTCGGATCGACCGTGCCGGTGCCGCCCGTCGGGGTGCCCGCGCCGGTGCCGCCGCCCGTCGGGGTGCCCGCGCCGGTGCCGCCGCCCGTCGGGCCGCTCGCGCCGCCCGCTCCCTCGTCCCCGCCGTTCTCGCCTGCACCCGAGCAGGCCGCGATGGATGCGGCGAAGAGGACCGCAAACCAGTTGCTCAACCCCCGATGCGAATTCCTTCTCAGCATACTAAGCCTTTCATCTACTTCGCCAAAGGAACCAGGCAAACTCAGCACGTCAAGATTAGCGCGCCGAATCTAGACCAACGGTTTCGCTGGAGCAAGAACAAACGACGACTGCGCGATCTCACCGTGGCTTCATCATCTGCCGTGCGGTTATTTTTTCACGGCGAATAAAACACGTCCGTCCACATCTCGCGTCACGCGCGCGTCATGGGCGCGTTCAACCACGGCGCCGCAGGGGTGCTCCGCTTGTGGAGAACGCGCCGACGCGCATCGGGCGGACTGTTCCTGAGCGCTCAACGCAGCGCGTGATCATCAGGACTGGACAGCGCTGCCCGACGCTCGGTGTCATGGCAAACCACCAGAATCGTTTCGGGTGGTTTGCCAGCCCCCACTCCGTGGCGGCTTCTGGCCGGGCGTGCCGGATCGGTTACGCTTCGGTCCCCCCGCCGTCCGCAGAGCCCGCCATGCGTTTTCTCCTCATCGCGCTGATCGTCCTCCTCGTCGTCGGCCTCATGGGCGTGTACGTGCACCGGCGCGCCTCCCGGGTGCTCGGCCTGGGGCCTCGCGCCCGGCGCGCGCTCTCCTTTCTGCTCGCCGCCGGGCTCATCGCCATGACCCTGTCGCGGCTCGGGCGCGGCGCGCTGCCCGACGGCGTGCTCCGCGCGATGGGGCTCGTGGGCAGCACCATCTCGCTCGCCGTCCTGATCTCCGCTGTCCTGCTCGCCGTCGTCGATCTCGGGCAGCTGATCGCGCGGCTCGGGCGCGCCGCGCTCGCGCGCGCCGCCGCGGCCCCGCGCGCCGCCGACCTGGCCGGCCGCCCCGCGGACGCAGCGGCGCGCGAGGGGGGCGGCGCCGGGGGCGAGGCCGTCCCGCCGGCTGCGCCGCCGAGCGCGCTGCCCGCGCTCCCCCGCCGCGCGTTCCTCGCGAACGGGGCCGCGGGCTCGGCGTTCCTCATCGGCGGCGGCAGCGCTGTGTACGGCGCGCTGGTCGGGCGGCACGACTACGTCATCGAGGAGATCGCCATTCCGATACCGGGGCTGCCGCGCAGCCTGGACGGCTTCTCGATCGTGCAGCTCTCGGACATCCACCTCGGGCTGTTCGTGGGTGAGCCCGAGATGCGCGCCGCCGAGGATCTCGTGCGCAAGGCGCGCGGCGATCTCGTCGTGATGACCGGCGACCTCATCGATTTCGATCCGAGGTACGCCGAGCACCTCGGGCGGCTCACGCGGCGGCTCGGCCCGCTCGCCCGCGAGGGGGTCGCGGCGATCCCGGGCAACCACGACCATTTCGCCGGCATCGACGCGACGATCGACGCGCTCGAGCGCGGCGGCGCGCACGTGCTGCAGAACCGGGGGCGCGTCATCGGAGGGGCCGGCGGCGCCTTCGCGCTGCTCGGCGTCGACGACGTGTGGGCGCGGCGGCGGGTGCCCGGCGGCGGCCCCCACCTCGGCCGGGCGCTCGCCGACGTGCCGCGCGACCTGCCGCGCGTGCTGCTCTGTCACAACCCCGTGTTCTTCCCGGAGGCGGCCGGCGAGGTGGCCTTGCAGATCAGCGGGCATACGCACGGCGGCCAGGTCAACCTCGTCGTCCGGCCCGCCGACGTGGTGCTCCCTCACGGCTACGTCGCCGGGCTCTACCAGCGCGGCGGCGCGCATCTCTACATCAACCGCGGCTTCGGCACCGCCGGCCCGCCCGCGCGCATCGGCGCGCCCCCCGAGGTGAGCCGCATCGTGCTCGTGGCGGCCTAGGCGCTGCCTGGCTCCAGCGTGGCGCTCGACACGACGGGTGGGGGGAACATCCCCTTTCCCCTCCATGAGGCTCCCACGAGCGCTCGCGAAGGTTCTCCCTGTATTTCGGGATAGGGCACCTGCTCCGCTTCTTGATTCTCGCGCTCGCGGTGTTCAGGCTCCGAGTCGCGATGAGCGTGACGAGCCGACGAGCGCCGGCGACCTGCGGCCCGCGAGGGGCGCTCCTCCTGACGATCGCGCTCGCGCTCGGCGCCGGCGGGTGCGCGCCCGCGCCGCTCGCCGCGCCGGTGGGCCGCAGCGACGCGTCCCTCGACGCGCCGGAGGATCGCCCCGCGCCCGCGCCGGCGCCCCCGCCGCCGGCCGAGGAGGGAGCGTTCGTCGATCTCGAGGTCCCCGGCTTCAGGCCCGCGGTGGTCGTGCCGCCGAGCGGCGGCGGGCCGCGGCCCGTGATCGTGGTGGCGCACGGCGCCGGCGATCGGCCCGAGTGGCACTGCGACGTCTGGCGCGCGATGGTGCGGGGCGCCGGGTTCATCCTCTGCCCGCGCGGCAAGCCCATCGACGCGCGGGTGCCGGACGGGATCTTCTACTACCCCGATCATCGCGCGCTGAGCCGCGAGGTCGCGGCGGCCGTCTCGGCGCTGTCGCGGCGCTTCGGGGATCGGGTGGATCTCCGCGAGCCCGTCTATGCGGGGTTCTCGCAGGGGGCGATCATGGGCGCGCTGCTCTTGCCCGGGCACCCCGCGCGCTTTGCGCGGGCGGCGCTGATCGAGGGTGGTTATGGCGGCTTCGGCGAGTGGACGCTGGGCACCGCCCGGCGCTTTCGCGGCGCCGGGGGGGCGCGGGTGCTGCTCGCGTGCGGCCGGGCCGATTGCGCGGCCAGGGCGCGCGAGACGCAGGCGGTGCTCGAGCGCGGCGGCGTGACGGCGCGCGTGCTCCACGCCGAGGGCGCGGGCCACACCTACGGCGGCCGGATGGAGCGCGCGCTCCACGAGGCGTACCCGTGGATCGTCGAGGGCGATCCCCGCTGGCTCGACGCCCGATCAGGCGGACGCGGCGGCGATGCTGCGCGCGCGCTCGGCGAGCCCCTGCACGACCGAGTGGAAGCTCCGGAGCTGCCTCACCTTGCCCTGGCCGAAGCGGCGCTCGATCGCGCGCCGGAGGGCCGGCACCCTGGCGGTGCCGCCGGTGCAGCACACGACGTCGACGTCGTCGAACGACATGCCCGCGTCCTGCACCGTGTGGTCGAGGGCGCGGAGGATGGCGTCGATCTGCCGCTCGCTTGCGGCCTCGAAGTCCTCCCGCGCGATGGGCTCGCGGATGTGCATTGACGGGTAGTCGAAGCAGAACTCCGTCGCTGCCTCGCCGGACAGCGCGCACTTGCTGCGCTCGATCTCCTCGAACACCCGGAAGGCGAGCGAGTCCTCGACGAGGCAGAGCAGGTTATCCATGCGCTGCCGGTCCTCGGGCCCGAGGGACCACGCCTTCACGTCGCGGAGGAAGGCGAGCACGTCGCGGTGCTGGAGCACCGTCATATCGGCCGGCGAGCAGAGCTTCTCGGCGATGGGCCGGGGCATTGTCAGCAGGTTCGAGCCGAGCGGGACGCGGTAGGTGACCTCTGCGCCGAAGTGGCGCGCGATCTTGTGCCGCATGAGGCTCCCGTCGAGCGCGTCCCCGGCGATCGACACGCCGCCGAGCGAGAGCACGTCGGACGGCGCGAACCCTTCCCGGCGCATCCGCACGATCGTGTAATCCGACGTCCCGCCCCCGAAATCGGCCACGAGGACGACGGCCCCGCGGTCGAGCTCCAGCTGGAAATCGTGCGCGGCGGCGACCGGCTCGGGGCAAAAGAAGATCTCGCGGAACCCGGCGATGCGCGCCGCCCTCTCGAGCCGCTCCTCGGCGAGCCGATCGTCCGCCGGATCGTTCGAGAACTTCGCCGGCCTGCCCAGCACGACGCGCGCGACGTCCGCCTCGAAGTACCGGTTCGCCTGATCGCGCATCTCCTTGAGGAACCGGCCGATCAGGTCCTCGATGGTCACGACCCGGTGCCCGATCTGGGTGCCGGAGAAGCTCCGGTCCGGGAGGTATTTCTTGATCGAGCGGATGAAGCGCCCTTGCATCCCGTTCGCGACGAAATCGGTGATCGCCGCTGCGCCGCAGGAGAACCGCTGTTGCCCGAAGAAGAGCAGGCTCCGGAGGACGGTCGGGTCTGCCGCCGCGCTGTCAAGCGGGATGGGCGGACAGGTCGCCTCCGCGCTTGCCGCAGAGAGCAGCGAGTTGGAGGTACCGAAATCGACGGCATACATCTCGGGCCTGAATCGTGCGGACATGATCTCGCCTCCTCACGGGTGCTTCGCGGGCACGGAGATCTCGCCGATTCAACCACCTATTTACAAGCTGTCGAATGCATGAGACGATGTTGACGGGCTCGCGGGATGGCCAGATTTCGCCCCGTCTCCCGCGCCCCCGCCGTGGGCCCCCGTGGAGGGGGCCGGCTAGGACACGCGCGTCACGCGCCGCAGCGCCACGATGAGCGCGACGAGCGCGATCAGGGTCGGCAGCCCCACGACGCCCACGTTGAGCCAGCCGAGCCAGGTGGTCGGCGCGAGCCACGCCGCGGGGATCGGCAGCGCGAACGCGTTGTAGGCGGCGGCGCAGAGCGCGAGCACGCCGCACGAGATGAACAGCCACACAAGCGTGGCCCGGAGGCCCCTTCCGAGGCGCTCCATGGCCGGCGCGCTCCGCCAGCGCCCGACGAGCACCCGGATCGTGCCGATGAAGGCGAAGAGCGAGAGCGCCCCCGCGGCCCCCCCGGCGATGAGGAGCTCGGTCTCGTCGAGCGCCCGCCGCTCGGTGATGCCGTAGATCATCCGCAGGACCATCGCGGCGCTGGTGAAGACGGCCGCGCCCGCCGCGAGGCTCACCGCGATCGACAGCAGCACCGCGACAGGCCGCGCGCGCCGCGCCCTGCGCGTCACGTCGTCCGCGCTCTGCCCCTGGGCGTTGGGGATGACGACGGTGGCCACCTCGTCGTTCGGCGCGCCGTCGGTCACCGCCGTGGGCAGCGCGAGCGCGCGCGCAGGGTTGAGCGGGTCCTGCATGTCGAAGTCCGCGAGCAGGCGATCGAGCTCCTGGGCGGACGGCGGCCGGTCCTCGCGTGCGCGGGCCATGGCGCGCTGGATGAGCGCCTCGAGCCCCTCCGGGATGGTCCTGTCGATGTCGCGCGGGCGCCGCGGGTCCTCGGTGAGCAGGCGGATCATGACCCGGGTCGGCTCCTCGTCGGGGAACGGCCGATCGCCGGTCAGCATGCGGTAGAGCACGGCGCCCACCGCGTAGATGTCCGCGCGCGAGTCGACCTCGGCAGAGCCTCGCGCCTGCTCCGGCGCCATGTACTGCGGCGTGCCGACCACCGAGCCCGTGCGGGTGAGGTCGGCGCCGTCGAGCACCTTGGCGACCCCGAAATCGAGGATCTTCACGTGCATGCTGCCCCCCTCGCGCCGCACGAGGAACAGGTTCGACGGCTTGAGGTCGCGGTGGACGACGCCTGTCGCGTGGGCCGCGGCCAGGCCCCGGCACACCTGGCGCGAGATGGTGATCGCTGTCGGGAGCGGCAGCTTGCCGACCTGGTCGAGGAGGCTGCCGAGGTCCTCGCCCTTGAGCAGCTCGGTCACCATGCAGGGGCGACCGTCCTTGAGGCGCACGACGTCCACGACGTCGATCACGTGCTCGTTGCCGACGCGCGCGATCGTCTGGGCCTCGCGCTCGAAGCGCGCCATCGCCTCCCGGTGGCTGGCGAAGTGCTCGTGGGGCACCTTGACGGCGAAGCGCTTCGGCAGGCGGATGTGCTCGGCGACGTAGACGCGGCCCATGCCGCCCGCGCCGATCACGCCGGTGATGCAGAAGCTCCCCGCGAGCAGCTCGCCGACCATCGGGTCGGTCGCTGTGACGCCCTGGAGCTCCAGCGCCGTCGCGTCGATGGGGCAGACGAGGAAGTCGAGCGGGTACCGGACCGCGCACACGGGGCACCGTCGGGTGGGTCTCTCCGGGGGTGCCTGCCGCGCCTGGTCCGGGTCGGCGTGCCTGGCTAGCTCGACCATTGACGGGGAGTCTAGGACGAGATGCCCGTCCGAGGGAGACGGATCGGCCGCGCCCGCCGGCGACGCGCCGCGCCTTGCGAAAGACGACCCTCCTTCAACGCGCTGGCAGGTCGAGCAGGGAGCCGCGGCGCGCTGGCCGCGAGACGAGCTCTGGCGGCGACAACCGCCGCACAAGAAATTTGAATGACCGGCGCGCGCCTCGAGGTAAGCTAACTTACTGAAGACCGAGCCTTCGTGGGTGGCAGCCGAGGGATCGGGGCCTCGGAGGCTGATGCAAGCAGCCTCTGCTCTTCCGGAGCAGTGCGTTCCCTACCGCTCAACCAAGGAGATCAGGATGAAGGACCACGCGACGCACCAGAATCATGCGCACGATCACGGCACGACGTGCGGACACCCGGCGATCCGTCACGGCGACCACGTCGACTACCTGCATGATGGCCACTTGCATCATCAGCATGAGGACCATTTTGACGAGCACGTCCTCTCGGTGGACGACGCGAACCCCGCGCAGTGCACCCCGAGCCACGCGTGCTCAGGCCATGACGTGAAGCACAAGCACGGACAGGGCTGTGGGCACCCCCCCGTCCCCCACGGAGACCACGTGGACTTCCTCGTCGAAGGCCACCTGCACCACCCGCACAGCGGGCACTGCGACCATCACGGCGACGTGCAGGTGATGGCGTAACGTTCAGGCCAGGGCGTCGAGCGTCAGGGCGACGCGAGGCGAGGGCCGGGGCGGCGACCGGTGCAGACGATGACGGAGAAGATGCAGAGGAAGAAATACGAGCCGATCGACCGCAAGCACGTGCTCTTCACGGAGAGGAAGATCTCGAAGGGAGGTGGCAAGTGAGGGTGACACTGGCGCTCTCCTGAGGAGCGCGACGCGGCTGCGTGAGCCCGGGCGCGCGCTTCGCCGCAGCGACCCGCGCCGATGTGGGCCCGCCGTCCTGCGGCGGGCCTCAGGGCAGGCGGAGGGGCTGCGCGGCCTCGGCCTCGCTCTCCACCTCTTCTGCCTGCTCCCACGCCGGGAAAGGATCGTCGAGCCGGCTCCAGCCGGAGGGCCCCGCGGCCATCTCCTCCTGGGTGAGCAAGCAGGCGTCGAGGCCGCGCGTGAGCTCGTCTCGGGCCATGTCGACGCCGATGAAGACGATCTCCTGCCGCCGGTCGCCCCAGACCGGATTCCACGCTGCGTCGAGCGCGGCGCGCTCCTCCTCGTCCTCCGGCCGCTGCTCCTCCGGCAGGGCCGCGTACCAGCGTCCCGCCGCCTCGAACGAGGCCGCGCCGCCCGCCTGGGACCAGGCGCCGGTGGTGTCCATGCGGGTCGCGAGCCAGAAGAACCCCTTGGAGCGGAGCACGCCATCCCACGCGGTCGCGCCGTGGAGGAAGGCCCAGAGCCGCTCCGGGTGCATCGGGCGGTCTGCGCGGTAGACGAAGCTCTCGATCCCGTACTCCTCGGTCTCGGGCACGTGCTCGCCGCGCAGCTCCCTCATCCAGCCGGGTGAGCGCGCCGCCTCCTCGTAATCGAAGCGCCCCGTGCCGAGGATCTCGCGCGGATCCACCTGGCCGCGACAGGCCCTGATCACCCGGGCGCCGGGGTTCAGGTGCAGGAGCATCGCCCTGAGCCGCTCGACCTCGTCCTCGCTGACGAGATCGGTCTTGTTGAGCACGAGCACGTTCGCGAACTCGACCTGCTCGACGAGCAGATCGGCGACCGTGCGCTCGTCGTCGCCGTCCAGCGCGGCCCTGCGCGCCCGGAGCTCGTCGGCGCTCGTCCAGTCGGCGAGGAACCGCTGCGCGTCGACCACCGTGACGAGCGTGTCGAGCCGGGCGAGCTCCGAGAGGCCCTTGCCCGTCGCGGGGTCGGCGAAGGTGAACGTCTCGGCCACGGGCAGCGGCTCCGAGATGCCCGTCGACTCGATGAGCAGGTAGTCGAAGCGCCCCTCCCCGGCCAGGCGGGCCACCTCGACCAGCAGGTCTTCCCGGAGGGTGCAGCAGATGCACCCGTTCGACATCTCGACGAGCTTCTCCTCGACGCGGCGGAGCGCCGCGCCCCCACCCCGGACGAGCGCCGCGTCGACGTTGACCTCGCTCATGTCGTTGACGATCACGGCGACGCGCAGCGCGTCGCGGTTCGCGAGCACGTGGTTGAGCAGCGTGGTCTTGCCGGCGCCCAGGAAGCCGGACAGCACGGTCACAGGGAGCTTTGGAGTCACAAAGAGGCCTCTCTTGATCCGCGCCCGCAGCGCGAGCGCGTGAATCACGCTATGGCAACCCAAAATTAATTGCAATACAATTGCGTTTTCTAGAGCGCGCGCTCCGCCGGTGCGGGCGGCGCACGCCGCTGGACGGGGCGCTCCGGCGAAAGGGAGCCTGGAGGGCGGACTCGCCCGCTCGACGCTCCGGCCCCGAGGACACGCGACCGGGCCTGGCCGGCGGAGCGTCCAGCGGCTACACAAGGGTCGTCGTGACCTCGACCCTGCTTGCCTTCTGCGGCGCCGCGCTGGTGCTGGCCATGATCCCGGGGCCGAGCACCGCCGTCATCGTGCGGCAGGCCCTGCGCGGCGGGCGCCGCGCCGCGCTCGCCACCATCGCCGCGAACGAGGTGGGGCTCCTCTTCTGGGCCCTCGTCGCGGCGCTCGGGGCCTCCGCGCTCGTCGAGGCCTCCGAGGTCGCGTACCACGCGCTCCGCCTCGCCGGCGCGGCCGTCCTCGTCGCGCTCGGCGTTCAGTCCATCCTGGGGCGGCCTCGGGCCAGCAGCGGCGACGCGGGGCCGGGAGCCCGGGAGCCCGCTGCCGGCGGCTGGAGCGCCTTCCGCATCGGCCTGCTCACCATCCTGGCGAACCCCAAGGCGGCCGTGTTCGCTGCCTCCTTCCTGCCGCAGTTCGTGCCGACCGGCGCGCCGATGATGTCGGCGCTGCTCCTCCTCTCGCTGGTGTGGGTCGCCGTGGACACCGCCTGGTACCTGGCGCTCGTCCTGCTCCTCGGCCGGCTCCAGGCCGCCATGGCCGGCGGTCGCGTGCGCCGGACGCTCGAGGCGCTCTCCGGCGTGGTCCTCGTGGCGCTCGGCGTGCGGATGGTCCTGGAGCGTCCCTGAGGAGCGAGAGCCTCCCGCGATCACATCTCCTCGAGCTCCTTGCCCTTCGTCTCGGGGACGAAGACGACGACGAACGCCGGGGCTCCCTGGAAAGACGCCCGAGGCGCAGGCACGGCAGATGATACGGCCATGTCTGCTGTGGAGATCCTACGCACAGAGAAGGGCCGCGCGCGGGGCCTCCCGACGCGCGAAGAGCAGGCGGTGCTGGTGTGCATCGGCGCGTGCCTCGCCGCCATCCTCGTCGCCTCGGTCCTCCTGACAGGGGTTCCCGCGGGCGTCGCTGTCGTGTCCCTCGAGTTCGACGACACGCTGGCAAATCAGCTCTCCGCGCGATCCATCCTCGCCGAGCACCGGATGCATGCCACGTTCTTCGTGAACAGCGGTCGACTCGACCGGCCCGGCTACCTGACGGTCGCGCAGCTCCGCGCGCTCGCGTCCGACGGCCATGAGATCGGCGGCCACACCATCGATCACGCGCGGCTGCCCGGGCTCCCTGCCAGAGAACAGCGCCATCAGATCTGCGAGGATCGCCGCGCTCTCCTCGCGCTGGGCTTCGACGTGAGCGACTTCGCGTACCCCAATGGCGATTACGACAGCGCCAGCGCCGAGCAGGTGCGCGCCTGCGGTTACGAAAGCGCCAGAGAGGTTGGCGGGATCGGCTACCCTCCATGCATCTTCTGCACATGGGCGGAGACCATCCCTCCACGCGACCCCATGGCCACCCGCACACCCGGCTCCCTCCGCCGCGCTCACAGCCTCCCCAGAATCCAATCTCTCGTCCGCCGCGCGCAGCTGGCTGGCGGCTGGATACAGCTCACCTTCCACCATCTCTGTGACGCGTGCGACGACTACAGCATCTCCACCGAGGACCTCTCCACGCTCCTCGGCTGGCTCGCGGAAGAGCGCGAGGCGGGCCGCGTCGCCGTCCTGACGGTGCGGCAGGTGATAGGATCTGGCGCGAGTGATGAAAATGATTTACATTTTCAACATTAACCAAGGACCATGATTCCCGGCGCCTCCTCCCCTCTTCCGACCGACCCGAGCTCCTCCACCACCCTGAGCCCGACCGGCGTGTCCGCGGGGCCCCGCGGGGCGCGCGACGCTCCCGCCGCGGGCCCGCTCGCGGAGGTGCGCGCCGGTGAGCGGGCCATCGTGGTCGAGATCGGCCTCGACGCCGATCTCGCCGGGTGGCTCGGCGCGATGGGGCTCGGCCCCGGCCAGACGCTCACGCTGATCCGGCGCGCGGTGTTCGGCGGCCCCCTCCATGTGCGCACCGGCTCCGGGGGCGAGCTCGCGATCAACGCGGCGCTCGCCCGCTCGATCCTGGTCGCGCCCCTGCCCCAGCCGGGGCGGAGCCCGTGACCGAGGCGTTCGGCGAGGCGCGCACGGACGCGCGCGCGGCCCGCGTACAGGCGGCGATCGAGCGGCCGCTCGTCGCGCTCCTCGGTCGGCCGAACTCGGGCAAGTCGTCGCTGTTCAACCGGCTGACCGGCGGCAGCGCGCACGTCGGCAACTTCCCCGGCATCACGGTCGACATCCTCACCGCCGACGTCCGCCTCGCCGGCGGGAAGGCGGTGACGATCGCGGACCTCCCAGGGCTCTACTCGATCGAGGCCGTCGTCGACCCCGCGACGGACGAGGGCGTCGCGCGCCGCTTCCTCGACCGCACGGGCGAGGGCGGGCGGCCGCGCCTCGTCGTCCAGGTGCTGGACGCGACGCAGCTCGCGCTCGGCCTGCGGCTCACGCGCGAGCTCGTGCGGCGCGGGCTCGCGCCGCTCGTCGTCGCCACCCAGCGCGACGTGCTCGAGGGCGAGGGGCGCGGGCTCGACCTCGGCGCCCTCGAGCGCGCCATCGGCCTCCCGGTGGTGCTCGTGAGCGCGAGGGACCCGGCCGCGCGCGGCGTGGTGCTCGACGCGATCACCGCGCGGCTCGACGCCATCGCCGCAGGCGCCGCGCAGGCCCCCGGCGCCGCCGCGTGGGATCCGGATGCGGTCGCGCGCGCCGCGCACGTCGAGGCGCCGCTGCGCGACGCCGCCGCGGAGCGGCGGAGGACCTTCACCGCGCGCGCGGACGCCGTGCTGCTCCACCCGGCGGTCGGCCCGGTCCTGTTCCTCGGGCTCATGGCGCTGCTCTTCGCCGCCGTCTTCCTCGTCGCCACCCCGGCCACCGAGGCGCTCGACGCGGCGATCGGCCAGCTCGGCGGCGTCGTGTCCCGCGCCCTCGGCGAGGGGCTCGCCGCCTCGTTCGTCGTCGACGGCCTGCTCGGCGGCGCGGGCACGGTGCTCGCCTTCATGCCCCAGATCGTGGTCCTCACGGTCGCCATGGAGCTGCTCGAAGCGAGCGGCTACCTCGCGCGCGGCGCCTTCCTCGTCGACCGCCTGCTCCAGCTCATGGGGCTGAGCGGCCGCGCGTTCCTCCCGCTGCTCATGGGGCACGCGTGCGCGGTGCCCGCCGTGCACGCGACGCGCATCCTCCGCGATCCGCGCGAGCGGCTCACGGCGATCCTCGTGCTGCCGCTCATGGCCTGCTCCGCGCGGATCCCGACCTACGGGCTCCTGCTGACGACCTTCTTCGCCGCCCACGGCGCGTGGGTGCAGGCGCTGCTCTTCGTCGCGCTCTACGTCGCCGGCATCTTCTCCGGGCTCGCCGCCTCGCTCGTGCTCCGCCGCACGGCGACCCGCGGGCGCTCGCTCCCCATGGTGCTCGAGATGCCGGCGTACCGGAGCCCCGAGCCGCGCCTCGTCGCCCGCCAGGCGGCCCGGGCGGCGTGGCGGTTCACGCGCGAGGTCGGGACCGTGATCCTGGCCGTCTCGGCCGTGCTGTGGGTGCTCCTGAAGGTCCCCATGCCGGGCGCCGCCGCGCCGGAGCCGCCGGCCGCCGCGGCCGAGACCGCGGCGACGCCGCTCGCGTCGAGCATCGCCGGCGGCGTGGGGCGCGCGCTCGAGCCGGTGACCGCGCCGCTCGGCTTCGACTGGCGCATCAACGTCGGCCTCATCGGCTCGTTCGGCGCGCGCGAGGTCATGGTCGGGACGATGGGCGTCATCTTCGGCATCGAGGGCGCCGACGACGAGCCCGCGCCGCTCGCCGAGCGGATCCGCGAGGCGAGGCGCCCGGACGGGACGCACGCGTACTCGACGCGCACGGGGCTCGCGCTGCTCGCGTTCTTCGTCCTGGCCTGTCAGTGCATGAGCACCGTGGCGGCGATCCGCCGCGAGACGAAGACGTGGCGCTGGCCGGCGTTCGTCCTCGCCTACAGCTACGCGGCGGCGTACGTCGCGGCGCTCGTGGTCTACCAGGGGAGCGGGCTGCTCGGGATCCCGTGACCCAGCGCGGGATGGCCGGCGCCGGGTCCGGATGTCGCCCGAGCACCGGAGGCCCGAGAGGAGATACGGTGACCGAGCAAGGAAGAGACGAGCGACGCTCATCCGCCCCGTTCCGCTGCTTCGACCGGCTGGACGCGGAGATCCCCGCAGCACGCTGACACATCACATCTCTTCAAGCTCCTTGCCCTTCGTCTCGGGGACGAAGGCGATGACGAACACAAGCGAGGCCGCCGCCGCGGCGGCGTAAAGCCCATAGGCGATGCCCAGGCCGGCCACCTTGAGCGAGGGGAATGTCGCGCTCACGAGGAAGTTCGCCAGCCATTGCGCGGCGGCCGCGATCGAGAGGGCGAGGGCGCGGATGCGGTTCTCGAACATCTCGCCGAGCAGCACCCAGGTCACCGGGCCCCACGACGCCCCGAAGCAGAAGACATAGAGGTTGGCCGCGAGCAGCGCGACGGGGCCGGCAGCGCCCCTCAGGACGGGGTTGCCCGCGGCGTCCTCGCCCGCGGCGCCGAACACGGCCGCCATGGTGCCGAGCGTCAGCGCCATCCCGATGGAACCCGCGATGAGCAGCGGCCTGCGCCCGAGGCGGTCGACTGTCGCGATGGCGACGAAGGTGGTCGCGATGTTCGTGACGCCGGTGATGACGGTGATGGCGAGGGAGCTTCGCTCGGAGAACCCGACCGCCTGCCAGAGGACGCTCGAGTAGTAGAAGATGACGTTGATGCCCACGAGCTGCTGAAATGCCGAGATGCCGATGCCGATCCAGACGATGCGGAGCAGCCCGGAGCGCCCCCGCAGGTCCGCGAGCCTCGGCCGTCGCTCGGACGAGAGCGTCTTCTGGATCTCGACGAGCTTCGAATCGGCGGCCGCGCCGAGGAAGCCGCGGAGCACGACGAGCGCCTCGGTCACGCGCCCCCTCGCCGCAAGATAGCGCGGGGACTCGGGGATGAGCAGCGCGCCGATCCCGTAGAGGAGCGCCGGCGGGATGGCGCTCCAGAACATCCATCGCCAGGCGCTGGCCCCGAGCCAGAACGGGCTCGCGGCCGAGCCCGCGGACGTCGCGATCGCATAATCGCCGAGCAGGGCGACGAAGATGCCGACGACGATCGCGAGCTGCTGGAGCGATCCGAGGCGGCCGCGCAGGTGAGCCGGCGCGATCTCCGCGATGTACGCAGGAGCGACGACGCTCGCCGCGCCGATGGCGACGCCGCCGAGCACCCTCCACGCGCTGAAGTCCCAGGGCGAGACCGCCGCCCCGGAGCCCGCCGCGCTGACGACGAAGAGCAGGGACGTCGCGAGCATCGTGCGCGTCCGGCCGTGGCGGTCCGCCAGCCTGCCTGCGAACACAGCGCCGACGGCCGCGCCGAGCAGCGCCGAGGACACCGACAGGCCCACCGTGGCCGCGTGCGCGGCGAACATGCTCTCCAGCGCGCCAACGGCACCGTTGATCACGGCGGTGTCGAAGCCGAACAGGAAGCCGCCCAGCGCGGCGACGGACGCGATAAGGGCGACCCGTACCGTCGAGACGTGCTGCTCAGCGTGCCCGTGCCCCTGCTGCGCCGTGGGATCTCGCATGAGCCCGGTGAACCACGAAGCATGCCGCCGGGACTCGCCGCCTCGAGCGCCGCAGGCCCTCCTGGCGCTGCCGCGAGGCGGCGCGCTGGCAGGCTCCGAGACCAGGCCTCGGCGCCCCCGCGCCGGTGGAGCAGCGCCTCGAGTCGCTGCTCGCGCAGCAGCGGGTGGCGCATCAACGGCTCGTCCAGGCGCTCGCGCTCGAGGGCGGCTCCTCCCGAGCGCGGTACCGGTACTGACATGGACCGCCTGTGCCGCACCCTGCTACGAGTTCGTCTCGCCGCGAGGCATCACTCCAGCGAACCCCCGTGTGGACAAAGCTGCGCCAGAGCGAGCGAATGTCCGTCTTCGCATCACTGAACCTTCGGCCAGCATGACACGCGTGCGCGGCATGTGATTTACAAACGTGCGGCTTGAACACACCCCGGCACGATGAGGGCGGCACGCCAACGATCTGGGGCCAGGCCAACGAGTGAATCCGCTGTTTGCTGGTTGTTTTCGTGAGGGGGGGACAACTTGAAGTTCGTTCATTGTGCAGACGTTCACCTCGACAGCCCCCTGCGAGGGCTGAGCGCCTATGACGGCGCGCCTGTCGAGTCGCTCCGCGGCGCCACGCGCAGAGGGTTCGAGAATCTGGTCAACCTGTGCATCGAGGAAGAAGCGGACTTCCTCGTCATCGCCGGCGACCTCTACGACGGCGAATGGCTCGATTTCAACACGGGGCTCTACTTCGCCAAGCAGATGGCGCGCCTCGGGCAGCGCGGCATCGCCGCGTACGTGGTGCGCGGCAACCACGACGCAGAGAGCAAGATCACACAGCGACTGTCTCCGCCCGACAACGTCCATGTCTTCGGCTGGAAGAAGGCGGAGACGGTCACCATCGAGCGGCTCAAGGTAGCGCTGCACGGCCAGAGCTTCGCGAAGCGCGATACGCTCGAGAACCTCGCCGCGAGCTACCCGACGCCGAGGAAAGGCTGGTTCAACATAGGCGTGCTCCACACCGCGCTCGATGGACGCGAGGGGCACTCGGGCTATGCGCCCTGCGCGCTCGATCACCTGCGCGCCCGCGGCTACGACTACTGGGCGCTCGGCCACGTTCACAAGCGCGAGGTGCTCTGCGAGGACCCGTGGGTGGTCTTCCCCGGCAACGTGCAGGGTCGCCATGTGCGCGAGTCGGGGGCCAAGGGGTGCACGGTCGTGAGCGTCGATGACGGCCAGGTCATCACGGAGCACCGCGCGGTCGACGTGCTCCGCTGGGCCTGTGTGATCGTCGACGCCTCCGGCGCGGGGACGCCGGAGGACGTGCTCGACCGCGTCCGTGACGCGATCCGCCGCGAGCGCGAGGAGGCCGAGGGGCGCTTCCTCGCGGCCCGGATACGGATCGAGGGCCGCTGCGACGCACATGACGCCATCCTCCGGCACCCGGACCTGTGGAAGCACCAGGTCCGCGCCGCCGGGGTCGAGGCGGGCCAGGACGACGTGTGGGTCGAGAAGGTGGAGACCGCTACCCAGCCGCTCCGCGACCTCGACGAGGTCCGGAGGCGTGACGACGCGATCGGCGAGCTCCTGCGCTCGGTCCGCGAGGTCGTCGAAGACCCGGGCGCGATCGGCGCGCTTGTCGAGGAGATCGACAAGCTGCTGAGCAAGCTGCCCCATGACGTGCGCGAGGCGATGGCGCTGTCCGACCTGCGCGACCCCGAGCAAGCCCGCATGCTGATCGACGACGCCGAGCAGCTGCTCCTCGCGCGCATCGACGCCTGGGGCGCGGCGCCGTGAGGCTCATCGAGCTCCACCTCAAGGCGTTCGGCCCGTTCACCGAGCGGACGCTGACCTTCGGTGACAAGGCGGGCGTCGTGCACGTGGTGTACGGCCGGAACGAGGCCGGGAAGACCTCGACGCTTCGCGCGCTCGGCGACCTGCTCTTCGGGTTCCCGCACCTCTCGCCGGCCGCGTTCCTGCACGACGAGCGGGCGCTCCGCGTGGGGGCCGCCATCGAGAGCGACGCCGGCGCCACGCTCCGGTTCCTCCGCCGCAAAGGACGCGTGAAGACGCTCCTCGACCCCGAGGAGGGCGCCCTCGACGACGGCGCCCTCAAGCCGTTCCTCGGAGCCCTGGAGCGCCCGTTCTTCGAGCGGATCTTCGGCCTCGATCACGAGCAGCTCCGCGAGGGCGGCGAAGCGCTGCTCAAGGACGGCGGGGACGCAGGGCTCGGCCTCTTCGAGGCGGGCGCGGGGCTCGCCGGCATGCGCAAGGTGGTGGAGGAGATCGACGGCGACGCGGGCAAGCTGTTCCGCCCCCGAGGCCAGAACCAGCTCATCAACGAGGCGCTGAAGCGGCTCGCCGAGGTGCGCAAGGAGCTCAAGCTGCGCGCGCTCTCGGGCGACGAGTGGCGGACGGTCCGCGACGAGCTCACAGGTGTCCGGGTGCAGCTCGAGAACGTCAGCAAGCGCGTGCAGGAGCTCTGGGCGGAGCGGGAGCGACTGCACCGGATCCAGCGCAACCTGCTGCCGCTCTCGGAGCGGAGCGCGCTGCTCGCGGAGCTCGCGTCCCTCGCTCTCGTGCCCGATCTCCCCGACGACGCGCCGGCGCAGCGGCAAGAGGCGGAGTCGTCGCTCGGGGAGGCCAGACGCCGGCTCACCGGGGCCGAGCAGGAGATCGTGCGCCTCTCGGGGCAGCGCGACGCGATCACCCCACGCGAGGCCGTGCTGAGGCAGGTCGACGCGATCGAGCGGCTCGCGCGCCAGCGGGGCGACATCGAGAGCAAGCTCGCCGATCTGCCGAAGCGCGAGGCCGAGCTGCGCCAGGTACGGACGGAGATCACGCGCCTGCTCGCGCAGGCGGGCTTCAAGGCGAAGGACGCCGAGGCGCGCGAGATCCTGCCCCGGCGCCCCGAGGTCGCCGCCATCCGCGAGATGATCCGCGAGCAGCAGCGGCTCGGCGCAGAGCACGAGCAGGCCCGCAAGACGGTCGAGGGCCACGAGGTCGAGCTGCGCACGGCCGAGGGGGCCCTGGGGCGCGCGGTCGAGCCGAGGGACACGGCGCCGCTCGCCGCCGCCGTGGGTGAGGCGCTGAAGCTCGGAGATCCCGGCAAGGGCCTCCGCGCCGCGCAGACGGAGGCGGCGGCCGCCAGCGAGGCGCTCGCGCAGGCGCTGCGCAAGCTGGCCTTCTGGACGTCCGGCGACGTGGAGCTCGAGGCGCTCCCGGTCCCTCCGGACGCGATCATCGACCGCTTCGCCAGCGCGTTCCGCGACGCGCATGAGCAGAAGATACGGGCGCGCGGCGCGCTCGACGACGCGCGCCGGGAGCTCGAGCGCGCCGAGGCCGAGCTGATCCGCTTCGACGCCGCCGGCGAGGTCCCGACGGCGGAGGCCGTGCGCAGCGCCCGCCGGCGCCGCGACAGGGGCTTTCGGCTCCTGCGCCGCGGGTTCATCGACGGCCGGGAGGACATCGCCGCGGAGGCTGCGGCCTTCGCGCCCGGCCTGCCGCTCGCCGACGCGTACGAGGACAGCGTCGCGGCCACCGACGAGCTGGCCGATACGCTGCGCGCCGAGGCGGCGCGCGTGGAGCGCCATCGCTCGCTCGTCGCGGAGGTCGCGCGCCGGCGCGAGCTGGTCGCGGCGCAGGAAGGCGAGCTCCGGGGCGTCGAGGCGAGCGCGACACGGACCGAGGAGGAATGGCGCGCGCTCTGGCCGTCGCTCGGCTTCGCGCCGCAACCGCCGGACGAGATGCTCAAGTGGCTCGCGCAGCGCGCGCGCGTCCTCGAACGCAGCGCCGCCGCCCGCGCGCGGCAGGACGCGCTCCGCGAGCTGGAGGACGCACACTCGAGCGCACGGCTGTCGATCGGCCGAGCGCTCATGCTCGTCGGCGAGGAGGGCGCGGGCGGCGACGAGGACCTCGCCGCGCTTCTCGCGCGCGCGCAGCGCCTCGTCGAGCAGAGCGCTGCGGAGCGGAGCGAGCGCAAGTCGCTGCTCCAGACGATCGACAGCCTGCGCTCCAAGCGCGACGCCGCGCGGCAAAGCTACGCCTACAAGGAGGCGCAGCTCGAGGGGTGGCGCGAGCGGTGGGGCCTGTTCGCGAACAGGTTCGGACGCGGCCTCACCGTCATGCCCGCGGAGATGGAGGCGGTCCTGGATCTCTGCGATGAGACAAGCCGCAAGCTCGATGACGCGGACACGCTCGAGCATCGCATCCGCCGTATCGGGGAGGACAGGATCGCGTTCGAGCGAGCCGTGGGCGCATGCGTCGCGGCCGCCGCCCCCGAGCTCACGGGGCTGGACGCCGTGGGCGCGGCCGATCGCCTCGCGAAGGTGCTCGCCTCGGCGCGGGGCGACGAGGAGCGGCGCGCGGGCCTGGAGGCCGAGATCGCGCACCACGAGCGCATCCTCGACGAGTGCCGCGCGGCCATCGCGCGTCACACCGCCAAGCTCGAGGAGCTCTGCCGGAACGCGTGCTGCTCGACGCTCGACGACCTCCGCGCGATCGAGCGCACGTGGCAGCAGCGGCGCGACGTGGAGCGCCGGCTCGGCAGCCTCGAGCGGCACCTCCTCGCCGGGGGCGGGGGGCGCTCGCTCCAGGATCTCGCGGCCGAGGCCGCGGGCGCGAACGGCGACACGCTGCCTGGGCTGATCCAGGAGCGGGAGGAGGAGGCAAAGCAGCTCGACGCCGAGAAGACGGAGCTCGCGCGCAAGGAGGGTGAGCTGCGCACCCGGTTCGACGCGATGAGCGGCGGCGACCAGGCCGCGCTGGCCGCCCAGAGCGCCCAGGCCGAGATCACCAAGATCCACGAGGGGGCGGAGCAATGGATCCGGCTGACGCTCGCGAGCGCGCTGCTCCAGCGTGGGATCGAGCGCTATCGCGAGAGGAACCAGGGGCCGATCCTCGGCCGTGCCAGCGCGCTCTTCGAGCGCCTGACGCTGAGCTCGTTCGCGCGCCTGGCCGTCGAGTTCGGGAAGGACGACGAGCCGGTCCTCCTCGGCGTTCGAGCGGATGGCAAGAGCGTGGGCGTCGAGGGAATGAGCGACGGCACCCGGGATCAGCTCTTCTTCGCGCTTCGGCTGGCGGTCGTCGAGCAGTATGTCAGCCGCAATGAGCGCCTCCCCTTCGTCGCGGACGACATCTTGATTCACTTCGACGACCCTCGATCCGAGGCAGCGCTCCGCATCCTCGGCGACCTGGCGGAACGCACGCAAGTGCTCTACTTCACCCATCACGAGCACATGGTCGAGACAGCGAGGCGGGCGCTCGGCTCCGAGCGGCTCGTCGTGCACACGCTTTGAGGCAGGCATGACAACCCAGGAGCAGCCGACGACCGCTGTCGAGCTCGAGCACACCCGGACCCTGACGTTCGCCCTCGAGCAAGCGGGAGTGCCCATTGTCTCTTCCGTGCAGATCCGGAACAGCGGCTCGGCGCCGCTCGAAGGTGCGGTGCTCACGATCGAGCTCGCCCCGGAGCTCGGCGCGCCGGTGCAGGTCCAGGTGCCTACCGTGCACGGCGGAGAATCCACCGACCTTGGCATCGTGGATCTCCCCCTGCCGCCGGAGCGACTGCGCGCCCTCACCGAAGCCGAACGTGCCCGGATCGCGTGGAGGCTTGTCGCCGGCGGACAGGCCCTCGCCGGGGGCTCCGGCGCCATCGACGTGCTCGCGTACAACGAGTGGCCCGGGCTGCGCGCGCCGCCGGCGCTGCTCGCGATGTTCGTCACGCCGAACCACCCGGTCGTCACGCTCCTGCTCCGCCAGGTGCGCGACCGACTCGGCCGGGCGACCGGCAGCAACGCGCTCGACGGCTACCAGAGCCGCTCCACGGCCCGCGTCACGGCGATGGTCACCGCGCTCTACGAGACGCTCCAGAGCTTCGGGATCTCGTACGCGGAGATGCCGGCGAGCTTCGAGGAGGTGGGGCAGAAGGTCCGCTTCCCCGATCGCATCCTCGAGGACCAGCTCGCGAACTGCCTCGACATGACGCTGCTCGCGGCCGCGTGCCTCGAGCAGATGGGCCTCCGGCCGTTGATCGTCACCGTCCACGGTCACGCCTTCCCTGGCGTGTGGCTCGTGGACGATCGCTTCCCGGAATGCGTGGTGAACGACGCCGCCCGGCTGCGCACGACCGTGGCGCTCGAGCAGCTTCTCTTTTTCGACTCGAGCACCATCATCCACTCACCGGCCCCCCGCTTCGAGCGCGCGAAGGCGGTGGCGACCGACTACCTGTCACGGGACGAGGAATTCGTCTTTGCCGTCGACGTCCGGGTCGCCCGCATGGACCGCTACAGGCCGCTCCCTCTCCGCGACCTCCTGCGCGCCGCCTCGGCGCAGCTCGCCCTCGCGGCGGCCCCGGGCCGAGTCACCGAGGAAGCCCGGACCCTGCTCCTCGAGGCGGCGCAGATGCCGCTCGAGGACCCCCCGCCCGTCGTCGCTGTGCGCCCAGCCGACCCCGTCAGCGCGCGGCTCAAGCAGTGGCGCGACCGCCTGCTCGATCTCTCGCTCCGCAACCGGCTCTTGAACTTCCGGGCCGATGTCAAGGGATCGGTCCCGCTCGAGGTCCCGGACGCGGCGGCCTTCGAGGACGCGCTGGCCGAAGAGAAGGCCTTCGACCTGTTCCCGCGGCCGTCCGATGGCCGGGACACGCGCGACGCCAAGCTCGCCAAGGCGCGCTCCGAGGACGCGGAGATCCAAGCGCGCCTGCGCGAGGACCTGAAGAAGGGCATCGTGCATAGCCCGCTGTCGGAGGTGGACCTTCGGACCCGGGCCGTCCACCTCGATCGCAGCGCGCGAACGGATCTGGAGGAGGGCGGCGCCAACACGCTTTACGCTGCGATCGGGTTCCTGCGCTGGTACGAGTCCGAGTCCAGCGACAAGCCTCGCTTCGCGCCGCTCTTGCTCGTGCCGGTGGCGCTCGAATACCAGCGGACGACGAGGCGCCTCCGCCTGCGGGGTCTGCCGGAGGAGGCAGTACCGAACGTCACGCTCGCCGAGAAGCTACATCGCGATTTCGCTGTCGATCTCGGCGCCCTCGCGAACCTTGACGCGGATGAGCACGGGCGCGACGTCCCGGCGATGTTTCGCGCCGTGCGCCAGGCCATCCAGCGGATGCCGCGCTGGGAGGTGAGCGAGGAGGTCCACCTCGGGCTCTTCACGTTCACCAAATTCCTGATGTGGCGCGATCTGGGGGACAACGCCGCGGCGGTCCTGGAGAACCCCGTCGTGCGCCACATCGCTTCCGGCGCGCAGACGGCTTTCCCCAACGCCGCGCCGGCGATGGATCCGCGCGCGCTCGATGATGCCGTGTCGCCGGCGCGCCTGCCCGTCGTCGTGGACGCCGACTCGACGCAGATGGCCGCCGTCACCTCGGCGCTCGCCGGGCGCTGCTTCGTGCTCCAGGGTCCGCCGGGGACCGGCAAGTCGCAGACGATCACCAACCTCATCGCCGCTGCAATGGCGGAGGGCCGCACCGTGCTCTTCGTCTCGGAGAAGATGGCCGCGCTCGACGTGGTGAAGCGGCGCCTCGATCAGGCGGGTCTCGGCGACTTCTGCCTCGAGCTGCACAGCCACAAAGCGCAGAAGAAGCAGGTCATCGAGTCGTTCGGGAAGAGCCTTTCACGCGCTGCGATGACGGCGCCGTCGGCCTGGGAGCAGCGCTCGGCAGAGCTCGGGAAGCTGCGAGCAGAGCTCAACGCCTATACGCGCGCGCTCCACGCGCCGCGCCCGCTCGGGCGCAGCTTCTACCAGGCGAGCGCGCGCCTCCTCGCCCTGGCCAGCGCGCCGAAGATCCCCGTCGTCTTCGCCAACGTCATGTCCGCGACCGACGTGCAGCTCCGTGGGCTGCTCGAAGCGGCGAACGCCTACGCTGTGGCATCTCGCGACGTGGACCCGATCACCGCGCACCCATACCGGGACGCACGGCTCATGGAATGGTCGGCGCAAGGCGAGCAGGCCTTACGCGCAGAGGTGGAAGGCGCGATCCGGGCCATTGGGGCGGTTGACGCGACCGCGCGGCAGCTTGCATCCCTCCTCGGCGTTCCCATGGCGGAGTCGCTCACCGGGATCGACGAGCTCGTGCAGCTCGGGGCCGCGGCCGCGCGCGGCCCCGTCCCCCCTTTGCTCATCGACGAGGCGGGCAGCGCAGATCTGCGCCGGCGGATGCACGAGTGGATCGGGCGGACGCGGACGCTCGCGGAGTGGCGGGAGCGGCTCGGGAGGCGCTGGCAGGACTCCGTCTACCAGCTGGACCTCGAGGCGCTCGAGGCTCTGTTCAAGCGCTGGGCGCAGAGCTTCTTCCTGTTCGCGCTCCTGTTCCTGTGGGGCGCCCGCTCGCGTCTCAAGCCGGTGGTGCGCGGCGCGCTGCCGCCCAATCAAGAGATCTCCAGCGATCTCACCCTCGCGCGCGCGGCGCTGGGCAACGCGGAGCAGATCGAGCGCGACCGGGCGGGGCTGGTCCACGCCTTCGGTGGCTGCTGGACGGGGAGCGACCACGACGATCCTGCGCCTGTGCTTGCGCGGGCCGATGCGTTCCGCGCGGCGCTCCGCCGCTACAGTGCCTCCTCCTCGGCTCCGCTCGACCGGGTCGTCGCGCTCACCGACCCCGCGCTCTCCCCGGAGCGCCGCAACGTCGTTGCCGCGCAGGCACAGACCCTGTCCGGCGCGATGACCGCGCTGCGCACGCACGTGCAGGCCGTGGTTGCGGGGATCGCGCCCTTCGGCGGTGTGTGGCCCGATGACGCCCGCCCGGGCTACCTGCACATGGCGCACGAGCTCCTGTCTCGCTGGCATCAGGGTTTTGGCGCGTTCCGGTCCTTTTGTCTCTACCGGAAGCAGGCGGCGCAGTTCACGCAGTGGGGTACCGGGCCCATCGTCGCTGCACACCAGGCCGGGACGCTCCGCTCGGGCGATGTTGTCGCGTGCACCGAGCGTTCGTTCTTGCAGGCCTGGGTGGACGCGATTCGCGACGCCGAGCCCGCGCTCCGGACGTTCGACGGGCCGAACCGCCACCGGCTGGTGGAGCGCTTCCGGAGCGCCGACGAGGAGCACATCCAGCTCGGCCGTCAGCGCATCGCCGAGGTCCTGCAAGCGCGGCTGCCGCAGGTGGACGGCGCGCTCTCGGAGGCGTCGGAGACGGGCAGGCTCCAGCGCGAGCTGCGCAAGAAGGCCCGACACCTGCCGATCCGGCGGCTCCTTGGCGAGATGCCGAACGTGTCGACGCGCCTCAAGCCCTGCTTTCTCATGAGCCCGCTCTCCGTGGCGCAGTACCTCCCGGCGGACGGGCGGCGCTTCGACCTCGTGGTGTTCGACGAGGCCTCGCAGATCTGCACCCACGATGCGATTGGGGCCATCGCCCGGGGCAGGCAGGTGGTGATCGTGGGCGACTCGCGGCAGCTCCCGCCGACGAGCTTCTTTCAGCGCGGGGTCGCGGACGACGCGCCGGTGGACGACAACGACGTCGAGGAGCTCGAGAGCATCCTCGACGAGGCAGTCGCCGCCGGATTGCCGCAGCAGATGCTCGGCTGGCATTACCGCAGCCGGCACGAAGCGCTCATCGATTTCAGCAATCAGCACTACTATGAGGGGCACCTGAACGTGTTCCCGGCGGCGCACGGCCGCGTGCCCGAGCTCGGCGTCGAGTGGCACCCCGTACCCGGCGGTGTGTACGACAAGAGCAAGTCGCGGACGAACCGTGCGGAGGCCGAGGCGCTCGTCACCCATCTCGTGAGCGCTCTCCGCGGCACCCCGCCGGGCGAGCGGAGCTTCGGGATCGTGACCTTCAGCATGGCGCAACAGCTCCTCATCCAGGATCTGCTCGACGAGGCGCGCGGGAAAAGCGCGGAGGTCGAGGCGCACTTCTCGAGCAGCCTGACGGAGCCAGTCTTCATCAAGAACCTGGAGAACGTGCAGGGCGACGAGCGAGACGAGATCCTGTTCAGCGTAGGGTACGGTCCGGATGAGTCCGGGCGCGTCTGGATGAACTTCGGCCCGCTCAACCGCAGCGGCGGCGAGCGCCGTCTGAACGTCGCCATCACGCGCGCGCGGATGAAGCTGCGCGTCTTCTCCACGCTGACGCATGAGCAGATCGACCTCACGCGGACGAACGCGACCGGCGCGCGGCATCTCAAGGCATTTCTTCGCTATGTCGCGGAGCGCGGCAGCTCGACGCAAGAGCGCCCGGTGCTGCGCAGCGGCGACTTCGACAGCGACTTCGAGCGCGAGGTGTACGAGGCCCTGATCGCCAAGGGGTATCGGGTGGACTGCCAGGTCGGGTGCGGCTCGTACCGCATCGATCTCGCGGTGGTGCATCCCGAGCGGCCGGGCGTCTACCTGCTGGGCATCGAGTGTGACGGCGCCAGCTACCATTCGGCGGCGACCGCGCGCGATCGCGATCGGCTCCGGCAGCAAGTGCTGGAAGGGCTCGGATGGAAGCTGCATCGAGTCTGGTCTTCCGACTGGTGGTTCCAGCGCTCTCGCGAGCTCGAGCGGCTCGAAGAGGCGGTGCGGCGCGCTCTGGAAGAAGGCAGCAGGGCGCCCACCCCACGTCCACCGGCGGCCATCGCCTCGGCGCCGCTCCAGGAGGCGCGGACACCCACGCCGCCTGCTGCGAGCGTCACCGCGAGCCCCGATCTGACACCGAAGCCTCCGCCGGCCACACCCTACGTGAAGGCGGAGCTCGCGCCTGCTCCATTCGGCGTGGACGCGATCTATAGCGGAGCTGGAGCTCGGGAGCTGCGCGCGCGCCTGCTCGGCATCCTCGCTGTGGAGGCGCCTATCCACCTCGACGAGCTCTCGCGGCGGATCGCTGCGTGCTTCGGAGGGTCGCGGATCACCGATCGCCTGCGGAACCACCTTACCGAGCACCTCCGTGGCATCCCGGGCATGGCTGTGATGCGGGGCGATTTCGTATGGCGCGCCGATCAGGCACACGACACGTGGTCCACGTTCCGCGGACCTGCGAGCACTGGAGATCCGCGCCCTGCGGAGCTCGTGCCCCCCGAGGAGATCGCCGCCGCTGCAGCCTGGCTGCTCTCGCGTAGCCTCTCCACCACCCGTGACGACCTGATCCGGGAGACAGCGCGCCTGTTCGGAATCCAGCGAGCGGGGCAGAAGGTCAGCGAGCGCATCGCTGTTGGCATCGAGCTCTTGAGGAAGTCCGGGCGCTGCGCGATGGAGGGAGAGCGGATCGAGTGGCGAGGTCGCTAGGAGGACAACCGGTTCACGCGATCTGGAGCAGATGCGCCAAGCGAGGGTGTTCGATGAGGCTTCCAGCGCTCATGCCTCTCACGGCACCTCGCCGGACGACCACAGCTCCGTGTGCGATGCGGGAGCGCCGCACCCACGCCTGGCCGGACGGCTGCTGAGCCCGGCGGTGACGTCGCCGTGAACCTCGTCGCCGGGGAGACCGCGGCGTGGATCACCGACCGGGCGGGGCACACGTCGTCGCAGAGCATCTACCGCGACAAACGACATGCCCGGACCCGCGCCGAGCGCAGCCTTGGCACCCTGAAGCTGCCGCACGAGGCCATCCCCGCGCTCGCCGGGGCGACGTCGACCTGACGCGCCGCTCAGAACACCGAAAGCCCGAAACCCCCCTGGGTCATCGGGCCTTCTAGCACCTGTACCGCGCTGCTTCTTGGATTGTCCCAGCCAGCCGCCAGGGCTGGCTGGATTCGTCAATCATTTCGGGTGGGCCATGAAGGACTTGAACCTTCAGCCAATGGATTAAGAGTCCACTGCTCTACCAATTGAGCTAATGGCCCGAATGGATTGTCAATCAACCGAACCTGTAACAGGTTCCCGGAGTCTCGCCAGGTCGCTTGAGTCGCCCGTTGAGCCCGGCACGCCCGGCCTGATTCGAACAGGCGACATTCGGATTCGAAGTCCGACGCTCTATCCAGCTGAGCTACGGGCGCTCCTGCGGTCCCCTCGGCGGGGCACGCGGAACGCTTCTAACCGCACCGGAGCGGTTGTGTCAAGGCGTTGAAGACATAGCGTGCGCAATTCTCAGGCCGCCCCCTTCCGTTGAGCTCGGACGGACGGCTTCCCAGGCCTCCCCCGCGGGACCTGCGGCCGCGCCTGGCCGGGGGCGGCTGCGAAAGAATTTCTCTGCGCGCGGCGCCGCGGGGTAGGGTCCGCCCCCGTCATGCCGCTGCTTCGCCCGCTCTCTCGCCGCGTCTTCGCTTCCCGGGGCCCGGTCGCCGCTCTCCTCCTCGCGCTCTCGGTCGCAGCGCCGGCCTTCGGCGCCCCGGCGAGCGCGGAGCCGGCCGCGGCGGAGCAGCGGCCGGCCAGCGGCAAGCACCCGCACGGCAAGCGCCGCGCGGCGCGCAGCCCGGCCGGCTCCGAGAACGGAGCGCGGGCGGCCCAGCGCGACGGCGCGAAGGCGAAGGCGAAGGCCCCCCAGCGCGCGACCAGGACGCGCGCCGCGAAGCGGGACGAGGCCTTCCGCGCGAAGCGCGGCGGCGCCGCCGCCGAGGCCGACGAGCGCAAGCTCCTGTCGAAGGGCGCTCCCAACCGGGGGCGGCTGACGGGCGCCGTGCGGCTCCGGTCGTCGCGGCACCTCAAGACGCGCGAGGGCGCCAGGACGTGGGGCCTGCCCGTGCTCGTGAAGGCCCTGCGGCGCGCCGCCTTCCAGGTGGCCAAGAAGCACGGCGACTCCGCGCTGCTCGTCGGGGATCTCTCGGCCAGGGCGGGCGGCCCGCTCGACGGGCACAACTCCCACCAGACGGGGCGCGACGCCGACGTCGGCTTCTACGTCGTGAACTCGAAGGGCAAGACGCTGCGCACGGAGCGGTTCGTGGCGTTCGACGACAGGGGCAACGCCATCGGCCTCCCCGGGGCGCGGTTCGACGACATGCGCAACTGGGCGCTCGTCGAGGCGCTGCTCCAGGACCGGCAGGCCGGGGTCAAATACCTGTTCGTGACCGACGCGCTGAGGGCGCGGCTGCTCGCCCATGCCGCGAAGAAGCGCGTGCCGGCGGAGCTCCGGGCCCGGGCCGCGGCCGCGATGATGAGCCCCAGGGACGCCGACCTGCACAACGACCACTTCCACATCCGCGTGGCGTGCCCGGCGTCGATGCGCGGCGCCTGCGTCGAGGAGTCGCTGGCCCGACCCGCGTGCGCCACGGGCGAGCCGAAGAAGGCGCGCGAGGCCGCGGAGGACGTCTACGTGGATGCCGCGGACGCTCCGGCGCCCGCGGCCGCCCCGCCCGCGGCGGGCGCGGCCGCGCAGGCAGACGCCCCCCGCTGACGTCCGGCCGCGCCCAGGCCGCCGGCGCTGCCTCAGGCCGCCGGCGCGGCCCCGGGCGGCGCCGCGCCGTCCGCGAGCTCCACCACGACCGGCGCGTGATCCGAGGGCCGCTGGAGCTCCCGCGGGCGCGTGTCGATCGCGACGTCCGTGCAGCGCGCCGCGAGCGGGCGCGTCACCAGCGCGAGGTCGATGCGGAGGCCCTTGTTGCGCCGGAACGCGCCCATCCGGTAGTCCCACCAGCTATAGGCGGCCTTGCCCGGGTGGCAGGCGCGAAACGCGTCCACGAGCCCCCACTCCATCAGGCGCCCCAGCGCGGCCCGCTCGTCCGGATGGAAGAGCACCTGCCCTTCCCACTTCTTCGGCTCGGCGACGTCGATCGGCTCCGGCGCGACGTTGAAGTCGCCGCAGATCAGGAGCTGCTGATCGGGGCTGTAGCGCGCCTCGAGCTCGCTCCGCAGCCGCCCGAGCCACGCGAGCTTGTAAGCGAAGGCCGGCGTGCCCACCGCCTGCCCGTTCGGCACGTAGACGTTGATGATCCGGACGCCCTCGACCGTGGCCGCCAGCATGCGCCGGGCGACGTCCTCCTCGTCGCCGTCGAGGCCCTTCTTCACGTCGTCGATCGAGAGGCCGAAGCGCGCGGCGATCGCGACGCCGTTGTAGCTCTTCTGGCCGAAGACGATCGAGCGATAGCCCACCTCGGAGAGCGCGGCCTCGGGGAAGCTCCCGTCCTCGACCTTGGTCTCCTGCAGGCAGACGACATCGGGCGCGGCGCGGACCAGCCAGCTCGTGAGCTGCTCGAGCCGCGTGCGGATGGAGTTCACGTTCCAGGAGGCGATGCGCATAGGTCCGCTCACCGATAATGGAGGGAGCCCAGGGCGAAAAGCCTGGATCGCGGCCGCGCGCCCGCTGCCGAGGATTCGCCTAGAGGGCGGACCGGATCACCTCGAAGAGGCCTTCCGGGTCATCGACGTGCAGCCAGTGCCCGGCGGTCGGCAGCACGTGGACCGAGACCCAGGGCGCGCGCGCCGCGAGCGCCTCGAAGCGGGCGCGCGACGCCGGCGAGATCGACGCCGATCGGCCGCCGAGCACCACGTGGATGCGTCGCTCCTCGGCGCCGGCGCCGGCCGGCGCCGGCGGGTCCTCCAGGACGTGCCAGAGATCGCTGGCGAAGTAGTCGGCGAGCAGCGCGTTCAGCACGTCCAGGTCGAGGCGGATGCGGAAGCCGTCGCCCTCGCGGCGGACGTTCATCGCCAGCCACTCCGCGATGCCGCGGCTGAGCCCGGCGGCCTGCACCGCCTCCAGGAACGCCTCGCGCGACGCGATCGGCTGCGGGATCGCGCGGAGCAGCTCGAGCACGCCGGGGCTCTCCGAGCCGCTCTCGCCGGCGGAGCTGGCGCTCGGATCGGCGTCGAGGATGAAGCCGCGCTCGAGCCCCTCGGGACGGCGCTCGAGGTACGCGAGGGCCACCTTGCCGCCGAACGAGTGGCCCATCACGCCGCGAACGTCGAGGCCGAGGCGGTCGCCGAGCCGGAGCAGGTCGTCGGCCGCCGCCGCGATCGTGTGCGGCGCGGGCGGGCCCTGCGACATGCCGTGGGCCCGCAGGTCGACCAGGATGAAGCCCCACGGCCGCGCGGCAGCGCCGGCGGCCTGCGCCTCGACGAGGCGCCGGACGAAGGTGCGCCAGTTGGCGCCCGAGCCGAAGATGCCGTGCAGCACGAGCATCCAGCGGGCGGGCGACGTGGAGGGCGCGGAGACGAGGGCGTGATGGGGCACGAAGCCGTCGTGTGCGTTCATGGCTCTCCAGGCCGCGCGAGCGCGCGACCTGCGGCTAGCGCTAGCATGGACGCATGGCCAAGAAGCCCCCGATCGCGCCGTCGCGCGCCGACACCGCGGAGGACCAGGTCACCCGGCCGGCGGCGCCCGAGCGCTTCCACGGCGCGACGCTCGCCGGGGCCGACTTCGACGACGTCGACCTGCGCGGCGCCCGCTTCCACAACGTCGCGCTCGCCGGGGCCGACTTCGACGACGTCGACCTGCGCGGCGCCCGCCTCCACAACGCCGCGCTCGCCGAGGCCGAGCTCGACGACGTCGACCTGCGCGGCGCCCGCCTCCACAACGCGACCCTCGCCGGCGCGTCGATCGACGACACCTCGCTCGCCGGCGCCCGCATCGACGACGCCGACGCCGCGTCGACCCGCTGGTCCGACGTGAGCCTGCGCGGCGCCCGCATCGAGGGATCGGACCTCCGCGACGTCGAGATCGTCGGCTGCACGATCGATGGGCTCACCATCGACGGCGTGCGCGTCGATCGCCTGCTCGAAGAGGCGAAGGGACGATCGAGCGCGAGACCGACGCCGGAGACGACGAGGAAGAGAGCGCTGCCGAAGAAAGAGAAGTCGAGGCGCGCCGCTCCCCGGAAATGAGAGGGCGAGCGCCTCGCGCGCGATCGGGGCCGGGTTACGCCTCGATCAGCCCGGTTCGCACCGCGATGCGGGTCAGCTCGACCGCGCTCTTGCACCCGAGCTTCGCGTAGATGCGCACGCGGTGGGTCTCCACCGTCTTCGGGCTGATCGTGAGCCGCGCGGCCGTCTCGCGCGTCGACACGCCGGCCGCGAGCAGCCGCAGGACCTGACGCTCGCGCGGCGTCAGCGCGTCGAGGCCGCCAGAGCCCTCGCTCGCCGGCTTGCGCATCGCGCGCACGACGGCGCCCGCGATGCTCGAGGACAGCGGCGCGCCGCCCGTCGCGATCCGACGGATGCCCTCGACGACCTCCTCGAGCTTCGACGTCTTCACGAGGTACCCCTGCGCGCCCGCGCGCAGCGCCTCGGCGACGCGGAACTCGTCGTCGTAACCGCTCAGCACGAGGAGCTTCGCCTGCGGCAGCTGCGCTCTCAGGGCTCCGAGGAGCTCGATGCCGTCCCGGTCGGGGATGTTGAGATCGACGAGCACGACGTCGGGCTTGCAGCTCGCCGTCTCGCGCAAGGCATCGGCCGCCGTCCCAGCCTGGCCCACGACGACCATGTCGGGCTCGTCCGAGAGCGCTCGAGCGAAGCCTTCGCGAACGACCGGGTGATCGTCGATGAGGTAGATGTGCAGCTTGCTAGCAGGGGTTTCCGCCATGATGACCACAGGGGGATTTGGATGTCCTTCGGACCACAATTCGATACCCATGAGCAGTACAAGTCAAGCTGCTCAGGTCGTCCTGGGAGGAACCTTACAGGGGTATCAGGTGCTCAACGATCTGCAAGCAGCGGCGCGGCGGCAAGCCCAATTGATAAGGAAAACTCCGTCCTGAGCGAGTTTCGGGGCTCGGTGGAGATCTGCGGTGTGGAAGGCATGACGCTTCGCTCCGCACTCCGCGCGAGCCTCCACCGGTGCCGCGACGGCGGCCGTCTGGTATCCTTCGCGCGCTTCATGCGCCGAAAAGGCCCGCGAACGAGGGAAGTTGGATGAGCTCGCCGGGCTTTTCCCCCAGCCTGACCTGCGCCTCCCCGCTCGGGGGCGCGGAGATCTTCGTCGTCGATGACGATCCGGCGCTCGTCGACTCGCTCATCGACCTGCTCTCCGATGAGGGGTACCGCGTCCAGGGCTTCACCCGCCCGCAGGAGGCGCTCGACCGCCTCGCCCGCGGCGCCAGGCCCCGGGCGGTGCTGCTCGACTACGTGATGCCCGAGATGACCGGCGAGGAGTTCCTGACCGCGCTCGCCGCCGCGGGCGTCGACGTGCCCGTCCTCCTGCTCTCCGGCGTGAGCGAGCTCAGCATCCGCGGTCCCGTGGCCGGCGTGCTCGCGAAGCCGTTCGACGTCGATCGGCTCCTCGTGGTGCTCGACCGGCTGATCCGCGCCGTGCGCTGATCCGCGCCGTGCAGCGCGAGCGCGCCGCCGCCCGCGCTGATCCCGACCTGCACACGCGCTGCGGCACGGTCCTCGCGTAGACCGCCCCGGGGGGAATCGGAGGATGGGGGGAATCGGAGGATGTCGTCGCTCCCAGACAGCGCGCCTATCCCAGACCGCGCGCCTTTCCTGATGCGAGGCGGGTCGAGCAGCCCCGCCGCCGCGAGCGCGCCGGCGGCGATCAGGCTGCCCGCCGAGCTGCACCACCGCTTCCGCTTCATCGCGATCGACGGGGGGCTCCTCGCGGAGGCGGGCGACCGCGCCGCGGCGCTGCTCGACGCGCTGCTCGCGATGGGGGCGCGCGTCGCCGTCCTCGCCGCCGCCGAGGCCGTGCCCGAGCTCGCGCGGCGGCTCGCGCGCCGCGCGCGGGCCGACGACCTCAGGCGCCTCTTCGTCGGCGCGCTCGGGGCGGCGGAGCTCCACGGCTTCGATCGCCGCGGCGAGGCGGTCCCGCTCCTCGCCCGCGCGGCGCCGGACGGCCGCTCCGCGCTCGCGGAGCTGCTCGCGCGCGTCGTCGCGCCGCTCCGCATCGAGCCGCGCGATCGGCTCGCGATCTCGCCCGACCCGCGCGGCGGCGCGCCGGCGGCGCACGCGGCCGGCGGGCTCCGCGACGCGCCGGAGCTCGCGGGCGCGATCCACGCGACCGCCGGCGCGCAGCGGCTCTGCGACATCCTCGCGCTCCAGCGCGAGCTCGACCTGGAGCTCGGCCCCCACGCGGCGCCGCGCGACGCCGCGTGGGTCATCGACGAGCCGGGGTTCGACGTCGCGCGCGAGCACGAGATCGAGTCGCTGCTCGCGATCGCCAACGGCTACCTCGGGTCGCGCGCGTCGCTCGCGGAGGGATCGAGCGTGTCGCGACCGGCGACGTTCATCGCGGGCGCGTTCGAGCCCTCGGCCGACGTGAGCCGCGTCCCGGAGCTCGTGATCGCCCCCGACTGGGGCCGGCTGAGCGTCGTCATCGAGGGCGAGCCGTTCTCCGCCGAGACGAGCGGCGTGCTCCACCACCGGCGGGAGCTCGACATGCGGCGCGGCGTGCTGCTGCGCGACTGCCTGCGGTGCGGCGAAGGAGGCCACCTCGCGCGCCTGTACACGCTCCACGCCGCCTCGCTCGCGGACCGCCACGTCCTGATGGAGGCGGTCAGCGTCGCCCCGCTGAACTTCACCGGGACGATCCGCGTCGACGCGATCCTGAGCGGCGACGTGAAGAGCGCGAGCGGCGCGGCGCACTGGGAGCGCTTCGCGGCGGACGCGAGCGCGCGCAGCCTGATCCTCGTCGGGCGCACGCACGGCGGGCTCGTCACCGCGATGACGTCGCACCTGCGCGTGCTCCCGGACCAGGCCGCGGAGGGCGCGCCCCCGCCCGAGGACGCGGAGGGCGCGCGTTGCGCGCGCACGTCCGACGCGCGCTCGATCGCCGAGCGCTGCGAGGTGAGCGTCCTCGTCGCCGAGCGGCGCCGCCTCTTCCGCACGACCACGCTGCACACCTCGCGCGACACCCCCGCGCCGCGCCAGGCGGGGGAGGCGCTCCAGGCGGAGCTCTCGGCCCGCACCATGGACGACCTGCTCGGCGAGCACGCGCGGGCGTGGGCGGAGCGCTGGCGCCGCGCGGACGTCGAGATCGACGGCGCCCCGAAGATCGAGCGGGCGCTCCGGTTCGCCCTGTACCACCTCATCGGCGCCGCGAACCCCGACGATCCGCGCTGCTCCGTCGGCGCGCGCGGGCTCAGCGGCGAGGCGTACCGCGGCCATGTCTTCTGGGACACCGACATCTTCCTCCTCCCCTTCTACGCGCACTGCTACCCCGAGGCCGCGCGCGCGCTCGTCCTGTACCGGCACCGCACCCTGCCGGCCGCGCGCCGCAAGGCGCGGGCGCTCGGCTACGAGGGCGCGCTCTACGCGTGGGAGTCGGCGGACACGGGCGACGAGACGACGCCGCCGCTCGTCATCACGCCGTTCGGCGAGGTGATCCGGGTGCTCTCCGGCGAGCAGGAGCACCACATCAGCGCCGACGTGGCGTACGCGGCGCACGCCTACGGCCGCGCGACAGGCGACCTCGACTTCGCGCGCGGCGAGGGCGCCGAGATCCTGATCGAGACGGCGCGCTTCTGGGCGAGCCGCGCCGAGCTCGGGCCGGACGGCCGCGCCCACATCCGGCGGGTCATCGGGCCGGACGAGTACCACGAGGGCGTGGACGACAACGCCTTCACGAACTGGATGGCGCGGTACAACCTCCGCGTCGCCGCGGCGACGGTCCGGCGCGGCGGCGTTCGGGGCGACGTGCTCGCGCGGCTCGACCTCCGCCCCGAGGAGGTCGACCGCTGGGGCGACGTCGCGGACCGCATGGTCCTCGGGATCGACCCGCAGACGGGCCTCATCGAGCAGTTCGCGGGCTACTTCCGCCTCGCGCCGTTCTCGATCGCCGACCACGCCGTGCGCAGCGCGCCGATCGACATGCTGCTCGGGCGCGAGCGGACGCAGGCCTGCCAGGTCGTGAAGCAGGCCGACGTCGTGCAGCTCATCGCGCTCCTCTGGAGCGCGGTGCCCCCGCGCGCCCGGCGCGACAACTTCCTCTACTACGAGCCGCGCACCGCGCACGGAAGCTCGCTGAGCCCGGGCGCCCACGCGCTCGTCGCCGCCCGGCTCGACCTCCACGCCCTCGCCGAGCGCTACTTCGACCAGACCGCCGACATCGACCTCGGCAACACGATGGGCAACGCCGCGGGCGGCGTGCACATCGCCGCGATGGGCAGCCTCTGGCAGGCGGTCGCGTTCGGCGTCGCCGGCATCACGCGCGTGCCGCGCAGCGAGCGCCCGGACGGGTCGGCCCGCGCGCCGCTGCCCCCGGCCGACGACGAGGCGATCGGGATCGAGCCGCACCTCTTGCCTGGGTGGCGGCACCTTAAGATCCCGATCGCCTGGCGGGGCCGCGCGCTCGAGATCCACGTGGAGGACGACGCGGTGGAGGTCGCGCTCGAGGGCAGCGCGCCCCTGCCGATCTGCGCGCTCGACGCGGGCGCGCCCGCCTGCGCTGTGCTGGCCGAGCCGGGCCGCCGCTACGTGGCGCGGCGGGCCGGCGGCCGGCTCCACCCCTGGGAGGAGGTCACGACATGGTGAGCGCCGCGCGCAACGGGTCGCCCGGCAGACGCGGAGCGCTGTCCGGATCGGTCTCCGACAGCGGGCCGCCCCGCCCGGCGCCCGAGGACGACGAGCCCTCGCCGATGAGCGGCGTGCGGAACAGGAACGTCCTCGTCGCCCTCCACGGGCGCCGCGTCCACCTCGGCGCCGTCGAGCTCGGGCGGCTCATCGCCGGCGCGCTCCGGGCGCCGCTGCACGGGCTCGTCGTGTCGTCCGAGCCGATCGAGCCGAGCGACGTGCCCGCCCACCTCGGGGTCGACCCGGAGGCGCTGCGCGGCGTGGTGCTGCACGTCCACGCGAGCGACGATCTCCCCGGCGCGCTCGCGTCCGCCACGGAGCGCCGCGAGGCCGCCTTCGTCGTCGTGGCCTCCGAGCCGGAGGAGCTCACGGACAACCCCCTCGGCGTCGGCTGCCTCGCCGCGCGCGCCCTCGAGGCCGCCGCGTGCGGCGTCGTCGTGATCGGCCCCGCGCACCGGCCGGCGACCCGGCTCCGGCGCATCCTGCTCCCGCTCGACGGCACCCCCAGCACGGCCGCCGCGATCACCCCCGCCGGGGAGCTCGCCCGCAGCCTCGACGCCGAGCTCGACATCGTGATGGTCGGCGGCGCCTCGCCGCGCGACGACGCGGAGGACGCGGCGCCCGTCTCGACGCCGGCGCCCTCCGAGCCGGGCGCGATGGTGGCGCCCCTCTACGTCGACCAGCCCCAGCACGAGTGGCCGGCGTTCACCGAGGAGTTCCTGGGCCGGTTCCTGAGCGCGATCGGCCACTGCCCCCACGACGTCTCCACGCGGTTCTTCCTCGGCAGGGGCGCGCCGGCGGCGGAGATCCTGCGCCTCGCCGGCGAGCTGGCGAGCGATCTCGTGGTGCTGGTCTGGCACGGCCAGCTCGCGGACCGGCACGGCGGCGTCTTCCGGGACGTGCTCCGCGGCGCCCCGTGCCCGGTCATGGTCCTGCGGCGGTAGACCGCGCTCGCAGGCGCGGATCGGCGCCGCGGCGCAGGGCGCCCGGCGGGCTCCACGCCAACGGGCGGCGAAAGGCGCTATGTTGCGCCGCCATGGTCGCCCGGAAGCTGCCCGCCAGCGAGTGCCGCAAGATCGTCGAGCCCGAGAGCTTCCGCTTCTCCACGACGGAGGAGGTCGCGCCGCTGTCCGCGGGCATCGGCTCGCAGGAGCGCGCCCTCGCCGCGCTCGCCTTCGGCCTCGACATCCGCCAGCCCCGCTTTCACGTCGTCGTCGTCGGCGCGCCGGGCACGGGCCGCACGTTCTGCGCGCGCGCCGTCGCGAAGCGCATCGCCGCGAGCCGCCCCACGCCCGACGACATCCTCCTCCTGCCGAACCCCCACCGCCCGAGCGAGCCCACGGTCCTGTCGCTCCCCCCCGGCGAGGGCCGCCCCTTCGTCGAGGCGATGGAGGAGCTCCACGAGAAGCTCGTCGACGCGCTCCGGGGCGCCACCGAGGGCGAGCGCTTCAAGCAGGCGCGCGGCAAGATCCAGCGCCGCGTCAACGCCGAGGAGCGCCGGCTCGAGGAGCAGCTCAAGGCCGCCGCGCGCGAGCTCGGCCTCGACCTCGTCCGCGGCGAGGACGAGGTGCAGATCACCTCGCTCGAGGACTCCTCGAGCGCGCCGGCCGGCGAGGCCCTGCTCGCCGTCGCCGGATTCATCGAGGAGTTCGAGATGCGGCTCGCCACGGTGCAGGACGAGGCCGACGTCGAGCTGCGCAGCGTCGTGAAGCAGCTCCTCAGCGACGGCGTGAAGGGCTGCTTCCAGCCCGTCCTCGCGCGCTTCGAGGGGCGCGACGACATCAGCGCCTTCCTCGCGGACGTCGAGACGGTCGTCTCGAAGGAGTTCCGCCTGCTCGTCGACGAGGCGCGCGGCGAGGAGGGCGGCGCCACGCTCCCGCGCGGCGTCGTCGTCCCGACGCTGCTCACCGAGCACACGCCCGACTCCGGCGCCCCCGTCGTCGAGGTCCCCTACCCCACGCTGAGCGCCCTGTTCGGCCGCACGCACGCGCCGCCCGACTCCGGCTTCCCGCCGGAGCCCGGCTTCGCCGTCGCGGGCGCGCTCCACGAGGCGGCCGGCGGCTTCCTCATCCTGCCCGCGGGCGCGCTCCTCAAGAACGAGGCGCTCTACGAGCAGCTCAAGGCCTGCCTGCTCGCGGGCAAGTTCATCGTGCCCGAGCACAACCCGTCGTACTTCCGCGGCACCGCCGAGGAGCTGCTCTTCCCGCCGATCCCGATCGACGTGAAGGTCGTCCTCGTCACGAACCCGCAGCTCTACCAGGACCTTCACGACGCCGATCCGGAGTTCTCGCAGCTCTTCAAGGTGCAGGCGCGCTTCGAGACGACGATCTCGCTCGAGCAGGCGTTCGTCACGTACCCCACGTTCCTCGCCGGCTTCGCGCACGATCGGGGCCTGCCGCCGATCACGGCCGACGGCGTGACCGCGCTCCTCTTCCACGGCGGGCGCCTCGCCGAGAGCCAGACCAAGGTGAGCGCCCAGATCGGGCTCATCGCCGAGGTCGCGACTGAGGCCGGCTACCGCGCCCAGCGCCGCGGCCGCAAGGTCGTCGACGGCCCCGAGGTCAACGAGGCGCTCGAGTCGGCGCGCCGCCGCGGCAGCCATTTCCGCGACCACGTCCACGAGATGCTCTCCGACGGGACGATCCGCATCGACGTGACCGGCCGCCACGTCGGGCAGGTCAACGCGATCTCGGTCCTCTCCGACGGCCCCCAGACGTTCGGCCGCCCGTGCCGGGTGACGGCGGTCGTCTACCCGGGCCTCGAGGGCCCGGTGAACATCGCGCGCGAGGTCGAGATGTCCGGCCCGCTCCACAGCAAGGGCGTGCTCGTCCTCACGGGCTTCCTCGCCGCCCGGTTCGCCCAGCGCCGCCCGCTCTCGTTCGGCGCCTCGCTCGTCTTCGAGCAGACCTACGAGCCCATCGAGGGCGACAGCGCCTCCTCCAGCGAGCTCTACGCGCTCCTGTCGGCGCTCTCCGGCGTCCCGATCCGGCAGGAGCTCGCCGCGACCGGCAGCATCGATCAGCAGGGGAGCATCCAGCCCGTGGGCGGCATCAACGAGAAGATCGAGGCCTTCTTCGACCTGTGCGCCGCCAAGGGCCTGACGGGCGAGCAGGGGGTGCTGATCCCGAGCGCCAACCGCGACGCGCTCATGCTGCGGGGCGACGTGGTCACCTCGATCGAGGCCGGCCGCTTCCACGTCTTCGAGGTGAGCTCGGTGGAAGAGGGCATCGAGATCATCACCGGCGTCCCGGCCGGCGTCGCGGGCGCGGACGGCAGGTATCCGGAAGGGACCGTATTCCACGCGGCGGACCAGCGGCTCGAGCGCTTCTACCAGGCGATCGCCGACACGATGAGAGGGGGGCCGGGCGTGGATCCTCGGAGCATGCTCAGGGGTCGCTGAGGAGGGCCGAGCCCCGGAGCATCGTCCGGGGTCGCCAGGGAGGACCGATGGCCGCGAAGCGCACAGCCAAGCCACGGGCGCCCGCCGCGCAGCGCTTCGATCCGGCCGCGGCCCGCCCCGACAAGGTCGCGCGCGCCGCCGGGCTGCCCGGGGAGCCCGCCGGGTGATCCCGCGCGCGCCCCGCCTCCCCGCGCCCCCGCAGCCGGCCCAGGCCCCGCGAGCCGGACAGCCGCCCGCGCACCCCGCCGTGGATCCCGCCGCTGCGCCGCCGACCCACCCCGGCGATCCCCGCGCCATCTACGCCTACGCCGCGCACGTCGTCGGCCAGTCGCTCGCGTGGGAGGGGAACTACAAGGCGGCGGCCGCCTCGCTGCGCGACGTCCCGCGGGACTGGATACCTCCGCAGGTACGGCTGCTCCTCCTGAGCAACCTCGCCCAGTGGCAGCTCTGCGCCGGCGACATCGACGCGGCCCGGCGGCTCCTCGACGACCTCGACGAGGATCGCGCGCCGCCGTCGGTGCGGCCGCTCGTGCGGGGGGCGCGCGCCGCGGTGCTCGTGCGCGCGGGGGACCCCGAGGGAGCGCTCTCCCTTGTCGGCCGCCGCGACGGCGAGCGCGACGAGCCGCCCGAGGTGCGCCAGCGCTACCGCATCACCCGGGCGCACGCGCTCGCCGCGCGGGGCGACCTCGCCGCCGCGCGCGCGGAGCTCCGCCGGGTGGTCGACGACGTCGGCGTCGACGAGCTCTGCCGCTGGATCCCCGCGGGCGGGCCGGCGCGGGCCACCATGATCGAGCTCATCGACGAGGGGTGATCGACTCGCGCCATCCGCTCTCTCCCGGCTGCCGCCGCTCTCCCGGTTCGCCGCTGGATTGACGCTCAGCAGCTCTCCAGACAGGCCGTGAGCTCCGCGCTGCGCGCACTCACGTCCTCGTTGCGGGGGCAGGCGCACCGCCCGTGCGCGACAGCGCTCCAGCCCAGCGCTCGAGTCGAGCGTGGATGGTGCCCACATGCGCGCTGTCAATCATCATTTCCCTGATTCGTCATCTGGGATCCTCCCGACTCCCGTTCGGGGCGGTTCGGGCCAACGGAGCGCACCCGGCGCGTACCTGCTGGGATTCCGGTGGACGGTGCGGAGCGCAACGTCGCGGGCGGGTGGCGTCTGTTAAACAAAGGATGCTGTACGCAAAGTGCAACGGGCCAGGTAGGCTTTTCGCGTCGGCCGGGGGAGAACGCATGCCAACCTGCACGGGTGGCCAATGAGCGCGGGGGCGCCACGGAGGGGTATCGGCGAGTGCTGCACCGATCTGGCCAGGCGCATGCGCCCCCTCAGGGCGGCAATCCCCGCTCGCCGGAGCCCGCGCGGGGGGCTCCCGTGAACCGTCCATCCGACACCGCGCCTCCACGCATCCTGGTCGTGGACGACAGCCCCACGTACCTGCACCAGGTCGCGGCGGCGATGCGCGAGGAGGGCTACGTCCCGGTGCTCGCCCACTCCGGGGAGGAGGCGCTCGCGCGGCTCACGTCGGCGCGCGTCGACGGCATCGTGCTCGACATGGTGATGCCGGGTCTCTCGGGTCCTGCCACGTGCCTCCGCATCAAGGCCAACGCCGCCTGGCGTCCGATCCCGCTCCTGATGCTCACCGGCCGCGACGACCACAAGGCGATCCTCGACGCCCTCTCGGCCGGCGCCGACGACTTCGTCATGAAGTCGGGCGAGCTCACCGTGCTCAAGGCCCGCGTGCGCGCCCAGCTCCGCCGCAAGCACTACGAGGACGAGAACCGCAGGATGCGCGAGCTGCTCCTGCGCCGGGAGATGGAGGCGGCCGAGGCGCGCGCCGATCGGCGCCTCAAGCAGAGCGAGGAGCGGTTCCGCCTGCTCGTGGAGGGCGTCCAGGACTACGCCATCTTCATGCTCGATCCCGCGGGCCGCATCGCGAGCTGGAACCCGGGCGCCGAGCGCATCAACGGGTACCGCGCCGACGAGATCATCGGCCGCCATTGCTCGGTCCTCTACCCGTCGGAGGACATCGAGCTCGGCAGGCCCGGCGCGGAGCTCGACGCCACGGTGGAGATCGGCCGCTCCGTCCAGGAGGGCTACCGCGTCCGCAAGGACGGCATGCGCTACTGGGCCAACGAGGTCATCAGCGTCCTCTTCGACGAGGCCGGGCGCCTGCGCGGCTTCGCGAAGGTCACCCGGGACGCCACCGAGCGCCGCCGGGTCCACGAGGCGCAGCGCATCCTCGTCTCGGCCGGGCAGATCCTCGCCGAGTCGCTCGACTTCGAGGAGACGCTGCGCCGCGTGGTCCGCGTCGCGCTCCCCGATTTCGCGTCGATCTGCGTGCTGCTCCTCCAGGACGAGTCCGGCGCGATCGAGCGGCAGGTGACCGCCCACGCGGATCCCTCCATGGCGGCGGCGACCGAGCTCCTCGGCAAGATCACGGCCGACTCGGCCGCGCGCGGCATCGGCAAGGTCCTCCGCACGGCGCAGCCGGAGCTCATCCCGAGGGTGACCGACTCGTTCGTCCGCGCGATCTCCTTCGACCAGGCGCACTACGAGGCGCTGCGCTCGCTCTCCCTGGCCTCGCACCTCACGGTCCCGCTGACCGCGCGCGGCCGGACGCTGGGCACGCTCTCGTTCGCCTCCACGCACCGGCGCTACGACGCCGTCGATCTCGATCTCGCGCAGGATCTCGCGCGGCGCGCGGCGCTGGCCGTCGACAACGCCCGTCTCTACCGGGAGGCGCAGCTCGCGGTGCGCGCGCGCGACGACTTTCTCACGATCGCCTCGCACGAGCTCCGCACGCCGCTCACGCCCATGCAGCTCCAGGTCGACGGCCTCCTGCGCGCCGGAAAGCGCGGCGGCCTCACGCCCGAGCGCGCGACGCCGCGGCTGGAGATGATCAAGCGCCAGGTCGAGCGGCTCGCCCGGCTCATCACGAACCTGCTCGACATCTCGCGCATCTCCGCGGGACGCCTGCAGCTCGAGCTCGAGGACGTCGACCTCGCGGCCACGCTGAGCGAGGTGCTGGAGCGCTTCCGCGAGGAGCTCTCGGCCGCGGGCTGCCCGGTCAACCTGTCGATCCCCGCGTCGCTCCACGGCCGGTGGGATCGCCTCCGGCTCGACCAGATCGTCACGAACCTCATCTCGAACGCGATCAAGTACGGCGCCGGCAAGCCGATCGACGTCGAGCTCGTCGAGATCGCGGACCGCGCCCGCCTGACCGTGCGCGATCGCGGCATCGGCATCGCCCCGGACCAGCAGGCCCGCATCTTCGAGCGCTTCGAGCGCGCCGTCTCCAGCGAGAACTACAGCGGCTTCGGCATGGGCCTGTGGATCGTGCGGCAGATCGCGGACGCGCTCGGGGCGACGATCCAGGTCGAGAGCCGCCCGGGCGAGGGCGCGACCTTCACCGTCGACCTGCCGAAGCAGCCTGCCTGACGGCGGGGGGAGGCTACAGCGCCCGCCGCACCCTGCGGCGCTGCTCGATCATGTGCTGCGTGATCTGCTGCCTGCCCTCGGCGCGCTCCACCAGGGTCCACACGTTGTCGCCGCGCTCCCGGCCCGCGCAGTCGAGGAGCGCGTCGGCCGCCTGCTCGGCGGGGATGAGCCCGTCGTGCCGGCCCGGGAGCTCCACCACGGCGACGCGCGTGCAGAGCCCGCCCATGGTCGCCAGCATCCGGCGCACGACCTCGCGGAAGACCGCCTCGTCGAACGCGTCGCGCCGGCCGGCGCCGAACAGGACGAGCTTGTCGAACGCCATGCTCGGCTTGCACGGGATCATGACGACCTCGCCGAGCTCGCAGGTGATCAGCCCCTGCCGCCGGAGGTCCGAGATCCGGCCGCCGAGGCGCCAGTCGCAGAGGCCGGCCACGCCGTGGGCGGGCAGCGCGTCGCTGAAGGGGGCGCACGCGAGCACCTCGGAGTCGAGCTCGTCGAGGCTCTGCAGGTCGGGGGAGATGAACCGGAGCTCCACGGGATCAGACGCTGATCGCGCCCTTGCGGAAGTCGCTCTTCGCGATCTTCACGTTGACGCACGCGGGCCTGCCGCACCGGAACGCCTCGTCCAGCGCGGGCCCGAGCTCCTCCAGCCGCTCCACGAAGGCCCCGAAGCCGCCGAGCGCCTCGACAACGCGGTCGTACCGGGTGAAGTCCAGCGACGTCGCGGGCGCGCGGCCCTCGCCGTAGAGCTCCACCTGCCCCCGCCGGATCTGCGTCCACGCCGCGTCGTTCCCGATCACGCTCACGACGGGGATGCCCTGGCGCGCCATCGCCTCGAACTCGAGCGCGTGGAACCCGAACGAGCCGTCGCCGTACACGAGGACCACGTTGGCCTCGGGCCGCGCGAGCTTGGCCGCCATCGCGTAGCCCGGCCCGACCCCGAGCGTCCCGAGCGGGCCCGGGTCCATCCAGAGCTGCGGCCACTCGAGCTTCAGCACGTTGGCGGCCGTGGCCACGAAGTCCCCGCCGTCGCCGATCACGATGTCGTCCTTGCCGAGCCGCTTGCCGATCTCCGCGCAGACGCGCAGCGGGTTCGGCGGATCGCTGTCGCTCTGGATCTCGGCCAGCATCTTCGCGCGCGACCGCTCCTCGGCCTCGCGCACGGCCGCGAGCCACGCGTCGGCCGCCTTGCCGGGCACCTCCGCGAGCAGCTGCTCCAGCGCCACGCCGCTGTCCGCGTGGATCCCGAGGTCGACGCGGCGGTTCTTGCCGAGCTCGCCGCCGTCGAGATCGATCTGGACGACCTTCGCGGCCGGGCCGATCGCGCGGCCGTACTCGAGGCGGAAGTCGAACGGCGTCCCGAGCACCACGCAGAGGTCGGTCTGCGACAGCGCGAAGCGGCGCGAGCGGCTCATCAGCCCCGGGTGCGCGTGGGGCAGCGCGCCGCGGGCCATGCCGTTCAGGTAGAAGGGCGCCCTCACCGCGTCGGCGAAGCGGCGCAGCGCGTCCCGCCGCGGCGACCAGCGGAGCTGGCTGCCGACGATGAACATCGGCCGCTCCGCTTCCCGCAGCATCGCCGCCGCGCGCGCGATCTCGGCCGGGTCTCCCCCGGGCCGGGGCGGGGCCATGGGCGCGGTGGTCGGCGCGTCGTCGCCCGCGTAGCCCATCAGCAGGTCGAGCGGCATCTCGAGGAACACAGGGCCCGGCACGTTCGCCTGGGCGACGCGGAAGGCCGAGTCCACGTACTCCTGGATGCGGTCGGTCGACGGGACGGCGGCGCTCCACTTCGAGATGGGGCGCATCAGCTCGACGTGGTTCATGTCCTGGAGCGAGCCCATGTCGGCGAGGGCCCGCGGCCCGGCGCCGCCGATCACCACCATCGGGATCCCGGCGCGCTGCGCGTTGGCGACAGCGGTCACCACGTCGGTGACACCCGGCCCCGCGGTGACCGCGCACACCCCCGGCCTTCCGGTCACCCGCGCGTACCCGTCGGCGGCGTGGCCGGCTGTCTGCTCGTGTCGCACGTCGACGACGCGGATGCCGTCATCCAGGCACCCGTCGTAGATCGCCTGGATGTGCCCGCCGCAGAGGGTGAAGAGGTGCGTCACCCCGTGCCTCGCGAGGGCCTTCGAGACGAGCCTGCCGCCGTGCACCTGCGCCATGGGGCCGGCATATACCACGACCACCCCAGCGTCCTCCCGGCGAGCGGCCCGTCCGCGCGCCGCCGCGCCCGGGCGGAAGCAAGCCGCCTCACACCTCCGGCGCGCTCGGCTCCCGGTGACGACCTCCCCCGGGACGCTCCCGGCGGTCGCGCGGGCCACGCCGCGTCGCGGCGCCGCCGCCGCTGCGGCGGCTGGCGGCGGGCACCCTCACCGTCCCTGGAGAGATGACGGTGAGTTGAAGAGAAAGTTTAGTGTCCTTCCTAACCAACACGTCACATGAAAGCTCTTGAATCTGGAGGGTCAGGATCTTCGGGGTCAGCGCACCAGCCGGCCGCGCGCCGCCTTGCTGGACTTGAACCACGCTATCGCAGGAAGAGGTCGTCTATGCCGCGCCCGAGGGGGAATACCTTCCTTCGTCCGTGCAGCACTGTAAAATTCCAGCATCACTACAGGATGGACGGCGCCCTTGCCGGCGAGATCGTCATCCCATTGGCGGCCGGCGCCTTCGTGTTCCCCTGGCTCGCCCTGTTCTCACCGGGCGAACACATGATATAGTTGGCTCCTTATTGCGGCTGCCAGCTCGACACCGCCATCCCTCTCGGCCTCTCCCGGTGCCCCTGCCCTGCAGCCGCCGGTCTGGGAGACGGCCTCGATCCCGGCACGAGGGGGCGAGCCCGCCGGGGACCGGCGCCGCGGCCGCCCGCGAGGCGCGCAACCTGGCGGAAACAATTGGGCGGGGGACGAGGTGGTCGCGCGCGTGAGCATCTGTGAGGAACATGACCCGCTCACCACCACCGATGAACGCTCCGTGCGCAGGGTGGTTGGTGAGAAACAGCATCTCCTGCGCGCGGCCCGGGCGATCGCTGTCTCCGGGCGCTCGGCGAGGGAGGGCCGCTGTGACCGGAGGGCGGCTCCGGAACGCCGCGGCGTGACCGCGGCGCCCCCGCCCGTCGCGCTGACATACGATCTCCTTTCGGTGTGCGCGCCAACTCCCCTGGGGTACGCCAGCCTCGACGGGCTTGAGATGCCATCGCGCCGCCGCGGCGTTCTCGTGGGGTCCCTGCGTGAGATGGAGCCATCGTGTGTGATGCTCTCGTCGACGCAGGCCTCACACCCTACGTCCCGACCGTCGGACCCGCGCGCGGCGCGCCTCCGTGGGCGCGTGCCGGACGCCCGATCGCCGCGAGACGCTGACCTCACCGGGCCGGGCTCGTCTCCGTCCATGGCAAATCATTTCATCGAGGCGCGATCAGTTACGGTTCTACACGCCCCTCGTGCGCCGAGGAGGCCTTGTTCCTCGGAGAATTTGCGCGCCGCCCTCGTGGGTTGTAGTGCGCTGGCTCCCCCCTTCTCGCAGCGTTGATTTCGAACATCCTGTGTTCACAGAACGTTACCCAATACACCAAACTAACGCGTGACTGCTTACATGAGCTGGCGAGGTTGTTGTTTTCTATTTCGGGAAAGCTCTGTATCGGTTATGCGGAATAAGAGGACGCGCAATCGCGCTTCGCTGGAGTAGCATCTTTCTATGTCGGAGCCGCCTAGTAGCAGTAGCAGTCAGTTGATCCGGATTCCCATCGTGCTGGCGCTCGACTGCAGCCCGAGTTTTCTGGCTCGTTGCCGCAGGGTTGCAGCGCGGGCACGCTTCCTTGTCCGCTCCTGCGAGGCGGCGTCGGCGTGGGCGGTGGCTGTTCGCCTCCGCCCGCTGGCGATCGTCTTGCCGAGCCACCTGCACGACCGCGCGCCGCGCACATTCGAGCTGCTCGCGGAGGACGCGGGCGCGCGCCTCGTCGTCGTGGAGTCCGAGCAGCTGCCTGCTGGCGAGCTCGAAGGGCACATCACCCACGCGATCGGCGAGGCGAGCCGCGCCCGGGGCGCGTAGCGCCGCTCGGTCGAGCCGCCGCGGCTGACGCGGCTGACGACCGCGGGCTCGGCGGCAGGCTCGGTCGCTGCGCGCGCGACCGCTGCGGCGTCGAGCGCCGCCGGGCTCAACAGCGCTGACGCAGCCGCCGGGGAGCGCGCGTCGAGGGCCTCAGTCGACGCGGATGCCCGCGCTGAACCGGAAGCCCCAGGTGTGGTCGAGCGGCGGGCCGAGCTCCTCGTCGAAGGGCAGCAGCAGCCCCGTTCGGATGAACGTGAGCCTGCGCTCGATCGTGAGGAACGGCTCGAGGGCGAGCACGTAGAGGTTGCGCGCGACAGCGTGCCGGACGCCCACGTTGTCGAACGTGGGCAGCGCCATGCCCTGCACGCGCAGGCCGCCGCCGATGCTGTGGCCGATCTGGATCTCGGCGGCGTGCTGGATCGCGAGCTCGTACTCCTCGTTGCGGCCGAGCGGGATGTAGAGCACGGGCTCGAGCTGGGCGCGCGCGATCAGCGGGCCGAAATGGGCCTCGGCGCCGAGGCGCGCGTGGATCGGGAGGATGCTCGGGAAGTACTCGTGGAGGTCCCAGTAGGCCCGGCTCGCGCCGACCGGCTCGTAGCTTTTGTGGTCGTGGGTCTGTCCCGAGAGCGTCGCCAGCCCGACGGCGCCGCCCACCGTGAGCCAGAGCCTCTGGCCGGCGTGGACGATGTGGTGAGCGCCGAACGTGACGTTGCCGAGCACGGCGTCGGTGCCCTCGTCGATCGCGAGCCCGAAGGGGACGCGGACGTCGAGGAAGGTGTGCCCGGAGAACGGCATGCGGGCGAAGAGCGAGACAGCGAGCCCGGAGACGTCGCTGTCGCCGCCGGTGAACGACGACGTCTCCACGCCGATCGCGCCGCGCCGGCCGAGCGGGATGTTCGCCCGGTTGAGCGTCCCCTCGCCCGGCGCGGGCGTCGGCGGCGGCGGGGGCCCGAACGCGTCGTCCGGGAGGGCTATCCAGGGGTCGAACGCGGCGCGCCCGCGGCCGGCGTCGGGCCCGCCCGGGGATGCCGCAGGGGGCGCGGCCTGGGCGGGCGGCGCGGCCTCCGCGGCTGGCGCGGCGGCGTCAGCAGGCGGCGCGCCCTCGGCAGGCGACACGGCCCCGGCAGCCGGCGCGCCGACCGGCGGCGGTCCTCCTGGCCCGGGCGGCGCTCCTGGCGCGGGCGCGCCCGCAGCCGGCGGGACGGGGGCCGCGGTCGCCGACGGCTGCGGCGCGCCGGGCGCCGGAGGCGTCGCTGCCGGAGCAGGAGGGGCGGGCGGCGTTCCTGCCGGCGAGGACGCGGCGGGCGCAGGGCTCGTCGCCGGGGCGGGCGACACGGGCTGCGCGACGGACGGCGACGCGGCGAGGGTCGATGCGGCCAGGCAGGCAAGCGAGGACAAGACCAGGATTCGACGTGGCATCGGGTCTCCTTGGGGGCGCGCATCCTATCTGCTCGCGAGGCGCGCGCGCGCTGCTCCCGCGAGCGCTGGCCGCTCGTCGCGCCGCCTGCTCCCGCCGGCGCTGGCCGCGCGGGCGCGCTCTGCTCCCGCGAGCGACGCGTCGAGCGGAGGCGGTGAGCACGGCAGGCAGCGTCGCGCCACGGCGCTACGCCAGCGCCGCGAGCGCCGCCGCGAGCCGCTCGTAGTGCGACCGCTCGTTGTAGATCTGGGCCGAGATCCGGAGCCACCGCCGGGGCGACGCGGGCCACGCGAACACCGGCACCTCGATGCCCCAGCGGTCGAGGAGCGCGTCCTGGAGCGGATCGAGGCGCGGCGGCGACGACGGCGCGTCGGGGAGCGGCAGCGTCGCGAGCGCGCCGATCATCGCGTCGGGGCCCGGCGGCCGGCAGCCGAGCGCCTCGCACAGGAGGTCGCGCGCGGCCAGCGCCGTCGCCCGGTTGTGGGCCCGGAGCGCGGGCCAGCCGCCGGGCAGGAGCGCGCCGAGGAAGCGGATCGCGTCCGCGACGCAGAGGGCCGCGCTGGGATCGGACGTGCCCGTCCAGTCGAACTCGAGCAGGAAGCGCGACCGGTCGGCGCGCGGCGAGCTGGCGCCGTGGCTGATGACGAGCGGGCGGATCGCGCCCTGCCTGTCCCGCCGCACGTGGAGGAACCCCGCGCCCTTCGGCGCGCACAGCCACTTGTGGCAGTTGCCTGTGTAATAGGCGGCCCCGAGGGCGCGGAGGTCGAGCGGCACCATGCCGGGCGCGTGCGCCCCGTCGATGAGCAGGTCGACGCCGCGCCCCGCGAGCTCGGCGGCCAGCGCGGCGACGGGGAACACGAGCCCTGTCGGGCTGGTCACGTGGTCGACGAGGACGAGCCGCGTCCGGGGCCCGACGGCCGCGAGCACCGCCTCGACCACCTGCTCGGGCGCCTCGATGGGGAACGGCACCGCCGCGACAACGACGCGCGCCCCGGCGCGGGCCGCGGCGGCCTCGGCCGCGTTGCGGCAGGCGTTGTACCCGTGATCGGTGACGCAGATCTCGTCGTCCGCCCCGAGCGGGAGCGACCGCAGCACCGTGTTCACCCCGGCGGTCGCGTTGGGCACGAACACGAGGTCCTCCGGGTCGGCGCCGACGAAGGAGGCGAGCTCCCCCCGGGCCGCGTCGAGCAGCGGCTCGATCTCGCGGAGGAAGAAGCGGACCGGCTGGCGCTCCATCTGGTCGCGGTAGCGCTGCTGCGCCTCGAGCACCGCCCGCGGGCAGGCGCCGAACGAGCCGTGGTTCAGGAAGGTGACTCCCGGTTCGAGGGGCCAGAGCGCGCGCACGGCGCCGGCGGGCGGGTCGGGGAAGACGTTCGGGCTCATGGTGAGGGTCGGGAGGCGGGCGTGGCGAGATGTCGGAGCGACCGGAGCAATGTCGCGCGGGACCCGCTCCCCTGTCGAGGGGCACCCGAACCGTATCCACGTTGATCCATGATGGACTGGACAATCCATGTTGATTGGTTGATCAACCATGACCGGGGTGCCCCGGGTTCGGAGGACCCCGTCAACCCGTCCATCATGGACCCCTCATTGGTCCATCATGGACTCGAGACGCGCTGTCGGCGCTTCCCGGAGCAGCTCAGCGACCCGACCAGACAGGAGAAGCGCTGTTCATCTGGAGCGCATCCATGCGCCGCGCCGCGGGCGGGGCCGCCGCGGCGGCGCGCGCCGTCTTCCGCGCGCTCGCCACGGCAGCGGCCGCGTGGGCGGCGCGCTCCTTCTCCGGGGCCGACCGGGCGCGCGCCGCCTGCTGCCGGAGCCGCTCCTCGGCCGCGGCGAGCTTCGCCTCGGCCGCGCCGAAGTTGCCCGAGCTCACGTCCTGGGCGGCGTCGAGCTGCGCCATGCCCGTCTCGATCACCGCGGCGAGGGTCTGGGTCTTCTCGTTCGGGTGCGCGGCGACAAGGCTCGGGTCGCTCGTCACGTCGTAGCGAGCCACGACCTCCTGCACGCGGGGGACGTTGCCGTTCTCGGGGTCGCGGAAGTGCAGCCGCACGCTCGCGAGCGGGTGCGAGCCGGCGGCCGGCGCGGTGACCCGCGCCCGCACGAGCATCTCGCGGTGCTGCCCGCCGAACATCGTGCCGAGGAGCACCCGGATCGCGCCGCCGGACCGGTCGGTGCGCTCGTTGGGCACGTCGATCAGCTCCACGCCGGGCGCCGGGACGATCTCGACGAACGCCCCCGTCGCCGCCGTCGTCTGGAGCAGGGCGAGCTCGCGCTCGAGGACGGAGGACATCTGGCGCGCCTCGGTGAGGTGGTACAGCCGGCCGCTGGAGCCGACGGCGAGCGCGTTGAGCGTGCGCTCGTCGTAGTCGGCCCCGACCCCGAGCGAGGTGATCTGCATCCCGCGGGCAGCGCCGCGCTGGGCGAGCGCGCCGAGGACGTCCGGCGAGGAGGGCCCGACGTTCGCCTGGCCGTCCGAGATGAGCACCACGCGCCGGACCGCGTGCGTGGACGGCGCCATAACCGCGTGCTTCTCCGCGAGCCGGAGGCCGTCGAAGAGGTTGGTGCTGCCCTCGGGGGCGATCGCGGCGATGGCGCGCGCCACCGCCGGCCGCGTGGCGGGGCCGAGCACGGTGGGCGCCACGCGCTCCTGCGCCGCGTCGGCGAACGACGCGAGCGACACAACGTCGCCGTCGGGCAGCCCGTCGACGAACGCCTGCGCCGCCGCGCGGGCGTGCTCGATCTTCGCGCCCTGCATCGAGCCGGAGGCGTCCACGAGCAGCGCGACCGCGGCCGGTGCCCGCGCCCGCTTCGACGACGCGCGGGCCGCCGGGACGTCGACCCACACGCCGAGCTGCGTCTCGCGCGTCCCCGGCAGCATGAAGTCGCTCGCGCCCGCGGCGCCGATCCAGACGCCCCGCGTCGCGCCGGACGCCGGCTCCGGCGCCGGGGCGTCGGCCGCCGCCGGTGCCGCGGCCGCCGCCGGAGCGTCGTCCGCCGCCGGTGCCGCGGCCACCGCCGCGCGCTCTTCCAGCGCCGCCCCGGCGGCCGGCGCGCCCGGCGCGGCCGCGGCGCCCGTACCCGGCGGCGTCGCCACGCCGGCCGCGCAGCCAAGCGCCGCCCATCCCATCAGCAATCCAGCGAGCATCGTCCGCATCGAGGGGCTCCTTCCGCCGCAGGCCATGACGCGGCCACCGGAGGACCTCGCGTCCTCCGCCGCGTTCTCTCGGCCCCCGCAGCGCGCGGCTTCTACGGACCGGTCTGGAAAAAGATCTCGCGGAGCGCCCGCGCCACCGGAACCAGCCCTCGCCCGGCGGCGCGCCGCCGCCTCACGTCCAGAGCCCCCTCCGAGCACACGTCCGTGGGTCGTCCCTGCCTGACTCCAGGGCGCAACTCGCGATCTCGCAAGAACGGCGACTCCCCACGTCCCTCCCGTCCGTGGTCCAGGTCTTGCGAACGCTGGCCGTGGACAGGTGATCCCCGGAGCGCGGCGCCCGGGCGCGGTGCGCCGCAGAAGCCGGCGATACCGGAGGAGGTCGAACCGATGAAACTCGCTCGAAGCAAATCTCCAGCGTCTCTCGCCGCGTTCGCGGCGATCTTCCTGGCTGTCGCGAGCCTCTTCGCTTTACCGGACTACACGCTCACGGGCACCGGAGTCCGCGTGAGGACGGTCGGTGTGGCCAGCATCGAGGTGTACAGGATCAGCCATTACATGGAGGAGCTCCCGCAAACGCGGTCGAAGCAGGCTGTCATCGACATGGATACGGGGAAGAAGTTCGTCTGGACGATGCTGCGCGACGTCGACCGCGCGAGCATCGTCAAGGCGCTGAGAGACGCCTATGCGATGAACGACTATACCGACACGGCGAAGATCGGGAGGTTCGTGGCGGCGTTCGCGGGTGACCTGAAGGCGGGATCGGAGGTCACCATCGAGTACGACGCGCGCGCGAAGACGACCACGGTCACCGTCCCCGGCGGCGGGACCGCCACCGTCGGCGGCCTCGACTTCATGAAGGCCACCTGGCGCATCTGGTTCGGCAAGATCGACCAGCCGCAGCTCGCGGACGAGCTGATCGCCAAGCTGCGCTGACGGCGGGGATCGTCGTCAGTCCGACGGCCTGTCGCGCACCACGAGCACCGACCGGCTCGTGTGGTTCACGACCTTCGCCGCGGTCGTCCCGAGCACCTTGTCGATGCCCGAGTACCCGTGCGACCCGATCACGATGAGATCGGCGTTCTCCTCATCGGCCGTCCGGCAGATGACCTCCCAGGCGACGCCGACGTGGACCACGAGCTTCGCGAGGAGCTCGGGCGGCACGTCGCGCGCGAGCTGCTCCAGCTCCTCGCGGTCGCCCCGCTCCAGGATCTCGGGGACGCGGGTCGGGGACTCGTTCATGGCCTCGGCCGGGAGGCTGTGGTGCAGGCCGATGCCGCGGACGAGCACGAGGCGGCCGCCGAGCTTCTGCGCGAGGTCCACGCCCTCCGCGAGGATGAGAGGCGCCCTGGGAGAGCTGTCCAGGGCAACGAGGATGGTCCGGGGGTGCTTGAGGCTCATGGCGTCCGCCTTTCGTGCGGTGGCTTTCCTGGGACTCTTTAGCCGACTCCGCGCCGGGTGCGCAGCACGTCGCGCTGGGCAACGCCGCCCATGCGCGCACCGAGCCCGGCCTCTGCTAACCGCACGCGGTGAGGTGCGTCCGGCGCGGATCAGGCGCGGATCGTCACGCCGTGGCCGCGGTCGTCCGTGAGGATCTCGAACGCCGCGCGCCGCGCCGTCGTCAGGGTCTCGACCCCGACCTCGCGGCCGAGGCTCTTCCGCCGCAGCGTGACGGTGCAGGCCGCGATCTTCGTGTTCAGGCAGTGCTTCACGCCGCCGGGCGGGTTCCTGTAGGCGAGGCCGACGAAGTCGCCCGGCTGCGCGGAGATCTGCCCTTCGACGCTCAGCCCGGCGGTCTCCGTCCGGAAGCGCCAGGTGAAGTAATCGAACGAGGCCTCGGCGCGGACCGCCCGGACCAGGGAGCTCAGCGCGATCTCCTCGCCCCGGTGGCGCAGGACCAGCGGCGTCATGCTCGGCGTCCAGAGCGGCCCGACCTTCAGCCGGGCCGTCGCGACCTCCAGGAAGCTGTCCGGGTGGCTGTCGAAGCCCGCTACCTGCCCCCAGGCGTACAGGTCCGTGTGCTTCGTCCCCCAGTTGTGGTTCTGGCTCCCCACCCAGCCCGACACGTCCACGTCGCGCCCGGAGACGCGGAGGACGCCGCTGTAGGCGCAGAGCGGCGCGCCCACCAGCGCCTTCGCCTTCGGCAGCGGGGCGTCGTAGAGCGCCCCCGGCAGCAGCAGGAGCGGCTCCCCGCCGCCCTCGTACGCGAGGTCCCAGGCGATGGCGTCCTCCCCCTCGCCGACAGCGCCGGCGAGCTTGCCGGGGCGCAGGCGGGCGCCGTCGACGTCGACCGAGAAGGCGTCGCCGGCGAACGAGCAACGCCCGGCGAAAGGGACCTCGCGCTTGGCGACCGCGTGGCGCCCCGACTCGCCGTCGAAGTAGACGGCCCAGAGCTCGCCCTCGGCGGCCTCGGGCCGGCCATCGGGGCTGAAGAGCGTGTACCGGATCCAGAAGGCGAGCGGGCGCGTCGGGTGGTTCGCGCGCTGGAAGAAGCTCTCGTAGAAGCCCCCGCGCTGCCCAGGCCGGTAGCGCGCGTGGTTCACCCGCTCGCGGAGCGCCCTCGCGCCCGTCACCTGGCGCCCCGCTTCTGCCCGCCGCTGAGGAGGTCGGCGATGACCCGCTCCAGGTCGTCGAGCGAGATCGGCTTGGCGATCTTCGCGTTGTCCACCCGCTCGACGAACTCGCGCGCGGTCGGCGTGAAGGCGCCACCGGACATGAAGGCCATCTTCGGCTGGAGCTGCGGGAACCGCTCGCCGATCTCGTCGTACAGGGCCATCCCGCTCATCTGCGGCATCAGCAGATCGCAGACGATCGCGTCGATCTGGCCGCCGCGGTCCCGCAGCAGGTCGAGCGCCTCGTGGCCGCTCTTCGCCACGAGCACCTCGTGCCGCTCCTCGAACGCGCGCGCGAACGCGTTGAGGAGCATCGGCTCGTCGTCGACGAAGAGGATCGTCCCGCGCGACGAGGAGCGCGGCGGCTCGGGCGGCGGCCGCAGCGCGGGCAGATCCGCGGGGTTGAGCCCGGTCAGGCGGATCGTGAAGACGGTGCCGATGCCGGGCTGGCTCGACACAGTCATCGTGCCGTACTGCTCCTCGACGATGTTGCGCGACACCCAGAGCCCGATCCCCGGGCGGGCGCTCTCTTCCTTCGTCGTGAAGAACGGGTCGAAGATCCGCTCGACGACCTCGGGGGTCATGCCGCGCGCGTTGTCCTCCACCTCGATGTGGTGCACCCCGTCGTCGAAGCGCGTCGTCACGCGCACCATGTTCTCGTCGCGCGGGCGGTTCGGCATCGCCTGCGCCGCGTTGATGAACAGGTTCACGAACACCTGCGAGAGCTTGCCCGGGTAGCCGACGAGCGGGGGCATCTCGCCGTACCGGCGCTCGATGCGGCAGAGCTGGCTGAGCTGCGGGCCGGTCATGCGCAGCGCGAGCTCGATCACGTCGACGAGGTCGACCCGCTCGGGCTTGCGCTCGCTGCTGCTCGAGAAGAGGTTGAGGTCCGTCACGATGTCCCGCATCCGCTCGACGCCCGCGAGCGCCTCGTGGCAGGACCTGTCGATGAGGTCGATGGCGCGGAGCAGGTCCTCGTACGAGCCCGAGGCGACGGGGCGCGCCGCGGAGACGAGCTTGTGCGCCCCGCTCCGGATCTGCTCGAGGTTCGCCATCACCCACGCCATGGGGTTGTTGAGCTCGTGCGCGACGCTCGCGGCGACCTGGCCGATCGAGGCGAGCTTCTCGCTGTGGAGGATCTGCGCGCGGCGCGCGACCTCCTCGGTGACGTCGCGCATCAGCGCGAGCGAGGCGTCCTCGCCGTAGAGCCGCGTGATCCGGACCGTCATGACCTTGGTCAGGCCGGCGCGCGTCGCGCAGCGGACGGTGGCCTCCCGCGGCGCCTCGGCGCGGGACGCGCTCATCACGAGCGCGCGCAGGACCGGCACGTCCGCCGCGACGGCCAGCGCGGTGATCGGCCGGCCGATCCAGGCCTGCCGCGAGTGCCCGAAGAGCACCTCGAACCGCACGTTCAGCCGCGTCAGCATCCCCTCCTGATCGATCGTCGCGAGGACGTCCGACGAGAGCTCGACGATCTCGCGGTAGCGCTCCTCGGAGGCGAACAGCGAGCGCTGGGCGTACGCCTCGGCGAAGCGGTGCTCGAACTGGAGCAGCAGCGCGTCGACGGCGCGGAGCACGTCGATCGACGACGAGCCGTCCGTGACGCCCTCGTCGTGCGTCGTGTCGAGCACGCCCGCGACAGCGGTGCGGAACTCGGAGGCGGCGATCAGCGGGCCGCTGATCGAGTAGCCGGTCGCGTAGCGCTGCTCGACGAGGTGCGTGATGAACTGGTCGAGCAGCTCGGCGCTGCCGTCCTCGAGGATCCTCATGAACGCGGCGAGCCAGGAGCGGACGTTCTCCGTCACCTCGCCCACGGGCCGGTCGGTGTACCGGCCGCGCTCCGGCGGCAGCGCCAGCACGTTCTCGATCCAGTCGTCGATCAGCTCGTCCTTGTGCCGCTTGCAGAGCTCGAGCAGCCGCCGGCGCGCGAGCGCCATGGAGGTCTCCGCGTGGCTCGGCGCGTGGACCGGCGGCGCGTGCGAGCGGCGTTCGCCGTCCCCTCCGTCGCGCGAGCTCCTCGGTCCTGGGAGCTGCGACCGGCGTTCGCCGTGCCCTCCCTCGCGCGAGCTCCTCGGCTCAGGCAGCTGCGACCGGCGCTCGCCCTCTCCTCCCCCGTCGCGCGCGCCCCTCGCCTCCGGAAGCTCGCGCCTGGCCTCCTCGTCCGCTGCCATGATGGATGCTACCTGCCGCGGAGGACCTCGCAGCCCATGAACGCCCGGAGCGGCTCGGGGACGACCACCGTCCCGTCCGCCTGCTGGTACTGCTCCAGGATCGCGATGACCGTCCGCCCGACCGCGAGCGCCGACCCGTTCATCGTGTGGACCAGCCGCGGCTTCGCCTTCGGCTCCGGCCGGTAGCGGATCTGCGCGCGGCGCGCCTGGAAGTCGCCGAAGTTCGAGCAGCTCGAGATCTCGCGGTAGACCCCCTGGCCCGGCAGCCACACCTCCAGATCGTAGGTCTTCTGCGAGCCGAAGCCGAGATCGCCGGTGCAGAGCGCGGAGACGCGGTAGTGCAGGCCGAGGCGCTTCAGGACCTCCTCCGCGTGCGCTGTGAGCAGCTCGTGCTGGCGCGGCGAGTCCTCCGGCGCCGAGAACCGCACGAGCTCGACCTTGTCGAACTGGTGCTGCCGGATGAGCCCCCGCACGTCGCGCCCGTGGCTGCCCGCCTCGCTGCGGAAGCACGGCGTGTACGCCGCGTAGGCGATCGGCAGCGACGCGCCGTCGAGGATCTCGTCGGCGTGCAGGTTCGTCAGCGGGACCTCCGCCGTCGGGATGAGGTAGAGGTCGTAGGCCCTGTCCGGGTCGCTCTTCTGCGTCTTGAACAGGTCCTCGGCGAACTTGGGGAGCTGGCCCGTGCCGAACAGCGCCGAGTCCTTCACGAGGAACGGCGGCAGCACCTCGAGGTAGCCCTGCTCGCGCGTGTGCAGGTCGAGCATGAACGAGATGAGCGCCCGCTCGAGGCGGGCGGCGGCGCCCATCAGGACCGTGAACCGCGCGCCCGAGATCTTCGCCGCGCGCTCGAAGTCGAGGATGCCGAGGGCCGTGCCGATGTCCCAGTGGTTCTTCGGCGTGAACGAGAAGCTCGGCCTCTCGCCCCACGTCCTGAGGACCACGTTGTCCTGCTCGCCCGCGCCGTCGGGCACCGACGGATCCGGCAGGTTGGGGACGCCGGAGAGCAGCTCGGTCATGCGCCTCTCGAGCTCGGAGACGACCTGCTCGGCCTCCTTGATCCTCGCGGACAGGGCCTTCAGCTCGTCGCGCTTCTGCGCGAACTCGGGCGATTTCTTGTCGAGGCGCGCCATCGCGTCGTTCGCCGCGTTGCGCTGCGCCTGCCACCCCTCGAGCTCCTGGATCCGCGAGCGCCGCGCGCTGACCGAGGAGGCGAAGTCGTCTCCGAGGGTGGCGGCGGCGGCGGGCGAGCGACGAGCAAGCGCCGCGCGCACCTCATCGAGGTGATCTGCGACGTGGCGGGGATCGAGCATGCGCCAGGGTTTAGCCGAAGCGCGCACGGGCGTCAGCAGCCGCGACGCGGCGCGCCCTGATTACGGCGGGGTCCGCTCCCCGCCGGCTGCAGCTCCAGCGCGCGCGGGGAGCGGCGTGTCGAGCGGCGCTAGGCCGAAGCGCCCAGGCTGCGCAGCACGAACTGGAGGATGCCGCCGTGCTGGTAGTAGTCGACCTCGTTCGGCGTATCGATGCGCGCGGTGACGGTGAACGTCGTCGTCTTCCCGCCCTCGCCGGTCGCGACAACGTTCAGCTTCTTGCCCGGCGTGAGGTTGTCCGAGATGCCGCCGATCTCGAACACCTCGCGGCCGGTGAGCCCGAGCGCGGACGCGTCCTCGCCCGGCGCGAACTCGAGCGGGAGCACGCCCATGCCGACCAGGTTCGACCGGTGGATGCGCTCGAAGCTCTTCGCGATGACCGCGCGCACGCCGAGCAGCTTCGTCCCCTTGGCCGCCCAGTCGCGCGACGACCCGGTGCCGTACTCGGCGCCCGCGATCACGAGCAGCGGCACGTTCTCCGACTTGTACCGCATGGCCGCGTCGTAGATCGTCGTCTTCTCGCCGTCGGGCAGGTGCACCGTGATGCCGCCCTCCTCGCCCGCGCGCAGGAGGTTCTTCAGGCGGATGTTCGCGAACGTCCCGCGCATCATCACCTCGTGGTTGCCGCGGCGGGCGCCGTACGAGTTGAAGTTGGCCGGCGTGACGCCGTGCTCGCCCAGGTACTTCGCGGCGGGGCTGTTCTTGGCGATGTTGCCGGCCGGGGAGATGTGGTCGGTCGTCACCGAGTCCCCGAGCAGCGCGAGCACGCGCGCGCCCCGGATGTCGGTGAGCGGCGCCGGGTCCTTCGACAGCCCGTCGAAGAACGGCGGCCTGCGCACGTACGTCGAGGCCTCGTCCCACACGAACGTCTGGCCGCCAGGGACCGACAGGTTCTGCCACTCCTCGTCGCCGGCGAAGACGTTCTCGTACTGCACCTGGAACTGCTCGGGCCGCACCGCCGTCCGGATGGCCTCGCTGACCTCGGTCGAGCTGGGCCAGATGTCCTTGAGGTACACCGGCTCCCCGTTGCGGTCCGTGCCGACCGGCTCCTTGAAGAGGTCGGCGTCGACGTCCCCGCGCAGCGCGTAGGCGACCACGAGCGGCGGCGAGGCGAGGAAGTTCATCCGCACGTGCTGGTTGATGCGGCCCTCGAAGTTGCGGTTGCCCGACAGGACGCTCGCCACGACGAGGTCGTTGTGGCGGACCGTGTCGCCGATCACGTCCGGCAGCGGCCCGGAGTTGCCGATGCACGTCGTGCAGCCGTAGCCGACCAGGTGGAAGCCGAGCGCCTCGAGGTACGGCAGGAGCCCGGCCTGGCGCAGGTAGTCGGAGACGACCTTGGACCCGGGGGCGAGCGAGGTCTTCACCCACGGCTTCACCGTCAGCCCGCGCTCGACCGCCTTCTTCGCGAGGAGGCCGGCGCCGAGCATGACCGCCGGGTTCGACGTGTTCGTGCAGGACGTGATCGCGGCGATCACGACCGAGCCGTGGCGCAGGGTGTAACGCGTGTCGCCCTCGGTGACGTCCGCCGGGCGCATGACCTTCTCGAGCGCGGGCGCGCGCGCGGCGCTCGTGCCTGTCTCCTCCTCGAGGAACGCCTTCACCGCGGCCGGGTCGGCGGCGGTGAACTCCTTCTCGAGCATGCTCTGGAGCGAGGTGCGGAAGGCGCGCTTCGCGTCGTGCAGCCTGACGCGGTCCTGCGGCCGCTTCGGGCCGGCGATCGACGGCTCGACGTCGCCGAGGTCGAGCGAGAGCGTGTCGCTGAAGACGGGGTCCGGGGTGTTGTCCGTGCGGAACAGCCCCTGCTCCTTGTAGTAGGCCTCGACGAGCGCGACGAGCGGCGCGGGCCGGCCGGTGAAGCGCAGGTAGGCGATCGTCTCGTCGTCGACAGGGAAGAAGCCGATGGTGGCGCCGTACTCGGGCGCCATGTTGGCGATCGTGGCGCGGTCCGGGAGCGAGAGCGCGCTCAGGCCGGGGCCGTAGAACTCCACGAACTTCCCGACCACCTTCTTCTGCCGCAGCATCTGGGTGACCGTGAGGACGAGGTCGGTCGCTGTGGCGCCCTCGGGCAGGGTGCCGTGGAGCTTGAAGCCCACGACCTCGGGGATGAGCATCGAGAGCGGCTGGCCGAGCATCGCCGCCTCGGCCTCGATGCCGCCGACGCCCCAGCCGACCACCCCGAGCCCGTTGATCATCGTTGTGTGCGAGTCGGTTCCAACGAGCGTGTCCGGGTAGGCCAGCGTGCCCTGCCGCATGACGGCGCCCGCGAGGTACTCCAGGTTGATCTGGTGGCAGATGCCCTGGTCGGGCGGCACCACGCGGAAGTTCGTGAACGCCTGCGCTCCCCAGCGGAGGAAGGCGTAGCGCTCCTCGTTCCGCTCGAACTCGAGCGCCGCGTTCACCTTCAAGGCCGTCGAGGACGCGAACCGATCGACCTGGACCGAGTGGTCGATCACGAGGTCGACGGGCTGGAGCGGGTTGATCTTGAGCGAGTCGCCGCCGAGCTTCGCGAGCGCCTCGCGCATGGCCGCCAGGTCGACAACGGCCGGGACGCCCGTGAAGTCCTGGAGCAGCACGCGCGCGGGGTGGAAGGCGATCTCCTGCGACGGGCGGGCCTTCGGGTCCCAGTTGAGGACGGCCTCCACGTGGTCCTTGCGCACGACACGGCCGTCCTCGTGGCGGAGGAGGTTCTCCAGCAGGATGCGGAGCGAGAACGGGAGCTTGTCGAGCGAAGCGCCGCCCTGCGCCAGCGAGGTGAGCTTGTAGTAGGTGTATGTATCGGCTTGAACCGTCAGCGTGCTCTTCGTGCCAAAGCTGTCCACCATGCGGCCTCCTCCAACGTCCGGAGCGCCCTTGTAGGCGCGCCGAAGGCGCTAATCTAGTGTTATGTGTGCGCGCTTTACCCTCGCCGTCCCGGACTTTGCTGCCCTTGTGGCGATGCTCGAGGCGTCGCTGGGCGCGGGCGCCGGCCCCGCCCGCGCGATCGACGCCGACCCGAAGGCGGCCGCCCGCTACCGGCCCCGCTACAACATCGCCCCTTCGACCGTCCACCCCGTGCTGCGCGCGCAGGACGGCCGCCGCGCGCTCGTGCCCGCGACCTGGGGCTTCGTGGGGCGCTTCGCCAGGGGTAGCGCGGGACAGACGCTCCTCGCGAACGCGCGCGCCGACGGCGCGCGGACGAAGCCGACCTTCCGGGAGGCGTTCGCGGCGCGCCGCTGCGTCGTGCCGGCGGACGGCTTCTACGAGTGGACCGGGCCGAAGGGCGCGCGGCGTCCGACGTGGTTCCACCCCGCGGGCGGCGGGCTGCTCCGCATGGCGGGGCTGTGCCAGCCGGCGAAGGACCCCGACACGGGGGACGTCGACGTCCGCTTCACGATCCTGACCACCGAGGCGAGCGCCGACGTCGCGCCTGTCCACGACCGCATGCCGGTCCTCCTGGACCCCGGGGACGTGGACCTCTGGCTCGGCGTCGACGGCGCGGACGTGGACCGGGCCGAGGCGCTGCTCCGGCCGGCGCGTCCCGGCACGCTCGCCGCGCGCCCGGTCTCGCCGCGGGTCAACTCGGTCGGCCACGACGACCCTGCCCTGCTGGAGGAGGTCGCGGCGGAGGCCGCCGCCCCCAGGGCTCCTGCTCCGAAGGCCGCCGCCCCGAAGACCGGCGGCACGCTTCCGCTGTTCGATCTGGAGGGTGGCGCGGGGCCCGCCGTCCCCTCCGGACGGACCTCGCGCCGCTGACGTTCGCTGACGGGCGCCGGCGTCAACGCGCGGAGGCGCTGCTCGAGCGACCGCCCTTGCGGCCCGTGCGGGTCGTCTTCGCCGGCCGGCTCGGCTTTCGCGCGGGCGTGGCTCGCCCGGTCTTCGCCGGCGCCGTCTCGGCTGCCTTCTTCCGCCCGGTCGTGGGCGCGGCCGCGGCGCCGCGGCGGCCCTTCTGGGCGCCCCGCGCCGGCTCGGCGCGCTGCGTCGACGCGCGCTTCGCGGGCGGACGCTTGGCCGCCGTGGCCTTGCGGGCCGCCGGCTTCGCCGCCCGGCTGCGGCGGCTGGTGGTGGTGGCGGGCATGCTCTTCGCGACGCTCTGGCTCAGGAGCGCCTTGACGTTGCCCTCGCGCACCTGGACGAAGCGCGACTCCAGGCGGTTGCCGAGCTCCTCGAGGCGCTCGGCGCCCATGGCGCTCTCGAGCTGAGGGAAGAGCTCCTGCTCCTCCTCCTGGACGTGGTGCTGCACGAGCTCCTTGAGCACCTCCAGCCTGGCGTGAAAGCTTTCGTCACCCGGGTCGGTGCTGAGCAATTTCTGCAACATGATGTGAACGAGGGAGTGCTCCTCGTACGAGGTCGGGATCAGGGGGGAGGCGCCGAGCGCCTCCCGGGACTCGGGGTAGAAGATCTCCTCCTCGATGGCCGAGTGGCCCACGAGGCTCGCCACCAGCTCGTCGCGGAGCGCGTTGATCTCGTTGCCGCTGGCCTGCGCCATGCGCTCGAAGAGCTCGTCGACTTCCTGGTGCTGCTCCTTCAATAGGTCGGTCGCCTTCATGCGGGGACTCCTCTCACGGAAAGATGAAGCGCCGTCGAGGCGCTTTGCCCTGTGCGGCTCTCGGCGTTTGCGTGAAGCATGCCAGCCGCCCGGCGCGCGCGGAGCGCGCGCATCACGCGCACGCCGGCGCGCGTGGGGCGAGCGCGTCACGCGCACGCGCGGGCGCGGGCGTACGTCGCTCGGCGCGCGCGGGGCGCTGGCGTGCGTCGCTCGGCGCGCGCGCGGCGGGGCATGATGCCTCGCGGCGGGGCATCATGACGTCGCGCGATCGCGCTCTCGCGCGGCCTGCGCGATGTCGCGGACGCCCTCGCTCGCGCCGGCGCGCCGCCCGGGCTCCGTCAGCGGGCTCTCCTCGCGAGCGCTGGCCGCGTCGGCCGCGGGCGCGCGTCGCGCTGACCTCATTGCGCGTCCCGGGCCCTCATTGCGCGCCCCAGACGTTGAGCACGGCCGCCGTCTCCGCGTCGATCGTGGCGGGCTCCCGCTGCGCCGCGGGCGCGCGAACGGACAGGTCGAACGTGACGGTGCGCCGGAAGAGGGCCATGGTGGCGAGCGGCATCACGTCGCGGCGGTTGAAGGCGCAGGTCGGGTCCACGTCGAGGTCGCAGAGAAAGGGGGGAACGCCGAGCCGCCCCGAGAGCACGAGGTTGCCCCAACGCGTGGAGTAACGATCGCCGAGCCCGGCGATCTGGGGCTCTCGCTCGACGCCCTCGAGGCCCGAGGCGACGGCCGCCAGATCCTTCCCGAGCGGTTTGCGGGCGAACGAGAGGCCGAGGGAGGCGATCGCTGTGCGCGTGATGTCGATGATCTCGGTCGGGGCAGAGACGCGCTGGCCGGCGTAAAGGTCACCGGGAAAGTGGACATAAAGCGGGAGCGCCAGGACCGGCTCCTGGAGGTCCAGGCCCTCGGCGTAGAGCGTGCCGTCGGAGCGGCCGCTGGCGAGGTCGCCGGTCACGATGAAGAGGGTCTCGTCCCACAGGCCGGCGGTCTTGAGGGTCCCGATGAGGTTGCCGAGGGCGCGGTCCTGGCCGGCGAGCGCGATGGTGAAGAGGTCGCGGATGCGGTCCCTGTCGTCGGGGCTGAGGACATCGCGGCGCCGGTTCCGCAGCCTGGCCAGCACCTGGGCGGCGCGGCGCGGCTCGATCGGGCCGGCGTAGTCGGCGGGCTTGAGGGCGTTCAGCTCCTTCGGGCTGACCTCCCAGGGCGGGTGGCCGCCGCGCGCGTGGACGAACGCGAGCAGGCGGTTCGAGGAGTCCTGGCGGACGGTCTCGCTGATCCAGGCGGCGGCGGCGTCGATGGGCGTGGTCGCGGGCTCACCGCTCGTCGGCGGGTGCTCGAGGACACGGGACCAGCCCGGCCCGAAGCCGAACGCCCGGAAGGTGGTGGGGACGCCGGTGAAGAACCCCGTCCGGACGCTGCTGTCGCTCGCGATGGCGCCGATGGTCGTCGTGCGGGCGGGGAGGCGGGCCCCGGTGTCGGTGACTGTATGCGCCGACGGCGGCAGGCCGGTGAGCAGCGACGCGATCACGGAGGACACGACCGTGCTCGGCGCCCGGTGGTGGTCGAACGTCGTGGCGGACGCGGCGAGGTCGGAGAGCGCCGCGAGGCGCGGCTCCGGGCGAGCGCTCCAGGGGGGCAGATCGGGCCGCTCGACCCCGTTCAGGGCGACGATCACCACGGCGCGCGCCGGGGGCACGGACGGCGGCGGCTCCGGCGATCCGGCGAGGACGGGGTCGCCGAAGAGGACGCGCGCGCCGCGGGTCGCGGCGGCGGCGCGGAGCTCGAGGGAGATGAGCGAGCCCGCGAACGGCGCGAGCGGCAGCTCGACGTCGGTCCAGGTTGCCTTGTCGCCGCCCTCGACGTGGACGCGGTGGAGCACCATGGGCTCCTGGCCGTCGCGCAGGATGCGGATCTCGGCGTCCCCTTCACCGGAGCCCAGCACGCCGACGGCGGTGCGGAGGCGGCTCGTCCTGGAGGGGCGGAAGGCGCAGCGGACGGCGCCCGGGGCGCGCAGCGCGATCGACCGGTGCGGGACGCCCGACAGCGCGGCGGCGGGCGCGACGACGTCGCGCAGGGTCGGGGGGCCGTAGGTGGACGGGTCCTCGTCGGGGATGCCGACGCGGACCCAGTCGACGTCGGCGAACGACTCCCCCTCGCGCAGCCGTCCGGAGAACCGCACGGTGAGCGTGTGCAGGCCGGGGTCGGCGGGGAGCGAGGTGATCGAGGTCGAGGCGATGCGGAGCTGGTCGCGCTGGAAGCGGAGCGTCCCGAGGAGCTGGTCGTCCAGGGAGACGGTGGCGTACCGGGAGGCGAGCCCGACAGCGCGGGCGGACACGAAGATAGGGCTCGCGGACGGCAGGACGAACGTGAGCCTGATCTGCCGCTCCGAGATGCGCGCCCAGGTGGAGCCGTTGTGCTCGACGGCGCGGATGCCCGTGGGCGCGCTCCCCTGCCAGGCGAAGCGGCCCAGGAGCGCGCCTGCGCCGGTGTCGAACAGGAGGCCTCGGTGCTCGAGGTCGCAGATCGGCAGCTCGTCGACGAGGTGCACGAGGTCGCGCGCCGGGGGCAGCGGCGCCGCCGTGGGGGTGGCCGACGCCACGACGGCGCCGGCCGGGAGGTCGCGGGGGGACGACTCGCACCCGGTGCAGCCGGAGAGGAGCGCGGCCGCGGCGGTGAGGAGCGCGAGCGCGGGAGAGGGGTGGGGGGTTCGGGTCACGCGGGCGCGCACGGGGCGTGCTCTATCACGACCGGCGTTCCCTGCCCGTGGCTGGGCGCGCAGGGGAGCGCGGGCGGTTCGGCTGCCTGCGCGGCGCGTCGGGCGATGGTCAGCGGCGCCACGGCGGCGCGTCGGGCGATGGTCAGCGGCGCCACGGCGGCGCGATGCGGAGCCGGGTGAGGCGGCCGGCCTTGACGAGCGCGAAGCGCACGCGCTCCTCGTCGCGGAGCTTCGCCCGGATCTCGTAGACGCCGGCCTTCGGGGCGAGCGGCAGCTTGACGCTGCCGGTGCCCACCTTCCGCCCGTCCACGAAGAGCGTGTCGCCCGATCCGGCGGTCACCTCGAGCATGCCGTGCCCCTCGGGCACCTTGTGCCCGGCGGGGAGCGGCAGGTCCTCGGGGAGCGCGGGGTTGGCCGTTGTCTCGCCGACCGGCCCGGCGGCAACCCCTGTCGGCGCGGCATCGACGACGGCCGGCGCGACGGCGGCACCCGGCGCGACGGCGACGGCCGGCGTGACGGCGGCGCCGGGCGTGCCGGCTGCAGCAGGCTCGGTGGCGGGCGGGCTCGGCGGAGGGGCGGCCAGCGGGGCGCCCTGCAGCTCGTGGTCGCGCGACAGCCGTGCGCCCACGGCGAAGACGAACGCCGCCACCGCGAAGAGGACCCACATGGTCATGCGGTTGTCGCGGGCCGGCGGGAGCTGCGTGGGCACGTAGGCGGACGGGCGGCGCACCCGGCGGGGCGTGGGAGACTCGTCGATGGCGGGCGCCGGCGCGGGCGCTGCGGTCCGCGCAGCGGGCGGGGCGGGCGTCTTGAGCGCCGCGGGCGCCGGAGGCGGCGCCTCGACGACGGGCGGGGGCCGGAGCGACCCCAGCGTCACGAGCCGCTCAGGCTTCGGGTACTCGAGCACCGGCAGCGTGGCGCCTGGCCGGCGCGGCGCCGGCGCGACGCCTGGCACGGCCGGCGTCACGCTCGCCAGGGCCGCGGCCTCGGACGGCGTGGTCCACGTCGCCCGCGCGCTCAGCACATCGCCCTGGATCTCCGCGAACTCCCGGGGGATGCGGGCGCTGGCCAGCGCCTTCGCCTCGATCGTGCGCGCGCTCGCGAGCGCGAGCGTCTCGTCCTCCGCGTCGACCGACACCACGGGGATGGAGGCCGCTGAGCCGGACGACGGCACCACAGAGATCGGCGCCGCCGAGCCGGGCGCGGACGCCGCCGAGATCGGCGCCGCCGAGCCGGGCGCTGCCGAGATGGACGCCACCGAGATGGGCGCTTCCCAGCCGGGCGCCGACATCGAAGAGATCGGCGCCACCGACCCGGGCACCACCGTGACCTGGTCGTCGGCGAGCTCGAAGGGCGCGCGCGACGAAACGACCGCCGCATCGCCGCCGAGCTCAGGCGGCGGGGCGACCGCCGGAGCAGCCCGCTCCGGCGCGCGCCGCACGCCGCGGAGCGTCTCCTCCTCGTACGTCACGGCGGGGGCGAGCAGGTCGTCCCCGTCGCGGCCGATGACGCGCCGCACGCCGCCGCGCGCCGCGACGTCGTTCAGCACGTCCTCGACCAGGCTCGCGGCGAACTCCCCCGAGGTGATGACCGACCGCGGCGAGATCCCCCGCGCGAGCGCCCGCAGGAGCGACCGCGCCGGCTCGGGCGTCGCGTCCGCGGTCGCGCCCATCCCCTCCAGATCCAGGATGACGCGCTCGACCTGCATCAACGGCGGCCCGTGGAGCAGCCGCTGGGCGGCCCGGGCCGCGGCGATCGCGGGCACGAGCTGCTCGGCGAGCGTCCCTTCGAACCCGGGTCGCGGCGGCGCCGCGAGCTCGCTCTCCGGCGCCGGCGCCACGGCGAAGCGGCCGGAGCCGACGCCGAGAAGCGCCGCGAGCACCGAGGGGCCGCGGTGGAACGTCCCGTCCTGCGCCGTCCGCGTCGCCCCTGCGGGGCGGCCGTCCTTGATCAGCACCTCGTACAGGAACGCGGCGTCGCGCACCGACACGAGCGCGTCGGGCCGGTGCGCGCAGGAGAGCGACAGCAGCGTCCGTGTGGTCATGCCGTCGAGGCGCCCGCGCACCTCGCCGCCCGTCGCGATGCGCTCGGCCACGCGCCTCCGGCCCCGGAGGACCTCGTGCACCCGCTGCACGAACGCCGCGGCGCTCGCCTCCTTGCGGAGGTAGCCGTCGGCCTGGGCGCCGAGCTCGCGGAGGCGCTGGAGCAGGTCCTCCTTCCAGGACAGCAGGATGACCGGCACGTCGCGCAGCGCCACGTCGCGCTTGAGGGCGCGGCAGAGCGCGAAGCCGTCGAGGCGCGGCATGAGCACGTCGCTCACGACCAGGTCGGGCGTCGTCTGGTGCGCGAGGTCGAGCGCCCGCGCGCCGTCGTGCGCCTCGTGCACTGTCGCCCCCGCGGCCCGGAGCACGCCGGCGAGGAACCACGTCACCGCCGGATCGTCGTCCGCGACCACGATGTCCATCGCGCCGAGCGCCGTGACGCCAGGCTCCGCGGCGAACGCCCTGGCCCCGCGCGCAGGCGCCTTCGCGCGGACCTCGCTGGGCTGCCGGGCGCGCTCGCCCTCGGCGGCGGTCGGCGCGCTCATCCACGGCGCGAGCGGCAGCGCGCCCTCCGGCCCGTTCGGCGAGAACCGCACGCCGCCCTGCGAGCGGATCGTCACGAGGTCGCGGATGCGCGCCACGGCGCCCCAGAGCGCCGCGAGCACCTCGGCCCCGTCGCCGAGATCCACGTGCGTCCCGCGGCTCCTCGGCTCTGCGGCGTCGCAGAGGCCCCGGCGCAGCTCCTCTGCGAGGCGCGCCCCGAGCTCGTCGAGGCTCACCGCCCCGAGCGGCCCGCGCGCGGCGCGCGCGTCGTCAGAGCGCACGCAGGTCGCGGCGGCCTCTGCGGCGGCGCGGCGGAGCGCGTCGGGCGACGCGGGCTTCGCGAGCACGCGCGCGGCGCCGAGCGCCACGTAAGGGGCCGCGTCCTCCGGCCGCGCGAAGCGCCCGACGGCGACCACCGGGACCAGGTCCGTCAGCGGATCGCCGGCGAGCGCCTCCGCGAGCCCGCGCGCTCCCGGCAGGTCCGCGTCGAGCAGGACCACGTCCGGCGCGAACGCGCGCGCGAGATCGATGGCCGTGTCCACCTCGTCGGTCCGCTCCACCTCGAACGACGGCCCCACGTCGGCGTCGCCCGGATCGAGCGCCTCGGCGAGCGGCGCGCCGCCCACGACGAGCGCCGTGATCGGCGCCTCGAGCGCCGCGGTCTCCGGCGCCTTGGCGTGCCCCGCCGGCTCGGCCGGCTTGGCGCTGCGCAGGCCGGAGGAGCGCGGGCTCGCCTCCTCGTCCTCGTCCATCGTGAGCGGCTCGGGCGCCAGCGCGCGCCCGCTGCTCACGTCCGCGATCCAGGTCGCGCCCTGGGCCTTCGCGCCGCCTGCGTCCGCGGCTTCCTGCCGGGCTCCTGCGCTTCGCGCGATCGGCTGGCTCACGGACGCCTGCTCGCGCGGCGCCGGCGCGTGCTCGCCGACAGCCGACTGCCCCCAGGCGAGCGCGGGCAGCTCCTCGAGCACCTTCCGCAGGGCCGCCGCTGCCTCGCTGGTCAGTCGCGCCCCGTTCGCGGCGACGAGCTGCGACTCCCCTTCGGCGAGCCGCTCGGACACCCGCACGAAGCGCAGGAGACGCGCCCCGGCGCCGAGGGAGTGCAGGCGCCGCTTCAGCTCCGCGACGAGCCGCGGCGCATCGTCGTCTGCCTCGATCCGCCGGACCATGGCGCGGAGCTCGGCCACGTGGCGACCCAGGTTCGCCACGAACTCGGCCCGCGCCCCGCCCAGCCGCTCGTGCCGAGCTTCGCCAGCTGCATTGCTACGCGGTCCCGCGTGCTCCACCGCCCTCGATCCTACGCCCATTGGCGGTCCCGTATCACAGGAGGATCGGACACCCGAACTTCTCGGCGATCGGTCCCTCGCCGGCGGCCCCCACCCCGGGGTCGCCTCAACCCCGGTCGGTCGCCTCAACCCCGGTCGGTCGCCTCAACCCCGGTCGGTCACCCCGACCCCGGCCCCAACTCCGCGGCGATCTGCTCCCGGACCCATGCCCCTGCGGCCCGCGTTCCGAGCGTGCCGCCGACGTCGACCGTGCACATCCCATGATCGAGCGCCTGCGAGACCCAGCGCTCGATGCGCCGCTCTTCCTCGGGCCACCCGAGGTGGGCGAGCAGCAGCCCCGCCGTGAGCATCGCCGCGAACGGGTTCGCCACGTCCTTGCCGGTGAGCGGCGGCGCCGACCCGTGCACCGGCTCGAACAGCGCCACCCGCGCCGGATCGGACGCGTGCACGTTCGCGCTCGCGGCCATGCCGAGGCCGCCCTGCAGCGCCGCCCCGAGGTCGGTCACGATGTCGCCGAACAGGTTGTTCGTCACGATCACCTGGAACTGCGACGGATCCTGGATCACGTACAGGCACAGCGCGTCCACGTAGACGTGGTTCGACTGGATTTCCGGGTACTGCGCCCGCACCTCGTGGAAGACGCGCAGCCACAGCTCGTGCGCGTGCCGCATCGCGTTCGACTTGTCGGCCATCGTGACCCGCGTCCGGCCGTTCGCGCGCGCGTAGTCGAACGCCGCGCGGATGATCCGCTCGACGCCCTTCCTCGTGTTGATGTCCTCGTTGATCGCGACCTCGTCCGCGGTGCCCCGCTTGAACTGCCCGCCGACCCCGACGTAGATGCCCTCGGTGTTCTCCCGGAAGACAACGAAGTCGATGTCCTTCGCCGTCCGGCCCTTGAGCGGGACGAGCCGGTCCGACAGCGCCCGGACCGGCCTCACGTTCGCGTAGAGGTCGTAGCCGAAGCGCATCCCGAACAGGATGTCGCGCGCGTGCTCGAGGTTCGGCACCCGCGGATCGCCCAGCGCGCCGAGGAGCACCGCCGAGCACTCGCGCTGGATCGCCACCTGGATCTGGTTCGGGAACGTCGTCCCGTCGCGCAGGTACCGGTCCGCGCCGAGGTCGAGCTCCCAGAGATCGATCGGCAGCCCCGCTCGAGCCTGATAGAGCTCGAGCAGGAGCTTCGCCTCCGCGGTGACGGACGGACCGATGCCGTCGCCGCCGATGATCGCGATCTTCTTCCTCTTTCCGGCTGCCACGTCGTCGCGCTCCGGGCTCAGCCGAGCGCGCGTTCGACCGGCACGTACTCCAGCCGGTGAGCCGCCGCGACGGGGCCGTAGGTCACGTGCCCGCCGTGGGTGTTGATGCCAAGGGCCACCGCCCGATCGGCCTTCGCCGCGGCGACGATGCCCTGGTTGGCGATCGCCACCGCGTAGCCGATCGTCGTGTTCGTGAGCGCCCACGTGCTCGTGTGCGAGACAGCGCCGGGCATGTTGGCGACGCAGTAGTGCACGACCCCGTGCACCTCGTAGGTCGGGTGGTCATGGGTCGTCGGGCGGCACGTCGCGATGCAGCCCCCCTGGTCCACGGCGACATCGACAACGACCGTCCCCTTCTCCATGTGGCGGATCAGCTCCTCGGTCACGAGCAGCGGCGCCTTGGCGCCCGGCACGAGCACCGCGCCGATCACGAGATCCGCGCGCTCGCACATCGTCTCGATGTTCTCCGCGTTGGAGTAGAGCGTCTCGATCGCGCCCCCGAACACGTCCTCGAGGTAGCTCATCGTCTCGGCGCGGACGTCGAGCACGGTGACCTGCGCGCCCATCCCGACAGCGATGGTCGCCGCGTTGCGCCCGACCACGCCGCCGCCGAGGATCGCCACGCGGCCGCGCCGCGTCCCGGGCACGCCGCCGAGGAGCACGCCCTTGCCGCCGCGCTCCTTCTCGAGGCACGACGCCCCGACCTGGACCGCCATCCTGCCGGCCACCTCGCTCATCGGCCGGAGCAGCGGCAGCGAGCCGTCCTCGTGCTGGATCGTCTCGTACGCGATGCCTGTCACGCCGCGCCTGGCGAGCTCCTTGGTGAGATCGGGCTCGGCGGCCAGGTGCAGGTAGGTATAGAGGAGGAGCCCCTGGCGGAAGTGGCCGTACTCGGAGGGGAGCGGCTCCTTCACCTTCACGACCATGTCGGCGCTCCACGCTTCCGCGGCCGACCTCGCGATGAGGGCGCCCGCGCGCCCGTAGGCCTCGTCGGAGATCCCGCTGCCTTCGCCGGCGCCGGACTCCACGAGGACCTTGTGCCCGTGCCCGACAAGGGCCCGGACGCCCGCCGGCGTCATGCCGACGCGGTACTCACGTGTCTTGATCTCCTTGGGGACTCCGATCAGCACGACGTGCGCTCCTCTCCCCGCCGGACTGCTCGAGGCGTGGCGTGGCGACGATAGCAGAAAGCTGCCGCTGCAACGCTGCAAGCGGCGGTCAAGAACGCCGGTTTTCGTGCGAGAAACCCGGAAAATTCGCTCCAATCTGGCGCAAGCGACAGCGGGTCACACGCCCGCGGCGGCCTCGAGCGCGGCGCGCACCAGCAGCGCGATCTGTCCGGGAGACGCGAGATCGAGCGGACCCATCATCGCCTCCGCGTCGATCAGCAGGAGCTCCAGCGCCTCGCAGTGGGCTGCCAGCGCTTCCTTCCCGGCGTCGCCGAGCCGGACGACAGCGGCCGCGCCGTGCAGGGCGAGCGGCCATGTGGGGGCGAAGCCCTCGTCCGTCGGGAGGCCGACCAGGGCGAGCTCGACGCCGTCGCCGAGCCGGATCACCCCGAGCGGCCTCGGCAGCGGCGCGCGCGGCGGCGGCTCGGCCGGGACGACGGCGTCCGCGATGCGGCGGACCGCGTGGGAGAGCGTCGTCATGCGGCGCGCGCTGGCGGCCACGACGAGGTGGGGCGGCGGCGTGAAGCCCGGCCGGGCCAGGCGGGTCACCAGCGACCGGAGCACCGGGAAGTGCTCCGGCGGCGCGAACGGCGTCGTCAGGTCGGCGAGCGAGATGCGGCGGATCTTCCCGGCCGCCGTGAGCTCCATCAGGACCTCGAGGATCAGGAGATCCGGCGCGGCGATCTCGTCGAGCAGCTCATCGAGGTTGTGCGGCATCTGGAGCAGCGCCGTGATCTTCTCGGCCACGACCGCGCGCTCCGCCGGCTCCCCGAGGGACGCCGGGGGCGACGTCGTCGGGTAGCGCGTCACCTCGAGCATGCTCGCGGCCGGCTCCGCCGCCCGGAGCGTCGGCGGCGGCGGCATCGATCCCCTGGCCGCGCCGGGGGGCAGCAGCGCGGCGGTCACGTCGGGCACCGAGGTCGGGGCGCCGGCATCGTCCGCCGCGGCGAGGTCGCCGGCCGCCGGGCCGGCGCCGAAGGCCTCGTGGCCCTGGAGCGGGGACAGGTCGAGCTCGTCGCTCGACGGCTCGGTCACCAGGTAGGCCTCGCCGGCCGGCGCGAGCTCGCTCCGCCGGCGCTGGACCTCGTCGACCTGGCGGAGCGCCTCCATGAGGAGGCGCGACGTCGGCGCGATGATGCGGCGCACGCTCGTCGGCTCGCCGGGCGAGAACGCGAACTGCCCGTCGCGCTCGCCGAGCAGCCGGTACAGCGCCTTCTCCCCTTCGAGGCGGCGGTAGACGGCGTCGATCACCTCCCCTGCCGAGAGCCGCAGCTCGCCTGCGCCGGCCGGCGTGGTGATCCCGAGGACGCCGCTCCGCCGGTTCATCGCGAGGAGCTGGAGCAGATCGACGAGCGGCACCTGCTCGAGATCGCCGCGGGTCTCCTGGAGCACCGTCGGCTTGGAGCCGCGCGGCGAGGCCTCGGTGATGCGCGAGACGATGTGATCGACGTCCCCGCGCAGGACGTCGTCGGGGCCGAGGTCGCCCTCCGCGCCGTCGACAAGGAACAGGATCGGCGTGTCGGCGAGGTCGGGGACGGCGGCGAACGCGTCCGCGAGCGCGCTGTCCTCGTCGATCGCCCTGGCGGCGAGCACGACGTCCGGTCGCCGCTTGAACGCCTGCTCCACGGCCTCGAAGGCGCCGTTCGCGTTCGCCACCGTGAGGCCGCGCGCCCGCAGCGCCGACGCGAGCGCGCCGAGCGCGTCCACGTCCGAGTCAACCAGCAGCACCCTGCGAGACACTTGGGTTCACGCCTCCGATCAGCCGAAGACCCGCAGCCCGACGGCGCGACCGAGCCGCTCGGCGAGAAAATCCGCCAGCAGCGGATCAGCTGCGTGAATACCCCGCACGAACCCGCCCTGGTTTCGACCGACCAGGGCATACGCGCCGTGCTCTGCCAGGACGCAGAGCGCCTCGATGTCGTCGCAACCTGGCGACGATCGGAGATCGAGGGCGTGCACCACAACGTCCTCGCGCGGCGTGCCGAGGAGCGTCCGCACCTGCGCTCCCAGGCTGAGCCCGTCGTGGTGAGCGACAAGGATGAACACGGCGCCGCCGCGGAGCGCGTTCCTGACCACCGACGTCGCGAGCAGCGCCGCGTCGGACGCCGACAGGTCGAGCGCGCGGGGCGCCGAGATCGCGAACGGCCCCTCGGCGGTCGGGGCTTCGCGCACGAGCAGGCTGAAGATCTCGCCGATGCTGCGCCGGTCCTGCGAGATGCGGTGGACGATCGACGACCTGGTGGCGTCGGCGCGCTGGCGGGCGATGCGGAGGAGCTGCGCGAGGCTCTGGCCGTCGTGCGGGAAGGTGGCGAGGCCGACGAGCAGCCCCTTCGGCAGGTACCCCGCGCGCTTCTCGCTGCCGGCCACGCGGGAGAGCATCCGGCGGTGGCAGGCGTGAGCCTCGAGCCCGGCCGTCTCGGGCATGAGGAGGTGGAACTCGTTCTCGTCGACGCGGGCCAGGATGTCGGTGTCGCGCACGGCGCGGAGCAGGTGCTCGGCGACCTGACCGGGGTTGAGCGTGCTCGGCGGGGGCGGCGGCGTGGTCCTCCAGAACGCGAGATCGCCGGGGCGCTCCTGGGCGGCGGCCGCGTCGGGCTCGATGACGATCGTCGCGATGGTGAACCGACGGCCGTGCCGCCGCGCCTTGTCGATCTCGCGGCCGGCGACGTCGACGTAGTAGGCGAACGAGTAGGCGCTCGTCGCCGGGTCCTTCATCGCGGTGCCGCCGGTGGAGCGCTCGCGCTCGCCGAGCAGGGCGAGCGCCGTCGTCGCCTGCGTGGCGAGCAGCTTGACGAGGCCATCGAGGAGCGGGGCGCGCCGCGACGTCGAGACGCTGCTGTCCGGGCGCCTGACCGACGGGAACGCGGAGCTGCGGCCAGGCTCCTTCTGGAGCAGCAGGTGGCCTGCGGTCATCTTGCGGAGGGCGAGCGGGACGACAACGAGCTGCTCGCGCCGGGCGAAGTCGAGGATGTCGGCCTCGGTCCCGTAGGCGGGCGCGCGATCGAGAGGCCCCGTCATCGCCGCGCGGGTCAGCTCGCTGGACCGCTCCCCCACGGTCAGGTACACGGCCGCCGCCGCCGCGCCGGTCGCCTCGACGAACACCTCGGCGACCTGCTGAGCCGCTGCGTTGCGGTCGCGCGCGTCGGCGAGCTCCGCGACGCGGGCGATCCACCCGGCCGCCCGCGCGCTGCGCGCCGACTCCTGCTCGAGCTGGATCCGGAGCGCCCGCTCCGCGAAGCGCAGGCGCACCGAGCCGACAGCGTTCAGCACCTCGTCGCCGCCGAGCGGCAGCAGGAAGAGCCCGGCACCGCCGAGCGCGACGGCGTGCGCCCCCGCCTCGAGCTCGGCCTTGGTCGCCAGCGCAAACACCGTCGCCTCGGGCGCGAGCGCCTTCAGGTGGTGAACCATGGCGAGCCCGGCCCCGTCCCCGAGCCCGACATCGATGAACGCGACGTCCGGCGCGGCGGCCTCGGCCAGCGCGATCCCCTCTGCGAGGTCGCCGGCGAGCATCAGCTCGTCCGACGTGATGACCCGCGAGAACAGCGTGTGCGTCGGCCCGTCGGCGATGACGGCCAGCACCTTGAGCGAGGGTTCGTGCACCGGCGCTCGGCTTGGACTCCAGACCCCCTCGAGCGAGGTGGTCACGCGATCACCACCTCGCCCGAGAACGCCCGGCGCGCCGGGCCCTGCATGAGCAGCTCCAGCGACCCGGCGGCGACGGTGATGCGCAGCGCGCCGCCGGGCAGCACCACGCGGACGGGCGCTCCGTAAGACGCTCGACCCTGCGCGCACGCCGCCGCGGCCACGGCGCAGGCGCCCGTGCCGCACGCCAGCGTGCGGCCGACCCCGCGCTCCCAGACGGTGACGTCGATGCACGCCGCCTCGCCCTGCTCGGCCGGCCGAACGCGGCAGAACTCGACGTTGATGCCCCCTGCAGGCGTCGTCGCGACGATCGGCCCGAGCTCGTCGATCGCGTCCTCCGTTGTCGGTTCGAACGTCACCGCGTGCGGGTTGCCGACGTCCACGGTTGCGAACCGGTGCTCGGCGCCGAGCGCTGCGACAACGAGCGGCTCGCCCATGCGGGCGCGGCCCATGCCGACGAGCACGTCGAAGCGGTCGCCGGCCCGCGTGACCTCGCAGCGCTTGTCGCCGGCGTCGGTCGCGATGGAGAGCGCCCTCTGGGGGGTCCCCCGGGAGACGAGGTAGGCCGCGACGCAGCGGATGCCGTTGCCGCACATCTCGGGGCGGCTCCCGTCGGCGTTCCATACCTGCATGCGCGGCCGCTCGCGATCGATGACCAGCACGCCGTCGGCGCCGATACCGAACCGCCGATCGCAGAGGCGCCGCGCCGCCTCGGCGGTCATCGGGGCCGCCTCGACGAGGATGAAGTCGTTGCCAAGACCTTCCCACTTCTCGAAACGGACAACGTTTTCCTTCATCGCTTCGCCCCGGCGAGCCGCTCTCGCGCCTCGGTCTCCTTGAGCCCGCGGACGGCGACGACCTTGCTCCTGCCGCTCGCGCCGAGGGCGATCTGGACATCGCTCTGGCGCACGTCGAGCGCGCGCGCGAGCAGCTTGACGAGCTCCGCGTTGGCGGCGCCGTCGACGGGCGGCGCGGCCAGCGCCACGTCGAGCGCGCCCTCGCGCACCCCGACGATGGCCGAGCGCGACGACCTCGGGCGCACCTGGACCGAGATGCGGACCTCTTCGCCCCGCGCGCGGATCGCGAGGCGACTCCAGTCGTGGGGGGCGCCGCTCTCCTCGGGTTTGCTCATCTCGCCGCCGGCATCGTAGCGTATCTGGGAGCTCACGCGTGATTCCGCGAGGCGCGGTGACGCCGCTCGCCGGTCGGACACCCGCGAATTTGCCGCCCGGCGGGCGGACCCGCTACTCTTTTCACCGGGTCGTGGGTTGGCTCGCGCGTCCACGACGGGCGGGGCGACTCGCGCCAGCGGTTTTCAATGTTCGCCGCTGATGCTCATTTCCGCGGTGGAGGCGTTTGCCATGACTGATGATGGAGAAGGGTCCGTGAACGCATCGCCCGGCCTCTTGACGAGGTTGTGTGCGCTCGCGCTGCTCACGGCGTCGGGTGGCCTGCTCGCGTCCGCCTGCGCCGACAACGAGAGCAGCCTGTTCATCCGCCAGCGCCTGGCCATGGAGAGGACGGGGGAATGCACCGTGAGCTGCAGCCCGACCGAGCCGGCCTGGTTCCAGGACGCGATCGACTCCGCCTACGTGGGCAGCCACAGCGCGATGCTCCTCGTCGGCAACCAGATCGTGCAGCGCGGCGACTCGGATGTGCTCCGCACCGAGACCTCGCGCGTCGAGCTCTACGAGGCCGAGGTCCGTCTCTCCGACATGGAGGGGAACCCGGTGAACGACGGCTACGTGGTCCCGATCAACGGCGTGGTCGACCCCGGCACGTCCAGCAACGCCGGCTACAGCTGCACCGAGGTCCTCCTCATCGACGGCGCCACGATGGACGACCTGCGCGTCCAGGCGGCGGAGCTCCGGCGCGACGTCGAGGTGCTGGCGACGATCGTCGTCCGGGGCAGGACGCTGGGCGGCCAGGAGGTCGAGACCGCCGAGTGGTCCTACCCCGTCCGGGTGTGCTTCAACTGCAGCCGGTGTGTCGACACGATCCCCCCGGACTGCTGCGAGGGCGCCTCGATCGAGGAGTGTGAGGACCTCGAGGAGATCGAGGGGACCTGCGGCGGCAGCCGGGGCGTCGAGGACTGCCGCAACCTGGGCCGGACCTGCGCCAATCACATCGCGAGCTTCGGGCTCTGAGACGTCAGGGGGAGCTGGATCGGGCGCCGTCACGGCGCCGCTTCAGCTCGGCGCACCGGGGCCGCTTCGGGTGACGGTCCCTTGATGGCGTTGATCGCATAGACGAACGGGAGGCCCAGCAGCGCGACGTCGAGCTGGGCCGCGAGGACGATCGAGGTCTCCTTCGAGGCGCCGAGCCCGATCCGCATCTGGGCGAGCAGCCCTGTGCTCATCGAGTAGCTGGAGTGGAAGTTGTAGCTGCGTCCGCCCCAGAAGAGCGCGGCGGCGACCCCGGGCTCCGGGCCCTCGGCGTCCTCGCTCCATCGGCCGTACAGCCCGGTCGAGACGACCAGCGGAAACACGTCGAGAATCGGAGCGAGCGCGGAGATGCCGGCGCCGAGCTGGATCTCGTCGAAGGCGTGGGTGAGCAGCTCGACATAGGGCCCCACGCCGAGCTCGTCGTTGGCGGCGCGGCCGAACAGGACGTCTCCTCTCATGCCGGCGTGGAAGAGGGTGGTGTCCCAGAGGTGCCGATCGAGGCCGGCGCCGGCGACTCCCAGGGTGACACCGACGCTCGCCTGGGGTTCGGCGCGGGCTGTGCCGTGCGCGAGGACGATCCCCAGGAGCGCGGCAACCGGGAGTGCTGGGCGAACCGCCGTGGCCATGGTGGTGCGATGCTACAGGGCGCTGCTGGAGAGCGCGCTTCAAACCGCCGTTGAAGCGCGCTGGAGACGAGTTTTCCGGGCCCGCGGTCCAGGTGCATCATGGCGAGTCGCTCCGTTCGTGCGATGCAGCCGCCCTGCGCGCCGGGTGGGGTTCATGGTAGCGTCCGGGGGCCATGGCGCGCCGCACAGTACAACTACGGGTAGGTGGTCAAACCTACCGCGTGGTGACGTCCGCGAGCGATGACGAGCTCCAGCGGCTCGCTGCTGTCGTCGACCAGAAGCTCGCCACCGTCGTGCCCGCCGGCCGCTCTGTCACGCCGCAAGCCATGTTGCTGGCCGCCATCGCGCTCGCGCACGATCTGGAGCAGGAGCGAACCCGGGCGTCCGCTATCGCCGGACGGGCGCGGGACGCGTTTGGACGTATCCTCCAGCGGGTGGACGCGGTGCTAGGCGCCGGCGCCGAGACGCCATCGTCCGGCGAAGCGAACGACAGCACGCCCTGAGCTGGAGTCCCCGCCGCTCCCGGGCGACCGTGCTGACCCGCCTTGCTGCCGACTGGAGATGCCATGCCTGCACCCGTGGACGACGTTGTTCGTATCCCCAGCCCCACCCCCGAGGGCATGAGCGCCCTGCGCCACCTCCAGGACGAGCTCTCGGAGCTGAACCGCGCCGGGCTGCTGCGCACCCCACCCTTGGTCGCGGCTCCCGCCGGGATGCTGGTGCTGTGCTCCAACGATTACCTCGGGTACGCCCGTCTCCCCTGGCTTCCAGCGGACGACGCTGCGAGCGGCGCCGGGGCGTCGCGGCTGGTGAGCGGGACGCATGAGACCCACCTGATCGCCGAGCGCGCGCTGGCCGCCTGGCTCGGGACGGAGGCGGCACTCCTGTTCTCATCAGGGTATGCGGCCAACGTCGGTACCCTGGCCGCGCTGGCCCGGCCCGGGGATGTCATCGTTTCGGACGCGCTGAACCACGCGTCGATCATCGACGGATGCCGTCTGTCGAGGGCGACCGTCGAGGTGGTGCCCCACGGTGATCTGGCGGCGGTCGAGGGCGCCCTCGCCCGCGCCGGGAGCGCTCGCCGCCGATGGGTCGTCACCGAGTCGCTCTTCAGCATGGATGGCGATACGCCTGATCTCCGCGGCCTTCGTGAGCTCTGCGACCGTCACGACGCTGCGCTGATCGTGGACGAGGCGCACGCCCTTGGCGTCTCCGGACCGAGCGGCGCGGGACTGTGCGCCGAGGCGGGTGTGCGCCCGGACGTCCTCGTTGGCACCCTCGGGAAGTCCCTTGGCCTTCACGGCGCGTTCGTGGCGGGCTCCTCGACACTGCGGACCTACCTGTGGAATCGCGCCAGGAGCTTCGTGTTCTCGACCGGCATCAGCCCCATGGTGGCGCTCGCCACCGTCGATCGCGTACGCCGCGCCGCGGCGGACGATGCAGGCCGGGCGCGCCTGGCGAGGGTCACCGATCGGCTCCGCTCTGGCCTGCGGGAGCTGGGAGCCCGGCTGCTCCCGGGGTCCTCGGGTCCCATCCTCCCCTGGGTTCTGGAGTCGCCTGGCGTTGCTGTGGAGATGTCGCAGCGGCTCGCGCGGCAGGGCGTCATGGTCCAGGCGATCCGGCCGCCGACGGTTCCGGCGGGCACGTCGCGCCTCCGCATCACGTCGAGCGCTTCCCTCTCCGAAACGGACGTCGAGCGCGCGCTCGTAGGGTTCCGCGAGGCGATGCGGTGAGGGGTCGTCCTGTTTCACGTGAAACAGGGCAGGTCCGGGTCGCCGTGGTCGGCACCGGGACGGGCGTGGGCAAGACGCATGCGTCTGTCGCCCTGGTCGCGGCGCTGGCAGCGCGCGGTGCCCAGGTCTGCGGCCTGAAGCCCATCGAGTCGGGCGTGGACGGCACATCGACGACCGACGCGGAGCAGCTCGCCCTCGTCAGCTCGATCCGACCGGAAGCCGCGCCCTACCGCTTTGCCGAGCCCGTCTCCCCTCACCTGGCCGCGCGCCTGTGTGGGCTCGCGATCTCGCTGGACGTCGCGACCGCCTGGGTCGCCAGGCAACCGGCTCCCGTGGCGATCGTCGAGAGCGCCGGGGCGCTCGTCTCCCCGCTTGGACCGAACCTCACAAACGCCGATCTCGTGCGCGCGCTTGACCCGGATGCCCTGGTGCTGGTCGGCCTCGACCGGCTCGGCATCCTCCACGAGGTCGCCTGCTGCCTGCTGGCCCTGCGCGCGCTCGCCCCCGGCCTGCCGCCGGCCCTGGTGCTGCTGAATCCGCCGGCGGCGTCCGATGCATCGACCGGCACCAACGCTCGCGAGCTCGAGTCGCTCGGCATCGCGTCGAACGTCGTCGTGATGCCGCGCGCCGCTCCCACGGCACCGGCCTCGCTCGCCTCAGCGCAGCTCGCCCTGGCGCGCCTCGGACTCTGAGAGTTCGTCTCGCGAGGAGAGCGACCGCAGCCACGGCGCGCGATTCTGGATTCCGTTCGCCGGCGCGCCAACGACGGCGGCAGAGAGGCTGACCCTCCCTGTTTCACGTGAAACTATCCAGGCCTCCCCGGTGGGCTCACCGGTTCGTGCGCCGCGACGACGAAGCGGCGCCTCGTGGCATCTGCGGCGGTGTGCGCGGGCCCGGATGCGGCGTGGAGGGTCTTCGGCGCGATGGCGCGCGTGATCCTCCCGGACAACAGAAGGCCATCGTGCCACGCGCCGACGAGCTCGCCCCCGTGCTCGTGCCGGCGTTCCTCGACTACGCGCGGACGCGCGGGCTGTTGGTGGATGCCGCGCGTGTCAGGTCGCCAAAAGACAAGCCGCGTGTCGAGAATCATGTCGCGTACGTGCGAGAGAGCTGGTTCGACGGCGAGTCGTTCATCAGCCTCGACGAGGCGCGCGCGTCCGCTGAGCGGTGGTGTCGCGACGTCGCCGGTGCGCGCGTCCACGGCACGACGCGCGAAGTGCCGCGCGAGGTGTTCGAGGCGCGCGAGAGGAGCGCCATGAAGCCGGCGCCGAAAGCGCCCCGTTCGACATGCCGCGCTGGACTGACGCGATGTGCCGCTCCCTGGAGTCGCAGCGGCTGGTCAATGCGCTCTTGCGGCTGTGCAGCAAGTTCGGCAACGGGCGCGTCGACGCGATCTGCCAGAGCGCGCTCGCGTTCGATGTCGTCGACGTCCAGCGCGTGGCGCGCATGCTCGAGACGGCGAAGGCGCCCGCGTCACCGCCCTCGGATGAACGGTGGTTGCGCTCCCCACGCCGTGGTTCGCGCGCAGCACCGAGCACTTCGCGACGCGCACGCTGGCGGCTGCCGCCACGAAGGAGGAGGCGTGATGAGCTCGAGCGAAGTCGACCCTGCGCTCGTCACGGCGCTCAAGCGCCTGCGCCTCGGCCGCATCGCAGCGACGTTGCGTGAGCGGCTCCTGCTCGCCGAGAAGCAGTCGATGGGGCACGAGGAGATGCTGCTCATGCTGCTCACCGACGAAGTCGCGCGCCGTGACGCGAGCGCGACCGATAACCGCGTACGTGAGGCCGGGCTCGATCCCACCAGCCCCCTGTGGGCGCGCTGGCCGGATCGCCGTCGTGATTGCGGATCTCGACCGACCAGAATGGCGCTCGGCGACGCGACGACCGGCGAGGAGGTGCCCCGCTTTCCTCATCCACCCCTGGAGCCCTACCCGAGTCTCCCCCCAGGCCGGGGTTCAGGAAGCCGCGGCGACGACGCGGCCCCGCTCGAGCATGAGACGGGCAGCGGCTCGACCCCGGAACACTTCCGGCTCATGCGAGACGACAACCACGGCAGCGCCTCGTGCCACCTCCGCGTCGACCACGGCGAGGAGCCGCGTCACCCCGGAGCGGTCCAGACCGGTGGTGGGCTCGTCCAGCAGTACAAGCGACGGATGGTGCACGAGCGCTCGCGCCAGCGCGATGCGCTGTCGCTGGCCCCGCGAGCACGTGCGGAGCGGCCTCGTCGCGAAGCTGCCCAGCTCGAAGCGCTCCTCCGCGTAGCGCCACGCCTCGTGAGCATCGAGACCATGGAAACGGGCCGCCAGCTCCACATTCTGCCGACCGGAGAGATCCGGGTACGCCAGCGATTCGTGCGAGAGCCAGCCGATGCTGCCGCGGGCCAGCCCAGCGTCCTCGCCGAACGGCTCGTAAACGATCGTGCCCGAGGTGGGACGAACCACCGTGCCCAGGATCCCGAGCAGCGTCGACTTGCCAGACCCGTTCGCGCCCTCGATGAGCGTCAACTGCCCCGCCTCGATCGTCGCGTTCACCCCGCGCAGCGCCGCCGTCGTCCCGTACGTCTTCACGATGCCGCGCGCCACGACGCGCTCGACCGTACCCACAGCGCTCACCTCGCTCCTCTGCTCACGCCCGCTTCAGCCCTGGTCGCCGTCCCGCGCGCAACCTTCATCCCAGATGAGCGTGCTCATGTCCTCCGGGAACGGCGTCGGATCAACGAGCGTCGCCTCGGCGTCGTCAGACAGATCGTCGCCCCGCACGAACGGATGCAGCGACGGGATCGTCGGCCGGTCCTCCGCCTCATCCTCCCGGGTCTGGCCGCCCACAAGCTCCGGCGCGGGCTCGCTCCGCCGGCGACCAGGGGCCCCGCCTGTCGCCACCTCGAGAGCTCGCGACGACCACACGCTGTGGCGTAGCTGGATCCCCTTTCCCGCCGACGTCCGGGGTCCGTGCCTCGCCGGCTCCGGCGGCACGCGACCGCTCGCGACGAGGATCTGCCCAGGATCACCCGCGCCGCTGTCGCCCACGACCCGAGCAAACATCATCGTCCCATCGTCGTTCCGATCCTCGACGATGCTCTTCAGGGCGAGGCGTTCCGGCCGGCGCCGCTGCGGCACCGGCACCTGGCTCCTGAACCGCCGCAGCGCCTCCTGGAACTCGCGGGCGCTCTGGAACCGGTCCTCCCGCGCCTTCGCCAGGGCACGATCCACGAGCCTCGACAACGCGGGCGGAATCGACGGGTCGAGCTCCATCACAGGGAGGTGCCAGAGCGTGAGGATCTGGATGAGCAGCGCATTGTAGTTGCGCGCCACGAATGGACGTTGACCGGTCAGCGCCTCGTAGAGGATCACGCCGACAGCCCACAGGTCGAGCCGGTGGTCAAGCTCCACGTCCCCACGAGCCTGCTCGGGCGCCATGTAGTACGGCGTGCCCATCACCATGCCGGTGCGGGTCAGATCCATCGCCGCCCCGTCCACGCCAGAAGCCTGGGATATGCCGAAATCCAGCAGCTTGGCGACCGGCAGCATCCCGGTGCGCTCCGAGAGAAAGATGTTGTCCGGCTTCAGGTCGCGGTGAACGATCCCCCGCTCGTGCGCTGTCACCAGGGCCGAGAGGACCTGAAGCATGATGTCGATGAGCTCGCCCGGCGGCACCACGCCGCAGCGCTCGATCCTCTGCGCCAGCGTCTCCCCGTGCAGGCGCTCCATCACGAGGTAGGGGCTGCCGTCAGGAAGTCGCCCGATGTCGTACACTTCACAGATGTTCGGGTGACCGATGCGCCCCGCGACGCGCGCCTCGTGCTCCAGCCTCGAGATGGCCTCGCGCTGCTGCGTCTCCCGCGCATGCATCACCTTGACAGCGACCAGCCGCCCGATCTGGAGGTGCTCCGCCTCGTAGACGGCGCCCATACCCCCCTCCCCGATGATCGCGGTGACCCCGTACTTGTCGCCGATCACGTGGCCGAGGAGCGAGCGGCCGAGCGACGTCGCGCCCTCGCCGTCGCCCCTGGACCACGCGGCCATCCGCAAGTCCGCCCCGGAGGGGGACGGCGATCGCGAGGCCCCGGCGCCTGGCTCAGGGCGCGTGGCACCGCGGGGCGCCAGGCGGGGGGCCGCGGCGGGAGCGCCCCTCCAGGAGGGAGACGCCGACCTGGCCGACGGCGCGGCGGGTCGCAGCACGGAATCCACAACCGCGGCGCCTGCCCGCCCTCCCCCACGCGACGATGGAGCTCCGCTCGGCTCAACGAGGAGCCCGGTCGCTGGACACACGACCCCCCCCACGTCGTGGTGGTCACCGCAGTGGATGCACCGCACCGAACTCAAGTCCGTACATTCTGCACTACTCCATCCAGGTGCCGGTCGGAACCGCGCAGCGCACGAGGTCGAGGGCGCGATCGCTGTGCTCGCTCTACATTCCCGCATTCGTCGAGGGGGATCTTGGGGATAACCCCTTCGACAACCCTGGGGACAAAGCGGGGGAGACGAGCCGCCCTCCGGCTGTCCCCTTTCCTCCTACCCCTGAGGACGGTCCATTTACCCCAGGGCGTTCGCTTCTAACCCATCGAAATTATTAATCATTCCGAGTTATCCCCGCCCTCCACAGCGCCTACGACGAAGACGTTGTCTTTATCTATCTATTTCATGGAAAGAAGAGGCGTCGCGCAAGGTTATCGGAGCGCTCATTTCCGACCCACGCCCGGACGATAACCCTGCTAAAGGGTGCGCTCCGGAGTCGGCCATGGACCTTGTGATCCCCAAGAAAGATCTGCTTCGCCTCGTCGCGCGCTGCCAAGGCGTGGCGGACAAGAAGAGCGCCATGCCTGCGCTCGCCAACGTCCTGCTCGCCGCGGACGGCAACGCCGTCCGCGTCGCCGCGACCGACCTGTACCTCGGGGTCACTGGCCAGACGCAGGCGGACATCAAGACCGGCGGCTCTGTCGCGATCCCGGCCAGGGACCTGCTCGAGCGCGTGAAAGCGATGCCCGACGGCCCCATCCAGATCACCACCACCGAGGGCGCTCACACGTCGCTCAAGGCGGTCGGATCGCCCCGGCGCTACACGCTCCCCGGGCTCCCCGGCTCGGAGTTCCCGCAGCTCCCCGTCCCGGCCCACGACGCGCCCTCGCTGGAGCTGCCCGTCGAGCAGCTCGCGCTCCTGATCTCCCGGACGCATTTCTCGATCTCCACCGACGAGACGCGCGCCCACGTCAACAGCGCCCTGTTCGAGTGGGCCGGCGATCGCGTCCGGATGGTGACCACCGACGGCCACCGCCTGTCCAAGATGGAGGCGACCGTCTCCGGCAGCTCCGCCACCGCGACGATGCTCATCCCGCTCAAGGCGATCACGGAGCTCCGCCGGCTCGCCGAGGAGGCGCGCGCCGAGAAGGAGACGCCGATGGTCGCCATCACCCAGAGCGGGCCGAACGCCTTCTTCAGCATCGCCGGGATGCAGTTCTCGGTGAAGCTCGTCGACGCGCAGTTCCCGCCCTACCAGCAGGTCATCCCGTCCGTCACCGAGCGCTCCGTCCGCGCGCCGCGCGTCCAGTTCGCCGAGGCGCTCAAGGCCATCGCGCTCGCCGCGAACGACCGCACCGGCGGCGTGAAGCTGTCGATCGCGCCGGGGACGCTCCGCATCACCAGCGAGAGCCCGGACACCGGCGCGGGCTTCGACGAGCTGTCGGTCGACTACAGCGGGCCCGAGGTCACGATCGGCTTCAACGCCAAGTACTTCCTCGACGTGCTCGCGGCCATCGACGACGAGGAGATCATCCTCGGCATCTCCGGCGAGCTCGATCCTGCCGTGCTCCGGCCCGGCAGCGAGTCGAACCAGCAGAGCTACGTCGCCGTCGTCATGCCGATGCGGATTTGAGCGCGCCCGACGAGCTCCTGGGACGTACCCCGAGCCTGCTCCTCGAGCGGCTCCACATCCGCGAGTTCCGCAACCTCGGGCGCGTGGACGTCGAGCCGGCGCCGCGCCTCAACGTGATCGCCGGCAACAACGGGCAGGGCAAGACGAGCCTGCTCGAGGCGATCTACTTCGCCGCCACCTCCAGGAGCTTTCGCACGCACCGGGCCGCGGAGCTCGTGCGCCACGGCGCCTCGGTCGCGAGCGCGCGGGCGCGGTTCGTCGAGCGCCGGGACGCGCTGATGCCGCTCGCGCGCGAGCAGACCGCCGCCGTGGAGAACAAGCGGTGCGTCGTGAAGATCGACGGGAACCGGCCGCCGAGCCTCGCGAGCTTCGCGACGCGATCGCCGGTCGTCGCCTTCCACGCGGAGGAGCTCGCGCTGTCGACAGGGCCCGCGAGCGCGCGGCGCACGCTGCTCGATCGGCTGGCGCTGTTCATGGACCCGCAGAGCGCCGACCACCGGGCCCGCTACGCGCAGGCGCTCCGCGCGCGGCACGAGCTGCTCCACCGCGGCGTCGGCGCGGCGGCGCAGGCGAGCTCGGAGCTCGACGCCTTCGAGGAGCTCTGCGCCGTCCACGGGGCGGCGCTCACCCGCGCCCGCGAGGCCGCCGTCCAGGCGCTCGCGCCGGAGCTCACGCACGCCTTCGCGCGCATCGCGGCGCCGGACCTGAGGCTGGCCGCGCGGTACGCGCCGGGCGGCTCCGGGGACGCCGAGCAGGCGCGCGAGGCGCTGCGCGAGCAGCGGCGCCGCGACGCCCACCGGCCGACCGCCGGGTTCGGTCCGCACCGCGACGACCTGCTGCTCGAGCTCGACGGGCACCCTGCCCGCGTTGTCGCCTCCCAGGGACAGCACAGGGCCCTCACGCTGTCCCTCAAAGCCGCCGAGACCGCCGCGATCGCGTCCGTCCGGGGCGTAGAGCCGATTCTGCTGCTCGACGATGTATCGAGCGAGCTCGACCCCGATCGCACGGCCGCGCTGTTCCTGTTCCTCGGGATGGCGCGCGGCCAGGTGTTTCTGACGACCACGCGGCGCGACCTCATCGTCACGCCGGGCGTCCTTTCCTCGGAGCGCCGTGATTTCCACGTCGAGGGCGGCGCGCTCAGCTAGCGCGCGCGGCGGGCACGCCGGGGGATGCGCCTCGGCGGAGCCCGCCGTGACACGGCCGCCGCGACCCCGCCAGAGGCGTTGATCCACCCCGCTCAGGGCGCGAGTTGGAATGCTCCGGACGCGCCCGCGCGAGGCGCTGAAAATACGATGTTACAAGGCCTCCGGACCCGGCGAAACGCTTGCCCGAGCCCCTGATTTCAGCTACATTTCCGCAGTCTTTACGGGGGCTCGACGAGCGGTCCGCGCATGATCGCTCGGGGCCTCTGACGCGATCCGGCGCCGCGGCCGCGGCCCCGGGGTCCCACCCGACGAGCTGCCATCGAGCCGGCCCCTCCCACTGCAAGAACTCCGGCAATCCGAGCGGCCTCCGCCGCTCTGCGCCCCCCGGTGAGAGGCGGCGGGCGCGCCACCAGGACCGAGATGACGGAACCCACCCTGAGCCAGCCGACCGACCTTACCAAGCCCTCGTACGACGCGCACAGCATCACGGCGCTCGAGGGCCTTGAAGCGGTGCGAAAGCGCCCCGGCATGTACATCGGCGATGTGCACGACGGATCGGGGCTGCATCACCTCGTCTGGGAAGCCGTGGACAACGCCGTCGACGAGCACCTCGCCGGCGCCTGCACGGAGATCAGGATCACCGTCCACTTCGACGGCTCGGTCTCCATCGAGGACAACGGCCGCGGGATCCCGGTCGGGATGCACGCGAAGGGCATGAGCGCCGCGGAGGTCGTCATGACCGTCCTCCACGCCGGCGGCAAGTTCGACAACTCCAGCTACAAGGTCTCTGCGGGCCTGCACGGCGTCGGCGTGAGCGCCGTGAACGCCGTCTCCGAGTGGCTGAAGCTCGAGATCAAGCGCGAGGGGAAGCTCTGGTTCCAGGAGTACGCCCGAGGCGTGCCCAAGGCGCCGCTCAAGGCGATCGGGGTGACGGACAAGACGGGGACGAAGCTCACGTTCAAGCCCGATCCGGTCATCTTCAGCGCGGTCGAGTTCAGCTTCGACATCCTCGCGAGCCGCCTGCGCGAGCTCGCCTTCCTGAACGCCGGGCTCGTCATCCACCTCCACGACCAGCGCCCGGACGGGAGGGCGGAAGCCTACGAGTACAAGGGGGGCATCGCGGAGTTCGTTGCGCTCCTCAACAAGACCAAGGAGCCGATTCACGACGACGTGATCAGCTTCGTCACGCAGCACGAGATCGCCGGCTCGGGCGAGGGCGCGAACGGCCGCGGCAGCGCGGCGCCGCCTGTCGGCGTGGAGGTCGCGCTGCAGTGGAACGGCTCGTACACCGAGGCGATCTTCTGTTACACGAACAACGTCCACAACAGGGACGGCGGCACGCACCTCACCGGGCTCCGCGCCGCGCTCACGAAGACGATCAACAACTACGGGAGCGCGCACAACCTCTTCAAGGAGCTGAAGCAGGGCCTCCAGGGCGAGGACGCGCGCGAGGGCCTGACGTGCGTGCTCAGCATCAAGCACCCGGACCCGTCGTTCGACTCCCAGACGAAATCGAAGCTCGTCTCCAGCGAGGTCAAGGGCATCGTCGAGGCGGTCGTCAGCGACAAGCTCGGGCAGTACTTCGAGGAGAACCCGCAGAGCGCGAAGAAGATCATCGAGAAGGCGGTCGTCGCGGCCAAGGCGCGCGAGGCGGCCCGCAAGGCGCGCGAGGTGATCCGCAAGGGCTCGCTCGACGTGACGTCGCTCTCGGGCAAGCTCGCCGACTGCCAGTCCAAGGACCCGGAGAAGAGCGAGATCTACATCGTCGAGGGCGAGAGCGCCGGCGGCAGCGCCAAGATGGGGCGCGACCGGCACTTCCAGGCGATCCTGCCGCTCAAGGGGAAGATCCTGAACGTCGAGCGGGCCCGGCTCGACAGGATGCTGAGCTCCGCCGAGGTCGGCACGCTGATCACCGCCCTCGGGTGCGGGATCAACGACGCGGGCGGGTTCGAGATCGACAAGCTCCGCTACCACAAGATCATCCTGATGACGGACGCCGACGTCGACGGGTCCCACATCCGGACGCTGCTCCTGACCTTCTTCTTCCGGCAGATGCCGGAGATCATGGAGAAGGGGTATCTGTTCATCGCGCAGCCGCCGCTCTACCGCGTGCGCAAGGGCAAGCGGGACCTGTACCTCAAGGACCAGGCCGCGCTGGACGAGTTCCTCGTGGGCAACGCCGTGGACGGGCTCGAGATCCTCGCCAGCGGCGGGCAGACGGGCATCCTGGGGCAGCCGCTCTACCGGCTCGCGCAGCGGCTGAAGCGCTTCCGCGCGGTGCTGTCCAACATCGACAAGCGCTGTGACGCGCGGATCGTGGCGGCGGTGCTGCGGTCGAGCGGGCTCGGGCGCGACGATCTGCGCGAGACGAAGAAGGTCGCGGCGGCCGCCGACGAGCTCCGGGCGTACCTGAAGCAGCGGTATCCGGACCTGTTCCCGCTGACGCTGGCGACGCCCCGGGACACCGAGCACGGGACGAGCCGCATCGAGGTCGTGCCGCGGCCCGGCGCGAGCGCGCGCAGGAGCGTCATCGACTGGGATCTCGTGAACTCGCCGGAGTACCAGGAGGCCTGGTCGATCGAGCAGGATCTCCGGTCCATCGGCGCGCCGCCGTACCGGGCGCGCTCGTCGAGCGGCGAGGAGACGATCGAGAACGGCGAGGCGCTCGTCGAGTACATCGAAGAGCGGGGCAAGAAGGGTATCGCGATCAGCCGTTACAAGGGCCTCGGCGAGATGAACGCCGACGAGCTCTGGGAAACGACGATGAACCCGGACGCGCGGACCCTCCTCCAGGTCCGCATCGACGATGCGGTGAAGACGGACGAGCTCTTCACGATCCTCATGGGGGATCAGGTCGAGCCGAGGCGGAACTTCATCGAGCAGAACGCGCTCAACGTGAAGAACCTCGATATCTGATCTGCGCTCGCGGCGCGCAGCGCCGCGGTGCATGGCGCGCCGCGCTCGCGGGTCGGTCCGCCGGACCCTCGGGCGCGCGAGGCGCGGTGGGGGGTTGACGCGGCGTCGAGGCTGCATCGATCAGCCGTCGAGCTCGTTTGGCATCTCTGGCAAGTCGCTTGCTTGGTCGGGCCCTTGCTGGCGCGGGCACGCGCCTTAGCTTCGGGGTGCCATGAGAATCGAGCGAATGACGACGAAGGCCCAAGAGGCCCTGCGAGAGGCTGTCGACTTCGGCAGCCGCCGGGGCAACCCCGAACTCTATCCCGAGCACCTCGTGCGGGCGATCGTCGGCCAGGACGGCGGCGTCGGCGCTCCCCTGGTGCAGAAGACGGGCGCCGATCCGGCGGGGTTGGTGCGCCTCCTCGAGGCGAAGATCGACACCTATCCTCGCGTGAGCGGCGGCGCCGAGCCGAACCTGTCGCGGCGCTCGCTCGCGGTCCTGCAAAAGGCCGAAGACGAGGCGAAGTCGCTCAAGGACGACTACATCTCGACAGAGCACGTCCTGCTCGCCGCGACGAAGGTAGACAAGGAGATCCAGTCGATCTTCGAGCGAGCGGGGCTCTCGTACGACAAGCTCCTCGCCTCGCTCGCGGCCGTGCGCGGGAACCAGCGCGTGACCGATCGGGACCCGGAGGGGAAGTTCCAGGCGCTCGAGAAGTACACGCGCGATCTCACGAAGCTCGCTCGACAGGGCAAGATCGATCCGGTGATCGGCCGAGACGAGGAGATCCGGCGCGTGATCCAGGTGCTCTCGCGCCGCACCAAGAACAACCCGGTGCTCATCGGTGAGCCCGGCGTCGGCAAGACAGCCATCGTCGAGGGCATCGCCCACCGGATCGTCGCGGGCGATGTGCCCGAGTCGCTCAAGGACAAGACGATCGCGGCGCTCGACCTCGCCGCCATGGTCGCAGGCTCGAAGTTCCGCGGCGAGTTCGAGGACCGGCTCAAGGCCGTGCTCAAGGAGATCGAGGGCTCGAACGGGCGCATCATCCTGTTCATCGACGAGCTCCACACCCTCGTGGGCGCGGGCGCGGCCGAGGGCGCGATGGACGCGGCCAACATGCTGAAGCCGGCGCTGGCGCGCGGCGAGCTGCGGTGCATCGGCGCGACCACGCTCGACGAGTACCGCAAGCGGATCGAGAAGGACGCGGCGCTGGAGCGGCGGTTCCAGCAGGTGCTCGTGTCGCAGCCGAGCGTCGACGACACCATCGCCATCCTCCGGGGCCTTAAGGAGAAGTACGAGGTCCACCACGGGATCCGCATCCAGGACGCGGCGCTCGTGGCGTCAGCGGTGCTGTCGAACCGGTACATCACCGAGCGGTTCCTGCCCGACAAGGCGATCGATCTCGTCGACGAGGCGGCGTCGAAGATCCGCATGGAGATCGACAGCCTGCCCACGCCGATCGACCAGGTCGAGCGCGACCTGCTCAAGCTGCAGATGGAGGAGCAGGCGCTCAAGCGCGAGAGCGACAAGGCGAGCAAGGCGCGCCTCGACGAGGTGCGGCGCGAGATCGCCGAGCTGCAGGGGAAGCGCGACGCGATGCGGGCGCAGTGGATGCGCGAGAAGGAGCTCATCTCGGAGCTGCGGCAGCTCAAGCCGCAGATCGAGGAGCTCAAGCTCGAGGAAGAGCGCCTGAAGCGCGCCGGCGATCTCGGGCGCGCGGCGGAGATCCATTACGGCAGGATCCCGGAGATCGAGAAGAAGCTCGAGTCGATCCACGCCACCCTCGCGCAGGTGCAGACGAAGCAGAGCTATCTGAAGGAGGAGGTCACCGACGAGGACATCGCGGCGGTCGTGTCGAAGTGGACCGGGATCCCCGTGTCCAAGATGCTCGAGAGCGAGATGCAGAAGCTCCTGCGCCTCGAGGAGGAGCTGCGACGGCGCGTCGTCGGGCAGGAGGACGCGCTCCGCGCGGTGTCGAACGCCATCCGGCGCTCGCGCGCAGGCCTCGGCGACGAGCGGCGGCCGATCGGATCGTTCCTGTTCCTCGGGCCGACCGGCGTCGGCAAGACCGAGCTCGCGCGCGCGCTGGCCGAGATCCTCTTCGACGACGAGCGGGCCATGGTGCGGCTCGATATGAGCGAGTACGGGGAGCGCCACGCGGTGGCCCGCCTGATCGGCGCGCCGCCCGGGTACGTCGGCTACGAGGAGGGCGGCCAGCTCACGGAGCCGGTGCGGCGGCGGCCGTACAGCGTGGTGCTGTTCGATGAGATCGAGAAGGCCCACCCGGACATCTGGAATACGCTGCTCCAGGTGCTCGACGATGGACGCCTGACCGACGGGCAGGGGCACACGGTCGATTTCAAGAACACGATCATCATCCTGACATCGAACCTCGGGACGCCGGCGGCGGCGGCGATCGAGGAGCGCGCCAACCTGCCGGCGGAAGAGAAGGCCGAGCTCGTGAGGAGGGCCGTCGTCGACGAGGTGCGGAAGCACTTCCGACCGGAGTTCTTGAATCGGCTCGACGATCTCATCGTGTTCCGGCGGCTCGGGCGCGAGCAGATGGAGAAGATCGTCGATATCCAGCTCGATCTCCTGCGAAAGCGCCTGGATCGGCGCGGGCTGCTGTTCACCATCTCGCCCGAGGCGAAGGGCTACCTCATCGAGCAGGGGTGGGATCCGCAGTACGGCGCCAGGCCGCTGAAGCGCGCCATCCAGCGGAGCATCGAGGACGAGCTCGCGAAGCGGATCCTCGGCGGCGAGTTCAAGCAGGGAGACACGGTGCGGATCGACCGCGGGGGAGAGGGGCTGACGTTCTCGCGCTCAGCGCCGAACTGACGCGGGTGAGCCCGCGCCCGCGTCAGCGCTCGGGGAGGTTGCCGGCGATGCGGCGGAGGAGGTCCAGGACGGCGTAGGCAGCGCCGAGCTGGACCTCCTCGCGATCCCCCGAGAAGATGCGATCGCGCACGACGAGGCCGCCGGGGTGCGAGACGGCCCAGTAGCAAAGGCCGACCGGCTTGGCCGCCGTGCCGCCCGTCGGGCCGGCGATCCCCGTGACGGAGATGGCGACGTCGACCTCGCAGAGGCGGCGGACCCCTTGAGCCATCTCGGCGGCGACCTCGGCGGACACCGCGCCGTGGCCGCGCAGGGTGTCCTCGGCGACGCCGAGGAGCCGGGTCTTGGCGCTGTTCGCGTAGGTGACCGCGGCGCCGACCAGGTAGTCGCTCGCCGGGTAGCTGGTGAGCAGGTGAGAGATCAACCCCCCCGTGCACGACTCGGATACGGCGAGCCGCCAGCCACGAGCGCGCACGGAGCGCCCGACCATCTCGGGGAAGGCGTCGCCCCCTTCCCCGTACACGGCCGTGCCGAGCCGCTCGCGGACGTCGGCCGTCGCCCTCAAGGCCAGCTCGTGCGCCATCGACTGCGTGGCGGCGCGGGCGTGGACCTTCACGTCGACCTCGGGGTAGTGCACGCGGTACCCGAGCGTGATGCCGGGATAGGCGCCCTCGACGTCCTTCAGGAGCTCGCCCAGCGCAGACTCGGGGAGACCGTAGGTGCGGAGACGCACCTGGAAGGTGTTGTTCGGCGCGGCCGGCCGCACGCGCGGCAGGACCTGATCCGCGAACATGCTCTTCATCTCCCGCGGGACGCCCGGGAGGAAGAAGACCGTGGACTCGCCGAGCTGAACGCCGAAGCCGGGCGCGGTGCCGGACGAGTTCGGAAGGATCTCCGACCCGGCCGGGACCTCGGCCTGCTTCTCGTGGCCCGCGTTCATCGTCTTGCCGCGGCTCTCGACGCGGCGGCGGACGGCGAGGAGCGTGCTCTCGTCCCGCACGAGGTCGGTGCCCATGGCGCGCGCGGCGGCCAGCGCCGTGAGGTCATCCGTCGTGGGGCCAAGGCCGCCGGTGGCGATCACCAGCCGGTGAGCGCTCGCGAGCTGGCGGACCGCGGCGGCGATGCGGTCGACGTCATCGTCGACCGTGACGGACTCGCTGACCGTGAAGCCCGCTGCGGTGAGCTCGGCAGCGAGCCAGGTCGCGTTGGTGTTGATGATCTCGCCGCGGGTGAGCTCGGTCCCGATCGAGAGAAGCGCGACAGTCATTGGGAAGGGCGACTGTAACCCAATCCGGAGCAGACGGAGCGCGTTTCCGGAGTGTTTTGCGGTCAGGTCCGGTCCCCTCCCCCGCCGCGCGCCGCCAGGTCAACGGTCGTAGGCGCACCGGAAGCCGATATCCGGCGCTCGGGTCGACACAGGGAGAAGCCGACGGTTCCAGGTGCGGAGCGCCGCCGCGGCGCCGTCAGCCCACGATCCGCCGTGAGTTCCCGACATCTCCGACCCTGGCCGGTCGGGGGCCGCCCACTCGGCGACGTTGCCCGCCAGGTCGAACAGGCGCCCGGCCGCGTGGACGGCGGCGCCGTCGGGGCGCGCGCCGGCGAGCTCCGGGCCCGTCGCGTTCCATCCGCACGGGCCCGCCCGCAAGCCGAAGGCGACGCGCCGGCAGACCGCGCCTGTGTCTCCCCATGGGTACCGCCGGCCAGAGGGCCCCGCGGCGGCGAAGGAGAGCTGATCCCGCGAGGGGAGCGCCCCGCCCGCGAAGGCGCAGAAACGGGCGGCTTCTTCCACGATGATCCCGGTCACGGGCAGGCCCGGCTCGCCGCGCAGCGGCAGCGGGACGCACGCGCCGGCGTCCACGCAGGTGGCGTAACGCTGCTCGGTGACCTCGAACGCGTCGAGCGAGAACGCCGGGACGAACACCTCGCGCGTGCGCGCGTGCGCGTCGACGATGCCCTGCGCCTCCCAGTCGCTCGGCCCGAGGCGCAGCGTCCCGGCGGCGATGCGCACGCTCGCGCCCGGCGCGACGCACCCGCCGGGAGTGAGCGTGAGGCCGGCGCCGCAGCGGCTCGGCGCGCCGGCGCAGCGGCCGGCCTCGAGGCGCTGGCCGTCGCCGCAACAGCGCGGGCCGAGCGCGACCATCCCCGGAGCGCAGCGCGCCGGCGGACCGCCGCGCTGGAGGGCGAGCACGGCGACGCCGGCGATCATCAGGAGGGCTGCGGCCGCCGGGAGAGCGACGTTCCAGCCAGGCATCGATCCGAGGATCGGCGCTGAGCCCACCTCAGGGGGGCGGCGGCGGGTCGGCGTTCGCCTTGAGCGGCGCGCCGGCTGCCTTGCGCGAGCCAGCGGCCTTCCCGCGCGCCGGCCTCGCCTCGATCATGGCGACGATGCGCGCGAGCGCGTCGAGGAGCGCCCCCCGGACGCGCTCGTAGGTCTTCGGGCCGACGTCGCCCCGCTTCCGGGCGCGCTCGAGCTCGACGAACTCGTCGAGCAGCGCGTCCCGCGCCTCGAGCAGCTCCCGCCGCTCCTCGTCGTCGGCCCCGCGTTCGTCGTCGCGCCGCCGGACCAGGTTCACCGCGGCCCCGCCGATCACGGTGGCGCCGGCCAGGAACAGCGCGATCCACCGGCCCCAGCCCGGCGTCGGCAGCCCGGCGAGCGTGATCTCGACGGTCCTCAACCCGCCTTCGACGCGGGAGCTCTGCTTCTCGGTGATCAGGATCTTCTTGCCGTCCCGGTTCTGGGTGCGCTGCGCCGCCGGGAAGCCAGCGACGTTCAGCGTCATGGACTTCGACGCCTCGGCCATGATCCGGAGCTGGGCCATGCGCGGCGGCAGCTCGATGCGGATCGTCTGGCGCTCCTCCCGGTTGAACGGGACCTGCCAGCGGAACTGCCCTTCGTGCCGGCCAGGGCTCACCGTGCCGCGCAGCGCCACGCCGGTGCCCTTGGCCTCCTCGAGGCGCATGTCGTCCATGGTGTCCGTCTTGCTGAACGCCTTGTAGTCGGGCGGCAGGGCGAACGTCTCGTTGGGCAGCCAGGCGACGCGGCCGAGGTTGTAGACCTGGAATAGCTGCTCGACCGAGATCGAGTCCTGCCGTAGCTGGAGGTAGATGATGCCCTGCGTCCCGACGAGCAGGTTGCTCACGTCCGGCGTGGCCTCGTAGACGTGGAGCACGGCGCGCTTTCCGGCCTCGGCGCCGAGCCCGAAATGCGGCAGCGAGAACGTGGCGCCCTCGCGCGCGACCGAGATGCCGTAGCTCGTGCCGGCGCCGATCGTGAGGTTCTCGAGCCGGACAACGCCCGCGTCGTCCGTCTCCCTCGTGACGCGCTCGCGTGAGTCGCCCTTCGTCACCGAGCTCTGGAGGACGTCGATGTCGACAGGGACGCGAGGGACAGGCTTGCCGTCCGCGTCCTGCACCGCGAGCACAAGGACGCCGGGCGGGAGCCCCGTGTCGTCCTGGACCGCGTCTTCGGGCGCGTCGAACAGGCCTGTGAGCTCCTCCGCGGCGCGCCGCGACGCGGCCCCTCCCGCGGCAGAGCCGCCTACCGGCGGATGGCCGGACGGCAGCTCCTGCGCGACCTCAGGGTGGCCCGGCGGCAGCGCGCCGGCGGCGTCGAGCGCGCCCGCGTCCGCCGGCGTGGCCGCAGCGGGGCTCGCGGCGCCGGCAGCGGCCCCGCCGGCCGGCGGGGTCGCGCTCGGCTTCGCCGCCTTCGTGTCGTGGCCGGCGGCTGCGGGCTGCGCCGGGGCGGCTGTCGCCGCTCGGGGCTGCGCCGGAGCCGCAGCCGCCCTGGGGGCGGCGGGTTGCGCCGGAGCGGCCGTCGCCGCTGCGGGTTGCGCCGGAGCGGCCGTCGCCGCTGCGGGCTGCGCCGGAGCGGCCGGCTGCGCCTTCGCGGCCTGCGTAGCGGTCACGCCCAGCGAGGCGATCGCCGCCAGCGCGGTGCACCTGGTCCAGCGCATCACGGCGCCCTCCTGCTCTCGTTTTCGTTACCGCCGACCGCGGCCTCGTCGGTCGCGGCCTGCTCCGAGAGAGGCGCGTCGAGCGCGCACCTCGTCCCGCACTTCTTGCAAAACACGGCGTCTTCGTCGTTCAGCGTGCCGCAGGCAGCGCACGCGGTCGTGCGCGTCGCCCCGCGGTCGTCCGTCGCCACGGCGTCGTCGCGCTCCGCGTCGAGCGCCGTCTCCTGATCGCGCTCCTGCTGCTCCGGCCGCGTGGCCTTGACGCGCTTCCGCTTCGCCGGCCTCGGCTCGGCGGCGGCGTCCGTCTCGCTCGCGGCGGCGTCCTCGTCCTGCTCCGGCGCCTCGGGCGCGCCGTCGTCGTCCTGGAGCCCGGCGCGCCGGAGGTGCCTCGCGACGAGCGCGGCGACGTGCTCGCGCCGCGGCTGCGCGTCGGCGTCCAGCAGGCGGAGCAGCCGCTTCGCCTCGGCGCGGTACTTCGCGACCAGCTCGGCGTAGTCCTCCTCGCTGATCTTCCCGACGCTGCGCTCGAACTCCAGGTCCTTGAGCGCCCGCAGCACGGCCTGCTTCTGCTCCTCTTCCGTGCGCGGCGCGCCGATCGCGTACGCGTCGGCGCCGCTCAGCGGCGTCTCCCCGAGCAGCACGCGGAGGCTCGCCCAGAAGATGGCGATGACCGCGACGAGGGCGCCGCCCGCGAGCACGAGGATCGCCGCGGGCGGCCCCGCGACGAGCCCCGCGACGCCGGCGCCCACGAGCGCCGCGAGCGGCACCCCGAAGCGGGCGTAGTGCACGATCTGCCGCTCCAGCGGCGAGTCAGAGCCGCGGCTCACGGTCTCGTGGACCGCGGCCGGGGCGGCGCTCTTGGCAAGGTTTTCGGCGCTCATTCGCGGTCGAGGCTCTTGAGCTCGTCGTCGAGCTTGTCGTCGTAATCGTCGCGCGCGCCGGGGCCAGCGCCCTTCGGGGATCGCTGCGCCGCGGCGGCGCCCACCTCGTCGCTGCGCCGCTTCCAGCGGCGGAGCGTCACGATGACGAGGCCGGCGCCGAGCACGATGGCGCCCAGCGGGAAGAGGTAGAGCAGGCGCTGGCTGCCCTTGTTCGGCGGCACCGCCAGCGCCTCCGCGCCGAAGCGCTCGGCGTAGGCGGCCTGGATCTGCTCGAGCGTGCGCCCCGCCGCGAGCTCGACGCGGAGCGCGTCCCGGCGCTCGTGCGCGGTGCCGCAGGTGCACGTCCCGAGGGTCTCGCGCGGGCAGCCGCACGTGCAGATCAGGCTCCAGAAGAGCTGGCGCTCGGTGTCGTTCTGGATGCCGACGGTGCCCGTGCGCACCATCCCCTCGCCGAGCTGCTGGCCGTGGGCGAACTCCGGCGAGCGCAGCATGACGACGAGGGCGATGATGCCCGCGACGAGGAGGGTGACGCCGTGGATGAGTTTTCGGGTGCGGCTCATTCGAAGGCTGGCTGCATCGGCTGGGCAGCGGTCGGGAGGATGGCATCGATCGCGGGCGCCTGCCCGGCATGAACGGTCCCGCCGGCCGCCGGGGCGTGGCCCTCGACGCCGGCGCCACCAGGCGCGACAAGGGTCGGTCGACCGAACCCTTCCTGGATCGGGTGTCCGTAGGCCTGCGACGGACCGCCGGCGAGCAGGAAGGCGAACACGACGGAGGCCGTGACCGACCCTGCCGCTCGTACATAGCCGAACGCCCCGGCCTCCTCGAGCGCGATGTCGGGCCACATCGCGATGAGCGCCCCGAGGACGAGGATCCCGGCGCCGAACCACATGAACGAGATCAGGTTGTTCACGTGCAGCTGGAACGAGGCGACCTTCGTCTGCGGGTTCGCCATCCCGATGATCACGTAGAGGTCGTTCTTGAGCGTGATGTGCCGGGCGACCTCGGTCGACGGCGCCTCCGGGGTCGCCTTGTAGATGTACTTCGCCGGGCTGATCCGGCCGACCGGCGCGCCGTGCCGCTCGACGTCGAGGTCGGCGAAGACCATCCGCTTCTCGCTGTCGACCTCCATGCGCGGGCCGACGTAGACGAGGCGATACTCCTCGATCTCCACGGCCTCGCCCGGGTGGAGGCTGATCTCCTTATCGACGCCCCACGCGCGGCCGGCGAACCCGAGGAACATCACCGCGATGCCGACGTGCACGATGTAGCCGCCGTAGCGGCGCCGCGACCTCGCGACCAGGTTGTAGAACGAGGTGAAGAACGACTCGCTCCCGCGCTTCTGCCGCGCCGCGATGCCGCGGGCGAACTCCTGGACGACCACGGCGACGTTGAAGGCGGCGAACGCCACCGTGATGAACGGGTAGGTCGACGCGAGCTTGGCGAGCGCGTCGCCGAGCTGGCCGGGGTAGATCGGGTCCACGGGGACGAACGGGGCGAAGCCCACCTTCTTCCCGAGCGTGAGGTGGAGCGCCACCGCGATCACGGTGACCAGCACCGGCCAGCGGAAGCTCTTCCGGAAGAGCTCCGGCGACGTCTTCCGCCACCCGAGCAGCGGCGCGACGCCCATGAGCAGGAAGACCACCAGCGCGACCGGCGGGAGCCACATGTTGTAGAACGTCGGTCCGAGCGTCGACTTCTGGTCGAGCAGCCACTCGCTGATGCGCGGCCACACCGTCGCGACAGCGATGAAGATCATGATGCTGAAGAGGCCCCAGTTGTTGAAGAGGAACGCGGCCTCGCGCGACAGCAGCGACTCGAAGTTCCCGTCGCTGCGGAGACCCCTCAGGCGGTAGATGAGGAGCGCCGTCACCGCGACAGCGGCGGGGAGCCCGAGCCACGTGACGAACCACAGCGCGGCCCCGTCCGGGTCCTGGCTCAGGAAGCTCGCCGTGATGTGGACGGCCGGGACCGAGATGATCACCAGGAACACGAGGAAGCTGATGAAGCCCCAGCTGTTGAACGGCGGCTTCGCCTCGCGGGCGAGCGCGGGCTCGAACTGGTCGTCGCCGCGCAGGCGCGGCAGGCGGTAGATGATGAGCGACGCGCACGTCGCGAAGATCACCCCCATGAAGTAGACGAAGAAGATGCCGATGCCCGACCGCGCGAAGGAGTGGACGCTCGCGATGAGGCCGGAGCGCGTGAGGAACGTGCCGAAGATCGTCAGGAAGAACGTCATGCAGATCAGCGAGACGTTCCACACCTTCAGCATGCCGCGCCGCTCCTGGATCATCGTCGAGTGCACGTACGCGCTCGCCGTGAGCCACGGCAGGAACGCCGCGTTCTCGACCGGGTCCCACGCCCACGGACCGCCCCAGCCGAGCTCCTCGTAAGCCCAGAGCATCCCGAGCACGTTGCCGATCGACAGGAACAGCCAGGAGAAGAGCATCCACTTGCGCGTGGCGATGATCCACTCGCTGTCGAGGCGGCCCGTGGCCAGCGCGGCGATCGCGAAGGCGAACGGCACCGCCGAGCTCGTGAACCCGACGTACAGGCTCGGCGGGTGGATGATCATGTAGAAGTTGCGGAGCTGGTAATTCAGCCCGTTGCCGTCGAGGGGCGCGCCGGCGACGCTCGTCTGGAACGGGTTCGTCGAGAACACCATCAGGATCGCGAAGAACATCATGATGCTCATCAGCGTCGCGATGACGTAGGGCTGGAGCTCCAGGTACTTGCGCCGGAGCCAGTAGACGCAGCCTCCCGAGAACAGCGCGGTCAGGAACATCCACCAGAGCAGCGAGCCGTCCTGCCCGCCCCAGAGCGCCGCGATGAGGTACGGCGTGGTCATGGACCTGTCGCTGTACTGGGCCACGTAGGCGATGCGGAAATCGTGGCTGACGAAGGCGTACGCCAGCACGAGCACGGCGAGACCGACGAGCGCGATGGTGCCGTACGCGCCGAGCCGCGCCGCCTGGAGCAGCCGCGGCCGCCCGCGCGCCGACGCGAGCCCCACCGCGAACGTGTACGCCGCGGTGACCAGAATGGCGTAGAGGACGCCGGTCCCGAACTCAGGAAGGGATTGCCACATCGTTGTGGGGCCAAGCTTAGGCTTGCCAGGCGCGCAGGGCCAGCGCACCGCAGCGCGTAGACGAGCGTTCGCCGCGGTCGCGGGCGGCGCGCCGGCGCCCGCGCGTCCCCTCCGTCCTGGCCCCGGCGCATTTTCTGGCTGAGCTGCACGCGCCGCGCCCCGCGCGCCACGCCTGCCTGCGTGGTGACGGAGAGCGCATCACGACGTCGTCGCCGTTACGATTCGCCCTCCTCGCCAGCGCCGTGCGTCATGTCGAGCTTCCCGGAGAGGCTTCGTTTCAGGCTCGGCGTTGCGCGCGGCGCACTATACTCGGAGCATGGCGATCGATCCCGCCGGCACCCGCCCGACCGATCTCATCTACGACTGGAACGAGGTCGGCCGCGTCGGGCGGGTCATTCCGAAGGACATCGGTTTCTTTGACGAGACCCTGCGCGACGGTCTGCAGAACCCGTCCGTCGCCGACCCGAACATCGAGAGCAAGCTCAAGCTGCTCCACCTGATGGCCAAGATCGGTATCCACGTCGCCGACGTCGGCCTGCCCGGCAGCTCGCAGCGGGCGTTCGAGGACGTGCTCCGGATGTGCAAGGAGGTCGCGGACAACAACCTGCCGCTCCGGATCGCCTGCGCAGGCCGTACGGTCGTCTCGGACATCACCCCCATGATCGAGATCTCCCAGCGCGCGGGGATCCCGGTCGAGATCTACGCCTTCATCGGATCCAGCCCGATCCGGCAGCTCGCGGAGGCGTGGGACGTCGACCTCATCGCGCAGCGCAGCGCCGACGCGATCGACGCGGGCGTGAAGGCCGGGCTGCCTGTGGCCTATGTCACGGAAGACACGACGCGATCGCGCCCCGAGGTGCTGGCGACGCTCTTCAAGGTCGCCATCGACCACGGCGCGTCCCGTTTGTGCCTGTGCGACACCGTCGGGCACGCGACGCCCGACGGGGTGCGCAACGTGATCAACTTCACGCGGGCCATCGTCGCGGGCGCAGGGGCGTCGGTCGGCATCGACTGGCACGGGCACAACGACCGCGGGCTCGCGCTCGAGAACGCGATCTGGGCGCTCCAGTTCGGCGCGGACCGGGTGCACGGCACCGCCCTCGGCATCGGCGAGCGGGTCGGCAACGCCGCGATGGAGCTCATCCTGCTCAACATGAAGCTCCTCGGCCTCCTCGAGCACCAGGACCTCACCCACCTGCTCGAGTACTGCACGACCGCCGCGCAGGCGGTCGGCTGGGAGGTGCCCATCAATTATCCCCTGGTCGGACGGGACGCCTTCCGCACGGCGACAGGCGTGCACGCGGCGGCCATCATCAAGGCCGAGTCGAAGGGCGATGCCTGGATGGCCGACCGGATCTACTCGGGCGTCCCCGCCGGGATGTTCGGGCGGAAGCAGGAGATCTGCGTGGGCTACATGTCCGGCGCCTCCAACGTGAACTACTGGCTCAGGCAGCGGAAGATCGAGCCATCGAAGGAGCTCGTCGACGCCATCCTGGCCAGGGCCAAGGCCACGGATCACATCCTCGGCGAGGAGGAGATCCAGGCCGTGATCGAGCAGCACCGCGGCCGCCAGGCCTGAGCCGGCGCGGCCTCTGCCCGGGCCCGGCCCGCCGCGGGAACGGGCCCGGGGCGTTCGGCGTTTTCGCGGATCCGGAGTAGAGATCCAGGCCGTGGCCGAGCAGGACAAGCAACCCGCAGCGGAAGCCGGCCGGCCCGAGCGCCGGTCGCGGCTCGATACCGTCCTGGCCGCGATCGCCGCGCTTGTGTGCTTCTTCGCCGCGACCACGCTGCGCGATCTCGGCCCGCGGTTCCTGCCGCAGGCGCCGATCCCGGCGCCGCCGGTGCCCGCGTCGGTGGAGGGGCGCGCGGCCGAGCTCACCGCGACAGTGCGCGACGAGCAGGGGCGCCCGCTGCAGGACGCCACCGTGCGCGTCTTCGCGATGCGCGAGGACCGCGCCTATTTCGCCGGTGAGCAGAGGACCGACGCGGCGGGCGAGGCGCGCTTCGCCGGGCTGCCGTCGGGCGAGGCGTGGGTCATGGCGTACGGCGCGGAGCGGGCGCGCGCCTCGACGCGCCTCGCGCTCGAGCCGGGCCCGCGCGCCGTGGACCTCGTGCTGCGGCCCGCGAAGGTGCTCGAGGTGCTTGTCGTCGACGACGCGGAGCGCCCGATCGACGGCGCGGAGGTCGCTGTCGCGACCGCCGATCCCCTCCCCTTCGTGGCGACGACCGAGGGCGGCGGCCGCGCCCGGTTCGATCGGCTCGGCGCGACGCCCTACGTCGTGCGCGCGTCGGCCCAGGGGTTCGAGGACACGGTGCGGACCGGCATCGTGCCCGGGCCGGTGCCGCTCCGGCTGCGCATGGACCGGCTCGGCGCCCTCACCGTGCGGGTCGTGGACGCCGAGGGACAGCCCGCCGACGGCGCGACGGTGCTCGCCGCCGGCACCGGCCTCTGGCCGGCGCGCAGCACGACAACGGACGCGACAGGCGCCGCGCGGATCTCCGGGCTCCGCGACGGGGTGTACGACCTCAAGGCGCGGCGCGGCGGCGCCGTGAGCGCGACGGCGCTCGCCGTGCCCGTGCGGCGCGGCGAGGGCAAGGAGGTGAAGCTCGTCCTCGGGCCCGGCCGCCACGTGCGGCTCCTCGTGACCGACGGCGACGGCGAGGGCGCGCCGCCCGTGAAGGGCGCGAACGTCGTGCTCGTCGAGCACGGCCTGTCGGCGTTCCCGCTGCACGGCCGCACGGGCGACGACGGGTCGGTGACGCTCGGGCCGATCGCGCCGGGGTACGCGAGCGCGTCGGCCCTGGCGGCCGGGTTCGTGCCGCGCAACGCCGTGGAGGTCGACGCGGGCGCGACCGAGGCCCGCATCCCGCTGCTCCGCGGCGGCGCGATCGTGGGCGAGGTCGTCGACGACCGCGGCTACCCGGTGCCAGGCGCGACGATCGAGGTCGTCGGCGCGGACGCCGAGGGGATGCCCATCGACGAGACAACCGCGATGTCGGCGTTCAGGGACGAGCAGTTCGAGCGCGCCCTGCCCGGCCCGGCGCCGCTGATCCCCGCGGGCGAGCTCGGGGTCATGCCGGGCCCGATCCCCGACCTGCCGCGGGGGGACGTGTTCATCCCGGCGGCGTCGGTGCGGTCGGGCGACCCGTGGGTGACGCGCGCCGACGGCACCTTCCGGGCCGAGCCGGTCACCCCGGGGCGCGTCCACGCCATCGTGCGGCACCCGGAGTACGTGGAGACGCTCAGCGAGGTCGTGACGCTGCAGCCGGGCGGCGAGGCCCGCGTGCGCGTGGTGATGCGCCAGGGTGGCCTGCTCGAGGGCCGCGTCCTCGAGGAGGACCGCAAGCCTGTCGCGGGCGCGCGCGTCGAGCTGGCCGCGACGACCGGCTCGCTCGAGCGGGTGACGTACTCCGCGGACGACGGCACGTTCGCCTTCGCGGCGGTCCCCGACGAGGTGCTCGTCTCGGTGTCGCGGCCCGGGTCGCCAGGGGACGTCGTGGCGCGCCTCGTCGTCGAGGTCCCGGAGCGCGACCGCAAGGAGATCGAGGTCGTCCTCCCGAAGGTGCGCGAGGCGGTGGCCATCCACGTGACCGACGACCGCGGCTACCCGCTCGACCGCGTGGAGCTGCGCGTCCTCTCGCTCGACGTCGCGGTCCCGCTCCGCAAGACGCTCTTCACGGACGACGGCGGCGACGCGGTGCTGGCCGACGCCGCCGGGCTGCCGCTGCGGATCAGCCTCGTGCGCTCCGGCAGGGCGCCGCGCGTCGAGCAGGTCGACGCGGCGCCGAAGGAGCTGCGGCTGGAGATGAGCGGCGCCCTGAAGGCGACGGGCACCGTGACGGGGCGCGGCGGGCGGGAGCGGCTCGAGGGCGCGCGGATCACGCTGTTCTCGCCGACAGGGCCGCGCCGCGCGACGAGCGACGCGGAGGGCGCCTTCACGCTCGGGGACCTCGCGCCGGGCCAGCTCCGCGTCACGGTGAGCCGCGACGGGTTCGCGCCGGCGACGCTGCGGGTCACGATCGCCGGCGATCCGGATCGCCCGACGGACCTCGGGCGCATCGACCTGCTCGAGGCGGGAGAGGTCGCCGGCGAGGTCGTCGATCAGCGCGGCGATCCGGTCGCGGGGGCCCGCGTGGCGCGCGACAGGGTGCCGACGTACCTGCCGCTCGGCCCGCTGCCGCCGGGCGTCGTGACCACCGACAGGGACGGGCGGTTCCAGCTCGGCGGGCTGCCCGAGGGGACGGCGGTGATCGAGGCGTACAGCGCGGACCTCGGGCGCGCCGAGTCGCAGCCGGTGCAGGTGCGGGCCGGCAGGACGACCGATCGGGTCAGGATCGCGCTGCCGGGAGACGGCGCGCGGCAGGATCCGAAGGGCGCGGGGAGCCTGGCGGTGACGCTCGGCGAGGAGCGCCGGACCGTGACCGTCGTGGCGGTGCCGCCGGGGAGCGAGGCGGAGGAGGCGGGCGTCGAGCCCGGCGATCGGCTGCTGTCGGTGAACGGGGTCGAGGTGCGCTCCATCGAGGAGGCGCGGCGGCGGCTCACGGGGCCGCTCTCGGAGGACGTCGTTGTGCTGCTCGCGCGCGACGGCGAGCGCGGCGAGGCGCGGTGGCTCACGCGGGTGCGGCGGGAGAAGGTGCGGCGGTAGGCGGCCGGGGCGCCCGGCGGCGGCGCTGGCCGTGCGCGGCGCGCGGGCGCGCGCTGGCCGACGTCAGTTCTTCGCCTTGGCCATCACGATCGCGCGGCCGTCGCCGATCTCCCAGCGCAGCGCGTGATCCGTGGCGAAGCGGAACTCCGCCTGGTCGAGCCCGCCCTCGGGCCGGAGGAATGCGACGGTCACCTGATCGCCCTCCGCCTTGGTCACCTTGAAGGTCCCGCTGCGCGGCGTCTCCGCCGGCACGGTCACCGTGACCTTGCTGCCGTTGAACTCGATCGCGGTCCCCTTCACCCACCCGGTCGCCTTCGTGAGCTGCTCCACCGGGGCGTTGTCGATGGACTCGCCATACCAGCGCCCCTGCAGGCGATCGCGAGGGGTCTTCGAGCAGCCCGCCACAGCGGTCAGCGCCATCGCCAGGGCCAGAGCGGTCTTGATGCGGTTCTGCATGGGCCTTCCTTCGGGGCCTCGAGCAGCCCCGGATGTGGAAAATCCTAAGAAGAACGGAACGTTTGGGCCAACAATGTAGGATATTTCGGCACACTTGCCGACCCGCTGGGGTTCGTCGACGGAGATGGCCGCCGCGGCCTTCTGAGGAGGGCGAGTTCGCGCTAGGGTTCCGCCCGAGGAGCGCGCGGCAGGCGCGCTCCTTCACGGCGCGACGACCTTGAGCACGCTGTTCCACGAGAAGCGCCTCGTCCCCCTCGAGCGGACGCGGCTCCTGAACTCCATCGTCGAGCGCGCGGGCGACCGGTCGGAGGGGCCGCCTGTGATCGTCTTCGATCTCGACGGCACCCTCATGGACAACCGGCCGCGGGTTGTCGCGATCCTCCACGAGCTCGCCGAGGAGTGGCGCCGCAAGCACCCGCACGCGGCCGCCCTCCTCGAGCGCGCGGCGCCGGACGGCATCGTGTACGGGTTCCCGGACAACCTGCGCCGGCTCGGCGTCGACGACGAGGCGCTCCACCTGCACGCGTTCGAGTTCTGGAAGGCCCGCTTCTTCAACGATCCGCACATCCGGCACGACGTCGAGGTGCCGGGCGCGAGCCAGTACGCGCGGGCGTGCCACGCGGCGGGGGCGACCCTCGTGTACCTCACCGGGCGCGACCTCCCGAACATGGCGCTGGGATCGTTCGCGAGCCTGCGCGATCTAGGCTTCCCGATCGGGGTCATCGGCACGGAGCTCGTCGTGAAGCCGCGGTTCGAGATGCCTGACACCGAGTTCAAGAGGAGCGTCGCCCCGCAGCTCTCCCGGCTCGGGCGGGTCATCGCGGCGTTCGACAACGAGGCGGCGAACTGCAACCTGATGGTGGAGTGCCACCCCCGCTGCACAGCGGTCTTCCTCGACACCCAGTACGCGCCCGATCCGCCGCCGCTCGATCCGCGGGTGAAGGTGATCCACACCTTCGAGCGGGCGCCGTGATCCGCGCGCGCGTCGCCGCGGCAGGGCTGCTGCTGGCCGCCGGCGCCGGGTGCGAGCCGTCGCGCCACCCGCCGGTCGACCCCGTGGAGGCGGGCGCGAGCCCGAACGCGCGGATCCTCCCCGCGCCGCTCGCGAGCGAGACGCCGGACCTGCTCGACGCGTCGACCGCCGAGGTCAGCGCGAAGCTCGTGTCCGACGACTACGGCCGGCTCGTCATGTCCGAGGCGAGCCAGCATTCGCCGCTCCCGCTGGCGCCGGCGGCGCCGCTGCCGGAGGACACGCTCGCGCCCCGCGAGCTCCCCGGCGTCGCGCTCGAGGCGGCCTTCCGCTGGCGCGACGTGCCGCAGCCGCCCAAGGCGCCCCAGCTGGCGGCCGCCGGGCTCCAGGCGGCGCAGGCGGTCACCGACCTGACGTGGAAGATCGATCTCGCGGAGACGGGCCGCATGCGCGTCCAGTTCACGTCGCGGGCGCTCCCGCTGCCCTCCGGCTCGGAGCTGCGCGCCCGCCACGACGTCCACGGCGAGGTCCTGCTGTGGCCGGGCTTGACCCAGTACCGGGTCCTGCCGCCGGGAGCGCTCCGCACGCTGCTCGGCGAGCGGCGCATCGACGTGACGCCGCTGTCGACGGGCTCGGCGCGCCCGATCGGCGAGGGCAAGCGGCTCGATGTCGACGTCCGCAAGGTCGAGATGCACGCGAGCCTCGGCGCGCTGTACCTGGAGCTCGGCAGGATCCCCGAGGCGGGCGAGGGCGGTCCCCTGCTCTGCCGGGCGCTGCTGGAGATCCTCGGCGTCGATCCGAAGTCGCCCGAGTGCGTGGCCGGCGAGGTGCCGCTCCACGCGAGCTACGCCTGGCAGGGCGGCGGCGGCGTCGGCTTCGAGGTCACGTCGGTCGCCCGGCGCACCGACCTCGTCTCGACCGACATGCTGATGCCACCCCCGAGCGCCGCGTACGCGGCGGCGGGGCTCCCGTCGGCGCAGGGCGGCGTCTTCCTGTCGCGCGACGAGCTCGCGGCGATCCGGACGGAGCCGCTCCCGCTGCCGGCGAGCGTCGACCCCGGCGCGCCCGGCGAGGGCTTCGTCGCGGTGAACCAGACCGACGCGCTGCTCTACCTGCTCGTCGACGGCATCCCCGCTGTCGCGGTGCCCCCGATGAGCGAGCGCTACGTCAGCGGCCCCCAGCGCGGGCTCTACGTCGTCCAGTGGCGCACGTTCCTCGGCGAGAGCATCGAGCCGCCGCAGACGGTCGAGATGCCGGCGCGCCTCGTGCGCAGCGCGGCGGACGGGGACGCGGCGGACGGCGGCTGAGCGGGCGCGGCGGCCGGGGCTCGGGGCGGAGCCCCGAGGGAGCTAGCCGGCGGCCGGGATCTCGGGGCTCCACAGGAGCTGGGCGATGTCGTCCGGGATCCTCGTCAGCGTGAGGCTCGAGCCGAGGCACGCGAGGAGGATGTCGCCGTCGCAGATCACGTCCTCGCCCCGGAGGATGCGGTAGCTGAAGCGCGCGGTGACCCTCTGGATCTCGCGGCAGGTCGTCTCGACAACGAGGGTGTCCCCGAACCGCGCCGGCTGCCGGTACTTGAGCCGCAGCTCCGCGACGGCGAGGTGAAGCTCGCGCCGCACCATCTCCTCGTAGGAGATCCCGCGGCGCTGCAGCCAGTCGATGCGGCCCGCCTCCAGGTACACGACGTAGTTGGAGTGGTGGACGATGCCCATCAGATCCGTCTCGCAGAAGCGGACGGCCAGCGGCATGCGCGAGGTGAGGTGCGGGGGCGCGTCGGGCGGAAGGGGCGGCATCACAGAGGGCGCCGAGACTAGCTCAGTTCCGGCCCGGGCGGGCCCGGGCGGCGACGGAGCGGCCGCGCGACCCGGACGGTCCAGCGGCCGCGGGCGAGGGGTGTCCGCCTCGGCCCTGGCCGCGGGCGCGCCGCGGTGCTAGCGCGGCCGCCATGGCGAACGTCCGGACGCTCCTGTCCGCCGAGCAGATCGGCGCCCGCGTGCGCGAGCTCGGCGCGCAGATCACCAGGGACTACGCGGAGCGGAGGCTCGTGCTCGTCTCCGTGCTCAAGGGGAGCTTCGTGTTCACCGCCGACATCGCGCGGCACATCGACCTCCCGGTGCGCATCGAGTTCCTCGGCGTGCGCAGCTACGGCGAGGGCACCGACTCGACCGGCGTCGTCCAGATCACGCAGGACCTCACCCGCCCGATCGAGGGCGAGGACATCCTCCTCGTCGAGGACATCGTCGATACGGGCCTCACGATCTCGCACCTGCTCCAGCTCTTCCGCACGAGGATGCCGAGCAGCGTGAAGGTCTGCGCGCTCCTGCACAAGCCGGCGCGCGCGCGGGTCGAGGTGCCCGTCGACTACCTGGGCTTCACGATCGAGGACAAGTTCGTCGTGGGCTACGGGCTCGACTGGGCCGAGCGTTACCGGAACCTGCCGTACATCGGCGTTGTGGAGGCGACGTGAGCAAGCGGCTCTTGATGCTCGAGAAGATGACCCAGGGCGGGTCGAAGGATCCGTTCCACTGGTACGCGCTCGCGCTGGAGTACGCGGGGCTGGATCGGCACGACGAGGCGCTCGCGACGTTCAACGCGCTGCGGGCGATGGACGCGAGCTACGTGCCGATGTACCTCATGTGCGGGACGATGCTGGTGAAGGCAGGCCGCGCCGACGAGGGGCGCGCCTGGCTGAGCGACGGCATCGGCGTCGCGCGCAGCAAGGGAGATCAGCACGCGCTGAGCGAGCTCGAGCAGGCGCTCGCCGGCGCGGGCGGCGCCGAGGACTGACGGCGCGAGGGCGCCGCGCGGGGTGAAGCCCGGCGCGGCGCCTCAGCCGCCCTCGCCCTCGCCGCGGATGCGGCGGAGGCGCTCGCCGATGGTCCGCTCGTAGCCGCGGTCGGTCGGCTCGTAGAACCGGCTGCCGGCGAGCGGCTCGGGCAGGTAGGCCTCGCCGACAGCGACGCCGCCCGGCTCGTCGTGCGCGTAGCGGTAGCCCTCGCCGTAGCCCTCGTCGCGCATCAGCCGGGTGACGGCGTTGCGCAGCGTGAGCGGGACCGGGAGCGCGCCGTGCTCGCGCACGGCGGCCTGCGCGGTCTGCCACGCCGCCTTGCACGCGTTCGATTTCGGGGCCGTGGCGAGGTACAGCGCCGCCTGGGTGAGCGGGTAGAGCCCCTCCGGCATCCCCATGCGCCGGAACGCGGCGTCCGCCGCGACGGCGACCTCCAGGGCGCGCGGGTCGGCGTTGCCGATGTCCTCGGAGGCGAAGATCATCATCCGGCGCAGCAAGAAGAGCGGGTCGTCGCCGGCCTCGATCATGCGCATCAGCCAGTAGACGGCGGCGTCGGGATCGGAGCCGCGCATCGACTTGATGAAGGCGCTGATGACGTTGTAGTGCTCCTCGCCGGCCTTGTCGTAGAGCAGCGTCTTGTGCTCGCTCGCGCCGGCGATGAGCTCGCGCGTGATCGTCGAGGCGCCCGCGCGCCCCGCCTCGTCCGCGGCGATCTCGAGCGTTGTGAGCGCCCTGCGCGCGTCGCCCTGCGCGAGCGCGGCGATCGCCGAGAGCGCGTCGTCGTCGGCCGCCACCGCGCCGGCGAGCCCGGCGGGCGACTCGAGCGCGCGGCGCAGGAGCTCGACGAGCTCCGGGGCGTCGAGGCCCTGGAGCCGGAAGACCTTGCACCGGGAGAGCAGCGGCGCGTTCACGGCGAACGACGGGTTCTCGGTCGTCGCGCCGATCAGCGTGATGGTGCCGTCCTCGACGTGCGGGAGGAACGCGTCCTGCTGGGCCTTGTTGAAGCGGTGGATCTCGTCGACGAACAGGATCGTCCGCTTGCCCTCGTACGAGCGCGCGGCGCGCGCCTGGGCGAGGATCTCGCGGAGCTCCGGCACGCCGCCGAGCACGGCGTTGAAGGGGACGAAGCGGGCGTTCGTCGTGTGCGCGACGACGCGCGCGAGCGTTGTCTTCCCGGCGCCCGGGGGGCCCCACAGGATCATGGAGGGGATCCGGTCGGCCGCGATCGCGCGCGCGAGCAGCTTGCCCGCGCCGAGGAGGTGGCCCTGGCCGATCATGTCCGCGAGCGTGCTGGGGCGCATGCGCTCGGCGAGGGGCACCGCGGCCCTGAGCTCGGGATCGCGCTGCCGGGCGGCGTCGAAGAGGGTCGGGTCGTCGCCCGCGGGCCGCCGCCGCGGGCCGCCGCCGCGCGCCGCGCTCATTCGAAGACCGACCGCGCACGCGCGCGCGCGTGCGTGTCAGCGGACCGCTCCGAGAGAAGGACGTCCACGGCGCGGCGCGCGCCCTCCGGATCGCGCCCGACCCAGCGCACGGTGCCCGCGCCGTCGACCACGAACGTCAGGGGGACCTGCGCGACGCCGTAGGTCGCGGTGAGCCGCTGATCGAGGTCCGCGACGATGGGGAACGTCGCGCCGAGCGCGTGGGCGGACGCCTCCGCGGCGGCCTCCGAGTCGTCGACGTTCACGCCGATGACGGCCACGCCGTCCGCCTTGCGGTCGCGCCACAGCCGGTCGAGCGCCGGCATGGTCCGGCCGCACGACGCGCACCACGACGCCCAGAAGTCGATCACGGTGACCCGCGTCCTGCGCGCGCCGGGCACGCCGACCGTGACCGCCGCCGTCGACTCCACGCGGAACTCCGGCGCGGCGCTGCCCACGAGCGGGTGGCGCACGGACGCAGGCATCGCGCCCGGCCCGCAGCCGAGCGCGAGGAGCGCGCACGCCGCGGCCGTCGCGGCGGCGCCGGGGGCGATGACCGAGCCGAGGCGCGGCGCGGCGGACCTCACCCGCGGGCTCCGAAGATGGCCGTGCCGACACGGACGAGGGTCGCGCCCTCGGCGATGGCGGCCTCGAAGTCGTGCGACATGCCCATCGAGAGCTCGGGCAGCGCCTCCTGGCCGCCGTGCGCGTCGCGCAGGGCGCGGAGCTGCGCGAAGAACGGGAGGACGTCGGTCGGGTCGTCGAGGAAGGGGGCGATGGTCATCAGGCCGACCGGGCGGAGGTGCGCGCACCGGGCCACCGCGCCGAGGAGCGGCGCGAGCTCGCCGGGCGCGCAGCCGCCCTTCGAGGCCTCGCCGCCGACGTTCACCTCGAGGAGCACGTCGAGCGTGCGGTTGGTCGCGGCCGCGCGCCGGTCGAGCTCGACGGCGAGCTCGTCGCGGTCGACCGCGTGCACGACCTGCGCGACGCGCGCGACGATCTTCGCCTTGTTGCGCTGGAGCCGGCCGATGGCGTGCCACACGATCCCGTCGAGGTCGGCGAGCGCCTCGGCCTTCTCGACGAGCTCCTGCGCGTAGCTCTCGCCGAAATCGCGCTGCCCGGCGGCGTAGGCGGCGCGGATCGCCTCGGCCGGCTTCTCCTTGGAGACGGCGATGAGCCGGACGTCCTCCGGCCTGCGCCCGGCCCGCGCCGCGGCGGTGGCGATCCGGCGCCGCACCTCTTCGAGCCTCGACGCGATGTTCCCAGGGTCTTCCGACATCACGGTGCACGATACCTCGGGCGGCCGCCGTGGACACGCAAGTGCACCCCGCAGCGGGCCCGGCAGCGCGCTCGCGACCCGAGGCCAGCCCGGGGTGTCGGATCCATCCGCCCGGGCGGCGTGCCAGAGTGTGCCTGAGGGCCCCCTCGGCAGCGGGGGGATCACGCTGCTTCCTGAGATTTTCGTGGGATATTGCGTGGCATGTGGATTGCGAGGTTGCACGCACCTGCCATGCGAAGCCTGCTGTTCCTTACCCTGGTCCTCGCGGTTGGATGCACGTTCAACCCGCAACCCGAACCGCCGTTCCAGGACGACGGGGACAACGAACCGGTGCCGCCCGCGGTGACCGGCACAGGGGCCGGTAGCTCGACGGGCGCGGGCGTCTCAGCCGGCACCGGGGGCGGCGGTGCCGTCGGATCGACCAGCGCCGGTGCCGGGGGCAACGGGGGCAACAGCACCGGGGGCGATGCCACGGGCGGCGGCGGTGGCGGCGAGGCCGGCGCTGGCGGCGAGGGCGGCGCCGGCGGCGAGGGCGGTGCCGGCGGCGAGGGCGGTGCCGGCGGCGCGGGGGGTGCCGGCGGCGCCGGAGGGCAGGGCGGCGCGGGGGGTGCCGGCGGCGCCGGAGGGCAGGGCGGCGGGGACGGCGAGCCGTGCGGCGGCGGAGGCGCCGGCGGCGTGGTCTGCGGCTGACCAGGCACGCCGGGCGACCCTGACGTCGGCGCCGATCGCGGTGCATGGTAAGGGCGAGCCAGGGCCGACCATGATCGCGCTGGACGCCGCCCTCCCGGCGGACGAGAGCGCTGCGCAAGCGGCGGGAAGTGCGCAGGGTGCTATGAGGAGAGGGCTTATGCGTAAGCTTGTCGTCCTGGGGTTCGGGATGGTGCTCGCGGGCTGTGGCTTCAACCCACAGCCCGAGCCTCCGCTCACGGGTATCGGCTGCGTCGACTGCGAGGGGAGCGTCGGCGCGGCCGGGGCAGGCGGGGGAGATACCGCTGGCGGCGCCACTGGAAACGACCCCGGCAGCGAGGCGGGCCCGACCGGCGCCGCGTCCACGGGAGCCGGCAGCACGGGCACCTCCGGCGAGACCAGCCCGGGGGGCACGGGCGGCGCTGGCGGCGCGGGTGACGAGGACGGTGCCGGCGGCGAGGGCGGTGCTGGTGGCGAGGGCGGCGCGGGCGGTGCTGGTGGCGCGGGCGGTGCTGGTGGCGAGGGCGGTGCCGGCGGCGCTGGTGGTGCCGGCGGCGCGGGTGGCGCCGGTGGTGTGATCGGAGAAGGCGGCGCGTGACGCGACGGTTGGGCTGAGCGCCCCGGCGATCGCGCCGGCTCAGATCCCCGGGCGCCGTGGCCGCGCGTACTCGTCGAGCATGTTCGCCACGAGCTCGGCGAGCAGGCTGTCCGCCACACGGAGGCGGCGCGACATCTCGCGCGCGATGTTCAGCACGAGGAGGGTGTACGACCTGAGATCGCGCCGGTAGAGCGCGTCGAGGTCGTGCGCGGTGACGCGCATCAGGCGCGACGGGGCGATGGCTCGGACCGTCGCCGAGCGGGGCATGACGTCGAGGATCGACATCTCGCCGAACCAGTCGCTCGACCCCAGGACCGCGACCCGGGCCTCGACGTCGCGCTTGGAGCGCTTGAGCACCTCCATCTCGCCCGCGAGCAGCACGAACATCTCGCGGCCGCTGTCGCCCTCGCGGAAGGCGACCGCCCCGGGCTGCAGCTCGACCAGCTCCAGCGTGTCGGCGAGGCCCTCGAGGACATGGTCGCCCAGGCCGCCGAAGAGGCCGATCTCGCGGAGCTGCGCGACCAGCTCAGGTCTCCGGCTCACTGGGATGCTCCGAGGGCGCCCGCGGCGACCGTCCTGTCGGCCGATCCCACGCCGCCTGCCCGCAACCCGACGCCGCCCACCAACACCGCACCAACATGCTCGCCTTCTCGCATCGCTCCACCTCGCGGCCTCGAGCCGATGGTTCCCGCCGAGAGCGTACGCCGCGACACGAGGACGTCAACGCTCGCCCTCGCGAGATGCGCGCGATGTCCCGCGCGATGCCCCGCCCGATGTCCGACCGGCGTCGCCCAACCCGACGCGCGCGGCGCGCGCCCCGTGGGATCGGGCGATCGGCGCGCGCGCCGCGACCGCGTCGTGGCCGCTCCGCCGCTGAGCGCGCCGGGCGTGATCACCGCTAGAGATCCTTGGTGAACACGATCCGCGGACGCCCAGGTCCGGCGTAGTCCTCGACCTCGGCCGCCGACCAGCCGACCGCCGCGTGGAAGCGCACCGAGCCCTCGTTGCCCAGGGTCGTGATCGCCTTGAGCTGCCGGCACGCCTCGCGACGACAGTCGTCCTCGAACGCCGCATAGAGCATGCGACCGACCCCGCGACGGCGGTAGTCGGGGTGAATGCCCACGAGGTGCACGTAGCCGACCGCCGCGTCCGGGCACTTGAAGCCGAGGAGGAAGCCGACGAGCAGGCCGTGATCCTCGACGACGCGGGCGAGACGGCCGAGCTCGTAGAAGAAGATGGGGTGCGCGAGGGCGCTGGTCGGGCCCGCCCACCACCGATCGATCTCGCCCACGATCCGGTCGTAGTCGGGCTTCGTCAGCGGCCGTGTCTCCATGCATCACCTCACTCGAGCGGTTCGGAATCGTGCCTCGGATCTGCTGCGGCGGCGCGCAGACACGAGCGCCTCGCGCAGACCATCGCAGCCTAGCAGCCGCGACGGCCTCCCCGTAAGCGCGCTCGTGGATGCCTCGCTAGCCGCCGCGCGTCACGCCTGCTAGCGCTAGCATGTGCGTCACGAAGGAATCATCGTCGCTCCGTCGATCCTGTCCGCTGACTTCGGCCGCCTCGCCGACGAGGTGCGCGCCGCAGAGGCCGCCGGCGCCGACTGGATCCACGTCGACGTGATGGATGGCCGTTTTGTACCGAATATTACGATTGGCCCCCTCGTCGTTCGCGCGGTCCGCGCCGCGACGCGTCTTCCGCTCGACGTCCACCTGATGATCGTGGAGCCAGAGCGCTACGTGGCCGAGTTCGCGGCCGCCGGCGCCGATCGGATCTCGGTCCATGTCGAGGCGTCGCCGCACCTGCACCGGACGCTGCAGCAGATCAGGGACGCGGGCGCGCGGCCCGGCGTCGTGCTGAACCCGCACACCTCGGAGGAGTCGATCCGGCACGTGCTGCCGGATCTCGATCTGGTGCTCGTGATGAGCGTCAACCCGGGGTTCGGCGGGCAGCAGTTCATCCCGGGGTCGCTCGCCAAGCTGCGGAGCCTGCGCCAGGCGATCGATGAGGCGGGCCTGGACATCACGCTCGAGGTCGACGGCGGGATCGCGCCGTCGACGTCCGGGCAGGTGGTCGCCGCCGGCGCGAGGGCGCTCGTCGCCGGCGCGGCGGTGTTCGGCGCGGTGAAGCGGGGGGAGGAGCTGTCGTTCGAGGCGCGCGTGGCGCGGTATGCGGAGGCGATCCGCGCGATCCGCGCGCCCGCCGGGGCGCCCTCGTGAGCGAGCGCGGCGAGGCGAGCGCGCGGGGCGCGGCGGCGGTCGCCGCACTGGTCGGGGGAGCGCTCGTCGGGACGGGCGCGCTGGTCGGCTGCGGGCCCACGAGCGCGCCCGCGGCGCCGGCGCGGGCGCAGGCGCCTGCCGCGGCGCGCCCTGCGGCGCCGGCGGCGCGTCCGCCGGCGGAGGGCGCAGGTCCGGTGGAGGGCGAGATCGACGAGCAAGAGGCTCGCCTGACCAAGGAAGAGGTCGCGCGGGTGCTCGCGCTCGTCGCGAAGGCGCGCGGCCTGCCCGTGCTCCGCGACGTGCGGAGCCGCGTGCTCGCCCGCGGCGAGATCCTCGAGCGGGTCCGCGCGCACGTGGAGCGAGAGATCCCCGAGGGCGTGCTCGACCATCAGCGCGAGGTGCTCGCGGCGCTCGAGCTCATCCCGGCCGACTACGACTTCACCGCCGGGATGTACCGCCTGCTCGAGGGCCGCATCGCGGGCTTCTACGAGCCGGACGACCAGACGATGTACCTGGTCGACGATCTCAGCGAGAGCGAGGCCGAGGAGACGCTGGCGCACGAGCTCGTCCACGCGCTGCAGGACCAGAGCTTCTCGCTGGGGAAGCTGCTCGATTACAAGGCCGGCGACAGCGATCGGCTGGCGGCCACGCACGCGCTCGTCGAGGGCGAGGCGATGAGCGCGATGTTCGACGTGCTGGTCGGCTCGGCGTTCCAGGTGGACGAGTCGATGCTCCGGAAGCTCGTGGCGATGTCGACGGCGCTGTCGTCCGTGGGCGACACGCCGCTCGTGCTGCAGGAGTCGCTGGGCGCGCCGTACACGGACGGCTTCGAGTTCGTCCAGGCGCTGCGCCGAGACGGCGGCTGGGCCTCCGTGGACGCGGTGTGGCGCGCGCTGCCGGAGACCACCGAGCAGCTGCTGCACCCGGACAAGCTCGCGGCGCGCGAGCCCGCCGTGGAGGTGGCGGTCCCGACGGCCGCCGCGCTCGGTCCAGGGTTCCGCGTCGTGTTCGACGACGTGATGGGCGAGCAGGCGCTGCGCATCGCGTTCGCGGCGTATGCGCACCGCGACGCCGCCATCGGCGCGGCGGCGGGGTGGGGCGGGGACCGGTTCGCGGTGGCGCGGCGGGACGACGCGCAGGACCCGACGCGGCGGGAGTTCGCGCTGGCGTGGCGGCTGCGGTTCGACAGCGCGGGCGACGCGGCGGAGGCGGGGAAGCTGATCGAGCGCCGCTTCGGGAAAGCGTGCCAGAGGCGCGCGGGGCTCGGGCCGATCGCGTGGACGGCGCGCGGGAGCGACGTGGCGATCGTCGCGGGGCCGTACGAGCGGCGCGGGGGAGGGGAGGTGAGCGCGGTGGGGACGTGCGCGGGCGCGAAGGCGTGGCTGGCGGAGGTGATGAAGGGCGGGGTGGGGGCGCGGGGCGGGGTGAGCGGGGAGAAGACGCGGAGGTAGGGAGAGAGGCGGGAGGGGACGGGAAGAGGAGAGGGGAGGGGGCACGGGGGTGCGACCGGGGCGGTACGCGCTGCGGCGGGGAGGGCGCGGACGACAGGGCGGCGTTGACAGGCGGCGCCGGAACGGGCAGAAAAGCAAGTCGTTCTGAGTATTTGGAGGAGTGGCCGAGCGGTCGAAGGCAGCGGTTTTGAAAACCGCCGTTGGGGCAACTCAACCAGGGGTTCGAATCCCTTCTCCTCCGCTGAGATGATTGAGGATTTGCGCGACCACGCGGCCGCAGGTGATGGCCTGCCGAACGAAGAGCAGGTCGGTGTCCAGGTTCACGTCGCACCAGCGGAGGCCGCGCACCTCGCCGGCACGTAGGCCGGCGTAGGCTGCGAGCGCGACCGCAGGACGGACGTGCGGGTCCGCCGCGGCCATCACGGCGTCGACCATCTCGGGCGAGGGCGGCTCGTACACCTTCGACTTCACCCGGTTCAGCCGGGGCAAGTCCGGCTTCTTGTCGTGATGGCCGAGCCCGACCGCGTTGCCGATGATAGCGCGCAGAGCTCAGTCTCCCTGCGCCGCGCCTGCTCGCGCGATGATGAGGCTCTGCGGCAGCTCGTGCCGCGGACCGAGCGGAACATCGAGGACCTCGACGTCGCGGAAGCCCGAGGCCTCGAGCGCTCGCGTCCAGGCCTCGAGCCGCAGGACGGGCGAGCCCTCGATCCGGAGCTCGCTGTCCTCGTAATGCCACCATCCAGGCAGCAGGCCGAACGTGAGCGTGTTGAAGTCGAGCCGCTGGGTGAGCTCGTTGAGCACGAGCAGCCCTCCCGGCTTGAGCAAACGGCGGCACTGCCCGAGGCTCGCGGCGATCCGCCGGGTCGCGTGGAGCACGTGGCTCGCGACGACCACATCCACGCTCCACGGCTCGAATCCCTGCGCTTCCGGCGAACTCCCCACGTCGAAGGTCGTGAACTCGGCAAACGGGTAAGCCCCGGCGAGCTGCTTCTTCGCGCTGTTCAGGAACCCTACCCCGACGTCGGTGTAGAGGTACCGCAGCCTCGAGGCGTGCGGCTTCAGCGCTTCCAGCAGGAGCGCGCTCGTCCCGCCGGCCCCGGCGCCCACGTCGAGGATCTGCACCTTGGCGTGCCTGTAGCGCCGGGCGTGTTGCCGCACGTGCTCCTCGACCCGCTCGGCGAGGAGCCGGCCGTGAAGGTCGTCCTGGGGGTTGAGCTTGCTGACCAGGTCGGTCGAGCCGCCGGGGAACAGGACATCGGCGGGATTCCGACGGCCATCCATCACCTCGAGGACGGCCGACTGGCAGGCGGTGAGGAGCTTCAGGCAAGGCTCGATGTCGGGGCACGACGCGCGGAGCGCTTCGGCCGACGCGGCCACCTCGGCCTCATCGCCCAGAAGCGCCGCCTCGGCGAGCCTGGGCCCTGCGGCGAGCCGATCGTCCTCGCGGCGCAGGTAGCCCTCACGAGCGAGCATGTCGATCGAGGCGTCGAGCAGCCGTGTATAGCGCGGGAGGACGTTCAGCCTCCGCCGGAGCTCGTCTCGGTGGAAGGTCTCGCCCGGGGCGGGCAGCGCCCCCGCAGCGCGGAGGCGCCGCGCCAGGAGGTCGTGGCCGAGCCGAGTCGCCCCCTTCAAGCCCTCGTCGAACCGCGCGAACCGATCGGCGTCGACCGGCGGCGGATCCCGGAGGACCTCCTTGATCGCGCGGAGCGCGATCGAGAGCGTCGGCTCCTCGAGCATGTTGAAGTGATCGTTGTCGAGCTCGACCACCCGGAAACCTTTGCGGAAGAGCTCTCGCCACGGCTGGGTGTAGTCGTAGCCCTCGAGCATGTCGACGGACCCCCAGTACATCGCGCTCGACTTGCCGACGAACCCGTCCATCGCCCGGAAGAAGAGCACGTCCGACGCGTCATAGGGCTCCATCCTGCTCTCGTAGAGCTGATAGATCCCCTCCGCGAACTCGGAGCACAGGAGCCCTCCGCGAAGGAACAGGAAGATGTCGTCGGCCGACATCCGCTTGCTCCCGCGCTCCGCGGCCATCTTGGCGAGCTGGGCGAGCTGGAGGCACGCCGGGAGGTGGGCGACGTCCTCCTTCTTGACGAGCAGGTGGGGGTTCTCCTTGACCCTCAGGAAATTGTTCACGAGGTGCAACGGAAGGAAGCCGCCGTCATGCTCCATCTCTCCTTCCCCGCCCCCGAAATGGCGCCGGAACACCTCCTGCGTCGCTGGATAGGTGTCGAGCAGGATGAGGTGGCGGATCCTCTCGCCCTCGGCTTGCAGCCGGCGCGCCGTCTCCAGGGCGATCAGCCCTCCGAAGGAGTATCCGCCGAGCACATAAGGCCCCTTCGGCTGCACGAGCCGGATGCAATGCACGTAGTGCTCGACCATGTCGTCGAGCAGCTGCGGCATGGCGAGGCCGTGGGTCCCGCGCGCCTGGAACGCATACACCGGATAATCCGGCCCGAGGGCGTCCGACAGGCTCTGGATGCCCACGGGGTGCCCCGTGGCGCCGGGCATCCAGAACGAGATCTGCCCGGTGCCCTTGATGTTGATGGGCAAGAGCTCGGGAGGCAGCCTGGGGGCCTGCGCCGGAGCGCGCTCCCGGACGCGGCGCTTGCGCGGCTCACCTGCGGCCTCCTCTCCGGTGAAGAGCTCGGCATGAACGAAGCTCGCGAGGGTACGGAGCGTCGGGTGCTCCACGATGGCGCTGAGCGGCAGCTCGCCCCCAAACGTCTCCTGAACCGTCTGGAGGATCACTGCATTCAGGATCGAGTCGGCGCCGTACTGCCGGAGCTCCGTGTCCTCATCGAGCTCGCCGGCATCGATCTTCAGCTTCTCGGCGAGTATCTCCCTGAGCTCGGCGCGCACGCGGTCCTCGCCCGAGAGCAGCCCGCCCGCGTCGGCCTCCTCCGCCAGCGCAGGACCGTGGGGGCCGGCGACGGGGGCGGCGAGCCGCGGGAGCCAGTGCCGTGTCCTCTCGAAGGGGTAGGTCGGGAGCGAGAGCCGCACCGGCCTGGAAGCGCCGTGGAGACGGGTCCAATCGACCGATGCGCCGCCGGTCCAGAGCGCCGCGAGGCCTCGCAGATCCCGCCGCGCGAGCAGCGCGTCGACCGCGGTCCCCTCGCCCGCCGCCGCCGCAGGGCCGTTCGCTGGGCTCACCGGGCGGCGGAACACGCCCTCGCTGCGCTCCCCGCGCAGCGAGAAGGCGTGGAGCTTCTCGGAGAGCTCGCGCGTGGAGCGAGCCACGACGGCGAGGCGCTCTTCCATCGCCTCGCGGCCCACCTGGAGCGTGTACGCCAGATCCAGGAGCGGCAGCGCTCCGGACGCGGCGGCGCTGCCCCCGGTCTGCGTCGCGATGTCCGGGCGCGCGGCGACGAGCTCGCGGGCCATCTCGGCGAGCGTGCTGGAAGGGGCCCTCGCCAGGGCACCGCGCTCCGCCCCGTAGGCGCCGGTGATGCGCTCCCACAGCTGCTCGCACAGGAACGCGTCGAAGCCGAGGTCTTCCAGCGCCTCGTCGCGCGAGACCTCATCCGCGCGCACGCCGAGCAGCTCGGCCGCCATGGCGATCAGCGCGCCCTCGACCTGCTCTCCCGCGACGCCGCCCCCGTCCGCCCGCGGCGCTGTCGTGCTGGAGTCCAGGAACCGCGCGAGCGACCGCGCGACCTCGCGCAGCCGTTCCTCGGTGCGCGCGGACAGCACGAAGACGTGCTCTCGCCCGTCGTCTGCGGAGGCGCGGGCCGGGGAGAGATGCTCCTCGAGGAGCACATGAGCGTTCACGCCGCCGAACCCGAACGAGCTCACTCCAGCCCTGCGAGGCAGCTCACGGCCCCCCTCGTCCCGGAAGCGCGGCCAGTCCTCGGGCGCGCTCACGATACGAAACGGGCTCCCGGAGAGCTGGATATAAGGATTCAGCTCCCTGAAGTGCAGATTCCCGGGAATACGGCCGTGCTTCATCGCCAGGATCACCTTGAAGATCCCGGCCATTCCGGCGGCGTTCTCGAGGTGGCCGAGGTTCGTCTTGACCGAGCCGACGGCGCACCGGGGCTCCGTCAGCTCGGGCTGCTCGGCGCGGCGCCGGAGCTCGCGGAACGCCCTCTTCAACCCGTTGATCTCGATGGGATCGCCCAGCGCGGTCCCGGTCCCGTGGGCCTCCACGTAGCCGACGGTCGCTGGATCGATGCCGCCCTCCTCGAGCGCGCGCACGATGAGCTCCGATTGCGCGTTCGGGTTGGGCGTGGTCAACGTGTTGACCCGGCCGCCGTGGTTGACCGCGCTGCCGCGGATGACCGCATGGATATGGTCGCCGTCGCGGATGGCCCTCGAGAGCGGCTTGAGGATCAGGGCGCCGACGCCCTCGCCGCGAACATAGCCGTTCGCGTCCTTGTCGAACGTCTTGCACCGCCCATCCGGGCTCAACATGCCGGCGCGCGCGAACGAGATGTAGATCATCGGCGAGATGAGGAGGTTCACGCCGCCCGCGACCGCGACTTCGCAGCTCCCCGCCCACAGCGCCTCGATGGCCGATCGCACCGCCACGAGCGAGCTCGAGCACGCCGTGTCGAGCGCGAAGCTCGGCCCGCTGAAATTCAGCAGATACGAGACGCGGTTCGCCAGGACAGAGTGGAGCATGCCTGTCGTCGTGTAAGCCTCTATCGGGACACCCGCTTCCCGAAGCAGATCGTGGTAATCAAACGACCCGACCCCGACGAAGAGCCCTGTCCTCAGCCGCGCCAGATCCGACGGCCTGTAGCCCGCCTCCTCGACGGCCTTGTACACGGATTGCAGGAACAGCCGCTGCTGCGGATCCATGAGCTCCGCTTCGCGCGGAGAGATCCCGAAGAAGCGGGCGTCGAACTTGTCGACCTCCTCGAGGAAGCCGCCCCATTTGCTGTTCGTCTTGTTGGGCTCACGGAGCGGATCGCCGAAGTACTCCCGCCAGTCCCAGCGATCGGCCGGGATCTCGGTGACAAGGTCACGGCCGTCCTCGAGATGTCGCCAGAACTCCGCGAGATCCTCCGACCGGGGCATCCAGCCGTGCATCCCGATGATGGCGACAGGCTCCCGCGCAGCCGCGCCGGACGGCGCCTGCGTTGACGGCACGGCCGGCGTCTCCGCGGCGCTCGGGACCACGGCGCTCGAGGCCACGGCGCCTGCTTCCGCTGCGCTCGAGGCCACCGGGGCGAGCACGCGTGTCGTGAGCTGCGCGGCATGCGCCCCGAGCAGGTGGTCGGCCAGCGCCGCCAGCGTCGTGTGCTCGAAGAACGTGGCGGGCGTGATGTCGGTCCCCAGCGACTGGTTGACCTGGTTCGAGAGCCGGGTGAACGCGATCGAGTCAAAGCCATAGCTGCCGAGCTCGGCGTTCAACTGCATCCTGCTGGGATCGAGCTTCACGAGCGCCGCGGCCTCCTCGATGAGCCGGCGCTCCAGCGCCGGCCTGAGGGCATCGCGCGTCACGCTCCCCTCCTGAGGCGATGCCTTCGCGCCGCGCTCCGCCGCGCGCCGCGCGTCCGGCTCGTCGCGCCCCGGGGCGCCCCCGGGGGGCGCCCCCGCGGCGCCGAGCTGATCACGCAGCTTCGCCGCATCTCCGGGGATGAACAGCGTGGCCCCGGACGGCATTGCCAGCAGGGCGGAGAACGCGGCCAGCCCGACCTCGGTCTCCAGCGGGGACAACCCGAAGCTCAGCCGCAGCGACTCCTCGGTGGCCGCGTCCGCGCGCATGCCGCCGTCGCGCCAGAGCGGCCAGCCGATCGAGAGCGTCGCGCCCGACCGCAGGCCGGCGCGGCGGAGCCCCTCGCGCCACGTCGCAAACGCGTCCAGAAAGCTGTTCGCGAACGCATAGTCCGCCTGGCCAACGCTGCCGATCACGCCGGCCAGGGAGGAGAAGAGCGCGATGAAGTCGAGCGGCTCCTGCCGGGTCGCCCCGTCGAGGTGGAGCGCGCCCCAGACCTTCGGCGCGATGACCTCGCGCACGTCGCCGTCGTCCTTGTTCACGAGGAACGCGTCGCGCAGGACCCCCGCGGAATGGATGATCCCGTGCACCGCGCCCCACGCGGTCTTCGCCGCGTGGACGAGGGCGCCGGCGTCCTCGGCGCGCCGCACGTCCGCGCGCACGTAGAGCGCCTCGCCGCCGGCGGCGCGGACGTCGCGAACCGCGGACGAGACGCGCGCGTCGGCCGCAGATCGGCCAGCGAGCACGATGCGCGCCCCGACCGCGGACGCGAGGAAACGCGCCACGTGAAGGCCGAGCCCACGCGCGCCGCCGGTCACGATGTACACGCCCCCTCGCCGCAGGGGCGTGGCTCCGCGATCGCGATCGGGCTGAAGCTCAAGCCAGCGCTTCACCGAACGGTGGCCACCGCGCTCTCGCATCTCGAGCCCGCGCTCCCAGACGCCCTGGAGCTCATCGACGAGCGCCGAGGCGGCGCCGTTCGCGCGCCCCTCGGCGAGCGCGTCGAGCTCCGCCTCGGGCAGCTCGACGAGGCGGTGCGCGATCCGCGGGCTCTCGCGGCTGGCCGTCCTCAGGAGCCCGCCGAGCGCCTCGTAACACGGCTGCCCCTCGGAGCTCGAGCCGGGCACCGCGCAGAGCAGGCGCACCCGTGCTTTGTCGCTGGACCGGCCGAGCGCCCGGAGCATGTGCAGCAAGGGAAAGAGGCCGTCGTCGAGCTGCGCCTGCACCCGCTCTTGCCGCGCCGTGAACGCGCCGCGCGGCCAGGCATGGACGATGTCGAGCGCCGCGCCGCTCGGGCCGACCGCGGCGAGGAGCGACTCGAAATCCGCGCCCGAGGCGGGGTTGACCTCGATGTCGAGCCCGCTCACCGCGTGGAACGTGCTCCCCGCCGTCACGACGGCCGTGCGCCGGCGCGCGCGCGGAGCGCGCCGATCGAGCTCGGCAGAGAGGAGCCGCCCCGCCGCTCGGGAGCGCGCGAACAGGATCACCGTCTCCGCCCCGCCCCCGGCGGAGGCCGCCGGACGCGGGGGCGCCTCGACCCACGCCGGGCGAAGGAACACACCTTCGGTCCGCGCCGCCGCGCCGGCGGGCGAGCCGGCTCTCTGCCATGGGCGCAGCCAGAGATCGCGGACCCGGACGACGACGCGGCCTTCCGGGTCGGCGAGCTGCACCTCGAACCTCTTCCCGCCGGGAGTCGACGCCTTCAGCGCGACATGAGCGAAGCACCGTCCCGGGGTACGGCCCGAGATCTCCACGTCTCCGATCGTGAAGGGGATGTGCAGCGCCAGGATCCCCTCGCGCAGGCAGATCAATCCCATCGTCGCCTGGAGCGCCGAGTCCATGATCGACGGGTGGATCACGAACCGCTCGAAGCCGCCTTCCAGGTGACGCGGGAGCCGGATCTCCGAGAGGGCTTCCGCCTCGCCCAACCTGAGCTCCTGGATGCCCTGATAGCTCCGGCCGAGCCGCAGGCCGAGCGCGTGGATGCGCGGGTAAAAGTCCTCCGCGGCGACGCGCTGGTCGCACCGCGCCCTGATCGCCGCGAGGTCCAGCACGTCACCCGACGTTCGCGGCTCGCTTCCGGGCGCGTGGGACTCCACCTTGCCCTGCCCGTGGACCGTCCGTCCCCCGTCGAGGTCGAGGCTGTACACCTCATAGTCCGCGCCCGCAGACGTCGGGGTGAGCTCGATGTGAATGCGACGTGGCGACGCCACGGCGATCGCCGCGGGCCAGACGTTGCTCTTCACCCGGCGGACACCGCGCCCGAGCGCGGCCATCGCCGCGCGCGCCATCTCGATGTAGCCGACCGCAGGGAAGATCTTGTCGTCGTCGACGAAATGGTCGGCGAGGAAGAACTCCTCGCCCGTGAACACGACCGAGAAGCGCGGCACCGCCGCGGAGGTGTCGCCTTCCTGGACAAACGGGTGCTCCGCTGTGCTCGCGCCCCCGGCGCGCGGCCCTTCATCGCGCGGCTCGCCCTGGACCTCCGGGATCCAGTACCGCTCGGCCGCGAAGGGGTAGCCTGGCAGCGAGACGTGCCGCAGGGGGGCGGCGTGGAGCGCCTCCCAGGGGACGTCAGCGCCCACAACCCAACGCGATGCGAGCGACGCGAGATCGCGCCGGCTCGATGCCTCGGCGGCCGCGGCCCCCCCGCCGGCGCGGGCCGCCTCTCGATCGCGCCTGTTCGCGACAACGTTACCCCACCAGGAGCGACCGCCCGGAGCGCCGCCGCCGTACGCATCGAGCTGCTCGATGAGCGCCCCGAGATCGGAGGCGAGGAGCGCCAGGCGCTCCTCCATCGGCTCGCGCCTGACCTGGAGCTGGTACGCGATCTCCGACAGGCGCTCTTCCCCGGCACGCTGCCGGAGGTACGCGGCCATCCTGCGGCAATGCTCGCGGAGCCGCTCCTGGTTCCTCGCGGACAGCACGACGAGATGTTCGCCCCCCTCCTCGCCGCGTCCGAACGGCTCCGGGCCGAGGTGCTCTTCGACGATCACATGAGTGTTCGCGCCCCCCGCGCCGAACGAGCTGATCCCCGCGCGCCGCGGGAGCCCTCGCTCGCGCCCGTCCTCGCGGACGACGAGCCGCGGCCAGTCCGAGAGATCGCGCTGGACACGGAATGGCGAGGCCGTGAAGTCGATGCGCGGGTTCGTCCGCTCGGCGTGCAGCGAGGGCACGAGCCGGCCGTGCCGCATCTGGAGGACCACCTTGGTCAGGCCGGCGAGGCCGGACGCCGACTCGAGGTGACCGATGTTCGATTTGATGGACCCGATGGCGCAGTTGCCGTGGGCCAGCTCGCCGCCGCTCGCCTCGCGGAACGCCCTGGTCAGGCCGGCGATCTCGATCGGATCCCCGAGCGACGTCCCGGTGCCGTGCGCCTCGACGTACCCGACGGTCCGGGGGTCCACGCCTGCGCTCCGCAGCGCCTGCTTGACCAGCTCGGCCTGGGCGTTCGGATTCGGGACCGTGAAGCCGTTCGTGCGCCCGCCGTGGTTGACCGCGGTCCCCTTGATGACGCCGAGGATGCGATCGCCGTCCGAGAGCGCCGACGCGAGCGGCTTGAGCACGAGCGCGCCGACGCCCTCGCCCGGAACGAACCCGTCGGCGAGCTCGCCGAAGGCGTGGCATCGGCCTCTGCGCGAGAGCATCTGCATCTGGCAGAGCCAGTCGTACTTGGAGGGGTGAAGGTACAGGTTCACAGCGCCCACGATCGCCGCCCGACACTCGCCGCGTCCGAGGCTCTCGCACGCGAGGTGAACGGCGGTGAGCGACGACGCGCACGCCGTGTCCACCGGCATGCTGGGCCCGCAGAGATCGAGGTAGTACGAGACGCGGTTGGCGATCGACCAGGGTGTGGAGGTCGGGATGGACTGGCTCCCTCTGCGCCATGCGTCGGGGCCGTGCAGCAGATAGGAGTACGTGGTGACGCCGACGAACACGCCCACGCTGCGGCGGCCCGGGTCGCCGAGCCGGCGCGCGGGGTAGCCCGCGTCCTCCAGCGCGCCCCAGGCTGCCTCGAGGAACAGCCGCTCCTGTGGGTCTATGAGCTCCGCCTCGCGCGGAGAGATGTTGAAGAACAGGGGGTCGAACCGGTCCGGCCCGTCGAGGAAGCCGCCCCATTTGCAGTACATCCCGCCGGCGCGCGCCGCCTCCGGATCCTCGGTGAAGCGAGCGCGGAAATCCCAGCGCTCCAGCGGGATCTCGGAGATGCAGTCCCGCCCCGCCTCGAGGTTCCGCCAGAGCTCGTCCAGATCTCGGGCCATCGGGTAACGGCCGCTCATCCCGATGATCGCGACCCCCTGGAGAGGCGCCTCGCGGTGCGCGTGGCGCGCCGCGCTCGTCGGGGTCGGGCCGACCTCGGAGCCCACGTCCGCGAGCGGCGCCAACGCCGCCTGCGGGACGCGCTGCGCTTCGACGAGGGCAGGCGCGCCCGGCGCCCGGGTCGACGTGACGGCGAGCGCCGCGTCGAGCTCGCGCGCGCGATGCCGGGCGAGGTGCGACGCGACCTCGGCGATCGTCCGGTGCTCGAACAGGAGCGTCTTGGAGACGGCGCCGAGCTCTCTCTCGACATGCACGTTGAACTGGCTGATCAGGATCGAGTCGATGCCGTATTCGTCCAGCCCGACGCTCGGGTCGAACTCGGCCTCGGGCCGATCGAGGAGCTGCGAGAAGACCTTCTTCAGGTAAGCCGTCGCGCGCTCGACGGCCACGCCCGTCGCCTCGGCGCGCTGCGCCGGCGCCGGAAGCGACAGGACGGGCTCTTCGCCCCGGCGGCCGCCGTCGAGCTGCGCGAGCGCGCGGTCGCGATGGCCGTAAATGAGCACGAGCTGACCCGGGGGGCGCTCGAGCGAGGTGAGCGCAGCATCGAGCGCCGCGAGCCCCTCGGCCGCGGGCATGGGCACGATCCCGTGACGGGCGGTGAAGATCGTGTTCCCATCCTCCCGGACCCGCATCCCAGCGCCGTCCCAGCGCGGCCAGTTGATCGCGAGGGTGCGCCCGGAGCGCGCGCCCGCGGCCCTTTGCTGCTCGCGCGTGGCGGCGAGCGCGTCGAGGAAGGCGTTCGCAGCGGCATAGTCTGCCTGGCCGACGTTCCCGGTGACCGACGCGAGAGACGAGAACAGGACGAAGAAGTCAAGCGGCTCGCCGAGCGTCGCTGCGTCCAGGTTCAAGGCGCCGAGCACCTTGGGCGCGAACACCTCGCGAAACTGGCCAAGCGTCTTGCGCAGGAAGAACGCGTCCCGCAGCACGCCGGCGGCGTGGATCACCCCCGACAGCGGCCCGAAGCGCGCTCGTACCGCCTGCACCAAGGCGCGGGCCTCGTGCGGCTGCGACGCGTCGGCCTGGAAGTAAACAGCCCGCGCCGCACCGTCGCGCCCCTCGTCCTGGTAGCGCTGCGCGAGTCTTCGCTCCAGGTCTTCACGGGCCCGCGAGCGCCCGGCGAGCGCGACCTTCGTGCCCGGCGTCGAGAGCAGGTGCTCGACCACGCGGAGGCCGATCCCGCCCGCGCCTCCGACCACCAGGTACACACCGCCGGCTCGGACGCCCCCGCGGGGGTCGCCAGCCGTCGCCGGGGCGCGCGCGCCGAGCTCGGTCACCTCCTCGTAGCGCTTCACCAGCCGGACATCGCCGTCGTACCGGACGACGCTGGCCTGCCGCGCATCGCGCAGCTCGGCCGCCACGCGACGCCCTACCCTGTGCCCGTCAGCGGGGTGGTCCACGGCGAGCGACCGGAGCTTTATCGTCGGATGCTCGCGCTGGAGACACCGGCTCAGCCCCTCGACAGCGGCGGACTCGGGGCGCACGTGCCCGCGCTCCAGCGCGTGGACATGGAGGACCTGAACCGCGCGCTCCGGCCGCTGCTCCATCAGCGACTGGGTGAGGAGGAACAGCCCGTAGACGCCGGTCTCCAGGCGCGCGTCGACGTCATCGGGGGCGCCCGCCGGCGCGAGATCCCACAGGTGAACGATCTGCGATGGCAGCGGCCCCCGGCGCCGGAGGGCCTCGAACAACCGGACGTAATCGTCCTTCTCGGCCGCGCGCACCACGAACGCGCCCTGCACCTCCTCCCCGAAGCGCGCTCCCGGACGGACCCGGTAGATGTCGCGCGCCCCGAGCGACGAGGCGGCGATCTCCGACGCGCCGCCCGCGTCGAACACCAGGATCGGCCCTGGCACCCCGGCCGAGGCTTCCGCCGGCGCGACGGCGTCGTCCCGCCGCCACTCGGGCCGCAGCCACAGGAGCTCGGGGCGCTCCTCGACCACCGTGCGCTCGGCAGGCGGCGTCGCGGCGGAGACGGCAACATCGCCTGTCTGCCCCACCTGCGGGCCGCGCGGATGTGGGCGGAGGACCGGCCCCAGCACCATCTCTACGCTCGAAAAGGGATACGTGGGGAGCGGGACCTTTCGATGGCGACCCTTCTCGAACCACCGCTGCCAGCGGATGTCGGCGCCGCGCAGCCACATCTCCAGGAGCGGCCGCGCGAGGAGGTCGCCCTCGCCGCCCCGCGGGTCGATCGAGACGACATCAGGGCTCGGAGGCCGCCCGCGCGCCGCGCCGATCAAGAGCACCGCTCCGCCGTCCGGCGCCGCGGGAGAGGAGCTCTCAGCGAGCGCGCGCGCGAGCCACCGGCGCACGTCGCCGAGCTCCGCGGGCGCCCTGCAGCGACCCCGGAGGACAGGATAGGGCTTCTTCGTGTCGACGAGGTGAACCCGCTGCTGGGCCTCGCTCGCCGCGACAGCGAAGCGCTCCTCCTCGCCCGTCATGAGCGCGAGGAGATCGTCATACGAGAGGACGCCATCGACGAGCAGGTCGAGCAGCTCCTGTGCTTCGGTGTTGCCCAGGATGCGCTCCGGAGGGAAGCCCCATTTGCGGTTCAGCCGATCGAGCGCGTTCTGGATGGCGAGCGAGAGGACGCGTGTCTTCATCGGTTCCTCGTCGACGCGAGACGGAAGCTCGCTGTCCTTCAGCGCCGCCCAGCCGCCGCGATCGCGCGATCGCAGGGCCTCGTTCCACTCGTCCAGATAGCTGCGGAACGTGTACTGGCTGCTGGCGAGGAGCCGAGCCCTGGTGAACAGCTTCGAGGCCTCGTCGTTCCCCACCTCGATCCCATCGAGCAACGCCCGAAGGTACCGGGCATCGAGCAGAACCCGGTGGATCGTGCGCCCCGTCAGCGGGTCGACGAACGGGAGCTCCGGCCGCCGCAGGGCGACCTCCGCCGGCCCCGCCGCCGCGAGCGCAGCGGCGGCGCTCCAGTCGAGCATGCCCGTCATCGCGAGCGCTGCCCACAAGCCCTCGCCCCTGCTCGAGATCGCGGCCGGACTGAAGCCGAGGCGCGCGAGCGCGCCACGCAGCACATACGCGAAGAGGCACCGCTCCGCCGCGCCTCGCTTGCCGGCCAGGAGCCGCGCGAGGCGGGCCTTTCCTTCGCCGCGCGCGTCCTGCTCCAGCGCCTCCACAGCGCTCGCGAACGGCCGGGTCGCGAGCAGCGCGCGCAGCTCCGCCTTCGGCGGGAGCTCGACATCGCCTGTGCAGAGCAACCACGGCTTGCGGCGGCCGCCGCCCGAGAGATGCGGGGCTGCGTCGAGCAGCGCGCGGACCTCGCCCTCGGTCGAGACCAGCCCTCCGACCCGGAACGGGAAGTGCTCGCGGCCTGTGGCGAGCGTGTGGCAGACGTCCGCGAGCGAGGCCTCGGCGAGCGCGCCGCTGCGGAGGTGGCGCCCCCAGCGCTCGACGAGCGCGCTCAAGCCGTCGCGCGTCCGGGCAGAGAGCATGAAGGGATACGGCCCGCCGCGCTGCGCCGCGCCGCGCCGCGGCGGGCTGCGGCGTGTGTGCGCTTCGACGATCAGATGGGAGTTCACCCCGCCAAAACCGAAGCAGCTTATCCCGGCGCGGAGCGGGGCTCCGCCCTTTGCAGGTCGCCAGTCGACGAGCTCCGTCGCGAGCTTGAATGGGCTGTCCGCGAAATGGATGAGCGGGTTCGGCGTGCGGATGTTCAGCGTCGGCGCGATCTTCCGCGCGCGAAGCATCATCAGCACCTTCACGAGGCCGGCCATCCCCGCCGCCGATTCGAGGTGGCCGATGTTCGTCTTGACCGAGCCGATCCAGCAAAATTGCTTCGCCTGCGTGCGCTCACGGAACGCCTCGATGAGCGCCTCCACCTCGATCGGGTCGCCGAGGGACGTGCCCGTCCCGTGCGCCTCCACGTACGTGATCGTCTCGGGCTCGACGCCCGCCTGCGCGATGGCCGCGCCGATGACCTCCCGCTGCGACTCGACCGTGGGCGCGGTGAGGGTGAGCCGCTGGCCTCCATGGTTCACCGCGACGCCACGGATGACTCCATGGATGGAGTCGCCGTCGCGCTCGGCGTCGTCCAGGCGGCGCAGGAGCACCACGACGACCCCTTCCCCCGGCACGAACCCGTTCGCGTCCTTGTCGAAGGTCTTGCACTGACCGTCGGGGCTCAGCATCCTCGCCCGCGAGAACGAGATATACCGCCACGGGTGGAGGTCGAGGTTGACGGCGCCCGCCAGGACGTAGTCGGCGTCGCCCCGCCGCAGCGCCTCGACGCCCTCGTGGATCGCGACGAGCGACGAGGCGCACGCCGCGTCGATGGTCAGGCTCGCTCCGCGCAGGTTGAACGCCTGGGAGAGCCGGTTCGCGAGGATGCACGCGTAGTTCCCGAGCGCCGTGTGGCTCTCGACGCGGGGCTCTGCACCGGCGCCCCGCTGCAGGTAGTCCCCGGAGATCGCGCCGATATACACCGAGGTGCGGCGGCGCTGGAGATCGCGGAGCGCGACGCCCGCGTCCTCGATGCAATGCCAGGCCTCCTCGAGCAGCAATCGCTGCTGGGGATCCATGAGCCTGGCCTCCCTGGGCGAGATCTTGAAGAACTCGTGATCGAACGCGAACGGCTCATCGATGAGCCCGCACCACTTGCTGATGACCTTGTTCGCCGCGGCGGCGTCGCTCGAGTAGAGCTCGGCAGGGTCCCACCGGTCGGGGGTGATCTCGCGGATGGATCTCACCCCCATCGACAGGTTGCGGAAGAACTCGTGATGGTCCCGCGCGCCTGGCAGGCGGCAGCCTATCCCGATGATCGCCACCCGACCGTCCCGCGGCGCAGGACGCTTCTTCGTGTTCCCGCCCATGGCGCGATCAAGCGATCAGCGCCGCGAAGCGCTGGTTGAGGTGCTCGGCAGTCGAACGCATGAGCTCCTGCGCGATCTCGTCGACATGGCGGTTTCGCCAGCTCGAGAGCGCGGTCCCCTTCACCCACTGGTTGAACGCGCCGAGCGCCGGGCCGCAATGAACCTGGTAGTCGACGCGGCTCCCCTCACCGCCTTCCATCGCCAGGCGCTGGCTGTGGCCGAAGTACCAGCGGAACACCAACGCCATCTTGTGCTTCGGGTCCTGGTCCGCCTTCTCGATCTCCCGGGGGTCCTCGCGCAGGAGGTGCTCGCGGGTCTCACGGTACACCTCGTCGAACGACCTCCGGAAGTACCTCTGCTCGATCTTCGCGCGAACCTCGGGATCGATCTCGTCGAGCGACTCGTGTCGTCGATAGAGCTCGTAGAGCTTCCTCGCGCGCGCGGGGAACAAGACGCCCTTCCTCAAGACCTGGGCCCTCGCGCCCGTCTCGAACATGTCCCCGGCGGGCGCATAATCGGTGTCCTGGATGTCGATCTGCTCGAGCGTGTCCTTGACCGCGGAGCTCACGCCGGACTCGACGGTACACTGATTGATGGATCCGGTGAGGATGAAGTCTGCGCCCAGCACGAATACGGCGGCCGCGGCCTCGGGCGTGCCGATACCGCCCGCGGCGCCCACGCAGATCTTGAATCCACCGCGGTACCTCTCCACGCGCCGATCGCGGAGCCGGAGGATCGTGGGCAGGAGGACGATCGGGTTCCGATGCTCGGTGTGGCCGCCGGCGTCCGCCTCGACGCACAGGTCGTCGGCCATCGGCACCTCGGCCCCGAGCCGCGCCTCCTCCGCGGTGAGCTTGCCGTCCTGCAGGAGCCGCTGGACGATGCGCTCGGGCGCGGGGGCGAGGAACGCTTCCGTGATCTCCGGACGAGACACCTTGGCCAGGATACGGTGCCTCACCTCCACCGCGCCGCCCGCGCCCCGCCTGAGCCCCTTGAGCCGATAACGCACGAGGGCCGGAGTGACCTGCATGAACGCGGCGGCCTCGACGTTGCGGACCCCGTGCTTCAGGAACACGTCGACGGTCTCTTCCTCGTTCGACGGGCGCCTCGGGTTGTGGACGAGGTTCATCCCGTACGGCTCGCCGGCGCGGAGCTCACCCTGGATGCGGGCGATCGCCTGCTCGACCCGCGCCATGTCGAGGCCGCCGGCGCCGAAGAACGAGAGGATGCCCGCGCGCGCCGCGCGGATGACGAGCTGCTCCGAGGCGATGCCCCGGAACATCGCACCGCAGACGTAGGCGTACTTCAGGCCGTAGGCCTTCCTGAACGCGGCGCTCCCCAGCGACTCTGCGCTGAGCCGCGGGCGCGCCGCGTCGGGCGCCCGACGCGCGGCCTCTTGCACCACGGGCGGCGGCGCTTCGACCCGCGCGAGCGCGTGCTGGGCCACCGGGGCCGCGGCGCTGGTCTTCCGGACCTTCGCGAGCAGCTTCGTGAGGACGTTGCCGGGGCCGACCTCCTCGATCTCGACATCGCCTTGCCGGAGCAGGAACTCCAGAGTCCAGTCCCACCGCACCGGCTTCGTGAGCTGCTCCGCGAGCATGCGCGCGATCTGGTCCGGCTCGTAAGGCTCTCCGGTGACGTTGGCGATGACCGGCACGGCGGGCGGGCGGAACTTGAACCCCGCGAGGAACCCCTCGAACTCGCGCCGGGCCGGCTCCATGTACCGGGAGTGGAACGCGCCGCTCACCCGCAGCGGTACATAAGCCAGGGCGCCGGCGCCGAGGAACAACGGCTGCGCCCTCGACACGCTCTCCCGGGGACCGGCGAGGATGAACTGCCGCGCCCCGTTGTAGTTGGCGAGCGCGATCTCATCGAGCCTGTTGTCCGCCAGCACCTTCCCGACCGTGGCCTCGTCGAGCCCGAGCACGGCCGCCATCCCGCCTTCCTTCGCCCGGGCCATCAGCGCGGCTCGTTCCTGGACGAGCCGCAGTCCGGTCTCGAAATCGAACGCGTCGGCGGCGAGGAGCGCGTTGTATTCCCCGAGGCTGTGCCCCGCGACGAAGGCGAGGCGCTCGCCGCTCTTCCTCCTGCGCGCGAGCAGCAGCGCGTTGACGACGAAGAGCGCAGGCTGGGTGAACTGCGTCTGATCGAGCTGCCGCTCCGGATCGTCCCGGCAGAGCCGCGCGATCGAGTAGCCGAGGACCCGATCGGCCGTGGCCGTCAGCTCGGGGAACTCCTCGAAGAGCTCCGCGCCCATCCCTCGCGCCTGCGATCCCTGCCCTGGAAAGAGGTAGACCTTCCTCTTCTCCTCCCGCGAGACCGGCTCGGCGCCGCGCACGGACGAGCGCTTGTCGGAGCCGTCCCGACGATGCGCCTGCTTGAGCCGCCCGAGCCCCTTGGACCCCGGCGAGAAGGGGCTGAGCACCGTGATGGCCTCCGACCGCGACCCCGATTTCAGGTTGTGCTTGGCGAAGCTGGCCAGCGTCCCGGTGGGCCCCAGGTCCACATAGAGGCACCCGTCGTTCTCCGCCTCCTCGAGCGCGCGCACGGCGTCTCGAAAGCGGATCGGCGCGCGCACCATGCGCCAGAAGTGCGCCGGCTCCAGGACATCGACGAGCCCCGCCGTCTCGCACGACATGACCGGTGCCGATGGCTTGCGCACGGTCAGCGACGCGAGGTGACGGCGGTACGGGTCGGCGGCGACATCCATCCAGCGAGAATGAAACGGATAGGCGACGGGGAGCCGCTGGTGCATCACCCGCGCGCTGTCCAGCCACGCGACGATGCGCGACACGTCGTCGGACAGGCCCGACACCACGAAGTGGTTGTCGAAATTGATCGCGGCGAGCTCCGCGTTGTCGCGGAAGACCTGCTCCCGCTCGAACATCCGCGGGTCCCCGAGGACCGCGAGCATGGTGCCTCGAGGGCACAGCGCCTCGATGATCTTCACCTGATGCGCGATGCAGCGAGCGACCTCCTCGGCGCTCAGCACGCCCGCGGCGGCCGCGGCGGTGTACTCACCGAGGCTCGCACCGAGAAGACAATCGGGCTCGATCCCCTCCGCCTTGAGCGCCTCGAAGAGGGCGAGCTCGATCATGAATATCGCTGGGTGGCTGAAGCACAGGCGGTCGAACCAGTCGGCCGCCGTGCGGTCGCCGCGATAGATCTCGGAGAGGACGCTCGGACCACCGAGATCCTGGAACAGCGAGTCCAGGGATTGCAGCGAGGCCCTGAAGACGGGGTGGGTCTCGAAGAGCTCCCGGCCCATGCCGTAGTAATGGGAGCCTTGCCCCGAAAACATGAAGACGGTCTTCCTTGCCACGGAATGCCTCTCTCCTCTGGCCAGCTGCTCTAGGGGCTCTAAACCAATCGAATCGGAGCTCGGGCCAGGGGAAGGCGATACCATCTCGCCCTCCCCCCGAACGACCGCTGTGCCACATCATTACACCAGGCCACGACAATACGCAGATTATGACAGCAGCGAGCAGAATGCGAGATGAAATTTCGTCTACGCAATCCGGATCGGACACCTGGCCTCTGCGCGGCGGGAGCTGGCTCGCGGGCGCTGATCCCGCAGATCGAGAGTGGCATGAGGCGGGGTAGAGCACGCGACGTGTCACGGTTGTCCACCGGGGCGTGCGCGGATCCGAGGGGTCGCACCGCCGATGCCGAGGGCGCCGGTGGCACGTGCCACTCCAGCAGCACGTGGGATCAGGGGCATCGTGCGTCGCGTTTGCGCCTTCGGAGCCGTGCTCTGGAACGGCAACGGGGACGGTGATACTCTGGTAAGTATGGCTCGACTGCCCTATGTGAACCTTGATGAGCTCCCCGAGGAGCTCCGTATACGCCTCACCAGGCTGCCGCCACTGAACCTCTTCGGCATGCTCGCGCACACGCCGAACGCCCTGCAAGTGCTCGGCCTGACCAGCGCGAACATGTGCGAGGCAGAGATCGACCAGCGCCTGCGCGAGCTGGCCATCCTGCGGGTCGCGCATCTCTCCGGCTCACGTTACGAGTGGGTGCAGCATGCCGCGCTCGCCCGGTCTGTCGGGGTGAGCGCGGCACAGGTGGAGGCCGTCCCTCGGGGCGCCGACGCCGACGTGTTCTCCGAGGTAGAGCGACTCGTGCTGCGCTTCACGGATGAGATGACGGAGAACGTCAAGGTCTCGGAGTCCACGTTTCAAGCCCTCGCCGGACACCTGAATGCCCGCTGCTTGATGGAGCTCGCGCTCGCGGTCGGGATGTACGGGATGCTGGCGCGCATCCTGGAGACCTTCGAGGTCGAGCTCGAGCCCACCGCGGGGACCTACACGTTCGACTCGATGCGGCAGGCGGGGACGAGCCTGCTCGAGGGCTCTGGTTGATGGCGCGGCCCACGGGAGCGGAATGCGCGGCCGGAGGGGCCAGGGCCAAGCTCAGACGAACGAGGCTTTCGTGGGGAGGCCCAGGAGCGAACGGCCGTAGGTGATGTCCCGCCGCCCGTGAGGAGCCGGTCGGGCGACGGCGCACAGCTTTCGCGCCGCCGCGACCGAGATCGGGAAACGGAGAGGGCCGACCCCCTCCACCTCGACGTGCAGATCGCCCGAGGCGCATGCGAGCTCGGTCGCGAATTCCCCTTCTGCCTCGATGGCCGCGAGCGCCGCCGTGACCTCGTTCAACACAGCTCACCTCTCAGGTAAATGCCTCTCGCGGCGAGGCGGCCGAGCTTCAACCAGCGCTGGCGATACGCTGTCTGGACTTCGCGCGATTCTGACCGAGCGCGTGAAAGAGAAGCTCTGGCGTGAGAATCGCGAGCGAAACATCGTAATAGGGACTGCTGCGAGCCGCTCGACGGTCCGAGCCGAGGCGCCGCCGCGAGGGGCGATCCTGGCCGCGCGGGCGGCCGGCGCGGACCGCACATCGTGCCCGTCACCGGCTCCCACCCGGGGCACGTCATCGACGCGGTGCGCGACGGGACCCGAAAATTCTGGCACCTAGAACATCCCATGGCCGCCGCTCGCGCCCCCGCACGCATCGCCCCGGCGAACGCACCGCTGCGCCCGCTCGCGCAGCAGACCTTCAGCCGCGTCGCCGGCGCGCCGCTCATCGCCGGGAACGCTGTCGACCTCCTGATCGACGGCCGAGCGAACTTCGACGCCTGGCTCGCCGCGATACGGGCGGCGCGCACCTCGATCCTGTTCGAGAACTACATCTTCGACGACGACGCGCTGGCGCGCGAGTTCCGCGAGGCGCTCAGCGAGCGCGCCGCGGCGGGCGTCCACGTCAGCGTGGTGCGCGACTGGTTCGGGTGCCTGGGCTCATCGACGGACCGCTTCTGGAGCAAGCTGCGCGGGGCGGGCGGAGAGGTCCGCACCTACAATCCGTTCAGCTTCACCAGCCCGTTCGGCTGGGTGACGCGCGATCATCGCAAGCTGCTCGTCGTCGACGCCGAGGTCGGCTTCGTCTCCGGCATCTGCGTCAGCGGCAAATGGCTCGGCAATCCAGCGCGTCGCGTGCCGCCGTGGCGCGACACAGGCATCGCCGTGCGGGGGCCGGCGGTGCACGCGCTCGCCGTCGCCTTCGCCGACAACTGGGCGATCCTCGGCGACGGCCTGCCCGCCGACCTGCCCATCCTCACCGACGTCCCCCCGGCGGCGGGCCGCGTGGACCTGCGCGTCGTGGCGAAGCTGCCGAGCACCACGGGGCTCTACCGGCTCGATCAGATGATCGCGGCGCTCGCGCAGCGATCCCTCTGGTTGACGGATGCCTACTTCGTCGGCATCGCGCCGTACGTCCAGGCGCTCACGGCGGCGGCGCGCGATGGAGTCGACGTGCGCCTGCTCGTCCCGGGCACGAGCGATATTCCGGCCGTCGGTACGCTGTCGCGGGCCGGCTATCGCCCGCTGCTCGAGGCCGGGGTTCGCGTCTACGAGTGGAATGGCTCGATGCTCCACGCGAAGACGGCGGTGGCCGATGGGCGCTGGGCGCGCGTGGGATCGAGCAACCTCAATGTCGCGAGCTGGCTCGAGAACTGCGAGATCGACGTGGCGATCGAGGACGAGGAGTTCGCCGGGCGCATGCAGGCGCAGTTCGAGGAAGATCTCCGCGGCGCGACCGAGATCGTCCTCCGCGCCCGACGCCGCGCCCTCCCCGGCAGAGCGCGCCCCCCGCAGGCAGCCGGGACCGGGCGCTCCGCGGCGGGCGCCCTGCGCCTCGCGAACACCGTGGGCGCGGCGATCACGAACCGCCGCGTCCTCGGCGCGGCCGAGGGCGGGATCCTCCTCGGCGGAGCGCTCTTGCTCCTCGGCAGCGCGGCGATCGCCCTGTACTTTCCGCGTTTGCTCGCGTGGCCGCTCGCCGTGCTCGCGCTCTGGTCGGCGCTCAGCCTGATCATCCGGTATGTGACCCTCGCCCGCAGGGCCAGGGCCACGGCCTCATCGCCTCACGCGCCGTGATGCTGTAGCGCTCGCCGACGTGGCCTGGCGGCCTCTACGCTCGGCCGGCCGCCCACTTGACGCATGGACGGTGCGGGATGTACACGCGCTGGAAACGCAGCTCGTAACAACCTCGAACGGCCCCTCCTGACCACCGGGATGCCATGGGAATGTGCACCCTGCCGCCCGTTCGCCCGATCGAAGAGGGGCCATCGACTGGAGCGCAGACATGCTGAAGGTGGCGATCATTCTGGGGAGCACGCGGCCGGGACGGAACGGTGAAGCCGTCGCGAAGTGGGTCCACGGCGTGGCGACGAAGAAGGGGGGCGCCGAGTACGAGCTCGTCGACATCAAGGACTTCGACCTGCCGCTGCTCGACGAGGCAGCGCCGCCGTCGATGGGACAGTACACAAAGCCTCACACAAAGGCGTGGTCGGCGAAGATCGATTCCTTCGACGCGTTCGTGTTCGTGACGCCGGAGTACAACCACGGCACCTCGGGCGCGCTCAAGAACGCGCTCGATTACCTGTACAAGGAGTGGAACAACAAGGCGGCTAGCTTCGTGAGCTACGGCAGCGCGGGCGGCGCCCGCGCCGTCGAGCAACTCCGGCTCGTGATGGCCGAGCTTCAGATCGCGGACGTGCGCGCGCAGGTCATGCTCTCGCTGTATGACGACTTCGAGAACTTCAGCGTGTTCAAGCCGAACCCCCGCCACGAGAAGTCGGTCGGCAACATGCTCGACCAGCTCATCGCCTGGGCAGGCGCGATGAAGACCCTTCGCGTGAAGTGAGCAACGCGTCGCCCCGGCCAGCCATGGAGGTGGCCGCACTGGAAATCCGGTCGCGCCGGTCGCGCCGGTCGCGCCGGTCGCGCCGGTCGCGTCCATGTCCCGCGACGCATCGCGCCGCGGGTGAGCGTTGCGCTCCCCGGCGGAACCGCCTACAGTCGATCGTAGGCTTGTGATCGGCGCGGTCATCGACGGCAAGTACCGGATAGCCAAGCTCCTCGGGGAGGGAGCGATGGGTTCGGTGTACGAAGCCGAGCACACAGCGACGGGCCGGCGCTGCGCCATCAAGGTGATCAGCTCGCTCGACCTGACCCGCGATCCGAGGATCGTCCAGCGGTTCCAGCGCGAGGCGCGCGCCGCCGGAGCCATCGACACGCAGCACATCACCCAGGTGCTCGACGCCGGGATCGATCGCGAGACCAAGCTGCCGTTCCTCGCGATGGAGTTCCTCGCCGGCGAGGACCTCCAGCACCTCCTGCTCCGCACCGGCCCGCTCGCGCCGCACGTCGCCCTGCGCATCGCTGTGCACTGCTGCCTCGGGCTGCAGAAGGCGCACGACGCGGGCGTCGTCCACCGCGACATCAAGCCGCACAACCTGTTCCTCGCGCGGCGCGACGCCGGCGAGATCATCATCAAGCTGCTCGATTTCGGGATCGCCAAGGTCAAGATGGACCAGGCGAACGACACCGAGGGGGCCGATCTCACCAAGACCGGCAGCCTCGTGGGCTCGCCGCTCTACATGTCGCCGGAGCAGGCCGTCGGGCAGCGCGAGATCGACCACCGCACCGACATCTGGTCGCTCGGCGCCGTCCTCTATCAGGCGCTCTCCGGGCGCACGCCCTTCCACGACATCAAGGCGCTCGGGCAGCTCATCCTCTCGATCTGCTCGGGGCCCGTGCCGCCGCTCCAGGACCACGCGCCCTGGGTCCCGGCCGAGATCGCGGCCGTCGTGCACCGCTGCCTCCAGCAAGACCCGGCGCGCCGGTTCCAGGACGCGCAGGAGATGCTCGCCACGCTCCGGCCCATGTTGCCTTACGGGTGGGCCATCCAGGAGGACATGCTCGTCCCCCTGACCGAGGCCCACCGCCACCACGTGGCCCCGCGCCTCGGCGCGGGCGCCCCGGAGGTGCGGCAGAGCAACCCGCACGCGTCGATACCCCCCGCGAACGCGAGCGGCGGGTACCCGGCCGTCGGCGCCCTGGGGCTGCCGAGCGGCTACCCGGCCGCGCCGAACGCGAACGCGAGCGGCGGGTACCCGGCCTCCGACGGCTCGGCGCTGCGCAGCGGGGCGTACCCCGCCGTGCCGTCAGGCACGGACGGCGGGCTCACGGCGTCGCGCTCGGGCGGCGCACTCGGTCGGTCCGCCAAGGGCGTCGCGCTCGTCGCCGGCGTCGCTGCGCTCGGCGCCGTGGTGGGGCTCGGGGTGATGGCGGCGCGGCGCTTGTCCGCGACCCCCGAGGTCGCCCCGGCGCCGCAGATCACGGCGCCGGAGCCCGTCACGCCGGCCAGCCAGGTCACGCCGCCACCGCCGGTCGCCGTCGTGGAGGCGGCGCCCAGCGCCAAGAGGCCGCCCGACGAGGCCCCGAAGCGGCGCGTGCGCGTCGTGATCTGGCCAGAAGACGCGCTCGTCGAGCTCGAGGGCGAGCGCGCGACCACCACCGACGGCGTGCTCGAGATCAACGGGCGCCTCGGCAGCACGTACAAGGTCCGCGTGTTCAAGGGCCCGACCCAGGTGACCACCGAGATCGCCATCACGGAGGGCGGGGCGTACCCGGCGAAGGTCGAGCTCCCCACCGCGCATGGACGGCCCGCGCCGACGACGAAGGCGACCACCGCGCCGCCGCCGAGCACGACGCGCCCCGCGGTCCCTCCGGGGTTCACGCACGACACCGGCGAATTCAAGCAGTGAGCCTCCTTGAAGCAGGGCGGGACAGACGAACGTGATGGGCGAGCTTGAGCGGTCGTCGGCCGGGCGCAGCGGGCCGACGCAGGGATCCGAGACAGCCGATCTTCGGGGCTCGACGGGCGCGCCCCGCCGGCGCGTGACCGGCCTGACGGCGATGGCGGCGGGGCTCGTGACAGCGCTCGCGCCGCTGCCGGCCGGCGCGCAGCCCGCGCCCTCGCCGGGCCAGGCAGCGCCGGCTCCGGCGGACGCCGGCGAGGCCGCGCCGGCGCAGGACCCGGCCGGGCCCCGCTCGCTGGGAGACGAGGTCCCGGTGTCCGAGGCCGTCCGCCAGGAGGCGCTCCAGCACTTCGAGAAGGGGCTCGGGCTGCTCGGTCAGGGAGCGCTCGGGCCCGCGCTCGCGGAGTTCATGCTCTCGCGCAGGCTGTTCCCGACGCGCGCCGCGACGAGGAACGCGGCGATCGCGCTGCGGGAGCTGAAGCGTTACGACGAGGCGCTCGACATGTTCGAGGCGTTCCTCCGCGATTTCAACGCGTCGGCCGCCGAGCGCACGGCCGTCCAGCGCGACATCGCCGAGCTCAGGGCGCGCGTCGGGACGATCGACATCAGCGGCGCCGAGCCCGGCGCGTCCATCGTCGTGAGCGGCGAGGACCGCGGCCAGTATCCGCCCTTCAAGCCGATCCGCGTGCCCGCGGGGCCGCACGTGATCCGCGTGTTCAAGGAGGGGTTCGAGTCGTTCGAGCGGCGCGTCGACGTCGCCGGCGGCCAGACGGTCCCGGTGCAGGCCAGGCTCCGCAGGCTCACGCGATCCGGCAAGCTGCGCGTCGTCGAGCGCACAGGCAAGACGGTCGACGTGCTCGTCGACAACGTCGTCGTCGGGCGCACGCCCTGGCTCGGCGCGCTGTCGGTCGGCAACCACATGGTCGCGCTGCGCGGGGAGGGGAAGCTCGGCTCCCAGCCGACCGCCGCGCCCGTGCGGCCCCAGGAGCTCACCACGCTGTCGCTGCTCGCCGAGGAGCTCGACGCCTCGCTGCGCGTCAACCCCACGCCGCCGGGCGCGAGCGTGTGGATCAACTCGGTCAACGTGGGCAACGGCGTGTGGCTCGGCCGGCTGAAGGAAGGCCAGCACCGCGTCGAGGTGAAGGCCGACGGGTTCGTCACCGGGTCGCGGACCGTCACGCTCGACCGCGGGGAGCGCGAGGTGCTCACGCTGCAGCTCGAGCGCGACGAGGAGGCGCCGATCTGGCGCAAGCCGCCGAAGATCGCGCTCGACGCGAGCGCCTCGTTCCTCTTCGTGCCGACGCTCGGGGGCGACGTCGCGGGTTGCTCCGGGGGCTGCTCGCGCTCGCTCGGGCTCGGCGGCGCCGCCTTCCTCCATGGCGCCTACGAGCTCGGCTCGGGGCTCGGCTTCGGCGTCGAGGTCGGAGGCCTGATGGCGCTCCAGGGCGTCGAGGGCCGCGACGCCGCGCTCTATCCGGTGGGCGTGGCCGAGCCGGATCGAGGCCACGCGGACGACGATCTGCGGCTGAGCGGCGTGCTCGTCGGCGCGACGATCGGCTACCACGTGGAGCAGCGCTTCCCGCTGCAGTTCCGCCTCGGCGCCGGGGTGTTGCTCGGTCAGGTCCGCGACGAGCGCAGCGGCAATTTCACGGCGCGGGACGGCAGCGTGATCCTCGCCGCGCCCGCCGCTTCCTTCTCGTCGGCCACGTACCTCTTCCTGGATCCCGAGGCGCGGATCGGCGCCCGCTTCGCCGAGCATTTCGAGGTCTCGGCCGGGGTCAAGCTGCTTGTGCTCATCGCGCCCGAGCCGCCCAGGTGGGATCCGACGATCGAGATCCCGGCGTCGACCGACGGGATCGGCACCTACAGGCCCGAGCCCGTGATGGGCGACCTCGTGTTCATGGTCGCGCCCGGCGTGAGCCTCCGTTACGACTTCTGATCGCTAGGGCTGCTGCCCTTTGCGCTTGATGATCATGAACTGGACGCGCCGGTTCTTCTGGCGCCCCGTCTTGACGCGGTTGTCCGCGAGCGGCTGCTCGAACCCGTACCCCTTGGCCACGAGCTTGTCCCGCGGCACGCCGGCGGCCACGAGCCACGAGAGGACGGCGTCGGCGCGGTCCTGGGACAAGGTCATATTGAATTTCTCGGTCCCGTTGTCGTCCGTGTGCCCTTGCACCTCGACGAGCTCGATGTCCGGGTTCTGCAGGATGGCGTCGCGCACCTCGTAGAGGATCTCGTCGGAGATGGGGTCGACCGTCTGCGTGCGCGTCTTGCCATACGGGACGAACTGCACAGGCTTCGAGGTGGTGATCTCGTCGGCGTGCACCCGCACGAACCTCGGGCACCCGTTCTGCTTCGGATCCCGGTCGGGAAGGCCGCGCTCCCTCGGGCAGGCGTCCGCGGCGCCGCGCACGCCGTCGCCGTCCGGATCGTCGGGGCAGCCGTTCTGCTTCGGATCGCGGCTGGCGGGCCCCTTGGCCGCCGGGCAGGCGTCGGCGGCGTCGGCGATGCCGTCGCCGTCCGCGTCGCCGGGGCAGCCGACCTTCTTCGGGTCATCGCTCGCGGCGCCGGCCACGGTCGGGCAGGCGTCGATGCCGTCGTGGAAGCCGTCGTCGTCCTCGTCGTCCGGGCAGCCGCTTTTCGTCGCGTCGGCGCGCCGGGGGCCCGGCGTCGTCGGGCACGCGTCGTCGATGTCGAGCACCGTGTCGCCGTCGCGATCGGCCGGAGGGCAGCCGTCCCTCGCTGGATCGGGCGACGGCTCGCCCTTCACGTCAGGGCAGGCGTCGATGTCGTCGTTGATGCCGTCGTCGTCCTTGTCGCCCGCGGCGGCGGCGGCCGGCGCGCGCTCGGGAGGGGCCGGCTGCGGGAGCGGCGCCCAGCCGATCATGCCGACGGCGCGGACGTTCGGGGTGCCGACAGCGTCGAAGAGGCCCGGCCCGGCCGCCGCGCCGAAGGTGAGGCCGCCGAGGACGCGCAGCTTGGCGCCGAAGAGCAGCTCGGCGTTGACGCCGGCGCCCGTGCGGGCGGGCGGCGTGCTCGAGAGCAGGAGATCCTCTCCGAGCGGCGCCGCGCCGTACAGCTCGGCGCCGAGCTGGAGGAGATCACCGGCGAGGAGGAGCCCCGCGGCGCCGCCGAACGTGAGCAGCGAGGGGCTGGTCGAGCCGCCGCCGACCTCGAGGCCGCCGCTCGCATTCCAGAGGAACGCGAGCGGCGCGCCGACGCGGCCGCCGAGGCTCGCGTGGACGTTGCCGCGCGCGGCTGGATCACCTGTGTACTGCGCCGGCGATCCGGTGGGCAGGAACAGGTAGCTGCCGATCCCGAGCTGGATGGGCCCCGCGTCCTGCCCGAGCACCCGGACCCGGGCGCCGAGGCGGAGATCGCCGAGCACGGGCGCTGTCAGCTCGGTGAACTGCGTGCCGGGGAGGCCCGGATCCTCGCCGCCTTGCGCGACGGCGAGCGGCGCATCCACGGAGAGCAGCAGGCGATCCCAGAGCGCGAGCGAGGCGTCGAGGCGCAGGAACGCCTGCGAGGAGACGACGGCGACCTCGCTCGCGGTGCCGGTGCCCTCGCCGCTGCGGAAGCGGACCGGCCGATGGGAGTAATCGAGCATCACGTGGGCGCGCGGCGTGAGCTCGCCGGGCGCGGCGGGGGAGGGGACGCCGAAGAACACGTCGCCGGCGGGCGCCGGCTCGAACCGGTTGATCGCGAAGCCGCCGGTGGTCTGGCCCCGCGAGGCGCTGGCGAGCGTCAGCAGGACGGCCGCGGACGCGGCCGCTGCGACGGATGAGGACCGCATGGGGCGCCACGATAGCGGGGGCGAGAGGTGAGGGGCAACATGCCACTGTCCGCCGCGCCGCGCTCACGCCATGAGGCGAGCGCCAGGCGCATGTCAGCGACCCGCCGTGGCGCGGCGAGACCGCCGCCGCGCCACGGCGCCGCCGGCCGCGCCGAGGCCGAGGAGCAGGACCCCGAGCGGGGCGCCGCCATTGCGCGGCTCGCCGGCGGTGCGGCAGGAGCAGGACGCCGGATCGGGCAGCTCGAAAGGCTGTACGCATTCGCCAGCGGTGTTGCACACCGAGGGAGCCACGCAGTCGCTGACGGAGGCGCACCTCTCCAGGCACGCGATGCCATCGCACGCGTAGGGGGTGCAATCGATGTCGGCGGCGTCGGGGACGCGCACTGTGTGTTTGCCGTCACAGCGAGGCGCCGTGAGCTCCACGCAAGTTCCCTCCTCGCAGATGAAGTCGAGGAGGCAGTCGTCGTCGCCGTTCGCAGGATCGCAGCTCGTCTTGCACGTACCGGCGTCAGCGCACCGGAAGCCGCCGCACGAGCGCGGGTCCTCGGTCGAGCCGCCGTCGCCGTCGCACAGGCGGTGGAGCTCCTCGGCCGGTCCGATCGCGCAGCCCTCGTCCGGGCAGCTGCACGTCGGAGCGCTCAGCTCGGACGTGGGGCCGGGATAGGTGCACGCGAGCGGGTTGGTGCCGTCGCAGACGCCGGAGCACGCGGTGCCATCACCCCGGCACGGCGAGCGTTCGAAGGTGCCCCCCGTGTTGAGGTGCGGCGGTTCCGGGCTCGCCAGCGAGCCGAGGGTCGTGCAGAAGCCGACGTTGCCCGGCGTATCGCAGGCCTGACACTGCCCCCGGCACGCCTGGTTGCAGCACGTGCCGTCGACGCAGAACCCGGAGAGGCACTGCTCATCGCGCTCGCAGGCGGCGCTGGTCACCCGCTTCGGCTTGCACTGGCCCGCTCCGGCCGGGATCGTCGGGGTGTCGCCGCCCGAGCCGCTCGAGACGCCGCCTGCGCCGCCCGAGCCGCTCGAGACGCCGCTTGTGCCGCCTGCGCCGCCTGCGCCGCCTGTGCCGCCTGCGCCACCGGCGCCTCCTGTGCCACCGACGCCTCCTGTACCATCGACGCCGCCTGTACCGCCTGCGCCGCCGATGCCGCCGGCGCCGCTCGCACCTGCGCCGCCCGCGCCGCCCGCACTCCCCGCGCCGCCCGCGCCGCCCGCACTCCCCGCGCCGCCCGCGCCGCCCGCGCCGCCCGCGCCGCCCGCGCCGCTGGCGTCGCCTGTCGCGGTGAAGTCGCACCAGCCCGTCTCGGAGCACGGTTGCTCTTCATTGCAGTACGGCGAGCAGGCGACGCCGTCCTTATCGCAGGTTCCCGGATTGCAGTCCTTCGTCTCCTCGTCCGGCCTGGCGCGGCCGTTGCCGTCGCATCGGTTGTGCACCTCGATCTCGTCGCCGGGGATGCACCGCTGGGGCAGCGGCGTGCCTTCCCTGGCGAAGCCGCACAACCCATCCCCGCCGGTCCCTTTCCCCTCCGCCGTGCACGAGAAGCACTCCTCGGTGCATGCGACGTTGCAGCAGACGCCCTCGGTGCAGTGGCCCGAGAGGCACTCGCCGCCCATGCTGCAGGGCTCGCCGTTGTCCTTCAGGAGGACCTGCGCTGTGTCGAGCGCCTGGTCGGCGGCGAGCGCGCCGGACGGTCCCCTGCCGCCCACGACGAGGACGGCCCTGCCCGCGTCGACCGAGCGGCCTGCATTGACGAGCAGGGCGGTGTGATCACGCCGCGCCGCCATCGGCTCGGGCACGTCGAGCAAGGTGAACCGCCTCGACGTCGGGTTGTACATCTCCGTGGCGCCGAGCGTGGCCAGCCCGTTGTAGCCGCCGGCGATCACCACCTCTCCCGTGGGCAGCAGCGTCGTCGTGTGGTTCGCGCGCGCCCGGTTCATCGCGGTGTACCTCGGCAGCGCGGCGAAGCCCCGGCGCGACGGGTCGCTCGATCCGTCGACGTAGAGGTCGACCGCGTTCGTGTAGAGGCCGCCGAGCAGCTGGTTCGTGCCGCCGGTGATCAGCACGTCCCCCGAGTCGAGCACGGTCGCGGCGTGGAACCCCCGCAGCGCCGACATCTGGGGCCTCGACGACGGGCCCGCGACCACGGGGCCGAACGAGCGCGCCGCCGCGTTGTAGATCTCGGCCGTCGAGAGGGCAGCGCCGGTGAGCACGAAGCCGCCGCACAGGAGGACATCGCCGGTGCTGAGCCGCGCGGCGGCGTGGGCGTGCCGCGACAGGCCCATCTGGTTCTCGGTCGGCACGAGCGCGGTGTCCCCGAGGTCGGTGAAGGTGTAGACGAGCGCGCTGCTCGTCGGCTGGTTGAGCGGCGGCGCGATGCCGCCGGCGATCAGGACCGTCCGATTGGCGATGAGCGTGGCCGTGTGGTTGAACCGCGGCTGGCTCATCGAGGCCGGATCGGTGGAGAACTCCCCGGTGGCGGGGTCGTAGACCTCCAGGGTGCCGAGCGGCGTCCCGCCCTCGCTGCCGGCGCCGCCCGCGATCAGCACGGGGACGTCGTCGCCGGACGGCGTGATCGCGCCGAGGGCCGTGGCCGTGTGGGCGCCTCGGGCCGCCCGCAGCGAGCCCGTCCTCGCGAAGGTGCGGCTCAGGGGCTCGTAGATCTCGGCCGAGCGAAGCGCCGCGCCGTCCGTCATGAAGCCGCCCGCGATGAGCACCCGGCTCGCCGGCGCGCCGGGCGCCATGTCGACCGCGGTGTGCCGCGCGCGCGCGTCGGTCATGGCGTTGCTCGTCGACATCCAGAGGGGATCGACCAGCGCCGGATACCGCACCGCGGCCGAGTCCCAGCCCACCGTGACCGTGCACGTGGAGGCGCCGGGGGCCGCGGGCGGGCGCCCCCAGGGCGCGCGCGGGCTCGTGTCGACCGCGCACCCTTCCACCGAGAGCGCCGCGTCGTGCCGCGCGCCCTCCGCGTCGACGAGGTACGGCGGCGCGACGCGCAGGCGAGGCGCGCCGCCCGCGTCGAGGAACTCGAGCGTGTTCTCGACCAGCCGCAGCCCCGCCGCCATCGTGACATCGACGCGGTAGCGGAGCGCCCTGCGGGGCGGCTCGCGCTCGAAATAGACGAAGTCCTCGGTCCCGGCTGGATGGACGCGGTGCAGGACATCCGCGGGGGCGCCGCCGGCGACGAGCGCCTGGCGATACAGCGTGACGCCATCGACGGTGGCGGCCGCGACGTCGCGCGCCCCTTGGAGCGAGAAGGTCACGGCCAGGCCGGAGGCCTCGTCGCGAAGGCGCACGCCCGCGGCGGCGTGGCTCGGCAGCGTGACGCTGGCCGTCCGGGGCAAGGCGCTGGTCTCGCCGAGGGGGGACCCGGCCGGCGCCTGGCCGAGGGCCCGCGGAAACATGGCGCGGAGCGCGTGGACGCGCGCGCGCGCTTCGACCGTCGCGGTGCGCGCGGCGGCGCGCGCCGGCGCGGCGCCGTCATCGGAGCAGGCCGGCAACGCGGCCGCGGCGAGCGGGAGGAGCGTCAGGAGCAGCGCAGGACGGGGGCGGCGGAGACGAGCGCAGCGGCTCATCCGGGGGATGAAGGATCGTTCACGCACGCTGTTCTCTCTCCGCATCTAGAGGGCGGCGCGCCGCCGAGCCGCAGCTCGGACGCCGCACGACGTCGCACGATCGACGGTTCGCCCCGTTCGCGCCGCTCGTCGTGAGGCACGATAACAGAAACGGAAAGAAACAGCGCGCCCGGCGGTACCCGGCAGGGCGCGCGTCGCGCCGAGCGCGCTCCGCGCGGCGATTCCCGCAGAGCGCCACACAGGCCTTGCGGCGCGTCGCGGCGGCGGTGTACGTAGAACCATGCCGGAGCGCGCAGCCGCCCCGAGGAGCCGATCGCGATGAAGAGGGTGGGGTTTGCGCTGGCTGGCGTTGTCCTCGCGGCGGGCCTGCTCGGCCCGGCGTGCGGTGCGGAGGACGCAGGCGCATCGGGCGCGTACACGGGCGGCGGTGGCGGCGCGGGCGGCCAGGGTGGCGCCGGTGCGGAGGGCGGGAGCAGCGCCACCAGCGGGGGCGACGCCTCCGGCGGCGGTGGCGCGGGAGGCCAGGGCGGCGCGGGGAGCCAGGGCGGCGCGGGAGGCCAGGGCGGCGCGGGAGGCCAGGGCGGCGCGGGAGGCCAGGGCGGCGCGGGAGGCCAGGGCGGCGCGGGGGGAGAGGAGCCGCGGAAGCGCTATTGCGCGAAGCGCTGTGACGTGGCCGCGGATTGCTGTCCGGTTGGAATGCCGGATTGCGCCGGCGGCGCGTACCCGAAGAACTGGACCTGCGACGACGCCGGAATGTGCGTTGCGCCGCAGTGCAGCAGCAAGGCGGACTGCGCGACAGCGGGGTCGTCACCCGACAACGACTGCCTGCCGGTCGGCGGCCGGATGGCCTGCGTCAGGACCTGCACGGCCGGCGGGGACTGCGGCGCAGCGGGAGCCGAGTGCAGCGGGAGGGCCGCGAACGGGGCCATGTACTGTCAGTTCCCGTTCGTGTGCACGGAACACTCGCAGTGCAACGGCTTCGGGATCTGCATCGACGGCGACTGCGTGTGCGACAGCGACGACGATTGCACGGACGCGTCCGTCGACATGTGCCCGCCGTAGCTCCGCCCGCCGACGGGCGACGTTCCCAAGCGCGAACAACCCGGGCTACAATGACAAGACCGGGTGCTGGCCCGGAAGAACTCAGCGACGAGGGAGAGCACCGGCCGGGGGTTTCCGGAGCGCGCGTGGTCTTCCGGAGGACTTGCCATGCGTCGATCGGCATCGCCCGCACCGCCCCGTCCGCGCCATCCGGCCTCGATGCCGCTCCCGCGCGCCCGCCGGTTCCGCGTCGGGCTCCTGCTCCAGGTGATCTCTGCCATCATGTTCTGCGCGGGGGTCGCCCACGCGCAGGTCAACGACACCGACGGCGACGGGGTCGTCAACGCGCTGGACAACTGCCCCGGTGTCGCGAACTTCGATCAGGAGAACACCGATCGCGACAGGTACGGTAACGCGTGTGACAACTGCCCGGAGGTCAGGAACGACGACCAGAGAAACACCGACGGCGACAGCCTCGGAGACGCCTGCGATCTGGACGATGACAACGACGAGGTGGAAGACACGGTCGATAGCTGTCCGCTGGCCTACAACCCTGATCAGGAGAACAGCGACGACGACACCATCGGCGACGCCTGCGACAACTGTCCGGAAGACACCAACCAGTCCCAGTCGGACACCGACACGGACGGCGTCGGCAACGCGTGTGACAACTGCCAGGGCACCGCGAACCAGAGCCAGGTCGACACGGACGAAGACGGGAATGGCGACGCCTGCGACAGCGACGACGACAACGATGGAGATCCGGACAACCTCGACAACTGCCCGCTCCAGGCGAACAGCGACCAAGCCGACATCGACGGCGATGCCATCGGCGACGTCTGCGACACCGACGACGACAACGACGGCGTGACCGACCCCGACGACAACTGCCCGATCGTCGCCAACTCGGGCCAGGTGGACACCGACGGCGACAGCCTGGGCGACGCCTGCGATCCCGACATCGACAACGACACGCACCCGAACAACGCCGACAACTGCCCTCAGCTCGCGAACGCGAACCAGCTCGACTCGGATCTCGACGGCATCGGGGACGTCTGCGACCCCGACGACGACAACGACGGGCACGCCGACAACCTCGACAACTGCCCGCTGACGTTCAACTTCGACCAGGCGGACACCGACACGGACGGTCCCGACGGGTTCGGGAACGTCTGCGACAACTGCCCCTCGATCTCCAACCCCGATCAGCAGGACGCCGACGGCGACAGGCGGGGAGACCGGTGCGACAACTGCGACCGCACGCCGAACGCCGACCAGGCCGACAACGAGATGGATGGCATCGGCGACGCCTGCGATCCCGACGACGATAACGACACAGTGGCCGATGTTGACGACAACTGCCCCACGGTGTCGAACCGCAGCCAGGCCGACAACGAGATGGATGGGATCGGCGACTCCTGCGACGCGGACGACGACAACGACGGCGTGCTCGATATCGGCGACAACTGCCCGTTCGCCTCGAATGCCGACCAGGCCAACAACGAGGGCGACACGCAGGGCGACGCGTGCGATCCGGACGACGACAACGACGGCATCCTCGATGCGGTCGACAACTGCCCGTTCGCCTCGAACACGATCCAGACAGACACCGACGACGATGCCAGGGGCGATATCTGCGACGATGACGATGACGGCGACGGCATCCTCGATGCGGTCGACAACTGCCCGACGGCGGCCAACGCCGACCAGGCCAACAACGACGGCGACACGCTCGGCGACACGTGCGATCCGGACGACGACAACGACACGGTGCTCGACGTCGCCGACAACTGCCAGTTCACCGCCAACACCGACCAGGCGAACAACGAGCGCGATGAGACCGGCGATGCGTGCGACGACGACGACGACAACGACACGGTGCTCGACGCCGCCGACAACTGCCCGATGGCCGCGAACACCGACCAGGCCAACAACGACGGCGACGCGCTCGGCGACGCGTGTGATCCGGACGACGACAACGACACGGTGCTCGACGTCGCCGACAACTGCCAGTTCACCGCCAACACTGACCAGGCGAACAACGAGCGTGACGAGCTCGGCGACGCGTGCGACGACGACGACGACAACGATATGGTCGCCGACGTGGACGACAACTGTCCGTTCGTCGTCAACACCAACCAGACGAACACCGACAGGAACGGCCCGAACGCGGACGCCCTCGGCGACGTCTGCGACGATGACGACGACGGCGACGGGCTGACGGACCTCCAGGAGACCGCGCTCGAGACCGACACGCGGAGCATCGACCACGACGGGGACACCATCGCGGACTACGCCGAGGTGGCGAACCCGAACGACCCGGAGGATCCGGCGAACGACACGGATGGGGACGGGATCATCGACGCGCGCGACAACGACAGCGATGATGACGGGGTGCTCGACATCGACGAGGCAGGCGACGCCGACATCGGCACGCCGCCCATCGACTCGGACGGCGACGGCCTGCCGAACTACCGCGACCCCGACAGCGACAACGACGGCGTGGGGGACGCCGACGACAACTGCCCGCTCGTCGCGAACGCCGATCAGCAGGACGTCGACGGAGACGGCGACGGGAATGCCTGCGACGGCGACTCCGACGGCGATCTCGTGCTGGATGACGTCGACAACTGCCTGCTGCTCGCCAACCCGTTGCAGGAGGACGCCGACGGCGACGGCCTCGGCGACGTCTGCGACCCGGACGGCGATCCCGACGCCGACGGGGTGCCGAACGCCGAGGACAACTGCTTCCTGGTCGCCAACCCGCTGCAGGAGGACGTCGACGGCGACGGCGACGGCGACGTCTGCGACTCCGACGCGGACAACGACGGCGTGAGCGAAGGCGACAACTGCCCGCTGCACGCCAACGCCGCGCAGGAGGACGCCGACGGCGACGGCGTCGGCGACGCCTGCGACAACTGCGTCGACTGGGCGAACCCCGAGCAGGAAGACGCGAACGACAACGGCATCGGCGACGTCTGCGACCCGACGTTCGATCGCGACCTCGACGGCACCGTCGACCCGGAGGACAACTGCCCCGCCCTGGCGAACGCCGACCAGGCCGACGCGGACGGGGATGGTGTCGGCGACGTCTGCGACAGCTGCCCCGAGGACGCCAACCGGGATCAGGCGGACGAGGATGGCGACGGCATCGGCGACGCCTGCGACGAGACAGGGGCCGGCGGCGCGGGCGGCGAAGGCGGCGCGGGCGGCGACGGTGGCGCGGGCGGCAGCGGCGGCATGGGCGGCGAAGGAGGTCAGGACGTGGCGGTCGACCCGGAGTTCGTGGGCGGCTGCGACTGCCGGATGAGCGACGCCCCGAGCTCCAGGGCCGCCTGGGGGCTCGCCGTCGGCCTCGCGCTGCTCCTGCGGCGCCGCCGCAAGGGCAGCGCCGCGCCCGCCGCGCGGGCCGGCCGCGCGTCCTGAGCCTCCCCGCGCGGCGAGGCCTACCTCGCCGCGCGGCCTGCGCCTCGTCGCGCCCTTCCGCCACCGGGCCTCGTTCCCCACCCCCGCCCGCTTCGTCTTCGCGCTCGCGCTCGGGTCGGCTGTCTCGCTGCCGCTGCTCGCCGCCTGCGTCCCGCCGCTCCGCGCGCTCTCGAGTCGGTCCGAGCCGCCCGCGCGCGCGGACCGGCGCGGCGGCGGCTCAGATCGCGCCCCGCCGCTCCGGGTGCAGCACCCCGAGGAGGATCACGTCGACGACGCGGGCGAGCTTGGCGTCGTCGACGCTCGCGCGATCCGCGATCATCTTGTGCTTGAGGTAGGCGGCGAGCAGCTCGCACGGGAGCATCGGATCGGCGCCCGGCGCGAGCTCGCCGCGCGCGACGGCGGCCTCGATGATCGCCCGCACCCCCGCCTCCTGGACGGCGCGCAGCGAGCGCGCGATCGCCATGAGCTCCGAGTCGGGCCCCTCCGCGAGGAACACGTGGAAGAGGCTCTGCCCCACCGGTGACGTCTGGATCTCGACGATCGCGCGCCCGAACGCCAGGAGATCCCCGCGGAGGGAGCCCGTGTCCGGGGGGACGATCTTCTCGTCCGTGACCGACAGCAGCGCGGCGCGCACCAGCTCCTCCTTCGTCGGCCAGCGCCGGTAGACGGTTGTCTTGTTGACCCCCGCGCGCGTCGCCACGTCCTCGATCCGCAGCGCGCGGTAGCCCGCGCTCGCGAGCTCCTCCAGCGCCGCGGCGAGGATGCCGCGCACGACCGGCTCGCCGCGCACGAGCGCGCGCTTCTTCGCGGAGCCCCGCTTCGCCGTCCGCTTCGCCGTCGTCGCCTGCATCGGCCGTCATTGAAGTGCCGTCACGCGGCACGCGCCAGCGCAATTTCGTGACGGGGGATATCGCACCTATTCGTTGCGATCACCGCAACTGGATGTTGCGGTCACCTTCGGCCGTGTTATACCCGATTGCAACTATCGGTTGCGATGGCCGAGGTGCCCGCGCGCCCCGCGGGCGAGCCCCGCGCGTCCGTGACCGACTCCGCCCCGAGGGATCCTTGAGCACCACCACGACGTCCAGCCGCGCTGGAAGCCTCCTCCTCCTCGTCGCGCTCGCCGCCGCCGCGTCGGGCTGCGCGGCAAAGGCCAGCGCCTCCGACGCCCCCGGCGCGACAGAGGCGGCCGCGCCGCCCGTCCGCGTCGAGACAGCGCCGGCGCGCGAGGCGCCCATGCCGCGCAGCCTCGCGCTCACCGGCACGCTGCGCGGGGATCAGCAGACCGACCTGGCCGCCAACGCGGCCGGCCGCGTGCTCGAGACCTTCGTCGAGCGCGGCGCGGAGGTGAAGAAGGGCGACCTGCTCGCGCGCCTCGACGTCCGCGCCGCGGCGCTCACCGCCGCCGAGGCGCAGGCCAACGCCGCGCTCACCCGCGCGCAGGAGGAGACGGCGAGGCGCGAGTGCGATCGCACAAGGGCGCTGCTCGAGAGCGGCGCTGTCTCCCGGGCCGAGCACGACCGGATCGCCGACCAGTGCCGGAGCGCCCCGCTCTCGGTCGCCGCCGCCGCCGCCCGCGCCCGCGCCGCCTCGCAGAGCGTCGGCGACGGCCAGATCCGCGCGCCGTTCGACGGCACGGTCACCGAGCGCTTCGTCGACGTCGGCGAGTACGTCCGCCACGACTCGCCGGTCGTCGCGCTCGTCTCGAAGGGCGCGCCGCGCCTCTCGTTCAGCGTGCCCGAGGCGAGCCTCGCGGCCGTCAGGCCCGGCGGCGCGCTGACGTTCACGGTCCCGGCGTACCCGGGGCGCTCGTTCGCGGGCACGGTGCGCTGGATCGGCGGGGCGGTCCGCGAGACGACGCGCGACCTCATCGCCGAGGCCGAGGTGCACGACCCCGACGGCGCGCTGCGGCCGGGCATGTTCGCGTCGATCGCGCTCGCGACAGGGGAGGCCCCCAGCCTTGTCGTGCCGAGGTCCGCCGTCGTCCCGCGAGACGGGCGCGCGCACCTGTTCGCCGTCGTCGATCGCCGGCTCGAGGAGCGCGTCGTGCAGCTCGGCCCGGAGAAGGGCGACGCCGTCGCCGTCCTCCGCGGCGTCCGCGCCGGCGAGGCGATCGTGATCCAACCGTCCGAGGCGCTCCAGAACGGCCAAGCCGTGGAGTGAGGTCGTCATGCAGTGGCTCGCTCGCGTCTGCGTCAAGAGGCCGGTCTTCGCGTCGGTCCTCATGCTGATCATCGTGGTCGTGGGCGCCGCCGGGTACACCCGGCTCGGCCTCGACCAGTTCCCCGACATCGACGTCCCGTACGTCGTCGTCACGACGCGCCTCGACGGCGCCGCGCCCGAGGAGGTCGAGGCCGAGATCTCCGACCGGATCGAGGGCGCGGTGAACACCATCAGCGGCATCGAGGAGCTCCGCTCGACGTCGACCCAGGGCGTCAGCCAGGTCATCGTCGGCTTCGAGCTGGAGAAGGACGCCGACGTCGCCGCCCAGGAGGTGCGCGACAAGATCAACGCCGTCCTGCCCAGCCTGCCCAAGGGCATCGACCCGCCGATCGTGAGCCGGATCGACCTCGGCGCGGCCCCTGTCCTGCTCGTGTCCGTGGAGTCGGACATGCCGATCCGCGAGCTCAGCGAGATCGCCGACAAGCAGGTGCGCCGGCAGATCGAGGGCATCTCCGGCGTCGGTCAGGTCACCCTGATCGGCGCGCAGAACCGGCAGCTCAACGTCTGGCTCGACCCGATCGCCCTGCGGGCGCAGGGGATCACCGCGGCCGAGGTCCAGCGCGCCGTCGCGGCGCAGAACCTGATGACCCCGGGCGGCAGCGTCGAGACCGGCCCCGAGGACCTCACGCTGCGCGTGATGGGGCGCGTCGACTCGCCCGAGGCCCTCGGCCGCGTCGTGCTGCGGGAGAAGGACGGGGGCGCCGTGCGCCTCTCGGACGTCGCCCGCGTCGAGGACGATCGCGCGGAGGAGAAGACGTGGGCCCAGCTCGACCGGAGGCGCACCGTCCTCCTCTCGGTGGTCAAACAATCGGGCCAGAACACCGTCGCCGTCGTCGACGAGGTGAGGTCGCGCCTCGCCGAGGTGCAGCGCGCGCTGCCCGAGGGGACGAAGATCGAGGTCGTGCGCGACGGCTCGCGGGTCATCCGCACGGGCATCGCCGCCGTGAAGGAGCACCTCGTGCTCGGCGCCCTCCTCGCCGCCGTGGTGGTGCTCCTCTTCCTCGGCAACGCCCGCAGCACGCTCATCGCCGCGCTCGCGATCCCGATCTCGGTCATCGGGACGTTCGCGGTGATGTGGATCGCCGGCTTCACGCTCAACTTCCTCACGCTCCTCGCGCTCGCGCTCGCCGTCGGCATCGTGATCGACGACGCCATCGTCGTGCTCGAGAACATCGTCCGTTACATCGACGAGAAGGGCATGAAGCCGTTCCCGGCCGCCGTCCTGGCGACCCGGGAGATCGGCATGGCGGTGCTCGCGACGACGCTCTCGCTCATGGCGGTCTTCATCCCTGTCGCGTTCATGCCCGGCATGGTGGGGCGCTTCCTCAAGAGCTTCGGCCTCACGATGGCCTTCGCCATCGGCGTCTCGCTGATCGTCAGCTTCTCGCTCACCCCCTCGCTCGCCGCGCGGTGGCTCTCGGGGCACCGGCGCCACGGCGAGGGCGCGGCGCCCTCGGTCCTGGAGCGCGCCGTCGACGTCTTCTACCGGCCGGTCGAGCGCGCCTACATGGCCGCGCTCGCGTGGGTGATGCGGCGCCGCTGGGTTGTCGTCGTCGCCTCCGCGGCCGCGCTCGGCTCGTGCCTCCCCGTCGCCAGGACGCTGCCCGCCGGCTTCCTCCCGGAGGACGATCAGGCGCAGTTCGAGATCACGATGCGCGCGCCCGAGGGGACGAGCCTCACCTCGACGCGCCTCGTCGCCGAGCGGATCGCCGACGACGTGCGCCGGCTCCCGGGCGTCACAAGCACGCTGATGACGGTGGGGGAGGGGGAGCAGCAGGCAGCGAACGTCGCCAAGATCTACGTGATGCTCGTCGACCCGGAGCAGCGCGAGCTCGGGCAGCTCCAGATCATGCAGAGGGCGCGCGAGGAGGTCCTCGCGAAGCTGCCGCCCGAGCTGCGCGTCACGGCCGGCGAGGTGCAGGCGATCTCGTCCGGCGGCCAGTCGACGGGGCGGATCCAGGTGGCGCTCCAGGGCCCGGATCTCGACCGCCTGGCGGAGTACGCGGCGCGCATCACCGACGCGCTGCGGAAGGTCCCCGGCGCGGTGGACGTCGACAACAGCCTCGTCGTGGGCAAGCCCGAGCTCCGCGCCACCATCGATCGCGATCGCGCCGCGGATCTCGGCGTCCAGGTGGCCGACGTGGCCGGCGCGCTCCAGCTCTTCGTCGGCGGGCTCAAGGTCTCGACGTACTCGGAGGCGGGCGAGCAGTACGACGTCCGCATGCGCGCCGACGCGAGATACCGCGCCGACGCGGAGAGCCTCTCGTTCCTCACCGTGCCGTCGTCCAAGTACGGCGCCGTCCCGCTCCACAGCGTTGTCGCGATGGAGCCCGACAGCGGGCCCTCCTCGATCGGCCGCCTCGGTCGGCGCCGGCAGATCACGATCAGCGCGAACTCCGCCCCCGGCGTCGGCGACACGGCGGTGCAGGCGGCGCTCGACAGGATCATCGCCGAGCAGCGGATGCCGGCGGGCTACTCCACGCAGGCGGTGGGGAGCTCGAAGAACACGGCGAGCACGGCGACGAGCTTCGTCGTCGTCATCGGCCTCGCGTTCGTGTTCATGTACCTGATCCTCGCGGCGCAGTTCGAGTCGTGGCTGCACCCGGTGACCATCCTGCTGTCGCTGCCGCTCACGGTCCCGTTCGCGCTGATCTCGCTGAAGCTCTTCGGCCAGTCGCTGAACCTGTTCTCCGGGCTCGGCCTCCTCGTCCTCTTCGGCGTGGTGAAGAAGAACGCGATCCTCCAGATCGACCACACGAACCACCTGCGGGCGGAGGGGATGCCGCGGCTCCAGGCGATCCTCCAGGCGAACAAGGACCGGCTCCGGCCGATCCTGATGACGACGATCGCGTTCGTCGCCGGCATGATCCCGCTCGTGCTCTCGCACGGCGTCGGCTCGGGCCAGAACCGGACGACGGGGGCGATCGTGCTCGGCGGGCAGTCGCTCTCGCTCGTCCTCACGCTGCTCGCGGTGCCGGTGGCCTACTCGCTCTTCGACGACGCGGCCGAGTGGCTGCGCCGCCGCCGGGGCAAGGCGGCCGAGGACCGGGGCGAGGCCGAGCTGGACGCGCTGCTCGGCCGGCCGGAGGCCACCGCGCCGGCGGGCGGCGAGTGAGGCGCGCTCGGGCGCCGCGGGGCGGGCGCGGGGCGGCGCGCGCCCGCCGGGGGTGACCGGGACAGGGCCGCGCGCGGCTGTGCGGCGCGGCCGGTCCTACCGTGGGGGCCGCGAGGCGCCCCGCCGGGCGAGCCGCGCGTCGAGCGAGAGGGGGCCCGCGCCGACGATCAGCAGGAACAGCGCCCCGAGCAGCATCGCCCAGTCCGTGCGCGACTCGTGCGCCATCGCCCAGAACCCGCGCTTCACGAGGATGGGGACCTTCGTCGACGCGATCGCGACAAGCATGGTGACGAGGAGCGGCACGGCGGCGAGGCGCGTCGCGAGGCCGAGGAGGACGAGCGACCCGCAGGCGATCTCGACGGCGCCGACGAAGGGGGCGAGGATCTCCGGCGAAGGGAGGCCGATCTTCGCGAAGCGGCCGGCGCCGATCTCGGCCGGGAAGAGGAACTTCTGGATCCCCTCGGACAGAAAGACGCTGCCCACGGCGAGGCGGATCAACGCAGCCGCCGCGGGGGCTCGCGTCTCTGTGATCCAGCGGATCAGGCTCTGGCGGGGCGTGGCGCTCATGGCCGCAGGATACATCGGGCGCCGAGGCCTTCATCCCTCCTCGCGCGCCGCCGCGCCGCCGTCACATCCCCGCGAGACCGGCGCGCCCGCTCCCGCGCACGGCGCGGGTCGTGAGGCGCCGGCCGCGTGTGTCGCGCTCAGGGAGCGCGGTAGGCCGCGATCTGGCCTTCGAAGCGGTAATCACCGCCGTTGGTCCAGAACACGTCCTGGCCTTCCGGAGCGACGATGCGCCAGGCGAAGTGCTGGCCGAGCGCGAGCACGACGGTGGTGTCGCTCTCGAGATCGTGCGCGTTGACGCTGCGGTTCCGGCTCGTGTCCGTCGAGAACAGCGTCGAGCCCCGGAGGGCCAGCCCCGCCATCGAGCCCCCCTGATGGATCAGCGTCTTGGCCCCACCGGCGATCGGCGCCTTGAACACGCCTCCGTCGCCGGCGTTGGCCCAGTAGACGAACTCGGCGTCCACCGCGATCCCGGCCGGCTCCGCCTCGTTCTCGGCGATGACCGTCGCCTCCCCGCCCGACTTCGCCACCTTGTAGACCTTGTTGGTCGCCGAGCCGCCGGTCCAGTAGATGTGCTCTGCGTCCTGCGCGAGATGCTCGGGCTTGCCGGCGTCGGACGCGAGGACGACGGGCTCGCCGCCGTCGAGCGCCAGCTTGTAGATGTTGTGTCCATCGCCGTCGCCGAAATAGAGCGACGTTGCGTCGCCGATGAGGCTCAGCAGGTAACCGACCTCGACCAGCGTCGCCACCTCCAGGGTGGATTTGTTGACGCGCTTGATCGCCGACGGGATGACCGGATCGTTGTCGCCGCCGCTCGCCCAGTACACGTCGGTGTCGTTGACCCACAGCGCCGTGGGGTCGGGATCCGGGGGGGTCATCGCCTCGGCCTCGGTGGTGTCCTTCTTGACGCGGTAGATGAAGCCGTCGTTCGAGTCCGCGGGCGCGGTGTCCTCGGTGCCGCCGCTCGCAAAATAGAGGTAGGCGTCGTCGGCGGCGATGGCCTTCGGGTAGTAGTGCTGGCTCGCCATCGCCGTGGGCGGGATCATCCCGGCATAGAAGCTGGAGAGATGCGAAGTCTCCGTGATGACGCCGGCGGAAGAGGCGTCGTGACGCTCCAATGCGGTGAAGTCGTCGGAGCCGGTGGGCGCGGTGAAGCCATGGGCGTCGAGGTAGGTGTTCTCCCCGAGCTCCGCCTCGAGCTCGACGTTGATCGGCAGCGTGAGCGTGATCGGCTTGGCGAACGTCTGCCCCTCCGGGCCGAGGACATACATGGGCCCCACCGCGCCCTCGCGCGTCGCCTCGACGCGCTCGATGGTGAGCTCCGTCGCCGCGCTGACCGCGCCCGGCGGCACCTCGATCGTGAAGCCGTCCTCCGCGGTGAAGACGCCTCCCTGGGCGTCGACAGAGAACTGCGGGCTTGTGCCCGGCGTGGCGTCGTCGCCCGCGTCCGTTCCCCCGCACGACGCGCTGCCCAGCGCAGTTGCCGCGCACGCCAACACAACGATCGAGGATCTTCTCATCGTCTCGCCTCTCCGCGGGCGATCGTCGCCGCCCCGCCCGCACTGGTTGTCCGGGGCGAGCAGTCGCGCCCCGGCTCGCCGGCGGCTCAGGAATCGACGCGACGAGATCGGCGCGACGGAGGCGGCGCGACCGGGATGGGCTCTCCCGTGACCATCGACTCGTCGACAGCGCTGCTCCCCTCGAGGACCTCGCCGTCGACCGGCGCCTTCTCCCCCGGTCGGGCAGTCGCTCTCCCTCGTCCTCACGCGGCTGGCGGTGCCGGCGGCCTGCTCGTTCTTCGATGACGCGGCCGAGCGGCTCCGCCGCCGCAGGCGCAGGGCGGGGGAGGCCGTGGCGAGGCCGAGCTGGGCGCGCTGCTCGGCGGTCTACCGCGCGCGCCTCGATCCGTGCAGATGCGGTGGGAGCGGGCCGAGCCGCGTCGTGTCGACGGTGAGCGAGACGACGAGCGAGAAGAAGCGGCGGCGCGTCTCGAAGCTCGGGCTCAGGTCGGGGAGGAGCGCGCCGATCCGTCTCGCGCCCGCGTCGTGGACGACGCGCTTGGCCATATCGAGGGCCTCGATGTGCGCGGCGTGGAAGTCGCCCCCGGAGAGCTTCTTGATGAGGCCCGCGTACTCGCTCACGAGCGGCGCGATGTCCGCCCGCGCGACGGCGAGGGCGTCATCCGAGCGGGAGCTTCCGGTGAAGACGAAGTGGAGGTGTCTGTCGTCGTAGCCGGCGATCAGGGTGCACGGCTCGCGTGAGGGCCAGGGCGGCTCGCCGGAGACCATGTCGGTCGTGATCGTGCGCCACTCCTGCCTTCGGAGCGGCGACGCGCTCGACCAGAGGCGCTCTTCGATTCGAATCGCGTGAACGGGCATACGGGATGGGCTCATCCTAGCGCTGGCACCTCACGGTGCTAACGGCTCATGGCCGGAAACCGTGGGAGCATCCGGAGGAACGGAGGCCCGGCGGAGCTCCAGGAGTCACGCCTGGTTCTCCTGGGAGCGCGGTCTCCGCCGGGACTCCCGGATGGGCTGGACCGCTCGGCAGATCCCCGGGCCACGAGCCCCGGGCGCTCTCAGGCGGCGCGGGGGCGCACGTCGTAGCCGGCCTCGCGCACGGCCTCGGCGAGCGCGTCCACGGGCGCGCTCGCCGGGTCGTGCCCCACGACGACGGTGCCCTCGCGCAGGCGCACCTCGACCTTGGCGACGCCGTCGAGCGCGCGGAGCGCGCTGTCGATGTGGCGAATGCAGGACGGGCAGGTCATCCCGTCGACGTGGAGGATGGTCTCGTTCATGGTGTCTTCCTTCCGGCGACCCGCTGGCCGCTCACCCCCGAAGACGCAGCCGTCCCGCTTCATTACACCCGGCCGTCGCCGCCGCGCCCGCCCGGCCGCCAGACGCTCGATCTCGCTCGGGGCGCTCGGCGAGCACCGCAGACGCACCGGCGGGCGGTATGGCGCGAACGCATCCGCGATATCGGAGCTCGTAACCGGTTCGCCGGCGACGCGCAGATGAAGGCCTGCGCCGACGCCTGCCGCCACTGCGCCGCCGCGTGCCAGCAGGCCGCGCAGATGCGGCCGGGCGGGGCGGCCGGCGCGGGACACCACAGCGCGCCCTGAGCCAGACGTCGCGCCGCCGGGGGGCCGGAGCGTCCCTGCGCGGCGCCGTCAGCCGTGCGCGGCGGGCTCCGCCGCCGGCCCAGGGGCGACAGCAGGCGGCGCCGCGGGCGCGGCCCGGCGGAGCTGGGGGCTCCTCCACACCACGTACATCGCGGGGATCACCAGCAACGTCAGCAGCGTGAGCGAGACCAGCCCTCCCCACATGGGCGCGGCGATGCGCTTGGCCACGTCGGATCCGACGCCGTCGTCGAGCAGCACGGGGAGCAGGCGGAACACGTTGGTGAGCACCGTCATCAGGAGCGGCCGCACGCGCTTCGCGCCCGCCTCGAGCGAGGCCTGGATGAGGTCGTCGACGCTCGCCAGCGCGCCGGCCTCACGCCCCCTGGTCCAGGCCTCGTCGAGGTACACGATCATGACGCTCGCGGTCTCGGCGGCGACGCCGCGGAGCGCGATCATCCCGACCCACACGGCGATCGAGGTGTTGAAGCCGGCCGCGTAGAGCGTCCAGATCGCGCCCACCGCGGCGAACGGCACCCCGGTCATCACGAGGAGCGTCTGCGCCGCTCCGCCGAAGTTCAGATAGAGAATCACGAACACGATGCCCAGCGTGAGCGGCAGGATGTACGCGAGGCGCTCGCGCCCGCAGCCCGGCCGAGATCGGCCGGGCGCGGCTGAGCGGGAGCCAGATCGACATGCCCCTGCGCGACTCAAGATATAACGTCGATTCCACGCTCGCCGCGCAGGGTCCCATCGCGGAGGAGCTCATCAAGGCTCGCCATACAGCGCCGCCGCCCCTGCCTCGTCGAGTGAGGTCAGCACGTAGTCGCCCGCGTTGGTGCCCTGGCACCGGCTCGCCGCGTTGTAGTGCATCACGGACGCCGGATCATAAGGCGTGAGCGCCCGCCAGGCGGGGCGCTCGGTGCAGGCGCCGTTGCCCTCCGGCCGGACGTGCTCGTGCCGGAAGCCGAGGACGTGCCCGAGCTCGTGCCGGAGGACCCCGGTCAGGGTCTTCGAGCGGGCCCGAGCGATGTTCCCCAGATCGATGAAGACCTGGTGATACCCCCGCGCGACCATGCTCGGAAGGAAAGCTCGCCCGTTGTACGTGGCGCCGCTGGCGGGGACCACTTCGAACAGCACGGGGGGCTCCTCGGAGTCGCAGGCCTCGTCCTCGTCGGGCTGGTAGACGAAGCGCACGGCGGCGGCGCCCGCCCAGGTGGACCCGGCCGACCGCGTCGCGGCGACCACCGCGTCGTAATCGTCGCCGAAGCGCGGAGAGACGCAGTACGTCAGGTTCATCTTCTGCTCGTCGCTCCAGCGGTCATCGCTCCCGTCGTCGCGCCTGTTGACGATGAGCGCCCCCGGTTGCTGGCGCTCGGCGGAGAGCTCCTTCAGGGTCACGTCGTCGTGGACGCCGATGTCGCCGTCGACGAGATAAGCGCCGTCGTTCGGATCGCGCGGGAGGCTGGCCTTCCATTCATCGAAGCTCTGCTGACTATCACCGACGGGCTCGCCCGCATCGGACGACGGGTCGGCGACGCAGCCCGCCGCCGCGAGGGCGGAGGTGGCGGACAACAGGACGAGAAAACCGTGAACAGATGGAGGGATGGACATGGTGAGCTCCTTGCTCGTGGCCAATCCGAGCCAACGAGCCATGACCGCGCAAGCGCCGTGCCAGGGCTTCAAGGCCGCCGGGAGGACGAAGAATTCCCGTTCCTGGTTCGATCGCCCCGGCGGCGGAGCGAAGCGGCCGCCTCGTTGTGACTTGCATGGTCATAGACGATCCTAATGCGGCATCGGTTCTCGTCTATCGAAGCGCGGCGCGGTGCCCCTGAGTTGTGACCGGCGTGGTCACGGCGCGGTGACCGTACGAGTCACCGGGACGGCCGCAGCGCGCGCGCCGGCGAGCGCCGAGGCTGGCCGAGGTCCTCGCGCGGCCGACCGGCTGCGGGCCGGACACGACTGCTGCGGATCAGCAGGATGACGCCTGCCACAAACAGCGCGATCGCGCCGTACTGGCCGGGCGTCAGGCCGGCGTAGCGCACGTCGACGATCCGGAGGAACTCGAGCAGAAACCGGACGGGCGCGTACAGCACGGCCAGGAGCCCCGCAAAGAAGCCCGCCGGCCGCGATCTCTGTCCCAGCGCGGCGATCACCACCGTGACGGGGATCATGTAGAGCGCCTCCTCGAGGCCGAGGTTGTGCCGGATGAACCCATCCGTGTACTGCTGGCCGAGGAAGAAGGTCGTGACCTTGCCGGGATGATCGAAGGCCAGGAAACAGCCGAACCGACCGATGGTCCAGCCGAACGGGAGGGCAAAGGCGATGGCGTCCACGTAGCGCCACGCGCGGCCCTCGAGCCGGGCGCGGTGACGACGGACGAAGAGCGCCGCGCCCACGACCGCGCCGAGGAAGCCGCCGAACGACGACAGCCCCTCCCAGATGCGGAGAAGGCTCCAGGGATCGGCCAGCGTGTCGGACGGGAAGTAGACGAGGCGGTCGACCAGGTGGGCGCCGAGGAAGCCACCGACGAGCACCCAGGCGAGCATCCGGCCGGAGATGTCGAGATCGAGCCCCTCGCGGACCGAGCGGCGCTTGAGGACCTGTACTCCCACGAAGATCCCGAATGCGACCAGCACGCCGAATGAATAGACGCGCAGCGGGCCGAGCTCGAGAGTGGGCTGGGGGATATACGGAATCATGAAATGCATCGCGCGATGCATCAGGGATGCCACGCTCCGGAGGCGCGCAAGACCCTGCTCCTGTCGCTGCCTTTGCTCGAACACCCGGCCGGCGCGGCCGCGGCGCGCAGGGTACCAGGGAGGCGCACGTCAGCAGAAGGAACGCGGAGGCGCGCATCGGGTGACCTCCCGAGAGAGCGCGCCGTGCTCCTCGATCCGGGCGCGATCCTCGATCTCGGCACCTGCGGCACGCCCGGCGGACGCGGCGCCGGCGATGCTCACCCGCGCCTGGTCTCGCTGTCAGCACAGACGGCCGCGGCCAGCGACGACGGCGCCGGTGCCAGTGAAGCGCCGCTCCACGCGACGCTCACAGGTGTCACTCCGGACGCCAGTCGAAGGGGAAGTGCTTGCGTCCGCGAGGACCCGCTGCAGCAGCGCCGTGCTCTCCTCCGCCATCCGCTCCGGTGAGCACGGCATTCCCTTGTGGACCCAGCTCGTCATCAGCCGCACCAGCGCCGCCGCCGCCGCCTCGGAGCGGAGCATGAACAGGGCCCCCTCCTCCGGCGCCATCCGCGGAGCGTACAGGCGGCAGATGCTGCCCTGCAGGATGTCCTCCAGGGAGCGCGTCAGCACCCGCTCGCTCTTCTCCGCGGACAGGAGCTTGCGCGCCAGCTCGTGCATCTCGTCGAGGTGGCGGTAAAACGGCAAGAAGTCGAGCGGACGTCCCGCGTCCCGCAGGACCAGCGCCCGCAGGTGCTCGTGTCCGAACAGCAGCAGCTGCTCCTTGTTCTCGTAGTGCGCGTAGAACGTGGACCGCCCGACGTTGGCTCGATCGATGATGTCCTGGATGGACACCGCGTCATAGCCCTTCTCCAGGATCAGCGAGACCAGGGCGTCCGAGAGCAGCTTCCGGCTCTTCTGCACGCGCCGATCCGCGATCTTGCCGGCGGTCCGCGTCCCGTCGCCGCCCCTGTCCCTGCCCTCGTTCTCGGACTTTTTCGCGCGCTTGTTCATTAACGTCCAATCCGCGGTCCGTGTCGCTGGGTGGAAGAGGCGCCCGACCGTAGCATCCATCCCATGCGAGGAACGCTGATCCGGATGACGAGCCGCCTGCTGTACCCGCTGCTGCTGGCGGTGACCTTGTACATCATCCATGCCGCCGTGACGCAGGGCTGGGACCTGAAGCGCACCCTGTGGGGCTACCTCTTCGGCCTCATCGTCTTGCTCATCACCGTGGAGCGCCTGCTGCCCCTATCGCCGGACTGGGGCATGACGCGCCAGAGCTTCTGGCGCGACCTCAAGTACCTGCTGGCCTCGGGCGCCACCATCGCCGTGGTGCGGACCGGCTTCGGCACCCTGGCCCTGTGGCTCGGCGAGCGGCATCAAGGCCCGCTCGCCAGCGCCCCCTTGCTGCTCAGCGTGGGGATCTTCCTCGTGGTCTTCGAGCTGCTGCAGTACTGGTTCCATCGCCTCAGCCACGAAGGCAACGGAGCCCTGGGGCGCTTCTTGTGGAAGATCCACCTGGCGCATCACCTTCCGGATCGCGTGTACGTGGTGATGCACGGCGTGTTTCACCCCCTCAACGCGCTCATCTCGGCGGTGCTGATCCAGTCGACCCTGCTGTTCCTGGGGCTGTCGCCGGAGGCCGTCTTCGCGGCGATAGTGCTCATCGATCTGCAGACGATGAGTTCGCACTTCAATGTCGACATCCGCGCCGGGTTCCTGAATTACGTGGTCATCGGCACCGAGCTGCACCGCTATCATCACAGCGCTGACGTCGACGAGGCCCGGAACTTCGGGACCGTACTGCCGCTGTGGGATCTGGTCTTCGGGACGTTCCTGTACCGGCCGGACGCGGTTCCGCGCCGCCTGGGCGTCGACAGCTCCGCGGGCTATCCGCCGTCGCAGCAGTTCTGGCGGGTGCTGGCCCTGCCGTTCCGACGCTGACCTGTTCGCGCCATCCGGCGCCGCCTCTCCTGAGGGGCCACTCGCGGCGGGCATCTCACCATTAAGCTCTCGGCGCTCTTGCACCGCGGGGAGCACGTCGCCCGCGCGCAGCAGCACCTCCGCGACTTCATCCGCGACCTGATCGCGGACGGCGCGGAGGCCGGCGCCTTCCGGGACGACATCGCGCCGGACGAGCTCGCGCAGTGCGGAGGCGCGCTCCTCAGCGCTCCGCGCCGCGCCCGGGAGGCCGCCTCGCGATTGCATACAGCGCGTTCGTCTCGGCGGTGAGGGCGTTGCGCGCGCGGAGCGGGGCGAGCGTGTCGCGCTGGACGGCCTCCAGCGCGCCAGGATCGAGCTTGTCGATCGTGCCGCGATAGCCCGATCCGAGGGCGATGACCCACCAGTCGTCCGGCGAGGCGAGGGGCTGACTGGAGCGCTCGATCTCGATGGTGCAGGCCGCAATGCCGGCCTCCGCGAGCAGGGAGCGGAGGGTGTCCGGGGTGTCGATGCGCTCCCACGGCCGGAAGGTCTTGTAGACATCGGGGCGGTGGGCCTGGATCGCGCCCCAGAAGGCGGTGTTGCCGGGCTCGAGCACGTTCTGTCCCCAGGTGGTGATGGCGAGCGCGCCGCCCGGCTTCAGCCATCGCCAGAGCCGGCGCACGGCGGCGGGCATGTCCGGCATGAAGAAGATGCCGAAGACGCAGACGACGGCGTCGAAGCTCCCGGGCGGCAGGTCGAGGGCCTCGACGTCGGCGCAGCGGAGCTCGAGGTTCGACAGCCCCAGGGCGCGGGCCTTGGCGCGGCCGCGGTCGAGCAAGGCATCGGCGAGGTCCACGGCGAGCACCGAGCCGGTGGGCCCGACGGCGCGCGCGGCGGGGATGGCGGACGCGCCGGTGCCGGAGCAGACGTCGAGGACGCGGTGGCCGGGCTCGAGGCGGGCGCGCTCGACGGTGCGCTCCCCGATGCGGGCCCAGAAGGCGAGCGGCGGGTCGTCGAAGTGATCCGCGGCGGCGGAGTACGTGACGGCGGTGCGTGCCTTGTCGGGATCGAGCTGGTTCATGGTGTCCCCTGGGGTCTGGAGCGCCGGAGGGCGCGCGCCGACGCGCGCCTCGACGGCCGGTCCGCGGTCTCCGGAAGCCGGCCCTCGGAGCAGACGCAGCCACCGATCCGGCATTACAGCGGCCGGGCGCGCTGCAGCCGGGCAGCCGCCACGTGCGCTGCAGCCCGGCAGCGGCCGGGCGCGCTGCGGCCCGGGGAGAAACGGCCAGGTGAGCTCCTGGTTTCGCGTGAGTCCGAGGTGGTCTTCAGCGATCTTGCCGTAATCCGCCGGGGGGGCCCTGCGTCTGCACGGGTCGACAGCGAGGTGATCATGTCGACCGCATCCGTCTCCGTTGCAGCCCCCCGGGACACCGACCAGGGCGCCGTCCGCCGTATCGACCTGCCCATCGAGGGCATGACCTGCGCCGCGTGCGTCCGGCGCGTCGAGCGCGCCCTGCTCGCGACCGCCGGCGTCGGCGAGGCGAAGGTCAACCTCGTGACCCGTACGGCCACGGTCACCTTCGACCCGGCCGCCGCGTCCACCGACGCGCTCGTCGCCGCCGTCGAGGGCGCGGGCTACAGCGTCCCCGAGGGCAGCGCCGCGCCGGGAGGCGCCGCTGTCGCTCCCGCCGACCGGTCGGCCGCCGCCGACGAGAGCCTCGACGGCGAGCGGCGCGCCCTCCGGCGGGACTTCGCTATCTCGCTCGCCCTCTCGATCCCGCTGCTCGTCCTCGGCATGTCGCACGGCCGCATCCCGGGCGCGGACGGCACGATCGGCCGCCTCGTCCAGCTCGCCCTCGCGACCGTCGTGGTCTTCGGCCCCGGCCGCCGCTTCTTCCGGCTCGCCTGGGGCGCGCTCCGGCACCGGGCGGCCGACATGAACACGCTCATCGCCCTCGGGACCGGCGCCGCGTGGGTCTACTCCGCGGTCGCCGTTGTCGCGCCGCAGCTCTTCCCCCACGCCGAGCACGGCGCGCGGCCGCACGTCTACTTCGAGGCGGCCGGGGCCATCATCAGCTTCGTCCTGCTCGGCAAGCTCCTCGAGACCCGCGCCCGCAAGCGGCTCACCGACGCCGTGCGCGGGCTCGTCGCGCTCCAGCCCAGGACGGCGCGGCGGCTGCGCGGCGATCTCGAGGAGGAGATCCCGGCCGCGGCGCTGTCGCCCGGCGATCTCGTCCGCGTCCGCCCGGGGGAGCGGATGCCGAGCGACGGCGAGGTCGTCTCCGGCGCCTCGGCGGTCGACGAGTCGATGCTCACGGGCGAGAGCCTCCCCGTCGACAAGGGCGCCGGAGCGGCCGTCTTCGGCGGCACGCTCAACCAGAGCGGGCAGCTCACGGTGCGGATCACGAAGACAGGCGCCGACACAGCGCTCGCCCGCATCGTCGAGGCCGTCGAGCAGGCGCAGGGCTCGAAGGCGCCGATCGCGCGCCTCGCCGACACAGTGAGCGGCGTCTTCGTCCCGGTGGTCCTCGGCATCGCCGCGCTCGCGTTCGTCGCCTGGCTCGCGGTGGATCCGAGCGCCGCAGGGCTCGCCGCCGCTGTCGAGCGGTTCGTCGCCGTCCTGGTGATCGCCTGCCCCTGCGCCCTGGGCCTCGCGACGCCCGCCGCCGTGGCGGTGGGCACCGGCCGCGGCGCCGAGCTCGGCGTGCTCGTGAAGGGCGGCGCGGCGCTCGAGGCCGCGAGCCGCGTCGATACCGTCCTCGTCGACAAGACGGGCACGCTCACGGCGGGCCGCCCGCAGCTCGCGGCGGTGAGGGCGCTCGGGGGCGTCTCGGAGGACGAGCTCCTGCGCCTGGTCGGGTCGGCGGAGCTCGGCAGCGAGCACCCCGTCGCGAAGGCGCTTGTCGAGGGCGCGCGCGCGCGTGCCAGCGGCGTCCCGCTCGCCGCGCCCGAGGACTTCCGCGCCGACGCCGGCCGCGGCGTTGTCGCGCGCGTCGAGGGGCGCGAGGTGCGCATCGGCACGGCCCGGTACCTCGCCGAGGTCGGGATCGACGCCGCGCCGCTCGAGGAGCTCGCCCAGGACCTCGCCAGGCGCGGGAACACCCCGTCGTTCGTCGCCGTGGGCGGCCAGCTCGCCGGCCTCGTCGCGGTGGCCGACCTGCCGACCCCCGAGGCCCGGGAGGCCGTGGCCGCGCTGCACCGGCTCGGCGTGCGCGTCGCGATGGTGACCGGCGACCGCGAGGCGACAGCGCGCGCCGTGGCGCAGCAGCTCGGGATCGACGAGGTGTTCGCCGAGGTGCGCCCCGAGGACAAGGCGCGCATCGTGCGCGAGGAGCGGGAGCGCGGCCGCGTCGTCGCGATGGTCGGCGACGGCATCAACGACGCGCCCGCCCTCGCCGGCGCCCACGTGGGGATCGCTGTCGCGAGCGGCGCCGACATCGCTGTCGCCGCGGCCGACGTGGCGCTGCTCCGCGGCGGCATCGGCGCCCTGCCGACGGCGCTCGGGCTGTCGCGCGCGACGCTGCGGACCATCCGGCAGAACCTGTTCTGGGCGTTCATCTACAACGTGATCGGCATCCCGATCGCCGCGGGGGCGCTCTATCCGGTGACGGGCTGGCTGCTGTCGCCGGTCCTGGCGAGCGCGGCGATGAGCCTGTCGAGCGTGTCGGTGCTGGTCAGCTCGCTGCGGTTGAGGCGGTTCCGGCAGGCGGGGTGAGGGCTGCGCTCGACCGGGATGTGGCGGGGGCCCGAGCCGGAGGCCTGAGGTGGGCGCGGGACCAGGGGTGAACTTGGGCAACGATTTTGTTGCCGCAAGCACCTCGCGCAGGTGCTCAAGCGCCGGTCTCGCTTGCGGTAGCCCCCGTCTTCCTAGCGTCGCAGGTAACAGAAGGTTCCTTCCTCGATCCGCCTCCCTCCTGGAGAAGTGACACCTTCAGCAACATATCCATGCGTCGAAGGGCCGCGTTCGAGCATTCTCCCCACCGGCCTCTCCTCCTCGTGGTGGGGTTGCTCGCAGCGTCCACGTGCGCACGGAGAGGCCGAGCTTCAAACTTCCCGCCCAAGTACTTAGAAGTACTGGCGTTCCCGAGTCAGGATCGGCAATTTAGGTCCATAAGCCGGAACGGCCGCAGGGTCGAGGTGGGTCGGTGAGCTCGCCGGCGCTGACGTCCAGCAGATCATGTTGACGAACAGCCAGCGCTACCGAATAACCTACCGGGTCATCCCAGAGGAAGAAAACCATGGCAGACAGTAAACCCCAGCGGTTCTTTGACTTCTTCAACATCAGGAACAACGGGGAGCTCCTCCCGAATGAAAAGCTGGAATACAAAGTTCCGTCAGGTGACGGAAAAGAAGAGGTCAAGATTCAAACCGTCCGGTGGAGGCATGGGTTCTCCGATGGCTTTGAATTTGGGTGGAGCAAGGATACGACGTACAACTTGTACCGCGCCAGAGTCGAGGAACTACTCCGACTGGCAAGTGAGCAGAACAATAGCGCCGACGCCGTTCAGGCCCTTCTGGCGAGCGCTATTGTGCTCACGGTCTCTGGACTGGAAGCACTCGTCTGTGCTGCGGCCAAGCTAAGGGATAAACCGAGGCAGAGCATCGACGAGTTCATTCGTGTGGCGTCAGGTCTTGAGGGCTACATGGAGATAGATCGAAAAGACCGCATGCCGCTTCAGCGCATGTTTGATGTTCGGCATGCGATAGTGCATTATGGATGGCGAGTAACTGATGATCTGCGGGGCTCGATTGATAGCCGATGTTCGTCCGGGGAAGAACTTTTGTTTGATGTAGATAATGTGCGAAAAGTGATCGAAGCCGCGGATAGGTTTGCGTCCTGTGTGGCTCCATGTTTCCCGTCTTTGGAGCCGTAGCTAAGTGGAGGCAAGCAGCGCTCGCCGGACGGCGCGGCGTACACGGCGCCCGTGCAGACGACGAGGCCGCGCCCCCCGGCCGCTCCCGAGCTGCCGCAGGTTGAGGTGAACGCCGGCGCGCGCGGCCGCGCCCGCGTGGCGAGCACGGCGATCGCGCCGATCTCGCGATCTTCGAGCTCGCCCAGGTCGCCCGCCAGCGACGTGACCGCTTCTACCTGGAGGAGATGATCCCCTGCCGAGGTGCGACCCGCCCGAGTTCATATCCCGGCTCGTACCGCCACGGCCGCGCCGCCGCAGGGGGCGCCGCCGAGCTCGCCTTGAGCTCCTCGCCTTCCAGCCGCTCAACCCGGCGAGGTGGACGGCAGCCGCCGGGGGAGGGCTACACCGGATCAACCCAAGTCCACACCTCCGAGAAGAGGCACATGTAGATCGTCGCCTCGCCCATCAACACCACGTTCATCGCCACATCCGGCACCACCTCATTCCCGATCTCAGCCGGGATCGGCCGGTAGACGGGGTACGTAGCCTCGATCTCCCGGGCGACCTCGCGCGCCACCGGCTCCTCCTCGGGGATGCCGGGGAGGTGGATCCCGTAGTATGGCCCGAGCAGGGACACGTGGAAGCTGAGCGCGATTTCGTCGGTGAGCCAGATGCGGGCCGAGTACGCCGGGTCGGTCCCCCCGGACAACAGGTGGAGCGACTCGTTTTGAAGGCCGTATCGATCCCCCAGCCTGTCGATCATGGCGTTCCACCTTGGGTACTCCGCTCGCCCGCGGTTTGCGGCTTCCACCAGGCGGCGGTGCTCCTCCATGTCCTTGTAGACGGGCTCGCCCGGAGGCACGTAGATGCGATCGGTGTTATGCACGCCTCGCGGATAGAAGCGGTAAACGACGTCGAGCAGTTCCGAGCGAGCTATCGTCATGGATTTGTCACCCTAGCGCCAAGCGCCTTGTACTTGGATTTGAACGTCGCCCGCGTCTGGTCGATGAATTTACTACAGAATATCCCCTTGGGTAGATCGTAGTCCATGCGGTTTGCGACCTCCTCCGTGATCTCCTCGCTGAGGCTGGCTGCGCGGTCTGCATCGATTTGTCCATACATCTCAGTCCGGAGCGGCATCTCGATGGAGAAATTACAGGACCAGCTCTGGACCGTGTGCGGGACAGTGAGTTTCCTGAAATTCAGTTTGACCTTGGCCACCTGCCACCCACCGACTTTACCCGCACCTGGGTCATTGACGGTGGTAACAAACGTGAAGTCCGATGGATCGAAATCTACGTATACCCATGGGGCCATTCCAGGCGGCGGGCACTTCGAGCTACACGCATCGCTACAGCTCAAGAAGGTCGCTCCGTCTCCCGCTATATCGTCGAATTCAGGGCAAGGGTCTTGCGGACTCGTCGGGCTCTCTGTCGGCCTTTCCGAGCTGTCGCTCGGTCTCTCCTCTTCATCTTCGAGCTCCCACTCGTTGCAGGCAATCTTGCGCTCGCTGCCGTCGTGGGGGCCGTCCGGCGGCTCCGCCCCGAAGTCACCGGATGCGGCGGAGGTGTAGACGGGGCGGGGCTCCGAGCCTGGACCGGCACCTGCACCCGAAGTTCTTTCCCCGACAGGGTAGCAGTCTCCGATCGTCCAGTTGCACGCCGCCAGCGTCCAGACCGATATGACCACGACCAATAACAGGACTGTTCTCACGTTCATTTGGCATTCCATCGAAGCACAGGACCAGCAACAACGACGACGGACACGTAGCCCGGGAGCAGCAGACTGCCCCGACCGACCCAATCCACGTTGACGCTCACCGACACCCCCAGCGGTCCGGCAACGTACGCGTTGGTCTGCGCGTGGCCGCCTACGGCCAAGCCACCGACGCGGCCGCACAACGTGATGCCGCACGCCGGCACGACGTAGAACGCGACCGATGGCCCCGCGCTGACATTGCCGTCCTCCCACGCGTACCCGATGTCAACCGAGGTCTGGTTGTAGACCCCGAACCCGTCCTCCTGGGTCGGGGGTAGGCTCGTGCACATATCGTGCACCATGACCAGGATGTCTCGCTGGAGGGGCCACGCTATGCCCGCGTGCGGGCCCACCGCGAGGCGCGGAAACGGTACCGGCCTGGAGCCACCCGAGGCTCACACCGGCGCTCAGCTCGTACGCTTCTACGCGCGCCGGACCAACAAGGAGCGGGAGGACAACCCCTGCCGCCCATGAGATCCGTCGCTGTGACACCCTCACCGTTCCCCCCGGTTGGAAGCCCTTGGCCGCTGCGCGCGATGGGCGCTGAGAGCCGCGGGCCACTTCTCTGAGCGTTTCGTGGGCGTCAAAGGTAAATTTTGAGGTGAACCGGAATGAATGCGGGACGGCCCGTCCTGGGCGTGCGCAGGTGCGCACGCAGTTGCGGCTCGGCGTGCTGGCCGAGCTCGGCGTGCTGGTGAAGGGCGGCGCGGCGCTCGGGGCCGCGAGCCGCGTCGATACGGTCCTTGTCGACAAGACGGGCACGCTCACGGCGGGCCGCCCGCAGCTCGCGGCGGTGAAGGCGCTCGAGCAGGCCTCCCAGGACGAGCTCCTGCGCCTCGTCGGGTCGGCGGAGCTCGGCAGCGAGCACCCCGTCATAAAGGCGCCGCGGCCCCTCCTCCTCGTTCCCGCCCCGCAGCTCGTGCATGGCGGAGGCACCCCCAGATCACCCCACGCCCCGGCGGACCAGGGCCCGCAGGTGCGGCGAGAGCGCGCGGCCCGAGGAGAAGAGGTCCCGGAACCAGCGCTGCGCCGGGTCGTCGTCGTGGCGCTGCGACCACAGGGCCACGACCTGCGCGGCGGGCAGCTCGAAGGGGGGCGCGAAGACCCGCAGCCCGAAGAGCTCGCGGGCGCGCTGGGCGACGCTGCTCGCGATCGTGCAGAGGAGGTCGGAGCTGCGCACGGCGAGGGGCGCGGCCATGAAGTGAGGCAGGCGCAGGGCAACGCGCCTGCTCTTGCCGAGGCGGGCCAGGGCGCGGTCGACGGCGCCGTCGCGGCGGCCCTCGACGCTGACGAGGACGTGGCCGAGCGAGACGTAGGTCTCGAGGTCGAGGCGGCGCTTGATCGCCGGGTGACCCTTGCGGGCCATCACGGCGAAGGGCTCCTCGTAGAGCGGCACGCGGCGGAGGCCAGCGGCGGGCACGGGCTGGGAGGCGCCGATCAGGGCCAGATCGATGTCGCCGACGACGAGCGCGGGGACAACCTCGGGAGAGAACCGCTCGATCTCCAGGCGCACGAAGGGCGCGTGTCTGCCCAGGTGGTCGAGCACGTCAGGGAGGGTCGTGAGCTCGAAGTGGTCGACGGTGGCGATACGGAAGGTGCGCGCCGAGGTGCGCGGATCGAAGGGCTCGGGGGAAGCGAGGGCGCGGCGGAGGTGCTCGAAGGCGGCGGGCAAGGCCGCGCGGAGCTGGAGGGCGCGCGGCGTGGGGGCGAGGCCGCGGCCGAGGGGGGTGAGGAGGGGATCGCCGAAGAGCTCGCGCAGGCGCGCGAGGGAGTGGCTCATCGCCGACTGGCTGACGTGGGCGCGGCGCGCCGCAGCGCTGACGCTGCCCTCGATGAGCAGCGCCTCGAGGGCGGGAAGGAGGTTCAGATTGATGCTGCGGATATCGATCTCGCTCATACCTGATATGAGATACATCCCATTTTCGTCATGGGTCCAGCGACGCATGCTGGGCGGCCTATGAGCGTGAGCGACGTCGAGGTCCTTGTGACGGGGGGTACGGGGTTCATCGGGCGCTGGCTGCTGGCCGAGCTGACCCGGACGAAGGTCGTGGCGGCGCCGGTGCGCCGCGCGCGGCAGCGGGCCGCGGCGCTCGCCGCGTTCGTCGACGCGCACGGCGGCGATTCGCGGCGGCTCCTGGTGGTCGAGGGCGATGTGGAGGAGGCGTCGCTCGGCCTGGCGGACCGCTTCGAGCAGGTGCGCGACGTCTATCACCTGGCTGCGCGCTTCGCCTTCGGGCAGCGAGCGCACCTTCCTGCCGCTGGTGACCGTCGACTACCTGGCGCGCTTCCTGGCGAGCGTGCCCGAGCGCCCCGGGACCGCGGAACAGGACCTCTGCGTCCTCGAGCAAGCGACTCCGCGGCTGCCCGCGCTGGTCCGCGGCATCGCCGCCCACCTGAAGCGCCGCCCCCCGAGAGGTGGGTCCTGCCCCTCGGCCTGGTACGCCTGCTGCCGGAGGCGCTCACCGGCGTGCCGCGAGAGAGCCTGTCGTTCCTCGCCGAGGATGCCCATGACACCCGCGCGGCCGACGCCCACGTCCGCGCGATCGGGCTGGCGATGCCGCCGATCCAGACCAGCGTGGAGCGCTGGTGCGACCACCTGGTAGCGACGCGCTTCGGCGCCGCCCCCGCGGCTGCGCGCCGCCGCGCGCCGGCGTCCTCCGTCGCCTGAGGCGGTCATGCCCCCGCAGGACGGGTCTGCCGATTCCCCTGGACGTCCGGAGGCTTCCAGCGCCGCCGCCGCCGACAGTGCTGTCGCCTTCGGACGCACATGCGGGCAAGAACGCCAGCGCAGCGACGGCTCCACACCACGTGCTTGTCTGGCGTCTCATCTCCATCGTCCTCCTTCGGATCAGAACCTCGATTGCCGGCCGCCATTGCGTCGCGACGTCCTCCGATCGCGGGAGCGCGCGGCGAACGCGGAGGCAAGCGCGACAAACGCGAGCCCGCCGGTACCGGCGGTGGCATCGTCGGAAGTCACGGCGCAAGCGCAGCCCGCCGCGGAGCTGTCGTCTTCCGAGGTCCCTGCGGCTCCGGCGCGGCCCTCCGAGTGACCATCGGTGCCGCCCGTGGCGCCGCCGGTCTCCGGGGAGCCGCCGGTACCCGGAGCGCCACCGGCTGCGCCCATCCCACCGCTGGTGCCGACCGCGCCACCGGACCCGTCGCCACCGCTTCCCTGGGCTGCCGTGCCGCCCATGCCGCCGCCAGCGGTGCCCGAGCCACCGGCGGCGCCACCCGCCCCTGCGGTCGGCCCGGCGCCGAACTCGTGAGCTCCGAGGTCCGGCGCCGATCCGACGAACGGAAGCCCCACGTCCGTGCCTTTGTCGATCAGAGCGCTCCCGGTCTTGAGCTTCATGAACACGCATACGGAGGGGATGCTGCCGTCGGCCTCTCGGGGTCCGGTGCAACCGGCGTCGGACGTGCTCTCGAAGGCCGAGCTCGTCTCCGTGATGTTCAGGTCCCACGTGTTGAACGCGGTGTCGACGCCCCCCATGTTCGAGTTCTTGTTCGGGAAGCCGATGTTGTTCCGCATCTCGTGCGCGAGCGCTCCGGTCAAGATGATCGTCTGGCTGCTATCGTCGGGCGGGCTCGCCAGCATGTTGTACTGGGTTCCATTCTTGTACGCGGTGTTGTTGAGCCAGGTATTGCCGCCCGACGAGTGGTTCGCGTAGAAGCCCGCGGCCTTGTTCTTCCAGGCCACGTTGTTCCGCACGATGTGCCGGATGCCCGTCTTGCTGCTGCCGACCTTGAACCCGTTGCCGTTGCCTTCGCTGCCCCGGCCGTTCGACATGGCGAAGCTGCCCTCGGTGAGGACCGGCACCTCCTGCGAGATGTAGTCGTAGCCATCGTCCGAGTTGTTCCACGCGCGGCACCCCCGGATGATCGTGCCGGGACCCGTCGTCTGGTAATGGACCCCGAAGCCGTCGCCGTTCTGGCCGTCGCCCTGGCTGCCGTTCTGGTCGTAGTTGTCGTGCGAATCGCAGTTGAGGATCAGGTTGCCGCCGTTGCCTCCATCGATGAACAGGCCGGGCCCGAAGGCATGATGGAGGTGGAGCAGCTCGAAGATGTTGTTGCTGGAGCCCTTGGTGCGGAGCAGCGAGTACGAGTGGTCGCCGCTCCTGCCCACCTTGGCGTTGGCGATCTCGAGCCCTCGAAGGTGCATCCAGCTTCCGGTCACCAGGACCACCGGCACGTCGACGGCCCGGTTGCTGGTGGCATACCTCGACGCGTCGAGCACCGGCCTCTCACCTGGGTAGGCCCAGATCTTGGTGCGGTTGGTCTCCGAGGTGCCGCCCCTCGAAAGGACGAGCTGGGTCGTGATTTCGTAGGTGCCGCCGCGCACCCAGATGGTGTCACCGGCGGCGGCGGCGCTGTTCGCCGTGGAGAGGGTGGCGAACGGCTCGTCCATGCTCCCGCGATTGGAGTCGCTGCCGTCCGGCGCCACGTAGTGCTCCGCCGCGCGCGCGTACCCGGTCGCCAGCAGCACGAGAAGGCCCGCGGTCGTCGAGGTCGCCGCCAGAGACTGCTTTCGATTCACGCTCATCAGTGTAGCCTCGCGAGAAAGTGAAGTCGCCGACAAGAAGCGTCCGACCTCCCCTCCCCGTGTACCGGAGCGCTCTCGATCAATCATGGGTCGCTCGACTTCGTCATCGAGGGATCGAGGAGTTCACCTCAGATGGTAAGTTTACGTCGAGAAAGGACGCCGCGGCTCCTCCGCGGTCGTGGGCTCCTGGGGGCTCGCCCTAGGCGCCGCGCGCGTACTGGCCCGGCGTCGTGCCGACGATGCGCCGGAAGTGCCGGTTGAGCTGGCTCTGGTCGTAGAGGCCGACCCGCGGGGCGATGTCGCGCGGCCTCACGCCGGCGACGAGCATCTCCTTCGCGCGCATGATCCGCAGCCGCGTCAGGTACGCGTACGGAGACATGCCGACCTGCGCGCGAAACGCGCGGCACAGGTGGAACTTGTCGAGGCCGGCGTGCGCGGCGAGGTCGTCGAGCGTCACCGGCTCGGCGAGCTGCTCCCGCAGGAGCTCGATCGCGCGGCGCACCGGTCGCGTGTACTCGCACTGCGCGTCGCCGACCGCCGCGAGCGCGTCGATCGCCTCGGCGACCGCCACCTCGAGCTCGAGACGATCGGCGCCGGCGCGCACAGTGTGATGCAGGCGGTGGAACGCCGCGCCCCGCTCGTCACCGGCGGCGAGCTGCGGGTGGACGCAGACCTTGCCGATCACGCGCTCGACCATGGACGCCGAGAACGCGACGCACTGGCCCGTGCCCGGGCCGTCGCGCGAGATGTCGCGGTGCACGTCGCCGGGTCTCAGGATCTGCAACGAGCCAGGGCCGCAGCTCCACACCTTTCCGCGGCACCACCACTCCGAGCGCCCGACCTCGACGCGACCGATCGCGTACATCTCCTTCATGCCGGCGTAGAGCTCGCCGGTCGACCAGCGCGTCACGCGCACGCCGGGCACGGGGACAGCAAGGAGGTCGGCTCGGGTCGCCACGCTCCTATCCTATTACCGGCGTGCCCCCTCGGCTTGGGCATTCTTGGCAGCCCTCTCGACCGCCAAGGATCACCAAGGCAGCGCCCGCGACGGTCGCTATCCAGGGGACATGCAAGACAGACCCGTCGCCCTGGTCACCGGGGCCAACAAAGGTATCGGCCACGCGATCGCGAAGGAGCTCGCGGCGCGCGGCCACACAGTGCTCGTCGGCTCGCGCGACCTCGCGCGCGGAGAGGCCGCGGCCAGGGAGATCACCGGCGATGCGCGCGCCATCGCGCTCGACGTCACGAACGCCGGCTCGATCGCCGCCGCCGCAGCGCGGATCCGCCGCGAGCTCGGCCGGCTCGACGTCCTCGTCAACAACGCTGGCATCGCCAGAGGCCCAGCGCAGAGCGGGGTCACTGTCGACGAGATCGCCGCGAGCGGGAGGCCGAGCGTGGCCTCGCTCGCCGACGTCCGCGACGTGTTCGAGACCAACGTGTTCGGCGTGATCGCCGTGACCCAGGCGATGCTGCCGCTCCTGCGCGAGGCGCCGGCCGGGCGGATCGTCAACGTGTCGAGCCGCCTCGGCTCGATGACATGGCTCAGCGATCCCGCCACGTCGGTCCGCGGCGTCGGCGGCGTCGCGTACAGCCCGTCGAAGAGCGCGCTCAACGCGGTGACGATCGCGTTCGCGCACGAGCTCGCCGGCACCGCCATCAAGGTCAACGCTGTGTGCCCCGGCTACGTCGCCACCGACCTCAACAACCATAGCGGAACGCGCACCGTCGCCGAAGGCGCGCGCGAGCCGGTGCGGCTCGCGCTGCTCGGTCCCGACGGACCGACTGGCACCTTCTCGGACGACGCAGGCCCGATCCCCTGGTGAGGAGTCAGCCTGCGGGGCGCTCGGCCGCCAAGGCCATGGCGCCGGCGGGCGGCGCGGGCGATCAGTCCTTCCAGGCCCTGGCCTCGCGGGACTTCAGGAACAGGGCCACGTCCTTGTACTGCTCGCTCTGGTTGGCGAACTCCACGTAATTCCGGGCGCGCGCCAGCCACTCCAGCGTGGTGGGGCGCTGCGCCTCGAGCGCCGCCTCCACGTGCTTCATCGTGAGCGGCGGCTCCGTGCCGGTGTCGAGCGCCTCCTCGATCACCCGGTCGAACGCCTGCTCCACCAGCGCGCGCAGGTCGGCCCCGCTGAAGAGCGGCGTCAACCGCGCGAGCTTCTTCAGATCGAGCCGCTCCGCAGGCCGGCCCGCGAGGGCGATCTCCAGGACGCTGCGGCGCGCCTCCTCGTCGGGGGGCGGGACGAACACAAGGCGATCGAAGCGCCCGGGCCGCTTGAGCGCGTCGTCGACGTCCCAGGGCGCGTTGGTGGCGCCGAGCACGAGCAGGCCCTTGTTCTCCGAGCCGATGGAGTCGAGCTCCTGGAGGAGCTGATCCACCAGGGGGCGCCCCGCGCCGCCGTGGTGCTTGCGGCGGGCGAAGGCGAGCGCGTCGAGCTCGTCGAGGAACAGCACGCCGGGCGCGTGGGCGCGCGCCTCCTCGAAGGCGTCGTGGAGGTTGCGCTCGCTCACGCCGACGTAGGGGTCGAGGATGTCCTCGATGCGCACGTTGAAGAAGGGCAGATTGCACTCGCCCGCCGTCGCGCGCGCCAGCAGCGTCTTGCCGCAGCCGGGCGGGCCATAAAGGAGGATGCCCCCTCCCGACTTGCGCCCGTATTTCGCGTAGAGCTCGGGGCGCTGCAGCGGGAGGATGATGGCGCGGTGCACCGCCTTCTTCACCTCCTCCAGGCCGCCGATCTCCGCGAAGGTGGCCCGCGCCTCCTCGCCGAGCTTGCGTCGGTCCTGCTGGCGCCCCTCGGCGCCCGCCGCGGCGGCGGCGCGGCCGCTCGACGAATGCACGAGCCGGAGCACGCCCTTCTGGTCGAGCTTCGCGTCGAGCCGCGCCTGCGTCTCGGCGATCCCCTCCACGAGCCCGGCCTTGCGCGCGGCGTCGAGGCATCGCGCCGCGGCCTGCAGGCTGCCGGCCTCGATCGAGAGCCTCGCGGCGTCGAGCAGCGCCTCGCGCGGCAGCTCGCCCGCGTCGAGCAGCGCCTCGTACTGCCGCGCCGCGTCCGCGGGGCGGCCCGCGCCCTGGAGCATCTCGGCGAGCAGGAGCCGGAGCGGGTGGTTGTCGGGAGCGACATCGAGCGCCCTTTCCAGCGCGGTGATCCGGTCCGAGCTCATCGCGATAGACCCATCCAGCGCCGCAGGAGCGGCGGCATGATCCAGCTGTAGAGGCAGTAAGCGAGGTAGGCGAAGCCGAAGAGGCTCGCGGCGGCCCGGTTCCCCGTCGCCCGTAGACCGTAGAAGACAACGATCGCCGCGATCCACACCGGGATGGCCCCGAAGCGCTGCATCGGCCAGAGGGGCCTCATCAGCCGATGCGTGGCGAAGCGGGCCTCACGCGCGGCGTCGGCGAGGTCGTTGTCGCCCGGGTCGAGGCGCGCCGCGGTCCGGAGGTGGCGGCCGGCCTCGTCGACCCGGCCGCCCTCGAGCATCGCCTGGCCGAGGAAGTGGTAGGTGAGCGCGTCGTCGGGATCGGCGGCGAGGCGCGCCTTGCCATGCCGGGCGAGCTCCTCGTCCTTGCCCTGCAGGTAGGCCACGATCATCCGGGCGCGCGCGACGCCGCCCGCCTCGGGATCGATGCGCGCCGCCTCCTCGACGAGCCGCGCCGCCTTGTCCACCTGGCCCGCCTTGGCGACGAGCAAGGCATAGCGGCAGAGCGCGGGGGCGCTCTCCGGCGCGACGCGCAGGCAGCTCAGGATGGCCCGCTCTGCCGCCGCGGCGTCGCCGAGCTGCGCCTCGCAGTCGCAGAGCAGGTAGAGCAGGCGGGGCGACTCCGGCGCGCGCGCGAGGCCCTCGCGCGCGGCGCGCGCGGCCTCGGCGGGCTTGTCGAGCGCGCGGAGCGCGGCGGCGCGCAGCGTCCAGAGCTCGGGGTCCTCGAGATCGGGATCCGCGACCCGCTCGAGCGTCTCGAGCGCGCGCCGCGGCTGGTCGACGTGGAGGTAGTGGCGCGCCAGCGCGACGGCCTGCTCGGCGTCGCTCACGGCTGCGCTCCGGCGGGGAGCGCGGCGAGCCCCGCGAGCACGGCGAACTGGATCGCGAAGCCGGCGAGCATGACGGCGATGCCCGGGATCCAGAGGGAGGCGTGCTGTCCGCCGGCGAACTGGAAGCGCCGGTCGGCGAGCTGCTGAAGGCGGCTGTAGCCGAGGTAAAGCAGCGCGCCGAGGATCTGGTTGGCGAGCCGGATCCCGCGGTAGAAGCCCGGCGCGTCGGCCGACGCCTGGCCGTACGCGGAAAACTGCGCCCAGCTCCAGATGGCCAGGACGGCGGCCAGGGCCGCGAGGCCGAGGAGCAGCATTCGCCGCCGTTGCTCGGCCGGCAGCCGCAGGCGCCCGGCGTTGATCATGCCGAGGAGGAACATGGGCACCACGCCGCCGAGCGCCCCGATCCAGAGCTGGGACCGGAGCCGGAACGGCCGCTTCCCTGGCGCTGCCTGGCCCTCGCCGGCGTCCTGAAGCGTCGGTGTCAGCAGATCATCCGTGGGGCGCTTGTCGGGTCGGTCCACGGACGCAGTCTACCCCACGCGGCCCGGCCTCCGCTGCCCTTGTCGTTGTACCAGGCGACGAAACGCTCGAGCCAGTGGCGTGCCTGCTCGACGGCGCCAAACGGACGGCGTGGGTGCTCGGGCCGGAACTTCAGGGTACGGGAGCGGGCCTCGGCGCAAGGGTCGGACCCTCCACCGCTCGTCAGCCGCGGGTCCGATCCTGGATGGCGTTGAACACGGCGGCCATCTCATCGGCGCCGTGGCCGAGCTGCAATGCCCGCTTGAAATAGGACTGGATGAGCTCCGGGATGCGCCTGTCGACGTTGTTCTCCTGGCTGAGACGGACGATGTGCGCGAGGGCGCCGGCGTGGATGTCCAGCGTGCAGTCGGTCCCCTTGAAATCGCCGGTGGACAGCATGCTCTTGCACATGTCGGCGGTGACCGAGATGAGCGGCATGATCGCCTGAAACCTGGCGAAGTACGCGTCGAGGGGAAACTTCTCCGACGCGCAGATCGCCGCCCCGTGCAGGAACGACAGCGTGGCGCCGTAGAAGCTCTCCAGGAGAGCGCAGTCGAGCGTCGCCGCGGCCCCGATCGGCTCGCCGACGTGGGAGGTGGCCCCGCCGACGACGCGCAGCGTCGCCTCGTGGCGGTCGTAGAGCTCCCTGGGACCCGAGTAGAACACAGGCGTATGCTCACCACCGATGTAACTGGGGTAAGCCAGGATGCACCCGTCCAGGTAGTTGATCCCGACGTCCGCCGCCCACGCCGCCCCGCTGCGAGCATCGTTGGGCGTGCCGCTCGTCAGTTGCACCAGCGTCCGGCCCTTCGCGGCCTCGGCCACGGCGGGCGCGCGGAATACCTGGTCGCTCGCTGCGTAGTCGAGCAGCGAGACGATCGTCATGTCGCTCTCGCTGCATGCCTGCTCGGGCGTCGCCGCCACCTTCGCCTGGCCCTGAAACGGCGCTGCCTTGCCGAGGGTTCGGTTCCACACGGTCACCCGATGACCGGCGTTGATGTAGGCGCGCGCCAGCGCGGCGCCCATCTGACCCAGACCAACGATGGACACGGCCTCTTTGTGCGACATGATCTATCTCCTCTTTGCTGTGATCGCCTCAGGCTGCATTGACTGTCAAGGTGGAATCCCGGCGCGCTGCGGATACCGCCCCACGGCGCCAGGCTCGAAGCGAAGCGGCCTGGACCGCTCCCGGCGGAGATCGATCGCGCTTGGAGCTCCCGGCGGGCTGGGATACCGTCGCCTTCATGCTTTCTCTCCCGGCTTGCCGCTCTGCGGCCACATCATGGTTCAACCTCACGGCACCCTTGTTGGTCCTCGTCGCACTGGGGTGCTCCTCGGAGAGCAACCCGAGCGGGAACGCAGCAAGCAGCGGCGGTGGCTCGACCACCGGTGACGCCTCGACGGGCGGTACGGGCGCCGGGGACGCCTCGACGGGCGGTACGGGCGCCGGTGACGCCTCGACGGGCGGTACGGGCGCGGGGGACGCCTCGACGGGCGGCACGGGCGGAACCGGGGGCTCCGGCGGGACCGGCGGCTCCGCGACGCCGGCGGACGCCGCGGCCATGGTCGCCGACATGGGCATCGGGACCAACATCGGCAACACGCTGGAGAACACCACCGCGTGGGAGACGGGCTGGGGTCAGCCGCTGATCACGCAGGCGTTCATCAACGGCATGGCCAGCCGCGGCATCAAGACGGTGCGCGTGCCCGTCGCCTGGGACACCTACGCGGCCAACGGCACGATCGACGCTGCCAAGATGGCCCGGGTCAAGGAGGTGGTGGGCTGGATCGAGGACGCCGGCATGTACTCGATCGTGAACATCCACTGGGACGGGGGCTGGATCTACAACGAGGGCAACGCCGACGAGTACAGGGCCACCGACGGCGTCAAGGCCAGGTACGCGTCCTACTGGACCCAGATCGCCACGGCCTTCCGCGACTTCGGTCACACGCTGATCCTCGAGGGGATGAACGAGGAGGGGAACTACTGGGTCAACGGCGTTCGCGACGGGGGGACGCCGGACTACGCCGCCCTCAACGAGATGAACCAGATCTTCGTCACCACCGTGCGCGCGCAGGGCGGCTACAACGCGAGCCGCGCCCTGCTCATCTCCGGCTTCGTGACGGACATCGACAGGACCTGCGTGAGCGAGTTCAAGGTGCCGACCGATCCGGCCGGCACGAAGAGCCTGTTCCTCTCGATCCACTACTACACGCCCTACACCTTCTGCGGCCTCGACACGGTGGAGAGCTGGGGCTCGCCCAAGACGACGTGGGGCACGGATCCCGAGAAGGCGGAGCTGAAGAGCCTGTTCGACAGGCTCGGCGCGTTCAGCGCCGAGCGGAGCATCCCGGTCATCCTCGGCGAGTTCGCCGTCACGCCGGGCGAGAGCTACCCCCGTGAGCCGGCGTCGCGGACGCTGTGGATGCGGTCGGTGGTGGAGGCGTCGCTGTCCCGCGGCATCGTCCCCGTGCTGTGGGACACGGGGTCGGAGATCAAGCGCACGGACGGCTCGTTCTCGACGGAGTGGCAGGCCGTCATGGACGCCGCCAACGACTGATCGGCGCCAGGGAAGACCGAACGGCGGGCGGCGCGGCCCCGCCGTCGTCGCGCGCGAGGCCCACAAAACGAGAACGCGGCCCGTGGGGGCCGCGTCCTCGGTCGCCGCGACGACGCGTTCGCTCAGGCGATGAGCGGGGCGATGAGGAGCGACACGACGCCCATCACCTTGATGAGGATCGAGATGCCCGGGCCCGACGTGTCCTTGAAGGGGTCGCCGACTGTGTCGCCGACGACGGCGGCCTTGTGGGCGTCGGAGCCCTTCGCGTGGCCGTCGAGGCCGCCCTTCTCGATGTGCTTCTTGGCGTTGTCCCAGGCGCCGCCGCCGTTCGCCATCATCAGCGAGAGCACCGCGCCGACGACGAGCGCGCCGGCCAGCGTGCCCGCGAGGACCTCGGGGCCGGCCGCGAAGCCGACGACGACCGGCGCGAGCACCGCGATGGCGCCGGGCGCGATCATCTCGCGGATGGCGGCCGACGTGGCGATGTCGACGATGACCTTCGGCTGCGGGTCGACGCCCGGCTTGCCCTCGAGGAGGCCGGGGATCTCGCGGAACTGACGGCGGATCTCCTCGACGATCGCGCCGGCCGCGCGGCCGACGGCGGTCATCGTGAGCGAGCCGACGAGGCAGGGGAGCATCGCGCCGAAGAGGAGCCCCATGAGGACCTTCGCGTCGGTCAGGTAGAGCACGAGCTCCGGGAGGCCCTTCGCGCGGCGGACCGCGTCGACCTCCATGTTGAAGGCCGCGAACAGCGCCACGACGGTGAGCACCGCCGAGCCGATCGCGAAGCCCTTGCCGACGGCCGCGGTGGTGTTGCCGACCGCGTCGAGCTCGTCGGTGATGTCGCGGACCTCCTTGCCGAGGCCGGCCATCTCGGAGATGCCGCCGCCGTTGTCGGCGATCGGGCCGTACGCGTCGACGGTCATGACGATCGCGGTGCCCGCGAGCATGCCGACCGCGGCGAGCGCGATGCCGTAGAGGCCGAGGTAGTGGTTCGAGATCCAGCCCACGGCGCAGAGGGTCATGAGGGGGATCGCGACGCTCTCGAGGCCGACAGCGATGCCGCGGATGACGTTGGTGCCGGGGCCGGTGAGCGAGCTTTGGGCCACCTTGTGGATGGGGCCCATCGACGTGTAGTAGTCGGTCACGAGGCCGACGATGGCGCCGCCCGCCGCGCCGGCAGCGAGGGTGATGACGGCGCCGCCGCTGAAGCCGAGCCCCGGGAGGACGCCGGCCGCCGCGAGGACGACGAGGAACGGCGGGACGATGAGCGCGAGGCGCAGCACCCGGGCCGGCGGCAGGTTCTTGAGCGCGCGCGTGATGAAGATGCCGACGACCGAGACCGCGAGGCCGATCGTCGCGAGCAGCAGCGGCAGCGACACGGCCATCGCGCGGAGCTCCTGCTCGCTCGCCGACGGAGCGAGCGGCTGCAGCCTGGCGATCGGCAGCGTGAGGCCGAGCGCGATCGCGGCGACGACAGCGGCCACGTAGCTCTCGTAGATGTCGGCGCCCATGCCGGCGATGTCGCCGACGTTGTCGCCGACGTTGTCGGCGATGACGCCCGGGTTGCGGGGGTCGTCCTCGGGGATGTTCGCCTCGACCTTGCCGACGATGTCGGCGCCGACGTCGGCGGCCTTCGTGTAGATGCCGCCGCCGATGCGGGCGAAGAGCGCGATCGAGCTCGCCCCGACGGCGAACGAGTGGACGATCGTCGCGAGGTGCTCGTCGTTGCGGAACAGGGCGTAGATGCCGCCCAGGCCGATGAGGCCGAGCCCCGCGACGCAGAGGCCCATGACGGCGCCGCCGTCGAGCGCGGTGACGAGCGCGGTGGCCTTGCCGTGCGCGCGCGCCGCCTCGGCCGTGCGAACGTTGGCGTAGGTCGCGGCCTTCATGCCGAAGAAGCCGGCGACGAGCGACAGGAACGCGCCGGCGGCGAAGGCGCCCGCGGCGAGGAGCCCGAGCGTCGCCGCCAGGAGCGCGAAGACGACGGCGGCGTAGATGGCGAGCACCTTGTACTCGCGCGCGAGGAAGGCCATCGCCCCCTCGCGGACGTAGCGCGCGATGCGCGCCATCGTCTCGTTGCCTTCAGGGGCCTTCTTGACACGCACGTAGAAGGTTCGTGCGACAACGAGCGCGACGGCGCCCGTCAGGAGCGACTGATACGACAATGCATCCACGGGTGATGGTCCTCTCGCCCGCCCCCGGCCGGAGCAAGCGCCGGCTCACTCTTCCGTCCACGACGGCGAATCAAGTGGAAATCGCGATGTTGCGGTTTCCGGGGCCGCCCCGGGCGAAACGGGGCTGGCGTCAGGGGAGCGCGGCGCCCGCAACGTCGGTCCTGCGGGTACCCGCGCCCGCGGGCCGTGACCGTGGCATTGCAAGTTTACAGGCCGGAGGCGCCGCACCCGACGCCACCCGCCGCGCCCGTGGCGTGCCCCGACGCGTTGTCGACATGGGCTCGCGCGTGCGCGCGTGCGCGCGGGAGGCAGCCGGCGGTGACCCCTCGTCGGTCAGCGCGCGCGTTGCCACGCGACGATCCGCGTCACCGCCTCGTCGACCTGCTCGACAGGGGCCGCGAAGGACAGCCGGACGTACCGAGCGCCGCCTGTGCCGTCGAAGTCGGTGCCCGGCGTGAGCGCCACGCCCGTGTCGGCGAGCAGCCGCTCGCACCACGCGACCGAGTCGTCCGTGCCGACGTCGGCGTACAGGTAGAAGGCGCCGTCGGGCGGGGCGACCTCCCAGCCGAGCTCGGGCAGCCGCCGCAGCAGCAGGTCGCGCGCGGCCGCGTAGCCCTCGACCAGCCGGTCCGCCTCGGCGTACGCCTCCGGGGTCAGGGCCGCGAGGGCCGCGTGCTGCGCGAGGGCGGGCGGGCACAGCGCGAGGTTCCCTGCCAGCGCGTCGACAGGCGGGACGAGCTCCGGCGGCAGCACGAGCCACCCCAGGCGCCAGCCCGTCATGGCCCAGTACTTCGAGAAGCTCGAGACGACGATGGCGCCCGCGCCGACGTGGCGCGCGGCCGTCGCCTGGCGCCCGGCCCACGCGCCGTACGTGAGGCCGTGGTAGATCTCGTCGCTCACCAGCCGGACGCCGTGCGCCGCGCACCAGCGCGCGATCGCGTCGAGCTCCGCGGCGTCGATCATGGTGCCCGTCGGGTTCGCCGGGCTGGCCAGGATGAGGCCGTCGAGCTTTCCGCCGTCGTGCGCGGCCATGAGCTGCGACGTTGTCGGCTGGAAGCGGCTCTCCGGGCCGCACGGCAGCTCGACAACCTCGACCCCGAGGGAGCGGAGGATGTTCCGGTACGCCGGGTAGCCCGGGCGAGCGAGCGCCACGCGGTCGCCCGGCTCGAACGCCGCGAGGAACGCGAGCAGGAACCCGCCCGACGACCCGGTGGTGAGGGCGACGCGCGACGGGTCGATGTCCACGCCGTACCAGCGGCCGTAGTGCTCGGCGAGCGCCAGGCGCAGCGCCGGGATGCCGAGCGCCTCGGTGTACCCGAGGTCGCCGCCCGCGAGGAGCGCGGCCGCCCGCTCGCGCACGACGGCGGGCGCCCCTGAGCCCGGCTGGCCCGCGCACAGGCTGATGACCGGCTCCCCCGCCGCGCGCCGCGCGTTGGCGGCGGCGAGCACCTCCATGACAGCGAACGGCGGCACCTGCGAGCGGCGGCTGATCCTCACCGGGCCACCCTGGATCGCGCGAAGCCGTGGTGCAGCGAGCTGCAGCGGGGAGCTATACAGGAGCTGGTCTTCATCAGGTCGAACACATGAGCGTGATTGCGGAGAAGCCCTGGGACTATTGCATCGAATCTCGGGGTGATGAGGTGAAAGCCATCATCCTGAACGGCTCATCGGCCATGTACATCACCGAAGTCTCGCTGTCGGAAGAGGAGATTCGATTGCTGAGGCAGGACAAGAATAACGCGGATCGGATCATCGAGAGGATAAAAAAAGACAGGTCTCGGTCGCCGGCGCGCTGAGCGGGCCCTGCGGCGCCCTCGTCGTCAGACGTCAAGAGCTCGCCCAGCCAGTGCTTGCGCTGGCGCGGGTACGGGCGCCCGTACGGGTCGTGGCCGCAGGCGCCTCGCCGGTGGTCGTCGTCCGGCGAGGGGGCCGAGGTGCCGACCTGTAGCCGCGGCAGGTCGGCCGGTAGCCGGGCGTGGGGTACGCGGGCGACTCGGTGCCATCGACCTGGCTCGCATTCTACTGCGGGGAACGGGAGCCTTTGGAGTCCGGCTGGGGTTCCAGGGCAGCCGCGTGGGCCATCTCGACGCGGCGCAGGCAAGTTTCCCGGTTCGCGCGGGCCATGGCTTCGGGCACCCGAAGGAGCTTGATCCTCCGCTCGACAGGCATGCAGTAGGTGGTTGCGGTCCACAGCTTCGGGTCGTCAACGCCGCGGAGCGGTTCGAGATCGGTCCAAACCCGTACGGATTTGTCGTCGTGCGCGCTGACGATGCGCTTGCCATCGAGGCTGAATGCCACGTCGGTGATCGGGGAGTCGGAGCCGTGAAGGACCAGGGGCTCGCCCGTGCCGTCGGCGTTCCACACCCGTGCGGTCTTGTCATACGACCCGGTGACGATGCGCTTGCCATCGGGGCTGAACGCCGCCCCCAGAACCCATTGCTCGTGGCCACGAAGGACCAGGGGCTCGCCCGCGCCGTCGGCGTTCCACACCCGCGCGGTCTTGTCCCACGACGCAGTGACGATGCGCTTGCCATCGGGGCTGAACGCCGCCGAGAAGACCCGATCCTCGTGACCGCGAAGGACCAGGGGCTCGCCCGTGCCGTCGGCGTTCCACACCCGTGCGGTCTTGTCCAATGACGCAGTGACGATGCGCTTGCCATCGGGGCTGAACGCCGCCGAGTAGACCTCACCCTCGTGACCGCGAAGGACCAGGGGCTCGCCCGTGCCGTCGGCGTTCCACACCCGCGCGGTCTTGTCCAATGACGCAGTGACGATGCGCTTGCCATCGGGGCTGAACGCCGCCGAGTAGACCTCACCCTCGTGACCGCGAAGGACCAGGGGCTCGCCCGTGCCGTCGGCGTTCCACACCCGCGCGGTCTTGTCCCACGACGCAGTGACGATGCGCTTGCCATCGGGGCTGAACACCGCCGAGAAGACCCGATCAGCGTGACCGCGAAGGACCAGGGGCTCGCCCGTGCCGTCGGCGTTCCACACCCATGCGGTCTTGTCATACGACCCGGTGACGATGCGCTTGCCATCAGGGCTGAACGCCGCCGAGAAGATCCGATCCTCGTGACCGCGAAGGACCAGGGGGTCGCCCGTGCCATCGGCGTTCCACACCCGCGCGGTCTTGTCCAATGACGCAGTGACGATGCGCTTGCCATCGGGGCTGAACGCCGCCGAGTCGACCAAATTCTCGTGACCGCGAAGGACCAGGGGGTCGCCCGTGCCGTCGGCGTTCCACACCCGCGCGGTGTTGTCATACGACCCGGTGACGATGCGCTTGCCATCGGGGCTGAACGCCGCCGAGTAGACTCCATCTTTGTGGCCTCGAAGGACCAGGGGCTCGCCCGTGCCGTCGGCGTTCCACACCCGCGCGGTGTTGTCATACGACCCGGTGACGATGCGCTTGCCATCGGGGCTGAACGCCGCCGAGTAGACCCGATCCTCGTGACCGCGAAGGACCAGGGGCTTGCCCGTGCCGTCGGCGTTCCACACCCGCGCGGTCTTGTCCCACGCCGCAGTGACGATGCGCTCGCCATCGGGGCTGAACGCCGCCGAGTAGACCCGATCCTCGTGACCGCGAAGGACCAGGGGCTTGCCCGTGCCGTCGGCGTTCCACTCCCGCGCGGTGTCGTCCCACGACGCAGTGACGATGCGCTTGCCATCGGGGCTGAACGCCGCCGAGATGACCCGCTCCTCATGACCGCGAAGGACCAGGGGCTCGCCCGTGCCGTCGGCGTTCCACACCCGCGCGGTCTTGTCAGACGACCCGGTGACGATACGCTTGCCGTCAGGACTGAACGCCGCCGAGAAGACGAGATCGTCGTGACCGCGAAGGACCAGGGGCTCGCCCGTGCCGTCGGCGTTCCACACCCGTGCGGTCTTGTCCAACGACCCGGTGACAACGCGCTGGCCGTCGGGGCTATAGCTCGCGAACAAGACCGCATCCGGATGGCTGAGCACCGCGCGAGCGACCCCGCCGTACAGCGCCGAGCGGGCGAGGACGTCCCACCCTCGCGGCACGTCGGGCGGCTCGACTTCGCGCAAGATCGCGAGTGCGCTCGTGGGATCGGCCTGCAGCTCACGCGCCGTGACCATGCTGGTGGCGTTGCGCGCTTGCAGTGCCTCCGCCTGCGCACGCCTCGCCCGCTGGTCGGCGCGCGCGGTCAGGTACGACACCATGAGCGCGATCGCCGTGAGCGCAGCGATCGCGCCCGTGACGATGTGCCAGCGAATGCGGCGCGTGCGCTGGGCGAACGCCACGACGGCGAGCACATAGCGCTCTTCGCGTTTGCCGTGGCCGAAGCGCCACTCATCGCCCTGCGTAGCGCGGCGGTGCTTGAGCCACGCCCGGGCGTCCTCGGCGGCGCGATCGCGCCAGAGCAAGCCATCAGCCTGACCGCTTGCCTCCCACTGCTCAGCCGCGGCGCGTAGCCTGGCCAGGAACTGCGCGTCCTGCTCGTTCTCGGCGAACCACTGCTTGAGCTTCGCCCACCTCTCGATCAGGGATTCGTGGACCAGCTCCACAATCGCGCCCTCGCGCTCGACGCCGGTCTCGATGAGCAGGAGCCGCGCGCCGGCCAGGTGCTGGACCACCTGCGCGATCGCATCGCCAGCGCTGCCCGCGCCGTCCGGCGCGATCTCGCGGAGCTCGTCCAGGCTCACCACCGCGCGCGTGCGCTCGGGCGTGACCAGGCGCAGGAGCACCGCCCGGGCCAGCCGCTGCTCGCGCAATGGAAGCGCCGAGAGCACCGCATCCGCGTGAGCGGACAGGGCACCGGCGACGCCGCCGAGCTGCTCGTAGCTGTCTCGGGTCAAAAGCCGGTGCTCGCGATCGCGCGCCTCCCACAGCTTCGTGGCCGTGAACTGCAAAAGCGGCAAGGGGCTGCGGGTCCTCTCGAGTGTGCCCAGCATGTGCTCGATGATCTCCGCGGCCTCGAAGCGATATCCGGCCGCCTCGAGCGGCCGCGTCAAGGCTTCGCGCAGGCCGTCGCGCCCCATGGGCGGCAGGAACCAGAGCCCGCGGATCACGTCGACCATGAACTCGCGATCATCAGCCACACGATCGAGGAAGTCCGAGCGGATGGCGAGCAGGACGCGCAGGGGCGACGAGGCGTCGTCGGCCGCACCTTCCAGGCAGGCGACGAACACCGCCCATTCCTCCGAAGACGCACCCAGCGTGTAGAGCTCCTCGAACTGATCGACGAAGAGCACGATGCGGTGCCTGTTGCCGCCACGGCGGCACCGCGCGCGCAGCCGGGCACCCAGATAGCCTGGCTGGGTGCGCAGGGTGGCGACCAGCCCGTCGTGATCGGGGATCTCGGGCGCGTCCGTCGTTGCCCCAGCTCCCGCCGCCGCCCGGTTCGCGGCCTCCGCCTCGGCGACCTGCACGAGCACATCGACGAGCGCGGACAGGGGGCGGCGGCCCGGGCGCAGGACGAACGCTTCCCAGCGGTCCCCGGATGCCTTCAACGCCGGGATCACGCCCGCGCGCACGATCGATGATTTGCCCGCTCCGGAAGGCCCGGCGACGGCCAGGAGCGGCTGGTTGCGCAGCCGTGCCGCCAGGGCAGCAATGTCGCGATCGCGGCCGAAGAAGAGCGCCGCGTCCGCCTCCTGAAATGGGGACAGTCCGGCGAATGGGCTCTCCTCATCGCCCAACTGGGGCGTCCTTCGGCCAGGCAGGAGCGCTTCGAGCTCGGCGAGCAGCTCCCGGGCCGAGCCGATGCGCTCGTCTTTGCTCTTCCTCAAGCAACGGTCGACGAGCGCGCCAAGCGCCTCCAATTCTGGGCGGCTCTCGCTCAGGCTGGGCATGGGAACATTGAAATCGACGATGGCCGAGAGCCGTGCGAACGAGAATGGGTCCAGCGGGTGCTTCCCTGTGAGCAGCTCGTAGAGCATGATGCCGACGGCCCAGAGGTCGGTGCGATGATCGACGCCACCGCCCAGCAGTTGCTCGGGCGACATGTACCGGGGTGTGCCGAGGGGCGCACTTTTCCGAGGCTGGCCAGCGCCACCGGCGAGCGCTGCCCGCGTGCCCGTGATCGTCGCGACCCTTCTGGCCTCCATCTGCTTGGCGATGCCGAAATCCAGCACCTTGATGCAGCCGGCGTGATCCAGGAGGACGTTTTCCGGCTTCAGATCGCGGTGTACGATCCCGAGCTCATGCGCGCAGACCAGCGCGCGAACGACAGGAATCATGTGCTGGATCACGACGTCGGGCACCGGTGGGCCGGGCGGCGTGTGGGCACCGGGGGACTCGTGCGCGCTCTGGTGCTCGCGCTGGTGCATCCATCTGCGCAGCGTGGGACCCTTGATGTATTCGAGCACGAGGTACGGGTATCCACGAATCTCATCCACATCGTAGATGACCACGATGTTCTCGTGCCGGCAGCGCGCCGTGGCCCGCGCCTCGGCGAGGAATCGCTCGATCCCACGCCCGCTGTACTTGAGGAGGAACTTGATCGCGACCAGGCGACCAAGCCTCGGGTCGCGGGCCAGATACACGACGCTCATGCCGCCCTGGCCCAGCTTGCGGATGATCTCGTAATGCTTGATCGTGCTGCCGGCGGCTGGAAGCAGGGGGTCCACGAGAGGCTCCGCCAGCTTCGCCGCAGCCTCCGGGGGAGCGGGCATGCCTCCCTGCGCTCCCTCGTCGGGAATCGCGCTTCCCGCGTGTTCAGCGAGAGGTGTGTGGGCGAACGCGAGCGTGCGCTCTTCAACGGAAGTGACGGAAGCTCTGGACGAGCTCATGTACGCCGGCGGCCGCGGCGCCGGGCTTGCGGCGTCCCGGTTCCCCTCTTCCCGCGCGCCCCGGCCCTCCTCTCGCCTCATCTCGGCGTCCGTCGGCGCGTCTGGTTTGATGAGGTCCTCCCGGCGGAGCCCATCCACCTGGCAGGCATCGAGCTCGCGCAGGAGGTCGTCGGCCGTGACGGCGCGCGCCGCGACATCTTCGTTCGTCGCGTGCCGCAATATCGCGCCGAGCGGATGCTCGAGCAGCGCGGCAGGGACCCGCGCCGGCTCGCGGTCCTCCCGCAGAACACCCCCTGCCTCCGGCGGGCTGCTGCAGCCCGTACGCCTGCCCGTGAGGCACTCGAGAAACACGAGTCCCCAGGCGTACAGGTCCGAGCGCGCCGTCGGCGGGAAGCCCCGAAGCTGCTCCGGCGCTGCGTAAGACGGAAAGCCCAGGAGCATCTCCCTGCCGTGGGCGAGGGCGTCGGCCTGGCCGGCGCGCGCGCTCGCGGCGAACGCGCCGAAGCCGAAGTCGAGCACCAGCGCGTTCCGCAGTGCCCCCGCGGGCGCTACCATCACGTGGGTCGGCCTGATGTCCCCGTGGACGATGCCGTGCCGGTGCGCGAAGCCCAGCGCATCCAGAACCCGCAGCATCAGGTGCCGCGCTTCCGGCGGCTCGAGTGCGCCCTGCTCGGCCAGCAGTTCGGCCAAACTCTGCCCGTGCACGAACTCGAAGACGGCATACAGCTTCCCGTCGTCCCCTCGCCCGGACGCGATGATCCGGACGATGCTGGGATGCTGGAGACGCGCGCAGACGCGCATTCCCCGTAAAAACCGCACGCCGTAGCGCCGCACCAGGTCCGCTGGGTCTCCGTCCCGGACCAGGCGTACGACCTTGAGGACGACCGGCTGCCCGCTCGCGATCTCCCGCCCTTTGTAGGCATCAGCGATGCTGCCCTCCCGGAGCAACGAGACGATCTCATAGCGGCTCTGGAACACCGTCCCTGGAGCGAGGGTCTCCCGGCTCATTGCAGCTCCTCCGGTCGCTGCCGCATCGCACAGCAGCTTCGGGCGGGCGGCCCGCATCACGGGGGCCATGTGGCGACCCCGACGGTCGAGCCCGTCCAGCGCCTGGCGAGAGAGCTCGACGATGTGGGGCCGGCCCGATGCTCGGGCAGTCAGCCTTGCTGCCCCATCGTTCCTATGGAGCCATCCCCGCCCATCGTCCAACGCCAGCATGCCGCCAGCGGACCGGGCTCGGCGCGTGGCACCGGACGGGCATGGTGGCTCGGCGCTGCGAGCTCAGGTGCCGCCGGACGCCCGCTCACGGACCCGAGCTCGCGAGGCGATCGAGGAGCTCGGTGAGGAGGTACCGCTCGTCCGGGGTGAGGACCGCGGCATCGTCGAGCGAGGTCCGCTGCGCGATCGCCGTCTCCGCGGCGCCGGGACGACCCGTGAGCGGCTGGGCGGAGATTCCTTACACAATCTGGTCCCTGGGAAAAACGAATTACAATAACAGCTTATCCATGCATTGAGGCGGCCGCCTTGAGCGGCCTGCTATCCATGCACCAAAGGGGCCGCCTTCACGCCACAGCCTGCGGGGTCGAGGAATGGGCGAGCATCTCGCCTCCGCTTCTCGAGCGGTCTGAGCGGAAGGTGAAGGTCCGTTGCAATCTTGCGCCCCGAGCGCCATGCCCTCTCTGTCGGAGGCACTTTTCGGGTGCAGAAGCCGCTGCCCGTTCGACGAGACTCCGGTAATGAGAAAGTCCTGAGGCCACGGCGATCCCGCACGCGCCTCGCTGGAGTGGCAGCACGTCGTCATGCGCAAGACAGCACCCCCCGAAGCCGCACGCACCTGCCTGAGCATTCGAGCCCTCGTCGCGTCGCTCGCCGCGCTCGCCGTGGCCGTGTCGTGCTCCCCGAGCGATCCGAGCCCTTCCGTGGATGCCGCGGCAGCGGGGAGCGGCAGCCAGGGGGGAAGCGGCGGCGAGGGGGGAAGCGGAGGCAGCGCGGGAGGCAGCGCGACCACGGGCTCGGGCCGCGGATCGTCGAGCGCCGGCGCGACGGGTGGGAGCGGGGGCTCACCGAGCGAGCCACGCCCCGTGGTGACCGCCGCTCCGGGCACGGAGCTCGTCAGGATCGACACGGACGTGCTCCACCAACCGTTCGAGGGCTGGGGAACGAGCCTGTGCTGGTGGGCCCATCACGTGGGCGGGTGGGCCGAAGCCAGGCGCAATGCCGTGGTCGACGCTGTCGTCGATCCGGTGAGCGGCCTCGGCTACAACATCTTCCGCTACAACATCGGTGGAGGGGAGAACCCGTCGCACGAGCACATGGAGAAGCATCGCGAGATGCCGGGGTTCCAGGGCGCCGACGGGGCCTTCACGTGGGAGAACGACGCCAACCAGCGCGCCGTCCTCCTGCGCATCGCGGCGCGCGGAAAGGATTTGATCTTCGAGGCGTTCTCCAACTCTCCCCCGTACTGGATGACGAACAGCGGCTGCGCCTCGGGCAGCGGGAACGGCGGAGACAACCTCAAGGCCGACCACTACGACGACTTCGCCCACTACCTCACGGAGGTCGTGCGTCACTACAGGGACGAGCACGCGATCACCTTCCGCACGCTGGAGCCGCTGAACGAACCTCAGGCGAACTGGTGGAAATCGAACGGATCCCAGGAAGGTTGCCACTTCGACAGGGCGAGCCAGGAGAAGATCATCCAGGAGGTGGCCAAGCAGCTCGCCAGCAAGGGCCTCGGCGACACGGTTGTCAGCGCGTCGGACGAGAACAGCATGGATGACGCCCTCCGGAACCTCGGCGCATTCGGCGCGGAGACGCTCGCCGCTTTCCAGCAGATCAACGTCCACTCCTACGCGGGCAGCCAGCGCAAGGAGCTCCGGGGGCTCGCGACCGAGCTCGGCAAGCGGCTGTGGCAATCGGAGTCGGGGCCGCTCGGGCAGAGCCTGAGCGACGACACGGACGCGGCGCTGTTCATGGCGGAGCGCATCATCCGGGACCTGCGTGACCTGAAGCCGGAGGCCTGGGTGGACTGGCAGTCGGGCGATCCGTCGCGGAGCTGGGCGAGCTTCACGCTGAACGACAGGGATCAGACGTACACGCCCATCAAGCGTTTTTACATGCACGCCGGCTTCAGCCGGTACATCCGACCCGGTGCCACCTTCGTCGAGGTCGACAGCGAGGACATGGTGGCGGCGGTCAGCGCCGACGGGGGCTCTCTCACGCTCGTGGTCCGCAACGGCGACCGCGACGCGAGCCGCGGCTACACGCTCGATCTCACCCGGCTCCCCACGGTCGGCCTCGCGGCGGAAGCGCACCGCACCTCGCGCACCGAGGACCTCGAGCGGCTCCCCGACATGGCGATCGAGGACTATCGCCTGGTGGTCACTGCGCCGGCCTTTTCCATCACCACGTTCGTCATCCCGATGCCCTGATTCCCCTGGAGCGACACCCACGATCGAGCATCGAGCCAGCCGCTTCATCGGCCTGTGCATCGGCGCGCGGTGCGGGACGCTCGCGGGATGCACCGGGAGCGGCCCCGCGACAGCGGTACGGCGGACCAGGTATCCGCCTTGATGCCGCCCGCCGGCGCCTTATGCTTCGACACCATGCGCAAGCCGCCCATCCTGCTGGTGCACGGTATCTGGGATTCGGCCGCGCGCATCGACTGCCTGCGCGCCGGGCTTGCAGCCCGCGGCGTCGGCCGCGCCCGCGCCTTCGATCTCGTCCCCAATGACGGCCGTGTGTCCATCGAGCGACTCGCCGGCCAGCTCGACGCCGCCGTGGAGGCCGCGCTCGCCGGGGCGCCCGGCGGCCCGGTGGACGTGGTCGGCTTCAGCATGGGCGCCCTGGTGACGCGCTATTACATCCAGCGCGGCCGCGGCCGCGCGCGCGTCCGGCGCTTCGTCTCCATCTCGGGCCCGCACCGCGGCACGCTCAACGCCCTGTGGCTTCCCCACGAGGGCGTGCGGCAGATGCGCCCGGACAGCCCCCTCCTGCGCGACCTCGCCGCGGATCCGGACCCCTGGGGTCCGGTCGAGGTGCACGTGCTCTACACGCCCTTCGACGTGATGATCGTCCCCGCCCGCTCCAGCGAGCTCCCCGGCGCCCGCACCACGCGCGCCGTGCCGGTCGCGCTGCACCGCTGGATGCTCTCGGACCGGCGGGTGCTCGACGCGGTGGCGGAGCTCCTGGAGCGCTGAGCGCCCGGCCCGCCGCTGCTTCCCGGCGCAGCGTCGACAGATGCCGGTCGCGTCGAGGAAGCAGGGGGGCGCACGGCGTCGAGCTCGCGGGGGGCGCCTGGATCGGGCTCAATCCACCGGGTGGAACACGCCGGCCGCGTCGAGGGTCCACATCGGAGGGGCGGGGCATCGAGGGCCCGTTCGCGCGCTCTCCGGCGTGGAGCCCGCATGCTCCCGCATCGGTCTCCTTGACAAGGCGAGGTGACCGTCAGGTACGCTATCTTTCCACGATGATGAATGGGGGCGGCACGACGGGGTGGGGTTGGAAGCTCAAGGCGTCCACGCTGAGGCGGAGGTCAGCGATCAAGGGGGCTGGTGACGCCGAGAGGGTCGCGGTCGATGCTGTGGGCGCATATCGTTGTGGCACGCACGTCTTTGTGGCTGAGCAGTGTCTGAATCGTCCGGATGCAGCGGCGGCCTATCTCCGGAGATGTGCAGATAGGCCGCGGAAGGTCGCGGCCTATCTGAGGGATCACGGCGATATGCCATGGCGGGCGACGACTTGTCCCCGGGAATGTGGAGATAGAGGGCAACGGTTCGCGGCCTACCTGCGAAGCTGCGTAGATATGTCGTGCATCACAGCCAATTGCGACGTTGGGCGGGCGGAGCGCCGCAGGCTGATGTGGGAGGACGTGGGACGCCGCTGTTCGTCGTGCCTGTCGGAGAGACAATGCGGCAGGCGTGCGTGGCTTTACGCGCGCCCCGGCATGTGCTGTAGATGACTTTGATCCGAACTGCCACAGGGAGGCCCGCTGCATGCATCAGCAGATCACCGCAGAAATAGCAGATAATACGTTCTACCGAGATAACTTCGCCAACGATGGCCAGCGATTTGTCGCTTGGTACCTCCACCGTGTCTTGCAGCTCGACGTCCATGCGACGAAGGCTGCGATCACGGACGGGCAGCACGACAAGCAGATCGACGCGATCGTCGTGGAGGACGGGGAGGACCGACGCATCCGCGTGATCCAAGGCAAGTTCGTCAAGCCCGAGCCCATCGACGCCACTCCTCTCCGCGAAGTGACCATGGCCTGGACGCGGCTCAAGAACCTCCCGAAGTTGCAGCTCGAGTGCTCGGGGAGGTTGGCGGAACGGCTGGAGGCCATGCGCGTAGCACTAGAGGATGATTACGAAGTCCACTTCGAGTTGCTGACGACTGGGAGCTTGACGCCGGCCGCAGCAACCGACTTCGACGCCTGCAAGGCTGCGATGAACGACGACGCGGATTTCAGTGCCTCGCTCACCCTCGTCGACAGTGCGTTATTGGAAACGCGACTTTCCGAGGCCGAGCAGCGCGATTTGCCTGAGCTCTCCTGCGAGATTGAGCTTGATCCCGAACGTTTTTTGATGAGTACCGAAACGAACGTGCGCGTCATCCTCGCGATGCTCCCGATCGAGCGGTGCCTCAAGCTGCCTGGGATCGCGGACGGTAAGCTGTTCCGACGGAACGTTCGCCAGAGCCTTGGCCTCAGCAATAAGGTCAACAAGGAACTGCGCAACACGCTCGCCAGTTCTGAGAAGGCGCCATACTTCTTCTTCTTTCACAACGGCATCACCGCGCTGTGCAAGCGCTTCACGTTGTCGAGCGACAGGCGGCACCTCAAGGTCGATGCGCTCTCGGTGGTCAATGGGTGCCAGTCCCTGTCCACGATCTATGCCACGTCGGGTAAGGTCGCGCAAAAAGGTGGCCCTCAAGGCTCGGTTCTTTTTCGTTTCTACGAAATTCCACAGCACGATCTCGGAGACGCGATCAGCATCAATACAAACTCGCAGAGCGCGGTGAAGCCGCGCGACCTGCGGAGCAATGATAAGTACATGCGCAGCATCAAGCGGCGCTACGAGTCTGGCGTTTCGGGCGGTTATTTCTTAACAAAGCGCGGCGAGGAGCGGCCCCCTGACAAAGATCCGGCGAAGTGCGTCGACGCGACCGAGTATGCGCGTATGGTCGTCTCATGGCAGTGCCAGCGACCGAATCTCGCGTCGAACGAGAAGCGCTTATTCGATGAGCACTACAAGACGCTGTTTCACTCCGATCTCGATCCGCAGTCCATTCTCGCGCTGCGCTTATGGCTGGGTGAGATTGATAAGAACTGGGCGCAGCTCGACATCAATGAGGCAGTGAAGGCCGTTCGCGGCGCGGCGCGATTTCACCTGCTGTTCGTCGTGTCTCAACTCGTCGCGCATGCCAGCAAGCAGGCCGACAAGGTGCCGCTGCCTGCCTCCACGATGGGCGCGTTGCAGTTTGCTCCTATGGTCCTCGCGCAGGCCAAAGAGTGCATCAACCAGGCGCTTCAACAGGCGGTCACGCAAGCTGCTACTGCAAATAAGGTTTTTAGCCCGCAGAACTGGCTCAAAGGCAAGAGCGCTGTGAGCGACGAGCAACTCGTTGCCGGTACGATCGTCAACGTGCTGCGCGGCGTCGGCGGGCCCGCCCTCGCCCCAGTCCTTGCGAGTCTTACCGTTCCTGCGGATAAATTTTCGTTCCGGTGGTCCGCCGAGTAGCCTCGATTGGCTCCAACGTGTGCTGGGCGAACCGATCCCATGCCTGAGGACGCCGCCCAACACGGGCTTCTACCGCGCGTGTTGGGTCGACGGAGGCCCTGGGGCGGTACGATCGGGGTATCCTGGGAGAAGCATACCGTCCGCGATGTTCTGTGGGGCGGATGTGGGTCGTCGCCCCCGGTCGGGCTCATCGGCGGGCCGAGCGACCGTCCTTGCCCGGGACCCATTACCATGGTACTTTGCCAGCATGAAGCTCGCGCAGTCCAGGGTCACGGCTCAGGGGCAGATCTCGGTTCCCGCCGAGGTGCGCAAGCGCCTCGAACTGGTGCCGGGATCCATCTTGGAATGGGATGCCGAAGGTGATCGAATCACCGTGCGGCGCGTTGGTCGGCACAGCTTCGAGGACCTTCACCGGGCACTGTTCTCGCGGGAACCCCAGCCGCGAAGCCTTGAGGATCTCAAGGAAGGCATCAGGCAGCGCATGAGGGCCCGCCATGCGCGCCGTTGACACGAATGTCCTCGTTCGCTTGCTGGCACGCGACGACGCAAAGCAACTCGCTGCCGCCGAGGCCTTCGTGCAAACAGGTGCATGGATCTCCCATCTCGTGCTCATGGAAGCCGTTTGGGTCCTGGACTCCGTGTACGGCGTCGAACCGGAGCAGATCGGGAACGGAGTAGAGATGCTGTTGGACCACAACTGTATGGTGGTCCAGGACGCCGATGTGGTAAGGGCGGCTGTCGCGCAGTTCCGCGAGCACCCTGGCCTGGGCTTCTCTGATTGTTTGATCCTCGAAGTCGCACGCGCAGCGGGCCACGTTCCACTTGGAACCTTCGATCGCGGACTCGGAAAGCTGCACGGTGCTCAAAAGCTATGAGCACGTCATCCATCCGCGAGCACGGGGGTGGGCCCAACAAGCGGCTGCTGCCGACAGCGCTGCGCGCCGCGGCAGACCGGCAGATCCCTGGGCGGGCAGCGACTCATCGATGTGCGTTCTCCGTGTAAGCGGGTCGAGGTTCGACCCCCAGGGCTATCTTCGGACGTCGAAGCTCCGGCCTTCGAGCGTATTCCTGGCGGGCACGCCTCGCCTCATGGCGAAACCGGACGGGATGAAGCTCACGCGCTCCGGCTTCACCGTGACGGTGAGCGACGCGGCGTGGACGCTGCGGGACCAAGCGCAGGACGCATGCTCATTCCTGGCTGTACACGAGGCGGAGCTCGCGACGCTGAGCTCCTTGCCCGAGGTCGAGGACGTGAGGCTCGACTTTCCGATCGAGAAGCGCGATGTCTTGACGCAGTCCGAGTATTTCCCTTCCGAGCTCGTTCGTGCGGCCGGATGCGCTGGGATCGGGCTCGAAATCACGATATATCTATGCGCGGGGGATGAAACGTGATCGAGACGCCGCCACGCCTGCGCGCCTGCGCCCCCTGCGACGAATGCGGCAGCACCTACTTCGCCGATTCGTCGCAGATGGCCGGCCTTTGCGCCGAGTGTGCTCACCACCTGTACGGGTACCCGCAGTGCGCTCACGCGTTCGTCGAGCGCCGCTGTTCACGCTGCGGATGGGACGGCTCGCGCTCCGCGTACCTCCGGGGCCGTCTCGGTGAGGAACGGTGAGACCCGCCGACCGCTCGGCAGGCTTGCGCCGTCACCACATGTCGAGGAAGAGATGAACATCTCCATCGTTGACGCATGGCGCACGCGGGAAGCGCGTGAGTTCTTCCGCAACGTCTGGCCGATGTATGTCCACGAGCTGTCCGGCTTCGATTCGAACTTCTACGTTCTGGACGAGGCCGGTCGATGGCAGCCGGACATCGTCGACGATTGGGTCTCAGGCGTGACGCCGCCCGGCAACCTGCGAGCTCCGCGGTCGGAGCAGGACCCGATGCAGCCGTTCCAGCGAACGCACGTCATTGCAAAGGATACCCGACCTGTCGGGTTCGTGTGTGTTGGCCTGCGACCGTTCAGGTACATGCCGGACGACGTCGACTTCAGCATCGCGGAGTTCTTCTTGATCCACGGCAGCCGTGGCACCGGCGCGGGCCGTCAAGCGCTCCAGCTGCTGCTCCACCGGTATCCAGGGCGGTGGCACCTCAGCGCCATCCATGACAACGCTCGGGCAATCCGATTCTGGACCAGGACGCTGCCGCTCCTTGGCGTGCGAGAGCTCGAAACACGGCACGAGAGCGGTGATGTGACCTGGCAGTTCGTGGTATAGATTTGACGTGCGCTGGGCTGCCGGATAGACAGTTGGGCCTGAAACGAAGGAGTCCTGGTCGTCCGTCAGGCCCGTGCGGGGAGTCGGCCTCGCCGTTCGTGCGTGGGCGACGCGGCCTTGGGTCGAGCGGCCAGCCGTCCGTTCACTCGGTGTGTCGCCCGCTGCGGCGGTTCGTGGCATACGGCAGCACGAACAGGTACAGGCCGCTGAACAGGAGTATGATGAGCGGGAGCAGCGCCAGGAAGCCCACCCAGACGGGAGCCTTCTCCTGCCCCATGGCGGCGATGTTGACGATGACGGCCACGGTGAAGACAATCGACAACCAGCGGTGGGTCTGCCGGACCCATTTGTTCCAGTTCAAGGGGATCTCCTCTGAAGACGAGCCCTGAGTGAGCGAGGAAGTGATCTGTTGCGGAAGCGAGCTGCGCGCGTAGCCCCCGCCTGCCTCAGCGGCGCGCTTCGATCATCTTCCACCCGTTGCCCGAAGGATCCCGGAAGCCGGCGTCCACGGTGCCGAAGCGATCCACGGGCTCCTGTGTGAACTCCACGCCCCGGGCGCGCATGCGGTCGTAGGCAGCGCGGCAGTCGTCGACCATCAGCACGAGCGGCGGCATCGCGCCCTTCGCCACGAGCTCGCGCAGCGCCTGCGCGGTCCCGGCGTCGAGCGTCGGCGGCCCCGGCGTGAACAGGCCGAGCTGGAAGGACGGCTGATCCGGGTGCTGCACGGTGAGCCAGCGGTAGTCGCCGGCCCGCGCGTCGGTGTGGACGCGGAATCCGAGCTTCTCGACGTAGAAAGCGAGCGCTTCATCCTGATCTCGAACGTACAGACCGACCACCTCGACACCCTGGCTCATGGAACCTCCGTTTCGTCTGACCCGTTCGTACCATCCGCCTCCTGCCGTCGCTTCTCCGAAACTGCGATCGTGAGGTCCGGCCGGTGGGCGGCGCGCAGGAAGCAGGCGGGCACGCTCTCCAGGTCGTGCGGAGCGGCCCTCTCGCGGGCCCGGATCACGCCCGGGCTCTCCCCGGTGACGTCGCGGAAGGTGCGCCCGAACGTGCCAAGGCTCTTCCACCCCGTCTGGAACGCGATCTCCGTGACGGACAGGTCGGTCTCGCGGAGCAGCGCCGTGGCCCGCTCGATCCGCCGCGTGAGCAGGTACCGATGCGGCGGGACGCCGAAGGCCTCCTTGAAGGACCGCGCGAAGTGGGCCTCGGAGACGCCGCTCACGCGCGCCAGCCGCGCGACGGGCCACTCCTCGTGCGAGGCGGCGTCCATCCGGTCCTTCGCGCGCAGCAGGCGCCGCAGCAGCTCGGGGTCCTGGCTCACGCGTCCTCCCTGTCCCTCACGCGATCTCCACGCCCTTCCGAGGCGCCGGCGAGCGCGCGCGGGAGCTCGGAGGCCGCTTGACGAGCTCGGTCACCAGGAGCGAGAAGCTGGGCACGTCCCGAAGTCTACGACAACGGCCGCGGGGTCGTCGCCTGGGACGCAGCGCGGCAGCAGCGCAGCCAGCCCCGCGGGCCTCCGACGCGGTCCCGGTCGTCGGGCGCGGAGCGCGGAGGTGGGCTTGAGCGGCCGCTCCAGCAGACCGGGTTCCGATCCCGCCCGCGACGTGGCACAATGGCGCGGCCACCGACAGGACCTCGCACATGAGCGGGCCAGAGAGCAAGCCGAAGGTGCCTGCCATCTCCAGGCCTGGCGAGGACGACGTCGGGGCCCATCGATCCTCACCCCTGGGCGCAGCCGCCGACGAGGCCGCCGAGGCTCTCAAGAACGAAGGAGAAGGCACGTGACCAAGCCAGGTCCAGTGATCGCCTCGGAAGTCCCTCCCCGCGCCAGACCATCGAACTACCCGGAGCCGTTCGCCGAGCGCGTCGCCGGCCGGCAGAAGCAGGCCCTGGGTGATATATTCGGGCTCAGGAACCTCGGCGTAAACCGCACGACGTTGAAGCCCGGCGCCATGTCCGCTCTTCGTCACTGGCATTCGGTCCAGGACGAGCTCATCTACATTCTCTCGGGCCATCCCACCCTCATCACCGATGCCGGAGAGACAACGCTCCACCCCGGCATGTGCATGGGGTTCAAGGGGGGAGATCCCGACGGGCATCACCTGGTGAACCGGTCGACGGAGGATGTCGTGTACCTGGAGGTCGGAGATCGTCTGCCGGGCGACTCCGGGTCGTACCCGGACGACGATCTGAAGGCGGTCATGGGGCCTGACGGCAAGTGGCAGTTCCAGCACAAGGATGGGGCGGCCTATTGAGGGTCAGCGCGCCTGACAGGCGGCTGGGGCCGACGAGCGCCGGCCGGCGCGCGCGGCTCACCCGCTGTCGTTGGGCATCACAACTCCCCGTTGTGCGGCGTCGAGGGCCAGGGATGGTTCCTGTCGTTCCATGTCATGACCCGCTACGTCAAGGTGACAGCGCAGCAAGGAAGCGCGCTGGATCGACGTCCACGAGGGCGACAAGCTCGACGAGGCGCAGATGGCGAGGTGGGTGAAGCAGGCCGCCGCGTTGCCGGGCTGGGTCCCGTAGCTCACGCGCCCGAGCGCGCGAGGCGATCGAGGAGCTCGGTGAGGAGGTGTCGCTCGCCCGGGGTGAGGGCCGCGGCGTCGTCGAGCGAGGCCCGCAGCGCGATCGCCGCCTCCGCGGCGCCGGGACGGCCCGTGATCGGCTCGGCGGACGTGATCGCCGCGATCACGCTCTCGCGCGCGGCGGCCGAGAGGCCGAGATCGCGGCGGTCCTCCGGCATGCCGAGCAGGACAAGGACGGTCCCCACCCCGGAGGCGCGCACCAGGTTCACGGCGCGCTCCTCGGGGACCCGCAGGCGCCCGGCCTGGGCCAGCCGCTGGATCCGCCGCTCGAGGATCGCGAGGCCGGAGGCGACGACCGGCGAGCGCTGACCCGGGCGCGGGTCGCCGTTGATGATCGCGAAGATCGCGGGGTGCGCGAGGCCGAACGCGACGTTGAAGTCCCAGCCCGCGCGCAGATCCTCGAGCGGATCGGCGAGCGGCACATGCGCCTTCTTCTGCGCGATGTACCTCGCGAGGCCGTGCTCGGCCACGGCCTCGAGGAGGCCCCCCTTGTCGCCGAAGAGCCGGTAGATCGTGGGCGCCTGCACGCCCGCGGCGGCGGCGACGGCGCGCGTCGTCAGCGCGTCGCGGCCGCCCTCGGCGAGGAGCTCGGCGCCCGCCGCGATGATCCGCGCGCGCACGACGTCGTGGCCGCCGACGTCGTCGGCGACGGGGGGCAGCGGCCGACCCATGTCCCTGCTTACCGCGACGTTGTTAGCGGCGATAGCAGATTCTTGTTAGCTGTAGGAACCGGTGCTAACGTGATCGATGTATCATCGATAACAGGGCCGCGATGCGGGCGGTCCGCGACCAGGGAAGAGGTCTCATGATCATCGTCACCGGAGCGACGGGCCAGCTCGGCCAGGGCATCGTGGAGCGGCTGCTCGAGCGCGTCGGCGCGGGCCGGATCGGGGTCAGCGTGCGCGATCCGAGGAAGGCCGAGGACCTCGCCTCGCGCGGGGTGCGCGTCCGGCGCGGCGACTTCGACGACGCCGCGAGCCTTCGTGACGCGTTCGAGGGCGCGTCGCAGGTGCTGATCGTGTCGTCGAACGCCCGCGCGTCGGGCGGCGACCCGATCGCCCAGCACAGCGCGGCCCTCGCGGCCGCGCGCGAGGCCGGCGCGCGGCGGGTCCTCTACACGAGCCACATGGGCGCGAGCGCGACGTCGGCGTTCCCGCCGATGCACGACCACGCGGCGACCGAGCCCTTGCTCGAGGCCGCGGGGATGCCGTTCACGTCGCTTCGCCACGGCTTCTACGCCGCGACAGCGGTCGAGCTCGTGCGCCGCGCGCTCGCGAGCGGAGAGCTCGTCGCGCCCGAGGACGGCAAGGTCTCGTGGACGGCGCGCGAGGACCTCGCGGAGGCCGACGCGATCGTCCTCGCCGCGGAGGCGACCCGCTTCGAGGGGCCGACCCCGGCCCTCACCGGCCCGGAGGCGCTCGATCTCGCCGACCTGGCCGCGATCGCATCCGACATCGCGGGCCGCGCCATGAAGCGCGTCACCGTGCCCGACGACGCGTACCGCGCGAGCCTCGCCGCGCGGGGCGTGCCGGAGCGCATCCAGGACCTGACCCTCGGCATGTTCGTCGCCGGCCGCCGGGGGGAGTTCGCGCGCGTCGATCCCACGCTGGAGCAGCTCCTGGGGCGTCCTCCGCGCCGGCTGCGCGAGCTCCTGGCCCGCGCGCTCTCGCGCTGACCCTCGCTATCGCTAGCGTGTATACCAGCGGCCGATGCGTGTGTACGTGATGCTCGGACCTACGAACCAGCCATACGCGCGATCGTCCCCGAATCGCAGCGAGATCCCGAGCAGATCGTCGCCGGCGATGTCGCGATCGAACCAGTGAGTCCGGAACGTCGCGTAGGGGACCGCTACTTCCCAGCCGGCGTAGCCCCCTGCGTCTGGATCGAAGAGCACGAGCGCCGATACCTCCCGGCCGACATCGAATTTGAATGTCGTGCGCTCGGTGAACTGCACCTCGATCGGGGGGAGAACACCGAGGGGGAGTAGACTGGACGCACGGGTCCCCCGCTCGGCGAAATGGGCCAAGCACGCGCTGAACGATCCGCAGCCACGCACGAGCGCGTACAGCGGCCAGAGCGGTACATCCGCAGGAAAGAGCACATAAGGTAATCGGACTTTCACTCCCACCCCGAGACGCGAGCCGCTGCCGCGCATCTGGGAGGCCCCGACGAGACCACCGAACAGCGCGCTGTCTCGGTGGCCGCTCGTCACACCGTCGGTCGCGAAGCCCATGCCGAGGGTCATGGTGGTCTCGGCGAGGAAGCGGGCCGACGTGACCCCAGGCTCGACGCGGTGCAGCGGTGCGCCGACCGTGACGGCGGCGCTTGCCAGCATGAAGACGCCGTTCTCGCCGACGAACATGGGCGGAGGCGGCTCCCGCAGCGCGGGGACCGGTGTATGGATCAGGACCTCGTGGACGAGGGGCGCTTCCGCGAAGCGAGACACGCCAGCCGGCACGATGTTCTCCGAAGCGCAGCTGTTGATCTGGCGGAGGCCGACGGCGTTGAGCGCCGCGAGCTCGTCGGCGCACAGCCCTGCCCTGTTCTCTGCGGCGCCCGAGCAGCGGCCCACCGCCCCGGCCGCCCTGGCGAGCTGCCGCAGGCTCTCGCGGACAGCCGTCGCCGTGTGCACGTAGTCATCCTCGGTCGCGAAGCCGTCTCCGAATCCGGGGTAGGTGCGGCCCGTCCAGGTCGTCATCGGAAAACCGTGCCCAGAGTAGTAGTCGTGCGTCCCGAGGCGAAGTCCATCGGGCTCGTTCGACGCGGACGCGCCGACGATGTGCCCCGCTGCGAACGCGTCCTGAAGGAAGTGGAGCGCGTACGCTTCGTTGAGCACGGCGGACCACGCGAGATCGCCCGCCATCTGGGCGCCCGCTGCCGCGGCGGCGGAGCGGAGCGCACGCTGGTGATAGATGACGTAGAGCGCGGCGCTGTTGATCTGGTTCCCGGCCTCCAGCGCCTGCGCCAGATAGGTGCCAAGCGTCGTCACGTTCGCCCTCCGCGACAGCTGGAAGTGGGAGCGGTTGTCCTTCGCGCGTGACACGTATTGATCGTCGACGGCCAAGAGGTAAAGATCCTGATCGCGGCGTGCGTTGGCGATCTCGGCCTTCCTCTCGGCGTCGCCGACGTCGGATATCTCGATGTCGCGGACCTTCATGTCGAACTGCTGAGCCACGCCCAGCACCTGCTGCGGCCAGTTGTCCTTCGCTGCGATCATCTTCCCCAGATCGCTCGCAGAGCATGTGTGATCCGCGGCGAACGCGGGCAGTGAAGCGAAGCTGATGCAGGTAGGCGGGTGCCCATCGCTGAGCTCGTCCTTGTCGATGGTTGCGCAGAGTCGCTTCGAACGAAGAGGATCGGCCCTGCGCGCAGCATCCCAGAGCGAGGCGAGCGCTCGCCGCGCCGACGTGTCGAGGGGCGGCACGTGCAATTGCTCGGGGAAAGCATGCGAGGCTATCCTGGTCTCGTCCCGGAGCGCCATCGCGGTCATGCGCGTGTGCTCGTTGTGCGTCCACGCCGAGGCCATCCGAGAGAAGAGCAAGATGCTCATGGATACCGTTCCGGCGTGAATGCTGGGCATGTTGCGCATTGTTGTCGATCCTATATTCTGCGTCAGCGCGCGACGCGGGGCCGCGCACGCGCGAGGTCTACGCGGCGACGTATCGCCGCTGCAACACGCGGCGCTCCTCCTCCGTCGACGCCGCGATGAGCGCGATATAGGGCTTGAAGGCGAGGGGCACGGGGAGATCGAAGAGCAGGTGCTTCTCGGGATCGACGCTCTCGCCCGCGCCATGGCAGAGGAACAGGCGCTCCTGGAGGAGCGGGAAGACGGCGAGGGAGGTGAGCTCGTGCCCCTCGATCGTCTCGATGTCGGCGATCGACGGCTCGAGGATCTCGTCGAAAACGCCGCTCGGATGCTTGAACGGACCTCCGGCGTGACGGTTCACGTCCTTGCGCACGAGCGCCCCGCCGCGACCGATCGTGATGAACGAGCGCTCGTGGGGGGTGCCCTCCCACACAGTCACCCGCCGGCTCGTCGCGTCGGGGTGGATCCACACGGTCGGGAGGTCGACGTTCAACGGCGCCACGCCCTTGACCCGACCGATCGTGCTCGATTTGAGGAGCTGCCGGGTCACGGCCGTGCAGAACAGGATGTCCGTCGGGGCGAGCCGTGTCCCCTGCCAGTCGCGATCCCGGCGGAAGTGACGGAAGAAGAGGAGGTAGGGAGACCTGCACATCTGCGCGAGGACGAAGAGTCCCCTGCGGGTCTCGACGTCGATCACGTTGCCTGCGCCCCAGGTGACGCGCCCCATCGCGACCGCGACTCTACCCCGTTCACGCGCGCTCCGGCGAGGCGATCGTCTCCTCGATCGCCGGCGGCTCGTGACGCGGCGGCGGCTCGACGGGCTCGCGAACCCCCCGGCGAGCGCGCGGCGAGGTCGGCGCCCCCGGGGTCGGCAGCGGCGGCGCGAGCGTGGGCGGGATCCAGGTCGGGATCGAGCCCAGGCTTGCGGTGAGCCCCTTCGTTGGGTGGCTCTCGCGCAGGGAGGGGGACTTTCGGCTCGAAGCCCACGACATGCTCAACATCGTTCCAGGGGCAGGCGTAGGGGTCTACGATCGAACGGCCGTCACTCTTCGTCTCGCCTCGGCACCTGCACGACGTCGACGCCCGGCAGCCGGCCGGTCCGGGCGCCGCTGGATCAACCGGGGAGGGCGGCGGTCAGGTCCAGCTCGACGAGCTGGCCGGTGAAGCCGAGCGAGGCGACCCCGAGCAGGGTGCTGGCCGTGCTGAAGGCCGGGCCGAGCGCCGAGTCGTTCAGCCGCCGCCACACAGCGCCCAGCACCTCGTTGTCATCGCTGACCACGTAGATCACCGAGCGCACCACGTCGGCGGGCTGCGCCCCGACCGCCGCCAGGACGGTCACGGCGTTCGCCGCCACCTGGTCGGCCTGCGCGAGGTGGTCGCCCACGCCGACCAGGTTGCCCTCGAGGTCGAGCGGGCACTGGCCGGCGAGGAAGGCCAGTCGGCCCGCCTCGACGATCGTGACGTGGTGATAGCCGGGAGTCTGATGGACGCCGGATGGATTGATCTTATCAACGCGCATTGAAATTCCGCCCTCCACAGTCCTTGGCTCGAGTGTAGCCAGGAACCTACCCCGGTAGCGAGACCTCTGTCTCCGGGCCCCATCGCTTCCTCGGCTCCCGCACTCTCCTACCACCGTCCCTCCACGGTAGCTCCTCCCGCTGCTGGAATCGCCCCGCGCCGCCTCCCGTTATTCTGAGCGCGCCTCATCGGACCTCCGCCGCCCGCGGAGCCACGTCGTCATCGCGGGTCCGGTCCGATGAGGCGCATGCTCCCGAGGAGGCGCCCATGAAGGTGAGGATCATCGTGAGTTACGTCCCCCGCTACCGCAGGGGGCACCGCTTCCACTTCGTCCCGCCGGTCACCGGGATCCACCTCGCGGCGATCACCCCGCCGGAGCACGAGGTCGAGCTCTTCCACGAGCAGGTGCGCCCCGTCCCCGTCGACGCCGCGCCGGACAACGGTGGCCATTGCTTCCACGCCGGCGCCGGCGCCAACTCCTGAGCCTGGTTGACCACGTGGTGAGGTGATTCCGCGGGGCTGTCGGCGCCCGCAGCGGAGCGACAGCGGGGCGTGGCGTGATACCATGGCCCTCCCATGAGCACCAATCCTGAAGGGGCGCGCGTCGGCGACTCCTACAACCCGTTCGTCTCGCCCCACAAGGACGACCCCTATCCCTTCTATGCCCGGGCTCGCCGGAGCGAGCCGGTCTTCTACAGCCCGGTCCTCGATCTCTGGGTGGTCACCCGCTTCGAAGACGTGCAGCGCATCGCGCGGAACACGGCCGACTTCTCGTCACACGGCGCGCTCCGCGGCCTCGAGCTCTGTCCCGCGGCCGCGCTCGTCGCCGCCGAGGGGTATCCGATCGAAGGCCGGATCATCAATGACGACCCGCCGGTGCACACCCGCCTGCGCGCCTTCGTGAACCAGGTCCTCGATCTGCGGCGCACAGCGGCCCACGAGCCGCGCATCCGCGCGATTGCGGGCGAGCTCGTGGACGGCTTCGCCGGCGATGGGAGCGCGGATCTCGTGAGCCGGTTCGCCAAGCCGATGCCGCTCCTGGTCCTCTCTCCCATCCTCGGCCTGCCTCTCGACGATCTGCCGCAGATCCGGCGCTGGATCGACGACGCTGTCGCGCTCGTCACCCGGCCCATGCCCGAGGAGGAGCAGGTCGCCTGCGCGCGGTCCCGCGCCGCGTATCAGCATCACATCATCGAACTCGTGCGGGCGCGGCGGCGTGAGCGCCGCAACGACCTGGTGAGCGCGCTGATCGACGTGCAGATCCAGGGCGAGCCGCCGCTCAGCGACGTCGAGATCATGAACCTCGTGATCAGCCTCATCGACGCGGCCGGCGAGACGACGGCCCACCTCCTCGGCACGGCGGTATGGCTCCTGCTCCGCGACGGCGAGGCGTGGCGCTCGATCCTGCGCGATCCTGCCGGCATCCCGGCCGCCGTCGAGGAGGCCCTGCGGGTGGAGCCCCCGGTGAACGGCTTGCCGCGGGTCTGCAAGCGCGACGTCGAGGTAGGGGGCGTGCGGATCCCGGCGGGGGCGCGGGTATACCTGGTCTATGCGTCGGCGAACCACGACGAGGAGCGCTTCGAAGCGCCGGAGCAGTTCTGTCTGGCGCGCAAGGCGGGCGAGCGACACATGAGCTTCGGGTCGGGTATCCACCATTGCCCGGGGGCCGCGCTGGCGCGAGCGCAGGCGCGGATCGCCATCGAGGTGCTGCGCGAGCGCCTCCCCGACATGCGCCTCGCGGGCGAGGGGCCGCCGAGCTTCTTGCCGGCGTTCCTCGTGCGCGGGCTCACCCGGCTCGACGTCGCCTGGGGTCCGCCCCCGCGCCGCCCCGACGCCTGATCCCCCGGCTCGGCCCGCGCGCCGCGGCGCAAGAGCCGCCTTGCCTCGAGCGGGCGTCAGGAGAGGAAACCCGGCAGGGGTCCGCATCTCGGCTCGATGCCGATCCCTGTCGCGGCGCGTGTTCTCGAACGTTGTTTACGAACCGGGTGAAGGGCGGCGCGGTCAACCGCATGATGCCGAGCCCGCTCGACGTGGGCTTCGCCGCGCTCGGCAACGAGCAGGCGGGCCAGATGCTCGCGCCGGAGCTCGGGCAGTTCGACTACGCGTCCGATCTCCACATGATGCGCGTGCTCGTCGACGCGCACCCCGAGGACTTCTGGGGAAAGAACCTCTATAGCCGCTGGCTCGGCGCGCTGCGGGAGCTCTCACCGGCGCGGGCGCTCGGCGACGGAGGGGAGCTGCCCGGCGTGACGAAGACCGAGGCGTGGGGCCGGCGCCTGCTGAATACCCAGCTCGGCTCCTGGGCCGAGCTCCGCCACGGCACCCTGCTGTACGCCAAGCAGTCGTACACGCGCGGGGCCACGTGCGAGTTCCCGGACGCGTACGTCGACCCGTACCCGGCGTTCTTCGCGCGCATCGCCGAGCTGGCCGAGCACGGCGGCAAGATCGTCAGCACGCTCGATCTGTTGAACGAGGTGCCGCTCGAGCCGCTGCTCGAGCAGCGGCTGCCGGCGTACTTCTCGCAGCTCCGCGATGTAGCGCGGACGCTCGGCGAGATGGCCGCGAACCAGCGCGCTGGCCTGCCCCTCACGCCGGAACACCTCGATTTCATCAACCAGGCCGTCAAGGTCCAGCGGGGTTGCGGCGCTCCCGTACCAGCACAACGGCATCGCGCCCGACGGGTGGGTTCAGCGGGCCGATGGCCGCGCAGGTCGTCGTGCGCTGCGCGGCCCCTCTGCCCGCCGGCCCGGTGTCATCGGCCGGCCCCCGCCGCCAGCAGCTCGCCGGCGCGCTCGGAGGGCTGGTGGATCGATGCGCCGGGACGGTCACGCAGGCTGCGGCCCTCGCGGCGACACAGGCACGCTTGCGCCTCCGCCAGGATGGCGAGCGCGATCTCCTCCGGCGTGTCGCCCCCGAGGTCGAGGCCGATGGGGCTGTGCAGGCCGCCTGCGCACGCGAACGTTGGATTGCCGCTCTCGGCCAGCAGGCGTTGCGTGCGGCGGCGCGGCCCCAGCACGCCGAGGTAGGCGACAGGCACCGTGGAGAGCGCCCGCAGGATCGCCCGGTCCTGCTCCACGCTGTGGGTCATGACGACGCAGGCCGCTCCGGGCGGGATGGCGAGGCTGGCGAGCGGGGACGCGCGGTCCGTCACCACGACCTCGTCGGCGGTGGGGAAGCGGTCCCGGCGGGCGCGGTCGGCCCGAGCGTCCGCCACGGTCACGTGCCACCCGAGCTCCCCGGCGAGCCGCACGAGCGGGACCGCATCGTGGCCGCCGCCGAACACGACGAGCGAGCGCGGCGGGCGTATCACCTCGAGGAACACGTCGACCCGCGCGTGGGCGCCCCCGAACGCCACCTGCTCGGAGGCGCCGCGCTGCAGGGTGCTCGCGGCGCGCGCGGCGATGCTCCGCGCCAGCGCGGCGTCCGGCAGCCGGCCGCCGGTGAGGCCGTCCGCGTCGAGGGTCACGCGGTCCCCGACGCGGGCCCGGGAGGGATCGACCGAGCCGATCACTGTCGCGAGCACGCCCGCGCGCCGCTGCGTCACGCACGACGCCAGGAAGCGGATCGGCTCGGCCGGCTCCTCCTCGTGGCGCAATCGCTCGAGCAGCACGTGAACGACCCCCTCGCAGCCCAGGTCATACGGGCGCTCGCCGTCGTCCTCCTCGCGCGTGCTGTACCGGACGAGGGCGGGGCTCCCGGTGCGGGTCAACCACCACGCCTTGCGCGCCACCTCGCCTTCCAGGCAGCCGCCGCTCACCGAGCCCACGCGGCGCCCGTCCTCGACGAGCAGCATGCGCGCGCCGGGGCGCCGGTACGCCGAGCCCTCCACGCTCACCACCGTCGCCAGCACCGCCTCCTTGCTGTCGCGGGCGGCCTCGGACCACAGCGAGATCACCGCTCGTGCTTCGTTCACGGGTTCCCTCCGCGCGTCACAGCACGTCCTCGATGCGGACGGGCAAATGGCGGATGCGGCGCCCTGTCGCGTGATGGATGGCATTCACGATCGCGGGCGCCACGCCGACCATCACCACCTCGCCGAGACCCTTGACGCCCAGGCTGTTGATGACCGGATCCGGCTCGTCGATGAGCTCCGCCTCGATCGACCCGATGTCCGCGTTGACAGGTATCACGTACTCCGCGAGATCGGCGTTCAGGAACCCGCCGTACCGGGGATCGACCTCGCTCACCTCGCGCAGCGCCGCGCCGATCCCCCAGACAACGCCGCCGAGGACCTGGCTGCGCGCCGTGCGGGGGCTGATGACCCGGCCGCAGTCCACCACGCTCACCACGCGCGGCACGCGGATCCGCCGGGTGCGCGGCTCGATATGCACCTCGACGAACTGGGCGCAGTAGCTCAGCGAGACGAACTCGGGGTAGGCCGGGCCGACGGCCGAGACGTGCCCCAGGGCGACACGGTCGAAGATCGCCTCGGGCTGGCCGGGCGCGCGGTGACGCGCCTCGACGTCGACGTGCGGTTTGCCGGCGTCACGCAGGATCTGCTGGAACGTGCGGTCGGCCGGCCCGCTCCCCGCGAGCCGCCGGAGCTCCTCCAGCAGGTTCAAGGCCGCCTGGCGCACAGCGGGCAGGGTCGTGGCGGCGCCCCAGGAGCCCGCGGTGAGGTGCTGGGGCACGACACCCGTGTTCCCGACAAGCACGTTGACCGCCTCGGCCGGGACGCCGAGCTCCATCGCCACCGTGGCCGCGATGGCCGTGCGGATGCCCTGGCCCATCTCGTGTCCGCCGACGCTCACGAAGATCTCGCCCGCGTCGGTCAGGCGCAGCATCGCGACGGCGGGCGCTGTCGCCGCCTTGTACGCTCCGATCGCGACGCCCCACCCGACGAGCGTGCCGTCGTCCAGGCGCATCGAGCCCGGCTCCGGCGTTCGCCGCTCCCAGCCGAACCTCTCGGCGCCCCGCTCCAGGCACGCCACGACGTGCCGGGACGAGAAGGGCCGCCCTGTCAGCGGGTCCGCCGAAGCATCGTTGGCGACGCGGAGCGCGACAGGGTCGCGCCCGAGCGCATACGCCAGCTCGTCGACAGCGGTCTCGAAGGCGCACGCGGCGATGTGCTCGAAGGGGGCGCGCGCGAAGCCCGGCGTCTGGATGTCGTTGCGGACGAGGCGCTCGCGGCCGCGGAAGTTCGGGATGCCGTACAGGCGCGCGGTCAGATCCGCGTAGATCGCCGGGAAGAGGTCGTGGCGCGAGGTCTGGTGATCGACCTCGTGCACGGCGGCCACCATGAGCCCCGAGGCGTCGGCCCCCAGCCGCACCGTATGGCGGCTGGCAGGGCGGAAGCTGGCGCCATTGAAGACCTGCGCCCTGGGCACGACCAGCTTGACCGGGCGCCCGAGCTCGCGCGCGGCCAGCGCGACGAGCGCTGTATGTACCTGCAACGAGTTCTTCTGACCGAAGCCCCCGCCCGCCGTGGGGGAGAGCACCCTGACCCTGGCCGGCGACAGACCGAACACCTGGGCCAATCCGTGCCTGACCGCCTCGGCGTTCTGCGTCGATTCGCGGACAGTGAGCGTCCCCCCGGACCACTCCGCCACGGTGGCCAGGAGCTCCATCGGGTTCTGGTGCTGGGGAGGGCCGTCGAACGTCGTGTCCACGCGCACAGCGGCCGCCGACAGCGCCCCTTCCGCGTCGCCGGCGACCCGATCGGCGAAGGCCGGCTTCGGCAGCGGGGAGTCCTCTTGCGCGACGATCTCCGCGCCTTCCGCGTCGAGCCGCACGCTGGGGGCCTCCTGCTCGTACGTGGCGCGGACGAGCGCCGCGCCCTCCCTGGCCGCTTCGAGCGAGTCGGCCACCACGATCGCGATCGGCTGGCCGCGGTAGGCGATCGCGGACTCGAGCATCGGCAGCAGGCTCTGGACGCCGTAGCCGCCGCCGAGCACGTACCCGGGCGACTTCATGCCTGCCGTGTCGGCGTGGGTCAGGATCAGCCGGACGCCGGAGACGGCGCGGGCCGCGTGCACATCGATGCTCACGAGGCGACCGCGGCCGATCGTCGCCACCGCGAGCGTCGCGTGGGCGAGCCCGGGGAGGACATGGTCGGCGGCATACTGGGTCGCGCCGCGGACCTTCTCGCGCGCGTCGACCCTGGGGATATCCGGGTTGCTCATGGCTCTCCTGCCCTCTCTCGTGCGATCATCAGGGCGTCCGTGACAGTCCGCGCCCCCAGCTCGACCTTGAACGCGTTGTGGGTGCCTGGCCTCGCGGCTGCGAACGCCGCCTGGCCAGCGCGCGCTGCGACCTCCTCGGTGAGGGGCTGGCCGAGCAACGCGCCCTCGGCCTCCGGCGACCGCCAGGGCCGGGTCGCGACGCCGCCGAGGGCGACCCGCGCTTCCGCGATGACGCCGCCGCTGAGCCGGACGGCGACGGCCGCCGACGCGAGCGCGAACGCGTAGGACTCGCGGTCGCGTATCTTGTGGTACGTCGACGCCCGGCCCGCCTGGGACCTCGGGACGCGGATGCGGACGATCAGCTCGTCAGCGGCCAGGTTCGTCTCGACGTCCGGCGTCGGCCCCGGCTCCCGGTGCAGATCCAGGAGGGGAATCGAGCGCTCGCCCCGCGGGCTCAGCGTGTCCACCACCGCGTCGAACGCCGCCAGGGCCACGCCCCAGTCCCCCGGATACACAGCGGCGCACGCGTCGCTCGCGCCGAGGAGCGCGTTGCCGCGATCCACGCCGTCCCGCGCCGCGCATCCGCTGCCGGGCGCCCGCTTGTTGCAGGGGAACGCCTCGCCGCCGCGGAAATAGGCGCAGCGGGTGCGCTGCAACAGGTTGGCGCCCAGCCGCGCCATGTTGCGGAGCTGCTGCGAGGCGGCCTTCCACAGCGCCTCCGACAGCGCGGGGTAGTCCTCCCGCAGCCGGCGGTCTGCGGCGACATCGCTCATCCGCGCCATCGCCCCGAAGACAAGCTCGTCCGGACCGGAGGTGTCGAATTGCGCGAGCGCGTCGAGGTGGGTGACGTCGATGATCCGGAGGGGGGCCTCCACGCCGAGCTTCATGAGATCGTAGAGCGTGGTCCCTCCCGCCAGGAACCGGGCTCCGGGGCCGAAGTCGGCCATGGCCTCGACGGCCTCGGCCGGCGTCGCAGGGCGCGTGTACGTGAAGCTTCGCATGGCTCAGGTCCCCTCGATCTCGGGCGCCGCCTGCTGGATCGCGGCGACGATGGCCGTGTAGGCGCCGCACCGGCACAGGTTGCCGCTCATGTACTCGCGTATCTGCTCCGCGGACCCGGCGTTGCCCTCGCGGACGCAGGCCACCGCCGCCATGATCTGGCCGGGCGTGCAATACCCGCACTGCAATGCATCGTGATCGATGAAGGCCTGCTGCATGGGGTGCAGCCGCCCGTCGCTCGCCGACAGCCCCTCGATGGTCGTTATTTCCCGGCCGTCGGCCTGCACGGCGGCGGTGAGGCAGGACGCGACGCGACGGCCGTCGAGGTGCACGGTGCACGCGCCGCACTGGCCGTGGTCGCAGCCCTTCTTGGCGCCGGTCAACTGGAGCTGCTCGCGGAGCACATCCAGGAGAGACGATCGCAGGTCGATGCCGAGCTCGACCCGCGCGCCGTTGACGATGAACCCCAGGGTCGCGTCCGCGTTCGTCACCGGGCTGTCGGCGGGGCCGCAGCCGATCCCGGGCAGCGACAGCCCGCTGGCCGCGGCCGTCGTCGCCGCGATCGAGCCCGCGGTGAACTGACGTCGCGTGAGGAGGGCGGCCGCCAGCAGCCTCGCGCCGGTGCTCGGCGCATCGGCTGTCTCCTTGGCGCGCGCCGCGGGATCAGGCACGGAGGGAGTTGTCTTTTCGCGCATGGTGATCTCCTCGCGAGCCACCATGTCCCGGTGCGCCCCACCCCACCAAGGAATAGGGTACATACGTCACATGAACGCCGGTTATGGGAGAGACCTCGACCTCAACCTGCTGCGCGTGTTCGTGGTGGTCGCCGACACGGGCAGCGTCACCGCGGCGGCCAGCCGGCTGTACCTGACCCAGCCGGCGGTCAGCGCGGCGCTGCGCCGGCTGACGACCACCCTCGGCGCTCCGCTGTTCGTGCGGCGGGGGCGCGGCCTCACGCTCACCGGGCGGGGCGCGCGGCTGCACGCGGCGCTCTTGCCCCACCTCCAGGCGATCGTCGACGCCGCGCTCAGCGAGCCGCACTGGAGCCCGGCGACCAGCGAGCGCACGCTGCGCCTCGGCCTGTCCGACACCTGCGAGCTCTGGCTCCTGCCCGCGCTGCTCCGCGTCCTCGCGCGCGAGGCGCCGCGGATGCGGGTGATCGCCGCGCCTGTGCAGTTCCGCACGGTCGCGGCGGCGCTCGCGGGCGGCCTCGACGCCGCCGTCACCGTCGCCGATGAGCTCCCCGCGACGGTGCGCCGACAGCCGCTGTTCTGTAGTGGCTTCGTGTGCCTTTTCGATCCGCGCCACGCGCGCCTCCGGCGCAAGCTGACAGCGGACGACTACTTCGCGCTCGAACACGTGATCGTCAGTTACAACGGCGACCTGCGCGGCATCGTCGAGGACGTGGTGCAGCGCCCGCGCAACGTCCGCTGCTCTGTCTCGTCGTTCGCGATGCTCGGCGCGCTGCTCGACGGCAGCGCCCTTGTCGCCACCGTCCCCGCCATCGTCGCGGCGAACATCCGCGAGACCCGGAGCCACCTCGCCACGCGCCCGCTGCCGTTCGAGATCGAGGGCACGCCGACAGAGCTCCTGTGGCCGTCGGGCACCGACGACGACGAGGCGTGCCGGTTCGTGCGCGGCAAGATCCTCGAGCTCGCGCGGTCCGCCGTGCCGAAGCTCTAGAGGATCAATCGATAGATGGACCGTCGAGCGCGGCGCGCCTGTAGGCCGCGGGCGTCGTGGCGAAGTGGCTCCGGAACAGGCGCGTGAAGTGGCTCGTGTCGCGGAAACCCCAGCGCGCGGCGATCTCGAACACAGCGTCGTCCGGGCGGGTCGAGAGCTCGCTCGCCGCCCGCTCGAGGCGACGTCGCCGGATGTGCGCGGCCAGCGAGCTGCCGAGCTGCTCTGCCATCACGCCGTCGAGGTAGCGGCGGCTCACGCCTTGCGCCCGCGCGATGTCCGCCGGCTGGAGCGCCGGGTCGCCGAGGCGCAGCTCGATGTCGGCCAGGGCCCGCTCGACCCGGGCCTGCGGAAGCTCGGGCGCGCGGCCGCACATTCCGATCGCCTCGAGCACCACGCCGACGGCTGCCACGCAGTCTCGCTCCGACAGCGACGAGCTCTCGCGCAGGATCTGGCGCAAGAGCCCGGCCACGACCCGCTCGCCAGCGTGCTCTTCGCCGCGCCCGACGGCCGTCCGGAGGTCGACCCCCGGGTGCCGCTGCTGCACCACCGAGAGCGGCAGCCGCAGCAGCAGCCGCCGCCCCCGGCTCATCGAGAGCTCGAAGGGGGCGTCCGACTGGACCCAGGCGAACGTCCCTTCGCGCAGGATGGCCCGGCGGCCCCCTTGCGCGATGACCCCCTCGCCCTCGGCCACGGCGACGATCTTGAGCAGCCCCGTGGCCTGCAGGGGCTCGCAGCGGACCTCGAACGGCGCGGCGCCGAGCCAGAGCAGCTCGCCCGGGCCGGCCCGCACCGCGCGCTCGAGCATCGAGTCCGGAGGCGCCGCCACGCGGGTCAGTTCCATCGTGGACCATCCGCCGCGTCGAAACGGGCCAGGCGCTGCCCGCCGCGGCGCCCCACGCTGGGGCCAGGCGTTCGGCCCCGGAGGAACATGATGTCTGCCGTCCAGATCATTCGCGTGCCCATTTTACCCTTTCGCATGCTCAATGCCCACCTGCTCGTCGGCGCCGCGGGGTGCGTGCTGATCGACGCCGGCGTCCCGGGCGTGGCGCCCAGGGTGGGTGAGGCGCTGACCCGCGCGGGTCGCGGCTGGTCCGACCTGAAGTTGATCGTTGTCACTCACGCCCACGTCGACCACGCCGGGGGCGCCGCCGAGCTGCGCGAGCGGTCCGGAGCGCTCGTCGTCGCGCACGAGGCCGAGGTCGAGCACCTCAACGGGCGTGCCCCGATGACCTTCTGCCCGACCGGGTGGTTCGGCCGCGTGTTCGTCCGGGCCCCTCTCGTGCACGAGCGCTACCCCTCCGTCGCGCCCGACCTCGTGCTGTCCGGCAACGAGACGCTCGACCTGGCGCCCTACGGGGTCGCGGGTCGCGTGCGCCACACGCCGGGGCACACCCGGGGGTCGCTCTCGGTCGTCCTCGAGTCGCGCGAGGCGCTGGTCGGCGATCTGGTCGCCTCGGGGCTGATGCTGGGCGGGCTGGCGCGCTTGGGCCACGCGATCCGGCCCCCCTTCGAGCTGGACCCGCGCGCCGTCGGCGTCGCGCTGGAGCGGCTTGTCGACGAGGGGGTGCAGACCTTCTACCTGGGCCACGGAGGGCCGCTCGGCGCCGACGAGGTGCGGCGGCACGCCCGCGTGCTGGCCGGCTCCGTCGCCGGCGTGCCCCACCTGCAGCGGGTACCACGGCCGCGGTGAGCGCGGCCCCGCGGCGCGGGGCAGGGGGCAGGGCAGGAAACGCAGAACGATGCGAGGAGCTCGAGGGCGAATCGCCGCGCTCACCTCAGGTGATAGAAGGTCGTTTGCGCGATCGAGCGGCTGCAGGCGTTCACGGCCATCGACATCGTGGCCAGACTTCTGGCTGTCCGTGGCCAGACGTCTGGTGGTGGCTGGTTTTGACTGAGAGTGGCCGGATTCGGCCAGACTGACGATCTCGTGCGCTAGTTTCGGCACAAGCAAGTGCCGCCCGCGGTGTTGGTAGCACCCAGGCGGCGTGGCCGAACCCCGCGTCAACGAGGTCCGACATGTCCGTCGTACACTTACGCCCGAATCCGGGCAAAGGGAGCGGCGCGCCCAGAGGGCGGCACGGCTCTGTGTGCCTCACCCAAGAGGAGAGCGCCGCCCAGCGCGCGGTGCTCCAGAACCTGAACCGCACGCGCACGTGGGCGGAGATCGCCCGCGAGATCGGCGTCTGCACCAACACCGTCCGGCACGCCGGAACGGACCGGTCGCCTGGGTCTGCCGGGCTGGCCCTGCGCGTCGCGCGGCTCGCAGGACTCGGCCTTGACCGTATCCTGAGCCCGGGACCCGTCAGCTCGACCGCGTGCCCGGCCTGCGGGAGAACCGGGTGAAGCCGCGGCGGAAGGGGGCCGGACGCCCGCCTGCCGCACGACACCCCAGGAGCGCCCGACGATGGATGCGATCCTTGCCGAGCGCGGCATCGTCCTGGCGATGCTTGCCGGCATCCCCAAGCGCGACCGCCGCGACGTGGAGGCCGAGGTGTTGCTCAACGCCTGGAACGCCATCCGCCGTGGGATGTACCGCCCGGACCCTCGGGACAAGCCCCGCGACGCGCTCCGGAAGTGGCTCCACGGCATCGCCTGGCGCCTCGCCTCGCACTTCGTCCACAGCGCGTACGTGCGCCACGTCGTCCCCCATCCGAGCCCGCTCGGGCTGCTCCGTGAGCCCGTTGGCGTCGATCTCCACGCCCAGATCGAGGCGCGTGAGGTGCTCGACGCCATGGCCAGCCTGCCGCCCTGGCAGGTCGACGCGCTCCTCTCCGTAGGACGACCCCGAGAGCGTCTCGGCCTACGCGCGACGGCACCGGATGAGCCCGCACACGGCGCTCAGCCGGCTCCGCATCGCTCGGGAGGCGCTGGCGCTGAAGCTGCGACGGTGGCGACGCTGAAGCCGGCGTTTTGAACAGTGACGCTGTAAATTCAGTGCAGTTAGGCCGGCCCTGTGGAGCGGAACGCGGACGCGTACGCGCAGAAAACTAAAGGATTTCCACGATTCCTGATACTGTACATCTGTGCCAGCACCACAGTGATGCCATCCAACCAAGAGCTCGCTCGCCAGGTTGACGTTACTGCCTCCGGTGGGGACACTGCGGCCGAGTGCAGGCCAGACCCCCTCCGAACGCCCACTACCAAGCCAAAGTCTGACTAGTGACTACATCTCGCGCGCCAGATTACTTCGCCGGCCTTGTTCGCGAGCTCTGCAAGCTCCCCAATGAGACCGAGTGGGTTGAGTTCAAGGCGAATAACGCGAACCCAATAGAGATAGGCGAATACATCTCCGCGCTATCCAACACTGCGGCGTTGGTTGGAAAGGTCAATGCCTATATCGTCTGGGGCGTTGACGATCGCAGCCATGACATTATCGGCACGACGTTCACGCCCAAACGCGAGAAGCGGGGCAATGAGGAACTCGAGAGCTGGCTGCTTCATGGGCTCACGCCGAAGATCAACTTCCGCTTCATTGATGTTTTGCTCGATGGCAAGCGTGTCGTCCTGCTAGAGATCGCGCGCGCCTTCCGGCATCCAGTGAAGTTTCAGAACGAGTGCTATGTCCGCGTCGGATCCTACAAGAAGAAACTTAGGGACTTCCCGGAAAAGGAACGCGAGCTCTGGCGCATACTCGACCAAACGCCATTTGAGAGAGGCGTCGCCGCAGAGCGCTTGTCCGCCGATGAGGCTCTGCGCTTGCTCGACTACGCTGCATACTTCGACCTACTTGAGCGGCCTCTGCCTGACAATAAGAATGGAGTGCTCGCCGCCCTCGAACAAGACGACCTGCTCCAGCGCTCCGATGCCGGCGGATGGAATGTCACGAACTTAGGCGCAATATTGTTCGCGAAGAAACTAGATGAATTTCACGGAATCCGACGGAAGGCGATGCGCGTCATCGTCTACAAGGGCAAAAGTCGCATCGAGACGGTTAAAGAGCAGATTGGTACCAAGGGATACGCTAGCGGCTTTGAAGGGCTAATCGGCTTCGTCAATGGCCTTGTTCCTGCAAACGAGGTCATTGGGAAGGCGCTGCGGAAGACCGTTCCGATGTACCCAGAGCTCGCCGTCCGCGAATTGGTCGCGAACGCCCTCATCCATCAGGACCTCTTCATTGCCGGCGCCGGACCAATGGTAGAGATCTTTGAGGATCGCTTGGAGATCTCGAACCCGGGGGAGCCTCTCATTGACACGGCGCGCTTCCTCGACACGCCGCCGAAGTCCAGGAACGAGGCGCTCGCCTCCCTGATGCGTAGATTCCGCATCTGCGAGGAGCGTGGAAGCGGTGTAGATAAGGTCGTGTTTCAGACGGAACTGTATCAACTTCCTGCCCCGTTGTTCGAGGCGCCAGAAGACTTCACTCGGGCCGTGCTCTTCGCATCCCGCCCCTTGGCCGAGATGGATAAGGTTGACAAGGTACGAGCGTGCTACCTGCACGCGTGCCTGAAATACGTAAACCGGGATTATCTGACAAATTCTTCGCTCCGCGAGCGCTTTGGCATTGACGAGAAGAACCGCGCGATCGCGTCGCGCTTAATTCGTGATGCTGTTGCCGAGCGCGCTATCGTGCCACACGACCATGACGCCGCCCCGAAGCACATGAAGTATGTGCCATGGTGGGCCTCCACGTTCAGCGGTGCGGATGCGGCGCTTCCGTGATGGCTGATCGTTTACAGTTCTATTGTCTGGGCATATTCACCCCTCGCCTCAACCGGAGCCGCGAGCGCCCGCCCGCCGTACTTGACGGGTACTTGACGGGTACTTGATCGAAGCGGGGCGACCGGGCTCGTGCGAGCGCTTAAGTGATTGATTTTGTTGGACAAATTTAGCCGGGCGCAGTTGACGGTCACTTGATCGGACCGCACGGGGCCGCCGTGGTCAGACCACGACGAGTTGGGCCGGTCATAGCTATGACATTCCCCGTCCTTCGGCCCCTGTTTCGTGGGGTTTTTTGCGGTTTTCGCCGGAAAAATCGTTACAATCGGAGGATCTCAGAGGAAAACGCCCTGCGCCCGGCTGGTCCCCGGAGACAGGGCTGCGAAACGCCAGGCAGTGTCCTACCTCGCGCCCATCGCATCGCGAAAAGTACGGCCGTGCCTGGGGGAGGCAAGGGTCCCGTGGCGAACGTGCTCCCCGCGGAGAAGCGCCTGCGTGTGCTCGCGGCTCTCCTGTACGGCAACAGCGGGCGCGCGGTCGAGCGCATGACCGAGGTCAACAGGGAGACCTGGCCAGACGTCTGGCTGTCCGTGGCCAGACGTCTGGCTGTCCGTGGCCAGACGTCTGGCTGTGCGTGGCCAGGCACCCGGCTCTCTCTCTCAGCGCGCGTCGGTGACGTCGAGGCCGCCCGGGAGGACGACGAAGAACACGCTCTCCTCCTCGGCGTACCCGTCGTGGCCCTCGCCCGGCGCGGTCCAGAGGTAGTCGCCCGGCGAGAGCACGCGCTCGCCGACCCGGAGCTTCCCCGAAACGAGGTACGTCTCTTCTCCGCCAGGGTGGTTGTGGCGCCGCGCGCGGGCGCCCTTCTCCATACGAACGAGCACCGTCATCCCGCCGCCGCCGCCGCCGTGGCGGCGCAGGAAGCTGAACTGGACGCCGGGCGCGACGGTCTCGAACGGCTGATCTTGCAGGGGGCGAAAGGTCGTCGTGTTCATGAAGCCACTATGAACGTCGTCTCCGCATGTGAGAAACTCATGTTGCACATGACTTCATGAGGCCAGCTCATGTCCCAGATGCTCGAGATCCGCCACCTCCGCCTCGTCCGCGCGATCGCCGAAGAGGGCGGCCCCACGCGCGCCGCGGCGCGCCTTCACCTCACGCAGTCGGCCGTGAGCCATCAGCTCGCCGAGCTCGAAGGCCGCCTCGGCGTCGTCCTCTTCACGCGCGTCCGGCGCCAGCTCAAGCTCACCCCGGCCGGCGCGCGGCTGCTCGACGCCGCGCGCGCGATGCTCGCCGACCTGGCGCGTATCGAGCGGGACCTGCAGCACGCCGGGTCACGCAGGCGCGAGACCTTCCGCATCGCCGTCGAGTGCTTCACCACCTACCACTGGCTCCCGCCGGTGCTCTCGGCGCTCGCGAAGGACCACCCCGACGTCGACGTCCGCATCGCGCTCGAGGCGCGGCGCGAGCCGGTCGCCGCGCTCCTCCGCGGCGAGATCGAGCTCGCCGTCGTGAGCTCGCCGGTGCGCGATCGCGCGCTCGTCGTCGAGCCGCTCTTCGACGACGAGTGGACGGTCATCGTCCCGCCGTCGCACCCGCTCGCCGCGCGCCCGTACGTCACCGTGGTCGAGCTCGGCCGCGAGAAGCTCCTCGCCCACGACGCCCCGCGGAGCGACGTCGAGCGCCTCCGCGAGCTCATCGCCAGCGAGCGCGCGCCGATGCCGCTCGCCGCGACCGTGCCGCTCACCGACGCGCTCGTGGAGCTGGTCAAGGCCGGCCTCGGCGTCGGGCTCGTCTCCCGCTGGGCCGTCGCGCCGAGCGTCGCGCGCGGCGAGGTCGTCGCGCGCCGCTTCACCCGCGACGGCCTCCCCGAGCGGTGGACGGCCGCCTACCGGGCCGACGCGGCCGCGCGCTTTCCGCTCGCGCGCTTCGCCGAGCTCCTTCGCGCGCCGTCGTCCCTCATGGCCCCTCCACGCGCTCGCCAGCGACGGCCCCGCTGACGACGAGCGGCCGGACGAACTCCCGCAGCTTCCGCGTCTGGTAGCCGCGCGCGAGCGTCACGAGCTGGTCGACCCAGGGGCCGAGCCGCGGGTCGAGCTGCCGTATCCGCTCCGCCTCCTCCAGGACCTTGCGGATAAGCCCCCTGTCCGCGAGCTCCGACAGGACGGCCAGCTCCTCGGCCGGAGGCCGCACGAGCTGCCCGGCGTCCGCGGGCCCCTCCGCCGGCGCGCCCCGATCGGGCGCCTCCTCGCGGCGGAGCCACTCGACGCCGAGCAGGCGCGCTATCCTGTCCAGGAGCGCGCCCGCCTTGATGGGCTTGGGCAGGAAGTCATCGCAGCCGGAAAGGGCGCTCTCCCGCTGATCGGCCTCGGAGGCGCTCGCCGACGAGGCCAGGATGACGACCCGCCCGAGCTCGGGCATCTGCCGGAGACGGCGCGTCGCCTCGTGGCCATCCATGCCCGGCATGGCCAGGTCCATCAGGATGAGCGCCGGCGCCTGCTGGGCGGCCATGCGCAGCGCCGCCTCACCGCCGTCCGCCTCGCAGACATCGAAGCCGAGGGGGACCAGCAGCTCGCGCACAACGGCGCGGTTGTCGGCGTTGTCGTCCACGACGAGGATCGCGCGGCGCTCGCCTCGATAGCCGACGATCGCCTCCCACCCCTCGCCGTCGATCGGGCGCGCCGACGATCGCGCCTCGGCGAGCGGGAGCGTCACGGTGAAGACGCTGCCCACGCCGATCTGGCTCTGCACCTCGATCGCTCCGCCCATCTGCTCCACGAGCTTCCTCGTGATGGCGAGCCCGAGCCCCGTGCCCTCGGCCTTCGCGCTGTGGTCTCCCACCTGCTCGAACGGCTCGAAGATCCGCGACAGGTGCTCCGGCGCGATCCCGGGCCCGGTGTCCTCGACGCGGAAGCGCACCATCCGGCCCGCAGGGACGCGCGCCTCCAGCGCCTCGACGCTGAGGGAGACGCCGCCCCGGTCGGTGAACTTGATGGCGTTGCCGAGGAGGTTCAAGAGCACCTGCGTCAGCCGCTTCTCGTCGGCGCGGACGGCCTGGAGCGCGGGGCCGCACAGCGCGTGGGTGAGCGCGATCCCCTTCTCCTGGGCGCGCACCCGGCACAGGTCGACAACCGTCTTCACGAAGGGAAAGAGCTGGAAGTCCCTCAGGACCGCGTCGATCTTGCCCGCCTCGATCTTGGCCAGGTCGAGCACGTCATTGATGAGCGAGAGCAGGTGATCGCTCGATTTCTGGATGAGGTGCAGCACTTCCCGCCCCCGCGGCGGGATCTCGGGCGATCGCACGAGGATCTGCGAATACCCCATGATCCCGTTGAGCGGCGTCCGCAGCTCGTGGCTCATGCTGGAGAGGAACTCGCTCTTGGCCTGGTTGGCGCGCTCGGCCGCCTCCTTGGCGATGTGGAGCTCGGCGGTGCGCTCCTTGATCTTGGCCTCCAGATCTCGGTACAGGAGGGCGTTCTCCACGGCGATCGCGGCCTGCGAGGCGAGCACCGACAGGAGCTCCACCCGCTTCTCGTGGAACGCGCCGGGCGCCTCGCGGTGCTCGAGGTAGAGCACGCCGAGCACGCGCCCTCGGTGCGAGAGGGGGATCGCCAGGGCCGAGAGGACGCCGTGCGAGACAAGGTACGGATCGGCCGCGAAGCGCGCGTCGGCCCTCGCGTCGGCCACCACGACAGGCTCGCCCGTGCGCTCCACGTAGTGCGCGACCGTCCTCGCCACCTCGCCGCTCTGCGACAGCGGCTCGGACAGGCCTGTCTCGATCCGGCCTCCCTCGACCGAGAGCCGCGCCACGACAGAGAGCTCTTCTCCCTCGACCAGCAGCAGGACGCCGCGCTGCGCCCCCGCGCTCTCCAGCACGAGCTCCATCAGCCGGCCGACGACCCGCTCCGGGTCGAGCTCGCTCGACAGCGCCCGCGCCGCGCGCACAGCGGTGTCCACGTCGAGCTGCGCGCTGCCGGTCGTGTTCGTGGTGGTGAGCGTCGTGACGCTCGTCGCGGAACGGCGCTCCGCCGCCGCGGGCGCCGCGGGCTGGGCAGGCGCGCCGAGCAGGGCGGGCCACCGCGCCTCCAGGTGGGCCACGACGGCGTGCGCGTCCCAGCGGGCATAGGCGTCCCTGGCGTCGCGCAGGTACAGCGCCGCGATGCGGCTCCTGCCCGCCTCGAGGTGGAACTCGGCGCAGAGCTGCGCCGCGAGGGCCTCGATGTGCAGGAAGCGCTGCCCGCGCGCCAGCGAGATGGCCTCATCGTACCTGGCCATCGCCTCGTCGGTCTTGCCCTGCACGCGGGCGACCTCGGCCTCGAGGAGGCGCAGCTTGTGCAGGAAGTTCTCCGGGCACCCGTCGGCGAAGTACGCGAGGCGCGCGAGGCCGTGCTCCATGTGCTCGCGCAGCCTGGCCTGCTCCTCCGCGTCCGCGGCCTGTCGCCAGCACCTCGCCGCCGCGAGCGCGAGCCAGAGCGGCACGTCGGTCACCGGGGGAAAGCCGAAGATCGAGACGCGGAACTGCTCGGCCTCCCGGGCCCGCGAGAGCGCCATCGGGTACGCGCCGGCGACGAGGAACAGGTGCGCTTCCAGGATGCGCGCCAGCTCGGCCGCCATCTCGTCTCCGTCGGCCAAGAGCGAGCGCGACCCGCGCGCGAACGGCTCGTCGGGCAGGACCATCTCCGCTTCGCCCGTCGCCATCAGGCGGCCGCACCACGAGGCGATCGCCTCGAAGAAGTGGTGTCCGAGGGCGGTCCCCGCGCGCTGCATCAGCCCCCAGCGGGCCGCCCGGTGCGCCTCGAGCTGCCCGAGCGGCTGGCCGCGCCACACCCGGTGATAGAACAGGTCGCCCTCCAGCCCCCAGCTCGTCCCCTGGAACGAGCCGATCTTCAGGCCGGTCGCGCAGGTCCGCTCGAAGATGGGCCCCATCTCGTCCGCGGGGCGGGAATAGACGGTGTACTGCCCCAGGAAGGACAGGCACTCTGCCAGGAACGGTGACGCCACGCGCTCGGCCGCGCGCACGCCGGGGCCGACCCAGCCCGCCGACCGGCGGTACATCCCCGTCGTCAACGACCACACGTTGGCGAAGCAGGCGATGACGAAGGGGGAAACGGGCGTGATCACGCCGTGTCGCCGCACCCGCTGGACGGCGCGGGTGATCACGAGCGTGCACAGCAGCGGCTGGCCGCCGATCGCCGCGCACACCATCAGGTGCATCATCAGCGCGTCGACGAGCACGTGCTCCACGGAGGGATCGGGGGGCATCCGGTCGAACGCGCCCGGGTCGTCCTCGAACCATCGATCCAGCGCGGCGGACTCCTCGAGGAGCGCGGCGCTGCGCGCCTCGTCCGCGGCCGGAAACACGATGTCGTGCTCCGCGAGCACAGCGAGCCCGAGCTCCACCCCGCGCGCGAACTGGCCCGCTGCCTGGCAGCTCCGGACGCGGATCTCCTGCGCCGAGAGCCGGGCGAGCGCCGGCAGGGGCGTCGCGAGCAGCCGCGCCGACAGCGCCTCGACGTCGTCGAACTCGCGCAGCAGGAAGGCCGCCTCGAGCCGCTCCAGCGCGAGCTGCGCGGCCAGCTCCGGGTCCCCGCGCCGCGCGCCGTCGCCCGCGCCCGCATGCTGGTCCAGCAGCGCCTGCGCCGTCTCCGCGAGGCTCGCCATGAGCCGGTGGGAGCTCGCCGCCTTCGCGGCGCGCGCTGCCTCGAGGTTCAGCCGCGCCAGCGCCTCCCGCTCCTCCGCGGCGTCGATCCGCGCCGAGCCCAGGTTCAGGTGCCGCACGAGCTCCAGGAGCTGCTGCGGTGTGCCGCCCTGGGTCCGGCGCTGGGCCCAGAGGCGCCGGCCGATCTCCAGGTGCGCGAGGGCGCGCTGCTCCGGCGCGATCCGCTCGTAGCTCGCCTGCTGCACGCGGTCGTGCAAGAAGCGGTATTCCGCGTCCAGCGCGCCTTCCACGGTCCCGCCGCCGGCCTGCCCCAGCGCCTGCGCCGACCGGTAGGCTCCGTCGGTCGGCACCACCAGCTCTTCCTGCATGGCGGGCCACAGCGCCCCGGTCACCCGGGCGCGATCCCATCCGCTGAGCCGCTCCAGGTCGTGGAGGTGGAACGTGTGCCCCGCGCACGCGGCGAGCCCCAGGAGCTGCTGGGTCGCCTCGGGCATCTCGAGCACCTTGTCCGTCAGGAGGGCAACGACGTTGTCGGTGACCTGCGCCTGCTCCAGCTCCTTCTGGTCCCAGCGCCACGCGCCGCTGTCCGGGTCCCTGACCACCTTGCCCTGCCGGTGCCAGGAGAGCAGGAGCTGCTCCAGGAAGAACGGGTTTCCACGCGTCTTCTGCCACAGCGCCCGCGACAGCGGCTCCGCCCGCGCCGCCTCGCTGCTCAGCGCGCGCCCGACCCACGCTTGCACGTGCTCTTCCGACAAGGGCCCCACCGACATCCTCGTCACCTTCGCCCCGCTCTCGCCCACCGACGCCACGAGCTTCCACAGCGGGTGCTCGGGGGGCGCCTCGTTGTCGCGGTACGCCGCGATCAGCAGGAGATCTCTCCGCTCCGCGTCCGTGAGCAGCGTCCTCAGGATCTCCAGCGTGGCGCTGTCCGCCCACTGCATGTCGTCGAGGAACATCACGAGCGGCGCGTTCGGCGTCGTGACCGCCCGCGCGAAGTTCAGCCAGGTGAGGCGCTGGCGGGCGAGCACCTGATCGCCCTGCACCGGCGGCACCGGCGCGAGCTTGCCCATGACCCGATCGAGCTCCGGCACAACGTCGGCGATGAGCCGCGCGTTGTCCCCGACCTCGGTCCTGATCCGCTCCTGCCACGCCCGGAGCACCGGCTTCGGGCTGGCCAGCCACTGCTGCATGAGCGCCCCGAACGCCTGCGCCATGGCCGCGTAGGGCGTCGACCGCGCGAGCTGGTCGTGCTTGCCCGAGATCAGGAGCCCGCGCCCGGCCTGCGCGATGTCGCCGTAGACGGTGCGCACGAGCGCCGTCTTGCCGATGCCGGACGGGCCGCCGATCAGCACGAGCTCCACCGCGCCCTGGGCGGCGCGGGCGAAGGCGGCGCCCAGCTGCTCGCGCTCGTGCTCTCGCCCGACGAGGACGTCCGGCAGCCGGAGCCTGCGCGAGAAATCCTTGTTCCCGAGCGGGAAGCGCTCGACCGTGCCGCGCTCGCGCCACGCGCGGAGCGCTCGCTCCAGGTCCTCCGCCGTCCCGCGGGCCGTCTGGTAGCGCCGGTCGACGTTCTTCGCCAGGAGCCGGGCGGTGATCGCCGAGACGCCAGGGGGCACGTCCGGTGCGACCTCGTCGAGGGCAGGCGGCTCCTTGGCCAGGTGCGCGTGCACAAGGGCGAGCGGGTCGCGCTCGGTGAACGGCAGCCGCCCGGACAGCGCCTCGAAGAGCGTCACGCCGAGCGAGTACAGGTCGGTGCGCGCGTCGATCGCGCGCGCGGTGCGGCCCGTCTGCTCCGGCGACACGTACGCCAGCGTCCCCTCGATGCCCTCGGGAACGCTCGCCGCCGTCGCCTCCAGCGGCAGCGACGAGGCGATGCCGAAGTCGAGCAGCTTGACCTGCGTGTACGCCGCGTCCACGAGCACATTTTGCGGCTTGATGTCCTTGTGCGTGACGCCCGCCGCGTGCACCGCCTCGAGCGCCCGCGCGAGGAGCGCCCCCACCCTCAGCCCCGCCTCGATCGGCAGGCGCCCCCGCTCGGCCAGCACGCGATCCAGCGACTGGAGCCCCGGGTCCTCGAGGACCAGCCCGACGGTGCCGCCCTGCTGCAGGAGCTCCCGCGCGCGCGCGATCCCCGACACCGCCCCGAGCTGCGTCAGGATGCGGTGCTCGTGGATCATGCGCCCCGCCACGCGGGAGCTCGGCGCGGCCGCCGCCGGGAGCTTGAGCACCACCCTGTCGCCCGAGGGGCGATGCACAGCGCGGCACACCCGGGTCTCGCTCCCTTCGTGCATCACCTCCCCCACCGCGTAGTCTCTCAGCTCCATCCTGCGTCGTCCCCCTCTCTCGGTCCCTGCGGAGATGGCGGGCGAGCTGCGGCTCCGCCCGCGCCTCAAAGCTCGCTTCAGCCCTGCCTGCGGCCGCGCGTCCGCAGCGCGTGCTCCACGCCCGACTGCAGGGTGCCCTTCGTCACGATGCCATCGAGGTGCAGGTCGAGCCCCACGAGCGCCTGCGCCACCTCGGGGCGGATGCCGGTGACGATCGCCCGGGTGCCGAGCAGCGAGAGCCCCCTCGCCGCGCGCAGCAGCATGCACGCGACGGTCGCGTCGACCGCCTTGACCCCGGTGATGTCGATGATGAGGTGATCCGCCCCGCGCCTGGCCGCCTCGGACAGCGCTGTCTCGATCGCCTGCCTGGCGCGCTCGGCGTCCACCGTGCCGACGAGCGGCATCACGAGGACACCGTCGACGATCGGGATGAGCGGCGCGGACAGCTCGAGGAGCCGCTCCCGCTGCACCGCGATGATCTGCTCCTGCAGGGCCTGCCTGGCCGCCTCGGCGCGCTCGCGCTCCAGGAGCTCCTCCGAGAGCTGCGCGTTCGCGTCGCGCAGCTGATGCACGGCCTCGGCCAGCGCCTCCTCGGCCCTGCCGCGCTCCCGGATCTCCTCCGAGAGCCGGCTATTCCTTTCCTCGAGGGCCTGCGTCGCGCGCCGGAGCGAGATCTGGGTGTGAACCCGCGCGAGGAGCTCGGTCTCCTCGAACGGCTTGGTGACGTAGTCCACGGCGCCGACGCGGAAGCCCCGGATCCTGAACTTCGCTTCAGCGAGCGCTGTCATGAAGATGACAGGGATGCTCTGCGTCGCCGGATTGGCCTTGATCTGCCGGCACGCCTCGAACCCGCTGAGGCCAGGCATCAGCGCGTCGAGCAAGATGAGGTCGGGCTGGACCCGGCTGGCCAGCTCGACGGCCTCCTCGCCGTCGCACGCGACAGCGACCTCCAGCCCGTCGCAGATGAGCGCGCTCGAGAGCACTTCCAGGTTGTCGGAGCTGTCATCTGCGATGAGGACAAGCCCAGGATGCAGAGTTTCTCGCTCTTGCATGGATGTTCGCGGCCCCGGCACCTCCGGCGACCGTCCCCCGGCGGATGGCATACCCGACCTACGTGGAGCGCGCAGGCGCGCACACGGTGAGAGGACGGCGCTGTGGGAGAAGACATTCCCCCCTCGCTCCTTGCTCCTGGTATCACAGAACCTGCGGAAATTAACAGCGATTTGTGGCCGGCAGGGGAGGGTGAGCCGAGCCATCGAGGCCATCCTTGCCCGGCGTATCCGCGCGCCGAGGAGGCTCGACTCCTACGTTCCGATCGTGTCGGGAATCATCATCTGAACACCAGACGATGATCCATCCCAGGGGAGCGGTGCGCCGAGCAGCGTGGCGGCGAGGTTCAGGAGCACCCGCACCCTGGGGATGACGTGCCGCGGGCTTTGATGTCGCCGTCGGTCCGCCTCACAGGATCGGATCGATCCGGTAGACCCGGCTCGACAGCAGATCGACGAGGTAGATCTTGCCGTCCGGCCCGAAGGTGAACCCGGCGAGCGAGCCCGCGGGCAGCCCTGTGTCCAGGGTGCGGACGGGCTGCCCCTCCAGGTCGAAGGCGTGGAACCGGCTTGTCGCGTGATCCGTGACGTAGACGATGCCCTCGTGGACCTCGATCCCGCTCGGCGTCTCGAGCGTCCCCGGGGGGACGAGCTCGGTCAGCTTGGCCCCGTCGACGTGGTGGCGCGCCACGACCGGCTCGCTCCCGTCGAAGCCGCTCCCGGGCCTCCCGCTCGCGGTATGGAGCTTGAGCAGCCGCTTGTGACCTGTATCGGCGATGTAGAGGTGGCGGTCCTCGGCGCGGTAGAAGATATGGCTCGGCGCCTCGTCGATGCCGAGCACCTCGCCCGGCACATAGCGGTAGATCTCGCCGTCGGCGTGATCGTCGTTCCCGGGGCCGTGGTCGACGGCGAAGTTGTACCTGTCGATCGAGAGGTCGTGACCGTTGAAGACCCAGTACACGTTGTCGCGCTCATGCGCGAGGCCCTTGCAGAAGGGGCTCGAGTGGAGCATGTCGAGGTGCGACCCGAGGCCGTCGGGCGTCTCCTCCGCGAAGATATCGAGGTCCGAGGAGAAGAGCGTCGGACCCATGAAGTAGTTGCCGCCGTTGTCGCTGTCCCCGCAGACGCCGAACGTGCCCGCGTGACCGAACTCGATCGCCGGCGGCCGGTCCATGAAGTGCGAGGCGGCGGGGTCGCGGAGGCGGATCGCCTGGCTGTCCGGCGCGCCCGGCTTCGAGATGATGGTCACGCTGTCGTCCTTGCGGTTCACCACCCAGAGCTCGTCCGGCCGCTCCGGGTTGAAGTCGAGATCCGTCGGCTCACGCATTCTGTCGGGTTCGAACACCGGCACGAGGACGACCGAGGACGGGCTGCCGTCCTTCACGCCGATGGGGTGTCCGGCCGGGAGCGCGACGCATTCGCCCGTCGCCTGGTCGCACAGCGGCGTCTCGGGCGCAGCCGCGCATTCCGTTGAGGCCTGACAGGTCAGCGCCGGAGGGGCCGCTGGATTCTCTGACGCTGCCCCCGAGCAGGCCGACACGAGTCCCACGCTGGACAAGACGAGCACCCTCTGAAGCTTCACGTCTGCCTCCTGTGATGGGAACATTGTGACCCGGCCGGTCGCGGTGGCCATCCCTTTATGGTGCGGAGTCGCTCCGTTGGCGGCCCAATCATGCAGCCCTGGCGAAGGCCGGACGGCGCCTCAGGGGCCATGAGCTCCGCGGTGGAGGTGCCTCCAGCAAGGCGCGGCATCATCCCGGTAGGTGGCCGGATGCGCGGCAGCAGACCCGCGGCTGCGCGTCCGTTGCGGGAGCGTGCGAGGCGGGCAGCCCTTTGCTGGCCGGCGTGGCTCAGCTCAGGCCGTCGAGCACCTCGGCGAGCGACGCGGCGACGACGGCTCGTTCATGCCACCGTTCCAGCGTCTCCGGATCCTCCTCGGCCAGAATGCGCTCGCGCGCGGCGTCCGGCACGGCGATGCCGCGGACCCGGAGCGCGGTCAGCACGGCACGCGCCGCCTCCTCGGCACGGCCTTCCCTGCGGCCTTCCGTTCGCGCCTCGGCCCGAAGGTTCTTCTCGTACTCCTCGACCCACGCCCGGATCTCTGCGCTCACGTCGTCCTCCTTGTCGGTCGTCGGCTCGTCGGCTCCGAGCCGGAAGTGTACCAGCAGCGGCCTGGCGATGCCCTTCTCCCAGGCGTCGTCGGGCAGCGCCGCCAGATCGGCCAGCGCCTCGCGCAGGACGCGGCCGGAGCCGAGCAGGCGCAAGAGCAGCGTGCCGCGCGTCCGGGGCAGCTCGGTGAGCACGATGACGCGCATCACGAGGCCCGGCACGGCGTGGTAGACGCCGGGTTGCACCGGCTCGCAGCGGTAGGCGTCGAGCACCGTCTCGGGGCGCCCCCGGCCGATGACGACAAGCGCGGGGAAGTCGACAGCCGGCTGCGTCGGCGCGTCGGCGTCCTCGTCCAGCGCGGCGGCGCCGGCGGCAGCGCGGGCGCGGCGCTCGAGCTCGTGGTGCCATGTGAGCTGCTTGCGCAGGCACCGGCGCACCTGGCGGAGGCTCGGCGTGCCGTGGAACGGCTCGAACAGGCTGGGCTCGGCCGCGAGCTCGCCGAGCAGGCCCATCCTGGCGCGCTCGGCCTCGCGGGCCGGGTCAGGCACGCTGAAGACATCGATCTTCTGGGTCGCCGCCAGGACCTCGACCTCGGTCTGCGCCGCCGTGACGAGGCTCAGCCCGTCGCGCAGCAAGCTCTTCGCAAACTGGTCAGAGCGGTTGTGCATCGGAGTGAAACGCTAATCCATTCTGGTAGCCTGTCCACTCTGGAGTGATGCAGAAAGACGAGCTGAATGATCCGCGAAAAATCGTCATGAACAACGAGGCAGGTCCGTAAAAGTTCCTGGAGCAACAAGCACTTACCGGCAGGCGGAGCAAGTCGTGTGGGAATCGTTGTCGGTCGCGTGATGCTCCGGCGATCCCGGGGGAATGAGCGCCGTGCCAGACCGCCGTGCAGGACGAGCAGGCGCGAGGTCGCCCCGGATGCCGAGCCCCATGTCGCCCTGCGCGTCCTCCTCGGGCGTGGGCACGTCGACGAGCGCGGCGACGGGGGCTGCCGGCCGTATCGCCATGGCGCGAGGCCGGTCATGGATCCGAAGCTCGCCGAGGACACGTTCGTGAACGGCACGAACGTGGTCCCGGGGAACTCGAAGGTCGTCCATCACGTGGTGGTCTTCACCGACCCGCACGCGGAGAGCGATGCCCTGGCCGACGCCGACGGCGGCTACGAGTGTTTTGGCAGCTCCGGCGTCCAGGACACCCAGGTCCTCGGCGTGTGGGTGCCGGGCGGGCGACCGACCGAGTTCCCTCCCAACGCCGGCTTCCTCGTCCCCGCGGGGTCGAGGCTGGTGATGCAGGTCCATTACCACCCGGCGGGCGCGATGGCCGAGCCTGACGCGACAAAGATCCAGCTCCGGCTGCTCCCGGAGCCGCCGGAGTACAGGGTCGTCTTCGTGGCGTTCGGCAACTTCCCATCGCAATGGCCGAGCGGCGACGGGCTCCAGCCGGGTCCCAACGACAGGGAAGGGGTCGAGTTCTTCGTCCCGGCAGGGGTCAAGGACCACACCGAGGTCATGAAGGTCACGCTCCCCGAGGAGTTCATGGGGGAGTCGCTGGTGGACGGGATCCGGCTCTACAGCGCGATGACCCACATGCACTATGTCGGGACCGACATGAAGGTCGACGTCGAGCGCCCGAGCCCGCAGGGCGCCGATCCGGCCGAGGAGTGCGTGGTCCAGACGCCGAAGTGGGACTTCAACTGGCAGCAGACGTACACCATCGACGCGCCGATCGAGGAGCTCCCTGTCCTGAAGTCCGGCGATGTCATGACCCTGCGTTGCCGCTACGACAACACGATGGACAACCCGTTCGTGAAGAGGGCGCTCCTCGAGGAGAACCTCAACGCGGCGAGGGATATCGTCCTCGGCGAGAGCTCGCTCGACGAGATGTGCATCGGGCTCTTCAACGGGCTCGTCAAGAACTGACGGGCGCTCCTCCGGGCGGCTGACGCCGACTGGAGGGCATCCGCGCCGGTGAAAGGGCCGCCGTTTCCGATGAGGCCCGCTCGCGACGCCGTCCGGCGCCGAGCCCGACGCTCCCGCGCTGGTCGTCTTGACAGGACGGGGTGGCCGCCAGGTACGCTACCCGCCCGTGGCCGAGCAGCGTCTGGATCGCCTGGATGTCGGTGGCCGTCTCGAGCGGGTGGGCCCCGACGCGCCGCCGCGCCACGGCGTCGAGCCGGGCGTGCAGCTCGCCGCGTTCTCGAGCGGGGAGCAAGGCCGGCCCTTCGGAAGACGGCCGGCTGCGCCGCCGGATGGTGAACGTCAGGACGTCAGCCCGCATGGAACGACTTTCTGACGTCCGCGCTGTTTGCTTCGATTGGGGCGGCACGCTCATGTCGGAGGATGGCCCCGACGACCTGCCGATGGGCTTGTGGCCGACCGTGCAAGCGATCCCTGGTGCAGCGGAGTGCTTGACTTCGCTGGAGGGGCATGTGCCCTTGTGCATCGCCACCAACGCGAGCGTCTCTCGCAAGCCGATGATCGAGGTCGCGCTCGGGCGCGTCGGATTTGCGAGGTTCTTCCGCGAGATCTTTTGCTACACGGAGCTGGGATACAAGAAGAATCAGCCAGAGTTCTGGCAGGCGGTCGCGGCTCAGCTCGGGTTTCCGTTGCACGGTATCGCCATGATCGGCGACTCTCTCGAGCACGACTGTGTGGCGCCTCGATCGTTCGGCGTTCAAGCGGTCTGGTTCAACGAGGATGGCAAGCGTCGCGCTCCAGACGTCGCGGTCCCTGTCGTCACTCGCCTCGAGCAGTTCGCGAGCAGGGTCAAGAATGCGGCCTGACCCCTCTATCGCGCTGACGTCTCTTCCAGGTTATCATCTGAAATATTCTGCGACGCGGATCCGGTGGCCTGGCTGGGGGGTACCCTGCCGGTCCGCGACGCGCTGGAGGTCTGCATGCTGAAGAAAGTGGCGTTCACGATGTTTCCGGTGAAGGACACGCAGCGCGCTCGCGCATTTTACGAAGGCACGCTCGGCCTGCGCGTGGGCAGCCACTCGGACAACGGCGTGTGGACCGAATATGACCTGCCGGGCGGCGGCTGCCTGGCGCTGTTCAATCATCCCGATCCGAAGTCGGCCGCCGAGCCGGGCGGCGCGAGCATCGCGTTCGAGGTCGAAGACCTGGACGCGCTCGTCGCGCGGCTCAAGGGCGAAGGCGTGACGTTCATGGCCGACGACGTCCAGTCGCCTGTGTGCCGCATGGCGGTCATGCAAGACACCGAAGGCAACACCATCATCTTGCACAAGCTCAGGAAGAGCACGTGAAGCCGGCGCCCAGCGTCGAAGGCCGAGGTCCACGTCGTCAGGGAGCGCCGTCGTCGGATGAGCGGACCTGGGGAAGGGCGCCTGCAAGGCGCGCCGCCAGGTCTCCCTTCGGCGCAACCCGCACCGTCTCCAGGCCGAGCCAGCCCGCCATCCGCTGGAGCTCCGCCGCCAGCCGCGCCGGCGTCTCGTCGTCCGCCCAGGGTTCGGCGTGGCTGGCCTGGACGACAAGCACGCCGGCCTTGCGGTCGGCCTTCAGGTCGACGCGGGCGGTGATCGCCTCGCCCTGCAGAAAGGGCAGGACGTAGTAGCCGTGGGTGCGCTTCGGCGCCGGGGTGTAGATCTCCAGCCGCACCCGCACGCCGAACATCCGCTCCGTCCGCTCGCGGAACCAGATCACGTTGTCGAACGGCGAGAGCAGGGCGTCGCCCTCGACCCGGCGCGGCCGGCGCGCGGCGGGATCGAGGAACGCGGCCTCGCGCCACCCCTTCACGCTCACCGGCAGCAGCTCCCCGGCTTCCACCAGCTCGCTCACCCGGGCCCTGGTCTCGGCCACGCCCATGCGGAAGTAGTCGCGCAGGTCGCGCTCGGTGGCGATCCCCATCGCCCGGGCGGCGATGCGGAGCAGCTCGCGCTGGGCCTCCTCGCGCGCCGGCGTCGGCGCCTGGAGGACGTCGCTGGGCAGCACCTTCTCCGGCAGGCCGTAGACCCGCTCGAAGGCGCCGCGCCGGGTGGCGGTTGTCAGCTCGCCGATCCAGAACAGGCACTCGGCAGCGCGCTTCGCGTCGCTCCAGCCCCACCAGCCGCCCTCGCCCTTCTTGCTGATCTCCAGCTCGGAGGCGGTGAGGGGACCCCGCTCGCGGATCTGCTCCAGGGCGCGGTCGACCACCGGCCGGTGCTCGCGCAGGAAGCGGGCGACGCCCTTCCACACGCCGACCCCGTCGCGGGCGTCGGCCATCCGCCAGCGCAGCAGCGGCTGCGCGCTGAGCGGCAGCAGCGAGGCCTCGTGGGCCCAGTACTCGAACAGCGGCCGCTTCCGGGCCCAGGCCAGATCCTCGAGCATCGCGCGCGGATAGGCGCCCAGCCGCGAGAAGGCCGGCAGGTAGTGGGTCCGCGAGACCACGTTCACGGAGTCGATCTGCACGACCCCGAGCCGCTCGATCAGCCCCGTCAGCTGGCGCCTCGTCGTGTCGGGTCCCGGCCGCTGTCCGCCGAAGCCTTGCGCCGCCAGCGCGATGCGCCGCGCCGCGGCGGCGGTGAGGGTGTCCTTCATCGGGCCCGAACTCTAGCTCGTGCCGCGCGGCGGGGCAGCCGCTGGGCGCTCAGAGGCGGATCAGCTCGATGCTGTCCATGTGGATGTAGCTCGCCGGGTTGCCGGAGGTGGCCTTCGTGTGGAAGCCGAACTCCAGGGTGCCGCCCGTGACACGGATGGCCGGCGTCTCGATCTGCGTCCAGCTCCCATGGGTCCCGATCGTCGTGTAGGTGGGCGAGCACGCGCCGCACGTCTTGGCCTGGAGCCGGCTGAAATCGTGGCTGCCGCCCTTCTTCACCCACGCTCGGACCTTGTAGTCGCCCGCCGCGAGCCCCGAGCGCGTCTGGTACGTCCACACCTCGAACGGAGCGCCGTTGGTCCAGTGGGTGAGGTGGTACGAGCCGGACTGTGCGCCGTTGTACGTCTCGCTGAAGGCCGCTGCCCCGGTGCCGTTCGGGCTCCAGTTGGTCCAACCGGTCAACCCGGACTCGAAGCTCGGGTTGGTGAGCGAGACGCCGCTCGAGCCGCCGCCCTGCTGGTACCAGCGCACCCACTCGACTTCCATTGACTTCGTGGTGCCCGACGGCAGATCGATGCTCGCGGGGCTCGGGTTGCCGTACCAGTTGCCTCCGATGGCGAGGTTCAAGAGGATGTAGTGGTTCTGCTGGAACTCCGTCTCGCCGTGGTGGTACGTGTTGTTCGCCACGATGTCGCCGTCGAGCCTGAAGATCATGCTGCTCGACGACCACTCGACCTCGTAGACGTGGAAGGTGTCGGCGAGGCTCGAGCCGCGGCTCGCCCCGGTCCCCCAGTGCGCCTCTCCGCCGTTCCACCAGTGGGCCGCGGACTGCATCCAGGTGGGCTCGGTCGATCTCCATTCGAGGATGTCGATCTCGCCCGAGCGAGGCCACGCGTTGGCGCCGGAGTCGATGTTGGCGCCCAGGGTCCAGAACGCCGGCCACATCCCGTAACCGGAAGGCACCTTGATGCTCGCGGCGATCTTGCCGTACCGTCGCTCGACCTTGCCCTTCGTGTGGATGCGCCCGGAATAGAAGGAGCGCCCGCCGTACCCGGTACACTGGGGCGCGGCCGGGTTGTCGCTCGTGCGCTGCGCGGAGATGATCAGCTTGCCATCGCGGACGGCGACGTTCGAGGCGCGCGGATACTCGAGCTCTCCGGTGCCGAAGTTGCAGTTGTTGGTGACCGGATCGTGGTTGCTCGTGAGCACGTTCCAGTTGGCCGTGTTCAGGCTCGATCCGTCGAACTCGTCCGACCACACGAGGTTCCACCCCGCGCCGGGGCCGTAGGACACCTCGGCGTACCCCTGGCTCGCCGTGTCCACCGCGCCTTCCGGCCCGTCGGCCGCGGTGATGCACCCCGCGACAGCGCCGAGGCAAGCCACGGTCAGCAGCACGTTGCGACTGTCTCTCCGATCCATGCGTCCTCCTCTGGTTTCCACGGCGATCTGCAGGCTTCGCGCGTGTCGCTGCGACTAGCAGCGTCCGTGCCCGTCCGTGAGGGTGGACAATTCCACGCGCGACCAGGGCCGAGGTCGAATCAGGGCGGGAGCGGGGGCGGCCGAGCGCGCTCGGGCGATCGGGCAGATCACCCCCGGGCGATCCGGGGGATCGCCGAGGGGTACGGTCGAGCTCCGGCGCGCAGCATCGACGCGAGGCGCGGCGGTCGACACGTCATTCTCCTCAGCTCAGGTGGTCGTCACGGCCACGGATGTCCTCGTGGGGCCAGCGAGTTCGTGCGGGCTGCTGGCCTGAAACACGCCGGGGCCTTGCGGTGGCCCCCACGCGGGGACGACAATCGGCGGCAATGGTGACCTCCTCCTCCTCGGTGAAGGTCGAGCTTCTGGAGCGGACGGACGTATACGTGGTGGCGACCTGGCGCCGGCTCATGCTGCTCGTCTGGCGCGGGCAGGCCAGCGTCGCCGGCGTCGAGCGTTCCCGGGCGCTCTTCCAGCCCTGGGCGACGCGCCAGGTGGGAGGAGCAGCGTTCCTGATCGTGGTCCCCCGCGAGCGCACCGGGCCGCCCGACGAGGAGACCCGGGCGGCGATGCGGCGGGTGGCGACCGCTCCCGGGGGGTACCTCAAGGGCATGGCCACGCTCATCGAGGCCGAGGGGTTCATCGCCGCCTCGGTCCGCGCCCTCATGATGCGGCTGCAGGCCCGCGGGACGCAGGGGCCCGCGCCGAACATCTTCCAGACGCCGGCCGAGGTCGCCGCCTGGGCGGCGGCGGTGCTGCAGGACCAGGAGGTCACGCCGGAGAAGCTGGAGGAGGCGATCCGCGTGGCGCGCGAGGCGGCGAGCGGCGGATGAGAATGGGTGAGGGAGCGCGCGAAGAGGCGGCGGGCGAGGCGGAGCCGCGTGGCCACCGTCGGCCTCGGGAGCGCCAGCGCGGCCGCGATCTCGGCATCGTCAGGCCGGTGGCGGCGGGTGACGCCGACCTGAGCGCGATGCGAGAGCCGTGGATCGCTGCTCGCAAGAAGATTGTTGTGTTGGCTGATGTAGATATCGAGGAGATGCTCGTGATCAAGGCATCCGGAGGTAAACCCGGAGAGATCATTCGAAGAAGGAGCGCGGAGCCTCGAATGTCGCTGTGAGAGCTCGCGCCGTACGTCGAGATGGTCGAGGCCTGGCGAGGTCCCTTCGAAAGCCTCCCGCCGAGCCCGAAGCCGTCCCGGCGCCCCCGTTCCGCAAGGAGACTGGCAGGGGCAGCTCGCGAAGACACTCGTGCACCACGACAGCGAGGAGAGGCTCACCGCGAGGCCGCTGCGCCGAGGTGCGCTCGAACGTCGGCACCATTCACGACGGCTCGCGCTCCAGGGTCTCGCGCAGCTTACGCAGTCCGTCGCGCGCTCGGCCGCGCATCACGCGGCGCAGGAGTGGGACCACAAGCCAGCGAAACCACCACCGCTGATTGCGGCTGACCATGCGCCACGCGACGCGCGTCGAGTCGTCGGAGAGCGCCGCGAAGTCCACACTCATGCGGGGCAAGAGGAAGCCCTCTCCTTCGGTCAGCAGTCGCTCTCCGACGCGCGCCTCCTTCACCTCGATGTCGATCGTGCCGGTGCGCCCGAAGGGCATGCGCACGGTCTCCCGGTAGCGCTTGCCGACCTGCCCGTGCTCCAGCGTGTCGAGCTCGCGCATGGTCGCGACGCCCGGGAACCAGATCGGGAAGTTCTCCATGTTGGACACGTACGCGAACGTTTCGTCCAGGGGCCGGCGGATCTCCACCGAGCCCTGCGCCAAGAGCTCCGGCTGCGCGCCGCTCACGAGCGCCTCCTCGGTGCCGTCTTGATCTCCATCGGCCTGAGCAGGCTCTGCTCCACGCTCCGACGCATCGCGCGGACGTAGCGCGCCCGGGACCAGCGCCGCTCCTCGATGAGCTCCTGCCAGTTCCCGATCGACAGGAGGGTGGCCAGGAAGTCCGCCGCATCCGACGCCGACCATTCGTCGGCCAGCGCGCCTTCGGCCTGAAGCCGCGCCACGAAGCCCGCGCAGACGCCCGTGAAACCGCGCATGCGGTCGCGCCACGCGAGCTCCGCGTCCTCGTCCGTGGCCCGTGCCGTCCGCATGGCCCGCGCCACATCGGTGATGTGGGCGACGTAGTCCGCCCACGCACCGATGAACTCGTAAAGGATCGCGCGCGCGTCGGGGACGCGTTCGCACTTTCGGATCAGGTCGGCGAACCCATGCACCTCGTCGACGTGACGCACCAGCGCGACCAGCAGCTGGGTCCTGGTCTCGAAGTGCAGATAGACCGCTTGGCGCGACACCCCGGCCGCCGACGCGATCTCCGCCATCGAGACGCCGCGACGCCCCGGCTCGGTCACCAGCCGGCGCGCGGCCTCGAGAATCACGGCGCGGGTTTCCCCGTCCTTGCTTGACATGGTGTCAAGCGTGGGGCATAGTTTACACTGTGTCAAGCGAGGACGGGCGCGCCGGGGTCACGGTGCGCGCGGTCGACCGCGATGGGCTCGGGGCACTCTGACGCTAGAGCGCACAACAGGTTGAGCCGTCATTGATTCTCGGCGCTTGTGCGGCCTCCGCTCTCCAGGCGGCGGTGGGCTCGGCGAACGTGTCGCCGTCCGATCCGCCGCAGCCCGCGACGAAGATGAAAGGAGCCCCCACGAGAACCAGCGAACGAAAGCAGTTCCTCATGACGGCGGTGGGAAGCAAAAGCTCGTACCTCCCCGATCCATGCGGATTTTTTGCCCAGGTCGTGGCGCGAGACGCGACGCGTGAACGGGGGGCCACACCTCGGCCGCTTACGTCGGTTGTCCTGCGTCTGCGGCGATGGGCAGCGTCTCGCGGAGGAGAGTCGCCGCCGCCGTTCGTCCAGGTCTGCCAGGGCATGCCGCACGAATGTGCTCTCCTGCATCGGTGCTCATCCTGTGCTCCTCTTCGAGATCGAAGCTGGCGAGATAAGACGGTCGAGGGCTGCGCGGCCGAGCTGGGGCAAGGGGAGCCACTGTGGGACGCGCTGCGGAGGAACGGTCGCGCCTCGGCCGAGCGACGGGAGCCCTGCATTGCTTGAAAGGCGTGACGGTTCTACGGACGAGCCCGCTTCGGTCGCGGAGTGCGCCAGGGGCTTACACCCGATCTGATCGTCCGGAGCCAGTCGCACGCGAGCCCCTCGACCTTCGCGGCGGGACGATGGACGGAGCCTCTTCCCATGACTGGACGCCCGGGTAATCTCGGGCGCTCGGGAGGTGGGTCACGAACAAGAACGCCGCATCGAGCCCGCGCGCGCGGGCGACGACCACGAAGACCACGAAGACCACGGCAGCCAGGAAGAGCAGCGCCGCAGAGCCGAAGAAGGCTTCCGCGCCCCGCAAGCCCGCCGCGCCGAAGGAGAAGCCTTCCGCGAGGCAGAAGCCTGCGCCGCGAAAGAAGGAGCCGCCGCCCTCGCCGGTGCCGAGGCTCCTCGGCGTCCTCGAGTCGCAGAAGCAGCTCGGCGGCGCGTCGTACCCGCCGACGCTCGAGCGGCTCGCGGAGCTGACCGGTGAAACGCCTGCGGTGACCCTCAAGGCGCTCAACACCAGGGAGGCGAAGGCCAGCGTGCTCCTCTCCCGCGCCGCCGGCGGCAAGAAGAAGCCAGCGCCCGGCACCACGCTCGTGCTGCTCGCAGACGACCTCCAGGCGGTCGCGCAGTCCGATCGGCTCCTGGAGCTGCAGCTCCAGTCGGCGCGCAAGCCCGACGCTCCCGCCGTCGATCTGGCGCAGCTCCCCAAGGGCCTCCTGCCTGCGCTGGGCCGCGCGTTCAAGGCGGCGCTCGAGCAGCGCATCGCCGACCGCCGGCTTCCCCGGACCCTCGGCGCCCTGACCGGAAAGAAACCGCTGTTCTTCTTCCTCGCCGACGCCGTCCTCCCGCCCGCCGGCGCGCCAGCGCTCCCCGCCGCGCCCATGTCCGCGCCCCCGACCGACGCCGCGCCCCGCCTCACGGCCGCCAACGGCGCCCGCCCCCCGGCCTCCGCCGGCGCCGGCAAGGCGCCCTCCGACGCCCTCCGCGACGCCCCCTCCAACGGCGCCCCCGCCCCCGCTGCCAGCGCCGCCGTCGCCCCCGCCGCCCCCTTCGCCGCCCGGTTCGACGCCGCCTTCTCCGCCCTCGACCGCGACGCCGGCGGCAACAACTACGTCACCCTCCGCGCCCTCCGCGCCGCGCTCCCCGACGTCCCGCGCGCCGTCTTCGACGCCGAGCTCGCCGCCCTCCGGCGCCAGCGCCGCTACTCGCTCGACCCCTCCGACGGCCGCCACCACCAGATGGCCGACGCCGAGCGCGAGGCCGGCATCCTCGAGGCCGGCAACCTGCTCGTCTACGTGGCGCGGAGGCACGACGCATGAGCAGCGAGGAGCCGACCTTCGAGCGCTTCCTCGCGGCCGTCCGGGGCACCAACCCGTTCCGCAGCCACCGCATCACCGACGTCGGGAGCGGCGAGGCCACGGTCGCGTCGATCCACAAGAACGCCTTCACCAAGCTCACGCGCGTCGTGCAGGACGCCGCGAAGGAGCCGAACAGCATCGGCGCGCTGCTCATCGGCGCGCCCGGCGTCGGCAAGAGCCACCTGCTCGCGCGGCTGTTCCAGTGGGCAGGGGAAGACAAGGCCACCGTCGTCTACCTGCACAACATCCTCGCCTCGCCCGAGCGGATGCTCCGGTACGTGCTCAACGCGACCGTCAGCGACCTCGCGGGGCACCGCGGGAGCGAAACCACGCAGTCGCGCCTCTACACCATCCTCAACCGAGCCCTCATCAGGTCGGGCGCGCTCAAGGGCCGCAAGATGATGATGGGGCCCAAGGAGATCGAGGCGCGCAAGGAGGCGCTGGCCCGGCTCGGCGCCAGGATCGACCCGCAGAACGCCGTCATCCCCGTGCTCAACGCGTTCCTCACCGGGACGTCGCACGGCAGCCTCGGCGACGCCGCCGCCGAGCGGCGCGCGCACGCGGCGGTGCTCTGGCTCTCCGGCGAGACGCTCGGGCCCGACGAGGCGCGCCTGCTCGACTGCGCGCGCCTGCTCGACCAGGCCGCCGGCGCCGCAGAGGACGGCCTCGCCCTCCCGGACGACGCCGCGGTGGAGCGCGTCCTCCACGTCCTCGCGCACCTGTGCGCGCTCGCCGAGCTCCCCCTCGTGCTCTGCCTCGACCAGGTCGACAACCTCGATCCGGACGCCGTGCGCGCCCTCATGTCGTACGCGCACGCGCTGCTCGACAGGGCGAAGCACCTCGTCGTGATCGTCTCCGGCGTGAAGCAGTCCATGCTCTCCCTGCGCACAGGCGAGGTGATCCCGGCCGCCGCGTGGGACCGGATCGCCGAGCGGATCCTCGAGCTGCACATGATCTCGCCCGAGGAGGCCCGCGCCATCCTCGAGGGGCGGCTCGACGCCGCGCTCTCCGGCTTCGAGGAGAAGGAGATCGAGGAGGTCATCGCCGCGCGCAAGCGCGATCGGCTGTTCCCGCTCGGCAGCGCGTGGCTCGAGCAGCGCCTCGACGGCGTCGAGGAGCTAAGGCCGCGCGACGCGATCCTCTGGGCGCGCGACCGCTGGGAGGCGCAGCAGGACCGGCTCGCCGCCGTCGGCGGCAAGCGCTGGCTCAAGGAGTGGCCCGGCCCCGTCGATGGCGCCGGAACGAAGCCCCCGGAACCGAAGCTCCAGGACGTCATCGACGCCGAGGTGAAGAAGAAGATCGAGGAAGGCAAGATGCGCCGCCGGCTGCAGCAGGCGTCGCTGCCGCCCGACGAGGACAACCTCGCGAGCCTCACGCACCACCTGCTCGCGCGGTGCGCCGGCCAGGCCAGCTCGACGCTCGTGAGCATCGAGCACCTCACCGCGAAGAAGCAGCGCAGGGCCCCGGCGTATCACCTCCTGGCCAAGGAGAAGCGCGCGGACGGCGTGACAGTGACCACGGGCGTGACGTTCCTCTGCGCGCCGAGCGGGCACGGCGCGCGGATGCCGCTCCAGCGCATGGCCGACGACACGAAGCACACGGACAAGCGCATCCTCGTCACCGACGAGGAGCGCCGGCCGCTGCGGCTCGGCGGCGCCGGCAAGGCCGCGTACGACGCGCTCGGCAAGCTGGGCCGGCAGCGCTTCCTCCACCTCCACCTCGACTTCGCCGGGCACGCGGAGCTCGACTCGCTGGTGGGCCTGCTCGGCGCCGCGAGGAGCCAGGACCTCGAGATCGAGTACCCGCGCGGGCAGTACCGCAAGGTGACCGAGGCCGAGGTGATGGCGTCCTTCCAGCGCCAGAGCCTGCTGCTCGCGCACCCGCTGCTGCGCGAGCTGCTCACCGAGGAGATCGTCAAGGGCGGCACGGACACGACGCCGCCCCCGGCGTGGGATCCGCAGCAGACGCGGGAGCACATCATGGCCGAGCTGTCGTGGCGCCTCGGCCTGATGGCGAAGGAGCTCGCGCAGATCTTCGCGGCCCGGAAGAAGCTCTCGGACAGGCGCTTCGCCGAGGCGTGGGCGCACATCAAGAAGACGGCGCAGGCGCTCCACGACGAGGGGCACGTGCACGCGACGGCGACGGACGACGACCTCTTCGTCCAGCTCCGGGGCAAGAAATGAGGCTCGTCCACGTCAACGTGACCCAGCTCCGCGTCGCGGCGACGTGCCCGAGGCTCCACTGGTTCGACACGCGCGCCACGGCCGAGCGGCAGGACGGGCGGAAGGTCGTGAGCCGCATCTGGCGCAAGGGCGGGGAGGCGCCCGGCTGCGGCGCGCTGTTCCACACAGCGGTGGAGCGCTTCAACGCCGCCGCGCGGAGCTCGGACGAGGTGCTCGGCGCGCTCGAGGGCGCCCGCGACGCCGGGGGCCTCCAGCAGGCGCTGATGCGCTGGTTCAACGGCGCGTGCCTCGACCTCGACGCGCTCGCGGCGCGCCCCGTGCCGCTGCGGCTGGGCTTCATTTCTGCAGTGCAGCTTTACATGGAGGAGCTCGCGCGCCTCGCTGTGCACGCCAGGGCGGCCGGCCTGCCCGCCGCGGAGCTCAGGAGCCAGCTCTTCGCTGACTCGCGCAAGCGGGTCGACGTGACGTTCCACGTCGGGGACGACGTCCACGTCCACGTGACCGGGGCGATCGACTACGTGTACTTCGATCCGCGGCTCGGGAAGCACCGCATCGTGGACTACAAGCTCACGCCGGCGACCTCCCCCAACAGCGATCTGTTCCAGGTCTTCACCTACGCGCTGATGCACCACCACCAGCACGGCACGAGGCCGGACGTGGCGGTGTTCTATCTCCACCCGACGCGCAGCGTGCGGGAGGCGCGCTGGGAGGAGGTCGAGGCGCAGCGCGGCAAGGTCCACGAGCTCATCGCCAGCATGGTGGCCTGGTCCGACAACGCGCTGGGCGCCGGGGGGCTGCCGCCGCCGGGCGACCGCGCTTACTGCGACGGCTGCAAGCACGAGCGCTCCGGGGCGTGCGTGGCGCAGCTCGGCCACAAGGACAGGGGCTCGTGGGACCGGCGCTGGACGGCGCTCGAGGCCACCCGCGGCGACGCGGCGGAGGCGCGCGCGCGCGCCGCGGACGACGCGCCGTCGGCCAGCGAGACGGCGGCCGACGAGCCGATGGTGGACGACGATCCCGAGCTGGAGGAGGCGCTGGCGGTCGTGAAGCCGGCCGGGCGCCCGGAGCCGGCGCCGGCCCCGGGCCGCGGGAAAAAGGCGCCCGCGGAGCCGCCGCCGGGCCGCGGGCCCGAGGCGCCGCCGGGCCGCGGGCCCGAGGCGCCGCCGGGCCGCGGGCCCGAGGCGCCGCCGGGCGCGCGGCCGCCGGAGGCCCGGACCGCGGGTGCCACCGGCATGCTCCTCGGGTTCGACGACGGCGGCGCGCCGGTCTGCCTGGATCCCGCGGTGCTGCGGACGCACGTCTCGGTCGTCGGGGCCGCGGGCAGCGGCAAGACGTGGATGGCCAAGATCATCGCCGAGGAGGCGCTGCGCGCCGGCGTCCCCGTGCTGGCGATCGATCCCCAGGGCGATCTCGTCCAGATGATGCAGGCGCGCCCGCGCGCCGACGTGCCGCCGGCGCTGCACAGCGCGTGGGAGGAGCTCCAGGAGCGCATGGAGCCGCGCATCCTCACGCCCGGGTCCTCGCACGGCCTGCGGCTCTGCCTCGACCCGCTGCGGCTGCCGAGCGCGAGCGAGCTCTCGCATATAGCGAACCCCGCGCTGCGCGCCGAGGAGGAGGAGGGCCTGCTCGTGGCCGTGGCGGCGAACCTCGTCAGCCTGTGCGCGTGCGGCGGCGAGGAGGAGTCGCAGCGCACGTTCCTCTACCAGGTGCTGCGGCACCTGCCGCGCGCGGCGCCGGTGCGGCTGCGGGACATCGTGGCCGCGGTCAGCGCCCCGGAGGACCTCGGCCTCGACGAGGTGGACAGCCTGATCCGCAAGTCCGAGCGCGAGAAGCTCGCGCGCCGGCTCAACACGTTCGTGCAGGGCCCGTCGGCGCGGCTGTTCACCGGGGGGACGCGCCTCGACTTCACCGAGCTGCTCCGGCCGTCGAGGCCCGGGCGCGTCCCGCTCAACATCGTTTACCTGAACGCGCTCAGCAACGACGACGAGAAGCACTTCTTCCTCGCGGCGCTCGCGACGGAGCTCTACCGCTGGATGATCACGACGGTCGACGCGAGCACCGGCGGCGGGGTGAACCTGCTCTTCTACATCGACGAGGCGCGCGACTGGATCCCCGCCGGCGGCGGCAAGCCGCCCGCGAAGCAGCCGCTGATACGGCTCTTCACGCAGGGCAGGAAGTACGGCGTGGGCTGCCTGCTCTGCACACAGAGCCCCCGCTCGGTGGACTACAACGTCTTCGGCAACACGAGCACGAAGCTCATCGGGCGCCTCGAGGCGGCCCAGGACGTGGACCGCGTGATCGACTGGTTCACGATCGAGGGCGGGGCGCCCTCGTGGGTCGCGGCGCGCAAGGGGGCAGAGAGGGGGAGCTTCGTGGCGCGCTGGCCCGACATGCCGGCCGAGCTCGCGGGGCGCGCGTTCAAGGGGCGGACGCTGTTCACGCGGCACGCGGGCGCGTGGTCGCCCGACCGGGTGGAGCGGGCCGTCACCGAGGCGGGGCTCCGCGGGGCGGGCGCGGGCGGCGAGGGCGGGTGAGGCGCCGTTGCCTCGGTCAGCGTATATGCTCCGAAGGACCCAACCAGGCCTTCATGATATCTGCCTTGCCGTCGCCGTTGAAGTCGCCGAAGAACAGCCGGTCCTTGTCATGCTCCGAGTACATGAGGCGCGTCCACGCTTGCGTACCGGAGTACGAGACCAACCATTCGGACCCGGTGGTGCGGAGCACGTCGATGCGCCCGTCGCCGTTGAAGTCCGCGAACGCGAGATCCGACAGCGTGAACCCGGTGGTGTTGATCGTCGTCCAGCCACCGCTCCCGGAGTAGGAGACCTTCCAGTGCGAGCCGTCCGCGCGGAACACGTCGGTGCGCCCGTCGCCGTTGAAGTCCGCGAACGCTAGATCGGACAGCGTGAGCTCGGAGGTGTTGAGCGTCGTCCAGCCGCCGGTCCCGGAGTAGGAGACGTGCCACTGCGAGCCGGTGGCGCGGAACACGTCGGCCCGCCCATCGCCGTTGAAATCGCCGATCTTTAGGCTCGAAATGCCGACAGACGAGCTGTTGATCTGCGTCCATCCCCCGGTGCCCGAGTAGGAGACATACCAGTGCGAGCCGGTGGCGCGGAAGACATCGTCGCGCCCGTCGCCGTTGAAGTCTCCGAACCTGAGGTCCGACGAGGTGTAATCGGATTCGTTGACCCGCGTCCAGCCCTCGGTGCCCGAGTAGGAGATATCCCAGTGCGTGCCGGTGCCGCGGAAGACATCCGCACGGCCATCGCCATTGAAATCGGCGATGCGCAGGCCGCTGTTGACCTCCGACATGTTGAGGACCGTCCACGCCTGGGTTCCGCCCCACGACACGCTCCAGCCGCCGTAGTACTTCATCGCGCCCCGGATATCGGTCGCGCTCAGCACGCCTCCGTTGTACCAGGTCGGGTTGCACTCATTCATGATCGAGCTGAGATCCCACGAGCCGACGGTGTGCGTGCCGTATGGGCCATTCGATGCCTCATCACACGAGACCGGCGTGTCGATGCGGTTCTGCTCGTGGGAGAAGCCGAGGGCGTGACCGAACTCATGGGCCGCGATGGCCCGGATGCAGCTCTCGCGCTTGCTCTTGCACTCCGGTTTCCAGTTGTTGAACGTGAAGTTGAGGACCATCCCACCCGGTGCTCCGTCGATGCTCATGCCCAGATCGACGGTGTGCGCCGGCGCAGCGACGTCAGCGACAGTGATCCGGATGCCGGAGGCATTCCAGGCGCACTGGCCCCAGCCCGTGAACCTCACCGCCGACGCGGCCTCCCACGTGTCGCGCACCGCGTCACGGACCCACCCGCGCTCCGTCGTGGAGGCCATCGCGTTGTCCCAGCACACGGGAATGGAGAGCGTGTCCCACACCTCCAACCCATAGACGTAGAGCGCCGAATCCGCGGCGCCGGTGTCTTCCGTCGTCGCCACGCTGCCTGCGCCGCCCTCCACGGAGGAGGTGCAGCCGAGCAGGAGCGCCGCCATCGAGATCGGGGCGACGACGTTGATATGCCTCTTCATGAGCCAGACGTGCATGACCACAGACTCCAAGGAATGGTTCGTTGGGTTCATGTATAAATACAGCGGTACTGTCGACGGACTGCGGGGCACGCTCGCGGCGAGCGGCGCCACGGGCGGGCAGGCCTCCGGTGCGCAGCGAACGAGACATCAGGTCGCGATTCGATTCGCGGTTTGCGATTCTCGTCGTGCGATTCGTGACGCAGGAAGTGCAACGGGCGTGCCGGCCGTGTCACGCGGCGCGGGCAGCGGGCCAGCGCAGCGAAGCCGGTAGGAACAACGCTCCTCCGCTGCGCGCGACGCTCGGCGAGAATCGGGCGACCGGCTGGCACGATGGCACGCTGGCACGATGGCACGCCGGCACAAGCACGCTCTTCCTCGCGCGAGCGGCTGCGCCCGGCCCAGCGGCTGCGCCCGGCCCAGCGGCTGCGTTGATGTAGGTGCTGTCGGAGCCGGCGACGCTCATGCGCTCATCGCAGGCCGGTGGCACCAGCACGAACTGCTTCCTCCCGCGGCCCCTCGGCTACGCGGAGGCCGCGGCGAGCGCTTGACCGAAGATCCTCGCCACCTCGTCGATCTGCGCCGCCGTGATGGTGAGCGGCGGCAGGAACCGCACCACGCAGCCGTGGCGCCCGCCGAGCTCCACGATGAGCCCCCGGCGCAGGCACTCGCGCTGCACGCGCGCGGCGAGCGCGGGGTGGGCCGGGCGCGCCCCGACCGCGTCGGGCACGGCCGCGGCGTCCACGAGCTCGACGCCGAGCATCAGGCCGCGACCGCGCACCTCGCCGATGCTCGCGAACCGCTCCGCGTACGCGGCGAGCTGCTGCTGGAGCCGCGCGCCGAGCTCCGCGGCCGCCACGTCGAGGCGCTCGGCGCGGAGGACCGCCAGCGTGGCCGAGCCCGCCGCCATCGCGAGCTGGTTGCCGCGGAACGTGCCCGCGTGCGCGCCAGGACGCCATGTGTCGAACCGCTCGTGATACACGACCAGCGACATCGGCAGCCCGCCGCCCACCGCCTTCGACAGCACCACAACGTCCGGCTCGATGCCGGCGTGCTCGAAAGCGAACATGCGCCCCGTGCGGCAAAAGCCCGTCTGCACCTCGTCGAGGATCAGCGGGACCTCGTGGCGCGTCGCCAGCCCGCGCAGCCCCTGGAGCCACGCCACCGGCGCCGGGATCATCCCCCCCTCGCCCTGCACCGGCTCGACGATGATGGCAGCGGGCCTCGGCACGCCGCTCTCCGGGTCGGACAGCAGGTTATCCATGTACGCGAGCGAGGCCGCGACGCCCGCGTCGCCGCCGAGCCCGAACGGGCAGCGGTACCGGTACGGGTACGGCAGGAACTGGACTCCGCTCAGACTGCCGCCGAGCGCCGCCTTCGGCCCGAGGTTGCCCATCAGCGTGAGCGCGCCCTGCGTCATGCCGTGATAGGCACCCTGGAAGGCGAGCACGGTGCTGCGCCCCGTCGCGAGCCTGACCAGCTTCAGCGCAGCTTCCACGGCGTCGGCGCCTGTCGGGCCGCAGAACTGGACGCGCGCGTGGCGGGCGAAGGTCGCCGGCAGCGTGCCGAGCACGTCCTGCATGAAGCGGTCCTTCACCGGCGTGGTGATATCGAGCGTGTGCAGCGGCAGGCCGGAGTGCAGCGTCCGCATCATGGCCTCGGTGACCGCCGGGTGGTTGTGCCCGAGCGCCAGCGTGCCGGCGCCGGCCAGGCAGTCGAGGAACACGCGCCCCTCGACGTCCTCCACATAGACGCCCTGCGCCCGGGACAGCGCCAGCGGCAGGCGACGCGGATACGAGCGGGCGTTCGACTCGCGCTGCCGCTGCCGCTCGAGCAGGGGGTGATCGCCCAGCTCGTACAGCGCGCGCTGCCGGTGACGCTCGGCCAGCTCGGCGGCGAGCCCTGCGTGCGGCGGCGACTTGAAGGCCGCGGGTACGTGATCCGAAACAGGCATACTGGAAGCTGCTGAGAGGTTCATGGGGACTCCCTGGTGAGGGTTGTTCGCTCCGCGCGCTCCCGGGCGCGCTCCGCGGGGTCGAGGACCTCCAGGGTCTCGCGTACGCGCGCATGCGCGTCGGCCCCTTGCACTGCATCGATGTGATCGCCCGGAAGAATCGCTGTGTGCGCCGCGCCCGCCGTGTACTGCTGCCACTCGACGGGCGGGCCGCCGTTGCGCGCTATCGTGTCGGCGCTCCACCACACGTGAATCGGCGCCGCGACGCACCGAGGCGGCAGATCCTTCGTGAGCAAGGCCGCGCCTCGGAGCAGCGCGTACCGGTGGTGATAGGCGGCGGGCGGGATGTCGCTCGACGCGAAGCCGCGGGCCTGGGCCCAGCGCACCGCCTCCGCCACGCGATCGCCGTCGCCCAGCCCCTTCAGCCGCTCCCGCAGCGCGTCGAGCTCCGCCGGCGGGAGCGCGAGCAGCGCCGCGCAGCGGTCCTGATCGACGTACGCCGCCAGCTCCTCGACGACATCCGGCTCGCCCGCCGCGTAGAGCCGCGTGCGCGGCTGCGCGTCCAGCATGCCGAGGAAGGCGACCCGCTCGCCCTGCTCCTCCAGCGCCCGGGCGATCGCGAGCGCCAGCACGCCGCCGACGGACCACCCGAGGAGGTGGTACGGCCCGCGCGCTTGCCGCTCCCGGATCTCGCGCGAGAGCTGCTCGACGATCCGAGGGAGCGAGAGCGCCCCGGCGTCGCGCGCGAGCGACGGGCCCAGATCGAGCCCGAGCACCGGCTGCTCCTCGCTCATGGCCGCGGCGAGGCCCTGGTAGGCCCTGACGTGCAGGCCCGAGGAGTCCACGCAGAAGAGCGGCGGGCGCGCGCCGCCCGGCCGGAGCACGACGACGCTCGACGCCGGGCGCTCGGCAGCGAGCAGCCGGGCGAGCCCCGCGATCGTCGGCGCGTCGAAGATCGCCATCAGCGACAGGGAGCCGCCGAGCGCCTGCTGGATCCGGTGCATCAGCGGGATCGCCATCAGCGAGTGCCCGCCGAGCTCGAAGAAGTCGTCCTCGACGCCCACCTGCGGGCGCCCCAGCACGTCGGCCCAGATCGCCGCGAGCGCCTCCTCGACCGGCGTCCGCGGCGCGACGTACTCGCGCCGCCGCCGCGCCGCAGGGCTGGGCAGCGCCCCTCGATCCACCTTGCCGTTCGCTGTCAGCGGCAGCGCGCGCAGCAGCACGAGGTCGCTCGGGTGCATGTACTCGGGGAGCCGGTCCTTGAGGAACGCGCGCAGCGAGGCCTCGTCGATCGCCCCCTCCCGGGGGACGACGTACGCGACGAGGGTCGGCCCGAGCGCGCCGTCCTGGCGCGCGGCGAGGACGACCGCCTGCCCGACCCCGGGGTGCTCCCGGACCCGCGCCTCGATCTCGCCGAGCTCCACGCGGTAGCCGCGGATCTTCACCTGGTGATCGCGCCGGCCCATGAACTCGATGGCGCCGTCGGGCCGGTACCGCGCCCGATCGCCCGTGCGGTAGAGGCGCGCGCCCTCGCCGAAGGGGTGCGGCACGAACCGCTCCGCTGTCAGATCCGGCTGCCCGAGGTACCCGCGCGCCAGGCCGGCGCCGCCCAGGTACAGCTCGCCCACCGTGCCCGCCGGCGCCGGCTCCAGGCGCTCGTCGAGCACGTACGCCTCCGCGCTGGCCAGCGGGCGGCCGATCGGCACCGAGGCGCACCCGCGGCGATCGCGCAGCGCGCGCAGCGGCTGCACAAGCGCGCCGACGGTCGTCTCGGTCGGCCCGTAGTGGTTCGCCACCGCGCAGCCGCTCGAGAGCGCCGCGATCCGCTCGACGAGGGCGAGCGGCAGCGCCTCTCCGCCCAGCACCAGGAGCCGCCGCGGCAGCACCGCCGCCCCCTCGCCCGTGTCGAGCAGCGCGCTCAGGTGCGACGGCACGATCTTCAGCACGTCGATCGGCCAGCGCCGGTAGTACTCCGAGAAGAGCCGGCCGTCGGTCGCCGTCTCGTAGCCGATCACGTGGAGGCAACCGCCCGTGGCGAGCGCGCCGAAGATGCTCGTGTTGCCGAGATCGGCGCTCAGCGTCGAGACGGTCGCGAAGTGCAGCCCGGGCTCGATCCCGAGCGCCTCGCACACCGACCGGGTGTAGCCGGCGATGCCCCGGTGCGTCACGCCGACGCCCTTGGGCTCGCCTGTCGAGCCCGAGGTGAAGACGACGGACGCGATGTCGTCGGGCAGCACCGGCACGGCAGGATCGCCGGCGGGCTCGCCGTCGAGGAGCGCCGCGTCGTCCAGGCAGAGGACGGCGCACTCGGTGTCCGACAGGTCCGGCAGCCGGGCGCGGACGGCCGCGCCCGTGAGCAGGACGGAGAGGCCCGCGCGCCGGATCTGCTGGGCGAGCCGCTGCACGGGGGCGTGCGGGTCGAGCGGCACGTAGGCGCCTCCGGCCTTCAGGATGCCGAGGAGACCCGCGATCACGTCCACGGATCGCTCGCCGCAGAGGCCGACAGGGCTGCCGCCGCCGACGCCGCGCCGGCGGAGGTGGTGGGCGAGCCGGTTGGCCTGCCGGTTCAGCTCGCCGTAGGTCAGCCGCCGATCGCCCGCGACGACGGCCAGCGCGTCGGGCTGCCGCGCCGCGTGCTCCTCGAACGCGGCGTGGAGGTACGGCGGGGGCGCGGCGTCGTTCGCCACCCCGCCCGCCCCGCGGCCCTCCGAGAGCCGCCGCGCCCGCTCCGCGGGGCCGAGCAGGCCGAGGCGCGCGGCGGGCGCCGACCAGGCGTCGGCCGCGCTGCCGAGCAGCGCCCTGTACTGCTCGGCCATCCCCTGCACGCCCTCCGCCCCGAACCGGCGCGCGTCGTGCCAGAACGACAGGCGCAAGCCGCCCGGGCCGCGCTGGGCCGAGAGCGCGAGCTTGAGCCCGCCCGCGCCCGTGCACCGGCGCTCGACGCGCCACGCGAGGCCCCCCGCCACCCTGGGCTCCTGGAGCGAGGAGAGCTCGAAGCCGACGGTGCCACAGGTCCCCCCGCCGTCCGCCGGCAGGTCGGGGTTCCAGCGCTCCTCCTCCTCGGTCGCCTCCTCGACGCCGGCCTGCGCCCGGAGCACCAGCTCCGCGAACCGCGCCGCGTCGTCCACGCGGCACGGCACCGGGAACCACTTGGCCACCGGACCCATGACCTCCTGGACGTCCTCGATCCTCCTCCCGGCCGAGGCCACGGCGACGACGAGCTCCCGCGACCCGGTGAGGCGCGCGAGGTGCACCTGGAAGGCCGCGAGCAGGACCGACGAGAGCGAGGCGCCCTCGCCGCGCGCCAGCGACTCCAGCCGGCCGAGCAGCGCCGCGTCGACCTCGATCTCGACGACCTCCCCGCGAGCGCCGCCCTCGCCGGCGGCGCCCTCGAACGGCAGCACGACGGGCACCCCCGCGGGCGGCGGGGCGCTCTCCGCCGAGCCGACGAGCTCGTTCTGCCACTCGGAGAACTGGGCGTACTGCAGCGGCTCCTCCGCGGGCTCCCGTCGATCGCCGGCGCCGGCGCCGGCGCCGGCGTAGGCCTCGGCCAGCTCGCCGAACAGGAGGTCCAGCGTCGCGGCGTCCGCGCACAGCGCGGGCGCGGCGACGAGCAGGTCGTGCAGCCGATCGGCGCGGCGCACCAGCCACACGTGGAGCAGCGGCCCGCGCTCGAGGTCGACCTCGAGCCGCGCTGCCTCGCGCCAGAGCGCCTCGACGTGCGCCTGCTGCTCGCCCGCCGCGCGCCCGCCCAGATCCACCCGGCGCCACGCGGGAGGCGCCCCGCAGGCGGCCTGCAGCGGGAACCTGAGGCGCGGATCCCGGCGGAACGCCGTCCTCAGGATCTCGTGGCGCGCGACGACCTCGCCGAGGGCGCCGGCCAGCCGCGCGGGATCGAGCGCTCCCTCCAGCCGGATCAGCCCGCGCGTGAGCACCGCCGTCCCGCTCCGGTGGAGCGCCCACAGGCGCCGCTGCTCCGGCGACAGGCGCACGCCCTGCACGCTCGTCCCGGGCTCGGTGACCTGCGTCGTCATGACGCCACCGCGCCATCCGACGCCCGCGCCGCCTGCGCCGCCCGCTCGGCCGTCATCATCTCGCCCATGGCCACCACGATCTTCCGCGGACCCGAGAACGGATCGCGGCCGTGGGCCACGAGCATGTTGTCGAGCAGGATGATGTCGCCCTCCTGCCACGGGAACCGCACGGCGCAGCGCTCGTAGGCCTCGCCGAGCGCGCGGGTCGTCTCGACCTCGATCGGCGCGCCGTCGCCGTAGGTGACGTTGCGGGGCAGCCACTCCTCGCCGACCATGGCCAGGAGCGACTCGCGCACCGGCGCCTCCAGGTACGCCGGGTGGTGGAGCTGGATCTGGTTGAAGAACACAGGCTCCCCCGTCTTCGGGTGCGCGAGCACGGCCGGCCCGCGCTGGCTGATCCGCAGCCGGCCGCCCGCGAGCCACGCGCACCGCATGCCGCCCGCGCGGCAGCGCTCCTCCACGACGGCGGGATCCGTTGTGTGGAAGAAATCCTGCCAGCCCACGTCGAAGCCCGGCGTGAAGTTCCGCACGTAGAGAAGCCCCGACCGCCGGAAGCGCTCGCGGACGTCGGGCGCGAGCGCGTCGTACAGCCGCCGGCAGTCAACGATCGGCGTCGCGCCGCCCTCCGGCGCGGCCTGCACGCAGAAGAACCACTGCTTGAGCGGCCAGCGCGGCAGGTGCGAGCTCTCGTTGTGGAACAGGATGGCCTTGTCGGCCGGGTAGGGCGTCGAGCTGTAGATGTGCTGCCCCGTCTTCTCCCGCGGGAGATCGCCGTACTCGCCGAACAGCTCGCCGCACACGGCCTGCGCTACCTGCTCGAACTCCTGGACCTTCCGGATCGGGAAGCCGCGGAACAGGACGGCCCCGTGCCGCAGGAGCTGCGCCTCGACGAACGCCCGCTCCTCGCGGGCCCAGGCCGCGAGGTCCACGTCGTCGACCGCCGGCCTCACGACCAGCGGCAGCGGCCCGTCGCCCAGCGTGCCTGTCGCGACCAGCGCGCTCGGGCCCACGTCCACCTTGCGGGGGGTGATGCGCTTGAGGCTCCGGAGCCGGCCCTCGTCGCGCGCGCGTCCTTCCATGGTGCGTTCCTTCCTCTCCGCTGCCGCGAGCGCCGTCACGCGGCGGTCGGGGTCGTCCACGATGGCCCGCAGCACGGCCATGAAGTGGGCCGCCATCGCCGCGATCGTCGGCGGCTCGAACAGATCGGCGCGGTACTTCCACGCGCACGTGAGCCCCTCGTCGCCCTCGTCGACGAACACGCCGAGGTCGAACCGCGACACCTCCCTGTCGAGCTCCACGGCGCTGAAGCGCACCCCGGGCAGCGAGATCTCGGACGCCGGCACGTTCTGCAGCACGAACAGCGCCTGCACGAGGGGGTGGCGGCCGGGCTCGCGGGCCGGCTTCACGGCGTCGACGACCTGCTCGAACGGCAGATCCTGGTGCGCGTACGCGTCGAGCGTGACCTCCCGGACCCGCCGGAGGAGCTCCCGGAACGTGGGCAGGCCGCCGAGATCGGTGCGCAGGACCAGCAGGTTGACGAAGAACCCGATGAGCCCCTCGGTCTCCGCGCGGCTCCTGCCCGCGACGTCGGTCCCGACGAGGATGTCGGTCTGGCCGGAGCGCCCGAGGAGCACGATCTGGAACGCGGCGAGCAGCGTCATGAACAGGGTGGCGCCCTCGCGCCGGCCGAGCGCGCGCAGCGCCTCGGAGAGCGCGCGGTCCACCGCGATCGTGTGGCGCCCGCCGCTGTAGCTCGACGCGCCGGACCGGGGGTGATCCGGGCGCAGATCGAGCGCCGGCGGGGGCCCGGCGAGCCGCTCGCGCCAGGCGCCGAGCAGCGCCTCGCGGGTCGCGCCCTGGATCCACCGCCGCTGCCAGACAGCGAAGTCCGCGTACTGGACGGGCAGCGGCCGCAGCGCCGGCGGCCGCCCGGCCCGCGCCGCCGCGTACAGCTCGGCCAGCTCCGCGACGAGCACGTTCATGGTCCAGCCGTCCGCCACGATGTGGTGGACGACGACGACGAGCACGAGCTCGTCGTCGCGCAGCCGGATCGCTGTCACCCGCAGGAGCGGGCCGCGACCGAGGTCGAACGGCCTCTCCGCGCGGTCCGCGGCCAGGCGCTGGATCGCCGCGCCGCGCTCCCCGGCGGGCGTCGCCGACAGGTCCACCTCCTCGAACTCCGGCGCGGCGTCGGGGGCGATCACCTGCACCGGCTCGCCGGCGGCCACGCCGAACGTCGTCCGCAGCGACTCGTGGCGCCGGACGAGCGCGACGAGGCTCTCCCGGAGCAGCGCGACGTCGAGCTCCCCCTCGACGCGCACGGCCGCTGTCATGTTGTACCCCGCGCTGTCGGGCTCGAGCTGCGCCAGGAACCACAGGCGCTGCTGCGCGAACGAGAGCGGCAGCGGCCCCCCTCGCGGCACCGGGACGAGCGGCGGCGGCCCGGCCGCGGGCGCGCCGCCGGCCGGACCGCGGCGCCGGTCGACGTCGCGGGCGAGCTCCGCGACCGTGGGGTGGTCGAACAGGCTGCGGAGCGGCAGCTCGACGCCGAGCGCCTTGCGCACGCGCGACACCACCTGCGTGGCCAGCAGCGAGTGCCCGCCCAGCTCGAAGAAGCCCGCGTGGACGGGGACCTGCTCGAGCCCCAGCACCTCCGCCCAGATGCCCGCGAGGGCCTCCTCTGTCGGCGTCGTCGGGGCGCCGCCCGCCGCGCCGCCCGCGTCGACAGCGGGCGCCTCCGGCGCCGGCAGCGCCTTGCGGTCCACCTTGCCGTTCGGGGTGAGCGGCAGCGCGGGCAGGGCGACGAAGACGGGCGGCACCATGTAGTCGGGCAGCGTCTCCTTCAGGAACTCGCGCAGCCGCTCGGGCGCCGGGGCCGCGCCGTCCTCGCCGACGACGTAGGCCACGAGCCGCTTGCCCGAGGCGCGCTCCTCCCGGACCGCGACAACGGCCTCGCGGACCTCCGGGTGCTGCGCGAGGCGCGCCTCGATCTCCCCGAGCTCGATGCGGAAGCCGCGGATCTTCACCTGGTGATCGCGCCGCCCCGAGAACTCGAGGGTGCCGTCCGCGAGGCGCCGGCCGAGATCGCCGGTGCGGTACATGCGCGCGCCGGGCGCGCCGCCGAAGGGATCGGGCACGAAGGCCTCGGCGGTCCGGGCGGGGTCGTTCAGGTAGCCGCGCCCCACGCCGACGCCCGCGACGCAGATCTCGCCGGTCACGCCCACGGGCGCGAGGTCGTCGCCCGTCACGACGTGGAGCCGCACGTTGGGCACGGGCCGGCCGATGGGCACGTGGACGACCTCGGGCCCCGGGGCCTCCGTGATCGCGTGCAGCGCCACGTCGTCGGCGCACTCGGCGGGCCCGTAGGCGTTCATCAGCGGGACGCGGGGGTACCGCGCGAACCACCGGCGGCAGAGGTCGGGCGTCAGCGCCTCGCCCGTGGGCAGCATCCACCGCAGGCGCGAGAGGCGCGGCGCGTCCGCGTCCGCCGAGACGAGCTCCCCGAGGAGCGACGGGACCAGCTCGAGGACCGTGATCCCCTGCGCCTCGGCCTCCTCCACGAGGCGCCGCGGGTCGCCCACGATCTCCTCGGGGACGATGTGGACGCGGCCGCCGCAGAGCAGCGCCGTGAGGAGCTGCCACACCGAGATGTCGAAGCACTGGGACGCTGTCTGGCCGATCACGTCCGAGGGGCCGAGCTCCAGTGCGGGGATCTTCCCCCACACGTTGTTGAGCATCCCCGCGTGCTCGACCATCGCGCCCTTCGGCACGCCGGTCGATCCGCTCGTGGTGATCACGTAGGCGAGGTGGCCGGGGCCCGCGCGCCGCGGGGGGTCGTCGACGGGCGCGGGCCCGCGCTGCGCGGCGAGCCGCTCGCGCGTCACGAACCGCGGCCGCGCCGGCTCGGGCAGGTGCGCGAGCGCCCTCGCGAGCCGCGGCACCCACGCCTCCGACGTCACCACGACGGGCGCGCGGCTCGCCTCGACGACGCCGGCGATGCGCTGCTCGGGCTGGTGCGGATCGAGCGGGAGGTACGCGCCGCCGGCCTTGAGCACGCCGAGCACCGCGACGACCAGCTCGATGTCGCGCGACTCCAGCACCGCGACGATCGTGTCCGGACCGACCCCCTGGGCCCGCAGCGCGTGGGCCACGTGGTTCGCGGCGCGGTTCAGCGCGGCGTAGGTGAGCCGGCGCTCGCGGCACGTCACGGCGACAGCGTCCGGCGTCTTGCGCGCCTGGGCCTCGAAGAGCGCCACGTAGCCCGGCGCGGCGGGCTCGGCGCCCTTCGTGTCGTTCCACTCCAGGAGCAGCTGCCGGCGCTCGCGCTCGCCCAGGGGCGAGAGGTCGCCCAGCCGGGCCTCCGGACGGCGGGCCATCTCCGAGAGCAGCTCGACCAGGTGGCCCAGCATCCGCTCGACCGCGTCGTGATCGAACAGGCGCCTGTCGTACGAGAGCCGGATCCCGAGCCCCGCGCTCGGGTAGGCCACGACCGTCATCGGGTAGTTCGTGTGGACCCTGTCCTGCTCGTAGGAGAGGTGGACGTCGCCCACCTGCTCCCCGAGGCGGGGGTCCTTCGGCGCGTTCTCGAAGACGACGAGGCTGCCGAACAGCGCCTGTCCCCTGGGGAGCTCGCTCCACCGCTGGATCTCGACGAGCGGCGGATACTCGACCTCGCGGATACGGTAGTTGTGGGCCAGGAGCCCCTTGAGCCACGGCACGAGCGGCTGCTCGGGCGACACGCGGACCCGCAGCGGCAGGCTGTTGATGAAGAGGCCGACGATCGTCTCCACGCCGGGCAGATCGGTCGGGCGGCCCGCCACGGTCACGCCGAACACGACGTCGCGCCGGCCGCTGTAGCGGCTCAGGAGGAGCGCCCAGGCCCCTTGCACGAAGGTGTTGGGCGTCAGGCCGTGCTGGTGCGCGAGGCCGAGCAGCGCCTCGGTCAACGCCGGGGGCAGCTCGACGAACGCGTCGCTCACCCCGGCCCCCGCGGGCGGCGCCGCGCCGTCGGGGAGGATCCGGTCCACGCCGAGGGGCGTCGGCTCCGTGAAGCCGCGGAGCTCCTCGCGCCAGAACCGCTCGGCCGCCGGGAGGTCCTGGCGCGCGAGCCACGCGATGTAGTCCCTGTACGGCCGCGGCTCGGGCAGCTCCAGCGGGCGGCCCTCGCGGAGCGCCGCGTAGTACGACAGGCACTCCATCATCAGCACGGAGAAGCACCAGTCGTCCGTGAGGATGTGGTGGAAGCTCCGGACGATGCGGTAGGCGTCGTCCCGCACGCGGATCAGCCGGATCCGCAGGAGCGGCGGCCGGGTCATGTCGAGCCCCTCGGCGAGCTCGGACTCCAGCACCTCGGCGAGGCGCCGCTCCTGCTCGGCCTCGGTCCTGTCGCGCCAGTCGAGGAACCGGATGACGTCGGAGAGGTCGACCTCCCGGTGGACGATCTGGAGCGGTCGCTCGAGATCCTTCCAGACGAAGGACGTCCTCAGGATCGGGTGCCGCGCCGCCACCCGCCGCCAGGCCTCGACGACGAGGTCGGGGTCGAGCGCGCCGTGCCACACGTAGTGCTGCTGCATCAGGTAGATGCCCGAGCCGGGGTTCAGCAGGGTGTGGAAGAGCATCCCCTCCTGCATCGGCGAGAGCGGGTAGACGTCATCGAGCCCTGACGGATCCGGCAGGTGGCGCGCGATCTCGTCGTCGGTCAGGCCGCTCAGCGAGAACCGGGGCGGCGTCGCCCCGGGCCGATCTGCTTGCGGCGCTCCGGCCTGGTCCGGGGCTGCGCCCGGGGCGACGGGAGCAGCGCCCGCGGTCGAGGCCGGCGCGGAGGAGACAGCGACCGCCGCGGCGGCGGCCACGGTGGGATGGTCGAACAGGTCCTTCGGGCTCAGCTTGACGCCGCGCTGGTTCGCGCGCGCGATGACCTGGAGGCTCCGGATGGAGTCGCCGCCGAGGGCGAAGAAGTTGTCGTGGATGCCGACCCGCTCCACGCGCAGGATGTCGGCCCAGATCCGGGCGAGCGTGGCCTCGACCTCGTTCCGCGGCGCGACGAAGCCGCCGGCCTCCGGCGCGCCCGCCCGCCCGGGCTCCGGCAGCGCCGCGCGGTCGATCTTGCCGTTCCCGGTGAGCGGCAGCGCCGGCAGCGGCACGATCACGGCGGGCACCATGGTTTCGGGCAGCTGCTGCGCGAGCCGGCCGCGGAGCGCCGCCGCGTCGAGCGCCGCCGCCTCGCGCGCCACCACGTAGGCCACGAGGCGCAAGGCCCCGCCGCCGTCCCGCGCCGCCACGACCGCCTCGCGCACCTCGGGCTGCTCGCGCAGCCGCGCCTCGATCTCGCCCAGCTCGACGCGATGGCCGCGCAGCTTGATCTGGTGGTCGGTGCGCCCGAGGAACTCGATCGCGCCGCTCGCAAGGACGCGCGCCCGATCCCCGGTGCGGTACAGCCGACCCCCGGGAACCCCGCCGAACGGATCCGGGACGAACCGCTCCGCCGTCAGCTCGGGGCGCGCGTGGTAGCCGCGCGCCACGCCGGCCCCGCCCAGGTAGAGCTCGCCAGGCACGCCCACCGGCAACGGTTCGAAATTTACACCAAGGACATACGCCTGGGTGTTGGGGAGCGGCCGCCCGATGGGCACTGTCGCTCCGGAGCGGCCTGCCGCTGGATCGACCTGCCATGTGAGCGAGCCAACGGTCGTCTCGGTGGGCCCGTAGTGGTTCACCACGGTGCAGCCCGGCGCGAGCTTCCGGATCCGCTCGATGAGCGCCCAGCTCGAGGCCTCTCCGCCGAGCACGAGGCAGCGCGTCGGCAGGACGTTCTCGGGCTGCGCCGCTTCGAGGAGCGCGCCGAGGTGGCTGGGGACGATCTTGAGCGCGTCGACCCGGTGGCGGCTCATGTACTCGGCTGTCGCGTCGGGATCGAAGATCCGCGCCTCGGACAGGACGTGCAGCGCGCGGCCCGAGCAGAGCGCGCCGAAGAGCGACGTGTGCCCGAGGTCCGCGGCCACTGTCGAGACGAGCGCCATGCCGCCGCCCTCGGCGAGGGGCAGCCGCGCGAGCACGCCGCGCACGTAGCTCGCGAGGTGGCGGTGCTCGACGGCGACGCCCTTCGGGCGCCCCGTCGAGCCCGAGGTGTAGATGAGGTAGGCGAGGTTGTCGGTCCGGGCCGTTTGTCCAAGCAGCGGCGCGTCGGGTTCGGCCGCGAGGGCGCCCGCGTCGCGGTCGAGCAAGAGCAGCGCCGGCCCCGGCCCGTCGAACGCGCCGGCCCACCGCTCCTGCGTGATCACGGCGCGCGCGCCGCTGTCCTCGACCACCGCGCGGAGCCGCTCGCGCGGGAACTTCGGATCGACGGGCACGTACGCGGCGCCGGCCTTGAGCGCGCCGAGCAGCGCGACGACCATCTCCGCCGAGCGCTCGATGCACACGACGACCCTGTCCTCGGGCCTCACGCCGAGCGCCCGCAGTCGCCGCGCGAGCTGGTTCGTCCGCCGGTCGAGCTCCCCGTAGGTCAGCGCCGTCTCCTCGCAGACGACCGCGAGCGCGTCGGGCCGCGCGGCGGCGTGCGCCTCGAAGAGCTCGTGGACGCAGGCCGACGGCGCGGAGGCCGTGGCCGTCGCGTTCATGTCGGTGAGCAGGCGCCGCCGCTCGGCCGCGCCCACGAGGGGCAGCTCGGCCAGGCGGGCGCGCGGCCGCGCCGCCATGGCCTCGAGCAGCGCGCGGCACTGGCCGAGCAGGCTGGCCGCTGCCTCGTGCGTGAGCCGGCGGCGCTCGTACGAGAGGATGAGCCCGAGCTCGCTCGACGGCTCGACGATGAGCGACACCGGGTAGTTGTTGCGCCCGTCGGTGAGCAGGGCGTCGCCGACGCGCCCGCCGCCGGGCCGGGGCAGGGCGCGGACGCGCACGTCGCGAACGTCGGATTGCGCGTCGGGCACCTCCTCCTCGGGGTAGCTGTCGAACACCACCAGGCTGTCGAAGAGCGACCTCCCGCCCGGCACGTCGCTCCAGCGCTGGACGAGCGAGAGGGGGGCCCACTCGTGCTGGCGCAGCTCGCTGTTGCGGTCCTGCAGCCGCGAGAGCCACGCGGCGAGCGGCTCGTGCTCGTCCACGCGGACCCGCACCGGCAAGGTGTTGATCAGCACGCCGACGATCGCCTCGGAGCCGGGGAGCTCCGGGGGGCGGCCCGAGACCGTGGCGCCGAAGACAACGTCGGGCTCTCCGCTGTGCCGGGAGAGCAGGAGGGCCCACGCGCCCTGCACGAGGGTGTTCAGCGTGACGCGCAGGCGGCGCGCGCAGGCCGCGAGCGCCTCCGTCTCGGCCCGCGAGAAGCGCAGCGCCTGCTCGGCGCAGGGGAACGCGTCGCCGCCTGCCGCGCCCGCCGCCGGGCCGGCCTCCATCGGGAGCGGCGTGGGCGCCCGGAACCCGGCCAGCGCGCCGCGGAAGAACCGCTCGGCCGCGCCTTCGTCCTGGGCCTGCACCCAGCTCAGGTACTCCCTGTACGGGCGCGGCCGCGGCAGCTCGGGCGTCGTGCCCCGCGCGAGCGCCCGATAGACGAGCAGCGCCTCTCTCAGCAGCAGCGCGAAGCTCCACCCGTCGAGCAGGAGGTGGTGATGGCTGTTGATGAAATAGAAGGCATCGTCCTCGGCCTGGACCACCGTGAGCCGCATGAGGGGGGCTTTCAGCAGGTCGAAGCCGGCGCGCCGGTCCGCGGCCATGAGCGCGGAGAGGGCTTCCTCGCGCTCGCCGGCCGCGAGCCCGCGGAGGTCGTGGCGCGCCACCGGGATCGTCACCCGCGGCCGGACGACCTGCACGGGCTTCGCGACGCCCTCCCAGACGAAGGCGGTGCGCAGGATGGGGTGCCGCTCCGCGAGCGCCTGCCAGGCGCGCTCGAAGGCGTCCAGATCGAGCCGCCCCTCCAGCAGGAAGGCCACCTGGACGAAGTACGGGTCGGCGGACCGGTCCGAGACCGCATGAAAGAGCAATCCCTGCTGGAGCGGGGAGAGGTAATGAATCGACTCAACGTCTTTTTTCTTGTTCGTCATGGCCTCAGTCCAAGGCTTCCAGGATGGAGTCCAGCTCGTCCGGCGCGAGCGCGACGTCGGTGAAGTCCGACGGCGTGTAGCCGCCGGCCTCGGGGGACAGGCAGTGCGCGATCAGCTCTCTCAGCGCGTCGCGCCACAGCGCGCTGACCGCCGCGACAGTCTCCTGCCGGTACCGCGCGGCGCTGTAACGGAAGGTCGCCTCGAGCCGACCGTCGTACACGGCCGCGTCGATCTCGATCTCGTAGGGGAGCGGGCTGCGCGGGTCGTGCTCGGCGCCGGGCGACTCCGCGGCCAGGGAGAACCGCGCGCCCGCGCCGACCACCTGATCCCACTGGCCCAGGTAGTTGAACGCGATGGCCGGCGTCGGCAGGCGGCGCAGCCGGTCGGCGATCGCCCCCGTTCCCAGCTCCCGCACCGCGCCGTAGGGGAGCCCGCGCCGCGGGACGCGGCGGAGCTGCTCCTTCACCGCCTTGAGCACGTCGCCCGGCGCCGCGTCCTTCGCTACATCGAGCAGCACCGGGTAGGCGCTCGTGAACCAGCCGACGGTGCGCGACAGGTCCAGGTCCTCGCCGTCGAGCGCCTCGCGCCCGTGGCCCTCGACCTCGATCGCCGCCACGCGCTGCCCGGTCCACCGCGCGAGCGCGAGGGCCAGCCCGGCCAGCAAGACCTCGTCGACGCGCGTCCGGTACGCGTCCGCCACGTCCTCGAGCAGCGACCGCGTCTCGGCCCCGCTCAGGCCCGCCTTGACCGTGGCCATGGCCGTCTCCGCGCGATCTCCCGCCGGCGTGTCGACCGGCAGCGGCGCCGCCCGATCCCAGGGGAGCCCGAGCCAGAAGGCCGCTTCTTCCTGGAGGACCGCGCCCTGCGCCGCGGCCTCGAGGCGCTCCGCCCACCGCTTGAACGAGGTGGTCCTGTCGGGCAGCTGCACCGGTGCCCCGCGGCGGGCCTGATCGTAGGCGGCCTGGAGATCGTCGAGGAGGATCCGCCACGACACGCCGTCGACGACGAGGTGGTGCGCGGCCAGCAAGAGCCGCCCCGGCCGGCCGGCGCCGAGGTCGAAGCCGACCACGCGGAGCACCGGCCCCGCCGTCAGGTCGAGGCTCGCCTGCCACCGGGACGCGTGCGCCTCGATCGCCCGCGGCAGGTCGGCCTCGGGCACCCTGGAGAGGTCTGCCCGGTGCGCGACGGCCTCGGGCTCGCCGGGCGCGTGCGTCTGGCGAAAGCCGCCGCCCTCCGGCACGTAGCGCAGCCGCAGGGCGTCGTGGTGGCCGAGGAGCGCCTCCGCCGCCGCCTGCAGGGCCGGCCAGTCGAGGGGCTCGGCGACCGTGAGCAGGAGCGCCTGGTTCCAGTGATGGGGGTTCGGCAGATCGCGCGCGAAGAACCGCCGCTGGATCGGGATCAGGGGGACATCGCCCGTCGCCGGCTCCTCCCCGGCCGACGCCGCGGCCGAGGCGACGCTCGCGGCGGCCGCGAGCTCCGCGAGGGTCTGGTGCTGGAACATCTGGCGCGCCGTCAGGCGGAGGCCCGCCTGCTTCGCGCGGGACACGACCTGGAGGCTCAGGATCGAGTCGCCCCCCAGCTCGAAGAAGTTGTCGTCGCGGCCGACGCGCTCGCGGCCCAGCACCGCGGCCCAGATCTGCGCGAGCTCCGCCTCGACGTCCGCGCCCGGGGCGGCGTCGTGCGCCGCGCCCCTGGGCGCTCCTCCGGCGCCGATCGGCGGCGCCGCAGCGATGGCCGCGTCGGCCGGCGGCGCTGCCTCGGGCGGCTCGGGCAGCGGCAGCTCGCCGAGCCGCGCTGTCGGCCGCGCCACGACCGCCTCCAGCAGCGCGCGGAGGTCGTCCGCCATGCGGCGGATCGTGCGCTCCTCGAAGAGCTCCGTGCTGTACTCGAACGAGCCGCTCAGCCCCTCCGGCCCGGTCGCCATATGGAGCGAGAGGTCGAACTGGGCGCTGCCCGGATCCACCTCGACGGGCCGGAGCTCGAGGTCGGCGAGCGGGAGCGCGCGCCGCGAGGCCTCCTGGAGCGAGAACATCACCTGGAACAGCGGGGTGCTCCCGAGATCCCGCGCCGGCCGGAGCGCCTTCACGAGCTGCTCGAACGGCAGGTCCTGGTGCGCCTGCGCGGCCAGCACCTCTTCCCGCGTCCGCGAGAGCAGATCCGTGAAGCGCGGGTCCCCCGCGAGGTCGGCCCGCAGCACGAGCGTGTTGACGAAGAGCCCGATGAGCCCCTCGACCTCGACGCGCGTGCGGCCCGCGATCGGCGTCCCGATGCACAGGTCCGTCTGCCCGCTCCGCCGCGCGACGAGCGCCTGGAACGCGGTGAGGAGCAGCATGTACGTGGTGACGCCCTGGCCGCGGGCGAGCGCGCCGAGCGCGGCGGAGAGCTCGCGCGGGAGCTCGAAGTTGTGGCGGGCGCCCCGGTACGACCGCGCGGCGGGGCGCGGCTTGTCGGTGGGCAGCCGCAGGACCGGCGGCTCCGCGGAGAGCCGCTGCCGGAAGTGCGCGAGCTGCCTGTCGAGCGCCGCCCCCGTGAGCCACGCGCGCTGCCAGCTGGCGTAGTCGCCGTACTGGATCGGGAGCGACGGGAGCGCCGCGGCGCGCCCCTCCGCGTCGGCGGCGTAGAGCTCCGCCACCTCGCGGACGAGGACGTTCATCGACCACCCGTCCGACACGATGTGGTGGAGGACGACGAGCAGGAGGTGCTCGCGCTCGCCGAGCCGCACGAGCGAGATACGGAGCAGCGGCCCGCGGCGGAGGTCGAAGGGCCGGCTGGCCTGCTCCTCGAGCAGCCGTAGCGCCTCGGCCTCGCGCGTGCCCTCGGGCGCGGCGCGGAGGTCCCCGGTGGAGAGCGTCACCGGCTGCTCGGCGTGGATGATCGCCACCGCCCGGCCGTCGCGCTCGTCGAACGTGGCGCGCAGGGACTCGTGGCGGCGGATCAGCGCGGCGAAGCTGCGCTCGAGGCGGGCCGCGTCGAGCGGCCCGAGCAGGCGCACGGCCGCCGGGATGTTGTACGACGCCGCGGTCTCCTCGAGCTGCGCGAGGAACCACAGGCGCTCCTGCGCGAACGACAGCGGCGGCGGGCCGCTCCGCGGCCCGGCGAGGAGCGGCGGCGCCGGCGGGGCCAGCGGGCCGCGCCGCGCCTCCAGGGCGGCGCGCGCCTGGGCAGCCACCGTCGGCGTCTCGAAGAGCGCGCGGAGCGGGAGCTCGACGTCGAGCACGCGGCGCACGCGCGAGAGGACCTGCGTGAGCAGCAGCGAGTGGCCGCCGAGATCGAAGAACGAGTCCTCGACGGAGACCCGCTCCACGCCGAGCACCTCGGCCCAGATCCCGGCGAGCAGCTCCTCGGTCGCGGTGCGCGGCGCGACGTGGCTGCGCGCGTCGCCGCCCTCGGGGGCGGGCAGCTCGCGCCGGTCCACCTTGCCGTTCGGCGTGCGGGGCAGCGCCGGCAGGAACACGAAGGCCGGCGGCACCATGTACTCGGGCACGCGCTCCGCGAGCCACGCGCGCAGCGCCTCCGCTGCGGGCGCCGGCTCCGGGGCGGCTGCGTAGGCGACGAGCCGCCGCACCCCCGGCCGGTCCTCCCGGACGAGCACCGCGGCCTCCCGCACGGCGGGGTGCTCGGCGAGCCGCGCCTCGATCTCGCCGAGCTCGATGCGGTAGCCCCGCAGCTTGACCTGGTGGTCCCGCCGGCCGACGAACTCGATCGTGCCGTCGTCGCGGTAGCGACCGAGATCCCCGGTCCGGTAGAGCCGGCGCCCCGGCGCCTGGCTGAAGGGGTCGGGGAGGAACGCGGCGGCGGTCCGGCCCGGCTCGCCCAGGTAGCCGCGCCCGACGCCGATGCCGCCCACGTAGAGCTCGCCGGTCACGCCGACAGGCGACGGGACGAGCAGGTGATCGAGCACGTAGAGCCTGAAGCCGTCCACCGGCCGCCCGATCGGGACCTGCGCCTCGTGCGCCGCGGGCGGGGCGGTGATCGCGTGCAGCGCCACGTCGTCCGAGCACTCCGCGGGCCCGTAGGCGTTCATGAGGGGCACCGCCGGGTAGCGGTCGAGCCACGCCCGGGCGAGCGCCGCGGGGAGCGCCTCGCCGGTCGGCAGGATCCAGCGCAGCCGCGCGAGCGTGGGCGCCGGCGGCGCGGGGTGCTCCAGGGCCGCGTCCAGCATGCCCTGGAGCACGGCGGGGACGAGCTCGGCGACCGCGATCCCCCGGCGCTCGATGTGCTCGAGCAGGCGGGCCGGATCGCGCGTGATCTCGTCGGGCACGATGTCGACCGTGCCGCCGAAGAGCAGGGCGGTGAGGAACTGCCAGACCGAGATGTCGAAGCACGGCGACGCCGTCTGCGCGATGACGTCGCCCGCCGCGAGGCCGAGCCGCGGGATCTTGCTCAGCATGTTGTTGAGCATTCCGCGCCGCTCGACCATCGCGCCCTTGGGCACCCCGGTGGAGCCGCTCGTGTAGATGACGTAGGCGAGGTGCCCCGGCCCGCCGCGCTCCTCCGGGTCCTCGTCGGACGAGGCCTCGTCGAGGGCGCCCTCGATGGTCGCGATCGCCGGCCGGCGCGCCTCGGGCAGCGAAGAAACGACCCTTTCCAAAGTCGCGCGGTGCCGGTCGCGCGTCAGCACGACGCGCGGCTCGCTCGACGCGAGGATCTGCGCCACGCGCTCGGCCGGGTAGGCGGGATCGATCGGCACGTACGCCCCGCCGGCCTTGAGCACGGCGAGGATCATGGTGAGCAGCGGGATGCCCCGGTCGTCGAGCAGCGCCACCCGCTCCTCGGGGCCGACGCCGCGCGCGAGCAGCGCGTGCGCCGCGCGGTTGGCGTCGCGGTTCAGCGCGGCGTACGTCAGCCGCCGATCCGCAGAGGACACGGCGACGGCGTCGGGCGTCCGCGCGACCTGGGCGTGGAAGCGCGCGGCGTAGGACGAGAGATCCTCCGGGGCCGCGGGCGTCGTGTTCCACGCGACGAGCGCCTGCTCTCGCTCGGCCGGCGTGAGGAGCGGCAGCTCGCCGAGGCGCGCGCCGGGCCGCGCGGCCATGCCCTCGAGGAGGGCGCGCAGGTGGCCGAGCAGCCGCGCGGCGAGCTCGGGCCGGACGCGCGACCTGTCGTAGGAGAGCTTGAGGGGCTGCTCGGCCTCGGGCCACGACATGAGCGTGAGCGGGTAGTTCGTGTGGACGCGGTCGCGGACGTCCCCGATCCGGAAGACGATCCGCCCCTCGCGGAGCGCGGGATCGACAGGCGCGTTCTCGAACACGAAGAGGCTATGGAACAGCGGCTGTCCGCGCTCGATCCCGCTCCAGCGCTGGATGTCCACGAGCGGCGTGTGCTCGTGCTGCCGCATCTGCAGGTTCTGATCGAGGATCGCGGCGAGCCACGGCAAGAGCGGCTTGTCCGCGGGGACCGGGACGCGCAGCGGCAGCGTGTTGATGAAGAGGCCCAGGATGGACTCGACCCCTGGCAGCTCCGGGGGACGCCCGGCGACGGTGACGCCGAAGAGCACCTCGGGCTCGCCGCTGTAATGGCTGAGGAGCAGGGCCCAGGCGCCCTGCACGATCGTGTTGAGCGTGAGGCGATGGCGCTGGGCGAGCACGCGCAGCGCGGCCGTGGGCCCCGCGCCGAGCCGGACCGTGATGTCGTCGATCTCGGCATGATCAGCGGCCGTCGCGCCTTCGGAGCGCTCCTCGAACCCGAGCGGCGTCGGGGCCCCGAAGCCCTCGAGGGCGCCCCGCCAGAACGCCTCTGCGGCCTGGGCGTCTCGCCGCCCTATCCAGTCGATGTAATCGCGGTAGGGGCGCGCGGGCGGGGGGCGGGGCGCGTCGCCCCGGACGAGCGCCTCGTAGTGAGCGAGGAAGTCCATCATCAGGAGCGACGTGCACCACTCGTCGAGGAGGATGTGATGGAAGCTGTGGATGAGCTCGTGAGTCCGGTCGCCCAGCCGGACGAGGCGCAGGCGCATCACCGGCGCCTTGCCGAAGTCGAGCCCTCGGTCGAGCTCGTCGCGGAGCTCCCTGCAGATGCGCGCCTCCTGGGCCTCTCCGGCGAGGCCCCGGTAGTCGAGCAGCTCGAACGGCAGCTCCACCGCCTTGTGGACGACCTGGAGCGGGCGCTTCTGGCTCCTCCAGACGAAGGAGGTGCGCAGGATCGCGTGCCGCGCCACCACCTCTCGCCAGCCCCGCTCGAACGCGTCGATCTGCAGATCGCCCTCGATGCGATAGCGGTTCTGCATGAGGTAGACGCCCGAGGACGGGCGGAGGAGCGTGTGGAACAGCATCCCCTCCTGCATGGGCGAGAGTGGATAGACGCTTTCGATGTTGGCAGAGGGATCAGGCTTGGTAGACACGGTTCACCTTTGAAGCTCGTCCAGGAGATCGCTCCACTCTTCCGCGGAGAGGCCGGCATCGGGGGCCTCGGGGGCGGGCGGCGGGGCGGGTGGCGCCTCGATCGGCTCGGCCGCCACGGTCAGCTGCGCCGCGGCCTCGGCCACGGTCGGGTGCTCGAAGAGCTGCTTGGGCGACAGGCGCAGCCCCCGCTGGGCGGCGCGCGCGATGACCTGCAAGGTGACGATCGAGTCGCCGCCCAGCTCGAAGAAGTTGTCCTCGACGCCGACCTGCGGGCGGTGCAGCACCTCCGCCCAGACCTCCGCGAGGATCCGCTCCGCCTCGGTCCGGGGCGCTACGTAGGGACGATGGCCGAGCGCCGCCGCCTCGGGCGCGGGCAGGGCGCGGCGGTCGACCTTGCCGTTCGGGGAGAGCGGCAGTCGCTCCAGGACGACGATCGGCGCAGGCACCATGTAGGCCGGGAGCGCCTCGCCGACCCACCCGCGCAGCGCCTCCGGCTCGGGCGCCGACCCGTCGCGTCCTGCCACGTAGGCGACGAGGCGCTTTCCGCCGTGGGCCTCGTCGCGCGCGACGACGACGGCCTCCTGGACCTCCGGGTGCTGGAGCAGGCGCGCCTCGATCTCGCCGAGCTCGACGCGCAGGCCGCGGATCTTGACCTGGTGGTCGAGGCGGCCGAGGAACTCGATGGCGCCGTCGGGCCTGTGGCGCGCCAGATCGCCGGTCCTGTAGAGCCGCCCGCCGGGCGCGGAGCCGAACGGATCGGGCACGAAGCGCTCCGCGGTGAGGTCGGGCCGCCGGTGATAGCCGCGGGCGAGGCCGACGCCGCCGATGTGGAGCTCTCCGGCGACGCCGACCGGCACGGGCTGTCCGTGGCGATCGAGCAGGTAGATCTGCGTGTTGGCGATGGGGTGTCCGATGGGCACCGAGGCGGAGGCGTCGCCTCGCGAGCAGGCCCAGGAGGTCACGTCGATCGAGGCCTCGGTGGGCCCGTAGAGGTTGTGGAGCTCGGCGTGCTCCAGCCGCTCGAAGCACCGCCGCGCGAGCTCCGCCGGAAGCGCCTCACCGCTGCAGACGATCCGGCGCAGCGACCGGCAGGACGACGCGCCGGGGGTCTCCAGGAAGGCCTGGAGCATGGGCGGGACGAAGTGCAGCGTGGTGACGTTGTGGCGGGTGATCAGCTCGACGAGCCGCTCGCCGTCGCGGTGGTCGCCGGGCCTGGCGACGACGAGGCCAGCGCCGGTCATCAGCGGCCAGAAGAACTCCCAGACGGAGACATCGAAGCTGAACGGGGTCTTCTGGAGCACCCGGTCTTCCGCGGTGAGCCCGTAGCGCTCCTGCATCCATTGCAGGCGGTTGAGCAGGCCACGGTGGCTGTTGCCGGCGCCCTTCGGTCGCCCTGTCGAGCCGGAGGTGTAGATGGTGTAAGCGAGGTTGTCCGGCGACAGCGGGGTCGCGAGGTTGCCAGTCGGCTCCCTGTCGATCTCGGCGCGATCGGCGTCCAGGCACAGCACCTCGGCGCCGTGCGCCGGCAGGCGCGACGCCACGGGCCACTGGCTGAGCAGGACGGGCGCGGCCGCGTCCTCGAGCATGAAGGCGATCCGGTCCGCGGGATACTCCGGGTCGATGGGCACGTAGGCGCCGCCGGCCTTGAGGACGCCGAGCAGCCCGACGACCATCTCGATCGATCGTTCGGCCGCGATGGCCACGAGCACGTCCGGCCCCACGCCGCGCCGCCTCAGCGCGTGCGCCACCTGGTTGGCGCGCGCGTTGAGCTCTCGATAGCTCAGCCGCTTCTCGTCGAAGATCACCGCCACGGCGTCCGGCGTCTGCGCCGCCTGCGCCTCGAAGAGCTCGTGGACGCGCCGCCCGTCCGGATACGCGCGCTCGGTCGCGTTCCACGCCGTCACGACGCGCCGGGACTCCAGCTCTCCCGGGAGCGACAGCTCGCCGACGGGCGCCTCGGGGCGGCCGGTGAGCTGCCGGAGCGCCCCTTCCACGAGGCCGAGAAGGCGGGAAGCGGCCTCGTCGTCGAAGCGCCGCCGGTCATGGGACAGGCGGAGCTGGAGCCGGGCTCCCGGGAGGACGGCCAGCGTGAGCGGGTAGTTGGTCTGGTCCGCGAACGCGACGTCGCGGACGCCGAGCCCGGGCAACCCCTGCTGGGTCCGAGGATCGGTGGGGTAGTTCTCGAAGACGAGCAAGCTCTCGAACAGCGGCTGTCCCGCCGGGATCGCGCTGTACGTCCGCGTCTGCGCGAGCGGCGTGTGCTCGTGGGCGCCGAGCTCGGTGATCGACTCCTGGAGATCGCGCAGCCAGCGCGCGACCGTGGCGGCCTGCGGCACGGCCACGCGCAGCGGCAGCGTGTTGATGAAGAGCCCCACCATGGCCTCGATCCCGGCCAGCGGCGCCGATCGCCCGGCCACCGTGATCCCGAAGAGCACGTCGTCGCTCCGGGCGGCCCGGCTGAGCAAGAGCGCCCAGGCGGCCTGGACGAGGGTGCTCGTCGTCACCCGGTGCTGCTGCGCGAAGCGCTGGAGCCGCGCCGTGGCCGACTCCGACAGCGCCACGATCTTCGCCCCGTACCCGCGCGCCCCGTCGGCCGACGCCTCGCGCGTCGCGCTGTCGAGGGGCAGCGGCGTCGCCGCGCTGAAGCCCGAGAGCGCGCCTCGCCAGAACGGCGCCTCGGCGCTCCCGTCCCGCTCGCGCAGCCACGCGACGTACTCGCGGTAGCGCCGGCGAGCCGACAGCGCGGCCGGGCGTCCGCTGCGCAGGGCGTCGTACGCGGTGAAGGCGTCTCGCAGCACGAGGGACGCCGCCCACCCGTCGAGGAGCAGGTGATGGTGGCTCCAGAGCACGTGGTACGCCTCCTCCCCGAGGCGCAGGAGCGAGACGCGCATCAGCGGGCCCCGCGCCAGATCGAAGCCCCTCGCGCGATCCGCGTCGGTGCGGGCGGCCATCCGCGCCTGCTGCTCCTCGGCGCCGGCGCCGCGGAGGTCCTCGAGCTCGATCTCCACCGCCTCGACCGCGCCCCCGCGACGCACGACCTGGAGCGGCTCGTCGGCGCCTTCCCACACGAAGGTCGACCGCAGGACGCCGTGGTGCTGGACCACGGCCTCCCAGGCCCTGCGGAACGCGTCGACGTCGAGCGCCCCCTCCAGCCTGCACGTCACCTGCTCGACGTAGACGCCGGAGCCGGGCTCCCACAGGCTGTGGAAGAGCAGCCCCTGCTGCAGCGGGCTCAGGGGATAGACGTCCTCGACGTCGCGGCCGGCGCCCAGCAGGCGGTCCAGCCTGGCCTGGTCGAGCCGCGCCAGGGGGAAGTCCGAGGGCGTGGTTCCGCCGCTGTCCGGAGCGAGGCAGTGCGCGACGAGGTCGCGCAGGCGCGCCGTGAAGTCCTCGCCGAGCCGCGCCATCGTCTCGGGCCGGTACCGGGCGCCGCTGTAGCTCCACATCACCCGGAGGCGCCCGCCGACGATGGCCGCGTCGACCTCCAGCTCATAGGCCCGCGGCGTGCGCGGATCGTGGGCGCGCCCGACGTCGCCCTCGGCGTGCGCGAACAGCGGGCTCGACGCGAAGAGGTCGTCCCACTGCCCGAGGTAGTTGAAGCTCACCTGCGGCGCGGCGTGCTCCCGGAGCCGCGCCGCGCGCTCGTCCTCGCCAAGGTACCGGAGCACCCCGTACGTGGCGCCGCCCCGCGGGACGGCGCGGAGCTGCTCCTTGATCGCCTTGAGCACGCCGTCGGGCGCCGCGCCGGCCGGGACCTCCAGCCGGACGGGGTAGATGCTCGTGAACCACCCGACAGTCCGCGAGAGATCCACGTCGTCGAGCGCGTCGCGCCCGTGCCCCTCCAGGTCGATGCGCACGGCCGGATCGCCCGTCCACCGCGCGAGCGCCCCGGCGAAGGCCGCGAGCAGGATCTCGTCCACGCGCATCCGGTACGCGGGCGTCGCCTGCAGCAGCGCGCGCGTGTCCTCGGCGCCGAGGAAATGGGTCAGGTAGACGGTCTCCGCTTCGAGCGACCCGCCGGCCGGATCGTCCGCGGGCAGCGCCGTCGTGGGGCGGCTCGCGGCGATCCACGCCTCGGCCTGCAGCGCCGCCTCCTCGGATCGGGCGTGCGCGCCCAGGCGCCGGGCCCACGCGCCGAAGGAGAGGGTCTCGTCCGGGAGCCGGATCGCCTCGCCGCCCTCGTGCTGCCGGTAGGCGGTCTGGAGATCCTCGATCAGGATCCGCCAGGACACGGCGTCGACAACGAGGTGGTGCGCGATCAGGAAGAGGCGGCCCGGGCGATCCGGGCCCAGATCGAAAAGCACCGCGCGGAGGAGCGGCCCTTCGGTCAGGTGGAGCTGCGCCTGGTGCTCGCCGGCTGCCCTGGCCAGCGCCGCTGCCTGCGCCTCGGCGGGGACGCCCGACAGGTCGACCCGCGCGACAGCCGCGGCGGCCGCGCCCGCGTAGCGCTGGCGCCAGCCGTCCGCCTCGCGCGCGAACCGCAGCCGCAGCGCGCCGTGGTGGTCGGCCGCGGCCTGGACCGCGGCCGTGAGCGCCTCGACGGAGATCCGCTGCCGCAGCTCGAGCAGCACGGTCTGGTTCCAGTGGTGCGGGTTCGGCCCGCCCAGCTCGAAGAACCAGCGCTGGATCGGCGTGAGCGGCGCGTCGCCGGCGAGCGGCGCCGCCGCGATCGACGCCGGCGCCAGCGCCGCCGCCGCTGCCGCGGCCAGATCGGCGATCGTCTGGTGCTGGAAGATCTGCCGGGGCGTGAGCGAGAGGCCCGCGGCCCGCGCGCGGGAGACGACCTGGAGCGCGAGGATCGAGTCGCCGCCGAGCTCGAAGAAGTTCTCCTGGACCCCGACCGCCTGCCGCCCCAGGAGCTCCGCCCAGATCCCCGCGAGCGCCGCCTCGGCCTCCGTGCGCGGCGCGGCGGCCTCGCCGCTCGGCGCTGCCGGCGCCGGCAGCGCGCGCCTGTCGATCTTGCCGTACGGCGTGTGGGGCAGCTCCTCCAGCACCACGAACGCCGAGGGCACCATGTAGTCCGGCACCTGCTCCTTGAGCGCGCGCCGGAGCGCTTCCGGCGAAACGTCCGCGCTGGCCGCGACGTACGCCACGAGGCGCTGCTCCTCGGGCCGGTCCTGCCGCACGATCACGACCGCCTCGCGCACGCCGGGCTGCTCGCCGAGCCGCGCCTCGATCTCGCCGGGCTCGATCCGGAAGCCGCGCAGCTTCACCTGGTGATCCACGCGGCCGGCGAACTCGAGCTGCCCGTCCGCACGCCACCGCGCCCGGTCACCCGTCCGGTAGAGCCGCTCTCCCGGCCTGTCCGCGAACGGATCGGGGACGAAGCGCTCCGCTGTCAGCTCCGGGCGCGCCCAGTACCCGCGCGCGAGCCCCTGGCCGCCGAGGTACAGCTCTCCGACAACGCCGGCCGGCACGGGCTGACCGGCGGGATCGAGCACGTACGCGCGCGTGTTCGCGAGCGGCCGGCCGACGGGGACCGCCCACGCGTCGCGCGGGTCCGCGGCGGCCGACAGGTTGCTGACCGTCGCGGTCACCGTGGTCTCGGTCGGGCCGTAGGCGTTCAGCAGGCGGACGCGCGCGGCCTCGGGCGACGCGCGCCAGGCGCTCACCCGCTCGGGCAGGGCCGCCTCGCCGGTGATCACGATCTGCCGCAGGCACGGCGGGAGGGCCGCGCCCTCGCCGAGCCCCGCGACGATGCGGTGCCAGTACATCGTCGGCAGCACCGCCGCGGTCACGCCCCACGCGCCGCACGCCGCGAGGAATGCGTCGACCGACTCGAGCATCGCCTCGGTGCGCAGCACGAGCGTCGCGCCCCGCGCGAGGCACGGGAAGATCTCCTCCGCGCTCGCGTCGAAGCTCAGCGACGCGAACTGCAGCACCCGGTCTCTCGAGGAGATCTCGTAGACCCCGGCCGCGACGTCGACGAAGCTCGCGATCGCCCGGTGGGGGACCACGACGCCCTTGGGCGTCCCGGTCGAGCCGGAGGTGTAGAGGATGTAGGCCGCCTGCTCGGGCGCCGGCTCGGCCTCGATCTCGCGCGGCGGCGGCGCGGACGAGACCTCGCGGCGCACGCACGCCCGCTGCGCGTCGAGCTGGATCACCGCCACGCCGGGGGGCTTGTCGGCGGCCGCGCCCTCCTCGGCGATCACCACGCGGATCCCGGCGCCGTCGATCATCGCGGCGAGCCGCTCCCGGGGGAGGTCGGGATCGAGCGGGACGTAGGCGCCGCCCGCCTTCAGCACGCCGAGCACGGCGGCGATCATCCCGATCGAGCGCGGAAGGCAGAGGCCCACGCGGACCTCCGGCCCGACCCCTCGCCGCCGGAGGAGCTGCGCGAGCTGGTCGGCCCTCCGATCGAGCTCGCCGTACGTGATCTGCCGCTCCTCGTGGACGACGGCCGTCGCCCCGGGCGCGCGCGCTGCCTGCTCCTCGAACATCCGGTGGACGGCGCGCGGGGCCTGGCGGAGCGCCCCTGCCGTCCTCCACCCGAGCACCTGCCGCTGCTCCTCGGCCGCGAGCATCGGCAGCTCCGACAGGCGCGCTCCGGGGCGCGCCGCCGCGCCCGCGAGCAGGCGCAGGAGGTGGTCGGCCATCCGCGCGACAGTGGCTTCGTCGAGCAGGTCGGTGTCGTACTCGAGGGCGGCCGAGAGCCCGTCCTCGTCGGGCGCGACGTCGAGCGACAGATCGAACTGGGCGCCGCCCACGTCCAGATCGAGCAGCCGCACCCCGAGCCCCGGCACCTGGAGCTGCTGCCGGAGCACCGGCTGGAGCGCGAACATCACCTGGCAGAGCGGCGCGTGGCTCAGGTCCCGGACCGGGCTCACGGCCTCCACGACCTGATCGAACGGCGCGTCCTGGTGCGCCTGCGCCTCGCGCACCGCCGCCGTGACCTGCGCGAGGAGCCGCGCGAACGGCGGATCCCCGGACAGATCGGCGCGGATCACGACGGTGTTGGCGAAGCACCCGACGACCCCTTCGAGCTCGGCGCGGCTCCGGTTCGTCACCGGCGTGCCCACGCTGATATCGAACGTCCCCGCGTGGCGCGCGAGGAGGGCCTGAAACGCCGCCATCAGCACGGAGAACAGGGTCGTCCCCTCGCGCCGCGCGAGGGCAGAGAGCGCCTCGGCGAGCGCGCCGGGCACGCGGAAGAAGCGCCGCGCGCCCCGGTACCGCTGGGTCGCCGGCCGCGGGCGATCCGTGGGCAGCTCCAGCACCCCCGGCTGTCCCGAGAGCCGCCCTTTCCAGTAGGCGAGCTGGGCCTCGAGCAGCCCGCCCTCGAGGCGCTGGCGCTGCCAGTGCGCGAAGTCCGCGTACTGGAGCGCCGGATCGGCGAGCGGGGAGGGCCGGCCCGCGGCGAACGCCGTGTACAGCGCGGCGAACTCGCCGAGGACAAGGCTCGTGGACCACCCGTCGAAGGCGATGTGGTGAACCACCCAGAGGAGGACGTGTTCTTCCGATCCGAGCCGCAGGAGCGTGAGCCGGAGCAGCGGGCCGTTCGCCAGATCGAAAGGCCGCCGCGCCTCGCGGTCGATCAGGCGCCGGACCTCGGCGTCTCGCTGGGCGGGCGGCAGGGCGCCGAGGTCCCGCCGCTCGATCTGCAGCGCCCCTTCCGGCTGGACGACCTGGGACGGCTGGCCGTCGACGACGGCGAACGTCGTGCGCAGGATCTCGTGCCGGCGCACGATCTCGGAGAGGCACCGCTCCGCCACGGCGACGTCGAGCGACCCGGTGAGCCGCACGGCCGTGGCCAGGTTGTACGAAGCGCTCTCCGGCTCGAGCTGGGCGAGAAACCACAGCCGCTCCTGGGCGGAGCTCATCGGAAAAACGAAGACATCCTCACGCATGAAAGAACCTCAGGAGGCCTTGGCCCTGTACGGCTCGGCCATGGCGACAAGCACCTTGCGCGGGCCGCGGAAGGGCGCGCGCCCGTGGGCGACCAGCATGTTGTCCGCGAGGAGCACGTCGCCCTCTTGCCAGGCGAACTCCATGGCGAGCTGCCCGTACACCTCGCGGATCTCGTCGAGCGCGGCGCCCTCGATGGGCGATCCGTCTCCGTAGAGGGCGTTGCGGGGCAGGTCTTCCTCGGCGAAGATCGAGAGGAGCGCCTCCCGTGCGGCAGGCTCCAGGTTGGAGACGTGGAACAGGTGGGCCTGGTTGAACCACACCTGCTCTCCGGTGCGCGGGTGGGTGGCCACGGCCTGGCACACCTGGCGTGTGCGCAGCTCGCCGTCGGGCTTCCACACGCACTCGATGCCTGCCGCCCGGCAGAAGCGCTCGACCTCGGCCCTGTCGCTCGTGCCGAAGACCTTCTGCCACGGCAGGTCCAGGCCGTTGCCGTAGTTGCGGACGTACATCACCTTCTTCGCCGCGAAGCGCTCCCGCAGGCGCGCCGGGATGCGCCGGAAGACCTCGCGGCTGTCCGCGATCGGGGTGCTGCCGCCCTCGGGCGCGGCCTGCGCGCAGTGGAACCAGATCTTGAGCGGCCAATCGAGCGTGTACGACTGCTCGTTGTGAAGGGGGATGTGCTGGTGAGCGGGGTACTCCGTCGACGTGTAGATGCGGTCCTGCACGTGGGAGCGCGGCGTCGACCCGAACGTGTAGTCGAGGAGCTCCGGCGTCACGAGCCGGACGAACGCGTGGAAGTCGGCGAGCGATCGGACAGGGAAGCCGCGGAACAGGACGGCTCCGTGCCGGAACAGGTCCTCTTCCGCGCACGCCCGGATGGCCGCGGCGAGCGCGGGGACGCGGGAGACGTCGGAGACGTCCCCGCGCTCGATCGGGCTGACGACGAGCGGCAGCGGGCCGCCGGGGAAGCAGGAGCGCAAGAGGCCTGCCGCCCCGCCCCGCGCGGCGTCATCCGGCGACTCCCGCGTTGTCTCCCGCGACGCCTCCCGCGTTGCCTGAGCGCTCGAGTCGTTCACGACCGCTCTCCCTCCTCCATCCGCTTTCGCAGGCTGAGCGGCCGCATGTCGGTCCAGACCTCCTTGATGTGCTCGAGGCACTCGGCCTTCGTCCCGCTCTTGCCCGCGTCGCGCCAGCCGAGGGGGTTCTCCCGGTACTCGGGCCATATCGAGTACTGCTCCTCGTGGTTCACGACGACTTTGTAAATGGTGTTGTCTTCATGCTCTTCGCTGGCCATGGACTCCTCCGTTCGAGATGTGGTGATCGATGTCATCGGCGCTCGGGAACGAGCGTGTCGGGAACGAGCGTGTCGGGAACGAGCGTGTCGGGAACGAGCGTGAGCGTGTGCGCGGCAGGCCCCGAGAGGAGCGGCAGCGGGCGCCCGTCGACCCAGGCGCGCTGCTGATCGCGGTAGTGGGGCGACGTCGGATCGCCCGACTGCCCGCCCGGCATGTGCAGGATCCCGTCCGCCTCGCGCCCCGGCGAGACGACGAGCCGCTCGCTCGCGCCGAAGGTGCGGCTCGCCAGGCGCACGCAGGTGACGCACCCCGGGAGCGGCTCGTCAGGCATGTTGAGGCGCGCGGCGAGCTCCGGGCTCGCGCCGAGCGGGTGCGCGATCCGCACCCGGCTCACCGCGCCCCACTCGAGCTGGTCGAGGGGCCGCGCGCCGTGCTGCTGCCTGAGCGACGCCATGGCCCTCTCCAGCGCCGCGAGGACGAAGGCGTCCCAGCCGCCCTCGCGCGCCGGCACGAGATCGGGCGACCGCTCGCCGAGCGCGCGCTGCAGGGGCGTGTCGATGTCGGGCAGATCGAGCTCCAGGGTCGGCTCCGCGGCGCGGCTCGGGGCGAGCCACGCGGCGAACACCTCGTCGGCCAGGGCGCGCCGGAACCGCACGAGCAGCGGCAGCCCGACGCTCGACACGTCCGCCTGGCCGTCCCACGCCGCCAGCGCGCGCCGCGCCTCGGCGAGCGCCGGCCGGCCCGACGTGGCCTCGTCGCCGAGCGCGCGCAGCGCGAGCTCGCGGTAGAACCCGAAGAACTCGGCCCGCGTATCGAGCTGCACCGAAAGGAGGTCCGCCTCGGCGACAGGGCGCGCCTCGCGCAGGCGCTCGGTGATGCGGTAGGCGCGGTAGCCGTTCGCGTAGTCGCGGCCGAGCGCCGGGGCGCCCTCGGGCAGCGGCATGCGGTGGTTGGCGTTGACGATGAACCCCGACGGCGGATCCACGACGCGCGGCAGCGCGGCGGGGGGCAGGTACCCGTCCCAGCCCGCGCGCCCGTCCGCCCACGAGACGGCGACCGAGCCGTCGAGCCCGCGGCGCCGCGGCACGCGCCCGGTGACCGTCCACGCGACGCGGCCGCGCCGGTCGCCGAGCAGCACGTTGCACCCGGGCCCGCCGGCGGCGTTCATCACGTCGGCGGCCTCGTCGACGCTCCGGGCCCGATCCATCTCGAGGAGCCCGAGGTCGACCGCCTCGGGATCGAGCGCTGCCCAGCGGATCGCGACAGGCGCTCCGAGGAGCGGCCGCGGCGCGACGGGCCCCCAGAGGGTCCTGCGGACCGTGACGGCGGCGTCGGGCTCGCCGCGGACCTTGATCGTCTGCTGCGCGACCTCGAACCGCGCCCAGCCCGAGGGCGTCCGGTACATGTCGGCGCGCTCGGGGTGGGCCTCGATCTGGACGAGGTCCATCGCGTCGCCCATGAGGTTGGTCATCCCCCACGCGACGTGGCCGTTCGTCCCCGCGATGACGACGGGCACGCCGGGCAGCACGACGCCCGCGAGCTCGCTGTCGCCGTACCGGAGCTCGGCGCGGTACCAGATGTTGGGCACGCCGAGCTCGAGGTGCATGTCGTTCGCGACGATGGCGCGGCCGTCTCGCGTCCTCGCGCCGGCCACCGCCCAGCCGTTCGAGCCGACCGGCGCCTCGCCGGCGCCCTCGCCGAGCACGCCGGCGCTCGGCGCGCGCTCCTTCCGGTGCTGCGCCACCAGCGCCCGCAGCCCCTCGACCGGCAGCGGCGGGGGCGCGGGCGCCTGCGCGCCGAGCAGCGCCCTCGTGTAGGGGTCGGCGTCGTCGAGCAGGAAGGACGTCACGCCCTTCGGGAGGCTGCGCGCCAGGACCGTGTGCATCCGCTCCGCGTCCTCGGTGGCGCTGAGGGCCCTGAACATCTCCAGCACGACGAGGACGCTGTCCTCGGGGCGCCACGGCTCGGGCCGATAGCCGAGCTGGCCGAACTCGACGGGCAGCGCCGCCGCGCTGCGGAGGTAGGCGTTGACGCCCTCGGCGTAGGCGTCGAGCGCGGCGCGCTGGCTCGCGGGCAGGCGCGCCAGGATCGCCGCTGCGGCCTCCGGGACGCCGTAGAGCCGCTGCCGGGTGTCGGCCTCCAGCAGATCGCGCCCGAGGACCTCGGCGAGCCGTCCTCCGCTGCTCCGCCGGAGCAGGTCGAGCTGGAACAGCCGGTCGCGCGCCGTGACGAAGCCGAGGGCCCGGAGGGCGTCGTCCCTCGAGGCAGCGCGGATCGCGGGGATCCCCAGGTGATCGGAGGCGACGGTCACCGCGCCGTCGAGGCCGGACACTGTCACCGCGCTGCCGGCGCGCTGCGCCGGGGCGCGGGTGGCGCTCTTCGGGGCCTCCGCGCAGCCGGCGGCCGCCAGCGAGATCAGCGCCGAGAGCAGGAAGGAGCGGTTGTCTCGCCTCATGTCTCTTGCTCCGTCGCCGCCACGGCCTCGCGGCCGCGGGCGCCGGTCTCCTGCGCGGCCCGCTGTTCGATCTGGAGGCGGCGAGCGTGCGCGGATCGGGCCCGGCCGCCCTCGTCGGCGCGGGCGCTCGCGGCGCGCTCTTCCCGCGCCGCGCGCGGCGCCTCGTCGCCCTCGTCGGCGGCCGCGGGCAGCTCGGTCAGGCGGCCGAAATCGAGCCGCAGGCAGCGGTCGGCGAGCGCGAAGTACTGGTCGTCGTGCGTGATGACGAGGGCGGTCTTGCCCCGCGCCCGCAGCTCGGGGAGGAGCTCCGTGTAGAAGACCTTCCGGAAGTGCGGGTCCTGGTCGGACGCCCACTCGTCGAAGACGTAGAATGGCCGGTCCTCGAGGTAGGCGGTGAGCAGGGCGAGGCGCTTGCGCTGCCCCTGCGACAGCCCTGTCACGCGCAGGGCGCCGTCCTCGACGCGCACCCGGTGATCGAGCTGCAGCCGCTCAAGGTAGCGGCGGGCGCGCTCGTCGAGGTCGGGGCCGCTCAGGCCGAGCAGGCGCTCGAAGAGGTGGTATTCCGCGAAGACGACCGAGAAGAGCTGCCGGTACCGCTCGCGGTTCCGGTCGTCGATGGGCACGCCGTCGAGCCGTATCTCGCCGGACTCCGGCGCGTAGAGCCCGAGGAGCAGGAGGGACAGCGTCGTCTTGCCGCTGCCGTTGCCGCCCACGAGGTACACGATCTCGCCGGGCTGGAAGGTCAGATCGATGGGCCCGAGCTGGAAGCTCCCGTCCTCCTTCTCCCGGTAATAACGGTGCGTGACGCCGGTCAGCTCGAGCCGCTCGAACGCCGCGGGCGGGCCCTCCGCGCCGCCCTGGCGCGGCGGCTCTCTCGCCTCGATCTCCGGCTCCGGCGCCAGCGCGAGGCCGAGATTGCTCACCTTCGAGAGCGCGACGCTGGCCCGCCCGACCGCCGGCAGGAACTCGACCGTCTGCGCGAACGGCGTCAGCAGGAACAGCATGGCCAGCACCACGCCGGACATCGCCGGCTGCGTCAGCCCTGCCCAGGTCGGCAGGGCGAACAGGGTGAGCCCGAGGACGGCGTAGAAGAGCAGCGTGCCCCAGCCGATCGCGACGGCGAACTCGGTCGTGCCCGCGACGTAGTCCCGCTGGTACGACGTGAGGCTCTCGCCGAGGGCGCCTTGCAGGAACGCCCGCCCGCGCCCGCCGTGCATCTTGAGCTCCTTGATCCCGCTCGTCAGCCCGCGGAAGTGCTGGAACAGGGCGTCGCTCGTCTCGCGGGCGCGGGCGAAGGCGCGGACAGCGCGCCCGTCGTGCGCCCGGAAGAGCACGGCGCCGAGCCCCATGGCGCCGAGCACGATCGCCAGCGCCGACCACGAGATCAGCCCGATGTAGGCCAGGCAGCCGAGGACGGTGGCCACGTTGACGCAGAGCAGGGGCAGGAAGACGTACGCCTGCGTGATGACGGCCGGATCGTCGTTGAGCGCGGCCATCAGCCGGTGGGGGCCGAGCTGCTCGATGCGGCGCAGCGGCGCGTCGAGGATGCGCCGGCCGAGCTGCATGCGCAGCTCCGCGATCATGGCCTGTCCCAGCCGGGTCAGGAGCACCTGGGAGACGGCCTTGCTCGCCACGCCGAGGACGGCGAGCCCCGCGAACGCCCACGCGAGCTGCGCGGCGGGGCGGCCTTGCGCGGAGAGCGCCTCCTGGACGAGCGCGATGATGCCGGCGCCCGCGAGCCCGCTGATCACGCCGGCGGCGATGGCGAGGAGGAGGGGCCGCAAGGCGCGGCGCACGAGGAAGCCGAGCACGCTCATCGCCCGCTCTCCTTCGATCCCTTCGAGGGGACCGGCTGGCCGTCCGGCTGGCCGTCCGGCCGCGCCGGCGCCTGCGCGCTCCCGGCGCCGGGGAGCCGCCGCGAGGTGCGGGGCAGCGCGACGAGGGCCGGCTCGGCGCTCGTGGGCGCTTGCCCTCGCGCCTGCTGAACGCGCTCCGCGAGCGCGGCCACGGTCGGCCGCTCGAAGAACTCGCGGAGCGGCACCTCCACCTGGAACGTCTCGCGGACGCGGTTGAGGATCTGCAGGGCGAGGAGCGACTCGCCGCCGAGCGCGAAGAAGTCTTTCCCGGGGTCGATGGGGTCGACGCCGAACGCCCGCGCCCAGATCGCTGTCACCTGCGCCGTCACGGCCTCGGGCGACAGGCGCTCGGCCGCTGCCTCGGCGCGCTGCGCCGGCGCGCCGCTGCCCGTGGCCACGGCGGCGCCGCCGGCGCCGAGCCGCCGCGCCAGGGCGGCGCCCTCGTCGTCCCTGGGCAGGCCGTGGAGCGGGCGGACCGAGACGATCACCTGCGGCCGCGCCGCCTGGCTCAGGACGCGGTGGAAGACCTGCTGGCCTTGTTCCGGGCTCATCCCGTCGAGGATCACGTCGTCGATCCCGAGGGCCAGGAGGCGCGCCTCGGCGCGGGCCGCCATGCCGACGTTGCGCCAGCGATCGAGGTTGATGGAGACCGTGTACGGGCCTGCCCTGCGCGCGCATGCCTGCGCGTACGCGTCGAGGAACGCGTTGGCGGCCGCGTAGCCTGCGCGCGCGAGGCCGCCGCTCAGCGCGGTGATCGAGGAGCAGAGCAGGACGAAGTCCGGCTGGAGGGAGCGGGCGATCTCCTCGATCGACAGCGCCCCGAGCGCCTTGGGGCCGAGCTCTGCGTCCAGCGCGTCCGCCGTGAGGCGGTCGATGAGCCCGCCGCCGGTGACCCCGGCCGCGTGGATCACGCCGTGCACGGCGCCGAACCGGTCGAGCGCTTCGCGCGCGGCGGCGCGCATCTGCGAGGCGTCGGCGGCGTCGGCGCGCAGCGCGAGGACCTCGGCGCCGGCCTTCTCGAGCGCGAGGAGCCGCGCGCGTTGCTCGTCGGTCGGAGCGGAGCGACCCGTGAGGATGAGCCGCGCGCGCACGGTGCGGGCGAGGTAGTCCGCGAGCCAGAGGCCGATGCCTCCCAGCCCGCCGGTGATGAGGTAGACGCCGCCTTCTCGCAGCAAGGGGGGCGCCCCTTGCGCGGGCCTCAGCGGGAGCGGCTCGACGGTGGGCACCCAGCGGTGGTGGCCGCGGTAGGCGACCACTGTGTCGCCGGCGTCGGAGCGCGCCTCCGCGAGGATCCGCTCGACGAGGCGATCGGCCTCGGCGGCGTCCGGCTCGGCGGTCTCGAGATCGAGCGCGCGGCAGCGCACGTGCGGGTACTCCAGCGGGATGCTCCTGCAGATGCCGAGCAGCGGGGCGTGCTCGGGGCGCAGGGTTTCCCGGCCGGTCAGGTCGTGCAGGCCGCTGGCGAGCGCGACGAGGTGGGTGTCTCCGGGCTGCTGGCTCAGCGCCCGTGCCAGCCAGAGCAGGCTGGCCGAGCCCCGGCGCTGTGCAGCGCGGAACGCGTCCTGGCCGAGCTGCGTCTCCGGGGCGGCGTCGTGGCGGGCGCGCGGGTCGCCGAGGCTGAAGGCGTGCACGATGCGCGTGGGCCTGCCCGCTGTCGGGTCGAGCTCGCGGAGCAGCGCGGCGTGGTCCTCTGGCTGGTCCGGGCGGAGCGTGAACGCGCGTTCCGCGAGGCGCTCGAAGCGCTCGCCGCTCCGGACGCGGGTGACCCGCCGGCCGGCGCGCTCGAGCCGCTCCACGAGCCGGAGGCCGATCGCCTCGTCGTCCGCGAGGACGAGCCAGTGCGCCTCGTCGGCTCCAGCCGCGAGCGCCGGCGGCTCCAGGGGGGCGCGCTTCCACGAGGGGACGTAGAAAATTCCATCCAGATCGGAAGACCCGACCGAGGTTGAGGTGGAAGACCCGACCGAGGTTGAGGTCGCCCCGACCGAGGTTGAGGTCGCTCTGACCGAGGTTGAGGTCGCCCCGACCGAGGTTGAGGTCGCCCCGACCGAGGTTGAGGTCGCCCCCCTCGCGCCGGGGCGCTCCAGCCAGCATCGCTTTCGCTCGAACGGGGTCGCCGGCAGCGCGACGCGCCGCCGGTGTTTCCCCGCCTGCAGGCCTGCCCAGTCCACCGCAGCGCCGGCCACCCAGACCTGCCCGACCGCGTCGAGCAGCGCTGCGCCCGCTGCGCCCGACGCCGCTGTCTCCCCGCCCGCCGGCATGGAAGCGACCGCCACCGACCCCGCGGCGCCCTGCCGGCTCAGCGCCGTGAGCGTCTGCCCCGGCCCGACCTCCAGCAAGATCCGCTCCCCCTGCTCCCGCAGCGCCTTCACGCCCTCCGCGAAGCGGACCGTGCCGCGGAGGTGCCGGACCCAGTAGTCGGGGTCCTGCGCCTCGGCTGCGGTGATCCAGGTCCCGGTGACGTTCGAGACCCACGGGATCCGCGGTGCGCGCAGCGCCACCCTGCCCACCGCCTCACGGAACCCGGCGACGGCGCCGTCCATCAGGCGCGAGTGGAACGCGCGCGCCGTGCGCAGCCGGCGCGCCTCGATCCCGCGGCCGGCGAGCTCCTGCTCGATCCGCTCGATCGCCGCCGCGCCGCCGGACAGCACGCACCGCCGCGGCCCGTTCACGGCGGCCAGGGCGACCTCCTCGCCGAGCCACCCCGCGATCTCCGCCTCGGAAGCGGACACCGCGAGCATCGCGCCGTCCGGCGTCGCCTCCATCAGCCGCCCGCGCGCCGCCACGAGCGACAGGGCGTCGTCGAGCGACAGGCACCCCGCGAGGCACGCGGCCACGTATTCGCCCACGCTGTGCCCGAGCATCGCGTCGGGCGTCACGCCCCAGGCCATCCACAGCCGGGCGAGCGCGTACTCCACGACGAAGAGGGCCGGCTGCGTCATCGACGTCCGATCGAGGCGCTTCGCGGCTTCCTCGGCGTCCGCGGGCGCGGGGAACAGCAGCGCCCGGATGTCCGTGCCCAGGTGGCGCTCGAGCCGCTGCGCGCAGCCGTCGACCTCGGCCCGGAACACGGGCTCGCTCTCGTACAGATCGCGGCCCATGCCGGGGCGCTGGGCGCCCTGCCCGGGGAACAGGAACGCGACCGGCCGCGGCCCGGCCACGGGCCCGCCGGTGCGCGCTGCGCCGCCGCGATCGCGGAGCGCGCGCGCGGCCTCCTCCCGCGAGCGGCACACAACGGCGCGGCGGTGGCCGAACGCCCGGCGGCCGAGCTGCAGCGTGCGCGCCACGTCGCCGAGCTCGAGGTCTGCCCGGGCCTCCAGGTGCTCCGCGAGCGCGTCGGTCAGGCGCTCGAGCGACGCGCTCGACCGGGCCGACAGCACGAGCAGCTCGCACGGGCGGGGCGGGTCCACGTCCGGCGGCGGCGGCGCCTCCTCGAGCACGACGTGCGCGTTGGTGCCGCCCAGGCCGAAGGAGCTCACGCCCGCGCGGCGCGGCGTGCCGGCGGGCGACCACGCCGTGAGCTCGGCGGCCACGTGGAACGGGCTGTTCTCGAGGTCGAGCGCTGGGTTCGGCGCGCGGAAGTGCAGGCTGGGCGGGATGCGCCCGTGGCCCACGGCGAGCGCCGCCTTGATCAGGCCGGTGACGCCCGCGGCCGCGTCCAGGTGCCCGACGTTGGTCTTCGCCGATCCGATCGCGCAGAAGCCCTTCCTGTCGGTCGAGGCGCGGAACGCCTGGGTCAGCGCGGCGACCTCGATCGGATCGCCGAGCGGCGTGCCGGTGCCGTGCGCCTCCACGTACGTGATGGAGTCCGCGTCCACGCCCGCGGCCGCGTGGGCGGCGCGGATCACGCGCGCCTGCCCCTCGACGCGCGGCGCTGTGTAGCCGATCTTGACCCGGCCGTCGTTGTTGACGGCGGACCCCTTGATGACGGCGACGATCGCGTCCCGATCGGCGATGGCGTCGTCGAGCCGCTTGAGGAGGACCACCCCGACGCCGCTGCCCCCGACGGTGCCGCGGGCGCCGGCGTCGAAGGCGCGGCAGTGGCCGTCGGGCGACGCGATCGCGCCTTCCTGGTAGAGGTACCCGCTCTTCTGCGGGACGCTGACGGAGACGCCGCCCGCCAGCGCCATGTCGCACTCGCCGGTGAGCAGCGCCTGGCAGGCCAGGTGCACGGCGACGAGCGACGTGGAGCACGCCGTCTGCACGGCGATGCTCGGCCCCTCCAGGTTCAGCTTGTACGACACGCGGGTCGCGAGGAAGTCCTTGTCGAGCGCGAGGAGCGCCGCGACGTCGGCCGCCGATTGCAGGCGCGGCCCGTCGGGGAAGAGGTGGGCCAGGTACCCGCTCAGGCTCGATCCGGCGTAGACGCCGACCGGGCCGCCCGCGCGCTCCGGGTCGATCCCGGCGTTCTCGAACGCCTCCCACGCGCACTCCAGGAACAGCCGGTGCTGCGGATCCAGCGCCGCGGCCTCGCGCGGCGTGAACCCGAACAGCTCCGCGTCGAACATGTCGATGTCGTCGAGCACCGCCCGCGCCCGCACGTACTCGGGCCGCGCGATCAGCGCGGGATCCACGCCCGCGCCGAGGAGCTCCTCCTCGGTGAGGATCGAGACGGACTCGACGCCCGCGCAGAGGTTTCGCCAGAACGCCGCCACGTCCCGCGCGCCCGGGAAGCGCCCGGCCATGCCGATGATCGCGATGTCCAGGCCCGGGCGGGGCTCGCCGCTGCTCGCCGTGGTCATTTCTTTGTCTCCAGTCCGCCGCGCCGCCGCGCGAAGATCTCCCCGCGCCGCTGCTGCGCGGCTCTCGTCCGCTCGCCGTCCCGCTCGCCGGCCTGAGGCGCCGGCGAGGCGCTCGGGTCCTGGCTCAAGGCCTCTGCGAGCGAGGCGATGGTGGGGTGCTGGAACAGGACCAGCATCGGGAGCTCACCGCGCGCCATCCCGCGCAGGCGGCCATGGATCCTGGGCAGCAAGAGCGAATGTCCGCCCAGATCGAAGAAGTTGTCATGAACGCCGACCTGCGGGACCGACAGGACGTCTTGCCAGACCTCCGCGATGGCGCGCTCGAGGTCGGTTCGCGGCGCCACGAGCGCGCGGCCCGCGGCGCTTCGCGTGCTCCTGGGCGCGGGGAGCGCCTTGCGATCCACCTTGCCGTTGGGCGAGAGCGGCAGCTCCTCGAGCAGCACGAAGGCCGCCGGGATCATGTGCTCCGCGAGCTTCGTCGCCGCGAATCCGCGGATGTCGCTCACGAGCCGACCGGGGCTCGCCCACGTCCGCTCGGCGTCGCGCAGAGCGCCCTTCCTGGCCGTGGCGGGCTCGTGTTCGGAGGGGCGCCGCGCATAGACGTCGTACAGGCCTGTGTGGGCCAGCATCCGGCTCTGCTCCACGGCCACCTCGTAGCCATGCGCGCGCAGCAGCGCCGTGATCTGCTGCAGCCTGCCGTCGATGTCGTGGACCTCGAGGACGATCTGCTCGATCTTGCGCCAGTCGTCGGGGTCGACGCCGCCGATGATGTCGAGCTCGCTCTTCTCCGCGTCGATCTTCAGCAGATCGATGCGCTCGACGCCGTGCTCGCGGATCACGTCGGACAGCCGCCGCAGAGGGCAGACGAAGCGCTGCGTCGCGAGGCGCTCGGAGAGCAGCACGTCGAGCACCTCCTCCGAGAGCGTCTCCTTCCCTGAGATCGCTTGCTGGTTGAGCACGTACGTCTTGACGACCTCGCGGTCGTCCGCGGCGTCCGCGAAGCGGCCGGAGATGGCTGTGTTGTGGGGGTAGTAGGTGAACTCCGCCTGCTGCTCCACGCTCGCGAGCCCGCACGCGAAGAGCGCTGCGTCGACGCCGTGGATGCGCGCGTTGAGGCGCAGCACCTCGAAGAGCGGCGGTATCGGCTCGAACGCGTAGATCCTGGCGCCGCGGCACGCGCGGCTCACGTAGAGCGCGAACATGCCGATGTTGGCGCCGATGTCGAAGACGCAGCAGCCGTCACGCAGCGTGATCCCGTGCCTGGTATAGGCCTCGTCCTCGAAGATCTCGCCGTAGAGGAAGTCCGTCTCCCCCTTGTTCTGGTGGATGATCGCCATCCCGTTCGGCAGCTCGTGGCGGGGCCGATCCGCGAGATGGCCTTCGCGCTCGAGGCGAAGCAGCTCGCGCACGGGCCGCGCCCGCTCGGCGTCGGGGACGAGGTAGGCCACGAGGCGCTTGTCGCCGGGGGTGTCCTCTCGCAGCGCCACCAGGCTCTCGCGCGCCGCGGGGTGCGACGTCAGGACGGCCTCGATCTCGCCCGGCTCGACGCGGAAGCCGCGGAGCTTGACCTGGTGGTCGAGGCGGCCGAGGAACTCGATGGCTCCGTCCGGCCGATAGCGGGCCAGATCGCCTGTCCGGTACAGCCGCCCGCCGGGCGTCGGGCCGAACGGATCGGGCACGAAGCGCTCGGCCGTCAGATCCGGCCGGCGGTTGTATCCGCGCGCGAGCCCGACGCCGCCGATGTGGAGCTCTCCCGCGACGCCCGCCGGCACCGGCTGGCCGTGGCGGTCGAGCAGGTAGATCTGCGTGTTGGCGATCGGGGTCCCGATGGGCACCGAGCCCGACGTGTCCTGTCGCTGGCAGGCCCAGGAGGTCACGTCGATGGACGCCTCGGTGGGCCCGTAGAGGTTGTGGAGCTCGGCGCGCTCGAGCCGCTCGAAGCACCGCCGCGCGAGCTCCGCCGGCAGCGCCTCGCCGCTGCAGATGACCCGGCGCAGCGATCGACACGACGACGCGCCCGGCGTCTCCAGGAAGGCCTGGAGCATGGGCGGGACGAAGTGGAGCGTGGTGACGCCGTGGCGCGTGATCAGCTCGACGAGCCGCTCGCCGTCGCGGTGGTCGCCGGGCCGCGCGACGACGAGGCAGGCGCCGGTCATGAGCGGCCAGAAGAACTCCCAGACCGAGACATCGAAGCTGAAGGGCGTCTTCTGGAGCACCCGGTCATCCGGGGTGAGCCCGTAGCGCTCCTGCATCCATTGCAGGCGGTTGAGCAGGCCACGGTGGCTGTTGCCGGCGCCCTTGGGACGCCCTGTCGAGCCCGACGTGTAGATGGTGTAAGCGAGGTTGTCGGGCGAGACCGCCACAGCGGGGTTGGTCGTCGGCTCGCTGTCGATCTCGGCGCGCTCGCTGTCGAGGCAAAGCACCTCTGCGCCGTGCGCGGGCAGGCGCGAGGCCACCGGCCGCTGGCTGAGCAGGACGGGCGCAGCCGCGTCGTCGAGCATGAAGGCGATGCGGTCCGCCGGGTACTCCGGGTCGATCGGCACGTAGGCTCCGCCGGCCTTGAGGACGCCGAGCAGCCCGACGACCAGCTCGACGGAGCGCTCGGCGGCGATGGCCACGAGCACGTCCGGCCCCACGCCGCGCTTCCTGAGCGCGTGCGCCACCTGGTTGGCGCGCTCGTTCAGCGCTCGATAGCTCAGCCGCTCCTCATCGAAGATCACCGCCACGGCGTCCGGCGTCCGCTCGGCCTGCGCCTCGAAGCGCTCGTGGACGCGCCGCTCCTCCGGATACGCGCGCCCCGTTGCGTTCCAGCCGACGAGGACCTGCCGCCGCTCGGCCGCATCCATCACCGGCAGCTCGGCCAGCCGGCTCTCGGGACGGGTGACGAAGCCCTCGAGGATGGCGAGGAGGTGCCGTGTCATCCGCGCGACCGTCGCGGCGTCGAGGAGATCGGTGTTGTATTCCCAGGCGCCCCGCGCTCCCTGGCCGTCCAGGGCGAGGTTGAGCACCAGATCGAACTGCGCTGTCCCTGTGTCCACCCGCTGCGCGTCGATCGACAGACCGGGGATCTCCGGCGCCGGCTCGGGCGTCGGATCCATGGCCAGCATCACGTTGAACAGCGGCGTGCGGCTGAGGCTCCGCTCGATGGACAGCGCCTGCAGCACCTGCTCGAACGGCGCCTCCTGGTGCGCTTGCCCCTCCGTGACCGCCGCGCGGACGCGGGCGAGGAGCTCCGCGACGCTCGGATTCCCCGCGAGGTCGACGCGCAGCGCCAGCGTGTTAAGGAAGCACCCGACGACGCCCTGGAGGGCCGCCCGCGACCGCGTGGCGACAGGCGTGCCGACGCAGACATCGCTCTGGCCCGTGTACCGGTGCAGCAGCGCAAACAGCCCCGCCGCCACGGTCGTGAACAGGGTCGTGCCCGCCCGCCGTCCGAGGGCGCCGAGCCGTGCCACGAGCTCCGGCGGCAGCGCGAGCCCCTCGCGCGCGCCCGCGTAGGTCTGGACCGAGGGCCGCGGCCTGTCGGTGGGCAGATCGAGGGGCGGCACCGGCCCCTTCAGCCGCTCGCGCCAGTAGGCGAGCTCCCGCTCGCGCGTCGCCGTTTGTTCGTTGCGGCGCTGCCACAGCGCATGATCCGCTGGCTGGAGCGAGAGCGGCGCGAGCGCCGGCGAGCGCCCCGCCGCGAGCGCGCCGTACAGCGCCGACAGCTCGCGCTGGAGCACGTTCATCGACCAGCCGTCCACGATCAGGTGATGGCAGGTGAGCGCCAGCGCGTGCTCCCGCTCGCTCACGCGGACGAGCGTCCAGCGCACGGGCGGCGCCTCGGCGAGGTCGAACGCGCGCCGCGCCTCCTCGCGGAGGAGCGCTTGCAGCGCTGGCTCCCTGTCCTCCTCGGCGAGGGCGCTCAGGTCCTTGATCGGCAGCGCGACAGGGCCGGGCTGCGCGATCTTCTGGGCGGGCTGCCCCGCGACGGTCGGAAAGCTCGTGCGCAGCGCCTCGTGGCGGGCCACGAGCGCCGTCACCGCCTGCTCCAGGGCGCTCGTATCGAGCGCTCCGTGGAGCCGCAGGGCCGCCGCGATGTGATAGACGGGCGCCCCGGCGACGAGCTGTTCGAGGAACCAGAGGCGCTCTTGCACGGGGGACAGCGGCGGTCGATCCGGCCGCGTCATCGGCGTCATCGACGCGGCCCCGCCCGCCGCCCCGCCCGCGGGCGCGCCGGCCTGCCTCGCCTCGATCCAGGCCGCGAGCGCCGCGACCGTCGTCGACTCGAAGAGCTGCGCCGGCCCCACGTCGACGCCGAGGGCTTCGCTCACCCGTCCGCTCACCTGCATCGCCCGCAGCGAGTCGCCTCCCAGGCTCAGGAACTCCTCGTCCCGGCCGACCCGCGCGCGCCCCAGCACCTCGGCCCAGATGCCTGCCAGCGTGCTCTCCAGCGCTGACCGCGGCGGCTCCGCGATCTCGGCCCCGGCGCCCGCGCGCGCGCCCATCGTCGACTGCCACACAGCGCCCAGCGACCCGTCCAGGAACCGGCCGCGGCACGCCCTCCGCTGCACCTTGCCGCTCGTTGTCCGCGGCAGGCTGCCCGGCTTGATGAGCACGACCGCGTGGACCGCGACCTCGTGCCGGTCGGCGACGGCGCGCTCGATCGCCGCGCCGAGCTCCGCCGGATCCGTCGACGCCGGCGCGCGCCGGCCGAGCTCCTGGACGACGACGACGCGCTCCTCGCCGTCGACGTCCACCGAGAACGCCGCGCCGCCGCCGGCGCGGAGGCCCGGGTGGCTCTCCTCCGCGGTGAGCTCGATGTCCTGCGGGTAGATGTTGCGCCCGCGGACGATGATCAGGTCCTTGAGCCGGCCCGTCACATACAGCTCGCCGCGCGAGAAGAACCCGAGATCGCCGGTCCGCAGGAACGGCCCCTCTCCCGTCGACAGCCGCGCATCGAACGTCGCTGCCGTGTCCTCCGGCCGCTCCCAGTAGCCCTGGGCCACGCTCGCGCCGGCCACCCAGATCTCCCCGACGCGCTCGTCCTCGCAGGCCCGGAACGTCTCGGGATCGACGATCCGCACCTCGTCGCCGGCCGGCGATCCCCCGCAGCCCACGAGGGGGACGCCGGCCTCCGGATCGCGCGGATCGAACGCGGCGCGCCCCTCTGCCAGCGCGGCGCGGTCGGCGGCGCGCACGATCGGCGGCGCGCCGGCCGCTCCGCCGGTCACGAGCAGCGTCGCCTCGGCCAGCCCGTAGCAGGGATAGAACGCGTCGCGCCGGAACCCCGCCGGCGCGAACGCCTCGGCGAAGCGGTCGAGCGTCGCCGCCCGGATCGGCTCGGCCCCGTTGAACGCCACCTGCCATGAGCCGAGGTCGAGCCCTCCCCGCTGCTCCGGGGGGATCTTGCGGATGCACAGCTCGTAGGCGAAGTTCGGCCCGCCGCTCGTCGTCGCCCTGTAGCGCGAGATCGCCTCCAGCCAGCGCCGCGGCTTCATGAGGAACTGGTCGGGCGAGAGCTGGACGCACGGCACGCCCACGTAGAGCGGCTGAAGGATGTTGCCGATGAGCCCCATGTCGTGGTGCGGCGGCAGCCACCCGACGATCACGCTCTCCTCGGTGTGCGCGAACGCGCGCTGGATCATGAGCTCGTTGCGCAGCAGGTTGCCGTGCGTGAGCACCACGCCCTTGGGCGTCCCGGTGGAGCCCGAGGTGTACTGGAGGAACGCCAGGGTCTCGGCCGTCACGCGCGGCGCTCGCCACGCGTCACCCTGGCCGTCCTGGACCGCGTCGACGGTCATGAAGCGCAGGTGGCTCAGCTCGGTGAGGCTCGGATCGTCGCGGAGCATCGCCACAGCGCCCAGGAGCGCCTCGGTGGTGAGCACGACGCTCGGCCGGCAGTCGCGCACGATCGCCAGCACGCGGAGCAGCCCGCTCTTGCGCTGCGGCAGCGGGACGGGCACCGCGACGAGCCCCGCGTAGAGGCAGCCGAAGAAGGCGGCGATGAAGTCGAGCCCTGGCGGCACCAGCAGGAGCGCGCGCTCACCCGCCCGCGCGCCGGCCTGGAGCTCCGCGGCGAGCGCGCGCGCCCGGAGATCCAGCTCGCCGTAGGTCATCGAGCGCGCGTCCGACTCGCCGTCGAGCAGGAAGGTGTAGGCGTGCGCAGACGGGCGCTGCTCCGCGCGGCGCCGCAGCAGCGCGACGAGCGTCGCGGGCTCGGCCGCGCCGCGGTCGCTGATCGCGCGCGCATCTGATCGGTTCGACTCCATCGCCACCTCAGCCTCGGATCGGGAAAGCACGACGACGGGCGCGGCCCCGCTCACCGGGGCCCGCCCGAGCTCATGACGCGTTGCGTCCAAGCGCGAGGCGCCTGGCGCTCGGTGCGCCCGCCGTTTCCGCTGACATCTACTTGTTGAAAATGAAAATGATGATCAAGTTCGCCGCAGCGGTTGTATGGATCACGCCAGAGGGGCGTCAAGAAGAAAAAACTGTCCTGAACGTCAGTTCCGGGGTGTGAAGATGAAATTGATTTGGGTTTTCAGGTCGGGTACCGGAGTCTTCCGGACATGGATCCCCGCCCGCTTCTCCCGCCTCTTCACGCGCCGAGGCGCGCTCCAGGCCGAGGGTTGATGCAGTGACGCCACGTCCTCTCGCGCTCCGGGGCCTGCTTGCGGGCGCGCTGGCGCTCCTGCTGCCCGGCGTGCCCGCGACGGCGCACGCTCAGGACGGCAGCGCGCCGGGCGGCGAGCGCGCTCCGTCCGGGGCGGGGGAGGCGCGCGTCGAGCCGCCGCAGCTCGTCGAGGGCGTGGAGGCCGAGTATCCGCCGGAGGCTCGAGCGGCACGACAGGAGGGCAGGGTCGTGCTGAAGCTCCTGATCGACGCGTCGGGGCGCGTGACCGAGGCCGATGTCGCGACCCCCGCGGGCCACGGCTTCGACGAGGCGGCGCGCGCGGCGGCGCTCCGGTTCCGCTTCACGCCGGCGCGCCGGGGCGGCACGCCGGTCGCCTCGCGCATCCTCTACGGCTACGATTTCCGGCTGCCCGAGGGGCCGTCGGCGCCTGCCTCGACGGCGCGCGATCGCGAGCAGGACGGGGGCTCCGCCGCGCGCGAGTCAGCGCCGGCGGCAGAGCCCGCGCAGGTGGCAGAGCCCGCGCGCGTGTCAGCGCCCGCGCCGCAGCCCGTCCAGGCGCCCGGCCCCGCGGCGGGCGCAGCGCCGATCGCGGTGACCGTGCGCGGCGCCGAGGCCGAGCGCCTGCGGCAGTCCGCGCAGGCGATCACGGTCATCGAGACCGAGGAGGCGCAGCGGCGGACGGCCGACATGGGCGAGGTGCTCGCCCGCACCCAGGGCGTCGGCGTGCGAAAGAGCGCGGGGCTCGGGTCGTGGGCGCGGTTCTCGCTGAACGGCCTCACCGACGAACAGATTCGCTTCTTCATCGACGGCGTGCCGCTCGATCTCGCGGGGTACCCGTTCGGCGTCACGAACGTGCCGGTGAACCTGGTCGAGCGCGTCGAGATCTACCGCGGCGTGGTCCCGGTGCGCTTCGGCGCCGACGCGCTCGGCGGGGCCGTCAACCTTGTCACGGATCGGGACGTCCGCGGCACCCATGGCGCGGCGTCGTACGAGGTCGGCTCCTACGACACCCACCGGCTCACGCTCTCGGCGCGGCACCTGCACGAGCCGAGCGGCTTCTTCGCCCGCGCGAGCGGCTTCTTCGACCACGCGAAGAACGACTATCCGGTGGACGTCCATCTGGTCGACTTCAAGACAGGGCGCGAGGAGTCCGAGCTCACCCGCGTCCGCCGCTTCCACGACGCGTACCGGGCGGCGGGCGGGAGCGCCGAGCTCGGCTTCGTGAATCGGCCCTGGGCGCGGCGGCTGCTCCTGCGCGCCTTCGTCACCGACTACGACAAGGAGCATCAGCACAAGTTCGGCGTCATGAAGCTGCCCTATGGAGAGGTCACGAACGGCGAGACGGTGCCGGGCGCGACGCTCCAGTACGAGCAGGGGCTCGGCCGAGGCGTCGCCCTCGAAGCGCTCCTCGGGTACACGTACGGGCGCGCCACCTTCCTCGACGTCAGCGAGTGCGTCTACGACTGGCTCGGCCGCTGCCGCGCCAGGCGCCCCGAGCCAGGTGAGGACGAGTCGCCCCCCCGGGATCGGGTGTTCCGTGAGCACAGCGGCCTCGGCCGCCTGAACCTCCGCTACCGGCCCCACCCGGAGCACGCGCTGCAGCTCTCCGTGTCTCCGACGTTCATCGCGCGCACGGCAGAGGAGCGCAGCCCGCACAACGCTGCCGCCCGCGAGAAGCTCAGGGGCGGGCACAGCCTGTTCACCTGGGTGCACGGCGTCGAGCACCAGCTCAACCTGCTCGACGATCGCCTGGAGAACCGCTTCTTCGTGAAGGACTACGTGCAGATGCTCCGCATGAAGGGGCGCCTGCCGGGGCTCCACGGGCGCTTCGACCAGCGGGAGCGCGACACCCATCGCCTCGGCGTCGGCGACGGCCTTCGCTATCGCTTCTCCGAGTGGCTCTACGCCAAGGCGTCGTACGAGTGGGCGACGCGGCTCCCGCGGCCCGTCGAGGTGTTCGGCGACGGGGCGATGATCGTCGCCAACCTCGAGCTCGAGCCCGAGACGAGCCACAACGGAAACCTCGGCTTCACGATCGACGCGCGCGACACCGCGTCGGGCGCGTGGCGGCTCGACGCGAACGGCTTTGTCCGCGCTGTCGAGCGGCTCATCGTGCTGAACAACCGCACGGAATCGATCCAGTACATCCACGTCTCGGGGGCACGGTCGCTCGGCGTCGAGGCCGCCGCCGGCTGGACGTCGCCGGGAGAGCACCTCGCCCTCGACGGCAACATCACCTACGACGATTTTCGCAAGACGTCGGACGAAGGGAACTTCGCGCGCTCCGAGGGCGAGCGGATGCCGAACCGGCCGTGGCTCTTCGCCAACGGCTCGGCGCGCGTGCAGCTGAAGGAGGTCGCCGCGCCGCGCGACACGCTCTCGTTCACCTGGGACACGCGCTACGTGCACGAGTTCTACCTCGGCTTCGCGAACTGGGGGAAGGTCGAGTCCAAGCCCAAGGTGGCCTCGCAGCTCCTGCACTCGCTCGCGATCACCTACGTCACGCGCGACGAGCCGCGCACGGTGAGCTTCACCATCGAGGCGCACAACCTCACCGACGAGCGGGCCTCTGATTTCTACGGTATCCAGCGGCCCGGGCGGACGTTGTTCTCGAAGGCGACGCTGGAGATGTGATGACGACGATATCGATCGTGAGCCCTCTCGCTAGCACGACAGAATGGAGACACAGATGAGTGTGGTTCAGCGGAAGCAGCGATCCTCGAGCCGGGCGAGCGCGACGGCCTTCGCGTTCGTGCTCCTGACCGGCGCGCTCGGCGGCGGCTGCGCGGACGACGAGACGCCGAGCCCCGCCAACCAGAGCGGCAGCGGAAGCGGCGGCGGTGGTGACGAGGGGGGCGACGCGTTCGTCGTCGCTACGCGCGTCTGGGACGACACCGCGACCAACTCTTACTTTCACGTGCTGCCGTCGCTCGATCGAGGCACGCAGGTGGACCCGTCCCAGGCGCTCGAGATCCCCGGATCGGCGCGGCTGTTCGCGTTCGAGGGGCTGGGCTGGTTCGGCCTCGGTGAGGCCCAGGCGCCGACGATCTCGCGTTACACGCTCGAAGGCGGCGCGCTCTTCAAGGGAGACTCGATCAGCTTCCTGCCCTTCGGCGTGAAGAGCCTCTGGCCCACGAATTACGTCATCTCTCCGACGAAGGTCTATCACCCGGATCGCGCGGGCGAGCAGATCGTCGTCTGGAACCCCACGACGATGGAGGTCGAAGGGACGATCCCGCTGCCGGACACGCACCGCGAGGGCTACCTGGCGCTGTACGGATACGGGGCTGTCCTGCGCGGCAAGACGCTGCTCGTCTCGGTGGGGTGGGTCGACTGGACCACGACGGACACCATCCTCCCGGAGACCGGGCTCGTCGCGATCGACACCGAGACGGACACCGTCGCGGGGTTCGACGTCGACGACCGGTGCGGCGGGATCACGCAGCCCGTCGAGACGGCCTCTGGCGACGCCTACTTCGTGAGCTCGGGCCTCGCGGGGGCGGCGTATCACCTCGAGCGCCTGGAGACCGAGCCCTGCGCGCTGCGCATCCTGAAGGACGCGGAGTCCTTCGATCCGGACTACGCCCTGCTCCTCGGCGAGCTGACGGACGGCGCGATCGCGGGCGATCCCATCCCTGCGGGCGGGGACAGCCTCTTCCTCCGGGTGTTCGACGAGAGCCTCGCCACGATCGGCGAGGAGACCAAGATGTCTGAGGTCACGGGCCAGCCTGCGTGGCACTGGTGGCGGTGGGACACCGCGACGGGCGAGGCCGCGGCGATCCCGGAGCTGGCCCCCTCGCCCGCGAACGTCTCCTTCTTCGAGGTCGACGGCCGGGTCTTCACGATCGACGAGAAGAGCGGCTCCACGGAGAGCGCGCTGATCGAGCTCACGGCCGAGGGCGGCCCGAAGCTCGGCCTGACGACGCCGGGCTACCTGCACGGCCTGGCGAAGGTGCGGTAGCTCGCGCGGCGCGCAGCGCTCCGCGCGAGGGGACAGGGTGACTCGCGATGGCCAAGAAGCTCTCCCGCCATGCCTTCACGACCTTCTGGAACGTGCACGCCTGGGCCGGCGTGATCGGTGGGCTCCTGCTCTACGTGATGTTCCTGTCGGGGGGGATCACGCTCTTCCGGAGGCAGCTCGCGGTGTGGGAGGAGCCCCTGACCCAGCGGCGCTCCTCGATCGAGCAGACGGGGCTCCAGGCAACGCTCGATCAGGGGCTCGCCGCCGCGGGGGCGACGCCTGAGCAGGTCTGGCTCGATCTGCCCGAGGGCGGGCTGGGCGCCGCGCGGATCCAGTACCACGCGCAGGGCGAGGCGGTCTCGTCGTGGGTCCATGAAGAGATCGTGCCCGAGCGAGAGCGGCTGTCCGACTTCCTCTACGAGCTGCACTATCTCTGGCACAGGGCGACCGGCGATTGGCTGTTCTACGTCGGCGGCCTCCTGTGCGTCGCGCTGCTGCTCGCGCTGGCGACAGGCGTGCTCATTCACCTGAAGGACATCGTCCAGCAGCTTCATCAGTTCCGGCCGGACAAGAGGCGCCGTGTCCTGTGGTCGGACATGCACAAGGTGCTCGGCGTGATGGGCTTGCCGTTTCAGGTCCTGTACGCCTACACCGGCGCGTTCTTCGTGTTCCTGGGGTTGCTCGTCCAGGTGTTCACGGGTCCCGTGTTCGGTGGAGACGCCGCGCGGGCGGACCTCTCGGCCTGGGGGGCGTCGTTCGCGGACGAGCCGGAGCGCGGGGCGCCCGCGCGCGGTCTGACGCTGGACGAGCTCGTGGCGCGCGCGCGCGCAGCGGAGCCCCGGCTCGTGCCCGAGAGGTTCCGCATCCGGCACCACGGCCTCGACAGCGGGACCGTCGATATCCGCGGATCGATCGAGGGCGTCCCGTTCGCGCGCGGCGTCGTGCGCCTGCGCGCGACCGACGGCGCGGTCCTCTCGCTCGACGCGCCGGGCGCCGCGGGCGCGCGCAGCGGCGCGTTCCGGTGGATCTATGGCCTCCACTACGCCGATTTCGGCGGCATCACGCTGCGGATCCTGTTCTTCGTGCTCTCGGTGGCGACGTGCGCCACGATCCTCACCGGCAACTTGATCTGGCTCGCTCGACGGGAGGCGCGGCGAGAGAGCCTGGGCAACCGCCTCCTCGCGCGGCTCACCGTGGGCTTCGGCGCGGGGACGGTCGTCGCGATCGCGGCGCTCTTCCTGGCGAGCCGCGCGCTGCCGCTCGACTGGACCGCCCGCGGGGCGGCCGAGGAGCTCACGTTCATCGTGGTGCTCGGGCTCTGCATCGCGTGGGCGCTCGCCGCGCGTGACGGCGGGCGCCTCTGGTGGCAGCAGCTCGGGCTCGCGGGGCTCTTGCTGCTGCCGGTCCCCGCGCTCGCGGCGCGCTGGTCCGGCGCGGGGCTCTTCGGCGCGGGGCAGAAGCTCGCCGCGGTGGTGGCCGTCGACGTCGCGCTCCTGGTGACCGCCGCGGCGCTCTGCGCCTCGGCCTGGGCGCTCCGCCGGGCGGCCCTTCGACACGCGGCCCCGCCGCGGGCGGCGCAGGACGAGGCGCCGGCGCCGCTGGCGGGCGAGGCGCCGGCGCCGCTCGTGCACGGCGGGGCGGGGCTCATGGCCAGGCGCCAGACGGCGTCCCATGGTTGAGATCGCATCGGTGCTGGCGGCGTATTTCGCCTTCACCTTGCTGCACGCGGCGCGGCCCGAGCGCATCCCGTTCGGCGTCGCGTCGCGGCTGCGCGGCAGGCGCGCGTGGCGCGTCGCGGCCCGCGTCCTGGCGGTCGCCTTCTTCTCGCTGTCGGTCGCGCTGTGGAGCCTCGTCGAGGCCGGCCCCGCGGCGTTCCTCGTCGCGTCCTCGGCGCTGCTGGTCGCGGCCGCCCTCTTCGTCCTGCTCGCGCCGATCTGGCCGCGCGCCGTCTGGAGCCTCGCCGTCCTGTGCCCGCCGGCGATCGCCGCGCTCTCGCTGCTCGGGGCGCGCCATGGCTAGCCCCCGGCTCGCCCGCCTCGAGGGCCCGCTGCGCGTCCTCGCGGCGCTGGTCGGCACGCTGCCGGTCGCCGTCCTGGCGGGCGTGTGCCTGGCGCGGTTCGCCCCGCTCTCCGAGGGCGCGCGGGGCACCCTCGGCTTCGCGCTCGTGGTTCCGCTGTGGGGGGCGGCGATGTGCGTCGCGTTCCTCTCCCGCAGCGCGGCCCGCGCGTGGGGTGTCTGCGCGGCGCTCAGCGCCGTGCTGCTCGTCGTGAACTACGCCGTCCCGCGATGACCCATCGGGGGACGGCGCGGCCGCCAGGGCGGCCCCTGCGCCGCCGCGGCCGCCCCGGAGGGCGCACGGTCGAGGTTGCCTGGCTGCCTCTGGGGTCGCCGTATCCGCCTCCGGACGATTCCGTCGCCGCCGGCGCATCCCCGGACGATTCTTTTGTGCAAGGCGACAGGCTCTTTGGTATGTTGCCGCTCCCTCGACGGCCGCGGCGCGCGTCGTCGAGTCGACGCTCTTTCTATCGTCAAGCTTCGAGGTCCGCGCTGGCCCAGCCCTGGGCATGGGTCGGGCGGACCCTCCTGGAGACCAGGAGAGGTGGCCGAGTGGCTGAAGGCACACGCTTGCTAAGCGTGCGATCGGGAAACTGATCCGCGGGTTCGAATCCCGCCCTCTCCGCAAAGACCGCGCTCAGCGCGACGCCGCACTGCGCGGCGGCCTGAACGCGGCGCACAGACAATCGCGTACGCGCCTGCAAGCGGCGCGGACCCCGCGCGCATCGCAGCGACCTGGCGCGGCGCGCTGTTCCTGCCACCGCGCGCCGCTCCTGCCGCCGCGGCGCGACCCGCTGCGGCGGCGCTCAGGCCGCCCTGGTCCTCAGCACGCGCGACTGCAGGAACTGGTAGATCGTCTTGATCGCGTCGAACGAGCCGACCGCGCTCTCCTTGATCACCTCGTTCACTGTGCGCGAGCCGTTGACCGCCCCGAGCACGAGCTCCTCGATGCGCGTCAGCTTGCCCCAGCCCACGCCGTCGAGCGCGACCTGGTCGACGACAACCACCTGGTCGAAGTTGATCGTCCCCTCCATGAGCCGCCACTCGTCGACGCGCCGGAACCCCTCGAGCACCAGCGCGGACACGGCGAGGCCGAGGCGCGCCTGCTCCACCTCGGGGCGGAACGGCTCGCGCGTGAACGAGAAGCGCCCGTAAGGCCAGCGCAGCACCTCGTAGATCAGCTCGCTCGACTGGCGCTCCAGCACGGCGATGAGGTCGTCGTTCGTCGCGACGCCCGCCTCGACGAGCACCTGGCCGAGCAGGGTGTTCGGCATCTTCTCGCGGAGCAGCGCCTCGAGCCGCTCGCGCGTCACCACGCCGCGCTCGATGAAGTAGCGCCCGAGCTTGAACTCGTCCGACGAGTTGCGCGCCTGCACGAGATCGATGAGCCCCTGCCGGATCGAGATCGTGACCGACGACCGGTTCGTCGTCACCCGGAGCACGCCCGTCTGCCGCTGCATCTGCAGGAGCTGGAGGATCTCGGCGAGCGGGATCGCGGAGACGTCGCCGCTCATCACCTCCTTCGCCTCCGGCGGCGCGTCGATGTCGCGGAGCGACAGGGTCAGCTTCGAGACCACCTCGCTCGTCATCACGCGGACGACCGCCTGCATCACGGCCGCCTCGTTCGTCCGCGCCTCGGGCGAGAGGCCCATGATCGCGGGGGTCATCACCGTCGCGAGCTGCTGGGCGAGGTCGACCCCGGCGCGCTGGCGCATGTTCCGGGCGAGGAGACTCGGCCGGACGCTCTCGGCGATCGTGTCCTCGTCCGGCATCTTCGCGCCCTCGGGCACGGGCCGCGCGCGCCCCTCCGCCGCCTTCGAGAGCGCGCCCTCGATCACAGCGACCAGCGCGCGCGCGTCGAACGGCTTCGTGATCGCGTCGACGGCGCCTGTCTGCTGGACGAACTGGCCCCGGATCTTGTCGCCCTTGGCGCTCATCAAGACCACGGGGACGTTGCGGTGCGACGGGTTCGACCGGAGCTCCCGGCAGAAGGCGTAGCCGTTCATCCTCGGCATCACAAAGTCGAGGAGGACGACGTCGTACTTCGGCCCCTTCTTGATCAGCTCGATCCCGGCGAGCCCGTCGCGCGCCACGGTCGGCTCGAACCCGTTGCGCGCCAGGATCGCGCTGACGACCTTCAAGATGGTCGGGCTGTCATCGACAACGAGGACGCGCGCCGGGGAGGCCATGGCGATGATTGCAGGTCCTACCCTATCAGAAGTGCGCGGCCTGCAAACATAAAGGCCGAGGGGCGCGGCCCGCGCGCGCTCGCGCTCGCGCTCCGCGGGCCGGCGCCGGCGCCGGCATCAAGCGCCGGCGCTGCCGGCGCCGGTCGCGCCCGGTCGCGCGTCCGCGGTGACCGCCTTCACGTGCACCTCGGCGAGCTGCGAGGCGTCGACGAGCACGGGCGCGCCGGTCATCTGGTCCGTGCCCTGGTTGGTCTTCGGGAACGGGATGACGTCCCTCAGCGTCGGCGCGCCGCTGAGCAGCATCGAGAGCCGATCCATGCCGAGCGCGATGCCGCCGTGCGGCGGCGCGCCGCTCCGGAGCGCGTCGAGGAGGAAGCCGAACTTGTCGCGCGCGTCGCCCTCGTCGATGCCCAGCGTCTTGAAGACGCGCGCCTGCACGTCGGGGTCGTGCAGCCGGATCGAGCCGCCGCCGACCTCGAACCCGTTCAGCACGAGGTCGTAGCGGTAACACTCGACGCGCCCCGGATCGCTCTCGAGGAGCGGCACGTGCTCGTCGATCGGCCTCGTGAACGCGTGGTGCGCGGCCGCCCAGCGCCCCGTGTCCTCGTCGTGCTCGAACAGGGGTGGGTTCGTCACCCAGAGGAACCGCCACTGGTCGCCATGCCCGTACTCCGGGATGAGCCCGATCTTCTTGGCGACGTCGACGCGGAGCTTCGCCATCACCGTGTGCACGACGGCGGCCTTGCCGAACTGGAAGCAGAGGATGTCGCCCGGCTTGGCGCCGAGCGCCTCGTTCAGCTTCTGCCGGAGCTCGGGCGTGATCGACTTGGTGAGGGGCGACTGCGTCCACGAGCCGTCCTCGGCGAGCTTGGCGCGCGCGAGCCCCCGGAAGCCCTTCACGTCGCGGAGCCCGCGCTCGAGCTCCTCGGTCTGCTGGCGGGACAGGTTGGCGCTCGCCGGGATCACGAGCCCCTTCACGATCTCCGCCGGCAGGTCGCGGCGCAGCTTGCCCGACCGGTACTTCTCGGCGAGCTCCACCCAGAACGGCACCCCGCCGCCGTTGTGCTCGATGATGAGCTCCGTGAGGTCGGTGTGCTCGATCCCGAAGCGGAGGTCGGGCTTGTCGTTGCCGAAGCGGGCCATCGACTCGGCGAACGGCATCTGCGGGAAGCGGCCCGTCGGGTAGAGCTCCGTGAGGTCCTTGCCGACGGCGGCCTTGAACACCGCGAACACGAGCCCCTCGATCAGCCGGAAGACGTCGTCCTGATTCACGAACGACAGCTCGACGTCGATCTGGGTGAACTCCGGCTGCCTGTCGATGCGCAGATCCTCGTCCCGGAAGCACTTCACGATCTGGAAGTAGCGGTCGAAGCCCGCGACCATGAAGAGCTGCTTGTAGAGCTGCGGGCTCTCGGCGAGCGCGTAGAACTTGCCGGCCGAGATCCGCGACGGGACGAGGAAGTTGCGCGCGCCGCCCGGCGTGTACTTCACGAGGAACGGCGTCTCGAGCTCGAGGCACCCCTGGTCCGACAGGTAGTTGCGCGTCGCCCGGTTGACCTCGTGGCGCATGCGCAGCGCCCGCTGGAGCGGCGCCCGGCGCAGGTCGAGGTACCGGTGCTGGAGGCGGATCTCCTCGTCGGTGCGGATGTCGTCCTCGATGGAGAACGGAGGGTTGTCGGCGCGGTTGAACGCCACGGCCTCGGCCACGCGCACCTCGACCTCGCCGGTCGCGAGCTTCGGGTTCACGTTCTGCTCGCCCCGGTGCACGACGACGCCGCGGATGCCGATGACCCACTCGCGGCGCACCGTCTCGGCCAGCTTCAGCGACGCGGCGAGCTGATCGGGCGTCGAGTAGGGCTCGCCCGACCGCTCGAGGGCCGGCGCGCGCTTCACCGACCCCGCGTCGTAGCCGGCGTCGAAGACGACCTGCGTGATCCCTTCGCGATCGCGCAGGTCGATGAACACGCAGCCGCCGAAATCGCGGCGATGCGCCACCCAGCCGAAGAGGATGACCTCCTTGCCGATGTCCGCCGTGCGCAGATCGCCGCAGCGGTGCGTCCTCTTGAGCTCATCGATGAAACGGGACACGAGCCGACCTCCGAGTTTCCGTGAGAGGGGCGACTCTAACCCAGGTCGCCGTTGCCCGCCTCTCCGTATGCGCACGATCACGCACGATTGCGCATGGTTGCGCGTGGTCGCGCGCGCGCCGGCCTGCGCGCGGCCGCTCCGCGCTCCGCGCCGCTCCGCGCTCCGCGGCTCGCTCGGGTCGACGCGCCGGAACTTGGCCCTTTCGCGGCCGATCTGGCATGGCCGCCCGGTGAGCTCCGGAGAGAAACGCTGCTGGCTCGATCGGTCGCTCGCCTTCCTGTCGGCCGCGCTGCCCTTCGGGCTCTCGCTGGCCCGCGCCGCCTCGTCGGGGCAGTGGCGCGAGGATCTCACCGCCGTCCGGGACCTCGGCCTCGTCGCGGTCGGGGTGGGCGGCGGCCTCTCGACGGCGCTCTCGCAGGCGCTGAGCCTGCTCCCGCTCGGCCCGCGCACCTTCCGCACCGCCCTCGGGTCGGCGCTCGCGCTCGCGCTCGCGTCGCGCCTGCTCTACGAGATGGTCCGCCGGCTCCTCCTGGAGGCGGCGCGCCCGGCGCCCCTGCCCGGGCTCGCGCTCTGGCGGCGGCTCCGCGGCGACGCGGCAGAGCCGCTCGCCGCGACGGCGGGCTCCGCGCCGGGCGCGCCGGGCTCCACGACGGCCGCGCCGGGCGCCGGCAGCCCGCGGCTCGCCTCGGTGCTCGCGGCGATCGCCGTCCTCACGGCGGCGCTGTCGCCGACCTGGCAGCGGGAGGCGACTGTCGGCGGCGGCGCCATGCTCGCTACCTGCTGCGCGCTCGTCACCCTCGCGATCGCGTCGACCTGCGCCGAGCAGGCGCGGCACGCCGGGCGCGCGTGGATCGGGCTCGGCGCGCTCCTCGGGGCCACGTTCGCCGAGAGCCCCCCCGCCGGCCTCGCCGCGCTGGCGGCGTCGTGCGCGATGTTCCTCGCCCGCCGCGGCCTCGGCGAGCGCTCCGCCGGCGTCCCGACCGCCGGACCGCCCCGGCGCATGCTGGCCGCCGCCGCCGGCGCGGGCGCGCTCACGGCCGCGCTCCTGCTCGCGCCGCTCGTGCTGCGGCCGCTCGCGCCGCGCGCGTGGGCCGACATCGGCCGCGCGCTCACGGCCGGCAGCCTCGCCGCGCTCGACGTCGCGAGCGCGCGCACCACCGCGCTCGCCGCGTGGAGCCGCGAGATCGGCGTCGTCTCGCTGCTCATCGCCGCCGCCGGGCTCGGGCTCGCGCTCCTGCGGCCGCGGGCGCGGTGGCTCGTCGCGCCCTTCCTCGCGCTGCTCGCGCTCGACACCCTCCTGCCCGCGCGGGCCGCCGGCGTGCTCTCCGCGGATCCGCTCACCCCCCTGCGCTCGCTCGCGGTCGCGGCGATCGCCGTCGGGTCGGCGCTCGGCGCGCACGCCGCGGTGCGGGCGTTGCTCGACACGCGCGTGCCGTTCTCGCGGAGCGGCGCGGTGCTGCTCGTCGTCTTCCAGCTCACGCTCGTCGCGCTGACGAGCGAGGAGGCCGGCTTCGCTGCCGACCGGAGCGAGCAGACAGCCGCCGAGGTCTGGACGGACCAGGCCTACGGCAGCCTCGACCCGAAATCCGCGATCCTCGTGCGGTCCCCGGCGATCGCGTGGCGGGTCTGGGCGGCGCGGATCACGCGCGGCGAGCGGCCTGACGTCCTCGTGATCCCGATCCCGCTGCTCGACCGCGGCCAGGTCGCGGCGACCCTGCTCGCCGAGGAGCGCAAGCTCATGCCGCTCCTGCGCGATTTCGCGCTCGCGGGCGAGCCCAGCGAGTTCGCGCTCTCCACGCTGGCCGACGTCCGGCCCCTCTACGTGGAGCTCGACCCGCGCTGGTCGAAGCGGCTCCTCGGCCACCTGAACGTCGCCGGGATCTGGCTCGAGTACGCGCCGCAGCCGCTCGGCGCCTCGGACCGCAAGCTGGCGACGGCGCAGTCGATCACGCCGATCCGGCGCGTGCTGGAGTCGCTGTCGGTCGCCGCGGTGCCGGACACGTCGACGGCGGCGGTCCTCGCGTCGACGATGCGGGGCCAGTCGAACATCGTCAGCCTCCTCGGCGAGCGCGTCGTGGCGCAGTCGTTCGTGGACCGCCTGGGCGAGCTCGCCGCCCAGGATCCGTTCGTCTCCGGCGGCCCGAGCCGCCGCGCCGTCGCCGGCATCCGTCAGGCGTTCATCGCGCGGCGACCCGTCCGGCGCCGCTGAGATCCGCGCCCTCCGCCGGCCCGATCGCGGTCACGGCGAGGCGTGGAGCCCGATCTCGCCCGCCGCGAGCGCCCGGAGGTCGGCCGAGCGCAGCGCCTTGACCCGCCGCTCGAAGTCGCGGCTGTCGTCCTCGGTGAGCTTCGCCCCGCCGAAGCGGGCGCGCAGGTAGACCTGCGTGAGCGTCAGGATCTCGCGCGCCAGCGGGTGCGCCGCGAGCTCCAGCGCCTCGGCGTGGCGCAGCGGCGGCGTGCTGGGCGGGCGCGGCACGCCCTGCGCGAGCATGGCGGACTCCAGGCTCTCGTACAGCGCCGTCGCCAGGATCGCGCTCGGCGTCCGCCCGCTGTCCGCGCGGCCCTCCTCGCGCCCGCGGCGCGTGCGGCGGAAGCGCCAGTAGAGCAGGCCGCCGCCCAGCGCGAGCGCGACGGCGGCCACCGCGAGGAGCCGCGGGCGCGACAGCGCGAGGTCGCCGCTCGGTCCGGACCGCCGGTAGCGCGACGTGAGCGTCTGGAGCAGGCTCACCTGCTGGTTCAGGTCGTAGCCGACGATGTGCCTGTCCCAGCGCTGGCTCGTCGCCTCGATGAAGTCGCGGAGGTACGCCCAGACGCCGACGAGCTCGCTCTTCGGCGCCGCGTCGGCCGGCGGCGTCGGGTCGAACGTCATCCACCCCTCGCCGTCGAGGTAGACCTCGACCCACGAGTGGGCGTCGCCCTGGCGCACCGCATAGAACCGGCCGAAGCGGTTGTACGTGCCGCCGACGAAGCCGGTGACGTTGCGCGTCGGGATGTCCACCGCGCGCAGCAGGATCGCCATCGCCGTCGAGTAGAACTCGCAGTGCCCGCGCTTCGACTCGAACAGGAAGTGATCGAGCGGGTGCGGGTCCGCCCCCGAGGGCGACGCGAGGTCGTACCGGTACTCCGTGCGCAGGCGCTCCTGGATGGCCCGCGCCTTGTCGGCCGGGCGATCCACGCCGATCGTCCACACCCGCGCGAGATCGACGACGCGCGACGGCAGCTCCCTCGGCAGGTCCAGGTAGCGCCGCCGATCGGCCGCCGAGAGCCGCTGGAACGTCGGCGACCGCTTCCGCGACAGGAAGACGTCGTAGACCAGCCCGCGGTCGTCCAGCGGCTGGTACCTGAACTCCCCCTCCGGCCCGCGGTGGGCCAGCGTGTTCGCGTCCATCCCGAGCTGCCCGCGGTGCTTGAACCGCAGCCCCGTCGCGTTCGGCGGGAGGAAGATCACCGGCGGATCGATCGGCTCCAGGTCGATCCGCATCACCGGGTCGACCGCCGGGTCCGGGTACCGCTCGATCGGCACGAGCCCCGCGTCGCTCTCCGTCGGGCGCTTGAAGCTCTCGCTCTGGCTCCAGGTGCGGCCGTCGTACGCGTCGAGCGCCGTCCCGCGCAGGTGCATGGTGAGGCGCGGGGGCGGCGGCTCGGGCAGATCGGGGATCTCGACCCGCATCGCCAGCTTCGGGTCGCTGCGCAGCACGCCGACGGCGCCGAGGTCGACCTTGCCCGAGAAGCCGATCATCCGCCCCGTGTGGCCGCGGTTCAGCAGCAGCAGCGAGAGGCCGACGCGCGGGAAGATGACGAACAGGGCCGCGGTGAAGACGAAGATCGGGATCGACAGCAGGCAGGTGACGGCCAGGAACGAGCGCCCGACGACGCGCCGCGAGCGCAGGATGCGCGGCACGTCGACAGGCAGCCCCGTCCGGTCGCGCGCCCCCTGCCGGTAGTTGCCCTCGACCTCGCGCCGCAGGTGGCTGAGCACGAGCGCGCCCGGCGCGACGACGAGCACGCCGAGGAAGCACAGGCCGTAGCCGAGCCCGCCGCCGAGCACCGTCCCGGCGATGAGGTGCAGCAGCGCGAGCACGATGACTTGCTGGTCGTGCGCCGCGCCCTTGCGCGTCGCGAGCCGGATGATCTGCAGCGCGGCGGCGAACTCGACGAGCACGTCGAGCACGCTCGCGTCGGTGAAGACGATGCGCACCACCTGGACGGCGATGACGGCCAGGAGGACGCCCGTGTCGAGGTAGCGCAGCGCCGGGTGCCGCTGCCACGACTCGCGCACGCCGACAGCGAGCGCGAGCGCGAGGCCGATGAGGATGGCCCAGCTCACGTACCGGTTGAACTGCCCGCTCGCGACGAGCGCGATCACGCCGAGCGCCGCGAGCGCGTCGGTCATGATCCGATGCACCACCCCGAACCTCATGATGCGGTCCTCGGCGCGCTGGTGCGGCGCTCGCCGCTGGTCGGGCCCGGGCTCGACGCCTGGCGCACGGACGCGCGGGCGGCGCGCTCGGCCTTCACCTCCGCCGTGCGGGCCTCGTCCACCGCCTCGAGCAGCGCGAGGAACCTGAGGATCGCGTCGGAGCCGATGTTGCGGTCGCCGCGCACCCGCTCGCCCAGCGTCGTCGCGACGACCACCGCGTCGCCGCGCTTGATGTGGGCGACGGCGCGCGAGGCCGCCTCGCGGATCCTGCGCTCGAAGTGCTGCGCGAACCCGTCGCCTTCGCCGGCGGGGCGCACCGCGTCGACGACGATCTGCACGTCGGGCCGCGTCTCGCGGGTCCGCTCGCGCAGCACCATCTGGTCGCGCATCGTGCTCTTCCTCCAGTAGATGTCGCGCGGATCGTCCCCCTCGCGCATGGGCCGCAGCCCGAAGGTCTCGTCGCCGCCCCCGCGCCCGCTGAGGCTCGCGCCGCCCTCGCGCCGCCCGGCGTCCTCGACGGGGAGCCGGACCGGGTCGACCGCGGGGTAGATGATGAGATCGCCCTCGGCCTCGACCTCGCGCGACTTCTCGAACAGCCCGAAGGGGAAGCGGGTCGCGATGCGGAACCCGGTGTGCCGGTCGCGGCCGCGCTTCGCCGGCGTCCGCCGGTAGGCGGCCACCTGCGCGCTCGACGGGCTGATCTTCAGGAAGAAGCAGCGCTTGTCGGCCGGCTGGCCCGCGCGCAGGTCCTCGACCTCGATCGCGTACGACGGCACGCGCTTCTTGTGGTTGTAGACCTCGATCTCGACGAGGTGCGCCCGGCCCACCTGGGCGCGGGCCGGGAGCCGCCGGGTCACGGTGAGGTGCCGCAGCGACATGTCGCTCATCACGCCGGAGACGACGATCAGCGACAGCAGCATCCCGAGCAGCAGGTAGAGGAGGTTGTTGCCCGTGTTGATCGCCGCGAAGCCGACGCCCAGCGTGATGCCGAGGTAGTACTTCCCCTCCCGGGTGAACTTGAGCTTCCGGGGCGGCCTCAGGGCGAGGAGGAACCTCGCCCACGACGGCGTCTTGTCGCCGCGCGCGGGCAGGAGCGGGCGCTGCTCGATCGGGGGTCGCTCGCGCCGCGGCGGGCTCGGCCGGACGGCGCTGCGCGACGCGACGTCAGCGCGCTCGGCCCCGCGGGAGCTGCCGCTGAGAGATCCCCGCTCCCTGTCCTCTGCGCTCATCGCCTGCCGCTCAGAGCGGGACCGGCACCCGCGCCACGAGGTCGCGCACGGCCGCCTCGCACTCGTCGCGGGTCGGCATGTAGCCCTCCGCGTGGGCCGAGAGCCGGACGCGGTGCGCCAGCACGGCGACAGCGAGGTCGTGGATGTCGTCCGCGATACAGTACGAGCGCCCATGGAGCACCGCGCGCCCCCGGGCCGCGCGCGCCAGGTTCATGCCGGCGCGCGGCGACGCGCCCAGCGAGAGGGTCGGGCTCGATCGCGTGGCAGCGAGCACCGCCTGCAGGTACGTCGCGAGCGACGAATCGAGCTCGACGCGGTCGACCTCGCGCTGGAGCGCGACGAGCTGGGCGGGATCGATGATCTGCGGCACGTTCCGCGCGCGATCCGGCTCCCCGCCCTGGAGGAGCAGGCGCATTTCCACCTGCGGCGGCGGGTACCCGATCCGGATCCGGACCATGAACCGGTCGAGCTGCGACTCCGGCAGCGGAAATGTGCCGGCGAAATCCTGGGGGTTCTGGGTCGCGAGCACGAAGAACGGCTCCGGCAGCGGCGTCGCCGTCCCCTCGATGGACACCTGCCCCTCGTTCATCGCCTCGAGCAGCGCCGACTGCGTCCGCGGGCTCGCCCGGTTGATCTCGTCGGCGAGCAGGACGTTCGCGAAGATCGGCCCCTGGCGGAAGACGAACTGCCCGATCCGCTGGTCGAACACGCTCACCCCGAGGACGTCGCTCGGCAGCAGATCGCTGGTGAACTGAACGCGACGGAGCTCGCCCCCCACGGCCTTCGCCAGCGCCCGGGCCAGCGTCGTCTTGCCGACGCCCGGCACGTCCTCGATGAGGACGTGCCCCCGGGCGAGCAGCGCGATGAGCGCCAGCTCGACCGCCTCCGGCTTGCCTTCGAGGGCCTGCTCCACGGCAGAGCGAAGCTTCAAAAGCAGGGGCGAAGCTTCACGCGCGACCGAGAGCGCTGATGTCATCACGGGCGATGGTAGCACGAGGTTACGGCCAACCTGCGGGGATGCGCATTTTGCGTTCCACGAGCCGGGCCGGCCAGTGCGAACGCGGATTCGCGACCTCGACCCCGGACTTCATGGCGCCCTCCGGCGCGGCGTACGCTGCGTCACCTTCTCTGCGGGCTCGTCGTCCGTTGTCGCGCCGTCCCGCCGTCCGCTCTCGGGCGCCCCCGCGCCCGGCGCTTTTGCCTGCCGCGGAATGGCCGGGGACGGTGCTCCCGGGTATGCTCCGCCCGCCGTGACCGCCTCGGGTCCCCTCTTTCGCCACAGCGCCGCAGGCTTTCCCTCTTCCGAGGAGGCGCCCGGCGCCGATGCTCGCCCGGATGCAGCCGCGCAGGACGTGCCCGCGCCTGCCGAGCAGGCCGGCCCGCTCGCCTCGCTGAGCTCCGCCCCTGCCGGCAAACCTACATCGTCGCCTCCGCGGAGCGTCGGCGTGCCGAGCTCCCGACCGCCGGAGAGCGGGCCCCCCTCGGGCAGCCTGATCGCGCAGCCGCCCCTCCTGCCCGACTCCCCGAAGGGGACGCTGCTCTGGCGCGTGCGCGGGATGATCCGCGCGATGCGCCCCCACCAGTGGGTGAAGAACCTCTTCGTCCTCGCCCCGGTGGTGTTCGCCAAGCACCTGACCCACCCCTCGATCATCATGAGCGCGGTCGGGGCGTTCGCGATCTTCTGCCTGCTCGCCGGCGCCGTCTACGTCCTGAACGACATCGTCGACGCGGAGGCCGACAGGGTCCACCCGGTCAAGCGCTACCGGCCGATCGCGTCCGGTCGCGTGCCGATCCCGGTCGCCAAGGCGATGGCGGTCGGCCTGGCGGTCATCGCGCTCGGCGCCAGCCTGCTCGGCCCGCCCCTCTTCGCCGTCGTCGCCGCCAGCTACTACGTCCTCAACGTCGCCTACTCCTTCCGGCTCAAGAAGATCGCGTACCTCGACGTCGGCTGCATCGCTGTCTTCTTCGTGCTGCGCGTGCTCGCCGGCGGCTTCGCCACGCGGACGCCGCTCTCCGGCTTCATGATCGCCTGCACCGCCCTGCTCGCGCTCTTCCTCGGCTTCGGCAAGCGGCGCCACGAGCTCGCCTCGGTGAACGCCTCGAAGCAGCGCGCGGCGCTGGACGCCTACACGCCGGGCGCCCTCACGGCGGCGCTCGCCGTCACCGGCGTCGCCACCATCGCCACGTACCTGGCGTACACGCTCGATCACGACACGCAGCGCTTCTTCCAGAACCCCTACCTCTGGCTCACCACGATCCACCCCCTCTTCGGGGTGATCCGGTTCCTCCAGCTCGTGGCGGGCAGCGCCAAGGCCGAGAGCCCCACCCAGGAGATCCTCCGGGACACCCCCTTCGTGCTGAACCTCGTCATGTGGTCCGCCGAGGTGCTGGTGATCGTGTATCGGCTGAGGCCGTCCTGATGCCCGGCGCCGGCCCGGAGCTCGCCCGGCCGGGGGCAGCGCCTGGCGGCGACAAGCCCACCTCGAAGAGCGACGCGCTGACGGATCTGGCGCTGACGATGCCGATCTTCGTCCTCTACCACCTCGGCGTCGCCTTCCTCCCCATCCGCAACGCGGCGGATCCGGTCACCGCCGAGCTCCGGGCGCTCGCCAAGCACAGCCTCCCGATGTACGCGGGCCTCACGGTCGCCGTCGGCGCCGTGTTCGTGATCGTCCTCTCCGTCCTCGGCCGGGGCCACGCCCTCCAGACGCGGCGCTTCGCGCTCCTCGCCACCGAGGGCGCGCTCTACGCCATCCTGATGCGCTTCGCCGGCTCCTATGTGGTCGGCTCCCTCCGGCTCGGCCCGCCCGTGGCGTCCAACGACATCTTCACCGGCGTCGTGATGTCGCTCGGCGCGGGCTTCTACGAGGAGATCGCCTTCCGCGCCGGCCTCTACGGCCTCGGCGCGCTCGCGATCAAGCTCGTCTTCGGCCGGGGAGCCCAGGGGGTGGTGCTGCTCGTCGGGTGGGCGATCGTGTCCGCCGCCGTCTTCTCGGGCTGGCACTACGTCGGGTCGCTGGGCGACCCCTGGAACCTCCCCTCCTTCGTGTTCCGGATGGTGTGCGGGCTCGTGCTCACGGGGATCTACGTCTTCCGCGGCTTCGCGCCGGCGGTCTGGACCCACGCGCTCTACGACGTCTGGGTCCTCGTGCTCCGCTGACGTCGCGGAGCGCGCCCGCGCCCTCCCGCTCCCTCCCGGTCAAGGACGCCCCGGAGCTCGAGCGGCGCCGCCCGGAGCTCGAGGCGGTCGCCCGGGTCCGCGGCCTGCTCGGCTGAAGCGCTCCGGGCGCCTCCGTGCGCGCCCGTTTGGCGCTATGCTTCGCGCCTCGACGCATGCCGCTACCTCCCTTCCCGAAGCTCGCGCTCAAGCTGGTCCAGACGATCCCCTCGCTGGACAGTCCTGGTTTCCTCAACGTGCGGCGCCAGGTGTTCCGCGTCGAGTTCCCCGACGGCACGCTGAGCGACCCGTTCACCTACGACAGCGTCGATCGCTCGCGCCTCGACGCCGTGGTGATCGCGCCGCACTACCGCGGCGCGGACGGCCGCCGCCACGTCTTCCTCCGCTCGGCGCTCCGGCCGCCGGCCGCGACGCGCGCGCCCGAGGTGTGCCCCTTCCCGGAGGCGCCGACGCTCGGCGCGCTGTGGGAGCTGCCCGCCGGGCTCGTCGAGCTCGACGAGCGGAGCCCCGAGGGCCTCAAGCGCTCCGCCGCGCGCGAGCTGCTCGAGGAGGTCGGCTTCGACATGAACCCGTCGGAGCTCGAGCCGCTCGGCCCCCCGACGTTCCCGTCGCCGGGCATGGTCGGCGAGCGGCACTTCTACTTCCACGTCGAGGTCGACCCCGCGCGCCAGGGGACGCCGACCGAGGACGGATCCCCGCTCGAGCGGCTCGCCGTGATCGCGGCCATCCCGCTCGACGAGGCGATCGAGCTCACCCGGCGCGGCGTGATCGAGGACGGGAAGACGGAGGTGGCGCTCCGGCGCCTCGCGGAGCTCTGATGCCGGAACAACCGCTCGCGCCCGCGCAGCGGCGGCCGCCCCGCGTGGCGCTCGTCGTGAAGCGCTCTGCCTGGAGGATTTACCGCGAGGAGCGGAAGGACCCGCGCATCACGCGGCTCATCGAGACCGGCGACGCCGCCATCGCGCGGCTCAAGGCGTCGCACGAGGCGCACGAGCAGACCGTGCGCGCTGTCACGGCGGCGCTCGACGATCTCGGCGTGCAGGTCGACGTCACCGCCGGCACCTCGGATTTCTTCGACACGGCCGAGCTCGATCTCGTGATCACGGTCGGCGGCGACGGGACGCTCCTCAGCGCGTCTCACAACGTCGGCGACGTCCCCATCCTCGGCATCAACAGCGCGCCCGGCCACTCGGTCGGCTTCTTCTGCGGCGCGACGGGCGGCGACGCGGCCGACGCGATCGCGAAGGCGCTGCGCGGCTCGCTCCGCCGCACCGTGCTCACGCGCATGCAGGTCACGGTGAACGACAAGATCGCCTCCGCGCGCGTCCTGAACGACGCGCTCTTCTGCCACATCTCGCCCGCGGCCACGTCGCGTTACATCATCCGCTTCGGCCGCGCCGAGGAGGAGCAGAAGTCGAGCGGCTTCTGGATCGGCCCCGCGGCCGGCTCCACGGCCGCGCAGCGCTCCGCCGGCGGGCGCGTCCTGCCCCTCACCTCGAAGCGCCTCCAGCTCGTGGTGCGCGAGCCCTACACCCCGCACGGCGAGGAGTACCGCTTCCGCCACGCGCTGATCCCGCCGGGCTCCTCGCTCGTCGTGCGGAGCAAGACGCACGACGCGAAGCTCTTCTTCGACGGGCCGATCCACGCGGTGAGCGTCGGCTTCGGCGACGTGATGGAGTTCACGCAGGCGCCTCAATCGCTGACGATCCTGGGCCTCTCCGCCAAGCGGAAGTGGGGCGCGGGCTCGGCGGTCCGCCGCCGCTAGACACCTCAGCGCGGCGCGCGTGCGACGACGCTCGCCCGCCGCGCGCGCGTCGAGGCGAGGCGAGGCGCATCGCGCGCGGGCCTCGATCCGCGCGGCCTTCGCGGCGCCCTCGCGCGCGGGGCGGCCGCGATGGAGGGCCGTCGGCCGAGGAGGCTCGACCCGAGGAGGACCCCGCGCGGCCGGGATCGCCTTCAACGGAAGGGGATCGGGTGATTTCCTACCCCGAGCTCCCGGCGTAGGGCCCGCCCTCGACGCGGGCGCGTGAGGCCTGAAGAAGGGTCGATTTCGGCCGTTTTACAGGGGTTTTGGCGGCTCGCGGAGGGGCCCCCGGGCCGTCGCTCCGGCGGAGCGGCGCGCCACCCGGGGCGTGAAACCCCTTCTTTTGTCGCTCCGATCGACGATTCGACACTGGATCTGTGGCGGCCGTTGTGTTTCCTTTGGCGCGCAAGAGGGCACAAACCTCAGGAGGAATGAACATGGCGGGAAAGAAATCGGACGGGAAGAAGAGCACGTCGCTCAGCAAGAGCGCGCTGATCAACGCGGTCGTCGAGGCCAACGAGAACGAGGTGTCGCGCAAGCAGGTGAAGGCGATCCTCGAGGCGCTGACCGACATCGCGTACAAGGAGCTCAAGAAGAACGGCATCTTCACGATGCCCGGGTTCGCGAAGTTCCGCGTCGTCAAGAAGCCGGCCACCAAGGCGCGCGAGGGGATCAACCCGTTCACCAAGCAGCCGATGACGTTCGCGGCCAAGCCGGCCAGCAAGTCGGTCCGCGCTCGCCCCATCAAGGCGATCAAGGACTCGCTCTCCTGAGCCCGTCCGGCGCGCCGGAGGGCTCCTGGGCGCGGCGAAGGCCCGCGGCGGCCCCCTCTCCCGGGCGGATTCACCCCTGGGGAGCGAGCATGGCTGGCCCCGCGCAGCCCCTGCGGTAGCATGGTGCGGCTGCTTTGCCGCACATGACGCTCGCCGTCCGACTCCTCCGCGCGCTGTTTGCTTTCTCGGTCATCCTGACGAGCTACCTGATCCAGCTAGGGCTCGGGCGGGTGTTCGCGAGGCGCCTCGGGAGCGGCGCCGCCGCGCAGGAGCTGCCCGGCTGGCTCGTCGAGCGCCGCGCCCGCGTCGATCAGAAGAACGCCCGGCGCCTGCTGCGCGCGATGCTCAAGCTGCGGGGCGTCTTCATCAAGCTCGGCCAGGTGCTGTCGATCATGGGCGGCTTCCTGCCGAAGGCCTACGGCAAGGAGCTCGAGCAGCTCCAGGACCAGGTGCCGCCCCACCCCTTCAGCGATCTCGAGGCCGCGCTGCGCGCGAGCTTCGGCCGCTCGGCGAGCGAGCTGTTCGCCTCGATCGAGCGCGCGCCGCTCGCGGCCGCGTCGCTCGGGCAGGTGCACGTCGCGCGCCTCCGCGACGGCCGCAAGGTCGCCGTGAAGTTCCTCTACCCGGGCATCCGCGGGATGATCGCCGTCGACCTGCGCGTCCTGCGCCTCGCGATCCTCGTCTACAAGCGGTTCGTCCCGGTCGGGCACATCGAGCGGGTGCACGAGTCGCTTGTCGACCTGCTCCGCCGCGAGACCGACTACCTGCACGAGGCCGCGTGCATGGAGCGGATGGCGCAGAACTTCGAGGGCGACGCGGGCGTCGCGTTCCCCGAGGTCGTCCACGAGCTCACGACGCGCGACGTGCTCACGATGACCTTCATGGAAGGCATCAAGATCACCCGCCTCGACGCGCTGAGGAGCGCAGGCATCGAGCCCTCGGACGTGGCGCTCCGGCTCGTGCAGGCGTTCTACAAGATGCTCTTCGCCGATCGCTTCTTCCACGCCGATCCGCACCCGGGGAACTTCCTCGTCGCCGCGCGGAGCGCGGAGGAGGGCGGCGGTTTTCGCCTCGTGGTCCTCGATTTCGGCGCGATCTGCGAGGCCCGGGACGAGCTCATCGACGGGCTGCTCGACATCCTGAAGGGCACCTTCGCGGAGGACGACGCGGCGGTCGTGCGCGGCTTCCGGCGGATGGGCTTCGTCGCGCCCGGGGGCAACGACGCGCTCCTCGAGCGGACGGTGAAGGCCTATTTCGCCAAGCTGCTCAAGATCCGGGATCGCACGCCGGCGGCGCTGATGCGCGCCCGCCCCGAGCAGCTCGAGAAGCTGGCCGACCCCGAGCTGGAGCGCGGCGAGCTCCAGGAGCTGATGCGCTCCTTCGAGTACCCCGAGGACTGGTTCTACGTGGAGCGCGCCTGCGTGCTGCTGTTCTGGCTCGCAGCCCAGATCGATCCCAACCTCGACACGATGGCTGCCGGCTTTCCCTACCTGATGCCGCTGATGGCGGAGCGCGAGGCCAGGGCGGGATCCGGCGGATCGAGCCCGTCGTCTGGCCGCTCGCCCGAGCGCTAGCGCCATGTCGCGGCGAGCATCGTTGTTTCCAGGAGGTTTCGTCCCAGGAGATTTCGTCGAGCGGCCCGGCCCAAGGGGCCTTGGCTCGTCGCGCTGCGGCGCTACCGCGAGGGGAGGGGAGCGAAGCGCGGGCCGGGGCGGCTCAGCCCGAGTCGGGCGAGCAAGGGCGCATAGCTCGCGTCGCGATCTGCCATGATCTCCGCCAGCTTGGCCTTGACCTCGGCGATCCCGGCCCCTTGAAGGCGCCGGTAATTGTCCTCGGCAGGATCGGCGACGGGCTCGACGCCCGCCCCGGCCAGGACAGTCCCCGAATGGTTCAACCCTTCTGGAATCGTTTGAATGAACGGGTCCGGCGCGTGCCGGAGGAGACCGACGAGCCGGTGAGAGCTCGCCTCGTCGCCGGCCATCTCGGGGTGGAACGCGGCCAGGACCGGCGCGGGGCTGCGGACCCGCCGGAGCCGCTCGCCCAGGCGCGACGCGAACCGCTCGAACTGGGGCGACGGAGCCTGGATGCACGGGAAAACCAGGTGCACGACGGCGGACTCCGCCTCCTCCACGGCCGCCAGCGCCGTCTCCAGGACGGGCTCCCGGTCGAGCAGGACGTAGAAGCGTCCGAAACCGGTTGCAGCGTCGCGCATGAACGGGCAGAGGCGATATCGAGCGACGACCTCGTCTGCGTAACGCCCGTGGACCCGGCGCACCTCGGCCGCCAGCCGAAGCGCCTCCAGGTGGTGGGACAGCTCTCCCCGCACGACCGGCTCGCTCAAACGCATCACCTCAATTTCTTGGGGAAGCAATCTTCCCTCAGCTCGTGATAGCTTACGCCGCGCTGCGGCGGAAGGAGGAGGCGTGCAGGAGACCGCGAAGTTAACGCTGAACAAGAACGGTACGGAGCAGACGATCGAGCTGCCGGTGATCACGGGCACCGAAGGGGAGAAGGCGATCGATGTCGCATCCCTACGCTCGAAGACCGGGTACGTGTGCATTGACCCGGCGTTCGTCAACACGGCCTCGACCACGAGCTCCATCACGTTCCTCGATGGGGAGAAGGGCATCCTCCGCTACCGCGGCATCCCGATCGAGCAGCTCGGCGAGAAGTCGACCTTCGTGGAGACCTCGTACCTCTTGATCTACGGCAAGCTGCCGAACAAGAGCGAGCTGTCCCGGTTCTCCACGCTGCTCACCCGGCACTCGCTCATCCACGAGGACATGAAGCGCTTCTTCGACGGCTACCCGTCGACGGCGCACCCGATGGCGATCCTGTCCGCGATGGTGCTCTCGCTGTCGAGCTACTACCCCGAGGCGATCGACGTGAAGAACACCGATCTCCTCGACATCACCATCGCGCGGCTGCTCTCGAAGGTGCGCACGATCGCCGCGTTCTCGTACAAGAAGTCGATCGGCCAGCCGTTCGTCTACCCGCACAACTCGCTCTCGTACTGCGCGAACTTCCTGAACATGATGTTCTCGGTCCCGGCGGAGCCGTACGAGATCGACGAGGACATCGTGAAGGTCCTCAACCTGCTCCTGATCCTGCACGCCGATCACGAGCAGAACTGCTCGACCTCCACGGTGCGCCTCGTCGGCAGCTCGAAGGCGAACCTCTTCGCCTCGGTGGCCGCGGGCATCTGCGCGCTGTGGGGCCCGCTACACGGCGGCGCGAACCAGGAGGTCGTGACGATGCTCGAGGCGATCCGCGCCGACGGCGGCGACGTCTCGAAGTTCATCAAGCTCGCGAAGGACAAGAGCTCGGGCTTCCGCCTGATGGGCTTCGGCCACCGCGTCTACAAGAACTACGACCCGCGCGCGGTGCTCATCAAGGCGGCCGCCGACAAGATCCTGTCGAAGCTCGGCATCAAGGATCCGCTCCTCGACATCGCGCAGCGGCTCGAGGAGACCGCGCTGAAGGATCCGTACTTCGTCGAGCGGAAGCTCTACCCGAACGTCGACTTCTACAGCGGCATCATCTACCGCGCGCTCGGCTTCCCCACGAACATGTTCACCGTCATGTTCGCGCTCGGTCGTCTCCCCGGCTGGATCGCCCACTGGAAGGAGATGAACGACGACCCGAACGGCAAGATCGGCCGCCCGCGCCAGATCTACACCGGCGAGAACGCGATCGCCTACACGCCTCTCGACGACCGCGCCTGACAGCGACGGGGCCCGCGCGGCCCCGTCGGCAGCCCCACCAGCACCGCTGCGCGCCTTCAACGGCGCGCCTTACCGGCGCCCCGCGGCCCGTCGGCAGCTCACGTACGCCGTCGCGCGCCGCTCGGTCGCCGTGCTCGAGCGCGGCGGCGCCGTTGAACGTCAGCAGTTCACGAGCAGCAGGACGACGACAAGCGCCGCGATGACGCCCGTGGCCAGCGAGGCGCCGCCGACGAGCAGCACCAGCTTGCCCGTCGACAGCTGCGCGCGCGTCGCGCCGGGCGCGGAGGGCGCCGCCAGGCTGTCGTCGAGCGTGCGCTCCGGCCGGCCCATCGACGCGCCGGAGACAGCGGGCGGCTCCGTCACCGTCGGCTGCGGGCGGGCGCTCGGCGACACAGCGGCCGGCGGCGGCTGCATCGACGGTTGCATCGGCGGCGCGGGCTGCGACAGCGGCTGGCCGGCGCGGATCCTCCCGTCGAGGACGGCCTGCGCATAGGGCGGCAGGGTGCCTGCGCGCACAGCGCGGACGTCCGCCCGCATCGTCTCGGCGTCCGGGTAGCGGTGGAACTTGATGAAGGCGAGCGAGCGATCGACAACGGCCGCGACGGCCAGCGGGATCCCGGGTGCGACCGAGGCGAGCGGCGGCGCCGGCTCGGTCGCGGCGGCGATGACCTCCATGGCCTCCGTGACGTCGCCGTGCACCTGCCGGCCCGAGAGCAGCCGGAACATCGTCGCGCCGAGCCCGAACAGATCGGTGCGCCCGTCGATGTCGTGGATGAGCCCCGTGGCCTGCTCCGGCGCCATGTATGTCGCCGTGCCCATGATCATGCCGGTCTTTGTCGCTGTCTTCTCGGGCAGGCCCGTGAGCCCGTCCACGACGCGCGCGATGCCGAAGTCGAGCATGCGCACGCGCCCGTCGTTGCCGAGGTGGATGTTCTCGGGCTTGAGATCGCGGTGCACGACGCCGCGCGCGTGCGCGATCGCGAGCGTCTCGAGCACCTGATCCGCGAGCGCGAGCACCTCGCCCGGCGGCATCGTCCCGGTGCGCGCCATCCGATCGAAGAGCGTCTCGCCCTGGAGCGCCTCCATCGTCAGGTACGCGAAGCCCTCGGGCGACTCGCCGGAGCCGAGCACGCGGACAACGCCGGGCACCGCGTCCGCCCCGCCGAGCGTGTTGCCGATGAACCCCTCGCGCAGGAAGCGCTTCCGCACCTCGGCGATCGCGTTGAGCTCCGGGTGCAGCACCTTCAGCGCGACATGCGATCCGTCCGCGGCGCGCCCGAGCAGCACGCTCCCCATGCCGCCGGTGCCGAGCACGCGCTCGATCCGCCAGATTCCAGCGAACGTCCTGCCGACCCAGTGCTCCGCGTCGTCGTCGTACACGCCAGGCGCCCTCGTTCGAGCCGCCGCCATCCGGAGGGAGAGAGAAGCGCGGCGGCGGAGCAACTGGTAGGCCGCACCGCGGCAGGCGCGCAAGCTAATTGATGGCGGTCGTCCCGAAACGGGCGTCGTCGTCGAGCCGCTCGGCCGCCGCCTTGAGCCCGGCGGCGACGCCGCGGAACGCTTCCGAGGGCATGCGCAATGTCACGCCGGGGCCGAGGAGCGTCACGTGAACGGTACCGCACGCGCACCGGGTGACGCGCGTCGCGTCATTCGCCGCAATCTCCGTGTGTGGACCGCATTTCTTGGTCGCCGCCATCGTTGAACCTCTCCCACATCCTAGCAGTATCTGCCCCCGTTCGGCCAAGGCGCCTCGGTCGCGACGGAACGCTGCCGTCTTCCTGACATGGTGGTCTCGAAATTGCAAAACCGTGTATATCTCCATCATCGCTGCTGCATTGCCTGGAGGGACTCATGGCTGCTCGATGGCTGATGTTCGGTGGGCTTCCCCTTGCGCTGGGCCTTGTCGGTTGCATTGACGAGCGCCCGGACCCGGTACCAGACCCCGAGGTCGACCCGTCGCTGCTCGCCCGACCGCCGGAGGGCGAGGGGTTCCAGATAGAGACGGAGGACATCGAGGTGCCGCCGGGGATCGAGCAGCAGGACTGCTACTTCTTCAAGGTCAGCGACCTCGCCGCGACGAACGGGATGAACCCGGACGCGCCCGTGAACCTCCACCGCGTGCAGATCGCCCAGCGCGACGGCTCGCACCACATGAACATCTTCCGCGTGCGGACGATCAAGGGGCTGGGGCCCGAAGGCGGGCTCATCCAGAAGAACCAGAACGGCGTGGGCGAGTGCTTCAAGAGCCCCAACTGGGCCGACTGGCCGCTCATCGCGAACTCGCAGCAGGACGGCCAGCTCGACTGGACGTTCCCCGACGGGGTCGCGAACGTCCTCCAGCCCGACGAGTGGCTCATGCTGCAGACGCACTACGTGAATGCGTCGTCGCAGAAGACCCCCGAGGCCGTCGGCCGCGTCCGGGTGAACTTCTGGTCGCTGCCGGCAGAGGAGGTGACGGCCGAGATGGGCACGGTCTTCGCGACCAAGCAGTCCATCCGTGTCTGCCAGTCGAACCCACGGCCCACGTTCGAGGGGTCGTGTCAGATCAACAGCCCCTCTCCCGTGAAGATCATCGGCGCCAACGGCCATTTCCACAGCCGGGGCACGAAGTTCGACATGTACACGTGGGACGGCACCTCGATCGGCACGCCCGCGGAGTCGGAGCGCTTCTACACATCGACGGCGTGGGACGACCCGCCGATGCTCATCTCGCCGCAGCTCGACCTGGAGCTCCCGAAGAACGGCGGTGTCTGGTACGGCTGCACCTACGAGTGGCAGCCGCCGGATCCGGCGGTGGGCTGCAGCGGCCTCGACGAATACGACGCGACGAAGAACCTGACGCCCGAGGAGCAGCTCGATTGCTGCTACACGTTCGGCCCGATCGTCGAGAAGAACGAGCACTGCAACATCTTCGTCTACTACTATCCGAAGCAGGACGACGTGTTCTGCAACTGAGCCTCCCGCGCAGGCGCGCGCGGCGCCGGTCGCCCGGCGGGCGCCGCGACAGGAGCTCCCCAGCCCGGTCTTCTATCCCATGCGCACCTGCTTGCACCCGGCTGCTCCGATCGGGGCGATTGCCTCCATTGCCCCGATGACGCCGATCGCCTCGAGCGCCTCGATTGCCCGGATTGCAGCGATGGCGCTCGGCGCGATCGTCCTCGCCGGCTGCCCTGACGATCCCGCGACGCCGCCCGGCGAGGGGCCGCCCGCGTGGCGCGTGCTGCTCGACGAGGGCGACCTCGACCGGGCGGTGCTGTCGATCTGGGGGACGGGCCCCGACGACGTGTTCGCCGTGGGGGGGCCGCTCGGCAATACGGGCCTCGAGTCGCTCGCGCTGCATCACGACGGGGCGACGTGGCGCGAGCTCCCGGCCGGCGGGGAGGAGACCTTCTGGTGGGTGGCGGGCTCGGGGCCGAACGACGTGTGGATGGTCGGCGAGCGCGGCCGCGCCGCGCACTGGGACGGAAATGTCTTCACCAGACACGAGACCGGGACGGCGGCTACCCTGTGGGGCGTCATCGCGTTCGCACCCGACGACGCCTGGGCGGTCGGCGGCACGCCCGGCGCCGGCGAGGACGCGGAGAAGGATATCGTCCTTCACTGGGACGGCAGCGCCTGGTCCAGAGAGGACCTGCCCCAGGCGACGGGCCGCGCGCTCTACAAGGTGTGGGGCGAGTCCTCCGACGACCTCTATGCCGTCGGTGAGTTCGGCGTGATCTGGCACCGCGCGGGCTCGACCTGGGAGCTGCAATCCGATCCGCCGATCGCGCAGGGAACCCTCTTCACGGTCGCCGGCTGCAGCCGTGAAGAGGTGTACGCGGTCGGCGGGAGAGACGTGCTCCGCTCGGACGGCCAGGCGTGGCGCCGGATCGACGTGGAGCTGACCAACGACGTCAACGGCGTCGCCTGCGGACGGCCGGGCGAGGTCGCGATCGTCGGCTATGGTGGCCTCAAGCAGCGCCTCGTCGACGGGGCCTGGATCGACGAGTTCACGGAAGAGCCGTACGCCGACCTCCACGCCGTCTGGGCCGACGGGGAGGGGGCCTTCTGGGCGGTCGGCGGCGACTTCCTCAGCCAGCCGACCCCGGACAGGGCGCGAAAAGGCGTGGTGGCGCGGTACGGAAAAGGGCAGATCGCCGACACTGTGAGCCGCTGATCACCGCGCGGGATATTGCCGTACGTGTGTTACCTGGCCGGACATGCGCGCAGTGTGGCATGTCGCATCATCGGGCCGTGAACACGGCTACACGCCGTGACGAAGCGGGAACGGCCGCAGAGACTTTTTTTTCGCAAAATGCTTCAAAGGGTGGCGCTGGTCGTCCGATTGCAACAGCCGCAGCGACCCCACGCGGACCCCGCGCACCTAAACCCAGGAGAATTCGAATGCGACGGACCATTGCTCAGCTTTTTGTGAGTGCGTTTACTTTTGCTGTTCCCGTTCTCGTTGCTTCTTCCGCATCAGCCCAGGGCAATCCCTGTGGATCCCTCCAGGCGGCGGCGGCCGGACGGTGCGAGATCCGCACCTCGGGTGGCTGCGAGGGGTACTGTGAGCCGGTCCAGTTCACGGCGGAGTGCGACGCGCGGTGCACTGGCACCGCGTCGGCGTCGTGTACCGGGAGCTGCGAAGCGGATTGCCAGGCGGATTGCGAGGTCGACCCAGGCAGCCTGAGCTGCGAAGGGAGCTGCTCGGCGAGCTGCAAGGCGAGCTGCAGCGCCGACTGCTCGGCCCAGGCCAACGGCGGCGGGGCGCAGGCGGATTGCGAGGCGGCGTGCTCGGCGGACTGCGACGCCGAGTGCGACGTGAGCTGCCAGGGGACCCCGCCGAGCGCCTCGTGCGACGCGAAGTGCGAGGCGAGCTGCGAGGGGCAGTGCAACGTCGAGGCGAACATCGATTGCAACGCCGACTGCACCGCCGATCTCCGGGGCGGGTGCGAGGTGCAGTGCTCGACGCCGGATGGCGCGCTGTTCTGCGACGGGCAGTACGTCGATATCGCCGGGAGCATGGAGGAGTGCAAGAACTGGCTGCTCTCGCAGAACATCGAGGTCGAGGCCCACGCCGAGGCCGAGGCGAGCGTCTCCTGCGCCGCCGCGCCGGGGTCGACCGCGCCGTTCACGGGCACCGGGCTCGCGGCGCTCGTCGCCGGCGTGGGCGTGGCCGCCGCGCGCCGCCGCAAGCGGTCCTGAGCCGCGGCCGGCGCGCCTGACGGCGCGCGCCGGCGCTTCGTGAACGATCCCCGGGCCGGGTCGCCTTGCGCGGCCCGGCCTTGTGTTTTCCGGCACCGTGGCGGCGCGGCCTGGCTCTGGGCGGCGCCGTAGTAGATTCGCGACCACCTTGATGACCCTGCATCGTCGTTCGAGCCCGCGCTGGGCGCTCGCCCTCGCGCTGCTCGCCGGCTGCGAGTCGCGCACGCCGCCCGCCCCGCCCGCGGCGGCCCCCGCGATCGCCGGCGCGCCGGCGCTCTCCAGCGCGGCGGCGGCGCCGAAGGCCGCGAGCGCTGCGGCGCCGCAGCGCTGGAAAGCGCCGGCCGCCGCGCCGCCGGAGCCGCTGCCGCCGGAGCCGCCCATCGCGCTCGCCTCCGGGGGCGCGCGCGCGGTGCGCGGGGACGCCGGGCTCGTGACCTCGGTCGAGGAGCACGCGACGCGCGCGGGCGCGGACGTGCTGCGGCGGGGCGGCAACGCGGTCGACGCCGCGGTCGCGGTGGCGTTCGCGCTGGCGGTGACCCACCCGAGCGCGGGCAACATCGGCGGCGGCGGCTTCATGATGATCCGCCTCGCGAACGGCGAGACGCAGGCCGTCGATTTCCGCGAGGCCGCGCCCGCGTCGGTGACCACCGCGTCGAACATGGCGATGGTGCGCGCCGGCGCGTACGGCTACGCGTCCGCCGGCGTACCGGGCTCGGTCGCCGGCCTTGCCCTGGCGCACGAGCGGTTCGGCAGCCGGCCGTTCGCCGAGCTCCTGGCCCCGGCGATCGAGCTCGCGCGCAAGGGGCACCGCCTCGGCGCGCGGCAGGCGCTCACGCTGCGCTGGTCATGGCCCCGGCTGCGGGCCGATCGCGCCGCGAGCGCGATCTGGGGGCGCGGCAAGGCGCCGCTCGCGCAGGGCGAGCTGGTGCGCCAGCTCGATCTCGCCCGCACCCTGGAGACGCTCGCCGCGGAGGGGCCGCGCGCGTTCTACGAGGGCGCGATCGCCAGGAAGATCGCCGCCGCGATGCGCGAGCGCGGCGGGCACATCGCCGAGAGCGACCTGCGCGCCTACCAGGCGAAGTGGCGCGCGCCGCTGCGGTTCTCGTACCGCGGCTTCACCGTCGACACGATGCCGCCCCCGTCGATGGGCGGCGTCGCGCTGGCGGAGATCATGCTCACGCTCGAGCGCGTCAAGGCGCATGAGGCCCCGGTCGACTCCGGCCTGTCGCTGCACCTGTTCGTCGAGGCGGCGAAGCGGGCGTACGCCGATCGGCGCCAGGTGAGCGCGGACCCGGATTTCGTCGGGCCGGAGACGTCGCAGCTCCTCGCGAGGCTGCTCGACGGCGGCGCCCTGATGCGCCGCGCGCCGGCCATCGATCGGGAGCGCGCCACGCCGGCGGGCGACATCGCGCCGGTCGCGGGCGCGGTCGCGCCGGAGTCTCCGGAGACGACGCACTTCTCGGTGATCGACGCGCAGGGCAACGCGGTCTCGTGCACGACGACGCAGTCGGCGAGCTTCGGGTCGAAGGTCGTGATCCCCGGCACGGGCATCCTGCTCGGCAACGCGATGGGCGCGTTCTCGGAGACGGGCATCAACGCTGTCGCGCCGGGCAAGCGCATGGCGAGCTCGATGACGCCGACGATCGTGAGCCGGGACGACAAGGTCGCGCTCGTCCTCGGCTCTCCCGGCGGCGACACGATCCCGAACACTGTCGCGCAGGTCCTCCGCAACCTGGTCGACCACGGGATGACGATCGACGAGGCGGTCCGGCACGCGCGCGTCCACCACCAGTGGATGCCGGACCGGGTGCGCGTCGAGCGGCTGACGCCCCCGCCGCAGGCCGCCCTCGACGACCTCGCGCGGCGCGGGCACGCCGTCGCGATGGATCCGATGCCGATCGGCGACGCGAACAACCTCCTCGTCGACGCCGCCGGCGTGGCGTGGGGCTACGCCGACACGCGCGAGGGGGGGACGGCCGAGGGGGTCAGCGCGCCCGGAAAGCCCGCCGCGGCGGCGCAGGCCGGCGCGCCGGAGGCGTCGAGCGCGCGGTAGGCCGCGGGGGCAGCAGCGTCATCGCAGCCGGGGGTCGTACTCGGCCGCGTCGGCGTCGTCGTCCTCCTTGGGGCGCACGACGACGACCGGGCACGGCGCGTTGCGCGCGATCCTGTCGGCGGTGGAGCCGCCGAAGAGCCGCTGGAGGGACGACTGCGGGTGCGTGGCCACGACGATGAGATCGGCGCTGAGCTCGCGGGCGAGCGAGACGATGGCCCGGTCGGGCCGGCCGGTGCGGAAGTGCATCGCCATGAGCCGCGGCTGGCCGTCCGCGAAGCGGTGCTGGAGGACCCGGAGCGAGGGCGGCGACGACGCGCCGGGCGTCGTCACGTCGCGCACAGCGGGGGCGACCTGGCGCGGGCCGACGACCACCGCGTGGATCTCCGTCTCGCCCCGGAGCGCCGCCAGCTCGAACGCGAAGCGCCAGGCCCGCCCGCCCGGCTCGGACAGGTCCATCGCGACCACCACGATGTACGGCTTCACCCGGCGCCCGCCGCGCAGGCTCGAGCGGGCCGGCTCGCTCGCCGGGGCGGGCTCCTTCGCGCGGGCGCGCTCGCTCACGGGAGCCGGCTCGCCCGCGGGCGCGCGCTCGCCGGCAGGAGCGCGTTCGCGCGCAGGAGCCCGCTCCGTCGCGGGGACCCGCTCCGTCGCGGGAGCCGGCTCGGTCGTGGGGACCCGCTCGGTCGGCTCGCCCGACGCGTCGGGCACCCCCCCTCCCGCGGCGCCGCCCGCCGCGTGCGGCGGCCGGGCGAGCGCCCCGCCCTGATCGGCGCGCGCGGGCGCCGTTGCTTCGGTCGGCATCGGGCGCAACGTTCGCAACGCGCCGCACGCCCGCAAGCCGCGTCGCGCACGCCGGGCGGCGCGAGCCGCCGGGGGGCGCCCGGGCCACCCGGGGCCACTCCATCCTTGACGCACCCTCCAGACCTTCGCAGCGTCCCGCCCATGATCCCGCGCTACACCCCGCCCGAATTCGAAGAGCTCTGGTCGCCCGCCACCCGGTTCAAGACATGGCTAGAGGTGGAGCTCGCCGCCTGCGAGGCGATGGAGGCCGAGGGGCTCGTGCCCGCCGGCATCGCGGAGGGGATCCGGGGGAAGCAGCTCTCGCTCGACGCGGCGCGGATCGAGGCGATCGAGCGCACGGTCAAGCACGACGTCATCGCCTTCCTCACCCACGTCGAGGAGCTGGCGGGCGAGGGGGCGCGGTGGCTGCACCGCGGGATGACCTCGAGCGACGTGCTCGACACGAGCCTCGCGATGCTGCTCGTCCGCGCGGCCGACATGCTCTCGACGCGGCTCGACAAGCTCTGCGACGCGCTCGCGCGGCGCGCGGACGAGCACCGGCGCACCCCGATGATCGGCAGGAGCCACGGCATCGCCGCCGAGCCGATCACGTTCGGCCTGGCGCTCGCGGGCCACCTCGCCGAGATGAAGCGCGGCAGGGCGCGCCTCTCCGCCGCCCGCCAGGCGATCGCCGTCGGCAAGATCGCCGGCGCGGTCGGGACGTACGCGCACCTGTCGCCGCGCATCGAGGAGCGCGCGCTCACCGCCCTCGGCCTGCGCCCCGAGACGGTCTCGACGCAGGTCGTCGCGCGCGATCGCCACGCCGAGTTCTTCGTCGCGCTCTCGCTCATCGCCGCGGGCATCGAGCGGCTGGCGACCAACGTGCGGCACTGGCAGCGCACCGAGGTCGGCGAGGCGGAGGAGCGCTTCTCCGCAGGCCAGAAGGGCTCGAGCGCGATGCCCCACAAGCGCAACCCGATCCTCAGCGAGAACCTGTGCGGCCTCGCGCGCATCGTGCGCGCCGCCGTGATCCCCGCGCTGGAGAACGTGCCGCTCTGGCACGAGCGCGACATCTCGCACTCGTCGGTCGAGCGGATGATCGCGCCCGACGCGACCTCGACGCTCGGCTTCATGCTCGACCGCGCCGCGGGGCTCGTCGACGGGCTGGTCGTCTACCCCGAGCGGCTGCGGCAGAACCTCGACCGCACGGGCGAGCTCTTCTTCAGCGAGGCGGTGCTGCTGTCGCTCGTCCAGAAGGGCAGGCCGCGCCAGGCGGCCTACGAGCTGGTGCAGCGCTGCGCGATGCGCGCCATCGCGGGCGAGGGCCGCTTCCGCGACAACCTCGCGGCCGACGCGGACGTCGCGGCGCTGCTCGCCCCGGACGAGATCGCGCGGTGCTTCGATCTCGATCACGCGCTCTCGCACGTCGACACGATCATCGATCGCGCGCTCCGCGACTAGCGGACGCCGTTGACCAGCCGGGGGCGCTCTGAGAGGCTCCGGCCCGCCATGGCCGCCGCCCGCCGCCCCTCGCTTCGCCGCTCGCTCCCGCGCCGTATCGCGGCGCTCGCGCCGCTCGCGGCGCTCGCCGCCTGCAGCGGGAGCGCCCCGGCGCCGCCGCCCGCGGCCGCGGCGCCGCCTGCGGTCGTCGCGGCGCGCCCCGAGCCCGCGCCAGCCGAGGCGCCGCGGGCGCCGTTCGCCGCGCTGCGCGACCGGATCGTGCGCGCGTGGGTCGCGGACGATCCGTCGTTCGCGCGCTCGCGCGGGCTCCACGAGCACGACGGCAAGGTCGCCGACTACTCCGCCGCGGCGATCGAGCGGCGGCTCGCGCGCCTCGAGCAGGGCCGCGCGGCCCTCGCGGCCGTCGACCCGGCGGCGCTCTCCCCGGACGAGGCGCTCGACCGGGCGATCCTCCTCCAGCAGATCGACCTCGAGCTCTTCAACGGCAGGGACCTCGAGGACTGGCGCCGGCGGCCGCAGTTCTACGACGAGCTGTTCGGCGTGAACCAGTACCTCGACCGCGATTACGCGCCGCTGCCCGAGCGCGCGCGGCGCCTGCTGGAGCACGAGAAGGCGGCGCTCGCCCAGGTGCCGCGCGTCCTCGAGAACCTCGCGAGCCCGATGCCGCGGCCGGTGATCGAGGTCGCGGTGAAGATCTTCCGCGGCTACGCCGAGTACCTGCGCGGCGACGTCGTCAAGCTGCTCCAGGGCGTGGGCGACGCCGCGTTCCAGGCGGAGCTCCAGAAGACGAACGCCGCGCTCGCCGCCGCAGCCGACGGGCTCGCCGAGCACCTGGCCACCGTCGAGCTGCCGAAGGGCGACGCCAGTCATGTGCTCGGGGAGGCGCGGTACAGGAAGCTCCTGCTGGCGCAGGAGGGGCTCTCGATCCCGCTCGCCGAGCTGAAGAAGATGGGCGAGGACGACCTCGCGGCGAACAAGGCGGCCTACCAGGCGCTCGCGGGCAAGGTGAAGACCTCCCGGCCGAAGGCGGAGCAGCTGCTCGCCGAGGCGACGCGGGTGATGGAGGCGTCGCGCAGGTTCATCGTCGACAGGGAGATCATGAGCCTCCCGTCCGACGAGCGCGCGGTCGTGAAGGAGACGCCGCCGTACATGCGCTGGAACTCCGCGTTCCTCGACGCGCCGGGGCCTTTCGAGCGGGAGGGGCTCGTGTCGTTTTACTACATCACGAAGCCCGACCCCTCCTGGCCCCGCAAGGAGCAGGAGGAGTACGTGATGCTGCGCGGGACGCTGCTCTCGACGACCGTGCACGAGGTCTACCCGGGGCACTTCGCCCAGCACCTGTGGGAGAACCGCGCGCCGACGGACGTGCAGAAGATGTTCGGCAGCTACTCGTTCATCGAGGGCTGGGCCCACTACGCCGAGCAGATGATGATCGAGCAGGGGTTCGGCAAGGAGGACCCCCAGAACCGGCTCGGCCAGCTCGCGGACGCGCTGCTGCGCAACTGCAGGGTGGTCGTGTCGCTCGGGGTGCACGCCGAGGGCATGAGCCTCGAGGCGGCGGAGCGCCGCTTCGTCGACGACTGCTTCCAGGACCGCGCGACGGCGCGGCAGCAGGCGGTGCGCGCGACGTTCGACCCCGGCTACTTCGCCTACACGCTCGGCAAGCTCCAGATCCTGAAGCTCCGCGAGGAGGCGAAGGCGGCGATGGGCGCCGCGTTCTCGCTGCGCCGCTTCCACGACGCGCTCCTCTCGCACGGGTCGCCGCCGGTGCCGCTCCTGCGCGAGCGCGTGCTGGCGGAGCTCAGGGCGCCGGAAAAGAAACAGCCTTGACGAAGGCCCGCCGGCCGCGCGCCTCGCGTGCGGCTCACCCCTCCGGCGCCCAGCGCGTCGGCCGCGTCTTCAGCGTGCGCGCGCCGAGCGCGTCGCACCACGCCTCGAAGCGGCCGCGCGGCACGCCGCGGAAGCGCAGGTCGTCGAGGCGCTCCGCGAGCGGCACGTCGGTGCGGAGCGTCGCCAGCGTCCGGTAGAGCAGCGCGTCCTCCCGCTGCTCTACCAGCGCGCGCGCGATCCTGTCGGCGCCGCGCACCGGCACCGTCCACGCGGACGGGTCGTCCGGGATCTGCTCGAGGTGCCCGTACGCGCCGAGCAGCGCGGCCGCCGTCCGGTCGCCGATGCCCGCGAGCCCCGGGATGCCGTCGGCGTCGTCGCCTGTCAGCGCGAGGTAGTCCGGGATGCTCGCCGGGGCCACGCCGCGCGCGGCGCGCAGCGCGGCCTCGTCGACGACGCGCTCCTTCCGGCGGTCGACCTGCACGACGCGCTCGCCCGCGAGGCACTGCCCGAAGTCCTTGTCCGGGCTGAGGATGCGCACCTGCTCGACCTCGCCCTGGAGCCGCGCCGACGCCGTCGCGAGCGCGTCGTCCGCCTCGAACGCGTCCATCGACCAGACGACGATCCCGAGCGCGCGCACAGCCTCCTCGACCGGATCGAACTGGCCGCGCAGCGCCGGATCCATGCCCTCGTCGCTCTTGTAGCCGGCGAACAGGTCGTTCCGGAACGAGCGGATCGGGTTGTCGAAGGCGACAGCGACGTGCGTGACCTCCTCGTCCGGGTGGTGCAGCAGCGCGAGCAGCGAGGCGACGACCCCCACCGTCGCCTTGGCGTCCCAGCCCCCCGGCGCGCGGTGGTCGGGCCGCTTGGAGAAGTGCGCGCGGAAGAGCTCGTAGGTGCCGTCGATGAGGTGCAGCCGCATGTGGCGCCTCCGCCGGGCCGCCCGGCCGCTACGCCGTCATGTCGGCCATGAAGATCGGCGGCGAGTGCAGGGCCATGATCTCGGGCGTCGGCGGGGCCGACTGCTTCGCCATCCGGAGCGCCTCGTCCATCGTGCGCGCCGTCTCCCAGCCGAGCAGCTGCGGGATGTACTCGTTGTCGGCGCCGACGACGATCATCCGGCCGATGTGCTGCCGGCCCGCCTCGCCCCAGTACCACATGAAGAACGGGTGCGTCGGGTGGTACGCGTGGCCGAAGCGGTACATCTCGATGTAAGCGGGGTTCTCCGAGAACTTCTTCTCGTACCGCTTGTGCAGCTCCATCGCGTCGCGCGTCTCGGGCAGCAGCCGGTGCACGAACTCGATGTACGGGGCGTGGTGCTCGTTGTCGAACAGGTCGGTGCAGGGGTGGAGGATGATCATCGTCCCCCCCTTCTTGAGCATCGGCGCGCCCCGGTAGAGGTTGAACATGTAGCCGTTCGCCATCACCTGCACGAGCAGCGGGTTCAGGAACGAGTTCACGTTGTACGGGCTGATGTACGGGATGCCCGTGATCAGGATGTCGGCCTGGCCCGTGACCGGGACGAGGTACTGGTCGAAGCTGCGCTTCAGCGTGTGCTCGTGGACGGCCTCGGTCTCGCCGGCGAACACCCCGGTCACCCCGTACGGCGAGGGGACGCGCTGGAAGATCGCCTGGCGCGCGGGCTGCGGCACCTTCGACAGCGTGAAGCGGAGGGCGCGCAGCGCGCTCTTCTCGCCCCCGCTCAGGTCGTCCTCGTTCTTCGCGAGGAACTCGAGCGGGCGATCGAACATGCGGTTGTTGATCGTCGTCTCGATCGTGAAGACGTTGAGCTTCTTGTTGGCCAGCCGGCCCATCCGCTCGACGCTCGTGTGCAGCGCGGAGCTCTTCGGGTCCATGTACGAGTAGCAGTCGCGCATCACCCGCGGGTTGTGGTGCGCGCGCAGGCTCCTGTACCCGCACAGGCCGACCGAGACCGACTTGTGCCCGCCGTCCATCGGGACGAGGTTCAGGTTCACGTAGATCACGAGGTCGCTGTCGACCGCGCGCTTGTTCAGCTCGACCTCCTCGCCGACGTCGGTCGTGCCGATGTACTTCATGTTGGCGAGGTTCTCGGCGTCGTGGTTGTAGAGCTTCTTCGGCCAGTAGGCGTTGAAGATCCTGTCGCCGACGATGTGGCGGACCTCCCAGTCCTTCATCCGCCGGTGGACGCTCGTCGCGATGATGATCTCGACGTCGTCGACGCCGTAGTCGGAGAGCAGGTCGAGCACGATGGTGAGCACGCGCTCGCGGATGTCAGGGCGCCGCATCGGCGGCAGCGGCAGCGAGATGTCGTCCACCGCGATCGTGACCTTCATCCCCGGGCGGAGCTTCGCGTAGAGCGGCTCCGAGTTGTGCGGGTGGTTGATCGCGTAGCGGATCGCGGCGTCGACGTCCTTCAGCGGCTCGAGCGGCGGCTTCGGGTAGATCACCCGGGAGCCGGTGGGCAGGTCGACCTCGACGAGCTGGTCGCCTGAGAAGAGCACCCGGGGGGCGCTGCGGCTGTCTAGCGTGACGACGCAAGGATGGCTCATGGGACTTTCAGAGCAGGTGGTGCGACGAGTTGGGCTGTGGCGTGGCTCCCCGCCGTCGTCCGGCAGAGGCCGGGATCATGCGGCGAGATGGAGGATCGGCCAGTGGTAGGCCTGCGCGAGCAGCTTGAGCTTGCGGTCCGGGTTCACCGCCGCCGGGTAGCCGACGACCGAGAGCATCGGGACGTCCGAGTAGCTGTCCGAGTAGGCGAAGCACTCGTCGAGGTCGTGCCCGTGCGCGTGGGCGTGCTCGCGGATGAGGCGCGCCTTCTCGGGGCCGGCCACGACGGGGCGCAGGAGCTTGCCCGTCGCGAACCCGTCCTTCACCTCGAGCCGGTTCGCGATGATGCCCGTGGCCCCGAGGTGCTCGGCGAGGATCTGCATCAGGAAATCCAGCGCGCCGGAGATGAGGACGACGTCGTGCCCCTTGTCGAGGCTGCACTTCACGAGGTCCCGCGCCTTGCCGTAGATGGCCGGCTTGAGCACCTTCGCGAACGCCTCCTCGGCGAGCGCCATCAGGCGATCCTCGGAGACGCCGTCGAAGGAGCTGAAGAGCAGCTCGTTGAAGAGGCGCCGATCCTGCAGCTCCGCCATCGCCATCCACGGCGCCTTGACGAGCGCGCGGCCGAGCTTCGCGAGGCTGTGCATCGGCGTCGGCTGGTTCAGCATGTAGAACACCGTCGGGTGCACGAGGTTGGTCGTGACCAGGGTGCCGTCTACGTCGAAGTAGCTCGCCGGCATGTGGGGCAAATCTCCCTTCATGCCCTTTGAGTCAAGATCGAGCTGGCGCGTACCGGGGTTCGCAGGCGAATCGTCACGCCGCGAAGAGGCGCTCGTAGCGGTCGTCGAGCTCGACGCCGCCGTCGGTGTCGCCCCGGTCGACCGGGTTGATCCCGCAGTATTCGACGCTCGCCAGGTGGCGCCAGCGCCCGGCGCGCTCCGGCTCGTCGGGCAGCACCGGGGTCGTGCAGGGGAAGCAGCCGATGGTGCGGAAGCCCATCGCGTGCAGGGGGTTCTCGATCGCGTCCGGATGTGCAGCGAAGTAGGCGTCGAGGTCCTCGCCGCTCAGCGACGCGAACGGGTGGACGCGGATCGCGTTGTTCGCCGGGTCGAGGCCGAACGGCGCGACCTTCGCGCGGGCGCCGCCCTCGCCGCGCCGCAGCGCCGCGACGAGCGCGTCGTAGCGGCCGCGGATGGCGTGCAGCGGGACGGACTTGCGGAGCTCGCAGCAGCGCTCCTGGCCCTCCTTCGAGAGGTAGAGCAGCCCCTCGTCGCGCGTCTGCTGCATGAAGCTGCGCTCGGGCGAGAGCGTGACGACGCGCAGGTTCGGGTGGGTCCGCGCGAGCTGGTCGCGCGTGGCGAGCGTCTCGGCGTGGAGCACGCCGGTGTCGACGAAGACAACGTCGAAGGCGAGGCCGGCGCGGTCGGCCGCGTGGCAGAGCGCGGTCCCGGCCCGCTGCATGCTGCTCAGGATGGCCGCGCGGGGGCCGAAGGACTCGCGGACGAAGCGGAGGAGCTCGATGGGCGGCGCGCCCTGGAAGCGTCGGTTCAGCGGTTCGAGGTGTCGCTCGGTGATGCGCATACGCGATGCATAGCAGAGCCCGTTTCCTTGATCCGGGTTGCCTTCGCCGGAGCTTGCGCCTAACTCCGCTTCGCGGAATGACCAGCGCCCACCAAGCCTTGCAAGCCGGCGGACTCGGCCAAGGGCTCCCGGAGCTCGAGCGTCGGCGCTTCCTGTTCGTGACCGGCAAGGGAGGCGTCGGGAAGACGACGATCTCCGGCGCGCTCGCCCTCGCGTTCGCCGCCCGCGGCAAGCGCGTGCTCGTCGCGATGTGCAACACGAAGGAGCGGCTCTCGGCCATCCTCGGCACGAAGCCGATCGGCCCGGAGGTCACCCACGTGGCCGAGCGGGTGTGGGCGGTGAACATCTCGCCCGACAAGGCGCTCCGGGAGTACGGCGAGATGGTCCTCAAGGTGCGCGCCGCCGCCGATCTCGTCTTCGACAACAAGTACACGCGCACCTTCTTCCGCGCGGTGCCCGGGCTCTACGAGTGGGCGATGCTCGGCAAGGCGTGGTTCCACACGACCGAGCTGCTCGCCGACGGATCGAGCCGCTTCGACGTGGTGCTGCTCGACGCGCCCGCGACAGGGCACGGCATGGACATGCTGCGCGTGCCCAAGGTGATCCTCGACGTGGCGCCGCCGGGCATCCTGCGCCGGGACGCCGAGGCGGCGTGGGCGATGTTCCGGGACCCGGCGCGGAGCGGGGTCGTCGTCGTCACCCTCCCGGAGGAGATGCCGGCCACCGAGACCGTCGAGCTCGTCGCGGAGGTCCGGGGCGAGCTCGGGCTGCCGGTCCACCGGCTGATCATCAACGGCGTGCTGCCGCCGTTGTTCTCGCCCGAGGAGCGCCGGGCGCTGCTCGCGGATCCGGGGCGCCTCGACATCGGCGCGCCGTCGCGCGCCGCGCACACCGTCGAGAGCGTCGTCGTGGCGGGCGCGCGGCGGTCGATGCGCGAGTCGGTGCAGCACGAGAGCCTGGCGCGCCTGCGCCGCGAGCTCGACCTGCCGACCGTGATCCTGCCGTTCCTCTTCGACGAGGCCTCGACGGTCGCCGGCACGCGGACGCTGGCCGAGCGCCTCTGAGCGGGACGATGCCGGCGGCGATGGTGCGAGCGAGCCCGCTGCTCTGCGACGGACGCGCGCTGCTCGACGCCGATCGCCTCCTGCGCGCGGGCGTCGCCGATCGGCGCGCGAGCTTCGAGCTCGCCTTCACGGCGGCGCCGCCGCACACGGGGTTCCTCGTGGTCGCCGGGGTCGAGGCGGCGCTCGAGGCGCTCGCGCTGGACGGCGGGCGGCTCGACCCGGCGGAGGTCTTCGCGGCGCGCGCGGCGTGCGGCCTGAGCGACGCGCTCGTGGAGCGGCTCGCGGGCGCGGCGCTCTCGGTCGACATCGACGCGATGCCCGACGGGACGATCGCGTTCCCGGGCGCGCCGGTCGTCACGGTGGAGGGGCCGTTCGTCGAGGCGCTCCTCGTGGGCGCGCTGCTCGTGCCGGCGCTCCGCCGGGGCACGGCCGCGGCGACGCGGGTGGCGCGGCTCCTCGTCGCCTCGGACGGCGGCGCCGTCGTCGACGGGTCGTCGGCGCGCGTGCCGTTCGCCGACGAGGCGCTGGCGCTCGCCCGCGCGATGCACGTGGGCGGCGCGGCCGCGACGACGAGCGCGCTCGCGGCCGCGGCGCTCGGCATCCCGTTCCGCGGCGAGGCGGGGATCGACCTCGGCGAGATCGCGCCGCCGCCGTCGCCGCTCGAGGGGAGCTGGCCCTGGTACGCCGACCGGGTGATCGACCTCGGGGGTCACGACGAGGAGGCGCTGCTCCTCGAGGCGCGGCGCGTGGGCACGAGCGCCGGCGGCTGGGTCGCCTCGGGGCTCGCGGAGCTCTCGGAGGGGCTGCCCGCGGCGCGCTACGAGCTCGTGGCGCTCGAGGAGTCGGGCGCGTGGTCGCTCCGGCAGGGCGCGAGCGGCCGCGGCGACGTGATCGCGGGGCGCAAGATGGTGGCGCGCTACTACGACGAGGCCGGGCGCGCGGTCGTCGACGTGATCCACCTCGCGCACGAGCGGATGCTGACGCCGCGGGCGCTCGGGGTCGCGCGGCTCGCCCCCCTCGCGCGCGCGGTGATGCGCGGCGGCGACGCCCTCGAGTCCCCCGAGCCGCCGGGCGTCGGGCGCGAGCGCTCGGTCGCGGCGCGCGAGCTGCTCCCGCACGCGGTCGCGCACCTGCGCGCGCCGGCGCGCTACCCGGTGCAGCTCTCGCCGGCGCTGATCGCGCTGCGCGAGCCGGAGCCGCCGAGCTCGTGGCGGTGAGGGCGGGGCGCGTGCGGGAGGGATCCCGTCGCGCGCGAAGGGGGGCGTCACGGGCACGGAGGTTTCGCGCGGGCGCGGGAAGCTTCGCGCCCGCGGTCCTGAAGCTTCGCGCGCGGTCTTGAAGCTTCGCGCGCGGGTCGGAAGGTCGAATTTCTCGGGAAATTCGTCCTCCGGCGCGCGCCGGAAGGCGCCGGGGGCGCCGGGGACGCCGCTAACTACGCGAAATCTCGTGCTCCGGAGCGCGCGGGAAGCTTCCGGAGCGCGCGGGAAGCTTCCGGGCCGCGCGCGAAGGTCTCGGGCGCGCGCGGGAAGCCTCCCGGAGCGCCCGGGAAGCCAGGGTCTGTGTGTCGGATTACTCGAAGTCGGCGCCGGCGGTCTCTTCGATCGGCGCTGCCGGCTGGGGCGGCGTGGCGGCGGGCTTGCCTGGCGTGGCCGGCGTTGTCGCGGGCTTGCGCTGGGGCGCCTTGCGGCTCGCGAGGCCGAGGCGGATGAGGTAGCTGCGCTTCTTGACGACGGCGCGGGCCGTCGTCGCCCACTCGTCGAACCAGCCGCGCAGCTTGACGAGCGCCTCGCGCCGCCGCGCGGCTTCGGGGACATCGGTTGTCTCGGGCAGAGGCGATGTCGGGCCGAGCGCCACGTCGACAAGGCCCTTGAGGCGCTTGCGCTCTGCCTTGTCGAGACCGCGGGTGGCGAGGAATGCGACGGCCTTCTTGTCGCCCTGCTTCGTCGCGGCGCGGTCTGGATCGGTGCCATTCTCGAGGGCGTCGAGCCGCGCGAGGAAGGTGGCCACGCCGCGGACCGCGGCGGTGCCGGTGGAGGGCGAGAGGTCCTTGAATATGTAATCGTGCACGTCGGGGAAGCGCCGGCGCAGCGCGGCGCCATGACGGGCGTAGTTGGGCTCGTCCCACTGGTCGATCTCCCCTGTCGCGGCGCGCTGCGCCCTGGCGTCGTCGGTATCGGTTGATGCGCCGGCGGTCTTGCGCGGGGCGGCGAGGACGTCGAGGAGGAACGCGCGGCCCTCCAGGATATCGTCGTCGGTCATGCCCGCTCCGGCCATCAACGTGCGAACCGCGGCGACGGCGCCTATCCCGATCAGGAGCTTTGTGGCGCGCTCCGGCGTGGCCTCGAGGACTGCATTCGAATACTCCATGGCTGATTTCCTCCCTGCCGTCCGGCAGAGCCGGACGGCGGCAATGAGGAGGGAAGGTACAATGGATGTCGGCGCGGTTGAAAAGGGCTTTCTCGCCTGAGCTACCGTCGAGTTTTTGCTGCCTCGACCTGGGCGAGCCCGTGTTTGGAGCTGACGTCGGATCACCCGTCTTCCGCCTCCCGCCTCCCGTCCTTCCCTCTCGTTGTCCGCGTTCCCGTGCTCGCTTGCCGTGGTCCCTGGTGCCTCTTCACCAAGGACGGAGCGACGGGAAACTCGGGGGCGTGTTCTTCGGCCAAGCAATGTCCTACCGCTCCCGTGTGGACCCTTGCACCTGGCCAATGAGCGGGCGAGCGTCCGCGGGCGAGAAGAATCGCGGGGTGGAGGTAATGCTCATGAGAAGGAGAACGAGGCGACCGGGGACGTCCCTTGTGGCGGCCGCGACCGCCCTGGCGCTGGGCGCGATGGCCACAGGGTGCTTGTGGCCGCGCGAGGAACACGCGCCCGGCAGGTTCTGCGCGCAAGCCGACACCAGCGTTGTCGAGCACTGCGTGGACGCGAGCGAGGGCCCGGGCAGCGCGTGGAGCAAGGCCGAGGAGGATGGCGAGCTACCGATCCAGATGTGGGCGCGGCCGCCGTTCAGCGTGTCCGACGCGTTCGTCGCGAGCGAGGCGGAGCTCAGAGCCTGGTTCGACAACCTCGATCGGGCCGTGGCGTACGTGCGCGACGAGAAGAAACACGCCGAGTCGCTCCGGGCGACCCTGCACGGCGAGCTCCTCGGGCTGCTCCTGACGTACAGGCGCCATCAGAAGGAGATCCTCGACGAGGAGCCGGTCCGCGCGGCCGACAACTTCACGCGGGCCATGACCGACAAGGCGAGCGCCGAGGAGGAGCCGCTCGCGGCCGCGCTCGCGGCGGACAAGCAGGCGATGGCGGTCGTGCGGGCGGTCTTCGATGAGGCCCGGCGCGACGCCGCGCCGCTCGTGTCCAGGTACGCGGCCGTCGCGGCGCGGTTCGCGGACCACCGCGCGACCGAGGCGGCGGAGACGGCGGCGTACGCGGCGCTCTCGGCGGAGGCGTCGCGGTCGGGCCTGGACGACCTCGAGGGCGCAGAGCAGGCCGTGCTCGCCGCGGCGCGCGAGGCGAGCCGGGCGCCGAACGAGCTCGCCGCGGAGATCATGACGCTGTCGGCGGAGCTCCAGGCGCTCGCGGTGTCGTTCGAGGAGGCGATCGCGCCGCACAGGGAGGTGCTGGCGACGCACGGCGCGGTGGTGCCGGACATGACGTCGGGGGCGCTGCGCTCGCTGGGCGCGATGCTTGGCTACGCGCAGCGGCGCGTCGCCCGGAGCGACGCGACAGCGACGGCGCTGCTCGGCGGCATCGCGCTGCGGCGGCAGGCGCTCCGCGTGCTGCAGGGCGGTGAGGGGGCGCGCGAGGCGGTCGCGCGATCGCGGAGCGAGCGGGCGTCGGAGCGGTTCCGCGAGGGAGCGCGCGCGCGGGCGGAGGCGCTGTCGGCGGTGCCGCCGGTGAGCGAGAAGCTCGGGCTGCCGCTGCTGGCAGCGCGGTACGGGGAGCTCCTGGCGCTCGTGCAGATGCGGCCGCTCTGCGAGGCGGCTGGGTCGTCGTGGCGCGAGGCCGGGTGCGCGGAGCTTCGAGGCAAGCTCGACGCCGCGGAGGCGGAGCTCAGGACGGGACTGCCGAAGAAGATCGCGGCGGGCCTCGCCGCGTTGCGGGAGAAGGGGATGGCCGCGGCGGCGCTCGACGCGGCGCAGGCGCGGCTCGACGCGGGCGATGTGAAGGGCGCCGCGATCGCCTATGACGCCGCCGTGCGCGGCGCGGAGGGGACATGAGCCGATCGAACGAGATTGCGTCGCGTGGCCGGAGCGCCGCCGTTGTCCACAAGCTCGTCGCGCTGGTCACGATGCTGACGTTGCTCTCGCCGTCGTTCGCGCGGGCGGGCACGCCGTACACCATCCTCTGGAGCAGCCATCACGAGGCCAGCTCGTGCGGGATCCCCGAGCTGGAGACGGAGGGCGACGCCTTCTTCGAGGTGAACCGGACGCCGCTGCCCACGCACTCGGTTCCGGACGCGCTGCAGATCGAAGCCGATGGCTCCCAGAGCAACACCTTCGAGGCGGAGTTCGACTCGGTGCTGCTACGCACGGGCAGGAACGACTTCCACTTCGGGGTCCACACCGCGAACGGCAGCGACTGGTGTACCCACGCGCACGAGGTTGTGCACCTCGTCTCCGAGCCGCTCGGGCTGAACAAGCCGCTCTTCAACGTCCGTCGCGACGGGATCGGCTTCGAGGGGAGCACCGACGTCGACCTGAGCCTCGCGGAGATCAACCCCGACCTCGCGCGCGACATCGCGGAGCTGGAGGTCAGGATCGCCCGGCTGATGACGGAGCTCCTCCGCGACGCCGCCAGGGTCGCGGACCTCCGGGAGAGGATGGACCTCTTGCGGCAGCTCGACACGGAGCTGCACGACCTGGTGCAGTGGCCGCTGGACGAGATCTCGCGGACCGACCTCGACGCGATCCTCGACCGGTACAAGGACGTTGTCGACGAGGAGACGCGGGTGGCGATGCAGCAAGTCGTCGACGACCTGAAGAAGAGCGTCAGCGATCTGGAGAGCGAGCTCGCGCGGCTGCTCGACGAGTTCGGCGCGCAGGCCGACGAGGTGGCGGACCTGGCGACGCAGGATGCTCGCGTCGACGGGTGGGATCCGGACGACCCGTGGAGCTACGCGCTCGGGGAGAGCGAGGTGCCGTGGGTGGAGGTGCCGGACGTCGCGGAGGTGGACGGAGCGTTCGACGAGGGGCGGGACCCATACGCGGCGTACGCGGACGCGGTGATCGCGGCGCTCGAGGCGGCGGTGCGCGGGGGCGCGGTGGTCGCGCGGGCGGACTTCGTGGCGAACGTGCGGGCGTGGCGAGAGAACAGCGCGGCGCTGGAGATCGCGCTGCGCGACCGGATGGGCGTGTCGCTTTCGGAGACGAACGCGTTCCTGAAGGCGCAGAACCGGATCACGGCCGTCGTGCGGCGGTACATGGATGCGTCGGACTGGTTCGCGGACACGCCGGTGCCGGCGGACCTGCGCTTGTACGTGGACACGGTGCTCAAGCCGCGGTTCGATGCGCTCGCCGACCAGATGAAGGACAGCCTGAACCTGTGGACGGGTCCGGCGCTCGACCTGGAGCAGACGCAGCTCTACCAGACGATCAGCGCGTTCGCGGGGGCGATGTCGACGGTGGGCGAAGGCGTCGAGGCGTACGCGGGGGTGATGCAGACGCTCGTGCACGCGACGACGCGCATCGGGGTGGGGTTCGTGCCGGTGGTGGGGCCGGCGCTCGACCTGTGCGAGGCGGTGACGGGCAAGGAGTGGTGCCTGCCGTCAGGGCGAGAGCTCAGCGACGAGGAGCGGATCTTCTCGGGGCTGGGGTTCAAGCTTGCCGCGGTCGGACCTGGCTGGCGCGCGATCAAGGGCGCCGGCGGGATGACGCCGGGGGCGATCCGGGTCGCCGGGGAGATCGCGGAGGTCGATGAGGTCGTTGTCAATGGATTCAAGGTATGGAAGCTCCGCGGGTACAAGAACCTGGACGGGCACGTCACGAAGAACGCGTTCAACACCTTCGAGAAGGCGGCGATCAGCCACATGACCCGCGAAGGGCGGGCGCTCCTCGGCGTCGGCGACGAGGGCGTGCGCAAGATGCTCAAGATGCCGGCAGAGTCGCTCCCCGGCAGGTCCGGCGGGAGGGCTCCTGACTTCGTGACGGTGTCCCGCGGGCAGCAGCTCATCGTGAGCGAAGTGAAAGGGGGCGACACAGTAAGGATCAAGGACGTGACCGACCAGTTGTCGAACGGGATGGAGGCGCTACGGAAGGAGGGGGTCGTCGGAGATGTCGAGCAGGTCGAGCTCATCATGAAGCGCGGTGCGAAATTCAAGCCGGAAGATACCTATGCCGTTAAGGATGGGTACCTCTTCAATGTGAAGAAGGGCAAGAGGGAGACCCTGAACGGTTTCAACAGACCCATCCGGGTAATCCAGCTATGAGCGACTCGGGACCGTGGTTCTTCGCCTGGTGTGATGGTCCACAGAGGCTCGACGCGTTGCTCGCCGCGCTGTCCGCCCTCGTATACCCAGGGACTCGTATTGGCGTCTCGCACGACGCTACCCTCACTGACACGACCTCCATGGACGAGGCGGTTGCGATGATCCGCGCCGAGTTCTCCGAAGGTCCTTCCGGTGGAGCAATCTTTGACGTGATGCTGAGCGGCTCCAAACGTCTCTTCGGTTGCAGTGTCGACTGCTACACGGCAGAGGCCGGCCACGACATCTCGGCCGGCCCCATCGACATGGCCACGTGCGACCAGCGTAGGTTTCTCTACTCCTACCTCGAGCTCGCCTGGGGCAGGGGCCCGCGCTCGATCGAGGCCGAGGCCGCGGTCGCATGGCACCTGCTCCGGGACGACCTCGAGGACCTCCTGCTCCGCCTCTGCGCGCCCGACGCCAGCGGCCGCGTTCGGACCGGCGCATGCACGAACGCAGGGGACTGGATCGCGCCCGTCCGCATGTGCGCGACGTACAACGCGGACGCGCGGGACATCGCGCGCGATCTCGCCCTCTCGTGGCTACAGCGCCACGACAAGGAGATGGTATCGCGCAATGCGGGCCTGTCGCTGGAAGCGCTCCGCGCGCGGGTGGAAGCCGCGCCGGCCGGGGCGCGCGTCCCACTCAAGGGCGGCAGCGAGCGCGCGCACGCGCTCTCCCGCGAGACCGTCCTCAAGGCGCTGGCAACGCCGCCCTCCGCCCTGCTGGAGGCGCTCGAGGCCGCGGCGGTGCCGGACGACGCGTGGCGCGCCGCCGAGCCGCGCGCGCGAGAGATCCTGGCGCTGACGAGCCAGATCGCGGAGACCGGCGAAGGCCCGCCCACGTGGGCGGTGCACACGGAAACGCGCGCCCACGTCCGCTTCCTCCGAAAGCACGCGCCGTTTCACGTGCGCCGCCTCGCAAGCGGCGGCGTGATCCTGGCGACCCACCCGTTCCGCTCGCTCTGGCCGCTCTGGGTCGACGCGCTCTTCTCGCTCGGCCTGATGCCCTGACCCAGCAACCTCATGAGGGTGATCCAAGGATGAAACCAGGGCCGTACTTCTTCGCCTGGTGTGGCGAGGCAGAGCGGGTCGACGCGTTCGCGGCGGCGTTGCCGGCTCTCGTCGCGCGCGGGAGTTCTATCCGCGTGAGGATGGGCTCCGATGTGGATCGCACGGTGAACTTCGTGGACGAGGCGGTCGCGATGATGCGCGTCCGCTTCGGACGCACCGATGCCGAAACCTACTTCGACATGGAGCTCGACGACCGACGCATACTCTGTGGCCACTATCGCTGCTTCACGGACAAGAGCGAACGTCTCAAGCCACGGGGCCCTATCCACATGGTCCCTGATAGCGCGGCGGACATTCTCCCGCGCGAATTGTACCTCGCCCTGGGCAGCGAACCGCGCTCCGTGGAGGCGGAGGCCGAGCTCACGTGGCACATCGTTCTGGACTACCTCGAGGACCTGCTGCTCCGCCTGTGCGCGCCCGACGCGAGCAGGCGCGTCTCGACCGGCGGCTGCACGAGCGCGTGGACCTGGCTAGCGCCGGTCTCGATGTGCGCGACGTACAACGCGGACGCCCGCGACATCGCGCGCGACCTGGCCCTGTCGTGGGTCAGCCTCCACGACAAAGAAAAGGTCTCGCTGATCGCGGGCATGTCGCTGGAGGCGCTGCACGCGCGTATCGACGCCGCGCCGGCCGGGGCGCGCGTGGTTCCGACGGACAAGAGCGGGCGCTCGATCCCGCTCTCCCGCGAGACCGTCCTCAAGGCGCTGGTCATGCCGGGCTCCGCTCTGATCGAGGCGCTCGTGGTCGCCGCGGATGTGCGCGACGAGGCGTGGCGCGCCGCGGAGCCGCGCGCCGAGGAGATCCACAACCTGACGGTGCAGGCCCGGGCGCGCGGTGACGGGTTCACCCGCGGCGGCGGGTCCCTCACCTGGGTGAAATTGACGGGCGAGCACGTTTACTTCCTGGTCGATCACGCCCCGTTCCACGTCCGGCGCCTTCCGAACGGTGGCATCTTGCTGGCGACCCACCCCTACCGCACGCTCTGGCCGCTCTGGTCCGACGCGCTCTTCGCGCTCGGCCTCGCGTCCTGACGCCGCCGCCGGCTCACACGTCGAGCAGGAGCTGCGTCAGGATGTAGTTCGTGACCAGCACGGTGACGCAGCTCTCGACGACGGCGCGCGTCGTCGCGACGCCGACGCCGCGCGCGCCGCCGGAGGCGAAGAAGCCGTGGCGGCACGAGACCGCCGAGACGATGAAGCCGAAGACGCACGCCTTGATGAGCCCCATCGAGATGTCGCTGGGGAGGGCGAAGTCGCGGACGCTCTGGAAGAACGCGCCCGCGTCGCCGCCGAGCCAGAGCACGGCGACGAGGTACGAGCCGCACATGCCGACGCTCGTGTAGAGGATGCACAGGAGCGGCAGCATCACCGTCGCGGCGAGGAGCCGGGGCGAGAGCAGGTACTGCACAGGGCTCACGCCCATCGTCGCGATCGCGTCGATCTGCTCGGTGACGCGCATGTTGCCGAGCTCCGCGGCCATCGCGCTGCCGGCGCGCGCGGTGACCATGATCGCGGAGAACACCGGCGCGAGCTCGCGCGCGAGCGAGACAGCGACGAGCCCGCCGACCCGTCCCTCGGCGCTGAACGCGCGCAGCGCGTAGGACGTCTGCAGCGTCACGACCATGCCGCTGAAGACCCCCGTCAGGCCGACGATGAAGACCGACTGGGCGCCCATGAAGTCCATCGCCGCCAGGAACTGCGCGGGGCGGAACGGGGGGCGCACGAGCCAGATGATCGTCTGGGAGGTGAGCGTGACGATGTGGCCGATGTTCTCGAGGAACCCGAGGACCGGCCCCAGCAATTTGTCGAGCAGCTCGCCGCGGCTGGGCTCAGCGCCTCCGGTCACGATGCCGCTCTTGTATCACGCAACGCCGCCGCGCACGGGTCCAGGCGCGCGAAGACCCTGCCGGCCCGCGAGATCGCCCTCGAGCGCGGCGAGCACGGTGAGGCTGCGCTCGCCCGTCGCCCGGATCTCCGCGGCGCGGCCGGGCGCGGCAGGATCCGCGGGCGCGGCGAGGTGGATCAGGAGCGCGTCCCCGCCGAGCGCCTCCACGAACGGCTCGCCCCACTCCACGACGACGACCGCCCCCTCGCCGCGGCGCTCGCGCAGGCCGAGGTGGGCGAGCTCTGCTGTCGCGGCGCCGAGCACGCCGTCATCGGACGACGCGCCGCCGAGGCGGTAGGCGTCGGCGTGCGCGATCGGGACGCGGCCCTCGTGCTCGTGGACCAGCGTGAAGGTCGGGCTGGTGATCGGGAGCACCGGCGGCACGCCGAGCGCCCGGCAGAGGGCGCGGGCGAAGAACGTCTTGCCGGCGCCCAGGTCGCCGGCGAGGACCACGAGGTCGCCGCCCGCGAGCAGGCCGGCGAGCGCGCGGGCGAGGCGGATGGTGCTGCGGCGGCTCGGGAGCTCGATGCGCATGCGTCAGAACCGGGCCCCGGCGCCGAGCGTCGCGCCGAGCAGGAGCAGGGAGCCGTCCCCCGCGGGGACCCACCGGAGGTTGCCGAGCTGGGCCTCGAGCTGCACCGAGGGGCCCAGCGCGAGCGCGACGTCGATCGACGCCCCGAGCACCGGGCGCACCTCGAGATCGCGGCGGTACGTCGCGCCGCCAGGCCCGACGACGCCGGCGCCCGACCTGAAGAACGCGCCGAGGTGGAGCGCCGGGCCGACGTGCAGCGGGAACGCGCGCCACGCGCCCTCGTGCGGCGTGAGGCTGGGCGTCAGCATCAGGCGCGCGCCGCCCTCGATCCAGCCGGCGAACGGCCCGGCCAGGTTGCCGCCGCCGCCCGCGAACAGCTCGAACCCGCGGTCGCCGGGCGCGTAGGCGACGCGCGCCGTCCCGACAAGCGACGCCGCGCTGCCGCTCGCGCCCGGGAGGCGCGCCGCCGCGACGGCGGCCCCGAGCGCCGCGGACACGGCGAACCGGCGCCCGCCCGAGTACGCGGGCCAGACGCGCTCCGGCCCGAGGGGGTAGGCCATCAACACCTCCTTGGCCGGCGGGGCCGCCGGCGCCGCGGGCACCGGCGGCAGCACCACCGTCCCGCCCTCCGACGGGGGCGGCGCGCCCGCCGACGGGGCGCGCGCGGCGCGCTCCCAGGGGAGCTCGCCGATGCCGATGCCCTCGGGGCGGAGGAGCACGGCCAGCATCTCCTGCGTCTGCCGGGTCGCCTGGCCCTGATCGACCTCCCGCGCGACCGACTCGACCCGGCCCGTCGAGGCGAGGTACGCGGTGAGCTCGACCCGGGTGGTCGTGACCGCCGGCTCGACGGTGCCGGTGAGGACCCAGTCCGCGCCCGTCTGCGCGCTCACGGCGCGGAACTCGTCCGCGGCGTCGGCGACGCCGTCGGCGACGCCCTTGAGCGCGGCCGCGATCGCGCCGTCGGGCACCGGGGTGTGGCCGAGGGCGGTGAGCCCGCGCGCGACCTCGGCGTCCGCGGCGCTCCGGGCGGCCGCGTCGGTGCCGCCGCGCGCGGGCAGCAGCGCCACGCGGTCGGCGAGCGCGGCCGGGGCGAGCGCCGTCAGCGCGGCGGCGGCGGCACAGGAGAGGGCTCGGCGGATCATGGGGCGCCATGCTACGCGCCCCGCGAGGCAGGAGCAGCCCAAGGACGACGCGCCAACGTGCTCTTCGCGCGCGGCCCCTCCGCGCGCGAATTGCGCGCGGAGAAGCGCGCCGGCCAGGCGGTTCGCCCGGCTCATCGCGCTTTCCCGATCTCGCGGTACCCGACTTCCCTGGGGAGCACGCGCTTTCCGCCGAAGCCGGTCGCCGACGTCGTCCACAGCTCGGCCCGCGCGCTGCTCAGGGAGCTCGCCGCCGCGAGGCGCCGCGCCTTCACCTCGGCCGGGTCCTCGGTGCCCGTCTTCGGCAGCCTCTGCACGCCGGCCCAGGCGAGGACGCCGGCGTCGCGCCCGAGCGCCGCCCAGAAGCTCGGCGGCGCCGGGTGGGTGGCGAGCCACGCGCCGAGCGCCGTCGCCGCGCCCGACGCGCCCGGGGGCGGCGCATCCGGAGCGCCCGCGGCAGGCGGGCGCGGCGCGCCGGCGGCCGCCGCGGCGAACGGGAAGGGCCCCGCCGCCGCGACGAGCGACCCCGGCGGCGGCGAGGTGGCCGCCTCGAAGCCGAGCGCGATCGTCACCGAGCGCGGGGCGGCGCGGATCGCCTGCTCCGCGCAGGGCGCGTCGCCGGCCAGGATGAGCCCCCGGATGCCCAGGGGCCGGAGCGCGCGCGGGTCGAAGGTCCCGTCGCAGGGGAGCGCGAGCGCGACGCCGCCCTCGGCCGGCGGCGCCGCGGCAGCACGCGGCCGCGCGGCCGCGGCGCCCGGCTGCGCGGCCGCGGCGCCCGCGCCCTGCTGGTCCCCGTCGCCGCCGCCCACGAGCGCCACCGGCGTCGCGCCCCGCTCGGCGAGGGCCGCCGCGAGCACCTCGATGCCCCTCGCGGGCTCCTCGCCCACCACGAAGACGAACGCGCCGTCGAGCGCCGCGGGCTCGGGCGGGTGAACGAGGAGCACCGGGATCTCGTTCGTCCGCGCGAACTTCGCCGCCGCTGTCGCCTGCTCCCGGCTCGACCCGGCGATGAGCACCGCGGCGCCCTCGGCGGTCAGGCTGCTCAGCGCCTCCTCGACGCCGCCCTCCCCGCCGACGTCGCGGCTCACGAGCCGCGCGTCCGACCCCGGCCTCAGCAACCCGAGCCCGTGCGCCACGCCGGCGGCGACCTCGACGCTGCGGCGCCGCGACTCGGGCGTGCGCGTCGAGAGCAGCAGGCCGACCGTGGGCGGCTCGACGCGCGCGGTCCCCGCGCCGGCCGCGATCTCGAAGACAGCGTCGCCCTGGCGGCCGAGCAGCGGGCCCGCCCGGTCGAGCAGCTCCTTCGCGAGCGCGACGTCGCGGCGCTCGCGGGCGACGATCGCGAGGCGCTCGGCCACCAGCGAGCGCAGGTCGACCTCCGGCTCCACGACCTCGCCGGCCGCCTGCCCGGCGCGCAGCGCGCTCACGAGGTGCTCGATCGGGACCTTGCGCAGGAGCGCCCCGATCTGCGCGCGCACGGCGGCGCGCTCGTCGTCGCCCGCCTCGCGCAGCCACACGCCCATCAGCTCGAGCGCCTGCGTCCACGCGCCCGCCTCCATCGCGGCGGAGGTGACCTCCTCGTTGAGGAGCGAGCGCACGTACGAGTCGATCACCTTGCTCACCAGCGGGCGCAGCACCCCGAAGGCGGGCTTCGGCTTGCCGGCGCGCCGGAGCGCCGCGCCGCGGAGCACGCGCGCGATGTCCTCGGTCGCGCCGCGCCCCCGCGCCTCGATCTCCGCCGAGAGCGCCTCGGCGCGGCGGACGTCCCCCTGCTCCAGCGCGATCCACGCGAGGTGGGCGTCCGCGACGCGGATGAGGTCGTCGCCCGGGTAGCGCTCCCGGAAGGCGACGAGCTCCGGCTCGAGCGCGATGCGCTCGGCGCGCGCGCCGCTCGCGAAGCGCGTGAGGATGCGGTGCAGCTCTGCCTGGGCCGCGGGCGAGCGGCTGAGGGTCTGGCTCACCGGCGCTCCGCCGCCGGGCGCGCCGCAGCCGGCGCCCGCCGTCGCGACGCCGAGCGCGAGGAGGGCGGCGGCCGCGCTGAAGGCCGCGGAAATTCGGCCGAAAGTGTCGACTGGGTTCACCTTGACGTCACCCGGGCCATCCCATACACCCGCCCGGCCCGCCTTCCATCGAGGTCAGCGTGTCCGAGGCAACCCCCGCGAGATCGCTCTCTTCCGAGAGCCGCCGGTCCTTTCTCCTGCGCAAGCTGCATTCTCTCACCGGCGCCCTCCCCGTGGGCGGTTTCCTGCTGTTTCATTTCTGGACGAACGCGAAGGCGCTCCAGGGGCAGGAGCGGTTCGACGCGGCTGTCGCGGAGATCTCGCACATGCCGTACCTGCCGGTGCTCGAGATCGGGCTCGTCGTGCTGCCCCTCGCGTTCCACGCCCTCTACGGCGTCAAGCTGGCGCTCGAGGGCAGGCCAAACGTGGGCCGCTACACGTACTCGCGCAACTGGATGTACACGATGCAGCGGGTCACGGGGCTGCTCGCCTTCGCGTTCATCGCGCTCCACCTCTGGCAGTACTGGGCGCAGAAGTGGCTGGGCCGGATGGCGCCCGAGGAGTTCTACCCGCGGCTGTGCGCCAGCATGTCGTCGACGATGGGCGGCGTCCCGGTGATGGCGCTGATCTACATCTTCGGCATCGCGGCGAGCGTGTTTCACTTCGCCAACGGCCTCTGGGGCTTCTGCTTCTCGTGGGGCGTCACCGTGTCGCGCCGCGCGCAGCGGACGGCCGCGGTGGTCTTCGGCCTCCTCGGCCTCGTCGTCTTCGTGCTCGGCGCCAACACCGTTGTGTACTTCGCGACCGGCGCGCCGTTCCCCGGCACCCCGAGCCCGGCCGCGGAGGGCGCCCGCACCTGCGCGGACATCGCGTCTCCGACCGCCGCGCGCGGCGTCGGCGCCGCCGCGCGCGGCGTCGACGCCGCCGCGCAGGGTGGGCTGGTCGCGCCGGCCTCGCACTGACCATCGTAGCGGCCGCGCCCGGGTGGGAGCGGCGCGGGAGCACTGGAATCGAACATGGCCGCGAAGAGCACGACGAGGAGCGAGGGGGGGAAGGTTCGGCGCGTTGTCGTCGTCGGTGGCGGCCTCGCCGGCCTGATGACGGTGATCAAGCTGTGCGAGGCGAAGGTCCCGGTCGACCTCATCTCCCTCGTGCCGGTGAAGCGCTCGCACTCGGTGTGCGCGCAGGGCGGCATCAACGCCTCGGTGAACACGAAGGGCGAGGGCGACAGCCCCCAGGTGCACCTGGAGGAGACGGCCTACGGCGGCGACTTCCTCGCGAACCAGCCGCCGGTCAAGGGGATGGCGGAGGCCGCGCCGGGCATCGTGAACATGCTCGATCGCATGGGCGTGCCGTTCAACCGGACGCCCGAGGGCCTGCTCGACTTCCGCCGCTTCGGCGGCACGCTGTACCACCGCACGGCGTTCGCCGGCGCGACGACGGGGCAGCAGCTCCTCTACGCGCTCGACGAGCAGGTGCGCCGGTTCGAGCTCGCCGACGTGACCGACGAGCACGGCGTGTCGATCCCGGGCGAGAAGATGGTCCGGAAGCACGAGTTCTGGGACTTCCTCGGGGCGATCCTCGACGACTCCGGCACGTGCGTGGGCTGCGTGGCGCAGGACCTGAAATCGATGCAGATCCGCGCCTTTACCGGCGACGCGGTCGTGCTCGCGACGGGCGGCTGCGGCATCGTGTTCGGCCGCTCCACGCTGAGCGTCATCTGCACCGGGACGGCGGCGTCGGCGGTCTACCAGCAGGGCGCTGTGTACGCGAACGGCGAGTTCATCCAGGTGCACCCGACGGCGATCCCGGGCGCCGACAAGCTGCGGCTCATCTCGGAGAGCGCGCGCGGCGAGGGCGGCCGCGTCTGGGTGCCGAAGGGCAAGACCGACGCGCGGAGCCCGCGGGACATCCCCGAGAAGGAGCGCGACTACCTGCTCGAGCGGATGTACCCCGGCTACGGCAACCTCGTCCCCCGGGACATCGCGGCGCGCGCGATCTTCAAGACGTGCTTCCACGAGGGGCGCGGCATCTGGAACGCCGCGACGGGCAGGAACGAGAACGAGGTCTACCTCGACCTCACGCACAAGGACGAGAAGTTCCTCCGGGCGAAGCTCGCGGGCATCCTCGAGATCTACGAGAAGTTCGCCGGCACCGACCCGTACCGGAACCCGATGAAGGTCTTCCCGGCGGTCCATTACTCGATGGGCGGCCTGTGGGTCGACTACGAGGCGGACGCGCGGGGCTCGCTCAAGGCCGGGTCGCCGCGCAACCACGCGACGAGCATCCCGGGCCTCTACGCTGTCGGCGAGGTGGACTACCAGTATCACGGGGCGAACCGGCTCGGCGCCAACTCGCTGCTCTCGTGCATCTATGGCGGCCTCGTGTGCGGCCCTGCCGTGGCGAGCTATCAGAAGAGCATCAAGCGGAGCGCCCTGGATCTGCCGCGCTCGATCTTCGACAAGGCCGAGAAGCGCGCCGAGGCCGATTACCAGCGCATCCTGACGCAGAACCAGGACGCGAAGCAGCCGGAGAACGCCTATCGGCTGCACCAGGAGCTCGGCGACATGATGCTGCGCGACTGCACGATCGAGCGCGACAACGCGACGCTCGACCGGGTGCTCGAGAAGCTCGGCGAGCTCGAGGAGCGGGCCGGCCGGATCCGGTGCACGGACACGGCCCCGCGGGTGAACCAGGGGGCGCAGTTCGTGCGGCATTTCGAGAACATGCTGGTGCTCGCGCGGGTGATCGCCGAGGGCGCGAGGCGCCGCGACGAGTCGCGCGGGGCGCATTACAAGCCGGAGTTCCCGGTGCGGAACGACGCCGAGTGGCAGCGCACGACGCTGGCGCGGCACGAGGAGAAGGGCGCTGTGCGGTTCGTCCGCGAGTTCGACTACGTGTGCGCCGGCCAGTCGGTCCACGTGACCGACGCCGTGGACACGTCGCTGGTGGCGCCGCGGGAGCGCAAGTACGATCAGGCGGGCGCGGCGAGCGCGGCGAGCGTCGCGAACGCCGCGAACGTCCAGACGACGGGCAAGCTGTCGCAGAAGAGCGTGTAGCATGGCCAAGGCGAGCGGAGACGAGGCGAACGGGGCGGCGCCGGCGCAGGCGCGGGGCGAGGGCCGGCTGGTGCACCTGCGCGTGCGGCGGCAGGACACCGCGGATCGACCGGAGTCGCGGCGCTGGGAGGAGTTCAAGGTCCCCTACCTGCCGCAGATGAACGTGATCAGCGCGCTCCAGCAGATCCAGAAGGATCCGCGGACCGTGGACGGCAAGGAGGTGGCTCCGGTCGTCTGGGAGGCGGTCTGTCTGGAGGAGGTGTGCGGCTCGTGCACGATGGTGGTCAACGGCCGGGTCCGTCAGGCCTGCTCGGCGCTGATCGACCAGCTCGCGCCGAAGGGCGAGGTGATCACGCTGGAGCCGATGTCCAAGTTCCCGCTCGTGCGCGACCTGCTCGTCGATCGGAGCCGGATGTTCGACGACATGAAGCGCGTGCGCGCGTGGATCGACATCGACGGCACGCACGAGCTCGGCCCGGGTCCGCGCGAGTCGCCGGAGCGCCAGGAGGAGCGGTATCCGCTCTCCCGCTGCATGACGTGCGGCTGCTGCGTCGAGGCGTGCCCGCAGTACAACGACGGTACGAAGTTCGTCGGCGCGTTCGCGATCAACCTGGTGCGGCTCTACAACATGCACCCTTCCGGGGCGATGCAGCAGAACGAGCGCCTCGAGTCGGTGATGGGCGAGGGGGGTATCACCGATTGCGGCAAGTCGCAGAACTGCGTCGAGGTGTGCCCGAAGGAGATCCCCCTCGTCGACTCGCTCGCGCAGGTCGCCCGCGACACGACGAAGCGCATGCTGTTCGGGTGGCTGCTGAAATAGGCACTCATCCGTCGAGTGGCCGGGCAGCTCGGCGAGACCTCCCGCGCAGCCAGGGATGGATGAACCTTGGCGACGAGGTACTACGGAAACGGCGTCCCCATCCCGAAGCCGAAGCCGCTCCCGAACCCCATCCGGACCGGCTCCGTCGTGGTCTGCCGCTCCAGCTTCCGGACGCGCATCCCGAGCAGGTGCGTGAGCAGCGTGCACGTCTGGTGCGCGCGCGGCGTCACGTCGCACCCCATCCAGGCGCCGAACGGCTGGCGCTCGCCGTCGTCGGCGTAGCGGATCACCGCGCCGCTCTGGGCGACAGTGAGCCAGGCGTTCGCCTCGCCCGGCAGCGAGGCGTGCAGCACGCCGATCGTGCCCAGCGCGTCGTCGTTCGGGCCGGTGACCCGCCCGTCCTGCTCCAGCAAGGCCACCGGTTCGGCCTCCAGGCCGAACACCCGCCCGCCGCGATCCACGTTGAGCTGGTGATCGCCGTTCACGAGGACCTTGCCGTCCGGCATGACGTCGATCGCCAGGTCGGCGTAGACCCAGCGGGCGCGGGGGATGTCGAGCAGCGCGCCGCCGCGAGCCCAGTTGGCCGGGGGCGTCGCGGCGCACGCCGCCAGGAGCGAGAGCGGCACGACGAGAGCGAGGCGTCGCATGCGCCGAGCATACCGCAGGAGCCGCCGGCGCGTCGGCCGGCGCGTCGGCTGACGTTCGGCCAGGGCTACACCTTCTCGGTCCCGGTCGTGCCGAGCAGGCCCGTCGGCTTGACGAGGAGCACCGCGATCAGCACCGCGAACACGAGGACGTCCTGCAGGCCGGAGTACGGCGTGAGCTTCGTCATCTCGCCGATGACCCCGATCAGCATGCCTCCGAGCATCGCGCCCGTGATGTTGCCGATGCCGCCGATGACCGCCGCCACGAAGGCGCGGTTGCCGATCACCACGCCCATCGTGGGGTACACCTGCGACTGGTCGAGGCAGTAGAGCACCGCGCCCACCGCCGCGAGCGTCGAGCCCGTGAGGAAGGTGAGCGCGATGATGCGGCTCGTGCGGATGCCCATCAGCCGCGCGGCCTCGATGTTCACGCTGAGCGCGCGCATCGCCTTGCCCGTCCAGGTGCGCCGCACCAAGAGCTCCAGCCCGATCATCACCAGGATCGACGAGACGAAGATCACCTTGCGCGTGTGCTCGATCGGCAGGAGCTGCGGATAGGCGCGGTAGCGGGCGGTGAAGAGGAGCTGCGCCAGGTTCTGGAGGAGCACGCTCATCCCGAGCGCCGTCACGAGCGGCGTGATCCGGGTGTTCGCGAGGCCCCGGCCCCGGGAGCGCAGCGGCGCATAAGCCACCTTCTCCACGAGCACCCCGAGGACGCCCGCGAAGGCCATCGCGCAGAGGGTGCCGCCCACGCCCGCGACGAGCGGCGCGTCCTGGGCGCCGAACATCGTTATCCCGAAGAGCCCGGCGAACGCGCCCATCATGAACACCTCGCTATGAGCGAAGTTGATGAGCTTGAGGATGCCGTAAACCATCGTGTAGCCGAGGGCGACGAGGGCGATCATCGACCCCTGGGCGAGCCCCGTGATCAGGGCATTCACGATCTTCTCCATGGAGACCTCTTCACCGCGCGTCCGCCGCGCCCGAGCGGGCGCGACGACTACTGCTTCGCGGGCTTCTCGTTGACCGTCGCGTAATACTTGAACTGCTTGTCCTTGATCTGGACGATCACCACCGGCTTGTCGGCGTTGCGGTTCTCATCGATGGTGATGACCCCTGTCGCGCCCTGGAAACCCTTGGTGTCCTGGATGGCCTGCCGGATGCCATCCGGCGTCATCTCCTTGGCGCGGCCCATCGCGTCGGCGAGCAGCTTGGCCGCGTCGTAGGCCTGAGCAGCCATGCTCGACGGCGTGCGCTTGTACCGCTCCGTGTACTTCTTCACGAACGCCTGCGAGTTGGGCCAGGGGACGTCGGGCGCATAGTGGTTCGTGAAGTACGCGCCGTCGAGCTCCTCCGCGGCGTCGCGCAGGAGCTCGTTCGCGTCCCACCCGTCGCTGCCGACGAAGATGTTGCCCGGAACGCCCGCGGCCTTGGCCTGCCGCGCGATGGGGCCCATCGAGGTGTAGTAGATCGGCGCGTAGATCATCTCGGGGTTCGCCGACTTGAGCTCGTTGATGTACGTCGTGAAGTTGGTCTCCTTCTTGAGGAAGCTCTTCTCCATGACGATCTCCCCGCCGAGGCGCTTCACCTCGGCGCGGAACTCGTTGGCGAGGCCGGACGAGTAGAGGTCGTCGGAGGCGAAGAAGAGCCCGACCTTCTTCTTGCCCAGCGTGTTCACGATGAACTGCGCGCCCATCTGGCCCTGCACGTCGTCCGTGAAGCAGGCGCGGAACACGAACGGGCCGACCTTCGTCACGTCCGGGTTCGTGGACGCCGGCGAGATCATCGGCACCTTCTTCTTGTTGGCGACGATGCCGCCGGCGCGCGACCGCGACGAGGCGACCTCGCCGAGGAGCGCGAGCACGTGGTCCCGATCGATGAGCTGGAGGACCTTGTTGGTCGCCTCCTCCGGCTTCGACTTGTTGTCCTCGTAGAGGACGTTGATCGGCTTGCCCTTGACCCCGCCGGCCTTGTTGATCTCGTCGATGGCGAGGTCGACACCCTCCTTGGAGTCGACGCCGAACGCCGTCTCCTCGCCCGAGAGGCTGAAGTAGGCGCCGACCTTCCACTCGGGGTCGTCCTTCGCGTGCTTCGCCGGATCGCCGCCCGAGCCCTCGCTCTTCTTGCCGCAGCCGAGCGCCATCGCGCTCAGCGCGAGCGCCCCGGCGATCATCCTCACCAAACCCCGTCGTCCGAGCATGTTGTCGTCCTCCCTGCCGCCGGGCCGCGCCGCGTGTGGGTCGTCCGCCGGTGGCCATGGCCGCGCGCTCAACCCATGGCCGAGAGCGCGTGTACTCGTCGCGTCTACCATTGTCCACGCGGCACGTCAGCAGGGTCGGGCCGCGGCGCGCTCCGCGACGGTGGACTCAAGTACTCGATTCTCCACGGATTCCGCCGGCCGAGCCCGCCGTCGACCGCGCGGGCCGCGCGCGCATCACGGCGCGCCGCGCAGAGGGACGCTGGCCCGCGCCGCGGAGCGAGCGCCGACGCGCGCGGCGCGGAGCGCGCGCTAGCCTGCGCGCCGCGCGTGGACGAAGTGCTCGACGTTGCCCTTCGGGCCGCGCACGGCGCTGTCGACCTCGTCGACGACAGAGAAGCCCGCGGCCTCGATGGCCTGCCGCGCCTCGGCGATCGCCGCGAGGCGGGTCGACTCGTCGCGGATGACGCCGCGGCCGCGGGCGGCGGCCTCGCGGCCCGCCTCGAACTGCGGCTTCACCAGGGCGACGAGGTCCCCCGACGGGCGGAGCAGGCGGGCGATCGCGTCGATCAGCCGCGCGATGCTGATGAACGACGCGTCGACGACGACGAGGTCGATGGGGGCGTCGAAGTCCTCCCGCTGGAGCTCGCGGGCGTTGACCCGGTCGCGGACCACGACGCGCGGATCGGCGCGGAGCTTGCTGGCGAGCTGGCCGTAGCCGACGTCGACAGCGAAGACCCGCGCCGCGCCGCGCTGGAGCAGGCAGTCGGTGAAGCCGCCTGTCGAGGCGCCCACGTCGACGCACGTCTTCCCCGCCACGTCGAGGCCGCGCGCCTCGAAGGCCGCGAGCGCGTGCTCGAGCTTGTCGCCGCCCCGCGAGACGAACCGGGGGCCCGCGGCGACGTGGAGCTCCGCGTCCTCCGGGAGCAGCGTCCCCGGCTTGTCGATGCGGCGGGGCCCGGAGGTGACCTTGCCGGCCATGATCAGCGCCTGCGCCTCGGTCCGCGAGCCGACGAGCTTGCGGGCGACGAGCAGCGCGTCGGCGCGCACGCGGGTCACTGCGCCCTCGAGGCCGGCGGGCGCACGAGGCCCGCGCCGCCGCCGGGGGAGAGGGGGACGGCCGCCGCGTCGGAGAGCGCCAGCGCGTCGCCGTGGAGCGCCCGCGCGACGGCGGCGAGCCCGTCGCCGATGCGCGGCCCGGGGCGCAGCGCGACGTCGGTGCGGAGCGGGCGCAGGCGCCCCTCGCGCACCGCGCGCAGCGAGCGCCAGCCGGGCGCGTCCCTGAGCTGCGCCAGCCTCGCGGAGCCCTCCTGCGCCTCGGCCTCGCCGGCCGCGCCGTCGAGCAGCACGTCGGGGTCGAGCGCGAGCAGGTGCTCGACGCTGATCGACGGGTAGGCGCCGCCGCGGGCGATCACGTTCTCGCCGCCGGCGAGCCGGATGAGCTCGTCGGCGAAGCTGCCGGGGCCCGCGGCGAAGATGGGCGAGGTGTCGAACAGCAGGGCGACCCGGACGCGCGGCGTGCCCTTCACGGCCTGCTCGACAGCGGCGCGGCGCGCGCGGATCCGGCCGATCGCCTGCTCCGCGCCGGGGGCCGCGTCGAGCCGCCGCCCGAGCTCCGCGAGCATGTCCTCGATCTGCGCGAGCGACTCGGTCTCGGGGAAGAAGGTCGCGATCCCCTGGCCGCGCAGCGCCTCCTCGAGCGCCGGCCCGGCGGGCCCGCGGGCGCCGACGACGAGGGTCGGCGAGAGCGCGACGACCGCCTCGATGCTCGGGTCGGCGTAGCCGCCGACGCTGGGCAGGCGGAGCACCTCGGGCGGGTGGTCGCAGTGGCGGGAGCGGCCGACGAGCGCCGCGCCGGCGCCGATCGCGCAGACCGCCTCCGTGGTGCTCGGCGACAGCGAGACGACGCGCGCCCCGCCGGCGGCGACCGGGGCGCGGCGCCCGCACGCCGCCAGCGCGACCGCGGCGAGCGCCGTGAGCGCGGCCCGCCTCGGGAGGGCGCGGCCGGGGGCGCCAGGCGCAAGCGCGGCGCCCGGCGCCTCCGCGTCAGGCGCGACGCCCGTCGTGGATGCGCGACGATCGTCAGCCAAGCCGGTCCCGGTCGCGCCGCCGGCGCCGCAGGCCCGCGACGGCGCCCAGGCCCGCCGCGCCGAGCAGCCAGGGGACGGGCTTCGTCGGATCCGGCCGCGGGTTGCTGATGCTGCAGGAGCCGCCCGACGCGTCGGCCGCCCCGTCCTTGACGGCGTCGTCCTCGCCCTCGCCGCCGTCCTCGGACGGGGGCGGCTCGGGGAGCTTCGCGCAGAACCCGAGCTCTGCGTCGCACCCGTACCCGCTCGGGCAGGTAGCGCTCTCGGTGCAGGGGCGGGTGCAGTAGCCGTCGAGGCAGGCGTTCGTCGCGCACTGCTCGGCCTGCTCGCAGGCGCCGCCGATCTCGGCGGAGTAGACGGGGTCGGTGGGGAAGCCGGTCGCCCAGCCGGGCGGCTCGTACCCTCCAAGGCTCGCGGCGCGCACGGTCGTCTCCTTAATCCATTCCGCCCAGCCGTACACATAGCCGTAGATCGGGTACTCGCAGCCCTCGGCGCCGCGCGATGTCACGCCGATCACGCGGTGCATCAGATCGAGGCTGGGCCCGCCCGAGTCGCCCTCGCAGATGCCGGTGTCCCCGACCCACTCCGTGGACTTCACCACGGACGCCGGGCAGCCGTCGGCCACGCAATCGATGAAGAGGTTGTCGCGGCGCCGCCGCAGGCCCGCGCCGGTGCTCCTGTCGTTCGTCGCGCCGAAGCCGACCGCGTAGTACTCCTCGCCCTGCTTCAGGGGCACGTCGACGCGCGGCACGAGCGGCGCGGCGTCGCTCTCCGGGATCGGCTCGTCGAGGATCAGGATCGCCTGGTCGTTGCCGCAGAAGCTGTCGGCGTCGTCGCCGGGGAGCAGGACGATCTCGCTGCCGCCGTAGAAATACGAGGACTCGCCGATCTCCGCGTCGGTCGTGGCGAAGATCTTCCGCGCGAGGTGCGTGTCCGTGAACTTCGTGGAACGGCAGGTGATCTGGCCGTCCGTCTCATTGGCCATGTCCGACACGCAATGTCGGGCTGTCAGCACCACGTTCGGCGCGATCAAGCTCCCCGTGCAGATGGCGCCGATCTCGGCGTTGTAGATGCCCACGACGGCCCTGTCGCCGTTGTCCAGGTAACCGTCCTGGATGGCATCTCGCGTCTCACCGGTCTCATCAGGCGGCTCCAGGGCCGAGCTGCACGCTGTTGCAGTGAGTCCCAGGGCAAGAATCAAGGTGACTCTGGGCGAGCAAAACGACATCGAGAGCCTCCAAGTACTGCAATGTAGGTGCGACGAGCTCCGAGGCGTCGCATCGAGCGAAAGAGTCTAGAGGGGAATGTGCGGTCATGCACGCGCGCCGCGAGCGATGAACGACTCGGCTCGTTGCATGCACCACATAAATTGGCTGCCGGAGAGCTCTTGCAGGGTACTCGCGTAACGGACGTTACCCAGTTCCGCCATGGCGGCGCCAGGGCCAGGGCGACCGGCGCCGTGACGAAAAGCCGTGGAAACGTGCGCGGCCCGGGTGTTGCCGGGCGACGCGGCCGTGATCGATCCCGTCCTGCTCTTCGGGCTCGCGCTCGCCGCGGGCGCGCCGCTCGCCCTCTCTCCGCTGCCCACCGCGCTCGCGGCGGCGCTCGCCGCGGCGGCGCTCCGCCGCAGGGCCGGCCCCATGGCGCTCGCCGCCGCGGCGGTGGCGCTCGTCGCTGGCGGGCTCCGCGCCCGCGCGCTGCTCGACGACGCGGCCGGCCTCCATGAAGGCGCCGCCGCGCTGCTGCAGCCGCCGGCGCGCTGCGAGGTGACGTGCGCCGTCGTCGGCTCGCCTGTCGTGATCGGAGCGGCGCAGCGAGCGGACGGCGAGGCGCCGGACGGGCGCGTCGACGTGGAGATCGCCGGCGGCACCTGCGGCGGGCGAGCGCTGGCGCACCCGCTCCGGGCGCGCCTCTACGGAGCGCCGCGCGACCTCGCCCGGGGCGACCGGCTCGAGGTGCTCGTCGACCTCGCGCCGATCCACCTGTTCCGGAACGAGGGCCTCCGGGACGCGACCGCCGCGATCGCGCGGAGCGGGATCGTCGCGAGCGGCACGATCGTCGACGCGCGGCGGCTCTCGGAGGGTCGATCGGTCGGCGCGGCCGTCGATCGCGCGCGGGCCTCCGTGCGCGGCCGCATCGAGGCCACGTTCCACCCCGAGGCGGCCGCGCTCGGGCGCGCGCTCGTGCTCGGCGAGACCGACCTCGCGCCCGAGGACCAGGACGCCTTCCGCGAGAGCGGCCTCGCGCACCTGCTCGCGGTCTCCGGGACGCACCTCGTCCTCGCGGTGGCGGGCCTCGCCGCGGCGCTCCGGGCGATCCTCGTCCGCGTCGACCCGATCGCGGCGCGGTGTGACGCGGGCCGCATCACCGCGGCCCTTTGCGTGCCGGCCGCGTGGCTGTACGCCGACTTCGCCGGCGGCGGCGGCTCGGCGATGCGCGCCGCCGCGATGCTCACCTGCGCGATGGGCGCCCGGCTCCTCGGCCTCCGATCGGTCGGCGTCCGCAACTTCGCCCTGTCGCTCGCGGGCGCCGCGGCCGTCGATCCGCTTGTCGCGTGCGATCTCTCGTTCGGCCTCTCCGCCGCCGCGACCGCCGGGCTGCTCTGGCTGCAGCGGCCGCTCGCCGCGCTGCTCGTCCCCCGGGAGCGCCCGCCCGGCGGCGCCGACGACCGCGCGGACGGCGGCGACGGCGGCGACCGCGCGGACCACGCGCTGCCCGCCTCGTCGCCGCGCGCGCTCGCGCGCAAGCTCCTCGCGCCGCTCGCGACGACGCTCGCCGCCATGTTCGGGTGCGCGCCGCTGCTGCTCCTGAGCAGCGAGACGTTCCCGCTGCTCGGCGTGGCCGCGAACGTCGTCGCCGCGCCGATCGGCGAGCTGGCCGCGCTCCCGTTCTGCCTCGCGCACGCGGTGCTCTCGTGGTGCCCGCCGGTCGAGCGCGGGTGCGCGCTCGTCGGATCCGGCGCGCTGCTCGCCGTGCGCGCCGTCGCCCGCGCCTCGGCGGACACCGGCGTTGTGCTGCGCCTGCCGGAGCCGTCGCCCGCCCAGCTCGCCGCGCTCGCCGCCGCCATCGCGCTCGCGTGGGCCGCGGAGCGCCGCGCCCGGCGCCTCGCGGCGCTCGCCGCCGGCGCCGCCGCGTGGCTGCTGCTCGAGGGGGTCGCCGTGCGCGCCGGGGCGCCCCGCGGCGCGCTGCGCGTCAGCGTCCTCGACGTGGGGCAGGGCGACGCGATCCTGATCGACCTCCCCGAGGGCGGCGCGATGCTCGTCGACGCCGGCGGCTTCGTGGGCAGCCCTGTCGATCCGGGGGCGCGCGTGATCCGGCCGCTCCTGCGATCGCGCCGCCGCGCGCGCCTCGACGCTGTCGTCCTCTCGCACCCGCACCCGGACCACTTCGGCGGCCTCCCCGCCGTCGTCGCGGGCGTCGAGGTCGGCGAGCTCTGGGACACCGGCCAGGGCGAGGCCGAGGGCGCCGGCCCTGTCTACGCGGGGCTGCTGTCCGACCTGCGCCGGCGCGGCGTGCCCGTCGTCGGGCCCGCCTCGCTGTGCGGCAGGCCGCGGGTGCTCTCGGGGGCGACGATCGAGGTGCTCGCGCCGTGCCCCGAGCTCCACCCGGACCGGGGCGCCAACGACAACTCGTTCGTCCTGCGCATCTCCTACGGGGCGCGCTCCGCGCTGCTCGTGGGCGACGCGGAGCACGAGGCCGAGGACGCGCTCGTCGCGCGGTACGGCGCCGCGCTCCGCGCCGATCTGCTCAAGGTCGGCCACCACGGCAGCAGGACGTCGACCGGCGCGGCGCTCCTCGCGGCCGTCGACCCGTCGGTCGCCGCCGTTTCCTGCGGCGTCCGCAACCGCTTCGGGCACCCGAGCCCCGAGGTCCTCGCCCGCCTCTCGGCCCGCGGCGTCGCGATCGCGCGCATGGACCGCGGCGGCGCCCTGATCTGGGAGACCGACGGCGAGCGCGTCCTCTGGTCCCGCCCCGGCCAGCCGCCGAGCCCGGCGCCCGACCGGCCCGGCGCGGCGGGCGGCGCCGCGGGCGGGACCTCCGGCCCGGGGAGGTGAGCCGGAGGCGGTGAGACGGAAGGAACCGGCAGAAACCCGCGCCCCGGACGGCCGCCCGTCCGCCCCGCGTCCTTGCGCCTGGACGGCCCCTGAGGGACGCTGCGTCGATGTCTCGTAGCGCGATGACGACAACGATCCGCCGCCGGCTCGCGAGCGAGAACGGTCGTATCGACAAGCAGGCGCCCTTCCGCGTCGCGCTGTCTTACCCGTCCCCGTACCGGGCTGGCATGAGCTCGCTCGGCTTCCTCCAGATCTACAAGATGATCCAGGCCGAGCCCGGGATGGCGTGCGAGCGCGCCTTCCTGCCGGACGACGAGGGCCAGGGCGCCGACGGCGCTCCGGTCACGTACGAGGGGCTCCGCCCGCTCTCCGACTTCCCGGTCATCGCGCTCTCCGTGGCCTACGAGCTCGAGCTCGCCGGGGTCGCCCGCCTGCTCGAGCTCGCGGGGCTGCCCGCGCTCCGGGAGGAGCGCGACGGCCGCCACCCGTTCGTCCTCGCGGGCGGCCCGCTCACCTTCTCCAACCCGCTGCCGCTCGCCGTGTTCGCCGACGCGATCCTCATGGGCGAGGCCGACACGCTGGCGGTCGAGGTGCTGCGCCTGCTGCGGGACGCCCCCTCGCGCGAGGCCGCGCTCGACGAGCTGGCGCGCGTCCCCCACGTCTTCGTGCCCGCGCGCCACGGCGCCGAGATGCCCCCGGTCGCCCAGTGCGACAGCGCGCTCCTGCCCGCGTGGTCTCCGATCCGCGCCGAGGAGACGGAGCTCTCGAACATGTTCCTCATCGAGGCGGAGCGGGGCTGCTCGCGCGGGTGCACCTACTGCGTGATGCGCCGCTCGACCAACGGCGGCATGCGCATCGTGCCGAAGGAGCGCCTCCTCGAGCTCATCCCCGAGGACGCGCGGCGCGTCGGCCTCGTCGGCGCCGCTGTCAGCGACCACCCGAAGATCGTCGAGGTGGTCCGCACGCTCGCCGAGCGGGGGTGCGAGGTCGGGCTGAGCAGCCTCCGGCCGGACCGGCTGACCGACGAGTTCGTCGGCGCGCTGCGGCTCGCGGGCTACAAGACGCTCACGACGGCGATGGACGGCACGAGCGAGCGCGTCCGCGAGACGCTCGAGCGGCGGGCGCGGCCCCGGCACCTCCAGCGGGCGGCCGAGCTCGCGCGGCAGCACGGCATGAACCGGCTCAAGCTGTACCTCATGGTCGGCGTCCCCGGCGAGACCGACGAGGACGTCGACGAGTGCGTCTCGTTCGTCGCGGAGCTCTCCCGCGTCGTGCCTGTCGCGCTCGGGATCGCGCCGTTTTGCCCGAAGCGCAACACGCCGCTGCACGGCGCGCGCTTCGCGGGCATCGACGTCGTGAACAAGCGCCTCGACCGGCTCCGCCGCGGGCTGCGCGGCCGCGCCGACGTGCGGGCCACGAGCGCGCGCTGGGCGTGGGTCGAGGCGGTGCTCGCCGCCGGCGGCGAGGCCGAGGGGCGCGCGGTGCTGCAGGCCGTGCACGCGGGCGGCTCGTTCCGCGACTACGAGCGCGCGTTCGAGAAGATCAAGCGGCCGGAGCCGCCGCGCCGCCAGAGCCTGCCGCTCCTCGCGGCCGGGTGAGCGGGGCGGCCGCCCGCCCGCGAGGATCCGAGGAGCCCGATGAACCCGACGAAGAAGCTGACCCTCTTCACGCGCGAGCGCTGCCACCTGTGCGAGGACGCCCACGCCGCGCTCGAGCGCGTCCGCGCGCGGCTGCCGTTCGAGCTCGCGATCGTCGACCTGGACCGCGAGGCCGGCCCGGAGAAGCGGGCGCTGTACGACTGGGAGGTCCCCGTCGTCGAGCTGGAGGGGCGAAAGATCATGAAGTACCGCGTCGACGAGCAGCGGCTCGAGCGGCTGCTCTCCGGCCCGGAATGACCCCGGACGGCATCAGGGCGCTTCCGCGCGCTTTCGTCCGGCGCCACGCTAGGCTATGGCCAACCCCGTGAAGTGGACGACGACAGCACAGATCCTCTTCATCCTCGTCGCGGCCGTCGCCGTCTACGGCTTCGTGCACGCGGCGCAGAACGATCAGCGCTCCACGGCCTGCAAGGCCATGTGCGCGCTGCGCCCCGCCTACGCCGGCCGCAACCGGCTCGCGCCGGACTTCGAGCTGCCGGACATGAACGGCAAGCCGGTCCGGCTCTCGTCGTTCCGGGGCAAGACTGTGTTCTTGAACTTCTGGACGAAGACCTGCGCTCCGTGCCTGCAGGAGATGCCGGCGCTCGCGGAGCTCGGCCGGATCGCCCAGTCGCGCAAGGACTTCGTCGTCCTCACGATCTCGACCGACGAGGGGCCGGACGACGTGCGGGACGCGCTCAAGGTGGCCCTGAACGGGGATCCGCCGTTCCCTGTCCTCTTCGACCCCGAGTCCAAGGTCGTGCTGGACAAGTACGGCACGCAGCTCTACCCGGAGACGTGGATCATCGACCCGAACGGGATCATCCGGGCCCGCTTCGACGGGGCGCGGGACTGGTCGAGCAGCCTGGCGATCGACGTGGGTGAGATGGTCTCGCGCTGGGGCGGGTGCCCGGTCGACATCTTCAAGGGGCAGCCGCGCGGCGGCTTCGCCGGCCTCTGCACCGACGACTCCTGAGCGGACGCCGGCGCGGGGACGCCCGGGGCGGCGCGTGCGCGGCGCGCTCGCTGCTTGGCGCTCCCGCGAAAGATCGTTATGTGAGTCACCCATCATGACCGCCCGCAGGCCGACGTCGCCGACAGCGCAGCCGCCGCAGCCGCCCGGAGCGGGCGAAGGGGGCGACGGCCGCTCCTCGGACGAGCGCGTCGCGGCCGCGCGGCAGGCGCTGCTCGAGGGGGTGGGCGCCGAGATCGCCGCCTCGTTCCCCGGGATCACCCGGCTGGGCGGGCAGGTCGTCGCGGCCCTCTACCTGGCGGACGTGCCGCGCTCGATGGATGAGCTCAGCCAGGAGCTCGGCCGCTCCAAGAGCAACATCTTCGCGAACCTGCGCGGCCTCGAGGCGGCCGGGATCATCGAGCGTCGGCGGGAGTCGGGCGCGCGGCACGACTCGTTCGCGCTGCGCGGCAAGTACCCCGACGTGATCGTCGGCGCCTACCTCGGCCGCCTGCGCCGCGTTGTGCAGGACAAGCGCACGCTCGCGCGGCGCGCGCTCTCGCTGCTCGGCGACGCGCAGGGCCCCGAGGCCGACGCGATGCGCGCGCGGCTCGACGACCTGTCGCGCAAGTACGACCTGTTCGCCGAGCTCATGGAGCAGCTCCTGCCGTCGATCGACGGCCCCGTCGATCTCGAGCGACTGATCGCGCAGGTGCCCGAGGCGGTGGTCCGCTCCCTGAACGCCGCCGCCCGCGTCGCCTGGGCCGCGGGCGACGCGATCAGCCGCCTCAGCGGCCGCGCCGGCCGCAAGCGCTGAGCGCGCCGCTCGGGGCGCAGGCAGGCCGCGTTGCCCGCGGCGTCAGCCCCGCGGCGGGCAGTCCCTCATCTCGATGAGGATGCCGGTCGACGTCTCGATCCGGTGCATCAGGCTCACCTCCCGGGTCACCGGGGACGGCGTGATCGGGTTGGGCGTGGAGCCCACGATCATCGGCCGGTCGGGGTCGCCGTCGATGAAGACGATCAGCACCTCGATGCCGGGCTTGAGCGGGAAATGGACCCCGTAGTTCGGCCCGGCGTGCGGCTGGATCATCCGCACGAGGCGCGAGGGGAACTCCCGCGACGCGGGATCCCCCGCGTCGAAGTGGAAGCGCACCCGGTAGCGCCCTTGCTCGTCGATGGGCGAGACCGCCCCGATCCCACCGTCCGGCAGCGGCTCCACGAGCGCCGTCACCACCCCGTGGATCCTCGGCCGCGGCGCCGTCCTCGGCGGGCGGTAGGCCTGCTCGGCGCGCACCAGGCGCGCGCGGTTGACGTACTCCTGCTCGCCGCCGCCGCTGCCCTCGATGGCCACCGGCTGCACAGCGCGGTGCTCGACCTCGACGGCGAGGAACCGCGCGCCGTCGAGCCGCGGGTGGCCCTCGAGCGCGAAGACGGCCCCCGGGATCAGCTGGAGCTCGTCGCTCCGGCACTCGAAATAGCGGCTCGACGAGGCCCGCTCCTCCGCGCGGATCTGCGCCATCCGCTGGCCCTCCTCCGGCGTCTTGTGGTGGGCGCCGTACTCGACGACGCCGCCCCCGAGGCCCGCCGGCGACTCGTGCGCCGCCGTCATGTCGAGCCGCGGCGTCCGGTAGTTGTACTCCTGCATGACGTACGTCGCGGGGAAGGCCCTGGCCTGCTCCTTGAGCTCGAACACATCGCGCCGCTCGCCCCGCGGCCGGAACCCCACGGTGCCGCCCCCCGGCAGCGGCTGGAAGCCCGTCTGTTCGTCGGTGAACACCATCACGTCGCGGCCCGCCTCGTGCTCGAAGAAGAAGGAGATCCCGAGGTGCTCGGCGAGCCGCGAGATGAAGGCCAGATCCGTCTCCTTGTACTGGACGATCATCTCCCGATCCGGGTGATCGCGGTAGAGGCGCATCACCACGTCCTCGGGCCCGAGCCCCACCATCGAGAGCTTGTGCTGGATGAGCTTCGGCACGCTGGTGTCGAGGAAGACCTGCTGGAGCTCCACCAGCGTCGCGCGGAACGCCCGCGGCGCGAGCCGGAGCCGGTAGGAGCGGAAGGCGCTCTCCGTCTCGTGCCGGTCCTCCACCTCGGCGATCATGCCGTGCACGGCCCGCTCCTCCGCGCCCTCGACCTCGAACACGAGCGACGCCGTCGCGCCCAGCACCTGCTCGATCGAGAGCTCGGCGCCGTCGCTGCACACGACATCGATGTCGTACGAGAAGAGCTGGCCGATGGCCTCCTTGCCGTGCACCCCGCGCACCCGGAGGAGGTCGCAGGAGAAATCGTCGGAGTCGAGCCGCAGGATCGGCGCATGCCGCGCCCGGTCCCGGAGCGCGGCCTTCGCCTCGTGGAGCGCTTTCGTCGGCGCAGCGCGCTCCGGCGGCGGCGCCGGCTCCGCTGCGCCGAGGTCGCGGAACGGCAGGTGATCGGGCGCCCCTGGGCCGCCGCGGGACGGCGGGAGCTCGCGCGGCCCTCCGGCGCTCGCGCCCGGGCGCAACGGCGGCGGCGAGGGCGGCCCCTCGGGGATCGCTCGCGGCGGCGATGGCGGCACCTCGCGGGGCCCTCCAGCGCTGGCTCGCGCCGGCGCCGTGAGGGGCTTTCCGCCGTCCGCAGGCGGCGCAGGGGGGGCACCCTCCACCGGCCCGGCCGCCTCCGCCGGGCGCTCGGCGCACGCCGCGCGTGTGATCGGCTCGCTGCACGGGGGCCCCGCGTCGGGGGCCTCGCGGATGCGCGCCGGGGCGGGCGTCATGGCCACCGTCGCGGCGCTGGGCGCGCGGCGCGCCGTCGCCGCCGTGGGCTCACCGCACGGCCGGGCGGCGCTCGGCTCGCTGCACCTCAGGGGTTCCGTCGGCTCTCGGTCCATCGTCGCGCCTCCTCCGCGGCGCGCCTGGTAGTGTATCCGACCCGGAGGCACGCATGGGCACGCGCGAGGGTGACGGTATCAACGGGAAATACCTCCTCATCGAGGTCCCGAACTTCAACGACGCGGCGTCCGAGGCCGAGGCGATGGGCTCGTATCTGCGCCTCGGCGCGGTCAAGGACCCGAGCCTCGCCGCCGACCCGAGCGCGCCGAGAGCGACGGGCGAGGACCTCGCCGCCCGGGTCACCTCGTTCATCGACGACACCCGCAAGCGCGACGGCTGCCCCAGCTTCATCCCCGAGGCCGAGCGGCAGGCCGAGACCGCGAAGCTCCACACCAAGGGCGGCTGGCGCGACCACTCCGACGGCAACCGCATCACCACCACGCGCGGCGACAAGGTCGAGGTCATCAAGGGCAATTACCGCATGCTCGTCCTCGGCCGGCAGGAAGACACCGCAGGCTGGGACGTCTCCGGCGGCCATATCCAGGATGCGACCGATCTCTGGACCGCCGCCACCACCATCGAGTGGGTCCAGAACTACAACGGCACGTGGAAGGTCACCGAGAAGACCGAGAAGGGCGACGTCGACACAACCTACCATGGCGATACGTTCGATCGCTTCTACGGGAACAAGCAGACCAGCATCACCGGCTCCGAGGCCCCCACGGCCGAGCGCCCGAACCCCGTCTGCCTGAGCTCCACCTGGGCCCAGCGGATCGAGTCGTACACCGGCTCGGCGGCCTGCCCTGTGCCGCAGATCCTCGACGAGACCTGGGCCGACCAGATCGCGAGCAAGACGACGGCGACCGCGATCAGCGACGAGACCACCGCGCAGACCATCTCCAGCACCACGAGCGCCACGTCGATCAGCGACGAGACCGCCGCGAGCACCGTGTCCAGCACGACGACCGCCTCGCTCGTCTCGGACACCACCATCGGCGAGGTCCAGTCGGTGACCATCGGCGACACGAGCGACATCACCATCGGCAACGCGGCGTCGATCACCGTGGGGGCCACCGAGGACGTCACGATCGGCGGCCTGGTCGAGCTGACGATCGCGGCCATGCTCGAGGTCTCGCTCACGGCGGGGGTCTCGATCAACATGGGCCCCAAGGCCGAGCTCAACCTGACCAACCGGCAGGAGCTCTCGCAGTTCCGCACCAACGTGAAGAACATCTGCTCGAGCGTCTCGTCGGCCGAGTCGGTGAGCACCGGGGCGTACAACCTGATGTCCGGCGTCATCAACCTGTTCTGATGCAGACCCGGAACCTCACGCCCTTCCCCTTCGGCGCCAAGGTCTGCTCGCGCAGGCCGCCGCAGCCCGAGGTGGTCCTCGTCGTCCGCGGCCGGTTCTCGCTCCGTCCGGGCGAGCCGCTCGCGCCGCTGGAAGGGCAGCTCGCGCAGGGGGCGCTGACCGCCGCGACCTTCGAGGGAGGCGACGGCGAGCGCGACGGCGAGTGCACGTACCCCGGCGATTTCGCCGACTGGAAGCCGGCCGCGGATCTCCTGCTCCGCGGCGCGTGCCGCCCGCCGCCCGGCGAGCCGCCGCGCGAGCACGCCGTGGGGTTCGCTGTCGGGAGCTGGTCGAAATCGCTGCTCGTTCCGGCGCCGCGCGAGGGCCGCCTCGTGCCCGCGCCCTTCGGGCCGATCCACCCGGACTCGCCCGAGCACCGCCGGATGCTCGGCAAGGAGTACGGCCCCTCGTACCGGAAGACCCGCGCCCCCTGGTACGCCGAGGACTTCGACTGGGCCTATTTCCAGGCCGCCCCGCCGGATCAGCGCCTCGCCGGCCACCTGCGCGGCGACGAGGAGGTCACGCTCCTGAACCTCCACCCCGCCGCGCAGACCGCCTCCTTCCGCCTGCCGGGCGTCCGGATCCGCGCGGTCGTCGAGGACGCCCATGGCCGCGTGCAGGACGCCCGCATGAGCCTCGACACCCTCCTCGTGGAGCCGGACGCGGGCCTCGTGACCCTGACCTGGCGCGGTCACGCCGAGGTGGCCGAGGACGATCTCACCGACGTGCGCGCCGTCGTCATCGCGGCCGAGCCGCTGGACGCCGCGCCGCTCCCGCTCGACCACTACCGGGAGAGGCTCGCGCAGCTCGCCCGCGATCCGCGCGGGCTCGAGGATCTCCCGCCGGAGGTGCGCGACGCCTACGACCTCGTCCGCGACGGCGCGCCGCGGCCGCCGCCGGCGCACGAGGCGGATCCGGTGTCGAAGCTCCTCGCCGAGCGGCTCGGCGGCCTCCACGCGCCGGAGCAGGACCGCGTGCGGCAGCTCGTCGAGAAGCTCCGGACCCTGCGCACCCCCGAGGGCGTCGACCTCGAGCGCACCATCGCGCAGGCGCTCGCGCGGCTCCCGGCGCAGCGGCAGGCCGCGTACCTCCCGGCCACGCCAGCGGGCGCGCCGCGCGTCCCCATGGGCGGCGCGCTCGACGCGCTCGTCGCGCGCGTCGAGCAGCTCCGGCGGGACGCGGCCGCGCGCGGGACGGAGCTCGAGGGCGTCGAGCGCCTCGACGCGCTGCTTCGCGACGCCCGCCTCCGCGAGATCGTCCCCGGCTACCGGCCGCCCGGCGAGGCCGCGGCGCCGCCCCCCGAGCCCGGCCCCGGCGTCGACCTCTCGGGGCGCGATCTCTCCGGGCACGACCTCTCGGGGCGCGATCTCTCCGGGGCGAAGCTCGCCGGCGCGCTCCTCTCGGGCGCGGACCTCTCGGGCGCGGACCTCTCGGGCGCGGATCTGTCGCGGGCCGTGCTGTTCGAGGCGAACCTCGAGGGCGCCGCCCTCCCGGGCGCGGACCTCTCCCAGGCGAACCTCACCGGCGCGCGCGCCGCGGGCGCCGATCTGCGCGGCGCGAAGCTCGACCAGGCCGTCTTTACCCGCGCCGATCTCGCCCGCGCCCGCCTGGCGAGGGCGCGGGGGCGCGGCGCGCTGCTCGATGAGGCCGATCTCCGCGAGATCGACGGGGACGAGCTCCACCTCGAGGGCGCCGTCCTCCAGGGGGCGAAGCTCGATCGCGCCTCCCTGAGGGGCGCGGCGCTCGTCGGGTGCATGTGCGCGGGATCCTCCGGCAGGGGCGCGGATCTCACGGGCGCGTCCCTGCCGCGCACGAGCTTCGCCGACGCCGATCTCGAGCGGGCGACGCTCGTGCAAGCGCGCGGCGAGGGCGCCGCGCTGCTCCGAGCGAAGCTCGACGGCGCCGACCTCCGGTATGCGTCCCTCCCGCGGGCGCACCTCTCCTGGGCCTCGGCCCGGGGCGCGCGCTTCGCCTGCGCGGTCCTGCGCGGGAGCCGCTTCTACCGCGCGTCCCTGGAGCGCGCCGACCTCGCGCAGGCCGACCTGTTCGGCGCCGACCTCCGCAAGGCGCGCCTCGACGGCGCCTCCTTCGCCGGGGCCAGCCTGTACAGCGCCCGCCTCGACGGCGCGAGCGCCGCCGGCTGTGATTTCAACGGGGCGAACCTGCGGCGCTCCAGCCTGGAGGGCGGGTGAAGAGCGTCCCTGGAGGACGGGTGAAGAGCGTCGAGGAGCTCCTCGAGCGCGTCCGCGCCGGCGCGCCGCTCCAGGGCGCCCGCCTCGACGGCCTCGACCTCGCGGGCCGGGATCTCACGAACCTCCCTCTCGGCCGCGTCAAGTTCCTCCGCGCCAGCCTGCGCGGCGCCCGGCTCGCGGGCAGCGCGCTCTCGGGCGCGCACTTCGTCGAGTGCGACCTCCGCGAGGCGGACCTCGCGGGCTGCGCGCTGGACGGCGCGCTCGTGCTCGGCTCGAACCTCGAGGGCGCGCGCCTCGTCGGCGCGACGCTCGCCCGCGCGAAGCTCTCCTACCAGCGGCTCGCCCGCGCCGATCTCTCCGGCGCGGCGCTCGTCGAGGTCGAGGCGGTGGGCTCGGACTTGTCCGGGGCCCGCCTCGTCGGCGCGACCCTCTCGGGCTCGCGCCTCGACCTCGCGAACCTCGAGGGCGCGGATCTCACGGAGGCCCGCGTCGCCCGCGCCTCCTTCACCCGCGCGAACCTCCGCGGCGCGCGCCTCGCCCGCGCCCGCGTCGAGGCCTGCGCCTTCGTCGGGGCCGATCTCGGCGGCGCGGACCTCGAGGGCGCGGAGCTCGAGCGCGTGGTCTTCGTCAAGGCCGACCTCCGCGGCGCCCGCTTCCCGCGGCGCATGCGCGGCGTGGTCCTCGACGAGGCAAGGCTCGGCCGGCCCGAGCTCGCAGGCAAGGACCTCGCCGGGACCGACCTCGACGGCGCGGACCTCTCCGGGCTCGACCTCTCGGGCGCGGACCTCTCCCTCTGCTCGCTGCGCGGCGCCGACCTGCGCGGCGCCGATCTCCGCGGCGCCCGCCTCGAGCGCTCGATCCTCTCGGACTGCGATCTCACCGGCGCGGACCTCCGGGGCGTGAGCTTCCACGGCTGCGACCTCTCGCGCTCGATCCTCCGCGGCGTGGATCTCTCGGGCCGCGATCTGGAGTCGGTGATCCTCATCGACGCGGACCTCGAGGGCGCCGATCTCACGGCCGCGCGCCTGGTCCGCTGCATCCTCGACGGGGCGCGGCTCGCGCGCGCGAACCTGACGCGCGCGGTGCTCCAGCAGGCGCTCCTCCGCGGGGCCGCCCTGGAGGGCGCCGTTGTCGGCAAGACGATCTTCGATCGCGTCGATTTCTCCGGCGTGGATCTGCGCGCCGTCTCCTTCGCCGGCCTCACGGTGCACCGCTGCGCCTTCATGGAGGCGAACCTCGAGCGGATGAGCCTCCGCGACTGCGATTTCATGGGCAGCGATTTCTCGCAGGCGAACCTGCGCGGCGCCGATTTCGAGGGATCCATCCTGACGCAGGCCAGGCTCCGCGGGGCCGCGCTGGACGGCGCGAGCCTGCCGGACGTCGTGGCGAAGGCCGCCTATTTCGGGGGCGCCTCGCTGCGTGGGGCGAAGCTCTCGCGGGCGATGCTCCGGTACGCGACGTTCACCCGGGCGGACCTCGAGCGCGCGAACCTCGCCGCCGCGGACCTCCGGGACGCCATGCTCGATCACGCCGAGGCCCGCGGCGCGCTCTTCCTCTCGGCCCGGCTCGAGCGCGCCAACCTGTCGCACGCGCGGGTCGAGGAGGCCGACTTCAGCGAGGCCGACCTCGGCGGCGCCAACCTGCACGCCCTCCACGACGAGGGCGCGCGCTTCTCCGGCGCGAGGCTCCTCGGCGCGCGCCGGACGGACATCGAGCGGGCGGAGGCGGAGGCGTACACGCCCCCGCGGCCGCCCCGATGAGAGCGGAAGGAGCGGACGAATGCTGCCTGCGAGCAACAACGGCGCCGGGATGAACATCGGCTTTCCGGACGTGTGCCTGACGCCGGTGGGGCCGGTGGTGGTGCCGATTCCGTACCCGAACTTCGCGCTCAACGCGATGGCGGTGAATTTCTCGGTGAAGGTGAAGGTGTCGATGATGAACGCGCTGAACCTCGGCACGACCATCCCGATGACCTTCGGGATGGAGCCCGGGGTGGCGCACCCGCTCTACATGGATCTCGGGGCGTACGTGGCGGGCAACCCCAAGGTGATGATCGAGGGGCTGCCCGCGATCAACCTCACCTGCCCCACCACCGGGAACGCGGGAAACAACGCGGTGGGCGCGGTGCTGGTGCCGAGCGCGGTGAACGTGTTCTACACGTGCGCGGCGGCGCCGGAGGAGGTGAGCCCGGGCGCGGCGAACGTGGAGCACGCGCCGCTGGGCGACGGGATCGGGGTGATCCGGATCCGGGTGTTCTCGCTGGATGTGCCGGCGCTCGTGCACCGGGCGGTGCGCGCGCTCGAGGCGGAGGGGGTGCGCGAGCTGGTCATCGATCTGCGGGACAACCCCGGGGGAGAGCTGCGGGCGTTCGTCGAGCTGGCGGGGGATTTCCTGCCGGCGGGGAGCGTGGTGGCGACGGTGACGGACGGCGATGGGGACGAGGTGGTCTATCGCTCGCGGCAGGGAGCGCCGTATACGGCGCCCGTGACGATCCTGGTGAACCGCGGGACGGCCTCGGCGGCGGAGCTGTTCGCGGGGTGCCTCAGGGCGCACGGGCGGGCGGCGATCGCTGGGGAGAGGACGCACGGCAAGGGCGTGGGGCAGGCGCTGTGCGCGGGCGGCGGGGGCGCGCGGATGGCGGCGGCGGTGCGGGTGACGCTGCCGGGCGGGGTGGAGGTGCAGGGGGTCGGGGTCGGGCCGGGGGAGGGGTGACGTCGTGCCCAACTGGCTGAGAGCCCTGCTGTGCTGTGGCAATCCCAAGAAGCGGGCGATCGCGTTCGCCGGCGCTCCTGCGACCACCACGGCGCCGGGTCATGGCGACGGGGTCTCGCTGCCAGCGATGAGCGACGGCGGACCGGGGCCCTCGACCCCGAGGGCGCGCGGCCCCGTGATGGCGCACGATCCGGGGAGCGCCATGATGCGCGCTTATCACCGCGATGACGCCCGCCCCGCGATCTTCGAGTGCGACGCCGCGGGCGATCGCCCGACGCATGCGCGGGTGACGATGCTCCCGTTCACGCACCCCTACGATTACGACGGCTCTCTGCAGGACAGGCTCGCGCTGCTCGGCCAATGCCTCGATAGCGCCGCTCTGCTCGGCGCGCGCGACGACGCCGGGACGCTGCCGATCGTGCTGGCCCCGGAGGCATTCCTCTCGAAACAGGATGGCCGGGCGCTGACGGATGAGGAGCACCGGCACGCGTTCGAGCGCATCGCGGAGTACAGCAAGGAGCACCCCGGGGTGCTGATCATCCCCGGGACATGTTACTTCGCGACCAGGACGCAGGCGTTCAACGTCGTCCCCGTGTTCTACGGCGGCGCGCTGCAGTGCGTGTACTGCAAGCGATGGCCGGGCGGGAACGAGAGGCTCGAGGAGCGCGGCTGGGGCACGCTGTACCCCGACGCCTCCAGGGACACGAGGGCGCTCTTCCGGTTGCGTGGCCTCCTCTTCGCGACCGAGGTGTGCAACGATTACCGGCGGAACCACGTCCTTCGATTCTACGATAAGCACGTCAAGGACAGCGCAGAGTACGCCGATGTCGAGGGGGTCGATGTCCACATCCTCCCCTCGCTCGGCGTGCTCCCCGAGACCGACTGGCTCAGCACCTACGCCGACAAGGCGGAGGGCGCGACCGAGGAACAGCGGGTGATCAAATTCACGCACTCCCGCGCGCGGCAGGGCGGGTATTTCCTCCACTGTGACGCAGGCGCCTCGGGCGAGGGCCGCCCCGACGCAGATCAGATCAAGAACACGAAGTGCACGATCTACAGGCGCGAGGACGATGACGCGGATCACACGGGCTACACCAAGATCGGCCTCAACATCGAGCCCGTGTCCGGGCTGATGTCGTTTGACCCCTTCCCGTTCCCCGGCTAGCCGAGCCGGGATGGGGTCTTCTTCTGAGCGTCGGGAATGTGCTTGTTCCCTCCAGGAGACGCGGGCGGTCCTCCTACACCCGTCCACTCCGGAGCGAGCGGTCCTGACGTCGATGTCATGGCGTTGGTCCTGCGATGGGGGGGCGCTTTTGCTCGACGATCGCGCCTCGTGTTGAGTTACGCTGGGCGGTCCTTTTCATCACAGGAGGTTCAGCATGAGGCGATCGGCGTTTGTGGGGCTCGGGTTCGCGGTGTTTCTTGCGGCGGCGCCGCTGCTCCCGGCGTGCATCGGCGCTCCGGACGGCGCGGAAGAAGGGGAATCCACGGGCCGCGCGAGCCTGTCGCTGGTGGCGGAGACCGACGGGCGTGTGTACCGGTTGAGCAATGCGCTCTTCGCGGTCGAGGGGCCGCTCTTCACCTACCTCAGCAGCTCGGATCACCCGGGCGAGACGGTGCTCACCGCGGCGTTGCCCGTCGGCGATTACTGGAGCGTCCTCCAGCCGGGGTGGGTCCTGGAGCGCTACGAGGGGGACACGTTCGTGCCCGTGCAGGCGACCCTCATCTCCCCGAACCCTGCTGCGTTCACGATCTTCGATGGATTCACCACGGAGCTGGTCTATCGGTTCCAGACCGACGGCACGATCATCACCATCGGGAACGGTCAGCTCGACATCTCCATCGAGGTGACCGAGGTGGGCGGCGCATGCACGCCGTTCGGCGCCGGCTGCGGTGATGCCGAGTGGTGCGTCCCTGGAGAGCTGGTCGGAGGAGCGCCGGCCTGCATCACGGGAGGCGGCATCCCCGTCGGCGCCGCCTGTTCCTTCGACGTGTCCATCAGCTGTGTGTCGGGTTCGCTGTGCGGCGATCTGACCGGAGAGGGCGTTGGCACCTGCATCGAGCTGTGCCCGCCGGACCTCCTCGGAGCCCCGTGCGCGAGCGGCGGGTTCTGCAGCGACATCGGTTACGCCGAGTTCGGGATCTGCTACTGACGCGTCCCGAGGGGGCGCGGGTCGATCCGGGATCGAAGCGGACCGTCGGGCGACGCTGTACTAGCCCAGATGGATTTCCTTCCCGTTGATCGTCATCGTCTCCTCGGTCAGCACCGTCGCGCTCTTCGCCCTGGTCGTCGCTGAGCCGTCCACGACCGTGTGGCTCTCGCGCGCGTGCAGGCTGAACAGGTCGGTCACGCGCTGATAGAGCGACGCCGCCTTCTGCACCAGCGATCCCGCGAACACCCGGACCTTGTCGCCGTGCAGGTCCACCTCCGGTCCCCGGAGCTCCACCCCGCGGTCCCCGGACAGCCGCAGCGCCCCGCCGGCCGCCCGGAGGTCGACGTCGCCCTGGAGCTCCAGCGTCGTCTTGCCCGTCCCGTGCAGGACGCCGATCCCATAGAAGCGCCCGCCGCGGCCGATCACCAGGAGCACGTCGCCCACGGCCGGCGCATACGGGATCGCCAGCGCCATCGTCGCCTCGGCGCTCTCCCCCTCCGGCAGCTCGATCACCACCGCCTGCCCGCGGGCCTCCAGGACATGCGCTGGGCCCAGGTACTCCTCGGCGCGCACGGATGCCGCGCGCTCCCGAACCACGGTTCCCTCCGACATGATGGTCCCTCCGTCGTCGTTCCGGCTCAGCCCTTGAGGAAGCGCTTGTAGAGGCTCCCGACGAGATCGGGCCGCTCTTGCTTCCGCGCGGGCGGCGCCTGGGCCAGCGTGGGCGGCGACGGCGCGGGCGCGGGCGCGGGCGCGGCGACGGGCGCGGGCGCGGCGACGGGCGCGGGCGCGGCGACGGGCGCGGGCGCGGCGACGGGCGCGGGCGCGGGCGCGGGCGCGGGCGCGGCGACGGGCGCGGGCGCGGCGACGGGCGCGGGCGCGGGCGCGGCGGCCGGCGTGCGCTGGTCGACCGCGCCCTCCAGCGGCGCGGTGGCCGTCACGCCCAGATCGAGCGTGCCCTCCAGCGGTGACGCGGCCACCAGGGTCGCCGCCGCGCGCGCCGCCGTCCAGGCAGCGTCCGGGGGCTCGCCGCTCGTCCGATCGCCGCGCGCCCCCGCGGGGGCGAGCGGAAACGGCGCGCCTGCCGCGCCGCCCGGGCCCTGGGCCCCCCGCTCTGCGATGGCCGAGGAAGCGGCCCGCGCCGCGATCCCCGGCGGCGACCCCGCGCCGTCGAGCGGCAGCGTGCCCGCGAGCGGGTGCTCCCGCGCGGCCGCGGCGCCCTCCGGCGCGTCCACGATGTCCTCGTCGTCGAGCTTCACCGTGGTGCTCCAGTCCCTCGACATCGCGCGCTCCGCCGCCGCCGCCGCCACCATCGGCGCGCTGGCGAGCACCTCGGTGACGTCCGGCCACGGCACGGGCCGGCCCCCCACCTCGACGCCCACCGCGACGCGCAGCGCGAGGAGCGCCTCCTCCTGGGCCACCTGGAAGCTGCCGCGGAAGACCGCCGCGCACCGCTCGGCGTCGGGGTGCACGACCAGCATGTCGCCCGTCAGCAGCACCCAGCGCTGCGCGCCGTTCGGCAGGTAGATCGTCGCGAGCGCCCGCAGCGCCGGCAGGCGCGTGGCCAGCGCCGGGTGGTGCGGGCTCAGGCCCTCCAGCACGATCTGCTCGCCGCCGAGCACCCTGTCGAAGCGCTGATCCGCGGGCGCCGACTGGAAGTACGACCAGTCGAAGTCGTCCGGGATCGTCGCGATCCCCTCCAGCGCGGTCGGCGCGAGGCCGCGGAGCCTGCGCACCCGGCTCGGCACGAACGGCGCGACAGGCCCGAGGCCGACAGGCGCGCGCCCCCCGCCCGGCGGCAGCAGGTTGGGCAGCGAGGTCCTGCCGTGCGGGTCCTCGAGGACCCCGACGCCGAAGGGGTTCTCCGGATCGCCGAGGTTGCCCCAGGCGCGCTGGTACTCGATCGGCATCTTCACGAACGGCTGGGGCTCCGGGTCGGGCGACGCCGCGGTGGCCGCCCGATCGCCGACGACCTCGATCCGCTTGTCGACGAGCGCCGCCGCCCCGCGCAGGATCGCGAGCCGCACCGGCATCCGCCGGACAGGCGCCCCGCCCGGCGCCCACGCGTGGCCGGTGACCACCACCTCCGCGCGCTCCAGCCACGGCGCGAGCTCGCTCGCCGCGAGGAGCGGCATCATCGGGTGGCCCCGCGTGTAGACCTCGCTCTGGATCACCTCCAGCGGCTCGATCTGCTGCGCCTCGCCGCCGGCGATCATCGCGAAGGTCACCTTGGCGATGACGGTCACATGGAGCTGGTCACGGCTGCGCCACAGCTTCACGCCCGCGGCGACCGGTCCGGCGCGGAGGACGTCGAGGGGCCAGCGAGCGGTGGTCATGGGCGAGCGGCCTGCCCGGGCTCCCGGCGGGGCCGAGCTAGTTGGTGTTGAGCTCGACGCGCAGGAGCTTGCGGCCGATGAAGAGGTAGTCGCCGTGGGCGAGCTCGCGCTCGCTCTTGATGCGCACGTAGGTGCCGTTGCGGCTGTTGAGATCGGTGAGCGTGAACTTGCCGTTGTGCTCCTCGAGCCGGCAGTGCGAGCCCGACATGTACAGATCGACGGGGAAGTTCAGGTCGCCGCCCTCGCGCCCGATCTGCAGCGAGCTGCCGCGCGCGCAGACCGTCATGCCGACCGCGCCGCCCTGGAGCACCTGCGTCAGGCGGAACGGGCTCGGGTGCTTGGGCGAGGAGTAGAAGAACGTGCCGTCCGGATCCTGGCCGTCGGAGGCGCGCGGCGTCGGATCGAGCCGGAAGAGCTGCTCGCCGGCGAGGAAGGTGTCGCCCGGCGTGATGTCGATCGTGCCGCGCACGCGGATGTAGACGCCGTTCAGCGAGCCCTCGTCGCGCACCACCAGCTTGCCGTCGCGGTAGAAGAAGTTCGCGTGCTTCGGCGAGACGAACGGATCGTCCGGGAAGACGAGCTGCCCGTTGCGGCCGACGATGTGCTGCTCGGCCTTCAGGTGGAAGGAGAGGCCGTCCATGCCCTCGCCGCGGATGAGGATCAGCTTCGCCTTCGCCGGGTTCTGCATGTCCCCGAAGAACAGCGTCTGCGCGCTCAGGATCTCGGGCGGGACAGCGGTCCCGCACCTTCCGCAGAACTTGTGGCCCGAGGGGACACCGCTCGAGCAGGAACGGCAGACGTAGTTACGGGCTTGCTCCATCAGCTCCTCCTGGGAGAGTTCGGCAAATTCGCTCTTGGACGAGGTGGTCTTGGGGCTTCGCGCCGGGCCGCGCGCGCTCGTCGGGTCGAGCCGAGCCTCCGCCCTGGTGCCCGCGATGCTGCCGGCCGCGGGCGTCGGGGAGCGCCGGGCCGACGTCGCCGGAGAGCTCGCCCGGCGCGGCGTGAACAGGGCCAGGTCGTTCGCGCACTCAGGGCAACGCGCGGTGCCCATCGGGCTCCACAGATCGCACTGGCCACAGACGATGCCAATCTCGTGCTGCTCGGTGTGCAAACGTCGCCTCGGTGCATTGGAGGACCGCGGGATGGCGGTTCCCCGACCCGCGCCAGTGGAAGGCCGCCGCGGCGGACCTCCGACCGATGGGCTAGCCCGGACGGAAGACCCGGCCCGAAACTCGCGCTGGATTCCCGACCCGGGTGGAGAGAACCACGGTTCTAGACGTCGAAGAGCGGAGGGGTCAAGCGATCAGCGCACGAAGGTGAAGCGGCGCTGGTCGTCGGCCCAGCCGCCGGCGCCCCAGAGGCGGAACACGATCCGCTGGTTGCACGCGGCGCGCGGCTGCAGGCCGAAATCGCGCGAGTCGTCGTGGTAGCTCCGGTTGTCGCTCAGCAGGAAGACCGTGTCGGGCCGGACCTCGACGCGGTGGCGGCGCTCGAGCGGGGGCTTGCGCCCGGTCGCCCGGAGGTGGAGGCCCGGGCCCATCATCACCATGTCGCACGAGACCTGGGCCGCGTTGCCCGTGGCCGGGTCGATGATGCTCAACCTGGGCTCGGTGCACGCGACCTCGGCGTCGTAGCGGTGCCCGTTCACGACAAGGCTGCTGTGATCGACCTCGACCGTGTCGCCCGGCACGCCCGCGATCCGGCCGACGATGTGGCCGCCGGGGGTCTCGGGGTCGGGGCACCGGACCAGCTCGCCGAAGCCGGGCGTGCCGCGCGTCAGCACGACGACCGTGTCGCCCGCGGCGAGGCTCGGCGCGATCGAGGCGCCGAGCATCGGGTCATCCGGCACCGTCCAGACGTCGAGGACCAGCGCGCGGAGCACGACGCCGAGCACCAGGAGGGTTCCGAGGATCCAGAGCAGGCCGTTGAGCAGCTTCCGCATGCGACCCCGCAGCCTAGCGCAGCGGCGGCCGCGGGCGGCAGGGAAGGGAGGCGCGCCGACGCCGCGGCGCCGTCACTGCAGGCAGCTCCTGTACGGCGGCAGCTCGCTCGGGCTCGCGCCCGCCGCGATCTCGCGGGCCGCGGAGAAGAGCTCGGGCCAGACGTCGAGGCGGGTGAAGTAGGAGGTGCCGGTCGTGTGCTCGTCGCCGTCCATCACGCTCGACGAGATCACGCCGACGACGTCGCCTCCCCTGTCGCTGCGCGCCGGGCCCCCCGAGTCGCCCGGGCAGATCGAGGCGGTCGCGACGAAGTGCCCCGGGCTCAGCCTGTCGATGCTGCCGCCCAGCCGCGGCACGAGGTGGACGGGATCGCGCGAGAGCGCGCAGCGGCCGAAGCCGTACGGCGTCACCGTCTCCTTCGACTCCGGCTGGGCCTCGATGCGCGGCATGAGGGTCGGGATCCCGATCAGCCGGCGCGACAGCACGAGGAGCGCGATGTCGCCCTCGCCCGAGGTGTACCCGCAGTCCGGCGACACCACCGCGCGCACCGTGGCGTCGCCCCAGGGCAGGTGGTCGCCCCCGAGCTCGATCGTGATCGCCTCGGGCTCCTGATCGCGGCGCAGCGTCCTGCCGTTCTCGTCGCGCGCCGCGACGCAGTGGTGCGCGGTGAGCACCAGGTCCTCGGTGATGAGCGTCCCGGTGCACGTCACGTCGGTGACGATCCGGACGATGGCGTCCTCGTTCGTCGCCAGCTCGAACGGCGGCCGGAAGTGGACCGCGCGCTCCTCCTGGCCCGGCTTCGCCGCGGGGATCGGCAGCCCAGCGTTCGTGATCGGCGTCGCGCAGCCCGCGGCGGCGGCGAGCGCGAGCGCGATCACCGCCGCGGCGCCGCATCGGTAAAAGCCTCTCAATGCGGTCGCCAGGACGCCCCGCGTGCGAGCTTGCGGCTGTTCCACCTGAGGGAGACCCTCCCAAGCGCAACCGGTTGTTCTATCGGACAGCGCCCCCGGTACGGACGCGCCGAGCAAGTCCCAAGGCTACGACAGAAGGCGGTGACCGTCATTCGACAACGACAGGTTTTCCAAGCTTGGATATGACCTCGACGATCGTCACGCCCGCCGCGGCCTCGAGGTCGCGTCGCCTCGTCTTCACGGAGGGCTCCCGGCGGACTGCCACCTTCTGTCCAGCCAGATTGGCCCAGGGCAGAACGCCCCGCGCGCCCCGCGCGCCCCGCACGATTCCGCCGCATCCATCGCCTCCGCTCAGCGCATCGCGACGACGCGCACCTCGCTCGCGCTGCGCTCGTACGCGGCGCGCGCCGCCGACGGGTCGACCTGCGGGTCCTCGACGCCGGCGGCGACGAGCTGCTCGAGGAAGGCGCGCTGGCGCGCGGACTTCGCCTCGAGCCACGCGGGGCAGGCGCCTGTCGCGCAGGCCGCCGAGGCCTGCTCGGCCGCGGCGAGCGCGTCGCGGACGCGACCGCGGCGGAGCAGCGCGCGCGCGGCGAGGTGCGAAGGCTCCGCGAGCGCGCGCACCTCGAGGGGCGCGGCGTCGAGGGCGGAGGAGGCGAGCCCGGGCTGATCGCGCTCCAGGTAGGCCGCGGCGAGCGCGGTGACGCGGTCCGGCGAGCGGCGCTCGGCGTAGCGGGCCTCGAGCTCCGCGAGCTCGCCGAGCCCGGCCGCGGCGGGCGGCGGCAGCAGCCGCGCGGCCTTCACGCTCGGACCGAGCCCGACGGTCCACGCGACCCCAGCGAGAACCAAGCCGTTGGCGACGAACAACCCGAAGCGCATCACCCGTCCTCCCGGAAGCTGTCAGAGCCGACAGGAAGGAGCGACAGCCGGTCGGCGCGGAGGTTCCCGCGATCGTGGAGGGGGCGCGCAAACGGGTGGTCGGCGCACCTACAGGAGGCCGGGGGCGGGGTCTCCAGGGCGCTGGGAGGCGGGGGGCTACTCGCTCGGGAGCACCACGAGGTCGTCGCGGTGGACGACGACGTCGTCGCCGGCGTCGTCGTCGCGCTTCTTCCGCGCGATGCGCGCGGCGTCGCCCGCGGACATGCGCGCGAGGCCGCGCGCGATCTCGACGCCGTCGGGGTCGAAGACGGCCACGGCGTCGCCGGGGAGGAAGGTGCCGCGCACGCCGAGGACGCCGACAGCGAGGATGCTGCGGTTCTTCGAGCCGATCGCCTCGGCGGCGCCGCGGTCGACGAGGATCGCGCCGCGCGGGCGGAGCGTGTACGCGATCCAGTGCTTGCGCGCGCTGAGCCGCTGCGGGACGGCCGCGAAGAGGGTGCCGACGTCCTCGCCCGAGACGATGCGCGTGATGATGCCCGGCTCGCGCGCGGCGCCGATGACCACGTGCGAGCCCGCGAGCGTGGCGCGGCGCGCGGCCTCCACCTTGCTGGCCATGCCGCCGGTGCCGACGCCGGAGGTCGACCCGCCGGCGAGGTGCCGCGCCTCGCGGGCGACGCTGCGCACGAACGGCACGCGGCGCCCGTCGCCGTCGAGCAGGCCCTCGACGTCCGAGAGGAGGATGAGCAGGTCGGCTTCGCAGAGCGGGGTGACCATCGCCGCGAGCTGGTCGTTGTCGCCGAACTTGATCTCCTCGACCGCCACCGCGTCGTTCTCGTTGATGATCGGGATGGCGCCGGCCTCGAGCAGCGCGGCGAGGGCGTTCCTCGCGTTGTTGGTGCGGGTGCGGTCGGCGAGGTCGGCGTGCGTGAGGAGCACCTGCGCGACGAGCAGGCCGACCTTGCCGAAGGCCTCCTCGTAGCGCTGCATCAGCACGCTCTGGCCCGCCGCGGCCGCGGCCTGGAGCCACGCCATGTCCTTCGGGCGCGCCTTGAGCCCGAGCTTCGCCACCCCGAGCGCGATGGCGCCGCTCGACACGATGACGAGGCTCCGGCCGGAGCGGCCGCGGAGCGCGGCGACCTCGGCGGCGAGCCGGTCCCAGGCGTCGCCGGAGAGGCTCTTCGATCCGATCTTGACGATGACGCGGCGGCAGCGCTTGAGCGCGGCGCGCGCGCGCTCCTCCGGCGCGTCGCCGTCGGGGGCCGCGTCGTCGGCGCCGCGGCCGTCTTCCGTGTCCTTGGTGGCGGTGCGTTCCTCGGGGTCAATCATGGGGGAGGCCGGCGGCGGCGATCTCGTCGAACGCCGCGTCGAGGCGGCGCTCGATGTACTCGGGGACGGCGGCGCCCGCGAGCAGGAAGGCGTCGATCCAGCGCGTGAACTCGTCGCGCAGGTCCTCGGCGCCGCTCGGCAGGACGGTGGCGTCCGGGCGGAGCGAGGGGGAGAGCGACCGCCGCACGGCGCGCTCGATGGCGTCGCGGATCCAGCGCGCCTCGTCGGCGTGGATGCGCACGGCGCTGGTCCGGCGGAAGCGGGTGATGTAGCGGTTCAGGAGGTGGCCGAGGGCGTAGACCTCGAGGCCGCGCGCGGCGGCGGCGAGCGCCAGGGCCGGGTTGAGCCGCCGGAGGACCTCCTTCGTGACGAGCTGCGCGGCCTTGCGGATCGGGGTCTGCTCCGCGCCGGCCTGGGCGAGCAGGGTGCGCGCGTCGGTGGTGAGGCTGAGGCCGTGGCGGGCGACAGTGTCCTGCGCGATGGCGCCGCGGATGCGCAGCAGCATCCGATCGGGGAGCACCGGCACCGGGATCCAGGAGGCGCCCACCGCGAACGCGGTGAGCACGGCGAGTCGGCCTCCGGAGGGCTGGCCGCCCGGGGTGACCTGGGCGGCGGACGGCTTGTTCGCGGCGGGTTCGGATGACATCGCGCCCACGGTACTACGGCGCCCGGCGGGTGGCGAACAGTGGCGAGGGCGGCGCGCGGCGCGGGACGTCGGGCCGCGGCGGCGCGGCGGCCCTCAGAAGAGGGGGATGAGCTCGACGATCGCGGCGCGACAGCGCGTCGCGGCCAGGACGATGTCGCGGGAGGTCGCGCCCTCGGGCAGCGCGGCGGTGAAGCGCGCCGGCCCTCCGCGCAGGGCGATGCCCCGGGCGCCGAGCTCGTCGCGGAGGAGCTCGGCGTGGCTGCGCACGGTCAGGGCGTAGACGCGGCCCCCGGCGGCGATCTCCGCGAGCGTGCCCGAGAAGGCGAGCTCGCCGCCCGTGAGCACGAGCACGTCGGTGGCGCCGCGGGCGAGGACGCCGCGCGGGCCCTCGGCGTCGAGGCGCGCCGCCGTGAGCAGCGCGCCGCGGCCCTCGGTGGCGCCCGCGAGCGCGGCGAGGACGAAGCCGGCGGCGCCGTCGTCGAGGCCGGCGAGCGGATCCTCGGCGATCAGCACGGCGGGCGAGGCAGCGATCGCCTGGGCGAGGACGAGCGCGCGGCGCTCGGGCAGCGCGAGCGTCTGGAGGGCGCGCTTGCCGGCGGCCGCGAGGCCCACCCGGGCCAGGGCGGCGCGCGCCATGTCGGCGGCCGCGCGCGGCGAGGCCCCCGCGAGCCGCGCGCCCCAGCCGACGTAGGCGTCCACGGTCCAGGCGAGCGGCAGCGGCGGATCGAGCGGCGCCGCCCCGCTCGCGGCGCGGTGCGCGGAGCGCGCGACGTCGCGGCCGGCGACGGCGAGGCGCCCGGCGACGACGCGCGCCTCGCCCGGGGCCGCCCCCGCGGCGTCGTCCGCCGCGGCGCCCTGCGGGTGGCGGCGGACGGCCGAGAACGGGACGCCCGAGAGCGCCGCGAAGAGCGCGCCGGCGTCGCCGGCGCAGAGCACGCGGTCGCCGCGCGTCTCCACGGTGAGCGCGTCGATCGCGACGACGTCGTCCACGGCGATGCGCGCGGCGCGGGCGTCGAGCAGCGGCGGCTCCACGGCGGGGGCGTCGAGCAGCGGCGGCTCCGCGGCGGGGGCGTCGAGCGGCGGCGCCGCCTCGGCGCGGGCGTCGGGCGGCGGCGCCGCGGCCTCGGTCGGGCGCACGGGCTCAGCGCTCCTCGTGCGCGGAGGGCTCGTCCTCGCGCGCCGTGAGGGGCACGCCGAACGAGATCTCGCCGGCGAACTCGCTGCGCGCGAGCGGCCGCTCCGCGCCGAACACGAGGAACGGCGTGAGGGCGCGCGCGGCGTCGAGCATCACGGGCGGGATCGTCGCCTTCGCGAGCTCGCCCTGCGCCTGCGCCGAGAAGCCGACCAGGCCGAGGGCGTAGCCGAGGAGCGAGGTGTCCTCCTCGGGGAGCGGGAGGACGGGCGCGTCGTCGGGGAGCCGGCCCAGCCTGCGCGCCTCCGCGAGCGCCTCGCGCAGGCCGCCGACGCGGTCGACGAGCCGGCGCTCCAGGGCCTGGGCGCCGGTCCACACGCGGCCGCGCGCGAGGGCGTCGACCTCCTCGGGCCGCATGTGCCGGCCCTCGACGACGCGGGCGATGAAGCGGTCGTAGAGCTGCTTCACCTTGACGCCGAGCTGCTCGCGCTCGTCGTCGGTGAACGGCCTGTAGATCGACTCGGCGTCGGCGCGGGGCGTCGTGCGGAACGTCTCGATGCCGACGCCGAGCTTCTGGAGCAGGCCGGTGACGTCGACCTTGCCGTAGAAGATGCCGATCGATCCGGTGACCGTGGAGCGGTTCGCGAAGATCGGGCCGCCGGCGACCGACGCGTAGTAGCCGCCGCTCGCCGCCGACGAGCCCATCGAGACGATGAGCGGCTTCACCCGCGCGGTCAGGATCGCCTCGCGGAGGATGACGTCCGCCGCGAGCGTCGAGCCGCCGCCGGTCTCGACGCGGAGCACGACGGCGCGGACGGTGCTGTCCTCGCGCGCGCGGCGCAGCGCGCCCGCGACAGTGTACGAGCCGGCGAGCTTGACGCCGAGGAACGGGATCGACCGGCTCTCGCCGTCGATCATGTCGCCGTCGAGGTAGACGAGCGCGATCTTGGGCGAGTGGCCCCAGCGCTCCGGCGCCTCGTCGTCCGGGGCGTCGTCGACGACGCGCGACGAGCGCCCCATCACCTCGTCGACGACGCGGCCGATCTCGTCGTCGTAGGCGAGCATGTCGATGAGGCCGAGCTGCCGCGCCTCCTGGGCGAGGAACGGGCCGCGCGCGAGCCGCCGCTCGAGCTCGTCGACGGGGATGCGGCGCCCGGCGCTCACCTCGCCGACGAAGGCGTCGCTGAACTGCTCGAGCAGCTCCTGGTGGTCGTCCTTGCCGACCTGGGTGCTGTTCTCGCGCGCGAACTGCTCGGCGGCGAGCTTGTGCGCGCCGATGCGGACGATGTCCGCCTGGACGCCGAGCTTCTTCAGGAGCCCGCCGAAGTAGAAGTAGCTCGACGAGATGCCGGAGAAGCGCAGCCCGCCCGCGGGGTTCATGGCGATGGCGTCGGCGTGCGAGCACACGTGGAGCGAGCGCCCGCCGGCGTCCTCGAGGTGGCAGAGGACCTTCTTGCCGTGGCGCTTCAGGTTGCGGATCGCGTCGCTGACCTCCTCGGCGTGGGCGAGCGAGCTGGCCGGCTCCGCGCGGAACACGAGCGCGACCCCGGAGACCTCCGGGTCCTCGGCGAGGCGCCAGAGCCGCTGCAGGAAGCGCGTGTGCCTGCGGACGCCCGGGGTCGAGTCGAGGCGGACCCGGACGACGCGGGCGGGCAGCCGGACGCCCGGCTCGGTGAAGCTGCGGAGCGCGGCGCCGACGTAGTAGCCGGTCCCGTTCTTCGTGACCGCGTCGCCGAAGACGCCGCCGGCCGAGAGCTGCAGCTCGTCGACGTTGATGTCGAGGCCGGCCATGGCGGCGATCCTGGGGCCGCCGTCCGCCGCGAGGTCGCGCAGCGTCACGTCGCCGCGGAGCGTGCCCACGTAGGGCACGCGCAGGCCGAGCGTCGCCCGCGGCACCCAGGCGCCGCTCTCGTCGGGGTCGCTGTCCTCGACGTAGGCGGTCTCGAGGCCGATCTCGAGCGCGCGCCTGCCGCCGACGGGGCGCACGGCGACGCCGAAGTCGTAGCTGCGCTCGATGGCCTGGCGCAGGCGGCTCTCGGGGCGGTTCCAGTCGCGGGCGACGGCCGAGAGGGAGAGCCAGGTGGCGGGCCGGAGGGTGACGCCGCTGGTGAGCGAGAAGTAGCCGTCGAGCGCCGGCGCGTCGGAGCTGCCCCAGCCGAGGGTCGTCCCGAAGGCGAAGCTCGGGCCTGTGTCGAGCGCGAGGCCCCAGCGGATCCAGCGCGACGGGCTGTCGAGCGGCGCGGCCGCGGCGTCGGGCGGGTCGAGGAAGTCGAAGCGCAGGCCGGTCGACACGAACCAGAGCGGCACGCCGAGCGCGATCGAGTGGCCGCGGGCCGGCAGCGGCGAGGTCGATCCCGTGGAGACCCATGTCCACCGGAGCTCGGTGCCCGGGAGGAAGGAGAGGTTCGCGGGGTTGACGGCGATCGCGGAGGTGTCGTCGCTGCTGGCGACGGCCTTGCCCGGGTCGGGGATCGGCTGCGAGGGTCCGTCGGTCGGCGCGGCGCGCGCGGCGGTCGCGCCGGCGAGCGCGCACAGGCCGAGGAGGGCTGCGGCGGCGCGGCCGAAGGGGGCCCGGCGGGCGGCGTGGGCGGGGTGGCCTGCGCGGGCGAAGGGGGCACGGCGGGCGGCGTGGGCGGGGTGGAGTAGGTCGTTCATGCGCTGACGAGCTCCCGGAGCGTATCTGCTTCGGCGTCGTACGTCCGCTGGACCTCGGCGAGGGCGAGGCGCTCGACGAGGGGGCCGAGCAGGCGCAGCCGGATCTCGATATCGCCCTGGACGCGGCGGCGGGTGCGGCCTTCGGGCAGGCGCTCGAGCCGGTAGGTGCCCGCGGAGCGGAAGTAGCTGCGCCACTGCTCCTTCGGGCTGACCTGCCACGTGGCGGCGTGATCGCAGAGCCGGTAGGTCGAGCGCTCCTCCCAGGACATGGCGTCCTTCGCGACGGGGTAGCTCGCGAAGATCGGCAGCGGCGCGCTCGCCTGGAAGCGCAGGACGCGGAGGAGCTCGCCCTCGCGGAGCGCGTGCTCGACGGTCACGACGCTCTCGAGCGAGGCGACCCTGGTGGCCAGCCGCGGCCCGAGCTCGGGCGAGAGCACGGCGAGCTCGACGGCGTCGAGGGGCGCGTCGAGGTCGTGAGAGATGGTGAAGTGCACGGGGCCTTCTAGCACGCGGCGAAGCGGCGTCGCGAGCGGGGCACCGCGGGACGCGCGCGTGGAGATGGCGTGAAGGCGAAGGGGCTGGGGGCTGTGCGATAGGGATGGGCGCGGGAGCGATAGGGATGGGCGCGGGAGCGATAGGGATGGGCGCGGGAGCGATAGGGATGGGCGCGGGAGCGATAGGGATGGGCGCGGGAGCGATAGAGACGTGCGCGAGGCGCTCTCAGATCACCGCAGCCTGCTCGGGGAGCGCGTCTGCCTTGGCTTTCTTGGATTTCAGGCGGGACCGCCGGTTCAGCGTCGCCCGGTGGCGCGATACGAACCTTGCCGCGATCTTGGGCTGATCGCGGAAGGCATAACGGCCGCCCTCGCGGACGTCCTTGGCGAGCTCGTCGGCGGCCCAGAAGCAGCGATTGCGGAGCTCCAGCGCGCGCGCGGCGCTCGCGTCGGAGGCCTCGTTGGCGGCGGCTTCCTCGAGCGCGTCGGCGAGCGCTCTGGCGCGCTCGAGATCCTTTCGGGTGATGTCGGTCACGCCGAGCGCGCTCTCGTGGTCGGACCAGAAGTCGACGAGATCGCGCAGGTCCTGGATGGTGTCCGCGAGGCCGGAGCCGTCGGCGATGCGCGAGAGCTCTGCCTGGGCGGCGGCGTCGTTGCGGCAGCCCCACCGGCCGCCGGCCACGAGCTTCGCGTCGAGCGCCTCGGCCTCGTCGCGGAGCTTTCGCTGCGCGGCCGTGAGCTTCACGGCGCCGCGTGCCCTCTGCCACGCTTTCTCGAGCGCGCCGAGGCGCCGCGCGAAGCGGGCGAGGAGATCCACCTTGTCGGCGGTGATACCGATCCTGGAGAAGCGCGCCTGCTGCGCGTGCGCGAGGCGCGAAAGCGAGGTGAGCTCGCGCTCCGCGACGCTCACGGGCATGTCGGGGGCGGCCGCGTACGTCGGTCCCAGCGCGAGGAGCGCCTCGTCGGCGGTCGCGTCGTGGCGCGGGGGGCTCGGGCGTTTCGTTCGCGGGGCCGGCGTCTTCGTGGACGATCTGGGTTCAGCCTTGCTGGAGACGGGGTTGTTCTTGGTGGTTCGATTCGGGGGCACAGGTTCCCTCCTGGGTCAGCGTAACCGGGGGATGGTCGCGCCTCGGGAGATGATGTCAAGCGCGCTCCAGGCATGTTCGACGTCGGAAGATTGCTGTGGCCGAGCCGGGATGCGCCGGCACCGCATCGGCCTTGAACCGCCGCCGAGCACGACCCGCCGCCGCGCCCCCATCGCGTTCGACACCCGCGTCTGGATCGAAATCCGTGCCAGATTGCGGTCGAATTCGATATGATGAGGGCCACCACCGGCCGGGGCAGGTGACCTGTCGACAAGTCGTCGAGCGATGCAGGGGATAATTCTCATGAGCGCCGAAGAAGACCGTCAATACTATGCCTGCCGCGTGACGATGGACGGCGAATGCCTCTATTGTCTCTGGTACACGAACGGGGCGGATGGCGTCGCCGCTGACGGGGGCAGGCTGCTGCTCTGGCGCAGCGAAGGCGCGGCGAGGGCTCATGCCGTACGACGAGGCCTCCACCTCGTCGACGGCCCGGGTGAGTCCGCTGCGTACGATATGGACCTGCTGGTGAGGCAGGAGATCGAGCCGTCCTCGTTCCCCCTCGAGGATGCCCTTGATGCGTGGAATCTTCTCGATGATATCGCGAGGACGATAGGCCATGCGGCCTTCGTCCGCTGGAGCGAGGACGCCCGGGAGCTGCATGCGCGCCTGTCTTCGACCGTCTTGTGTCACGTGCTGGGCACCATGTCAGAGCGATTCACCGCCGAAGACGTTCGCGACATCCTGAGCCTGCTGCCGTCGGGGAAAGGCCATGGTGAAGGAGCACTGCGTGGTGCTTGGCTGAGCTGAAGACGCCCTTGGAACGCGCCCGGCGGGACCATGCTCCACGAGGAGGACTCCGGTGGCGACGAACGAGATGCATGCGAATCGCAACCTGCGACCCCGGGTCCTCTCGGACGGGAGTAGAAGGGGGATCGACCGGTATTTCTCGTTCGGACACCGAGCGAGGCCCCGCTGGTGGGACGACGGGCACCCGCCGATCCCAGGGCGGGCCATCGGCGTCTACGAGAACTGCAAAGAATCAAGCAGAGATGCGCTCGTGATCACCGAGGAAGGATTGACCGTGCTCTGCGAGCCCGAGCCCAGGTCCTTCAGGTTCGCCGATGTCGCACGGCTGGTGCTCCCCGTGAAGGACCCGGTGTCCCTCTCGCTTGACGTCTGGCTGCGCTCCGGTGCTCGCTTCGAGATCCCGCTGTACGATCCGGTCGGCGTGGCGTTCGATTTCTTCCGTTTTCTAGCGAGTGCAGTGAGAGAGCAGCAGCGGCTTTTATCGACGTGAGCTGCCGTCGGCGCGGACACGCAAGCTCGCGAGCCCGGCGACGTCACGCCCCTCGCGGAGAGCCGCTCCGCAACGCCCCCGTGACCTTCGCTCCCGGCGCGACCCGCGCCCGGGACGCCGCCCGGATCGCCCCGACGCGCGCTTGGCCGGCCGGGAGGAGCCGCGCTACGACCGCCGCAGGACTCCTCGCATGCGACCCCCGCGCCCGCCCCGCGTCGCCGCCCGCGCCCGCGCGCTGCTCCTCGCGACGCGCGCCGCGCTCGCGGCCCTCGCGGGCGCCTGCGGCGGCGGGCAGACGCAGGGCGAGGCGTTCGACCCGGCCTGGAAGGACGACGGCGGCGCCCGCATCGCGGCCTTCCAGCAGCGGTTCGCCGGCAGGCCCATCCCGGTCGGCGCGGACGTGGCGGTCGGGGTCGTCGCGGGTCCAGGGCCTCACCGGCTCGTGGGCCTGCCGCTCGACGGCGGCCCGGCGTGGACCTTCGCGCACCCGCTCGACGCGCGTCCGGCCGTCGCGGGGAGCGTCGTCGTGGGGCTCGGCGAGGGCGAGCTGTTCGCCCTCGACGCGCGCACCGGCCGGCTGCTCTGGCAGCGGAACGCCGGCGGGAGGCTCCGCGGCGCGGGCGACGACGGCGAGACCACCGTGGTGTCGCTCGTGTCGACAACGGGCACCACGAGCGTGGTGCTCGCCGTCGGCCACGACGGGATGGTGCAGCGCCAGATCGAGGACGACGCCGACATCGGCGTGCCCGCGGTCGTGGGGCGCCACGCGTTCCTGCCGTGGCAGGGGCAGTACGTCACCGTCTTCGACCTGCAGACGGGTGGCGAGGTGGCGCGGGCGGCGCTGCGCCACGAGGTGAGCCGCGCCTTCCTTCTCGGCGGCGCGGTGTTCTTCGGCGGCGGCCGCGCGGCGACGCGGCTCGACGAGGCGATCGGCCTCGGCTCGGCCGGGCGCGCCTCGACCGCGACGCTGCCAGCGCGCGAGCTGCCCGGAGCGCCCGTGTGGATGACCCCGGGGACCGAGGTGCTCGCGCCGACCGCCTCGGCCGCGGACTGGGCGCGGCTCTACGCCCGCCCGCGCGCCTCCGGCCGGCCCGGCTTCCACGCGAACCGCTTCGTGGCGACGTACTACCGGGCCGCCGTCGGCATCAACGCGCGCACGGGCGCGCTCGCGTGGGTCCACGCCGGCGAGGCCGACTTCCTCGGCGGCGCGGCCTACACAGGCGGCTTCGCGCTGTGCGACGCGCGCGGCGGGATCACGTTCCTCGACGCGCTGGGTGGCGCCGTGACCGGGCGCGCGTCGCTCGGCCGGCCCGTCCAGGCGTGCGTGGTGCAGGCCGACGGGCTCACCGCCGCGAAGGTCGCCGGCGCGGCGGCTGCGCGCGCCGGCGTGGCGGCAGGGGGCGAACCCCGGGGCGGGAAGGCCGCGGCAAGCGCGCCGTGACCGGCGCCGCGCCGCCGCCGCTCAGCGGGGCTTGTCGCCCTTGTCCTCCGGGTCGACCGCGATGCGGAACCCAGGATCCTCCGGCGTCGGCCCGGCGGGCCGCGCCGGCGGGCCCTCGGGCTCCGCGCCCTCCTGGGGACGCTCGTCCCGCGGCGGCGGCGCCGGCGGACGCTTGCTCAGCTCGGCGCCGAGCCGGCCGACCACGTTCGTCGCCGCCCGCACGAGCTCGCGCCCGGCGTCGTCGACCGCCTTGCCGACGCTCGTGCGGTCGAGGTCCCTGCGCAGGTCCCCGGCCGTCTTGCGCGCCGCGCGCCAGAGCAGGCTCAGCCCCTGCTTGAGATCCTCCCTGGGGTCGTCGCGATCAGGGTCCGAGCTCATCGCTCCTCCTTGGCCTCTCTCGAGCAGGCTTATGTTCCCGCCACGCCGGCGCCGCAAGCGGCGCGCGGGCGCTCAGGCCGCTGTCTTCGGCTTGCTCGAGGGATCGGCCTCCGACGGACGCCTCGGCTTGCTCCGGGGCTCGCCCTCGCCGGGCGCGCCGGGCGCCTTCGCCGGCGGCGGCCCCGAGGCCGCCACGCGCCTCCCGGCCGCCGGCGCGCCGTCCGGCCCCGCGAGCGCCGGGGCGCCGCTGCCCACGGGCGCCCTGCGCTGCGCGGCGGGCGCCGCCGCCGGGGTCCTCGCTGCCGCGGCCCTCGCCGGCGCGCCCGCCTCGGCCGCGGTCCTCGCGGCCGCCGTCCTCGCCGCCGCGCCCGGCTCCGCCGCGGTCCTCGCGGCCGCCGTCCTCGCCGGGGCACCCGCCTCCGCCGCGGCCCTCGCCGGCGCCGGCGGCTCCGAGCCTGCCTTCGCCGGCGCGGGCGCCTCGGCCGCGGGCGGGTGCGAGCTGCTGGACCGCATCGACGGCGACCACGCCGTCGAGCGGTTCCGGCCCGACCGCTTCGAGACGTAGAGCGACTCGTCCGCTGCCTTGAAGAGCTCCTCCCACGTGCTGCCCGCCTCGGGGTACGTCGCGATGCCGATCGAGCACGTCACCTCGCACTGCACCGGGCCGTTGCTCCCGGCCGCGTGGAACGTCGTCCGGGCGAGCTCCTCGCGCACGCGCTCGGCGAGCAGCATCGCGCCGCGCGCGTCGGTCTCCTCGCAGATCACGACGAACTCCTCGCCGCCGAAGCGCGCGACAGCGTCGGTCGTCCGCTTCGCGCGCCGCAGGACGTCGCCGAGCCCCTTGATGATCACGTCGCCCACGTCGTGGCCGTACGTGTCGTTCACCTTCTTGAAGTGGTCGATGTCGGTCACCAGCACCGACAGCCGCCGCGAGAACCGGCGCGCCGCCGTGATCTTCTGGTCGGCGACCTCGAGCATCGCCCGCTTGTTCAGGAGCCCCGTCAGCCCGTCCATGGTCGCGAGCTCCTCGAGGCGCCGCATCATGCGCGCGTTCGAGAGCGACACGGCCATGTGGCTGGCGAGCACCTCGAGCGTGCTGCGCACCGAGTCGTTGAACGCCGCGCGCCGGCGCGAGCCGAGCACCAGCGTGCCGAGCGGGCGGTCGTGCACGACCAGCGGGAGCACGATGATCGACGGCATCGACGGCGGCGCGACCCGGCGGGTGAAGACGACCTGCCGCTTCTCGTCGTACTCACCGCGGTACGGGAGCGGGTGCCGGTTCTGCAGCACCATCGAGACGAGCCCGGCGTTGTGCCGGAAGCGCTGCCCCGTCAGCTCGGCGCCGCCGTCGCCGCTCACAGCGCGGATCTCGTGGACCTTCTGCGCCTCGTCGTAGAGCGTGACGGCCGCGAAATCGACCGACGTGATCTCGCGGGCGCTGGTGACGCCCGCCTCGATGACGCCGGCCTCCGTGGTGGCGGCGCCGAGCGCCTCGGCGGCGCGGTAGAGCTTGCCCTGCTCGACCTTGGCGCGCTCGAGCTGGACGAAGACGCGCTCGTTCTGGATGGCGCGGACGGCGTAGCGGCACGCCTCGTCGATGAGCTCGAGCTCCCGCGGCGAGAACGGCCGGTCCTCGACGCGATCGACGACGAGCACGCCGCGGAGCTGGCCGTGCTCGAACACCGGCAGCGCGCAGACGGCGCGCACGGGGGAGGGGCCGACGTAGTAGGGGAGCTTGTAGCCGGGCTTGAGGCCCCCGATGACGACGGGCGCGCGCTGCGTGATCGCCGCGCCGAAGACGCCGTCGCCCGAGAGGAACGGGCCCTCGGAGAGGTTCGGGGCGTCGCTCGCGAGCTCGCTGATGCGCAGGTGCGTGCCGGTGTCGTTCTGCCAGAGGAGCATCGCGGTGTAGAGCTCCAGCGACTCGCGCAGCAGGCGGAGCGCGAAGAGCACCGACTGGTGGATCTCCTCGACGCCGGAGCGGGCGAGCCGCTCGTCGTCGCCCTTCTGGGCGACGCCGCGCGCCTGGGCCGGCGCGGAGAGCAGGCGGTAGCTGCGCGCGTCGTCGCGGAGCCTGTCGATCTCGGCCTGGAGGTGGGTGCGCGAGGCCTTCCTGACGCGGCCGATCTCGGCGCGGAGGACGGCCGCGTTCAGCACCGAGAAGACGGCCATGAAGCCGATGTGCGGCGCGGCGGCGCGCGCGGCGTCGAGGAGGCTCGGCGCGCCGCGCGCGGCCACGGAGCGCACGGCGATCTCGAGGGCGGCGGAGGCCAGCGCGACGAGGAGCGACGCGCCGGGGCGGGCGAAGGCGCTCACGAGGGCGATGACGACGTAGAGGGCGGCGTGGGCGTCGCCGTCGAGCGAGCCGTCGAGGTGGAGGACCGCGGCGAACGTCGCGACGACCAGGAGCGCGCCGACCTCGAGGTCGAGCAGCGCGCTCGCCTCGATGGCGGCGGCGCGCCGCAGCGCCCGCTGGACGAGCGCCCCGATCAGCACCGCCAGCGCCGCCGCGGCCGCGACGGGCGGGAGGCGCTCGGCCGCGTCGAGGACGATGAGCCCCCCGAGGGCCAGCGCGCAGGCGAGCGGCGCCGCATTGCGCGCGATACGGCGGGCGGTGAGCACGGCGAGCACCAGGTTGGCCATGGGCTCGCATGCCGGTACCAGAGGTCGATCCCCCGGGCCCAGTTCTCTGCCGCGGGGCGACCCGCAGGTGGGGGGATGGGCGAGAGCGGGGGCGCGGGGCGCCTCTGCAGGCGCGGGTCGCCGAAGGTGGGCCACCGGCTCGGGGGACGTGCGGAGGCGGCGTGACGATGCCCGTACACACGCAAGCCGACCGCCGGGGGTGAGGAGGCGGCGCGCGTCGCTCACGAGGCGTTCGGCGCGATGGAAGATTCGTTATCGGAACTGGTGAGCACGGCCGTGCGCTGGCGATCACCGCTGGTCCAATCGCTCCGCCGAAGATGAAATGCTAATCTCACGCCCGAGGAGCGCCCATGTCGGATCCGTACAACTTACAACGATTCGTGGACGCGCAGGCTCCGGTCTATGACCGCGTCCTGGCCGAGCTGCGCCGAGGACACAAGACCAGCCACTGGATGTGGTTCATATTCCCGCAGCTACAGGGCCTGGGCCACAGCGCCATGGCGCGAAGGTATGGCATCGCTTCGAAGGCCGAAGCCGAAGCCTATCTGCGGCACCCGACGCTCGGCCCGAGATTGCTCGAGTGCGCTCGCCTCGTGAACCAGATCGAGGGGTGTACGCTGGTTGATATCTTCGCCAGCCCCGATGACATGAAGTTCTGCTCGTCGATGACCCTGTTCGCCCGCGTGGATCCCGACAACGAGACGTTCCGCGCGGCGCTCGACAAGTATTGCGGCGCCGAGCCCGATCCGCGGACGCTCGAGCTCCTCGATCAGCACGGGGTGTCGTCGGTCTGATGCATCGCGCCGAAAGGCGGGCGCCGTGACACGCGATGGCGATCTCGACCGCAGGCCCCTGTCACCCTGGACCCCTGACGCGCCGAACCGCGTGAAACAGCGGAGGATAACTACATGAGGACGGGAAGATTGGCTCGGCTCGGGTCTCATCTTCCGCGCTCCGCGCCGCCATGCTTTAATGCCGCCGTTCTTGGGAAGATGCTGCCTGTTCGCGCCTTGTCGGGCCGGACGGACAGGTCATCGGCCACCTGAGGAGAGCTGCTTTATGAGCAAGGAACGAGATACCGAGACGCAGGACCCGTCGAGCAGGGGCGTTGACCGGCGGCAGGCCCTCCTGGGGCTGGGGGCGATCGCCATCACCGTGTCGTGCGGAGACGGCGGCGAATCGGAGCCGAACCCCGACGGCAGCGGCACCACCGGGAGCTCTGCGAGCTCCGGGGCCAGCGGGACCACTGGCCCCGGCACGGGAGGCGGAGGGGCCGACGCCGCCACCACATCGGGCTCCGGCTCGGGCGGCGCGGGACCTGGCACCACGGCAGGCTCGGGTGGCTCCGGCACGGGAGGCACCGACCCGGGCGAGGGAGGCTCGGGACCTGGTGGCGGCGGCGACCTCATCGCGCCCCCGTTCGAGGCCGTGCCGATGTGCATGGCGTTCAACAAGACGGACGGCGCCGGTCAGGGGCCCTTCTTCATTCACGAGCTCGAGAAGAACGACGACATCTCGATGTTCCGACAGGACATCCGCGGTCGCTACAATGAAAGCGCACCGCCCGGCGTGGAGATGCATCTCCACCTGCGCGTGCTCGACCTGAGCAAGCCCGACTGCGATGGCGAGGGCGTGGGCCTGGCCGACGCGGACGTCTACATCTGGCACACGGACGGGCAGGGGTACTACAGCGGCTTCGGAGCCAGGGGTTCTGCCAATGAACAGAACCCCGATTCGCCGTACGCGGGCAGGCCGAGCCAGAACAACCTGGACACCAGCGAGCGCTTCTGTCGCGGCGTGCAGACCACGGACGCGGACGGTGTCGTCTCGTTCCGGAGCATCTTCCCCGGCTGGTACAACGGCCGCGACGTTCACATCCACTTCGTCTGCTTCAAGCAGGGGTCGATGTCGATGGGTCGCGTGAATTACAGCGGTGGAGCCCACATCTTCACGACGCAATTCTACTTCGATCCCGCCTTCACCGATTCCGTTCATACCAAGTACGAGCCGTACAAGGCGCGCACCATGGGCAACCTGGCGACGGCGTACCAGGGCGCCATCAAGGCCGACGAGCGGGGCAACAGCGGCCTTCGTGCCAAGGCATGGATGGAGGGCGACATCGTGGTCGCCCAGATGCAGATCGCCGTGAGGCCGGCCTAGACCGGCCTCGTCGAGCTTCATGACCGCCGCAGCGTCCGGCGCTGCGGTCGAGCGCGTCGATCAAGCCGACGTGCCCCTCCGCATCGGCTCACGGCGCGGGCGGGGGCGCGTGGCTTGTGGCGCGGCGACGGCGCGGGCATGGAGCCCGCTCATGCCCCTCCGAGAGCTCCTCCCCATCGTCCTCGGCGGCGCAGCCATCGCGCTCGGCGCGGGGCTCGCTGCCTGCGCCGCGCCACCCGGCTCGACCGGCGCGAGCTCGCCGAGCGCCGCCGCGGCGCCGGCGGCGCGGCCGAGCGCCTCCGCAGCAGCGTCAGCGCGAGCGGCGACGGGCGATCCGGCTTCGCCTGGGGACGCCCGACCCGAGCTGCCGCCCGCGTCGGCCGAGCAGATCGCGCGCCTCCCGCCGGGCGCTGCGCTCTACTTCTCGCTTCGCACCGGCGATCTCGACGTCGCCGTCCGGTACCTGCCCGAGCTCGCCGAGATCCTGGTCGAGGCGAACCGCGCGCTCGGCAGCCAGGATCCGCTGCACGTGACGCTCGCGAACGCCGGCGTCGATCCGCGCAGGCCGATCCTGGGCGCCGTGGTGCCCGCGCCCGAGAAGAGCGCGCGCGCGGTCGTCGACGCCATCGCCAAGGGGGCCTCGGGCAACGCGCTCGAGAAGGTCGTTCGCGGGCACGCGCAGGACGCGACGCGGCTGCGGCTGCTCGTCCCGCTCGCGAGCGGGGCGGACCCGCGGCGCGCCCTGGCGCCCGCGATCGGCGTGCTGACGGGCGGCGCCCCGCTGGACGCGTGCCCGGGCGCCGCCCGCTGCGCCGGCTTCGGCGCCCGCGCGCCGCTCGGCGTGGCGCAGGGCGGGCTCGCCGCCGTCGCGGTCCACGCGGAGGGCACGGATCTCCGGCTCGACATCGTGATGCCGCTCTTCGGGGCCGGCGCCGATCCGGCCGCCATGAAGGAGCTCGTCGCGTTCGGCGAAGAGCGCGGGGGCCCGGAGGGCCGGTGCTCCAGGTTCGACGCGAGCCCCGTGGTGTCGGTGTGCCTCGACCCCGACCGGATGGGCGAGCTGGGCGCGACGGACGGCTACGGCAAGATCGCGGGAGCGCTCTCTCACTCCGTCGATCCGAAGGTGGTGCCGGCGCTCGCTGCCCAGGGCCTCGCCGAGGCCCGGCAGAACCTCTGGCTCGCGGCGCCGGCGCGCAGGCTCGCCAGCGACGGCACCCTCGGGCTCACGGTGCAGGGCAAGCGGAGCCGCCTCGTCGGGTCGTGGGCCCTGACGGACGCCTCGCGCGCCGGCGTCGAGCGGGCGTTCGCCGCCGAGCGATGCGCTGTCGGCGACGCGACGACCAGGGAGCTCTTGCCCGCGCTCCGCGCGGCGTTCGGTGATCCGGGGAGGGGCTTCGACGACCCGAAGAAGGCGCTCAACGCGTTCAGGGAGGCAGGCTGGGCTGCCTACTTGATCGCCGCCGCCGGCACATGGCCGAACCTGCTCGGCGTGATCGCGAGCGCGCTCGATCGGGGCCCCGGGGCCGACCCCGACTACGAGGTATGCGCCCGCCACGACGACGGGCGGCTCGTCCTCGTGGCCCAGATCCGGAGATGACAGCGCGCATGTCGCCGCGGCGCACGCGGGCGCCGCGGCCGCTCCGGGGAGAACGAAGTCCAGGCGCCACAAGACAGCGCAGGGAGCGTGACCATTGCAGCGGTGATCGGGCCCGCGCGCGTTCGTTGCATGCCGGCGAGCGCCTACTTGTCCTGCGCGCGCTGCGGGAGCGGATCGGTCCCGGCCTGGACAACGGGGGTACCCGGACGCGATGGCCGCGCGCAGGCCCACCCGGTAGCGAAGGCCCGGCGCGATCGGGAGCAGGATCTCCATGGGATGAGCAGGATATCCCACGGATGCGTCGCGTGCCCGCTGGCCTCCGCTTCAGAGCAGCGATCGATCCGGTCGACGACGCCGAGGTAAATCGCCGCCAGGGCCCTTTGCGCAATCACCTCATCTCGACCGCGCTGCCGCGCACCGCTCTGCGTAGGCGGCCGGTGTGAAGCCGACCTGGGCCTTGAAGTCCCGGATCAGGTGCGCCTGATCGTGGTACCCGAGCTCCTGCGCGAGCGCCGCCCACGCGACGGGCGCGCCCGACGCCACGCGCTCGGCGGCCTCCTGCACGCGTGACCGCCGGATGATCCACTTGGGCCCGACGCCGATGTACCGCTCGAACGCGCGGTGCAGCGTGCGGACCGAGACGCCCGCCATCCGGGCGAGATCCTCGGCGCGGTGCATGTCGCGATCGTCCTGCGCGCGGGCGGCGAGCGCCATGGCCTCGTCGAGCACGGCGTCCTCCGGGCCTTTGCGCTCGCGCAGGAGCTCCTCCACGGCGCGGACCGCCAGGACATCGTCCGGCTGGCCGAGCACGGCGCGCTCGATCGGCTGGGCCGTGCTGCCGAAGATCTCGACGAGCGGGACGACGCGGTCGACCAGTCGTCGCATGGGGAGCGGCGCGAACGGGAAGAAGCCGCCCGGCTTGAACTTCGTCGCGACGACGCGCCCCGTCCCCTCGAGCCGGGCGACCTCGCGCCGGGTCCCGATGCCGTGCAGCGCCGAGCCCGGCGCCTCGATGGCCAGGTTGACGCAGGGGTGCGGCAGGATCTCCTGCTCGAACGGCGTTGTGAGCGACCAGCGGACGACCCAGTGCCAGTCGACGAGCCTGGCCAGGTCGGGCGCGGGCGCGTGGCGGCGCAGCTCGAAGCGCTGGAGACCTGCGGCGGGGTTCAGGATGCCGCGGGTGGGGTCCGCGGGGGTGATGCTCGGGCTCATGATCGCGCGTGGCGCTGTTTTACAATACCGCGCCTGGCCGTGGCAGTAGCGTCCGTCCCGGAGGCACAACATGGCTGATTCGACCACGACCTCGAGGGGCAACCTCGTCTTCTTCCATTCACCGAACTCGCGCTCGTCGGGCACGCGCATCCTGCTCGAGGAGCTGGGCGCGCCGCACGAGCTGCGCATCCTGAACATGAAGGCCGGCGAGCAACGGAGGGCCCCGTACCTCGCGGTGAACCCGCTCGGCAAGGTGCCCGCGATTCTTCACGACGGAGCGCTCATCACCGAGCAGGTCGCGATCGTCATCTACCTCGCCGATCTGTTCCCGGAGGCCGGCCTGGCCCCGGCCCTCGGGGATCCGCTGCGCGGGCCGTATCTCCGGTGGATCGCGTACTACGGGTCGTGCTTCGAGCCGGCCGTCGTCGATCGGGCGATGAAGCGCGATCCGGCTCCGCCGGCGACATCTCCGTACGGGGAGTTCGATACGATGTTCGGCGTGGTGGCGGAGGCGCTCCGGAAGGGGCCGTATCTGCTCGGCGATCGGTTCTCCGCGGCCGACGTCCTCTGGGGGAAGGCGCTGGACTGGATGATGATGTTCAAGCTCGTGCCCGAGCTGCCGGAGGTCAAAGGCTACGTCGCGCGGGTGTGCAGTCGGCCCGCGTTCGCGCGGATCGCGGGCAAGGACGCAGAGGTCGCCGCGGCGCACGAGGCCGCGGCCGCGGCCGCGGCACGGGCGAGCTGAGCCTGCCCCGCCCGGACGCCCGGCGGCGCCTCGGGCCGCCTCTGGCTTGACGTGCCCGGGGACGGGCCGCAGAGCCAGCACACCAAAGACCATGGGGAGTCGGCTGCTCGTCCGCAAACCGCTGTCGCTGCTGAAAAAGGAGCTGGAGGGGGAGCACCGCCTCCGGCGCGCCCTCGGGCCGCTGCAGCTCACCAGCCTCGGGATCGGCGCCATCGTCGGGACAGGCATCTTCGTGCTCACCGGTCAGGCCGCGCACGACAAGGCCGGTCCCTCGCTGATGCTGTCCTTCGTTGTCGCGGGGCTTGCCTGCGTGTTCGCGGCCCTCTGTTACGCGGAGTTCGCGGCCATGGTGCCGGTCGCGGGTTCGGCCTACACGTACGCGTACGCGACGCTCGGAGAGCTGCCAGCGTGGATCATCGGGTGGGACCTCGTCCTCGAGTACGCCGTCGGCGCCGCCGCCGTGGCGCACGGGTGGTCCCACTACTTCCAGGATTTCATCGGGATCTTCGGGGTACAGCTGCCAAGAGAGCTCAGGAGCGCGCCGTTCGACTACGATCCAGCGCTCGGCGAGCTCGTGTCCACGGGGGCGATCCTCGATCTCCCCGCCATCCTCGTGACGACAGCGGTCACGATGCTCTTGCTCAAGGGGATCCGCGAGAGCGCGGCGTTCAACGCCGCGATGGTGGTGCTCAAGCTCGCGGTCGTGCTCTTCGTCCTCGTCGTCGGCGCGTTCTACGTCAACCCGGACAACTGGCGGCCGTTCGCGCCGTTCGGGTACGGGGGGCTCAGCTTCTTCGGTCACACGATCTTCGGCGAGGTAGGCAAAGGGGGAGAGCCGCTCGGGATGCTCGCCGGCGCCGCGACCATCTTCTTCGCGTACATCGGGTTCGACGCGGTCTCGACCCACGCCGAGGAGTCGAAGTGCCCGCAGCGCGATCTGCCCATCGGCATCGTGGCCTCGCTCGTCATCTGCACCGTCCTCTACGTCGCCGTCGCGGCGATCCTGACGGGCATGGTGCCCTACACCGAGCTGAGCATCGACGCGCCGGTCTCCGACGCCTTCGCGCGCGTCGGCCTCCCGTGGGCGCAGTTCATCATCTCCCTCGGGGCGATCGCCGGGATCACCTCCGTGCTGCTCGTGCTCATGCTCAGCCAGCCGCGCGTGCTGCTCGCCATCGCCCGCGACGGGCTCCTGCCCAGGAGCTTCTTCGGATCGGTGCACCCGGTCTTCAGGACGCCGTGGAAGTCCACGTTCCTCACCGGGTTCGTTGTCGCCGCCCTCTCGGCGTTCCTCCCGCTGCGGATCCTGGCGGAGCTCGTCAACATCGGGACGCTCCTTGCGTTCCTGTTCGTCTGCGCCGCGGTCCTGATCATGCGCCGGACGGCGCCGGACGCGCCGCGCCCGTTCCGGGTGCCGCTCTACCCGCTCACCCCGATCCTCGGGATCGCGATCTGCCTCCTCCTCATGTTCTCGCTGCCCACCGAGAACTGGCTGCGCCTGGCCGCCTGGCTCCTCCTCGGGCTCGCGATCTACTTCGGCTACGGCCGCAAGCACAGCACGCTGACGGCCGGCCCGTGACGCCGCGGCGCCACGGGGATCGGCCTACCCCGGCGGCGCGGGCCCCCGCGGCGGCTCGCCCTCCGCCGGGGCGCCGGCCCCGGCGATGACGCGGGGCAGATCGACCGAGAAGGTCGCGCCGCTCCCGGGCGCGCTCTCCACCCGCACGGCGCCGCCGTGCTGCTCCACGATGAGCCGCACGATCCAGAGGCCCAGGCCGAACCCGCCGTAGTGCATCACCGACGCCGCGCGCTGGAACCGCTCGAAGATGCGCGCCTGGTCGCCCGGCGCGATGCCGATGCCGCGGTCCTGCACGGCGAACCGGACCCGCTCCGCGTCGGCCTCGACGCGCACGTCGATCGGGGCGCCGGCGCCGTACTTCACGGCGTTCGACAGGAGGTTCGTGACCACCTGCTCCATGCGGGAGCGATCCCAGCGCACGAGGACCTCCGGGCAGCCGAGCAGCCGGATCGGCGAGCCCTGCGCCTGCGCCTCCTGGAACCGCTCGACGCCCTCGCGGAGCAGCGCGACGAGGTCGAAGTCCTCGACGTGCAGCGGCAGGCCCTGCGCGGAGATCTGCGAGACGTCGAGCAGATCGTTCACGAGATCGCTCAGCCGGAAGACGCTCCGGTGGATGGTCGAGAGCTTGGCGTCGAGCCGCGGCACGCCCTGGGGGGCCTGCCCGCGCCGGATCGCCCGGCGCAGGCTCTCCACCTGCAGCACGAGCGCCGTGAGCGGCGTCTTGAGCTCATGCGACGCGATGGAGAGGAACTCGTCGCGCACCTGGACCGCCTCCTGGAGGCTCTGGAGCAGCCGCTCGCGCTCCTGCTCCAGCCGGAGCCGCTCGGTCTCGTCGCGCGTGTTCATCACGGCGCCGGCGGGCGCGCCGTCCGCGCGGCGCAGGGGCGAGGCGCTCGCCGACAGGACGCGCAGCGAGCCGTCAGGACGCCGGACCTGCCAGCGGGCGCTCTCCACCTTCTCCCCGTGCAGGGCGCGGTGGAGCGGCGTCTGCGCGGCCGGCATCGGGGCGCCCTCCGGCGTGAAGAAGCCCGCCGTGCTGGCCCACGCGTCGATCGTGCGCTCCGCGGCCGGCCCGAGCTGCCGCTCGGCCTCCGGGTTCATCAGGCGGACGACGCCGTGCTCGTCCACCATGACGATCCCGTCGCCGCTCTGCTCGATGAGGCGCCGCAGCACCGCGTGCTCGGCCGCGCGCCTGCCCTCGCTCCGCTGGAGCGCGTCCTCGGCGCGCTTGCGCTCGATCCCCTGCGCGACAGTGTCGGCGATCGTCCCCAGCGCGTCGAGCACGTGCTCGTGCAGGGGCCTCCGCGCGAACATCGCGACGACGCCGATGAGCCGGTCCTCGACGAGCAGGGGATACCCGGCGAAGGACACCATGCCCTCGCGCCGCGCCCACGCCTTCTCGCTCACCTGCGGGTCGTTCAGGACGTCGTTCGTCAGGTGCGGCCGGCGCTCCTTCGCGATGCGGCCGATCTTGTAGCTGCCGACGGGGATGTGGCTGTGAGGCCCGTCGAGGTGCGTGTACATCCCCGCGCTGGCGTGGAGCTCGAGCACCTGGTGGAGGTCGTCGAGCAGCCAGATGCGCGCGAACGCGGCGTCGAGGTGCCCCCGGATCGCCTCGGCGCAGCCCTGCAAGAGCTCCGACATCGTCCCGGAGCGGGCCAGCGCCGCGCTCACCTCCGCCCGGAGCGCGCTCATGAGCGCCTGCACCTCGAGGAGCTCTTCGCTCCGCTTCCGCTCCGTGATGTCGACGAACGTGACGATGGCGCCGACGACCTCGCCTTGCCGGCGGATGGAGCGGGACCAGTACTCGACGGCGAGGCCCGTCCCGTCCGCGCGGAAGAGCAGCTCGCCGTCGAGGTGCGCGGGCTCCCCGTTCCGGAGCGTGCCGCAGATACGGCACTCGGACTCGGGCAGCGCCGCGCCGCTCGGGCGCGTGTGGTGGACGAGCTGGTGCATGTTGCGCCCGACGAGCTCCGCCTCGCCCTGGTAGCCGAGCAGCCGCACGCAGGCCGGGTTGGCGAAGGTGCATCGCCCCGCGCGATCGAGCCCGTAGATGCCCTGCTCGGTCGACTCGAGCAGCGCCTGCATCCGCTCTTCTGCCTCGCGGAGCGCGTCCTCGGCGGCCCTCGCCCGCGTCACGTCCGTGGAGACGCCGAGGACCACGGGCGCCCTGCCCGCCTGGTCCCTGCGGCGGGCGAGCTCGCTGCTCAGCCACACAGGGCGGCCATCCGCGGCGAGGAAGCGGTGCTCGATCCGCTCGGTCGCCCCCTCCGCGAGGACCTTGCGCACGAGCGCGAGCAGTCGCGGCCGGTCTTCCGGGTGCTGCTGCCTCCAGAACAGCCCGTCGTCCGCCGCCCAGCGCTCGGCGGCGTGCCCGAACAGCTCCCTCGCCGGCGCGCGCACCGACGACAGCTCGAGCGCGTCGCCTCGCATCTCCCAGAGCAGCACGTCCACCGCGAGGAGGAGCGCCCGCGCGCCATCGTCCTCCGGATCAGCCGGCGCGCCCCGCTCGTCCTCGGAGGGGGCCAGGCTCTGCCGGCCTACGTCCGACGGCTCCCGATGCGCGTCGATCAATCGGCCCTGGAGGTCACCCGCCGGACAACCCACGTGCCAGGCTAGCATGTTCGCCGCGGCGCGCCCCCGGGCCTGCCGGCGCCCGCGGCACGACGGCTGAGCGCGAGCGCGCGTCGAGCCCGCGTTGCGCCCGCCGGTGCGATCGGGCGCGACCTGGGCGAGGATGGCGCGGAGGGGCAACGACACCGTGCGGCTCGGAATCCGGCTTCAGCTCTTGCTCGCGCTCGGCGTGCTGCTCGTGCTGGCGTTCGTGCCGCTCTTCTTCGCTGTCGCGAGCCTCACGCAGGCCACGATGGGCGGCGTGCGCGCGTCGAGCGCCCGCGCGATCGGTCGGGCCATCGCCGGGCACGTCGCCGCGGCGCGGGCGAGCCGGTCCGCGCCGGAGCTGTCGCAGCTGCTCGAGGCGCAGCTCGGGCCGGACGGGGCGTCGGCGATCGGGGTCTACGACGCGGCGGGCGCGCTCGCGGATCGCGCCGGGGAGCCGGAGATCGCGGCCGCGCTGCCGGCCTCGGTGGAGGCGGGCGCGGAGGTGCTGCGGGCGGTGCGCACGGCGCACGGGGGCGCGCTCCTGGTGGTCGTGCCGGAGCGGGCGCGCGAGGGCGCAGCGGGCGGGGGCAGCGGACGGGGGGCCGCGGGCGCGGCGCCGGCGGGCTCGGTCGCGGTGCTGGTGCCGACGGACCCGTCGACAGTGCCCGCCGCGCCGCTCGTCCGGATCGTCGCGCTCTACACGGGGGTGGTGGCGCTCGGGCTGCTCGTGTTCGCGTACATCGCGATGACGCGCCTCGTGGTGCGGCCGATCGACGCGCTGTCGCGGGCCGCGGGGCGCGTGGCCGGCGGCGCGCGCGACCTCGAGGCGCCGCAGGCGGGCGCGCGGGAGCTCGCGGAGCTCGGGGCGAGCCTCGCGCACATGACGAGCCGCCTCCGCGCCGACGAGGAGTCGCTGCGGGCGAAGATCGCGGAGGTCGAGCGCTACGCGGCGGACCTGAAGAGCGCGCAGGAGCGGCTGGTCCGGTCGGAGCGGCTCGCCTCGGTGGGGCGGCTCGCGGCGGGGCTGGCGCACGAGATCGGCAACCCGATCGCGGCGATCCTCGGCCTCCAGGAGCTGCTGCTCGCGGGGGGCCTCGCGCCGGCGGAGGAGCGCGACTTCGTCGAGCGGATGAAGCGGGAGACGGAGCGCATCCACAAGATCCTGCGCGACCTGCTCGACTTCGCGCGGCCGGCGGCGCCCGGCGCGGGTGAGGCGGGGGACGCGCCCTCCGGCTCGGTGGCGGACGCGCTCGAGGACGTGCTGTCGCTGGTGGCGCCGCAGAAGGAGTTCCGCGGGGTCGAGCTCGCGCGGGACCTCGCGCCCGACGTGCCGCCCGTGCCGCTGTCGCACGGGCGCCTCGTGCAGGTGCTGCTGAACCTGCTCCTGAACGCGGCCGACGCGGTGCCGCGCCCCGGCGGGCGCGTCCGGGTGCGCGCGTCGCGGGGCGCGGACGGGGGCGCGCGGATCGAGGTCGAGGACAACGGGCCGGGGATCGCGGAGGCGGTCCGCGAGACGCTGTTCGAGCCGTTCATCACGACCAAGGAGGTCGGCGGGGGGACGGGGCTCGGGCTCGCTGTGTGCCGGGGGCTCGTCGAGGCGGCGGGCGGCTCGATCGGGATCGAGCGGGGCGACGGCGGCGGGGCGCGGTTCGTTGTGAGGCTGCCGGCGGCGGGGGGGCGAGGGCGGTGATGCGTCGGGAGAGACCTGGTATCCGATCGCGCGCAGGGCGCGAGCCGCCGTCAGCCCACGTCGGTCCAGCGTCAGTTCACCACGCGACCCGACGACGGCCACGGCCGCTCGCCGCCGAGCTGGTCGAGCTCCTTGCGCAGCTCGTCGGACGGCGCGAGCACCTGCATCCGCTCGAGAACGCTGCGCAGCTTCGCCGCGTCCGAGCGGCTCGAGTAGATCGAGCGCAGGTTGTTCAGCATGCGCACCAGGATCTGCCGCTTCTGCGCCGGCACCAGCAGCCGCGGGTCCGGATCGCGCGTGGCCCCCGTGGCGCGGGTGTGCAGCGCGCGCAGGTCGTCCCGGCCGAGCAGGCGGCCCTCGAACGGATCGATGAGCAGCACGCCGCCGCGGACCGGCGTCCTCACCAGGAAATGACCCGGGAACGACACGCCCTGCGCGTCCATGCCGGCCCGCCAGCACACCTCGAGGAGCGCCACCGCCAGCGTGATGGGAATGCCCGTCCGGCGATCGAGCACCTCGTGCAGGTAGCTGTTCTTCGGGTCGTAGTAGTCCCCCGTGTTCCCGTGGAACCCGAGATCCCCGTAGAACCAGCGCAGCAGCGCCTCGATCGGGCCGCTGCCCGGCGTCGCCTCCGGCGCGCGCTGCGGCCGCTCGATCGCGCGGCGCGCCTCGCCGCCGAGGCGGTCGAGCACGCCGAGGTAGTGCGGGATGTCGAGGCCCGGGTACGCGGCGTCGTCGATGAGGAGCGCCGCCTCGGCGAGGTCGAGCTCGTCCTCCGGCCTCGCCGCGATATGCGCGAACATCGTCAGACTCACCGGCGCAGCCATCGGACGGAGCGTAGCGCCACCTGAGAGAAATGGTCTAGGCCAGGGCGTCGTCCCGGGCGCCTTCGTCGAGCCACGCGTCGATGCGCACCCCGGCCAGGTTGCGCTGGCTCATCGCCGCGAGGATGCGCGGGAGCGCCGCCACCCCCGCGGGCGCGTGGTCGTCGCGCTCGGCCGCATCGTGGAGCAGCACGATGGCCCCGTCGCGGAGCCCCGGGATGATCCGGGCCGCCACCCGCTCGGGGCTCGCCCCGGCCAGCCCGTCGAACCCCCGCGCCGACCAGCCGATTACGTCGAGGTCGAGCGCGTCGACGACGCGGGCGATGCGCGGGCTTGTGTGGCCGACGGGCGGCCTGAACAGGGCAGGGCGGTCGCCTGTGATCCGCTCGATGACGTCGAGGTTGCGCCGGAGGTCGCGCTCGACGCGGCGGGCCGAGCGGAGCGAGAACAGCCGGTCGTGCTCGTGGCTGTGCAGCCCGACCGCGTGGCCCCGCGCCGCGATCTCGCGGACGAGCTCGGGGTGCGCCTCGGCCTTGCGGCCGATGACGAAGAACGTCGCCTTCACGCCCGCCTCGTCGAGGAGCGCGAGCACCCGCGGCGTGTGCTCCGGGCTCGGCCCGTCGTCGAACGTCAGCGCGACGCCGCGCGCGCCGGGCGGGCCGCGCTTCACCACGTCCACGAACACGCCGAGCCCGAGGAAGAAGACCCCGCACAGGACGAGCGCGACGTACCCGACGAGCGCCGCGCCGGCCACGGCGAACGGCACCGGCGCGACGAGCAGCGAGCGCGCGACCAGCGCGAGCGCGCCGGCCGATGCCGCGTAGAGGAGCGCCCGCGCGACCGGCACGGGCTACTTCTTGGAGCGCTTCTTCTCGGGCTCGCTCTCGAGGTCGTCCTCGAGATCGTCGGCCGCGGGCGAGGCGGCGATGCGCTTGTTGCCCCCCGCCGCGGCCTTCGCCTCCGGCGTCGCGCCCGGCGCCGCCTCGTCCGACGGGTCGTTGTCGGCCTCGTAGAAGCCGCCCAGCAGGGCGGCCACCGCGGCGAGCGACGTGATCGCGAGGCCGCCGAACGTCCCGGCGCTCCCCGCGGCCTCGCCGAGCGACAGGTTCGCGCCGCCGAGCTCGCCGAGCGGCACCGGCACCGGGAAGGTCAGCCACCGGCGCGCGGCGTACATCAGGCCGGCGCCGAGCAGCGCCCCGGCGAAGGCCTTCATGCCCGCCTCGATCTTCGCGTCCTTCGCCCAGATGGGCTTTCCCGCGATGAGCCCGACCAGCACCCCGGCGAGCGCCGCGGCCAGGTAGGCGACGATCGCGATGGGCGCGCCGTAGCCGAGCTTCGCCAGCCCGAACCCCAGCAAGCCCCCCACGATGAGCCCCTTCACAATCCCGAGGATCAGGCGACCCAGCATCAGATTCCATCCTTGGCACGACGCCGGGCGCTGTTCAACAGGGCGCCGCGCCGCAAGCGCGACCGCGCGGCGCGCGCCGTGGTAGAGGGCGCCCACCGCCCGGGCGGCGCCCGCCGCCCCGGGGGGCCCGTCCACCGTACCAACGTCCCGCGGCGCTGCGGTTCCACGGATCCGCGGTTCCACCGTTCCACAGCCCACAGCGCCCGGCCCTGCGGCGCGCCGCGCCCCCCGCGGCGGCCTGGCCCGGGCTCCGACCGGTCGTGCTCTTCAACACCCTTCGCTACGCCGAGTTCTTCGCCGCCGTCTTCGTCGGATCGTGGGCGCTCGCGCGGTTCGCCGGCATCCGCGCGCGCCTCGTGTTCCTGCTGCTCGTGAGCTACGGGTTCTACGCGGCCTGGGACTGGCGCTACCTGCCGCTCATCTTCGCCTCGTCCACCGTCGACTTCCTGCTCGCGCGCGCGATCGCCCGCGAGGCGAGGCCGCGGGCGCGGCGCGCGATGCTCATCGCCACCGTGGCGCTGAACCTCGGGTTCCTGGGGTTCTTCAAGTACTGGAACTTCGCGATCGAGAACGCCGCGGCGCTCCGCGCCCTGCTCACGGGCGAGCCGACGACCGTGGGCACCGCGTTCCGGGTGCTGCTGCCGCCTGTCGGCATCTCGTTCTTCACGTTCGAGTCGATGAGCTACGTCATCGACGTCTACCGGGGCGAGCTGCGGCCCCACAAGAGCTACCTCCGCTACCTGCTCTTCGTCGCCTTCTTCCCGCACCTCGTCGCCGGCCCCATCGTCCGCCCGCGCGACCTGCTCCCGCAGTTCGAGCGCGCCCCGAGCCTCACCCGCGAGCAGGGCGGCGAGGGGATGTTCCTCGTCGCGATCGGCCTCGTGAAGAAGGTCGTCCTCTCCGATCAGCTCGCGCTCAACCTCGTCGACCGCGTCTTCGAGCGCCCGGAGAACTACTCGGCCCTGGAGGTGCTCGCGGGTGTCTACGGCTACGCCGCGCAGATCTACTGCGACTTCTCGGGCTACACCGACATCGCGATCGGCTCGGCGCTCCTGCTCGGCGTGCGGTTCCCGAAGAACTTCGACGCGCCCTACAAGGCCCGGAACCTCGCCGACTTCTGGCGCCGCTGGCACATCTCGCTGTCCACGTGGCTGCGCGACTACCTGTACATCCCGCTCGGCGGCAACCGCGGCTCCGAGCTGGCGACGTACCGCAACCTGATGATCACGATGCTGCTCGGCGGCCTCTGGCACGGGGCGTCGTGGAACTTCGTCTTCTGGGGCTTCCTCCACGGCCTCGGCCTCGCCGTGACGCGCGCCTTCCAGCGCGCGATCAGGCGCCGCCGGCCGGGCGCCGAGGGCGCGGGCGAGGTGGCGGGGCGCGCGCCGGCCTCCTCCTCCCTCCTGCGGTTCCCCCTCCACGCGCTCTGCGTGCTGCTGACGTTCCACTACGTCTGCTTCGCGTGGATCTTCTTCCGCGTGCCGACCTTCTCGCAGGCCGTGCTCATCCTGCGGCAGATCGGCACGCTCACGACGTTCCACCCGAACCTCCCGCCCGTGCTTGTCGCGCTCCTCGGGGTCGCGCTCCTGTCCCACTACGTGCCGGAGCGCCTCTACGAGCGCGCCCGCGCGTCGTTCATCGCGGCGCCGGCGCCGCTGCAGGGCGCGCTGCTGTTCCTCGTCGCCGTCGGGCTCCACGAGGCGGCGAGCGCGACGGCCGTGCCGTTCGTGTACTTCCAGTTCTGAGCCGGCGCCGGCAGCGCAGCGAAGCGCAGGGCGGCGCGGGGCGGGGTCCAGGGGCCGGGGCGCAGTGCTCTGGCGCACAGGCTCCCCTCGGTTCCACCGCCGGCGCATTTCTCGCGCTTTCGAGCGGATCGGTGCACTACGCTCACGCCGTGCGCCCATCTCCGCTCGCCGCCCTCGTCCCCCTGGCCGCCCTCGTCGTCGGCGCGCTCTCGCCGGCGTGCAGCATCGCCAACGTGCCGTCGAACGCGATGCCGATGGTCCGGTCGCGCGCTGTCTCCGATCTCGACTGCCCGGACAAGGACGTCCGCGTCGAGGAGCAGATCGGCGGCCAGTTCAAGGCCGTTGGCTGCGGCCGCAAGGCGTACTACCGGGCCGCCTGCGAGGCGCTCCGCTGCGTGGTGAGCGGCGAGGGCGAGGCGGCGGTGCCCTGGCGAGACCGCCCCGAGCCGGCCGACGTCGACCGGCAGCGGGACCGGCTGCCGTAGGCCGGCACCCCGGCGGGCCGGCCGATCCCGGGTTTTGCGGGCGTTTTGGGGGCACGTGGGCCCTGGATCGAGGTAGCCTGCGCCGTCTCGAGGATCCGCCGCAGGGGTTCGCGCCATGGCCTTCATCACCACCGGGAGCTGCACGTGACGGACAGGGCGCAGGGAGACGCCGAGGCGCCGCGCCGCACGAAGAAGCGCGCGAAGCGGCGCGATGGGGAAGCCGCGTCGGTCCAGGGCGACGGCGCGCCGGGCCTGCCGCGCGATCCCGAGCTCGCGCGGCTCGAGCAGGCGTTCGAGCGCGGCGACTACGCGCTCGTCCGGGCCGGCGCGAAGCGGCTCCTGAGCAAGGCCGATCCCGACGAGCTCCGCGGCGCGGCTCCGGCGGAGAGGCACCCCTACCGGCCTCTCGACGCGCAGGAGGCCGATCGCACCGAGGCCGATCGCATCGAGGCCGATCGCACCGAGGCCGATCGCGCCGAGGTCCGCCGCGCCGCGCGGGCGCTGCTGCGCCGGATCGAGCCCGACCCGCTCGCCGTCGCCCTGCTCGTCGCGGCCGCGGCGCTGCTCGCGTTCCTGTCGCTCTGGTACTGGTCCCACAGCCACATGTCTCCGTGACGACCCCGCCCGTGACGACCGAGGAGGCAGCGCGGTGAGCGTCGAGCGCGCACGTCCTCCGGGCCGCCCCCTCGCGCGGCCGCTCGCCGCGCTCGCGCTCGCGCTGCTCGGCTGCGGCGGCGCCCCCGGCGCGGCGCAGCCCACGGCGTGGAACGCGGCGCCCGACGGTCAGGAGGGCGCCTCCTCGGGCACGCAGGCCGAGCGTTACTTCCCGCTCATCGACGGGCACGTCTACCACTACGTGACCCTGAGCGACGGCGGCGAGCAGGGCATGCTCGTCGCGCGCGTGCACCGCGCCGACGAGCGCCGCGGCGAGCTCAGGTTCCCCTCGGGCGTGAAGCGCTTCGAGTTCACGGCCGAGGGCGTCCTCCGCAGCGACGCGGGCGTCTTCGTGCTGAAGGCGCCGATCGCGCCCGGCACGACGTGGACCGGCGAGCACGGCGGCCGCGCCCGCATCACCGCCGTCGACGCCGCCGTCGAGGTGCCCGCGGGCCGGTTCACGGGGTGCGTGCAGACCGTGGAGGAGCGCCTCGGCGACAGCCCCGCGCGCTACGTGTCGACGTTCTGCCCCGACGTCGGCGTGGTGGCGATCGAGGCCGAAAGCGGCGCGAGCCACGAGAAGGCCGTGCTCAAGAGCTACGCGCCGCCCTTCGACATGGGCCCCGACGGCGTGCGGCGCACGCCTGTCGAGCCGCCGCCCGGCGCGGCGAGCCCGCCGTGAGCGCGCGTCCCGAGGCGCGCGCGTTCCGCCGTGAGCGCGCGTTCCGCCGTGCGGCGCGCGCCACGCTGCCCGGCGCGCGCCGCGCGCTCTGGAAGGCGCGCCCGTCGGATGAAACCGCTTCCCGGACCGGGCGCGCTTTCCTTGCGAACGGCGCCGGCGCGCTTCCGTTTCCTGGGGGGCGGGAAGTAGACTCCCCGCGCTGCTCGCGGGAGCCGGCGCAGCGCCCGCAGCGGGCAAGCGGCGCGGGCCACCCCCGGGCAGAGGTCCCGCGATCGCCAACGACATGAACTACTGGGATTACATCCACGTCGAGGAGCTGCTCGCGCTCCAGGGCGGGTTCGACGACGACGAGCAGAAGGTCGGCAACGACGAGGCCCTGTTCATCGTCGTCCACCAGATCTACGAGCTCTGGTTCAAGCTCATCCTCCGCGAGCTCACCTCGGCGCGCGAGCTCTTCCGCCAGAACCCCGTGCCCGATCAGAAGCTCGCCTCGGCCGCGCGCTCGTTCCGGCGGGTCGTCACCATCTTCGAGCAGGCGATCCAGCACTTCCGGGTGATGGAGACGCTAACCACCCGTGATTACCTCGATTTTCGGGATCGCCTGATCCCCGCGAGCGGCTTCCAGTCGGCGCAGCTCCGCGAGATCGAGGTCCTCCTCGGCCTCGACGACGCGGCGCGGATCCCGCTCGGCCGCGAGGGGAGCTACAAGGAGGCGCTCAAGACAGCGGACGGCTCGCCGTCGTCGGCGACGAGGCGGCTCGAGGCGCGGCTCGCGAGCGGGCCGAGCCTCAAGCACTACCTCTACGAGTGGCTCTCGCGGACGCCGATCGACGGGTCGAGCGATCCGGGCGCGGTCCTGGGCTTCCTGCGCAACTACATGCGCTCGATGCGCGAGGAGAACGAGCGCCGGGTGCAGATCGCGATCGGCAAGGCGCTCACCCCGGCGGACGTCGAGCGGCTCCGCGCGCGCTACGAGGCGGACAACGCGAACGCCGAGGCGTTCCTCCTCGCCGAGGACGACCCCGACGCCGACGGGCCCACGCGCGAGAAGCGCCGGGCGATCCGCGCGGCGATCGTCTTCATCGAGAGCTACCGCGAGCTGCCCAGGCTCGCGTGGCCGCGCGAGGTGCTCGACCGCATCCTGGAGATGGAGCAGGCCATGCTCATCTGGCGGCAGCGCCACGCGCGGATGGTCGAGCGGGTGATCGGCCGCCGCACGGGCACCGGCGGCTCCGCGGGCGTCGACTACCTCGACCAGACCGCGCTGCGCTACCGCGTGTTCGGCGATCTCTGGACAGTGCGCTCCCTGCTCCTGCGCCAGCCGAGCGTCCCCGCGCTCGAGCACGCATCGGACTACGGATTCCGGGTCGAGGACTCTCCGTGAAATCACTTCGCGATCACTTCTTGCGGATCGACGCCCGTTCGCTCGGGCTTTTTCGTATCACCTTCGGGCTCGTCCTTATCGCCGACCTCTTCGCGCGGTGGCGATGGGTGCGGGACTTCTACTCGAACGAGGGCGTCCTCCCGAACCACAACCACCTCTTCAACCTCCGCGGCAAGCAGCAGGTCTTCAGCCTGTTCCACGCCTTCTCGACGGTGGGAGAGGCCCACTTCGCCTTCGCGCTCGCGCTCCTCGTCTACGCCCTGTTCCTCATCGGCTACCGGACGCGCGTGTTCCACGTCCTGGCGCTCGTGGTGCTCGTGAGCCTGACGTCGAGGAACATCCTGCTCGAGAACGCCGGCAACTACGCGGCGATCGCGATCCTCGCGTTCACCGCCTTCCTGCCGTGCGGGGGCCGCTTCTCGCTCGACAGCCTGCGCGCCTCGCTGGCGCTCCGGGACGAGAAGCGCGACACCGAGCTGAACGACAGGTCGAGGGCCGCGGACTCCGAGATCGCGGCCGAGCGCCTGCCCGGCTGGTCGCCGACCTCGCTCGCCGCGCTGGCCGTGCTGCTGCAGCTCGCGCTCATCTACCTGTGCACGGCGCTCCAGCAGCGCGGCGCGGCGTGGCGCGACGGCTCGGCGTTCTACTATGCGCTCCACGTCGATCGCTGGGCGAGCGACGCGGGCGCCTGGCTCCGCGACGCCGTGCCGCTCGGCACCCTGCGCGGCCTCACGTACGGGACCTGGGCGATGCAGCTCGCGATCCCGGCGCTCCTCTTCGTCCCCGCGGCCTTCCGCTGGACGCGCGGGCTCGCCGCCGCGCTGATGGTGGTGCACGGCCTCGTCCTCGGGATCTTCTTCGATTTCGGGCTGTTCGGGTGGGCGCTCGCCGCGGCGGCGCCGCTCGTGCTGTCGGGTGAGCTGTGGGACGTGTACGAGCGCTCCTGGAACGAGGGGCGGGCGCGGACGCTCGTGTACGACGCCGACTGCGGGCTCTGTCTCACGCTGTGCCGGCTGATCAAGCGGCTCGACCTGCGCGGGCACGTGGCCTTCCAGGGCAACGGCGCGCTCGACGAGCTCTACGTGCGCAACCAGACCGGCGCGACGGAGCGCGTGCCGATGCCGAAGGAGGTCACGGCGGAGCTGGTCGAGCAGACGGTGCTGGCGATCGACAGGAACGGGCGCGTCTACCGGAAGGGGGGCGCGGTGACCGAGGGGCTGCTCGCGCTGCCGTTCGGCTGGCTGGCGTTGCCGCTCAAGCTGCCCGGGATCTCGCACGTGCTCGACGTGCTCTACGAGGTGGTCGCGACCCGCCGGCACCACATCAGCATGGTGCTCGGCAAGCAGGCGTGCGGGATCCCGCTGTTCGACGAGAGCCACGCGGACGGCGACGACGAGGGGGCCGCGCCGGACCGGCCCGCGGCCGCGGTGCGGGCGGCGCGGCTCGCGCTGGGGTCGCTGCGAGAGGTGGCGGTGCTCGTGGTGCTCGCCGCGATGCTCGCGCAGACGGCGAAGGAGAACCCGCTGCCCGGGGCGGGCGCCATCCCGCAGGGGGCGGTGCTCGCGGGCGTGGCGTCGTGGCCGCGCATGCTGGCGCGGTGGGACGTGATGGCGCCGGAGCCGCCGCGGAGCAACGAGCTGCTGGTGATCGACGGCCAGACGCGCGCGTCGCAGCCGATCGATCCGCTGACCGGGGAGGAGCCCCGGCTCCAGCCCGCGGGGCAGCCCGCGACGAGGCTCGGCCAGCTCTGGTCCGACTACCTCGACCGCATCCGGCGGCCGGAGTGGAGCGATTTCCAGCGGGCGTTCCGCGACTACCTCGCGAAGGGCGGGCCGCTCGCGGAGGAGGGGGGGCGCGAGATGTCGCTCTCGGGCTTCGACGCGTACTGGGTCTCCGCGCCGATCCCCGCGCCGGGCGAGCCTGCGCCGAGCGGCGTCGAGCGGGTGAAGCTGTTCTCGCACTCGCGCGGCGGCGCGGGGAGGCTCGGCGACCGCGTGCCGCCCCTCTCGCCAGGCCTCCTTCGACCGAACAAACCGAACTGAGGCGCTCGCATGCGTGCGGCTGACGAGGACCCGAGCGCCGCGGCTGCCGGCGCGCCGGAGGAGGGCGCGCCGGGCGGAGAGGACGCGGGCGCGCCCGAGGAGAGCGCGGCGCGTGCAGACGACGCGCCGGGCGGAGAGGGCGCGCCCGAGGGGAGCGCGCCGGGCGGAGAGGGCGCGCCCGAGGGGAGCGCGCCCGCGCCGCCCAGGGCCGCAGCCCCGAGGCCGCCGGCCGAGAGCCGCTCACGGCGCCTGGGGCGCTGGATCCGGGATCATTACTGCACCATCGACGTCCGCACGCTCGGGCTGTTCCGGCTCGTGCTCGGCTTTCTGCTGGTGAGCGACTGCCTGCGCCACTGGGCCGAGGCGCGCTGGATCTACAGCAACGACGGGGTGCTCACCAACCACTATCACCTCTTCCACCCGAGCAGCGGATTCAACTTCAGCCTCTATCACGCGTTCTCGTCGATCGGAGAGGTCCACGTCGCGTTCGCGCTCTCGCTCTTCTGCTTCTTCTGCTTCTTCATCGGCTGGCATACGCGGCTGTTCTCGATCCTCTCCTTTGTCCTCGTGACGAGCAGGGACAACCGGATCGTCATGATCGAGAACGGCGGCTATGTCGTCGTGAACCTCATCACCTGCTGGGCCATGTTCATGCCGACCGGCAGGCGCTTCTCCGTGGACGCCCTTGTCCGCTCGTACCGCGAGCGGAAGGAGCGCACGGCCGCCGACCTCGCGGACCGGAGCCGCCCCGCGTGGGCGACCCAGCCGTACGTCTCGGGGATCGTGCTCCTCGCGATCCTGAACCTGGCGACCATCTACTATTTCAACGTCGTCAACAAATCAGGCCAGATCTGGCGCCGCGGCGACACGGTGCACTACGTGCTGCACCTCGACCGCATGGTGACGGGGCTCGCTGTCGTCGCGCGGGAGTACATCCCCTTCTGGGCGAAGAAGGGGATGACCTGGGGAGTCCTCATGCTCGAGGCGATGCTCGTGCCGTGGATCCTCTCGCCCTATGGCCGCCGCTTCACGCGCGCGCTCGCCATGGGCGGGATGTGGGCCCTGCACGGCTCGTTCGGGGTGATGATGCGCCTCGGCCCCTTCTCGTGGTTCATGATCGGCTGGTCGTTCCTGCTCCCGACGGCGCAGCACTGGGACGCGCTCGAGCGGTGGTACCGACGCCGCGCGGCGCCCCGGGTCGTCGTCTATGACGGCAGCTCGCCCCTCGCGTTCGCCCTCATGCGCTTCCTCGTCCGGCTCGACGGCCTCGAGCTGCTCCGGTTCGAGGAGGCGCGCGGCGAGGCGGCCGGGGCGGCGGAGGAGGCCGGGGGAGGGGAGCCACGGCCGGAGCTCTTCGTCGTGCGCGATCCGTCGGATGGCCGGGTGTTCCAGGGCGCCGGGGCGCTGCGCGAGATCCTGCAGGCGCTCCCGGGGGGCCGCTTCGCGCGGCCGCTCTTCTGGGCGCTGACGCTCGGCGCGCCCGGCGCGCTGCTCGGGATCGCGTCGCGGCGGCGCGACGCGATCGCCCGGTTCTTCGGGCTGACGCGGCGGGCGCGCGCGAGGGCGGGGGAGGTGGCGGAGAGCCCGTCGCCGCTCTCGGAGAAGCTCGCCCGCGGGCGGGTGATCGCGCGGGAGGCGCTCGTCGCGTACCTCGGGCTGTGTGCGGTGAGCCAGGCGATCAACGAGAACAAGAGCGTGCCCGCGATCCTCAAGCACACCCAGCCGAAGTTCGTGCAGGCGACGATCGTCTATCCGCGCCTCCTCCAGGGGTGGGGGATGTTCGCCCCGAACCCGATCACCGAGGACGGGTCGATCACCGTCGACGCGATCACCATCGACGGGCGCCACGTGGACCCGTTCACGGGGCAGCCGCCGGATCTCGATCTCACCGACGCGCGGGGGCTCGGGCTCGGGCAGATCCGGCAGGACTATTTCAACCGGATCCGGCTCGACCGGAACAAGGCGTTTCGCAGGCCCGGGCTCCAGGACTACCTGCTCAGGTATCATGAGCGCACCGGGCGGCAGGAGGACGAGATCCTCGCGTTCGACGTCTACTGGGTGCGGGACCAGTGCCCGAGGCCGGGGGAGGTCGCGCCGTACAAGAACGAGGCGATCCCGATCCTGTCGTACCGGAAGCCGGGGTATCGGCCGCGGCCCGGGATGCCGGCGCTGCCGCCGGTGCGGAAGGAAGAGAGCGCGGGGAATTAGAGCCCGCTCGGCGTCGTCAAGCGCGGAGCAAAGTCCTCGACCGCGCCGAGCTCCAGGCGACGACGAGCGATGGCGCGCCATGAGGGCGCCAGCTCCGGCAGCGCCTCCATGCGCTCGAGCTCTGCGTGGTTCAGCCCGTCGCGGTGCAGGGCCCGCAACAGCCTCGCGATGGGCCAGCCCGGCTGCGGGCGGTGCAGGAGCTTGAGCTCGTCCTGCGGCGCGACGACGCCCGGCTGGAGCACCCGGTAGTACCAGCCGCTCCACCCGCTCTCTTGCAGCAAGCGAGCCATGTCGGCCCGAGAGAAGCGGAGATTCAGCTTCCAGCAAGGCTGGCGCCCCTGCGAGACCTGGATCACCGCGCTGCCGAGCGTCCATGTGTCACCGACGCACACGCTGCTTTCGTCGAGGCCGCGCGTGGAGATATTCTCGCCGAACGCCCCCGCCGCGAGGCTCTTGGCGGGAAGGCCGAGCCGCTGCTCCCAGCAGCCGTAGTGCTGCAGCGGAACGTGGTGCAGCGCCTTCTCCACGCCGCCGTGGCGCACCATGTCGCCCTGCTCGTCGCCCTCCAGCCCTCGCTCGCTCAATCGAAGCGGCTCGAAGACAAGCGACTTCGCGATCGCGCTGAGCTGGCCCGAAGGGCCTAGCGGGACCTTCTTGCCGACGAGGAGCCCGTGGAGCGGATAGACCTGCGACATGGGAGATCACTCGCCCACGATCGGACGGCAGCCGTCGCCGACCGCGCAGCTCCCCTGAGCGACGCCGGCCGTGGCCGCGCTGGACGCCCCGACCTCGGCCTCGGCGAGCAGGCCCCCGATCTCGGCCCCGAGCAACAAGTCGTCGTGGATGCCGAACAGATGACGCCGGAGGTTCCCTTCGGCGTCGACCAGCAGCGTGCTGGGAGTGCCACGCAGCGCGTAACGCTCCATCGTCTCGGGAAGACTGCCCCGTCCCGGTCGGTCCACGCCTACCGGGAAGGTCACCTTGAACTCGTGAATGAACGCTTCCAGCGCCCCCTCGTTCATCGCCGCGTGGTGCTCGAAGACGGTGTGCAGGCCGACTACCTGGAGCCTGGAGCCACGGAATATCTCGAACACCCGCTGCGCTTGCGGAGTGGCCTTCACCACGCAGCCCGGGCATAGCATCTGAAAGGCGTGGATCAGCACGACCTTCCCGCGGAGCCCCGCCAGGGTCAGGGGTTCGCGGCTGTTGAACCAACGGCTCACACTCCACTCGGCCAATCGAGTCATGACGCTCCCTCCGAGGCCGCCGCCCCCAGGAGCGGCGGCAACCTGCTGAGATACTCGCCGCGGGCCTTCACGTGACTGCCGCCCAGCGCGAACGCCCGCAGCGCTCCGGCCGCGTCGAAGGCCAGCTCCGTCGTGCCCTCGGCGTCCGCGGAGACCTCCCACGTCAACCCAGCCTCGCGCGGACCGGCCGAGCTGACAACAGGGAAGCACGGCGTCTTGACGTTGATCGCCAGCGGCGGCAGCGTCAGCGAGACGCTCGCGCCGAGCAGCGAGCGCGCCAGCGCGGCGGCAGCGTGCGGGATCGGCGCGACGAATTGAAGGTTGTACGGCGCGAGGCTGGCGCAGTCGCCCAGCGCGTAGACATGCTCATCGCTCGTGCGGAGCGAGCGGTCGACGACCACGCCCCGCTGCGTCTTCAGCCCGGCGCTCTCCGCGAGCTCGCCGGCGCGCAGACCGGTGGCACAGATCACCAGGTCGGCCGCGAGCGGACGCTCACCGTCGAGCTCGACCCACACGCCGTCGCCGAGCGGCTCGACGCTGAGGGGAGACACGCCGAAGCGGCAGACGATCCCCGCCTCTTCCAGCCTCGCGCGTAGCCTCTTCCCGAGCTGCGGCGACACCAGGTTCGGCAGCGGCTCCGACGCGCGGTCGATCAACGTCACGGCGTGTCCGCCCCGCTGTAGATCGTTGGCGAGCTCACAGCCAACGAAGCCGGCGCCCAGGATGGCGACACGCGTGCTCCGGGAGAGCCGCTGAATGAGCTGACGGTAGTCGTCCAGGTGATTGACGCTCAGCACGCGCGAGCTGCTCGCCAGCCCAGGCACCGGCGGCGTCCACGGCACGGCTCCGATCGCGAGCACGAGCTTCGAATACGGCATGGCCTCGTCCCCGGCGACGAGGACGCGCTTGCCGCAATCCAGGCTGTGCACCCGCGTGCGGGTGATGAGGCGACAACCCAGCTCTTTCCTCATCTGCTCGGCGCTGCGCAGGACTAGATCCGGCGCGCCGGCGCGCTGGCTGGCCGAGACCGACAGCGTGGGCTTGCTATAGAAGTCGCCGTCGTCCGCGGTCACGATCGTGATGGACAGCTCCGGGGCCAGCGAGCGGAGCGCGCGCGCCGCCGAATAGCCGGCGAGACCTGCGCCGACGATCACCACGCCGTCAGGGGCGGCCGGGGACATCAGCCTGACTCCAGCAGCGCCACCATCGAGAAGTCCACCTTGCGGACTCCGCAATCCGGGCAGGTCCAGGAGTCGGGGATATCAGCCCACGCCGTACCCGGCGCGATGCCCTCGTGAGGCAAGCCGAGCCTCTCGTCGTAGACGAAGCCGCAAATGATACAACGCCAGCGTTTCTGTCGGACGCCGGCCCGACGCGAGATCGGCGCCTGAGCATCCGGAACGGCAGAGGTTGACGTCATCGACATGACCGACTCCCAGCGTTGAAAAGGGGAGGACCGGCGGGGACGAGGATCGCCCCGCCGGCCGTGCAGTCCTCAGCCGAGGTCGCTGAGGGCCGCTCCGAAATTGATGTGGTACGCCGAGCCATCGAGCACGAGCGCAGGAACGGACTTCACGCCCGCCGCGCGCGCCTCCGCGAGCCGCGACTTGTCCTTACCGAGGTGAACGCTCTCGATCTGATAGCGCTTCGGATCGATGGCGTTGGCCAGATTCTGTTCGGCGGAGACGCAAACCGGGCACCCTGCATGGAAAAAAACTGCCTTGCTCATGACCTTCCTCCTTCGCTGAGGCGATGCTCAGTACTCCTAATTAGATTCATGAAACGAACAAAGTCAATAATAAAAGTGGTTGCCCGTGCGTGCTCACAAACCTGAGGAATCCTCCGGGATTGGCGACTCAGGCGACCGGATCGATCACCCGACGCGCCTCCCCGACGCTCTGCCTCGGTACGACGAACCGTACGATCGATGTAAGGCGAAGGGAGATGTTGGCCTACATGTGCACGCATGGCCGTTGCCAGGCCGTGCGCGCGAAGCTCGGCCGCTTGACTAAACTTCAAACTGGTCGACTATGAAGCGACGTTGACCCGTCGCGGCAAACTCGTCACTGCGGACCTGAACAGCCAGTTGATCGCTGGGCTCGAGCGACTCGGATCCGCGCTGCGGGCGCAGGCCTGGAGCGAAGCGTTCGCTCGAGGCCTCACCCCGACGCAGGGACAGGTGCTCACGACGCTGCGCACCCACAAGGGTGAAGGGCTGCGCCTCCTCGACATCGCCGAGGCGCTCAGCGTGACGCCCGCCACCGCGAGTGAAACGGTGCGCGCCCTGGTGGCCAAGGGGCTGGTCAAGAAGACGCAGGCATTGAGCGATGGACGAGCCATCAAGATCTCCCTCACGAAGCAAGGCGAGAGCGAGGCGCTGGCTGTCGCTCAATGGCCCTCGTTCCTGCTGGACGCGGTGGACGACCTCTCCGACGAGGATCAGGCCGCCATGCTGCGCGGCGTGCTCACCATCATCTCGTCGCTGCAAGAGCGCGGGTATATCCCGGTCGCCCAGATGTGCGTGAGCTGCACGAACTTCCGCGCGAACGCACATCCGGGCGAGCCCAAGCCCCACCACTGCCAGCTGCTCGACGCGGCGATCGGCGACGCCGAGCTGCGCGCGCAATGTGCCGATCATGAGGCCGGCAGCGCCGAGCTCCAGGCCGAGAACCGCGCGAGGTTCATGACAGCCGCGGGAGATCCGAAGCGCCGCTTGCCCGTGGTTCCTCCGAAGCCCTCAACCACTCGTTGAGGAAGCGGCGCAGCGGCTCTTCCAGACGCTTGGCCCTCGGCGCGCTCTGTCCACGCAGCCGGGTGACCTGGACGGGGATGCTGGCCAGCTCGCCGACGTGGCCCACGAACCAGCCCTCGAGCTGCTCGGCCGTGACCTCCGGGTGAAACTGCAAGCCGAGCGCGTGGTCGCCCACGCTGAACGCCTGGTTCTCGCAGAGCGGCGTGCTGGCGAGGCGCGCCGCGCCCGCGGGCAGGTCGAACGTCTCGCCGTGCCAGTGCAGGACATCGAGCCCCGGCGCTGCCAGGTGCCTGATGGCGTGGCGCGCTCCCGCCTCGGTCAGCTCGAGCGGCGACCACCCCACCTCCTTGCCCCGCATCGGGAAGACCCGAGCTCCGAGAGCACGCGCGATCAGCTGCGCTCCCAGGCAAATCCCGAGCAGGGGCAGCTTCTGCTCGAGCTGGCGCTGCACGAGCGATAGCTCGCGCGCCAGGAACGGGTAATCCTCTGTATCGTTGACCGAGATGGGGCCGCCGAGGACGACCAGCAGATCGGGCAGCGAGTGCAGCTCGAAGGCCGCTGTCGGCGCCTCGAGGTACCGGACGCCGTAGCCTGCCTCGCGCAGCGCCGGCTCGAGAGCGCCGAGGTGCTCGAAGTGAACGTGACGGATCACCACTGCGGTCTTCACTGGGCATTCTCCAGGTAAAGGTCGTACTCGGCGAAGGCGTCTGCGCCGGCCGCCGTCTCGAACACGCCAGCCGCCTCGAACATGCGCAGCGTCGGCTGGGCGGCGGAACGCACGGCGCTCCGCACGGGCCCGGGTTGATATGTCTCCTCCAGCATCTTCTCCCGCGTCGGCTCGTCGAACGAGAGCGCCTCGAGGACGCGCGCATCGCAGCCCAGATCGGGGGCCAGGAACGCGTCCACGAACCTGGGCAAGAGCCGTCCGACGAGCTCCTGTTTCGGTCGGTCGAGGCGGCTCCAGGCTCGGGGAAAGAGCCAGTGAAAGTAGACGCTGTGCGTCCCCTCGTCCTGCGCGTGGTCGCCGATCACCTCGCGGACGAGCGGCGCGACCTGCGGGTGGCGCGGGATCTCGCGGAGGATCTTGCTGACCAGGGTCTCCGAGACGGACACGAAGAACAGGTGCAAGATCTCCGGGGCGATCTCGCCGCCGTGCCGCTCGAAGATCCGCTCGAGCACGGCGTGGAAGCGAGGCTGGGGCAGCGCGCCGCGCTCGACGCCATGACGGCTCTCGATCGACACGCTGAGCAGCTCGACGAAGAGCGCGTGGGCGCCCTCGTCGCAGTAGATGCGCAGAGCATCGTTCTTCTGCTCGCGGCTCAGCTCCAGCGCGTAGCAGTCGCGCGCGAGCCTGGAGCACACCGCGTTCACGTGCTCGAGCTCCAGCATCGTCGTGAACTGCAGGTGAGTGAGCAGGCGGTACGCGAGCAGCCTTTCCGTCGACGCGCGGTCGTCGACGAAGCGCGGATGGCGCGACAGCGGGACCAGCTCGGGCGGGAACGCGAAGCCCTCGCAGCTGGCGCTGCGGATCGGCTTGCTGCGGATCCAGCTCGCGGCGTCCCACTCGGAGAGAGGCCTTCTATAGGGTGCCAGGATGGCGTTTGTCTGGTGCATGACGGGTGTCCTCTGGTGCCTTGCTGCGAGGGCCGCGCAGGCGGGCACGAGCGCTCGCGCTCGCCTGCGCTTCGTTGAACGCTACTCGTCGAGACCGAAGGCGGACGTCCTGAGCGCCGCCGAGTCGTGCCCTTCCTCGATGCCGACGATCGAGCCGCCGTGAGGCATCGAATGCATGGTGTCGTGGTGGATGACGTGCTCCACGAGCAGGCTCTCCGTGCCGATGCGGAGCACGTAGCCAGACGGGTAGCTCTCGAGGATCACGCTCTTGCCGTCGGGCGTCGGGGCCAGCGCGTGCCCCACCGCGAAGTCGGCAGGCAGCTCGACTCCCGGCTTCAGCCGCTTGATGAAGCGAGGGCGCCACGGGTCCTTGACGTCGAAGACCGACACGTAACCGTCGTCTCCGAAGGAGTCGTCGAGTGAGTCCTCTTCTCCGACGAACAGCTTGTCACCGACGACCTCCACCCAGGAAGCCGAGCGGAAGATGCCCGCCCCATTCACGTCCGTGGTCGGCTTGATGATGCGCTTGGCTATCCTCACCTTGGTGTCGACGTACCAGACGCTCGGGCCCAGGATCTCCGTGCTGCTCGGGGTGAGGGACGTGCGAGCGAACTGCATGGTGCCCACGAACGCGTAGCGGTTCGTCTGCCACTCGACGTTGTGCACGAAGGCGGCGTGAGACTTGGGGGTACCCAGCCAGATCTCACCATCGCTCGCGAGCGTCCCGTCGGCCTGTACACTGAAGACAGGCAAGTACCCCCTGTCGTAGAAGTAACCGGCGCCGAGGCCGCGCGTCTCTGCGGCGTTGAAGCTGATGCCGTGGAGCGCGCGGCTGGCGTCGCCGAACTCCTGGGTCGGCAGCAGGGTGTCGTTGCTCGTGTTCACGGTGACCACGCGATCGTCGGTGAGGACGGTCCAGAACAAGCGGTGCTTGCTGAACAGCTCGGCGGGCCCGTGCAGCTGCGTGAACGGCTGCGCCGTCCACGGCTGAAAGGGTTGCCGCGCGTCGACCTGCGTGACCGCGGGAAACTCGTGCGGGTGAGCCGGGTCGTCGAGGATGAGCTTCTTGACCAGCTCCACGTCGGCGGCGTGCTCGTGCCAGAAGATGTCGTTGACGCGGATCACCGCCAGGCCGGTAGGGCTGCTCGCGTCACCGTTGAACCCCACGTACACCTTGTGGCCGCCTTCGGTGATGTACGCGTGCAGCGGAACACCGCTGCCGTACCCCGGCAACGTGCGCAGATCCACGCTCGCCTCCATGTCGAGGCTGGGCTCGTAGAACTTGAGCTCGTACGACATCATGTCGACGTACGCAAACACAGCGGTCGTGTCGTGCAGGGCTTGCCTCACGCCGTCCATCGCCTCCGGATCGCCGGGCCGCTCTGCCGCGCCGCACCCGAAGGCGCCCAACACGATGCACGCCAACCCACCGAAACGATAGTTCTTCATACAAACCTCCTGAGGGGCGCATCACCGAGGGTGATGCAACGGTTCACGCGATCTGCTCGACAAGCTGCGCGCGCCGGTGCTTCCCGGGGCGCTCAACAACTGTCCACCGCCTCGGACCGGCAAGGGTGACTTCTCTTGCGCAGTGGACCACCGTCCGGCCGGAGCGGCGCGAGACCTCGCGCCTCCCTGCATGCCCGGCTGTGGCCGGTCACCTGCAAAGCAGGGCGTGTGCCATCCGCCGTTCTCGAGGGGGGGTAAGGAGCGCGCAGCGCGGTCCGAGGCTGCGCGACCCGGGGGGCACCGCCGTGACAGGCGCATATCGCCGCAGTTTCGCGGAGGGACCTGCTGCTCGCGGGCTCCGCTCGGGAGCGCGGAGACGCACGCCGGCGTTGTATCCATCGAGCGATTGAGACGGATAGAACATGACCATGCTGGCCGCACGTTGCGCAACTACGCATGCGCTTGCGTGCCTCGCTCCGCTGTCGGCGGTCGGCGCGTCACTCGAGATGACGTGTCATTGGAAATGGGGCGCGGTGCTGGCGTCCGTGCGGAAGTGACTTTTCGGTGTGGACGACTCTGGGGTAGCGCCTGCGCTCGGCTCCACCCTGCGGCACAGCGCCGGCGCGAGGGGGCGCGCTGCCGCGATCGTCCGCAGCGGAAACGGGCGCCGCCGTACCGGCGAATCGATGGAGGGCGGGCACCTGGGCATCACGCCCGGAGCCGGGGGGGCGTCGTGACTGCTGTCTGCCAGCGTGTCCCCTGAACGCCAGTGGGACGTCCCGGCCCCGTTGCTGCGCAGCGCGGCGCCGCGGGCGCCATGCCGAGGAGGGGCGTTGATCCGCCTCGAGGTGGATCGGCCGGCGCCCTGGGGCAGGGCAGAGGGCGGTTGCCTCCGCACGCCAGCGTCCTCTACGATATTCATGCGTTGATCGGGCAGCTCTACGACGGAAAGTACCGGATCCTCCGCTTGCTCGGGCGCGGCGGCATGGGCGCGGTCTACGAGGCCGAGCACGTCGAGACCGGCGAGCACGTCGCGCTGAAATGCATGGACGGGGCCCTCCAGTTCCCCTTCAAGAGCAGCCTGGCGCGCTTCCACCGCGAGGCGAAGGCCATGAGCGCGATCGACACCGATCACATGGTCCGGGTGCTCGATGCAGGGACAGAGCCGGAGACGAACGCGCCCTACATCGTGATGGAGCTCCTGCGAGGAGAGGACCTCCAGCTCCTGCTCGACAGGGTCGGGAGCCTCGAGCCCGACGCCGCCCTCCGCATCGCGGCGCAGGTCTGCCGCGGCCTGCAGAAGGCCCACGCGGCGCGCATCGTCCATCGGGACATCAAGCCGGCCAACCTCTTCCTCGCCCGGCGTGAGGAGGGCGAGATCGTCGTCAAGATCCTCGATCTCGGGATCGCCAAGATCAAGCAGGAGCCGGATCAGGTCGGCGCGACCACGGGCCTCAGCCGCTCCGGAGGGGTCCTCGGCTCACCGCTTTACATGGCGCCGGAGCAGGCTCGAGGCTGCGCCGACATCGACTACCGCGCCGACCTCTGGTCGCTCGGCATGGTGCTCTACCGCGCCCTCGCGGGGAGGCTCCCGCACGAGCACATCACCGGCCTCGGCGATCTGATCGTCGCGATCTGCTCGCAGGCGCCGATCTCGGTCCAGGCGCTCGCGCCCTGGGTCCCACCCGAGGCGGCGGCCGTTGTGCACGGCGCGCTCCGGCTCGACACCTCCGAGAGGTTCGCCACCGCGGCGGCGATGCTCGACGCGATTCGACCGCTCCTGCCCGACGGCTTCGCCCTCCGGGAGGAGCTCCTCGTCCCGGTCAGCGCGGCGACCCGCGCCACGAGGGCGGAGAAGCTCGCGACGCAGGACGCCGAGGACGACGCGCACGAACGGCTCGGGCGCGTCGTCTCGCGGGATGGGATCGGGGACGAGACGATGGACATGGAGGCACCCCCCTCCGGCCCCGGCACGAGCGCGCCTCTCGAACCCTGGCGCATGATCGCCAGACACCCCGGTTACATCGTCGCGAGCTGGCGCCAGATCTTCTGCACCATCTGGCTCCAGGAGACGGCCGAGGACGACGTGCGCCGCGTGAGCGAGGCGTGCGCGGAGTTCGCAAAGCAACATCCGCGCGGCATAGGGCTGCTCACCATCGTCGAGGGCGCGGCCCCGCTGCCGCAGGCATCCGCGCGCAGGGCGCTCGCGAGGTTCCTCGCGGAGGCGAGCGCGTTCATCCGGTGCTCCGCCGTCGTCCTCGAAGGATCAGCGCTCCGCGCGGCGGCGGTGCGCAGCGTCGTGACAGGGCTGTCTTTCGTCGCCCGCCAGCGGTTCCCACACAAGGTGTGCGGCATCGAGGAGGCCGGGCGGATGTTCGCCGAGATCCTGCCCGCCGCGACGGGCATCCGCGTGAGCGACACAGCGCTCCGAGCGTCGCTCGACGAGCTGCGCGCGGCCGTCGGCCGCCCGTGAACCGCGGAGACCGAGACGCCCGGTCCCGGCCCCGCCGCGGTGGCGCATCGTGGTCCATGCCACCTCGCGCTCGACCGACGCGAAGGCGCCGGCGCCCTCGTCGAGGCCCTCGTCGAGGGCGCCGCACCACAGCGATGTGCCGCCCGCGCCGATGCCGTCGACGCGGACTGGCCCGGATCCGTCGGCGAGCAGATCGGCCCAGCGGCGGCGCCGGGCGCCCAGGGCCTCGATTTCGCGCAGCGCCGTGGCGTGCTTGCCCGCGGTGCTCGCCGCTGTCGCGTCCTCGAGGACCTCGACGTCATAGCCGAGCCGGCGCGCGTCGCGGGCGGCGGCGAGGACACACACGTTGGTCGCGACGCCGCACAGGACCACGGCTGTCACGCCCGCCTCCTGCAGGCGAGCGTGCAGATCGGTGTCGCGGAAGGCCGAATACCACCGCTTCTCGACGTGCCATTCCGCCGTCCCGGCGGGGCGCTCGGCGCGCTCGGCGCGCACGGGCACGAGCGCGGGGAACAGCTCGGCGCCCCACGTGCCGCGCGCGCAGCACGCGCTGCCTGTGTGCGTCTGCCCGCGGAGCGCGTCCGGGGGCGCGTCGATCTCGCCGTAGGCCGCGGTCACCCACACCACGATACGCCCCTGCGCGCGCGCGGCGCGCGCCAGCCAGGCCACGCTCTGCGCGAGCTGGCGCGGGTCGCTGTGCCGCTTCGAGAACGCGCCCCCCTCCGCGAGGAAGTCGTTCTGCATGTCGATGATCAGCAGCGCCGTGCGCGCCGGATCTTCGGGGTGTGGCCGACCGTCCATGTCCTTTATGTTCTGGTACCACCGCGGCGGTGACCGGCCAAGGACCCCGCCTCGCGACAGCGGAGGGCCGCGGGGAGCATCAAGAGGAAGAGGAAGAGGAGGACGACGAAGGAGACGCGGGATCTCCGCCTGTTTCTTCGCCGTGCCAGTAAGCTCTTACCTGCGACTTGTCATAGATCTCGTCGACCGAGCCCACGAGGATCTTGTTCGAGTCGGTGTAGACGCAGACATCATCTGGCTTCTTCTCGCCGATCACGAGGAAGCGGCAGGGCGCGTCGCTGGTGTTGACGAGGCAGTGGCCGGCCTTCTGGCGCGCCGGGAAGCAGACGTAGTCTCCGGCCGACATCTCTATCGTCTCCTCGGCGAGCCGCAGCGTGGCGCGACCCTCGAGGATGAGGATGTGCTCTTCCTCCAGCAGGTGGTAGTGCGCGGGGGAGGATTGCTTTCCCGGCAAGAGCTCCTCAATCAGCACGCCTACATGATGGCCTTTGCCCATGACCGCCCTGGTCAGGTGCCGGAACCGGCTGCCGAAGCGCGAGCCCTCCGACCACTCTTCCCAGGGGACGCTCTCGACGGCGATCGGCTTGCGGATCTGCTGCGGATCGTCTTGTTCATCGTTGCTCGACACGGCTGGCCTCCTTCGATTTGCGTGTGTCCGCGGCGCGGGGCTTGTCCTAGCCATTCCGGTTGCGGAGGTAATGGGCGGCCACCTTCATCCGGTTGCCGCACAGATCCATGCTGCACCAGCGCCGCGCGTGGTTCCTCGAACCGTCGTGGAAGTAGAGGACGCAGTCGGGGTTCGCGCAGCGCTTCACGAGCTCCGGGTCCACGTCGCAGAGAAGGCTGGCGGCAGCCTCGGCGACAGGGCGGAGGAGCTGGTCCGGCGCGTCGATCTGCACATGAGCCCGCCGCGTGAACCCGGAGCCCGCACGCACGATCTCGGTGTACCCCGCGTCGAGGCGGAGGGCTCTGTTGATCACGTCGACGGCGCCCTGGCAATGCGCCCTCTGCGCGCGGGGCCGCTCCAACAACGCGCGCAGCGCGCTCCGGAGCTGCCGCGCTCGGTCGAGAGCGCTCTCGCCCTCCCGCGACCCCTCCCAGCGATCGAGGACGCAGCCCGCTGTCGCCCCTTCGAGGAAGCCCGCCTCCTCGGACCAGGCGACGAGCGCGCGCAGGTCGGGGAGCAAGTCCACGCGGTCGCCGCGGTGCAAATGCTCGGTGTTGAGGAAATCGAGCGCCCGGTGATTGCCGAGCCAGAGGAAAGGCGACGTGGTTGTAACCATCGATCTCCGCGTTGACTGGTTAGCATGTTCGCCGTATAACCGTCAAACATGACTTACGGAGGTTACAATGAGGCGAAGGGGTGAGGGGCGGGCGGCGCTGGCCACCGGGTCGCGCGCGACAGGCGGCGCGAGCTCGCGAGGTCGGTCGGGCAACGACGTGGACATGCGCCGTGACATGGCGACGGCCGGCCTCGCGGGCTCGACGGCTGGCAGGCGCCCGCGGCTGGCGCGTCTCGGCCGGGCGGCGGCGCGGCTGGCGCTCGTCGTCCTCGTCGCGGGCTGCGCCGGCAGGTCGCCCGCGCCGAGCAGCGAGCGCGGCGTGGCGACGGGAGGCCGCGCCGCGGCGGCGGTGCCCGACGCGGTCTGGCCGGAGAAGACGGCTTACCGCACCGTCGATGTGCGCGGGCGTCGGATCTTCTACCGCGAGGCGGGGCGCCGCGACCGCCCCGCGCTGCTCCTGCTCCACGGCTATCCGTCGTCGTCCCACAGCTACAGAGAGCTGATCCCTCTCCTGTCAGGCCGGTACCGCGTGGTGGCACCGGACAACCTGGGGTCGGGCTTCAGCGATCACCCGAGCCCTCACGAGGTCACGTATACGTTCGACCTGCTCGCGGACCACATCACCGGCTTCACCGAGGCGCTCGGGCTCACGCGGTACGTGCTCTACATGCAGGACTTCGGCGCGCCGGTCGGGTTCCGTGTCGCCATGACCCATCCCGAGAGGCTGCGCGGGCTCGTCGTGCAGAATGGCAACGCGTACCTCGACGGTCTGCCCGAGGCGCTGCGGGCGTTCCTCCGGCGCGCCCACGACGACAGATCCCGGGAGGGCGCCGCCGCCGTCGCCCAGATCGTCAGCGCCGCGGCGATCAAGGAACAGCAATACCTCCGGGATCTGCCCGGCGATCGGCGGGAGCGGTTGAGCCCGGACAGCTGGACCCACGACCTCGCCTTCCTCGCCACCCCCGAGGACCGCGAGATCCAGGTTCAGCTCCTCCAGGACTACCAGACGAACATCGACGCCTATCCGTCATGGCAGGCGTTCTTGCGCTCCCGCCAGCCGCCGACCCTCATCGTCTGGGGGCGCAACGACGCGGACTTCATCCGCGCGGGCGCGACGGCGTACCTCCGCGATGTCCCCCGCGCAGAGCTCCACCTGCTGGACGCGGGGCACTTCGCCGTGGAGGAGCAGGCGGTCGCGATCGCGCAGCACGTCACGCGCTTCATGGAGAGGCTCCCTCCCTGAGCGCCGGCGACACCGCGCCTCGCCGCGGGAACCTCCGGCCCGACCGGGTGTCGATCGACCAACCCCAGCGCCGGCTGGCCTGCGTCGTTCACGCTCGCCCCGCCGCACAACGACCGGAGCCCCCCCGTGCGAAGAGCCCTCCTCCGCGCCGCGCTCGCCGCGCTCGCCGCCTTGGTCCCCGCGCTCTCGAGCTGCGCCGACAGCCCCTTGCCGCCCGCCGCCCCCGGCTCGCCCCCGGGCGGGGCCAGGCCGGCCGCGCTGCCCGCCCCGCCCGCGGCGCCGGCCGTCGCAGCGCGCCGGGCCGAGGCGCCGCCGATCCGGCTCACCGCCGCGGACGGCACGGGGCTGCGCCTCGTCGCGCTCACCGGCCGCGCGGTGATCGAGGCGCCGCTCGCGCTCACCGAGCTGCACCTCACCTTCGAGAACCCCGAGGACCGCGTGCTCGAGGGCACCTTCAGCGTCACCCTGCCGCCCCGCGCGAGCCTCGGCCGCCTCGCCATGAGGATCGGCGATCGCTGGCAGGAGGGCGAGGTCGTCGAGCGCGAGCGCGCGCGCGAGGCGTACGAGGACTTCCTCCATCGCAAGCAGGATCCCGCGCTGCTCGAGCAGGCCGCGGGCAACCAGGTGAGCGCGCGGGTGTTCCCCATCCCGGCGCGCGGCGTGAAGGAGATCGTCGTCGCGTACTCCCAGGAGCTCGGTCCGGACGCGCCCTTCGCCGTCCCCCTGCGCGGCCTGCCCGCGGTGAGCCGCCTCGATCTGGAGGCCACCGTCGCGGGCGCCGCCGCGCCCGTCCTCGCGCTCCACCGGAGGGACGCGGCGCCCGAGGCCGACTTCGTTGTGGATCCCGCGCGGCTCGGGGCGACGGCGGCGCGGGGCGGCCTGCGCAGCGGCGAGCTCGTGCTCGCCCGTGTGGCCGCGCCCGTGGAGGCTCGGCCCGATCCGCTCGCCTCGGCGGTGATCCTCGTGGACACGAGCGCCTCGCGCGCGCTCGGGATCGAGGAGCAGCTCGGCGCGCTCGCCGCCGTCGCGCAGGCGGTCGCGCGCGCGGGCGGGCCGGACGCGCCGCTCACCGTCGCCTGCTACGACCAGACCGTCGCCCCCGTGTTCGACGGCGCGGCCTCGGCGTTCGGCGAGGCGGAGATCCGGCGCATCCGCGAGCGGCAGGCGCTCGGCGCCTCGGACCTCGGGCGCGCCCTCCGCTGGGCCGGCGAACGCGCGCGCGCCGGCGGGCAGCGGCGCGTCGTGCTCCTCTCGGACGGCATCGCCACCGCGGGCGATGTAGCGCCGGGCGCGCTGCGCGGCGCCGCGGAGGCGCTGAGGGACGCGGGGGTCGAGCGGCTCGACGCCGTCGCGCTCGGCGGCATCCGCGACGAGGCCGCGCTCCGGCAGCTCGTCACGGCGGGCCTGCCGCGCGACGGCGCCGTGATCGACGGCGCGCGCGGCGCCGCCGAGATCGAGCGGCGCCTCGCGTCGGCCACCCGCTCGGGGATCGCGGTGAGCGTCGAGGGCGCGCGCTGGGTCTGGCCGCGCGCGCTGCACGGGATGCAGGCCGGCGACGAGGCGCTCGTCTATGCCGAGGTGCCGGCCGAGCTGCCGGTCCGGATCACGGTGGACGGCCGCACCGCCGCGCCCGATCTGCGCGGCGTGGAGCGCCCGCTGCTCGAGCGCGCCTGGGCCCGGGCGAAGATCGACGGCCTCCTCGCCCGGGAGGCCCCGGGCGCCGAGCAGGAAGCCCTCCGCCGGCAGATCGTCGACCTGTCGATCACGCACCGGGTGCTGAGCCCGTACACCGCGCTGCTCGTGCTGGAGACCGAGGGCGACTACGCCCGCTTCCACATCGCCCGGCGCGGCCTCTCCGACATCCTCACCGTGGACGGCGGCCGCGTGGCCGTGCAGAAGCGCTCGCGGCCGCCGGCCGAGAAGCGGTGGGAGGCCAGGCCGCCCGTCGACCGGGGCGACGGCGGCCAGGCCGGTGCGGGCGACGGCGCGTCGGCCGGCGCGGGCGCGGCCCTGCGGCCGCCGCCTGCGCCGCCGGAGCCGCCTGCCGGCGCGGGCACGGTCACGCGGCTCAGCGCGGGCGGGCTCGGGCTCTCGGGCGTCGGCGAGGGCGGCGGCGGCCGCGGCGAGGGCATCGGCCTCGGCTCGATCGGGACCATCGGCCACGGCAGCGCCGCCGCCGCGCCCGCGGCGAGCGCCGCGCCGGACGCGGGCAGCGGCGAGGGCTTCGGCAGCGGCCACGGCCGCCTTGGCGGCCACCACAGGGCCGGGGCGCCCTCGGTCCGCATGGGCGCCGCCCAGGTGAGCGGCCGCCTTCCGCCGGAGGTCGTCCAGCGCATCGTCCGCCAGAGCTTCGGCCGCTTCCGCCTCTGCTACGAGGAGGGGCTCCGGCGGGATCCCCGCTTGCAGGGCCGTGTCACCGTACACTTCACCATCGACCCGCGCGGCGCCGTCGTGAACGCGCGCCACGGCAGCTTCGATCTGCCCGACGCGGCCGTCGTCTCCTGCGTGGTCCGCGCCATCCCCGCGCTGAGCTTCCCCGCGCCCGAGGGCGGCAGCGTCGACGTCGTGTACCCGCTCCAGTTCGCGCCGCCGGGCGGCGCGGCCGGGCCGGCCGACAGCGCCGCCGCCGCGCCGGCGCCGGTCGAGCCGTATACAGGCCGCTTCAAGCAGATCCAGGACACCCTCGCCCGGGGCGACGCGCAGGCCGCCGCGCGCGAGGCCTCTCGCTGGCGCGCCGACGCCCCGGGCGACGTGCTCGCGCTCGTCGCGCTCGGCGAGGCGCTCGAGGCCACGGGCGACGCGCCGGACGCCGCCCGCGCGTACGGCTCGATCATCGACCTGTTCCCGGCGCGCGCGGACCTCCGTCGCTTCGCCGGCGCGCGCCTCGAGCGCCTCGCGGCCGGCGCGGGCCTCGAGCTCGCGGTCGACACGTACGAGAAGGCGCGCGAGCAGCGCCCCGATCACCCCTCCAGCCACCGCCAGCTCGCGTTCGCGCGCCTGAAGCGGGGCGACGCCGCCGCCGCCTTCGACGCGCTCGCGGCGGGCCTCGCGCGCCGCTACCCGGAGGGGCGCTTCGCCGGCGTGGAGAGCGTCCTGCGCGAGGACCTCGGCCTCATCGCCGCGGCGTGGATCAAGGCGGACCCGGCGCGCCGGGCCCACGTCCTGGCCCGGCTCGCGAAGGCCGGCGCCAGGCTCGAGGGGGCGCCCTCGCTCCGCTTCGTGCTGAGCTGGGAGACCGACGCCAACGACGTCGACTTCCACATCCGGGACGACCGCGGCGGCCACGCCTACTACGGAGAGCCGACGCTGCCGGGCGGCGGGCGCCTCTACGCCGACGTCACCACCGGCTACGGGCCCGAGTGCTTCACCATCCGCGCGCCGCGGGAGCAGCGGGCCAGCCGGTACACCCTGCAGGCGCACTACTATGCGCGCGGGCCGATGGGCTACGGCATGGGCAAGCTGCAGATCGTCGACCACGACGGCAAGGGCGGCCTGACGTTCGAGGAGCGGCCCTTCGTGATCATGAACGACCAGGCGGTCGTGGATCTCGGCGCCGTCACGCGCTGACGGGGTTCAGCCGGTCTCCGCCGGCCGGTCGAGGCCGGTGCTCTCCTGGAGCTCACGGAGCTCGTAGTGCTGCGAGCGGGCGTCGTACCGCGCGAGGACCTCGCGCGCCTTCGCTGGAACGTACGCGGTCTCGTGGTCCTCGCCGGCGAACGCCTTCACCGCCTCGATCGAGTCGAACCACATGATGGTGACGAACTCGACCTCTTCCCCGAGCGGGCGCCGGAGCAGCTCGATGCGCTGGAAGCCTCGCACCTGCTTCGCGAGGATCCCCGGGAAGATCTCGGTCTTCAGCAGGGCCTCGTAGGTGTCTGCGTTCTCGGGGCTCGTCCAGCCGTGCCAGATCCGTCCAATCATGGAACCTCCTGCGACAGCGCGAACGGGCGCCGGACCCGCGCTCCGCGCTGCGGAGCCCACGAGACGCCAGGACGTCCGCCCGTGTCAAGCGCTCCCCGCCTCCCCGTGAATGTCCGAAGAAGAGCGGCGCCGATGCGGTGCGGCGCTAAATAGATGCCATGAGAATGCCCGTCGTTGATCTGGGGAGCGCGGTTGGCTTCGGTGCGATCGTGTCGTTCCCGAGCGGTGTGTTGTACTCGAACCAGACGGGCGGCACCTCCTGCCTGCACCCTGAAATCGAAGGCATCTACGTGCCGCTCGCCAACGATTGTCTCCTGCCGGGCAACACCCTCGTTGGGCCAGAGATAGAGCTGTACGCCTACTTTGACGGTCCAAAGCATCTCGGGGCGGGGGCCACGCGGGGGCTCGACGAAGAAGACGCCGGCTTCATCAACGGTGTCCTGGCGCGCTATATGCTGTCGGGTTTCCTGGCCGTCGATCAGAGCCGGCTGAAAGACTCGCACGAAGCCTGGGTGTGGAGCGTCCTCACGGGCGAGCCCGAGCTGAGCCATGGTTTCTCGGGGTTCGGCCCCTACCCACGCGCCGCCGTGCTGACGTGGAGCAACACGGATTGAGCGAGGCGGTGGACCATTCCGCCCAGCAGGGTCTCGGGGCCATCGCCTCGGGCGCTCCCCATCACGCTGGCGTTCCGGTCGCGCCGGCGGCGCCGGTGCTCGACGAGCCGTCGCCGGGCGAGCCCCGCCGGCGGTGGCGGCCGGCGAGCATCGAGAACGCCTGCTTCGGCTCCCAGGTGCCGTCCTCGAGCACCCGCACGACGCCGGTGCTGGCCAGGTCGAGGTCCTTGCGCGGGTCGTCCGGGTCGTGCGGCAGCGCGTAGTGGGCGAAGACGTGCACGAACGCGGCGTCGACGCCCTCGGCCTCGAAGATCTCGAGAAGCTCGCGCAGCGTCGTCGCCTGCTCGGCCTCGTCGCGCGCGTACGCGCCGTTCAGCCCGAGCGGCGTGGCGGTCGCCTCGTCCCACACGACGATGTCGCCGCCGCGCGGGCCGGCGTCGGCCGCGCCCTTGTAGGTCGCGCAGCCGAACTCGGTGATCGCGACGGGCTTTCCCTGGGCCCTGCCCTGGGCGACGAAGGCGCGGATGAGCCCGGGGAACCTGTCGGCGATCTGCGCGTAGCGGTAGCCTGTGTCCGTGCTGATGATGTCGAACGGCGCCCAGTCGACGCCCTCGAACGGGAGCGAGGCGTAGCTGATCTTGCCGCCGAACCGCGCGCGGACCACCGCGACAGCCCTGGCGAGGAGCTCGTTCATGCGGGCCGGGATCGCGGCGAGCAGCTCGCGGAGCTCGGGCCCCGGCACGGCGATCACCTTGCTGCGATCGACGAACGTCTCGCCTGGCACGAAGCCCTTGTTCATCAGGCTGAGCTCCGAGCCGGTGACGATCACGACCTCGGCCCCTTCGCGGCGGAGCCGCTCGCCGTGGTCGGCGCACCCGGCGAGCAGCGCGAGCAGCTCGTCGCCGGTCAGGTCGGTGGTGAACGGGCAGATCCACGTCTCCAGGCCCGCCGCCGCGGCGTGCGTGGCGGCGATCGTCAGCCGGTCCAGGGCGCCGCCGGTGATGCGGACCGCTGTGCAGCGCAGCTCGTCGCGGATGACCCGCATGTCCCGCCGCACGCGGTCAGCGTCGAACGGCTCGTGGGTGCTGTTGCCCTTGTTGAAAAAGCCTGTGTCGTAGCAAATGCCGTGGGCTCGCATCGTCGGTGGCGCTCCGGTTAAGGTACTGACAGTACCTTAAGTCGCCCCGTCGTGCGCGCAATGTAATTCAAATCACATTCAAGAGGCGGGTAACGGCGTGATGGCCGAGCGGCGGCGTGGCGTGGTCCTGGAGCAGGCGATCTTGCGCGCCGCGGCCGAGGAGCTCGCCGAGGTCGGCTTCCCCGGGCTGACCATGGACGGGGTCGCGAAGCGCGCGGGGACGAACAAGAACGCGATCTACCGCCGGTGGCCGAGCCGGGCGGCGCTCGCCGTCGCCGCGTACAGGGAGTTCGCCGAGAGCAGCGTGGCGCTGCCCGACACCGGCTCGCTGCGCGCCGATGTGCTCGAGCTGCTGCGGGGGGCGAACCGGCAGTGGTCCTCGCCGCTGGGCGACGTGCTCCGCGGCCTCCTGGCGGGGATCGGCGACGATCCCGAGCTGCTGAGGCAGGTCCAGGAGGCATCGAACGACGGCGGCAGCGCGCTGTGGCTGACGATCCTCGGCCGCGCCGTCGCGCGCGGCGAGGCGCCGCCGGAGGCCCTGCACCCCCGCGTCGCGACGGTGGCCGTCGTCCTGCTGCGCAACGAGTTCATCACCCGCGGCGCGCCGAGCGTGCCCGACGGCGTGCTCGTCGAGATCGTCGACGAGGTCTACCTCCCGCTGATCCGCGGCCGCGGCGCCCGGCGGGGCTAGATTGCCAGCGCCGGCGCGCGCGCCTCACGCAGCGCCGCGCGCCCCGGGGCCTTGTCCGCTCAGCCGCCCGGCGTCTGTGCCTTGAGCAGGTACAGGCGCGTGAGGGTCCCCCGGACGAGCGCGCTGCCCTCGAGCTCCTCGGCCGCGCGGATCTCCGCGTTGATATCGTTCAGCGTGGTCAGCAGCCGATCGGAGCGCTCCCGCGAGAGCGACACGACCGCCGGAAGGAGGTTGTCCTCCGGGAGATCGTCGGCCTGGCTCATGGCGAGGTAGATGTCGCGGACGCTGCTCAGGGCGCCTGCGCCGCCGCCGGCGCCGGTGAGCAGCGACTCGCCGCCGTAGAGGAGCGCGCGCAGGGCGTCGTTCTGCTCGAGGGAGAGCGGGAATCCGAGGGCCACGTACGATTCCCAGAGCGCCTTCGAGCCGGTGAGCTGGCTGCCGGCGACCTGGATCGGATCGCCGAGCTGCCCGAGCTTGGTCGCCACCTGCCCGTAGAACTGCCGCTGCAGATCCTCCAGCTTGCCGTGCACCGCGGTGCGCGCCTGGTTCAGGAGGGCCGAGGTGGCCAGGAGCTGGCGCCACGACAGCGCGCGCTGGCTCCAGACCGCCTCGGTGAGCCGCCCCTCGGGCGACCAGAAGGTGTCGGGGTCGAACGGCGGGTCGTAGGTCCGGATGAGCCGCGTCTGCCGCGTGCTCGTCGTGAACCAGATGTCGTGGACCGTCGTCGCGCCGTAGTTCACCCGGACCGCGAAATCGAGCCGGAAGGTCCAGTTCCACCCCCAGGGGAGCTCCGTCGCCTTCTCCCAGGTCCACGCCGCGTGGATGCACGGCTTCAGGTCGGAGAGCCCGCCCAGGTTGTCCGCGATCATGAGCGGCGCGAGCGGCGCGTAGTCGGCGGCGAAGGGGCCGAGATCGAGCTCGAACGACGCCCGGCCGCCGCTGAAGGCCTTGTTCCGGCACGACGGGAGCTGCTTGTTCCCCGTGATGTCGTGCGCGGCCGGGATCTGGTCGGCGCCGCTCCACAGGTCAATGCCGTGGAGCTTGCGGCTCGGGGCGCCCTCGAACGTCGCCTCGAACTGCGCGATGGCGTCGCTCAGCGCGGTCACCTTGCCGCGGTAGTGGTCCGACAGCCGCCGCATCAGCGCGGGCGAGGCGATCCGGTCGAGGCCCGCCGCCAGGTCCTCGCCCGCGTCGATGACGCGCTCCAGCCGGCCCGGGTCGATCTCGCCCGCGTGCTCGGGCCACTCCTCGCCGAGCTGCGCATAGCTCTCCGCCGCCGTCATCCAGGTGAGCGGGTTCGCCAGCCGCTCCGTCGACAGCCGCGAGAGGCCGAACCGGACGGCAGAGAGCTCGCTCAGGTAATTGATGTTGGTCGCGAGCGGGTAGTTGCCGAGCTCTGTCGCGATCTGCGCGTCATCGAAGCTCCGGCTTGTCGGTCCCGCCTGGATCGCGTCCTTCGAGGTGAAATAGCTCCAGGTGTAGAAGCGGTTCTCGCCGTCGAGGAAGGTCGGGCTGTACGCCATCTCGAGCCCTGTACGCTGCTCGTAGTTCAGGAAGCCGGCGATGCCCTCCACGAGCGGCTGCCGCTCCGCCGCGTCGAGGAACGCGTACATGTTGCGGTCCAGCCGGTTGAGGTCGGCCTGCACGGTGTACAGGGCGAGCTGCACCTCCTCGAGATCCACCTCGAGCTCGCCGAGCTCGAAGTTGACGTGCTCGAACTGCTCCATCACCGCGTCGTAGACGTCGTTGAGCTTCTGGTCGAGGCGATCGAAGCGCGCGTGCATCTCGGTGCGGACGTCGCCGACGAGCTCGCGGATGTCGCGCAGGTTCTGCAGGATCTTCTCGTTGATCGACGGCTTGTCGTCCCTGCTGAACAGCGAGATGATCTGGAAGACCGCCCCGACAAGGTCGCCGGTGAACACGGCGGCGCCGAGGACCTTGAAGCCCGTATCGCCCAGCTTCAGGATGCCGGCGAGCTTCGACGCCGTCTCGATTGCGCCCTTCGAGTGCTTGGAGAAGGTGTCGAGGAGGATCGAGGTCGTCTTGCTCAGGATCTCGATGTCGTCCGCGAAGCCGGGGTCGTTGGAGAGCGACGCCAGCTTGGCGGCGACCCGCAGGGCGCCTGTCGCGCCAGACTTCACGCTGTCGAGCTTGTCGGCGAGCTGCTTTTGCTTCTTCGTGGCATCCTCGATGGCCTTCTTCAGCTTGGCCTCCGCGTCGCTCGCATCGGCAGCGAGCGCGGACGCGCCGGCGCTCGCCGCGCCGACGGGTGACCTGGAGCTCAGGAACTCCTGCTCTGCGGCGTCGAGGGCGAACAGGTTGTCGGCGTAGGCCCTTGTCTGCGCGAGCGCCGCGCTGCCGGCCGCCTCGATGAGGGTCTCCACCGCGCTCTGGCTGGCGGAGAGGCTGCCGTCCGCCTGGACGTTGGCGAGCACGAAGCTCCGCAGCGGCTCGACCTGGTGGACGCCGAGGATGTGGATGGCCGGGTCGCTGGTGCTCACGGCGAGGCGCGCCTCGAGGACGCTGCCGTCGACGGCGGCGGCCAGGGCGCTGCTCTCCCGCGCCGCGCCGTGCAGGCGCTCCCAGCACGCCTCGCGGAACCGCTGGGCCGCGCCGTGCTGGTCGTGGAGCGCGTCGAGGGGCGACACCTTGCGGATCTCGTCGAGGTCGCTGCGCAGGGCGGACAGGTAGCTCCGCGCGGCCTCGCGCAGCGCGTCCGCGGCCGCGCCGCTGCCGAGCCCGGGCACCATGCGCGCGAGCGTCCTGGTGATGAAGCGCATCTCCTGGCCGCTCAGGTCGTGCAGCGCGTTCGGCTGGCTCGCCTCGAGGCGCGTCCACATCTCGGCGATGGCGCTCTGGTACTCCGCCGCCGTCAGCCCCGGGTGGCGCGCCGCGAGCCGGCTCGTCGCGTCGGCGAGGAGATCGAGCCTGGGATCGTTGACCTTCGCGGCGGCAGCCGCGTACGCGACCCGATCGAGCTCCGCCGCGGGGAGGACCGCGGCGGCCGTCACGAGGGCCGACCGCGCCCGGCCGGTGTCGCCGGGGCCGTCGGCGCCGGCCGCCTGGGACGCGACGGCGTCGCTCGCCTCGGCGGCGTCGGGATCGCCGGCGTCGTGGGGCGGGGCGCACGACACGCCGGCCGCGACGAGGAGCGCCGCGAGGGACGTGAAGCGGCGCACCGGCGGGCTGCAGGAGGGGAACGGGGGGTGGGGGATCGGGGAAACACGCTGGATGCGAGGGCTCATGTCGATTCACCTCTTCCGGCGCTCGGGCCGGAGAGAACGGGGGATGGTTGAAGATCCGCGATCGCGGGGCTCTGCTTGTCGATCGATGGATATCGGCGTGAAGGCGCAGCTTGCGTGCGTCCTCGACGCCGGTCTCCCTCTCGGCGCGTCCGGCGCGCGCCGTCCGCTCATGGAAATGGGCGGCCGGCGCGGAGCGTCGGGAGCACCGAGCGCGAACGAGCTCCGGCCGTTGCGCGTCGCGCATTGCACAGTGCACGGCGCGTTCCAGCGCGCTCCGGCGTTCGTTTCGGGGCGGTGTCCACGGCGCTTTGCGCCGTCCGGCCGCGCGAACTGCCGCATATCGCGGCGCCGGCGGTCTCTCTTCGCCGCGATGGCGGCGAGAGGGGGGCGCGCAGCGCCGCGCATCATGAGCAAGCGCTTGCTCAATCAGCGCAGCTGTATCGCCACGCCCGGCGATCCGTCCCGGCGCGCCTCGAACGCTGGCCACGCCGCCGCAGGCGTCGGCGAGTTGGCGCGCGTGAACTGACATCGTCCTGTGCTGGCCTCCTTGACAGGGCGGGGTGGCCGTCGATTACGCTACCCTCGCACGATGCGATGCGCGGGCGCGGAACGACGCGGTGGGGTCGGCGCTCGACGCAGCGCTCCCTCGCGTGCTGCCGGCGGACCCGTGGCCCGTGCAAAGGCTGTCTTTGTTCCGTCACGATCAACGAACCAGGACGGGCCGAGCGGTCCAGAAGAGAAATGGAGATGCCGACGATGAAACCCGGGTCGAGAACATACGCAGGACGGCTGTGCACTGGAGCCTGCCTCGCGCTGCTGGCGGTGACCGTGGGGTGTGGAGGGTCCGTGATCGGCGAGGACGATACCGGAGCGCCGATCGGCGAGGACGATACCGGAGCGCCCGTCGGGGAGGACGATACCGGAACGAAACCATCCTCCGAACCTGGCGCGTGGCCAAAGACCGTCACGTTGGCGGTGCAGAACATCGGCGAGGCCGGCGAACACGTGCGACTTTCAGATGGGACCGTGTCTGATGCTGGAGACCTTGGTGCCCACATGTCGAGGTCGACTTATCTTCGGTCTCCTGTGGAGGGATCGGTCTGTGAGGTGGGAGCGTCCTTTGCCAGGCTGGCGGACATCCCGACCGACGTGGCTGCTTGCTCGGAGTGGGCGTCGCTCGCACACCTGAGTGCGCTAACGATTCATGAGAGCGACGAGTCGTACCGCATCGGGCTTGGCTTGCTGGTGTGGGATGCTGAGCATGGTGCGCTCTACCGACTCCGGGTGCTGGGCGATTCGTATGATGTGACCGCTGGTTCAACAGCCACATTCGAGTACGAGCCGGTGCGTTGACGCCCGGCTGCCCACGGATGAACGCCAGGACGCGCTGACGTTCGCGCTGTGAGAGATGGGAATCGCTGCATGCACCCCGCGATCACGATCGTGATGAGCACGGAAGGACATGAACACGCTCTATGACCGCATCGGCGGAAGCTACGGCGCGACGCGCGGACAGGATCCCCGGATCGCGGCGTTGATCAACGACGCGCTCGGCGACGCGCGATCGGTGGTGAACGTGGGCGCGGGTACAGGGGCGTATGAGCCGGCGGATCGAGAGGTGCTCGCGGTCGAGCCCTCGGAGACGATGATCGCGCAGCGGTCGCCGCGCTCCGCGCCGGTGATCCGGGCCAGCGCCGAGAGCCTGCCGCTCCGTGACGGCGACTTCGACGCCGCCCTGGCCGTGAACACCGTCCAGCACTGGACCGACCTGCGGGCTGGTCTACGGGAGCTTCGTCGGGTCGCGCGCAAGCGAATCGTCATCTTTCTACGGGACGCGAAGAGCGGTACTCCATTCTGGTTGACGGAGGACTATCTCCCCGCGCTCGATCCATCGCGAAGGACCTCCGCGATCGTCGAGGCGGTCCAGGAAGAGCTCCGGCTGGTGAAGGCGCTCCCGGTCCGGCTGCCTCGCGACTGCGTCGACGGTCTGTTCACCGCGTACTGGGGGCGCCCCGAGATGTACCTGGAGAGCGAGATCCGCCGAAATATCTCGAACTTCGCGCTCGCGAGGGAGCACGATCTCGCGGAAGGTCTCGCGTCCCTTCAGGCCGACCTCGAGTCCGGCGCCTGGGATCGCAAGTACGGGCATCTTCGGTCCTTGTCCGAGCTCGACCTCGGGCACCGACTGCTGGTCGCCGAGCTCGCTCAGCTCGCGGGGGAGCCGAGCGCAGGGCGGGCGGATCCCACGTCCTCGTGAGGCAGACGGGACAATCGAGATGGAATCCAAGGACGGGAAGCTCGCTGAGCTCGCCGGACGTATCGAGCGCGATCTGAAGCGCATCGATGACATCGCACCTGGCATTGCCAGGCTCGAGCCCGCGCGAGCCCGGGAGACCGTACCTCATCGGCTCGTTCGCGCCTTTGCGAGGCTGCGACGTCGCTTGTATTCCCAGCCGAGCGCCGGGGAAGAGAGAGCGCGTGGATTCGAGGAAGTCCAGCGCCGCCTGGAATCACTCGAGAGGTACGGCGCGGCGCTGGCGCGAGAGGCCGCGCTTCAGGCTGCGAACGCGGTGGAATGGGAGCGAAATGCGAAGCTCGCGGTCCGAGCGGGGGACGAAGTCCTCGCCCGCGAAGCGCTCTTCCGGAAGCGCGAGGCCCTCGCGCTTGCAGCGACACTCGAGCAGCAAGCCGCAATCATCGCCACGGCGATGGTTGAGTACACGTCTGCTCTCGCCGTCATCAAGGCATCATCGCGCTGACCGCCGGGCAACGCGGGCAGGCCGAGCAGAAGGACCTGGCCGCACGCGAGGCGTCGCGCACGTGGTCTACCGGGGTCTGGATCCATCATCTCCTAGGCCCCGGTCCGTCGGGGCGCTGGCGCGCTGGCGCGCGCCACGTCGCACTCCTCGCAGCCCTCGTCGGGCGGGCAGAGGAACGTGAGCGGGCTCCTCGCGAGGTGCTCGACCGCCACCGCGACGAGGTCGCGTGAAGCGCACAGGCGCGCGTGGGCGTTGCCCACCCTGCCTTCCCGCTGGAGCCCCCGCCCGCGCAGCCAGCCATCGGCGAGCCCGAAGCGACGGCAGCAGTGATCCGTCTCGTGGATCATCTCGGTCCGGGCCACGCCGTCGACCTCGACCACGCACGGGTGCGCGACCGCGTAGGGGACCCGCGCGATGGCCTCCGCGACGTGCAGCGTCGTGTTCTCGGCGTGCGTGACGCCGAGCAGCAGCACCTGGCCTCCGAGCGCGTGGACGCGGCCCGGGGGGCTGTCCGGCCCGTGCGGGGGTGACAGCGGCTGCGGCGCGCAGAGGCGCTCGGCGAGGGGCCCCGCGGCGGCGAACGAGCCGCCGGGATGGCCGCTGCGCAGCACGCCGGGCAGACGCCAGAACGTCTCGGCGGTGATCCCCATGCCAGCGGTCGGCGTGGACCGGGGATCGAACACGCTCTGTCCGTCGGTCATCGTCGGCATCACGAGCGTGCCATCGTCCCCGACCGCGGCGCGCAGGGCGCGGATCAGCCCGAGCGGCCCGCCCTCGATCGGCCGCACCGCCCTGAACGACGTGTGGACGAGGAGGACGCCGCCCGGCCTCACGCCGAGCGCGCGCAGCTCGGCGACCACCTGGCTCACGCTCGGCTCGTGCATCGTCCAGGCCTACCATCACCGGCCGCTCCGGAGCCAGGGACGCCCTCCCTGGGAGCCTGCGGCCTCTCCATGCTCCTCGGTCTCGCGCTGCCGGCGGCGCGCTACCTGCAGGACCTCGATGGAGCGCGGGCGCGCCGAGGTGTTCTGGATGCTGTTCGGGTCGGTCACCACGACTCGCGGCGCTCTTGGCCAGCAGGGCCTCGTGATCGAACGGATGCTTGCTGCGCTCGTACACGGCGTGGTGCGCGAGCTCGCGCGCGACTCTCGACGCCGTCACCCCGGGAGCAGCACGCAGAAGCAGCTCCCCCGGCCCTCGCCGTCCCTCACCTCGATCGTGCCGCCGTGCGCCTCGACGGCCAGCTTGCAGAACGTCAGCCCCAGGCCTCGGCCGGCCGAGAGGCCGGCGCCCTGCACGCCGAGACGGGCGTACCTGTCGAAGATGTGGTCGCGCAGATGGACAGGGACGCCGGGGCCCTCGTCGCGCACGACCACCTCCACCGAGCGCGCGTCGCGCCGCCGCGCCTCGACGTGCACGGCGCTGCGCGCCGGGCCGTGGCGGATCGCGTTGTCGACGAGGTTCTGCAGCACCCGGCGCAGGAGGTCGCCGTCGGCGCGGATGCGGCAGCCGCCGGGCGCGCCCGGGCGGAGCTCGATGCGCTGCCTGCGCGAGGCCGCGTGCGGCTCCAGGATCTCGGCCACCTCTTCGATCAACACAGCGAGATCGATCTCCTCGAGCCGGGGGACGAGCGCCCCCATCTCGCGGCTCGAGGTGTCGAGCAGGTTCATCGCCGTGCGCTGGATGAGCTCGGCCGAGCAGAGCACCTTGCTCCAGCGGTGCTGTTCCCGCTCCGGGATGTCCGGATCGCGCAGCCGGCTCCTGGCGACCAGCATGATGCCCGCGGCAGGGCTCCGCAGGTCGTGCGCGAGGAGCTCGTTCAGCGCGTCGCTCTGCCGCTGGCCGTCCGTGAGCGCCTGATACCGCTCCGCGAGCTCGCAGCTCGCCGCCTCGAGCTCGCTCATCCGCGCCTGGGCTCTCTCCGCATCGTCGCGGAGCACGAGGTTCTCCATCGCCAGCGCGGCGCCGTCGGCGAGCGCCTGCAGCAGCGCCAGCTCGCGCGCCGTGATCGCGCGCGAAGTGCCCCAGTAGCTCCCGAGCGCCCCGAGGGGAGCGCGGGCGTGGACTGGCACCATCGCCATGCTCCGCACGAACGTCGGCCTGTAGACGTCGATGGGGATCCGGGGATCGAGGGCGATGTCATCGACGACCGCCGGCGATCGATTCTCCATCACCCACCCGCTGACGCAGCTCGACATCGGGAACCGTCTGCCCTGCCAGAGCGAGGAGATCGCGTCTTCCTGGGCATAATGGCAGAGCTCGCCTTCGCGGAGGACGAACGACGCGCCATCGGCGCCTGTGAGCTCCCGGGCGGCTCGGGACGCGATTTGCAGGATGCTCTGGAGATCGCGCGCGCGCCATAGATCCTGCGCGGCGCAGAGGATGCGCTCCGCGTCGTGGTTCTCCCGGAGGCTCAGCTCCTGACTGCCCGAGCGGGCCGGATCATCAGGGCCGTTCGAGTTCATCCTCGATGGCTTTAATGCGCGGACCCGCCCCCGACAAGGCACCGTCCCCGCGAACGACACGCAGCGCCGCCCGGGAGCGCACAGCGCCTCGGCCGTGTCGTCGCGCCTGCCCGGCGCCACACGTCGGCCGCGCGGCGCGCCCGGAGCGCCCCGGCGGACGCCACGCTCTGGCTCGCGTCAGCGCGGCGGCCACCGGGTCGGACCAAACGCCGGCGCCGCCGCGCTCACGCCCGCGCGAGGCGACGGCGATGACATGCAGAGGATGCATGACAGACATGCAGATTCCGATTTTGAAAATGTATTTACAATGCTCCAGGTATCCGTCGGATCGAATCCATGCTGGGCACCGCGCGCCCGCGGGCGAGCCGGCTTACCGCGATGGGCATCTCACGCCGTACGCCCGCCCGAACGCGCGGGGCCCAGCGTCTCCGAGGAAGGCATCATGATCGACACCAGCATCTCGTCGACGCAGGTCACGTCTCGTCGCGCCCGGCGCGCCGCCCGTCACGGCGACGCTCTGGCCCTCCTGTTCCTCGGCGCCCTCGGCCCGATCGTCGGATGCGCCGACGACGAGCTCGCGCTCGAGGCCCCGATCGAGACCTCCGCCCAGGAGCTCGCGAGCATCCCCAACATCCCGGATGAGGCTCTCCAGAAGACCCTGGCGCCCCTCCGGGCCCTCGAGGTACCTGGCAGGGTCTACCTGAAGTCCGTCGAGCAGACGCTCTCCGGTTCGGGGACCTTCACGCAGATCGTCCACGTCTATCAACCCGACACGAACGGAGAGAGGATCCGGTTCGAGGTCGCCGCGAAGACGTCGACGGGGCAGGTGGACTGGAACCACAGGTTCGAGTCGGTCAAGGTCACCTCGCGCCCGGGGGAGCCGGACCAGACCGAGCAAACGCTGTGGAACTCGAGCGGCCAGCAGACGTACGAGCTCTCCAGCTCACGCCAGGGCTGGTACCGCGTCGAGCTCAGCTACGTCGCCCCGAACGCGGGCCGCACCCTGAGCTTCAAGGCGACCGACGTCTCGGGGAGCTCCCTGAAGATCGGCTGGGTCGACCCCCCGAGCGCCGCCGTGCAGGTCAAGGCCAAGGTCGCCGTGGATGGCTCGGCGTCCCCCGTGTTCCTCAAGGGAGGCGCCTACCGGAACACCGATCCCAGCCAGTTCGCCCATGCCGACAACGTGAAGCTGAACGGCAACCTGCTCTATCGCCGCGGGTTCGATCAGGGCCGTTACAACTTCCCGCTGGGGCAGCTCAACGCGGCGGAGCACACGCTCGAGTTCTCGCTCGGCGCCAGCAGCTACAATCCTGCCAAGTTCTGGTTCGGCGTCAGCGAGAAGAGCTTCGCGCCGGCGGGCGCCAAGACGAGCTGGGACCGGGTCCAGTTCCTCTACCAGGGCGCGATGCGCACGGGCGACTACGACGCCTGGAGCGAGGGCGTGGCCTTCGCGCAGGGCGCCACGGTCACGAACGGGGTCCGTCCTCCGCCCGTCCGCCGCGGCACGACGTTCTCGGTGGCCGTCGAGGACTCGAGCCTGAACGGGACCCAGAACGCCACGCTGCGGATCATCTCGGACGCCACGGGCGCGGAGGTCCCCTGGGCGAAGTCGCTGCCCGCCGAGGGCGACTACAGCGGCGGGATCTTCACGAGCGGCGCGTTCTCCAGCCGGAACCGCGAGCACTGGCGGATCACCGTGCCGGGCGACGCGCCCGTCGGGCGCTACTTCGTGCGCGCCTTCGCCCCTTCGGGCGCCCGGATCGGCCAGGACGTCGTGTTCTACGCGATCCACAACCCCTATCCGCTCGTCGCCAGCGGCGCCATCTCCAAGGCAGAGCTCGAGACGTACGGCTACGACGAGGACGAGGACGGCGTCAACGTGCACGGCGCGTACGGCAGCGATCAGGACAGCATCCGCGACCATTTCACGGTGCTCTACGAGTGGTCGCCGCCGTACGAGGTGCACACGAAGCTCACCGGGGCGTTCCGCCGGACCACGGACGAGTCGAAGTTCTCGTTCCTGGATCACGCGGTGGCGGCGGCGCAGGGGACGGCGAGCGAGCTCGAGACAATGCGCCGGCTGTACCGGCTCGTCACGCAGCGTTACCGGTACAGCCAGGCCACCAACCTGGGCGATGTGTCGTCCATCTTCCTGAGCGATGGGCTGGATCCCGCCGAGTCGCTCCAGTACGGAAAGCCCGGCTCGCAGCTCAGCTGGGAGGACGGCATCGGGGGCGTCCAGTGCTACGACTACGCTCCGGTCCTGGCGGCCATCGCCCGCAGCGCGGGTGTCCTCTCCCGGGTCGTGTCCAGCGACGGCAACCTTGGCGGCTGGGGGAACCATTTCTTCACGGAGGCGTACATCCCCACCGTTCCCCACCACGGCGGCAAGCAGTCGAACAGCAGCTCGGCCCCGAACAGCGACACCGGTCCCTGGTACGTCTTCGACGCCACCAACCCCGATGCCTCCGGCAGCACCCCGTATGAGTTCCTCTGGGAGCGCACCTCGGAGGCGATCGCGCCGCAGGCGCAGTACGGCAAGGCGACGTTCGTGCTCTCGGGGTACAAGCCGCGCGGCACGACGACGAACACCGTCACGTGGGATCCGCTGGGCCCCACGGACGACGTCGGCGCGGACGACGTCCTGTCCCTGCAGGCCGCGTACGAGTCCGGACCGGACTTCTGGCTGACGGAGAGCGGCGTGACAGGCTACCTCGGGCGCGGCGAGAAGGACGTCTATCGCATCAGCAAGGCGACCACCGGGGCAAGGGCGGTGTCCGTCAGGACGGTTGGCGGGAGCACCCTGCAGCCCGTGCTCTGCGTGGGACCCTATGTCGATCCCAACGGCCCCCCCGTCGTGAACGAGCCCGACATGGCGCCCAGGTGGACCGCCTCCGTGCCGGCGCGTTGCGCGGATCGGGCGACGACCTATCCCCTCCCCGAGGGGGAGTCGTACGTGGTCGTGTTCCACGACCATGGTCAGCCGGATGACGCCTACCCCGATCCGAACGACAGGCTCACGCTGGGCGACTCGGTCCAGTACGTCCTCGACCTCGAGTTCTGAACCTGCCGAGATCCCTCCCGCCATGGCGGAGAGCCGTGGCGGGAGGGGGCGCGGATCACCGGCCGCTGTTCGACATGAACCGTGGCGCTAGCGCAGCCCAAGGAGCTGCTTCAGCGCTGGCAACGAGCGACGGCTCACCGTCACGGTCTGACCGTCGGAGAGGTGGAGCAGCGCACCGCCGGCGTCCGGCGTCAGCGCCCGCACCGCGCTCGCCCGAACGAGCTCGGCCCGGTGCACACGGACGAAGCCGAAGGGCGCGAGGCGCTCCTCCAGCGTGCTCAGGCTCTCCCGCAACAGATGCTCCTCGCCGTCGAAGAGGAAAGCCGTGTACTTGTCCTCGGCGCGAAAGCGCGTGACGAGGAGCGGATCGAAGAAGCGGACCTTGCCCCCTTCGTGCACCGTCAGGAGCGCGGCCGCGCTCACCCCGGCGGCCGCCTCGGCGGCGCGCTCTCCAGGCGCCGGAGCCGCCGGCGCCGGCGTCGCGGGCGGCTCCGGTGGACGCGCCGAGGTGGCCATGACCGACCGCGCGAGCAGGCGCTGTCTGACCTTCTCCAGGGCCCGCTCGAGGCGCTCCTGCACCACGGGCTTGAGCAGGTAGTCCACCGCATCGGCCTCGAAGGCGAGCGCCGCGTACTGCGCGTGCGCCGTGGTGAAGACAACGAGCGGAATGCCGACCGCCTCCGCCACGCCGAACCCGTCCAGTCCCGGCATGTCCACGTCGAGCAAGAGCAGATCGGGCTGGAGCTCGCGCGTGCGCTCGAGCGCGTGCGCGCCCGTCGCCGCCTCTCCGACCACCTCGACGTCCTCGACGCGGGCGAGCATGCGCATGAGCCGCGCCCGCGCGAGCGCTTCGTCGTCGACAACGAGCACGCGCACGGTCACCGGCTCCACCGCGCCGGCAGGCGCAGCCGGGTCATGAACCCTCCGTGGGGACCGACCCCCGCGGACAGACGGCCTTCGTCTCCATAGAGGAGCCGCAGCCGTTCCCGGAGATCCAGCAGGCTGGTGCCGGTTCCACGGTGGCTCGAGCCGTCCGGGCCGGGGCCGTCGTCGAGCACGAACAGCAGCAGATCGTCGCCGGCGAGCTCGGCGCGGAGCGTCACCGTGCCACCCTCCACGCGGCGGCTGGCGCCGTGCTTGACGGCGTTCTCCACGAGCGGCTGGAGCAGCATCGGCGGCACCTTGATGGCGTGGAGCGCCGGGTCCACGAGGATCGCGACCCGGAGCCGCTCCCGGAAGCGGATCGTCTCGACCTCCAGGTAGTCGGTCACGTTGGCGATCTCTTCGCCGAGCGGGACGACGTGCTGCTCCGAGCCTTCGAGCGAGTAGCGAAAGAGCTTGGCGAGCCGCCCCAGGGTCTCCTCGGCGAGCTCGGGATCGGTGGCGATGAGGCTCATGACGCTGTTCAGGCTGTTGTACAGGAAGTGAGGGTTCGTTCGCACCTGGAGCAGCCGCACGCGGGCATCGAGCGCGGCGAGCTGCTCCCGGTGCGCCAGGAGCTTCTCCGTCCGGATGCGCGCCATGAACTGCGCGTACATGTAGATCGCGCCGAGCCACAGAATGCTGATGAGGATGCCCTTCACGACCAGGCCGAGCGGATCCTTCACCATGCCAGGTGACACCGCGCCCAACACCGGGATGGACAGCAGCGTGCCCGCGGTCACGACGACGGCAGTGGTCAGGCCGTAGACGGCGAACCGGACGGGGCGGGCGAGCCTCTGGAGAGGCAATCGCGCCAGACCGGCGTTGTAGGCAGCCGCATGCACGAGCACCATCACGTTGGTGTACAGCGTGATCGCGGCCAGACCGCGCAGCGCGGCCGCCCAGCACCGGCCGGGGTGATCCCATCGGAGCACGTCCATCGCGTCATCGTCGAGCAGCAGGGTGATGAAAGGCGGCGAGACCGCGCCGAACCACATCGCTGCGCGCGGGATGAGGACGGGTCGCGACGGCCTGGTCTCACTGCGGGCGGCGGCCACGATGTCGACAGGATAGCAGACGGCCGCCGCGCCGAGAGAGGAACGCGACGAACGGTCGTTGACGCGCGACGAGCGGCACCGCCTCGCGACGAGCGGCGGCGCCGCGCGACGAGCGGTGACAGGCGGCGCGCGGGCGGCGTGGGGGCGCGAGGCGCTGCGCGGCCGGCCGCAATCCGCGCCATCCGCGCGCGCGCTGATGCCGCCGGTCGCGCGCTGGCGTGCCCTCGTCCGCCGGCGCGAGCCGCGGCCGCTCGCGGGAGACAGGGTGCGATCGCGGCGTGCCGATGGCGCGCAAGCAAGGGAGAGAGCGATGATCGCGATGAGACAGGTCGGGCGCCGGCGGACGCGCCTCGCAGCGGTGACGGTGGTGTCCCTCGCGCTCCTCGGCGCCAGCGCGGTCGGGCTTTGCGCCAGCGCGGGCTGGCTCCCGGCTCCCGAGGGCGCCGGCGCGGGCCCGCTCGGGCCCCTGTCGGCCTTCGTGCTGCCGGCCGGAGAGGGAGCGCGCTTCGAGGGGCGCGTCGTGCAGCGGCTCGACGCCGGCTCGTACACGTACATGGAAGTCGAGAGGGCGGAAGGGGAGCGCCGCTGGGTCGTCACCCTGTCGTCGTCGCGAGCCGCGCGCTCCCGCGCCGACGAGGTGCGGGTCACCGCCATGGGCTTCGCCGAGCGCTTCGCCTCGAAGCGGCTCGGGCGCTCGTTCGACGGCCTGTACTTCGCTGTCGTACAGCCCTTGTGACGTCACGACGAGAGGATGAGGAGAGGAGAGCTCACATGATGAATGGACTGTTGCTGAAGCGCATTGCGGTCGGTCTGGGGATGCTCGCCGCCATGGCGGCCGGAGGCTGCGCTGACGACGGCGACGGCGCGTCCTCCGCGAACGGGGGGACCGCGGACGAGCCGAGCGGCGGTGGAGGCGCGCCGCCGAGCGCGCCGTTCGACGGGTGCTCCAAGGGGGAGCTCGAGCCGGACCGAGAGGGGAGGCTCGAGCTCGCGGGCCCCGGCGTCGACGCCGGCACCGGCGCGTTGAAGCCGGGGAGCTACCTCGTCTCGACGACCTACCTCGCCATGAAGCCCGAGATGGCGCCGACGATGACAGAGCTCTCCGGTCCTGTCATGGAAAGCCTGTTCACGATGAAGGGCCTCGTCGCGGTGGCGGCCACGAGCTCTTCCTCGTGCGCTGCGGTCCGTACGCTCACCGTCTGGGAGAGCGAGCTGGACATGTATGCGTTCGTCGGCAGCCCGGCGCACGTCAAGGCCATGGGCCAGGCCTCCTCCATCAGCCGCGGGACGAGCAACGTGATCTCGTGGGAGGGGAGCGAGCGGGAGGCCACCTGGGAGGAAGCGGCGAAGCGCCTCGGGAGCGAGGTCGGCGGCGACATCTGAGCGAAGCGCCGCGCCGCGGTGTCCGGCGTCGCTGGCAGGCGCGGCTCGTCACGGACGCGCGCGCGGCGCCGCGTGGGAGTCCGCCGACGGCGGCCAGCCGAAGAACCGGCGGTACTCCCGGCTGAACTGCGACTCGCTCTCGTAACCCACGTCGTGCGCGACGGCCTTCACCATGCCTCCCGCATGGAGCATCTGGCGTGCGCGCGTCAAGCGGAGCGCCTTCGTGTACTGAAGCGGCGAGGATCCGGTCATCGCCTTGAAGTGCTGGTGGAACGTCGGGACGCTCATGTGCGCCAGCTGCGCCAGGTCACCAACGCTCATTCGCTCGGCGAACCTCGTATTCATCTGGCGGAGGACGTGGGCGAGCTGGCTCACCGGCCCCTCCGCGAGCTCGCGGAGCGGATCGCCATAGGGGCCGTCGAGCACGAGAAAGAGCATCTCGCGAATGGTCTGCCGCGCGAGCGCCCTCGTGCGTCGTTCATCGGTCAGGCAAGCGAGCAAGCGGGACCCAGCGTCCTCGAGGTCGCGCGGGAGCGGCGCGCGAAACACGCTGCGCGTCGAGCGCGCCGACCGGGGCGCCGGCAGCACGCTCTCCTCCTCGAGGAGCAGCTCGCGCAGCATGGCGAGCTCGATCTCGACCACCAAGGCCAGCATGGGCTCATCGACCGACGCGATGATCCTGCAGAGCATCGGCAGCGGCGAGGTGACGACAAGGTAATAGCCGGCGTTGTAAGCGAACGTCTTGTCGCCCAGGATCGCCTGCTTCTCTCCAGCGCCGACGAGGATCAAGCTGGAAGGATAGAGGGTGGGCGTGGGCGGCTCCGCGACGGTCACGCGGTAGACGCCGACGCCCGGGTGACGCGTGCTGTTGAACCCCTCGTGGCGCGCCAGCGCGGCGATCCCGGCGGCCAGCGAGTTGCTCGATCGCGTCGCGCTCGACATACGCGTCATCCTACCCGCCCGGGTCGAGACGGCGCCAGGGGGATGTCGCCCCGCTCATAGGATCGAGCATGCCTTCGATAGTTCCGTGCCTTCCGTTTGCAGCCGTCGCGGCTATCTCTTGTCGCGTCAACTGGCCGCGCAGGCAGGCACGGCCCTATCGAGAGGAGTGAGACATGGCTCAGCAGACCCAGGGCGCGCTCGCGGGGCGCGTCGCCGTCATCACAGGAGCATCGAGCGGCATCGGTGAGGCGACGGCGAAGGCGCTCGCCGCCCGCGGCGCGCGCGTGGCGCTGCTCGCCCGCCGGAAGGACAGGCTCGATGCGCTCAGCGACGCCATCCGGGAGGCCGGCGGCCAAGCCGTCGCGTGGCAGGTCGACGTGACCGATCGAGGGGCCGTCGAGCGCGTCGCCTCCGAGGTCATCGAGAAGCTCGGGCGCGTGGACATCGTCGTGAACAACGCCGGCATCATGCTGCCGAACCCGATCGAGGCCAGGCGTGTCGAGCAGTGGCAGCAGCAGATCGATCTCAACATCACGGGCCTGATGAACGTCATCGGCGCGTTCACATCGGCGCTCGTGCAGGCGGGCTCCGGCCCGGGGCCGGCGGACCTCGTGAACATCTCGTCGATCGCCGGCAAGAACATCTTCCCGGCCTTCGCTGTATACAGCGGGACGAAGGCGTTCGTCACGCATCTGTCGGTCCACCTCCGCGCAGAGCTCGGTTCCAAGGGGGTGCGTGTGACGGCCATCGAGCCAGGCATCGTCGGCACGGAGCTGCAGAGCCACGTCGACTTCCCCGGCGCGCGCGACTGGCTCGAGGGGTCGAGGTCGCAGATGGAGTGGCTCACCTCCGAGGACGTGGCCGAGACCATCGCGTTCACCGTGAGCCTGCCGAAGCGCGTCAACCTCCAGCAGGTCACGATCATGCCGACCGGCCAGCCCTCGTAGGTCCGGTCCACGCCGTCTGTCGGTCCGCCCTGCCTCGGCGTGGGCCTCTCGCATACCCATCTCCATGCCGGTTGATCCCGGCGCACCCACGTTCACATCGTGAACGCCCGCCTGCCTTACAGATCCAGTGGATTATTCCGAGCTCTGTTGACAGCCCGATCCGCGGCGTCGTATCTCAAACGATCAGCCGTGGACCGCTGGACGCAACAAGCGAGCTGCGGGTGAGGAGGGCGTCATGAGGGTGATGGGGCGATGTCGGATGGCGGTCTTCGGGCTCACGCTGATGACAGCGGCGTGCGGGTCGAGCGAGAGCATCGGCGAAGGCGAGAAGGTCGCGCTCCTCACACGAGCGCCGACGCCGGCGAATGAGTTCACTCCGGTGGAGCTCGAGGCCACGATCGACAACCTCGTCGCCGAGATGAACGAGAACCCGATCCAGCCGATGCACATGGCGATCCTGCTGAAGACCATGACCGGCTTCTTTGCGCCGGTCGCCACGGGCGCCAATCGGGCCATGGGTGAGCTCGGGGTCACGGGGAACGTGTTCGCGCCCGCCGGGCAGTCGAACGATGGCGGTGAATCGCAGGATATCCAGACCGAGCAAATCAAGGAGATGGTGGCGAGCGGCGCCGAGGGGATCGGCGTCGCGCCCTTCGGCGATGGACAGAAAGAGGCCATCGAGGAGGCCGTCGCGAGCGGGGTCCACGTCGTGACGCTCGATACCGACGTGGCGGCCGACAAGCGCGCGCTCTACGTCGGGACCCTCAACGGGGCTGCCGGAGCCACGGCGGCGACGACCCTGCTCGAGGATCTGCCCCCGCCGCCGGGCACGGTGATGATCCACGGCCACACCGTCGAGGGGTGGGCCGACGGGATCGATCGGACGGTGGGTGCCCGACAGGTGCTCGAGAGCGCCGGTTACAAGGTCCTGGCGACTCAAGCCATCTTCGCCGGCGACGACCAGTTCGACCTCGACTGGATGAAGCCCCAGTTCGAGGCCGCGGATCCGCCCGTCGTGGGCATGGTCGGCCTGTTCAACATCTCCTACAGGTGCGCGATGCTCGCCGAGCTCGTGGGCAAGCCGGAGCTCCCCGTCGTCGCGTTCGACTTCGACCCGAAGACCGTCGAGTTCATGCGCAAGGGGCGCATCAAGGCCACCCACACCCAGCGGCAGTACTACGAGGGCTACATCGCTCCCTACATCATCTACGGCATCAAGATCATCGGCCTCGACGCGACAAAGCAGATCCTCTCTCCCCTGATGATGGGCGACGCGAGCCGGGTGAACATCGGCGTCGACGTGGTCCCGGGAGACAAGGTCGACGAATATTACGCGTTCCTCGACAAGATCGGCGCGAGCGAGTAGGGGCGGGGCCGTCCAGCGACGGCTCGCGCCGGTTCACCCCCTGCGGCTCGGCTCAGGTCGGCGCGGCGCCACGGGCTCTTGATCTTGCCGCGCCGCAGGAGCGGGAGGACACCCCGGCGCTCCTCAGCCCTGCACGAGTCGGAAGACCGGCAGCTCCGGCCGGCAAAGGAAGCGCGCCGGGACGACGCTGGTGCCGATGCCACGGCTCACGTAGGCGGGGCCCACGCGCGTCTCGTAAGGGCCGGCGACGAAGCGCCCCGAGCCGGGCGGCACCGCGAGCGAGAAGCCGAGCGGGCGCACCTGGCCGCCGTGGGTGTGGCCGCTGAGGGCGAGGTCAAAGCGGGGCGCGCCGGGGGGCACCTCGTCGAGGAGGCCGGGCGCGTGCGTCAGGAAGAGGCGCGCGGGGCCCTCGGGGAGGTGCCGGAGCGCCGGGACGACGTCGTGGTGGCCGCTGCAGAAATCGTCGGTCGCGGCCACGACGAGGCCCTCCGGCAGCCGGGTGTGCTCATTGCCGAGCAGCCTCGCGCCGCCGCGCGCATAGGCCTCGTCGAGCCTCTCGACAGGGACCTTGCCCCAGTGCTCCCAGTTGCCGAGCGTCGCGAGGACCTTCCGCCCGGAGCCCTCCAGGCCCTTGCAGAGGCCCGTGAGCGCGCCCAGCGAGGCCTCCGCGTCGATGACGTCGCCGGTCAGGACGACGAGCTGCGGAGCGACCTTCTGCACCGCGGCGAAGAGGGACTCGTGCAAACCGCCGATCGACGTGAGGTGAACGTCGGTGAGCTGAGCGATGGTGAAGCCATCGAGCGAGCGGGGGAGGCCGGCGACGTGGACGTCGTGGCGGGTGATCTCCAGCCAGCGGGGCTCGATGAGGAAGCCGTCGGCGGCCCCGAGCCCGACCGCGCCCGCGGCGGCGCTGCGCAGAAACGTTCGGCGCGTGATGGAGGGCGGGGCGGGCGGACGCATGGGGGCACCGTAGCACCGCCGACCTGCGATCCCCGCGAGCCAGAGCGCCTCCGTGAAGGAGAGCACGAATACCTTGGTCGCTCCGCAGGTCGCCGTGACGGCAAGGGCTGGTAAGCGGCGATCGAGGCCACGTCGATGAGCCGTCCCTCGCCGCGCTCGACCATGCCCGGAAGGAACAGGTGACTCAGGTCCACCACGGCGGTGACGTTGAGCGTCACCTGCTCGTGCTGCCTGGCGAAAGAGGCCTCGTGGAGCGGCCCGTGCGTGCCAAACGCGGCGTTGTGGACGAGCAGGTCCACCCGCAGGCCCTTCTCCTCGCACTGCGCGTGGAGCGCGCGCGCCGCCCCGTCCCGGCTCAGGTCCAGGCCCACCACCAAGACGTCGCTCACGGGTCCCGCGCGCACCGGAGCCCGATGCCGGCCGCGCGGTTCGTCGGGGTCCGATGGTCGCGGGTGGAGAGGAGCAGCGCCTCCGCGACGCTGCGCCAGCCGCCGCCGCGCATCACCCGATCCGTCCCGCCCGTCGTGACGGCGCAGTCCACGCAGTCGGGCGCATAGTCCGCGTGCCAGTCCAGCGCCCACTCCCACACGCCCCCCGCCAGATCCGCTTGCTTGAACAGCCCATCCCCTTGCGGTGACCTCGATCCGACCGGAAGGACGTCCTCGAGCACGCACCCCGCCACATCGCTGCCATTGCAGGCATACACGGCGTGGTCGGGATCGATGGCAACATCGTCCGGCGAGGCGGACCATGGATACGGGCGCTGCTCGGCGCCGCCGGCCGCCGCGTAACCCAGCTCCGCGTCTGTCGGCAGCCGGCCGCCGTCCCACGCGCAGAACGCAAACGCCAGGTGCCAGGTCACGCAGTTCATGGCCAGGTTCTCGTTGGCGCCGGGCTCATCCGTCCACACCCACGCCATGCCCTCCGAGTCGCACGACAGCCCTTCCAGGAGCTTCGCCCTGTCTGTCGGCAGCTGTTCGTCCCACGTCGCGTACCACCCGCTGCCGGCGATCCTCGGGTGAGCGCCCGCGTCCACCGCTGGCCGGCTCCCGGGATACGCGTCCACGAACGCGCGGAACCGCCCCAGCGTGACCTCGAACCGATCCAGCAGGAAGTCGCTCACCGTGGCCGGGAAAGCCGGATCGTTGCTCCGGTTGAACGTACCGCCGGTCACCCGCTCGCTCGCGCAGCAGCTCTCGTTTCCCGCCGGCCCGCACGTCTCAGGCAGCCCGGCGCAGCGACTGCCGGTTTCCACGCCGCCGCCGCCGCCACGGCCGCCGCCGCCGTCGGCCCCGCCGCCACCGTCGGCTCCGCCGACACCATCGGCTCCGCCGCCGCCGCTGCCGCCGCCACCGCTGCCGCCGTGCGCCTCTACCGGATGATAGGGCTTGTCCAGCCCGACGACCGTCGTGCACCCGACGCCCGTCAGGCACAGCGCCACCCAAGAATATCGCGCAGAACGCTTCCTCATGCTCCTACCTCTGTTATCGAGGCGAGAGCCAGGAATCAATAGAGCGCTGCTGGATGGTCGGAGGAGGTGGATCCTCGTGTGACACGCGGGCGCGGCTGAGCCGCAGGACGCGCGACGTGGATCGAGGGCCGGCGCGTCCAAGGCCTCGAGGCCGTGTCGCCCGAATGAGCAGAGCGCGCGGTCGCCGGAGAGATGCCCTGAGAGGTGTTCCACGAACGAGTTGACGACGCGCGCCGGGGACCGTAGCTTTCGCAGCCCAATGGCCCCAAGCGGTTATCTCGAGCGAATCCTGCGCGCCCGCGTCTACGACGTGGCCCAGGAAAGCCCCCTGGAGGATGCGCCGCGGCTCTCCGCGCGCCTGGGCAACCGCGTGCTGATCAAGCGCGAGGACCTGCAGCCCGTCTTCTCCTTCAAGCTGCGCGGCGCCTACAACAAGATCTCCTCGCTGAGCGCGGCCGAGAAGGCGCGCGGCGTGATCGCCGCCTCGGCGGGCAATCACGCGCAGGGAGTGGCCCTCGCCGCCCAGCGGCTCGGCATCCGCGCCTGCATCGTGATGCCGACAACGACTCCGCGGATCAAGGTCGACGCCGTGCGCGCGCTCGGCGCGGAGATCGAGCTGATCGGGGATTCCTACGACGAAGCCTACGCCCACGCCAAGACGCTCGAAGAGACCGAGGGGCTGACCTTCGTGCACCCGTACGACGACCCGGACGTGATCGCGGGTCAGGGCACCATCGCCATGGAGATCATGCGCCAGCATCGCGGGCCGCTGGACGCCATCTTCGTGCCCGTGGGCGGCGGCGGGCTGCTTGCCGGTATATGCGCGTATGTCAAGCATCTGTACCCCGAGATCAAGGTCATCGGCGTGGAGCCGGACGACGCCGCGTGTCTGCGCGCGGCGCTCGACGCGGGCGAGCGCGTACGGCTGAGTCAGGTCGGGCTGTTCGCCGACGGCGTGGCGGTCCGTCAGGTGGGCGAGGAGCCGTTTCGGATCGCCCGGCGGTGCGTGGATGACGTGATCGTGGTGGACACCGACGCCACCTGTGCCGCCATCAAGGACATCTTCGACGACACGCGCTCGATCGCCGAGCCGTCAGGCGCGCTGGCGGTCGCGGGCCTCAAAGCGTACGTCGAGCGCGAGGGCCTGAGCGGAAAGACGCTGGTGGCGATCCTCAGCGGCGCGAACATGAACTTCGACCGCCTGCGGCACGTTGTCGAGCGGGCAGAGCTCGGTGAGCAGCGCGAGGCGCTGTTCGCTGTCACCATTCCAGAGCGACCGGGCGCGTTCCGCGAGTTTTGCCAGCTTATCGGGCGCGTGAACATCACGGAGTTCAATTATCGTTTCGGGCGCGCGGACGAGGCGCAGATCTTCGTCGGCGTGGGCCTGTCCCACGGGCGCAAGCAGCGCGACGAAATTCTGGAGCGCCTCCACGACGCCAGGCTGCCGGTCATCGACCTCAGCATGGACGAGATGGCCAAGCTGCACGTGCGGTACATGGTCGGCGGGCGCGCCCCGACAGCGAACGAGCGGCTCCTGCGCTTCGAGTTCCCGGAGCGCCCCGGGGCGCTGATGCAGTTCCTCACGCACATCGGCGGGCGCTGGAACATCAGCCTGTTCCACTACCGCAACCACGGCGCCGCGTTCGGGCGAGTCCTCGCCGCCTTGCAGGTCCCTGAGCCCGAATACGACGAGTTCGACCGTTTCCTCACCGATCTCGGTTATCCATTCATCGAGGAGACCGAGAATGCGGCTTATCGTCTCTTCTTGAGATGATGAAGCACTGAAATCCCGACACCCCCCCCCTGGGTCGTCGGCTCTTCACACAGGCGCGATCAAGGTGAAGCTCGACCAGGCGCAGCCGCTGATGCCGGACGTCCTCGGCGATCCGTGCGGCGCCCAGGCGGGTCCTCGTACGTGTGCTCCACGGAGCCGCCCCAGCTGCCAGGCGAGCGCTTCACGCGGAGCTTGTCAGGTCTCCGGCTGCGGTCCGCCGTCGAGGACCGACAGGTCGAGATCGCGGAGCTGCTCGGGGTCGCCCATGACGTCGATCTGCGCGATTTTCCCCTGCGCGAGCGTGAAGCGGAGCACCCGGAAGAGCCGCCCGTTCGGGGCCACGACGACGCCCACCGCGCCGTCCACGAGGGCAGGGCGGGCGAACTTGGCGCCGCGCGCGCCGGAGATCGCCTGCTTGGCCCAGGCGCGCGCGCCGCGGACCTCGTTCCCGGCCGGGGGCGCGACCGTGGCGTCGGCGCGGATCACGACGTCCGGATCGAGGATCGCCACGAGCGCGTCCAGGTCGCCGCCGCGCATGGCCGCGAGGAAGGCGTCGACGACCTCGCGCTGGCGGCCGACGTCGGCGTCCGGCGACGGGGGCGCTCCCTGCACGCGGCGGCGGGCGCGGCTCGCGAGCTGCCTCGCCGCGGCCGGGGAGCGGCCCACGATGGAGGCGATCTCCTCGAAGGGCACCGCGAACAGGTCGTGCAGCACGAACGCGAGCCGCTCGGCGGGGGTCAGCGTGTCGAGCACCACGAGCAGCGCGACGCCGATGGAGTCGGCCAGCACCGCCTCGCGCTCGGGGTCGGTCCCGGCCTCGCGGTCCGCGGCGGCGTCGGGCGCGGCCATCGGCTCCTCGCGCCGCGCCTTGCGCGAGCGCAGCATGTCGAGGCACACCCGCGCCACGACCGTCGTCAGCCACCCGCCCAGGTTCTCGACGCCGCTCGTGTCGGCGCGGCTCAGGTGGAGCCAGGACTCCTGCACGGCGTCCTCCGCCTCGCCCACGGAGCCGAGCATCCTGTACGCCACCGCCCGCAGGTGGGCCCGGTGGGCCTCGAACCGCTCCGCCAGCCAACGATTTTCATCCATCGGTCACACTCCCTCGTCTCGCTTCGTCATGGCTGTGACGAACGAACCCTAGCCGATGTGACGACGCGAACGGGCGTTCAGCGCCCCGTCACGGTCGGCGAGCACACCCCTACCCTCGAGAGGATCACGACCATGCTGAAAGCACGGATGAAGAACCCCGCGATGCTCATCCCCGGCGTCATCCAGCCCATCCAAGCCCTGCTCGGCGCGGTGAAGAAGAGCGGCGTGCCGGCGCGGACGCTCGAGCTCGTCCACCTGCGGACGAGCCAGATCAACGGGTGCGGCTTCTGCGTCGACATCGGCGCGCGCGAGCTCAGGAAGGCGGGCGAGACCGACGACCGCCTGTTCGCCGTGGCGGCCTGGCGCGAGGCGCCCTATTTCACCGACGCGGAGCGCGCCGCGCTGGCGCTCGCCGAGGCCGCGACGAGGCTCAGCGATCGCGCGGATCCGGTGCCCGACGACGTCTGGGAGGAGGCCGCGAAGCATTACGACGAGCCGGCGCTCGCGGCGCTGATCCTGCACATCGCGCTGGTCAACTGCTTCAATCGCGTCAACGTCACCACGAGGCAGATCGCCGGCTCGATGAAGCTGGAGGCGACAGCGGACACCCGCTGAGGAGGCGTCGATACGATCCCGCTCGCTCACGCCTCGGGGACGGCGGTGATCTCTCCGGTCGTGTACAGCGCGGAGGTGTCCCAGGCGAGCCCTGGGGCGAGCGGCAGGGCGATGTCGATCGCAGCGAAGGTCCCTGTGAGCTCGCCGGCCCAGCCGAGCAGGGCGACAGTGTCGCCGGCCTGGAACGGCTCGGCGTCGCCTGCCGCGACGACCTCCAGGCCCCCATCGAGGCGCACGTCCCCGTCCACCTGCAGGAGCGGCGCGGCGTCCGGGCCCGCGACGGTGAGGCGCAGCGCGGCGCTGCTCCGGCCGCGGAGAGGATCCGGTCGGACCCGACGGGGTTGACACCTGCCCCTGCCCGGCGACACTTGCGCCGGTATCCATTCGCGGCTCACCGCAAGCCGTCAGGCCGCAGGAGAATCCGATGAAGCGTACGTGGACAATCCTTGGAGTAGCGGATGTGGCTCGCAGCCTCGCCTGGTATCAGTCGCTCTTCGGTCAGCCCGGATCGCCGCCTGCTCATGACTATTTCGGCCAGGTCCTGGACACGGACGGAACGGTCCTGCTCTGTCTTCACAAGTGGGGAGACCACGAGCACCCGACGCTGAGCAGCCCAGATCGAGCGGAGCCCGGCAACGGGCTGTTGCTGTTCTTTCGAGTGGATGATTTCGACGAGGCGCTGTCGCGCGCCCGAGCGCTCGTCCGTCGACTCGAGGAGGAGCCCCGGACGAACCCTGCCACCGGGACCCGAGAGTTCGCCCTCCGTGATCCGGACGGTTACTACGTCATGGTCAGCGCGCTCTCCTGAGCGTGCGCTCGAGGGGCCGTCATCCAGGCTCGAATGCAAAGGAGTGAGCCGTGCACAAGGGATCGTGTCTATGCGGAGCCGTGAGCTTCGAGGTCGCCGGCGCCCTGCCCCCGCCCGACGCTTGCCATTGCTCCCAGTGCCGCAAGCACTCGGGTCATTTCTTCGCGTCCACGGACGTCCCTCGCGCCGCCTTGACGGTCCGCGGCGCCGACAAGCTCACCTGGTTCCGCTCCTCCGAAAAGGCGCGGCGAGGCTTCTGCGCTGCATGCGGCTCTTCGCTCTTCTGGGACCCGATCGACCAGAGCAAGCATGACTGGATCGGCGTCGCCATGGGCGCGTTCGACACGCCGACAGATACCAGGCTGAGGATTCACATCCACGTGGCCGACAAGGGCGACTACTACGACATCGCGGACGGGTTGCCGCAAAATCAGCATTGATGCCGCCCGCTCGCGCCGCGCCGGCCGCGCGCCGGGCGAATCGGTTCTCGGGGCGCGGCAGCCCCAGGTTCTCGCGCAGCGTGCGTCCCTCGTACTCGGTGCGGAAGAGGCCGCGGCGGCGCAGCTCGGGGAGCACCAGGGTGATGAAATCGGTGAGCCCGCCGGGCAGGTGGGGCGGCATCACGTTGAAGCCGTCGGCGGCGTCGTTCACGAGCCACTCTTCCATGAGGTCGGCGATGGTCTCCGGCGTGCCGACGAGCTGCTTGTGGCCGCGCGCCCCCACGGCCGGGTGGACGAGGTCCTGTAGGGATACCCGGACGAGCCCGTGGTCGTCTACGCTGCGGGAGCCATGGCGATCAGCGGCGTCAACCACGTGACCCTCGCGGTTCGAGACCTCGACCGCGCGTTGCATTTCTATGTCCGGGTGCTCGGCGGAAGGCGGCGAGCGCGGTGGCAGAGGGGCGCGTATCTCGAGCTGGGGACGCTCTGGCTCTGCCTGGAGCTGGACGCGTGCGCTGCCCGGCACGTCGACGACGCGCACCTCGCTTTCTCGGTCGATGCACAGGGCTTCGCCTCCCTGGGAGAGGCCATTCGCCTGAGTGGAGCCCGGATCTGGAAGGACAACCGCTCCGAAGGAGCGTCGCTGTACTTCGAAGATCCGGATGGACACAAGCTCGAGATCCACGTCGGCGACCTCCGGACGCGCCTCGCGTCCTGCCGCGAGGCGCCCTACGAAGGGATGGAGTTCTTCGACGACGGAGAGAGCGAGACGCGGGCGCGGTGAAGCGGCGCACAGGCGCGGACGGGGGAGGTGACGGAGGGGGAGGCTCCGTGTGCGAGCCTGGCGCTCAAGTCCCGTGTTCCACCGGGCCGCCGACCACCGCCGACCGAGGTTCAGGCGGAGGCCCGCTCGATGAGATCGGCGGCGACGGCCGTGCCGTCCACGGCCACGGCGCCGGCGATCGCGGCCGCGCGAGCGGCGACCCCGCGATCGAGGGCACCCCGTAGCGCAGCCAGGAGGGACTCCGCGCTCAGCGCTCCACGAGCCACGGACGTCCCGATCCCGAGCGCCCGGACGCGCGAGGCCCAGTAGGGCTGATCGGAGAACATCGGGACGATCACCTGCGGGACGCCCGCGCGCGCCGCGGTCGTTGTCGTCCCCGCCCCGCCGTGGTGCACAACCGCGGCGACCCTCGGGAACAGCGCCTGGTGGTTGACGTCGCCTATCGCGATGCAGTCGGGGGCGTCGTCGACCCGACCGAGCTCGGCCCACCCTTGCGACAGGACGACGCGGCGCCCCGCCGCCCGCGCGGCCTCGATGGCGATGCTGCCTGTCTGCTGGTCCGCGGGCATGCTGCCGAAGCCGACGTAGACGGGCGGCTCGCCCGCGGCGAGGAACGCTTCCAGCTCGGGTACGAGCGGGGTCGGGTCGGGGAGGAGCCAGGCTCCCGTCTGCGTGACCCGCAGGCCCTGTGTCGCCGGCGGCGGCCCGAGGACCGCGTCCGCCGCGAGCCAGGGGGCCTCGCCCAGGACGTGGCCGAGGACATCGCTCAGCGGACCGAGGCCCAGCCGCTCCCGGTTGTCGTTGAGCCGCTCGAGGAGGCGCTCGTTCCAGCTCCGCGATCCGTCCTGCCAGCGTCGGAGGTTGGACTCCTGGTCGCCCCCGGGCTCCCCGTCGGGCGGATGATCCGATGACGGCAGGGCCACCGGCGCGTAGACGGCGACCACGGACGGGATGCTCAGCCGTTCCGCGATCGACCGTGTGGCGTACTGGTGCGCTCCGCCGGCCACGATCACGTCGCATCCTTCGGCGGCCGCCGCTGTCGCGTCGAACTGGTCTCTCACGAGGTGCGCGACAAGCGCGCGGAGCTGCTCCGCCGTCGGTGCGGAGGCCTGCGCGGCGGCGGCCCCGCTCGGCGGACGCATCGCGATGCCGATCGGGGTCGCCGTGAAGCCAAGGCCGCCCACCCAGTCGATGAAGTTCGGCGGGACGCACAGCCTCACGTCGTGCCCCCGACGCCGCATCTCGGCGGCCAGGGCCACAACGGGTTGCACGTCACCCCGTGTCCCCACGCCCGTCAGCAATACCCGCATCGCTTTTCTCCCTTCCACCACGCGCGTCGCGTGGATGACGGAGGCGACGTTGGCACCGCGGCCGCGTTTTTTCAGCGTATCAACGCCGGAGTTCTGATATACATGCTGGATACGGGGGGCGCGGCGGGGCCGCTCGTGCCACGGCTCATCCGTTCAGGCCGAGACGGCCGGAGGACCTCGCAGACCAGCACGCTGCCGCTCGTGGACGAGCTCGCATGGGATTCATGCAGAGCGTCGAGGACGCATGACAGCTATGGAGAGCTGCCTGAGGAAGGGGACCTCTCGCGCGCGGGCTTCGATCTCCGGATCCAGCTCGACGAGGAGCTCCTCCGCGAAGCCCGCCTGCTCCCGCTCGTGAACCGCCCGACCTGTATGCCCATCGGCGTGGTGCACGCACCACCGCCGTGCGCCGGCCATGAAATGACGGGGCGGTCAGCGCTCGTGGCGCTTCTCCTCGACGTGGTGCCGCCGCCGCTCCGCACGGGGCTTCTTCGTCGGCTTGGCCGGGGTCGCCGGCCTCGCCGCCGCGCCCGCCCTGACCGTCGCGCCCGCCTTCACCGTCGCGCCCGCCCTGACCTTGACCGCCGGCCGAGCCGGGGTCGCCGGCCGGGCCGCGGGCGCGCGGTGGACGCGGCCGCGCTGCACGTGGTCGTGGTGGACGCGGCCGCGCTGCACGTGGTCGTGGTGGACGTGGGCACGGCGCGCGTGGTCGTGGTGCACGTGGTGATGGGCTCGGCGCCTGTCGAAGTCGACGCGGTGGTGGACCAGCGCGCGCGGCTCGGCGCGGTAGTAGACCCAGCCGTTGCGCGATGGGTAGTACCAGCGGCCGTCCACGTAGTAGACGTAGCTCCCGCGGTAGTACACGCGCGGGTAGGTCTCGATGTAGGCCGGCGCCGTCGCGACGTGAACGACCGGCTCCTCGTACACCGTGACCTCCTCGTACGTGACGGTCGCAGGCGCGGCGGCCCTGGTGTGGACTTCGGCCGCGCAGCCGGTCGCGCCGAGGAGCGCGAGCGCGACGAGCGCGGCCAGCACGGCGAGCCTGCTGCGCTGCGGCGCGTGCGCTGTGGCTCCGGGGGACGGGTGATCGAGGACTGGCACGTTCATCTCCATGGGGTTCGCGGGAGCAACTACGGTGCCACCCGGCGGCCCGGGGGCCGGCGCCCGCGCCTGGCAGCGCACCTGCTCCTGGTATAGCGCTTGCTGACCCTCCGCGCACCGGCGCGAGCTGGATCCAGTGTTCGACGGACCGGTGACGAGTTCCATCGTGTGCGGCAGGGATTGCGCGCACCGCGCCGCCGGGCGCGTCAGGCGATGGCCGCGATGCGCATCGCCCTTCGCGCGGTCATCGCGTCAGAAGACGTAGACGCTCTTGGGGACGAACGGCAGCGGGCTCAGGCCGCTCTCCCCGAAGACGGGGTACGGGTAGCCGATGCAGTCCTCGTTCGTGAAGATCGCGGCGGCGGCGCCGTTGGTGTTGTACGCAGAGTGCGCCCTCCCCTCCCAGCCGTGCTCGGGAAGGTTGACGCACGTCCCCACCTGCGGGTTCAGCGCCCTGACGTTGAAGATTTCCCCGCCGTAGCCCTCCTCCTCGAAGAGGCAGAGGACGCCGTCGAACGGGCACGGAATGGGGTCCTCCTGCGCCGAGGCCACCTCGGGGAGCAGCAGGCCTGCCCCCGCGAGGAGGCCGACGCCCACCAGGGCACGCAAGCCCGAAGAGCGGGACGGCGTGAAACGACGGAGGTTCTGAACGCGATCGAGCCAGTGCATGGGGTCTCCTCCTCCTGCCCACCCATGGGCAGGTGCTGCGGAGGCATCTAGCACGGGAGGCCAGTCACGCGTTCCCGGCAATCGACATTTGTTAACAGCATTTAATATGAAGGAGGACGCGGGCCCGCATGGGACGAGGGCCAGGCCCGCGCCGCAATCGCTACCCCTCCGCGCGCCGCACGATCGCCTCGATCGCCATGCGGGCCGTGTCGCACACGCGGTCCACGTTGCTGCGCGTGCCATGCGCGGTCCGCTCGAACGGCTTGGTCTCGTCCTCGAGCAGCCGCTCCAGCGCCGGCCGCACCCGCCGCGCTGCCTCGAACGCGGCCACCTCGGCCTCGGTGGCCGGCGGCTGCAGCGCGAAGCCATGGGCGTCGCTGCCGAAGCACGAGAGCCCCCGCGCGCGAACGGCGGCCAGCTTGGCGACGATCCCGTCGAGGCGCTCTCGCATGGCCCCACGCTAGCAGCCGCGCGCGGGCATGAGCGCTCTGCCTGGATCCCGCCAGAGCGCGCGCCGCTGCGGGTCCCGGAGGAGAGCGCTGTCACGCCCCCTTAAGGCAGCGGATCGAGCCCTTTACCCGGATCGGCTCGCCGCTCGGGATGGCCCGCAGCGTGGTGTCGATCGTCGCCTGCGTGTGGTCGCGGGCGAGCGCGATGGATTCGCCGGCCGGGGCTGTGCGGCGGTCGCGGGCCCAGCTTCCGCGCGGTTCGCTGACGTTCAGCGTGATCGCCGGATTTTTCCACTCGTCCTCGGCGGTCACGATGGCCGAGAGGGCCGCCCCGGGTCGGCCTCGATGCGGCCCGGGGCGCGCCGTCATCGGCTCACGGGGCGAGCGCCGTCTTGTCGAGGTGACCGAAGTCCCAGACAACGGGGGAGCCTGCACCGTAGTCGACCCTCACCGGCTCCTGCGCGGCGAGGCGGTCGAAGGCGGCGCGCGGGAGCACGAACTGCACGGTGTGGAGATCGCCGTTCGGATGGCGCGCCTGGGTGCTCCGCTCGCCGCCGACGGTGAGCACGAGGTTGGTGGCGCGGAGGTCGAAGAACTCGGCGGCGGTGAGCGTGATCTCGACAGCGTCGGCGCCGCTGCGCCTCACGCTCTGGATGGCATTGCCGGCCGTGATCCGCCGCGGCGCGGGGAGGGCCGCGCCGGCCGCGCGCGGGATGGAGCCGGGCGGCGCCGCGCTCGACGCGACGGGGGCGAGGCGAGCCAGCGCCGCCGGGGCCTCGGTGGTGGCGCGGGTGGCGCGGATGTTCGCCACGTAGACGCTGGCTCCGCCGAGCGGGGTGGGGAAGGTCAGACGAACCCCGCGCACCGACGCGAGCGTGGCGCCGCTGAACAACGACAGCGGGATGCGCGCGGTCGGCAGCGTGGTGCTGCCGCGCGGCGCCGGACCGAGCTCCAGGTAATCGTCGACGGCGACGGCGCTTGAACGGCTATCGTCGGCGTTCACGAGCTCCACCAGGAACGATGCCTCGGTCGGGTCGGAGCTCCAGCCGCGGTCGGCGCGAAGATCGAGGTAGTCGTACCCCGTCAGATCGAAGCCCGTGCCGACGGTGGACCAGCTCGACTGGAAGAACGTCGAGCTGCCCGCGACAACGTCGTGGATCCACGCGACCTTGTGCGAAGGATCGTGCCCGCTCAGGGTGATGTGATCCACCGAGATCGTGCCCCCGGTGGTGTTCGGCAGGCCGTAGGAGCTCGTGCCGGTCGGACTGATGAAATCCTCGAGCAACAGGCTGTAGGTGGAGTCGCCGCCCGGGTGATACCCGCGGCGGACACGGTACGGCACGCTCGGGAAGGGGAAGGCGGGGTCGAACAGGGCATTCGCTGCCTCGTCGCGGTCCGCGCCCACGTTGGCGGTGAAGAACTCGACGGCCGCGAAGCGACCCGTCTCGCGCTGCGCCGGCGAGCCGTGCTCCTGCGGATCGAAGAGCTCCTCATGGTCGATGCAGCCCGTGATCCCGCCGCTGTTTCCGTCCGCGAGCTGCCACTCGCTGTTGTAGTAATTGTGATTGGCGCCCCACACATGATAGAACGACTTGAAGAAGGGCGCCGGCTCGGGGATGCTCATCATGCGATCGAACGGGCGCAGGCCGGGCAGATCGCTCAGGTCCCAGTCGCAGGCGGGCAGGATCACGTTCCAGGCCGTCTGGTCCGCGTTGAGGAACTGGCCGTTCTGGCCCTTGTCGGTCGGGCCGATCTCGAAGATCCCGCGGATGCTCACGGGGCTCTCGATCAGCGCGGGCCAGGGGCTGCCGCTCCGGCGGTACTCGTTGTAGGCGAACCGCACGCCCTCGCCTCCGCGCGAGTGACCCATCAAGCCCACCTGGTCGAAGTCGATGCGATCGACGAGGTCCACGCCGAGCTCCGGGGGCGTCGGCTCGGTCCCGCTGTCCCAGCGGCTCAGCCGCTCCAGGTGACGGAGCAGCAGGCGCCCGCGCGGCCCGATGGCGAACTCGTCGGCGGGCGTGCTCGGCGCGGCATGGATTCCCCGGTTCGCGTTGATGGACACCACGAAATAGCCGCGCGTGGCGAGGTCCACGGCCATGTAGTCGTAGCCGCGGTGGTTGGGGACGACGACGTAGTTCTCCGGGCACGTGCCCGTCGTGGCATACTGGTTGTTGTCGTCCCTGCGAGGGTCCTCGCCCGTGCCGCACGTCGGGTGGTTGCCGTGCAGGAACACGAGCAGCGGATACTGCCGGCCGGCCTCGAGGCTCGCCGGGCGGTAGAAGGACGCCCAGAGCTCGGTCGCGTAATCAGGGCTGACCATCGCGTCGATGGCGGCCGGGAGCTTGTACTCCGCGATCGCCACGCCGCCGCCCACCGGCGGCAGGTCGCTGCTCACCGACAGCAGGACCGGCTCGACCCCCGGGCTCGGGATGCTGGCGCAGAAGCCGAACTCGGCGTTGCCCGACGGCGGGATCGCGCCGTTGCTGCCTTGAGGTGTGACAGTGATCTGACCCGTGCTGCCGCTGAACGTGCCGTCCCAGGACGAGAAGATCGCGCCCGGGCCGACGTTGAGCTCGACGCTCCACGTCCCCGTCGTGGCGCTCGGGTGCTGGTTGCTCACGATGATGCGCGTGCAGTAACCCTGACCCCACTGCGAGTCGATCACGCGATCGGCGCTGATCCCGTTCGCGCCCTGCAGCGCGGCCTGCGATGTGCCGATCGGCTCCGTCGAGCCGCCGCTGCACGCCGGCAGCAGCGCCAGCGCTGCAGCGGCCACCCTCATGTCCCATCTGCTCTGGAAGTCGTGCATAGATAGTACCCAAGTTGGTGATGAAGCGTTTGAGCGTCGCGCCTCGTATTGATTCAAATTCGAGGGACGTCGCGTGAAGTAATGTGAAAAATCATGAAGTTGACTCACGTCGTTCGATGAGCGATCTCCCCAGCTCCGGCGACGGCTCGAGGCGGCCCTCTGCTGCGTGCTCCCTTCACGCGCGCGGTCGACCACCGCCGGATCACAGGAGGATCGTGGCGTCGGGCCGGTCCTGACGGGTTTGTCCGGGCCGCGCTGATCCGGGAGATGCGGCATGACCGCGGAGGTCGACGTACGTTGGCAGGACGCTCCGCGCGGAGCGTGAGAGACAGGAGCTGAGCCGTCGTGGAACATCGGACTGTTTTGATCTCGGGCGCGAGCATCGCCGGCCCCGCGCTCGCCTTCTGGCTTGCGCGCCACGGATTCCGACCCGTCGTCGTGGAGCGCGCCGGCGCGCTCCGGCTCGGTGGGCAGAACATCGACGTCCGGGGCGCGGCGCGGAAGGTCGCGCGCCGCATGGGGATCGAGGACGACATCCGGGCCGCCACGACGGGCGAGCAGGGGCTCCGCTTCGTCGACGAGCGCGGCGCGACCCAGGCCGAGTTCCCCGTGGAGAACGCGGACGCCGGCGGGTTTACCAAGGAGCTCGAGATCCTTCGCGGTGACCTGGCCAGGATCCTCTACGACCGCACCCGTGAAACGACGGAGTATATTTTCGGAGACCAGATCACGGCCCTTCGAGACCACGGCGACCGGGTGACGGTCTCCTTCGAGCACGGCGCCGACCGCGATGTCGCGCTCGTTGTCGCCGCCGACGGCATCCGCTCGCGGACCCGTTCGCTCATCGTCGGCGATGAGCCAAGGATCCGTCGATTCGGCCTCTACGGCAGCTACTTCACGATCCCCCGCGGAGCATCCGACAACGCCTGGGCTCGCTGGTACAACGCGCCCGGCAGGCGCGCGATACTCCTGCGTCCAGACAATGTGGGCACCACCCGGGCGTCGCTGTGGTTCCTGTCGCGTCAGCGCGGCCATGAACGACTCGGCGTCGCCGAGCAGAAGGCGCTCCTCGCGAGCGTCTATGCCGACGCTGGCTGGGAAGCGCCGCGGGTGCTCGCCGGGCTGGCGCACGCGGAGGACGCCTATTTCGAGTCGATCAGCCAGGTCATGGCGCCACGCTGGTCGCACGGCCGCGCCGCGCTCGTGGGGGACGCTGCGTACTGTCCGTCGCCGCTCAGCGGAATGGGCGCGAGCCTCGCGCTCGTCGGCGCTTACGTGCTCGCGGGAGAGCTGTCGCGGCACGCCGACCCTCGAGATGCCTTTGCTGCCTACGAGAAGCGCCTGCGCCCCCTCGTCGACATGGCCCAGAGTCTTCCACCAGGCGTCCCCTGGATCGCGTACCCGAGGTCGAGGCCCGGCATCTCGGTCCTCCACAGGGTCGTTCGGCTCGCTTCCAGCCCCCTGGCGCGGCGCCTCCAGGGCCGGCTCGGCTCCTCGCCGGCCGACGGGATCGAGCTCCCCGACTACCCGAACGGAGGCTGAAGACAGCCTTTCGCGCGTGCGCGGAGGGGACCCGCGCCGTGAGGAGCGCGGACAGGGGCTCCGGGCTATGCTGGCGCGCCGCCAGCGCGAGAGCTCATGACCAGCCCCACGACCGCCTCAGCACCGATGGCCCCCGGCGCGCCCGCCCTGCGCCCCTACCAGCGCGCCGCCGTCGACGCGGTCCTCGCGGCCCGCAGGCGCGGCGTCCGGCGCATGGTCGTGTGCCTCCCCACCGGCGCTGGCAAGACGGTCATCTTCTCCCATCTCGCCCGCCTCGCCAGGCGGCAGGTCCTCGTCCTCGCGCACCGCGAAGAGCTCCTCTTCCAGGCCAAGGACAAGATCGAGCGCGCCCTCGCCGGGCAGGCCACTGTCGCCGTCGAGCAGGGCGAGCTCCGCGCCTCGTCGGACGCGCGCGTCATCGTGTGTTCCATCCGCTCCCTCCACGAGAAGCGGCTGGAGCAGGTCACCGCCGGCCGCGAACTAGGCCTCGTGATCTACGACGAGTGCCACCACGCCCCCGCCGAGGACAACCGCCGCGTCCTGCGCCAGCTCGGCGCCTTCGACCCCGCGTGGACCGGCACCCTGCTCGGGTTCACCGCCACGACGGCCCGCGGCGACGGCAAAGGCCTCGACGATGTCTTCGAGGCGATCGTCTACAGCCGCAGCCTCCCCGAGATGATCGCGGACGGCTATCTCGCGCCCCTCACCGGCTACCGCGTCGCCACAGCCACCGACCTCTCCCGCCTCGACGCCCGAGGACTCGACTTCGCCACGGACGATCTCGAGGAGGCCGTCGATCTCGAGGAGCGCAACGCGCTCGTCGCCCGATCCATTCAAGAGCTCGCCCGCGACCGCCGCACCATCGCCTTCTGCGTCACGGTCGCTCACGCCAGGAACCTCTCGAAGGCGCTGAACCACCTCGGCGTCCGGTCCGCCTATGTCCACGGCGACATGCCTTCCGACCTCCGCGGCCGGATCCTCGCCGATTTCCGGGAAGAGCGCGTCCAGGTCCTCACCAACGTCGCTGTCCTCACCGAGGGCTTCGACGACCCCGGCGTCTCCTGCATCGCGATGGCCCGCCCCACCCGCTCGGACGGGCTCTATGCCCAGTGCGTCGGGCGCGGCACCCGCCTCCATCCAGGCAAGAAGGATTGTCTCATCCTCGATTTCGTCGATCTCTCCTCGCTCCAGCTCTGCACGCTCCCGTCGCTCTTCGGCATGCCCCGCGACCTCGATCTCGAGGGCCGGGAGGCCGTGGAGGCGAGCCGCTTCTTCCGGCAGGTGGCCTTCGACTACCCCGGGTTCGAGGTCGAGGCGGGTCGCATCACGCTGCGCGAGATCCAGGAGCGCGCCGCGCATTTCGATCCCGTGAGCCTCCGCGTCGACCCCGAGGTGCTGGCCATCTCGCGCAATGCGTGGGCCTCTCTCGGCCGCTTCGGCCTCGCGCTCCATTTCGAGAGGAAGCCCGGAGCGATCAGCGAGGTCGTCGTCCTCGCCCGCGGGGGTCGCGGGAAGCGGTGGCACGTCCTGCTGGACGGCAAGCTGGTCGAGCGCTTCTCCACCCTGGAGGAGGCGGTGGCCGCTGTCGATTACGAGGTCGCGCGCCGCGGCCCCGCGGCCGGGGCGTCGGCGCGGCACGAAGCGCCGTGGCGCAGGGGAAAGCCCCCCGTGCCCCTGCCGGCCGAGCCCCCGAGGGGGCATCGCCCGCCGAGCACGATGGAACAGGCCATGATCCTCGCTGTGTGGGCGAGGGTCACCGCGCCGCGCGAGGCGCGATGAGCCGATCACCCCGGCGGCTTGCCGTGCGCAGTCCGCCGGGATACCGCCGGCACCCGGCTCCGTGACGGCTCGGGACCGCGCGGGCACGCATTTCAGCGGAGATACGGACTCAACGCCTGGAACCAAACATCGGCCATGCGGTTATACCCTGCCTGGTTCGGGTGGAGATTGTCGGCGAGAAGGGTCTGCCTGTAGTTCGTGTCGTTGGTGAACGCTGTGTACATGTCCACCAGCACGATGTGCTGCCCCTTGCTGACGCGCGTCGAAACCAGGTCGGGCATGGCCGCGTTGTAGGCCATGACGGCGTTGTTCGTGCCGTCCGTTCTCGTCGGCACGATCTGCGCGAGCACCACGAGGATGTTCGGATCACGCATGAAAATCGAGTCGAGCAGCTTGCCCAGGCGATTCGGTGCGTCCGCAAGGTTGATGTTGCCGTTGATGTCGTTCGTTCCGATCATCAACGTAATGATGTTGGGCTGGTAATTCGGAATGCTGGTGCCCACGAGCTGCGCGATGCCGTTGTTGCCCTCGATCGTCCAGCCGCCGTGACCCTCGTGGTTCCTCGGGAACGTCACTCCGTCCACCATGGGCACGCTGTAATCACTGGCGGAACCGACGAAGGTGATGTCGCGGTTCGCTTCGAGCGCGAGGTGGAACAGCGGGGCGCGGTAGCCGCCGGCGACGTTGAAACCCTGCGTGATTGAATCGCCGAAGGGCATGATCTTACAGGGGCCGCTCGCCGGGCAGGGCTGGAATGCCGGGCCGCCGCCCGCGCCAGCGCTGCCCCCTGCGCCTCCGTCGCCCGCGGTACCTCCGCCACCGTCGGATACGCCGTCCATGCCACCCGAGCCCGCTCCGCCGGCGCCCCCGCCGGCCGCGCCCCCGCCGGCGCCCCCGCTGGCCGCGCCCCCGCTGGTTGCGCTCGAGCCGGAACTGCCGGGCGAGCCGCCACCCGACGCTGTCCCGCTGCCGCTCGTGGTCCCCGTCGTCGTGCCCGGCGAGTCGGCGCCGTCACTGCACGCTGCGACGAGCAGCACCACACACGTGAGGACGGCGGAAGAAGAGAATTTCAGGCGGTGTACGAGCATCTGCTACGCATAGCACGATCGCGTACTCCACCGCGATTGTGGAACGCAGCTTACCGAAGCTGCCGTCGTCGTTGGAAAATTTCATCGCTAGGGGAAGTGCGTCTGGACGGCGGCGCTCTTCGCAGCCACGCGGCGCCCGAGGCCGAACGGCGGTACCACCGGCGCACCTCGTATTCGGTTCTGCGCTCGACGGCCCACGCCTGGTCCGCCTCGGTCCGACCCTCCGAGCACGGCCCGGCCCAGTTTTCGCTAGTGACCGCGCGATCGACGGCTCGTGCGCGACGAGGTACGCGCGGCGGCGCGGGCGACGACGACCGCGCCGGCTAGCACCAAACGCCCTCATAGCCCTTGCCGCTGCTCCGCAGCCCTCGGCAGCACAGGCCGTGCGTCTGATGGCGGTTGGCCCCTGGCGGCGAACCCCATCACGACGTGGCGCCCGCCGAGCCACGGCAAGGCAATCTCGGCGGCGTTGAAGCGTTGGACGAGGGGGCGGAGCCAGACTCGACGGGGCAGGAAGGCTAGTACAGCGTTCCCCAAGTTCGTCCCTGGTTGCGCGAGAGATCATGCCGAGCTGACCTGCCCCCGGGGGGGTGCAGGTCGCGCGGACGCAGAACCAGGGACGAATCTGGGGAACGCTGCTATGGCGCGCTGACGAACTGGCCGATGAAGTCGAGGTAGAGGTCTACCCGTACATCTCAGCCGTCCGTACAGAGGGTGAAGTCGCCCGTCGTGCTGAACGACGCGACGCCGGTGATGGTGGGAACGCGGTTCACATTCATCAGCGCAGGCCCGCCCGAGTCTCCCGTGCACGTGTGGTGGGTCGCGTCGCCGAGGCCGAGCAGCGTCGTCACCGCCATCCAGTCCCACTGGACGAAGAGCAGGCTGCCCAGCGCCGCGCCGAGGCCATGCCGACGAACATGCCGACGAAGAGCAGCGGCGACTGCTGCACCTCGCGCCGTCATGCCAGGCCGATCCGCTGCCACTCCACCTAGTCTATCCCCATGCCCGCTTCTACCCGGCCCGGCCGCGTCGCTTCATCGAGGCGATGCGCGAGTCCGTGCCGGCGGCGGTCGACGGCGCGGCGGCACGGTAACGATTCACGATTGCGTGGGGGCGAGGCGCCGCGCGATGCTGACCACGGGCCCGTTCGCGCGCTCGATCCGCCGTGCGGCACCGGATCCGCGCACCACGGAGGACGAAAAATCGGCTAGGTGTGGACAGGGAGGGCACGGGCACATGACTATCTCGAACGGTTCGATGGCCGCGCGGGCAACGGGGCCGGAGGGCGCGCTGGTCGAGCGGATATTTGAGCTCGCGCCGAGCATCCTCTGTGTCCTCGATGTCAGGGACAAGCGGGTCGTCGCCTGCAATCGCGCGTTCGTCCGCGCGCTCGGGTTCGGCGACAAGGAGGCTCCGGAGCGCGCCTGGGAGACCCTGGTGTCCCGCGTCCACCCCGAGGATCTCGACGCGTCAGCGGTTCGCGCAGAGCAGCTCTGGGCGTCACAGGACTGCGAGCCCTTCGAGGTCGCGCTGCGCGCGCTGTGCGCCGGGGGCGTCGAGCGCGTCCTTGCCCTGCGCTGCGTGGTCCTCACGCGCGGCCACGACGGGGCGGCGCATCAGGTCCTCGTCTCGGCCGAGGATGTCACCGAGCAAAGACGCCGTGAGGTGGAGCTGCAGAAGAGCGAGGCGCTGTTCCAGGCGTTCCTCGAGTACATGCCTGGCATGATGTTCGCCAAGGATGCCGACAGCAGGTATGTCTTCGCGAACGCTCAGTTCGAGCGGTTCATGGGGATCGCGCCGCACGCCTGCGCCGGCATGCGGGACGACGACATGCTCCCGGAGGACATCGTCGCGCAGGTGAGGGCCGCGGACGACGAGGTGAGGAATACAGGTGTCGCGACGGTGTTCGAGGAGAGCGTCCCTCACCCCACAGAAGGGATGAAGCTGTTCCATTCGGTCAAGTTCCCCGTCAGGGGTCCTGGCATCCCGGAGGGGACGGTCGGGGGCGCGGCCATCGACATCACGGCCATCAAGCGGGCGGAGGCCGAACGCCAGGAGGCGCAGCTCGCGGTCATCGCGGCGCAGCAAGCGACCATCCGGGAGCTCGCGACGCCGCTCTTGCCGATCGCCGACGGGGTGATCGTCATGCCCATCATCGGCACGCTCGATCCCGAGCGGGCGAGCCGGATCATCGAGGCGTTGCTCGCCGCTGTCGGCGCGCACCAGGCGGCGATCGCCATCATCGATATCACGGGGGTGAGATCGGTCGACGCCCATGTGGCGGGGGTGCTCTTGCAGGCCGCCCGCGCGGTGCGGCTGCTCGGGGCCAGGGTCGTGCTCACGGGCATCCAGCCCGCCATCGCGCAGACGCTCGTCGAGCTCGGGGTGGAGTGGCACGGCCTCGTGACAGAGGCCACGCTGCGCGGCGGCATCGAGCACGCGCTGCGGACCAGGAAGCGCAGAGGGGGCTCCTGACTCACCGCCCGAGGTCCGTGACGCTTACTCTACCCACCTGTATCGCCGGCGCGGAGCTTCGTGGCGATTCACGACCACCGCAGGGTAGTCTCCCCGTCAGACCACAGCGAACGCGAAGAGTGGACCCCATGCCGAAGCTTCACGAGATCCGGGCGGACTACGACGCGGAGACCATCGTCATGTACCAGGCCTACGCGCCGGCGATCGCCGAGCCCGCGCTCGCTGCCCAGCGCTTCGTCGCCCCGTTCTCGTTCGGCCGGATGACCTGGATCAAGCCGTCGTTCCTCTGGCTCATGCACCGCAGCAACTGGGGGCGAAAGGCCGGGCAGGAGCGGATCCTCGCCGTCCGCATCCGGCGAGCAGGCTGGGAGCGGGCGCTCTCCCTCGCCGTCCTCACCTCGCCGGAAGCGACTGTGTTTCGCTCGCCGGACGCGTGGAGCAAGGCGTTCGCCGAGGCCAAGGTGCACATTCAATGGGACACCGAGCGCAACCTCCGAGGTGGCCCGCTGCCTTGCTACAGCATCCAGGTCGGCATCGGCCGCGATCTCATCCGTGAGTACGCAGAGAGCTGGAGCGTCGCGATCGAGGATCGAACTCCCCTGGTCCGGAAAATGTACCAGCAGATCCAGGCAGGCCACGCGGACAGCGCGGCGAAGTTGCTGCCGCGCGAGAGGCCCTACGCCGTGGACGAGGCCACCGCCAGGCGCCTGCTCATCGACCCATGAAGAGGCTCCCCAAACGAGCAGAATTTTTCCAATGGATTGGCGTAAAGTCCAGCCTGTGGGAGGCGCCGCTGCACGTTGCTCTCCAGACGCCCCTCGCCGGCGAGGCGAGGGCGGCGAACCACCAACCGGAGGAGAGAGCATGGCATCGAGAGCGAAGAGGATCCTGGTCATCGGCAGGAGGGCGGATATCCTCGAGCGGGCCGTGGCCGCGCTGAACCAGCAGGGGCACGCGGCGGTCGGCACGGCGAGCGGGTCACCGGACGCGGAGTTCCACGCCGGCGACTTCGACCTCATCACCCTCGGCGGCGGGGTGGACGCCGCCACCCGGGAGCGCCTCCACGCGCGCTTCAAGGAGCAGAACAAGGACGTGATGGTGCTGGACGTGTACGCCCCGATCGCTGGCCAGCAGATCGCCCGGGCGCTCAGCAGATCTTCCGTCGCGGGAGAGCTCGGGAGCGCCTTCTCGGTGACGGAGGGCGATGAGGCGTTCGTCGCGCGTGCGACGATCGAGCGCGCCTGTACGCTGCGCCTCGACGTCTACAGCTACCCCGGCGGCGCCCTGGAGCCGCAGGTCGCGCGCGTCGTCGACACCCCCGTGACCCCGGGGACGCACGAGTTCAAGCTCGCGAAGGAGCTCGCGCGCGGCGGGTTCATGGCGGTGCTGACCCTGAACGGCGAGGAGCACCACCTGCACCGCCTGGAGCAGCACCCGGGGTGAGCCGCCCGCCGCGCTCGGTGCGCAAGAATGTATGGACCCACGCGAGCTCGGACCACGAGCCCGAGCCCGCTCGGCGTGAGCGCCGTCGAGCCCGGTGAGCGCGAAGCCGAAGTTGCCGGGCGGCCGGAGCAGGCCTTGAGCCGGAGGGCGCTCCTTGGTACGATGGAAACGCATGTTTTCGGCGGTGGTGCGCAGCGTAGGTTCCCGGCGGTGGAGCGCAGAGTTGCAATGACCAGCCTCGCCGACGACACCTTCACCTGGCGCCGCGCCGAACTGCTCCAGCGCATCCTCGACTCCCTGCCCGATCCCCTCTTCGTCAAGGACCGGTCGCATCGCTGGGTCGCCGTCAACGAGGGGTATTGCAAGCTCGTCGGGTACCCGCGGGACGAGCTCATCGGCAAGGACGACAGGGGGTTCTGGCCCGCCGAGCAGGTCGAGGTCTTCTGGGAGCACGACGATCTCGTCGTGAACACGGGCGAGCCCGACGAGAACCAGGAGGTGGTGACCGGCGGCGACCGCATCGAGCGCACGATGTGGACACGCAAGTACCCGATACGCGACGACGCCGGGCAGGTGGTCGGGCTCTGCGGCATCATCACGGACATCACGAACATGAAGGGCAAGCTCGTCGCGGCCGAGCGGCTCGAGGCTGAAAATCGCGCGCAGCTCGGGATCATCGAGGCGCAGCGCACGCTGCTCGAAAAGCTCGCGGTGCCGGTCGTGCGCATCTGGCAGGGCGTCTTGCTCCTGCCGCTCGTCGGCGCGCTGAACCAGGAGCGGGCCGCGCAGGTTACCGAGAGCGTCCTCGCCGCGATAAGCGACGCCACCGCGCGCTTCGTGATCATCGATGTGACGGGCGTCCCGCTCATCGACACCATGGCCGCCGAGGCCCTGCTGCGCACCGTGCAAGCCGCGGCATTGCTCGGCTGCGAGAGCGTGCTCGTCGGCATGGGCCCCGCCGCGGCGCAGACCCTGGTCGGGCTCGACGTCGACCTCGGCCGCATCACGACGCGCGGCAGCCTCGAGCACGGGCTCGAGTATGCGCTCGGCCGCCTGTCCTACCGGATCGTTGCGGCGAGAAGGCGGGACACCTCCGGAAAGCGGTGACATTGCGGGCCCGTCCCCGCCCGGCCGGCGGGCAGGGTCCAGCCGCTCAGGCGTACCCGGACCCGCGGTTACAGCCCTCGCGCTGAAGAGGCACACTGCCCCTGGATCCGGCGCCTCATTCTGGGGGCCCGAGGCGCTCACGCGGCCAGCGTGGCCGACGACCACGTCCACGGGCTCCCGCTGCAGGTGCTGCTCCGCCCGGCGGAGCACGCCGCGCGCCGTCGAGCACCGTCACCGGCCGCTGCGGCGGATTCATGAGCGCGATCCGATCGACAATGGCTCCGTGGAGCTCGCGGAGCTTCTTTTGGATCCGTGTATTTTGCACAAATTTCCTTGACGCTCCGGAGGGGGTGACTATATGCATAGTACACATATCTGAGCCGCGGTCGAACCAAACGTGGCTCCTTATCAAGCGCCCGGGCCCTCCGCTCGTGAAGGATCCGGCTGCCCGGAGGCCTCATGCCTGCTTCACTACGTTCGCGTTCCGTCGCCCGAGTCTCGCTGTCCGCCCTCGCCCTCGCCCTGCCAGCCGTCGCCTCGTTGACCGGCTGCTCCGGGGGCGACGAGCCCACGGAGTCCCAGGCTACCGGGAGCAGCCCCACGTTCCACAAGGACGTCGAGCCCATCCTGCAGAAGAGCTGCATGGGCTGCCACTCCGCGGGCAATATCGCGCCCTTCAGCCTTACCGCGTACGACGACGCCAGGGCTGTCGCGGCGCTCATGGTCAAGACGACCAAGGCGGGCACGATGCCGCCCTTCGCCGTGCGCGACACGGACGAGTGCTCGACCCGCCACGCGTGGAAGGGCGACATCCGCCTCTCCGACGAGGAGATCGGCACGCTGGAGGCCTGGAGCAAGGCCGGCACCCCCAAGGGTGATCCGAGGGACGCGCCCGCCGCGTTCGTGCCGAGGAGCGCCGACCTGCCGGGCATGACCCTCGAGGTTCATCCGAACGAGCCCTACGTCACCTCCGGTGAGCAGGACGAGTTCCGCTGCTTCGTCATCGATCCCGGGCTCACCGAGGACCAGTACATGAATGGTCTACAGATGGTGCCCGGCAACCACAAGGTCGTTCACCATGGGATCATCTCCATCGATCCGGAGGGGAAGTCCGCGAGCCTGGCCGGCCCCGACGGGAGCTTTCCGTGTGGCGCCGGCGACGTCCCGAATGGCGTGGAGATTGGAGCGCTCCAGATGCTCACGGCCTGGGCTCCCGGCGCCGACCCGGTCGATCTGCCCGACGGGGTGGGGCAGCTGATCCCGAAGGGGTCGCTCCTCATGATGCAGATCCACTACCACCCCGCCGGCACGACGGCCGACCCGGACCTGACGCGCATCCGGCTCAGGCTCACCAGCGAGAAGCCGAAGTACGGCTTCCTGTACCACCTGATCGGCAACTTCGATGACCCGGTGGGCCAGTTTGGCTTCGGGCTGCTGCCGGGTCCGGGCGACAAGGACGGCGTCGAGTTCCTGATCCCCGCGGACAGCAAGAACCACGTGGAGACGCAGCAGTTCACGATCCCGGCCCCTGACACGCCCGGAGCGCAAGAGATGCCGTTCCCGCCGGGCACGCGCATCTATGGCGACTTTCTGCACATGCACTACCTGGGCTTCGACGAGAAGGTGACTGTCACGCGGGCGAACGGCTCACCCGAGCAACCCGGGGAGGAGTGCCTGGCGCACGCGCCGAAGTGGGAGTTCGGCTGGCAGCGCTCGTACTCGTACGACGCGCCCATCGAGACGCTCCCGACGCTCGAGCCGGGCGATGTGCTCCAGATCCGGTGCACGTACAATAACTCGACGGAGAACCCGTACGTGGTCAAGGCGCTCAAGGAGGCGAACATGATATCGACGATCGACGTGGCCTACGGCGAGGGGAACACGTTCGACGAGATGTGCGTCGCCGGGCTCTCGCTCGTGTACCCGATGCCCTGACGGGAGCGGAGTCGGGAGGAGTACAAGGCATCCCGCGCTCCGGTCAACGACCTGGCACGACCAGCTGTCTGGCGACACCTGACGCAGCCCCGGGAGAGCAGCGAGGTCGAAGAATGGTCATGGGCGCAATGTAGATCCGGCGTGAGGTCTTCATCATGGCATCCTCGCTCTGTCGTGCGACGGTGTTTCCGTCCGGCGCCATGGCCACGGGCGACGCTGGCGCCGCCCCTGCCGACAACGCCAGCGAGGACGAGGGCGGGCGCGCCTGCCGGGTCGAGGCGGGGTCCAGCTCCCCGGCGGGCGCGGTCGCCGCCCTTGTCGCGCTGGATGCGGTCGTGGCGCAGCGGCGCGCGCGAAAGGCAGGCGCGAGTTGGGTCGCCGACGCGTGCGGGGGCTGATCGTGTCCGGCTCGAGGCCAGCGGCGCGACCACCGGCGGCTGACGACCCACTCGGGGCAACGCCGGAGGACGAGGCCCGACCGGGGACGTTCACACCGATCCGCCCCTCCGCCGCCGAGAGCGGGCCCGGCCAATGGCAAGGCTCCGCTCGAGCGGCGCGGCGAGAGAGGCGGGCGCCGGGGCGCGGTCGTGGTGGATGTCGATTCCATTCGCCCCGCGCGCGACTAAGCTTGGCCCCGATGGATGGCAACTCTCCTCCCGAGCGGCGCGTCAAGAGAGGCGGGCGCCGGGCCGCGGTCATGGTCGATGTGGCCAAGCTCGCCGGCGTCTCGTACCAGACGGTCTCGCGGGTCCTGCACGACAACCCCCACGTGCGTCGGGACACGCGGGAGCGCGTGCTCGACGCGATCCGCCAGCTCGACTACCGCCCGAGCTCCGTGGCGCAGGCGCTCGTCACCGGGCGCTCGCGGACGCTCGGCGTGGTCAGCTTCAACACGACGCACTACGGCCCGGCGTCGACGCTCCACGGGCTCGAGACGGCGGCGCACGACGCCGGGTACGGCGTCAGCGTCGTCAGCCTGAAAACGCTCAGCCGCGCGCCGCTGGTGGATGCGGTGAAGGGGCTGTGCGATCAGCGCGCCGACGGCATCATGGTCATCGCCCCGCTGCGGTCGGGGGTGGACGCGCTCCGCCACGTCACCTCCGACGTGCCGGTGGTCGCCGTCGAGGGGGGGCCGGACGATGCGGTCTCGGTGGTCGCCGTCGACCAGTACGGCGGCGCGGCGGCCGCGACGCGCCATCTCCTCGACCTGGGTCACCGGACGGTGTGGCACATCGCCGGTTCGATCGACTCGCTCGAGGCCGAGCAGCGCGTCGAAGGCTGGCGTTCGACGCTGGAGGCCGCGGGCGTCGAGCCGCCGCCTCTCCTGCGCGGCGACTGGAGCGCACGCTCGGGCTACGAGCTCGCCCCGGAGCTGGCGCGCGCGCCAGGCGTCACCGCCGTGTTCGTGGCCAACGACCAGATGGCGCTGGGCGTGCTCCGCTACCTCCACGAGATCGGACGCGCGGTGCCGCGGGACATCAGCATCGTCGGCTTCGACGACATCCCGGAGGCGGCCTACTTCACGCCTCAGCTCACCACCGTCCGCCAGGACTTCTCCGAGCTGGGGCGCAGGTGCCTCCACGTGCTGCTCGGGCAGATCGAGAGCGGCCGCCGCTCCCGCTCCCGCTCGCGCGTCGTGGTCGAGGCCGAGCTGATCTTGCGCAAGAGCACCGCCGCGGTCCCCCGGAACCGTTGAGCGCACCAGCCTGCCAGCTTCGTCTGCACGCATCCCCTCACGGTGCCCGAGCCAGGAGGCCCTCGATCAGGGCAAGACGCCGCGGACCGGCAGCCGCGATGGGGTTCGCACGAAGACCATCGTGCTCCACTCGATGGTGGGGTCGACCAGATCGATTCGCTTGAATCGAGCGAGCAAGGATTCGAGCGCCACCCTCGCCTCCAGGCGCGCGAGGAGATGGGCGACGCAGAAGTGGACGCCGTGCCCGAACGCGACCGACGCCCCCGTCCCGGTCTTTGGCACATCGCGGTCCATGTTGAACTCGTCGGGGTCGGGAAACGCGGCCTCGTCGCGGTTGGCGGACGCGAGGATGACCGTCACTGGAGCGCCGGCGGGCACCTTGACGCCGCCGACCTCCGCTCCGGGCATCGCCTTGCGGAAGAGGTTATGGGTAGGCGGGTCCCACCGGAGCATCTCTTCAATGAATCGAGGGATGAGCGTCGGGTTTTCGCGCAGCCGCTCCGTGTCCGCGGGGCGCCTGGCGAGGGTGATGATCGATTTGCTGATCAATGTGGATGTGGTGTCGAACCCCGCTGGAACCAGGACGAAGACGAAGGACATGAGCTCTTCCGGGGTAAGCTTGTGGCCGTCGACTTCGGCCTGGAGGAGCGCGCTCACGAGATCGTCGCCGGGTGCTCGCCGCCGCGCCTCGAGGACGTCCCCGAGGTAGCGCTCCATCTCGGCGACGGACGCGCGGACGCGCTCGGCATGCTCGGGGCTCTGCGGGACGGGCGTGACGCTGAGCACATCGTCCGCCCACCGCTTGAAATTGGCGTGGAGGGAAGGGTCCAGGGAGAGGAGCTCGCCGATGACACCCGCTGTCATCGGGACGGCGTAGTCGGCGACGAAATCGGACTCACCCCTGGATTGCAGGGCGTCGGTGAGGCGCTCGGCGATGGAGCGGACCATCGGCTCGATGCTCGTGATGATCCCGGGACCCAGGGCCCGGCTGACGAGGTTCCGGAGCTTCGTGTGCTCCGGCGGGTCCATGGAGAGCAAAGAGTGCGCCCCCGGCTGCCTCGGGAGCCAGGACGGGTGAAAGGCGTCGACGTTGCCAGCGGACGAGAATTTTTGAGGGTTCTTGAGGACGGCGATGACATCGGCGTACCGGCTCACCGCCCAGGCGCCCAGCGGCTCGAGCACGCACACAGGCCCGGAGCGGCGCATCTCGGCGTAGGTGGGGAATGGGTCCGCCTGGAAATCGGGGGCGAATAAATCAAACTTCCGCAGCTCTTGGATCATGGGAATCGCTCTCCTGGGAGACATCCTACACGATGTGATCCACCTGCCGCACGCCGTCGAGCGGCGCGGCCAGCGACGCGCATCGCGCAGGCGCGTCGTTGTCGAACACCGGGCCGGACGCGCTCCCGTTCACCCGCCGTCGCGCACGAACCGACGCGCGTCCACGACGTCGTGGCCTTCGCCGCGATCAGATGCATTTGCGCATTGCGACCGTGCTTTCCCGGGTCTATCCTCTGCCCTTCTTTCGGCAATCTCAGGAATTCGCACAAGAGATCTTCGCGCAGGACCGATGCGGGCGTCTCCCGTCGATGTCCCCGGCGGCGTCGATGACCAGGCTTGCGATCCACCGTGGCGCGACGTCACGGCGGAGCGGCTCGGACAAAGCGACTTCGGACGTGCTGGGCGCTCTTCGAGAGCAACGCCCGTGGCGCCCTGCGCGCCGCAGGACGTCGGCGCCCCGGGACATTCATGAGAGCTCGCGCGTGTGTGTGCATTCGTCCGTGACGGCCAACATCCTTCACAAGGAGCTTGGAGATGGGTATCAACGGTGCTCTATCCCTGTTGACGTTCGCCGCAGTCGCCCTGATCCACGGGCCGGCGGCAGCGAGGACATTTTATGTCGACGACGTCGGCAACGACGCAAACGACGGCCTGACCGCCAGAAGGGCGTGGGCGACGCTCCAGCACGCGGTCGACACCATGGGTCATGGCGACACGACCATCGTATTGCCAGGAGTCTACGCGGGGTGTCGCATCGAACGCTCGGGCGAGGCCGGCCGGCCCAAGACCCTGCGGGCCGTGCCACCCTGGGGAGCCGTGGTGGCCACCGCCGGGCCGAACAACCAGCATGGCAGCAACATCGAGGTCGAGATGTTCGACGGCGTCGTTCAGCACTGGGTGATCGACGGCTTCGATATCCCTGGCGCCGTCAGATCCGGCGTCGACCTGCGCGGCACGCGCGACATCACGGTCCAGAACTGCCACGTCCACGACAGCGGGAGAACCGGGATCTTCACGGCGTTCAGCGATTTTGTGGTCATCCAGGGCAACGAGTCCGAGTCCAACGGCGAGCACGGCGTCTACACGAGCAACAGCGGCGACTTCCCCGTGGTTCGCGGCAATCTCCTCCACCACAACCAATCGGCCGGCGTTCACATGAACGGCGACAGGAACTTCACGCCCGGCGACGGGCTCATCAGCTTCGCCGCGGTCGAGGCCAACGTCATCTGGGAGAACGGCGTCGCGGGCGCCTCGGCCATCAACTGCGACGGCGTCAGCGACAGCGTCATCCGGAACAACCTGCTCTTCAGCAATCACGCGAGCGGGATATCTCTCTACGCGATCGACGGCAGCGAAGGCTCCAGCCGCAACAAGGTCTACAACAACACCATCGTGATGGCGGAGGGCAGCCGCTGGGTGATCAACATCCCCGCATCGCCGGACGGCATCGCCAACCCGAGGTGCAACAGGATCGTGAACAACATCCTCTACACGCCGCGCCTCGACAGGGGCTCCATCCTGATCTATCCCGGCGGCGCGGAGGACCCTTGCTTCCACAGCGATCACAACGTGGTCGTGAACCGCTTCAGCAGGGATGGGGGGGAGACGATCATCAGCCTCGCGGCGTGGCAACGAGCTACAGGGCAAGACAGGCACTCGTTCGTCGTGGCGCCGGAGGCGCTGTTCGTCGACCCGGCGAGCGACGACTATCGCCTGAGGCTCGGCTCGCCAGCGATGAACCGTGGGGCCTTCCTCGACCTCGCCGTGCCGGACGATCTGGACGGGACCCCTCGGCCCGTCGGTGGTGCGGTTGACATCGGTGCCCACGAGGTCGACACCTCGGGCGCGCCGGATTGATCGCGCCGGTTCGTCGCCTGGTTTTCCCTGTCCCGCGGCGACGAGCTCGCGGTGACGAGCCTTCGGCCCTATTTCGAGCGCGGTGCGAGAACGCTGCTGTATCGCACCAATGGATGCCGCGACGGAGGAACCAATGCGGCAGGTCGAGCAATGAATTCACCGGCGTCATGATCCGGTGGGGGCGCCCCGCGTCGGGTACTTGAGCCGGTACGCGATGCGCCCGGCCGAACGTTGCGAGACGCGATCACCTCCCATCCGAGCGGGCCGATCCCCCGGTTCAACCTTCGCCGTATTCCAGCAGGACTGGAAGCCAAAATAATCGACATCGGCCCGTGCCCAAACCGGCTCCCCCACGTTCTCCATCGGATGAAGGGGCCGGCGGCAACGGCGGGCCGCTTCCGGGGCGCCGCGCTGCGTGGGCCGGCCGGCTCCCCTCCATCTACACGTTGCGAGCTGCAGAGCTGGATTATGCGCAAGAGTTATCTCATGGCGTTGATTTTCATTGCGACCGCGCTCCTCGCGGCCGGCTGCAAGACGGGGACATGCGCGGATGCCGTCGAGCACGCCGCGGCCTGTGGGGTCGACGACCTCGAGCTCGAGGACGACCTCGCCGGCTGCTCCGAACACGAGGCGTGTCGCGCGTCGTGCGTGCTCGACGCGCCCTGCGACGAGATCAAGGCGTCTTTCGCCGGCGGCACGGACCGCAGCACGGAGGCCTGGCGCTGCTACGAGCAGTGCCCTCTCTCTGATTGATGGCCCTTTTACCGATCGGGTTTTCTCGGCTCTCGGCGCTCGTCGGGGGCCTGGCCGCCGGGCACGAGACGTCGACGGCCCTGCTCGCGAGCGGGATCGACCTCTTGCTCACGCACCCGGACGTGGCGGGGACCGGTTTCGCTGGTCAACGATGCATCACGCGCGCAACCCTGGGTGGGGATGGGTCATCCGCTCGTCTGCCAGCTCGAGCCCGCCGCCATTCCGTGAGCGGCCGCAAAGCCGCGATCGATCAACGCGATGAACGCGGCGTTCGCCTTCTTCGCCGAGCCTCCGCGCTCGAACACGCGGATCGCTTCGCCGTAAGCCGTGCGCCACGTCAGCACGACCAGGCCGGCGACGAGCCGCGCGAGGCCATCGAGCTTCGGGCCAGCGAGCTCGACAGCGAGCCCCTCGACCACCTCGTCCCCGATCTCGCGGAGGCGCGCCTTGAGCGACGGGCTCGCCGCGACGACGCGCCACCAGCCGACCGTCTGGCCGTCGATGCGAGCGAACGGATGCTTCTGCTCGCACAGCCTGTCGACGAGGCGGCGGAGCGCCTCGATCGGCGACTGCCCTTGCGGCCTCTCGCCGATTGCCTCGCGCAAGAGCAGCTTCACCTCGTCCTCGCGATCCAAGAAGAGGTCCTCCTTGCGCGCGAAGTAGTTGAACACCGTCATCTTGGAGACATTGGCGGCGGCGGCAATCTCTTCGACCGTCACCGCGTCGAAGCCGCGCGCGAAGAACAGCGCCGTCGCGACGTCGGAGATCCGCTGCCTTGTCTCGCGCTTCTTGCTTTCGCGGAGCTCGCCCATGGGTGAAATGTTATACTAAGATAAAAAATATACTTGCGCAAGTTTTTACCGAGTCTAAGATTCGCGTCATGACTCACGACGCGGTCATCGCCGGCGCTGGCCCGGTCGGGCTTTTCCTCTCGATCGAGCTCGCGACAGCGGGCGTGAAGCCGCTCGTGCTGGAGCGGCTCGTGGAGCCCGACCGAACGATCAAGGCCGCCGGGGTCGGCGCGGTGGCAGCCGAGGCGCTGGAGCGACGCGGGCTCGCGCGTGCGCTCGACGAGGAGCGCCGCGCCGCCATGGCACTGATGATGCCGGCGCTGAAGGCGCGCTTCGGACCTGGACCGAGGAGAAGGCCCGGAGGCCATTTTTCTGGAATGTTCTTGATTGACCAGAGCCTCCAGCGCGACCCGGAGCGCCACATGCGTCCCGTGCCGCAACAGGCGCTCGAGAAGATCCTGACCGCGCGCGCGACGGAGCTCGGGATCGAGATCCGCCGCGGCATCACGGTGGAAGGTTTCGAGCGGGACGACGACGGCGTGACAGTGCAGACGAGCGCGGGCCCGCTGAGCGCGAGGTACCTCGTCGGCTGCGACGGCGGCCGGAGCCGCGTCCGCAAGCTCGCCGGCTTCGAGTTCCCCGGCACGGATCCGACAATCACCGGCTATCAGGCCGTCGTCGAGCTCGATACGCCCGAGAAGCTCGCGACGGGTTGGCACCGAACGCCGCGCGGCCTCGTCGCGTCCGGACCGATGCCGGGGCGCGTCTTCACGGCGGAGTTCAACGGGCCGCCGCCCAATCGGGATGCGCCGATCACGCAAGCCGAGGTCGAAGCCGCGATCCAGCGCGTGAGCGGCACCGACGTCAAGATCCTGTCGATGACGATGGCGACGCGCTGGACCGACAACGCGCGGCAAGCAACGACCTACAGGATGGGCCGCGTCTTTCTCGCCGGTGACGCCGCGCACGTCCACTCGCCCTTCGGCGGCCAAGGCTTGAACCTCGGCCTCGTCGACGCCGCGAACCTTGGCTGGAAGCTCGCCGCGGCGGTGAAGGGGCGCGAGCATCTCCTCGACTCGTACACCGCCGAGCGCCATCCCGTCGCCGCGCGCGTCCTCGAGAATACCCGCGCGCAGGTCGCGCTCATGCGTCCTGACCCGCTCACGAGCGCGCTCCGCACCATCGTGAGCGACCTGATGAAGCTGCCCGAAGGCAATCGCTACTTCGGCGAGATGATCACGGGCGTCGGCGTTCGTTACGACCTCGGTGACGACGACCCGCTCGTCGGCACGCTCGCGAAGGACCAGCTCCTCACGCTCACCGACGGCAGCGAAGCGCGGCTCTACACGCTGATGGAGAGAGGCGGCGGCCTCTTCATCTCGCCTTCTGAACGGTCACTCCCGCACAACGTGCACCATGCACGCACAAAAGACGGCGCATCGATGCTCGTCCGTCCCGACGGCTGCATCGCGTGGACAGACGCGTCGTCGAAGTCGCTCGACGACGCGCTCGCGCGCTGGTTCTGAATCAGAGCGACGTGCCCTCGCCGCGCCGCCGCCGGGCAGGAGCTCGATTCGATCGAGTGCGAAGGCCGGGCGGGAGCAGTGGCGTTCTGATCCCAGCCGGGGTTGAAGGTGAGGATGTTCTCCTCGAACATCCATTGAAACAGCCCGATCACGTGGTCGCCGTCCTTCAAGAGCAGCCAGTTCTGCGCGGCATCCCCGGCGAAGGCCTTGACCGCGCCTCTGCCCGCCGCGAGGATCTCCTCGTGCTCCTCACCACGGCGCGTCTCCTCCTCGACCCGGTCAGCGACGAGGACATCGATCCCCTGCTGCGCCTCTTCCACGACGCGGAGGTCCGACGGTATCTGTGCGACGACGCGCTGGTCAGCCGCTACTGGGTGGACCCATGCACACCGAGCCGCCGCGTCGTCCCGGGGGGCGCGGCCCTCCCGCCGTTCACCCGGCTCGTTCCTCTACTCCGCCCCCCAGCGTTTACTCCGCCCCTCAGCGCTCTATCCCGACCCGCCTTGCCCCCTCCGCGTCCGCCGGCCAATACACCTCTTCCCGCGGGATCACGAGCTCTCGATCCCCCCGCGCGCGCAGCACCTCCCTCTGCTCCGCCACGAGCTCCGAGATGTCCTCCACGCCCACCGTCCACTCCTCGGCGAACCGCCGCAGCATCGCGCCGCGCAAGCCGAGCTGGATCGCCCTCCGCGCGACAGGCGCGCCCGACGGATGGTGGTCCGGATCCCACTGGAGCCGCACGTCCGAGCGCTGGAGATCTCCCTTCCACGCCTCCTGGCTCGGGTGCAGCTCGGGCACGAAGCTCGACGGCACCGCGGCCGCCAGGATCGCGTCGAACCCCGCGCGCCGGATGCGAATGGCCAGCACCGCCTCCTGGTCGGGCTTGGTGCCCCAGCCCGCGCGGTACATCATCCAGAGGAAGTTCGGCTTGATCCAGCTCATGCGGCCGAAGCTGAACTCCGGCCCTCCGAGCCGCTGGTGCTGCGCCGCGTGGCGCGCGATCGAGGGACGGTACGCCTGATAGACCACGATGGTCTCGGCGTCGAACTGCGCGAGGATGTGTCGCCCCGCGGCGGGCCAGCGGGTGGCCTGCGCGGCATATGCCTCCAGATTGAGCTTCTCCATCGCTCCCTCTTCCGGTCCACCGATCACGTTGAACGAGCGAGAAATGAACCGCCAAGACGCCGAGGACGCCAAGAAGAAGACTATGCCTTGGCGCCTTGGCGGCTCGAGATTCTGCTCGAATCAGGCCGGCTCAACCCGTTTGTCGCTCTAGAAAATCCCCCCTCCGAGCACGGTCACCGTGAACGAGCCCGACACCGGCGCGCCGGGCTCCATGGAGGCCTCGTCGAAGTGGATCTCGCCGCCGCCAGACAGGCCGATCAAGACGGGCTCCGGCTGCGTGACGTCCAACGCGAACGCGACGGCCGATTGCCAGTCGTAGGGGGCGTCCTTCCCAGCGGCGAAGACCTCAGGGTCCACAATAAAAAAGAGAGCGCGCACATTCCCGTCGGGGAAGCTCCCGACGACCATGAGCTGGGCTCGCCCGCTCGTGGCGAAATCAGGCCCGCCGCCCATGGAGGTGTCATAGCCTGACGCGACGCCCATGGCGTCGCTCGATTGCGGTTCACCCTCGGGGAGCGTCACGGTGAGCGTCCCCGTCCCCGTGGCAAAGGGATCCATCTCGGCGAGCGATCCCCACGTCGTCGAGAACGTGCCGGTCATCGTTGCCACCGGCGTCAGGCAGCCCTCGGCGGGGGGCGCGTACGTCCACGTCGGCGGCGTGGGCGCGATCTCGGCGGAGATCACCGCGCGACGCCCGCTCACGAAGCTCCGCACCGCGTCGGTCCCCGCCTTCACGGCCTCGGCGCTCTCGCTGACGTAGGGCGCGAGGAGCTCCTCCATCCGGTCGATCTCGAGGAGGAGCTCGTCCTCCTTCCAGACCTCGTCGAGGAGCTCCGCCATCGCCTCGGCGTAGAGCGCGCGGAGCTCCGGCGTCTGGTAGAGCCGATGCGCGATGGCCCCCTTCGCCGACACCGACTGCGGCCGCCCCGCCGGGCCGAGCGGGTCTGTCGCGTCGAACGACATGTCAGGCCCCCACGGCAGGAAGGACATCTTGCCGGAGTCCGGATCGAAATACACGAAGTGGTTGTTCACGTTGCCCGCATAGCCGTCCCACGCCGCGATCAGCGTCTCGGTGGCCCAGTACCTCCTGAAGGCGGCGATATCGAGGACCTCGCCGAGCTCCGCGTCGAGCTCCGCGTCGCTGGCCAGGAGCGCGGCCGTGACGGCGTCGAGATCGCTCCGGTCGGGGTCGTCCTCGTTGGTCTTCTTCTCATACGTGGCGCTCCAGCCGTCGCGGAAGTCGCTGATCTGCCCCTCGTAGAGGTTGCCGCCGTCGTCCGGGAAATGGCGCTTGAGGAGGCGCTTCCCCACCGGCTCCACGTGGGCGTAGATGCCGAGGTCCTTCCCGTTGACGGTCACGCGCGCGAAGCTGCACCGCGAGGCGGGCAGGCCCGCGTCGCCGAACACCTTGAACGCGAGGCACGTCTTGATGAGCGAGGGATCCTGGCGGGCGTTGTTGAGCGTGAGCCCCTTGAGGCCCGCGTGCTCGCGCCCGTCGACGTATTCATCGAAGCTCACCTTGAGCGACGGCTTCGACAGGCTGGCGGAGCCGAGGAAGCCCTTCTTGCGGACGGCGGACATCTCGAGCGCCTCGCCGTCGATGGTCACCGTCGCGGGGAACTGCGTGTAGGGGCTCTCCCTGGGGCCGTCCATGCAGCCCTCGCCGAGCACCTCCGAGACGTCGCGGGACTCACGGCGGAGCTTCTCCCAGTCCTCGGGCGCCATCTCGATCGCCACGTCGAGCACGTGGTCGGGATCGAACATCGCGTCGCTCGGGTCAGGGGTCGATGTGCCGGGCGCGCCTCCGTCGCCCGAGGAGCTGCCGCTGGACGAGGCGCCAATGGCCCCGCCGCCGGCGCCCCCGCCGCCGGCGTTCCCGCTGGGCGCCTGGTCCGGGTCGGAGCTGCACGCGGCTGCGCCGAGGACCATCGTGAGCGCCACCGTCGAAAGGATGCTGCCTGCGCGAACGAACGCGCTCGTAAGTTTCCGTGCCATGGGATTCGTATGTAGCACGACATCACCGGCCGCTGTCGCTGTCGCGCCCGGGGGGATGCCAGGGTCGACGGGTTCAGGCGGCGGTGCGTGCGCGCCGGTGCGCCCGCAGAACAGGACCCCTCTGCGCTGGCGCCGCGCGCTCACCCGTCGCCGACGCGCACCACGAGCTTGCCGAAGTTGCGCCCCTCGAGCAGGCCGATGAACGCCGTCGGCGCGCTCTCCAGTCCGTCCACCACGTCTTCGCGCAGCTTCACCCGGCCGTCGGCGACCCACGCGTCCATGTCGCGGCGGAAGGCGTCGAAGCGATCGCCGTAATGGTCGAGGATGACCAGGCCCTGCATGCGGATGCGCTTCTGCAGCACGGCCGTCATCACCAGCGGCAGCCGGTCCGGGCCGGGCGGCGGCGCCTCGTCATTGTAATGGGCGATCAGCCCGACCACCGGCACGCGCGCGCCGAGGTTGAGCAGCGGCAGCGCAGCGTCGAACACCGCGCCGCCGACGTTCTCGAAATAGACGTCGATGCCGCCCGGACGGGCCCCAGCGAGGCGCTCGGCGAGCCGGGGATCGCGGCGGTCGAGGCAGACGTCGAAGCCGAGCTCCTCGACCGCATGACGGCGCGTGGTCGGCGCCCCCGGCGACGCCGACCACGCGCGCGCCCTTGATCTTGGCGATCTGCCCGACCACCGCGGCCACGACCACGCGCCCCATTGCCTCGAGGAGAACACGTCCAGGTCGTGGTACACGTGGACAAGGTCGCGCAGCCGAGGAACGGGGGCGCAGGGAGAGCCGGGTCATGGTTCTGGGTCGCCAGGGCAGGGAAGTCGAGTCGCCGGGCCCGCAGGGAGGCAAGGCGAGCGGCTCTTCACAGGAAGATGGCGGGGCCGGACAACAGGCAACGGGAGAAAAAGCCGCCTCCTCGACGCGCGCTGCGAGCCGCCTTGCGGAGCCGGCCCACCGCGGAAAAGACGCCCATGAGGCGCCCCGCGCCCGTACCGTGGGCGTCATCACCCCCTATCTCGACGGCTCGTTCTGGAACCCGGTCCTGAAGGGCATTCACGAGACGGCGCAGCAGCACGGTTGTCGGACGATCGTGATGCGCGGCACCCCCGCCTCGCTCCAGGCCCCCTCGCTCGCCAGAGACCTTGTGGATGGGTGGATCCTCGTGATCGCGGTGGACGGCATCGCGCAGCTCGCTGGCGCGCGGGTCCCGCTCGTCGTCGTCGGCACCGATGCCCACGAGGGCAATTGCCCGTCCGTGATTCCCGACAACCGCAGCGGGATCCGGAGCGCCGTGCGCCATCTGCTCGAGCACGGGCACCGGCGCATCGCGTTCGTCGGCTACTTCGAGGAGTCCGACGTGCGCGAGCGCTTCGAAGCCTACCGAGAGACGCTCGCCGAGGCGGGGATACCTCTCGATCCCGATCTCGTCATCCGGACCAGCGACAGCTGGTATCCGGGCGGCGAGAGCGCCGCCCCGCAGCTCCTCGCGCAGCGGCATGCGTGCACGGCGGCGGTCTTCGGGACGGACAAGAACGCGCTCGCGATGATGCCCTTGTTGAAGGCGGCGGGCGTCCGCATCCCCGAGGACATGGCGATCGTCGGGTTCGACGATGTGCCGGACGCGCAAACCGCCGACCCGCCGCTGACCACCGTGCGCCAGCGGTTCGAGATGATGGGGAGCGCCGCGTGCGATCTCATCCTCTCGATGCTCGCCGGCGAGACCTCCCCGCCCGAGCTCGTGCTCACGCAGAACACGTTGATCCAGCGGACCTCGTGCGGGTGCGACGTGATCCAGAGCATCCTCGACCAGGACGCGGCGGCCGGGGAGGACGCCGGCGGCGACCTGGACCGGCGGCTTGTCGAGCTGCTCCTCGCGCCCCAGCGCCTCGCGCCGGGGCTGTCGCCAGCCGCCGTATGGCCAGGGGTCGCCCTTGTACTCGCAGGGTACTCCGCGGCGATCGAGGGCACAGCGCCCCCTCCGGCCAAGGCGCTGGAGCACGCGTACCAGCAGGCCGCCGGCATTGCGCCCGATATGGGCACCTTGATGGCGCTCGTCCGCCTGCTCCGCCGGTCCCACGCGCGGCTGGGCGGAGATGCGGCGTCCGCGGAGCGGGTCGAGGCGTTCCTTGACAGCGCGCGCCTCGCGATCGCCCGGTCCCGGCTCCATGTGGAGACCGACGCCCTGGCGCAGGTCGGGTTGCTCGTGAGGTCCAATTACGAGGTGGGCCTCGCGCTGCTCAGCGGCTCCCAGCAGGAGTCCCTCTCGCTCTCATGGCTCGCGAAGACCCCCGCGCTCTGGGGCTGCCTCGCGCTCCGGGAGGACGCGACGACGCTCGTCGTCGCCGGCGCCTACAGCCGCGATGGCAGCGCGACGCCCGCGATCGGCGGCCGCCATCGGGTGGAGGCGTTCCCGCCGGCGGATCTGCTGCCGCCGTCGGCCGCGAGCGGCGCGCACATGATGCTCCTCCTGCCGATCCGCACCGCGCGGCGCGACTGGGGGATCCTGGCGCTCATCGGGCCGACCCTCCGCGAGCTGACCCGGGACGAGGGCACGGTCGGGGTCTGGGCATCGCTGCTCGGCGCGGCCCTGGAGCGCAATGAGCTCGTCCAGTCGCTCTCGGCGAAGCACGCGGAGCTGCAGGACGCCTACGCCCTCGAGCGCGCCCTCTCCGAGACGGTGCGCGAGCTCGGCTGCCCGCTCATCCCGCTCCTCCCCGGCGTGCTGCTCGTGCCGCTGGTCGGCGCGCTCGACAGGGGCCGCGCCCTCCAGGTGCTCACGGCCGTGACCGAGGGCGCGGGCCGGCACGCGGCGCGCTTCGTGCTGCTCGACATCACCGGCGTGCCGGCCGTGGACGCCGAGGTCGCCCACGCGCTCGGCCAGACCAGCCGCGCGGTTACCCTGCTCGGCGCGCGCCTCATCCTTGTCGGCGTGCGCCCCGAGATCGCCAGGAGCCTCGTGGACGTGGAGCTCGGCGATCTGTCCACGTACGCGTCGTTGGCGGGAGTCCTTCACGAGCTGACGACAGGAAAGCTCCGCCGCCAGGGTGCAAAGCGCCGTTCAGCGCGCAACGCCTGAACGCGGGCGGCTCTCGCGCTCTCCGCGGGGGTGATCTCCGCGATCACCCTCTTCCTCGCCGTGCACCGCACGGGTGATCTGGTGGATCGCCCTTTTCCCGCTGCGCTACCGCCGAGATTCAAAAGCCCGGCGAGAGTGGATAAATTGGGTAAGCAAGTGAGTCGTTGGAGCACAAAAGTGGTTGCGATCGATTCGTGACGTGTGGCTGCTCGGGCGGATTCTGATACGTTGATCCTCTCGGCGCTGTCGAGTCGCAGCATCGTGAGTCCGTGTCGGTGTCGACCTGTGTGGTCGGCGCTCGCACCAACCCGTGCCTTTCGTCGGGCGCGGCGTGGAGGAGACGATGAACCCCGAGCAGCACACGGATCGTTGGCCCCTCGATCTCCCCGGCAAGAAGCTCAGGGTCGCGGCGCCGCTCTTGCTCGCGCTCGCCGCGGGCTGCAACGGCCAGATCGGCGGGCCCGGCCAGTCCACGGGGCCCGGCGCGGACCCGTGGGTGGGCGGCGGGGGCGACCCCGAGAGCGGCCAGGTCCCGGAGGACGTGCTGGCCTCGCCCTTCTGCCAGACGCCGCAGCCTGGCTCGGCGCCGCTCCGCCGTCTCAGCAACCACGAGTACACCAACACGCTGAAAGATCTCTTCTCCGGCGTCTCGGGCGTGGCCTCCACCATCGACACGGTGGTCGCCACGTTCCCGAACGAGCCCGAGTCGCTCGGCTTCCGCAACAACGCGAGCTTCTTGACCGTCGGCTCGCTCGTCGCGCAGAAGTACCTCGACGCGGCCGAGCAGATCGCCGCCGTCGCGGCGCGCGCGCCGGGCCTGGTCGCCTGTGATCCGGCGGCGCTCGGGGAGCTCGAGTGCGCGCGCGACTTCATCCGCACCTTCGGCGCCAGGGCGTACCGGCGACCGCTCACCGAGGCCGAGGTCCAGAGCTACGAGGAGCGCTTCGCCGCGGGCTCGGACGGGACCACCTTCAACGAAGGCATCGAGTGGGTCGTCTTCAGCATGCTGCAGTCGCCGAACGTGCTTTACCGCGTCGAGCTCGGCCAGGCGGGCGCGGAGGGCGTCAACGAGCCCACGCCGTACGAGATGGCCTCGCGGCTCTCGTACCTGGTCTGGCAGTCGCAGCCGGACGAGGAGCTCACGCGGGCGGCGGCGGCCGACGAGCTCGGCACGCCGGAGCAGATCGAAGCCCAGGTGCGGCGCATGCTGGCCGATCCCAGGGCCGACCGCCTGTTCGAGTACTTCGACCAGTGGCTCGACACGGACATCCTGAGCAGCATGAGCCGCGATCCTGCTGTGTATCCGGGCGTCGTGTCGGGGCTGCCCGCCTTGCTGCACGAGGAGACGCGCACGTTCGTGAAGAGCTTGTTCGCGGACCCGAGCGGCTCGCTCGACGAGCTCTTCACCGCGGAGTACAGCTTCGTGAACGGCGCGCTCGCGAAGCACTATGGAGTGGGCGGCGTGAGCGGCGACGACTTCGTCAGGGTCGACATGCCCGGCCGCTCGGGCGTGCTGACCCAGGGCATGATGCTCACGCGCGACAAGGCGACGCGCACATCGATCGTCCGGCGCGGCCTCAAGGTGCGCACCGATCTCCTGTGCAAGCTCGTGCCCGCGCCCCCCAACGACGTGCAGCTCGATCTCGAGGGCCTGGGAGAGGGGCTCTCGCAGCGCGAGCGGCTCGAGCTCCACCGCACCGATCCGAGCTGCGCGGGGTGCCACAACCTGATGGATCCCCTCGGCGTTGTGTTCGAGTCGTTCGACGCCGTGGGCCGCTCCCGCACGACGGACGAGGAGGGCAGGCCGGTCGTCACGTCGAGCAACATCGCGCACACGTTCGACCTCGACGGCCCCGTGGCGAACGCCGCCGAGCTGGGCCAGCGCCTCGCGCAGAGCGAGGAGGCGCGCGCCTGCTACGTGCTGCAGAACTTCCGCTTCTTCTACGGCCGCGACAAGACCGACGCCGATCGCTGCTCGATGGCGGCGCTCTCGGTCGCGTTCAAGGAGAGCGGCTACAGCCTGTCCGAGCTCGTTGTCGCGCTCACGCAGACCGACGCCTTCCGCTACCGCCCGTGATCACCCCGGAGGAACCATGAAACCCCTGAGCCGCCGTACTTTCCTGCGTGGCGCGTCCGGAGTTGCGCTCGCGCTCCCGTTCCTCGACGCCATGCGCCCGAGCCGCGCGCGAGCCCAGGATGCGGCGCCCGCCCCGCGCCGCATCATGTTCGTGTTCCAGGCGAACGGCGACCAGACGGCGAGGCGCTTCAGCGCCGGCGGTGAGACGAGCTTTCAACTCGGCGAGTTCCTCGCCCCGCTCGAGCCGTACCGCGAGGATCTCCTCTTCCTCAACAAGCTGCACAAGCGCTTCTACGATCTGCCGGAGTCCGAGCGGGCCGACAACCACCAGCAGGGCGGCAGCTCGCTCGCGCCGTGGAGGTCCGGCACCGGGTCGTTCCCGATCGGCGGCACCGAGAGCACCATCGGTTACGTGGAGGGGCCGAGCGCCGACTATGCGATCGGCGGTCGCGTGCTGGAAAGCAACGAGCGGGTCGCGCACCGGCACCTCGTGTACCGCGTCGGGACCAAGTGGAACGACATCTGGAACACGCACGCCCACGCGGGGCCCGCGGGCGAGCAGAGCCCGATCCCGGCGGAGACCGACCCGTACGCGGCCTACGCCCGCATCTTCTCCTTCACGCCCGACGGCGACGCCGCGCAGAAGGAGGTGCTGAGGCGCCTGGCGAAGAAGCAGTCGGCCATCGATCTGGTGCGCGAAGAGGGCAATTCGCTCCTCACCAGGCTCGGCGCCGAGGACCGCGCCAAGATCCAGCAGCACCTCGACGCGATGCGCGACGTCGAGCGCGCGCTCCAGACCGGCAACGGCGCGGCCGCGTGCGTGCAGACCCCGCTCGGCGAGCGGCTCGACCCCTACGACGACGACAACCACATGATCATGGGCGAGCTGTTCTTCAAGATCAGCGCCCTGGCGTTCGCCTGCGATTTAACGCGCGTGGTGAACTTCAACTGGAGCGGCAACACCAGCGGTCGCGTCTACTCGAACCTGGGCCTCAGCGAGGGTCACCACGATATATCGCACAACAGCGATGACGCTGCGTTCGCCGACGTGCGCAAGATCCACAGGCACCTCTGGGAACAGAACACCAAGCTCTACGAGATCTTGAAGAACACGAGCGACGGCGAGGGCACCCTCTGGGATCACACGCTCGTCGTGCACTGGAACGAGCTCGGGCAGGGCGACACCCACAGCATCCACGACACCCTTGTCGTCCTCGCGGGCAAGGCGCACGATTACTTCCGGCGCGGGCGGCTTGTCGACTTCGATGGCGATCGATCGTTCGCCGACATGCTCGTGAGCTGCTTCCACTACATGGGCTTCGAGGACGTCAAGAGCTTCGGCCACGAGATCCTGAACACGGGGGGCGCGCTGCCGCTCACCTGAGCCAGCCCGGCGCGAACGAGAGCCCTCGCTCCCGGACCAGCCCCTCCGAGAGCTCCCATGCGCGGCTCGCCAGCGCGGCGTCGTACGCGAGCGGGGTGGGGGTGAAGCGCTTCGGATCGAAGAGGACGGCGCCGTGCGCGTCGCTCGCGTCGGCCGCGGTGAGCAATCGGACGACGTTCTCCGCGGACCGCTCCGGCGCCGCCCCGGCGACGCTGTAGAGCGCGCGCACCCACCACGGACCGCTCATCGCATTCTGCGTCTTCGTCATCCCGACGCAGGCGATGCTCGCCGTCACCGGCACGCCATTCCAGCGCTTCGCCGCCTCCTGCACGTGGAGATATCCCAGCACCTGCGAGGACATGAGCGCTCGGAGCAGCGACCACCTCCGCCGATCGAACTGGAGATCCTCGAGATCGGGCGAGAGGCCCGGGGGCGCCTTGCCGCCGACGTGCACGATCCGCCCGTCGCCCGAGGCCGCGAGCTCCCGGACGAGCGCGCGGTTCAGCGCGTACCGGGCGAGGTACTGCAGGCCGAACGCGAGCTCGAAGCCGTCGGCCGTGGTGGCTCGCTGGAAGCTCACGGTCATCGCGCTGTGCACGAGCCCGTGGATGACGCGCCGGGAGGCCCGGATCCGCTCGGCGGCCTGCCTCCTCACCAAGGTCGTTGACAGATACCATGGCGGCTGTGGACGTTCAGTGATATATAATCCACTGTGGTTGATGAATCGTCCCGGGAGACCGCCGCCGATCCGCTGAGCGGCGTCCTCGAGGCGGTCCGCCTGCGCGGGAGCGTCTTCGGCGCGGGCGAGCTCGGGGCGCCCTGGGGCGTGCAGACGCCGGGGATCCCGGAGCTCGTCTGCTACGTGGTCGTCCGGGGAGCGGCGCACCTCGCGTTGCTCGACGCGCCGCAGGCTCAGGTCGCGATCGCGAGCGGCGACGTGGTCCTCGTGGCGGCGGGGCGCGCGCACGCGCTGCGGGACAGCCCGGGGAGCGCGGTGGTCTCGTTCGACGAGCTCCGCCGCGCGGCCGGAGATGGGCCCGGCCCGCTCCGGCGGGGCGGCTCGGGACCTCGCACGACGCTGGTCTGCGGGTCGCTCGCGATCGACGAGGCCGGACGCGCCCTCCTGGGGTCGGCGCTGCCGGGCTTCCTGCACCTCCCCGCCGAGGCGGCGGGCCCCGGGCTCCTCGGCGTGCTGGGCGCGCTGGCGAGCGAGGTCGCGGCGCCTCGGCCGGGCTCGGGGGCCGCGCTCACGCGGCTCGCCGAGCTCGTCTTCATCCACGCGCTGCGCGCCTCCATCGCGCGAGGCGTCGCCGGCGCAGGGTGGCTGCGAGCGCTCGGGCACCCTTCGATCGCGCGCGCGCTCGCCGCGATCCACGCGGATCCTGGCGCCCCGTGGACGGTCGACGCGCTCGCCGGGCACGCCGGGATGTCGCGCTCAGCGTTCGCCGCCGAGTTCCGCCGTCAGGTGGGCGAGCCGCCGCTCGCGCACGTGATGGCGTGGCGAATGCGCCACGCCGCGAGGCTGCTCGAGGAGGGGCGCCTGAGCATCAAGGACATCGCGGCGAAGGTGGGCTACGGGTCCGACGAGGCGTTCAACCGCGTGTTCAAGGGCTGGGCCGGTGTCCCGCCCGGCGAATACCGCCGCCGTCCGAGGCCGGGCCCGCGAGATGCGCCCGGATGAGCTGGGGATCCTGCTCCCGACATGGGCGCTGCGATTCGCCCACTCATCCGCGGGCCGGCCTGCTCTTCCTCCTCCCGCCGGGCTTCTTCAGCGTCTCCACCGCCTCCGCGCTCTTGCCCGCCCGCGCCCCCCGGGCCGCAGGCTCGACCCTGGCCAGCGCTGCGCACGCGAGGTCGGGCAGGGTCGCCCTCATCCACGCGGGGTCCACGACGCCGGGCGCGGAGAGGTAGGCGCGGCAGGCCTGGTGCGCCGGGCCGAGCAGCACGACGTCGAGCGTCACCTCGGACGAGCGCGCCCCGGAGAAGACGCCGAGCTCCGCGAGGTGCGCCGTCATCTCCGCCTTGAGCCGCGCCTTGGTCTCACAGAGCGCGGCGCGGTGATGCCCGTCCAGCTCCAGCGCGAGCGCCTGGTACATGAAGCGCGCCTCGGCCTCGTGCTCGAACACCCAAGTCAGGTGCGCCTCCACGAGCGCCCGCACCGCCGAGCGCGCCGTCCTCGCGGCGAGCACGCGCGCGGTCATGGCCCCCGCCAGCCGCGCGAAGGTCCGCTCGAGCAGCGCCGCGACAAGCGCCGGGAAGTCCTCGAAGAGGTGGTACACGCTCGAAGGGCTCGCGCCCGCCTCCTTGCGGACGTCCTCGATGCCGGTGCGCAACAGGCCACGCTGCTCGAAACAGCGGAGCGCCGCGTCCAGCAGCGCCTCCCGGCGGGCCACGCCGCTCTGTCGAGCCACCGCCATGGCCTCTCCCCTACCGCAGCCCGGCGCCGCTGACCAGCCTGCCTTGTTGGAGGATTCTTCCATTTTGTTGTGGAAGTTTATTCCAGCTTGTTTACCTTACCCGTCGAAAGCGAGGTGTCGCATGGAGCTGGGGCTGGAGAAGAGGGCCGCGCTGGTGACAGGTGGCTCGCAGGGGATCGGCAAGGAGGTGGCGTTGCAGCTCGCGGCCGAGGGCGCCCGCGTGGCGCTCACCTACCGGAGCGGGCGTGAGAAGGCCCGAGAGGTCGTCCAGGAGATCGAGCGCCGGGGCGGCGAGGCGCTCGCGCTGGAGCTCGACCTCGGATCGCTCGAGTCGATCAAGGCGGCCGTCTCGGCCGTCCTGGAGCGCTTCGGGCAGCTCGATGTCCTCGTCAACAACGCGGTCCGCTGGAGCGAGCGCCTGCCCTGGGAGGCGCCGCGCTTCGAGGACATCCCGCTCGACGAGTGGCAGGGCACCATCCACGACAACGTCGACGGCGCCTTCGCCGCCATCCAGGCCGCGGTGCCCTCCATGCGCGCCCGCGGCTGGGGCCGTATCGTCAACCTCTCCTCGGGCGCCGCGCTCGACGGGGTGGTGGGCTCCGGCCCGTACGCCGCCGCCAAGTCGGCGCTCCACGGGCTCACCGCGGTGCTCGCGCGCGAGCTCGGGCCGCACGGGATCCTGGCCAACGTGGTGGTCCCGGGATTGACCCTGACCGACAGGGTGAGCGCGCGGAGTTCACCGGAGTTCGCGGAGCGGCGCGGGAAGGCGTATCCGGTGGGGCGGCTCCTGCGGGCCGAGGAGGTCGCGCCCACCATCGTCTTCCTGTGCTCGGCGGCGAACACCGCTGTCACCGGGGAGATCGTGCGCGCGAGCGGCGGCCGGCCGATGTGATCAGGGGATGGACCCCGGGGGAGGGAGGCGCGCCCCTCGTCACGCTTGCTCGGGCACGCCCCCCGCGAAGGGCGCGGGCAACGGGAGCTTGACGTCCTCGGCCAGGTTGCCCTTGCCAGGGACGTGGTTGATCTCGAGCCGGATGCCGTCCGGATCCTCGAACACGATGGAGTAGTAGCCGGCCGCCCACGCGCCCTCCTCCGGCGCGTGCACGAGCTTGCCGCCGAGCGCGGCCAGCGTGCCCTCGAAGAACGCGTGGAATGCGTCGATGTCCTCGCGGCTGCGGGCGCGGAAGCACAGGTGGTGCAGGCCGGGCTTGTACTGGTGGAATCGGGTGCCGACGTGCTCCGGGTTCACGGGGCGAATCAACAGGCCTGTCTTGCCGCCGATGTAATAGAGCGAGGGCCGCTCGTCCTCGGTGCCAGGATCGTCGTACTGGCACTGCATCTCGAAGTGCTCGCACAGCGCGCGATAGAACGCGCGGCTGCGCGGGAAGTCCGTGACCGAGAGCTGGATATGGGCAATGCCGGCGAGGTTCATGGCGAACACGATAGCGCACGTCCCCGGCCGCCCGCCCATCGCCGCGGCCGGCGGTACGGCGGCGCCCTACGAGCCCGCAGCGAGCCGACCGGGCGCCGCAACGGGCCTGGACGCGCGTCGGTCGCCCGGGCGCCTGCTTGAAGCGCGAGCGTTGGTGCGCTCTTTGCTGAAAGCCCGGCTCCCTCCCGGAGGCCATCACATGACCGATCGCAAGAACCCCGTGAATCCGTCGTCCAAAGAGCCGAGCGAAAAGGGCGCTGGCAGCGCGAAGCAATCGATGGGCGGCCCGTCGGCGAAGCCGCGGGCGGCGCGGCCGAAGCGCAGCCTCATCGAACGCGCGGCGACCGCGCTCGGCAGCGGGACGAGCAGCGAAGACGACGGGGTGCGCAACCTCGCGGCCGCCGACCGCCTCGACGCGAAGGTCGACGCCACCGAGGCGCTCGTCGCCGCCATCCCCGAAAATGTGAACAAGGCGGCCGAGTACGCGCTGCGCGGCAAAGTGCCACAGCCGCCGCAAGGTGCCACAGCCAAGCCGGAGAACCTCGACGCGACAGCCAGCACGATCACGGAGAGCAACGAGTCCGAGAAGAACGGCGCCAAGGCGGCGCCGGGCGCGAACCCGAACCAGGGGCCGCTGCAGAAGCACCGGGTCGACTCGCTCGGTCGGACGCTGACGACGAATCAGGGCGTGCCCGTCGGGGACAACCAGAACTCGCTGCGCGCGGGGCTGCGCGGCCCGACGCTGCTCGAAGACTTCATCCTGCGCGAGAAGATCACGCATTTCGATCACGAGCGCATTCCCGAGCGCGTCGTGCACGCGCGCGGCTCTGGCGCGCACGGCTACTTCGAGTGCACCGAGGACATCACCTCGCTCACCAAGGCCGCGCCGTTCGCGAAGGTCGGCAAGCGGACGCCTGTCTTCGTGCGCTTCTCGACCGTGGCGGGGGAGCGCGGCAGCGCCGACACGGTGCGCGACACGCGCGGCTTCGCCGTGAAGTTCTACACCGAGGAGGGCAACTGGGACCTCGTCGGCAACAACATGCCCGTCTTCTTCATCCAGGATCCGATGAAGTTTCCCGACGTTGTGCACGCCGTCAAGCCCGAGCCGCACCACCAGATGCCGCAGGCCTCGAGCGCGCACGACACCTTCTGGGACTTCATCTCGCTCATGCCCGAGTCGATGCACCACATCATGTGGCAGATGAGCGACCGGGCGATCCCCCGCAGCTTCCGCACGATGCAGGGCTTCGGCGTGCACACCTTCCGGTTCGTCAACTCGGCCGGTCAGGCGACGCTCGTGAAGTTCCACTGGACTCCGGTGCTCGGCACGCACTCGCTCGACTGGGACGAGGCGGTGAAGATCTCGGGCGCCGACCCCGACTTCCACCGCCGCGACCTCTGGGAGGCCATCGAGGGCGGCGCGTTCCCCGAGTACCTCTTGCAGATCCAGACGTTCACCGAGGCCGAGGCCGAGCGGTGGAGCTTCGACGTGCTCGACGCGACAAAGATCGTGCCGGAGGAGCTCGCGCCCCTGCGCACCGTCGGCCGGCTCGTCTTGAACCGCAACCCCGACAACTTCTTCGCCGAGACCGAGCAGGTCGCGTTCTGCACGCAGCACATCGTCCCCGGCATCGACTTCACGAACGACCCGCTGCTGCAGGGGCGCAACTTCTCGTACCTCGACACGCAGCTCTCGCGCCTCGGCGGGCCGAACTTCCACGAGATCCCGATCAACGCGCCGGTCGCCGAGGTGCACAACAACCAGCGCGACGGGTTCCACCGCCAGGCGATCAACCGCGGCCGCGTGAACTACGAGCCCAACTCCCTCGCCGGCGGCTGCCCGTTCCAGGCGGGCGCGCGCGGCTTCACCTCGGTCGCCGAGCGGCTGCTGGCGCAGCAGGCCGTGACCGAGCCGACCAAGCTGCGGGCGAAGCCCGAGAAGTTCGCCGACCACTTCACGCAGGCGCGCCTCTTCTGGGCGAGCCAGACCCCCATCGAGCGCTACCACATCGCGCGCGCCTTCCGCTTCGAGCTGACGCGCGTGCAGACCCAGGCCATCCGCGAGCGCATGGTCGCGATGCTGCGGAACGTCGACGAGGGGCTGGCCGCGCGCGTCGCGGCCGACCTCGGCATGCAGCTCCCCGAGCCGCTCTCGATGGTTGTGCCGCCCGTCGAGAACCCCGAGGTCGCCGTGTCGCCGGGCCTGTCGCTGTTCGCCCGGCCCGGCGACGGCCGCATCCTCGGCCGCCGCGTCGCGATCCTCGTCGCCGACGGCGTGAGCGGCGCGGCGTCGAGCGCCCTCTACGACGCGCTGCTGCTGGCGGGCGCGGTGCCCCGCTACGTCGGCGCGCGCCTCGGCGTTGTGCGCACCGTCGAGGGCGACGAGCTGCCTGTCGAGGTCACGATCGAGGCCGCCCCGAGCGTCCTCTTCGACGCGGCGGCGCTGCCGCCCGGCGCCGGCGCGGCGGCGCTGGCGCTCGACGGGCTCGCTGTCGAGTTCGTCCAGCTCCAGTTCCGCCACTGCAAGCCCCTGCTCGTGCCGGCGTCGGCCGCGTCGCTCGCCGCAGCCGCGGGCATCGGGGCCGCCGCGGCCGGCGCGGACGCCGACCCGGGCCTGCTCGTCCTGCCCGACGACGCGGTGGCCGATGCGGCCCCGGCGTTCATCAAGGCGATCGCCATGCACCGCGCGTGGCAACGCCAGACCGAGCCGCCGGCGGTCTGACCCCGGGTCGAACAGGACACGCGCTGTCCGACCCAGGGCAGGTCCCCACGGTGGGGCTTGACGTCTCCGGGGCGTCCGGATTCCTTGGGCGTAACACCCTCGCAGCCGAAGGATCTCAGCGTGTCGCTCAAGGACCATCTCTCCATCTCGCCCGAGGTCATGAGAGCGCTCGCCGACGGCTTGCCGGTGGTGGCGCTGGAGTCGACGATCATCACGCACGGCATGCCGCCTCCGCAGAACCTCGAGATGGCGCGGCGCGTGGAGGCGGTGGTCCGCCGGAGCGGGGCCGTGCCGGCGACGATCGCCATCATGGACGGCAAGCTCGTGGTGGGCGTGGAGGCCGACGATCTCGAGCGGCTGGCCAGGGCGGGCGGCAAGGCGGCGAAGGCCTCGCGGCGCGACGTGGCGGCGCTCCTGGTCTCGGGCGCGATGGCCGGGACGACCGTGGCGACCACGATGATGGCGGCGGCCTGGGCCGGTATCCAGGTGTTCGCCACGGGCGGCATCGGCGGCGTGCATCGCGGGGCGGAGACGACCTTCGACATCTCCGCCGACCTGGAGGAGCTGCGCCAGACGCAGGTGGCGGTGGTGTGCGCGGGGGCCAAGTCGATCCTCGACATCCCGAAGACGCTGGAGACGCTCGAGACGAGCGGCGTGCCGGTGCTGGGCTACAAGACAGAGGATTTCCCGGCCTTCTGGGCGCGGCAGAGCGGGCAGAAGGTGGACCACAGGGTCGAGAGCGCCGAGGAAGCGGCCAGGGTCATCGCGCTGCAGTTCGAGCTCGGCCTGGGCGGGATCCTGGTGACCAACCCGATCCCCGAGAGCCATGCCGTGGACGCCAGGGCGATGGAGGCGTGGATCGCGGAGGCGATCCAGGGCGCCGAGGCAGAGGGCGTGAGCCGCAAGGACCTGACGCCGTTCCTCCTGAAGCGCATCGTCGAGCTCACCGGGGGCAAGAGCCTCATCGCCAACATCGCTCTGGTCGAGAACAACGCGGCTGTGGCGGCGGAGATCGCTGTGGCGATGAGCAAGCTCGGGGCAAGGCCGAAGGCCACGGCATGAGCGAGGCCGGCCGCGTTCTCGTGGTCGGCGACGTGATGACGGACGTGATCGTCCGTCCCGAGGGGCCGCATATCGAGGCCTATTTCAAGGGCTTCCATGTCGACCCGATCCTCGTGGCCGACCCGCAGGAGGCGTCGGGCGTGCTGGTCGTCCTCGTCGACGCCGACGGGGAGCGGAGCTTCCTCACCGACCGGGGGGCGAACCTCGCGCTCGAGCCTTCGGACATGCCCGTGTGGCTCCTCGACGAGACGCGGCGACAGGGGCCGGCGACGCGTTCGCGGCCGGGTTCATCGCCGCGGAGATCGAGGGCGCGGGCGAGGCGGAGTGCCTGCGGCGCGGGATCGAGGCGGGATCGAGGGCGGTGACGCGGCTGGGAGGGCAGCCGGAGCCCCGAGGGGCTTGATGCGGACGGAAGCTTCACGGCTTCCTCTCCGCCGCGGCGATCGCTTTGTCTTGACAGTCAAGTCGCTGACGCCGCTATCGTCGAGCGTGCGTTCACCCTCATTCCTGCGCCGCCTCGCCCCTGTCCTGCTCATCGCGCCGCTCGCCGCGGCGCTCGGCTGCACTGGCGACGATGTCCCACGAGGTCGCGCAGTGGAGCACGGCATCGGGGCGGCTGCCGCCGCGCTCACGGCGCCGCGCTGGGACGTGGCGCCGCCGATGAACGTCGCCCGGAGCAGGCACACGGCGACGCGTTTGCTCGACGGGAGGGTCCTCGTGGCCGGCGGAGCGAGCGCCACGGCCGAGGTGTACGACCCGGACACGAATGCATGGACGCTCGTCGCGTCGATGAGCATGCCGCACACGGGCCATACAGCGACGCTCCTTCCGGACGGCAGGGTCGTCGTGGTCGGCGGCGCGAACGAGGCCGGCGTCGAGATCTACGACCCCGCCACGGATACATGGACGCTCGCCGCGCCGCTCCTCTCGCCGCGCGAGCGCCACACGGCGACGCTCCTGCCCGATGGCCGGATCCTCGTGGCCGCGGGCGACATCGACGAGTGGGTGATGAGCTCGAGCGAGATCTACGATCCCGTCGCGGACACGTGGACCGCCACGGGGTCGATGGCGCAGGGGCGCTCCTCCCATGCGGCCGCGCTCTTGCCGGACGGCGACGTCCTCGTGGTGGCCGGGGTGGGCTCCTCGAGCGACCCCATCGGCAGCGCGGAGCGCTACGATCCGGCCACGGACACGTGGACCGCCGCGGGCTCGGTCCAGAACCGCGAAGGGCACACGGCGACGCTCCTCGTGAATGGCAAGGTGCTCGTCGCCGGCGGCTACACCGATTACGGCGGCGAGGGGTTCACCTCCACGAACCGCAGCGCGGCGCTCTACGATCCGGCGAGCAACACCTGGTCGGCCGCGACGCCGATGAACGTCACCCACTACGGGCACACGGCCACGCCGCTCGCCGATGGCCGGGTGCTTGTCGCCGGCGGCGGCGCGCTCACGGAGCTCTACGATCCGGCGAGCGGGAGGTGGTCGCTCGGCAGGTACCTGAACGCGGACCGGAGCGGCCACACCGCCACGGCGCTCGCCGGCGGGCGGGTGCTCGTGGCCGGCGGCGGGGGCACGAGTGTCGAGAGCCTCACCCTCGCGGCCCCGGGCGCCTCTTGCCTCTTCGCGGGCGAGTGCGCGAGCGGCTTCTGCGTCGACGGCGTCTGCTGCGACACAGCGTGTGACGCGGGCTCGTGCGACGCGTGCGCGGTGGCCGCGGGCGCGTCGGCGAACGGCACCTGCACGCCGCTGAGCGGCGCCGTGTGCGGCAGCGCCGACGGCTGCACGGCGAACGGCGTCTGCCAGGCGGGCGCCTGCGTCGGGGATGAGCCGGTCGGCTGCGAGCCCGCGTGGACGCCCGCCGGGAACATGCCCGTGGCGCGGCACGACGGCTCGTGGGCCGAGCTCGCCGACGGCCGCGTGCTCGTGGCCGGCGGGTACGACAACGACTGGAGCGATACCCTGTCCGCGAACCTCTATGATCCGGCGACGAACGCGTGGAGCGACGTCGCGCCGATCTCGCGCGTGCGCCGCAAGCCCGCGTCGATCCGGGTCTCGACAGGCGAGATCCTCGTCGTGGGCGGTGACGCTCCGTCGACGGCCGAGGCCTACGATCCGGCGAGCGACACGTGGACGCTCACCGGCGCCATGGCCGCGCACCACGACGCGAGCGCCGCCCTCGTGCGGCTCCCCGACGATCGCATCCTCGTCGTGGGCGGCGGGACGGCTGTCGCCGAGCTCTACGATCCGGCGACGAGGTCCTGGGCAGCGACGGGCCCGCTCGGCGTCGCGCGTTCGCGGCATTCGGCGGTCCTCTTGCACGACGGCAAGGTGCTGGTGAGCGGCGGCGCTGGCGGCCCGGCGACGGCGGAGCTTTACGACCCGGCCACGGGGGTGTTCTCCCCGGCCGGGACGCTGACCTACGCGCATTCCGGGCACAGGGCGACGGTGCTGCTCGACGGCAGCGTGCTCGTGGTGAGCAGCGACGGCGCCGATCGGTATGACCCGGCCTCGAATACATGGACGCCCACGCAGGCGTTGCTCATGCCGCCCGCCGATTTCACGGCGGTGCTGCTCGGCGACGGTCGGGTGCTGGTCACGGGCGCGCGGAACGTCCCGCACGCGCAGGTCTACGACCCGGCGACGAACGACTGGACCGTGACCGGGCCCCTGGACGTCGCGCGCCGGCGTCACACGGCCACGCTGCTCGGGAACGGCATGGTGCTCATCGCGGGCGGCAGGGAATGGACGGGCGGCAGCGAGTGCACGCTCCGCAGCGCCGCGGTGTACAACCCGGTGACGAATGGCTGGTCGACGGTGCCGAGCCTGAGCAGGCTACGCGACGCTCCGTGGTCCGTGCTGCTCGAGGGCAACCGCGTCCTGGTCTTCGGTGGGCTACGGGCAGGGTGTTCGTCCGGAGACGGCGACCCCGAGGCGCATGAGAGCGCGGAGATCTACGAGGGCGGCGTCACCCCGGAGGGCAGCGGCGGAAGCGGCGGAGTCGGCGGCTCCGGCGGGTCCAGTGGAATCGGCGGGTCCAGCGGAATCGGCGGGTCCGGTGGTGGCTCCGGCGGAGTCGGCGGCTCCGGCGGAGTCGGCGGGTCCAGCGGAATCGGCGGGTCCGGTGGTGGCTCCGGCGGAGTCGGCGGCTCCGGCGGAGTCGGCGGCGCTGGTGGCGGCTCTGGCGGAGTCGGTGGCTCCAATGGTTCCGGCGGAAGCGGAGGCGAGGGAGGGAGCGGAGGCGTCGCCGGTGGAATGGGGGGCGCGGGCGGAATGGGCGAGGCTGGCGGCGATATGGCAGGCACTGGCGGTCAGGGCGGCACGGGTGGCGTGAGCGGCACCGGCGGCACCGGCGGCACCGGCGGCCTGAGCGGCACCGGCGGCGGCGGCGAAGAGCCGGGCGGCGGCTGCAGCGCCGCCGGCAGGTCCGCGGAGAACAGCGGGCGCGGCTTCGCGGCCCTCATGGCCCTGGGCGCCCTCTTCGTGCGCCGCCGGCGAGCCGAGCGCCCGCAGGCTGTGGCGTGAGCGCGGCGCCTCCGATGCTTGCCGCCCGGCAGGATCGCGAGGCCCGGGTCGTCACCTGCGTGCTCAGTACCGCTCGCTGTCGTTCTTCGGCGTCATCGGCGACGCCGGCGCGCCCTCGCCGTTGATCGTCGTGCCGCCGTTCATGAACGCGCCGGCCACGCGCAGGAAGTCGGCGGGGAAGTTGAGCGCCGGCGCCGAGAGCGCGTCGAGCGCGGCGACCTGACCGGGCGCGAGCTCGACCTCCAGGGAGCGGAGGTTGTCGTCGAGCTGCGCCAGCGTGCGCGCGCCGATGATGGTGGAGGTGACGCCCGGCCGGGCCACCACCCAGGCGAGCGCCACGCGCGCCGGCGTGGTCTCGAGATCCCTCGCGATCTCGACGAGCTTGTCGACGATGGCGTACGCCGTGTCGGTGAGCGCGGAGAGCACGAACGGGCCGCGATCGGCCCTGTGCTTGCCGGCGTTCTCCCGCGTGTACTTGCCGGAGAGCGCGCCGCTCTTGAGGGGCGACCAGGGCGTGACGCCGAGGCCCAGCTCGCGCGCCATGGGGATGAGCTCCCCCTCCACCGTGCGCTCGAGGAGCGAGTGCTCGATCTGCAGCGCGATGAACTGCGCCCACCCGCGGAAGCCCGCCAGTCCGTGCGCCTGCGCCACCTTCCACGCCGGCGTGTCGGAGACGCCGACGTAGCGGACCTTGCCGGCCGCCACCAGGTCGTGGAGGGCCTGCACTGTCTCCTCGATGGGGGTGTTCTTGTCCCAGACGTGCATCCAGTAGAGGTCGATGTAGTCGGTCTGCAGGCGGCGCAGCGACTGCTCGCACTGCGCGAAGATGGCCTTCCTCCCGGCGCCGCCGCCGTTGGGGTCGCCGGGGTAGAGGTTGGCTGTGAACTTGGTGGCGATCACCGCCCTGTCGCGCCTGCTCGGGTGGCGGCCGAGGTGGTCGCCGATGATCTTCTCGGAGTGGCCCTTGGTGTAGGCGTTGGCGGTGTCGATGAAGTTGCCGCCGCGCTCGATGAAGCGATCGAGGATCGCCTCGGACTCCTTGACGCTGGATCCGAAGCCGAGGTCTTCGCCGAAGGTCATGGCGCCGAGGCACAGGGGGCTGACGCGCAGCCCGGAGCGGCCGAGGGTGACGTAGTGGTCGAGGTTCATCGCGGTTCTCCTGGGGGTCCGGGGTGAAGGGCCCTTGCTGGACCGCACCGTGCGCCCGTGCCGGCGTGCAATCTTGGAGGAAACGGCCGAGACGGGGCCGGGCGGGTTGATGGCGGCCAGCGGCGAGCGCACGATGGAGTCGTGCCGGGATCGATCGAGCAGGCCATCGCGGGGCGCGCTCCACGCCAGGAGGTCGTCGCGCCAGCGTCGCGTGTGCTCCGCAATTTCGTCGTCGCCGCTCGCGCCATCACGCCGCCGATCGCGAACATCGACCTGCTGCCCGATGGCACGACGACGCTTGTCTTTCGCCTCCTCGACGCGGACCGCGGCGACATCGTCGTCCTCGGGCCTCAGACGCGGGCCCTGTACAAGCGCGTGCCGCGCTTGCTGCTCGCGGTTCAGGTGGTGTTTCGACCCGGCGGCGCGTACCCCTTCTTCGGTGTGCCGATGGACGAGCTCGCCGATCGCATGGTCCCGGCGCGCGATCTCTGGGGCCGGCGCGCCGACGCCCTGCTCGAGCAGCTGGTGGCGGTCGGGACCGGCGTCACGCTGGATCCAACGCGAGCTCGCGTGGAGGCGATCGAGCGCGCCCTCGAGGATCGCGTGCTCGGCCCCGACGTGTTCGAGCCCGCATCGGCGGCCGTCGCGCGCGCCGCGGTCCGGAGGCTCTCGCTCGGAGGGGTCACCGTGGAAGAGACGGCGCGCGCGCTCCACGTCAGCCCGCGGAACCTGCGACGCGCCTTCGCGGCGACAGTCGGCGTCTCGCCGAAGCAGTACGCGCGCATCACCCGCTTCCAGCGCGTCGTCTCGAACGTGCAGGTCGCCCGCGGGTCGTGGTCGGAGGTCGCCCTCGCGAGCGGGTACTGCGATCAGCCGCACCTGGTCAGGGAGTTCCGCGAGCTCGCGGGTCTCTCGCCGGTCGCGTTCATGAAGCGGCGCTCGACCAGCGAGATGGAGCGCGCGCGCTAGTCGATGGCGCGGGACGTCGGACCGCCGCCCTCCGCGCCGCGCAATGCCTCAGGCATCCTACCGTATAGCTGTACCCTGCTGGCGTGCTCCCGGGAACGGTTTTCGCTGGGACTTGAGCGCGGCCTGATTGCAGGGTGACAGGACAGCGCGAGCGGTTGACGCGACGGCAGGCCCTGGGTCGGTTCATTGACAGCGGCGCCAGGGGATCAGCCCGTCAATATAGTTGAACTCGACGGATGCTCTTCCCGTGCCGCCGATCGTGGCGCGGAGTTGCACGTTGACCGTGGCCGAGGTGGCACCACACGGGGCGCTGCCCGCTTGTCCCCCGGCAGGGATAGAGAGCAGCTCGAACACCCCTTCGACGTCCGTGTCGATGTTCTCGAACGTCTTGGAGACGCTGGCCGTGCCGGCCAGCGATTGGCTTGCTTGAACCATGACGACGGCTGCGTCTTCGGTATACACGTCACCAAACACATCCAAGGACGGCGCATCGAACGTGTAGCCCGCTGGAAACGTGTAGGTGACCTCGACGTCACAAGCGACGTCGTACGTGCCAAAGTCGTCGCGGCCCCCGCGAGCGTCGTCGAACGTGAGTGCGTATTCCTTGTTGGTATCCCCAACCTGCGTATTCATGGTTCCGCAGCCGGAGGCGGTTGCCTCGATCGAGACCTGGCTCGGGTCAGGCACGTCGCCGACGTCGAGGGCGGCCGGCTCGCCCTCCACCATCTCGCCTTCGCCGGAGGTGTCGACGCACGCGACGCACAGGGAGGAACAAAGCAGCATCGCGAGACACGACCGAACATGACGGTTCAAGATCTCGATGGCAAGTTGGAATCGTCTCATGACGTCCTCTCATGGTGACCGGACAAGCCGGTGCGAACGGGCGACGGCGTCCAGTTGGGGTAGTCTCCGGCGACGACCTTCGCGGGGGGCGCGCCGATCGCGCCGGGCTCGGGGGTGTCGGTGCAGCCGGGGTGCGGGTCCCAGACGTACGTGCCGACCGTCGGGAGGCAGCTCATGGACTTGATGGCGCGACGGAGACCAGCCCTTCAGATTATTTGATCAGGGCGTGCTCAGCCCGTTCGCTTGTCCGCCGCGTGCTTCGGCTTGCGGCCGGGCTTGCGCCCCGCGAGCGCCTCGCCGCCGTCCATTCCCACCGATCTGGAAGTCCCGGATCGGCGAGGGTTGCCCAGACGCGGGGGCCGCGAGGAGCCCCAGCGCGCTCGTCAGGCGTGCGGGCGCTGCACGCCCGGCAGAGGCGCGGGTCCGCGCCGCCGCGCTACCTGCAGGACCCGGTCTCGATGGAGTGCGGGCGCACCGAGGTGTTCTGGATGCTGTTCGGGTCGGTCACCGCGACCTCGCGGCCCCAGCCGGTGAGCCCTGCGAAGGTCCCGTCGGTCGTCATGTCGAACGGTCCGTCGTTCTGACAGTCGCTGTTCTTGACCGCGCCCCACGACCAGGCGAGCCACCCCACCTCGTGCTCGACGCTCTTGGCGAGGAGGGTCTTGTAATCGAACGGGTGCTTGCCGCACTCGTACACGGCGTGCTGCGCGAACTCGCCGACCATCAAAGGCAGGTTCAGCGCCACGGACTCTTCCAGCTCTTTGGTGATCGTGGCCCCGCTCCCGTCCGTCCACCACATGTGGACGCTGAGCAGGATGTTCGGATCGTGCGCGACGAGCGCGGGCCCGACGGCCTGGAGCTGGTCGATGTTCTGCCCCCATTTCGAGGCGTCGATCACGAGCGGAACCGTGATGCCGGCCTCGCGCATCCGGGTGATGGCCTGCTTGTAGCCCGCCTCCCACGCGGCGTTGTCCACCTGGTCCCCGACCTCGTTGCCGATGTTCACGAGCAGGTTCTGCTCGTGCTTCTTGATCACGGCCACGACGTCCGCCTTCGTCCAGTAGTCGACAAGGGTCGGCAGGAGCTCCCATTTCCCCGTGGCGTCGTGCAGCTCGACGATCGGGATGAGCTTCTGCGCGAGCGCGTTCGTGATGGCCTGATCGAGGCCCGCCGCGGACTCGGTGGCGAGCCAGACGATCCGCACCGTGTTGGCGCCGGTCTTCGCGATCTCCTGGAATTCCGGCAGGCCGTCGGGCCCTGACGCCAGCCAGACGACCATCTCGTTGACGCCCCGGAGCAGCACCTTCTCGCCGCAGCGGTCGTGGAGGAAGCGGCCGCGCACCGAGAACCCCGTCGACTCCTCGCCGCCCCCGGCGCCCGTGCCCGAGGTGGCGCTTGTGCTCGTCGTGGCGCCCGTGCCCGTCGTGGCGCCCGTGCTCGTCGTGGCGCCCGTGCCCGTCGTGGCGCCGCCGGTGCCGGACGTGGCTCCGGTGGCGCCCCCGCCCGTGCCCGACGCGTCCCCGCCCGCTCCGGTCGTCTCCTGTCCCGAGCCCTGCTGGCCGTCCGGGTCGTCCCCGCATCCCACGAAGAGGCCCAACGCCACGAGGGCTGCTCCGGCCCAACCAGCCACCGACCCATGAAGAACGCGCATCGTGATCTCCCTCTAGCTCTCTCCTGACCGCACCTGGCGACGTACGGCCCTGGTCGTGCGTGATCTCACGGCGACGCCCTCTCCTTGCTGCAAGGCGACAAGCGCCCTCGCGCGCCGCGCGGCGTCGCGAACGGCGCGCCGAACCCCCCTGCCTGGTCAGGCCTGGAAGGGACGCACGGCGAGGAGAGAACGCATTCCGTCCGCGGATCGACAAGAAACCAAGAAGCCGCGCACCCGGTCGCGCAAGCCACGCGCCAGCTACCCCTACGTCATGATCCGAGGTGCGAGGGAAGTGCAGCCAGCAAAGCACTTAAACGGTTCAGTGTCCAGGGCTTTCAAGGGGGGTCGCCCGGTCACGGCGCGCCGCCGGCTCGTCCCCCGGCGAGCGCTCGTGTACGCTGCCGCGCCCGGTGGGCCGCGTGGCCCGCGGGCAGCGAAGGACCGCCATGATCACCCTCTACCAGGGCCCCACCGCGTGGGGCATCCCGAACATCAGCCCGTTCTGTGTCAAGCTCGAGACCTGGCTGCGCATGGCCGGCCTCCCGTACGAGGTGCGCCCGGGCGACATGCGCGCCGCGCCGAAGGGCAAGATCCCGTACGTCGAGATCGACGGCCGCAAGATGGGCGACTCGCAGCTCGTCATCGAGCACCTGCAGCGCGTCCACGGCGACAGGCTCGACGCCCACCTGACCCCCGAGGCGCGCGCGCGCGGCCACGTGGTCCGGCGCATGCTCGACGAGGCGTTCTACTGGGTGCTCGTGTACGCGCGCTGGGCCGAGCCCGACGGCTGGGCCGCCTACCGCCCCGTCATCGTGTCGCTCCTGCCCCCGGTCATCGGCGGCCCGATCGCCGAGCTCATCCGGCGGAGCGTGAAGCGGACGCTCCGCGCGCAGGGCACCGGGCTCCACAGCCGCGAGGAGGTCCACGAGGCCGGCAAGGCGGACCTCACCGCGCTCGCCGCCCTGCTCGGCGATCAGCCGTTCCTGCTCGGGGCCGAGCCGAGCTCCGTGGACGCGACAGCCTATGCATTCCTCGTCAGCATCCTGCACTTCCCCGCCGACTCGCCGGTGAAGCGGCACGCCGCGGCCCAGGCGAACCTCGTCGCCTACTGCGAGCGCATGCGGCAGCGCTACTACGCCGACTGGAAGCCCCCCGCCTGACGTCACCCGCGCGCGCTCCGACGCGGCTGGCACGGCATTTCCTCGAGCGCTGTCTCGCCTCGCGCCGAGCGTCCGCGCCGGGAGCCTCCCACGCGCGGCCCTGGCACTCTCTGGTACAGGAGCGAACCCCATGACAGCCCTCCGATCATCCTTGTCTCACCGCGTCCCCCTGATCTCGCTCGCGATCGCCCTCTCCGGCGCGCTCGCGGGCTGCGGCCTCATCGGCGAGAGGACGTGCGAGTACGACGGCGTCGACTACAGGCCCGGCGACACGTTTCCCGACAGGGACGGGTGCAACGGCTGCTCCTGCACGGAGGACGGGGACGTCGCCTGCACCCTGATGGCGTGCACCCAGGGCTGCGTGTGGAAGGGGGTCACCCACGCGCCGGGCGCGTCGTTCCCTGCCGGGGACGGGTGCAATCGCTGCGCGTGCTCGAGCGACGGGACCGTCGCCTGCACCGAGATGGCGTGCGCCGGCGCCTGCACCTACGACGGGTACCCGTACATGCCCGGCGAGTCGTTCCCCGCGTCAGACGGCTGCAACACCTGCACGTGCGGCGAGGATGGCAGCGTCGCGTGTACGGAGGAGGGCTGTCCGGAGGGCTGCACCTACGGCGGTGTGGAGTACCAGCAGGGCGACAGCTTCGGCTCCCTCGACGGCTGCAACACGTGCACCTGCACCCCTGGCGGGGGCGTGGCCTGCACCGAGCGTTATTGCGGCTGCGACCCGTCGCGCGAGTGGTGGCGCCAGTACGTGACCACCAGCCCGGAGGAGTGCGCGGTCATCGACCTCGCCTGCACCGGAGGCCTGACCTCCGTCTCCAACGAGTGCGGCTGCGGCTGCGAGCAGGACCCGAGCTGCCCGCCCTCGTTCGACTGCAAGCCGCCCCTGGCCTGCGATCTGGACGAGATCCAGCGGCGCTGCCCGTACTCCGCGATCGATCGCTGAGCGGAGGAGCCGCCCCATGGCCACGCGCCAGCCCCACGGCGCGAAGATTCGTCTTGTATAGCGCCGCGTTGTCCGTTATAACGGACGAATGTTTCCTTCCGTCGTTGCCGCGCGGACATTCGGTGCTCACCCGGGGGTCCGAGGTGCGCGCCATCGAATGAGCGCTTGCCTGTCTTGCTGTAGTTAGCCGCATGCGCCGCGGCGCGAGCTGCGGCGAGGAGAACAGCGAGGCAGCGCGTCCGCGACGCGCGCGCCGCGCTGCCGTTCGTCGTGACGGCCGAGCCAAGCGGCTCATCACCGTCAGCGTCCGCCCTTCTCGTGGCGCGCCCGGCTGAGCTCTGCCAGCGCGCGAACCGAGGTGTCCCTTCAGGGGCACGGCGGCCACTCGCTCCGACGACGTTCGACTCCGTCATGCGGCGCTTCGATCACGCCCAAGGAGACAGGAATGAAGCGGTTCTTCGAACGACATCGATGGATTGGTTCGGCGCTCGCGAGCGGGCCCTGGTTGCTCGCCACGCTGCTCGGCCCGATCGGCTGCGGGAGCGACGACGACGCGGGCAGCGGCGGCAGCGGCGGCAGCGCCGGCAGCTCGACCGTCGGCTCTGGCGGCGCTGGCGGCGCCGGAGGTGCAGCGGGCTCGGGCGGCGCTGGCGGCGCCGGAGGTGCAGCGGGCTCGGGCGGCGGCGGTGCAGCGGGCTCGGGCGGCGCTGGCGGCGGCGGAGGTACTGCGGGCTCGGGCGGCGCTGGCGGCGCCGGAGGTACTGCGGGCTCGGGCGGCGATGCAGCGGGCTCGGGCGGCGATGGCGGCGCTGGAGGTACTGCGGGCTCGGGCGGCGGTGCAGCGGGCTCGGGCGGCGCTGGCGGCGCTGGCGGCGCTGGCGGCGCTGGCGGCGGGGGCGGCGCGGACGCCGAGCTGCCCAACATCGTCACGATCGTGGCCGACGATCTCGGCTTCTCGGACCTCGGCGCGTTCGGCGGCGAGATCAGCACCCCGAACCTCGACACGCTCGCCGCCGAGGGCCGCATCCTCACCGGGCACCGCTCCGGATCGCTCTGCGCGCCGACCCGCGCGATGCTGATCTCCGGCACCGACAGCCACGCCGTCGGGCTGGGCCGCATGGGCGGTGGCACCGGACCGCAAGCAGGGCAGCCCGGCTACGAGGGCCACCTGACCGACAACGCCCTGTCCGTCGCCGAGCTCCTGAAAGACGCCGGCTACCATACGTACATCGCCGGCAAGTGGCACCTCGGCGACGCGGAGGATCAGAGCCCGCCGGCGCGCGGCTTCGAGAGATCGTACGTCCTCCTCGGCGGCGTGGCGGCGTTCTTCAACGAGTACGCCGACCCGCCGACGGCCGCGCAGACGCAGCTCTATCGCGAGGACGGCCTGTACACGCAGCCGCCGCGCGACTTCTACGCGACCGAGCTCTACACGGACAAGCTCATCCAGTACATCGAGAGCAACCGCGCCGACGGCAAGCCGTTCTTCGCGTTCGCGACGTACACGACGCCGCACTGGCCGCTCCAGGCGCCGCCCGCGTACATCGACAGGTACCGCGGCCGCTACGACGCGGGCCACGACGCCATCCGCGAGCAGCGCCTCGCGCGGCTCAAGAGCCGCGGCATCATCCCCGAGTCGTTCACGCCCAACCCCCGCTTGCCGAGCGACGGCAGCAACCCGAAGACATGGGAACAGCTCACGCCCGAGGAGAGGATCTACGAAGCGCGGCGCATGGAAATCTACGCCGCCATGGTCGAGAACCTCGACGCCAACGTCGGCAGGTTGATCCAGTACCTCAAGCGCGTCGGCGAGTACGAGAACACCTTCATCTTCTTCCAGTCCGACAACGGCGCGGAAGGTGGCAATCGCGAGGGCTTCGCCGCCAACGACCCGAGCCGCTCCGGGCCGGTGGTGAACACGCTCGAGAACCTGGGTCGACCGGGCTCGTACATCGGCGTCGGACCCCGCTGGGCCGAGGTGAGCGCCACGCCGTTCCGGCTGTGGAAGAGCTACACGACCGAAGGCGGCGTCGCCGTTCCGGCCATCGCCCGGCTTCCGGGACAGCACCACGCCAGGCCGCAGTTCGACGGGACCACGCACGTCGTCGATTTCCTGCCGACCGTTCTCGAGCTGGCCGGCGTGCCCACCCCGGGGAGCACCTACAAGGGCAGGGCGGTCGCGCCGATCAGCGGGCACTCGATCCTGCCGGTGCTCGAGGATCGGGCGACCGGCGTGCGCGCGCCCGGTGAGGCGTTGATCTGGGAGCACGGCAACCACCGCTACGTGATCCGCGACAACTGGAAGCTGCTGTGGCTCGGCGCGCCGTATGGCCCGACGCCGCGCGCCTGGACGCTGTACGATCTGGCCACCGACCGCGGCGAGATCAACGACGTGTCCGCGGCTCATCCGGACGTGGCGGCCGAGCTCTCCGCCGCGTGGGCGCAGTACGCCACCGACCGAAGGGTCATCCTCACCGAGTAACAGCGCGCCGCGCCGCGCGCGGGACGCGGGCGTCTCTGCACGCCCCGCGTCTCGCGGCGGCGCTCGCCTCGCCTCCGCCCATGGCCAGCTCCCGAATCGCTCGCTCTTGGCCCCTCGTTGTCCTGATCCTGGCGCTCGCCGGGCTCGTTGTCTGGCGCGCGTCCACCGGCGCATCCTCCTTCACGCCGGCCGACGCCTCCACGGCGAGCGCTCCGGGGATGAAGCCCGGGGCGGCGCGCGGCGACGCCGCAGAGGCCCCGGCGGCTGCCGCAGCGCCGGTGAGCCCGTCGGAGCCGTCGCCGGCGCGTGCGGCGGCCGGCTTCGTCGGCAGCGACCGCTGCGCGCCGTGCCACGCCGAAGAGCACGCCGCCTGGAAGGGCTCGCAGCACGCCCGGGCCATGCAGCACGCGAGCGCCGCCACCGTGCTCGGGGACTTCGAGGGGGCGCGCCTCCAGTACGCCGGGAAGGTCCACCGCTTCGATCGCCAGGACGGCAAATACTGGGTCACCACGGACGGCCCCGATGGCCGGCTGCACCGCTATGAAGTGCTGTACACCTTCGGCGTCGAGCCGCTCCAGCAATACCTCGTTGCCGGCCCGGGCGGACGCCTGCAGGCGCTGCCGTTTGCGTGGGACGCGCGCCCCCGGGCGCGCGGCGGGCAGCGCTGGTACCACCTGCACGAGGGCGACAGCGTGCGCGCCGGCGACGTGCTGCACTGGACCGGCGCCAGCCAGAACTGGAATCACATGTGCGCCGAGTGCCACTCGACGCACGTCACGAAAGGGTACGACGCGGCCGCGGACCGCTTCACCACCACCTGGTCCGAGATCAGCGTCGGGTGCGAAGGCTGCCACGGCGGCGGCGCGCGCCACATCGACTGGACCAGGGCCCCGACGCCGGACCCCTCGAAGGGCCTCGACGTGCGCTTCGACGAGCGCCGGAGCGCCACGTGGACACGGCTGCCGAGCGGCACAGCGCAGCGCGCCAGGAGCCCCTCGAGCGGCACCGAGAGCGCCACGTGCGCGTTCTGCCACAGCCGCCGCGAGACGCTCTCGCAGCCGCTCCAGCACGGCGCCCCGCTGCTCGACAGCGTCGCGCCCGAGCTGCTGACCGGGCCCCTCTACACGCCCGACGGCGTGATGAGCGACGAGGTCTTCACCTACGGCTCGTTCCAGCAGAGCAAGATGGCGCACGCCGGCGTGACGTGCAGCGACTGCCACGAGCCGCACGCCGGCCGTCTGCGCGCCGAGGGCAACGGCGTGTGCGCGTCCTGCCACGAACCGGCGCGCTTCGATGTCCCCGCGCATCACCACCACGCCGCGCCCGCGGGCGCCGCGCCCGCCGCTCCGCGCTGCGTCGACTGCCACATGCCGGCGCGCACGTACATGGGCGTCGACGTCCGTCACGATCACGGCTTCCGCGTGCCTCGGCCGGATCTCTCGGTCCGCCTCGGGATCCCGAACACATGCACCGACTGCCACGCGCAGAAGCCCGCGCGCTGGGCCGCCGACGCCGTGCAAGCCTGGCTCGGCCGCCCCGCGCGGGGCTACCAGACGACCGCCGAGGTCTTCGCTCGCGCGCGTGCCGCGCCCGGCGACCCGGCCGTCGCCGCCGAGCTCCAGCAGATCGCGACCGACAGCGCCGTCCCCGCCATCGCGCGCGCCACGGCGCTCGCCTCGCTGCGCGCCGCCCCGACGGCCGCGACGCTCGCCGTCGCCCGCGCCGCGCTCGCCGATCCCGACCCGCTGCTCCGGCGCGCCGCGCTCGGCGCGCTGGAGAGCCACGACCCCCGCCGCATCGCGGCCGCCGCCGCGCCGCTCCTGGCCGATCCCGTGCGCGGCGTGCGCGTCGAGGCCGCGCGCCTGCTCGCGGGCGTCGACCTCGGCGCCTTGCCCGAGCGCGCCGCGCAGGACCTGGACGGCGCCTTGCGCGAGTACATCGCCACGCAAACCCTCCACGCCGATCGCGCCGAAGCCCAGAACAACCTCGGCCTCGTCTTCTCCCGCACGGGCAAGCCGCGCGACGCCGAGCAGGCCTACCTCGCCGCGCTTCGCATCGAGCCAGGCTACGTCCCCACCTACGTGAACCTCGCCGACCTCTACCGCGAGCTCGGTCGCGACGCGGACGGCGTCGCGCTGCTCCGGCGCGGCATCACCCGGCTCCCCGAGCAGGCCGAGCTGCTCCACGCGCTCGGCCTCGCCCTGGTCCGGCAAGGTCACCGAGACCAGGCGCTCGATCCGCTGAAGCGCGCCGCCGAGCTCGCGCCCGATCAACCTCGCTTCCAGATCGTCTACCAGGCCGCGCTGACCGCCTTGAGGCCATCCACCCCGGCTCCTCACGCGCAGCCTCCTCCCGGGCGGCCATGACAAGAAATGTTCATCGACACGGTAGAATCGATGTCGATGATCGGCGCCGCGGCGCGACACCGGCGTGCACGTCACGAGCGCGGTGCGCCGGATTCCTCGGGATCGCCGCGCTGCCGGGCGCCTCGTGGAGGGCGCGGGCAGGCTGATCCGTGACGGGGCGAGCCACGTCCAGCGCCGGCGGCTGCTAGGATGCGGCGCGCCCGGGCTGACGGCGCTCGTCTCGAGGTCATCCATGGTCATCGCGCGGCTCCTGGGTTGCGCGCTCGCGGCGGCGACGCTGGCGAGCTGCAGCGACCCCGATTCCATCATCGAAACCCGCTACGGTGCTTACGAGGGCGACGCCTATCCGGACAGGCGCCCGGAGATAACGATTCCGGACGGCGGAATGGGCGTTGTGACCGACAGCCTCTCCGACACGATCTCCCTCATCGCGCTCGCGACAGGGGAGCGGTTCGGCGTCCGCCCCGTGGGCCGCGATCCCGTGACGATCGATGGACCTCGCCGCGTGGCCGTGGACGCCGCGGGCGGCGCGCTCTACATCGCGCTGTCGTACCCTTCCCTCGACGAAGCGACAGGCCCGCACGCGGTGCACGGCGGGAGCGCGGTGGCCGGCTATGTCCAGAAGCTCGCGCTCGACGACCTGCGCATGCTCGGGCAGGTGCGCGTCGAGGCCAACCCGGGCGACATCGCGATCTCGGAGGACGGCGGGCGCGTTGTCGTCTCTCATTTCGATCTCAGGCGCGCGCTCGAGAACCCGGAGGACCTCGAGGCGGCTCGCTCATCGATCGCTGTCGTGGATCCCGGTGCGGTCCTGCCTCGCGGCTCGGCCGAGCCGACGCTCATCCCGGTCTGCAAGGCCGCGCACGGCATCGCCCTCTCGCGGCCGGACGGCGCCCGGGCCTACGTCGCCTGTTATGGCGATGACGCCCTCGCGATCGTCGACCTGACGGACCCGGACGCCGAGGTGAAGCTCGTCCCCGTCGGGCCGCCCCTGTCGGCCGGCGATCACGCGTCGTCCTACGGGCCGTACGCCCTCATGATGTCGCCCGATCAGAAGACAATCGCCGTGAGCAACACCGAGAGCAGGGAGGTGCGCTTCTTCGATGTCGCGTCGGGGATGTTCGACGAGTCGAGGACGATCCTCACGATCGGCGCGCCCTACGTCGGCGCGTGGACCGCTGACGGGAGCGTCCTCTACGTACCGACCCAGGTGCCCGACACGATCGCGCGCATCGGCATGACCCCGGACGACAGCGACGCCTTCTCCCGGAACATCAGCGGCGAATGCCTCAGGCCGCACCTCGCGTCGCTCGACGAGGAGCACGGGCTGTTCATCGTCTGCGAGGGCGACCGGACCGTGACCCCGGGCAAGGTGCTCCGGCTCGATCCCGAGACGCTGGAGACGCGCAGCGAGGCCGAGGTGGGCCTCTATCCCGACGCGTTCGCGCGCGTCGCGGCCGGGGCGCGGTAGGCAAGGTGAATCGATTGCATGAGCCACATCTCCGCCGCGGCGTCGGGCGTATTCACGGAAGCGTCGGGTGGGCCGCTCACGAAGCAGCGGCCCACGCCGACAACCCACGGCGGACGCGCTCGAGATAACCACCCTCGCGCACGACTTCCTTGTATCCCGGCACCGCCCCGACCCACTCCCCCATGCGCACGTTCGGCGCGTCGGTGAGGTACATCGTGGGGAGCCCCAGGAGCGCGGGGCCATCCATGCCGGCGGTCGTGACGCCGAGCTGGCCGACGAGCCCGTGCGCTCGCCTCAGGTGCTCGAAGAACTGTAGCTGCGCCCGACGCATATCGAGTTGCCGGAAGGTGGGGTCTTTCCAGAAGAGGGTCATGTCGACCGCGCCCTCGGGGACCTGCCCGCCTCGAAAGGCGTCGCCCGTCAGCACAGGCACGAGCCCCGTGCGTTGAACGAGCTCCGTCAGCTCCAGGAGCTCGGCGAGCGTCGTGTTCCGGTGCGGGTGGTGGCTCCCCTCGCGGATCCAGAGCAGCACCTTCTTCCGGGGTGACCTTCCCGCCCGCGCCTCCGCGAGCCGGCGATCGACCCAGCCCGTCACCGACGCCGGAATCGGCACGTCCCCGAGGAACGCCGCGCGGAGCCTCCGCTGGGCGGAGGACGGCTCGGCTTTGAAGGCGCGCGCGACGATCTCGGTCGTCTGCTTCACCGCGCGCGGGCGCGAGCGGTAGGCCTGAAGGTGATCGCTCAGGCCTGCATCGCGGAGAAACGCCTCGGCCTGCGGTGTCCCGGCCTTGCCTGGCTCGATCTGGATGGCCGCGCCCGCGAGGGCGCCGGCCGCGGCGACGTACCACCCCTCGCCGAACGAGAAGCCGTTGTCCGTGTGGAACGTGTACGCGTGGTTTCGCTCCTCGATGATCCTGCGCGCCGCGCCGGCGGCGGCCTCGGCCCTGTGAGCTGCCGCGCGCGCCGCGCGTGCGACCCTTGACCGCGGCGAGCCGGCCTCGAGCTCTGTGGCGCTGATCGCGGCCGCGCGGGCCGAGGCCTCTGCGCCGGTCACGATCGCCTCCACGCGCCGCCAACCGTCGTCGCACGCTTCGCGCGTCGGTGCGCGCTGCGCGCTCAACGAGAGCTGGCCCGCTCCGTGAAGCGCGTCTTCTGCTCGCGCCGCGTGGGCCCTCGCCAGGGTAGAATGGGCGCCCCTCCTCGTCGCGGCGATTCGCTCGCTTCCACCGGCGAGCTCATGGTCCTGCAGGGCGGCGCGCTCCTGCGCGGCGGCGGCCAGCGCGCCGTCCGCCTGCTCGATGGCGCGCTCGAGCAGACGTCGTTGGCGCTCGCGCTGCCCAGGCGTGTGCAGCGTGGTGGCCAGGGCGAGCGCGGCGTCGAGGCAGCCGGCGGCGTCGCGCTCGAGGTGCTGCGCGGCGAGCGCCTCGGCGACTGCCGCCCCAAGGCACAGCGGCTCGGGTCCCTCGGTCGTCATGCTCAGAATCCGGGCAACCTGGCTTACCCGCTCGCCCTCGTCAACCGGGGAGGTGGAGAGGCGCTCCCGGGGGCGTGGTCAGTCCCTTGTGCGAGGAACCCCTCCGAGCCGAGGGCCGCACGCACGCCGGGCCCCGGCGCGCGCGCCTGACCACCCGGGATCAGTCGATGGTCAGGGACAGGGTCTGGCTGGCATGCGCGCCGTTCGACGCCGTCACCTGGTAGTCGCCGGACGGATACAGCACTTCGATCAGGATCCTGCGCTTGTTGATCGCGGAGATGGGAGCGAGCTCGTCGACACCGGGCCCGGTGATGCGCACGGTCGTCAAGCCCTCGACGAAGTTGTCTCCGATGACGTAGATGGGATACCAGACAGGCAAGTCGGTCCTGTCCGAGGCGAACCGGCTCATGGTGGGCGGCAGGTCCGGATCGGCCGCGGGCTCGGGGGGGCACGCTGCCCACGGCGGGCAGTCTCCGAGGGAACGGTACGGATCGCGTCCGAGGAGCTCCTGGACGCGCCATTCGCTGATCAGCCGCCCGCGCAGCCCTTGACTGTCGATCATGCTGGGCAGCGACGGCGTCGCGGGGACGGCGGCCATACACCCACTCTCGTCGGCGTGGTCGCGGCACACGGCCATGTCGACCTCGCTGGCGACGAACCGAGAGAGCCACGTCGCGATCGGGAGGGGCCCCGTCGGCTCGATGGCGGGGTCGAGGATCATGAGCTGCCCGCCGACCCGGACCACGGGGGCGACGTGGTGGCTCCACGACACCTCTCCGTCGGGCTCGTTCTCGGTCACCAGGGTCAACCCCCCGTTCACCCTGGACTGGACCCGGGCATACCAGGGCGTCGGATACCCCCCCTGGTGGAGGAAGTAGGTCGCCGCCGGGGCCCGCTCCTCGCAGCCGTTCTCGGGCTCGAGCCAGGGGATCCTCCGCAAGAAGCCGGGTTGCTCCGCCACGATGAGCTCCGGCACCCGTGTGTCGCGGATGCTCGCGAACCCCGCGCTGAGCTGCTCCTCGGTCCAGCTCGGAACGCAGTCGACCGGCAGATCCTCGAGCGATCCCTTGAGCTCGTTGAACGAGTGTGGGCCGTCGAGCAGCGGGCAGCCCGCGCCCCCGTCGCCTCCCTGGAGCGGCGCCTCCACCCCCGAGCGCTCGATGTCGAGATCCGGCTCGTGGCCCTCGTCGCCGCCGCACGCCGAGGAGGCGAGGGCCATGGTGGTAACACAGAACAACTGGGTCGTGGCAAGATAGAGGTTCTTCATGAATCACTCCGTGCGTGCGAGATGCGAGCCGCCTCGACAGACTGGCCTGCATGGAAGAGCGGATGGTCACCGATGGATGCCGGCAACCTCGGTCGTCCTTCGCGGGATCGCACCCGGGCGCGTCGTTTCCCTGATGTGCGTGATCACACACGGTGGCACGGTGGTCATCACGAGCCCGTGCTCGCCCTCGTGCACTGCCGGGATCCCCCAGCGCGAGCCATCCGCCGACAGCGCGCCCGTGAGCAGGTAGAAAATTCCGCTCCGAGGCCGCCGTTGCCGCCTGTGGGCATGCTGCTCTTCTGCGCCGCGCGCTGCCGCGGCCGGCGCAGCCGTGGCCTGGGGACCACGAGCGGACACCCACAGAAAACGTCGCTCTGCTCCGATCACCGCGGGGACTCGCGGGCATATAGGGCGGCTCCTTTCGGACGGATGCATCGGGCACCGCCACGGGTCTTTACCCTCACGATTGAGGAATTTTGCGATGAACTGGGCACGAGGTTCGGCCACCGTCGTTTCGCTCGCGTTTTGCTTCGTGGGCTGCGGCTCGTCGTCCGGCGCGACGGCGCCCGAGGGCTCTGGCGGCTCGGGGGCGGGCGCGTCCGGCTCGACGGGATCGAGCGTCTCCACGGGCTCGGGCGGAGCAGGCACGAGCGGTCCCGCGGGCTCAGGCGGTGTCGACGGTGCCAGCGGCGGTGCGACGGGAGGCGGCGGCGCCGGCGGATCGTCGACGGGCGACGCGACCCCGGTGGTCGAGCCCGCGCTCGTCGTCTCCGGTCCGAATGACTACTGGAGGACGGGGGCGCCGACCGAGGTGACGAGCGGCAATGCCGACGTGACAGTCGATGACGCGACGACGTACCAGCGCTGGGACGGCTTCGGCGGCAGCTTCAACGAGGTGGGATGGCACGTGCTCTCGATGCTCGGCGACGCGGAGCGGTCGCGGGCCATCAAGCTGCTCTTCGACGCGGTGGAGGGGGCAGCGTTCGCGTACGGGCGCATCCCCATCGGGGCCAGCGACTACGCGATGGATCGCTATACCCTCGACGAGACGCCGGACGATCTCACGATGGCGAGCTTCTCCATCGATCGGGACAAGGAGAAGCTGATTCCGTACATCAAGGCGGCGCTCGCCGTGAGGCCCGACCTCCACCTCTGGGCCAGCCCGTGGACGCCCCCCACCTGGATGAAGAGCAACGGCGCCATGGATGGCGGCCGCATGAAGGACGACGCGACAACCCTGCAGGCGTATGCCCTGTACTTCGCGAAGTTCGTGGAGGCGTACGCCGGGGAGGGCATCACCGTCGAGGCGATTCACCCTCAGAACGAGCCGAACTACGAGACGAGGTACCCGAGCTGCCTGTGGACGGGGCCCCTCATGGCCAGGTTCATCGGCACCTACCTCGGTCCGACGCTCGCCGAGCGGGGGCTCGCGACGCAGATCTACCTCGGCACGATGTCCAACGACGGGGCCGCGGCGGACGTCGCGATCCTCAACGCCGTGACAGGCGATTCCACCGCGATGAAGTACGTCAAGGGCTTCGGGCTCCAGTGGAACATGCTGGGCAGCGTGTCCGGCTTGAAATCGCGCAACCTGCCGATCCTGCAAACGGAGCACAAGTGCGGCAACTACCCCTGGAACCCTGCGGGCCTGCCGGCCTTCAACCCCGACAGGCCGCCGAACGATCACGCCTATGCCGAGGAGAGCTGGGAGCTCATCCGCGACTGGATCAAGGCAGGGGTGACGTCATACAGCGCCTGGAACATGGTGCTGGACACGGCGGGGAAGAACCTGGACTCGCAGCGGCCGTGGCCCCAGAACGCGCTCCTCACCGTGGACACGGCGAGCAAGACGCTGAACGTGACCCCCGTCTATCACGTCTTCCGCCACGTCTCACAGTACGTCGATCCCGGCGCGATGCGCGTCGCCACGAGCGGCGGCGACGCGCTGGCCTTCAAGAACCCTGACGGCACCATCGTCACGATTCTGTACAACTCCGGCAATTCAGCGAAGACGACCCTCCTCGGCGTGGGCGGCAAGAAGCTCGAGTTCAGTGTTCCTGCCCACGGGTGGGCCACCGTCAACTGGGAGTGAGACGGACGCCCAGCCTCTCGGGGCGCCCTGGATCCCGCGAGCGGGCGCGATGCGCCGACACGTGCCCATTGACGCGCGCCCGGGACCGCCGTGTGCTGCGCGCCGAGGAGAACATCGTGATGACACATCTTCGATTCGCCATGGTCTTTGCTGCTGCGCTCTGCGCAGGCGGCTGCGGTTCGAGCGACGATCCGGGGGCCAGCGGCGCGCCTGGCACGAGCGTGAGCAGCGGGTCCCAGGGATCGAGCGGCTCCGGCGGCAACGGGCCAGGGGGAACGGGCGCCGGCGGGGACGTGACGACGACTGTCGTGATCAACGAGATCTCGGCCAAGGGCAGCGACTGGATCGAGCTCGGCAACCCGGGCCCGGGTGCGGCCGACCTCAGCGGGTTCCGCCTCTGCGACTCCGACGCGAACGGCCTGTGCAACACGGCGGACGCGCTCAGGTTCCCCGTGGGCACGGAGCTCGACGAGGGGGCGTACCTGGTCGTCCTCGGTGACCAGGCGGCAGACGATGGCCCGGGGCCCCACACCGCGTGCCTGACCGGCGGCCCGAGCAGCTGCTTCTACGCGACATGGAAGGTGAGCGCCTCCAGGGGCGAGACAGTCTTCCTCATCTCTCCGAGCGGTCAGGTGCTCAACGAGCTGGAGTATCCGATGGAGGCGGCCGCGGACGGGCAGGCGTGGGGCAGGTTGCCCGACCTGACCGGCGAGGGCGCCGTCACCGCGCCGACCCCGGGCGCGGCGAACGCAGCGCCCTAGCTGACGCCGCGCAGGCGCGGGCTGGGCGGCCGCCGCCCGCGCCTGCGCGGGAGGCAAGCTCTGATGGGCAGCCTCGATCGCAACCCGTGAATCGTGGGCGGGCCCATCCGATGGGCAAAGCGCCGGCGATGTACATCCTCGCTAGCAAAGCGATGCTCTGTCGACCCCGAGGATTCCCTCAGAGTCTTCGGAAAATTCACGGGGAGTCGGGGAGTCGGGGAGGGAAGCGCGGCTCAGGCGAGCCCCAGCCGCCGGGAAGCGCGGGCGCCCACCTGGCGCGTCGCCTCGATGAGCGGCGCCATCCGCTGCATCGACCTCGCCGTCAGCTCTGGCCCCGCGAGCTCGGGGCTGCCCGTCCCGTAGGGCGGCTCCGGCGCATACTCCATCTCCAGCTCGCACTCCCTGGCGATCGCGTCCCCGTAGAGGCGCCCGACCAGGCGCAGCGCAAGATCGAAGCCGCCGGAGACCGGCCCCGAGGTGAGCCGGTTGCGGTCTTCCACCACGTTCCCTCGGGTGGGGATCGCGCCGTAGTGGGCGAGCTGGTCGTGCAGGTGAAAGTTCGTCGTGGCCCGGTAGCCCTTGAGCAGGCCCGCGGCGCCCAGCATCAGCGAGCCCGCGCAGACCCCGGACAGCCACGCCGCGCGGCCGCCGGCCTCGGCGAGGAACGCGAGCGACTCTTCATCCTCCATGATGTGCGGGGGAATCGCCGGCACATGGAGGATGTCGAGCGCCTTCGGGCAGTCGCTGAAGGAGGTGGTGGCCCGCGTCGTGAAGCGCGGGACGCCCGTGATCTCGTCCCTGTTCTTCCACACGAGGTGCAGGTCCACGTTGGGCAGCGTCCCGAACACCGTCTGCAGGCCGATGTTGTCGGGCAAGAAGAAGCCGGGGCAGACGAAGAGCGCCACCTGGAGCCTGCGCTCCATGGGAAGGCTCATGGACAAGGTGAACGTGGCATCGTCTTGAACGCTCATGGTGGAGTCCTTTCTTGCCTCGCGCGAGGACGCGAGGGGCGCGCGCTGCGCGTGCGACGCTCGTCACCATGCACCCGGCGCGGGAAAGGAGAGGGACAAGGCACCTGCATTTTCTGCCCCGCGCCGGGCGCGCGGCGCGCGGCGCGAGGCAGGCCTGGCTCCACGCGCCGCCGGTCCTCGAGGGACGAGCGCGGCGCCCCCGCTCAGCGATCGATCGTGGAGTACGGGCAGCGCCCCTGGATCTCGTCCAGATCGCAGGCCTGAGGCGGCTTGCAGTCGAACGAGGGCGGGCAGCTCGGGTCCTGCTCGCAGCCGCAGCCGCACTCGTTGAGGACGGAGGTGAGGCCTCCGGTGCAGGCGAAGTCGATCGTCGCGCACGCCTCCAGACTGGTGCTCACGTACTGGCGCCACCACTCGCTCGACGGGTCGCAGCCGCAATAGCGCTCGGTGCAGGCCACGCCCCCGCCAGGGGTGCAGGTGCACGTATTGCAACCGTCGAGGGACCTGAAGCTGTCGCCCTGCTGGTACTCCACACCGCCGTAGGTGCAGCCCTCCGGACAGACCTCCTCCGTGCACGCGACGCTGCCATCCTCGCCGCACGTGCAGGTGTTGCAGCCGTCGGACGCGGGGAACGACTCACCGGGCGCGTGGTCGATCCCGTCGTGGATGCAGCCGTCGAAGCACGATATCAAGGTGCAGAGGAGGGTCCCGTCTTCCTGGCACTCGCAGGTGTTGCAATCGGCGGGGAACTTCTCGCCCGCCGCGTAGGTGACCCCGTCGAACGTGCAGCCGGAGATGCACTCCATGTCGGTGCAGGCGATGGTCCCGTCCTCCGTGCAGGAGCAGCTGTTGCACCCGTCGTCGTCAGGAAACGTGTCGCCGGGTCTGTGGTCGACGCCGTGGTACTCGCAGGTCTCCTCGATGATGAGCCTGCAGCCCCCGAGCGCGCCAGAGAGGGCGAGCGCGAGCGCGAGCGAGAACACGGGGCCGCGATGAGACGAGGATGATCGGAGGGATGTCATTGGGTTCGCTCCTGTGCCAGAGAGTGCCAGGGCCGCGCGCGGGAGGATCCCGGCAACGACGCACGGATCGAGGCAAAACAGCGATCAGGGAAATACCGTGCCAGCGGCACCGAGGCCGCGGGACGGGCCGGCGCCGTCGCCGGCCCGGCCTCGCGCGCCGTCGTTCAGGGATGTCGATGAATCGAGGCTGCGCGGGAGCGGCGCAGCCGGGGGCGAGATCGCTCTACTGTCTCACGGGCAGGCGGCCACGCACTCGGCGAAGGCGTTGCACCCCTCGCTCGCGGTGCACGCGTCCTCGACCGTCTTGATGCAAGCGTCCTCGTCCGCGAGCCCCTCGAGGCAGTCCACGCACGCGTCGTTGCCCTGGAGCCCCGGGAAGCTGGCGGAGCCATCGTCAGCGCACGCGTCCGTCGTCTCATCGGCCGTATCGCAGGTGCTGGCGCACGTGGCGCCCTCCACACAGCCGCAGCCCTCGAGCGTCAGCGTGAGGAACTCCACGCCTCCCTGCTGGTTTTCCTCGAAGCACTGCTCGGTGCAGGCGGCGCCGCCGCCCTCGCCGTTGCCGCCCTCGCCGTTGCCGCCCTCACCATTGCCGCCCTCGCCGTTGCCGCCCGTGCCCGTCGTGACGCTCGAGCCCGATCCCGCGGAGGTGGTGGAGGTGGTGGTGCCGGACGCCCCGCCCCCGCCGCCTGCCCCGCCGTCACCCCCCGAGCCGCCGTCGTCCGAACACGCCGCCACCGCGCACACCGTGACCAGGATCGCTGCGAAGCTGAGACTCTTCATATCGAGATTGCTCCTGACAATAACGGATACACCGCTCCGACCCGAGCGAGGCGATGAACGCCGTCGCTCCCGCGGAGCGCCTTCTTCACGCTCTGGCGCCGTGTCATGGCGCCGGACGTCTACCTACACCAGAACTTTACAGAATGATATCTGCCGCGTGCGCGCCTGCATCTCTTGTCGCTGCCATCGGCCATCGGGCCATTTGTGGCGATCAGCGCACCCGTGGTGAGCGCCCACACAACACACCAGCAGGCTCCGCCGGCAGGGTCTTTGTACAGCAAAGCTGACCCTAGCACGCCGGAAACCTGTGCCCTTGCGATTCGCTGCGTCGAGAACTTGCCATCCGTGGCGGCCTGAACGGTGGGGGATTCCGGAGAGGATGCCTGCGGATGAGCTCGGAGCGGGCTCTCTGAAGATGATGCCGCCTGGCTGGTTGCCGCCGCTGGTCACAACAGCCGTGCTCGGTCGCATGGTGCGCGAGGGCCCGAGGGGGCCCGCGGGGCGAGCCTCCGCGGGCCGCTCGGCCGTCTCCTGCCTCCTCTTCGTTCCTCGATGGGCAGCGACACTCGATACCAACCGAATTGACGCACGTGGAGGGATCTCGCCTCAGACTACATGGCTGTCTCTCAACATCGCTCGGACGGCGTGGCGGCCTCGTGGCGCGCGATTCGCTGCAATTTTCCCAGATCGGAGGAACTCGAAGTGGCTTGCGCCGAAGCTCCTATGTCGATTAGGATCCATCGCGACAAGCGCGCGCCACGGTCGGCGACGCCAGCTCAAGAGGTAATCGGACATGCGTCGATTTCAGGATCGCGTCCTCGTGGTCGCGTCGATCTCTGTTGGACTGTTCGCGGCCACGCCGGTGCACGCGGCGTCCGTGGTGGCGGTGAGCCGGGCGACGTGGGGGGCGAGCGGCGTACCGGACTACGTCAACATGAACATCTACGTCCCGGACCGGCTGGCGGAGAAGCCTCCCATCGTGGTGGCCAGCCACTCGTGCAGCACGCCGGTGAGCGGGTTCTTCAACAGCATCTCGGGCATCCGCGCGGGGGCCGACCAGAACGGATTCATCATCATCCTTCCGGAGGCCACCGGCCGGAACTGCTGGGACGTGGGCACAGCGAAATCCCTGACCCACGACGGCGGCGGCGACACGCAGGCCATCGCTCAGATGGTCAAGTACACGCTCACGAAGTACAACGGCGACCCGGCGCGCGTCTACGCGGTGGGCGGCTCATCCGGCGCGATGATGACGCAAGCCCTGCTGGCGGTGTACCCGGACATCTTCAGGGCGGGCGCGGCGAGGGCGGGGGTGCCGGCCGGGTGCTGGGCGGACGGCTTCGACCCGAGCAACCAATGGAGCGGCAACTGCGCGGGCGGCAGGACGAGCAAGACGGCGCAGCAATGGGGAGACCAGGTCCGCGCGATGTACCCTGGCTACACGGGACATCGCCCGCGCCTCCAGATCTTCCACGGCACCGCGGATGCGACCATCAATTACAAGAACCAGGCCGAGGCGATCAAGGAATGGACGAACGTCCTGGGGCTGAGCGAGACCCCGACGTCGACCGACAGCACCACCTCCGCCAACGGGACCACCTATGAGCGCCAGTTCTGGAAGAACGAGTGTGGCCACACGGTGTTCGAGACCTGGTCAGGGAGAGACGGCGCGCACTCCATGCCGTACGAGAGCGACGCCATCCTCGCGTTCCTCGGCCTCGACAAGGCCGGTGGTGCCGATCCGGAGACCGACTGTTCGGATCCTGGCGGCAGCGGTGGCACGGGTGGCTCGGGCAGCGGCGTCGGGGGTGACGAGAGCGCCGGCAGCGCCGGATCTGCCGCGGGAAGCGGCGGCGCCGCGGGCGATGGCGGGAGCGGCGGCGGCGGCGCGGCGGGCGGCGCGACGAGCGGCGCGACGGGCGGCGCGACGAGCGGCGCGACGGGCGGCGCGACGGGCGGCACGGGTGGCAGCGCCGACCCCGGCGCGGGCCCAGCGCCGGCGTCCGAATCCGGCGGATGCGCCCTCGTCGCCGTCGGCAACGCGAAGCCGATGAGCTCGATCGCGGCGGCCGTCGCCATGGGCCTCGCGCTGCTGACGGCCCGCCGCCGGCGCCGGGACGCCGGGCGCTGAAGCGCTGTCTCGTCGGCGGGATCAGGTGACAACCCACCTCCGTGGGGCGCGCGGCGCCCCACGACGCCGACGCGTCAACGCACGGGCGCCGGCTCGCGCGCCTTCGAGAGCTGATGCGTGAGGTGGCTGCGCACCGTGGGCCACTCCGACGCGATGATGCTGTACACGCACGTGTCGCGCAGCGTGCCGTCGGACGCGCGAACGTGGTTGCGCAGGACGCCATCGAGCTTCGCGCCCAGGCGCTCGATGGCGCGCCGGCTCTGCTGGTTGAAGAAGTGCGTCCGGAGCTCCACAGCGATGCACTCCAGCGTCTCGAACGCGTGCTGCAACAGCAGCAGCTTGCATTCGGTGTTGAGCGCGGTGCGCTGTACGCTCTTGCGGTACCACGTCGAGCCGATCTCCACGCGTCGATTGCCTGCGTCGATGTTCATGTACGTGGTCATGCCGACAGCGCGTCCGCTTCGCGCGTCGACGACGACGAACGGCAGCATCGAGCCCGAGCGCTGGAGGGACAGCCGGCGCTCGATCTCGTCGCGCAGACCTTCAGGCCGCGGGATGTAGGTGTACCAAAGATTCCACAGCTCCCCATCGCGCACGGCTTCGGCGAGCTCATCGTGGTGGGCGTGAGTCAGCGGCTCGAGCGCGGCATGGCTCCCGCGCAGGCTAACGGGTTCTGGCCAGGACATGTAATTCCCTTCGTGAATGGAGCGAGTATACACGCCCGACGAAATCCGCAGGCAGTGTCCGGCACAGACGCCCATCGCCGGCAGCTTCGCGCGAGCACGTCGAAGGAAGTCGCGCCCACCTCGGCTACGCATGTCAGACTGCATCCGACATGTAGGCGGAGGGGGTCCAATGAAACCATGTGTGGCTGTCCTGGGTGCGTCGCTGTCCGTCGTCCTCGTCTGCGTTCCGTGCGCTGTCTCCGTCGCGTCTCCGTGCGCGACGGCTGACGATCACGGCTCCACGCTGATCAGGGAGCCGATGGATTCGACGGCGGGCGCGCTGGGCGACATCGAGCGGCTCATCGCTGTCGAAGAGCTCCCTGCGTCCGTCGGCGCGGCGCTCATGCGCCTCGGGAAGGGGGTCGAGATCCTGCAGGTGGAGGAGAACATCGACGGTGGCGTCGCGACGTACGAGGTCGATCTGCTCCTGGCCGACACCTATGTCGAGGTGGAGCTCGACGACCAGGGCAACGTGCTCGCCCGCGAGATCGAGGCCTGGATTGTGCCTCTGTCCTGGGTCGCCGAGCCCGCGCGCCGCGCGATCGAGGGCGAGGCAGCCGGCGCGGCGATCCTGGAGATACGCATGGAGATCGAGGAGGATCTCGGGGAGGTCGTCTACGAGGCCGACATCCGGAACACAGCGCGGACCTACGCCTTGAGGATCGACGCGCGCGGCACGCTGATCGAGCGGGACATCACGATGGACATGCTCCCGCCGGGGGCTTACCGGGCGCTCGTCCGCGCAGCCCAGGGCGGCTCGATCGTGGAGCTGGACGAGGAGCTGCACGGCGGGCAGCTCTCCTACGAGGCGAACATCGTGATCGGCGGCGTGGAGTTCGAGCTCTCGGTCGACGCCGACGGCAACGTCGTCGAGCTGAACACTCCCTAGGACACCGGCGATGAGGCAGCCCTGAGAAGACGAACCACAGAGGACACCGGCGATGAAGCAGCCCTGAGAAAACGAACCACAGAGGCACAGAGGGCACAGAGGAACAACAAAAAACTCTGTGTCTTCTGTGCCCTCTGTGCCCTCTGTGCCCTCTGTGCCCTCTGTGGTTCAAATCTCTTCATTCCCGGGGGAGTCAAGCTGATCGGCGCTCTGTGGTTCAAATCTCTTCATTCCCGGGGGAGTCAAGCTGATCGGCGCTCTAGCTCCGCCCTCCGGGAGTCCCGCCGGCCTCAGGGCGTTTGGCCGGAAATGCAGGTACGTCGTCTTGCCGGACATGTGCGCGACGGGTACCGTCTTCGCGTGAGCCGGCCCCGTTCCTCGATGATCGCTCCCCGCGTCACGCCGGGCGCGAGCCGCCGTGCGCCGACGCGCAGGGTCGTGCTCGTGGCCTATGACGGCGCGAGCGCCATCGACGTGGTGGCGCCCGCCGACGTGTTCGCCATGGCCTCGGACGCGGCCAGAGCGACGCTCCCCGGAGCTCCCCCGGCCTATGCCGTCGAGATCGCCTCCGTGGCGGGCGGCGCGATCCGGACCGCCTCCGGGACGCAGATCGTCGCGCACAAGGCGCTCGCGGACCTGGCCCCCGGCGTCGATACGGTGCTTGTCGCGGGGGGCGAGACAGGTGAAGCGACGCGCGACGCCCGGCTGCTCGGCTGGCTGCGCGCGACGACACCCAAGGTCCGGCGCATGGGCGCTGTCTGCACCGGCGCCTTCGTCCTCGCCGCCGCCGGGCTGCTCGCGGGGCGCCGGGCGGCCACGCACTGGCGCGCGGCGGCCGCGCTCGCGCGCGCGTATCCCGGCGTCGACGTCGACGCCGACGCGATCTTCGTGCGGTCCGGGAAGATCTACACGTCAGCGGGCGTCACCGCGAGCATCGATCTCGCGCTCTCGCTGGTGGAAGAGGACCTCGGGTACGACGTGGCGCTCAAGGTGGCGAGAGACCTCGTTGTGTTCCTCAAGCGCCCGGGCGGACAGTCCCAGTTCAGCCGCCCGCTCCTCGCGCAGACCGTCGCCGCGGGGCCGCTGCAGGGCGTGATCGACTGGGCCCTCCGGCACCTCGACGCCGATCTGCGCGTCGAGGCGCTGGCCGGGAAGGCCGGGATGAGCCCCCGCAACTTCGCGCGGACGTTCGCCCGGGCCATGCAGATGACCCCCGCGAAATTCGTCGAGGCGGCGAGGCTGGAGCAGGCGCGCTCCTGCCTCGAGGGGGGCCAGGCGTCCATCAAGCAGCTCGCGCGCGACTGCGGCTTCGGTAGCGACGAGCGAATGCGGCGCGCGTTCCAGCGCACGCTGCAGGTCACGCCGGAGGACTACCGGCGGCGCTTCGGTCGATCGCCGGGCGCGTGAGCACGCCGCCGCTGGTCCGCCCGGTGCTATGTCTGTTATAACGGATAATATTTCCGTTGTAGTGGATACGTGATGACCTCCTCGCTGGTGCAGGCGACCGCCCTCGAGCTCCTTGCCCTTTACCGAGCCCGGAGCGCGGCCGCCGAAGGGGAGGCGCTCGGCGCGGTCGCGTACCTCGAGGCCGAGCGGCGACGCGCGGAGCTGGCCCTGGCGATGGCCTCGCTCCACCGCCGCTTCGACCTCCTGGTGACGCCCACCTCGGCCGGGGCGGCTCCCCCCATCGAGGGAGGCGGCCCGCTCCCCGCGTCCTTCGCCGGCCCCTTCAGCCTGACGCGCCAGCCGGCCATCAGCGTGCCCATGGGCGTGACAGGCGCCGGCCTGCCGCTCGGGCTCCAGATCGTCGGGCGCCACTTCGAGAAGACGCTGGTGCTGCGCGCCGCGCGCGCCTTCGAGAGCGCGAGCGTCCCGCTCCTGGCGCCGCCGCTGAGAGGGCGCTGAGCGGGCGCGACGACCTCGGTCCGTGCTGCGACGGGTTGAAGGCCGCGCGCGAATGGATGCCTGGTTGTCAGCGGCGTCAGGTCCCGAGCTCCTCGACCATGAGATCGATGAAGCGCCTGACGCGGGGCTCCAGGAGACGTCGGGTCGGGTAGATCGTCACGATCTTCACGTCCTCTGCCTCGACGTCGGGTAGCACCTGCTGGAGGCGACCGGCAGCCAGGTCCTGGGCCACCAGAAAGTCCGGAAGGAACGCGATGCCGAGCCCTGCGACGGCAGCATCCCGGATGGCTTCTCCGCTATCCAGCCGCAAGCGGCTCGGGCCCTGCGCCTTGACCCAGGCTCCCTCGTCGCCGACGAAGCGCCAGCTCTGCCTTCGATTGCGGCTGCTGAAGATCAAGCAGTCATGGCCAGCGAGCTCGTCGAGGTTCAGCGGTTCTCCGCGCTCGGCGATGTAGGACGGCGAGGCGCAGAGCACGGCCTTGTACCTGGCGACCCATCGGGAGATCAGCCGCGTGTCCGGGGGCGGCTCTCCGATCCGGACCGCCAGATCGAAGCCTTCCTCGACGATATCGGCCAGGCGATCGGTGAAGCTCACCTCCACCTGGAGGTCGGGCCAGGCCTCGAGATACTTCCGCAGCAGCGGCAGGACCACGAGCCGCCCGAAGGCATCGGGGACCGTGAGCCGCAGGAGCCCCCGCGGCGTGCCGGAACGCCCCGCCACGCTCGCCTCGGCGTCGTCGACCGCCGCGAGGATCTGCAAACATCGGTCGTAGAACACCCGACCTTCATCGGTGAGGCTCAGCGCCCTCGTCGTGCGGTTCAGAAGGCGCACGCCCAGCCTGTCCTCCAGGCGATTCACGGCCTTGCCCGCCGCCGACCTGGTCAGGCCCATCGCCTGCCCCCCGGCGATGAAGCTCCCTTCATCGACGACGGCCATGAAGACGAGGATCTCGTTCAGGTTCGCGCGCAGCATGGTGCAGCTCCACCTGCTCCGGCGCTGGGCCGAGCAGGGCGCCTCGAGCGTTTCAAGAAGGTTCTTCGCGGCTGTGTAGACATCCGTTCGTCAATCGGCTGGCTACAGTCCTCGACGCCTCGCCCACGTCGCGGCGGGGAACCACAGACCGTAAGGAATCCAACATGATACAGAAGGCCACCACCTACAACCACGGCGTCCCATGGGAAGAGGGCTTCGGCGTCACCCAGGGCTACAGCGTCAACGGCACCATCTACATCTCGGGGCAATTTTCCCACGACATGCAGGGCGCGTTCGTCGGTGAGGGCGACTTCGAGGCACAGGCCAGGACGACGCTGGAGAACCTCGATCGGGTGCTGGCGGGATTCAACGTCACGAGGTCCAACATCGCCGAGACGGTGATCTATCTCACGAATCCTGCCGAGCATTTCGAGCGGTGCGTCGCTCTGTTCAAGGAGTATGTGGGGCGACATCGCCCGGCAGGCACCCTCATCGGCGTTTCGGGACTGGCGTTCCCACATCAACTGATCGAGATCCGCGCCGTCGCGCACACGAGCTGACCCCGCCACAGCCGGCGGCGACCGATCCGCGCTGCAGCTCCCGCAGGGGACTTCCATTCTCCTCGATTCCTGTGTCATCATGCAAGATGCTGTCGGCGCTGGCTGCCGGATCGCCGCCGGCGAGGTCCCCTTGTTGCGAACGACGTGCGGCCTGACCGCGAAAGGTGTCCCCATGAATCAAGGTTCGTCCTTAGGGCGTCTGTCCAGGAGCCGCATCGGCCGCTCCCTGTCTGTCCTTCTCTGTGCGTCCGTCGTGGCGCTCATGCTGGCCGGTTGCGGCGGCGTGGAGCCCTCCACGTCATCCGAGTCTGAAGGATCCGCGCCCGACGAAGACACCGAGTTGAGCTGGGAGGAGTTCCAGGCGAACGTCTACCGCGACCCGCAGCGCGGGGTCTACCTCATCGGCAGCGACGGGCGGGGGCTCGACGACGCGGAGCTGCGTGTCGTCTACGAGCGCTATCTCCGGACCGGAGCGATCGTCGTGAACCGCTCGGGCCGCGCTGACTGACGGCGGCTCGCAGCCCCTCGGAAGACATGAGCCCGAGCTAGGCCCGCAGTCGAGCCCGCCGCTCGCGTCGACGCCTGCCGACGCCGTGCCGCTCGCCGGCGCCCGCAGGCTCGGCTGAGGTGGCCCACGACCTGGCAGCTGCCGGCGCGGACCCAGAGCGCATCCCCCCGGCCCTGGCTGCACTTCCAGGCGCGGGGCTGTCCCGTCATGGCGGCCGCCTCGAGACCCACCGGCCCGGTGGGCTCAGCAGCACCAGTCCCCGTTGCGCGTTCGAGCAAGTCCTCGCGCACTCGCGCAGCGGCCCGTCGACGGCGCGATGCCGGATCCGCCGATCGAGCCCAGCCGTCTCGCCGTGTCTTGCCCCGTTTCGCCCTCGCGCAGCTAGATTTGCCGGCGGTTCAAGGCTGGGACTCACCCCGGCGCGCAGCGTGCATGGTCGCCGTGCATCACCCGGAGCGCAGCAGTCAGCGCGCTCGGGTAGAGGGGAAGGAACGACAATGAAACAGGTGAGAATGATTGGCGCTCTGATGGCCACCGCGACGGTCGCTGCCGCTCCGCTCGCTCGTGCGGCGAGCACCACGCCGATTCAGGATCTCGCGCTCGTCGAGGAGACGAGTGCAGCCAGCTCGGCGGACGCGAGCGCCAGCTGGTCCAGCTATCATGGGTATCACGGCTACCACGGGCATCACGGTCACCATGGGCATCACGGTCACCATGGGCATCACGGTCACCACGGGCATCATGGCCACTACGGCCGCCACGGCTACTGGGGTTTCAGGGCCGACGCTTCTCCGCAGGCAGGGCTCCCGACTCCGGTCGTGAGCCTGACGGCCGGGCAGCGCTGATGCCCTGACGGTTCACGGCGCCGCTGGCAGGTCGAGCGGACGCTCGGCCGCCAGCGGCGCCGTGCCGGCAAGAGGGGTCGTCTGGTCGGGCAGGTGCCGGCGTTGCGGGCACCCTGGGGGGAAGCTCGATGAACGGAACATCCATGGGCCGAAGACGCGCCATCCTTCTGCTCGCCGCGGCGGCGGCGCACCTCGCGGTGGTCTGTCTGGGCGCTCTGCACGTGCAACTTGGAGACGAGGGCTGGGCGCGCCGAGCGGTGACGTATTACGGCCTGCTCTCCGGAGCTGACAGCGGGTACTCCTTCTTCGCTCCGGGGGTCGGAGCGACGCTCTCGGCGAGCTTTCAGTTGAACGATGCCAACGGGGAGATCGTCACCGATCTCCTGGAGACGGGGGTGAGCCGTGAAGCAGATATCCGGGTCAGGAACATCATCGGCATGTTCCGGCTGGAGGAGGATGAGACAGTGAGGCGCTCGCTCGTGGCTTCCTGGGCCGGCAAGGTGCTCGCCAGGCACCCGGACGCCGACGGCGTCGTCGTCCAGCTCGATACGCTCGAGCTTCCCTCGATGGCGGAGCACCGCGAGGGGAAGACCCCAGGATGGACGCTGAACTATCGAGCGAAATTCGTGCATCACGCGAAGCTCATGCGCGCGCAGCGAAGCAACGGGAGGGGGCCGTGAACGCGACGTCGATGGCTGCCCTCCCGCCTGCGAACGAGCGTGGCCCTGCGCGAGCGTGGGCGGCCGTCGAGCGCTTCGCCTTCGCTCCTGCGTCTGCGGCGCCGCTCGCCGTGCTCCGGATCGGGCTCGCCTCCGTTCTCCTCGTCCAGGCGGCGATGGTCGCTCCTGCGCTGTTCGAGCTCTATGGGCGATCGGGGATCTTGCAGGGACCGCTCCTCGACGCGCTCGGAAGGCCGGGACCGGTCCGCCTCGGCTGGCTGATAGACCGTCTCGCCCCGCTCGGGATCGGAGAGGCGCCCATCCTCGTCGCCGTGGGCGCGTCGTATGTGCTCGCCCTCGTCGCGCTGCTCGCGGGATGGCACACGAGGATGGCGGCGGCAGGTGCCTGGCTCACCCACCTGATGCTGATGATGACGGCGGACAGCACGAACTACGGCGCGGACCAGTTCGCCAACATCTTCCTGTTCTATCTCCTGTGGATGCCGGCGGGCGCGGCGCTGTCGCTGGATCGGCGGCTCGGCCGCGCGCCCGCCGGGCCCACGAGCGCGGCGCGGCTCTCCCTGCGCGTGGTGCAGCTACACCTCTGCGTCGTCTACCTGATGAGCGGGGTGGGAAAGGCGCTTGGCGAGCAATGGTGGAACGGTGATGCCATCTGGCGAACGCTCAACATGCCGGAGTATCGCCAGTACGACTTCACCTGGCTGGCCTACCATCCATGGCTCGCGGTGGGCGCAGGCTGGATGGTGCTGCTCATCGAGTGCGGCTACCCCCTCATGATCTGGCCGCGGCGCACGCGGCGGCTCTGGGTAGCGGCCACCGTGGCGCTCCACGCTGGCATCGCGGTCTTCATGGGGCTCGTCGTCTTCGGAGCCATCATGGCTGTCCTTACCATCGCTGCATTCGGGGTGCGGGCAGATCCCCCCGGATCCACGCTCTCCGAGGCGGACGCGCCTCGCAGCAGCGCCGCTTCCGGCGCTCCCTAGTTCGCGGCTGGCTCGTTCGCGTACGGGTTGAGCTCGTTCGTGTAGACGCGGCTCAGGGCGATCTCGCCCGGCTCGAGCTCGCCGCTCTTGACCATCCAGTCGATCCAGATCTGGAAGTCGCGCTCCGCGATCAAGCCCCCCTTGCCGGCGACGCCGTAGCTGCGCCAGAACTTGATGGCCGCGTCCTCCTCGTTCCGGCCGCGCTTCTTCATCAGCGCGATGCAGCGCTCCACCACCGTCTCGCGCGGGGTGCTCCGGGCCCACTCTATCGCCTTCGCTGTCGCCTCGACGAAGCGCCGGGCCGTCCTCGGGTTCTTCTTGATGAAGCTTGTCTTCATCACGTAGCTGCCCGCGGTGAACTTGCCGTAGAGCTCGTGGTCCGAGAACAGCGGACGGATGCCGCCGCGCTCGAGCGCGCGGTCGCGGTAGATGTCGCCGAGCGACGCCACGTCGACCTGCTTCTCGCGCAGCAGCTGCTCGCCGTTCACCGGTGGAACGACGAGCAGCGTCACGCGCCGGGCCTCCTCCGGCGTGATCTGGCTCCGCGACAGGAACTCCTTGACCATGAACTCGCTGTGGGCGCCGAGCGTGTTCATGGAGATCGACCTGTCCAGCAGATCGCGCGCCGTGCGCAGCGGGCTGTCTTCGAGCACGTAGAAGCCGCTCTGGCGTTGCTCGTCGACACCGTAATAACCCACGACGGCGACGATCGGCGCCCTGGCCGCGATCAGCTTGATGACGGCGCCGTTGAAGGCGCCGCCAAAGTCGGTATCCCCTGTGACGACGGCCTGCACGCTCTGCGGGCCGCTCACCGTGCTGCCGACGAAATTCAGGCGGATCGGCGCGAGGTAGCCGAGGTCCTCCGCGAGCTCGATCGGCGACACGGTGCCGTTGTTGCCCTGATAGCGGAGCTCGAGCGTCTCGAACTCGCCCTCCGGTCCGCCGGCGGAGCCGCGCGACGTGTCGGCGCGCGAGCAGCCCGCGGCGCCGCACAAGGCCAGCAGGGCAAACAGGATGACAGCGGGCCACGCGGCGCGGAGCAGGCTGGGCCGGACGGGATGCGGAAGAGCCATGTCCGTTATAGTGGACAACCGTCCGCTGAAATGCAAGGTTACCAGGCAAGATGCCTTCCAGCGCTCCGCCCGCCCCTTTCCGCGTGGCCGTGCTCGACGACTACCAGCGCGCGGCGCGCTCGCTCGCGGCGTGGGACACGCTGGGCCCTGGTGTCGAGGTCGAGTTCTTTCACGATCACGTGGCCGACGCGCGAGCGCTCGTGCAGCGGCTGGCGCCGTTCGACGCCGTCGTGGCGATGCGCGAGCGGACGCCGTTCCCGCGCGCGGTGCTCGCCGGGCTTCCCAGGCTGCGCTTGCTGGTCACCACGGGCGCGCGCAACGCCGCCATCGACGTGGCCGCCGCGCGCGAGCTCGGGGTGGTCGTGTCCGGCACCGGGGGTCTGCCGTATCCCACGGCCGAGCTCACCTGGGGCCTGCTGCTCGCGCTGGCGCGGAACATCCCGCGCGAAGATCGCGCTGTGCGCGCCGGCGAATGGCAGACGAGCCTGGGGCTCGGCCTGTCCGGCAAGACGATCGGGCTGCTCGGCCTCGGCCGCCTCGGCGCGCAGGTCGCCCGGTTCGCGCTCGCGTTCGGCATGCGCGTGACCGCCTACAGCCAGAACCTCACGCGCGAGCGCGCCGCCGAGCACGGCGCGACGCTCCTCCCGCTCGACGAGCTCCTGGCGGGCGCCGACGTGGTCAGCGTCCACCTCGTGCTCTCCGAGAGGACGCGCGGGCTGCTCGGCGCGCGCGAGCTCAGCTTGATCAAGCCCGGCGCGCTGCTCGTGAACACCTCACGCGGCCCGATCGTCGACGAGCGCGCGCTCGTCGAGGCGCTCACGAGCGGTCGGCTCGCCGGCGCGGCGCTCGACGTCTTCGACGCCGAGCCGCTGCCCGCGGAGCACCCCTTGCGCGGCCTGGCGAACACCGTGCTTACCCCGCACCTCGGCTACGTCACCGAAGAGACGTACCGCATCTTCTACAGCGACGCGCTCGAGGACATCGCCGCGTTCCGCGCCGGCAAGCCTGTGCGCGTGCTCTGAGCACCTCTGTCGTCACCTCGGGCGCATCCGGCGCCGGCGTCGCTCAGCGCCGCTCGCGCAGCGCCCGGAGGCAGACCTCGATGCCGGCGCGGAGGTTGCCGTGCGTTGTGACGCCGGAGAGGTCGACCCCGAGGCCGCACATGGACTGGGCGACGGCGGGCCCGATGCCGGTGAGGACGCCGCTCGCGCCGAGCAGGCGGATCGCGCGGACGATGCGGACGAGGTGGTCGGCCGTCGCGGCGTCGACGCTCTCGATGCCGGTGACGTCGATGATGGCGAAGCGGGCGCCCGTGCGCACGACCTCGTCGAGGAGCTTGCCGGTGACGTCTGTCGCGCGCGCGTCGTCGAGCGCGCCGATGAAGGGCACGGCGAGCACGCCCTCGGCGACCTGGAGGATGGGCGTGGACAGGGCGCGGATGAGCGCCTGCTGGCGCTGGATGACCGCGAGCTGATCGGCGATGGCCTCCTTCTGCCGCTCGAGCTCGGCGATGGTGGCGGCCATGTGCTCCTCGTGCTGCCGCTGCGCCGTGATGTCCGTGCCGATGGCGAGGATGTGCGTCGTGCCGTCCTGCTCGATGAGGGGCACCTTGACGATGGACATCCACCGCACGTTGCCGTTCGGGCGCGCGACGGGCTGAACCCTCGAGACAGGCTGCCTGCGCGCGATCACCTCCCGGTCCATCTCGCCGATGGTGGAGAGCTCGGCGTGGGAGGGCGGCAGATCGGCGAGGGTCTTTCCCACCGCTCCCTCGGGCGTCGTGTCGTACAGCTCGGCGTAGCCCCTGCTGACGAGCTTCATCCTGCCGTCCTGGTCCTTGACCGTGACGATGAGCGGGATGGTGTCGAGCACGAGGCGGATGAACTGCCGTTCGCGCTCGAGGGAGAGCTCTGTCTCCTTGAGCTCGGTGGTGTCGAACCGCAGGCCGACGAAGCTGCCGTCGGCGAGGCGGCAGCTCTTGAGGGTGATCCAGCGGTCCCCGAACCGCCGGACGTAGATGTCCCCGGGGCGGCGATGGTCCGCGATGCGACCGGCGACCCACTCGTCCTCGCTGAGGCCGCTGTGGAGGTGGATCCCGTTCCGGCAGCCCTCGCGGACGACGTCCTCGAACGTATTGCCTATCTGGATGGCGGCGGCGCATTCGGGGTAGAGCGACCTGTACGCCGTGTTGAAGAAGCAGAGCCGCTCCTCGGCGTCATAGATGACGAAGCCGACGTCGAGCGCCTCGACGGCCGCGTGCAGGCGCGCTCCCTGATCGCGCGCCGCCTGCTCGGCCCGGCGTTGCTCGGTCACGTCGCGCAGCGCGAGGAGCACGGCGGCGCACGCGCCCGCGGGGTCGACGAGCGGGCTGAGGTGCCCCTCGGCGAGGACGACGCGCTCGTTCGCGAGGTGGAGGGTGAGGTCGCGCGGAAGCGCGCGCGGGGCGCGCTCGCGGAGCACCTGCTCGAGCAGCGCGCCGAGGGGCACCTCGGGCCGCAGGACCTCATCGACGTGCCTTCCGCGCGCCGTCGCGCCGGGCGTGGAGGAGATGCGCTCGGCGGCGGGGTTCAGCGCCAGGATCCGACCGCTTTCATCGAGCAAGAGCAGCGGGTCGACGCAGGAGGAGAAGGCGAGCGAGTAGAGATCCACAGGAGCGTCGCTAGGCATCGGGGAGGAGCGTAGAGCAAGAGCTCCTCAGGGTGTCGCCCTCGGTGACGCCCATGACGCATCCACAGGCAGTCGTCCGCTGTCAGCGCCGGTTGGCGGCGTCGAGCAGGTGCAACACCGCCCCGAGGCCCCGCACCTCCTCCGACGGCGCGAGCCACGACACGACATCCTCCGCGCCCGGCAGGAGCAGGACGCCGATGTCGCTGACGACAGCGATGGGGATGCCGCGCTCGGCGATGCCGGCGAGGACCTCGGCTGTGTCCGCGCACGGAGGCCAGCGCGCGGGGTTGGCCATGGCGGCCGCGCGATCGTCGCCCCTGTCCTTGACACGCCCGCGTGCGTGGCTTAAACGTTTGTTTGAAACGGTTGATTGAACGGAGCTCGCCGGAGAGACGCGGCGCCTGTGTCGGCCGTGAACAGAGGAGGTGTGGGATGACGTGGTGCAAAGCCGTGCGCGGAGCGCGGAGCGCGGCGGTGCTCGCGCTCGGGGTGGTTGGGGTGATGGGGTGTGGGGGCGATGGAGAAGCGCCTTCGCCGTCGGGATCGAAGGTGACGTGGTATCGCGACATCCAGCCCCTCGTGGAGCGCTCTTGCGCTTCCTGCCACGACGGCGCGGGCGTCGGCAGGGTGGCGCTGACGGACGCGGCGACGGCGCAGCGGCTGGCCGCTCTGATGGCCCTTCGGGTGAGCGAAGGGGACATGCCGCCGCCGGTGCTCGACCCGACCTGCCGCAGCTACGAGGGCGCGGAGCGGATGAGCCTCACCGTCGACGAGCGATCTCGCTTCGAGGCATGGGCGCGCGACGGCGCGCCGCTCGGCGATCCGGCCGACGCGCCCCCGCCGCAGCGCGCGACGGACACCATCGCGGTTCCCGACGCCACGCTCGAGATGCCCGAGGCGCACGACGTGACGCTCGACGACGACGGCAACGAGTATTTCTGCGCGATCATCGACAACCCCTTCACGGAGCCGGCCTGGATCACGGCGTTCGAGGCGGTCGTCGGCGATCCCGCGGTGGTGCACCACATGGCCGTGTATCGGGATCTCGCGGGCGACGCTGGCATCGGATACGGCGCTCCGCCGGGGACGCGCGCTTTTCCGTGCCGCGATCCGGTCATCGAGCTCGACTGGCAGCTCCTCCATAGCTGGGCGCCCGGCGTCGGGGTGACGCGGCTCCCGGAGGGCGCCGGGGTCCGCATCGGGCCGGGCGAGCAGCTCGTCCTGCAGATGCATTATTTCGGGCGCGGGGGCACGAGCAGCCGCGATCGATCGGGGTATCGATTGCAGCTCTCGCGCGAGCCGCCCCGCGCCGAGGTCACGATGGATGTGTTCGGCCCGGTGCCCTTCACGATCCCCGCCGGCGCCGAGGGCCACACAGAGCGGAGCAGCACGCTGAACGAGGGCCCGCCGCAGCTCGTCTACGGCCTGCTGCCGCACATGCACCTGCTCGGCCGCTCGTACCGGGCGTGGGTCGAGCGCGACGGCGGCGAGGAGGAGTGCGCGGCGCGCGGCGAGTTCGAGTTCCACCACCAGGCGCTCTTCATGTTCGACGAGCCGCTGCGCTGGGGGACGGGAGATCGCTTCGTCACCGAGTGCACCTGGGACAACACGGCCGAGAGCGAGGGGCAGTTCCGGCTCCCGCCAGACGACGTGCCCTGGGGGGAGGGGACGAATCAGGAGATGTGCTTCATGGTCGCGTATCTATCGAAGGAGTGAGCTCCGGGCGCCGAGGCCCGCGTTCACGTCTTCATGATCGGGTCCTGAGCGCGGTGAGCTCATCGTGCTTGCCGCCCAGCACTGTCGCGGGATGGAGGTGGCCGCTACGGCAGGCCGAGCAGGAACTCCCGTATGCGGGCCGACACAACCCCCCCTGCCTCGAGGAGCATCGCGTGGCCCGTGCGGGGCACGATCATCCACGCGGCGCCCGGGATGAGGCGGCGCAGCGTGTCGAGATCGGCCCGCAGGGCCATCACGTCGCGCTCGGGCGCGATCACAAGGACCGGCACCCGCACATGGGGGAGGACGTCCGACGCGCGTGCCTCCATCAACGACAGCAGAGACGTCCAGTAAGCGCGAAGGTCCATGGTCCCTACGGCGCGGAGGAAGTGCTCCACCTCCTCCCGAGGCGCCTCGGGCCCGAAGACGCCCGCGGCCTGGCCCAGGGGGAAGAGGGCCCTCGACGCCGTGACGCGGCGCACGACCGGCGCGATGCGAGGGACGATGGGGGCCGCTGTCCGCAGCGCCACACGGAGGGCCGCGCGCGCGCCGGGGATCCGGAACGCGGCGCTCGACGCGTAGGGGTGATCGGCGCCGCCGGCGACGAGCACCATCGCGCGCACGAGATCAGGGCGGCGGCGATAGAGCTCGAGCAGCACCGTGACGCCCATGGAAAAGGCGACGTGCACCGGCGCGCCGGCGAACGTGCCACGCGCACGGACCGCCTCCGTCACCCGCAGAAGGTCGTCTGCGTGGGTCCGGATGGCGTAGTCGCCCGAGCGCGCACTCTCGCTCTGCCCGTGGCCCCGGTAGCTCCAGTGGACCAGGTGGGTCGTCGTCGCGAGCGCACCGACGAGGTGCTTCCAGAAGTTCTCCGTCGTGCTGAGGCCGTTCGTGAGGACGACGGGCGCTCGATCCCGCAGCTCCACCTCGTCGCCTGGGCGCTGGTGCGTGTGCCACGCGATGCGCGTCCCGTCGCTTGCGACGATGTGCCGCAGGATCGAACCTTCCATGATCGGAACGGACGGTAGCATGAGCGAGCTCGCGGCCAGCGCTCGACAAGGTTGGCCTCCCACCTGCCGCCTGGCACCCCGGACCCGTGTCGCCGTTGTCGGGCCGCCGTGCAGCGCAGCCCCGGGCACCTTTGTGTCCGCCGTGAGCCGTACGTCCCGGTCGCTATCCGAGGGACGTGGCTGTCACAACCAGCCGCAGCCGCCCTCGAAGTCGAACGGGGGCGTGGGCTCCGTGGACGACTGCGATTCACGACAGGCGTTCTCGATGTTCTGTTGCAACGTCAACATCAGGTTGTTGTCGTCCTGGATGTCGGTGTCCGAGTACGCCCCGAGCCACGCCCCGACCGACGGCTTCATCATCTCGATGACGCCGAGCGAGCGCCGGCAGTCGCCCGCCTGGTAGAAGTCGAGCGCGCCGCGCAGCGCCAGGTACATGTTCAGCATCATGTACGGCTTGCCCGAGCCGCCGTCGGAGATGTTCCACCACATCGAGTCGGGGTTCTGCCCGGGAGGCAGCGCGTTGCGCAGCGTTGTGTCGACCTCCTGCGCGGCGCCGTCCCTCGCCGAGCTCCAGTCGGCGGTCACCTGGAAGGCCGCCTTGTCCGGCCCGATGTCGTCGGCGAGGGACGGGTCGGCGAGGAGCTCCACGAACAGACCACCACCGCCGCCGCGGCGGCTGCCGCCCACGTCGGTCGCGCCGTCGCGCTGGCCGATGAACAGCGCCGGCATCTCCAGGGCCGCCCCCGTGGCGTCGGCGGTCGCCCGCTTCGTCCCGTAGATGCGCCCCACCGTGTAGCCGGCGGACGGGATCACCTCCAGGCTGAACTCCGTTGCCAGCGGGAAGAGCGTTGTCTTCCCCTCCTCCGAGAGCAGACCGCCGAGGTCGCCCGCGTCGAGCGCGTAGGCGTACGTGCCCGCGCCCATCGAGCCGAGCGCCGACGGGATCCTCACCAGGAAGCTCTCGCCCACGCCGATCACGCCGAACGCCGTGCCGTCCTCCACCAGCGCCTCGCCCAGAGCGAGGATGTGGTCGGGGTCCGTGATACCGCGGGTCGCGTGCCCGCTCGTGAGCAGGAGCACGCGGTGCGCGCCCTCGAAGCCCGCCGCGTCGCCCTCGTCGAACGCCTTCTCGGCGGCGGCGATCCCCTCGTAGAGGCCGACGAGCTCGCCGGCGCCGCCGCCGAGGCGCCTGTCGGCGATGAGCCTCGCGAGCTCCGCCGATCCCGGCGCTGCGAGGAAGGCGTGGCGCTCGGCCTTCTCGCCATAGCGGATGACGCTGACGCGGTCCTCGGGACGGAGGCTGGCGAGAAGCCCTTGCATCCCCGCGTCCAGCGCGTCCTCGTCGATGTTGGCGAAGCTGCTGCTCTCGACGGCGATCGCCAGGTGAACCGGCGGCCTCTCCAGCGTCGAAGGGTCGACCCCGGTGTTCATCGCGACGAAGGCCATGGTCCAGTTACCCCCGTTGAAGCGCGGCGCCACAGCGAGGAACGGGTGGATGCAGACGTCCTTGCCGCAGTCGGCGTCGGGCAGGTCGATCGCGTGCTCGGCGAAGAACCCGACCGGATCCAGCGTGTCGAGCGCGGGCACCTTCCCCGCCTTCACGAGCGCGCGGAACTCGGAGATGTCCTGCGCCCCGCCCTGGGCCACGTTGACCGAGCCTGTGGGGACGAGGCCCCCCTCGACGGCGCTGTCCTGGGTGGAGCAACCGACGGCGGCGGCGCAGAGACCGAGTGAGACCAGGTTCATCTTCGACAGCATGTGGCTTCTCCTCATTCGTAAGCAATCAACAGGTCCGCGGACGCGTTGGGCGTCTGGTAGCCCGCGTCGCACGCGTCACGTCCGGCGAGCACGCGCTCGGCGCGGCCCACCCGCACGCGGAAATCCGGGCCTTCGAGGGCGTCTCCAGGGCCCAGCAGGGTCGTGGCGCCGCCGGTCTGCACCGCGACAGCCGCGTCGGTGACGAAGGCGCCGCAGCCCAGCCGGTCGCCCTCGCACCCGGTCGCCTCGATCGAGGCCGTGAGGCCGACGAGCTGGAGCTCGACGACGTTGCGATAGACGTCGAGCCGCTTCTCCGAGCCGATGGCCGAGATCTCGACGTGGTCGCCGCGGCTGTCGAGCCTCTGGGACCATTGCACCTTTTCGCCCACCGAGAACGGGAAGTCTTCGATCGGAATGCACAGGTAGTGCGTCTGAGAGGGGTAGCTCGGGTCCGGCTCGCCGCCGCCCTCGCCGCCCTCGCCGCCGGCACCCGCGCCGCCGGTGCCGATTCCACCTTCACCGCCCTCGCCGCCGGCACCCGCGCCGCCGGTGCCGCCGACGTCGGCCGCGCCAGCGCCCGCGCTGTCTGCTGCCATGCCGCCCGAGCTACCGCCGACGTCGATCGACGGGTAGCTCATGGTCAATTCGATGCAGCCGTCCGACAGAGCGTCGATGCTCGTGATCTCGCCGATCGCCAGCAGGGTCGGCCAGGGGGCGGACCACTGGAAGGACGATTGCGGCGCGCCGGCGCACGCCGAGGGCGCGACGTTCGTCTGCAGCGCGCCCTTCTTCACCTGACCGGGCACAACCACCGTGTCCGGCTCCAGCGCGACGCGCCCCGCCATCGTCTCCGTGTCGTGCCAGAAATCGCGGTTGTTGCTCACGTTCTGCGGGATCACGACGCTTTGCAGGTTGGACCACCATACCACCGCAGGCCGCATTCCATCCGTCTCGATCAGCGCCACCTCGCAAGGATCTTGCGAGGCCGACGTCGCCTCCCCGGCGCCGGTTGCGGCGAGGTGGGCCATGGCCCGGTTGAGCGGGAGCGTGTCCTGCGGGTCCAGCCGATACGTGATCCCGAGGTTGAACGCGCTCGGCCCGAACATGCGTGTCGGATCGCCGGAGGTGACGGCAGAGCAATCGAGCGACGCATCCACCCAGCGCACGCGAACGTCCACGATCCCGGGCGTTACATTGACGAGATAGGCGTCCGTGAGATAGCCGTCGGGGGGTGGGGTGCCGGAGGCGACGCAGGCGACGGCGGCCGCCCCCAGGATCGCGCGCTCGAGCACCCAGGCTGTGCGCGAGCCTTCCTCGGCGCTCCGGGCCGAGGCCTCGCGGCTGGAAGCAGCGCGCGCCGAGAGGCGCCACGCCGGGACGAGGACCACGAGCGCGGCCAGGTCCGTCGGATCTTGCCAGATACGCCACCTGAGCCCCGCGAGGCCCACAAGCCCCACGAGGAGCTGCGCGGCGGCGGCCGAGAGCTTGATCGCAGCGAACGGCGCGGCCACCGCCGCGAACGCGAGCGCTCGCCCGCGCGACGTGCGCGCGTTCACGAGCGCCGCTGCGAGGACGGGGGCGACAACGAGGCCGGCGAGGTCGCTGAGCTTGCCAGTGAGGGCGCCTGGCAAGAGCCCGGCGCCCTTCAGGAGGTGGTCGTTGACCACCAGGAGCGCCAGGGCGCCAAGGAAGAGGGGGTGGCGGAGGACCGCGAACCGCGACAGGGCCGGTCGCCGTGACCGTGACACAAACGTCAGAGCATCCGCGGGGCCGCCGGCGTTTCGCCGCGATGAAGTCAGCATCGCGGCGAGCCTATAGCAGCGCGCGTGCCACTCGTCGCAGGCGTCGGCGCGCCACCGCGTCGCGGCCGGCCCTGCTATCGCCCCTGCTGCCCTGTCACGCCCGTCGCCGAGGCAGCGAGCGATGCTGCACGAGGGCTGCTCGGAGAACCGGTGGCGCGCGCCGGCGGACGCGCGTTGCTCGCCGAGGTTGCTCGGGACCCGGCGTGCTACAGCACCCCCTCGCCCTCGCGCCTCTGCGCGCCGGCGTCTCTCTTGCCGGGCTCGTTCCCGGCTCGCTTCGGAGGTCTGCGCGCGCGATGCGATCTTGCCTGGTACTGTCTGTCTTCTCTCTCCTCGCTTCCCTCTCCGGATGCGGCCCTACCGACACTGAGCCGGCGATCCCCACGGAAGCCAGCGGTTGTCCCACGCAGTTCGGCGAGGACTTCAGCGAGACCCGCGCCGTCGACATCGGCGACGCGTCGTCCGGGACGTTCGTGCCTTACGCCGACGGCACCCGCGTGCGACTGATCCTCGGCAATCAGGGCTCGATGATGATCACGCCCTGGGTCCAGGTGGAGGCTCTGCCCGGCGACGCGGACGAGATGTGCCATGTTGTGCGCCTCGCGAACGAGTTCGAGGGCCCGCTCGCCGACGATCCCGACGGGCTCGCCTCCGCGCAGTTCAACGTCCAGTTCATCAAGGCCGGTTCTTCCCTGGTCTCGGACGGCGCGCTCTACCAGCCTTTCGCGTGGGACCGCGAGACCCTCGAAGGGCAGAAGCTGGAGCTCACGGTGACCGTGCGCGGCGACGGATACGAGGGCACGAAGAGCGTGGGCGTCGTGCTGGAGTGAAGAACCCTGCCCGTCGAGCCGCTTTCCACATGGCCAGGAGGGCTGCTTCCGGCGGTGCCGGCACGGGTCCCGTGCATGGCGTCGCCTTTCCAGGAGGACCGTCCACCCGCGGGCAGGTCCCGCATCTGGGGCTTGACGTCTCCGGGACATTTCGATTCCCTTCTCCCCCGGGTGTGAGGACGCCTCGCGTCCCAGCCCCGCGCCGCCCGGGGTGGTTCACATCGGCGTTTCCAGCAGCAAGAGAGACCGCATGACCGATCTGTCTTCCTTCCCCGTCGCGCGCAAGTGGCCCGCGCTGCATCCCGACCGCCTCCAGCTCTACTCGCTGCCCACGCCCAACGGGGTGAAGGTGTCGATCGCGCTCGAGGAGATGGACCTGCCCTACGAGGCGCATCTTGTCGCCTTCGACACCAACGATCAGTTCTCGCCCGAGTTCCTCTCGCTCAACCCGAACAACAAGATCCCGGCGATCCTCGACCCGCAGGGCCCGGGCGGCAAGCCGCTCGCGCTGTTCGAGTCCGGCGCGATCCTGCTGTACCTGGCGGAGAAGAGCGGGCAGCTGCTGCCGCAGGAGGCGGCGCGCCGCTACGAGACGATCCAGTGGGTGATGTTCCAGATGGGCGGCATCGGCCCCATGTTTGGCCAGCTCGGCTTCTTCCACAAGTTCGCCGGCAAGGACTATGAGGACAAGCGGCCGCGCGACCGCTACGTGGCGGAAGCGAAGCGGCTGCTGGGCGTCCTCGACGGCCACCTGCGCGGCCGCGCGTGGATGATGGGCGATGACTACACCATTGCCGACATCGCGATCTTTCCGTGGGTGCGCAACCTCGTGGGCTTCTACGGCGCGGGCGAGCTGGTGGGGTTCGACGATTTCAAGGAGGTGAAGCGCGTGCTCGACACCTTCGTCGCGCGACCGGCGGTTGTGCGCGGGCTGGCCATTCCGGCGCGCAACGCCTGAACGCCGGCCCGGCCTCGGCGAGCATCGGGAGAGACATCACGTCGTCGGCGTCCGCGAGGAAGAGAACGCCACGAGCACCTGTCCCCCGTGGGGTGCAGGCAGACAGCGACATCTTTCATCGGCGACGCGCCGAACGTCTGCGAGAGCTCGATCGCGCATCTCGATAGCTTCGCGTGGAAGGCAAAGGCCTCTTTCGTCGTACAGTCGAGGGGCAAACAGGGAATCGGCTTCGGCCTGCTCCAGGCCCCCGGCGCGGGCGAAGGGGACGGTTACCGGCTGCGGCAGGAGGGATCGAGGCCATCGAACAGGACGCAGAGGGCTCGTTCGGTCGCAGGCCGTCGATGCAGCGCACCGGCTGCACGCCCGGCGCATTCCGCAAGAGTCGAATTCGCAAGAGCCGAGAAAAGTCCGCTTGAGCGGTGCGCGCAGCGCGCGGACGCCACGAAAGAGCACGAAATGACTTGACGCTGCGGCGACGGGCGATTTCGCTGCGGACCTGCCCAACCGGCCCAACCACCCGGACCACATCGACCGGACACCGCCGACGCTCACCGGCGAGCTTTGATCCATCGCGGAGGTAGCACATGAATCATAACTCGTTCCGTTCTCTCGGTGTCGCCCTGGCCCTGACGCTGGGCGCTTGCGGCCCTGGCCAAAACGATGACGCCACGGGCGGCGCCGGAGGTGGTGGCGCCTCGGGCGGCGCGGTGGGCTCGGGCGGCCAGAGCCCCACGGGAGGCGCAGGCGGCACGCCGCAAGAGACCGGCGGCACCTCATCGGGCGGCGGGACGCCGACAGGCGGGGCGGGGACGAGCGGCGGCACCTCCAGCGGCAGTGGATCCGGAGCGGCCACCGGCGGAGGGGCGGGCGGCGCTCCGAGCGGCGATTGCACGCGCGAGCTCCTGGATGGCCTCCTGGACGACTACTTCGCCGCCCTCGCCGCCGGGGATCCTTCCAGCCTGCCCCTGGCAGAAGGCGTGAAGTTCACCGAGAACGCCGTGCAGGCCGAGATCGGCACGACGGACTTCTGGATGAACGCTGGCCAGGTGAAGCATTCGCAGCGTGCCCTGGATACCGTGGCGTGCAGCGCGGGCGCTCAGGCGGTGATCCCGGAAGCCGGGAGGGATCTTCCCGTCGCCCTCCGTATCAAGGTGGACGGCTCGGAGATCACGGAGATCGAGACGATCGTCGTCCGCCCGGGCGACTACACGGCGTCCTTCGCGGTCGCCTCGGATCCCGCCGCGATCATCGCCATCTCGGACGACATCGGTTGGCACGACGAGGTCCCGGAGTCCGAGCGGGCGACCCGGGAAGAGCTGACGAGCTGGATCGACAAGTACTTCCGCGCGTTCCCCTCCGGCGTCTGCAACGTCACGGGAGCCTGCAAGCGCCTGGAGAACGGGGGCGGGAACTTCTCTTGCCGCACCGGAGCGTCCTGCAGCGCCGGCGATCCTGGGTCCAACGGCACCTTCATCCCGCGCGTCATCCTGGCCGACGAGGTGCGCGGCATCGCCGTCGGTCTCACCATGTTCGACTTCATGACGGACGGGCACCTGGACATGCATATGATCAAGATGTCCGGCGGTGAGGTGCACGCCGTGCACGCCATCCTGCGCGACACGAACGGCGTGTCCGGCTGGGAGTGACGGCGACCTCCCTCGCCGCGCGCGTCGAACCGCCGCCCGGTTCTGTCACCAGCGACGGGCGGCGCTTCAGGAGACTGGCCTCGTCGGACGCGTCCGGAGGCCTGCTGCTCGCGGACCTCAGCGAGCGGGCCCCATGGCGAGGACGATCTTGCCACGCGGGCGGGGGCGGGTGCCGTCGAGCATCTCATGCGCGCCGCGGACCTCGGCGAGCGGCAGCACGGCGCCGATGTCGACCGAGAGCTCGCCCGAGTCGAGCAGGGCGGCGATGCGGTCGAGGTGGGCCGTCGTGACATCGACGAGGAAGAAGCTTGCCCGCACGCCGCGGCGGGCGGCCTCCTCCTGATCGGGGGTCGACACCGCCGACACCAGGGTGCCACGTGGCCTGAGCACGGCGAAGGACCGCGCCTGCGTGTCGCCGCCGACGAGGTCGATGACGGCATCGACGTCCTTGGCGGCATCCTCGAAGCGCTCGCGCCGGTAGTCCACGACGACGTCCGCGCCGAGACTGCGGACAAAGTCGCGATCCTTGGCCGAGGCCGTCGCGATCACACGGGCGCGGGCCCGGCGCGCGAGCTGGACAGCGTACGCGCCGACGCTGCCGGCCGCGCCGTGCACCAGCACGGTCTGTCCGGCTTCGAGCTGTGCGTGATCGAACAGCGCCTGCCACGCCGTGACGGCGACGACCGGCACGGAGGCGGCCTGCACGTCGTCGAGCCGGAGAGGTGCGCGTGTCATCATGCCCGCCTGCGCCAGGGCATGGGCGGCGTGCGCGCCGGTGAAGCGCTTGCTGGTGACGCCGAAGACCCGTGCGCCCGGCGCGAGGCCAGTCACCTCGGGGCCGACCGCGGCCACGGTACCAGCGAGGTCCGAGCCGAGCGTCAGCGGCAGCGGCTGGGGCAGCACGCTCTTGCCGGCGCGGATCCAGCCGTCCCACGGCCCGACCCCGGCCGCCGCGACGCGGACAAGCACCTGGCCTGGGCCGGGCGGCGAGACCGGCACCTCTTCGAGGGTGACGACCTCGGGACCGCCGAACCGGTGGATTCGGGCGGCGTCGGTGGCGCTGGGGAGCATCGTCGCGAACATGGAGTGGACCTTGTGAGCGTCGAGGGAGGCGCCGGCGGAAGACATCGCGAGGGCAGCCATGAACGGGATTGTTTTACTTTCCTCACCTCGATATTCCCGTTCTTCCTGGCATGGTACGGGCGGGCCTGGTGAACAGCACATCGGGTGTGCAGTTGACCGAAGCTGGCGGATCCTTCCGATGGTGGTCACGCCGGGTCGCGCGCAGGTTGTTCGGCAAGAAGGGCGGCCGAATGCCGTGGAGCTGAATCGCCGATCGTGACTCGCCGGCGGGTAGAACCTCGCCGGCCTGAAGAACATCAGCCCGAGGTCCCGGGCCCCGTGGATGGTGCTGTCATTGGCCCGGAGAGGTTCCACATGAAGACGGGAAGGCGAGGACGTCTTCAGGTTTTCTCCCCACCTCCCCGCCTCCCTGCCTTCATGTTCAGATGACAGCACCGCCCTCCTGTGTCCGGCCGGGCGCGAGGCCGGAGATCCGCTCCGGGCTCGGCGCCACACGAAGGAGAGAGGACCGTGAAGAACGAGATCGCTGGCATCCGCATCCCTGACAGCCACCTGGCCGTGGAAGCGACCGAGCTCGCGCGGGAGATGTCGGCGCCCTTCCTCTTCAACCACGTCATGCGCACGTACATCTTCGGCGCGCTGCTCGCGAGGCGGCGCGGGATCGCGCTCGAGCTCGAGCTATTCTACATCGGGGCGGCGCTCCATGACCTCGGCCTGGCCGAGAGGGTCCGGGGCCCGGAGCGGTACGAGGTCGAAGGCGCAAACGCGGCGAGCGAGTTCCTGAAGCAGCGCGGCGTGCCCGAGGAGGCGATCGGCGTCGTGTGGGACGCAATTGCGTTGCACACAGTGAGGGGGGTCCCGCCGTACAAGCGGCCCGAGGTGGCGCTGCTTCACGTCGGAACCATCATGGACATCATTGGCGAGGATTTGAAGGAGCTCTCTGCGGACGAGGTGGATGAGGTGCTCCAGGCGTACCCGCGTCTCGACTTCAAGCGCGCATTCCCGCAGGCGATCGCTGACATGCTCGCCCGCAAGCCGGAGACCGCCTTCTACAACTTCACGGCCGATATCGCCGAGCGCCTGATCCCGGGCTTCCATGCCCCCAATTTCTACGATGTTATCCTGGCGGCGCCGTTCAAGGAGTAGGCTCGTCGACGTCGCCGTTCACCTGACCGAGCTCGAGAGCACGTCGCCGGGGACGCCGAGCACCTATGGCGCACCCATGGCGGTCGTGAGCTCAGGCGTCGATCAACGTGCGTTCCGCGGCAGAGGCGTCCCGGCGACAGGGATGCAAACTTCCAGCTACTAAACAATTCTTCTCTGACCTGGAAGGTCGGGAGAGCGGGGGCTGCCGCAAGCGACACAAGCTCACCCTACCGGCACGAGCGCGCTCGCCCCTCCGGTGCCATCGGCAGCCAGAGCAACGGGCCAATCGCCTCGTGGACTACCGGGGCCGCCGGCTCATCGCCGAGCGCGGTCAGCTCGGGTGAGCGTTTCGGCGAGCGAGGCGACCAGGGCGACTCGCGGAGACGGATCGACCGTCGCGAGCTCGAGGGATGCATCCGGCGCTGGTGACCGGCCGCTCATCGACCAACTGGTTGGCGGACACCCCCGGCCGCCTCACCCTGCGCGCCTGCGCACGCCCGGGACGGGTCGAGTCGCGTGCATTCCGATTTTACCGCGCAATTTGTCTTTGACGCCCACGCCACGCTCAGAGAAATGGCCCGCGGTTCTCAGGGCGCTGCGCGCGCAGCGGCCAAGGGCTTCCAACCGGGGGGAGACGGTGAGGGTGTCACAAGGAAGGATCTCATGGACAGCAGGGGTTGTCCTGGTGCCTTGGCCGTGGGCGGCCACGCGCAGACCAACGCGTACGTTGCTGGACCGCTGGGGATGTCGGTGAGCGTCAACGTGGATTGGGTCGGTCGGGGCAGTCTTGTGCTCCCGGGCTACGTGTCCGTCGTCGTTGTTGCTGGTCCTGTGCTTCGATGGAGTGCCAAATGAACGCGAGAACAGTCCTGTTAATTGGTCGTGGTCATATCGGTCTGGACGCTGGCGGCGTGCAACTGGACGAACGGAGACTGCTATCCTGTCGGGGAAAGAACTTCGGGGGCAGGTGCCGGTCCAGGCTCGGAGCCACGCCCCGTCTACACCTCCGCGGGATCCGGGGACTTCGGGGCGGAGCCGCCGGACGGCCCGAACGACGGCAGCGAGCGCAAGATCGCGTGCAACGAGTGGGAGCTCGAAGACGAAGAGGAGAGACCGAGCGACAGCTCGGAGACCCCGACGACATATAGCCCGGAGACCCCGCGAGACCAGTGCCCCGGATCCGGCGATATAGCGGGAGACGGAGCGACCTTCTTGAGCTGTAGCGGTGCGTGTAGCTCGAAGTGTCCGAAGCCCGGAATGGCCCACCATGTCTGGGTAAATTTCGAGACATCGGATTTCCCGTTTGTTACCACTGTTCAGGATGACGGAAGGGGTAAGGCCGGAGGGTACCAACAGGCCAAGGCAAGCCTGAAATTCGAGCACGTGTCTACAGCCGGCACCAGGGAGTGGTACTGTTCTCTCACCATCCAGATGCCGCTCCGGACTGAGTTGATGGGGAAAATCGATTAGGAGTCCCAGCACTCGCCGTTCGGCTGCGGCGGGTAGCAATGGAGGAAGTCCGTAGAAAAGAAGTCGATGTCTGGACTGCAAGCCCGGACGAAGGTCATGTTCGTTCGTCGCAGCGGAGGCACCGGGGAGACAGGCCCGCAGCCACTCACAATCGGCGGCTCGACCATGACGGCAGCGTAGGAATCGCTCGGGACGGGGTGGGTAAGGGCCATGCATGTCCCATCCCAGGAGCCGCCCGCATCGATCGTGGCGACGTCGTCGCCAGAGGAGCAAGTGGATGAGGAGTACAGGCGCACCTTGCTCGATATGAAACAGGCAGACGGGCCACACTCGCAAGGCTCGCACTCGACCGGCCCAGGCGTCCCCGCCCAGCCTTCCCACAAGGTCTTGTCATCGCATTGTGGATCACTCTCATATCGGCCGTCCCAAACCAGGATGAGCTGGTCCGGGTCTGGATCTGGTCGCTCTTCCGGTATCGGCGACGAGCAGCCGATGAGCACACACGTGGCCAGCGTGGAGAGCGCAACCCAGCGCATCGCGGCGGCCACCCCTCTGCCTTGATCAGTTGTCAACGTTACCATAGACGATCTCCGCGCTGGAGCAGCAGAACGTTCGGGTCTCACCGCTCTCGATCGTGCCGTCCACCAGAGAGACGGTCGTTGTTGGCGAGCACGTGCCCGGCTCGTCCCGTGCGAACACCACGCGCACGCCTGCCAGAGGCGAATCGGCAGGTGCGCCGTAGCATCTCGTAGCGGCGGCGCTCGATGTCGTTGGTCGGCGCGGGCATGTGCGCGACGCAGGTGGAGAGCTCGGCCGCGGCGTCCTCGAGCCGGCCGAGGCGCAGGTCGAACACGCCGAGCTGACATACGGCCATCGTCGAGGGAGCGAGGTCGTTGATCCGCGCCCAGAGCTCGCGGGCGCGCGCGAGGTCGAGCCGCTTGGCTGCCTTCTCCGCCTCCTCGATGAGCTCCTGGACCTCGCGGGACCGGGGAGGAGGGTCCGCGGCCCGCGTCGCCTGCGACGGTCGGAGCATGCGTCCCACCCGCCGCCCGACGCGTCTGGCCGCGATGGACATCCAAGAAGCTTTAGCGCCCGTGGTACGGCCTCCGGATGCTACTCCGCACCGCAGTGAGGCCCCGGCGGGGCATCGCGCTCCGCCGGGGCACATCGGTCACTCGCTCTGGATGCAGAAGCAGTGGGCCAAGCTCGGACAGAACGACAGCTCAGCCCGGCGGCTGAAGAGGCCGCACGCAACGAAGATCACGGCCGTTCCAGCAGCAGCGAGCGCTCGCGTGCTTTGCTTGCGACGCGTGGCTGCCCCGACTACCTTCACGGCGGGATCGCAAGCTCTCTCGCCGCCGCAGCACGGGCCCGGGATCCCTGGCAGGAGACGGCTCCGGACCGCGGCGGTTCTTTTTTTCTTGGACGAGATCCGTCCGCGACTTCCTTTCATCGTCATTACTCCTCTGAAGCGCTGCAAGTCGCAGCGCCAAACGCACTTAAGACATTCGCAGCGAGGCGCAAGATCCCGAGCGCTGTCGCAAACGCGACTGGGTGTCGCAAACGCGACTGGGTGTCGCAAACGCGACAGTGAGGCGAGATTGCCGCACTCGAAGCAGGGCGTCCGCCGCTTTCGACTGTAGGGATCCCGGTCATCTGAAGCGCCCCATAGGCCGCTCTCGAGCACTTCATAAAGTGACTATAGATCCAGCCGCACCGATCCACATGCTTCTTTCTGAAATCAGCTGTCCACGGATGCCAGGGCCATCTAAAGCGCGCTCTATAGCGCCCACGAGCGCGCTATGGTGCGCGCTATGGGGCGCGCTATGGGGCGCCCACGAGCGCGGTCTATAGCGCCCACGAGCGCGCTATGGGGCGCGCTATGGAGCGCCCACGAGCGCGCTATGGAGCGCGCTATGGAGCGCGCTATGGGGCGCGCTATGGAGCGCCCACGAGCGCGCTATGGAGCGCGCTATGGGGCGCGCTATGGAGCGCCCACGAGCGCGCTATGGATCGCGCTATGGGGCGCGCTATGGAGCGCCCACGAGCGCTCTATAAAGCGACTGGCGTTCGTCTTGTTGTTCAGTGCGAGGAGGCGGCCGAGCGGCGGCCGTTCAGTGGGTCAGGGGGTTCATCAACCAGCTGGTCGACGAACGGCCAGCCACCAGCGCGCGATCGTCCGTCGGCCTTCGCGACCGCTCCGCCGCCGGCCAGGTGGACACCGACGGCTCGAGTCCGAGTTCACGGGCGTTCACCTCGCCGCCGCGTCCGCTCGGCCGCGTTCGAGGACCTCACCAACGAGGTCGGCGGAGCTCGACCAGATGGACGGCGATGCCCCCGACCTCCACCAGAGCGAGCGGCCCCCTGCCGCGCGTGTACCGCGCCCCGCGTCGAGGAGGTCTCCGATGGCAGCGTGGCAAGCCTCATCGCGTGGGGTTGCTTACGCCGTGGCGCCCGGCGAGTTGGGCTGGCCAGGGGATCGCTGGGCTGGCGGGTGGCCTCTCCATCGCGGAGATGGGTGCGACCCGTCTTTTGATGGCGGCACGTCTATCGGGAGACGGGTGCGACCCATCTTTTGTTGGAGGCACGTCCATCGCGGAGATGGGTGCGACCCATCTTTTGATGGAGGCACGTCCACCGGGAGATGGGTGCCACCCATCTCCGGCATGGACGAGCCACTTCATCCGGATGGGCTCACGGCGTCCCGCCCGCCCCGCACCGGGGTGCGGGGACGGCCTCGGGCTTCCTGGGGGGCTCCTCCAGGGGATCGCGCGAGTCGTCGACCGTGTCGAGGTGGCAGGGCGCTAAATAGCCGATCCTGAATCGGCAACGGGCGAGCTGAGCACCGGCCGCAGGCTCGCGGTCGACCTCGGGTAGGGGGAGAGGGCCTGCAGGCAATCATCCACCTCCTTGACGAGTTCGTCGATGGTCGCGCACCGATGGTTGCGGGTGACGTTGTCGTGGAGCTGCTTCCAGACCCGTTCGATGCGGTTGTACTGGGGCGAGTACGGCGGTAGGAAGTGCAGCATGCGCTTGCCTTCCGTGGCCTCGACAAGGGCTCGGGTCTTCTTGCTCGTGTGGATGCCGAAGTTGTCGACGATGACGTGCAGCCGCCGATAGCGCCGATAGCGGCGGAGCAGCGCGGCCAGCGCCGCGATGAACAAGTCGCTGCTCTTGCGAGCGCCAAACGCCCACGTCAGCTTGCCCGAGCCGATCGTCAGCGCGCCAGCGACGTCGCGCTTCTGGTTGTTGCCGGGCGTGAGCACGCGCTTCTGCCGGCCGCGCCGCATCCAGCCGAGCCCGAGCCGCGGGTTGAGGTCGACGTCCATCTCATCGGCGTAGAAGGCGATCTCGTCGCGGGGCAGGCCACGGATCAGCTTGCGGATCGCGCCGATCTTGCGGCGCTCGCGCGACTTCGGCCACGGGCAGCGCACGAACGGACGGGGGCGCTTGCGCCGCGCTCCCAGCGCGCGCAACAGCCGACCGATGTGGCCGACGCTCAGGCGCAGCCCGGTGTCGCGTTGGAGCTGGCGCGCGAGCAGTTCGCGCGTCCACGTCGGCCGCGCCCAGCCGAAGTACCGGGGGCTCACGTCGAGCAATTGCTCCAGTCGCTGCCGGTGCGCCGCACAGACCTTCCGCTGACCATTTGTGCGCGCGATGGTCGCGCAGGCCCGAAAGGCCTTCGGCGAGGAAGCGCGAGCGGACCCGGCTGATCGTGGAGCGAGCGACCTGGAGTTGCTCCGCGATCGATGCCGGCGTCGCCCCAGCATCCAACCTCAGCAGAATCAGGCATCGGGTTCGGTAGGCCCCATCCCGCGCTTTTCGGGCTCGCTGCTGGAGCACCCGCTTGTGACGGGAACGAAGCCGAAGATCATTCTCCCCATCGGCCTCTCCTCCTCGTGGTGGGTTCGTTCACAGAGGCCACGAGCGTACGGAGAGGCCGACCTGCAAGCTTTACGTTCAAGTGCTTGGAATTGCTGGCGTTCCCGAATCAGGATCGGCTATTTAGAACTCCCGACAATCCCCCGGCGCCTCGAGCGCCCCGAAGCTGTACGGCCGCGCCTGCTTCACCAGCAGCCGCCGCTCCGGCCCCATCAGCTTCCATTCGATCTGCATCGCGTACAGCCGGTTCTCCCCTAACGGGTCCACCAGCGGCCGGTAGTGCGCGTGCACGGCCTCGAGCACGCAGCCGAGCCGCTGGATCTCCGGGAACGACAGCACCTCGCGCCCGCGCGACAGGCTCGATCGCGCGTGGTAGTCCGCCTTGATCGTGCGGGGCGGCGGCGTGTACACGATCTCGTCGCTGGTCACGCCGGGCGCTGGATTGGTCACCGACGCTTCCCCGATCTGCGCGTTGATGTAGTACTGGCTGTCGCGGATCGCGTCGAGCGCGTTGCGGCTGATGGCCACGCCCTGCGCGCGCTCCGATTGCCAGGCCTGGTGCACGAGCACCGCCATGGCCGCCCGCGTCTGCTCGACGTGGCCGAACTCGCGCTCATCGTAAGCGCGCGTGTTCCAGAGGCTCGACCACACAGTGCGCAGCGCGTCCTCGATCGAGCTCGACGTCGCGTCGAGCTCGCCGCTCGTCGACGTGTGCAGGCCCGCGCCGTTGAAGGTCGCCAGATCCTCGGTGTTGCTGCTGCTGCGCAGGCGCACGCGGTCGCCGCCGAACCGCTCCTCGATGGCCCCCGTGATCTCGCCCAGGATCTCGGGATCCACCGGGTGCGCCATCATCCGCGCTCGCACCTTCGCCAGCCCCTCGGCGTGCGCGTGCGGATCGGCGCGGAACTCGGGATCTTGCTCGAGCTCGGCCAGCAGATCCGCCGCGCCGCTCGCCTGGAAGTGATCCATGTAGTGCGAGAACGGGACCGCGAACGCCGCCGGCGGCACGAACAGCGGCATCAGATCGGGCGGGCAATACTGCCCCACGCTGTTCACCCGGTACAGCTCGGCCATGCCCGCCGCCTTCGATCCGATGCTGTCGCTCTGCGTATACGCGGCGGCGTCGAGCGAGACGACCCCGCGCACGGACAGGTCGAGCGCCGGCGCCAGCCGCTCGCCGGTGGGCTTGCGCGCCTCCCAGTAAGCGTCCGCCTCCTGCGCGGTCGCCTCGCGGAGGTCGAAGTCGGACGCGCGCACCTCGAGCCGCACCAGCTTGCCGAACAGGCCCTTGAGGCGCTCGTTGTCGCGCGCGCCGCGCAAGGCCATGTTCGGCGTCCCCCGGCCGCGCGCCAGCACGTTCACGTGCGCCAGCGGCGTCTGGAAGGCCTCGGTGATGAGGCCGCCCATGAACGCCGCCTCGTTCGGCACGTCGTCCGTCACCACGATCACGTTCGGCCCGAGCTCGGCCGTCTCCAGGTCGCGCGCCGGGACGAACACCAGCGTGCCAAAGCCCTCGGCCGGGTTGAGCGGCTGGTACGTGAGCCCCTTGTACGGCGCGTTCGGCCCGACCATGGGCGCTGTCCCCTCGATCGCGCGCAGCTCGGCGATCTGGCGCGCCGCCGTCGGCCGGATCGCCCACGCCTGCGGGTCGGGCACCGCCCGCATCGCCGCGAAGAACGCGCGCCGCATCTGCGCGCCGATGATCTGGTCGCCGGGAGAGAACTCGACCGTCTTCGTGCCGTTGGTGTGCTCCACCAGCGTGCCAAGGAGATACCGGCGGCCCTCGACGCTGAAGTACTCGGACTGGCTGAACAGCGCCCAGCCGAGGTCGAACTCCGCGTCCTGGGTGGGGTCGCAGCGATCGAGGTGCCGCCGCCTCTCGATCTGCTCGCGGATGAAGGTGTAGTGGAGCGCCCAGTCGCGCGTCCCGAGCAGGTGCACCGTGTCGTTCGCCGCCATGTCGACGACGAACTTGACGCCGGCCTCGCCGACCTCGGTGCCCCCCTTGGCCAGCTCGGCGAAGTCGCCGGCCGTCTCCAGCCGGCGCGCGCGTCCGCCCGGGAGCGCGCGCCCCGCCAGCTCGACGCAGCCGTCGTTCGCGGCGTCGGGGCTCGGCGCCTCGCAGAAGCGCGGCGCCCCGGCGGCGTCGGGCACGCGCGCCAGCGACGCGCCTTCGGGCCATGCCATGAAGTCGACGCGATCGCTCGGCGCCGGCTGGCCTGCTTGCCACAGCGTCGCCACGCCCTCGAACTCCGGCGAGGCCTCGAGATCGACCGTGTCGCCCGCGCTCACCGGGACGCTCACGCGCTCTCCGGGCCCGAGCGCGGTGGACGGCTCTGGCCACGCGAGCAGCACGCCCGTTCCCTCGTCGGGCAGCGCATTGCCCGGAGACGTCGCCGAGAGCCGCAGCGCGAAGCCGTCGAGCTTCACCGCCTGATCGCTCGCGTTCAGCACCTCGACGAACCCCGCCGGCCGCAGGGCGAGCTCGGAGATGACGAGCGGCCCGGCGACGGTCGGGAAGGGCTCGGGCCACTGGAAGGGCGTGAACCGGATGCCGTCGTCGAGGTTCGGCGGCTCCGGCGGATCGCACGTGTCGCCGTTCTGGCGCTCGGGCGTGGCATAGCGGCAGATCGACGGCTCGCCCGTGCCGTCGGGCAAGCGCGCGTAGCTCTCGGAGCGCGGCAGCTCCGGCACATCGATCCTGTCGGCGAGCTCGCACGACGCCGACCAGAGCAGCACGCGCGCGCCCGAGTTCGAGAGCTTGAACGGCAGGTGCAGCGGGCCCTGCTCGGGCGCGTCGTCGGCCCAGAGCAGCACCGTCCTCCCCGGCCCGATCGTCAGGCCCGGCAGCCGCGTCGCCTCGCCGGCCTTCTCGCCCACGTGGTACTGACCGAGATCGAGCGGGCGATCTCCCATGTTGATCAGCTCGATGAAATCATCCGTCTCGCCGAGCTCATCGACCCAGGCGCCGTCGTTGCCCGTCATCACCTCGTTGATGCGAAGGTCGCCGCTCGCCGCGGGCGCGCCGTCCGCCGGCACCGCGAACCCGCATTGGGGGGGCGGCGGGGGCGGCTGGGGCGGCGGGTTGTCCGGGCCATCCGAGCAGCCGGCGCCGATGGCGAGCGACAGCAGGCCCACCCCCACGCGCGCCTGGAGCGATCGATGCGCGTGGAGAGCGCGAGATGAAGTCGTCGTCATGCCCTCTCGGTCAGCATGCCGCATGCCACGCCTGACGGCGCGCTTTGCTGTGACAAAACATGAGCAAATTCATGCGTTTGCATGAGCGCGTCGCGTGCCGCGCGTGGGCCGAGCTGTGCCAGCTCCCGCGCCGTCCTCGTCAGGGGCGCGCGCAGCGAGGTGCGCCCACGACTCACGCGCTCCGATCTCGCGACAGGCGCGCGCTCCATCGCGCGGAAGCGCGGAAGGAGCTCCGCCGCAAGAGCCTCACATCGTCCTTCTCGTCCCTGCGATCCCGCCCGCCTCGCCACCCGAGGCCCTGAGCCGCGACGCATCCATCGCCGGGGGCGCGCCGAAGAGCCGCCGGTATTCGCGGCTGAACTGCGACGGGCTGTCGTAGCCCACGCGAAAGCCGGCCTGGGCCGCCTCGACCCCTTCGGCGACCATCAGGCGGCGCGCCTCCTGGAGACGGAGCTGCGCCCGGTACTGGAGCGGGCTCATCATCGTCGCTGACTTGAAGTGAGCGTGGAGCGAGGACTCGCTCATCCCTGCGTGGGCGGCGAGCGCCTCGATCGTGAACGGCTCGGCATAGTGGGCCTTGATCCAGCTGATCACGCGGGACACGCGCGCCAGACCGCCGCCGCTCCTGGCGATGTGCCGCATCATCTCCGCCGCCGGGCCGGTCACCAGCCGGTACAGGATCTCTCGCTCGATGAGGGGGCCCAGCGCGGCGATGTCCTCGGGGGTGTCGAGCAGCGCGACGAGGCGCGCGCAGGCGTCCACGAGCGCCGGCGTCACCTCGTGGATGCCGAGGCCCGCCGGGGGAGGGGCCGCGCGGTCCACGGGAAACCGCTCCAGCACGAGCTCGCCGAGCATGCCCATGTCGAGGTGGAGCTGGAGGCAGAGATAGGGCGCTGCCATGCTCGCTTCGATCACCGATCCGACAACCGGCAGGTCCACGGAGACAACGAGGTACCTGGCCGCGTCGTAGTCGTAGAGGCGACCCCCCAGGACGGCCTGCTTGCGCCCTTGCGTCACCAGGCAGAGCGACGGTGTGTACAGGGCCGGCATCGGCAGGGTCGGGCGGGACGAGCGGATGAGCGTCACCCGCGGGAGCTCGCAAGCGTGCATCCCGTCCGCGGCCGTGTGGCGCACGATGAGCGCCGAGAGCTCCTCCAGCCTTGCCCTACCGCTCTGTCTCACCGGCGTCGCCACGGGAAGCGGGCGATCTGACCTCGCCTGGAGGATCGTGCAAGCATCTCGGCGGTCCATTCTACCGGTGTCCTCCGCTCGTCCACCATGCTGATGGGACAGCGGGCCGGCGCGGAAATCGTCGGCTCACCCTGGGCGCGCCCGAGCGGGCGCGAACGCCCATCGAACCAGCGGAGTCTTTGCCATGACCCTCTCCAACGCGCTCGATCACTACCGCCTGCTGGGCCGATCCGGCCTGCGCGTGTCGCGCCTCTCGCTCGGCACCATGACGTTCGGCTCCGACTGGGGCTGGGGCGCCGACGACGCCGAGGCGCGGCGGATCTTCGATACCTACGTCGACCGCGGCGGCAACTTCGTCGACACATCGGTCAACTACACCAACGGCGCCGCCGAGCGGATCCTGGGCGGGCTCCTCGAGGGCAGGCGCGACCGGATCGTCGTCGCGACAAAGTTCACCATGGCGCGCGATCCCGGCGATCCGAACTCCGGCGGCAACCACCGGATGAACATGGTCCGCTCGGTCGAGGCGAGCCTCAGGCAGCTCGACACCGACAGGATCGAGCTCTTCTATCTCCACGGCTGGGACTTCACCACCCCGCCCGACGAGGTGATGCGCGGCCTCGACGACCTCGTTCGCGCGGGCAAGGTGCTCTATGTCGGCATCTGCAACACGCCGGCGTGGCGGGTTGCGCAGATGCAGGCGCTCGCCGACCTGCGCGGCTGGTCGCCGTTCGTGGCGCTCCAGATCGAGTACAGCCTCGTCGAGCGAACGGTGGAGCACGAGCTCATCCCGATGGCGGAGGCGCTCGGCCTCGGCGTGCTGCCGTGGTCGCCGCTCGGCGGCGGCATCCTGACCGGCAAGTACAGCCGCGCGGATCTGTCGCAGGCGAGCGAGGCCAGCGTCTCGGCCTCGCGGAAAGGGGTCATCGCCTCGTCCGGCCACATGACGGAGCGCGCCCTGGAGCTCGTCGAGGTGGTCCGCGCTGTCGCCGAGGAGACCGGAGGCACCCCCTCGCAGGTCGCCCTGGCCTGGACGCTCCTGAACCCCGCCGTTGTCGCGCCGATCATGGGCGCGCGCACGCTCGCCCAGGCCGAGGAGAACCTCGGCGCCCTGGCGCTGACGCTCACCGGGGAGCAGCGGGCACGGCTGGACGAGGCCAGCGCGCCGAGCGCCATCTTCCCTCACAGGTTCATGGCGCGCCCCATGGCCCAGCAGCTCGTCTTCGGCGGCGCGCAGGTCGAGCGACGCCGCTGACCCGCGCGCCATGCCGTCGACCCCGCGAGCGGGGCTGACGAAGCGCGCCGAACGCGTCCGAACTCGAGCGCGTCAGTCCGGGGCCACGCTCCTTCGGCCGCGCCGCCGGAGCCCCAGGGACGCCGCGAGCAACGCTGTCAGCACGAGGGCATTCCCGGACGGAGCGCCGCTCGCCGCGCGGCAGGCACAACCGGCCTCGTCGCCCGCTTGCCCGCCGGAGGTCCCCCCCGACGACGCCTGGGCGGAGGACATGGGGCCCGGGGAAGCCCCACCCGTACCGACAGTGGACCCTCCGCCGGAGCCGGAGCCGGAGCCGGCGACGGCGCCACCGCCGCTGCCGCTGACAGCGCTGCTCGTGCTTCCAGCCGCGTCACCTCCGCCGGCTCCCCCGCCCCCGACGGGCGAGAACTGCCAGGAGTTCACGTTGAAGAGGTACGAATCGCCGCCAGTGAAGACCAGGACCAGGTCGTGCACGCCGGTGGCGCCGTCGACAGCGCACGACACGTCGCTCCACGTCTGCCAGCCCCCCGTCGCGCCGACAGCGCAGGTCCCCACGAGCGCGCCGTCGGGTGTCTCCAGGTGGAGCTCGATGCTGCCTCCCTGCCCGGCGCTCGCGACGCGCGCGCTGAAGCTCTCCGCCCCTTCGCCGAAGTCGACCCCGCGGAGACGCACCCAGTCTCCGTCCTCGATGTTGGAGAGGTTCATCCCCCCCTCCTCGCAGGGCTCGGTCTCGATGCCGCGTTGCGCGTTGAAGGTCTCGGCTTCGACGCGCGCGTAGGGGTCGAGGTTCTTGACCTGCTTGAGCCCGTCGGTCGTGTAGGTCACTGGCACGATCGACCCGTCCTCCTTGTAGGTGAACGACTCGATCCCGAGGTTCCGGCGATAGCCCGGGGGCTCGCCGGCGTCGTTGGCGACGGAGCGATTGTGGTGGGCGTGGTACCAGGAGCCGCCGAACTCGAAGATTGCCGCGTGGTTGTTGTTGTTGTTGTTCTTCGGCGGCTGGGCCCCCACCGTGCCGCGGTGGGTGAAGCCGGAGGTGGGGCTCGAGCTCGTGAGGTAGTCGATCCGCATGCCGTTCGCGGGGTTCGTCGAGTACGACAGGTAGTAAACGCCGTTCCGCTTGTGCATCCAGGCGGCCTCGAAGAAGTACGGGATCGTGATCGCGGAGGCCGAGCCCGAGACGCTCACCATGTCGTTGTTCAGCTTGATGACGCGCGCGTTCTGCTCGCCGTTGCCGCCGAAGTAGAGGTACGCCTGGCCGTCGTCATCGATGAAGACCCCCGGATCGAAGAGCCAGATGTTCTGGCCCGAGGCGCCGGGGGTGCTCGAGGTGATCAGGGCGCTGCCCTTCGCGTCTCTGAACGGTCCGGTCGGGCTGTCGCTCTTGGCGACGCCGATACCTGATCCGTTGTTGGCGAAGTACATGTAGATGGTGCCGTTGCGCTCCACGAGCGAGGGGGCCCACGTGTTGGCCGCCCAGGAGGCGTCGCGGGGCACGCGGATCACTTCCCCGTGGTCGGTCCAGTTCTTCATGTCGCTGCTCGAGATGGCCACGAACGAGGCCATCTTGTAGCCGTCGTCCGAGCCGTCCGCCTTGACGTTGTCGTCGTCGTTCGAGCCGTAGAGATAGACGCGCCCGTCGTACACCAGCGAGGCCGGGTCGGCGAGGTAGCGGTGCGAGGCGACGGGGTAGTCGGCGAGCGCGGAAGGGCTCGCGAAGAGCCCGGCCAGGACGAGCGCGCCCCGGCAACAGGCCGTCGGCGTCAATTTTCGTGAGGAACGCATAATCACCTGATCGGTTGAAGGCCGGAGCAGTTGAACACGGCCGCTCGGGCGGCCTGCGATGCGCCCCCCGCGTGGCTCAGACGACTTCCGGACGAGACCGATGGGGTCCGGAGCGAAGTAGAAGGAGTTACGATGGAATTGTGAGCGTTCACATTTTGGGTGTCAACTTCAATCGACAGGTCTGCGGGTATCCCGTGCCGGAGGGGACGCTGGTCCTGTGGGAGCGCACGAGGATCGCGGGGCGCCGCCCGCCGGCGAGGCAGGTGATCGTGTGAGCGTTCACATTTGGGGGCGGGGCCGCGAGGCGGGCGCGGGTGGAGGCGAGGGTCGCCCGAGGCCGAGCTCGGGCACGCGGCGGAGCAGCGCCCGCCCGGAGACCTCGAGCCGCTCGGCCGTGCGCGCGACGTCGCCGCCGCGCTGGCCGTGAGGAGCTCCCCGGACTCGCCGAGCACCATCGCCCCCTGGCGCACGAGCGCGTGGCGGGGGAGGTCCTCGACGACGGCGCGTTGCGGCAGTCCACCGTCGAGGATCGGGGACGGGCGCGTGGTCGTCGGCGTGGGTGACCCCGTGTCCTCCGGGGGGCGGGCGCAGCGGAGGAGGGGCGAAGGCGAGGGCCGCGCTCTATCCCGCCTGGCAGACGTCGTAGCGCTTGCTGTCGCAATAGTCGCCGTCGCACTGGGCGCCGACCATGGAGTAACCAGCGCCGAACGAGAGGGCCCCGCCGCCCTCCTCGGACATCCATCCGGTCGAGTGGCAGTTGGTCGCGGAGAAGTTGCTGATACGAGAGCACTGGAGGGAGATGTCGTTGCACTAGTCGCCGCTGCACGTGGTCCCGGTGACCCAGTAGCCGTGGTTGCAGTACCGGTAGTCGGTCCCCTCCTCGGAGAAGTAATCGCACACGCGCCCACGCGTGAGTCCGCCGATGAACAGCCGCCACCGCGGCCGCCGGAGGGCTGGACCGTCGCGATAGCGACCCCTACCCTCGGTCGCCGACACGGCTTCGTGACCGCAGCGTCGCCTCGTTGTCGCCGTTGTCCCCGGGACGAGGCGGCGGCTCCCGCGGGCGGGGCGCGTCGGTCGAGGTGGTCCAGTCATGAAGAGAGATCCGAGCTTCACCGGCGTCAAATTCGAGTCCCCCGGCCCGGGCCCCTGGGAGATCGAGCGGGCGCATTTCATGCGGCCGGTCACCCGGTTCGCCGCCGAGCCGCTCACGCGCGGGATGCCGCGGGGGTTCGCCGAGGGCTCGGCGCGCTACGGCCTCCTGATGAGCCACTTGAAGCCGGCGGTCGTCAACGGCTTCATGTACTCGCAGCCCGTGATCCACGGCGCGCCGGAAGGGGCGAGCGGGCCGCCGCCGAAGCCCTTGCTGTGGCTCCTCCTGCGTCTGCACCCGGGGATGCGCGCGCGCATCCGGCAGAGCCGCCGGGTGTTCGAGGGGAAGCTGTGGCGCGAGGACCTCGACCGGTGGGATCGCGTCGACCGGCCGCGCGCCACCGAGAAGAACCTCGCCGTCCAGGCGATCGACCCCGCCCCGCTCGACACGGACGCGCTGGTCGCGCACCTGCGGCGCGCCCAGGCGCACATGGAAGACATGGTCTTCCTGCACCACCGCTACAACTTCGCCGCCGTCCTGCCGATCGGCGACTACCTCGCGCACGTCACGGAGTGGACAGGCGCGAGCCCCGGCGAGGCGCTCGCGCTCCTGCAGGGGACCACGCCGCTCGCGAAGGGCGTCGCGACCGAGGAGCTCGAGGTCCTCGCCGGGGCCCTGCGCGCGAGCGCGGCAGGCCGCGAGGCGCTCGCCCGGCGGGACGACCCGCAGGCGGCGCTCGACGCGCTCGCGGCCACGGAGGGCGACGTCGGCCCGGCGACGCGCGCTTACCTCGACCTCGTGCGCTTCCGCACGGTGGGCTACGACGTGTCCGACAAGACAGGCGGCGAGCTGCCCGACACCCTGGTCCGGGCGATCCGCGCCGCGGTCGAGGGGGACCGCGGCGACCGGGCGCTCGCCGCGCGCGACGCGAAGGAGAAGGCGCTGCGCGAGCGCGTGCCCGCGGCCCACCGCGCGCGGTTCGACGAGCTGCTCCGCGAGGCGCGCCACATGAGCCGGCTCCGCGACGAGCGCGCGCTCTACACGGACAGCTGGGGCACCGGGCTCGGGCGCCGGGCCGTCCTCGAGGCGGGGCGCCGCCTCGCCGCGGCCGGCAAGATCGACGACCCCGAGCACGCGGCCGACCTCGCGCTCGACGAGCTGATCGGCCTCCTGCGCGACCGGGGTGCGCCGTCCGCCGCGGAGATCTCCGCGCGCGCGCGCTGGCGCGCGACGGCGACCCTCGCCGACGCGCCCCCGTGGCTGAACATGCCCCCCGGCCCGCCGCCGCCGCTCGACGTCTTCCCGGCCGCCGCCCGCCGCGCGTCGCAGGCCGTCGAGGCGATCATGCAGAGCCTGTTCAAGGAGTCCGAGGCCCGGAACACAGCGACGACAGTCCGCGGCCTGTCCATCAACGAGGGCGTCTACGAGGGCACGGCGCGCGTCGTGACCGGCCCGGACGACTTCGGCCGGATCCAGCAGGGCGACGTGCTCGTGACGCGCGCGACGTCGGCGTCGTTCAACGTCGTGCTCCCGCTGCTCGGCGCGATCGTGACCGACCGCGGCGGCCAGCTCTGCCACGCGGCGATCGTCGCGCGCGAGTACGGCATCCCCGGCATCGTCGGCACGCGGGAGGCGACGGCGACGATCCCGGACGGGGCGCGCGTCCGCGTCGACGGGTCGGCCGGCGAGGTGACGATCCTGGCGCCCGCGCCCGAGCGCAGCGCGCGCGAGGCGGCGCTGTGATCGCGGGCCTGCACGAGGAGCTCGGCGAGGGGGATTTCGGGGGCAAGGCCGCGCAGCTCGGGCGCGCGCACCGGGGCGGGCTGCCTGTGCCGCCGGCCTGGGCGCTGTCGGCGGCGTTCGTCGAGCGCGTCGTCGCCGGGGAGGGCGCGGCCGCCGACCGGCTCGTCGAGGCGTTCCGCGCGCTCGGCGGGCCGGTGGCCGTGCGGTCGTCCGGCGTCGGCGAGGACGGCGCCTCGGCGAGCTTCGCGGGGCAGCACGCGACGGAGCTCAACGTGCGGGGCCGCGAGGGCCTGATCGAGGCCGTCCACAGGGTGCACCGCTCGGCGCGCACCGAGGCCGCGCTGGCCTACCGGCGGAAGCTCGGGCTCCCGCCGGAGCCGCGCATGGGGATCGTCGTGCAGCGGCTCGTGCAGGCCGACAGCGCGGGGGTGCTCTTCACGCGCAACCCGACCACGGGCGCCGACGAGCGCGTCGTCGAGGCGACGTGGGGCCTCGGCGAGGCGGTCGTCGCGGGCCTCGTGACCCCGGACGGCTACCGCATGGCCCGCGGCGGGCGCGTCCTCGAGCGGCGCGCGGGCGACAAGGACATCGCGATCGTGTGGGCCGAGGAGGGCGGCACGCGGGAGGTCGAGGTCGAGCCGGAGCGGGCCGCGGCGCTGTGCCTCGACGACGCCCGGCTCGCCGCGCTGGAGGCGCTGGCCGCGGCGTGCGAGGCGGCGTTCGGCGGCACGCAGGACATCGAGTGGGCGTTCGCGGGCGACCGCCTGTACCTGCTCCAGAGGCGGGCGATCACGCGTGGCTGAGGCCTCGTCCCGGGTGCCGGTGCGGCTGCTCGCCGCCATCGCGCTCTCCGCGTCGCTCGCGCCGCTCAACTCGACGATGGTGGCCGTGGCGTTGCCCGAGATGGCGCGCGACCTCCAGGAAGGCTCGGGCGAGCTCCGCCAGGGGCTCGTGACGAGCTACCTGCTCACGAACATCGTCCTGCAGAGCCCCGGGGGGAAGCTCGGCGACCGGCTCAGCCACCGGCGCGCGCTCGCGCTGGGCCAGCTCGTCTTCGCGCTCGGCGCCGCGCTCGCCTACATGTGGCCGGTGCTCCCGGTGCTCACGGCGTCTCGCGTCGTGATGGCCGCGGGCGCCGCGATCCTCGCCCCGAGCGCGACGGCCATGCTCCGCACGGAGCTGCCGCCGGAGGTGCGCGGGCGCGCGTTCGGCGCCTTCGGGGCGATGATGGGCATCGCGGCGGGCATGGGCCCGAAGGTCGGGGCGCTGCTCGTGGGGCACTTCGGGTGGACGTCGATCTTCCTCGCGAACGTCCCGGTCCTGCTCGTCGCGGCGGCGCTCGCGCGCACGGCGGCGCCCGCGCGCGCTGCCCCCGCGGACGCGCCGCCGGCTGCCGCGGGGCCCGCCGCGCCGCGGGCGCGCTTCGACATCCTCGGCTCGGCGCTGCTCGGCGCCTCGCTGATGGGCCTCGTGCTCGGCCTCGAGAACGCCCACCTCCGCTGGGCGGCCGCGATCGGCGCGCTGAGCCTCGTGCCGTTCGTGCTCTGGGAGCGGCGCGCCGCCGACCCCGTCATCGACTTCTCGCTGTTCCGGCGGCGCACCTTCATGGGCGGCAGCCTGATCATCGCCCTCCAGAACTTCGCCATGTACTCGGTCCTGTTCGAGCTGCCGCAGGTGGCGGCGCGGCTGTCCGACGTGGGCCCGCGCGACGTCGGCAACACGCTCGTCGCGATGATGGCGATGATGGTCGTCGCCTCGCCGCTCGCGGGCCGCGCCTCCGAGCGCTTCGGGGCGCGCGCTGTCGCCCTGATCGGCTGCTCGCTCGCCCTCGCCGGCATGGTCCTGCTCGCGGCGCGGCCGCTCGTCGTCATCACCGACGCGATCCCGGCGCTCCTCCTGCTCGGCGCGGGCCTTGGGCTCACGTCCGCGCCCTCCCAGGCCGCCGCCATGAGCGACGTCCCGCGCGAGCAGAGCGGGATGGCCGCGGGCCTCACCTCGACGATGCGCTACCTCGGCGGCATCGCCGGCCTCACCGTGCTCGGCCTCGTCCTCACCGAGACCCGCGACAGCGACGCCGTGCTGCGCGAGCACACCACGGCGATCACGGTCTTCTGCGTGGCGCTGCTCCTTGCGATCGGCTGCGCCCTGACCCTCCCGGGCCGCAGCCGGGCGCCGGCGAGCGCCCGGCTGTAACAGCCAGACGCGGGCGTCGGCGCCGGCAGGGCGCCGCGCCGGCGCTGCGCCCTCGCCGTGCGCACCTCGTTCGACGCCGTGCGTCCCTGTCGCTCGGCTCATCGTGACACACCATGGCCGGCGCCTCTGACCTGGTGTGGCACGCGCTGCGGCACACGTTGAGCAACTATCGAGATTCTCACGCGAAAGCGCGCTGGTACACAGGCTGCAAAGGCCCGGGTTCATGAGAACAACGGCTGGCTTGATGGCACTGCTTGTGTCGGGGCTTGTGGCGTGTGGCCCGAACCAGGGCGGGGGTGAGGGAGGGGGAGGCTCCGGTCAAGGCGGGGCGGGAGGAGGCGGCGGCTCGCGCCCCCTCGTCGAGTGCTTCGAAGCGAAGGCTGGCTGCGTGCTGGCCTCGGCCGCGGCGCGGAACACGACCCCGGACGTCCCGGAGGAGGATCGGACGTCGCTCTCGCGCAACAACACGAGCTTCGCGCTCGATCTCGGCCGCGCGCTCGACGGCGCGACGAGCAACGTCATCTACTCGCCCTTCAGCGTCTCGACAGCGCTCGCGATGACCTACGCGGGCGCGCGGAACGCGACGGAGCAGGCGATGGCCAAGGCGATGCGGTTCGAGCTTCCCCAGGCGCGGCTGCACGCGGCGTTCAACCACGTGGACCTCGAGCTGAAGACGCGGGCCAGAGATCCCGGTGAGACGGCGAGCGTCGGGTTCCGGCTCCACACAGCCAACGCGCTCTGGTCGCACGTCGGTCTCCCTGTCGAGCGGTCGTTCCTGGAGGTGCTCGGCGAGAACTACGGGGCGCCCGTGCGGCTCGCGGACTTCGACAAGCCGCCGGAGGCCGAGGGCCTCATCAATGCGTGGGTGAGCGACCAGACGGAGGGCAAGATACAGGATCTCCTCAAGGGCGCGTTGACCCAGGAATCGCGGCTCGTAGTCGTCAACGCGATCTCCTTCGAAGCTGCGTGGAGCACGCCGTTCGAGGAGGACGCGACGCAGCCCGGGGCGTTCCGGCGCGGCGACGACACGAGCGTGACCGCCCAGATGATGCGCGGCAGGCAGATGACGCGCCACGTCGCCAGCGACGGCTGGGAAGCGGTGGAGATCCCTTATGACGGGGCGTCCGTCTCGATGTTCCTCGTGATGCCCGCCGCGGGGACCGAGGACGCGTTCGAGGCGTCGCTCGACGGCGAAGCGCTCGAGGGGCTCATCGCCTCGATGGAGTACCGGTCGGTCGACATCACGATGCCGAAGTTCTCGTTCGAATCGTCCGCCTCGCTCAAGCAAGCGCTCGAGGGGCTCGGCATGGAGGTCGCCTTCGGTCCGGGCGCCGATTTCACGGGCATCCTCGGCGGCGGAGGGATCCAGATCCAGGACGTCCTTCACAAGGCGGTCATCGACGTGGACGAGGCCGGTACCGAGGCGGCAGCGGCGACGGCGGTCATCCTTGCCGTCTCCGGAAGCGGGGGCGCGGTCGACCCCCCCGAGCCTGCGGCGATCGTCCTGGACCGTCCGTTCTTCTTCTTCATCAGAGATCTCCCGACGGGGGCGATGCTCTTCGCGGGGCGCGTCAACGATCCGACAGCGCGCTGAGCCGGCCTGGCGCTCGCGCAGCGCCGCGCCGAACGCCTTCCGTTCCCGCGCATGGAGCTCCATGAGAGGCCGAGGGCCCGCGCGATGCGCCCGCATCGCCGGCGAAGACGAGCGCGCGCGAAGGAGGCAGCATGAACACGATCCGGGTTCGTCTGGGGATCTCTGCGCTCCTTGCCATGGCTTCATTCTCCCTCGTGATCGCGGGCTTCACCGACACGATGGAAGGCACGATGGAAGGCACGGAGGACGAGAGAGAGGTGGACTGGAAGGCCTGTCAGCGCCGGAATGCCCACGCATCCAGCCAGGTGGAGCGCGTCCGGACCGCTTACCGGGCATGCGCTGCCGACAGCGATTGCGTCATGGTCGACACAAGCACCTATTGCGGCGGCACCTGTGGTGAGGTGATCCACCGGGCGGGCGTCGACCAGATGAGGCGCGTCATCTCTCGCCTCAACGCGACAGTGTGCCGCGAGAACTGGACGATGGGCTGCCCCTACGGCACGCCTGCGTGCCTGGCGTCCAGGCCCGTCTGCGCCGGCGGGGAGTGCACGTCCGCGCCCGCCCGCCGGAGCTTCACCCCCGCGCCGCGATGGAAGCGAGGAGGCTCTCCAGGGAGCTCGGCTCGATCGGCTTGGTGAAGTGCATGTCGAAGCCGGCTTCCTGGGCCCGGCGGCGATCTTCCTCCCGGCCGTAGCCTGTCAGCGCGATGAGCAGCCAGGGGGAGGCGCCGGCGCCGCCCTTCAGGGCCCGCGCCACCCCATATCCATCCATCCCGCCGGGGAGGCCGATGTCGCAGAGGATCACCTCCGGCAGGAACGAGCGGGCCGCGTCGACGCCGGCGGGCCCGGACAGGGCCACCTCGACCCGGTAGCCCTCCATGGTGAGCAGCGCCTGCAACATCGACGCGGCGTCCTCGTTGTCCTCGATGACAAGGATGCGCAGCGACCGCGCGGCGACGTCCGACGTCGGCGCCGGGCGCGCGGCCGACGGCGCGACGCTGCGCTCCAGCGGGAGGCGTACGACCACCGCCGTCCCGCGGCCGATGCCCTCGCTCTCGGCCGAGACGGCGCCGCCGTGCAGCTCGATGAGGCCCCTCACCAGCGAGAGGCCCAGCCCGAGCCCGCCCCGGCTGCGGTCGAGGCTGTGGTCGGCCTGGGTGAACAGGTCGAAGGCGCGCGCCAGCATCGCCGCATCCATGCCGATGCCCGTGTCGCGGACGCGGATCTCGGCGGAGCCCTCCGGCGTCGCCGACAGCGAGACGGTCACCCGGCCGCCGGCGTCGGTGAACTTGTTCGCGTTGTGCAGCACGTTGCTGACGGCCTGCGACAGGCGGGTCGGGTCGGCGTGGACCCACAGCGGCTCGGGCGGGATGTCCAGCGAGAGCCCGAGGCCGCTCGCCTCGAGCGTGCTGCGGTAGTCCTCGACGGTCTGCCGGAGCAGCCGCGTCAGGTCGCAGCGCTCCTTGCGCAGCGTGATCCTGCCGCGGGCAACGCGCGAGACGTCGAGCAGGTCGTCCACCAGCCGGGCCATGTGCGCGACCTGCCGCTCGAGCACGCCGCACGCCTGCGCCGCCCACGGCTGCTGCAGCCCGGACCGCCGGAGGATCTCGGCGGCGTTGCGGAGGGGCCCGAGCGGGTTGCGCAGCTCGTGGGCGAGCATCGCCAGGAACTCGTCCTTGCGCCGATCCGCCTCCTTCAGCGCGGCCTCCGCGCACTTCTGATCGTGGATGTCCGTGCCGGTGCCATACCACTGCACGATCTCGCCCGACGGCCCGCGGACCGGCAGCGCGCGGCCGAGGAGCCAGCGGTGCTCGCGCGCAGCAGGGCTGAAGAAGCGGTACTCGATCTCCAGGGGCTCGCCTGTCGCGACGGCGCGGCGCCACGCTTCCACGCACGGCCCGCGATCGTCCTCGTGGAGGAAGGAGATCCAGCTCTCGGAGGTCGCCTCGCCCTCCCGCAACGCGGTGAACTCGTACCACTTGCGGTTGCAGTACTCGGTGGTGCCGTCGGCGCGAGACGTCCAGACGATCTGCGGCATGGCGTCGGCCAGCGTCCGGAACTTCGCCTCGCTCTCCCGGAGCGCGTCGTCGGCCCGCTTCCTCTCGGTGATGTCGTGGGCGATGGTGACGGCGAGCCGCCTGCCCGTCGCGTCCTTCCCGAGCGGCGCCCCGCGGAACAGCCACGTGCGCCGCTCGCCGGTCGCCGTGGCGACGGCGGCCTCGAGCTCGTCGTTGGAGGGCACCTCCAGCGCGTACAGGGCCTGGATCCTGAGGAGGAGCTCGTCCTTCTGCGCCCCGTGTGCCCTGTCGAGCCACGCCTCGACGGTGGGAAGGTCCCCGGAAGCGTACCCGGCGATGTCCGTCCACGCGCGGTTGACGCAGACGACCTGGCCGTCGTCGGCGTGGATCATGACGGGGAACGGGGTCGCCATCACGGCGCGGCGGAATCGCTCCTCGCGCTCCTGCAGCAGCAGCTCGGCCTCCTTGCGCTCGGTGATGTCGATGACCGAGCCGACGTAGCCGAGGAACTCTCCGTCCGGGCCGAGCCGGGGGGTGCCCGAGGCGATGCACCAGCGGTACGCGCCGTCGTGCCGGCGCAGGCGGTAATCCAGGCGGAACGACGCGCGCCGCGCCTCGGCTCGCTGGAACGCCTGCAGGGTCGCCAGACGATCCTCGGGGTGCAGCGCGTCGAGCCAGCCGTGGCCGACGGCGGTCGCCTCGACCTGGCCCGAGAACTCCAGCCACAGCCGGTTGCCGTACGTGGCGCGCCCGTCGGGGCCCGTGACCCAGATCATCACGGGCGCTTGATCGGCCATGTTGCGGAAGCGCACCTCGCTCTCCCGGAGGGCCAGCTCGGCGAGCTTGCGGGCGGTGATGTCCCCGACCACGCCCACCATCCGGAGCGGCCGCCCGTCGCGATCCCGCAGCACCATCGCGCGGGAGTGGACCCAGCGCACCTGCCCGTCGGCGTGGAGGATGCGGAACTCGCCGGAGTAGTCCGCCTCGCCGCGCAGCGCGCTCTCGATGTGCGCCCAGACCGCCTCCCTGTCGTCGGGGTGCACGACGCGCGCGAAATCGTCCTGGGTGCCGCCGAATTGCGCCGCGCTGAGGCCCGCGCACTCGAGCGCCTCGTTCGACCAGAAGAGGCGGCCGCTCGCCAGCTCCCACTCCCAGACGCCGAGCTGGCCGCCCGTGAGGGCCAGCCGCAGGCGCGCCTCGCTCTGACGCAGGCCCTCCGCGGCGCGCCTGCGGACGGTGATGTAGCGCGCCGTCTCCAGGACCCGCCGCCTGCGCCCGTTCGGCCGGCGCGGCGCTCCTTTCCGTCGCCTCCGCTCCTCGATGTCGGTGGCCGTGCCGATCCAGCGCGCTCCGCGGCCGCCGGCGTCCTCGCAGCGCTCGGCGCGACCGAGGAACCAGCGGTAGACGCCATCGTGCCGCCGCAGCCGGACCTCCAGATCGAGCGCCGCGCCCCCCGCGACGGCCGCCCGCCACGCCGCGGCGTAGCGCGCCGCGTCCTCCGGGTGGAGGACGGCGGCCAGCCCGAGGCGCCTCGCCTGCTCGGCGGAGAGGCCGGTGTACTCGCGGAAGCGGCGGTTGACGTACTCGAACGAGCCGTCGCAGCAGGCGGCCCATACAAGCTGGGGGATGCTCTCGGCGAGCAGACGGAACTGCGGCTCTATCGCGCGCCGCGCGGCGTCGCGATCGTACTTCGGAGAGGTCACGTCCATTCGATGGGATCGACTCCGCCCGTTGTGAGCGGCGGAGCACCTCGGACGCTTTGTCTCCGCTGATGTATTCCGCAAGGGCAGCGCAGGAGTCGCCGCAGGGGGACCTCGGCAGGCCAGCGACCCGGCCGAGCTGCGCGCGCGGCTGTGCGACCGGCCTGCTCGGCTGCGGCGCCGCCGACCTCGACCTCGCGCTCGAGGGGGCGGCCGGGCGTGCTCCTGCTCGGGTGGATCCCGGCAACACGGGCGCGGTCCTCCACGCCGCCCTCGAGGAGCCGCGGCCCTCCAGCGTCGTCGGCTGGCCGGGCTTCGTATCGCTCCGGACGTCATGTGTTCAATGCGCGCGCATGCCCTGATGTTCGCGCCCTCGACGACCGCGCAGAGGATCAGCGGAATCCGCGCCGGCCACGTTGCCCTGACACTCTGGGATGTTCGTTGCGCGGAGAGCAAGAGGTGGGATGATGGGCCGCCTCGGGGAGAACCCGTGAGTCCGTTGCTGTGGCAATTGGAGCCGGGATGCCCTGGGCGAACATGAGTCTCTGAGGGAGGGCTGGTTTCGCTGCGCTCCTCGCGCGGCGTGTCGAGCCGGTCAAGGGGGGCGGAGGATGACGCTTCGAGGGATCTCTGCGTGGGCTCTATGCATGGCGCTGGCAGGATGCGCGAATGAGCTCGTCGAGGAGGATGAAACGATGGAGTCGCGGCAGGCCCTGCACGCGCTGAGGCAACTCAAGCTCGACGTGATGTCGGGACCGGGCGCGAAGCTTGGGCCCCATCTGCTGGCGCTGCAACGAGCCGTGGCGGCGCACCCGCATCCAGCTGAGGGCGCGCTGGATCGCAAGTTCCCGATGCTCCGCGTGCAGGGCGGCTACGTCCGTGTCAGCGCCCGCGGCGACGACGGCGCGGCGCTCGCGGCCGAGCTCACCGCGAAGGGCATGCTCGACGTGAAGGTCCACGGCCGCGTCGTGTCGGGCCGCGCTCCGATCTCGCGCCTCGACGACATCGCGACGACGAGCGGCCTCATCTCCATGCAGCCGACCATGGCGATATCGAACGCGGGTCTGGTCACGACGCAAGGTGACCGCTCGCTGCGCAGCGACGTCGCGCGCGCGCGGTTCGGGGTGGACGGCCGGGGCGTCCGTGTCGGCGTGCTGGCGGACAGCTTCGACTGCGCGCCAGGGGCGCTCGTGCCCGGGCACACCGCCGGACGTCGCGGGCGCGTCCGCGAGATCGGGTGAATCGGGCGAGCCGCTGCTGGATTCGATCGGTTTCGTCATGTGTCCTCGGCGCTCCTCGGGCGTTGTTCACCTGTCGAACGTTGCACGCGCCTCGCCGTTCGAGGCTCGGTCGAGCCCGCGTGTGGCGGTCATCGCGGGTCTCCGGCCGGATCGAGCGTCCGGCAGAGCACGTCGACGACGAACTCGAGGTAGGCGCGGCCCTCGGCCTGGCTGAACCCGTCGCGCGCGATGTGCTCGTGGAACGGGCGGAACTGCAGCGCGCCGAGGAAGAGGTCGGCCGCGTGCTCGGGCGGGACCGGGCGCGCGACGCCCCGCGCGGCCGCGCGCGCGAACCACGCCGCGAGCTCGTTGCGCGCGCGCACCGGCGGGAAGTCTTCCCGTCGCTCGTAGGCTGTGTCGAGGGTGAACCCGGCCGACCGGAGCACCGCGATGCACGGCACGATGCGCTCGAGGTGCACGGAGATCTCCTCCGCGAGCTCGAGGAGCTGGGCCCGCGCCGCGCGGTCGTCGGGGCCCGAGCGCGCCCGCGCCATCCACGGCGGCTCCGCCGGGGGGAGCAGCGCGGCGCACAGGAGCTGCTCCTTGGTGCCGAAGCGCTGGAACAGCACCCCGTGCGAGATGCCGAGCCGCGCCGCGATCGCTGTCGTCGACACGCCGGCCCCGTGCTCGAGGAAGCAGGCGCGGGCCTCCTCGAGGATCTCCTCGTCCGTCGTGCACCGCGGTCGTACCATTCATTACTAACATGTCACTTACGAACCAGGATGCAAGGGGGCACACAGAGGGTGGACCGGGCCAGCCGACCCCGCCGGAGATCGGGCGCGAGGTGGTGCCGGGTGCGGCGATGAACGTGGTGTCGACGGGCGAGGCACCGGGCCCGCCCCCCCGCCCGCGAACCGTGGTGTAATCGGCTGCGCCCCGCGCCCTCGCGAGGTCGGCGACCCCCGCGGTGACCCCTTGAGCGATTCAGCCCCGAAAGCGACGATCGCCGTGCTCGAGCGGAACCGCGTCGTCGGCCAGCGCATCGCGCGCGTCATGTCGGCCGCCGCCGGCATGCAGGACGTCCCGGTGGCCAGCGACCCGGCCGAGCTGCGCGCGCGGCTGTCCGACAGGCCCCTCTTGCTCGGCTGCGACGCCGCCGACCTCGACCTCGCGCTCGAATGGGCGGCCGAGCGCTACCCGAGCATGCACCTGCTCGTGTGGACCTCGGGCAACACCGACGCGGTCCTCGAGGCAGCGCTCCGGGAGCCGCGGCTCTCCAGCGTCGTCGGCTGGCCGAGCTTCGCCTCGATGCCGCGGCCGTGGGAGATCGCGCTCGCCGTCCGGCGCATCCTCAAGCCGCTCGCGCTCCCGCCGCGCCTCTCCGACCTGCTCTCCTGGGGGGCCACCATCGTGAAGTGGCGCCCCCGCACGAGCGAGGACCGCGACCGCACGGTCGCCGAGGTCGCGCACTGGGCCGAGCGCGCCGGCGCCCCCGCGCGCGTCGCCGAGCGGCTCGCCGCGCTCGCGCACGAGCTGCTCATGAACGCCATGTACGACGCGCCCGTCGATGCCGGCGGGCGCCCGCGCTACACGCACGACCGGCGGAGCGACATCGTGCTCGAGGAGAGCGAGATCCCCACGCTCCGGCTCGGCGCCGACGGCGCGCACATCGCGCTCCAGGCCCACGACCCGTTCGGCACCCTCCAGCGGCGCCACGTCTTCGAGGGCATCACCCGCGGCCTGAGCGCGCGCGGCGCGGACTCCGCCCGCACCCCCGTGCTCGACACCTCGCGCGGCGGCGCCGGCCTCGGCATGCTCAAGATCTACGCGGCCGGCGCGGTGCTCGTCGTCGACGTGTCGCCCGCCGCCTCGACAACTGTCACGTCGTTCTGGGACCTCGACGTGAACCCGCGCGAGTTCCGCTCGCTGCCCGCGTCGATCCACTACTTCGAGCGCTCCACCCCCGCGATGGAGACGCCGGAGCGGGCCGCGTGGTGACGCGCGGGCGCGCGCTGGCGCGAGGGCCCGTAACGACGCGCACGCGCGCGGCGCGGCCCGGCCGGGGAGGTCTCCGTGGCTGAGATCGATCCGCTCCTCGCCCGGCAGCTCCGGCGCCTCGGGCTCGACGACCTCGCCGAGCCGCCCGACAGGGAGACATGGCACAAGGTCGTCGCGCGGATCAGCGAGCACTACCGCCACGTCGCCGACGACCGGAGCCTCCTCACGCGCTCGCTCGACCTCTCCACGAACGAGATGGGCGCGCTCCACCGCCAGCTCCTCGCCGAGCGGGACCGGCTGCGCAGCGTCGTCGTGGCGATCGGCGACGCGCTCACCCTCTTCCACGACGCCGCCAGCTCCCAGGTCGAGCCGTCGATGCCGATCGAGGTCACCTCGACGATCTCGACGGCCAAGCGGCGCTTCGCGGCGAAGCTCGCCGAGCTGCTCTCGCTGGGCAGCGCGGCCCAGGGCGGCGCCGGGGCGAGCGGCTCGGACGAGGCGATCCACGAGGTCCGCGTCCAGCTCGTCGGGCTCGGCGACCGGCTCGTCCAGCTCCTCTACGACACAGCGGAGCGCGCCTCGCTGAAGAAGCAGCTCGAGGTCGCGCGCGCCGTCCAGCAGATGCTCGTGCCGAGCGACGACGTCATCGAGCGCCGCTCCCTGCGGCTCGCGAGCCACTTCCAGCCCGCGGCGGAGTGCGGCGGCGACTGGTGGACCTTCCACGACCTGCCGGACGGCAGGCTGCTCACGGTCATCGGCGACGTGACAGGCCACGGCATCTCGTCCGCGATCATCACCGGGGCGGCGAAGGCCGCCTGCGACATCGCGCGCACGTTCGGGGGCGAGGAGCTCAGCGCCGCGCAGATCCTCCGGGTCATGAACTGCTCGATCTTCGAGGCCGGGCAGCAGAAGTACCTGATGACGTGCGCCGTGTGCATCTTCGATCCCGGGGCCCGCTCGCTGACGATCGCGAACGCCGGCCACCCGTTCCCCTACCTGGTGAGGAACAGCGCCGTCCGCCAGCTCACCTCGGAGGGCGCGCCGCTCGGGGCAGCGAGCTCGGCCGAGTTCACGTCGAGCACCTTCACCCTCGAGGCCGGCGACGCCCTCCTCTGGTTCACCGACGGCGTCACCGAGTGTGAGAACCCGGCGAACGAGCAGTTCAGCGAGCGGCGGCTGCGGGCGCTGTTCCAGGGCGTGGCCAGCTGCGCGCCCGAGGAGGCGCGGGACGCGATCGTCGCGGCGGTGTCCAGGTTCCGCGGCGAGCGATCGATCGACGACGACATGACCCTCGTCGTCGCCCGCGTGCTGTAGCCTGGGGGCGAGGAGCCCCCATGATCCTCGAGACGTTCCACTACGACCGGGAGACCAGGAAGTGGTCGGTGCGGGTGCTGCCCGTGCTCGACAGCGACCGGACGCTGGTGCTGGCGTTCGGCGCGCCGGAGTTCCTGGACGACCCCGGTGCGATCCGCGAGCTGCGGCGGGCGTACCCGCGGTCGCACATGGTCGGGTGCTCGAGCGCCGGGGAGATCGCGGGCACGTCGGTGTGCGACGGGACGCTGTCGGTGGCGGTGGCGCGGTTCGAGCGCACGACGCTGGCGACGGCGCAGGTGGAGGTGTCGAGCGCGTCGGACTCGTTCGCGGCGGGGCAGGCGCTGGCGCGGAAGCTGGAGCGCCGTGGGCTTCGCGGCGTGCTCGTGCTGTCGGAGGGTCTCGGGGTGAACGGCAGCCAGCTCGTGCGCGGGCTGAACTCGGTGCTGCCCGAGTCGGTGGTTGTGGCGGGCGGGCTATCCGGGGACGGGACGCGGTTCCAGCGGACGTGGGTGTGCCTCGGGGACGCGGTGCGCAGCGGGGTGGTGGCGGCCGTGGGGCTGTACGGCGAGCACGTGGTGATCCAGCACGGGTCGAAGGGGGGCTGGGACAAGTTCGGTCCGGAGCGGGTGATCACGCGCTCGACGGGGAACGTGCTGTACGAGCTCGACGGTCGGCCGGCGCTGTCGCTGTACAAGGAGTACCTCGGGGACAAGGCGGCGGAGCTGCCTGCGTCGGCGCTGTTGTTCCCGCTGGCGCTGCGGGCGACGGCGCAGGACGAGAAGGCGCTGGTGCGGACGGTGCTGGCGGTGGACCACGAGGCGCAGTCGATGACGTTCGCGGGGGACGTGCCGGAGGGTCACCTCGTGCAGCTGATGAAGGCGGACTTCGAGCGGCTGATCGGGGGGGCGGAGCAGGCGGCGCGTTCGGCGAGCGAGGCGGGGCGTGCGTCGGGCGACAGCGCGCTGGCGATCGCGATCAGCTGCGTGGGTCGGCGGATCGTGTTGGGGGACCGGGCCGAGGAGGAGGTGGAGGCGGTGCTGGACGTGCTGCCGAAGGGCACGCGGATGACCGGGTTCTACTCGTACGGCGAGATCTCGCCCTACGCGACGGGCCACTGCGACCTGCACAACCAGACCATGACCCTCACCGTCCTCTCCGAGTCGCTCACGCTGCTCGCGCGGGGCGACGGTCCGCGCGAGCGGCGGCCGCGCGCCGAGAAGCGGCCGCCGGCCGTGGCCGCGCGCGTCGTCGCGCAGCCGGCGGGCGGCATGGCCGAGTTCGAGGAGCTCGAGATCGCCTCCGACACCAGCTTCGATCCGCTGTCCGCGTCGAGCGCGTCGCTCGGGATGCGGCTCGAGACGTTCTCCTTCTCGCGCGAGACGGGCCGCTGGTCGGTGCGCGCGCTGCCCGCGCTCGACAGCGACCGGACGCTGGTGCTGGCGTTCGGCGCGCCGGAGTTCCTGGACGACCCCGGTGCGATCCGCGAGCTGCGGCGGGCGTACCCGCGGTCGCACATGGTCGGGTGCTCGAGCGCCGGGGAGATCGCGGGCACGTCGGTGTGCGACGGGACGCTGTCGGTGGCGGTGGCGCGGTTCGAGCGCACGACGCTGGCGACGGCGCAGGTGGAGGTGTCGAGCGCGTCGGACTCGTTCGCGGCGGGTCAAGCGCTGGCGCGGAAGCTGGAGCGCCGTGGGCTTCGCGGCGTGCTCGTGCTGTCGGAGGGGCTCGGGGTGAACGGCAGCCAGCTCGTGCGCGGGCTGAACTCGGTGCTGCCCGAGTCGGTGGTTGTGGCGGGCGGGCTGTCGGGGGACGGGACGCGGTTCCAGCGGACGTGGGTGTGCCTCGGGGACGCGGTGCGCAGCGGGGTGGTGGCGGCCGTGGGGCTGTACGGCGAGCACGTGGTGATCCAGCACGGGTCGAAGGGCGGGTGGGACAAGTTCGGCCCGGAGCGGGTGATCACGCGCTCGACGGGGAACGTGCTGTACGAGCTCGACGGTCGGCCGGCGCTGTCGCTGTACAAGGAGTACCTCGGGGACAAGGCGGCGGAGCTGCCTGCGTCGGCGCTGTTGTTCCCGCTGGCGCTGCGGGCGACGGCGCAGGACGAGAAGGCGCTGGTGCGGACGGTGCTGGCGGTGGACCACGAGGCGCAGTCGATGACGTTCGCGGGGGACGTGCCGGAGGGTCACCTCGTGCAGCTGATGAAGGCGGACTTCGAGCGGCTGATCGGGGGGGCGGAGCAGGCGGCGCGTTCGGCGAGCGAGGCGGGGCGTGCGTCGGGCGACAGCGCGCTGGCGATCGCGATCAGCTGCGTGGGTCGGCGGATCGTGCTGGGGGACCGGGCCGAGGAGGAGGTGGAGGCGGTGCTGGACGTGCTGCCGAAGGGCACGCGGATGACCGGGTTCTACTCGTACGGCGAGATCTCGCCCTACGCGACGGGCCACTGCGACCTGCACAACCAGACCATGACCCTCACCGTCCTCTCCGAGTCGCTCACGCCGCTGCCGAGGGGCCACGACGCCGAGCGCGCCGCGCCGACGCCGCGCACCGCGCACGACGGCGACGAGGCGCGGCCCACCATCCGGGTGCTGGCGAACGGCCACCGCGCGTCGCGCCCCGTGCTCGCCGAGCCCGCCTCGGGGCCGGTCTCGTCGGGGCGCCTGTCCACCGCCGTGGACCGGTCGTCCTCGTCGCCGCCCTTCCCGGCGCAGCGCGCCGCGCCGACGCGGAGCGTGCCGCCCGCCGGCGCCGCCGGCCGCCACGACAGCCTCGTCTTCGACAGGCGCAAGGTCGGCGACGTCCTCGTCGTCCGGCTCGCCGGGCGCATGACCGAGTCGTTCAAGGGCGCGGCGCTCGCCAGGGAGCTCGACGGCAAGGTCCTGCTCGACCTCGCCGGCGTCGAGCGCATCACGTCGTTCGGCGTCCGCGAGTGGCTCCAGATGATCCAGGCGGCCCAGCCCCGGCTCCGCGCCCTCTACCTCGCGCGCTGCTCCGAGCCGGTCATCAACCAGATCAGCATGATCCGGCGCTTCACCGGCGGCGGGCAGGTCGTCTCGTTCTACGCGCCCTACTGCTGCGAGTCGTGCGGCGCCCAGTTCGAGCGGCTCGTCGACTGCGCCCACGACGCGGCCTCGCTCGCCGAGGGCAAGCCGCCCGACGCCGCCTGCCCTCGCTGCGGCGGCGCCGGCGCCTTCGACGACGACGCGGCCACCTACTTCGGGTTCGTCGCGCAGCACGGCGCCGGCGCGATCCCGCCGGAGGTGCGGTCGATCCTGCTCGAGCTCGAGAAGGGCGACGACCCGGTCGGCGGCGACGCCGTGGAGAAGTCGGTCGAGGGGCGCGTCACGCGGCTCAAGGTAGGGAGCAGGATGACCGCCTCGCTCCGCTGGAGCCGCATCATCGACGGCCTCGAGGGCCAGGTCGTCTTCGACCTGAGCAGCGTCCCCGGCGTCACCTCCGACGGCGCCGCGCGCTTCGAGGCGGCGCTCCGCAAGCTCGACGGCTCGGTCGAGGCGATCCGCATCGAGGGCTGTCCCCGGCTGCTCGCCGAGCGCATGGCGAGCCCCACCTGGCCGCAGCTCGCGCGCGTCGAGTCCGCTGTCGTCGAGGGCCGCTGCGCGTCGTGCGGCGCGATCCGGGCCGCGCTCGTCGAGGTCGACAGGCAGGCCGACCTGCTCCGCGGCGGCAAGGATCCCAGCGCCACCTGCAAGCGCTGCAACGCGCCGCTCGCCTTCGACGGCTCCCGCTCGCTGCTCTACCTGCTCGGCGCCCACGCCGCGCGCCCCCCCTCGGCCCCGCCGCCCGCCCCCCCGCAGGCGAGCTCGTCGCCGGCGCCGCAGCCGCCGGCCGCGCCGTCGCAGCAGCCCGCCGGCGCCGGCGCGAGCGCGGCGTTCCTCGCGCTGCTCGCGGCTGTCGCGCTCGTGGCCGTCCTCTTCGCATCCTTCCGCGGCGGCCTCCGCCCCGCCGCGCCGCCCGCCGGCGCCGCGTCCGCCGAGGCCGCGCGAGCCGCCGCGTCCGCTGCCTCCGCCGCGTCCGCCGCCCCGCCGCCCGCGTCCTCCGCGACGCTCGCCGTGGCCGCGCGCGCGCCGGCGCCGCCCGCGAGCGGCCGGGCGCCCTCGGGCTGGTCGTCGATCGACGACCTCCCGCCCCCGTGGGTGGAGCGGCCGTTCGTCATCGAGGGCGACAGCGTCCTCGCCGTCGGTCGCGGCGGCCCCGCGGCCAGCGAGGCGGACGCGCTCGCCGCGGCGCGCAACAGCGCGATCGCGCGCCTCGCGTCCGGCCTCGCCGGCGAGCTCTCCAGCTCTCCCGTCGCCGAGCTCCTGGCGGCGCAGCCGCCGGACGAGACCCCGCCGGCGCAGCGCGCCGAGGTCGCCGAGCGCATCGCCGGCCGCTATCTCGCCCAGGTCGGATCGTTCGCGACGCCCGAGCGCGTCGACGCCATCGTGCGGCGGGAGGGCGGCGGCGTCGTCGCCTTCGCGCGCTACAAGCTGCCCCGCCCGAGCTTCGAGGCGGCCGCGGAGACCTACCGCCGGACGGCCACGTTCCAGGGGCTCACCGTGGCGCGCCTCTTCCCCCGGCTCGCGGCGAGCGTCCGCACCGCGGGCGACCTCGTCGTCGTCGCGGTGGAGCGCCCCCGGCGCGGCGCGGATCCGGCGATCGCCGCGGGGGACATCGTCCTCGCTGTCGACGATCGCGCTGTCCAGTCCGTGGAGGCCTTCGGGAAGGCCACGGCGGACGCGTGGGCGCGCACAGCGGCCGGTGGTACGGTATCGCTCCAGATCGAGTCGCGCGGCGCGCGCCGCAGCGTGAGCTTCGCGAAGTCCTCGGTCGCCGACCCTCGATGAGCACCATGACCGCCAGCCGTGCTCCCGGACGAGTGACGCTGCCGGCCCGCGCGGCGGAGGCGGGCGCATGAGCGAGCGCCACGCCGCCGGCCCGATGAGCGCCGCGTCGCGCCGCCCCACGACGCTCGGCAGGTACCGCCTGCTCAAGAAGATCGGCATGGGCGGGATGGCCGAGATCTGGGTCGCCTCCGTCGCGGGCATCTCGGGCGTGCGGAAGATCTGCGTGGTCAAGCAGATCCTCCCGCACCTCGCCGACAGCCCCGAGTTCGTGCGGATGTTCCTCGACGAGGCGCGCATCGCCGCGACCCTGGACCACCCCAACCTGGTCCAGATGTACGACATCGAGGAGGTCGACGGCGTCCCGGTGATCGCCATGGAGTACCTCCACGGCGAGGATCTCCGGACGATCAAGAAGGCGCTCAGGACGGCGAACCGGCGGATGCCGGTCGAGCACGCGATCACGATCGCGGCCGGCGTCGCGGCCGGGCTGCACTACGCCCACGAGAAGGTCGGCTTCGACGGCAAGCCGCTCGACATCGTCCACCGCGACGTGTCCCCGCACAACGTGTTCGTCACCTACGACGGGGCCGTGAAGATCCTCGACTTCGGGATCGCGAAGGCGGCGAACCGGGTCAACGAGACGCGCGACGGCGCGCTCAAGGGCAAGGTCCCGTACATGTCGCCCGAGCAGTGCACGAGCGAGAAGCTCGATCGCCGGAGCGACATCTACTCGGTGGGCATCGTGCTCTACGAGATGTCGACGGGCAGCCGGCTGTTCCGGCGCGGCGCCACCGAGTTCGAGCTGATGCGGGCGATCGTCGAGGACCCGGTGATGCCGCCGAGCCAGGTGAGCACCGACTACCCGCCCGAGCTGGAGCGCATCGTGCTCCGGTGCCTCGAGCGCGACAGGGAGAAGCGGTACGCGACGGCCCGGGATCTGCAGATCGACCTCGAGGCCTTCGCGCGGGAGCGGCGGCTGGCGACGTCGGCGCTCGCGCTGTCGTCGTTCATGTCGGAGCTGTTCGGCCAGCGGGTGGAGGCCTGGCGCGGCGCGCTCGCCTCGGAGTCGGAGCTCCTGTCGCACATCGTCGAGAAGCAAGCGTCGATACAGAACGACGACTCCTTCGCGGGCGAGCTCGACGCCGCCGCCTCGCCGTCGAGCCTCCGGTCGGCCGAGCGCGCCGGCGGGGCCGCGACGAAGCGGTCGGCGCCGCTCTTCTCGGCGTCGCGGCTCGAGGCGGCGCGCGACGCCGACCCGCCGCCGCCGCGCTCCTGGCGGCACCCGTCGCTGTCGTCGTCGCCGGACACCGTCGTCGAGGCGGAGCCCGAGGGCGCGCACGGGCACGCGCCCCGCGCGCTCACGGTGACCCGGCGCAAGCTGGGCGACCTGCTGATCGTCGCGATGTCGGGGCGGATGACCGAGGAGCTCCAGGGGCTCGCTGTCGCGCGGGGCATCACGGGCCGCGTGCTGTTCGATCTCGGCGGGGTGCAGCGGGTCACGTCGTTCGGCGTGCGCGAGTGGATGGCGATGCTGGCCGAGGTCTCGCTGAACGCGTCCGAGATCTACGTCGGCCGCTGCACCGAGCCGCTCGTGAACCAGGTGAGCATGATCCGCCGGTTCTTCGGCGACGGGCGCGTCGTGTCCTTCTACGGCCCGTACCGGTGCGAGCGCTGCGGCCACGCCTTCGATCGGCTGTTCGACTGCGACCGGGACGCGCGCGTGGTCAGGACGCACGAGCCGCCCGCGAGCCCCTGCCCGCGCTGCGGCGGGGCGGCGGTGTTCGACGACGACGCCGAGAGCTACTTCGCGTTCGCGGCCAGCCACGCGGGGATCCAGCTCCCGCACGACGTGCGGGTGGCGCTCGACGAGATCGCGCGGCTCGACGCCGGCGCGCACGAGGCGATCGAGAAGACGGTCGACGAGCGCGGCACGCGCATCCGCGTGCGCTGCAACCTCGACGCGCAGGTCCGGTGGAAGCGCGCGCTCGACGGGATCGAGGGCGACCTGGTGCTCGATCTCACGGGCGCGGCGGGGGCGACGCCCGAGGGGGCGAGGGCGCTCGAGCTGTCGCTCCGCGCGCTGGGCGACGAGGTGACGTCGATCCGGATCGAGGGCTGTCCGCTCGCGCTGCTCGATCACATCGCCTCGGCGAGGCCCCCGCTGCGGGCGGCGGTGGTCACGGCGCTCGTGGACGGCGTCTGCGGGCGGTGCAGCGCGCCGAGGCAGACGCTGCTCGACGTGAAGGAGGCTGCCCAGGCCGCGCTCGAGGGCCGGGAGCCGTACATGCCGTGCAAGCGGTGCAACGCGCCGCTCTCGTTCGCGTCGCTCCTGCCGGTGCTGAAGCGGCTCGCCGCCGCCCCGGAGCCGCCGGCCGGGGCGGCCGCGGCGGCGAGGGGCCCCGCGGCGACGGCGGCGGCGGCAGCGGCTGCGGCGTCGGCGAGGCGCCCCGAGGCCGAGGCGGCGGCGACGTCGGCGCCGGGAGCGCCGTCGGCGTCGGCGCCGGGGGTGGCGTCGTCGCCGGCGGCGTCGTCGGCGCGGGGGACGCCGTCGACGCGCTCGCGGACCCGGGGCTCGGCTGCGACGGCGTCCGCGGCGAACGGCCGTGGCGCGCGCTGGGCCTTCGCGGCGGTCGGGGTGTCGGCGGCGCTGCTGCTCCTCAGCGTCGCCTTCGCGATCCGGGGCGCGGGTCGCCCGCGCCCCGCGGCGAGCGCGGGAGCGGCCTCCGCGGCGAGCGCGGGCCGCGCGGCGCTGCCGGCCGAGGAGGTGCCCCCCTGGATGCAGCGCCCGTTCGCCGTCGAGGGCGACGCGGTCTTCGTTGTCGGCGAGGGCACCGGCGAGAGCCAGGAGGCGGCGCTGTCGGTCGCGCGCGCCGACGCGATCTCCCGGCTCGCGAGCAACGTGGTGCCGGCGCTCGCGGGGTCGGAGGCGTACGCCTTCCTCCAGGCGCGCGGCGGCGGCGAGCGGCGCGCCGGCATGGCGGAGGCCGAGGCGAACCGCTACCTGAAGCAGGTCGGCGCGTTCGCGACCCCCGAGCGCGTCGACGCGCGCTTCCAGGAGCGCGACGGCGCTGTCGTGGCGGTCGCGCGCTACCGCATGCGCAAGGACAGCTTCGACGCCGCCGTGCAGAGCTACCGCAGGACGGTGAGCGCGCTCGGGCTCACCGCGTCGCCCATCTTCCCGCTGCTCGAAGGCGAGCTGAAGACGAGCGGAGACGCCGTCGTTGTCGCCGTGGAGGACGCCGGCCCCGCGGCGTCCGCGGGCGTGCGCGTCGGCGACGTGGTGGTCGCCGTCGACGGCAGGCCGCTCGCCAACTTTGACGCATTGCGTTATTCGTTGCAGAACACCCGGAAGAGCGGCTCGGTCGAGCTGACGGTCGAGTCGGCCGGCGCGCGGCGGACCGTCGCGATCAAGAGGCCGGGCGGGGTACAGGGCGGCGGCTGAGCGAGCGGCGTGGCGCCGCTCCGCTGCCGTCGAGGCGCGCGCCGCGCGCGGTGGATGAGCCCCTCGGTGGGCTCCTGATGAAGCAGCGGACGCCCGCGGCCGCGCGGCCGCGCCGCGCGGGGGGGTGTTGCTCTTCGACGCCGCTGAATTTGATGCGAGCGCCTCTGCGGGCGCCGCGCGCGCGGGGGCCTACGGTATGCTGGAGAACGCGGCGCGGCGCTCTCGGTCGGAGGTCTCGAACATGCGCGGCCTGGAAGAGATCCAAGGGCTGGAGGTCGGAACCCTGATCGCGGGCAAGTACCGCGTGAGCCGGCTGCTCGCCAAGGGCGCCATGGGCGCGGTGGTCGCCGTGACGCACGTGGAGCTCGGCGAGCTCCGGGCCATCAAGCTGCTGCTGCCGTCCACGGCCGCCGATCCGGAGATGTGCGCGCGCTTCCTCCGGGAGGCGCGGATCGCGGCGCGGCTCAGGAGCGAGCACGCGGTCAAGGTGCACGAGGTTGGCCGGCTCGAGGGCGGCCTCCCCTTCCTTGTCATGGAGTTCCTCGCCGGCCGCGATCTCCGGGTCATCCGCAAGAAGCGGGGCCCGTTGCCCGTCGAGGAGGCGACGCTCTACGTGATCCAGGCCTGCGACGCGCTCGCGGAGGCCCACGCCCTCGGCCTTGTGCACCGCGACGTGAAGCCGGCCAACCTCTTCCTGACGCGCGCGCGGGACGGCTCGCCGTGCATCAAGGTGCTCGATTTCGGCGTCTCGAAGGTAGCGGTAGCGGGCGCGGCGTCGGCGGAGTTCGGGGAGATGCAGACGAGCACGGGCCAGATGCTCGGGACCCCGCACTACATGCCGCCCGAGCAGATGCGCGGCCAGCGCGACGTCGACGCGCGCGCGGACATCTGGGCGATCGGCTCGCTGCTCTATGTCCTGCTCACGGGCCGCTATCCCATGCACGCGCGCTCGGTCGAGACAGTGTCGCTCGTGCTCGGGGGCAAGTTCGTCCCGCCGCCGCCGTCGGAGGTCCGGCGCGGGCTCACTCCGGAGATCGATCCGATCATCCTGCGCTGCCTCGAGCGCGACCGCGACCGGCGCTGGCCCGACGTGGCCGAGCTGGTGCTGGCGCTCCGCCCGTTCGCGCCGCCGGCTGTCGAGCCGCTGGTCGAGCGCATCCAGCGCGTCCTCCGCGAGGGGCCTGGCGACGCGCCGGCCAGCGCGCGCGTCCGCCCGGACGGCGCGGACGCGGCGGACAGCGGCTCGATCCCGCCGGCCTCCGGTCCATCGACGGCGGGTGTCGTGATCGCGCTGCACCGGGGGGACCCGCTCCCTGTCATCGCGCTGCCCGGGAGCCCGAGGGCGCCGAGCGAGGCGCCGAGCGAGGCGCCGGCTGCGCCGGGAAGGGCGGGGGGCGGAGCGGCGGCCGGCGCCGTCGGGCCGGGCGAGGTCGCCAGGGGGGCGGACGGCCCGGGCGCGGCAGCGTCGGCCGGCCTTGCGGCGACGAGCGAGCCTGCCGCGGTCCAGGGCAGGTGGCGCGTCGCGGTGGCCCCCGAGGAGATGGAGCTCGTCGACTGGCGTCCGCGCGGCGCCCTGTCGGCGCGGCTCGGGCGGCTGGTCTCGCCCTCGAGGGCGGGCTTCGGGGCGGCGGCGCTGACCGCGGCGCTCGTGGCGGTGGTGCTCGTGACCGGAGAGCGGCGCGCGGAGCAATCGGAGCCATCGGAGAGGGCGGAGCCATCGGAGCGGTGGTCCGGGGCTCGCGCCTCCGGGCCATCCCCCGCGGACGCGCCGGTGACAGCGGCGGGCAGCGTCGAGCCCCCCGGTCAGGCCTCCCCGGCGGCCGCGGCCCTCTCCGCGTCGCCGTCGCCGTCGCCGTCGCCGGCGGTGGGCATCCAGCGCGAGGAGCCGCGAGGACAGGCCCGGCGCGTCGAGCCCGGCTCCCCTGCGCGCCCCGCGGCGGCTCCGAAGCTCCCCGCGAGCAGGAGCGTCCCGGCGCCCGGGTCCTCCGCGCGGCGACAGGCGATCTCCGTCAGCGCTGCTCCGCGATGACGCGGCGGCGGGCGACTCCTGTGCTTCCCAGGTTCAGCGAAGAAATTGAACAGGGAGGCGGGGAGGCGGGGAGGATTTGAAGATTCTTCCTTCCCGCCTCCCTGTGATTTTCTGAAAAATTAGAGAGGATGCCTCAGCCGTGCTTCGGGAGAGGTCGATTCCGTGTTGCTGCGGAGGTCGACTCCAGCGCTGCGGAGCGCGCGACTCCCGCGGGGCGGGGAGAGGCGCCCTCCAGGGGCGGATGAGGTGAATTCAGCGTCTCATGAGCCCGAAGCGGGCTGCGTCACTTGCTCTGGCCGATGACGCCGCAACCGATGCGCCCTCCGGCGTTGCCGGCGGGCTGGCTGCCGTCGTCCTGCTTCTCGTGGACGATGATGGCGCGGCCGAGGAACGAGTTCGGGGCGCCCTGCTTGAGGTTCGCGCCCTTGGCGACGATCTCGTGGGTGCCGGTGCCGTCGGCCTTGACCTCGATGTTGCCGAGATCGCCGAGGTGGCGGGCCGAGCCGTCGGGCAGGCCGTGCGGGTGGTTCTCGGGGTTGTAGTGCGCGCCCGCGCTCTTCGCGTCCGGCGCGCTGCAATCGCCCGTCTCGTGCACGTGCACGGCGATCTTGCCCTTGGGAGCGCCCGAGACGTTGATGGTGACCTTCACGCCGCCCTCGACCTCGGCGAAGGTCGCCGAGCCCTTGAGCTTCGAGTTGGTCCGCGCCTCGATGGGCACCTCGACCGTCACCGGCGGCGCGGCCGCGGGGGCCGCGCCGCCCTCGGGGGTGGCCGCGGCTTCCGGGGCCGTCGGCGCGGGCGCGGCGGGCGCCTCCGGCGCCGGCTGCGCCGGCTGGGCAGGGACTTCGGGGACCGCAGGAGCCGGCTCGGGGGAGCCGCCGCAAGCGGCGACGGCAAGGGCGAGCGAGGCGAGCAGCGAGAGAGAATGGGCCGGTTTCATCACAGCGAGACCTCCAGGTTCGTGAGGCGTTGGACCTGCGCCGTCTCGTAGAGCGGACCCGGCGAGCGATCAATCGGCGCGCTCGACAATCGTCAGGTGACGTCATCGGCGCGGCCGATAGGGAGACGAGATACGGTGATCCACCGGGGATGTGAAGGAATTTCCTGAAGCCGCGCGCTCATCGATGCTCTCGGCGGCGCGCGCCGCGCGGCGCTGCGGCGGGGGAGCGAGGCGCGGAGTCTGGCTCCGCGCCCCGCGGCAGGCTCACTGCGGGGTGGGGCAGCCGATCGGCGCGGTGCCGACGACAACGTCATCGATCCACATCGTGCGGGGCTCGTCGCTCTGGTAGGACTCCCAGCCGAAGCCGATGCTGGAGAAATTCGGCGCTGTCCACTCGAAGTTCTCCACGTTGTTGGCGCAGCCCTGGCCGGTCCCGGACATCTTGAGCTCGGTGATCTCGGTGCCGTCCATCCAGAAGCGCATCTCGTTCTTCGGCCCGTCGAAGCTGAACTCGACGCACGTCCACTTGCCGACAGGGACCACCTTGCCCTCGGCGTGGTGCCAGCAGTCCGTCGCCGGCCCGGTCGGCGGACTTGTCCACTGCCCCGGCGTATCGTAGTTCGCCATGAACTGGCTGCCGCTCTCGATCGGGTGCTGGCCGCCGTAGCGGTAGACGGCCGTGTAGGGCATCCCCTCGAAATCCTTGCCCGGAACGGTGCCCGAGCCGTCGATGATGGTCCAGTGCACGTCCGTCGTAGGCGCGGACTCGAGGAAGAACATCATGCGTCCGTGGACGACGTTGCCCTCGACCGGCAGGGCCGCCGGATCCGCGAACTGGATCATGGCGGACTTGTAGTTGTCGTCTCCCGAGCTCTCGGGCGTGGTCACCTTGACGGACTTGGTGCCGCTGAACGCCTTCGTCGTGTCGACGATGACAGCGGAGCCCTCCTTGGGCGTGTAGACCTTCCACTTGCCGCCGGGCGCGCCCTGGCCCTCGTACGACTCGAAGTCGTCGCAGATCAGCGCGCCATCGACACACGCCGTGTCGCCGCCGCCCGCGCCGCCGCCCGTGCCGGTGGCGGTGGTGCTGCCGCCGCCCGAGCCGCTGCCGGTGGTGCTGCCGCCGCCCGAGCCGCTGCCGGTGGTGCTGCCGCCGCCCGAGCCGGTCGACGTCGATGTCGCCGTCGCGCCGCCGCCATCGTCATCCGAGCACGCCGCAGCGCCCATTCCAGCGCTCGCGAGCAGACCCATCAAGCTAATGCAATATCGAAGCTTCATGTTCGTCCTGTCCTCCGCGGCGACTATGCACGAGGGCATGGCGCGGTTCAAGAACGAATGGCTTGACCGGATCGCCCGGCCCACGGGCTCGAACTCCCATGCCCCCTGCGGGTGCGGTGCAGTCGACTACGCCCGATACCACCCGGAGGCACGCCCGGAGACTGCCCTGGAGAGCCGACTTTCGCGCCTCCGGTAGTGCGCCTCTCCTCCTCAGGCCTCGCCCGGGCCGCCGCGCTCCGCGCCGCCCTGGGGCGCGCCGGGCGACATCGCATAGAGCCTCTCCTCTCCCTGCTTGCCCCGGATGCGCACCATCGCGGGCACCGCGCCTGCCGGGCTCCCGGCCGCGGTGAACGTCGCCTCATCCATCAGCAGGCCACCGGCCCTGGCCTGCGCCTGGATCCGAAACGCTGTGTTCACGCGATCGCCGATGATCGTGAACTCCCGCCTGCCGCTCGAACCGATGCTCGCCAGCAGGACGGGCCCTGTCGCGAGCCCGAGCCGCGTCGGGAAGGCGGGCCGACCGTGCGCGCGCTGCTGTTCGTTGAAGTCCGCGATGGCCCGCTGGATCCGCTGCGCCGCCGCGAGCGCGTCCGGCGCGCTCCGGAAGAACGCGAGCATCCCGTCGCCCACGTACTTGTCGACCTCGCCCTGGTGGTCGTAGACGACCTGCGCCACCGTGGCCATGTACAGGCTGAGATCCGCGAGCAGCGGCCCCGGATCTTCGTGCTCCGAGAGCCGGACGAACTCCTCGACGTCGCTGACAAGCACCGTCAGCACCTCGCGCGCCGGCGGACTCGGCCTGTTCGACGACACGCTCTCCTCGATGCTCTCCCACGCCCTGTCGGACAGGTAGCCGCGCAGCGCCGCCTGCATCTGGCGGACCTGCGCGTAGCGCTCCTCGAGCTCCTTGCGCTGCCGCTCGAGCTCCCGGCGCTGCCGGTGCAAGAGCAGCTGCGTCCCCACCCGCGCCAGCACCTCGCGCAGCTCGAACGGCTTCGTCACGTAGTCGACGCCGCCCGCCTCGAACGCCGCCACCTTGTCGCCGATGCCCGTCATCGCGCTCAGGAAGATGACCGGCACGTCCGCCGTCCGCGCGTCCGCCTTCAGCCGGCGGCACACCTCGTAGCCGTCCATGTGGGGCATGTTCACGTCGAGCAGGATGAGGTCCGGCGGCACCGCCGCCGCCGACATCAGCGCCATCGCGCCGCTGATCGCCGCCCGCACCTCGTAGCCCTGCGCCGTCAGCATCGAGGTGAGCAGCGACAGGTTCGCCGGCATATCGTCCACGATCAGGATGTTCGCGGGCTCTTCCCGCGGGCGCTCCGGCCGCGCCCCCGCGGTCGGCGCGCGGGGCGCTCGCTTTGCGTCGCTGTCCGTCATGACGGCTCCTCCTCGTCTGCGCTCGATAGCGCCAAGATGCTGTCGAAGCGATACCCCCGCGCGAGCTCGGCGACCGCCCCCGCGAGCTCCGCGTCCTCCGGCCGGAACCGCTCGATCGTGGCCTGCACCGCCTTCGCGTCGAGCCGCGTCGCCGCCCGCCGGAGGTCCTTGCGCAGCGAGGGGGGCAGCTCGGCCGCCGCCCGCGCGAGGTCGACGCCCCGCGCCGGGTCGACGCCCCGCGCCGGCGCCGGCCAGCCCGCGGCGTCGACCTCGCGCGGGCGGCTCTCCTGGTCGAAGCGGGCCCCGAGGTGCTTCGTCAGCAGGCCGAAGATGTCCGCGTCGCGGAGCGGCTTGCTCACGAAATCGTCGCACCCGGATTGCAGTGCGAGCGCACGATTCTGCTCGAACGCGCTCGCCGTCATCGCGACGACGACGGTCTCGCGCCCCCGCGGGCTCGACTTGATGCGGCTCGCCGTCTCGTAGCCGTCGAGCAGCGGCATGCGCAGGTCGAGCAGGACGAGGTGCGGCGCCCACGTCTCCCACTGCGCCACGGCGCCGAGGCCGTTCGTCGCGCTGCGCACCTCGACGCCCACCGAGTCGAGCAGCTTGACAAGGCAGTGGCGCACGTCCCACCTGTCGTCGACAACGAGCACGCGGTACCTCGGCTGGCCCGGCGAGAGGCCCACGACCCGCAGCGACCGCGGCGCCGCGTCGGGGCGCGCGCTCGCCGGGTCGACGAGCGTCAGGCGCACGTCGAAGCGGAGCGTCGTCCCGCGGCCGGGCTGGCTCTCCACGTGGACGTCGCCCCCCATCATCCGCACGATGCGCCGGCTGATGTGCAGGCCGAGGCCCGTGCCCTCGCGCGACCTCCGCCCGCTCGCTGTCTGCGCGAACGCCTCGAACAGCTCCGCGATCTCGTCCTCGGCCATGCCCCGGCCCGTGTCCGTCACCTCGAACGACAGCCGCGCCCGCCCCGGCGCCGCGCCGTCGAGCGCGCCGCCCTCACGCGCGGCGGTCGAGCGGCGCGCCCACACGCGCAAGGTCACCGAGCCCCTCGGCGTGAACTTCAGCGCGTTGCCGAGCAGGTTGATCAGCACCTGCCGCAGCTTCCCCTCGTCGCCGTGGACGCGCTGCGGCACGTCCTGCTCCCGCTCCACGCTCAGCGTGAGCCCCCGCTTCTGCGCCTCGACAGCGAACATCTCCGACAGGCCCGAGAGCATCTCGTGGAGATCGAAGTCGACCTCGGCGAGCGTCATGCGGCCGGCCTCGATCTTGGCCATCTCGAGGATGTCGTTGACGAGGCCGAGCAGGTGCTCGCCGCTCTTGCAGATGACCGCGAGGTTCTCGCGGTGCCTGTCGCCGAGCGAGCGGTCGCGCTCCATGAGCTGGGCGAAGCCGAGGATCGAGTTGAGCGGCGTCCTGAGCTCGTGGCTCATGTTGGCGAGGAACGCGCTCTTCGCCCGGCTCGCCGCCTCCGCCTCGGCCTTCGCCCGGCGCGCCTCGTCCTCGGCCCGGCGCGCCTCGACGAGCTCCTCGCAGAGCCGCTGCTCCGCGGCGCGGCTTACCGCGAGCTCCTGCGCCCTCCGCTCGAGCTCGAGCTCGCGCTCGCGGTGCCGCCGGCGGAGCGCCCAGAGGGCGACCACGAGGAGCGTCGCGACGACCACGGAGGCGGAGATCCCGACAAGGTGCATGCGATGTGCCCCCACCCAGCGCATCCGCGGCGGGAGGGGCCGAGCGCCGGTCCCGTCGGAACGCAGCGATCAGCGTACAGGAGTTCTGGACAGCGCGCGGCGCCGCGTTCGGCCCCTCCCGTCGCGGATGCGCTGGATCGCCCGCGGGGGGCGCCGCGCTCGTCAGGCGGGACACGGAACCGCCTCGCCGCAGCGCGGCGCTACGGCGCGCCGGCGTCCAGCTTCGCGCGCCGCGGCGGCGTGACGACCCCATCCGGCGGCGCCGCGCCGGCGTCCGGCTTCGCGCGCTGCCGGGGCGTGAGGACCGCGTCCGGCGGCGGCGCGCCGGCGCCGCCGCGCGGCGCGTCGCTCCCGTCGCTCCCGTCGCTCGCGTCGTCGTCGCGCGGCAGCCGCGGCGTGGGCGCCGGCGACGGCGCGGGCTGGCGCAGGCCGCGCAGCGCGGAGAGCCTGTCGACGAGGGCGCCGGCCTCCTCGGCCGACAGCTTGACGCGGGCGTGGAGCGCCTTGCCCTCGGCGTCGATCGCGACGCGCTCGAGCACGGCCCCGAGGCCGATGAGCCGCGTCGCGAGGTCGCCCGCGTGCGCGTCGCGGGCGGCGCGCAGCGCGGCGCCGAGCTCGGCGCAGGGGGCCTCCGCGTCGCACAGGACGACGCCGTGGACAGCGATCTCGGGGCCGAGGGCGACGCCGACGCCGGCGGCGCGGATGGACGCCGCGGGCGACCGGCCGGCGCCGCTCAGCGCGAGCTCGCGCCCGAGCTCGGCGCGCTGCTCGGGCGTGAGCACCACGGTGACGCGCGCCGCGCCCTCGCCCACCGCGCGGGCGATGTCGTCGTGCGCGCCGCTCGGGCCGACCGCCGGGACGCGCCCGTCGGCCGCGTCGACCATGGCGCGCAGGTACGCCCCGCCGCCGAGCAGGATCGGCCCGCCGGGGCGCACGGCGATCTCGCCGCGGCCCTCGGCGCTCGAGTCCCGCACAGCGCGGAAGCTGCCGAGCGTCGTGACGACCGGCTGCCCGCCGCGCGCCTGGATGACCTTCGACGCGCACGCGAGCAGCGCCTCGTCCTGCGCGGGGCCGGACGCGACAAGCCCGAAATCGCCGCCCTCGCCCGCCGCCGGGATGCCGATCGCGACCTCGGTCAATGCGGCCACCGGGTCGAAGCCGCACACGTCGCGCACCTTGCCGAGCCCGGGGATCTCACGCTCCTCGCGCAGGAAGGGGGCGAACGCGGGCGAGGCGCGCAGCGCCGGCAGATCGAGCGTCGCGACGAGCAGCGCGCCCGCCGGCACGGCGTCGAGCGCGCGGGGCGCGGCGGGCGGCGCCTCCTGCCGGCGGCCGAGGAGCCAAGCGAGCCCGCCGCCGAGCAGGACGCCGACGAGCAGGAGGATGAGCCCGTCTCTCGTCCGCGTCTGCACGCGCGACCGTTAGCACACCGCCGCGGCGGATGTCCCGGCGCGCGCGGCGGCTAGGCGCCGTCGCGCGGCCGCGGCGACCAGCGCGTCCCGTGGACGAGGTCGAACAGGGGCACGGTGACGTTGAAGTTCCAGCGCTTCATCAGCCGCGGGTCGTGGTGCCTGCGGTGGTGCTCGCGGAGCCGCGCGAGCCCCGGGATCCGGTGCACCGCGCTGCCCTCCGGCAGGTGATACGCGAGGTGCAGCCACTCGTAGCTGACGAAGAACGCCATCGCCGTCGCGAGCCCGAGCAGCGCCGCGTCCCGCGAGAACAGGAGGCCCGCCGCCGCGGCGAGCGGCAGCAGCAAGGCGAGGACGAGGAGCGCCGAGCCGGGCGGCATCAGCACAAGCCAGAGCTCGCGGGCGCTCCGGAGCGCCATGTCGTCCGCGGTGAAGGCGAGGTGGTGCTCGCGCTCGTGCCGCTCGCACAGCGCGCCGAGCAGCGGCGCCCGCCGGTGCAGCACCGACCGGTGCGCCCACCACTCGAAGGCGAAGGCGAGCAGCAGCGTCGCCGGGACCGCGAGCAGCTCGAGGGGCTCGACGGCGTCGACGAGGCCCACCGCCGCCGCGAGCGCAGCGGCGCCGAGCGCCGTGGGGGCCGCCAGGTGCAGCGCCGGGCGGTACCCGCGCGGGATCCGCGCCGCGATCCGCGCGCGCCGCCGCGCCCGCGGAGGAGCCGGCTCGTTCACAGCCATCAAAAAAACTATGAATTCCAAAAAAACAGAACGCAAGCGCGGGGCAGGGCGCTTGCGGGGGGCGCGCTCAGCCGTCGTGGCGCTCTTCCGGCGTCTCCGCGCCGTCCTCGGGCGCGCCTCCGTCCGCCGCGGGCGCGTTCCGCTCGAACAGCCCGCCGATGGCCTCGCCGATGCGGCCGATCTTCGCGGCGAGCAGCACCACGATCACCAGGAGGGCTGTGAGGGCGATCTCGTTCTGGGAAGCGCCGAGCAGCATGTGCCGAGGTCTACCACGCTGCGCGCCGCGCGGGGGCCGGCGGGCGCGCTCGGCGCGGCGCGCGGCGGCGCGCGGCGACGTCAGGGGCGAGGAGGCGCGGCGGCGGCGGGAACATCGCGGGTCCGCGATCGCGTTTGACAGCCCGCCTGCGACCGTTGAGAGTCCAGGCGATACGGGGGTCCTGGGTGCACCGAGGGGCCGCCGCCACGAGATGACTGCCGTGTCCGAGCTCCGCGACGACCACGAAGCCGTGCAGGCACGCCTGCGCGCCGACGCCGTTCTCCTGGCCGACGCATCGGCGGAGGGGGCGGCGATCGGCGCGGCGCTGCGGGGCCGGGGCTTCGAGGTGATCGCGGCGCCGCTCGCGGACATCGAGGCGCGCCTCGCGATCGACGCGCCGCGCGTCGTCATCGTCGACATCGATGAGCCCGGCTCGATCGAGGCGCTCGAGCGCCTCTACCAGCGCCCGGGCGGCGTCGCGGCGTCCGTGCTGCTCGTGGGCGATCCGGTCCGCTCGGCGGAGCTCGATCCGCAGCTCTTCGGGCAGGTCTTCGAGCGCCCCGTGGACATCGCCGAGCTCGCGGCGCACGTGAGCGCCGTCGCGGAGCCGGGGCGGTTCCGCGGGGAGCACGCCGCGGCCGTGGCGCACCTGCAGGCGGGCTATCCGGGGCCGATCGACAACGAGGTCCCGTCGAACCCGGACTTCGCCAGCGAGCTCGACCCGCTCGACGTCGGCTCGGTGCTGCCGCCGCCCGAGGACGGCGACGCGATCGGGCCGCGGCTCATGCCCGCGCGCATCAGCCCGGAGCTCGAGGAGATCCTCGTCGCCGCCGAGCAGCGGGTCACGGCGAAGGCGCGCCCGTCGAGCATCCCGGCGGCCGAGGAGGACGTCGACCTGATGCTGTCGCCGGAGCTGCTCTCCGCGCTCGACGAGCCGCTCGACGCCGACGAGGAAGAGCCGCGGACCGGCGGGAGCGCGGGCCACGCGCAGCTCGCCGCCGGCTCGGCGTCGCAGCCGCGGACCAGCGATCCCCCGCGCGGTGCCGCGGCCGCGCCGCAGCAGGCGCTGACCCGCGCCGAGACCACCGGGCCCGGCGACCCGATCGGCGAGCTCGCCGAGCCGGGCGAGGAGCACGAGGACGATCGCCACGCCGAGCCCTCGCGCGACGCGGGGCACGCGACGAAGCGCACAGGGGCCGAGCTCGCGGCGTACTCGAGCGGCCGCGAGGCGCACCTGCCCGGCAGGGACGAGCGCGATCCGGGCGCGCCCGCGCGCCGGGGCGGCGGGCGCGACGTCGCGCCGCCGACGCCGCGCGACGCGGGCCGGCCCCACGGGTTCGGATCGCCTCCGCCGCGCGTCGAGGCGGTGTGGGGGCGGTCGCCCGCGCCGCCGCCCGCGCCGCGCGACGAGCCCGCGTGGGACCGCGGGCTGCCGGGGCCTGTGCGCGAGGAGCTCGACTGGGTGCGCGTGCCGTCGGGCCGCGTCGAGCCGTCGTTTCCCCAGCGCTACACCGAGCCGCCGCCGACCCGGGCGCGCGACGCGCGCGACGTCAGAGACGCGCGTGACGCCAGAGACGCGCGCGACGCCAGAGCCCCCGGCTTTCCACCGCCTCCGCCGGCCCCACCGGGCTATCCCTTCGTGTCGCCTCCTTCGGTCGAGGTGAGGACCGCGCTGCTGCCGCCCGGCGACGGGGCCGAGCCCGAGCCGCTGCCGCCGGCGCCCCTCCCGGTCCGCTCCGCCGCGTCGGCGCGCGTCCCGGTGCCCCCGGCGCCGGCGACTGTCGGTACGGGCACGCCCGGGCGCGGGCTCCTCCCGCAGACGCCGCCCGCCGCGTCGAGCGCGTTCGGCCGCGTGCCCGTCGCTGCGCCGCCGCCCGTGGCCATCTCCGGCGTGGCCGGGCGCGCGCCCGCGGCGCCGACGCCGCCGATGGCGATGCCGCCCATGCCGACGCAGCCGATGGCGATGCAGCCGATGGCGATGCAGCCCGCGCCGTCGGCGCCCGCGACGATCAGCACGGGCGCGTTCGGCCGCGCCCTGGCGGCGCAGCCGGACGACGAGGCGCCCGCCTCCAGCGACGCCTCCTCGGCCACCGTGCTCGGCCCCGGCGACGCGCCGCGCGCGCTCGCCCGGGCGGTGGGCAGCCGCACGTCCGGCGCGCTCGCGATCGCGACGGAGGAGGGGGCGCGGCGCATCGTCCTGCACGACGGCGACATCGTCACGGCCGGATCGACCCTCCCGGAGGAGACGCTGCTCGCCTTCCTTGTCGGGCGCGGCGACATCGAGCGCGACGTCGCCGTGCGGCTCGCGGGCAAGCTCCCCGCGTCGGGCCGGCACGCCGGCGCGGCGCTCATCGCGCACGGCCACCTCGGCCAGGACGACCTCTGGCCGGTCCTGCGCGCGCACGCCGAGTGGGTGATCGGGCACGTCGTGCTCGTCGAGGCCGGGACGTGCGATCTGGAGCCCGAGCCGCCGGGCCGCCTCAAGGCGGAGCCGAACGTCTTCGGCGGGGCGACCGGCGCCGAGGTCTTCGTGGAGACGATCCGCCGCGTGATCGCCCCCGAGATCGCGCTGCGCCGCCTCGGCGGCCCGGGCGCGCGCCTCGACGACGGCGTCCGCCGCAACCTGCTCGGCGAGTGCGCGCTCCGGCGCGAGGAAGAGGAGCTCGTGCGCACCGCGCGCGGCCGCGCTGTCGGCGAGCTCGTGAGCTCGGCGGAGCCCGAGAACGCCAGCGTGATCTACGCGCTCGTCTGCCTGGAGGTGCTCGACGTCCTGATCCCGCAGTCGGTCACCGAGGCGCCGCCGCCGCCGGTCGACGATCCGCTCGACGAGGAGGCGATCCGGCAGCGGGTCCGGGCGCGCCTCGCGCTGGTGGAGGACGGGGATTACTTCTCGATCCTCGGCATCCCGCGCGACGCGACGAACTACGAGATCCGCCGCGCGTACCTCGCGCTCCGGAAGGCGTTCGAGCCGTCGACCCTGCTCACCGCCGCGACAGTGGACCTGCTCGACGACGTGCGGCTCGTCATCGAGGTGCTCGACGAGGCCTACGAGATCCTGCGCGAGCCGCACCGGCGCGAGCGGTACCGGCGGGCGATCGAGGCGGGGCCGCCGTAGCCGGGTGGGCCGAGGGTCCGCCCCTTGCAAGCGCCTCCACGGCAGGAGGCATCATGTCCAAGGCGAGCGAGTTCATCGAAGCCCTGCGCAGGATCGAGGAGAGCGGCGACGTCGAGCCCATGGCGCGGCTGTTCGCGCCGGACGCCGAGCTGAGCAACCCGGCGATCACGAGGCCGCTCCACGGTCAGGATGGCGCCCGCAACTTCTGGCGCAGCTACCGCCACACCTTCGGCGAGGTGCAGTCCGATTTCCGGTGCGTCATCGAGTCCGACAAGGCCTCGCTGCTCGAGTGGAAGAGCCACGGGACGCTGGCCCATGGGGCGGTGTTCGCCTACGAGGGCGTGAGCGTCATCGAGCACCCCGGCGGCGTCATCACGCGGTTCAAGGCGTACTTCGACCCGCGGGCCCTCGGGCTTCACCTCGATCATGCGGCATAACGCCTCTCGTCAGCGGGAGCACGCGGCATAACGCCGCTCGCCCGCGCGCGCGATGGCGTCGACGACGACCTCTCCCTGCTCGACGCCCACGAGCGCCGCGGACCCCTCCTCGAGCTGGCCGCGGAGGATGAGATCCGCGAGCGGCGCCTCGATGAGGCGGCCGATCGTGCGCTTCATCGGCCGCGCGCCGAGCTCGGGGTCGAACCCGCCCGCGTCGAGCAGCGCGTCGATCGCCTCCGGCTCGACCTCGAGCACCACGCCGCGCGCCTCGAGCTCGCGCTCGAGCCCGCCCAGCAGCCGGCGCGTGATCTCGGCGACGTCCGCCCGCGTGAGCGGCGCGAAGCTGATGACCTCGTCGATGCGGTTGTAGAGCTCCGGCGGGAGCGTGGCGCGGGCCGCGGCGAGCATCGTGTCGGCGAGCCGCTCCGTCGAGACGGCCTGGGACGCGCGCGCGAAGCCGACGGAGCGCTCGGACCGGAGCGCGCCCGCCTCGGCGGCGCCGAGGTTCGAGGTCATCACGATCACGGTGTTCGTGAAGTCCACCCGCCGGCCGCGGCCGTCGGTCAGCCGGCCCTCATCGAAGACCTGCAGGAACGCCTCGAGCACGTCGCGGTGCGCCTTCTCGATCTCGTCGAGCAGCACCACCTGGTACGGCCGCCGACGCACCGCCTCGGTGAGCTGGCCGCCGGCCTCGTGGCCCACGTAGCCGGGCGGCGCGCCGACCAGCCGCGCCACCGCGTGCGACTCGGCGTACTCGGAGAAATCGAGCCGCGTCATGGCGTCCGGCGAGTGGAACAGCGCCTCGGCGATCGCCTTCGCCGTCTCCGTCTTGCCGACGCCGGTCGGCCCCAGCAGCAGGAACGACCCGATCGGGCGGCGCGCGCGCAGGCCTGCCGCGTTCCTGCGGAGCACCCGCGCGATGCGCCCGAGCGCCTCGCCGTGGCCGACGACCCGGTCGGCGAGCAGCGTCTCCAGCGCGAGCATCCGCTCGCGGTCGGTCTCGAGCAGCCGCTCGACCGGCAGGTCGGCCAGCTCCGCCACCACCTCGGCGACCTCGGGGGGCCCGACCTGCCGCGCGGGCTCGCGGGCGCCGGCGCGCGCGCCCGGCGCGCTCTGTGGCGCCTGCTGCGCGCGGCGCCGCGTGCGCGCCCCCGCGAGGTCGAGGATCGAGAGCGCCTTGTCGGGCAGCGCGCGCCCGGGCAGGTAGCGCACCGACCAGGCGACGGCCGAGGCCAGCGCCTCGTCTGTGAACGTGAGGCCGTGGTGCGCGCCGAGCCCGACCGCGACGCTCCGGAGCAGGAGGAACGCCTCGTCCTCCTCGGGCTCGTCGATCTCGACGATGGTGAAGCGCCGCGCGAGCGCCGGGTCGACCTCGATGCTCTTCCGGTACTCCTCGGGCGTGGCGGTGCCGATCAGCGTGATCTCGCCGCGGGCGAGCGCGAGCTTGAGCTCGGCCATCGCCTCGTCGAGGGCGCCGCTGCCGAAGAGCTCCGACATCCCGTCGATGAACAGGAGCACGCGCCCGCCCGCCTCGCGGAGCTCCGAGCGCAGCCCGGCGAGCCGCTCGCTGAGCGCGCCGCGCGCGCCGGTGCCCGCGATGAGCTCGGACGGCACGAGCTCGACGACGATGCGGGGCTCCCGCTCCTCGAAGGCCAGCCGGTGCGCGATGCCGCGCGCGACCGAGGTCTTCCCCACGCCCGCCGGGCCGAGGAGGCACGGGTTGTTGGCGTGGCGCTTGGCCAGCACGTCGAGCGCCTGCTCGATCTCGCGCTCGCGGCCGACGATCGGCTCGAGCTCGCCCTGCGCCGCCGCGAGCGAGAGGTTGTGGCCGAGCGAGGTGAGGGCCGGGAAGCGCGCGCGGTCGAGGTGGAAGCGCGCCGCGAGGGCGCTCGCCGCGGCCGAGGGCGCCGCGAGCGGCCGCCCCGAGGCGGGGGGCGACGCGGCCGCGTCGTCCGCCGCCAGGGCGCGGCGGGGCGCGCCCGCGAGGGCGGCGGCCGGCTCGGCGGGGAGGAGCGCGTCGGCGCCGGCCGGGGCCGCGACGGGGCGCGGGCGGGGCGGCGGGAACAGCGGCACGGTGACGCCCGGGCCGGCGCTCTTGCCGGGCCGCAGGTCCGGCGCGCCGAGGCTGGCGCCCTTGCCGGGCCGCAGGTCCGGCGCGCCGAGGCCGGCGCCCTTGCCGGGCCGCAGCTCCGTCATGGTGACGCCCGTGCCCCTGGCGGGCCGGAGCTCCGTCACGGCGACGCCGGCGCCCTTGCCGGGCCGCAGCTCCGCGGGCGCGCGCGCCGGCTCGGCGGCCTCGCCGCGGGCGCGGCGCGCCGGGGGCGCCTTGGCCGGCGCGGCCGGCTTCTCCGGCGCCCCGTCGTCCAGGCCCCCGCGCGGCGCCAGGGAGCGCCGCGCCTGCACGACGCCGAGCGCTATCTGCAGCGCCGAGGTCCGCAGGCGCGCGAGGTCGACGCCCGACTGCGTGAGCGCCCTGTGCGCGGCCGAGCTGCGGTCCGACAGCAGCGCGAGCAGCAGGTGGAGCGCGGCGGGCTCCTTCGCTGTCGCGCGCTTCGCGACGTCGCGCGCGCCCCCCATGGCGCGGCCGATCGGGTCGGGGCCCTCGTCGTCGACCGAGCGGGTGGCCTTGAGCAGGGCCTCGTCGTCGAGCCGCCGATCGCGCAGCAGCTCCGCGGCGGGGCCTCCGCGCAGGGCGATGGCCGCGAGGAGGTGCACGCTCGACAGGCGCTCCTTGCGCTGGGCGGCGAGGTCCTGCGCGAGCTTGCGCAGCGTGACAAGCTCGGCGTGGGAGCGAGGGCTGGTCATCCTTGCAGAGGTCTCCGGCCCCCCGGTTCGCATGCCCGGCGCGGGCGGGCCAAATTTCGGACCGGAGGTCCCCTGCGCGCCCTCGACGCCGGCGCTGCCGCGCGGTCCCGGCGCTCGCCACGGCAACTCCCGAAAAATCAGCGGATGAGAAGAGGACCGCGAGGGCGCAGGGGGCGCAAGGGAACAGAGAAGAGATCTCTTCCCCTCTTCCCCTTGCGGTCTCTCGCGCTCTCCGTGTCCTGCCAGCCCCCGCCCGCCACACCATGTGTTCAATGCATGGATGGAATGTTCCGTCGGCCCAGGGCACGTCCGGGAGGGACAGCATCTGTCGTGCGCGGGCGAGCCGCTGTGTGAGATCAGCGCCGCTCGCGTCGCCGCGCGACGATCGCCTTGCCCTGACGCGCGAGGGCACGACGAATACCTGCCTGGAGATCGCGCTGCGTCAGGAGGTTTCCCAGATCGATCCCCTGCGCGACAAACGTGCGGGCGACGTCGGGTGAGGCCCCGACGAGGACGCACGTGGCGCCCAGGAGTGAGGCGGCGCGCGTGGCCTGGAGGAGGCGGTCTGCCACATCGGCGTCGAGGACGGGCACACCGGTGATGTCGATGAGCACCGTCTCGGCCCGGTGGCGCTGGATCCCCTGGAGGAGCATCTCCAGGAGCCGGGCGCCGCGGGCAGAATCGATGGTCCCCACGAGGGGCACCACGAGGATGCCCTCGTGGACCGGGATGACCGGCGTGGACAGCTCCTGGATGACGTCGAGGAGCTCCCGCTGCGTCGCGAACCACGCGAGCTCTCTCTGCATCGCCTCCTCGGCGCGCTTCTTCTCCGTGATGTCTTCGACCATGACCACGAGATACTGAATGACGCCGCGCGCGTCGGTGAGGGGCACCTTCACCATGTGAAGCCACCGCTCCCCGGCGGCCCCGACCATGCGCGCCTCGGGGACATCCACGACATCGCCTTTCTCGATCACGGCCCGATCCATGCGATCGAGCCGCTCGGCCTCTTCCCGTCGTTGCGGGAAGAGGTCGAAGACGGTCTTGCCGAGAGCGCTGCTCCGGGGCACACCGAGGACCTGTTCGTAGCGGCGGTTCATCCGGACGAGGCGGAACTCCGTCGCTTCCTTGATGAAGACCGAGACGGGCACGTGGTCGAGGATGGTGTCGAGGAAGCTCTCGATGGGCACGGCCCCTGGCGCGTCGTGCGGCGCTGTCGGGCTGCGGACACAGACGAGCGCGCCGCGCGCGCCATCGACGCGAAGCGGGGTGACCGAGATCTCGCCGGGGGTCGCGCCGGGCGCGCCGCCCCGGAGCACGATTTCGACCTGTTCGCGCTTGCCTTCGAGGATTGCGCGGATGCCGGCGAGCACCTCTTGCGCTTCGCCGGCGAGCCCCTCGAGCGACGCGGGCAGGACGGCCGGCGAGCGCGCGAGGGACACAGGCCAGGCGGGGAGCGCGCCGTCCGCGATGATCTGCTCCAGGCGGGGATTGGCGCACCGGAGCGCGCCGTTCGCATCGAAGATCGCGGCGGCGACCGGCAGCGCGCAGAGGAGCGGCAGGGGGTCGACGCCGACGTGCGGGCTGGGCCCATCGAGATCTAGGGTCATTCGATCCTTCTGTTTCGCACGAGCGGCCCGGCGCTCTCCGAACTGGACGACCGTCGAACATCCTAACCTTTCGACCCGCTCTCCGGAAACTGCAGTGCGTTCGCGATAAATGTAATAGTTTTAACAATGCCCTGAGGTGGCGCTATCGGCGGGGCCGCCCTGTAACCGCAATCGAGCTCGTGCCAGCAGAAGCCCTCGGGCGACGAGATCGGGTCGCCGCAGGAGAAGAAGTCGTGACTGCGCTGGTCATGGCAGCCGCGCTCGTCGGAAAGATCGAGGCAAGCAGCGGCCCCGTCGCAAGGGAATCCCCACGCGCGGCGGCCATCCGCACGCTGCAGGCACGATAGCGTGCCGGCTGACGGCCCCCCGCCGGCCGCACACTCTGGCACAGTGGGAGGGCGCATCGTCGGGGTCGCGCAGTAGGTTGGCAATTCAGTCTGGCATGCAGCTTGCCATCTGTCCCACGGCTGGCGTCGGCGCGTCACGTGGCCAGCGGGCTCGCGGACCGCACCCTCGACATCGCGGCATACGAGGGAGAGGCGATCGGCCACGTGAGCTCGACGCCTTGGAGGTCCTCGTGAGAATTCCTATCGTATCGCGTTTGCTGGTGGTGAGTGGAATGCTGTGCGCGGCCGGATGCACCGAGCTCGTCACCGACATCGGCGCGCAAGGCGCAGCCGGCGAGGGCTCGGGAGGAGGCACCGGCGGCGGAACGGCAGGCGGTGCGAGCACGGGAGGCGAGGCGGGCACCGGAGGCCTCGAGGACACGGGAGGCGAGGCGGGCACCGGAGGCCTTGAGGACACGGGAGGCGGGGCGGGCACCGGGGGTGCCAGCGAGGGGCCGCTGCCAGATCCGGTCCCGTCGCGGCAGACCGTCACCTTCGAGTTCCACAACGCCTCCGCGAGCCTCGCAGGAGTCCAGGTGTCAGGACGTCTGTGCAGCGGATTCGAGGTCTGGAAGGTGGAAGGCGATGAGACGACGCTCGTCAATCGCGAGGTCGATTCCACGCAGGCGGCTTGCTCCACCTATGTCGACGATCTGGAGACAGGGACCTACGAGCAGGTGGCCCCCGGCGCGACACTCCCCCTCGTATGGGACGCTCGTGAAGAGGTCATCTACAAGCGTACCGTGACCTGCACGATCCCCGAATCCGAGCTGCCCAGCATCGTGGTGCCAAGGGGCGTCGCGCAGCCGGTCGCCCCCGGGACGTACGAGGCCGTGTTCATCGTGGGCCCGAGCGCAGAGGAATGCGGGTTCGAGGTGGCAGAGAATCGCTACGATTGCCTGGGCTCCTTCACCTACGATACCGTCGGCCGTGCCTGCCAGACCGGTGGACAGCGGATCGGCGTGAGGTTCGAGCTCCCGGAGACCGGCGATCTGCGTGTGCCGGTGGAGTACACGGGAGACTAGATCAGGCCTTCCTGCTGTCGCCCTGACGCTCTCCTCCCCGGCACAGGCCTGCCGCTCACCGGCGCCGCTCTCCCCGGTGCCGGGTCGTGAAATGTAGTCCTGCCACGCCATCTGCCTGCCCGCGCGCGATGCTCCGCGCGATGGCGACGAAGGTCTCTGGTGTCTGGATTGTAAATTGTTGAGGCCGATTGAGAATGAGCCTCGAATGTCAATTGTCGATTGTCAGCCAGTGCGTGGCTGGTACAACCAGGGAGCTGTCTTGATCGTCCGGGCGTGACGATCTTCGTCACGTGATTGGATAATTACAACGGGTCCGGGTTGGAGAAGCTTATGCCAATGACTCGAAGGCTTGGATACGGTCCTATTTTTCTTCTGCTGGGAGCTTGCGGGGTCGACGGTGCTGAGGGGCTCGCTGTCGATGTGCAGGACGACAGTGCCCCGGTCGTCGTGTCGAGCGTCTCGGATGGCACGTATCTGATCAAGTCGGTCCAGAGCGGCAAGTGCCTCGACATCAGCGGCGGCAGCAAGGAGAGCGGCGCCAAGGTGCAGGTGCGGTCCTGCAACGGAGCGGAATCGCAGAAGTTCCAGGTCTCCAGCGCCGGAGGCGGCGCCTTCAAGATCGCGAACGTCGGCAGCGGGAAAGCCCTCGACGTGGCCGGCGGCAGCCTCGATGCGGGCGCCGCGCTCCGCCAGTGGGACTACGTCGAGGGAGAGCACCAGCAGTTCACCTTCGTGAACCGGGGCGGCAACGACGTCAGCATCCAGGCGGTGCACACCGGCATGGCGCTGGATATCTACCGGGGCAGCACGGCGGACGGGGCGGCGATCGTCCAGTGGCCGTGGCGCGGCGGGGCCAACCAGCGATGGACCTTCGACAAGGTGGACGGCGGCACCACCGGCCCGACCCCGACCCCGACGCCGGGCGGGGACGACATCCTCGTTCCGGCGTCGGGCGCGTGGCTCGGGCAGTATTACGGCGACGGGAGCATCTCCCAGACGAGCGCCAGGCTCGGGCGGACGCTGAAGCTGCACCTGACGTACTACGATTTCACCCACAACTGGGTGGGCAGCGTGACGAAGGCCGACCTCGACGCCGGTCGCGTCCCGTTCGTGAACTGGGAGGTCTTCGACACCCCCCTCGACGAGATCATCGACGGCTCCCACGACGCGATGCTGGCGCAGCGGGCGCGCGACGCGAAGGCGCTCGGCAAGAAGCTCTTCGTGGACTTCGGCGCCGAGATGAACGGCGAATGGTCGCCGTGGGGCGGCGCGCAGAACGGAAGGAGCCCCGACAAGTACATCGCGGCCTACAGGCACGTGCATGACGCGCTCCGGTCCGCGGACAACATCGTGTGGGTCTGGTGCCCGAACGTGACGGATGAGCCGCGCCAGGCGTGGAACCAGGCGATGGGCTACTACCCGGGAGACGACTACGTGGACTGGACGTGCGTCGACGGGTACAACTGGGGATCCACCGGCGGCGGCGGATGGCAGAGCTTCCGCGACGTGTTCAAGAACATCTATCCGAAGCTCGCGGCGAAGGGCAAGCCGATCATGATCGGCGAGATGGCCTCTGCGGAGTCCGGCGGCAACAAGGCAGCGTGGATCGACCAGATGATCCCGACGCTGCGCTCCGACTACCCCCTGATCAAGGGCGTCATCTGGTTCGACGTCAACAAGGAGACGGACTGGCGCATCCGCTCGTCGAGCGCGTCGCTGGCCGCCTTCGTGCGCATGGCGAACGATCCGTACTTCAATCCATGACGGTGGCGCCCGGGCGCGGACCTATCAGGTCGACGCGCTCTCCTGTGCTGGCCGTGGCGGCAAGATGCGCCTTTCAGGCGCTGTGACCGAGCCAGGATGCGCGGGCAACGTCGCATGCCGGAAATCAGGTGGCCAGCGCGTCTCGACGACGAGCGGGCATGACGAGCACGACGAGCGCATGGCCGGCCCATGGCGAGGGCGTGGCGTCCACGGGAGCGCACACTTTCGACGCCCTGCCCGGTTGCCCGGCCCCGTACCGCCCCCTATCTTCATAGGTCCTTCGGCTTGTGAGGAAGCGTGCGCAAAGAGCCTGCTCCGGCTGCATTTTCTGATTTCATCTTGCTCCTCATCTCCGCCGCACCGAAGCTCGGCCTGCCGCTGGAGGCGATCCTGCGAGGTGCGGCGCTGCCGCCGGGGGCCCTCGGTCAGCGCGGGGTGCCGATCCCCTTGAGCGCGGCGCGGTACGTCTGGTCGTCCGCCGAGCGGGTGAGCGGCGACCCCATGCTCGGGCTCCACGTCGCCGAGACGCTCGACGTCGGCACGCTCGACATCCTCGACTACCTGTCGCGGAGCAGCGCCAGCTTCGGCGCGGCGCTCTCCCGCTTCATCCGCTTCGCCCCGCTGCTCGCCGACTCCGGCGTGCTGAGCTTGCACGCGGACGGCGGCAACGCGCGTTTCCGCCACGTCGCTCCCAACGGCGTGCCCGCCGTGTCGGAGCTCCTCGCCGGCATGACCGTGCTCCGGGCGCGGGCGTTCTCCGGCGAGTACCTCCGCCCGCTGGCCGTGCGCTTCCGGCACCACCGCAAGCGCGGCGCAGGTGCCTATGAACGGATCTTCGACGCGCCGGTCGAGTTCGGCGCCCCCTTCGATGAGCTGGTCTTCCGGCGGGAGCACCTGGACATGCCGTTCCGCTCCGCCGACCCCCGGCTGTGCGAGATCCTCGAGGCGTCCGCGCTGCTGCGGCTCCAGCAGCAAAGCCGCGTCGACGCGCCGCCGCCCGCCGCGCCGTGCAGCTTCGTCGACGAGGTCCGCGAGGGGCTCCGCGAGTGCATCGCCGAGGGCAACCCGAACATCGACAACGTGGCCGAGCGAATGGGCGTGAGCCCACGGACGCTCCAGCGGCGTCTCCGCGAGGAGCGCACGTCGCACCGCGCGCTCCTCGCGGAGACGCGCGCCGCGCTCGTGGATCGGTACCTGGCCAGCGCCAGCCCCTCGCGGCACACGCTCGCCGCCGAGCTCGGCTACGCGAGCGCCCGCTCCGTGTCCCGCGCGCTCAGGCGCCGGTAGACGCGCCGCGGCCGCGAGGTCACCCGCGCCCCCGCGCGCGGGCGCCGCGACGGCGGACCCGCGCCGGGGAGCCCGCCGCGATCACGGGTGCCACGCGAACTGGAGCTGCCGGCTGCCCGTCGTGCTCACCTGGTAGACGACGGGGGTCGCCGCGCCCGGGAACGGCGTCGAGAACTGCGTCGACCAGCTGTTCGCCGCGGGGCTCTGGCTCGGCCCGCCGTTGATGGACACGGTGACGCCGTTCAGCGGCTGGCCGTCCATCGAGGTCACCTGGAGCCCCAGGTTCGCCGGCGTCCAGCCGGTCGGGTAGTGCGCCGGGTCGATCTGGAAGCACGCCGTGCCGTTCACCGTGGCGAGGGTCACCGGCCCCGCCTGGCCGAGGCTCTGGCAGGTCACGGTCGGGTTCGGGTTCTTGTAGACCCCGAACGTGTACTGGCGCGCGAACATCGGGACGCTGGAGCTGCCGGCGTGGTCCGCGAACACCGTGATCTGGTGGCTCCCGGTCTCGGCGAACTGGTTGAAGCTCAGCGAGTAGACGCCGTCGTTGGCGGTCGTGTCACCTTGCGAGGGCCCGCCGTCCGAGAGCGTCAGCGGCGTGACCGCGCCGCTCGGCGCCGTCATCTCGCCGCTGACCGTGGCGCCCGTCACCGGGGCGCCCAGGTGGGTCACCTCGGCCTCGACGAACAGCGGCTGTGACCCGACGTTTAGGCCGTTCGTCGTGATCCGGAGCTGGATATCGTCGATCAGCGTCGACACGGAGGAATAGAGGTAGAGCGTCGACGACGATTTGTTCTCGGCGCAGAACCGCCAGAAGCCCTCCTCGTACGACTGCGTGAGGTTCAGCGAGAAGCGCTTGAAGTTGTCGGCCGAGAAGAAGGTCATGTCGGAGCCGGAGGCCCCGTAGTTCGTCTCGGTGATCTGGGAGGTCGGGTGCTGCGACGGCGGCGTCAGGTACACGTCCGGGGCGACGCTGCCGACGAAGATCATCGTGAAATCCACGATCTGGGCGGCGGAGACGAGCACGTCTGTGCAGTCCGTGTCCCCTGCGAGGATCGGGGTCAGCCCCTGATCGATCATGCCGCCCTCGCGGCAGTCGTTCGCCATGCGGTTGAACGCGCCGAGCAGCTCGAGCTGGTCGATGTCGGAGCTGACGTCGGCGCGCATGAAGAGCCCGGGCGAGATCCCGAAGTTCGTCGCGATGTCGCTCATCATCGCCTCGTCCGCCCCCGACCCGAGCGCGATCGAGTGGACCTCGTCCACGCGGTACATATAGTCGCCCCAGAAGTCGTCCGGCGCCGGCGGCGTGTTGTGCTGCCCGTCGGACAGGAGGACGACGCACTCGCGCGGCCCCTTGGTCGGGTTGGCCGCGGTGAGCATGTCGAGCGCCTGCTCGAGGCCTGCGCCGATGGACGTCACCCCGTTCGCGACGAGCGCGTCCACGGCCGCGTCGTAGCCCGACGCCGGGACCTGCGTGAGCGGGAAGGACTCCGAGGCCGTGTCCGCGTAGCTCGCCAGGCCGAGCTGCTCGGTGAACGACTGCGAGCCGGGCACGTTGCTCGAGGCGAGCGTGTTCCCGTAGATCTTCGCCGCCTGCTGCGCGAGGGCGAGGTTGGTCCCGGCCATGCTGCCGGAGCGGTCGATGACGACCACATGGTTGGTGTCGAGCGGCGTGACCTGGGCCAGCGCCGTGGACAGCCCCGCGAGGCCCGCGAGGAGGCCGGAGGTGATGCCTGCGAAATTTCGAGTCGCGTATCTCATCGTCGTCTCTGATTCTTTCTCTGCGTTCCGCTGCGTTCTCGGAAAGACACGGAAGATCGGGTGAATGCGGCGCCGCCGGGCCCGCGCATCGGCGACGGCGGGGCGGGGCGGGGCGGCGGGCGTCGTCGCGCGGACGCGCTGCCCGCCCCCCCCCGCCTGCCGGGCCGGCCCGGCGGCGCCGGCGCTCACGGCTCGCGGTAGCGCACGACGAGCCTCGGGAGCCTCGCGGCGGTCGCGTGGTCGCTCGACGCGAACGAGACCTCCCGGTAGTTCGCCCCCTCGCTCTGGAGCCGGATCATGAATCCATGGTTGTTCCCGGGCGTGGCGAGCATCTCTCGCACGAGCACGGTCACGTCGATGTCTTCATAATCCTGGCTCGTCGACGTGCTCTGCGGCAGGAGCACCTGGTCCGCCGTCGACACGCTCGGCTGGTTCGCCCACGTGACCGTGTTCTCCTGCCAGGACGAGGTGATGCGCTGGAGCAGGAAGGCGTTGGAGCCGCCGAGCGTCGCGTGCCCCGGGCCGAGGCCGTTGTGGGTCCCCTGGCCGTACAGGCGGGCGTCGGGGTCCGCGAACAGGCTGAGCCGCGCCCGCTCGATCGTGGCGCCCGCCGGCATCGTCGAGAGATCGAAGCGGATCATGCTCCGGTTCACGTACTGAGCGCCGCTGGCCGTCCAGACGCCCGCCGTCAGGTTGACGGAGCTGCCCATGTTCGTCCCGGTGCCCCCGGCCAGGCTGGTGATGGTCGCGTCGATGCCGGCGCTCCCGGGCTGCAGGTCCAGCGTGAGGACGGGGTTCTCGCACGCCCCGTTGACCGTGAACACCCCGCCCGCCGCGGCGCACTGCGACGCGTAGGCGGGGTCGTGGCACGTCCCGTCGGGCTCGTGGCAAGCGCCGACAGGCTCGGCGCCGCAGGCGTCGACCTCGGCGCAGCTATAGCCATTGACGAAGTAGCCGCCGGCGCTCTCGCAGCTCTGGCCCGAGCTGATGCCGCCCTGGCCGAGGTCGGTGCAGCCGCCCGACCGGCAGCACGCGCCCTTCGCCTCCAGCTTGCAGAGCGCCGAGCAGCCGTCGCCGCTCACGGTGTTGCCGTCGTCGCACTGCTCCGAGGCCTGCTGCACGCCGTCGCCGCAGCACCGCTCCACGGTGACGCCCCCGTTCTCCACGACGGAGCACTCGGCGACCGTGTTCTCCGGCGTCTGGCACGTCCCGCTCACGCAGGTCTGCCCAGGGCCGGTGTTGCAGTCCGCGTCCGTCGTGCACGCGCACGGGATCGTGTCCTCGTAGTGGTCGTCGAAGCAGGTCTCCACCTCGGCGAGCCACGCCTCGGAGGCCGCGGTCCGCTTCACCAGGTTCTCCGGCTCGATGCCGCCGTCCGGATCGACGAGGACCTTCGTCAGGTCGAAGTGGGCCGTCCCGGGGTTGACCACGGCGGCGCTGAAGTCGCCGCCGGCGAGCGCGATGGACGTGGCCGTGCGCTGCGTGTCCAGGCACCCCCAGTGCTTGAGGAGGTGGCGATGCGACTCCTGGCACGGGAAGCTGAGGCTCCCGCGCGAGCCGGTCTGCGGACCGACGTACGAGCAGGTCCCGGTCACGAACGTCTCGGCGAGCGCGTCCTGATCCTGCAGCCAGTCCGTCATGGGCTGGCCGTTGATGCAGAGGTTCTCGGCCGACGAGACCGTCTCGCCCACGTTGAAGCCGAAGTTCACGACGTCCTCCACCCCGCCGATCACGTCATTGGTGGTCGGGGGCAGCGGGTCCGACGAGTGCAGCGGCAGCTCGTCCTTGCACCACTCGAGGAAATCGGCCGTCGACGCGCCCACCTGCGCATAACGCGTGACCTCGCCGGGCTGGTAGTTGGTGATGTCGCCGAGCGGCGAGCTGTCCCACTGGTAGGTGGCCTCGAGCCCGGGCTGGAACTTGTACTTCGAGACCGAGCCGATATCGAAGGTCTGGCGCCACTTCCACAGCGTGAACTTCTTCCACTTCTTGAACAGCTTCGCCTCGAGGCCCACGTGGATGCCGGCGTTGAGCGCGGCGATGAGCTCGATCTCGGTCAGGCCGTAGGTCGCGATCGCGTGGGTCGGGTCGTCCCCGTTCTTCATGCCCCAGATCACCTCCTCGGCGTACGGGACGTTCGGGCCCGCCTTCGGCTCGCACGTGCCGCCGATCGTGCAGACCTCGTTCTGGCCGCAGGCCGTGTCGGCCGTCGAGGGGTGGTAGGTGCAGTGCCGGGCGCACGCCCCGTCCACGCAGGCGCGGCCGGGCTGGTTCGGGCAGGTGCTCTGCGCGGTGCAGACGCAGTCGACGGGGGTCCCGCCGACGGTGCACACCTTCGCCTCGACATCGCACGTCTCGCCGCTGGCGCAATCGGCGTTCGAGGTGCAGCCGCACGCCGACAGGAAGCCCGTCTGGAGCGGGTGGCACCCGGGGCCCTGCCACTCCGTGGCGTCGACCTCGGTCTCGGACAGGCAGCTGTACGCGTCGAAGTTGCCGGGGCACTCGGCCTCCGTGACGTCGTACACGACGGCGCCGGGGATGCCCGAGTCGCAGTCGCCGCTGATCTTGCGGACCGTCCCAGGGGTCGTGTCGCTCAGGTAGATGTCGCCGTTCGGGAGCGCGGCCACGCCCGACGGCAGCTCGTAGATCGCGTCGTCGGCCAGGCCGTCCGCCGCCACGGTGCCGGGAGCACCGGAGACGGTCGTCACGGCGGAGATCTCCGGATCGAAGCGCCGCACGCGACCGGGCTTGTTGCCCTCGACGACGAGCACGTGGCCCGCGCTGTCGACGGCGAGCCCCTTCGGCGCGGTGAACCGGGCCGCCGCGCCGATGCCGTCCGCCGAGCCCGCCGAGCCGCTGGTCCCGGCCACGGTGGTGACCGCCGCCGTCGCGACGTCGAACCGCCGCAGCGTGCTGTTGGAGGTGTCGCTGATGTACAGCCTGCCGCGCCCGTCGGCGACGATGCTGGTCGGCTCCATGAACCGGGCCATCGCGCCGATGCCGTCGGCGCCGCCGGACTGGCCCGAGGTGCCGGCCACGGTGGTGGCCGCGCCCGACGGGAGCGAGATCTTGATCACCGTGCGGGCGCCGCTGTCGGTCGCGTAGAGGGCGCCGCCGTGCGCGGCGACGTCCCGCGGCGTGAGGAACACCATCCGATCGGCGATCGTGGTCACCTGGTTGTTGCTCAGGTCGAGCTTGCGGACCGAGCGAGCGCCGCGATCGGCGATGTAGAGCGCGCCCGCGTCGTACGTGATGCCCGAGATCGTGTTGAACCGCGCGGCGGTCCCGACCGCGTCGACGTTGCCCGCCGCGCTCGACCCGGCGATCCTCGTCACCTGACCGGTCTGCAGGTCGATGCGGCGGATGGCGGTCCGGTCCGCGACGAAGAGGTGGTTGTTCGTCCGGTCGTAGGCGATATCGGTGGGCTGGAGGAAGCGGGCCCCGCCGAACGTGCCGTCCGTGAGCGCCAGCGAGTAGGCCAGGCCGTAGGGCGACGAGGCCGAGGGCAGGCAGCACACGCCGTGCTTGGTGCACGCCGAGATCTCGGGCAGCGCGGGGGCGCGCAGGCTGTTCGGGCAGGTGCCGTCGTCCGCGCACTCCTCACACGACTTGTTCGCGCTCCACTGGGTGGTGAAGGCGTGCTGGAACATGCCCTTGTACGTCTTCGCGTCCTTCTCCTTGAGGAAGGTCGAGAACAGCGCGTACGAGAGGTTGGACGGGCTGCACTGATCCTGGGTGATTCCCGTCCAGTCGTCGAGGCAGGCGCGGCTGCCGTTGAAGAACGTGATGCAGCAGGAGTTCTTCGTGTCGAGCGGGGAGCAGGCGAGATCCAGCGACGACCCGGGGACGTACCTGCTCGAGCAGGACGCCTCATCCTTGTAGGAGAAGACGGGCTTGCACTCGAGGTCGTCTCTCGGGTTGCTGTTCACGAGCGCCTGCTCGAGCGAGGCGTTGAGGTCGACCACGCCGCCGGAGCCCTTCGGCTTGAGATCGACCGAGAAGCCGATGCTGGCCTCCACGCCCACCTTCAGGATCTTGCCGATCGGCACGCCGAGGAAGAGCTTCGCGCCCACCTCCGGCCTCACCGACACCTGCGTCCCAGCCTCCGCGGTCACGTCCGGCGCCTGGAAGCCGTGCATGTCGCGGTTGAAGTCGAGATCGGTGATCTTGTGCGACGTGTTCTTGTTGAGCGCCTCCTGCAGGCGCTTGCGCATGAAATAGGCCTCGTCGTACCACTTCACCCCTGCGCCGAGCTTGAAGTACGGGATGAGGTACGCGCCGGGGACCGGCGGGAGGGGGATCGGCGTCAGCTCCTTCTCGATCGGCTTCAGCCTCAGGTCGAGGTTGAGCGCCGCGGCGAGGAGCGCGGCCGACTTCCCCTCCCACGCCTCGATGGCCTCCGCGCCCTCCCGAGGCCAGGTGAGCTGGGCCGGGACGCCGTCGGTCGGCGTGTAGTCGAACGGCATGTACGTGCCGATCAGGAACTCCTGCGGAGAGACGCGGCCGTCGCCGTCGCTGTCGAGGGACGTCATCTGGTCCTCGTCCGCGAGGTAGAAGACGCCGAGCTTCTTCGCGGCGTCGAGGCTGACCCCGCCGCCCGCGAGGTGGCCCAGCGCCTCGATGCCGAGGGGAGCTTCACGGTTGAACCACTTGTAACCGTCAAGCTGCATGTTGAACTCCATCCCTGGCAGGATGCTCAGCGTCTCGCCGAACGCGGTCACGGCGAAGCCGCCGGTGCGCATCTGGGCGCGGCGCTCCTTGCTCAGGGTGTGCGACGTGTAGCGGCCGCCGATGCCCCACCGGTCGCTGTCCGACAGGTTGGCGTACGCGCCGTGTCCGGCCCACGGAATGCACATGTGCAGGTCGGGCCGCTGGTCCGAGTAGCTGCCGAGGTGGTACCCCTCGGTGTACTGGTCCACGTAGCACTGGATCTTCGACATCACCTCGCTGATGTTGTCGAGCTCGCCGCCGAACTGGCTCAGGAAATTGGCGAACTGACCGCCGCCGATCTGGTCGGCGATCTGGTCGAGCCACTTCACCGTGCTGAGCGCCCATTTGGCCTTGCCCGCCTGGGTCTGCTGGATGTCGTTGGAGAGCCAGACGAGCACGCCGGTGCTGCACGGATCCGCCGTCGGCGAGCTCGGGTCGCAGAAGTCGATGCACTCCTCGTACGTCGTCTTGTCCTGCTGGATGACGTTCAGGCACTGGCTGGACACCTGCTGGCTGCAGACGCACATACCCTTGTCCGCGTCCGCGGCCGGCTCCGTCTCGAGGCTGCTGATCGCCTCGGCCGTCTTGTTGACGATCGACGCGAGGAGCTGGATCGACTGGAGGACGTGGAAGTTCGTCGTGATGTTCTGGAGATCGGCGCCCTTCGGGTTCGGGTTCTCCGGCAGCTTGCCGAGCTGGCTCGGATCACACGCCTGGACCTGGAACGTGCCTGTGCCGGGATCCGGGGCCTCCCCCTCGATGACGGGGTCCGGCCGGTCGGGCTGCTGGGACCACGTCGGCCAGTCGTGGATGGTCGTGTCGTTGCAGGCCTTATCGTCCGGCGCGCACAGCGCCTGTTCCGCCTGGCCGACGGGCCCGTCCAGCTCGACCGGATCCTCGGTGCCGGCCGTGCAGGCGGTCGTGAGCGCGCCCAGGCACGCGAGGAGCGGCAAGCGCCCCGCGCGCCATGGGGCAGCGCGTGATTGAGCGTACTGACGTATCAGCAAGGATCTGAGACTTGTCATGGAATAAGCCCTCGACGGCCTTGTTGATGGGATGAGACGGAGCGAATCGGCCCTCGCCCGGTCTGCTCGCGCAGCCACAGGCGCTCTCCCATCGCGAGTGCCTGTGTACTCGGCTGTAAATCGCTCGCGAAGGTGACAAATCACGTCACGCGGCGACAAATCACGTCACGCGGCGACAGAACGCGCCAGACGCAGCCCGGAAGCCCTCTCGCGCGACGAGGTACGGAGACCTGGGCGAGCTGGGACGCGCGACGAGCCCGATTCAGATGATCAGGATGACGTCGATGTCCGTGTCCGCCGGAAGCGCGCTCCCCGCGGGCACGTGGGGCCCGTTGGCGGGCGCCAGGCGGAGCGCGCCGCTCGACCGCGGACCCGCGCTCTCGGGAGATCCGCCCGCGTCGGCGACGCTGCACGGCCGCTCGCCGTGCGCGCGCGCCGCACAGGCGTCGATCGCGGCGCGGACCGCGCGGAAGACGCGCTCCGCGTCGAGGCCGCCGATCTCCCGAGCCGCCCCGGCGAGGCGCTCGTCGACGCAGCCGGCGCACGGCGTCGAGGCGGCGGCGAGCCGCACGATGAGCGTCGCCTGGGAGCAGCCGAGCTCTACCGTCTTGAAGGGCACGGACAGCGCCGAGCCTCTGCCCACATCGACGCTGACGAGGAGGTTGTCGCCGTCACGCACCACCACGGTTTCCCGCGGGCGTCGGCCGCTCACGACGCCTGACGTCGACTCAGGGGGATTCGCGTTGACAAGGATCCACAGACGATCGGAGCTCGCCTGTCCGCTCTTCTCCACCTCGTCGCTGGTGCGGCTCTCTGCCATTCGCGCGCCCTCCGGGGAGGCGAACCTATCGCCGTCGGAGGCGAACGGCGATGGCCCCACCGGACAGACAATGTCCGGACAGGCGAGTCCGCTCGGGACGCTGCCACGCTCGATGAACGAAGCCGCTCGTCGGAGGTCCTCTCCGCGTCCATTGCGCGTTCTACCGCAAGGCGGTAAGCACAAACACCGAGCGGAGGGCCAGGGCGTGGAAGAGCCGGAGCGACGCGACGAAGACCCGGATCAGGGCGCAGGCGGAGGCGGGGCGGACCGCGCGTCGCTCGGCATCCTGTTCCTCGCCGCGGCGTTCGCGCTGGCGCTCCTGCTGACCGTCGTGGGGCTCCTGGCGTTCGCGACGATGGCCCCCAGCTCGCCGTCGCCGCGCGAGCTGCGCGGCGACGCGGCCGGCGCCGGGTCCGCGCCGCGCGATGGCGCTTCGCAGGTGGCCTGAGCCGTCCCGGCCCGGCGACGGAAGAGCTCGGCCGGCCGCGCGCCGCCCATCACGGCCCTCGACCGGTCGAGGCGGTCCGCGGCGCGTGGGCGCCTGTCGAGGTCGATGGAGATCTGTGGATGTCGTGGAAGAGCAACCCTGATCGAACGTTCGATCAGCGAGGTCGAAGCTAGCCGCAGGTCTTCTGGACCACGCCGAGCAGCGCCCCGAAATCGACGGGCTTCTTCAGGTAGGCAGCGCCCTCGGGCGGGCCGTCGTGCCCGGAGACGATCGTCACCGGGATCGCGGCGAGCGCGTGCACCTGCTTCAGCGCGGCGAGCATCTCCTCGCCGGTCATGATCGGCATCATCAGATCGAGCAGGATGAGCCCAGGCGGCGGGTCCACCTGGTGCAGCAGATCGAGGGCCTCCTTACCGTTGCTGGCGCAGTAGACATCGTAGCCCGCTGATTCGAGCATCTCGCGGAGCATCTCGCGGAGCTCGGCGTCGTCGTCGACGAGGAGGACGGGGGCGCGCGGATTCGGGGGGATCGGCGTCAGACGTGGCGCGTTGGGCCCGTCGGTTGGCCGTGGTTCACTCATCTCTGTCACCTCTTCCAGACAGCGCAAGCATGCAGAAGCGATAGCAGGCGGACGCCTTGCACGCATTGCATGCGCCGAGCATCTCCGGAACTTCTCCGGATCCATGGTCCGGGCTGCGCGGGGCGGCGCCGCTCCGCGCCGAGCGGAGAGGCGAGGGGCGTGGCGGAAGCACGGGCGCCGCGAGCGAAGCCATGCGAAGCGTCGAGGGTTACGGGACTTGCGCCGCGGGTCAAGCCTCTCGGTTCGCCGAGCGCTGCGGCGCGCGCATCACGCCCCCGCCGCCCGCGCCGCTCCCGCCGTCTGCGGCGCGTCCGCTGCGTCCCGCGCCGCGCCCGGCGCCTCCGCCGCCGGACCGGAACCCGAGCGCGCGCGCCTGGGCGGGGCCGGTATGGCGACGGCGCCACACCACCGCGTCGAGCATGTAATGCGTCGCCTGCGGGAGCGCGAGCAGCGGCACGAGCAGCGCCCGCGCGCGGGGGCCGAGGAGCGGCTCGTCCACCGCGCCGCCGAAGAGCTCCGGCCGGTCGTGCCAGACGAGGCGGTCCCAGAGCATCTCCTCGACGAACGCCAGCGCGAGCGCGATCCCGAGGAAGGCGAGGAGCCCGCCGGCGAGCAGCCGCGCCAGCAGCGACCGGGGCGCCTCGACGGCGCGCTCCCGCGCGTAGGCGAACACGAGCGCCATGTACGGCACCCCGTGGACGATCACGTTGGTGACCGTGAACTGGAAGTCGCTGTCGGTCGCGACGATGCCGACGTACCACGTCGCCGCGGTCGTCGCGACGACCACGTGCTTGCCGAGGTTGAGCGGCGCGCGGGCGGCGCGCGCGCTGTGGAACGCGCGGGCGACGTAGGCGACGGCGAGCGCGGCGTACACGGCGCCGAGCGGGCCCACCGCGGCCGCGAGCCAGGGGGCGCTCACGAAGTCGCCGTCCACGAACCACTGGAACGCGCGCGGCGGGTGCGCGTGCCAGTAGAGGAGCGGCCAGCCCGTCGCCGCGTAGATCAGCGCGCCGTCGAGGACGCGATCGACGCGCGAGCGCTCGCCGGCGAGCGCTCGGTAGATCGCGACCCACCCGACCTGCTGGCGGACGAAGTGGATCACGGCGGCGTAGGCGAGCGCGCGCCAGAAGGTCAGCTCGGAGGCGAGGTGCAGCGCGACGCCGATGGCGTAGCAGGCGAGCGGCACGGCGGCGTAGAGCGCGGGGTGGCGGCGGAGCTCCTCGCGATCGAGGTACGTGCGGAAGAGCGTCGTGTGCACGTGGGCCACGTCGACGCCGACAACGAACAGCAGGAAGCCCCACGCCGGGAGCGCGCCGCCCGCCGAGAGCGCCGCGAGGGCGAGCGCGACTGCCGCGGAGCCGCCGAAGACAGCGAGGTCGACGCCGCGGCCCCACAGGAAGGCGCCGCGGGCGCCGCCGCCCTGCCCGGCCGGCAGCGCGCCGAGGAGGTCGGGCCCGGCCGTGGCCACGCCGAGACCCGCGCGTCAGCCGTGGATGGCCGCGGAGATGATCCAGGCGAGGCCCAGGATCACCGAGCCGATCACGATAGCGAGCGCCGTGTTCTGGTCCTCCTCGATCTCCTTGCGGATGGAGAAGGGGGTGAGCTTCGTGATGATCACGAACGCCAGCAGGAAGACGATGAGCCCCAGGATGACGAAGACGAGCGTTCCGACAACGGCTCTCATCAGGTTTTGAACGTCGGGCATCGGCGGTTCTCTCTGCGCTCGGGGCCACGCTCCGCGCGCGCTCGCGGCCTCTCGCGGCTGCGGGGCGTGAGCCTACGCGAGTCGGCCGGCAGCGTGAAGCCGCGTGACGCATCGCGCGCACCGCGCCGCGCCGCGCCGCCGCGCCTCGCCGCGCGCGCCCGGCCGGCGACGTGCTATCGCCTTGCCGTGTCGACGATCGTGATCCGAACCTCGCTCCGCCGCGCCGTCGTGGCCGGGCTCGCGGCGCTCGGCCTGCTGAGCGCAGGCGCGCCGTGCCCCGCCGCCGCGGCGCCGCCGCCCCGCGACCGCGCGCCGGCGCGGGGCGCCGCGCGCCCGCAGCGCGCCACCGCCGCGCCGAGGCGCGCCGCGGCGCCCCCGGCCGAAGCCCCGCTAGCGCTCGCGCTCCCCGTCGAGCGGGCAACGCTCCAGAACGGGCTGCGCGTCGTGATGAGCCCCGACAAGGGCTCGCCCACCGTCGCGGTGGCCGTGACATACGACGCGGGCTCGCGCGACGAGCCGAGCGGCAGGAGCGGCGTCGCGCGCCTCGTGATGGGCATGATGGCGCGGGGCAGCCGCAACGTGCCCGCGGGCGAGCACCAGCGCCTCGTCGCCGAGCGCGGCGGCGAGCTCGCGGCCGAGGCGGGCGTCGACCGCACGACCTACGCGGAGGCGCTGCCCGCGAACGAGCTCGCGCTCGCGCTGTGGCTCGAGGCCGACCGCATGCGGGCGCCCGATCTGAGCGCGCAGGCGTTCGAGGCGCAGCGCAAGGAGGCGCAGGAGCGCCGCGGCGCGCTCCTCGGCGCCGCCTACGGCCAGGGCCCGATCCGGCTCCAGGCGCTCGTGTTCCAGGGCTACTGGCCCCACGAGCACCCGGAGATCGGCGACGCGGACGACCTCGCCGGCGCGGAGATCTCCTGGGCCCGCGACTTCCACGCGGCCCACTACGGCCCGAACCGGGCGGTGCTCTCGATCGCCGGCGGCTTCGACCCCGGCGAGGCGATGGAGCTCGTGCGCAAGTACTTCGACGGCATCCCCGCCGTCGACGCCGCGCCGTTCAAGGACGCGCCGTTCCCCGAGCAGACCAGCCAGCGCACCGCCGTCGTGCGGGACGGCGCCGCCCGCGCCCCGGCCATCCTGTACGGCTGGGCCGTCCCGCCGCGATCGCACCCGGATCACGACGCGCTCGCGATCGTGGCCGCGCTGCTCGGCCGCGGCGAGAGCTCGCGCCTCGAGGCGCTCCTCGTCCGCGACAAGGCGGTCGCGCGGTCGGTGCGGGTCGCGACCGGCGATCTCCGCGGGCCGGATCTGTTCTCGATCGACGTGCGGCTCGCCGAGGGCGCCCGCGTCGGCGACGTCGAGAAGCTGATCGAGGGCGAGATCCGGGCGCTCGCGACGGCGGGGCCGTCGCAGGCCGAGCTGACGAGGGCGCGCCGGCTCCTCGAGTCGGCGTTCGTGGCGCGCGTCGCGGACCCGGCCGCGCGGGCGCGCGCGCTCGGCGAGCACGAGCTGCTCTTCGGGGACGCCGCCCACCTGAACGGGGAGCTCGCCCGCAGCTTCGCGGTGACCCGGGAGGACGTGCAGCGCGTCGCGCGCGAGCACCTCGGCCCGACGCGCCGGACGATCGTCGAGACCTACCCGCCCGCGACCCCGGGCGCGGCCCCGCCGCGGGCGCCCGCCCGGGCCGGCGGCGGCGCGCGCGCCGAGGCGCAGGCGGCGCCCGGCAAGGGCGCGGAGAAGGCCGCGCCGGCCAAGGGGTCGGCCAAGGCGCGCGGCGCGCCGGCCCGGGCGGCGCCGAAGAAGAAGCCGGCGAAGCCGGCGAAGCCGAGGAAGAAGTGACGTTGAAAGAGGCGCCGGGAGCGACGCCGAAAGAGGCGCGGAGAGCGACGACGAGAGACGATCCGATGAGCGAGCGAAGCAAGCGACGCGAGCGGGGCGCGCGACGGACGGCGCGCCCCTGGCTCTCCTGGACCGCGGCGGCGCTCGCCGCGGCCGTGTGCGGCTGCGCCCCCGCCGCGCCGCCGGCGCGATCGCCCGCGCCGGCCAGCAGCGCGCCCGCGAAGGGCGCGCCGGGGGCGCCGGCGCCCGAGGCCGCGCGCCGGGAGCAGCCCCCGCCCTCCGGGCCCGCGCGGCCCGCGCGCATGCCCGCGATCGCGTGGGCCGAGCTCCCGGGCGGCCTGCGCGTCGCCACGGCCGTGAGCGGCGCGCTGCCGCTGGTGGAGGTCCGCGTGGTCGTCCGCGGCGGCTCGTCGGCCGACGGCGAGCGCACCGGGCTCGCCGCGCTGACGGGCCAGCTCCTGCTGCACGGCGGCGCCGGCGGCTTCCCCGGCCGCGAGGTGCTCGCGCGTCTCGAGTCGCTCGGCGCCTCGCTGTGGGTGGACACCGGCCTCGACGCGACAGTGATCGGGCTGCGCACGACGCGGGAGCGCCTCGCCGAGGCGATCGAGCTGCTCGGGCTCGTCGTGCAGCGGCCGCGCCTCGACGCCGCGGAGCTCGCCAAGGTGAAGGCGCGCGCCGTCGAGGCGGCGCGGGATCGCGCCCAGAACGACGCCCGCTGGGGCGCGCAGATGATCCTCTTCCGCGACCTCTACGTGCTCCCGACCGAGCTGCACCCGTACAGCTCGTTCGGCGCGACAGCGGCGGAGCTGCCGAAGATCACCGCCGCCGACTGCCGCGCGTTCCACGCGGCGTGGTACGTCCCGAAGAACACCGTCGTCGTCGTGGCGGGCGACACGACGCCCGAGGCCGCGCGCGCCGCGGTGGAGAAGGCGTTCCCCGATCGCCGCGCCGGCGAGCCGCCGTCGCTCTCGTTCACGGAGCCGATGCCGCGCGGGTCGCTCAAGATCACGATCATCGATCGCCCGAAGAGCGCGGAGAGCGAGGTCTTCCTCGGCGTGCTCGGCCCCGAGCGCGGCGCCCCCGAGTGGCCCGCGCTCGCTGTCGCGGGCCAGGTGCTCGGCGGCCCCTCGGGGCGCCTGCCCCGGGAGCTCCTCGAGCCGCGCGGGGCGGCGCGCGCGGCGTCCGCGGCCACGATCGACGTCGCGCACGGGCCCGTCCCGCTCGTCGTGCACGCCGTCGTGCCGGCGGCGCGCACGGGCCTCGCCGCGCAGGCGATGCTCGACCAGGCGGAGCAGCTCGCGACAACGACGCCGTCGGAGGAGGAGACCGAGGCGGCGGCGCGCCGGATGTCGGCCGGCGTCGGCCTCGGCATCGGCACGGCCGCGGGGCTCGCGGACGAGATCGCCGGCATGCAGGTGCTCGATCTGCCGGACGACCACCACGACGGCCTCCGCAAGGAGCTGCGCGACATGACGCCGGCCCTCGCCGGCAAGGTCGCGGCGGACCACGTGCGGCCGGCGCGCGCCGTGGTCGTCGTCTCGGGCGACGCCCAGGTGATCGGCCCGATGCTGAGCCGCTTCGGCGAGGTCAAGGTGGTCGACCCGGCCCGGAACTTCGAGCGGAAGCGCACGATCCAGCGCGACGCGAGCGCCGCGCCGGACGCCGGCGGTCCAGGGCCGGCGCAGGAGCAGCCGTGATCGCGGCCGGCCCCCGCGGGTGTGCGCGCGCCCTCCGGGCGTCGGCGAGCGTCCTCGCGGCGGCGGCGGGGCTCGCGGCGGGCTGCTTTCCGGGCCCTGCCGGCGCGCAGCCGAGGCCCGCGCCGGTGCCGGCCGCGCCGGCGTCGAGGGCGCCCGCGGGGCCCCTCGACGGCGCGACGTACGACTACGAGCGCCCGCCCGCGCCGGCGGGCGGCGCCGCCGCGCCCGCGGTGCCGCCGGAGCAGCGCTGGCTGGGGCGCGCGTTCGTGCACCGCCTGGCGGCCGCGGATCCCGCGCGGCCGCTGCCGATCCTCGTGTTCCTGCACGGGACCAACGCGGCGCAGATCAAGCACCGCTGGATGGGCGGCGGCCAGGAGGGCGACGTCCGCCGGATCGCGGCGCAGCTCATGGAGGCGGGGCAGATCCCGCCGATCCTTGTCGCGGCGCCGAGCGCCGTGCTGCCGGCGGCGGTCGCCGTCGCGCGGACGAGCTGGCCTGCCTTCGACATGGACGCGTTCCTCGACGCCACCGCCGCGCGGCTTCGCGGCGTCGCGACCGTCGACAGCGCGCGCGTGATCGTCGCCGGCCACTCCGGCGGCGGCTGCAACGCCGCGGGCGGCATCGCGACCGCCCTGCGCGCGTCCCCCCCGGCGCACGCGGCGCTCGTGATCGACACGTGCATGGACGCCGACATCGCGCTCCCCTTCGCGCAATCTCCGCCGACAACGCATGTCGTCGTGTCGTGGCAGACGCTGACGTGGGCCCGCCGGCCTTTCGCCGACTTCCGCCGCGCGTTCCAGCGCGGGATCGAGGCGCACCCCGCCGCGCCGGGCGTCCTCCGCGAGCTCGAGCACCTCCACCCGACGGAGCCCATGCCGCACGACGCCATGGTCCCGCTGGTGCTGCGGCGGTGGCTCCCGTCGCTGCTCTCGGTGGACGCGGTGCCGAGCGTGCCCTGCGTCTCGCCGTGACCGGCGCGCGGCGCACAAAAAGAAAAAAGAGCGCCCGTCCGACGGTGGGGGGGGAACCGTCCCTCAGGCGCTCTGCCATCGGTAATAGCAGGAGATGGGCCAGGACCTTCCTGATGAAGATCCGTGGGCTTGCGCATGCGGCGCGGGGCGCGGAGCTTTCATTCGAGTCCGGGCGGGTTTCGTTCGTGCAAGCTGCCCGGGCCGAGCGTCAGCGGCAGCGGGCGGCTGGTCGATCGCCAGCCGTTGCGGTGGGTCGGGCGGCGGCCGTTGCGGCGCTCGCCTGAGCGCCTGCGGGTCGGCCGCGCGGGCGGCTACGCGGGGCGATGCGGGATGGGGGCGCCCACGCGGCGCGCCTTGCCGACGCGGCGCGCCTGCTGGCGGATGTGCTCCATGGCCTTCTCGAAGAAGACGTCGGGCGAGCCCTTGGTGATGGTGATCTGCTCCTCGCCGACGAGGACGACGAGCAGGCCCCTGTCGGTCCTGCCGACCGCGAAGAAGTCGACGGTGAACGGCTGCTCGTCCTCGACGGTGAGCGACACCTGGCATTTCAGGACATCACCGACGCCGGGCTGATTCTCGACGACGAACCGTTGCAGCAGCCCGTTGGCGTGGGCATCCCCGGCGATCCGGTTGAGCGTCCACTTGTCCCTCGGCCAGGCCATGTGGTCGCGGAGCTCGTATATCCAGTGCAAGAGCTCCTCGGCGACCTGGCCGATCGCCGCCTTGGACGCCTCGTAAGACAGCTTGATCTGTTCGTATCTGGTCATCGGGACTCCATCGCTCCTCGGCGCGCTCCGGTCGGCTCGCACGAACGAGGCTACCAGATCGCCGCGCCTGGTCGCACGCCGGCGTCGCCGCGGCCGCCACGCCGGAGCGGCGCGTGCGCTCCGGCGCGGGCGGCGCATGCGCTCCGGCGTGGGCGGAGCGAAGCGCGCCGTGGTCCAGCCAGCGGTCGGGGGAGCCAGAACACCGGATCCCAGGCGGATGGCCGGCTCCGGCGTCCCGGGGCGCAGCGGCGTGGGTCGCCATCTCCCGGCGTTTCAGCCAGCGGAGCCGGCCAGACAACGTATCTCCGAGCAGCTCGAGGTCGTGATGGTCCCCTACCGCGCCTGGAATGCCGTCCTGGCGGTCACCGACGCTCTGTCCGGCCGCGCTCTCTCAGGCGTACTGCTGCAGCAGCGCCCCGCGCATCGGGTTGTCGCACGCCTTCACGGCCGCGCGGAGCGCGTCCCTGTCGACAGGGACCCGGTGCAGGCTGACGTTGATCGCGCCGCCGCGCGCCTCGACGGTGGCGTACTCGGCGTGGTGCAGCAGCGTCGGCGGCCCGCCGTTCGCGTACTCCTTGAAGGGGAGCCCGACGCTCCCCGGGTTCACGAGGAGCGTGCCGCGGTGCTGGCGGAGCATCTGAACGTGCGTGTGCCCGCCGGCCATCACCGTCGCCGCGTGGCCCGCGAGGCGGCGGTCGAGCTCCTCGGGCGGCGTGTCCGAGAGCAGGTCTTCCATGTGAGACCGGGGCGAGCCGTGGAACAGGAGGAGCGTCGAGCGCGCGTCGAGCGGGATCTCCAGGCGCGCCTGGAACGTGCGCAGGAAGCCGAGGTCGTCCTCCGAGAGCTGGTCGCGGCACCAGTCGACGGCGTCGACGACGATCGTCGCCTCGGTGTAGGTGCGGATCAGCCCGGGATCCAGCATGAACTCATCGTGGTTCCCGAGGATGCACGGGCACCCGAGCTCCCGCAGCATGTCCAGGATCGCCCCCGGTCGCGGGCCCAGCGTCGCGACGTCCCCGAGGCAGATCACCTGATCGACGCCGGCCGCCTGGATGCTGGCCATCACGGCCCTGAGCGCCACTTCGTTGCCGTGGATGTCCGAGATCAACGCGATCCGCATGGGAGAGCCCTCCTCTTGGGCGGCCATCGGGACGGTGGAGCGGCCTCGGCGCCTCGCGGCGGCCGAGCGGCGGACTCACGAAGATAGACCATGTCCTGCGGCGCCTCCAGCCCCTCACGCCCGCCAGAACGATGCTTGTGGGCTTGTGGGGTCACGTGGGCGTGACGGCGGGCTGTCGATGGCGAGGGCGTCGGGTGCGCGAAGTCTCCCTGCCCGTTCGGGGTCGCCAGCAAGTAGCATTCGGCGCACGCGCTCGCGCTGGCCGCTCGACGTCGTCGGCCCGGCTCCCGGCGCTCGAGATCCGCGCCGCCGAATTCCAGGCCTCCGTTGCGGTTTCCTCACGCTGGCGCCCAGCAGGCGCCGTCGTCCGCCGCGCGATCGATCGGGCTCGGCGCCGAGCGGAGGTGGCCTCTACCCGCCGTCCTTCTTCTTCAGCTCGCCCTTGAACCGCCACTCCACCGCCGCCTTCACGGCGAGCGTGAACACCGACACGCCGGCGAGGAGGCTCGCGACGGCGAACGCGGGCATGACCCGCACCATGTTGGCGTAATAGACGCGCTCCACGTGGAGCGGCAGCGTCACCTGATCGGACGACCCCGCCGAGACAACGTACACGGCGCCGAACTCGCCCATCGCCCGGGCGGTGCACAGGATCACCCCGTAGAGCAACCCCCAGCGGATGTTGGGCAGCGTGACGCGCCAGAAGATCTGCCACCCGCTCGCGCCGAGGACGCGGGCGACCTGCTCGTCCTCGGTCCCTTGGGCCTGCATCAGCGGGATGAGCTCGCGCGCGACGAACGGGAAGGTGATGAACACCGTGGCGAGCACGATGCCCGGCAGGGCGAAGATGACCCTCGTCGACACCTCGAGGCTCGTGAACCCGAGGCTCACCTCGTAGGTCCTGTTCACGAACGCGCCGAAGAACCCGTTCGCCCCGAAGAGCAGCACGAAGCACAGGCCGGCGACCACGGGCGAGATCGAGAACGGCAGGTCGATCAGCGTGACCAGCAGGCTCCTGCCCCGGAACTCGAACTTGGCGATCGCCCAGGCCGCCGCCACGCCGAACAGCGTGTTGAGCGGCACCGCGACGGCCGTGGTGAGGAGCGTGAGCTGCACGGCGCGGAAGGTCGCGCGATCGAAGACCGCCTGTCCGTAGGCACGCAGGCCCTCGCTGAAGGCGTGCCAGAACACCACCCCGAGCGGCAGCACGAGGAACACGCCCACGAGCAGCACGCAGAGGCCGATCAGCAGCCGCCGGCCGCCCCGGTCGCCGGCCGTGTCCGCCCTGTCGGGTCGCGAGCGCGCGTCGAGCATCTGGCGCCTCAGGTCCTCGGTCCGCGGGCGTTCATGGCGCGCTCAGCCGGCCGCCCTGCCGGCGTTGCCGCGCGCGGCGGATCGCTGGAGCAGGTTGATCGCGAGGAGGAGCGCGAACGACGCCCCGAGCAGCAGCACCGCCACCGCGGTGGCGTCGGCGTAGGTGCCTGTCTCGTTCACCTCGATCATCTTGATGATCACCTGGGACGCGATCTCGGTGTCGGGTCGATTGCCCGAGATGAAGATCACCGACCCGTACTCGCCAAGGCCACGCGCGAGCGCCAGCGCGAACCCCGTGAGCAGCGCCGGCGCGAGCTCGGGCAGGACGACGGCGCGGAAGATCTGGAGTCGGCTGGCGCCGAGCGTGGCCGCGGACTCCTCGACATCCCGGCTCAGATCCTCGATCACCGGCTGCACGGTGCGCACCACGAACGGCAGCCCGACGAAGGCCATCGCGATCACCACGCCGAGCGGCGCCAGCGAGATCCTGTCGTACACCGTCCACTCAAGCGGCCATCCCCCGCCCGCGAACCCGCGCCACGCGGGCCACGGGTACCGGAAACCCACGCTGGAGAGCGCCCCGCCGAGCAACCCGGTCTCGGCGTAGAGCGTGGAGAGCGCGATGCCCGCCACGGCCGTGGGCAGCGCGAAGGGCAGGTCGATCACCGCGTCGATCGCGCGGGAGAAGGGGAAGGTGTAGCGGCCGAGCACCCACGCGATGAGCAGGCCGACGACCACGTTGAGGAGCGCGGCGAGGATCGAGGCGCCCAGGGTGAACCGGACGGCCGCGGCGACCCAGCTGCTCGTGGCGACCTCGTAGAACCGCCCCCAGCCGAGCTCCGCCGTCCTGAGGAACAGCGCGGAGAGCGGCAAGAGGACAACGAGGCTCAGGTAGAGCACCGTGACGCCGAGGGAGAGCGAGAGGCCGGGGAGCACGCGCGCGCCGCGCGACATCATTTCTTCCGCATCTTGTCGAGCTCGGCTCCCTGGCCGAAATGGACGCTCATCACGGTCGGCCAGTCGGTGAAATGGTCCTTGAACCGGAACAGCGTCAGCGGCTTGAGCCGATCGGCGTGCTTCTTCGCGATCGCCTCGCTGTACGGGCGATTGAAGCGCTTCGCGATGAGCTCCTGGCCCTCGTCGGAGAAGTGGAACTTCACGTACGCCTCGGCGATCTCCTTGACGCCGCGCCGCTCGGCGACCTTGTCGACGACAGCGAGGGGGACCTCGATGGTGATCGAGTCCGAGGGCACGACGACCTCGAACTGGTCGGCCGTCGCCGGGTCGGCGGCGATCTGGAGTATCTCGTTCTCCCAGCCGAAGAGGACGTCTCCCGTGCGCTGCACGATGAAGCGGGTCGACGAGCCGCGCATGGCCGGATCGAGGATGGCGTCGTCGTACACCTTCGCGGTGAACTCCCGCGCCGTGGCCTCGGCCTCCGCGTCCGTCCGTCCCTCGGCCTTCGCCTTGCGCGCCGCGTGCGCCCACGTCGAGAGGTAGATCCAGCGCGCCCCGCCGCCTGTCTTCGGATCCGGGCAGAGCGACACGACCTCGGGCCGCGCGAGGTCCTCCCAGGCCTTCACCTGCTTTGGATTGTCCTTGCGGACGAGGAAGATGACGGCCGACGTGTACGGCACCGAGCCGTTCGGCAGGCGCTCGCGCCAGGTAGCGGGGAGCAGGCCTGCCTTGGCGATTGTGTCGATGTCGAAGTCGACGGACAGGGCGGCGACGTCGGTCTCCTTGCCTGCCGCGATGTCGCGCGCCTGCTTGCCCGACGGGCCGTGGTCGGTCTCCACGTCGACGTCCTTGCCCGTCGTCTGCTTGTACCACCGCTCGAACGCCGGGTTGAGCTCCTGGTAGAGCTCGCGGGTGGGGTCATACGAAGCGACAGAGAGCTTCGCGACCTGGCCTTGCGCGCTCGCCTCTGTCGCGGCGGTCGGTTTCTTTTCCTCGCACCCGATGAGGGTCAGGAGCAGGGAGCCCAGCGCGAGCGCGGAACGGAGCGCGGCGGTCTTCATCGTCTCATCTCCGGGGGAAAGGCGGCCACTCTACTGCCGGACAGGGCCCTTGTCGCGAGGAGAGCTCCCGCGCGTGCGCCGGCGGGGCGGTGCGGCGGTGCGGCGGTGCGGCGGTGCGGCGGTGCGGCGGCGCGGCGGTGCGGCGGTGACCGAGCGCCGCGCTCAGGGGGGCGCGAATCGAAGCTCCTGGGCGGCAGCGTGCGGGAGCGGCCGGTTGCTCCTCCAGCGCCTCGTACGCTGCCGCTCGTCGTGCGGCATCCGACGTTGACCTCGTCGCTCTCCGCGCGGAGAGCGGTCCGGTCCCGGGGCGTGCCGGGGGCGTGAGGTCGACAACAGCGTCGGGCCGGCAGGGCGGCGCGGCGTCGGGTCCGTTCATCGGGACCTGCTCCGGAGGCCGACATGCAGTACCCTCTGCTCCGCGCCGGCTCGACGCGGCGCGCCGGGCATGCGCCACGCCGAGAGTACCTCCCTGACATGCAGCGCATGAGCGACGGCCGGGATCCCAGCACCGCGGCCCCCTTCGACTGGAACCGCGCCTCGTCCGCACCCGCGCCCGCGGAGCGTCCGCCGCCCCTCGGGCGCCTGCTCGCCGAGGGCTGGGCTGCCGTTCGCGCGGAGGACGACGCGTGGCTGCCGCTCGGCCGGGCGGCCCGGCCGGTCGAGGTGCTCGACGAGACGCTGCGCGACGGCATCCAGGGCGTCTCCACGGTGAACCCGTCGCCCGCGCAGCGGGTCGAGCTGGTCCACGCGATGGCGGGCATCGGCGTCGACGCCGTGAACCTCGGCCTCCCGGCGGCCGGCCCGCGCCAGTTCGAGGAAGCGTGCCTGCTCGTCCGGGAGATCGTCGCCTCGAGGCTCCCGCTCGCCCTGACCGCCGCCGCGCGCACGATCGCCGCCGACGTCGAGGAGGTCGCGCGCGTGGCCGACCGCACGGGCGCGTCGATCGTTGTCTACACGTTCATCGGCAGCTCCCCGATCCGGCATTTCGTCGAGGGGTGGGGCCCTGATTTCCTGGTCCGCAGCGTCGAGGACGCCGCGCGCGCCGCCGCCGCGGCCGGCCTGCCCTTCTGCCTCGTGGCCGAGGACGCGACCCGCTCGCCGCCCGACATGCTCCGCACGCTCTTCCGCGCCGCCGTGGACTGCGGCGCCGCGCGCATCTGCCTCTGCGACACGACGGGCCACGTCACCCCGCCGGGCGTCGCCTCGCTCATCGCGTTCGCCCGGCGCGAGCTCGCCGCGCTGGGCGCGCCCCGCCTCGAGCTCGACTGGCACGGCCACAACGACCGCGGCCTCGGCCTCGCCGCGGCGCTCTGGGCTGTGGCCTGCGGCGTCGAGCGGGTCCACGCCACGGCGCTCGGCGTCGGCGAGCGGGTGGGCAACAGTTGTCTCGAGCTGCTGATCGACAACCTCGGTCGCCTCGGCTCCCGCGCCGCGGTGCCGCGCGAGCGCCTCGCTGGCTACTGCGCGGCCGCCTCGCGCGCGCTCTCGTGGCCGATCCCGCCGGACCACCCGATCGCCGGGGCGCTCACCCGGAGCGCCGGGGCGCTCACCCGGACTTGACGTTGCCGCCGCCGACCCGCGCCATGGCGGCGCGGACGATCGGCGCGGCGGGCGCGAGCGCGTCCGCGAGCTCCCCGACGCGCCCCGCCGCGCGCTCGGCCCGCGTCCACGCCGACGAGAACCCGAGCGTGCCGGGCGGGTGGGCCTCCGCGAGGGCGATCGCCTGCCGCAGATCGTCGCCCACGGCCGCGATGGCGTGGAGATCTGCCACGGTGGCCCCGCGGGCGCGCGCCGCGGCGTAGAGCGCGCGCACGATGCCGAGCAGGTCGCGGGCGGCCTCCAGCGGGAAGGGGTCGTGGCGGATCGAGAGCACGGGCGCCTGTTGGAGATCACGGATGCCGGGGCGGGGCGTCAAGGAGGGGGCTGGGGGTGCGGTGTGGCTTGAAAATTGCAGCCATGCAGTCGGAGGCGAGGAAAGAAACCGACAGAGACCAGCAGAAAGAGAACGGAGAGAGGTCGCCATGAACAGCCGCATGCATGAGCTCGCGAAGACGGACGTCCCCGGGGGCGAGGAGGAGGTCCCGCTGCCGCCGAACCCGGGGGATCCGGGGCCGGAGCAGCCGGAGCCGCCGTCGCCGGATCCGACGCAGGACCCTCGCATCCCGCCGCAGGGGGACTTCCCGCGCGGGGTGTGAGTCGAGCCGCAACGGCCAGAGGGCCCGCTGAGCTCAGCGGGCCTCGATGCCGGTCGGCCCTCGCACCTCGAGTCTGCGAGATGCGATCGGGTCCGCCCGTGCCCTGACGTCGGGCGCACGGAGATCACACGGCGTGGCGACATCCGGCCTAGCACCGAGTCGGCCCGAACCAGATTCTCGCCCGCGTCCACCACGGCATCGCGATCCAGCGTGTCGCGGTCCACGGGGGCGGTATGGGGCCGTGGCGTGCGTGCATCGGCAATGCCGGCTCGCCCCCGAGCTCCACGCAGACCTTGGCTGCGTACGCGAGCGCGATCGCGTCCATGGAGAGGACCTCGAGGGTCCCCGCCTCTCGGTCGCCGTGCCAGCACGTCTCGACGTTCCTCTCGTTCGATCTCCGCGCGCCTACCTCGTCACGAAGGCGCGCGCGCCAGGCGCACTCGTCCGGTTGCTGGATGAAGCGGAAGCGGTACATGCCCGTCGCCATGGTGCCGTCGGTAGTCCGCCGCGTGGCCGGCGTCGACAGCGCTCAGCGCGCGCGCAGGCCGAGCTCCTGGGCAGCCCGGATCATGGCGTCGCCGTACCTCCTCCGCGGTCATCGCTCCTCTTCCTCAGCGCTCCGAGCGCCTGGGTACCATTGAGCTGAATCGGAGGGCCGCATGCGCCGGAGATACGGCGGACGCCGCGTCGGACGCGTCGGAGCGGTGTCAGAGGACGTCGAGAGCTCGACTCCTCTCGTCTACCCGACTGGCTCTCGTGGAGCCCCGTGCCCCGGCGTCGGCGCACAGGGAGGTCACACGGCGTGACGGACCCGGGAAGCTGCCCGGAATTTACAGGGTGGGAGGCGGCTGCTCGGCGCCTGCGGGCCTGCCGCATGAGCCTGGGACGCTGCTCGAGAAACCAGCATGGCTGTAATCACCCGAGAGATCACCCGATGCCCTCAGTCACCCACGAAGCCCTGGTGGAGCTGTTCAAGAACCGGCCGAGGCTGGCCGCCGAGATGCTCAAGGACGCGCTCGGCCAACCGGTACCGGCCTTCACGGAGGCGCGCGTCGTGTCCTCCGACCTCACCGAGATCATGCCCTCGGACCGGCGGGCGGACGTCATCGTCGTGCTGCTGGTCGGCGAGCAGCAGCGGCCCGCGATGGCGATCGTCGTCGAGGTCCAGCTCGGCGTGGACCCGGACAAGCCCTACGTCTGGCCGTTGTATGCCATCCAGACGAGGGCCCGGCACCGCTGCCCGACGTCGCTGCTGGTCGTGACGACCGACGCCGCGATCGCGCGGTGGTGCGCGCGCCCGATCGACACGGGCCATCCAGGGTGGATCATGACCCCGCTGGTGCTCGGGCCCGAGGGCGTCCCGGTCGTCACGGACGCCGAGCAGGCGAAGGCGGCGCCCGAGGTGGTCGTGCTCTCGGCCATGGCGCACGGGCAGGAGGAGGCTGGAGAGGCGATCGGCGTGGCGTTCCTGGCGGCGGCAGCCGGGCTCGATCAGGAGCGCCGCGCCTTATACGGGGATCTGGTGCTATCCTCGCTGAACGCAGCGGCGAGGCGGACGTTGGAGGCGATGATGAAGCCCGGATACGAGTTTCAGAGTGAATTCGCGCGCAGCTACGCGGCGAAGGGGAGGGCAGAGGGGAGAGCGGAGGGCAAGGCGCAGGCCGTTCTCGCCTTCCTCGAGGCCCGCGGGCTGGAGGTCCCGGCCGAGGTGCGGGAGCGCGTCCTCGCGAGCACCGACCTCGCCGAGCTGGACCGCTGGATCCGCCGGGCCGTGGTCATCAACGACGCCCGGGAGCTCCTCGCCACGAGCGGCTCCTGAACGACCGCCTCGACCCCTGCGGGCTCAAGGGCACCCCGCTGCCGTCTCGTCCACCCGAGATGCGCAGGTCACAAAGAACGAAGACACGGCTCTCGCCGTGTCTTCGTCATAGCTCCGCCGGAACCGGGGCCCGCCCAGCTCAGCCCCCCAGCTTCAGCCCCGATCCTCTTCCCGCCTCACCTTGACCGCGCACGCCTTGTACGACGGCTGCCTCGAGTACTGGTCGAACGCCGGAAACGTCAGCTTGTTCGTGATCTCGTAGTGCATCGGGATGAAGATCTCCCCCGGCTTCACCGAGTTCGTGACGAACGCCCGCGCCTTGATGTCCGCGCGCCGTGACGCGATGACCACCCACTCGTTCATCTCGATCCCGATCTTCCTCGCGTCGACCGGGCTGATCTCGGCGTAGATCTCCTTCGGATACAGCCGCTGCAGCACCGCGCTCTTCCTGGTCCGCGTCTGCGTGTGCCACTGGCTCGAGCTCCCGCGGCCCGTGAGCAGCGTGAACGGGTACTGCTCGTCCGTCGGCTCCGGGAGCTGCCGGGGCGCCTGGAACGCGAACTTCGCCCTCTGGTCCGGCCGGTAGTACCGCCCGTCCTCGAACAGCCGACGCTCGTTCGACTCGAACGTCACCCCCTCGGGGAACGGCCACTGGATGCCGCCGCGCTCGTCAATCATCGCGTAGCCCTCGATGCCCGTGATGTCGCACGGCTGCCCCTTCGAGAGCCGCTTCATGATCTGGAAGACGGCCTCCGGGCTCTTCCACTCCTCGAACAGATCGCCGCACCCCCAGTACTGCGCGACGAGCTGGAAGATGTGGAAGTCCGCCAGCGCCTGGCCCGGCGCCCGCGCCACCTTCTTGACGAGGCCGATGCGCCGCTCCGAGTTGATGAACGTGCCCTCCTTCTCGGCCCACGAGGCCGCCGGCAACACGAGGTGCGCGCGCTCCGCCGTCTCCGTGTTGCCGTACATGTCCTGCACCACGAGGAACTCCAGGCGGCCGAGCAGCTCGTGCAGGTCCTCCTGGTTGATCCACGAGTGCGCCGGGTTCGTCGCGATGATCCAGAGGCCCTTGATCTTCCCCTTCAAGATGCCTTCGATGATCTGATCGTACGCCAGGCTGTTCCGGGTCGGGATGACCTCCTCCGGGACGCCGAGGATCCCGGCGATCTTCTTCCGGTGCTCCTCCTTCGTGAAGTCGTGGCCGGCGAACAGGCCCGTCGTGTTGCTGAACATCCGCGAGCCCATCGCGTTGCACTGGCCCGTGATGGAGTTCGCCCCCGTGCCGGGACGGCCGATGTTCCCCGTCATCAGCGCGAGGTTGATGATCGCCTGCGCGACCCGCACGCCCTCGTGGCTCTGGTTGACGCCCATCGTCCACCAGAACGACACCCGCTTCCCGTTGTGGATCGTCTCCGCGAACCCGGCGAGCTGCTCCTCGCTGAGCCCCGTGGCCGCGGCGACCCGCGCCGGCGTGAAGTCCTCGACGTGCGCCTTGAACGCCTCGAAATCGACAGTGTGCTCGCGGATGTACGCCTCGTCGATCCAACCCCGCTGGATGAGGAGGTGCGCGATGCCGTAGAACAGCGTCAGATCCGACTTCGGCTTGAGCGCATAGTGCGCCGTCGCCGCCATCGCCGTCTCGGTCTTGCGCGGATCCACGACGACGATCGCGGGGCGATTCTTGTTCTTGCACAGCCGCTCCCACATGATCGGGTGGGCGATGCACAGGTTCGAGCCGACGAGCACCACGACGTCGGACTCCTCGAAGTCGCGGTACGTGTACGGCGGCGCGTCGAAGCCGAACGACTCCTTGTAGGCCACCACCGACGTCGCCATGCACTGACGGGTGTTGCCGTCCCCGTGCAGCATGCCCATCCCGAACTTCGCGAGCGCACCCAGGAACGCCATCTCCTCGGTGACGATCTGCCCGGTGCTGATGAAGGCGATCGACTCCTTGCCGTGCGCCTCCTGGATCGCCTTGAACCGATCCACGAACGTGCGGAGCGCGACGTCCCACTCCACGCGCTCGAGCTTCCCGCGGGCGTTCCGCAGGAGCGGCGTGGTGGCGCGGTCGCTCGCCTTGAGCGGCGTGAGCGCCTCCCAGCCCTTCGGGCACGCCATCCCCAGGTTCACGGGATAGTCGGTGTTCGGCGAGAGGTTGATCGCCTCGCCGTCCTTGAGGTGCACGTTCAGCCCGCACCCGGTCGAGCAGAAGCCGCACACAACCGTGGTCGTCTGATCGGGCTTCAGCCGCGCGGGCACCCGCCCGAGGCCGAACTCGCCGGGCGCGAGGAGCAGCTCGCGCGTGAGCGGGCCGTTGCGCTGCAAGAGCAGGTTGTCGGCCGGCTTGCGCTCCGGAGACGACGTCTTCTTTGCTTCGCTGCTGGACATCAGGAGAGCCCTCCGGGCATCTTCGAGGCCGGCGCGGCGGCGAAGAAGAGATACCGCTCGAGGAACTCCCCCGAGAGGCAGAACAGGAACGCGACGACCGCCATCGCCATCAACGACTCCGAGCTCACGCCGCTGTTCGGCGCCACGAACAGGCTGAGCGCCGGCAGGACGATGCCGCCGAGCGCCCCGCACGCGAAGCGCCAGCCCGTCGCGCCCTTCAGCTCACCCGCCATCAAGATCGCGCTCCGCTTCAGCGTCGAGTGGCTCCGCTTCCGGAGGTGCCGGAACATCGAGAGCTCCACGATCAGCTTGAGCGCCGTCGACGCGCACAGGAACGCGCTCAGCGCGCGGAAGCCGCCCGTGAGGAGCAGCGCCGCGTGCTCGCGGCTCGAGAGCAGCGCGACCATCAGCACCGTCGAGCTCCCGAGCACGGCCGCCGTGCTCGCGAACTTGAAGCCCGTCAGGCCCCCGCGCCAGTGCTCCCGCTGCGTCGCGGCGTACACCATCACCGAGCAGAAGACGCCCAGCATCCCGCTCAGCGCGACAGCATAGGACAGCGGCGCCTGCAGCTCGCGGAGCGGGACCGGCAGCGCCGAGAGCGCCGGGATCGACGGCACCCAGAACGAGGCGGCGTAGAGCGTGCCGGCGCCCGCGAAGAGCGAGAACCCGAGGATCTCCCGGCTGAGCCACGACGTCCTGAGCCCCAGCAGGGCCCGGAACGCGAACTGCGGGCGGCCCAGGTGGAGGAGGCTCGCCCCGAGCGCGGCGAGCCCGAAGACGAGCGCGAAGGCGGCGCTGTGGCCGCCGAAGTCCTGGGTCGCCTGCTCGCCGAGCAGCTCGTTCAGCGCCAGGCTCACGCAGAACGCGCCCACCGAGAGCTGCGTCAGCACGAGCATGGCGACGAGCGGAGGGTGCGAGTGCTCCCGGCTCACCTGGTAGAAGTCCGCAGGGAGCATGTTGCGCGGGAGCGACTTCTTCGTCTTGTAGGTGGTCGTCGGGATCGTGTACTCCGGCGCCGCCGCCCCCGGCAAAAACACGTTCGTCTGGCTCTCCTGCACGGCCTGCGCCTGCTCGACCACCGTGATGCGGATGGCGCCGTTCGGGCACGACTGCACGCACGCCGGGGCCTCGTCGTTGGCCAGCCGATCGCTGCACATGTCGCACTTGCGCACGATCCCCCGCTCCGCGTTGAACTTCGGGGCGTCGTAGGGGCACATCAGGATGCAGTACTGGCAGCCGATGCACTGGTCATCGAGGTGCTTGACGATGCCGGTGACCGGGTCCTTCTCGTAGGCCTTCACCGGACACCCCGACATGCAGGCGGGGTCGAGGCAATGGTGGCACGCCGTTGTCACGCTCTGCTGCGCGGGCGCCTGCGGCGTGCCGCCGTGGAGGAGGCCGACCGAGCGCCACACCTCGTCCTCGTCGAGGCCGTTCAGGCTGTGGCACGCGGTGACGCACGCCTTGCACGCCGTGCAGGCGTCGAGGTCGACCTCGAAGGCGTACTGCTGCCCCGGCTTCGGCTTCTCGAAGGGGATCAGGTCGCGGTAGTACTTGGACTGGGCCGGGAGCGCGTGCTCCTCGTGCATCCGGGAGAACTTCTCGACCGCCGTGAGCTTCTGCTGGTCGGCCAGGAGCGATTGCAACAGGCTCTTGTTGCTGTCCTGGATCTTCGGCGGCGAGTTGACGATGGGCAAGTGAAAATGGGTGTCCGATACCTTAGCAACGCTCATTGACGGTCCCTGTCTACCCGGCGCGGAAACCCAGCCCGGAGAACTCCAGAAGACGCGCCGCGAACGGCGGCGCGTCCGCGGCGAAGAGGAAGGTGACGCGGCCTCGCCGGCTCATGCCATCAGCTCGCGGCCGTGAACGGCAGCGCAGTGGCCTGGACCTCGACGCGCCCGCCCCGGACCCGGACGGGGTACACCGGGATGCGCACGCTCGGGTCGTCCAGGCACTGCCCCGTGCGCAGATCGAAGTTCTGCTTGTAGATCGGCGACGCGATCTTCGGGACTCCCCCCTTGTCCCCGACGATCCCGCGCGAGATGACGAACGCCTTGCTGAACGGGTCGAAGTTGCTGACGGCGTAGATCTCCTCGCCCTCGCCGACCCGGACCACCGCGATCTGGCGCGCGCCCACGAGCGCGCACACCCCGGTGTTCGGGATGATGTCGTCGACCCCGCAGACCTCGGTCCAGCCCTGTGTCATACCCTCGCTCCGGCGCGCGTTCGAAGTTTGCTGCAGCTCGCTCATGTCGATTCCTCCAAGAAAAGGCCTGTCGCCAGCGGTCAGAGCATCTCCTCGACGAGGTTCGACTTCTCTTTCCAGGCCGCCGGGCGGTGCTGCGCCCGCTCGGCGACGAAGACGATGCTCCGGTCGGGCTCCCCGGCGTTCACGAACGGGCGGAACTGCTTCAGCTTCTCGGGATCGGAGACCGCGGCCTTCCACTCGCACTCGTACGTCGCGATGAGGTGGGCCATCTCCTTCTCCAGCTCCTCGCAGATCCCGAGCGAGTCCTCGATGACGACCTGGCGGAGGTACTCCATGCCGCCCTCGAGGTTGTTGAACCAGGTGGCCGTGCGCTGGAGCCGGTCCGCCGTGCGGATGTAGAACATCAGGAACCGGTCGAGGTACTTGATGAGCGTCGCCTCATCGAGGTCCGCGGCGAAGAGCTGCGCGTGCTGCGGCTTCATCCCGCCGTTGCCGCACAGATAGAGGTTGTAGCCCTTCTCCGTCGCGATGATGCCGAAGTCCTTGCTCTGCGCCTCGGCGCACTCGCGCGCGCAGCCGGAGACCGCGGACTTCAGCTTGTGCGGGCTGCGCAGCCCCTTGTAGCGGTTCTCGACCGCGACAGCGAAGCCCACCGAGTCCTGCACGCCGTAGCGGCACCAGGTGCTGCCCACGCACGACTTCACCGTGCGGAGCGCCTTGCCGTAGGCGTGCCCCGACTCGAAGCCTGCGGCGATGAGCTCGCGCCAGATGTCGGGGAGCTGCTCGAGCCGCGCGCCGAACAGGTCGACCCGCTGGCCGCCCGTGATCTTCGAGTAGAGGCTGTACTTCTTCGCGACCTGCCCGATGGCGATGAGCTGATCCGGCGTGATCTCGCCGGCCGCCACGCGCGGCACCACCGAGTAGGTGCCGTCCCGCTGCACGTTGGCCATGAACCGATCGTTCGTGTCCTGGAGCGGGAGGTGCTTCTTGTTCAGGATGTGCTCGTTCCACGTCGAGGCGAGGATCGACGCCACCGCCGGCTTGCAGATCTCGCAGCCCTTGCCCTTGCCGTGGCGCTCGATCAGCTCGTCGAAGGTCTTGATCGCGTGGACCCGGACGAGGTGATAGAGCTCCTGCCGCGAGTAGTTGAAGTGCTCGCAGAGGTAGTTCGTCACCGCGACGCCGGCCTTCTTGAGCTCCTTCTTCAGGATGTCGGTGATCAGCGTGGTGCACGACCCGCAGCCGGTGCCCGCCTTCGTGTGCCCCTTGATGCCGGCGAGCGTGACGTGCTTGTCGTCGCAGATGGCCGAGCAAATCGCCCCCTTGGTGACGTTCAGGCAGGAGCAGATCGTCGCGGTGTCGGGCAGCGACTCGACGCCGAAGCCCGCCGGCTTCGCGCCGTCGCGCGGCGCGACGATGAGGTCCTCCGGGTTCGGCGGGAGGACGATCTTGTTCTGCACGAGCTGGAGGAGCTGCCCGTAGTTCGCCGCGTCGCCGACAAGGATGCCGCCGAGCAGGTGCTTGCCGTCCGCGCTGACGACGAGCTTCTTGTAGACGTTCGACGTCGCGCTCATGAAGCTGACCACGCTCGCGCCCGGCTGCGTCCCGAACGCGTCGCCGAAGCTCGCGACGTCGACGCCCATCAGCTTGAGCTTCGTGCTCATGTCGAAGCCGCCGAAGGTCTCCTTGCCGCCGGTGAGGGCGTCGGCCGCGACCCTGGCCATGTGGTAGCCGGGCGCCACGAGCCCGTAGAGCTGGTTGTTGTAGCTGGCGCACTCGCCGATCGCGTAGATGTCCGGATCGGACGTCTGACAGCGGTCGTTGATCACGACGCCGCCGCGGCTGCCGATCGCGAGGTCGCACGCGCGCGCGAGCTCGTCCCGCGGGCGGATGCCGGCGGAGAAGACGATCATGTCGGTCGCGAGGTCGGTCTGGTCGGCGAAGAGCATCCGGGCCACGCGGCCGTGCTCGGCGACGATCTCGGTGGTCGACGTGTTCGTGTGCACGTGGACGCCGAGCGACTCGATCTTCCGGCGGAGGATCGCGCCGCCGGCCTCGTCCACCTGGAGGGCCATGAGCCGCGGGGCGAACTCCACGACGTGGACCTCGAGGCCCATGTTCTTGAGCGCGTTGGCCGCCTCGAGGCCGAGCAGGCCGCCGCCGATCACGGTGCCGACCTTCGCGGACTTCGCGTGGGCCGCCATGGCCTCGAGGTCCTCGATGGTGCGGTAAACGAAGCAGCCCTTCGTGTCCTTGCCCTTGATCGGCGGGACGAACGGATACGAGCCGGTGGCGAGGATGAGCTTGTCGTAATAGACCGTCTTCCCCTTCGCCGAGGTCACCGCCTTCTTCCGCCGATCGATGGATACGGCCTTGTCGCCCAGATGTACCTGGATGCCCGCCTCCTCGTAGAGGCCGGGCTTCACCATCGACAGGTCATCGGCCGATTTGCCGTTGAAGAAGGCGGACAGGTTCACGCGGTCGTAGGCGAGCCGCGGCTCCTCGCAGAAGGTGATGATGTTCCAGTCGCGCAGAGAGCCGCCGAGAACCATGTTCTCGATGAGCTTGTGCCCGACCATGCCGTTGCCGATGACGAGGAGGTCCTTCTTCTTGCTCATGAAACCCACCTTTGGACCCGGTGAGTCCTTCTCACCGTCACTGCCGCACTGCCGTCCGAGCGAGGCGCTGACCGCGGTCTCGGGCAGGAAAGTGTGTACTGTGGGCTCTGTTTCCCAACTGTTTCGCAAGAATAAATTGTGCGTCCACTCCCGCTCTCGAACCGGGACATTACCCCTGTTTCACGCGTGTTTCGCGTCCATCCGCGAGCGAACGCGGCCCTCATTCAAGGACGAACGCGACAGCGCCAATGAAGGGAAACAGGCGTTTCCCTCGATTCCAGCGGCGTCTGTTTCACTGGTGTTTCATGGCGCGGGGTCAATGCATTGCACTTGTGAAAAGGCGGGCGGCGCGGGCGGGCGGACGATGGACTCGGCGATGGAAATGAGCGCTCCCATCAAATTCCGGACGGGTGTCCGGCGGGCCTCCGGTGGGGATCCTCGCGCGCGGGACGCACCCCGGGCCGGGCAGCCGCGGGGCGCGCTGGGGCCCGGCGCCGGCGACGATCAGCCGCGGGCAGTCGCCCGGTCCACGAGGGCGAGGAGCTGATCGGCCGCGACCGGCTTGGTCAGGTGGGCGTCGAAGCCGGCCTCGCGCGAGCGGCGGCGGTCCTGGTCCTGGCCGTAGCCGGACACGGCGGCGATGTAGGAGCCGCGGTGCTGCGGGTCGGCGCGGAGGCGACGGACGACCTCGTAGCCGTCCATCCCGGGCAGGCCGATGTCGAGCAGGACCAGGTCGAGCGCCCCCGCGCGCGCCACCTCGAGGGCCGCGGGGCCGTCGTGCGCCATCGAGACCGTGTGGCCGTGGAGCTGGAGGATCCGCCGGAGGCCCTCGGCGGCGTCGACGTTGTCGTCGACGAGCAGGACCCGGAGGGCGCCGGCCGCGGAGCGCGGGACCTGGGGCGTCGGCGGCACGGAGCTCTCCACCGACGCGCCAGCGAGCGGGAGCCAGACGCTGATGGCGGTGCCCTCGCCGAGGCCGGCGCTCACGGCCTCGACGCGCCCGCCGTGCAGCTCGGCCAGCCGCTTGACCAGCGTGAGCCCGATACCGAGGCCCCCCTGCGAGCGATCGAGCGTGCGCCTCGCCTGCATGAACGGCTCGAAGACGCGCGGGAGCAGCTCGGCGGGGATGCCGACGCCGGTGTCGGTCACCTGGAGCCACGCGTCGCCGCCGCTCGCCTTGCACGAGACCGAGACGCGGCCGCCGGGGTTCGTGTACTTGATCGCGTTGGTGAGCAGGTTGACGACGATCTGCTCGATCCGCACCCTGTCGCCGTCCACGAGGACCGCCGGCTCCACCGACACGCTGAGCTCGTGCCGGCGCTGGAGGAGCAGGGGGCGGACGGACTCGATCGCCGCCTCGACCACGGCGCCGACGTCGAGCCGCGCCCGCTTCAGCTCGATCTTGCCGCGCGTGATCCGGGAGACGTCGAGCAGATCGTCGACGAGCCGCACGATCGTCTTCACCTGCCGCTCGATGGTCGACAGGATCTGGCCGTCGTCGCGCTCGCCGCGCTCGGTCGTGTTCATGCGCAGGAGCTCGAGGCCGGTGGTGATCGGCGCGAGCGGGTTGCGGAGCTCGTGCGAGAGCATCGCGATGAACTCGTCCTTGCGCCTGTCCGCCTCGTGGGCCTCGCGGTAGAGGCGGGCGTTCTCGAGCGCCACGCGCCGCTCGCGCTCGACGATGGCGGCGCGCTCCTCGTGCAGCCGGGCGCGCTCCAGCGCCTGCGCGCACTGGCCCGACATCGCGACGAGGAACTCCTGCTCTTCCTGGTCGAAGGGGTGCGGGTCGGCGAAGCTCAGCCCGAGCACGCCGATGGGCCGGTCCTGGACCACGAGCGGGAGACAGCAGAGGGACGCTGTCGTGGGCGTCAGCGCGCTGTTCCCGAACTCCGGGTAACGCGCGGCCATCTCCTTGCGCGAGCGAAGCCAGAGGGGGGCGCCGGTCCGGAGGGCGTCGGGGATCGGCAGCTCGCCGGACACGGGCATGCGCTGGAAGCGCTGGAGGACGTCGCTCCGGTAGCCGACCGCCTTGAGGCACTCGAGCTCGTCGTCGACCGTCACGACGATGGCCCCGGCGTACGCGCCCGCGGCGGCGATGCCCTGGTCGATCACGACCTCGGCCACCGCCTCGCTGGTGAGCGCGTCGGCCAGCGCCGCGGTGATGCGCTGGAGGCCGGCCATGCGCTGCGCGGCGCGCTCGGCGGCCCGGCGCGCCTCCTGCTCGGCCAGGAAGCGCCGCCGCGCCTCGGCCTCGGCGTCGCGGGCCATGTCGTAGAGGCGCATGCGCTGCACGGCGAGCCCGATGCGCCGCGCGAGCTCCTCGGCGAAGGCCATGTCGACAGCGTCGTAGACGTGGCCCCAGCCGGCGGACGAGAGCGTGAGCGCCGCGAAAACGCGCTCCTCGCCGCGGACGGGCACGACAAGCGCGGAGCCCTGGCCGAGCGCGCGCACGAGGGCGAGGTGCTCGCCGTCGAGGGCGCCGGCGGCGGACAGGCTGTCCGCGAGGTCGGGCAGGAGCCGGCCGGGGCCGCCGTGGAGCACCTCGTGCAGCGGCGTCGCGGGCTCCGGCGGGATCCGGCTGCGCTGGGCCAGCCTGGCGGCGATCTCGGCCTTCGCCGGATCGGCGTGCGCGACGACCCGCACGCGGGCGGAGCCGTCCGGCTCGAGCGTGTGGACGGCGCACCAGTCCGCGATCGAGGTGACCGCGAATTCAGCCATGCTCCGGTAGATCGCGTCCTGGTCGAGCACCGGGTCGAGCAGGGCCGTCGCGTCGGCGAGGAACCGCCGCGTCTCCTCGCTGCGCTTCATGTCGCCGATGTCCGAGACGAGCGCGAAGAAGCCCCGCACCTCGCCGCTCGCGCCGAGGTGCGGGATGTACTGGATGCGGACGTGGCGCTTGCCGCCCTTCCGGTAGATGAGCCGTGACTCGAAGTCTTGCGGCTGTCCGGCGAGCACCGCGGCGACGTGGGGCTTCACGCCGGCGTAGGCCACGTCGCCGATCACCTCGCGCACGTGCCGGCCGACGAGCGTGCTGCGATCGTCCCCGAACCAGCGCTCGTAGGCCCGGTTGATGATGCCGTAGCGCTCGTCGTTATCGATATACGAGATGAGCACCGGCAGGGCGTCGATGAGCAGCTGGAGCTGCTCGGCTTCCAGCGTCGCGCTCGGGTGGGCGTCGGTGTTCATGCTGGCGGCGTGAGCCACGGTTGGGGCGTCCGGCCTAAGCATCTGGCCTCCTGCATATCCGCAATCGGCGCTGATGGCCACCTGTCGGTCCTCCGTGGTGTGGTTCGAGCATGCTATGGTCGCCGCCGATGCGGATCCTCATTGTCGGCGCGGGCGCGGTGGGCGGTTATTTCGGGGCGCGGCTCAGCCTGGCGGGGGAGGACGTCACGTTCGTCGCGCGCGGCGCGCACGCCGAGGCGATGCGGTCGCGCGGGCTCGTCCTCCGCACGCCGGCCGGCGAGGTGCGCACGCCGCCGCTCCGCGTCGTCGAGCTCGACGCGGCGCGCGGGCCGTTCGACCTCGTTGTCGTCGCCGTGAAATGGCCATCGCTCGCGGACGTGAGCGCGCGGCTGCCCGGGCTGCTCGCCGACGACGGCCTGGTGCTGCCCCTGCTGAACGGCCTCGACTCGGAGGATGCTGTCGCGCGGGACGTCGGCGACGCGCGCGTGATCGCCTCGATCGCGTACATGTCGGCGGGGCTCAGCGGCCCTGGCGCGATCGAGACGCTCGCGCCGACGCGCGCCGGCCTGGCGCCGTATCGTCCTGGGCAGGAGCAGCGGGTCGAGGCGGTCGCGGCGCTGCTCGAGCGCGCGGGCATCCCGGTCCGCCGGTCGTCGCGCCACCGCGCCATGCTCTGGGAGAAGATGGTCTGGAACGCCCCGTTCAACGCGATCTGCGCGCTGACCGATCAGCGCGCCGGCGCGGTCGTGGAGCGGATGGAGGACCTCGCCCGGCAGGCGATGCTCGAGGTGATCGCGGTCGCGCGCGCGGAAGGGGCGGAGATCCCGGTCGAGACGGCGGACGCGATGATCGCGCTCACGCGCGCGGAGTTCCCGCTCACCGAGCCGTCGATGCTCCAGGACGTGCGCGCCGGCCGCGCGACGGAGGTCGATATACTTCAAGGCGCCGTGGTCGAGCGCGGGCGCCGGGCCGGGGTCGACACCCCGGTGCTGCGCACGCTCGCGACGCTCGTCCGCGGCCTGGCGCCGCGCGCCAAGGCGCCGCCTGTCGCCGGATAGAGCGCGCGTCCACGGCGGGGGCCGGTGCTCGCAGCGCATCTCACCTCAGAACACCGTCCTGGCGGCGATCCCCTTGCCCATGGGGATGATCTGCACGCTCCCCACCTCGGTCACCGTGCGCTTCGCCGGGAAGATGAAGCCGCTCAGGATCTGCAGCGCGCCGATGGCCTGGCCGAGCCCGTCGGCGACGAGCAGCACCTTGTTCGTCGTCTCGGCGTTGCAGTCCTCTCCGCCGCTGCACTTGCCGCGCGTCCCGAGGTCGATCCAGGGCCCCGCGATCGGCACCCAGAGCGCGCGGTCCGCCGGCTCCTTGCTGAACGTCGCCACGACGGTCGAGATACCGTAGGTGGTGCCGAGCACGGCGACGCCGCTCCAGATGAGCCCGCGGTTCGGGACGGAGTCGGTGATCGTGACCGTGTCGCGCGTGCGCTCCTGGGCCTGCGCGGTCCCGGCGAAGGCCAGCGTCGAGACCGCCATGACGGCGGCCGAGGTGAAGAGAGCGAGCTTGTTCATGCGGTCCTCCATCCCGGCGCCTGAGCAAGCAGGGTGCCGGCGCAACGCTCCCGGATTCGATGCCTGCGGCGGCGCGACCAGCGCGTCGCGCCGGGCGATCGTGTGGCGAACTGCCCCGCCTGGGACGGCGCGCCTCGTGCTTTGACGTGATCGGAGCCGCGCGCGAGCGCCTCCTGGCCGCGGATCTCCGGACCGGCAGCCCGGGCGCCGTCGCCGCTGCCCGTGACGCACGAGGAACGAAGAGCCCGGATTACCGTTCCGGTGCTCTCGCTGTGTCGGCGATCTCTTCCGTCGCGGGTGAGGGTGAATCGAGGACCAGAGGGAGTCACGGCCAGGGGGGCCGTGGGGAGGTCGCCCGGCGTGTCGGGCCCCGGCGGGAGGGGATTGGAGGGAGCGGGGGGCCTCGTCTCAGCCCGTGGAGATCGAGGTGAGAAGAGGCCCTGTCGTGGACGCAGCGGTCAGGCGCCGCCCGCGCCGCCCGCGCCGCTCGTGGCGGCGCCACCCGCGCCACCCGCGCCGCCCGCACCACCGGTGCCGCCCGCGGCGGAGCTGGTCGTGGCGGAGCTGGTCGTGGCGGAGCTCGTCGTGGTGGTGCTCGTCGTGGTGCCAGCGCCGCCCGCGCCGCCCGCGCCGCCCGCGCCACCCGCGCCGCCCGCGCCACCCGCGCCACCCTCACCGCCGCCGCCCGCGCCGCCCGCGCCGCCCGCGCCGCCCGCGCCGCCGTTGGTCAGCGGATACTCCGGATCGAGGCAGAAGAAGCCATCCGGCGTCTCGGTGCACGCGTCCGGGTCGTCGCAATCGGAGTCGTCCTCGCACTCCGTCGACTCGAAGATGCAGAAGCCGTTGTCCGGGAGGCCGAACGACACGCAGCGGGCTTGCGGCAACAAGCAATCGTCGTGCGCCGTGCAGGCCCTGGTGCAGGCGCCGAAATCACCGGCGCCGACCACATCCGAGAACTGGTACAGGCAGATGCCGTTCTCGAGCCCGCCGCAGTCGCCGTCGATCAGATCGCCGCCGAATCCGCAGAACTGGGTGCACGCGGTGACCTCGCCGGGGAAGCCCACGCACCAGCCGGCGCACGGGTCCTCCTCGGCGTCGCCGTCGCACGCGGCGCCCATCGGCAGACCGGGGTTGGGCGCGTCGACGCAGAGGTTCGACCTGGGATCGCAGGCGCGGCCGGGGCACTGGCTGTCGGAGCCGCAGTTCGGCGTGCAGACCGTCAAGCCGGCCTCCACCTCTTCACAGCGCAGCTCGTCGCGGCCCTGGCACTTGAACGGGTCGAGCTCCGCGTCGAGGCTCGAGATCTCGGGATCGCCCATGAGGCAGCCCAGGTAACAGATGCCATTGAGGCAGGCGCTGCCCTCGCCCTCGCAGTCGCCGTCGTCCGAGCACGCGGTCGTGCAGTACCCGCCCGAGGGGCCGCCCTCCTCGGCCGACTCCGGGACGCAGAACCCCTCCGGGCCGCAGTCGGCGTCCTCCGTGCACGGGGTGCCCAGGTACTCCGCCTCCGTGGGGCCGGTGCCCGTGCTGACCCCCCTGCCCGAGCTCGAGCTCGATGTCGAGCTCGACGAGCCGCCCGCTCCTCCCGAGCCGGCAGGCGGTTCATCGTCGCCGCAACCAATGAAGCCTGCAGAGAACGCGACCGAGGTGAGCAAGATCGCCGAGATGCGTTGCACTTTCATCACTGTCTCCCGAGCCAGGAGGCCCTGCCCACGTAGGGCGCGCCTTCATGTGATTTCCGGACAGTAACGGAATCGCTGCTGCTTCGCCATACCGGACGAGCAGCGGAGCGCTCGACGTGGTGCCTCCGTGAAAGCGGACGGCACTCCGTTTGAGACCGCCAACAAGACGGTAATCGTACGAGTTTCGATATTATTCAGGCATTACCCTAGGCGGCGGTCAGGCGATCATGGTGGTCAGGCAGATACCTCACTGCCCGCCGCTCCGCGCCCGTGAGCGGCCATCGATACCGGAGGTCGATCGCGGGCGCCCATCCGGCGTGCGCCGGCGGCTCGTCGCGCGCGAGCAGGACCCAGACCTCGCGGCGGTCCGCGGGGGCTCGCTCCGTGAGCGCGGCGCCGAGGGGCAGCCACGCGTCGGGCGCCAGGGTGGCGCGGGAGATCGCCACGTCGAACGACCTCCCTGCGCGCACGAGGTCCTCGCCGCGCGCGCGCTCGACCCGGGGGGCCTTCGGGAGCACGCCCTGCTGGACGAGGGTGCCCAGCGCCGTGCGGAGGAAGGCCACGCGCTTCTGCAGCGGCTCGATGAGCGTCACGTCGAGGTCCGGCCTGAGCAGCGCGAGCGGCAGTCCCGGCGCGCCGGCCCCCGTGCCGACGTCGACAACGCGTCGCCCCTCGGGCACGTGCTCCGAGAGGAGCCGCGCGTCGGCGAGCATGAGGTCGGCGAGCTCGTCGGGGTTCCGGGCCGCTGTCAGATCGACCTTGGCGTTCCAGACGGCGACGAGCTCGAGCCAGCGCGCGAGGGCCTCGCCGGCGCGGGCGGGGAGGCTCGGCTCGCGGCCGGCGAGCACCGTGGCGATCTTCTCCGTCATCTGTGCTGCCCTCTGTGCTGCGTCGCCCAGGCTCATGGCCGGCAGTGGAGCACAGGAGCCGGCGCGGATGTACCCGGCGGCGGGCGGGTGGTCGGATTCGAACCGGCGGGCGGGGAGCGGGGAGGGGGTGGGGGATCACCGCGCGCGGCGCGGGCGAGCGCGGCCGCCAGGCGCCGGCGCGGGCGCGGCGGCCGAGCCGCCCAGCGGCAGCGCGCGCTGGGCGCCGACGTCGTAGATCAGGTGGCCCGCGCCGTCGGGCCGGGCGGCGGGGTTCAACGCGTGTGGGGCCCGCGCGCCGGGGCCGAGCAGGTGGACGACCGCGAGCCCGCGCGCGACGAGGGCGTCGGCGATGAGGCGGCGGTGGCAGCGCCACCAGAGCGTCTCGGCGCACATGACGGCCATGCGGCGGCCGGCCCGGGCCTCCGCCACGAGCTCGGAGAGCGCGCGCTGGAAGGCGTCGGTCTCCATGTGATCGGCGTAGGCCCTGAAGCTCGGGTTCTCCCAGACGACGTGCGGTGAGTCGTCGCGGCCGGTCCGCCGGCCGCCCAGGGTGTCGCCGCGGAAGACGTAGGTCACCCCGAGCGGCGGCAGCGCCTCGGCGAGCGCGGCGCGCGCGAGGTGCGGCGACCGGGCCGAGCCGGGGAACCGCCGGACGTCGACCAGCGTGTCGGCCGGGCCCTCGCCGAGCAGCTCGACGAGCTCTTCCAGGCCGCGGGTGCCGTGGCCGATGGTGAAGACGGTGTCCACGGGAGAGAGCTTTGCGCTCGGGCGGGCGGGGGGCAACGGCCCCCGTGGAGGGCGCTCGGGGGACGCGGCGGCTAACCCATCGAGCGCAGCAGGTGATCGAGCGCGCGGCGCTCCTCGGCGTCGGTGACCGACTGGAGCGCTCGGTTCACCTCGCCGACGGCGGCGGCCGCGAGCAGCGCGACAGCGGCGGGATCGGGCGCGCGGCGGGCGCGCAGCCACGCGAGCGCCTCGTGCTCGGTGTTGATGACGATGTGGCCGCGGCTCGCGTCGTAGCGGACCGGCCTGCCGGTGCGGCTCTCGACGACGGCATGGACAGGGGAGCCCTCCAGGGCCATCCCGACGAGGGCCTCGCGGAGCGCCGCCGCGAGCGGGCTGGCGGCCGAAACGTCCTGCCGCTCGGGCGCGGCGGCGCCGATCAGGCCGCGGACGCTGCGCCACAGCGCGCCCACCCAGGCCCGCGCGCGGCTCGACTCGGGCGGCGCGTCCGCAGGGGCCGCCGCGGGGGCGCCGCGGGCCGCGACGGGGGCGCCGCCGGCCGCCGCGAGGGCGCCGCGGGCCGCGACGGGGGCGCCGCGGGCCGCGACGGGGGCGCCGCCGGCCGCCGCGTCGGGCGCGTTCCCGGCCGCCGCGACCTCCCCGGAGACGGGCTCGTCCCCGGTCGCGATCGCCTCCGCCGGGTCCGGCGGCGCCGCGGGGGCGCCGAGCTCGCGCAGCGCGCCCCGGGCGGCGCGGTGGCGCAGCACCTCGACGAGCGGCGAGCCGTCGTCGAGCAGCACGAACGCCGGCGTCCCCTCGGGGAAATCGCCGTCCGCGCCGCCGCGGCCGTCGGTGATCCACACGCAGCCCGTCGCGGAGAGCTCGGCGCGGATCTCCGCCGGGCCGACGCTCTCCCCGGCGGCGGTCCGCGCGGCGAGCTTGCCGCCGGAGAGGCGGCCGAGCAGGTGCAGGTTCCACAGGTACGGCGCGGCGGCGGCCTCGTCCGAGAGCTCGGCCGCCATCGAAGCGGCTGCTTCCATCGCGATCTCCGCGACGGCGTCCCAGCGCGCTTCGTGCAGCGGCCAGACGAGGAGCAGGCCCTCGACAGGCGCGATCTCCCGGACGAGCCCGCCCGCGGCGCCCTCGGCGCGCAGCGCGCGGGGCGTGAAGGCGCCGCGCGGGGCGCCCTCGCCGAGGATCTCCGCGGAGGGCGCGGCGACGAGCACCCGCGGCGCGCGGGGCCACCGCGCGGGCAGCCAGAGCGCGCCGGTCACGAGCAGCGGGCGATGCCAGGTGGTGGCGACGTCGATCCACCGGGTCGCGAGCGCGTCCTCGGGCGGGGCGAGCCGCGCGCGCAGCCACCGCGCGGCGGCGTCGCGCACCGCCTGGCGGAGCCTCGCGGCGTCGGCGCCCGCCTTGAGGCCGTCGAAGGCGAGGTTCGGCTCGAGCGCGTCGTCGTTGATCGCCGCGCAGAGCGGCCACCCCTCGCCGGGGTCGAGCGCGCAGAGCGGGCGGCGCCCGACGTGCACCGCGATCCCCGCCGCGCCGGCGTGCTCCGGGGCGAGCAGGCCGATCTCGCCGTACGCGGCCGGCGCGCCCTCCTTCGCGCCGGCCTCCGGCGCGAAGGGGAACACAGCGAGGCACGCCGCGCGCGCGTCCGCGCCGAGGCCGACGGCGTCGAGCGGCGGCGCGGCGAGGCGCTCCTCGGTCGCCCGGTCGCGCGCGACAGCGTCGGTGATGTCCTTGACGAGCACGGCCGTCGCGAGCTGCAGCCGCTCGGGCCTGCTCAGCGCGAGCACCGGGCGCCCGTAGCGCTGCTTCGGGTAGGGCGGGGGCGTGGCGGTGCACAGCCACCCGGCCAGCGGGTCGCGCCGGAGGTCGTCGAGCGAGAAGAGGTTGCCGTCGAGGTCGTGGAAGAGCGGCGCGCTCGCCGCGCCCGCGACGACGCGCTTGCCCTGGGCCAGCGTCCTCAGGACGGCGCGGCGCGTGTGGCTCCGGGCGAACGGCGGCAGCTCGTCGAAGCGCGGCGCGAGCGAGAGCAGGCGGCGTCCCGCGGCCCTGGCGAGGCGCGCCAGCAGCGCGCGCGCCTCGTCCCTCGGCGGGTCCGCCGCGGCGGCGCGCGCGAGGACGCGCAGCGGGATCGGGAGCTCCACCTCGTGGCGCCGCTCGGCGCCGTCGGGGCCGACGAGGCGGACATCCGACGCCGGCCCCTCGATGATCTCGAGCTCGCCCTCGAGCCCCTGGACGCCCAGCGCCGCGATGCTCACCCGGAGCAGCGGGTGCGGCGGCGCGCCCGGCAGCGCGAGCGGGGCGCGCGAGGTGCGCGAGGCGCGCGAGGCGTCGGCCGCGCCCCCGCGCGCAGGGCGCTCCTGTGGCGCCATCTCGGCGGCGGCGCTGCGCTCCTGCTCGGCGGCGGCGCGGCGCGCCGACTGCGCGGCGGCGGCGCGGAGCCGGCGGCCGGCCAGCCCGCCGTGCGCCGGGAGGAGGCGGCCGCCGGCCCACCGCGACAGGGCGTCGCGCTCCCACGCCCCGCGGAGGAGGATGGGGTGCCAGGAGAACGTCGCGAAGCCGGGCGCCGCCTCGAGCGCCGGGATCGGCGCCGGCGCCGGGTGGGTCCTGTCGAGGGCCTCGAGCGAGCACGCGGCCTCCTCGCCGCGCGCGTCGAGCATGACGAGCAGCGGCAGGCGCCGGATGCGCGCCGCCAGCTCGCCGAGGGCCGCGTCGACGGGCGCGCTCCGGGCGCGCTGCGCGAGGACCCGCGCGCAGTCGAGGAGGTAGCTGATCACGCGGGCGCGCGCGCGCCGATCGCGCTCGCGGAGCGGATCGCCCTCGAGCCCGAGCCGGGCGCGCGCCGCGGCGTCGCCCTCCAGCGCGGCCACGAGCGCCCCGCAGAGCGCGCGCTCGACCTCGTGGACGGCGGCCTCGCTGCGCGGCGACAGCAGGCCGCTCCAGGCCCTGCCCGGCACGGCGGTGTCGTGGTCGATCGCGACGGTGACGGGGCCGAGCAGCGGCGCGGCCTCGAGGGTGGCGAGCGGCTGTGACGCGTGGTGCCACGCCTCCACGGCCGCGTCGCTCGGCGTCGCGAGCGCGAGGAAGCCGTCGCCGGCCACCTCGAGGACGGGCGCGCTGGCGGCGCGGGGCGCGGCGAGCTTCTCCAGGGACGCCTCGAGCGCGCGGCGCCGCGCCGGTCCCCGCGCCGCGAGCTCTTCCTCGGTGAAGAGCCCCGGGGTGTAGGAGACAAGCGCGCAGTCCGGGAGCGCGGCGGTGAGCCAGTCGAGCTCGCGCTGCGTGGCGGCGAGCACGGGCCGCCTGTCGGCCGCGCGCCCCCGCGCCTCCGGCGGCGCGACGCAGAGGCCGCCCGCCGCCCGGGCGAACGCGGCGAGCCCCTTCAGGCTCATGAACCGGTCCGTCGTGAGCATGGGCCAGATCCGCGCCTCCAGGAGGCCCTGGAAGGCCGACGGCGCGAGGTCTTCGCCGCGGCGCGGCGCCGCGCTGCCGTGGCCGTCCTGCTCGACGTGGGGCGCGCCGAGGCGCTGCGGGGCGCAGAACAGCGTGCCGGTGGCGGCGCGCAGCGCGGGCCTCACGCGGGCGAGCTCGCTGTCCGGCGGCGGCGGGGGCAGCGGGGCGCCCGGCGGCGCGGCCCTCGGCCCGAAGAGCCGCCGCGCCTCGGCGTCGGCCGCGGCGAGGGCGACGTGCACGGCGTGGCGGACCGCGCGCCAGAAGCGCTCGTCGCGCGCGACGCCGTCGTACGAGAAGCGCGGCCGCACGCGCCCGTCCCACGCGAGCGCGATCTCGACGGGCAGGGGGACGGCGGCCGGGTCGAGGTCGACGGTCTCGAGGTGCCGCCCCTCCACGAACACCCGCACCTCGGCCCTGCGCCGCGCCTCGGGGTCGTCCGCGAAGACGGCGAGCTCGCCGCGCAGCCCGGCGAGCGGCCCCTCGTCCACGTGGAAGGCGGCGCGGAGCGCGTGCTCGGGGGCGGGCGGCACGGCGGGCTCGCCGGGCGCGTGCCGGAGGAACGCCCTGCGGCGCTCGGCGCCGAGCTTCGCCTGCTCGACCATCGCCCCGGCGTCGGCGAGCGGGAGCCCCGCGAGCGCGCGCTCGACGAGGCCCCCGCGGCACCGGATCACGTCGTCGGCCCACGGGGAGAGCTCCTCCGGGAGCGCCTCGTCGCCGCGCCAGACGAACAGGGGCGACGCGTCGCGCGCGTCGAGCGCCGCGAGCGAGAGCGGCCGCCCGCGCCCGTCGCGGAGCAGCGGGAGCTCGTGCACGGCGCGCACCTCGGCAGGCACCGCGCCGCCCGCGCGGACAGCGCCGGTCGCGACGCACGCGAAGGCCGCGAGCGCGTCCTCGAGCAGCCCGCGATCGTCGCCGAGGACGAGCGCGCCCTCGGGGACCGCGCCCTCGCCGCAGACGAGCGCGGAGAGCGCCCGGAGGGCGTCGAGCAGCGCGGCGGCCGCCGCCTCGCGGAGGCGCGCGCCGAGCGGGGCGTCCTCGCGCAGTGCCGAGCGCGACGCGTTCGTGGGCAGCTCGTCCGCGTCGACGACGACGCGGACCGGGAGCTCGACGCCCTGGTAGGGCGCCGAGGGGAACCGCGGGGCGAAGCTCCACCGCTCGCGGACGAGCCGCACGCCGTGCTCGAGGTAGTCGACGACGGGCAGGCCGGAGAGGGGGGGAGCGACGGGCGCGGAGAGGGGCGTGGAGAGCGGCGCAGAGCGGGGAGCAGAGCTCCGCGTGGAGAGCGGCGCAGCGCCGGGCGCGGAGGCGGGCGCGGAGAGGGGCGCCGCGCGGACCGCGCCCCGCGCGGCCTCGGGGGGCGCCAGGACCTCCAGCGCCGCGCGCCGGGCGCCGCGCACGTGGAACGGCACGCGCACGAGCACCGCGGGGTGGCCGCCCGGGAGCGGGCGGCGGAGCGGCTCGCCCGCGAGCGCGATCGGGATCGGGAAGTCGCCCGTGGCCGTGGCGAGGTGGGCGATCTCGGGCGGCGTGTCGCCCGTGAGCGCCCGGCGCAGCACCGACCAGCCGAGCCGCCGCCGCACCTCGATGCGCATGCCGGCGGCGGGCATCCCCGGCGGCCTCGGCACCTCGTCGCAGGCCGGGGCGGCGGCCGGGGCGAACGCGTCGGCGGGCGCCTCGAGCAGGGCGGGCGTGAAGCGCACGCGCGTGCAGGTCGCCTCGGAGGCCTCGCCCGAGGGGCCGCGGCCCGTCGTGATCAGATCGACGCGCGCCGGTCGCAGCCCGAGCGCCGCGTTCACGCCGAGCGCGAGCAGGCGGAGCCGCCGGGACGCGGCGTCGGGCGCGGCGTTGAGCACGTGGTCGAGGAGGCGCGCCAGGACGGGCGCGTCGAGCGGCTCCCCGTCGAAGGTCAGCGCGACGTCGTCCGCGTCGTGGCGGAGGTCGATCTGCGTCGCGCCGCCGGCGGCGGCGGCGCGGACGAGCTCGAGCAGGTAGAGGTCCAGGTCGACGAGCAGGTGCTCCCGGAGCTTCTGGACGGCGCGGCGGGCATCGACGCGGATCGCGCCGCGGGCGACGACGCGGCTCACCGCCGCGGCCCCCGCGGCGCGCCGCCCTGACCTCCCCGGAGCGGCGGCGGGCTCGCGGCGAGGTCGAGGAGCCGGTCGCTGTCGCCCGGATCGAGCGGCCCCTTGGCCTCGACGAGCAGCGCGCGGGCGAGCAGGTTGCCGGCGGTCACGGGGTCGACGGCGGCGCGCCTGCGCGCGAGCGCCACGGTGTCGCTGGCGACGTTGAGGAAGAGGGCGTTCCCGGGCCGGAAGCGCGCCGCGCGCCGCACCACGTCGCGCGCGGCGTGGCAGCTCCGGTGGGGCGCGCCGCGCTCGCCGCGCTCGCCGCCGTCCGGCAGGAGGATCGCGCCGCGCTGGCGGAGGGCGCCCTCGATCTGGCAGAGGCTCACCCGGGCGACCCCGTGCCGGGCGCGGGCGAGCGCCTCGGCGACGACGTGGAGCAGCGCCGCGTCGCCCTCGCGGGCGCGCTCCGGCTCCTCGCGCACGAGCAGGTAGGCGGCGCGCGCCTCCTCGATGCGCGCCGCCGGGAAGCACCGCTGGAGCAGCGCGCCGGTGGCGGGGTGGTTGCACAGCACGACGGGCAGGCCGCTCTGCGCCATCGCCTCGGTCAGCGCGTCGGGCCGCACGGCGACGAGCAGCGGCGCGCGCCCCGGCGCGAGCGCCCGCAGGCCGGCGCGCGTCCGGTCGCCCTCGACGGGGCTCGCGAGCGGGAACGGGATCTCGTCCGGATCGAGCGCGGTCGGCGGCGTCAGCGCCGCCTCGAGCATCGCCACGTACGCGGCGGCGCCCGCGCGGGCGCCCGCTGCTGCGGCGGCCTGCGGCAGGCGCGCGGCGAGCTCGCGCCGGAGCGGCCCCTTGACGAGCTCGCGCACGCGGGCGATCGCCTCCCAGAACGCGTCGTCGCGGCGCACGTTGTCGCGGCTCAGGGTGTGCTGGAGGCGCGGGCTCATCACCTTGAACCGCACGCCCGAGAGGCCGCTGAACAGCTCGTCCGCGGTCTCGAACAGGGTGAGCCCGCGGTTGTAGAAGCCGGCGAAGCTCTGCCCGTGCTCGGCGGCGGCGGCGCCGCTGGCGGCGGCGGGCTGGCCGAGGTGCTGCGCGCCGGCGGAGGGGCCGACCACGAAGGTGCTCTCGTCCTCGGAGGCGGTGACGGAGACGGGCGCCGCGACGGAGAGCGGGGTGTCGATGCGCGCGACGCTCGTGCGTGCGTCGCCTTCGTCGTCGGCGATGCTGAGGGCGATCTCGCACTGGGCGTGCCGGCACCAGCGCCGGAGCGCTGCCTGCGCGCGCTGCGCGTGGAGGCGCTCGCGGTCCCGGCCGAGCCGGTGGAGCAGGGTGACCCGCGTGCCGCTGCCCTCGCGGGGGCCGGCGTCCTCGAGCTCGTAGCTCGTGTCGCTGCGCAGCCGGAGGAGCCATGCCTGTCCGTCGCGCCACGTCTCCACGTCGACCTGCTCCGGCTGGACGGCGAACACGGAGACGAAGCCGACGCCGTACTTGCCGATCTTGCTCGCGTCGCCTTCCTTCGACGAGCTGAAGAGGGTGAGCAGCGGTCCCTCGATGTCCTCGCGGCTCATGCCGCTCCCGTCGTCGGTGACCGAGGTGGCGCACGCGCCGGGCAGCGTCTCGATGCGCACCGTGATCTTCCGCGCGCCGGCGTCCATGCCGTTCTGCACGAGCTCGCGGAGGAAGGCGTACGGGTCGGCGAACTGCTGCACCATGTCGGCCACCGGCCCTGGGGGCGGGGCCGCGGCCGCGGCACGGTCCTCTCGGAAGGAGCGGTAGGGGGCCATGGCGATCTGCGAGGCTATCACACGGCGGTGCCGGGATTTGAAGGGGGACGCGAGCGCCGGAACGGTCGGAACCGTGCGGGAGAGGTGGAGTTCTGGACAGCGGGGCGAGGAGGTGGGTTGCGGATCCCGTTCGCTTCCGGGGCATCGATCGATGTTCCCGTCGAATGAGACAGGTAGTCGGAACGACTCCGCGAGAACCTCGATTCGCTTCACGGCGAGCTCATCGGGCGCGTTGGCTTTGGTCCCACAAGCCAACGCCGTCATCGCGTCGAGGAAGTCGAGGCCCCCCGGGCTCCACGGCCTCTCGTCACGAACCTGTCGTGACATGATCCCCGCGCCCCCGGCGCCGCACCTCTCACGACCTGCACCCCACCGCCTGTCCACGTAAGTCGAAACACAGCCGCACGCGATTCACCCCGCCGCGAACCGCGATGATGAGCACGCTCGCCATCGCATCTCGCAACCTGTCCGCGCGCGCCGCGCGCCTCCACCACAATCGCACCGCCACCGTCCGACGACCCTTCCCCAACGCGCGTCGCCCAGGATAGATCTTCTCTTCTCCGCTCACGAGGAGATGCGAGCCAGATGGAATCTGCCCCCGACGCGTTGCTCGGCGATCTCTTCGCCCGTTCTCCCGATCTCCTCTTCGTCGCCTCGGCCGAGGGAGCGCTGCTCCACCCCAGCGGCGGGCTGCGCGAGGCGCTGGGCGCCGGGGTCGAGATCGGCGCGCTCCTCGCCGATCTCGCGCACCCGGACGATCGCGAGGCGCTCTCCGCGGCCTGGGCGACGGCGCTCCAGGGGGACGAGCCTGTCTTCTTCGGCGTCCGCCTGCGCGACGGCGACGGCGCCTACCGCCGGCTCTCGTGCAGCGCCAGCCGGTCGTCCGACGGCAGCGCCGTCCTCGGTTCGCTCCGCGCCGCGCCCGAGATCACCGGCGAGGAGCTGGCGAAGCTCCGGCTCAAGGCGCGTATCCTGGACGCCATTGCCGACCACATGGAGTCTGTCGCGTTCTGGTCGACGGACCGCGAAGGCCTCTGCCGCTACCATGCGGGAAAGGCGCTCGCGAAGGCCGGGCTCAAGCCCGGAGAGTTCGTCGGGCTCAACCTGATCGACCTGTTTGGCGGCGTGCCGGAGTTCGCTGACGCTCGGGAGCGGTGGTTCGACGGCACGGTCCGCCACTTCTCCAACGAATCGCACGGCCTCGAATGGGACAACTGGATCATCCCGCTCCGGGACGAAAGCGGTGAGCGCGTGGAGGGCATGATCGGCCTGTCGCTCGACGTCACCGAGTCCAGGCGCGCCGAGAACGAGCTGCGCGTCCAGGTCGACCAGATCGAGGCGCAGCAGAGGGTGATTCGCGATCTCTCCACGCCGATCATCGAGGTCTGGGACGGCGTGCTCACGCTCCCCATGGTCGGCACCGTCGACAGCGTGCGCACCGCCGAGGTCATGGACAGCCTGCTCTCGCAGATCGTCGAGAAGCGGGCGAGGTTCGCCATCCTCGATCTCACCGGCGTCGAGGTCGTCGATACCAGGGTCGCGAGCCACCTCATCCAGCTCGTCACCGCGATCCGGCTGCTCGGGGCCGACGGCATCGTCGCCGGCATCAAGCCGAACGTCGCCCAGACCATGGTCGCGCTCGGGCTCGATCTCTCCCAGCTCAACACGCAACGCAACCTGCGCGCCGCGCTCAACTACGCCATCCGGGCCATGAGCCTCGCCCCGGGCGCCTCCCTCGCCGCGAGCCCCGCGCCCCCCAGGGACCGGACCCCGTGAACGGCGCTCCCGCGCGCCCGCGGGCCCGGGTCGCGCGGCGTCCCCGCCCGGGAGCGCCGCGCGCGGCTCACTCGTCCACGAGATCGAAGACGATGCCTCCCTGCGTCTTGATCCGGTGAGTCGACCGGTTCGCGTTGTTCACCGGAGAGGGCGTCAGCGGGTTGGGCGCGGCGCCCACGATGACCGGCCGATCGGGGTCGCCGTTCACGAAGGCGATGAGCACCTCGGTCCCAGGCTTCAGCGGGAAATGCGTGCCGTAGTTCGCCCCGGCGTGGTTCTGGAGCATGCGCACAGGCCTCGACGGCGCGCCCGCGGCGGCCCCCGTGTCGAAGAGGAACCGGACCATGTACCTGCCCTGATCGTCGATCTCCGCGTTGCTGCCCCCGCCGCCGGACCCCGCGTCGACGATGCCGGTGACGACCCCGCTGATCCGCGGCGTCGGCGTGCTCCGCGGCGGTCGGTACGTGTTCTTGGCCGGGATCGCCCGGAACGTGTTCACGTACCGCTGCGGCTCCTCGGCGCCGCGCCCGCCGGCTGCCTGCGACGCGCGGTGCTCCACCTCCACGAAGAGCATGTCGAGCGGCTCGAGGCTCGGGTGCCCCTCCAGCACCGACCGCGCGCCCGCGCCCAGCGCGCACACAGCGCTCCTGCCCGCGTAGACGAGCTGCGTCGCCTGCCGCTCCTCGGCCCGGATCTGCGCCAGCACCTTGCCCTCCGCGGGCGTCTTGTAGTGACCGCCGAACTCGACCACGCCGCCCGCATACCCGGTGGGCAGCACGTGCTCCGACGTCAGATCGAGCATCGGTTGCCGGTAGTTGTAGTCGCGGGCCACATACACGCTCGGGACCAGCCGCGCTCTCGCCTCGATCTCGAAGACGTCGAGCGTCTCCCCGCGCTCGCGGAAGGGGACGGACGCCGCGCCGGCCGTGGGCTTGAACCCGCTCGGGCTGTCGGTGAAGACCATCGTGTCCTGGCCGTCCTGGTGCTCGAAGAAGAAGCTGATCCCGACGTGCTCGGCCAGGCGGCAGATGAAGGCGAAATCGGTCTCCTGGTACTGCACGACGAACTCCCGCGGCGCGTAGCTGGCCATCAGCCGGAGATCCACGTCGCTCCCGCTCAGGCCCACGAGCTCGAGCTTCTGCTGGATGAGCTCCGGCACCGCCTTGTTCATCGAGATCTCGGTGGTCTCGACCAGCGTCAGCCGGAAGGCGCGCGGGACGATGCGCAGCCGGTACGCCCTGTGCTCGAGCATGCTCGCGAGCAGGTCGTGCACCTCCGCGACCATGCCGTGGATGCGCCGCAGCTCGACCCCGTCCTGCTCGAAGAGGATCGCGACGTTCTCGCCCGTGAACGTCTGGCCGTCGACCGCGGCCTCGCTCGGACACACCACCTCGACGTCGAACGAGAAGAGCTGCGAGATCGCCTCGCGCCCCGAGAGCCTGTTGACCTGGAGGATGTCGGACGAGAAGCCGGGGAGCTCCAGTCGAATTTCCAGCGAATCGGATCGGGTAGTCATCGTCGCAGCTCCATCCACCGTGCCGTGGGAGAGGGTCTCCTGCCGCCGGACGCCCGCCTCCCGGGAGCCCGGCGCGCGCGCCGAGGCGGGCCGGGCGCGCTATCGTTTGCGATCGAACCGTTCGTAAAGGCTCCTTCTCAATGCGGGTGACGGCGTCGGCAGCGTCGGGCGCTCCGGCGGCGGGGGCGGCCGGGGGGGCGGCGCCGCCGCCCGCGGCTCGTCGGCCTCGGGCGAGCGCGCGGGCGAGGCGCTGAGCACGGGCTCCGGCGGGGACAGGGGCGGAGGCGGCGGGGGCTCCGGCGACGAGGCGCTCGGGGGCTCCGCTGCTCCCCCGCGCGCAGGCGCGCGCTCCGGGGCGACCGCGAGGTCCAGCGACCCCTGGATCTCCGGCGCGTCGGCGCTCGATCCCCAGTCGTCGGGCGGGAGCGCGAGCGTGCCCGAGCTCATGCGCTCGTCGGGGATCGGCGCCTGCGAGATCACCGGCGGAGACAGCGGCGCGCCCGGGAGCGCCGGCTGGAACGGGAGCGCCGGCTGCTCCGCCGCGCTGTCGTCCTGCTCGGGCAGCAGGGCCAGCGTCGCGGCGGGGGACACGTCGGGCGCCTCGTCCTCCGCGAGGAGCGCGACCGTCCCGGTGTCGAGCCGGGGCCCGGGCGCCCCCGCGCCCGCCGCTTGCCCCGCGACGTCGTCGGGCGCGGGCCCCGGGCGAAACGGGGTCGCCGCCGCCCAGACCGCCGCTGCGGCCACGGCGGCTGTCACCGTGACGCCGTCCGGGAGGCCCATCGTGCGCCCCCCGGCGGCCGCGTCGGCCATGGTCGCGCCGAGGCTGACGCTGTCGTCCTCGCCGCCTCGCGCGCGGCCGGCCGCGTCGCCGCGCTCCGGCGGGCCCTCGGGCCACGCGAGCGTCTCTCCGAGCAGCTCGACGCCCGCCGCGATCGAGACAGCCGCGAGCGCGGCCGTGTCGGGCACGGGGAAGCTGCCACGGAAGACGACGGTGCACCGCTGCTCATCGCCGTCGATGCGCAGCGTGTCCGCGTTCAGATCGAGCTGCTGGCCCTCGCTCACGCCGAAGGCGGAGAGGCCGTGAATGCGCGCGCGGCCGCGCGCCTCGGGCAGCCGCATCCTCACCCGGGGCAGCGTGGGGTGGAGCCCGTGGAGCTCGATCCACTCCCCGCCGCGCAGGTAGCGCATCCGCTGATCGGGGGGCGCCGCCTGGTAATAGGACCAGTCGAAGGTGTCGGGGATCTCGGCGATGGGAGCGTCGAGCGCCTTGCGCGGGGTCGCCCCGAGCAGCCGCCTGCGCGCGGGCCAGGCGCGCGCGATGGGGCCGAAGCCGGCCGCGCGCGCCGGCTGGAGAGGATCGGTGATGTTCGCCTCGGGATCGGACGGGTCGCCCTTCGCCGGCACGCCGAGGAAGTTCTCCTCGTCGTTCTCGCCGCGGAGCGCCCGCTCGTAAACGAGCGGTATCCGCTGGAATCCGGCCCTGTCCTGGACGAGGAGCTGCTTGTCGAGGACGACCCCGCTCTCGTCGGAGATCGCGAGTCGCACAGGCAGGGAGTGGACGGGCGCGCCCGGCGGCGCGTGCGCGTGGCCGGTGAAGAGCACGTCGGCGCGGTCGAGGTGCGGGGCCAGGTCGCTCGTGAGCCTGACGCTCCGCCCAGGGTGGTTGCCGTGATGGACCTCGCCGGGGACGATCTTCTGCGGCTCGACCCTCGGCATCTCCGCGTCCGGCGCGAACGCGAAGGTGGCCTTCACGATCACGGTGATGCGGAGCTGGCCCCGGCTGCGCCATGCGACAGCGGCGGCGGCCGCTCCGCTCAGCGGCGTGACCCTCTCGGGCGCGATCGCACTGTTCGCCATCCGCTCCCGTATAGCACAGCCGGAGTTGCGCCCCTGACCGATCGCGCACGCCTGCGCCGCCTCATCGCACCGGCACACCATTGCACGGCCGCACACCGCAGCGCACGGCCGCATCATTGCACTGCCACACCGTCGCACCGCCGCGTCGACGCCGCCGGATCCTGGTGCAGGGGCGGCGGCCCGCGCGCGGCGGACCTGCTGCAGGCGGCGCGCCCCGGGCGCGCGGGGACCGGCGAGCGATGGCCGAGGGCGAGCGCAATGCGGGCCAGGCGCCGGCGCCGGCGCGCACAAACTTGCCGCCGCCGCGCGCCCATGCGACCCACGGCGATCATGAAGCTGGCTGGAAGCGCTCGTGCGCTGGGATCGGCGCTCGCCGTCCTCGTCATGATTGGCTCGTTCGGCTGCGACACGGTCGCTACGCTCGTCGCGCCCGCGGTGCCCGTGGTCATCGAGAAGGCGACCGCGCCCGGGGAGCCGGCTGCGCCCGAGGATCAGGCCGTGCCCGAGGATCCCGAGAGCCGCAAATGCTGCTTCCGGAGCGTCGAGAGCGTCGCCAGGGCGTGCGAGAGCAAGGAGCGTTGCTGTACGGGCAAGTACGACCGCAGCGCGTGCGAGGACTCCGGCGGCCTCTGGTTCCACAGCGCCGACGGGTGCGCCGGCGCCTGCTGAGGCGCGCCCGGTCGAGCCCAGCCGCCCTGCGCGCGGCGGTGCTCGCGCCCCTTGCATGAACGCTGGCGCTCGGCTCGCCCTCCGCCCCACGAGTCGCCCGCCGGCCCACGAATCGATGTGATCGACCTCGACCCCGACGCCCTGCGCCGGCTCGTTCAGCGGGCCACGGGCCATCTCCCGACGTCGGTTGTCCCCCTGCGCGGCGGCGTCTCGGGCCGGCGCTACCTGCGCGTCGTCACGCCGGCGGGCACGGCGGTCGCGATGTTCGCGCCGAGCGGCGCGTGGGTGGGCGCGGCGGGCGGCGGCGCTCCCCCGGGCGGCGGCGCGCCTCCGCTGTGGCCGTTCCTCGAGGTGCACGCGCTGCTCCGCGAGCGCGGCGTGCGCGTGCCGGCGCTGCTCGCGGAGGACTGCGAGCGCGGCCTCTTGCTCCTGGAGGACCTCGGGGACCGGACGCTCGCGGCCCTTGTCGAGCGCGAGCCCGGCCTCCGCGCCGAGGTCTACTCCCTTGCCGTGCGCGATCTCGCGCGGGCGCAGCGCGCGCTCGAGGCGCTGCCGCCCGGCTCGATCGTGGACTGCTGCGCGCTCGACGCGACGCTCCTGCGCTGGGAGCTCGACCATTTCCGCGCGTGGGCGCTCGACGCGCGCGGGCGCCGGCTCGACGACGCCGCGCGGGCGGAGCTCGACGCCGTGTCGGACCGCCTCGCCCGGCGCATCGCCGCGTGGCCGCGGGGGTTCGTCCATCGCGATTACCAGAGCCGCAACCTGATGGTCGTTGACGCGCCGGGCGGGGGCCTCGAGATCGCGTGGCTCGACTTCCAGGACGCCCTGCTCGGCCCGCGCGTCTACGACCTGGTGACGCTCCTCCACGACAGCGTCCAGGACCTCGATCGGCCGTTCGTCGAGGCGCGCCTCGACGAGTATGCGGCCGCCGCCGCGCTCGACAGGCGGGCGCGCGCCGCGCTCGGCCGGGAGTTCGACGTTGTCACGGTCCAGCGCAAGCTCAAGGACGCCGGCCGCTTCGTGTTCCTCGACCGCATCGGCGCGGATCCGGGCTACCTGCGCTACGTCGAGCCCGCGCTGGCGGCGGCGCGCGCCGCGCTCGCGCGGCTCGGCGACGACGAGGACATGCGCGCGCTCGCGCGGCTCATCGCGCCGGCGTGAGGCGCGGTGAGCGGCCGCCCGGTCCGCCGGCTGTCCCGCGGGCCTCGGGCGCTCTCCGGCTCAGAGGTCCGAGTCCTCGAGGAAGCGCTGGAGGAACGTGACGTCGCGCGGCTCTCCGTCCCTCGGGCAGCCGCCGAACACAGCGAACTGGTGCCATACCCAGTCGGCGCTCCGATAGGCATCCTTCTCGCTCTCCTCGAGCGCGGAGCACACGTGATCCCAGCGCGGGTTGGCCCCGGGGAGATACCCGCTCTTGTCGGGCGGCAGGCTGGACAGGCGCGCTTCGTCTGCCACGCCCGCGAGCTTCCGCTGGATCGCCGCGTTGGCGTCGAGCTGGTGGCCGCCGGTCATCCGCAGCTTGCGCGCCGCGTCGCCGCCGAGCCAGCGCGCGATCAGCGCCTCGCTCTTCGCGATGCCGCGGGCGTCGAACGCGAACACCTCGCTCACGCGGTCCTTGTTGGCGGCGAGCGCCTGCCACAGGGGCAGCCCGCCGGCGCTGAAACCCGCGAGCCCGAGCTTCCCGAGCCGCGCCCCGCCCGGCCCGATCTTCTGCGCGCCTCCGAGGAACCGGAGCGCCGCGTCGGCGAGGCCGGGCAGGCTCGCGGTTGTCGCCGCGCCGAAGCTCGTCCCGCTCGGCCACGGGTGCAGCATGACCACCGCCTTGCCGCTCGCGGCGAGCGCCTCCTCGAAGCCGCAGCGGAGGTAGACCCAGCGGGACTTGTCGCGCGGATCGCGCGCGAACACGTCGCGCGCCCAGAACGAGGCGTCCGGATCCGGGTCGGGGCTGAGCAGGTATCGATTCAGCCCGAACATCTCGTGACGCTGGTCGACCCGCGTGTAGGCGTACCCTTCCGGCCGGTAGAACACGAGGGCCGATGTCCCGTCGTCCGGCGGCGCCTTGCAGGCCTCCGGGACGCTCGCGAACCAGATCTTCGGCTCTCCCGCGGTGGCGCCGAGCGCGACGAGCTCGGTGCCGGGCTGGTGCTCGCGCTGGTGCTCGTCCGTGTACTTCGCGTAGGCCATCCAGAACGGCGTGATGTCGACGAAATCGGTCGCGATCTGCGCGTGCGCCAGGCCCGGCGCCGCCTTCACGTCGACGAGCGGGTGCGCCTGCCCGAGGGCCGGGTCCGGGGCGGGGCTGAGCGACGTCCCGCCGCCGGTGACGTCAAAGGCCTGCTCGACCGACAGGACCTCTTCCTGCAGGGCGGGGATGTCCTCGAAGGCGCCGAAGGCCGCGGAGAAGCGCGCCCTGAGCGCGACGCGCGCGGCGCCGGCGGGGATCGCGAACTCGCGCAGCCCCGGGCCCCTGCCGGCGAGCGGCAGCGGCGCGTCGTCCGCCGTGGCCTGCACGTCGGAGAGCGCGTCGGGCAGCAGGGGGCTGCCGGCGTTGCGCCAGGTGACGCGGAGCTTCAGCGGCACGGGGCGCCCCGGACCGGACGAGGCGCGCGCGGCGCGGGGGCGTGGAGGAAGCGGAGCGGGCCGTCGCCGGCCGGGAGGGGGCGCTGCGGGGCAGGGGGCACGATGGGCCCACGATATCAAACGGCGCGGGAGGCGGACGAGAACAACGGGAGGGGGACGTCGAGACGGGGATCCGGAGGAGGTTCCGTCGTTCCGCGTCGCTCAGCTCGTCGTGCGGGATGGCGCGCCGCGCCGCCGAGAGGCGCGGTTCGGCGCGTCGCCCGGGCAATCAGCGGTCAGCGCGAGCCGTTCACGCAGTACCCGAAGTCGATAGTCTGTCCAGAGCTGACCGTGGTGCTCCAGCCATCTCCGACGAACACGAAGTCGGTGCCCGCCGTGGTGCCCTTGGCGTTCCAGGCGCTGGTCATCGTGGCCCCCTTCGCGGGCACGTAGGCCTTCCACGCCACGTTGGAGCCCGTCGTCGTCACCTTGACGTTGTTGCAGTAGCCGCCCGTCCACGTCGCGTTGGGGCTGACGGTGACAGTGACATTGCCGGGCTCGCCGCGCGCCCCGCCCGTGCTGGTGCCGCCGCCGGAGCCGCCAGAGCCGCCGCTGCCGCCGGAGCCGCCGCTGCCGCCGCTGCCGCCCGCGCCGCTGCTGCTGCTGGAGCTGCTGGTCGTGCTGCTGGTCGTGCTGCTGGTCGTCGTGCTGCTGCTGGAGCTGCCGCTGCCCTTCACGCGGGCGATGAAGCTGTCGTAGCCGGAGACGTTGCCCTGCTGCGAGAGCATGACGATCGCGACGCCCATGTCGACGGCCTTGGCGACGTTGCTCTCATTGAGCCAGGTGGAGTCGATGTCGATGGGGCCGCCGCCGAACGTGTAGGCGTCGACGATGACGAGCGGCAGGCTGAGCGCTTTGGTGATGTCCCGGTAAGTGAAGTTGTCGATCTTGCCCTCGGTGAACGGGAACTGCTTGCCCGTGAGGCCGACGTACTTGACGACGCTGCGATCCCAGCCGTCGTAGAAGTCGGCGACCGAGGACGCCCACCGGGTGGCCGACGGGCTGAACCACGGGCTGAAGTCGATGACCACCTTGCACGAGGGGCAGCCCGACTTGATGGCGCCGAGGATCTTGTTGATGAAGTCGTCGGACTCCGTCTCGGTGAGCGCGTTCTGCTGCGCCGTCTGCGAGAACTGGTACCAGTCCGGCTCGATGTGGATCAGCGGCTCGACCGCCCTCCCCCCGAGGGTCGAGTTGATGCCCTGCGCCGCCTTCTTGTAAGCCTCCACCATCGCGCCGATGTTGGAGCGCACGTACGCCGCGCCCCTCTGGCAGAGCGGCGCGCCGGAGTCTCCGTCGCAGTCGCGGTCGGACCCGAGGCCCTTCTTCGTCATGTCCGTGGCGATGTAGCCAAAGAAGTAGGGGGTCTTACCCTTGTCGATGATCGTCTTGAGCTTGCTCTGATGTGTGCTGCTGAGGCCGCCCGACATCAGCCAGTCGCCGACCGCGACAACGTCGACGTTGGCGGGCCCGGACGATGGCGGGTTCCAGCTCTGGCTCCACTGCGGCGCGACGCCGAAGCGCATCTGGGATGCCGCAGCGGCTGCTTCTGCTTCCCCGGCGAAAATCTCGTCCTCTTCGGAGACGCCGGAGCCACCGTCCCCGGCGACGATGCACCCGCCGAGAACGGCGAGCGTGCACGCCACTGCCCCGGCACCGAAAAGCGAACCCTTGATCTTCGTCATTGTGTCGATCTCCAAGTGGCCGCGCGGCTCAGCGCCGCGTCGGATTTTTTCACTCCCGAGCGCCAGCATCGGCTTGGCGCGGGGCACTTGTTGAGGTGCCCGCGGTAACTGCAACGCCCGGGCCATCACCTCTCGAGATCGAGAAAAGCTGATTCATGAGCAGATTTTTGACGGTGCCTGTCCGCTCGAGATGGTGAGTGGACCGGCGGAGTGGATCGCCGATCCGGTGCACGGATGATCCACCACGAACCCCCTGATTCTGCAGGGAAAACGGGGGAAAACCCAGGTAAGAACACCGAATCTCGCGCACGACACGCATCGAGGGTCGGGCGACCGACGTCATTCTCGCTCGCGATCGTCCGTTGTCCTACCGGGCCGCCGGGCCATCGATCCATGAGCGGAAGGGTGTCAGCGGAGCGCCACGCAACTAGAGCAGAAGTTTCCTGAGAAGAGGCTTGTTTGCTGCACCCTGAGGAGAATGTTCGAACCGCGCTGCCGGGCCTGCGGCCCCAGCAGCCCACGCGACGCACATCGTGCTGTCTGACATGCGCCGACATGCGCCGATGATAGGGCACCAGGGGAAAGCGCTTGATTTTCTTCTTTCGGTGAGCAAGAATGCATATCTTTTCTCACGCCCGGCGCTCCGGTAGTCTGCGTCGCATGAACGCGAACTGTGGAGTGGAGCGATGAGCGCGCCTGCTCTCATCGAGATCGAGGACGCCGAGGTGTTCCGCGGCGGCACGCGCGTCTTCGAGGGGCTGTCGCTGCGCATCGAGCAGGGGGAGAGCACCGCGATCCTGGGGCCGAACGGGGCGGGGAAGTCGACGTTGCTGAGGCTGCTGTCGCGGGAGATCTATCCGGTCCACCGCGAGGGGTCGGCGGTGCGGATCCTCGGGCGCGAGCGGTGGGAGGTCTTCGCGCTCCGGCGCAGGCTGGGGCTCGTGTCGTACGAGCTGCAGATGGCCTATCCCCGGGGTGTGCTGGGCCTCGACGTGGTGCTCTCCGGCTTCTTCGCGAGCGTCGGTCTGCACGAGCACGAGCTGCCGACCGCCGCGCAGCGCGGGCGGGCCGAGGCGGTGCTCCGCGATCTTGGCGTGGCGCACCTCGGCGACAAGCCCATCGCGGAGATGTCAGCCGGCGAGCAGCGTCGTTGCCTGCTCGGCCGCGCCCTCGTGCACGACCCGGAGGCGCTGGTGCTGGACGAGCCGACGACGAGCCTCGACCTGAAGGCCGCGTTCGAGCTGGTCGACCTGCTCCGGCGCCTCGTGCAGCGTGGCAAGACGCTGATCCTGGTCACGCACCACGTCCAGGAGATCCCGCCGGAGATCGAGCGCGTCGTCCTGCTCAGGAAGGGCCGTATCTTCGCCGACGGCCCGAAGCGCGCGGTGTTGACCGACGACAACCTGTCGCGCCTCTTCGACGTCCCCCTCTCCGTCGTCGAGCGCGACGGCTTCTTCCAGGTCTTCCCCCGGACCGTCTGAGACACGGAGTCTCGCTCTCGGTATCGTCCCCGGATCGCCCTCTGCCCGATGAACATCCCCCCCATAAAACGGTAGGCCCCCAGAGAGGGTGCTCTCGGCGCGGGGTGGGGGATGGGCCGATGTCTGAGCCTGAGACATGAGTCATCCGGCTTGCCGGATGGCTCATGTCTCAGGCGAGTTCGGCGGGGCCCCCACCCCGCGCCGAGAGCACCCTCTCTGGGGGCCGGGCCCCTCGCGCTTACCCGATCTCCACCTTGCTCCACATGTCCCGCCGCATCCGCTCCTTCCGCCTGTCGGTCCGCGTCACGAGCCGCGCCGCACCCCACGCGGCCAGGAGCTGCCCCTCCTGCCCGAGCCCGGGCAGCACGCTCCGCCCCACGAGCAGCGTCCGCTCGATCGGCCCGCGGATCGGCTCGCCCGCGAGCCCGAGGTAACCGGGCGGGTCGACCTCGAGCTGCCGCACCATCGGCTCCGCGCCCGGGGCGGCGCCCTTCAGCGCCGCGCGCTCGACGAGCCGGCGGCGCTGGCCGTCGTAGACCCACACGGGCAACCCGTCGTGCACCGAGTCGACAAGCACGAGGTGGCGCTCCAGGAAGGGGAGCTCGGCCGTGAGCGCGTCGAGCACCGCCTGGCGCGCCTCGAGCAGCGACAGCGAGCCCCTGTCGGGCAGCAGGATCTCCGCCACGAGCAGCGTGTCGGTCGAGGGCGGCGGGAGGTCGCAGCGCTGGAGGTGGACAACGGGGCGGCCAGGCCCGGCGGGCCGCGTCGATCGCGGGGAGCTCGGCCGGACCCCGGCGTCGCCCGCCGCGCGCGGCGGGGGCGTCATCGAGCGGCCGGCCAGCGTGGACGACGCGGACGGGAACGGGAGCAGGAGCGTCTCCGGGCCGAGCGGCTCGGGCAGGCCCTCGCGGCGCACGAGGAGCGACACGACGAAGCGGCCGACCGAGGAGGTGATCCGCGGCCACTCGCGCAGCGCGCGCTTGTGGATGCCCTCGCCGCCCGAGAGGCTCGCGAGCGTCTCGCCGTCCATGTCGGTGATCACGAAGCTGCTGCCGTTCGGGTGATCGTCGCCGTCGAGGACGACCCCGGCCGCGGTGCCGCGGCGCACGTGGACCGACGCGGCGCGCTCGTCGAGCAGGCAGCGGCCGCCGTGCGCGAGGATGCGCTCGACGAGGAACTCCTCGATCTCCTCCTCGCCGCGCGGGAGCATCATCAACCCGCGCGTCCACGCCCCGTGCAGGCGCGCCACGGCGAACGGGGGCGGGAGCGCCGAGAGGTCCGTCGCGAAGAGCACCGACTGCGTGACGATGGAGCGGAACAGGTGGCCGCGCGGGAACTCGACGAGCAGGTCGGCGTCGGGCTCGGCGCGCGCGTACGGGAGCATGGCGGCGTAGCGGGCGGTCTCGCGCCGCTCCCAGAACGTGCCCGGCGGCCAGAGGGCGTCGTGCGAGAAGGCGTCGTCGGCGGCGCCGTTGACGTGGGCGAGCTCGGCGTAGAGCTCGTCGACGACGCGCCGGAGCTCGGGGAACTCGCGGTCGATCTCGCGGCCGAAGAGGACCATGTCGGGCGGCACGTCGAGGCGCCGGCGCGGGGCGACGACCTGCAGCATGGGCAGGGCGGGGGCGATGCGGCGCTTCCAGGTCTGCGACTGGGCGAGCTCGACGAGGAAGCGGCGCCACGCGGGCGACGGCTCGGCGAGCAGGGTGAAGGCGCGGCGGCGGAGGACGTGCTGGTCGAGGCGGTAGGTGGGCGGGCGCTCCCCGTGCCCGACGACCATCACGGTGAAGTCGCGCCGCGCGAGGAGCGCGGCGGCCGTGAGCGCGCCGATGGACCGGCCGAGGACGATGACGTCGTAGTGCTTGTGGATCACGCCCCTTCCCCGGCAGGCTCGGGCGCGCGGCCGCCCTGAGCGAGCCCGAGCGCGGTGTCGACGCCGGCGATCGTCGCGCGCGCCCGAGCGCCGGGCGCGGCGGGCGGCGCGACCTGGAGGCGCCCCTCGGCGATCCACGAGAGCGCGCGGACGAGCAGGGCGTGCTCCTGGACGAGGATGCGCGCGGCGAGGGTGTCGTGGTCGTCGCCCTCGAGGATGGGGACGGCGGCCTGGGCGAGGATGGGGCCGGTGTCGGTGCCGGCGTCGACGAGGTGGACGGTGCAGCCGGTGATGCGCACGCCGTGGTCGAGCGCCTGCTGCTGGGCGTCGACGCCGGGGAAGGCGGGCAGGAGCGACGGGTGGATGTTGACGACGCGGTGCGGGAAGGCGTCGAGGAAGGTCGTCGTGAGCAGGCGCATGAAGCCGGCGAGGACGACCCAGGTAGCGCCCGCCTCGCGGAGCGCGGCGACGGCGGCGGTGTCGAAGCCGTCGCGGTCGGTGAAGTCCTTGTGCGGCAGGACGCAGGTCGGGACGCCGGCGCGCTCGGCGCGCGCGAGGCCCTCGACGCCGGGCCGGTTCGACAGGACGAGCCGCACGCGGGCGTCGAGGCGGCCGGCCGCGATCGCGTCGAGGATCGCCTGGAGGTTCGAGCCGCGGCCGGAGATGAGGACGCCGAGATCGAGGGGGGGCATGGGGGGCAGATACTACGGCGGGGGCGGGCGCGGGAGAGATACGGGGCGGCGGGGGCCGTCCGGCCCCGGAGCGGGGCCCGCCCGGAGCGACGGCGCGCTGCGCTTCGTGCGACCGCGCGACCGGCAGGAGAGCGCGGCGCCCCCGGTCGCGGGCCGTTGCTTGCCGCCTCGCCGCCCCCGCCTAACTCTCAGCGGCATGGTCGCCGTCGCTCCGCTGTCCGCGCCCTCGACACCCCCGTCCGGCCAGGGTGAGCAGCGCTTCGCCCGACGTCGCGGTCGAGGTCTTCCTCACGAGCGGCGGCATCGACAAGCTCGACGTCTACCGGGGGCTCGGGGTGCCCGAGGTGTGGATCTGGAAGGACGGACGCATCGCCGTCCACGCGCTGGGGGAGAGCGGCTATGAGCAGGTCGAGCGGAGCGGGATGCTCCCCGAGCTCGACCTGGGAGCGCTCGCGGAGTGCGCGCGGCTCCCCGATCAGGCGGACGCGGTCGACGCCTACTGGGAGCGGCTGAAGCGAGGGGGATGAGCGGCGAACGCCGCCCCCCGGGGCGCCGGTCCCCTCTGTCCCGGCCACCTACCATTGCCGGGCCGCTCGGGGTAGGGTGGCGCCGCCACGATGCCGGAACGCCCGCCCGAGCCGCCCCTGACCTCCGACGAGGCCGCGAAGCAGCGGGCCGCGTCCTACCTCGGGCGGGTCATCTCGAAGCGCTACCGCATCGACGAGGTCATCGCCATGGGCGGCATGGGCGCGGTCTACCGCGGCGAGCACGTGCACATGCACAAGCGCGTCGCGATCAAGATCCTGCACCCCGACACCGAGCGGCTCCCCGAGCTCGTGCAGCGCTTCGAGCGCGAGGCGATCGCCGGCGCCCACATCCAGCACCGGAACGTCGCGACCGCGACCGACTTCGGCGAGGCAGAGGACGGCTCGTTCTTCCTCGTCCTGGAGTACGTCCGCGGGACGACGCTCCACGAGATCATCCGCCGGGGGCCGATGCCCGCCCCGCGCGCCGCCCTGATCGCCAGGCAGCTCGCCGCCGCGCTCGACGCGACCCACGCGATGAACATCGTCCACCGCGACCTGAAGCCGCGCAACGTGATGGTGGCCGAGCCGCAGGGCGACCTCGTGAAGCTCATCGACTTCGGCCTCGCGAAGGTGAGCGTCGACCAGCTGCGCCGATCGGCCGCGGCGCCGGAGTCGATGCGGATGGGGATGGAGCCGGAGTCGCGCCCGGTCCGGCTCACCACGGCCGGGGTGATCTTCGGGACCATCGCCTACCTCGCCCCGGAGTCGGCGCTCGGGATGGATTTCGTCGACGAGCGCGCGGATCTCTACGCCCTGGGCCTCATCTTCTACGAGATGCTGGCCGGCAAGCACCCGTTCCTGGCCAAGGATCCGGTCGAGCTCTTCAACCAGCAGCGCAGCGCGCCGGTCCCGGCGATGGCCGAGCACTCCCCGGGCGTCGCGGTCCCGCCGGCCATCGAGGCGGTCGTGCGGCGCCTCCTCGAGAAGCAGCCGCGCGCCCGCTTCGAGACCGCGGCGGAGCTGATCGCGGCGCTCGATCAGGCATGCGCCGCGTCGGGGATCGTGACGCAGGAGCCGAGGGCGGAGATGTCGTCGCGCTCGGAGATGGCGTCGGTCCCCGCGATCGGGGACGCGGCGCGCGTCCCGAGCAACCGGCCGCCCCTGTCGAGCGCGCCGCCGCGTGAGCCGGAGGCAAGCCCGGGCAGCGCCTCGGCGATCGTCCTCGGGGAGTCGTGCCTGGTCTCGCTGAACGAGGTCGCGGGCGCGCTGGAGCCCGCCGCGGAGCGGGCCGCGGGCGAGCCGGCCGGAGGCGGCAGCGCGGGCGCGGCGCAGGCGGAGAGAGCGCGCGCGGCGGGCGAGCCGGCGGAGGGCGGCGCGGGCGATCTGGAGCGGGCGGCGGCGCCGGCGGACGCGGCGGGGGCGGGGGACGAGGGCCCTCCCAGCCACTCGAGGCCGACGCCGGTGCACAGCACGTCGACCCTCGTCGCCGAGCTCACGCGCGACTCGCGCCCGACAGCGGTGGGCGGCGCGGCGTTCATGGCCCAGGTCGCCTTCGCGCGGGAGGAAGCCGCGAGCAGCGGTGCTCCCGCCGGCACCGACGACGAGACGCTGTCGAGCGACTCGCGCCCGACAGCGGTGGGCGGCGCGGCGTTCATGGCCCAGGTCGCCTTCGCGCGGGAGGAAGCCGCCAGCCGCGGCGTCGCTCCTTCCGGAGCCGCTGAGCCGCCGTCGACGCGGGGACCGTCGCAGCCGCCGCAGGAGCCGGCGCGAGCGCAGGAGCAGCGGGCGTCGCAGGGGCCGGCGCCGCCGAGCTCGAGGTCTCCGTCGCTGGAAGCGCCGCCTCCGCGGCCGACGCAGCCGTCGCGGTCAATCGAAGAGCCGGCGGCGAATGAGCCGGCGGGGCCGAGCTCCACGCGTCTGCCGCTGGAGCAGCGACCGCCGTCGTCGGAGGAGCTGGAGCGACGTCCGGCGGAGACCTCGTCGAAGAAGCCGTCGCTGCCAGGCGTGGAGGAGCCGTCGCCAGCGCCAGCCGCCGCAGCGTCATCGCATCCGCCGTCGCCTTCTGCGACGCCCCCGCCGTCGCCTTCTGCGACGCCCCCGTCGTCGCATCCGCCGTCGCCTTCTGCGACGCCCCCGTCGTCGCATCCGCCATCGCCCGCCGCCGCGGCGCCAGCTTCATCCACGCCACCAGCCTCATCGCCGCCGCCCGCGCCCACCACCGTGGAGCCCGCCTCTGCAAGGACGCCCGCGCCGTCCGTGAAGGCGCAGCCGTCCCGCGAGGAGCCGCCCTCCGTTTCGCCAGCGTCGCCGCCGGTGGACGGGCCGCCCGCGGAGGACGTCGAGCCCGCCTCCGAGCCGAGCTCTCGACGGCTGAGCGGCTCGCGGCCCGCGTTCGCTCCGACGCTGCTTCGGGAGCTGGAGGCCGCCGAGGCGGAGCGCGTCGCGAAGGAGCGCGAGGAAGAGGCCAGGCGGAAGCTCGCCGAGGAGGCAGAGCGCGCCGCGAAGGAGCGCGAGGAGGAGGCCCGACGGAAGCTCGCCGCCCGGGAAGCGCGCGCAGCGCGCCTGCGCAAGGCCGACCTCGGCGCCCGCCTGCGCCAGATCGCTCCCTACCTCGGCGGCGCCCTGATCGCGGCGGCCGCGATCGCCGCGCTCGCCAGCGGCGGGGGAGCCCCGCCCGAGCCAGAGTTCCAGCTCGGCGTGACGCAGCCGCCGGCGAGCGCGCCCGCGACGAACGAGCCCGCCCCGACCGACACGACCGCCGCCCCGGAAGCGCCCGGCCCCGCCGCCCCGGCGCCGGAGGCCGCTGCCCCGGCCGGGCTCGATGCGCCCGCCGATCCGGCCGCGACAGACACGCCGGCCGAGCCCCCGCCCGACGAGGAGGCCCGCAAGGCGCTCACCGACGCGGCCAGGGCGCGCAAGTGGATCAAGGCCGCCGACGCGCTCAGCGCGCTCGCCGAGCGCGATCCGACCGCGCTGCGCGACCGCGCGCTCGCGATCGCGGCGCGCAACCTCGCCATCGCCATCTCGAAGACGGGCGGCGAGCTCGCCGACAAGGTCTTCGACGCGCTCGCGAGCCGCTTCGGGACCGCCGGCCTCGACGTGCTCTACGAGATCGTCGAGACCCGCGGCCGCTCGACCCCGGCCAACCGCGCGGCGAAGCTGCTCCGCGATCCGCAGATCGCCGCCCGCGGGACGCCCGCCGTCCGCATCGCCTTCGAGCTGCGCGACGCCACCTGCGGCGAGAAGCTGCCGTTCCTCGAGCGCGCCGTCTCCGAGGGCGACCAGCGCACCCTGGTCGTGCTCGAGACGGCGGTGAGGCCCTGTTACACGAAGAACCGCGCCATCGATGAGGCGATCAAGAAGCTGAGAGCGCGGCTCGACGACGGGTGAGCCCGCGGCCCGCCGGCGCCCGGCTCCCCCGGGCCGCGCGCCGCGCTCGCCGGCGCCTCACCCGAACCGGACGCGCTCCTCGAAGGGCACGTCGCCGACCGACACCACCTCGCCGAGCACCCACGCCCGCTCGCCGCTGCCGGCGAGCGCCGCGATGGCCCTGTCCGCGGCGCCCTTCTCCACGACAGCGACAAGCCCGACGCCGAGGTTGAACGTGCGCCGCATCTCGGCCTCCTCGACCGGCCCGCCGCGCTGGATCACCTGGAACACCGCGGGCCGCTGGTACGAGCCGAGGTCGAGCTGCGCGCCCAGCCCGTCCGGCAGCACGCGCGGGAGGTTGCCCGGGAGGCCGCCGCCCGTGATGTGCGACAGCCCCCGGACCGCATCGCCGCACGCCGCGAGCAGCGCCGTGATCGCGCGCGCGTAGATGCGGGTCGGCGTGAGCAGCGCCTCCCCCACGGTCCCGCCGAGCTCGTCCACGCGGTCGCTCATCCCGAGCCCCATCTCCTTCTCGAGCACCCGCCGCGCGAGCGAGTAGCCGTTCGAGTGCAGCCCGCTCGACGCCACGCCGATCACCGCGTCGCCGGCCGCGATCCGCTTGCCGTCGAGGATGCGCGAGCGCTCGACCACGCCCACGGCGAAGCCGGCGAGGTCGTACTCGCCGTCCGCGTACATGCCCGGCAGCTCGGCCGTCTCGCCGCCGATCAGCGCGCAGCCGGCCTGCTTGCAGCCCTCGGCGATGCCGCGCACCACCGCCTCGCCCACGTCGACGTCGAGCTTGCCCGTCGCGAAGTAATCCAGGAAGAACAGCGGCCGCGCGCCGACCGTCAGCACGTCGTTCACGCACATGGCGACGAGATCGATGCCGACCGTGTCGTGGACGCCCGTCGCGAAAGCGACCTTCAGCTTGGTGCCGACCCCGTCGGTGCCGCTGACGAGCACCGGCTCGGACAGCCCGCCCGGCAGCATGCACAGCCCGGCGAACCCGCCCACGTCGGCCAGCACCTCGGGGGTGCGCGTCGGCTTCGCGAGCCGCTTGATGCGCTCGACGAGCGCGTCCCCTGCATCGATATCGACCCCGGCTTCCCGGTATGTGACGCTCATGCGAGGCGCATCCCATACCTCGGCGGCAAAGGGAAGCGGGCTCGCTCCCGGCGGCCGCCGCGCGGCTCGCCGCGCTCGCCGGCCGAGGCGAGCGGCGCGGCGAGCGCGGCGGCCGTCCCGCAGAGGCGCGCTCCGAGACGCGCCGCCGCAGGAAGGTGCAGCGCCGGACGGCCCCCGAGCGCGGCCGCTCCTTGCGCCTCGCGCCGCGGACCGGTCGCCCCCGGCGCGGCGCCCATTGCTCTTGCGGCTCATTCCCTTTCTTGGCGCGACATTATCGCTGGATCTGGCCGCACCCGGCCGGCGGCGATTCTTCGCTGCGGAGGTGTCGAGAGCGGCTCTCCGGCCTTGTCTTCTGCGCCGCGGTCGACATCCTAGGCGCCCATGACCGCCGCGTCCGATCCGTCGCCTCCCCTCGTCCTCGTTGCCGCCGCCGTCGTGATCGAGCGCGGGCGCGTGCTGCTCACGCAGCGCAAGGTGGGCGCCCACCTCGAGGGTGCGTGGGAGTTCCCGGGCGGCAAGGTCGAGGCCGGCGAGGATCCGCGGGACGCCCTCGTCCGCGAGCTGCGCGAGGAGATCGGCGTGGAGGCCCGCGTCGGCGACATCGTGGAGGTGACCTATCACCGCTACCCCGCGAAGCCGGTGCTGCTGCTCTTCTACGAGGCCTCCTTCGCCGAAGGGTCTCCCGCTCCGGCAGCGCTCGACGTCGCCGCCGTGCGCTGGGCCGAGGCGCCCGAGCTCCGGGACGAGCTCTTCCCGCCCGCCGACGTCGCGGTGCTCGCCAAGGTGCGCGCGCGCCTCGCGGGGGGCTAGTTCGGCGGGGCAGTGAAGATGGCCGCCCGGCAATCGTCTGTGTTCCAGGCCGTGACAGGCAGTGCTCTGGGAACACGCCGCAGCGCTGCAATGAAACCGGTCAATGGGGGGATGAGGCGCCGTGTCGCGCGGAGGCGCCAGCGTGCAGCGGAGGCGCGTGCACGCCCGTCGGGCCCATGCCTCCCGAAGGGGTCCGATCCGTCGTCACGCTCTCTCCGAATCCCGGGGAAGCGACGGTTCACGACGGTTCGACCCCGCGGAGCAGTCCCGCCGGAAAAATCGGTCGATGATCTCTCGGCCTGGGGCCGCGCGCTGCGGCTCGGGCGGGCTCAGCCAGCGCCCCTCTCGCGTAGCCCGCGGAGGAGGCGGATCGCGCCATAGATCATCAGTCCCAGGGCGACGATGTATGTCCCCTGGCTGGACCGGACCATGTAAACAAGGCCGGTGAGCCAGAGGCCAGCGAGCAGGAGGGCGGCTCCGATCGCGATGTCTTTCCTGCCGGGCCTCTCCCGCCGGCCCGACGCGGCCTTCGTGCGCTCGGCCGGACCTCGATAAGGATCGCCGGACGTGGGCGCGATGCCCTCGATCGCCTCATGTTCGGAGTCGACCAGCGGTGTCTTGCAGTCGCTGCAGCTCGACACGTGATCCATGAACTCCGCGGGCGCGCCGACGCGCTGCCGGTGCGGGCAGGCGCGATAAGGACAGTACTTCACGACGAGAGCCTATGGGAGCCGGCCGGCCCCCGCAAGCTCAGGCGCTCCCGCGGCGCGGGCCCAACCCCGCGCGGGTGAGCCGCTTCACGCGCTCGCCTCGCGGAGGCGCGCGGCCCGAGCGGCAATGGCGAGACTGCCGCCCTCGCCGAGAGGCCGTGCACGAGGCGCTCAGGCTGGGCTCGTCGGGGGTGTGGGCCCGCTGCCCTCATGGCTCACCCTGCTTCGCTGTGAGCGTGAACTAACGCTCGACGCGCGGCGTACGCGCTTGATAGAACGGTCTCATGACGGGGGATGAGAAGGCGATCGAGGCGGCCGGGGAGGGGATCCGCGCCGCGCACGGGCAGGCGGCGCCGCCAGCGCTCGTCGAGGTCTCTGGCGATCTCCGCGATCCGGTGATCGCCGGATGGAGCGAAGGCGCAGAGCGCCTCTTCGGGTACGCGGCGGAGGAGGTCCTCGGGCAGAGCCTGCTCGGCACGCTGTCCGGCCGCGGCGGCCGGGAGGCCTTCCGGCGCCTCGCCGAGGACGGCAGCGGCGCGACGCATCGCTGCGAGAGCGCGCGGAAGGACGGGAGCGAGGTCGTCGTCGCGTGGGCCCAGCATCCGCTCCGCGACGGGGCCGGGCGGCCGGAGCGCGCGATCTACGTGGGGCGCCACGTCGAGCGTGACGTCGAGCAGGGCACCTCGGCGCGGGCCCCGGCCGAGGCGGAGCCCGGGGTGGCGCAGCAGATCCTCCGGGCCATCCTCGACCATTTGCCGATCGTCGTGGGCAAGTACGATCGCGAGGGGATCTTCACGTTCCATGACGGCAAAGGGACGGAGGCCGCCGGCGTCAAGCCGGGGCAGCTCCTCGGCGCGAACATCCTCGATCTCTACGGTAGCGACATGGAGGCCTCGTGGGGAATGCGCCGCGCGCTCGCAGGGGAAGCCGCGCGAGACGTCTCCGACGTGCAGGGCGCGAGCTGGGAGACATGGTATATCCCGGTGCACGACGCTCACGGGGAGCCCGACGGCGCTATCAGCGTCACCCTGAACGCCTCCGAGGCGAGGCAGAGAGAGATAGAGCTCCGGGCGAAGCTGCAGCTCATCGAGAAGCAGCAGAAGGTCATCCGCGATCTCTCGACGCCCATCATCGAGGTGTGGGACAGGGTGCTGACCCTCCCGATGGTGGGCGTCGTGGACAGCCTGCGGCTCTCCGAGGTGATGGACAACCTGCTCTCGGCGATCGTGAGCAAGGACGCTCGGTATGCGATCCTCGATCTCACCGGCGTCGATGCGGTCGATACGCAGACGGCCCGGCACCTCATCGATATGATCGACGCCATCCGGCTCCTCGGCGCGGAGGGGATCGTCACGGGGATCCGGTCGAACGTCGCCCAGACGATGATCTCGCTCGGGGTCGACCTCTCCGGCGTCACGACGGTGGGCAACCTCCGCGCGGGCCTCAAGCTCTGCATGCGGCGCATGGCGGCGACGGGCGAGGCCGTCACCGCGCCGGTGAAGTGCGACGGCGGGTCACGCCCTCAGTAGGGATGCCCGGGGATGTTCACCGCGATCGAATAGAGCGAGTCGGTCGCCGTGATGTAGAGCGTCTTCCGATCGGCCCCGCCGAACGCGACGTTCGACGCCTTGCTCCCCACCTCGATCGTGCCGAGCCTCGCGCCGTCCGGCGTGAGGACCTCGACGCCGCGGAGCCACCCCACGTAGAGGTTGCCCGCGCAGTCGACGCCCATGCCGTCGGCGTCCTGGAGGTTCGAGGCGAACACGGAGGAGGGGCCGGGCGCGCCGCCGTCGTCCAGCGGATATCGCCGGATCTCGCCGCCGAAATCGCCGGCGTAGAGCGTGCGCCCGTCGGGCGCGATCGCGACGCCGTTCGGCTTGGCCATCGTGCCCACGACGCTCACCTCGCCGGACGGCGAGACGCGGTACACGGCCGTCGGCAGCTCCGGCCGGCCGGTGAGCTGGAAGTCCGGATCCGTGAAATAGACGTTCCCGTCGGCCCGGACGGCGACGTCGTTCGGCGAGTTGAACCGCTTGCCCTGATAGGCCTCGGCCACCGTGCGCCGCGCCTTCGTGCCGAGCTCGAAGACGGAGATGCTGCGCGTATCGTGGGTGCACGCGATCAGGTTCCCGTCCGCGGACAGGCCGAGGCCGTTCGTCGAGCTGTTCTCGACGAACACCTCGAACGCGCCCGGAGGCGTGAACCTGTGGATCCTCGCCCGCGGGCCATTGAGCGGCGGCTGGTTCTGCTGCATGAGGTGAATCTCCGAGAAGAACAGCGCGCCGAGCTCGGCGACCCAGACAGGCCCCTCGACGTAGTCGAACCCGCCGCGCACCCGCTGCGCCCCGCGGTTCGCAGGCAGCGGATCGGCCGCATACGGTCCCCCTGGGCAGATCCCCTGGTCACCGCCGCCGCCGCCGCCGCCGCCGCCGCCCCCGCCGGCCCCGCCGCCCCCGCCGCCCCCGCCGCCGCCGAGCCCGCCTCCGCCGCTCCCGCTGCCCGTGCCCGCGCCATTGCCCCCTGTCCCGCTCGTGGTCGTCGCCCCGCTCGTGCCCGTGCCGCCGCTGCTCACCGTGGCGATCTGGCCTCCGGTGGAGCCGCTCGGATCGAAGCCCCCCTCCGACGAGGATCCGCCAGGATCGCCGCCGTCGCCACAGCCGCCCCCGGCGGCGGACACGATCCCCGATAGCAACAATGAAAATCGAGCTCTCATAAGCAAGCACCTCCGCGCCGAGAGGCGCTCGACATCGCTTACCACATGTCACCAGCCGGCTGCGGCCAAAACCAGGCGCAGGAGCAGGGGGCCTACCCCGAGGAGTTCCCGCGGTTTGCAGCCCTTTTCAGCGGGGAAATCGAACATGGAAGGGGGGATACAAGAAGTGGTTGAAGGTGTCCTTCCCCATCTCTCCGTCTCCCTGTGAATTTTCCGAAGAATTCGAGCGGACGCCGCGGGTGCCCACCGGCTGTATCTCTCTCCGGCGATCGAGGCTCAGTGGCTCATCCGGAGGGTGTCTCCTGCCCGAGCGGGTACGTGGCGCTCCGCGGAGCTCGGGGGGGTCCGGGGGTGACGAGGGAGAGCGCCGGGCCGCGGGCGCTCACAGCGCAGGGGGGCAAGCCTCGCCACGGACGTCGCCGATCAGGCTGGCGAGCCGCTGGCGGGGCAGCTCGCCGACGGCGCGCTCCACCTCCTGCCCGGCGGCGTCGACGCTGAGGAACGTCGGCACGAAGCGCACGCCGTAGTGGGCCGCGAGGGCCTGCCCGCGCGGCTCGTCGACCCGGATCCGCACGACGGTGTCGTCCTCCCTGGTGCAGCGCGCCTCGAGCTCCTTCACGAGCGGCGCCATGCGCTCGCACACCGCGCAATGCGCGCTCTCGAACTCGACCAGCCGGGGCTTTCCCTCGGGCAGCGCGACGTCGCCGTGCTCCACGACGCCCTCGGGGGCCGCGCACGCGCCGGCGGGGCCGCTGTCGCAGGGCGCGCTGGCTGCCACGGCCGCCGTGGGCGCCGGCGAGAGGGCGCCGAGGCGGCCGCTCGCGAACGCGATCCCGAGGACCACGAGCAGCGCCCCCGTCACGCGCTGGAGGACCGGCGTGGCCGGCATCAGGCGACGCGCGAGCTCGACGGCCGCGGGCCCGGCGAAGGCCGCGACGACGAGCGGCGCGGCGAGGCCCGCGGCGTAAGCGCCGAGCTGGACGGCGCCGGTGAGCGGGCTGGCGCCCGCGCTGGCCGCGTAGGTCAGCGTGGCGCCGAGCACCGGGCCGACGCACGGCGTCCACCCTGCCGCGAAGGCGACCCCGAAGAGCATGCCTCCCCAGAAGCCGCCCGCGCCCGGGAGGCGGGAGAGGAGCGGGCGCGCCTCGCGCTCCAGCCACGGCAGGCGCAGCACGCCGAGGAGCTTCGCGCCGAAGAGCGCCACGATCACGCCGGCCGCGACGGTGAGCGCGCGCCGGTGGGGCGAGAGGGCCGCGGCGATCGCCGACGCGCCGGCGCCGAGCGCCACGAGCACGATCGCGAGGCCGAGCGCGAAGCCGATGCCGGCGAGGCGCACGCTGCGCTTGACCGCGGCGCGGTCTGGACCGCCGAGCGCCCCGGCGCCGCCGAGGGCCGAGAGGTACACGGGGAGCATCGGGAGCACGCAGGGCGAAGCGAACGTCAGCAGCCCGGCGCCGAAGAGCGTGATCAATGAGCCGATCGTCATGGGTCCTCGTGATGGGCGAGATCAGGGCCTTCCAAGCGCCGGCGCGAGCGCCGCCACGTCCACCTCGGCGACCGCGAGCACCGGCTGCTCGACGCTCCTCGCGCAGATCGCGTTGCCGAGCGGCCCCCGGGTGCACCCCACGCCGCGCCCGGCCAGCGCGCGCGCGGCCGTCGCGGCGTCGGAGCTGGGCGGCGGCACGAACACCGTGAGCGGCCTGTCCCCGCTCGCGTACATGAGCGCCGCCGTGCGCGTGTCGCCGATCTGGCAGAGGCGCGCCCCGAGCAGCCGGGCGCCGGACACCGCCGGGACGGTGACAGCGTAGCCGAGCTTCCCCTCGAGCCACCCGGCGACGGCGCCCGGATCCGAGGACTCGAAGTCGCACGGGCGCTCGCGCGCGAAGCCGCGCACGTGGTGGCTCACGAGCTCGTCCGCCATCGCCGCGCCCACGCCGCGGCTCGGGCTGCCGATTAGCAACGCGGCGGCCGCCGCGGCCGCGGCGAGGGCGGCCGTGATCGCCCAGCGGCCGCGGCGCCGCGCGCGCGCATGCCGCGCGTCCTGCGCGGCGGCCTCCGCCCGATCGCGCAGGCGCTTCGGGACCTCCCCGTCCGCCTTCGCGACGAGCGCGCGCCGCACGCCGCCGAGCACCTCGGCGGCGCGCCGGCAGGGCCTGCAGACGGCGAGGTGCGCCTCGATCCGCGCCGCGTCCTCGGGCGTCACCTCGTCGTCGTGCCACGCCGAAATGTTCTCGAACCACTCGCGGTTGCACCCTGCCATGACGTCTCCTCGTGCCGTTCGGAGAGGCCCTCGACGAGCGCGAGCCGCGCCCGCGAGAGCCTTGATCGCACAGTGCCCACGGGGCACCCCTGGAGATCGGCGATCTCCTCGTAGGAAAGATCCTCGACCTCGCGCAGAAGCAGCGCCTCGCGCCACTCCGGGGGCAAGCGCGCGAGCGCGCGCTCGACCTCGTCCGCGAAGCCGCGCTCGAGCAGCTCCGCCTCCAGATCGCCCTGCGGCTCCGGCACCGCCTCGGCGCCGCGCCCGCCCTCGATCACCTCGAGGCGCTGCCGCGCGCCCCGCGTCGCGTTGAGCAGCACCGATCGCTCGATGCGGAGCAGCCACGCGCGCATGCGATCCTCGTCGCGCAGGTCGGCGTGCCGCTCGATCGCGCGCACGACGGTCGCCTGCGCCAGATCCTCCGCGTCCTGCTCGGAGCGCGTCAGGCGGCGCGCCGCGCGCAGGAGGCACGGGAGCTCGGCGAGGAGCCTGTCGACGAACGATGCGTGGGGAAACGTGGGCATGGGCTGGAGGGGGGCGGGGGGCCTCAGGCCGCCTCGTTCCCCGGACACTCCCACGACACGGCGAGCCCCGCGAAAAGTTCCTGACCGCGCGCGAACGTGGCGGCGAGGCGATCCGGCCCACCGGGACGGTGGCGGGCGACGCAGGGGGGCGGACGGCAGCCCTTCGGTCCCGTGGGCCGGGTTACAGGGGACGATCGGCCCTCCGCCGCTCCGGCGCGCGGGCGGGGCCACCGCCGCCTCGCGCCGCAGCCGGACAGAGGCTGTTCTACCGGCGTTCGTAGAAGGTGAGGCTCACCCCGCCCGCCGCGCCTCCCGGGTCGGAGCTCACATACTGCTTCGTGTTGAGGATCGCATAGGGGCCGTCCGCGCGCGTCTCGAAGACCGGGATGAGCGCGCCGAACGGTCCACAGTTCCTCACCACGATGACCTCGCCGTCCTTCGAGGCCAGCGCGTACCTGGCGTCCAGCACCGTGCTCGCGCCGATGAGCTGGTAGTCCGCGCCTCCGGGGAGCACCGAGCCCGACAGGCCGCTGAGGAGCATGCCTCCGGTGACGGTGCCCCCGGTGATGGGAATGATGTTGCGCGTGCCGCGCTTGCTGGCGCCGACGGAGATGGAACCACCGAGCGTGACGGTCTCGGTGAACACGCTCGATCCCCTCGCCCCGGTCGCCGTCGAGCACTCCCACGATTGGTTGGGCACGCCCTCGGGATCCTTGAGCTGGATCTTCGGCTCTCCGGCGGCCACGTCGGCGATGTCGTAGATGTCGAGCTGGATCGTGCCCGCCGCGGCGTCGACGACCCGGGTGCCCGCGAACTTCCCTGTGTTGAGCCATGCGAACGAGCTCGACTGCGCGACCTCGAAGTCCGGGACGACCCGGACGACCCCATCGCCGGCGGCGGCGACGCCGCAGCTCCGCAGTAGAATGAGGGAGCCGTCGCTCGCTCTCAGGATGTTGATCTCCTCGAGCTCGACGGATCCGTTCGAGAGCGTGAGCTCGAGGTCCAGGCCGCCCGTGAGGAACGTGGCCTGGATCTTGTCGCCCGTGAGCGTGCCCCCCTTCACGTCGCGGAGGCGGCGGTGCCCGAACTGGGTGTTCCCGACATCGTGGGTCTCGCCGAGCTCGAGCGTCGCCCGAAAGACGGGCTCGCCGAGCGTGGGGAGCGGAATGCCGCCGGGCATACCGCATGTCCACGAGGGGTCGGGGACGATCGTCGCCTCGTCGCCGCCGCCGCTGCTGCCGCCGCCGCCGCCGCCGGTGCCGACGCTCCCGCCCGAGCCGCTGCTGCTGCTGCCGGTCTCCATGGCTCCGCCGGCTCCGGTGCCTCCGCTGCTCGCGCCGCTCACGCCGGCGTCGCCCGTGGTGCCGGTCGTCCCGCCAGGACCGCCCGACACCGCGTCGCCCGAGCCGCTGCTCGGCGTTCCTGTGCCGCCATCCTCGCCTGCCTGGCCACACCCTGCAGCGCAGACGCCAAGGATCCCGATCATCAAGAGTTTCATGGGCAGTCCATCCTCGCGTCACCCGATGCAGGTGACTGCGACGACTTCGTACCCGAGCCCCCGGGCGCGAGGCATAGGCATACTCACCTATGTCTCGATGCGAGACGCCACCGACCCTGGAGGACTGGACGATTCGGGCGAGAGTCGAATTCGGTTGGCGCTGAAATTGTGCCTCTGTCGGCCCACGCGACAGAGTGCGCCGGCACCCGCGCCGCCAGCGCCGCGCGCCGCGCCGCGCAGGCGGCGGCTCAGCTCATCGCGTGCACCGCCTCGATGAACGCCTCACACCTGGCGAGGTCCTTCGTGCGATCCGGCAGCTCGAGCGAGGTGCACGCGTCGACCGCCCAGGGGCTCACCTCGCGGATCGCAGCGACGACGTTCTCGCGATTCAGCCCTCCGGCGAGCATGACGGGGCGTCGTGAGGCCTTGACGATTCGCGCGCAGTGTTGCCAGTCAGCGACCTTCCCCGTGAAGCCGCTGCGCTGTGGCTCCGAGGGATCCAGGCAGGTGTCCAGGATCAGACAACCCGCGAACTCGTCGAGCTGGCTCGCGATCTCATCAGAAGCCAGCACCGCGCTCGATCCGGCTGCGCGCACCGGGACCGACGTCATCAGGGAGGGCTGCGGCGCCAGGCGCGTCGCCAGCTCTCGCAGCGAGCCATCGTACTTCCACTCGGTGGGCGTCAGGAGATAGTCCGATGAGACCATTCGCCCGACCGCCTCGATCTCCGCGATCGTCGACGAGAGGATCAGCAGGCACGTCCCGACCTCCGCTCGCCGCGCTCGTTCCACGATCCGTCGCGATAGATCCAGGGCGTCGTCGGCGCGCGGCTCCACAGCCCAACCCACCAGGTCGACGCCCATGGCGAACAGCGCGTCCATCTCTGCGAGCGACGGACGACGGCAGAAGATCTGAACCTTGACCCGATGCATGACTGGCCTCCTCCTGCTAGCTGGCTGCTCCCGGCGCATCCATCCGACGTTGCGACCTTCAGAGGGCAGCGCCGCACCACGCCTCTTCCCGGCTCGGTCCACCGCGCGCGCCTCGCGCCCGCGCGTTCATCGTGACGGTAAACGTCCGTCATGGCGCGAAGATCAGTGGAGAACGGGTCCTCCCAATCCCCTCGCGGCGCGCCACGAGCTCCCAGCCTTCCCCACGCTCAGGACAGAATGACGACGTGACGCTGTACTGAAACTCACCGGCTCGCGTCCACCAAAATCGACGGATTCACTCGCCTGCAATGGTGTCTATGCCACGGCAAAATTTCAGCGAGCGCGAGACCGCCGGTGGACGTGTCCTGCGGCGCTCCCGTTGCCGCTGCTCGACCGGGCACGGCGCCTCTTGCGGTGTGGGTGACGTCTCCGGCGCCGTACGCTCCCCATCGCCCCGAGGAAACGCCGCTCGTCTGGCATCATGGAGTTTGCTGGCTGTGGCGGGGAGATGCGTCGTTCAGGTGCTGTAGCCGAGCCAGCGATGGCGAGGGAGATCCTCGCGCTACCTGGACTGCCGCCAGAAGCTCCGGACTGCCGAGCGCGCGATCTCGAGGGAGAACGACCTGGTCCGACGGGCCCACGTGCGCAGCGTGAGGCCTCGTGCCTGCGCCGCGAGTCGACCCGGAAAGCGCAGGCCGCGCTGTGCGGACGACGTGTGTTCACAGGCGACATCGTGTGCCACGAGTCAGCTCGTGCCGAGTGGCCCGGGCCCACGCTGATCGTGGAAGCAGGGGCGAGCTGGATGGCGTGCCGCGGTTCAGCTCGCGAGCGCGCTGGCTGGGTGAAATGGTGAATGCCCACGGCAGCGCGTACATCGCTCGTCGAGCGGCGGGCCTGTCGATCCAAGTTGACATCGAACATGTGAACGCTCACAATGGCGACCGGTCGTTACGCTTTTGCTTCGCTCCGGATGGCCCGTCATGCGCGTCCAGGAGACGGTCATGAAGTAGCGATCGAGCATGTCGCTCGCGGCTGGGATCGCGGTCCTGGCCAGTGCTGACCCTGGTTGCGGCAACGAGCCCAGCGGCGGTGGGACCCCCGTGCAGCCGGCAGCGGCGGGAACCCCGGAAGCGACCCGACGTATCCCGCCCAGCAGGAGGCCTCTCCGGGGGCTGCACCATGAACGTCTGGTTGTGCTGTACGGCAACACCAGTGCTCGATGATGAGGGTGGCTCCTGTTATCGCACCTTCATGAGGATCAGGCCCGCTCGCGATGCACAATCGGCTTGACGGACATGCCAGCCCGGAACAGTAAACACGCTTGTCGTGTTGACTGGCGCACGCAGAGCGAAGTTATCCACTCTGCGCGCATCTCGACATTCGTCCGCAGCGGTAATGGCCGGCGCGGGAGCCTTGAGCGCGCAGCGAGCGGCCTCGACCTACGCGAGGGCAGCGCTGAGCGGTGAGAAGATTCCAGTTTTACTTACTTAACGGGACGAGGAGGACAGGATGAGATTGGGGACCAAGCAGAGCTTGCTTGCGGCGGCGACGGGCATCCTCGCCGTGTCGTGCGTCATCGGCCCCGAGGGGTCGTACGACGCCGAGAGCGAGGAGGCAGGCTCGCTCGAGGGCGCCATCACGATCGATACGAACGCTGTCTACACGATCGTCGGCGTCCAGAGTGGAAAATGCGTGCAGGTGGCTGGAGGCAGCACCGCGGATGCGGCGGCCATGCAGATCGCCAGCTGCAACGGCTCGACGCGGCAGCAGTTCCGCATGGAATCGGCAGGCGGCGGCTACTATCGCATCCGCAACGTCAACAGCAACCGTTGCATGGACGTCGCGGGCGCCTCCACCAGCGACGGCGCCGCCATCCAGCAATACTCCTGCTGGACCGGGCAGAACCAGCAGTGGTCGTTCACGGACGTCGCCAGCGGCGTCGTGCGCCTCACCGCGCGCCACAGCGGCAAGTCCCTGGACGTCTACGGCCGCGGCACCGCGGACGGCACCGCCGTGATTCAGTGGGCGTCGAACGGCGGCACCAATCAGCAATTCCGACTCACGCCCGTGGGCTCGGGAACCGGCAGCACCAGCAGCACCAGCAGCACCAGCGGCACCGGCGGTACAGGCGGCACAGGCGGCACCGGCGGCTCCGGTGGCTCCGGCGGCACAGGCGGCACCGGCGGCACCGGCGGCACCGGCGGCTCCGGTGGCGGCGGGGGCGGTACCGGCGGCACGTGCACCGCATCACAACCGACTGGTAGAAACGTGTCGGGGAGCGGCCCTCATCGGGTGGTCGTCGAGACGAACTCGGACCCGGGCATCAACCAGGGCACCATCTTTCGTCCGGCGGATCTCGATGGTGGCGCCAGGTATCCTATATTCGTCTGGGGGGAGGGCGGATGCTCGCGAGACGGGCTCGCGAATCAAGCGGCCATGGCCGAAATTGCCTCGCATGGCTACTTCGTGGTGGCGGACGGGACACCGGTCAACAGCCAGCCCAACCGCGACCTCGGGAGCGGAGGCGACGTGCTGCGTGCCTACGTCGACTGGGTGATCGCCCAGAATGAGAAGCCTTGCAGCGCCTACTACCAGAAAATCGAGACAACGAAGGTCGCCGCGAACGGCTTCTCCTGCGGCGGCTTGATGGCGGCGGGGACCGCTGCAGATCCCAGAATGACGACCTGGGGACACACGAGCAGCGGCTCTTTCTCGGTGAATCAGTCATTCTACAACTCGATCCACACACCCGTGTTGATCGTCACCGGCACCGCGGATAGCCTGGGCGCGAACAAGAACGGCGCGAGAGACTTCGAGAACATCGCCGCCTTGGGTGATATTCCGGTCATGATGTTCGCCAAGGTCGGCGCGGATCACGGGGGCGATCTGTGGGCCAGGAACGGCGGCGAGTTCACCCAGGTCAACCTGGCGTGGCTCAACTGGTGGCTCAAGGGCGACGAGTCGGCCACCGGCAAGGGCGCGCTCGTCGGCCCGAGCTGCCGCTTCTGCACCGACAGAACCTGGCAGGTCTCTTCTGCCAATTTGCCCTAGGGGGGCTCGCTCTCAAACCGCCTTGCTCCGAGGAGCAGGGCGGTTTGACCGACCCTGGTGCACGCAGAGCGAACCACCCCTGCGCGCATCTCGACAAATGGCCGGCGCGGCGGCCCGCTCGGGAGCCTTGAGCGCGCGGCGAGCGACCCCGACCTACGCGAGGGCAGCGCTGAGCAGTGAGAAGAAGGCAGTTTCACTTACTTGACGGGACGAGGAGGACAAGATGAGATTCGGAACCAAGCAGGGTTTGCTTGCGGCGGCGATGGGCATCCTCGCTGTGTCGTGCGTCATCGGCCCCGAGGGGGCGTACGACGCCGAGAGCGAGGAGGCAGGCTCGCTCGAGGGCGCCATCACGATCGATACGAACGCTGTCTACACGATCGTCGGCGTCCAGAGTGGAAAATGCGTGCAGGTGGCTGGAGGCAGCACCGCGGATGCAGCGGCCATGCAGATCGCCAGCTGCAACGGCTCGACGCGGCAGCAGTTCCGCATGGAATCGGCAGGCGGCGGCTACTATCGCATCCGGAACGTCAACAGCAACCGTTGCATGGACGTCGCGGGCGCCTCCACCAGCGACGGCGCCACCATCCAGCAATACTCCTGCTGGACCGGGCAAAACCAGCAGTGGTCGTTCACGGACGTCGCCAGCGGCGTCGTGCGCCTCACCGCGCGCCACAGCGGCAAGTCCCTGGACGTCTACGGCCGCGGCACCGCGGACGGCACCGCCGTGATTCAGTGGGCGTCGAACGGCGGCACCAATCAGCAATTCCGACTCACGCCCGTGGGCTCGGGCACCAGCAGCACCAGCAGCACCAGCAGCACCAGCAGCACCAGCGGCACCGGCGGCACCAGCAGCACCAGCGGCACCGGCGGCTCCGGCGGCTCCGGGGGCGGCGGCGGCTCCGGGGGCGGCGGCAGCTCCGGCGGCACGCGCAGCGCCGGCTGCGGCATTCCCACCTCCCTCACCAGCGGTAACCGCACCATCAACGTCAACGGCACAACGCGCCAGTACGTGCTCGACATTCCGGCGAACTACGATCCGAACAGGGCGTATCGGCTGGTGTTCGGCTGGCACTGGCGCGGCGGATCGGCCAACGACGTCGTGAACAACGGGTACTATGGGCTCAAGGCGCTGGCGAACGGCAGCGCCATCTTCGTCTCGCCGAACGGCATCGACAACGGCTGGGCCAACTCGGGCGGGCGCGACGTCGCCTTCGCCCGCGCCATGGTCGACGCGCTCGAAGCCAACCTGTGCGTCGACACGAGCCGCGTCTTCTCGACCGGGTGGAGCTTCGGGGGGATGATGTCGAACGCGCTCGGCTGTGACATGCCCGACGTCTTCCGGGCCATCGCGCCGATGTCCGGCGCCCTCTACAGCGGCTGCAACCAGTCCAACACCCAGCCCGTCGCCGTCTGGATGTCGCACGGCCTGTCCGACAGCGTCGTCCCCGTCTCGGCCGGAAGGGCGGCGCTCGACGTCTTCGTGCGCAAGAACGGCTGCAGCAACGAGACGAGCCCCGTGGGCCCCAGCTCGTGCGTCGCCTATCAAGGGTGCCGGGAGGGATACCCGGTGCACCGCTGCGAGTTTGCCGGTGACCACCAGACGCCCAGCTTCGCGAGCTCGGCCATCTGGAGCTTCTTCTCGCAGTTCTGACCTCGCGCCCCGCCGGCGCGGCGGCTCGAGCAGCGGGAGACGCGCCCGCTCGAGCCGCCGCGTTGCCTCGCCCCGCCGTTGGCTAACGGGCGGAGGTGGAGGTTGCACACCGGGCAGCCGGCGAAGCGGCGAAGCTGGAGGTGAAGGCGGCCCTCCGACGGAATCCGGAGCCGCCCGTGACCCAGCGAATGCGACGGGACGGCCACGGTCCGATCCCCTGCGCATCTCCATGAGCAGGATCGTGCTCGGAGGACACATGAGCAGCCGGATCTATCTATGGTGCGACGGCTGCCGATCCCCCGGCTCCTGCGCCACAGCGTCCGGCTATCGCGGCGGGCCGCGATGGAGCTGTTCAACCCTGCCATGGAGTTTCTCTGTGAGTATGCGCCAAATACACCTGTTCTCGTCGATTTGCATCGCATGGACTCTCCTCGCAGCCGGCTGCGTCGACATGGGCGAGCGCGTCGACACGACCGAGAGCGTCGACAGGACCGAGAGCGTCGACACGACCGAGATCGCGGTGGGCGACGCGCCCTTTCTGTCGGGCGATCGCGTCCTCGAGCAGGTGGTCGCGCAGCTCGGGCAGAACCCCTCATCGACTGTCCGCCTCGCGCTCGATCGCGCGGTCGACCAGGTCGGCGGCTTCAGCGTCGAGCCGTACCCTTCGGGCGACTGCCGCGACGAGCCGGAGCGGCTGTACTGGAACGGTGAAGCCGCACACCTCGCGCGCCTCGGCGTGGTCGCCGTCGCCGACCTGCTCGCGCTCGAGGCGGTCACCGAGGGACCGCTCGCGACCGACCTGCTGCGAAGCGCGCCCGTGCGCCCGGGCGATCTCGCGCGCGTCTTCCGCATCCTCGCGAGCACGGAGAGCCCGGCGCTCCTGTTCGAGGCGGCCGCGTCGCTCTCGAACAACCCCGGAATCACGGAAGGCGAGCGTCGCGCGCTCGTCGCGTTCGTCGCCGATCTCCTCCAGACCAAGCGCTTCCGCTGCGCGGCCGGAGCGCTGCGCACGCCGGACCTCGAGCATCCGCCGAGCGTCGACGAGCTGCTCGTGACGCTGCGGGCGTCGGCCTCGCGCTCGGTCCGCGAGTCGGCCGCCGCGTGGTACGGGAGCGCCGGCACCTTGAGCGCGGCGCAGGCCGACGCCATCCTCGCCGATCCGAGCTACCGCGTACGTCGCGCGACGGGACGGCTGTTCTGGAGAGGCTCGGACGTCGGCCCCGCACGGCAGCGGGAGCTCACGCAGGGGTTCGCCTCCGCCGCTGCGCTGAGCGAGATGCGCGCGGACACGCTCCGCGAGGACTACGGCGTCCGCGAGGAGGAGAGCGGAAGCTGGTCGAGCCTGCCCTCCGGGATCGCCGCGCGCCAGGCGGAGGCGCGCGGGCAGTTCCTCGGCGAGGCGCTCGCGTCCGCGCCTCCGGACGTGGACATTTCCGGGCTCCTCGCGGAGGTCGCGGAGACGGTCGGCGTGACGGACCTGATCGAGGACGCGATCACGGCCATCGGACGCTCCACCGCGCTCTCTGCGGCGGCGCGGCAGAGCGCGCTGCTGTCCTTGTACCACGCCGCCGATACGGCGAGCTGGCGCGACGTCAATCCCCGTCCGCGCGGCGCGCTGTTCAAGGCGCTCGTGCCGCTCCTCGCCGACGGCGCGGCCTCGGACGCGGACGTCGCCGCGAGGCTCGAGCAGGCCCTCGCGTGGCAGCGCAGGCAAACCAACGACTGGCCGGCGCTCCGGGCCGGGCTCGTGAGCGGGTCGCGCGCCGAGCGCATCGACGCGTTGGTGAAGCTCGCGGACAGGGCGCTCGACGAGGTCAACTCGGGGCTCGCGGCGGGGCTCATCGGGCTCACCGACGTCAGCGCAGCGCAGAAGGCGCAGCTCCTGAACGACGTCACGCCGTCGCTCGCCGGCTGGCTCGTCCCCGTGGCGGCGCTCGAGGCCGCGATGGATCCCCGCGCCGTGCTCGCGCGCATCGCGGCGCTCGCGCAGGCGCAGCGCATGCGCCTTGGCGCGGACATGCTGCAAGCGTACGGCCGCGCCGCCGCGAGCCTCGACCTGAGCGGCGCGGAGCTGGCGCAGGCGGTGACGCGCTACGCCGGAGCGGTCGACGGGTACTGGGCGCGCCAGGTGCCGGCGGAGATCGCCGGGCTCCTCGCGGTGCTCGACGACGCGCGCGTGAGCGACGACGAGCGCGCGCAGGCATGGCAGGAGATCCTCGCGCCCGTGGGCGCGGCGCCCCGCTGGTTCCTGCTCATCGCCGCGCCGAGCGGCGGGCCGAGCATGAACGCGATCGCCGCGATCGTGCGCCCGCGCGTCGTCGTCGGCGCGAGCACGTGCTGGAACGGCCACGCCGACCCGGCGACGACGCGCGACGCGCTCAGCTTCATGCTTCTGCCCTACATCATCGAGCCGGCCACCCTGGAGCTCGATCCGCACGTCGTCGTCGCGCAGCGCGCGGCCGCGGTGCGCGCGGCCTCGCAGAACACAGAGGAGCTGCCGGACGGCGCCGACCCGGCGGCGGTCTTCGCCCTGCGGCCCGCGTGGAGGAGCGCCTACATCGCCGCGGCCGACCCCGTTCGCGCGGCGTGGGAGAAGCCCGCGGCGGAGCTCGCGCCGGAGGTCCTCGGCATCACGGACAGCGAGGCGACGCTGTACAACGCCGCGCACCGCCTCGCGTTCGCGCGCGACCTGCGCAGCTTGCCGCGCGAGCAGATCGACGCCGTCCACGCGCACCTCGCGCAGCACGGGACCACGGCGCGCGCGCGCGATCAGTACGCCTTCGCGCTCGAGGCGATGTACGGTACGTCGTACGACGCGCTCGCCACCCGCTTCCGCGACGCGGTCGATCTGCGGTGGGATCTCGGCGACGCCGCGCGCGCGCGCGGCGAGGAGGCGGCGCTCGAGGCGATCCTCGGCGCGGCGGGGCACGACTTCGGGATGCTCGACTCGGCGCTCGCGCTGTCGTCGCAGGTCGTCGCCGGCGCTCGGGTGTCGAGCTCGTTCCGCCAAGGGATGCTCGAGTTTGGGCTCGAGGCCGAGCGCTTCTGGGGGACGCTCGGGCTCTGGGCCGCAGGTCCGATCATCGAGGCGCGCACCACCGAGCCCGATCTGTCGTTCATCGCGCGCGCTGATGCGGTCCATGTCTTCGGGCTCGGCAGCGCCAGCGGCAACCGCGAGTTCATCGCGAAGAGCTCGACCTTCGGCTCGATCACGCGCGATCCGCGCATGCCGCCCGCCGCGGCGCTGCAGATCGCGTGGAATCGCCTCGCGCTCGGCCGCTTCGACCTGCGCCGCGGCCTCTCGTACATCGGCTCGGAACGCGTGTCGCCCGAGACGATCACGTCCACGGTCGACGCGGTGCTCGGCATCCGGGCGCGCGACGACGTGGATCCGGAGGAGAAGAAGGCGCTGGGGCGCGCGCTGCTGAGCGTCCTCCAGTAGGCTCTGGCGTTCGATCGTCGAGCCGGCCGGCGCCCGGCGCGCCTTCAGGGCGACGCGCGATCGGCCGGCGGCGAGGCGAACACGCCCACGTCGCGATGCGTTCCTCCCGCAGGCCTAGGCGTCGCCCAGCTTCCCCTTCCAGAACTCCCAGGACCTGTTCAGGACGCGGCGATGCAGCGAGTCCGCCTGGGTGGCTTCCTCAGGCGCCAGATACGTCGGATCTCCCAGCAGCATCGCAATCGGCTGTAGCTGGGCGTTGATCGTCGCGTAGGTGGCCCTGAAGACAGCCTCTTGAAGGGAACTCCCTACCAGGGTCGCGCCATGGCCTCGCATCAAGACCATGGCGGCCGTCCCGAGCGCGTCCGCGAGCGAGCTCCCGAGTGCGGGGCTCGTTCCCGCTCGTTCCCATCGGACGTGCGCTTCTCTGTCGCACCCGTCGCAGACCCGCCGTCGCAACGCTCAGCGGAACGCGGCGAGATGGTCCGAGACTGCCGAGGCGTCGCCGGCGTCGGAGATCAGGGCGATGTAGCCGTCGGGACGGATGAGCACGAGGGTGCGCTCCGTCGCGCCGTAGGCGTGGGCGAGATGGCCAGCGGGGTCGGCGACGTCGTCGGGGCCCGCCGGCTGTCCGACGACATGGAGCGTCCTCAGGTCGGAGGCCGAGGCGCCGATCGCAGGCGCGGGCCCGAAGCTCAGCAACGTGAAGCGCCCGCCGCGCGTCAGCTCGAACAGCCGGCGTTCACCTTGCACCGTGGTCAGCTTCGTCGCATCGGGGGCGCGGTCGCCGGCGCGGAGCAGGGCCGTCTCGTCGCGGTCGTCGCGCACCAGGGAAGAGCCGCGGTAGTGGATGGCGAGCTGGGTGATGCTCGCATCGCGGCGGGTGGCGACGTCGCTCCGCTCGAGCACCTGCTGGAGGCGCGTGTTCGAGAGCGCGAGCACGCCGGCTGCGATCGGTCGCCGCTCGGCCTCATAGCTGTCGAGCAATGCCGGCGAGGCGCCCTTCGCGACCGCCGCCAGCTTCCAGCCGAGGTTGTGCGCGTCCTGGATGCCTGTGTTCATTCCCTGGCCGCCGGCGGGCGCGTGGATGTGCGCCGCGTCGCCGGCGAGGAACACGCGACCCTCGCGATATCTGTCGACGAGGCGGACGTTCGCGCGCCACAGCGACGACCACGTCGGCTCGTGGAGCCGGAGGTCGGTGCGGCCGCTCCGCCGCTCGAGGAGCGCCCGCATGTTGGCGAGGCTGAGCTCGGGGTCCTGTCGCGGCGCGACGACGGCCCCCAATTGGAAGACGTCGGTCGAGGGCAGCGGGCAGAGGCTGAGGGCGCCCTCCTCATGCCACCAGATGCGCCAGGCGTCGCGGTCGAGGCCGTCGACGTCGACGTCGGCGACGATCATCCGCACTTCCTCGCGGGTCTCGCCCTCGAACGCGATGCCGGCCTGCTTGCGGACGATGCTGTGGCCGCCGTCGCAGCCGACCAGCCAGCGCGCGGCGACCGTCTCCGTCGCGCCGCCTTTGACGACGACCGCCGACACGCCTTCGTCGGACTGCTCGAAGCTCGCGAGCGCAGCACCGAATTCGACCGCGCCGCCGAGCTCCGCCAGCCGCAGCCGCAGCGCTTCCTCGGTGCGCCACTGGGGCGTGATCAGGCTCGCCGGATAGGGGATGTCGGAGCGACCCTTCAACGTCTCGGGGATGGCGCCGCCCAGCGTCACCCGGCCGTCGGGAGCCGTGGAAAGCATCGGCATCGCCATCCGGCCGTGGGCGAGCACGCGATCAACGATGCCGAGATCGTCGAAGACCTCGAGCGTGCGCGGCTGGATGCCCTTGCCGCGCGAGCCGGGCCGCGGGCCGGGGGCGGCCTCGATCAGGCGGAAGGACACGCCGCTGCGGGCGAGCTCGCAGGCCAGCGTCAGCCCGGTCGGGCCGGCGCCGACGATCAGCGCTGCGCACATCTCGGGATCCGTCATCGTCCATCTCCGGTTGAAGAGAGCGATGGATCTCTTATCATCCGCGGCGTTGATAAGAAATGAAAACTTCTCTAAAGGGTCAGGCCCATGACGACAGGAACGCAAAGGCAAGTCCGCCGCAGGCGGCGCGGCCAGCAGCTCGAGGCCGATCTGCTCGACGCGACCTGGGAGGAGCTGGTCCAGGTCGGCTTCGCGAACCTGACCATGGAATCGGTCGCCGCACGCGCTCGCACGGGGATCGCGGTCCTGTACCGTCGTTGGGCGAACAAGGACGAGCTGGTGTTCGCCGCCATCCAGCACCGCCGAGACGCCAACCCGGTCGCGGTCCCCGACACCGGCGCCCTGCGCAGCGACCTGCTCGCCCACCTGACGGCCCTGAGCGACGCCCTTGCCGGCTTCTTCGCCATCGCCGCGGCCGCCGCCTTCTCGGGGTTGCTGGCCGGCACCGGCCTGACCCCCTCGCAGATGCGCGCCAAGGTCATGGACACCCAGAAGCCGCGTGTCCGCATCCTCTACCAGCGCGCCCACGACCGCGGTGAGGTCAACCTCGAGCGCATTCCCTCCGCCGTGCTCGCCCTGCCGTACGACCTCGTGCGACACGACCTGCTCATGGATCTCAAGCCGCTGAAGCCCGCACGCATCCAGTCCATCGTGGACGAGCTCTTCCTGCCCCTCGTACAGAGCTTTGGAGCGCGCGAAGGCGATGCAGCACGTCGCGTTCGGCGTCGATGACGTACCGGTGGACTGGTCCCGGAGGGCACCCCGTTGGGCCACACCGGAGCGGCCTTCGCCGGCGAAACAGGCGGAAGCTATGAAAATCGCTACGGGTCCCGGCCGCCGCTCGTCATCGACCGGTTTCTCTGGCGGGACTGTTCGGCGGGGGCCAACCGGTGCGCTCCGTCGCATCCCCGGGGATTTCGGGAGGGCCTGACGACGGATCGCACCCCCTCGGACGGCATGGACCCAACCCGGGCCCAGCGGCCAAGCCCCGGGCTTGGGGAGCTCGCCGTGACCGATCCGTCGCATCGGGCTGCGGTGGTCGCCTCGCTCGCCAGCACCCTATGCCGCGCCGTCGCCCTCGGGGTGCATGGCGACGCCCTGGCGGAACTGCGGACGCCGCGGGGAGCGGTGGGAAAACGAGCGGCGAAGAGGCTCCTGCATGCTGGCACGGAGGCGGCACGCGCACCATGCGCCTCGACGCCAGAGAGCGCAGATTCAAGCACGTGCCTGGCACGCTGCTCATCCATGGTCTCGATGAGAGGCATGACCATCACCTGCTCGGTGATCGGGATCATCGGCGTGGACAGCTCCGCTAGCCGGGCGGTTCTACGAAGAGCGCGCCGCGCGCCGAGGCGCGTGTGGCGCGGTTAAGAGCGGCGCGGTGACCGCCGTGCAACGCACGTCCGGCGACATGCGGCTCAATCCGCATCTGCACATGGTCTTCCTCGACGGGGCTTATCACGAAGACGGCACCGAGCTCGTGTGGAACGAGCTCGGTCACTTGCGAACGCGTGAGGTCGGTCAGGTCCTGGAGCACGCCGTCGGGCGGATGCTCCGTTACCTGCGGCGGCACGGGCATCTCGAGATCGAGCACGACGTCGAGGCGGACGACGAGCCCGAGGCAGCGCTCTGTGCCTCCGCCGTCTCGGGACGAGAGCCGCGCCACACGTCGTCGCCCCGCAATGGCTCCGCGGGCTCTCGCCGTCCTCTCCGAGCGCGCTCGCGTACGACAAGCCGCTGTGCGCTGCGCTCGATGGCTTCACCTTGCACGCAGCGACGCGCGCCGGTGCGCACCATGCCGCGGCGAGGGAGGCGCTGCTGCGTTACGTGTTGCGACCCCCGATGCAAAGGAGCGCGTCGAGCCGCAGCAGGACGGCCTGGTGCGGCTCTCGCTCAAGCGCGCCTTCGCTGACGGGACTGTCGCGGTGGACATGGAGCCGCTCTCGCTGTTGTGCCGCCTCGCGGCCAGCGTCCCGCCCCCGCGCTTTCACACCGTCAAGTACGCGGGCGTGCTCGCGTCGGCGAGTCGCCCACGTTGGCGCGCAAGCGCATCGGACCGCGCCCTGCGAAGCCAGAAGAGCCTACGAAGGCGGACGATGACGCCGCTCCGAAACGCAAGCGTGGCGGCTATCGGGCGGTCGACAAACCGCGCCGAGCTCTTGCGCCGCACATGTGCGATCGATGTCCTCGAGTGCCCAGCTTGCAAGGGGCGGATGAAGCTCATCGCCATGGTGACCGAGCCAAGGAACATCGCCCGCTTCCTCTCCGCGCTCGGCGAGCCGACCGATGTTCCAGCACGCGCTCCCAGCGTCCACGCGGCGGCCACCGTACTGGAAAAGCACCGTTGTGCGCCGCAAGGCGGCGAGTTCCAGATCAGGAACAAGGAGTCCGGCAAGCTGATCGGGGTACGCCAGGGCTCCACGGACGACGCCGCCCCGGTGGAGCAGCGGGGGAGCGCGACGGCGAGGAGATGCGGTGGCAGGTCGTCCCGCCGACTGAGGTGATCCGCCGGGGCGCCGCGGTCGCGGCGCGCTCGTGCTGTCGTTTGCCGCCGGCGGACCAAGGTCGTAGAGCAGCCTGTATGAGCGCCCCTGCCCTCGCACACCGCGTCTCCCGCGCGTTCGCCGCGGCCGTCGTTTGCCTCACGCCGGCCGCGTGCGCCACCTCAGCGACGTTCACCCGGCCCGTGCCCGACCACGTCTCCGCGAGCGTCGCCGACGCGCTCGGCGACGGCGTGATGCACGTTCATGTGATCACCGACTCCATGGCGGTCACCGCCGTCCTGCGCGGGATGTTCCGCGGCCCGCGCTTCAGCTACAGCGAGGAGGTCCCCGAGAGCCCTTCCGCGCTGCCGGACGAGGTGGGCGAGCTCTGCGCGGCCCTGGAGCGGTCGGGCGCGGAGCTCCTGATCGTCGCCTCGGACAGGGTGGAGTATCCGCCGGGAGAGCCCGAAGCGCAGAGCCTCCAATCCCACGGCGACGAGGGCGGGCGCCGGGAGGACGAGGGGAACGAGGCTGGCGGCGAGCGCCCCGCGGAGCCCCGGAACGCAGCGTGCGCGCAGCACGACGCCACCCGGGTCGAGATGCGCCGGCGCGCCGCCGCGGAGGTGGACACGGACGTCCAGCTCGTCACCCCGACGGTCTGCGCAGGGTCGCTCGCCGAGCGGAAGCTCCCGGCCAGGCTGAGCGTGTCGCCCGAGCAGCTCCGCGCGCAGCTCACGCGGCTGCTCCAGGGCTCCCAGGTAGCCCGGACGACGGGCGGGTGGGCCTCCGTGCAGCTCACGCCGGGGGCCTCTCCGGCCGTGGGCGATGAGGCGCGGGCCGTCGGGCCCGGAGCGCAGGACAACACGACCGGCATGGTCACCCGCGTGGCGGAGGGCCGCGCCGAGGTCCTCGGCCAGTGGCCGGACCGGCCCTTCGCGACGGGCGATTACGTCTTCTTCGGGGGCCCCCTCTGGAGCTTCTCGCTCACCCCGGAAGCGCGGGTATCGGTGCCGAACGCCGTCAACCTGGGCGTCGACTTCGAGGTGTACCGCACACATCACGGGCCGCTCGTGGGCATGGGGGTCGGCTGGCTCGTCGGCGTGGGCGACTCGGCCCGCGTCGGGGGCTCCGGCGCACACCTCTACGGGGGCTACCTGCTCTGGCTGAGCCCGACGCGGTTCGGCCTGTACCTGCGGGGTGACGCCGGCATGGGCGGGGTGTGGGGCGCCGAGAAGCCGTTCGTGCACGTGGGGATCGCCGCCGGGCTGAAGTGGCGTGTGCCGTCGGTCATGGTCCTCGACGCGTCCGGCGGGTACGATGTCGGCCCCTCGGTGACGTTAGGCCCCGCGGGGAGCGCGCGCCCGCTCTCGTTCGCGTGGCACGGGCCTTCGGCGCGGCTGACGTTCGCCATCGACAACCAGCTCCTGCCGCGGACCTCCGGGTACACCGAGCAGATGCCGTGCATCATGGTGGGCTGCGACGAGCATGCGCGATGACACCGCCGACGTTCACGCTGCGACCGCCACGGGGGCGCGGAGCTCAGCCGGTCAGACTTTCGCTTCCTACCCGGGACAGGTAGACTTCGACATGATGTTGGCTGTCGCCACCAGTCGTTGTCATCCCATTGGTGCCACACTTCTGCTTGCCCTGCTCCTCGCCGGCTGCGCTCCGCCGGCGACGTCCGCGCTCACAACTTGCCAGGCGCTCGCCGCCGCGCGCCTCTCGCGCAATGCGCCCCTGGCCGGCATGCTCGCGGGCTCGCCGATGTTCGGTATTGCCAACGAGACGCTCGCATACGTAGTCGGCGTCGGCTGGGGCGACGAATGCGAAGATAAACGCTACGTCCAAATACATGTAGACGCGGTCACCGGCGCCGTGGCGGACCCCGGCGTTGTCGGCTCAGGCTGCATCCAATGACGCTGGTCCTCCACCGAGGTTTTCTTCGCCCACGTCACCCGGAGCACCACGGACACCGCCTGCCCGAGGAGCTGGCCGAGGAAGATGCCTTCGTCGCCGGGGAGCTGCGCCTCGAGGTTCGCCTCGGCGAGCGCGAGCTGGGCCGCGTTCTGGCGGCGGGCCGCGCCCGGGCACTTGAAGCGGAGCTTCATCTTCTTGTGCCTGCCGCCCGGGCCACGCTCTTTCGACCCAGGACCGAGCCATAACGACGCTCGTGGTCCCACCCTTTCGCTCTGCCGCGCTACACTTCCTCGCGCTGCGCTCCGGCTTGATTTGCCTACGCGCTCGGCGCCCTCGTCGAGGCGGAGCGCGCCTCGATCTGGATCGACGGCGTTGACATCAGTACATGATGCCTCCAGCGTCGCGCGATTTGATCCTCCAGGTCCGCTCGACGAACTTCACAAATCCGCCGAGCTTGGCCACGTCCGCTCGGACTTCTTCCTTGAACTTCTCGTCGTCGCGCTCACCCCGGATGTCTTTCGTGGCGTGGAGCTCGCGCCCATCGACCCAGAAGCAGCACGGCCCAAAGTATCCGGGGCCATTCATGTCGATGGTGAGGCGCCTCTGGGAGGGCAACTCGCATCAGGCTCCTCGGATCGGGCCACCTCACGGTCGTAAGCTCTCTTTCGTCGATGTCGTCATGCACGCACAGAATGGATTCGATATCCAGCATATCCCGCGAGCGATGGGCCGCCGCATCCTCCCGCTCGGGAGGCAGGGCCGCGCTCGTGGGCCTGTGCAGCTCGGGCAGCGGCCGTCGGACCAGGGTCAGCTGGTGGCACGCGGGGCAGCGACGGAGATTGATTCCCGTGAGCCTCATGAAGACGGCGGATCATCTGCTGGAGAGCTCCCGCGGGCGATGAGATCGCCGGACGCAGAAGTCACCGCTTCTTCAGGAGGGCCGGCGGATCAAGCAAGAATTCGTCGGCTCCGCGCGGCCATCCGACCTTGACATCCTCGAAGCGCCCTGCTGTCCCTGTCTCCTTCGAAAGGTGGTTCGGATGCACTGTCGCCTCATCATCCCGCTCGTTTGCACGGTCTCCGGCGCGATCGCCTGCGGCGGCAGCGAGCCACGGCCCGTCCAGCCGCCGCCCTCGATCGCCGGGAGCTCCGCGCAGCCTCCCCTCGCGGCCCCGCCGGCCGCTCCCGGCGCGCCGGCCGCGGAGAGCGTCGTGACGGTCGACGCGGACTCGCCGATGAAGACGCCCTCGGGGGCCACGTACACCGCCCCCAAGGGCTGGACGGTGACGACCCGGGGCGACATCGTCGTCCTGGAGGACGCGAATCGCGAGGTGTCCATCACGTTCGTCGAGCGCAAGGAGCTCGAGGGCGACGCCGCGATCGCCGCCGCCTTCCGGCAGGTGAAGCCGGAGTTCGCCCGCAAGATCAAGCGCGTCACCACGCCGCCCGGGCGCGGCGGCTGGGACAAGCACGTGGACGTGGAGTACGAGACGACCACGGCGGAGGCGCGCGACGTCGACGCCAGCGCCCGTCGCAAGGGGGACACCTGGTACGTGGCGCTGTTCGACGGGACCAAGGAGGGCTGGGGCAGGCGCGCGGCGGGGGCCCGGATCGCGTTCTCCAGCTTCAAGGCCAGCGGCGTCGAGGAGGAGTCCTTCGAGGGCAAGAAGGCCCACGTGCTCGACGAGGCGCGCCTGCGGGAGCTCGAGTCGTTCATCGAGGAAGGGCGGAAGACGGCGGATGTCCCGGGGATGGCGGTGGCCGTGCTCCAGGGAGGCAAGGTCGTCTTCGAGCGAGGCTTCGGCGTCAGGGAGCTCGGGAAGAAGGACCCGGTGACGCCGAATACGCTGTTCCGGATCGCGTCCACGACCAAGCCGCTGACGTCGCTGATGATCGCGGTGCTCGTCGATGAGGGGAAGTTCGGCTGGGATACGCCGGTCACCCAGGTCCTCCCTTCGTTCGCGGTGGGCGACGCGGAGCTCACCCGGCGGATGACCATGCAGAACCTGCTCTGCGGGTGCACCGGGATCCCCTATGACAACCTGGGGACCGACCTCGAGTACGCGGCCGTCACCCCCGAGGCCGCGCTCGCGAGGATCCGCGATCTCGCGCCCACGACGGGCTTCGGGGAGGCGTACCAGTACTCGAACGCGCTGCTCGCCGCCGCGGGGTACGCCGCGGCGCACGCCCTCTACCCGAAGCGGCCCCTGGGGCCTGCCTATTACGAGGCGATGCGGGCCAAGGTGTTCGGGCCGCTCGGGATGAGGTCGACGACGTTCGACGTGGGCGCCGTGAAGCGCGCGGATCACGCGTCGGCGCACGATCGATCGCCCAGCTACGAGATGGTCGCGACGCCGTTCCCCGCGACCCACTGGACCGCTCCGCTCGATCCGAGCTGGGGGGTGTGGTCCAACGTCCGGGACCTGTCGAAGTACCTCTTGATGGAGCGCGGCAAGGGCAAGACGCCCGAGGGGAAGCGCGTCGTCTCGGAGGCGAACCTCGTGAAGCGCCGCGAGCCGCAATCGAGGTCGGGCGACCTGACGCGCTATGGCCTGGCGTTCACCATCGAGACCTACCGCGGCGTCCAGGTGCTCGGCCACCCGGGCGGGGCCTGGGCGTATGGCGCGGACCTGTTCTTCTTGCCCGAGCATGACGTCATGGCGGTCATGCTCACGAACGTCGACTTTCCGAACCCGTTCGGCATCCGCGTCTTCCGCCGCAAGCTGTTCGAGCTGCTCTTCGACGGCCGCGACGAGGCGCGGGAGGACCTGGCCTACGCCGCGAAGACCCAGGAAGCGGACTTCCGCCAGGAGATGAGCCAGGTCGACCTGGAGCCGGACCGGGCCTGGCTGGATCGCCTCGCCGGGGCGTACGAGCACCCGTGGTTCGGCAAGGTGAGCGTGCGGGTGGAGGGGAACCGCGGCGTGTTCGATGCTGGAGAGTGGCAGAGCAGCGTCGGGCGGAAGACGGAGGAGGACGGGACGGTCAAGCTGGTGCTCACGAGCCCGCCGTGGATCGGGTGGCCCGAGTTCCTGCCGAAGGAGGTCGACGGGAAGACGACGCTCCATATGCAGGCGTGGCAGCGCAAGGTGGTGTTCGAGCCGGCCAAGGGGAAGTGAGCGGGGTGGGAGGCCCGGCCGGTCTTGCTGAGCTGCCCGGCCGTCCCGTCGCACATCGGACCGTCCCCCACCACGCGAGCGCTGTCCCACCCGGCCTACGCGATGGCGGCGCGCCGCGGGCTCCGGAGGTGCTCGGGCGCGGCGCAGAGCACGAACCGGTTCGGCCCGAGCTTGCGCGCGCGCAGCCGCGAGTCGCGGAGCCGACCCATGCGCACCGCCGCGTCGTACCCGTCGCCGATGAGGTCCACCACGCGATCGTCGAGGTCCATCTGCAAGCGCACCTCGGGGTAGCGGCGCCGGAACTCCGGCAGCGCCGGCAGGAGCAGCCGCAGCGCCACCCCTGCAGCACCGACACGCGCACCTCCCCATGCACCGCGCGCGCGGACTCGGACAGCTCCCGCTCGGCCTCGGCCAGCTCGCCCAGCGCGCGCACGCAGCGCTCGTGGAACCTCGCGCCCGCCGCCGTGAGCGCCACCCGGCGCGTCGTGCGCTGCAGGAGCTGCGCGCCGAGCGCCGCCTCCAGCCGGGCGACGCTCTTGCTCACCGCCGACGGCGACACGCCGAGCTGCCGGCTCGCCGCCGTGAAGCCCCCCGCCTCCACCGCCCGCACGAACGCCGCGAGCCGCCGGAGAGGAGCGCTCATGCTGACGACCCACCCCGCGAACTCCCCATCGCGCCGCCGCGCCCTGCTGCAGATGGCCGCCATCGCCGCCGTCACGGCGGGCCGGCGCGGCGGCTCGCGCTGCCGGAGGCGGCGTGGGCGTGGGCCGCGCGGGCCGGGGAGCGGCTGCGGGCGCGGCGGTGGGGAGCGGCGGAGGAGGCGGCCGGCGGGCGAGACGGTGGGGGCGCTGCTGTCGGCGCGGGAGCGGGCGAGGACGGCGCGGGAGGGAGGGCAGGCGCGGGCGGCCGGGCCGAGAGCGGCGGCGATGTGGACGGCGCAACCTGGGTCGGCGGCGCAGGGTCGGCGGCGCAACCCGGGTCGGCCGCGCAACCTGGGTCGGCGGCGCAACCTGGGTCGGCCGCGGCGCCTCGCTCCGCGCCGTCGCAGGGAGCGCACCAGGCTCGGGCGCCACGAGCGACGCCGGAAGGACGGCCGCTCGATGTCCTCGAGTGCCCAGCTTGCAAGGGGCGGATGAAGCTCGTCGCCGTGGTGACCGAGCCAAGGAACATCGCCCGCTTCCTCTCCGCGCTCGGCGAGCCGACCGATGCGGGCCCTTCACCGCCGGCGACTCGGCGGCGGAGGGTGCCCCGTTGGGCCACACCGGCGCCGCCCTCGACGGCGAAGCAGGCGGAAACTACGAAAATCGCTACTATTTCCGCCGGCCGCTCGTCATCGGCCGTTTTTTCTGGCGGGACTCTTCCGCGGGGACGGACCGTCGCGATACGTCGGATGCCCCGGGATTTTGGGAGGGCGTGACGACGGATCGCAGCCCCTCGGAAGGCGTGGGCCCAACCCGGGCCCAAGCGTCAAGCCCGGGGCCTCGGGAGCGCGTCGCGACCGATCCGCCGCCTCGAGCGGTCCTGCTGGCCTCGCTCGCCAGCATCCTGAGCCGCGCCGTCGCCCTCGGGGACGAGGTGGCGGCCCGGGTCGTTCACGAGGCGCTCGGTCGGCTGCTCGGGCTGCCGGTCGCACCAGAGGGGTGAGTCCGCGGCGCAAGCGCTCGCTACGAGCGTGGAGGCCGCGAACAGCGCGTTGTTCCGCGCCCGCTCCGCGACCGGCAGCAAGATCGGCGGGGCGGAGCCGGTCGACATCGCGAGGACCACGCAAGTGGATCCGCGTCTGCTCGAACAGTACGTGCGCGCCTTCGAGGAGGCGAATGTGGATGCCCTGGTCGCGTTGTTCCACGAAGACATGCGCACCACCATGCCGCCGGCGCCAACCTGGGTCTCCGGGCGCGCCGCCAACGAGCGCTTCTACCGGCTGATGTTCGGCAGCATCGAACGAACCGTCTCAGGGGCCAGCTCACGATCTGCGCGAGCATGCGCTCCTCGGGAACGACGTCGCGGCGAGGTGCCGGCAGCGCGCCTGGATCTTCCGAGGCGCGCTGCCCCGGGTCACACTGCGGTGTAGCCGCCGTCCACGGTCAGCTGCGTGCCGGTCATGTACGACGACCAGTCGGACAGCAGGAAGACCGCCGGTCGAGCGATCTCGTCTGCGTGCGCGTACCGCTTCATCAGCGTGGCTGCGCCGAAGGCGTCGAGCACCTGCTCGCCGCTTTGCATATGATCCCAGATCTCGGTCTCCACCGGGCCGGGCAGGATGGCGTTGACGCGAATCTTGTCCGCCGCGTAGTCGATGGCCGCAGACTTGGTGAGGCCGAGGATCGCGTGCTTGGTCGCGGCATAGACGCCGAACCCGGGCGCAGAGACCGTGGAGGCGATCGAGCCGCAGTTGACGATCGAGCCGCCGCCGCCCTTCTTCATGACAGGCACTTGATACCTCATGCACAGATAGATGCTGTGCAGGTTGACCTGCATGAGAGCGAGGTAATCGGCGACCGGCACGTCCGCGAGCGGCCCGAGCGCGGTGGCGATACCGGCGTTGTTGAAGACGCTGTCCAGCCGCCCATGGGCCTCCACGGTGCGCTCGATCAGAGCCTGGATGTCCGCCTCGACGGTGACGTCGGTGCGGACGAACAGCGCGTTTCCACCCTCCACCTTGATGCGGGCCACGAGCGCGTCGCCCATCTCCTGGCGTCGCGCGGCCAGCACCACCTTGGCGCCGGCCCGCGCCGCCGCGATCGCTGTCGCGGCCCCGATTCCCGATGTGGCCCCGGTGATCAAAACGACTTTATTGCTGAGCATGGCAATCTAAACTCCGTGTAATAAATGTTGGAATGGATCGAAAGACTGGCTGTCTCCATCTGACGGGACGACGGCGAAAAGGAGCGGCCCGAGGGACCGCCGGTGCTCGTCGCGACGTTCGCGGCGCCGCGGGCTCGCCTTGACGAGGCCGAGGTCGTCCAATCGTTCGCGCTGGCGTGCCACCGAGGATAGCCCGCGCGAAACCATTCCGTCCTGTCAATAATTTTCCGCCAGCGACCGGCAGTTGGCATAACGTACAAGAAATACGATCCACTGATCCGCGTATAAATACCAACAGATCCAACGAGTTCACTCGGATATGTAATATTGTCTACGTTACGCTGGCGACGCCGTCAGACTTCAGCACTGCTCGATTCTATTTGGCGAGGGCGGGAACGGCAAGAGCGCGGGGATCAACCTCGTGAGGGCGATGTTTCCGCCGGAAGCACTCGCGAGCCTTCCGCCGCAACGGTGGACGGAGCGATTTGCGCTGTCTGCGCCAGAAGGGAAACTGGCTAACTTCGTGTCGAAAACGCCCAGCGGAGAGCGCCTCGAGGGTGGAGCGTTCAAGGCGGTGGTGACCGGCGATCCGGTGATGGCGGAGAGAAAGCACCGTGAGGGTGAGCTCGCAGTAGATATCCTGAAGGACGTGGAGATCCTCGCTCCGCCGGGCATCGATCGCGGACGATGCAAACAGGGGCGGGACGCGCTCCAGGTGTGCCCTGGGAGGACGACGAGCCCGAGGCCGTGCTCTGTGCCTCCCTCCGGCGCTCGATCCTAGCGGCCGAGCAGGATCCGTTGCTCTCCCGGCGCGAGGATGTGGACCTTCCCAGGCGGGATCCGCCGGGCCGCCATCACGCGCTTGAGCTCGGAGACCGCCTGGCCGGGCTCGTCCGAGGAGTTGATGAACGTGTCGAAATGGATCGGCACCACCCATTTCGCGCCCATATCTTCGCAGGCCTCTAGCGCCTCTGCCGGGGCCACGTGGCGCGAGTGCATGAAATCGCGCGGCCCGATCGGCGCGATCGGCATCAGCGCGAGATCGATCGCGGGGAACCGCGCCCGCGTCTCCGTGAACACCTTGCGATCGTAAGCGGTGTCCCCGCCGAAGTAGACGGTGATCCCATGATATTCCACGACGTACCCCGTGAATCCACCCCAGCCGAGGGCGATGTCGACTCCGTAGCGGCCTCCCCCGTGCTTCACCGGGACGGCGGTGATCCGCAGCCCGTCGTGCTCCCAGCGCTGCCACGTGGAGAGCTCGATCGTGTCGAACGCGAAATCGGGCACGTAGGGGAGGGCGCCGCGGGGGACAAAGAGCACCGGTGTCTTCTCCTCGATCATCTCGAGCGAGCCGAGCGACAGGTGATCGAAGTGCGTGTGCGAGACCAGCACCGCCGAGAGGGGCGGCACGTGCTCCGGGTCCAGGCCCGGCTCGACGAGCCGCGCGGCGAGGAGGCCCACGGTCGAGGTGAAGACCGGATCCGTGAGGATCTGCTTGTCGTCGATCTGGACGAGCGCCGTCGCGTGGCCGACCCAGAGGACGGCCAGGCGCGCGTCTTTGCGGTAGGGCTCTCGCACCTTGTTGGCGACGGGCGCCGGGCCGCCGAACAGCGCGCCCGTGTTGCCTGACAGGACGCGCCCCGGCATGCTGTTGCAGGACAGCGCCGAGGCGGCGAGGAGCGCCATGAGAGCGGTGGAGCTTGCCGCGCAGAGCATGGGGTCAGAAGTACCTGAGGTTGAGCGTCAACGTGGTCCCGCGCAGCGCGCGCGTCGGAGAGTAGGCGACCTGCACGCCGATGACACCGAAGAGGGTGTAGAGGCCGGCCTCGTACGCCGCCGCGACCTCGCCGCCGAGCGTGAAGGCGGAGCCGCCGAGCGAACAGGAGAGGTACTCTCCGCGGTGGAGCAGGGGGAAGTAGGCGCGCACACCGCCAGTCAGCTGCACGTGATCTTCGATGCCGGCGCCGGAGAAGAGGTATTCGGGCGTGACATGGATCTCGAGCGCTCCGGCATGCCGCGCGAGCGGCTCGGCGAGGAGGCTGCGCCAGGGGGACAGCCTTCGATTTCTGCCGAAGGAGTAGAGCACGGGGGTGAGCTGCCAGCGCAGGCCGAAGCGCGTGTCGTCGGCGTAGAGGTGCCAGGTGGGGCTCGGAATGAGCTGCGACGCGGCCCAGGCGAGGTCGGGGCTTATCCCCGCCTCGGCGAGGCTCTGCGTCTCCGCGGCGCGGGCGGGGGAGCCCCAGGCGAGCGCGCCTGCCAGCGCGGCGCCGGCGAGCGAGCGCCGGAGCGCTGTCGCGGGGCCGCCGCGCGCAATGCAGGGCAACCGAGCGCCCGCAGCCGCCCGCAGCCGCGCGCAGGCGCTTGCCGAGCACCGCGAGGATGGCGAGGGCGCGACGTTGCCCGAAGCGAGCGCGGTGGCATTCTCCTCGGCGCGATGGCAGCTCGCTCTCGCCACCGTGCGCCCTCTTGCCTTCTCCATCTTCTCTCTTGTTCTCTGCCAGCCGCTGTCACCCTCACGGAGAACCAGTACAGCCATCGACCGCGCCTCAATGCGCGAGCGCGGGGCTCTCGCCGCTCCGCCGAACGGCGCTGCCATGGGCCCGGAGCGCGGCGAGGCCTTCCGCGCGGCTCCGCACGGCGCGGTAGCCAATCTCCTTCTTCGCCCGAGCAGACGAGAGGTGAAGCGTTTGCCCGAGGAGCCGCACGTCCTCGAGGGTGAGCGGTGGGCGCCGTCGCGGCGCGAACCACCCGAAGAGGTTGGTGAGGAGCCACCCGAACAGCACCGCCAGGGGGAGGGGTACGGACCAGGCCTTCGCGTTTACGCCGCGCGTCGCCATGAGCTCCGTCAAGAAGGTGCGCATCGGCGTGACCTCGTCGTCGGTCACGAAATACGCGCGCCCGCCGACGTCACTGCGCACTGCGCAGCTCACCGCTTCGGCGACATTGTCGACGTGGGCGACGCTGTAGAGGTGTTTGCCCCCGCCGACGTAGGCGAAGCGCCCCGCGCGGAAGGCCTCCGCGATGATGTCAAGGGTCTGCGCGTCCGGGCCCCAGATCATCGGTGGGCGGAGGCTCACGGTGCGCATCGCGGGGCTGTCTGCCTCGAGCACCATCGCCTCGGCGAGAGCTTTCGTCGCGCTGTACGGCAAGGAGCGGTCGACCCTGGGCGGCAGAGCGTCCTCGTCCCCTTCGCTCGGCCGAGAGTCCTCGATGACAACCGACGCAGCCCCGAGATAGATGAAGCGGCGGACGCCGGCCGCGCGCGCCGCTGCGAGCAAGCCGCCGGTGCCCTCGACGTTGGTGCGGGCGTGCTCGCCCCAGCGCAGGGCCGAGGTGAGGGACGCGGCCGCGTGCACCACGACCGCGGCGCCCGTGCAGCCCTCGGCGAGCGCGGCGGCGTCGTGGAGGTCGCCGCGGACGGGCTCGGCGCCGAGAGCGGCGAGCTTGGCTGCGCTGGCGGCGCTTCGCGCGAGGGCACGGACGCGGTACTCACGCGCGATGAGCGCACAGACGATGGCGCGGCCCACGAAGCCGTTGCCTCCGGTGACGAACACGGTCTCTGCCATGACGAATCTCTCCTGTTCGGGCCAGCTCCGGCGCGCCCTCCAGGATCATCTATAGCGTCGCTATACGACTTGTCTATAGCGGTGCTACAATTGGTCCGCGATCGCTTGGAACACCGCGTCGAGCGCCCCCGCCGAGGTGGCGCGGCTCGGTGGTGCGCCGGAAGGGCTCGCGACGATGCTGAGCGCGAGGCCCTGGACGACGGCCCAGACGTGCTCGGCAGCGCGCTCGATCGGCACGTGCAGGGCGCCCGCCCTGGCGCAACGCTCGAGGCGGTGCCGCATCAGGGCGTAGCTCGGCTCGAATATCGACGGCTGCTCGATGCCGCGCGCCATCAACGCGGCCGTGACGGAGGGGTGGGCCTGCACGAATTCGAGCACGTGCTCGCAGCCCTTGCGGAGATCCGCGACGGGGTCGTCTGTCGGCGTGAGCGCCCGTTTCTTCGCCATGAACTTCTCGAGCGCGACGGCGTGGACCGCAGCCACGAGCCCGTCCCGGTTGCCGAAGTGGTGGTAGAGGGTCGGCATCGTCACGCCGGCCTCCTCGCACACCCGCCGCGTCGTGAGCGCCGCTGGGCCTTCGCTCTCGAGCACCCGGTACGCTACGGCAGCAACTTGTCCTTGACGTCGGCCATCGCCGTCAGGCTAACACAGCTAGCCTCTGGCAGCTCCTCGCGACCCGGAGGCAGCCCGACGGCGCGCTGAACGAGACCGCGCGGGCGACGCTCTCGGCCGTCGATGTGCGCTATGCGACGGCGTCTACGTGGATTGACCCTGGGCGATGAGGGCGACCTACTTGGCCGCGATGCTCGCCAGGGCCTGGGCGATGCGCGGCGGCGCGTTGGGGCGAGCGTACATTCGCTCCATGTAAGAGAGAAGTGCGGGGCAATCGCCCAGCAGCTTGACCTCGTTGCCCCAGTCGAGCGTGTAGGCGAATCGGCGCGTAGCCGTGCGCCCCGAGCCCCCGGTACGGCGGCCGCCGCGTCGGCGCTGGGAGAGCGTGCTGGAACATCGGTCGGCTCGCCGTGCGCGGAGAGAAAGCGGGCGATGTTCCTTGGCTCGGTCACCAGGGCGACGAGCTTCATCCGTCCCTTGCAAGCTGGGCACTCGAGGACATCGATCGCACATGTGCGGCGCAAGAGCTCGGCGCGGAGTGCGGGGACGCAGGCACGATCCCGAAGCAGGCGGCAGCGCATCGAAGGGCCGGGCAGCAGGGCGGCGAGCGAAGGAGAATCCCTCGGCGCTGCGTCGCCAGGCCAGTCGCCGACCCCGAACGGTGATGCCGCGGGCCCTTCACCGCGGGCGATGCGGCGGAAGAGGGCGCCGCGTTGGGCCACACCGGAGCCGCCCCCGGCGGTGAAGCAGGCGGAAACTACGAAAATCGCTGCTGTTTCCAGCGACCAGTCGCTATCGACCGGTTTCTCTGGCGGGAATTCTGCCCCACCAAGCTAGCTCGTGGCCGCGCCTGGGCCGACCTGCACGGGAGGCGGGGTCCGCGTGATGCTCCGCCATGTGTCGACGGCCCAGTCCCGGTCCGACTCGTCCTTGCAGACGATGGTGCAGCGCGCGAGCCGGCCGGCCTCGGGACACACCATGATCGCCATGAGCACCCAGCACGGCTCCGGCTCGTCATCGCTCTCGCCGAGCATCCACAGCGCGGCGCCCGCGAGCTGCCCGCGCTCGTGCTCGTAGCGCAGCCCGGACATCTCGTGCGGCGGGAAGGTGTCCAGCACTTCCTTGGCCGTGAAGGGCGCGCCGTCGTGCCGCCGGTAGATCATCGACGAGAGCGAGACCTCGCGGCGCTCGCCCGGATCGAACATCCGCAGCGTCTCCCCGCCGTACAGGAGCTCGGAGTCGAAGGTGGGATCGACCTGGATGGCCCAGCCGCAATGGAAGTAGAACCGGATCGGGATCATCTCGCAGGTTGGCGGCATCGCGGCGCTCAGCGTAGGCGCTCCGCGCGGCGAACGCACGCCGACCTGCCCCGGCCTGGCCGCCGGAGGGAGCGGCGCGGCGGCGACGGTCAGGAGCCCCGCGCTCAGCCGGCGAGGCCGGGCCGCCCGGGCGAGAAGGGCGAGAGGTCCAGCGGCGGCCGTTCGCCCGCGATCAGCGCCGCGACGATCTTCGCGGTCACCGGGGCGAGGAGCACGCCGTTGCGGAAGTGCCCTGTCGCGAAGACGAGGCGCTGGATCTCCCCCTCTCCGAGGATCGGCAGATCGTCCTTCGTGTGCGGCCGGAGCCCGGCCCATGTCCGGCCGAGCGGCGCGTCGCCGAGCGCGGGCACGAGCCGGAGCGCCGCGGTCAGCAGATCGCGGACGGCGCGCGACGTCACGGCGGTGACGTAGCCGGCGAACTCCATTGTCGCGCCGACGAGCACGCGGCCGTCGTCGCGTGGCGACAGGTAGCACCCGGGCCCGAAGATCACCTGCGAGAGCACCGGCGAGGCCGGCGTGAGCTCGACGATCTGCCCGCGCACCGGGCGCACCGCCGCGGGCGCGAGGCCCGAGGCCTCGAGCAGCGACGACCAGCTCCCCGCGGCGACCACCGTCCAGCGCGCCTCGACCCGGGTCCCGTCCTCGAGCTGCGCCCCGCGCGCCTGCTCGCGCTCGACGAGGACGCGCCGGACGGTCGCCCCGGTGCGGAACTGCACGCCGGCGCGCTCGGCCGCGATGCGCAGCGCGCGCATGAGCGACGGCGGATCGATCCGCGCCTCGTCGGGGAACCACACGCCGCCGGCGACCTCGTCGCAGAGCGCCGGCGCGCGCGCCCGCGCCGCCTCGCCGTCGCAGAGCTCCACGGCGAGGCCGGCGTCGCGCTGCCAGGCGACCTCGCGCGCGATCTCGTCGCGCCCGGCCGGCGTGAGCGCCATACGGAGCGCGCCGCACTGCCGGAAGCCCACGTCGAGGCCCGTCGCCTCGGCGAGCGAGGCGGCGAGCTCCGGGTAGAGCTCGCGGCTCGCGAGGCAGAGCCGCGCCAGGGGGCCGTCGCCCGCGGCCTCGAGCTGGGGGCCGATGATGCCCGCCGCTGCCCAGGAGGCGCCCTCGCCCGGGTTGCGCTCGAGGACGCGGACGGACAGCCCGCGCCGCGCGAGGGCGAGCGCCGATGCGCACCCGGCCACGCCGCCGCCGATCACCACCACGTCGCTCATCGGCGCGTGCATAGCACGCCGGGGGCGGAGGGCAGCCGGGCAACCGGGAGGGGACGGGGGCGGCGCGCTGCGGCATGGCGCGGGGGGCCGGGGCCGCCGGATCCATCGGCGCAGATGGGCAGCGCGAGACGCGGCGGATGGACTGTGTGCTCGCGCGGAAGGAGGGGCCAGAGCGACAAGCGGGCTGAAACTGCCTGCAAAGCGCAGAACTTCGAACCGCCAAGAGGCCAAGGGCGCCAAGAAGAGGATCCTCTCTTGGCGTCATTGGCCACTTGGTGATTTGTTTCTCGCCTGATCGACGTGAACGCTCCGGCAGCGGTGAAGGACATCGCTGCTCCTTACATGCCCGACAAGGAGGGACTTTGATGGACCTCTCACCCGACGTCCTCAGCTGACGTGCGGCTGCTCAACCCTTCCAGCGTTGGATCGAGCTCGAACGCATCAAGCCCTGGTACAAGGCCATCCGCCGGCAAGTAGGTCCTGGAGGCATCCCCCTCGACGCCTCTGAGTCCGCCCGCGCGTCACGGAGTGAGCGCGCGACGAACGCTACTCCGACGCCCCTTCGTCGCGCTCCTTGGCTGTCGCTGCGGATCCAGGCGCCTGGGCCTCGACCTCGGGGGGCGTTGCCGCGATTTCCGTGGCCGCTGAGGCGATTTTCGGAGCCGTGGTGGCGGTTTCTTGAGCCGTTGAGGCGATTTTCGGAGCCGCGGTAGCGGTTTCCGCGGCCGCTGAGGCGGTTTCCGCGGCCGGGGTGGGGGGGCCCGCGGCCGCTGAGGCGGTTTCCGTGGCCGAGGTGGGGGGGCCCGCGGCCGTTGAGGCGGTTTCCGCGGCCGGGGTGGCCGTCTTCGGAGTCGTCGCAGCCCCCTCGGCGGCAGGCGTGGTCTCTGCCGCCGCAGCGGCCCCCTCCGCGGCCGCCGCCGCTGCCGCAGCCCTGGGCCCCTTCGCTGCAGCCTTCGGCGTCTTCGCCGCCGGCGCCGGTGCCGCCGCCTCGGCGCCCGCCGCCGCCTCGGCGCCCGCCGCCGCCTCCGGCGCCTTCGCCGGCGCCGCCGCCGCCTTCGCCTTCTTCTCCTTCGCCGCCTTCGCCTCGAGCGCGCCCGCCGCGATCGGCTCCCGCGCGCCCTTGCCGACAGCGCGCGGATCGCCGTACGGGAACGCCGCGCTGCCGCTCGCGTCGATCGGCTTGCGCGGCGCCTCCGGATCCGTCGCAGGGCTCGGCGGCGGCGCGATCGGCCGCGGCGCGCGCAGGCGGTTGCCCGGGCCGGCCTGGGTCCAGACCTGCACGTCGCCGAGCACGCGCGTCCTGTTCGCCATCCGCCGCTGGCCCCTCGCGCCGAGCAGCCGCTCGATGAACGTCGGGGGCGACGTCGCGCCGGGCTCCCCCTTCACCCAGCACGTGTAGTCGCCGATGCCCGTCCCGCGGAACGTCTCGCGGCAGACAGCGATCCCGAGCCCGGCCGCGATCTCGCTGAGGAGCCGGCCCGGCTCGGCCTCGACCGTCATGTGCTCGTTGACGAAGGTGACCCTGGGCATCGGTGGACAGGCAGCGTCCTGCTACCCCGCGACGAGCGCGTCAAGAACCGGAGCGCGCGCCCCTCACGCCGGCTACGCGCCCCTCACGCTGGCCTCGCGTGCCTCACGCCTGTTTCGCGTCCCGCACGCGGTGCAGCACCCGCGCGATCCCGAACAGGTTCCAGCCCGCGAACCCCAGGAACAGCGCCACCAGCGCGACCGCCCAGCGCGACGCGCGCGGCGAGCTGCCGTCGATGAGCAGCCAGGCGTCGTCCGTCACGGCCGTCCCCGTCTGCTCCTCCACCTCGGCGGCGAGCCGCGCGTGCCGGATGCCCGCGCTCCTGAACGGCACGAGCCGCCCGGCGAACGTGCTCGGCGGCACGAAGCGCGGGCCCTCGAAGCCCTCCGGCACCCGGATCTCCACCCACAGCCCCGGGTTGCCGGCCACCGGCGCCAGCCGGAAGGAGTCGCCCTCCGCGGCCCGCCCGTACCGGATCGCGCTGCGCGTCCCGAGCAGACCCGAGGCCCGCACGTAGCGGTTCGCGAGGTCCTCCGTCGGGCGCAGCGGCGCGAGATCGCCAACGTCCGCAGGCCGGCCGGGCGACAGCGCGTAGCGCGCCTCGCCGAGCAGCGCGATCGCCATCCACAGCGCGGCGATCGCGGTCACCGCCATCAGCACCACCGTCACCGTGCGCTCCTGCCGCGGCGGCGCGGGCAGCGCGAGCAGCTCCGGATCGGGCCCCGTCAGGTCGAGACCAGGGCCGCCCGGGCCGCGCGGCAAGGATTCCAGGGTCGAGGTCGGGTCGGTGGGCACGCTTCGCCGAGTATATAGCCGGAGCGCGGGCCGGGGTGCACGAGCCGCGCCGCGCTCCGCTCACGCGCTCGGCCGGGCCGCGCGACGGCCCACCCTGCACCAGACAACCGGCGCCCCGGGGTGGTTCCGGTCGGCGCGCGCTTGCCCGCCCGCGGCGGCTTGCCTAGCCTAGCCGCGATGGCCTCGAAGAATGACAGCTCCATCGTCTGCTCGTCGTGCGGCGCGAACAACGCCTCGGTGACGGCGAGCGGGCGCTGCGTCGCGTGCGGCGCCCGGATGGGCTCTCTGCAGCCGCTCCGCGACGCCGACCTCGATCGCCACCGCCGCTACCAGCAGGAGGGCTTCTCCCTCCTCTGGTGCCTCATCGCCCTGGTGCTGCAGAGCCTGCTCACCGCGGCGCTCGTGGGCGGCCTCCCCATGATCGTGCAGCAGCTCGACTTCGAGGGGTCGAACGGGATGGTCGTCGCCATCCCTGTCTGGTTCATCGGCGGCGTGCTCCTCGGCATGATCTCGCCCGGCAAGACCTTCCTGGAGCCGGTTGTCGCCTCGTTCCTCGTCGCGATCCCGACGGTCTTCTATCTCCTGCAGAGCCAGACAGTGCGGACGATGCCGCTCTTCATGTACGTGATCATGGCGCTCATCGGCGTGCTGTTCACGCTGATCGGCGCCTACCTCGGCGAGCGCATCCAGATGGGCCCGCCCCCCGCGAAGGCCTCGGACTGAGGGCGCCCGGCGTGACGACGCCGTCCGGCGCGACAGGGCCGTCCGGCGCGACGGCGAGCGCGGGGGCAGCGGGGACGGCAGCCCGGCGGATCGCCGCGGCGCTCGTCGCCCTCGCCGCGCTCCACGGCGCCTCCGGGTGCGGCCGGTCGGCCGAGCAGCACGAGGCGGACGCGCTCCTGCGCGCGATCGACGTCCTCCGCGACGCCCCGAGCGAGCCGCGCGCCGCGCGCGAGGCGCTGCTCGCCGAGCTCGAGCGGCAGCCCGCGTCGACCCCTCCCGCCGTGAGCGCCAGGGACACCTGCGCCCGGGCCTACCGCCTGCTGCTCGACGCGACGGCCGCCGAGGCGCGCGTCCGCGCCCTGCTCGAGGCGCCCGCGGGGTCGGCCGGGCCCGGGACGCTCGGCGATCTCACCGACCTCGCGGCGGCGGACGCCAAGATCAAGGAGAGCGCCGAGACGATGCCGAGGTGCGCCGAGGCGCTCTCGGAGCTCCGCCGCGCCGCCCGGCGCGGGATGTGACGGCCGGCGCCACGCCGGCCGCGCCATGCCCCGTACGCCGGGGGCCCCCGCGCCGGTCGGCGGGACGTGCGCTTCACGGAGGCAAGGGATCCGCGCTCGCGGTCCCCTGTGCTAAGACCGCCCTGCCATGTTCGACACGCTGACACGGGGCTTTCGTCAGGCCAGAAACCGCCTCGCCGGGCTCACGGAGCTCACCGAGAGCAACATCGACGCCGCGCTCCGCGAGGTGAGGCTGAGCCTGCTCGAGGCAGACGTCGAGATCGGGGTCGTCAAGGCGTTCCTCGCCCGGGTCAAGGAGGCCGCGGTCGGCCGCACCCTGGAGACGCGGGTGAAGCACGCCGGCGAGGTCCACCAGGTCTCGGCGAGCGATCACTTCATCAAGATCTGCCACGACGAGCTCGAGGCGATGATGACCCACGAGGGCGACGAGATCGCCTGGGCCGACGGCGGGCCCACGGGCATCATGATGGTCGGCCTCCAGGGCTCCGGAAAGACGACGAGCTGCGCGAAGCTCTCGCGCTACCTCGAGAAGCAGGGGCGCAAGCCGCTGCTCGTCGCGGCCGACATGCAGCGCCCCGCGGCCGTCGAGCAGCTCAAGGTGCTCGGCGAGCAGCTCAAGGTCCCCGTGTTCAACCTCCCCGGCGAGTCGCCGGTGGCCATCTGCGCCGCGGCGCGCGGCGAGGCGAAGCGGCTCGGCCGCGACGTCATCATCTACGACACCGCCGGCCGCCTCGCGATCGACGAGCCGCTCATGCAGGAGCTCGCGCAGATCAAGGACGCGACCTCGCCGGACAACATCTTCCTCGTCGTCGACGCGATGATCGGCCAGGACGCCGTGAAGACGGCGCGCGGCTTCAACGAGCGGCTGTCGATCAGCGGCGTCGTCCTGACGAAGCTCGACGGCGACGCCCGCGGCGGCGCGGCGGTCAGCATCAAGGAGGTCACGGGCGCGCCGGTCCTCTTCAGCGGCATCGGCGAGACGACGGACAAGTTCGAGCCGTTCCGCGCGGACGGCATGGCGAGCCGCATCCTCGGCATGGGCGACGTCGTCGGCCTCATGCAGGACTTCGAGGAGGTCGTCGACCAGAAGAAGGCCGAGAAGGACGCCGCCCGGATGCTCCAGGGCGACTTCACCCTCGAGGACTTCCTCGATCAGGTGCGGATGATCCAGAAGATGGGGTCGCTGAAGGACCTCGTCGACAAGCTGCCCCTCGGCGGCATGTTCCCCGGCGGGCTGCCGCAGGACGTGAACCTCGACGACCGGGAGCTCGTCCGCATCCAGGCGATCATCCAGTCGATGACCCGCGTGGAGAAGAGCGACCCGTACGCGCTCGTCCGCGAGCCGAAGCGGGTGGAGCGCATCGCGAAGGGCTCGGGCACCAAGCCCGAGGCCGTGACCGAGCTCGTCCAGAAGTTCCTCTTCATGCGCCAGATGATGAGCGGCCTCGGCCAGAACATGGGCCTGATGGGCAAGATCCCCGGCATGAAGCAGGCGGCCATGGCCAAGAACATGCGCGAGATGCAGAAGCAGATGATGGCCGGCGGCGGGATGCCGGGGATGCCGGGGATGCCGGGGATGGGCATGCCGGGCATGGGCTTCCCGGGCATGGGCTTCCCCGGGATGGGGATGCCGGGCATGGGCGGCTTCCCGGGCGCCGGCGCGGGGGGCCCGGCCCTGACGAAGATGAAGACGCTCAGCGCCACCGAGCGCAACGCCAAGAAGGCGCAGCGCAAGCGCGAGCGCGACGCCCGCAAGAAGGGCCGGAAGTAGCGGCGGCCGCGATGCGCCGGCCCTGCAGCCAGCGGCGCTCGTTCAACGGCGCGCATGGCGCGCACGGCGCGCGCCCGCGCGCGCTGGCCCTTGTGATGCTCGGCGCGGCCTTCGCCGCGTCGTGCTCGAGGGGCGGCGGGGGCGAGCAGGGGGCCGCGCCTGCCGGGTCGGCCGGCCGGGCGCCTGCCTCCGCGAGCGCGGGTGCGGGTCGAACAGCGGACGCCGATCCGCGGGGGCGGCCGGCCGCCGTGAAGGAGCTCTCGGTGCGCAAGCTCGCGCCCGGCGCCGCGGTCACCATCGACGGCCGGCTCGACGAGCCGGCGTGGCAGGCGGCCGCGAGGACTGGCCCGTTCGTCAACGCGGGCACCGGCCGCGAGGACCGGTCGCTGCCGACGCAGGGCGAGGCGCGGCTGCTCTGGGACGACGCGTTCCTCTACGTCGGGTTCGACGTCAACGACGGGACGATCACCGGCGGGTTCCCGCAGGGCGCGAGCGATCCGCACCTCTGGGAGCGGGACACCGTCGAGGTGATGATCGACCCGGACGGCGACGGGGACAACAAGGACTATTACGAGATCCAGATAGGCCCCCAGAACCTCGTCTTCGACTCGCAGTTCGACGACTACAACGCTCCGAGGGGCGGCCCGAACGGGCCTTTCGGTCACCAGGCGTGGAGCGCGGGGCTCGTGAGCGCTGTGGAGCTGCGAGGGACGATCGACGACGACTCGGACGAGGACCGAGGGTACGTTGTCGAGGCGAAGATCCCGTGGAGCTCGTTCGCGAAGGCGAAGGCGGCGCCGCCGTCGCCGGGGGACGTGTGGCGGATGAACTTCTACGCCATGCAGAACAACGGCGGCGCGGCGTGGTCGCCCATCCTGGGGGAGGGGAACTTCCACCGGGCGCGGCGCTTCGGGCGGGTCCGGTTCGTCGGGCCGGGCGGCGAGACGGGCGGGGCGGGGGCATCCACGAGCGACGCGGGCGCCGCGCGCGACGCGGGCGCGGTGACTGTGAATGCTCCCTCGGCGGCGCCGCTCGGCACGACGAGCGCTGCGGGCGCCAGGCCTGGGGCCGCGGTGCCCTCCGCGTCGGCCGGTCCGAAGCCTGTCTACCGGGCCGATCCGCCGGATCGCTGAGCTGCGCCTGATACATCGTCCGCAGGGACGTCCCGGTGGCGCGAGGGGTCTTCCGAGCTGCCCGCCCGAGGAGCGCCTGCTCCTCGCGCGGCGCGGGGGAGGCACGTCGCGCGGCGTGGGGGAGGCACATCGCACGTCGTGAACCAGCGATCGACCCTCGCCGGAAGATCCGGATCGAGAAGAAGCTCGCGCTCGCCCTGGCGATGCGACAGCGCGTCGCAGGACAACGTGTCGCATTGTCGAGCGCTGTCGCGGCGCGTATCAGGATGAACCGCCAGACACGACACATGGAGGTGAACACCATGAGACGACGACAGCTTCTCGATATCGCCGCCGCGGGCGCTGCGCTCGCGACCCTGAAGACGCTCGGCGGGTGCGCGCCGGACGGCGATGGCGGCCCCGGACAACCCCCCGCGACGCCGGAAGGAGAGGGCGCCTCGATGCAGCACATTGCCATGCTCGTCTACCCTGGGTTCACCGCGCTCGACCTCATCGGACCCCAGACCACCTTCAGCATGCTCGACAACGTGAAGGTACACCTCGTATGGAAGACGCTCGACCCGTTGACGACGGACTCGGGCATCACCCTCCTGCCGACAACGACGTTCGAGGCGTGCCCCGAGGAGCTCGCTGTCCTCTTCGTCCCAGGCGGCGTGGCGGGCACCATCGCCGTGATGAAGGACGCCGAGGTGCTCGACTTCCTCGCGGCGCGCGCGGAGACGGCGAGCTACGTGACGAGCGTCTGCACGGGGTCGCTCGTGCTCGGCGCGGCAGGGCTGCTCCGCGGCTACAGCGCGACCTCGCACTGGGCGATGCGCGAGGTGCTGCCGCTCCTCGGGGCCGAGCGCGTCGACGCCCGGTACATCGAGGATCGCAACCGCATCACGGGCGGCGGCGTCACGTCAGGCATCGATTTCGGGCTCCGGATCGCCGCCAAGATGCGCGGTGAGGCGGCCGCGCAGACAGCGCAGCTCATCATGGAGTACGCCCCCGACCCGCCGTACCAGGCGGGCACGCCCGAATCCGCGCCAGCGGCCATTGTCGAGCGGCTGAGCGCCCTGATAGCGCCGGACGTCGCCGAGGCCAGGAAGGCGGCAGAGCAGGCCAGGGCGCGCTGGTGACGGCGCCGCGGAGCCATGGAGTCCGGACGCCCGGATCCGGGCTCAGATCCGGGCCGTGTGGCTCTCCGTGGGGCGAGGCGCTCCCTGCGGCGTGCCCGCCAGGGCGGCGTCGCCCATCGTGCCCGCCGTGGCGGTCGAGCGGGTCGTCGGCTCGGTCGTCGGCTCGATGGCCCGCTGCACCCGGATCCGGTTGTGCACGTCCTCGACGCCCCGCACGCTCTCGGCGACCTGCTCGATGATGCGCTTGTGGTTGCGCTGGGGCACCGTGCCCTCGAGCGTGACCTCGTTGCTCTGCACCTCGACCGTGACGTCGCTCACGTCGATGTCATTGCGGTACGAGAGCATCTCGCAGATGTCCTCCTGGATGCGCGCGTCCGAGCGCTTGTAGCCCTTCGGTCCGCGGCCGAACGCGCTGCGCACGCGGTCTCCGATCGCGCCGAGCGTATGGCTGACACCCTCCAGCGCCGAGCGGCCGGATTCGCGGCGATCGTGGCCCTCGCCGAGGTACGGGCCGTCGCTCCAGGCCTCCTCGGGGCTCACGACGCGGGTCATGCCGAGATGATAGGCGCCGCCGAGGTTGAAGCTGTACGCGCTGCCCGAGGCGGGGAGGGGATTGCCGCCGAAGCTGCGGCTTGGATCGTGGCCGCCATGGCTCCAGCCGCGGTCCGGGTCACCGGCATCACGGTCGCCGCCGTCGAAGCGGCGGTCCTCGAGAGAGCGGCGCGCGTCGTCGCGCTGCCCCGTGGGCCCGTACGTGCGCGCGTGCTCGCGGCCCCAGTCGCGGTTGTCGCGCAAGGCAGCCCCGTGATCGTACATCGAGCCCGCGCTGCGGCGCTCGTCGGGATTCCAGCCGTGCTCGGTGAAATGGCTCCGCTCGCCCTGGTAGCGCTGGTCCCAACCGCGCTCGGCTCGTCCGTAACCCGTGTCCCTTTCGAATCGATCTCGCATCCTGTGCCTCCTTTCTTCCTTGCGAGCAGCGTGCCTCGAAGGCGTTTTCGACGCGCGACAGCGCTGCGTGACAGATCGCGCCAGCTGTTGACCTGGAGCACGAAGATGGGTCGCGTCGGAGCCCGTTGCCACCGGGGAGAACCCTTTGTCTCGCGCCGGGGCGATCCCGAGTGTGGCGATTCACCGGAACAATGAAGAGCCTGCTTTGAGCGCCCTCGCCTGCGCAGAGCGCTGCTCACCCACCCTCTTCCATCACGGCGGGCAGGGCGGGGCGGCGCCGCGCCCCGGGCACATCGGTAGAGCCGTCCCCGGCCCGAGCTGCGCCAACCTCGTTCGTGGGCGCCAGATGCCGTGTTCGAGGAGCTGCCGTCCTCCTCGACCCGCAGGATCTGGACGCGCGGCGCGCGGCGCGCCGCTGATCGAGGCGAGCAGCCTGCGCAGCGGCGCGCCGCCCGGGGTCGCCGCCCGCGCTCGGGGCGTCGACGGCGCCTCCTCAGCAAAGCGGGCCCCTGCGGCATCCGCTGCGCTAAGCTCCGCGCCCTGTGCCTGTCCTCACCGCTCACGATCTCCACAAAGCTTTCGGCCCGCAGACGATCCTCGACGGCGTCACCGTCACCATCCGCACGGGCGAGCGCGTCGGCCTCGTCGGGCTGAACGGCTCCGGCAAGAGCACGCTGGCCCGCATCCTCGCCGGCGTCGAGCTGCCGGACAGCGGCACCATCTCCCGCCGCCGCGGCGCCGAGATCGGCGTGCTCTCCCAGGACCCTGTCTTCGAGCCGTCCGACACAGCGCGCGACGTCGTGCTCGCCGGGCTCTCCGCGTGGCACGCCGCCAAGGCCCGCCACGACGAGGTGAGCCGCTCGCTCGCCGCCGGCGCCGGGGACGCCGAGGCGCTCCTCGCCGCGCAGACAGAGGCCGCGGCGGACGTCGAGCGGCTCGGCGGGTGGGACATGATGCACCGGGTCGACGCCATCATCGGCCACGTCGGCGTCACCCGGCCCGACGCGCCCATGAGCGTGCTCAGCGGCGGCGACCGCCGGCGCGTCGCCCTCGCGCGCCTGCTCGTGTCGCGGCCGGCGCTCGCCGTGCTCGACGAGCCCAGCAACCACCTCGACGTCGAGACGGTCGAGTGGCTCGAGCGCTACCTCGTCGAGGAGCACCCCGGCGCGCTGCTCCTCATCACCCACGACCGCTACCTGCTCGACAGGGTCGTCGAGCGGACGCTCGAGATCGACAAGGGCAAGGTCTACAGCTACGACGGCGGCTATGAGGAGTACCTCGAGCAGAAGTCCGAGCGCCTCGCGCTCGAGGCGCGCACCGAGTCGAACCGGCAGAACTTCCTGCGCACCGAGCTCGAGTGGCTGAGGCGCCAGCCGAAGGCGCGCACCGGCAAGCAGAAGGCGCGCATCCAGCGCGCGGAGACGACCAAGGCCGCCCCGCCGCCGAAGGCCGAGCGCACAGCGCAGCTCTCGGTCGAGTCGGTGCGCACCGGCAAGACCATCCTCGAGCTGAAGAAGCTCGGCCTCGCGGTCGACGGAAAGTGGCTCGTGCGCGGCCTCGACTTCTCCCTCACCAAGGGCGAGCGCGTCGGCGTCGTCGGCCGCAACGGGACGGGCAAGACCACCATGCTGCGGGCGATCCTCGGCCAGGTCACCGCCGAGGGCGACGGCGCTGCCGCCGAGGGGCCCACGATGGAAGGCGAGGTCGTGCTCGGGAAGAACTCGAGCATCGCCTACTTCGACCAGCACCGCAGCGGGCTCGACCTCGACAAGTCGATCTTCGAGAACATCGCGGGCTCCCACACGCGCGTCGAGGTCGGCGGCCGATCCATGGACGTGCGCAGCTACCTGGAGCGGTTCCTCTTCGACCCGAACAAGGCGCGGCAGCCGGTCGGCTCGCTCTCCGGCGGGGAGCGGGCGCGCGTGGCGCTCGCGAAGATGCTCACCCAGAGCGTCAACGTGATCATCCTCGACGAGCCCACGAACGATCTCGACGTGATGACCCTGGCCGCGCTCGAGGGGATGCTCGTCGAGCTCGACGGCTCGGCGCTCGTCGTGACCCACGACCGCTGGTTCCTGAACCGGGTGGCGACCTCGATCCTCGCGTTCGAGGGCGGCGGCCGGGTGGTGCGGTACGCGGGCAACTACGACGCCTACCGCGAGCAGCGCGCCCACGCTGCGGCCGAGGTCGAAGCCGAAGCCGCGGCGCGGGCCGCGAGGGCGCAGGCCGCGGAGCCCCGGCCCGCGCAGGCGCCGGCGAAGACCGCCGCGCGGGCAGGCGGCGCGCCGAAGCTCACGTACGCCGAGCGGACCGAGCTCGACGGCATCGTCGGGCGGATCGACGAGGCCGAGCAGAAGGTCCGCGAGCTCGAGGCGAAGCTCGCCGACCCGACGCTCTACTCGAGCCGCGGCGCCGAGGTCGCGGGGCTGCTCTCGGATCTCGACCGCGCCAGGCAGGAGGCGGCGCGCCTGGTGAGCCGGTGGGAAGAGCTCGAGACGAAGCGCGAGGCGGCGGGCAAGAGTTGACGCGCGTGACGGGCGCGCGACGGCCCTTGTCGACGAGGCGCCACCCGGCGACCATGGCCCCATGATGACCGTGTTCGAGGTGTACCTCGCCGAGGGAACGGGGAGCGCCGACCTGCTCAGCGCCGAGGTGCTGAAGGAGACGGGCGCGCAGGTGATGACCCTGGAGGAAGCCAAGATGGTCGGCTTCCAGGGTCTGCAGACGCTGGACGGCGCCGGCGACGTGCGGCTCATCGCCGTGGCCGCGCGCGACGCGCCGTGGATCCACCGCTGTCTCGAGGGCAGCCGGGGGGTCGTCTCGTTCCGGGCCCACCAGGTGGACTGAGCGGCGAGCGCGCGCCGCCCGACCGAGCCCCTCGGTGGCCATGGCGGCCCGCCGATGCGTCGAGCGGCTCGGCGCCCGCGGCGGCGGGGACCGCGTCCCGGACAGCGCGAGATCGACCGCGCCGTCGAGGAGGCGCTCGGGGGCGACGCCGCGCGCGGCGGCCCGCGCGCGACATGACCGGATCGCCGCGCATGCCAGTCCATCCGCCGGACGCCGAGAACATGAAGTTCCGGCAAGCGCGCTGAAGAAGGTGAATCTCTCCTTCGACGAACATCGGAGAACTCCGGTGTTCGTCGCCACGCAGGGAGCGGCGCCGCGGTCGAAATACGCAGTTTCGCCGCGCGCACAGCGCTTGCCTGGCGCCACTGGAGAGGTCCGGTGTGGTTGCTTTACGCACCGGCGATGGTAACAAGACCGCATGTTTCATTTCTCTCCACGTGGTCATGCGCTCTTTGCGCTCTTCGCGCTCTCCGCGCTCGCGCCGGGGTGCGGGTCGGAGCGGCCGCAGGCGGGCGACACGAGGCCGCCGGCGTCGGGGCCGGGGCAGGGGGCGCCCTTCGAGAACCCCGGCGGGATGTGGTTGCCCGAGCAGATGGCGCAGCACAAGGACCAGCTCAAGGCGCTCGGCCTCGAGATCGATCCGGCGTCGCTCACCGATCCCACCGCGTCTCCGCTCGGGGCGGTGGTGAGCCTGGGCGGCTGCTCGGCCTCGTTCGTGTCGGCCGACGGGCTCATCGCGACAAACCACCACTGCTCCACGCGTGCGCTCCAGTACAACTCCACCCCGGAGCAAGACCTCCTGACGAACGGCTACCTGGCGAGGACCCGCGCCGAGGAGAAGTGGGCCGGCCCCACCGCGCGCGTGTTCGTGACCCGCGCGTTCCGCGACGTCACCGACGAGGTGCGGCGCGGCATCGCGTCGATCACGGGCGACCTCGAGCGCTACGAGGAGATCGAGAAGCGCAAGAAGCAGCTCGTGGCCGCGTGCGAGGAGGGGCGCCCCGAGGTCCGCTGCTCCATTGCCGAGTATTTCGGGGGCGGCAAGGTCTCGCTGATCGAGCAGCTCGAGATCAAGGACGTCCGCATCGTCTATGTCCCGCACGAGGGCATCGGCAACTTCGGCGGTGATATCGATAACTGGCGCTGGCCACGCCACTCCGGCGATTTCGCCTTCTTCAGGGCGTATGTCGGCAAGGACAACCGCCCGGCGAGCCACGCCGACGACAACGTGCCGTACCGCCCGGCGCACCACCTGAAGCTCGCGTCCGCGCCGCTCAACCAGGACGACCTGGTGATGGTCGCCGGCTATCCCGGCACGACGAACCGGCTCCGGACCGCGGCAGAGGTGGAGTCCGCCGTGTCGTGGCAATACCCGAAGCGGGTGTCGTTCTACGAAGAGTCGATCGCCCTGCTCGAGGATCTCGGCAAGGACGACCCGGCGGTGAGGATCAAGGCGCAGCCGACAATCCAGGGCTACAGCAACTACCTGCTCAAGACGCGCGGGCTCCTCGACGGGCTGGTCCAGGGCGGCCTGGCCAGGGAGAAGGCCAAGCTGGAGGCGGAGCTCAAGGCCTGGATCGACGCCGACCCGGCGCGCAAGGCGGCGTACGGCGGCGCGATCGAGCAGATCGCCGCGGCGCACGCCGAGCAGCAGAAGACGCGCGAGCACGACGCGACGGTGTCGGAGATCCTGTCGTCCGCGAGGCTCCTCGACGCCGCGGTCACGATCGTGCGCATGGCCGAGGAGCGGCCCAGGGCCGACGCCGAGCGCGACCCCGAGTACCAGAAGCGCAACTGGGAGCGCCTCGAGCAGGCGCAGGTGTCGCTCCAGAAGTCGTACAGCCGGACGATCGATCAGGGCACCTTCAAGCTGGCCGCGCGGCGCGCGCTGCGGCTCGATCCGAAGGAGCGGCCCGCGCTCATCGGGAGCCTCGCGGGCGGGCAGGCGCCGACAGAGGCCGCCCTCGGCGCGGCGATCGACGCGATCTACGCCGGCACGGCGCTCGAGGACGCGACGGCCCGGGTCAAGCTGCTCAAGACGGCCACCGTCGAGGAGCTCAAGGAGAGCCGGGATCCGATGATCCGCCTGGCGCTGGAGCTCGCGCCCGTCGAGAGGGCCATCGAGGCGCGCGACAAGGCGTACGCCGGGGCGATGACCCTGGTGAAGCCGCGCTTCGTCGAGGCGCTCCGCGAGTACAGGGGCGGGATGCTGGCGCCCGACGCGAACGGCACGCTGCGCATCACGTACGGCACCGTGCGGGGCTACAAGCCGGAGATCGACAAGCCGGTCTATCGCCCGTTCACGGTCGTGAGCGAGCTCGTGAAGAAGAACACAGGCAAGCCGCCGTTCAACGCCCCGGAGGCGCTGCTCGAGGCGGCGCGCGAGAAGCGGTTCGGCCCGTACGTGGACGACGAGCTCGGCGAGGTCCCTGTCTGCTTCCTGAGCGATCTCGACATCACGAACGGCAACTCCGGCTCCGCGACGCTGAACGCGCGCGGCGAGCTCGTGGGCCTCGCCTTCGACGGCAACTACGAGGCGATGGCGTCCGACTGGCTCTTCATGCCGTCGATCACGCGGACCATCCACGTCGATCACCGCTACATGCAGTGGGTGATGGATGCGGTGTCGGGCGCCGACGCCGTGCTCCAGGAGATGGGCGGCACGCCCGTCCTCCCGTGAGCGCGGCCGCGGCGGCGCCGGCGCGGGTCATGCGCCGGCGCCGCGGCCCCCACCGCGACGGCTCAGGGCGTCGGGCTCACGCGCCGGCGTCGGTCGGCGTTGTCGGATGACACCCGCACGTCGCCCTCGGTCACCGTCCAGAGGATCGACGTGCAGCTCCGCCCGAACGCGGGGTCGTGGGTGACCAGCAGCAGCGCGCCCGGGTAGTCGGCGAGGGCGCGCTCCAGCCGCTCGATCGAGGGCAGATCGAGGTGGTTGGTCGGCTCGTCGAGCACGAGCGCCCACGCGTGCTGCCCGAGGCCCAGCGCGATCATCAGCTTCCGCGCCTCGCCGGGCGAAGGCCGCGCCGACGCGAGCAGGCGCCCCGGCTCGACGCCGAGCGCCGCCACGAGCGACATCACCCGACCGCGCTCCTCCGGGGGCAGGCGCCGCGCCGCCGCGATGAGCGCCTGCTCCTCGGCCTCTCCGAGCTCCTGCGGCACGTGGAACACCCTGTTCGCCGGCACCCGCGCGCTCGCGAGCAGCGCGTTGACCAGCGTTGTCTTGCCGCCCCCGTTCGGGCCGGCGATCCGGATGCGGTCCTCGCGGCCGACGCTGAGCCGCACGTCCCGCAGGAGCGCGGGGCCCTCGCCGCCGCCCGCGCGGATCTCGGGCGCGTCGAGCACGAACAGCCACGGCGCGGGCGATCGCTCGTAGCCGACGAACACGCTGCGCCCCACCGCCTTCTCGAACTCGAACTCTCCCGCCTCGGCCGACACCTTCTCGAGCTTGCTCCGCGTCACGCCGACGGTGCGCGACAGCCGCGCCTCGGCCGACGACACGCGGAAATTGGCCAGCATGCCCCGGGCGTCGTGATCGCGCGGGCCCTTGCTCCGCTTCCCGATGCTCCGCTGCGCGTCGGCCGCGGCCTGATCCCGCCGCTCCTCGCCGAGGCGGCGGCGGAGCTGCCGCTCCTCGGCGCGCAGCCGCTGGTGCGCCTCCTCGCGCCCGCGCGCCTCGGCCTCCCAGAGCTCCCTGGCCGCGCTGTAGCCGCCCGGATAGAGCCGCGCCGCGGCGCGATCGACCCGGATCGTGCCCACGGTCAGCGCGTCGAGGAGCTCGCGATCGTGCGAGACGCACGCCCCGATCCCCTGGAACCCGCTCAGCGCGCCGACGAGCAGCGCCCGCGCGTCCGCGTCGATGTGGTTCGTCGGCTCGTCGAGCAGGAGCAGGTCAGGCGCCGCGGCGAGCGCCGCGCCGATCTGCCACCGCTTGCGCTCGCCGGGCGACAGCGTGGCCCAGCGCTCGAGCGCCGCCGGATCCAGCAGGAGCTCGCCGCGCAGCCGGCGCGCCGCGCCGTCGTCGGCCGCGCCGAGCGCGCGGATCGCCGCGCCGGCGTGCTCGACGGCCTGCGGGCAGACCGCGATCGACGCGCCCCGCGGATCGAGGCGCACGCTCCCCGCGTCGGGCGCGAGCTCGCCGGCGAAGAGCCGGAGGAGCGTTGTCTTGCCGGCGCCGTTCGGCCCGACGATCCCGTACCAGCCGGGCGTCACGCAGAGATCGACGTCCGCGAGGATCGGGGACGCGTCGGAATAACAAAAGGAGAGACGATGCGCGCGCAACGACGACATACAAGCTCCTGAATCCTGAGGGCCACGCGGCCCGGTCACGGGACGGGCAGGCTGCGTCGCGCGGCCAGGCGAAAGGGGCCTGGCGCGCTCGCGACCTGCGACGGAGACCGATTCAGGAGCTGATCTTCACCGGAGCACTCTCCTCTTGCGTCAGCGGCAATGTGTAACAGACCGACGCGGCCCGCGCAACCGACGCAACCGGCGCAACCGGCGCGGCCGAGGTGACCTGTGCGCCGCGGTCACGTCGGCCGCGCGCGGGGCGCGGGGCGCGGGGCGCCGACATGCCCTCAGGGGAACAGCTTCTTCGCGAGCTCGGGTTTGCCGGCCAGGATGTCCCGCAGCGCGGGGGTCACGCTCTCGAGCAGCGTGGGCCCGATCTTCGCGTCCTCGACCCAGCGCCAGTCGATGGGGCCGAGCGGCGGCTCGGGGTCGTACTCGACGATCGCCTGGATCGTGCGCGCCACGTCGTTGCCCGCGAGCCGCGCGACAAGGGCGATCGCCATGTCGATGCCGGCCGCCACGCCCGCGGCGGTGATGACGTTGCCGTCCTCGACCCACCGCTTGCGCACAGGAACCGCGCCGAGGCGGCCGAGGTGCTCGAGGAACGTCCAGTGCGTTGTCGCGCTGCGCCCCTCGAGCAGCCCCGCCGCGGCGAGGATGATCGACCCGGTGCACACCGAGCCGAGCAGCTCGGCGGTCTTCCCCGCGGAGCGGACATAGGCCATCAGCTTGTCGTTCGCGATCGCCTTGATCGGGCCGACAAGCCCGCCGGGGATCACGAGCGCGAACGGCTCGGGCACCTGCTCGAAGGTCCGCTCCGGCTGCATGCCGATCCCGACGTCGGTGGGCATCGGCTCCAGGCGCTCTCCGACCGTGACAACGTCGAAGGCGCCGAAGCTCTCGAGGTTCTTGACCACCTGGAGCGGCCCGATGAGGTCGAGCGGCGTCATGTCAGGATAGATGAGGAACGCGATCTGCCTCTGTTGCATGAGAACTCCGTCGTGGGGCGCCGAGCGCGGGCGCGTCAGGGGCTCGCGCGACCCGCCGGCGCAGCCGGGGTCGCACGCGAGGACCCAGGTGAGCCCGCAGCGGGACACGCCGCAAGCGCGAACCGCAGCAGGCGCCGCAGCGAATGTGCGCGCGCGGGGGGCCGCGCCGTCGACGCGCGACGCGCGCGCCCAGGGCAGACGCCGGGCGCGCCCGCGCGCACCTCAGGCGGCGAGGAAGCCGCCGTCGACAGCGTCCTCGCCTCGGGCGGCCACGGCGACGCGCGCCCCCGCGCGGGCGAACGCGCGCGCCGTCGCGAGGCCGATACCGGAGGTGCCCCCGGTGACGAGCGCGACCCGTCCGGAGAAATCGTATCGGATCATGAGAGCCCTCCTGTGGATGAACCTACGCAGCGTCGGAGCCGATAGGCTTGTGTCGCCGGCGCGGACGGCGCCGCTCGCGACGCCCTCCGCGAGCAGGGCCCGGAGCTCCGCGGCGCCCGCCTCGCAGATGGCCTTGTGCAGGCCGCGGACCTCGGCGTCCGCCGTCGGGTCGGCCGCCGCCGCGGACAGGCGGGCCAGGCGCGGGTGCTCGACGAGGAACGCCATGCCGCGCTCGATGACGGCCTCGAGGCGAGCCCAGAAGTCGCCCTCCAGCGGCGCGGCGCCCACGAGCGCGCGCTTGCGCCGCGGCGCCTCCTCGGTGAGGAGCCACCGGTAGAGGTCGAGCTTGTCGTCGAAGTACTGATAGAAGCTGCCCTTCGGGATGCGCGCGCGGCGCGCGATCTGCGACAGCGAGGCCTCGGCGTAGGTCCTGTCCGCGAACTCGGCGATGGCCTCGCGGACGAGGCGATCCCGCCGCTCCTCGGGCAGCCCAAAGAACGTGCTCTTCGGCATGCGACCGGTCACTCATATGACCGACCGGTCGCATGGTCGAGGCATGTTTCACGATCACGGCATGCTGGTCTCACGGACAGGGCATGTGTGAACGCGTGCTCCTCGTACCTCCTGCGCCCTCCACGCTCGGCGGCGAGGCCTTGCTCCGCGCGGGTGCCGCCCTGGGCGAGGCTTGCCATGGCGGCGCTGTTCACGTAGCACGATCTCGGGAGAAACCTGACCATGCATGAACAATCGATGCCTCCGTCGGCGCATGTTCTTCAGATGATCACCGCTTCCTGGATCACGCAGGCCATCGTCACGGCCGCGAAGCTGGATATCGCGGATCGCGTCAAGGATGGCCCTGTCGCCGTCGAGGCGCTCGCGGAGGCCACCGGCGTCCACGCGCCCTCCCTCTATCGCGTCCTGCGCGCGCTCACCTCCGTCGGGGTGTTTGCGGAGACGGATCCGGGCCGCTTCGGGCTCACGCCGCTCGCCGACTGCCTGAGGAGCGACGCGCCGGGCTCGCTCCGCGCCTATGCGCTCATGACGGGCGACGCGTGGTGCCAGCACAGCGTGATCGACCTGCTGCGCTGCGTGGAGACGGGCAAGCCCGCGCCGACGCGGCTCTACGGCGTCGACAACCTCTTCCAGTACTTCGAGACGGCGCCGGAGGCCGCGGCCCGCTTCAACGACGCCATGACGTCCTTCGCCACGCAGATCCACAGCGCGGCGGCGGCGGCGTACGACTTCTCCGGGGTGCGCCGCCTCGTCGACGTGGGCGGCGGGCACGGGGCGCTGCTCGCGTCCATCCTCTCGCGCCATCCGGAGATGCGCGGCGTCCTCCTCGACAAGCCGCACGTGGTCCGCGACGCGCAGGCGAGCCTGGAGCGGGCGGGGGTGGCCGCGCGCTGCGAGGTGACGGGCGGCGACTTCTTCCGCTCCGTTCCCGAGGGAGCGGACGCCTACATCCTCTCTGCCATCCTCCACGACTGGAGCGACGACGAGTCCCTCGTCCTTCTCAGGAACATCCGCCGCGCGATCGCCGACGGCGGCCGGCTCCTGGTGGTCGAGGCCGTGATCCAGCCGGGCAACGGGCCGGACTTCGGCAAGGTCTTCGATCTGGCGATGCTCGTCGCCGGCGGCGGCCGGGAGCGCACCGAGGCGGAGTACCGCGCGCTCCTCTCCGCCGCCGGCTTCCGCCTTTCGCGGACGTTCCCCACAGCCAGCCCGACGACTGTGATCGAGGCGGTCCCGGCGTAGGCCGGCGCGCCGCGGAGGAGGGGGATTCCCTAGGGGAGCGCCTTCACCGCGGCGGAGGACGTGCCGAGCGCGAGGTCGAGCGCCCCGCGACATGGACGCCGCCACGAGGGCATCCAGGCGTCCTGAACGCGCTCCGATGAGCCGAGGCGTTCATCTTGCATAGCGAGCGGACGAACTCTTGCTTCGTCGCGTCACGCTGCCATGCGCCTCACATTCTCGGTGAATTCCTCTGCTGCCAACATTCTCGTGGAAGGCCACAGGCAGTCTTTCGGACGAGCGCCACGGGCTTTCTCTCTCCTCGGTCCGCTCCGACGGGACGCCTTGAAGGCGTCGAGGTCGCGCGCCGGGGATTCACGAATGAAAGCCGAGACGATTGAAGGTTTCATCGCTGCACAGTCGCGCGCGACACGCCATGCACATCCAGCGTTCACCGGCTGCCGAGCGCGATCCCTCTCCACTGGAAGGCCGTCGCGGCGAGCTTCCCTGCAGCAGGTCTCCTGACGCGTGGTCATGAAGCGCGCGCCCGGCCTTCTTGCAGGATTTTTGTGCTTGGCGCGATGTGACGTGCCCTGGTCTGGCCGCCGCATCCACAGATTCGGTACCGAGAGAGCCTCGAGCGCGCGACGGTCTTCGCGCACGGTTCATGAGCAAAGAATACAGTTGCGCATTCGTCCCCATAGTATACCATCCCGGCCTTAGATGGAGGAGCACCGACCAAACCATCAGAAACCCGCAGCAGGCAAGAGCGTTTGAACGCGCGCTTGTTGGCTCTGGTCTCATGATGCACCGGGCGGCGTCCTCGCAGCAGTCCGATCCCGCGTGAGTCTCGCGCGCTCGCTCCTGGCGAGCGCGGGGACGACCGAAAGATTCAGCACGTAAGGCGGCAGCTCGAGCGTCGGCTCGGGCCGCGCAGCGGCTGTCTCGTGGCCTGCTGGCGAGAGATGCGTCCAGGAGACGACGCGCTGACGCATCGCACCGATGCGCCCTGCGACGATCGATTCGTGCTCTTCCAGGTGCCGTGGGCGAGCCGCTCCCAACGGGGAGCGGCATGAGCACCATGGCGCCTCGCGATGACGCTACCTGACGGGCTGCGATACGGCAGTCCGGCCCATGTGCTCCGCCGTCGAGCCGCGGCGGTGCCCTCCCACGTCACAGGAAGAGTGCGATGAGTCGACTGAACTTATTTGCTCCTGATGTCCGAGAGAATCCGTATCCTTTCTATGCGGAGCTGCGGCGCAATTCGCCGGTGTGCCAGGTGGATCCCCATGGTATGTGGGCGGTAAGTCGGTATGATGACATCCAGGCGGCCCTCAAGAACACGCAGGTGTTCTCGTCCGCGGGGATGCGCGCCGCCACGGAGCCCCCCCACCTCGGGCGTCACAATCCGCTGTCTGACTCCCCGATCCTCGCAGACCCGCCGCGGCACACGCAGCTACGCAACCTCATCAATCGATCGTTCACGAGCGCCATGGTGAGCTCGATGGAGCCGCACATGCGCTCCACGGCCGCGGGGCTCGTCGACGAGCTGGTGCGACGCCGCAGGGCTGAATTCGTCTCTGAATTCGCGTGCCGCGCGCAGATCCGTGCCCTCGTCCGGCTGCTGGGCCTCGATCCCTCGCTCGAGAAGCAGTTTGTTCGCTGGACTGTCGACATGGTCAGCGTCGGGACCACCTCGCCGGAGGACCATGCGCGGCTCGACGAGGTGCGCCGGACCATCGACGAGATGGAGAAGTTCATGCAGGAGCTGCTCGCGAGCCGCCGTCAGCGGATGGGGAGCGACCTCGTGAGCGAGCTGCTCCGAACACGCGTGAACGACGCCGCGCTCACGGACAGGGACGTGACCGCCCTCCTCCTGTTGATCCTGGTGGCGGGGCTGGAGACGACCGAGACGCTGCTGACCCACATGGTGTTGATCCTGACCCAGCGCCCCGAGTGGACGGATCGCCTGCGCGCCGAGCCCACGCTCATCCCGCGCTTCATCGAGGAGGTGCTGCGCTTCGAGCCGCCGGTGCATGTCACCATGCGGCTGACCCTCGCCGAGACGGAGCTCGGCGGCGTGCGCCTGCCCGCCCACGCGATGGTGGCGCTGCTGCTGGGCTCTGGCCTCCGCGACGAGGCGCGCTTCCAGGACGCCGACCGCTTCGATCCTGCGCGGCCCGCTCAGGGCAGCCTCGCGTTCGGCCACGGCGCCCACTACTGCCTCGGCGCCCTGATGGCCCGGACTCAGGCCCGTATCGTGATGGAGGAGCTCCTGGGCCGATGCCGTCGCATCGAGCTGCGCACCGAGCGCCTCGAATGGAACTCGGCCCTCAACACCCGCTGCCCGCGGGCGCTCCCCATCGAGGTGCTCGCCGCGTGACGTCACCGTCGCGCGCAGCAGCTCACCGCAAAACGTTCCGCACACGCCGCGAGCCGCCGCCCCGCGCTCGCGGCAACACGGGCAGGAGGCCCGCCGTCTGCGATGGAGTCCATGATGTCGTCCAATCGAAGCAGCGTCGTCGTACCCAAGAACACAGCGGATCATTTCGAGTACCCGTTTACCGCGTCGTGTCATCCCGAGGTCGACGTCGTCGAACGTCGCACGTTGCACTGGGTCCGCCGGCTGCGGCTGGCGAACGACACCCGCGCGCTATCGCGCGTCAAGGCAGCGAAGGGAGCCCACCTGGCAGCCTGGGTATTCCCTTCCGCGAGCGTGCAGACCCTGCAGCTGGCCTCGGATTTCACAGCGGTGCTGTTCCTCCTGGACGATGCTTATGACGAGGGCAAGCTCAGCGAAGATCCCGAGGCCGTCGCGCGGCTCAACGAGAGGTACCTGGGCGAGCTCTTCGGGTACGTCGAGCCGGACAGGGATGACCCTCTGACGCGCGGGCTGCTGGACATCCGCGATCGTATCAAGGGGGGCCATCCCCACTTCTTCCTGAACCGCTGGCTGTCGCATTTCCAGTACTACTACGAGGCCAACCTATGGGAAGCGAACAACCGTATGCGGCGGAGGGTCCCGAGCATCGATGAATACATCATGATGCGACGGTACAGTGGAGCTGTGTATCCTTACTGTGATCTGATCGAGCTGCTGCTCGATCAACCGCTGCCGCTGGAGGTGGTACAGCAGCCGCAGCTACAGAAGGTGCGCGAGATCTGTAACGATATCCTCTGCTGGACCAACGATCACTTCTCGCTCGACAAGGAGCTGAGGTCGGGTGAGGTACACAACCTGATCATCGTCCTCCGAGACGAGGGCGGGCTCACGCTCGACGAGGCTACCGCGCGATTACGGCAAATGCATGATGACCGGGTTGCAGAGTACCAGGAAGTCAAGGAGAAGGTGCTCTCGTCGTGCTCGGCGAGCGGCATCCGTCAATACCTGGACGCGACCGACGCCATGATCGCGGGGCATCAGCGCTGGGCGCTCGCGGCGCTCCGCTACTCGGTGCTGGGGGACATCGTCGCGCACGCCGGATGACGTCGAGGAGCTCCAGGCGTCGGGGAGGCGGCGCGCCCTGCGCACCGTCCCCGAGGTGGGCTCGCGCTCTTCACGCGTGCAACCTGGCCGCGGTGCGCTTCATGGCATAGGCGATGCCGGCCTTGAGGTTGGCCCGCGTCTCTATCGATCCGAGATCCACGCCGAGCGCGACCAAGCTCTGCGCCACCGCAGGCCGCAGGCCGGTCAGGATCGCCCGGCTCCCCAGCAAGCTCACCGCCTGGGCCAGGCTCATCAACCTGCTCGCCACGCTCGTGTCCACGCTCTTGACCCCGGTGACGTCGACGATCACGACCTTCGCAGAGCTGGCGGCGACGCCCTGCATCGCGGCCTCGATCATCTGCGCAGCCCGCTTGTCATCGACGGTCCCGATGATGGGCATCACCATGATCTCATCGGTGATGGGGATGAACGGGGTCGACAGCTCGTGCAGCCGGTCCCGCTGGTTGCGGATGATCTCTTCCTGCATGTGAACGCGCTCCTCCTGCAGACGGACGCGCTCGGCGAGCTCTATTTGCAGCCTGTCGTTCAGGGCGCGGAGCTGCTCATTGGACATCCGTAGGTCGTCGGTGCGCGCCGCGACCTCTTGCTCCAGATCTTCATACAGCTTCGCGTTCTCTATGGAGATCGCGGCCTGCGTTGAGAGCAGGCTCAAGATCTCGAGGCGGTCCTTCGAGAACGCGCCTATCGACAGGTTGTTCTCGAGGTAGAATACGCCGACCAGCCGACCTTGCCGTATGATCGGCGAGCACATCAGCGATCTCGGTCGGTTGTCGCGGATGTATGGGTCGGACGAGAACCTGGCTTCGCTCGTCGCGTCGTCGAGCAAGACGCTCTCGAGCGTGCGCTGCACGTAGCTCACCACGGACAGCGGGACCTTGTTGAACGCGTTCATGGGAGCTCCTTTGAGCACGCTGACGTGCTTCGGCTCCAGGGTCCCTTCGGCCTCGACGAAGAGCGCGTCACCGCGCGCCAGCGCCAGCACGCCCGACTGCGCGCCGACGTTCTCGAGCACGATCGTCATCAAGCTATCCAGCAGCCTCTCGAGGACTATCTCGCTCGCCAGGGCTTGCGAGGCCTTGACGACGCTCAGGAGGTCCAGCGTCGTCCCCTCGTGGCTGGACGTCACCGACACCGACGCTGGCTGCTCGGGCGTCCCCTCGAGGATGAGGTGAGGAAACGCCGAGACGAGGCTCTGGCACTTCCCGCCGGCCCCCCACAGCGCGTAGCCGCGGTAGGCCATCGTCATGTAATGCTGAGCGATCTCGTGCCGTCCCAGCTTGCGGTAGAACGACGACGCCAGCTCGCACGCCAGCGCCTCTTCCTGCATGTATCCCGTCTTCCGAGCTCCCTCGATGGCGCGGTCGTAGAGCTCCATCGCCTCGACCACGGCCCGCTTGACCCGCGCCAGCTCCGCGCCGACCAGCGCATGTTTGTGCGCGCCGTTCTCCGGGGCAGAGCGCGCCCACAGCTCGAGCCTGCGCTGGCTCGCGTCGACCGTCGCGAGCACGGCGCTTCGCTCGTCCTCCGCCAATCCATCGATCGCGGCCAGGGCCGAGAGCGAGCGATAGAAATTGTGCTCGAGGACGATGATCATGCCGCCGACCGCGTCCTGATACTCCTCGGCTGCCAGGAGGCAATTGAAGGCTCGCTTCGGGTCGTCGAAGTAATACAGCAGCATGCCCTTCGCCAGGTACAGCGAGAACATGGAGTTTCTGCTCTGCCCCAGCAAGGGGATCATCGTGGTCTCGTCGAAGATGTCGCCGACGAGCCCCAGCCGCTCCGCCGATGCATCCCTCAAGCTGTGCACGAGCTGCCGCCAGATCTTGCAGGAATAGAGCGAGTACTGATTGTTCAGCTTCTGGGACAGCTCTTCCGAGTGCTTCATTCGAAGCTCGGTCGCGGCGAGGTCCTCTCCCACGAAGAACGAGTGCATCGAGTGATGAACCGAGCTGTAGACGGAATACTCGATGTCGCCCGTCTCCAGGCCGACCTGGACGGCGTGGCGCATCGGCTCGAGCGTCTCGCGAAGGTGCCGCTTCCAGTGGTGGATGAGGACGTGCACGGTCGCGTGGATTTTACACTCCAGCTCGACCGCGCCGAACTGCTGTGTCAACCGGATCGCCAGCTGTCCGAGATCGAACGCTTCGTCGAAGTTGTCGGCGAAATACTGGATGACGCCGTACGTCGCGTAGGCGAGCGCCGCGAGCGGCGAGTTGCCGTGCCGCATGCAGATGTCCACCATCGTGAACGCGTTCGCCGGGAACAGGGCCGGCCTGGCGAGGTACACGGCCGGGTTGACGGTGGTCAAGATTCGAATCGCCGCGTCCATCCGCGGGTCGGAGAGGGGGGGGAGCTGCGCCAATCGCGCGACGCTGACGTTCGCCGGCGGTGCCTGACACGTCGTTATGTCGAGCATCGTGAGCACACCCAGCGCCACGTCGATGGCCTCCGGCATGCGGTTCTGCGATATGTAAAACTGGATGCGCGTCTCGTAGACCCGGAGCTTCTCCAGGACGTCCCTGGCGTGGTCGACGACGATCTGCGCGCACGACTCCGCTCGATCGAAGTTGATCGTCAGGTACTCGAGCTCGACGAGGTCCGTGTAGACCGCGAGCGACAGATCGTGGTCAGTCTCCCAGCAATCGTCGGGCAGGAAGGCGGCGGCGGCGCGGAGGCACTGCACCGCAGGGCCGTACGCCGTGGAGCGCCTGGCCTTCTGGCCGGCCCTCAGGTTGAGCGCCGCGGCCTCGCGGCGCTCCTGGCTGTCCACGATGATCTCGGCGCCCATGTTGAGGTGCGTCACGATGTCGTAGATCCGCTCCTCGATCGACGCGGCCGGGGTCTCCTCGAGAAGGAGCCGCCCGAGCTCCAGGTGGATCCTCTTCTGCTCGCCCTGGCTGAGCAGCTTGTAGGCCGCTTGCTGCACGCGGTCGTGGAGGAACTTGAACGCGACAGAGCTCCCGTCCGCGTCGTCGAGGAAGCGCGCGATCTTGTAGTCGCTGTCGACAGGCACGACGAGCCCCGCGTCGAGCGCGCCCCAGAGGTCCTCGTCGGTGGCGCGCAGGTCCTTCTTGTGGAGGAGCGCGAGGTGCTTCAGATCGAACTGGTTGCCGATGCACGCGGCGAGCTCGAGGACCTGCTGCGTCGGCCTCGCCAGACCCTGTATCCGGCGAATCATCAGATCGACGACGTTGTCCGCCACACCCATGCTCTCGATGTCGGCGATGCTCCACCGCCAGGCGCCCGTCTCCGAGCTGAAGCGCAGGTGCCCCTCGCGACAGAGGCTCTCCAGGTACTGGATCGCGAAGAACGGATTCCCGTCGGTCTTGGTAAAGATGATGTCCGACAGCGGGCGGCAATCTTCTCGAGGGGTGCCCAGCGAGTCGGATACGAGCTCGTTCACGTGCTCGCGCGCGAGCGGCGTCAGCGCGATCGTGCTCACGATCGCCTCGCTCTTGTCGAGCGCGCTCAGCATCACGCGGAGCGGGTGCGCGTCGTCCACGCCGTTGTCCCTGTACGACCCGATCAGCAGCAGGTGACGGATGTCCGGGTCCCGCACGAGGACCTCGATGAGGTTCAACGAACCGGTGTCCGCCCACTGCAGGTCGTCCAGGAACAGCACGAGGGCCCGCGTCTTCAGCGCGATCGCCCCGATGAAGTTGCGGAACGTCAGGTCGAACCGGTTCCGCGTCTCCATCGAGCCGAGGGCGGGCACCGGCGCCTGCTTGCCGATGATCAGCTCGATCTCCGGGATCACCTCGGCGATCACCTGCCCGTTCGGGGTGACCGCCGCGGCGATCCTGGCCCGCCAGTCGGCGATCTCGTCCTTGCTCGTCGTAAGGAGCTGCCGGACGACCTCCCGCAGCGCCGTGATCACGGCCGCGTACGGGACGTTGCGCGTGAACTGGTCGAACTTGCCGGCCGCGAAGTAGCCGCCCGCCTTCGCGATCGGCTTGTGGATCTCGCTCACCACCGCCGACTTGCCCACGCCGGAGTAGCCGGCCACGAGCACGAGCTCCGACCGGCCGTTCCCCCCCGCGCCGGACGCGTTGATCCTCCGGAAGGCCGCCATCAGCGTGTCGACCTCCTCGCTCCGGCCGTAGAGCTTCTGCGAGACCTGGAGCCTCGTGGACCTGTCCATCCGCCCCGGCACGAAGTCCAGCGCGTGCGCCCCGCTCTCGAGCATGTCCAGGCAGGCCCTCAGATCCGCCTTCAGGCCGAAGATGCTCTGATAACGCTCCTCCGCCGTCTTCGAGAGCAGCTTCATGATCACCCGGGAGAGCGCCTCCGGGATCTCCGGCCGGACCTGGTGCGGGGCGACCGGCGTCTTCGCGATGTGATGATGCACGAGCTCCATCGGATCGGTCGTCTCGAAGGGGAGGCGGCGCGTCGTGAGCTCATAGAGGGTGACGCCGAGCGAGTAGTAGTCCGAGCGGAAGTCGATCGATCGATTCATCCGGCCCGTCTGCTCGGGCGAGATGTATTGCAGCGTGCCCTCGCCGGGTGACCACGGGTCGTACACCGCCGCCCGCTCCCCCGGCAGCAGCGAGGCGATCGAGAAGTCCGTGAGCTTCGACGTGCTCACGTCGTGATCGACGATGATGTTGCTCGGCTTGATGTCCTTGTGGATGATGTTCCGCTCGTGAATGGCGCCGAGCGTGTCCGCGAGCTGGAGCGCCATCCTGACCGCGCGCGCGAGATCGATGCCCTCCCCGCCCTCGTCGAGGATCGTCCGCAGCGAGCGACCCACGAAGTACTCCATGATGAGCGCGGCGTAGTCGAGGCGGACCTCGAGATCGTAGACCCTGACGATGCCGTCGAGGTCGAGGTGCCTCGTGATCTCGTACTGGCGCTTGAGGACCGCGACGTTACGGGTGCCGTTGACACCCTTCCGGGCAACCTTGATGACGCACATCTTGCCCGTGCTCTTCTTGCGGCCGAGGTAGACGCTGCTGCGAGAACCGTCGTGCAACGTGTCGATCAACTCGTGATGCAACAGTTCGACCATGACCGCTACCCCCTCGAATCACCAGGCTATCTACCCCGACGCGACGATCGGCCCGCGTCGAGATGCCGGTCCCTGCACATGGCTGCTCATCGAGCGCACGGCCGTCGGCCGCGTCGGCGGACGCACGCGCGGGCCGTCGAGGTGCGAGCGTGCTCGGCAAGGCACAAAAGTAAGCAATCGAAACGAGCGCCGCATGTCAAGGTCGAACCCCGCGGCGCCGCCCGGCGCGCGGCTCGCGCGATCTCAGGCGCACCGGAGGCTGGGGACTTCCTTAAGGAATATCCTGATAGCGGCGGCGCGCTCGTGCCCCAACGTGTCACCGAAAGCACGGGAATCGGCGTGGTGAGATGAGCCGGCGCGCCGCGCCGCCGATTCACGCCTGCCGCGGCGCCGCCGACGGCAGCTTGCGTCGAGGGGCGCGCCCGCCGGGCCCCGGCGGCTCGCCCTGGCAGTGCGGTCTCGCTGCGGGAGGGCGCCGGCTACTTCCCGGCCGCCGCCTCGGAGCCCGGCCGCCGCGGCTCCCGCGCGCCCGCGAACCCGGCGCCCTCGCGGCCGATCGCCGGCGCGTCGGCGATGTGCCCGCGCTCGTCGAGCGTGTGGCCCATCGCGCCGAGCGCCTGCTGGAGCTCGGCGGGGAAGCCGCCCTTCTCGATGAACAGCTTGTCGGGGTAGTCCTGGTGGTGGAAGCGCGGCGCGTTGACCGCCGTGGTCACGTCGAAGCCGAAGTCGACAGCGTTCGAGAGGATCTGGAACACAGCGGTGAGGATCGTCGGGCCGCCCGCGGCGCCGAGCACGAGCTCCACGCGCCCGTCCTTCCCTGTCACGATCGTCGGCGACATCGACGAGAGCATGCGCTTGCCGGGCGCGATGGAGTTGGCCTCGCCCTGCACCAGGCCGAACTGGTTCGCGGTGCCGGGCACGGCGGCGAAGTCGTCCATCTCGTTGTTCAGCACGAAGCCCGCGCCGGTGACCGTCACCCCGGCGCCGTACCAGCCGTTCAGCGTCGTCGTGAGCGCGACGGCGTTGCCCTGCGCGTCGACCACGGAGAAGTGCGTCGTGTGCGGCCCGCGGCCGCCCGAGTCCTTGGCCGCCGCGCCGCGGGCGAGCTCCTCGGTCGGCGTCGCGCGGTCCGGCGAGATCGTGGCGCGCTGCTTCTCCGCCCACGCGACCGAGAGCAGCTCCTCCACCGGGTTCTTCACGAAATCGGGGTCCCCGAGGATCTCGTTGCGCGCGAGGAACACGCGCCGCATCGCCTCGGCGACCACGTGCACGTGCGACGCCGAGTGCCAGCCGAGCTTCGCGACGTCGAGCCCCTCGAGCTGGTGCGCGATCATCGCGAGGGCGAGCCCGCCCGAGGACGGGAGCGGCATCGAGGCGACGCGGCGCCCGCGGTACTCGAAGACGACCGGCTCGCGCCACTTCGCCTTGTAGCCCTTGAGGTCCGCGGCCGTGATGAGGCCCTTGCCCCGCCGCATCTCCGCGACGAGCAGCTCCGCCGTCTTGCCCTCGTAGAAGCCCGCGGGCCCCTTCTCGGCGATGCGCTCGAGCGTCGCGGCGAGCTCGGGCGACCTCCACGTGACGCCGATCTCGATCGGCTTGCCGCCCGGCAGGAACAGCGCGGTCGACGCCGGGAAGCGCGCGAGCTTGGCCGACGCCGCCTTGACCGTGGTCGCGAAGTTCTCGTCGACCGGGAAGCCCTCCTTCGCGAGCCGGATCGACGGCGCGATGAGCTCGGCCCACGTCTTCTTCCTGGAGCCGAGCTTGTCGTAGGCCTCCCAGAGCCCTGCCACGCTGCCGGGCACGCCGACGGCGAGGTGGCCGACGCGCGAGCTCTCCGTGGGCTTGCCGTCCTTGCCCCGGTACATGTCGTGGGTCGCCTTGGCCGGCGCGGTCTCGCGGAAGTCGAGCGCGTGCTCCTTGTCGCCGACCCGCGCGACCATGAAGCCGCCGCCGCCGAGGTTGCCGGCGGTCGGGTGCACGACGGCGAGCGCGAACGCGGTCGCGACCGCCGCGTCGACCGCGTTGCCGCCCGAGGCGAGGACGTCCGCGCCCACCTTCGTGGCGAGGGCGGCGTCGCTCGACACCATCGAGGGGCCGCGCACAGGCGGCGCGCCCTCCGGGTACGGCCACCCCGCCGGGAACCGCGACGCCGGCGCGGCCGGCGCGGCCGGCGCGGGCGCGGACGCCGGGGCGGCGACGCTCGGCGGCGGGGGCGGGGGCGGCGCGGGCGGCGCGGGCGGGACGGCGGCCTCGCAGCCGGCGAGGAGGACGACGGCGAGCAGTCGATGCCAGGCGCGGAGCTTCATCGCCGCGGCTTATAACCCAGGCCGAGCGCGGCTCGAAGGCCGCAGGCGCAGCCGCGCGAGCGCGACCGGCCGTCCGGGGGCCGACGCGCGCCAGGGATCCGGGCCGGGTCCCGCGGCGCGCCCTGCTCCGTAATCCGTCACCGCTGTTCGGGTTTCTGCTGATCAGCCGTACCGCGCTCTGGCGAACGGGAGCGCGACGCGCCGTACAGGGCGCGTGGAGCATGGCGTCTTACCGAGGAGCCCGGGGACGCCTCTCGGCGCCGCGAAATGATCCGTGTTGGTCGTTGGCTTGGGGGCTTCGCCGCGCTTGGGTATGATCGGCCCCGGATGTTTCCGACGGAGCCCGCTCCCGAGACGATTGGGGCCTACAAGATCCTCCGGCGCCTGGCCGGCTCTGGGCCCACCAGCGTCTATCTCGGGCGGCTGGACGGCCCGCTCGGGTTTCGCCGCGTCTGCGTGCTGAAGCTCGTCCCGAATACAGCCGAGGGCGACCCGCGCTTCGCCGACGAGCTCGCGCGGGAGGCGTCGATCTGCGCGACGCTGAACCACCCGGCGATCGTGCGGATGTTCGACTTCTTCGAGCACTCCGGCCGGCTCGTGCTCGTGCTCGAGCACGTCGAGGGCGTAAGCCTCAATCGGCTGCTCCAGCACCTCTCGACGCGGCAGCAGAAGCTCGCGGACGCGGCGGTCTATTACCTCGTCCACTGCGTCGCCGGCGCGCTCGCGCACGCGCACGGGGCGACCGACGAGCACGGGAGCCCCACGCCGATCATCCACCGCAACCTGCACCCGGACAACATCGTGATCGGGTGGGACGGGCAGGTGCGCCTGACGGGCTTCGGCATCGGCAAGATCCTCGGGCGCACGCCGGACACGATCGCGGGCGTGGTCAAGGGGGCGCCGGGCTACATGGCGCCCGAGCAGTCGCGCGCCGAGCGCGTCACGGTCAAGGCCGACATCTATGGCGTGGGGCTGCTGCTCTGGTCGCTGCTCTCGGGGCGGCGGCCGTCGGGGGACGGGACGCGCCCGCCCCCGATCGCGTCGATCCGCCCCGAGATCCCGCGCCCGATCGTGGCGCTGCTCGACACGGCCCTGGCGCAGTCGCCGGACGACAGGAAGATCACCACCCAGGAGATCGAGCAGGCGCTCGCGAAGGTCGCGCGCCCCGAGAAGGGCAAGGCCGAGCTCGTGACCCGCGTGCAGTCCGCGCACGCGACGATCGAGATCGAGGACGCGGATCCCGAGGAGGACCGGCGGCCGACGATCCCGGTCAAGGGCAAGGGGGGGCAGACGGCGAGGCCCGCGGCCGACGCGGCGAAGCGGATCGCGAAGGATCTGTTCGCCAGGGATCAGGCGGGCAGGGACGCCGGCGCGGCGAGGCTGCGGCCCGGGGTCGGCGGCGCGCAGGCGAAGACGGCGCCTCCCACGGCGGCGGCGGCCGAGGCGCTGGCGGGGTCTGCGCGGCAGGGCGGCAAGGCGTCGGTCGGCGCGCCGGCGCCCGAGCCGATCACGATCCCGGTGCCGGCGGACCAGGGGCCGCCGCAGTCGAAGGGGGCCGACGGGCGGAAGCCCGCGCTGCCGGATCGCGAGACGTTCGGCCGGCTGTACGAGGCGTCGCGGCGCGCGGCGGAGCGCGACGCGGCGGCGGCCGAGGAGGTGCTGGCGGGGGGCGGGCTGGCGACGCTGCCCGAGGCCGAGCCGACGTTCGACGACGATGGCGCGACGAGCCCGGGCATGAGCGTTCCGTCGACCCGCTTCGGCCCGTCGACGTCGGTGATCCCGGAGGCGATCCGCTTCGGCCCGCCGCCGGCGCTCCCGGCGGATCTCGCGCCGCCGTACTTCGGTCCGCCGCCCCTGAAGCCGCCGTCCAACTCGCCGGTGACGCCGTCCGGCGTGACAGTGCCGATGGCGGCGACGGGCCTGACGCCGGCTGGCGTGACAGTGCCCGTCGGCGGCGGCGCGTCGGGGCTGACGCCGCCCGGGGGCGTGCCGTACCCGAGCACGGCGGTCCTGGGCGGCCCAGCGGCGGACTCGTCGCCGCCGACGGGCTCGCCGCTGCGGCGCCAGCGAGCGCCGGCGCTGCCGTGGCAGGCGCCGCGCTCGCTGTCGACGGCCGGGACGATCGCTGTGTCGGCGATCACGGCGACGGTGGTGGCGGCGCTCTGGATCTACGTCGCGCGGCGCGAGCGGCCTCCGCCGGTGGTCGTGACGCCGGTGGAGCAGGCCGTGGTGGCGCAGGCGCCGGTGGCCGAGCCGCTCGCGACGGCGGCGCCGGCGCCGAGCCTGTCGACGCCCGCGAAGCGGACGCCGGGGGGGAAGGCGCAGGCGGCGAAGGAGGCCGCGGCGGCGAAGGAGGCGGCGGCGAAGGAGGCCGCGGCGGCGAAGGAGGCGGCGGCGAAGGAGGCCGCGGCGGCGAAGGAGGCCGCGGCGAAGGAGACCGCTGCGAAGGAGGCCGCTGCGAAAGAGGCGGCGGCGAAGGAGACCGCTGCGAAGGAGGCCGCTGCGAAAGAGGCCGCTGCCAAGGAGGCGGCTGCGAAGGAGGCCGCTGCGAAGGAAGCGGCGAGCGCGGCACGCGAAGGGGTCAACCCGGCCACGGTGCCGAAGGGGCACGGTGTGCTCAAGGTGGGGTTCCCCGAGCCGGGTAGCGTGTACGTGACCGGCAAGTACGCAGGGGCGGTGAACGAGCCGCTGGTCGTGCGCTGCGGCCGCTTCTTCGTGCGCGTCGGCCGGCCCGGGAAGACGAAATTCCCCGAGTGGGCCAGCGCGGGTGTGACAGCGCAGGTGCCCTGCCAGGCGGCGACGACGATCGATATCAAGCCGACGGCCGCACCGAAGGCGCGGTCGAAGAAGCGGTAGCTTCACCTGTCGAGCGGTAGCCTCACCGCCCGCGTCCTGGTTTTACCTGCCGAGCGGTAGCTTCACCGGCCGAGCCTGTCCTCTGCGGCGTCGAGGCGGCCCGCGCTGTCGGCCGCTTTTTGCTGTGCCTCCGCGGCCTTGCGCTCGGCCTCGTCCGCGCGCTTCCTCGCCGCCCGGGCGACCTCCTCGGCCTTCTCTGCGGCGCGGCCCATCCTGGCGGCTTCCCTGGTCAGGCGATCCGCCTCCCTGGCGGCGCGTCCGGCCTCACGGCTCGCTCGATCCCGCTCCTGCTCCGCCGCGGCGAGCTGTGCCTTCTGCTCGCGCTGCTCCGCCGCGAGCCGCTCCTTTCGCGCGCGCCGCTCTGCCGCGAGCTGCGCCTTCTTCTCTCGCTCTCCGGCCTCGATCCGCGCCTTCTTCTCTCGCTCTTCGGCCGCGCGCCGGGCCTCTTGCGCGTGCTCCTTTACGGAGCGCTGGTCCTTGCTGTCGCGCTCCTCGGTCGCTCTCCGCTGCTTCTCCGGCGCCTTCCTGGCCTCACGCCGCTTTGGCGGCGGCTCCGCCTTCCTGGTCTTGCGCCCGCGGTCTGCCTTTTCCTCGTCATCGGCCCCGGCGGGCCTCTCGGACGGCCGCCCGCGCAGCAGCCCGAGCATATCCGACAGATCCCCCGGCTCGATCTCCCCGGATACCCGCCCTCGCGCGAGCAGCTCCAGATCCGATGCGCTCGCGGTGGGGGTCGCAAGCAGCGAGTCCCGCAGGCGATCCATCGGATTGCCCTTCTCGCTGTAACCCCCCTCCGCGAAGAGCGCAGGCGCCGCGCGCAGGAGCTCATTGACGATCGCGCGGTGGCCCTGGCTCGCCTCCCTCAGCTCCTGCGCGCCGCCCGGCGCGAGCGCCCCCTGCTGGGCCTCGCGCAGCCGCTCGCCCGCGTCGAGCAGGGCCTCCATGCGCTGCGGGTAGCGGCGCGCGAGCTGGTTCAAGGTCCAGGCCGCCGCCGTCGGCCGCCGCAGCGCCTTCACGCGCGCCGCAGCGGCCTTGTCCCCGGCCTGCCGCAGGCGCTTCGCCAGGTCGTCGCGGGCTCGCGTGAAGTCGCCGAGCGGCTTCTTGTAGAGGTCGTCGACCTCGTCCTCGTCGACGACGGCAGCGGCAGGAGGACCACCGCCGCGCGTTCCCTTGGTTCGAGAGGCCATTCCCGCGCGAGCTCAGCCGAGCTCGCGCGAGCTTACTCCGCCCGCGTGGGGCGTCACAAGCCGCGGCTCGGCGATAGCGCGTCGGGCGGCGCTCCGGCGCGCCGGCGGCTCGACGATCCCGGGCGACGCGCCGCCTCCGGACGCGCGCGGCGCCGCGGCGGCCCGGCGCGCCGCGGCGCCGCGCTCAGGCGGCCTCGGCGAGCGCCGCCGGCACCTCCGGCAGCTCCCAGCCGCGGGTCCGGATCTCCTCGGCGATCCAGCGGATGTGGCGCCGCTCGTCCTGCCAGTTCGCCTCCACCATGCGCCGGACGTCGTCCGGCAGATCGCTCGCCAGCGCCGAGGCATACGCGTCGTTCGTGAGCTCCTCGTTGCCGCGCATGGCGACGAGCGCTGTCCGTTCCTCCCGGGCCGACAGCTCGGTGTAACGTCGGATGCACTGGCCCCGCTCATCGGCTCGATCCGGCAGCGAGGCGCCGAGCGCGTCCGAGAGCTCGCGCGCGTGCCGCGCGTGGTCTCCCCGGAACGCCTCGAGCTGTCTCTTGATCTCCGGCGTCTTGCAGGCGGCGATCGCCACGCGGTACGCCTCGGCGGCCGCCATGTCGAGCAGGATCAACCCCACGATCTGCTCCAGGGCTGTCATGTCGCCGATCTCGCCCCCTCCCCCGGAGCGCGTCGTCTTCGCGGAGCGGGGCGCCGTCTCCGCCCCTTCTGCCGTGGCGTCGCCGGCGCCCTCCGCCGGCGACCCGGCCGCGACGCCCAGCGAGCTGCCTTCCTGGAGCTTGCCGAGCAGCACGCTGTCGATCCCCGGGACGCTGAGCACGTCTTCCCAGCTCCGGAAGGCGCCGCGCTCGCTCCGGTGCTCGATGAGGCGCCGGGCCCGCTCGCCGTCGATGCCCTCGATGGCCTGGAGCTCTTCCGGGGTTGCGTTGTTCAGGTCGATGCGCGGGTCGCGCGGTGCCTTCGCCATGGTGGCGCCTCCTCCAGCGGTATCTAGCGCCGGAGGGGCCAGTCGGAAGGTGGCGTATCCGCGATTCCAGCGCTGCGACTGGCCGGCCGGCGCGGCCGGGCGGGCATGACATGGGAGCTTGGCTTGATCGGGGAGGGGCTGGGTCAGCGCTGCGGCAGGGCGTCACACACCAGCGCTGCGGCGGCGGCGATCACGCGCCGGGCGGCGGCTGGGGCGCGGGGGCCGGCGGCTGCGGCGGCTCTTCCGCGCCGCGCGCGCGGCGCGTCGCGAACATCTTCGCGAGCGGGGCGGTCACGGTGCGGAGCGCGGGGTTCACCTCGGATGCGGCCTTGGCGACCCCGTAGGCGACGAGCGACGGGCTCCACGCCTCGGCGGACCAGGCGAGGCGGCTGTCGGCGAGCCGTTGCCACAGCTCCTCGACGCGCTCGAAGAACGGCCTGATCACGTCGAGGTTGTTCAGGTCCTCCAGGACCGCGTCCGACGCGAAGCCGGCCGCTGTCGCCACGGCCGGATGCTCGGCCATCGCGCGGCACAGCGAGCGCGTCGCCTGCTCGAAGCCCTCTCTCGCCCGCGGCATGGCGGCGCGCTCGGCTTCGTTCAGCACGACGAGATAGGGGGCGAGGAGAGCGAAGGCCTCCTCCACCTTCTTGCGGGCCTTGGCGGTGGCGAGCTCGAGCTCTGCCGTGTCGATGCGGGTCGGAGTCGGCATGGGGATAAACCTCCTGATGCGATGGATGTGGATGCGTGAAAAAGGAACAAGTCGGGCGGATCGCCGCCGGACCGGCTCCCAGGAGCGCATTGCCGGAGCGTCCGTCAAGGGAGCCCATCGTGCGATCGATGTGGATCATCGAAAAATCGATGTGGATCATCGAAAGATCGATGTCGGACAGCAAAAAACCGGCGTGGAGCATCGAGGGGCCGATGCGCGCCATCGGCGGCGCGAGGTGGTCACTCGAAAGAGCGGGGTGCCACACCGCGCGACGTCGATGGCGCGCCCGGCGAGCCGTCGCTACCCGGTCGCGTCGTTGCGCGCGATCTGCAGGAACGCAGCGATCGCGCAGGCGTGGCGCTTGTAGGTCGTCGAGAGCGGGGTCCCGAGTCCGCTGGCGATCTCCGCCATGGGGGTCTCGTCGACGTGCCGTGCGAGGAGCAGCGAGCGATGCTCGGGGGCCATCGCCTCCATGCACGAGCGTACGAGCCGGCGTTGCTGCTCGCTCCCGAGCAGCTCCTCCGCGCCGGGGCGTTCGTCCGCGATCGCGAGCTCGGACGCATCGAGGAGCACCTCGCGCCGCTGATGGCGCGCATCGGCCCCTCGATGCTCCACGTCGGGTCCGGGGTCGGCGACCTCCACGGCCCGCCCGTCGTCCGAGAGCAGCCGTCGGCAAATCCGGGCGAGCTGCCGGTGTCGCAGCGCGACCCGCGACGCGATGGCCGAGAGCCACGCATCCAGCGAGCCGCCGGGCCGGTAGTCCGGGAGGCGCCGGTGGACGACCAGAAACACCTCGTGGGCCACATCCTCGAGATCGCGCGACGCGACCCCCACCCGCCAGAGCAGCCGGAGGACATAGGCGTGCGACGAGCGGTAGACCTCATCGAACGACGGCCGCACGGGCTCGGCCTCCAGCGCTGGAGGGGCGCCGGGGACCCCCGGATGGGCGCTGGGGGGCGCTGGAAGCGCGCTGGGGGGCGCTGGAACGGCGCCGGGAGCCGAGGCGGGCGGGGGCTTCGAGCGGGATCGCGGGTCCCTCATCAGGTGAAATTCCGGCGACGGTCCCCGCTTCGTGGCGAAATCGTACGTCGGCTGGGAGAAAAAGGACGCGGCGGCTGGGACCTCGCGCCGCGGCGCGGTTCTGCTCTGGCACGGCATCGCCCGAGCCGGCGTGTGCCGGGGGCGGAGTCCGGCTCGCGGCTGTGGGGGCGGGAGGCTTCAGGACGTCGTCAGGAGCTGGCCGCGTCGAGGAGAGCGCTGGCCTCGGTGACGACCGCGGCGCGGCGCACCCATCGGTCGAGCTCGGCCATGTCGGTGCTGGCGAGGACGCGCTCGCGGACCTCCGGCGGGATCGTCAGGCCGCGCGCTTCGAGCACCTTCAGCACCGCGTTCGCTTCCCCTTCTCGCCGCCCCTCCTGTCGGCCCTTGGCCACGTAGCTGCGCGCGAAATCGCTCTGAAACTCGTATCCGCTCTTCATTTTCTCCTCCAGACTCCGCCTCGCTGCCTCGTTCAGAGAGGATAGCACCACGTCGAGGTACAGGTCCTGCCGCTCCTGATCGAGGCCGGCAGCGGCCATCAGGGCGGCCGTCGCGATCGCAAGGCCGGCCGTGCCCTGCCCGTGCGCCATCACCGAGAGCACCGCGATCTCGGGCCGCGCTCGGGCATCGGCCGGCTCGGTCACGACCGGGATGGCGCTGGGGCCGAGCACGTACGGCCTGAGCACCCAGTCGGGAGGGCCCAGGTCGATCGGCTCGGCGCTCCAGGCGGCGATCGCCTCGTCGGTTGTCGCGACCAGCAAGCACGCCCGGCACCGGTAGCGCGCGCGCACGGCCACGAGGTAGGACGGCCAGGCGTACTCCTTGTCAGGATCGCGACCGAGCTGCGCCTCGACCACGATCCCGAGCACGGGCCGGCCGTCGAGCAGGAGCACCACCAGATCCGCGCGGTGCTCGACGGGGACGATCTCGGTCAGATCGGCCGGCTCGATGCGGACCTCGGTGAACCGGGGCACCGGCGCTCCCAGGGTGTCGCGGAGCACCTCGGCCGCCAGCGCCGGCCGGTCGCGGAAGAGGTGCAGCAGAGCTTCATGGATCATCGACGGCATGGAGGGGTCCTCTCGGCCGGGCCAGCAGGGCGTGCGTTTCACGAGGGCGTGTCTGCCCACCGGGGGCGGCGCCGGGAAGAAGCGGCTGGCTCCTACTGAGATTTACGGACACGAGGGTTGGCTGATTTGTGTTTGTGCGCTGCCGTGCGGACATGAGGCGTGCACGTGCAGCAACGCGAGTGGGGAGTCGGCCAGCATGTGCAAGGGGCGGATTGCGTCGCGTGCCCGTGCGGGCAGGGGGGCAGAACGCGATCAGGAGGTGGCCATGTCGAGGAGAGCGCTGACCTCGGCGATGACCGCGGCGCGGCGCAGCCATCGGTCGAGCTCGGCCATGTCGGAGCTGGCGAGGACGCGCTCGCGGACCTCCGGCGGGATTGCCAGGCCGCGCGCTTCGAGCACCGTCAGCACGGCGCACGCGGCCTCTTCCAGCCGCCCCTTGGCCACGTAGCTGCGCGCGAAATCGCTCTGAAACTCGTATCCGCTCTTCATTTTCTCCTCCAGACTCCGCCTCGCTGCCTCGTTCAGAGAGGATAGCACCACATCGAAGTACAGGGCCTGTCGCTCCTGATCGAGCCGGGTAGCGGCCATCAGGGCAGGCCGGCCGCGCTCTGTCCGGGGAAGGCTCGGAGAGGGAATCGTGAATTCTTCATCAAAGTAATTCCGGCGGCGTCCTGCATCTCGTGTCGAAATCGTCCGAGCAACGAGGAGTGGAAGCGTGGAAATTCGATGCCAGTGTCCGCAATGCCTCGTCGTGGAGAGCGTCGGTGCGTGGCGCGCAGAGCCGGCAGGAAGCCGGTAGAAGGGGCCAGAGCGGCTTCCCTGCGCGCTGCGGGTGTGCTCTTCTCGCGCCCCGAGCAGCGGCCATGGCGCGTGTCCTCGCCGCCGGCCGTGCGTGGTGCTCGGAGCCGGGAGAGCCTTCGATGTGAGCTTGCTCCAGAGCTCGTCGACCTCCTCTTGCATCTCACAGGTGACGGCGATCGAGATGGCCTCGTTGAACTTGAAGTGCGGGCCGCCGTTCACGGTGGCGAGGCGGGATGAGGGCGGCGGGGCACCGCGACCACGAGCACGCTGTCCATGTACTCGGTCAGCTCGTGCAGCCGTCCCGTGTCCGGGGCACGTGCACCACGAACGCAAAGGATGCTCGAGGGGGACGATGTGCGTCTCGCACGATCAAGCTCCTCCACGAGCAGAAGGTGCGCGAAGCCACTCGGCCCGAACATGGCAAGGTCCCGAGACGGGAGGTGTGTGATGGCCCGTTGGACGATCGCGGTTGCTGCGATGTTGAGTCTCGTCTCTATGCCAACCTTTGCTCAATCTGCAGCTCGCGGTAGATGCGAGGATGCATGCGATGCCGGAACCGAGAGAGTTGAGGTGTTCTGTCGCGCCATTGCAGATAGAGCGATCCGCGAGAGGTGCTGGGTCGCGTCGATCTCGTGCAATGCTGCATGCAAGCACGTGTGCGGCGGCCGTTCCGGCGAGGAGCCAAAACCTCGCGCGTTCGGCGGGCTCCGCGCGCTTGACGCTATGCTGAAGAACGTTACCATGCGGTCATGGAAAACATCTGGGCTGAACGAAGGTTGACTTTTGTTCCGCATGGGTCGGGCGAGCGCTCCTTCCTGTTTGTCCGGATCGGCCGCCCCTATACCGAACCTGGGAAGGCATGGCGGGTGAACCTGGAAATCCAGCAGGGGGCGGAGGAGGCCTTGAGAACGTACGCTGGTGGTGACGATTCGATGCAGGCGCTCCAGACGGCGTTGGTCGCGATTCCAGGCCTGCTCTTGAAGTGGCGGGAGCGGGGGACGCTTGTCTGGGAGGGGTCTATTGGAACTGGATTCGGGGATTAAGGTCGCGGCCCCGGGGCCAGTGCACGGACTCGCTGTTCGGTCCGGACTGGAAGAGCATCGTCACAGGAACGCAGCGCCAAGCGCGCGGGTTCATTCAACGATTCCTGCCCTCGTGGCCTCAAGGCCGTCTCCGTTTGATGCGCTGAGCGCTCTTGTCCCATTTCAGGAACACCGCTTCCAGGTCGTTGCTGTCGGGATCGTACAGGAGCGCGGCGTGGTACGTCGGGCCGTGATCCGCGCGCACGCCAGGCTCGCTGTTGTCACGGCCGCCGGCCGCAAGGCCCTCTCGGTAGAACCGATCTTCGCTTCCCGCTTCTGCTTCCCGCGTGCCCGGGCTCCTGCGCCATCGCTCTGGAGAGCGCCTCATCCGCGCCCACCGCCCTGCCCGCCGCGCCGGCGCGGCCCCCCTTCACCTCATCACGCCCCTCACGCCCCCCACGCCCCCCGCAGCGCCGCCGTCCGCGCGTGCTCCGGCACCCGCTCCACGAAGCTCGCCCGCCACGCCGGATCGGCGATCTTCCCCGCCCGCTCCTCGATCCGCGCCCCCGCCTCCGCGAGCGCCGCCCGCGCCGCCTCCCGGTCGCCTGTCGCCCAGAGCGCCTCGGCGTGGACGACGCGCACCAGCGCCTCGCCCTCCTCGAGCTGCCCGATCTCCCTCAGCATCTCCGCCGCCCGGCGCGCCTCGGCGAGCGCCTCGCCCCGCCGCCCGGCCGCGAGCAGCGCGTCGGCGAGCGTCGCGAGCGCGTGCGGCAGCAGCGGCCTCGCGACCTCCAGCATCGCCACCGCGCGGCGCGCCTCGGCCTCGGCCCCCGCGACGTCGCCGGCCGACAGCAGGATGCCCGCCAGGTACGCGCGCGACGCCCCCTCCATCCGCGGCTCCTGCATCGCCGCGAACGACAGCACCGCCTCGGCCTCCACCGCGCGCGCCTCCGTGAGCTCGCCGAGGCGTCCGAGCGCCACCCCGAGGTTCTGCCGCGCCGAGGCCGCGATGTTGCGCAGCCCCATCCGCTCGGCGTCCGACAGCGATGCGCGCAAGAGCGCCGCCGCCTCGCCGTACGCGCCGAGCTCGTTGCACGCGAACCCCGCGTTCGCGCGCTGGCCGCACGCGCCCCGCAGATCCCCGGACCGGTCGAAGCACGCGATCGCCTCCTCCAGCCGCGCCCGGTGCCGGTTGAGATCGCCCTCCACGAACAGCGCCGCCGCCGCCAGGCTCCACGCGATCGTGCCGGCGATCTGCGGATCCCCGGCGAACCGGTCCGCCACCGGCGCGACGCGCGCCATCAGCGACCCGGCGTCGGCGTACCTGCCCGTCAGGAACAGCAGCGCCGCCGCCCACGCCACCGCGGCGACCTGCGCCGGGTCGGGCGTCTCGTCGGACCACCGCGCGATCAGCGCCGCCAGGAGCGACGGCACCCGCTCGGTCCGGCCCCGCTTCAGCGCGGCCGTCGTCGCCACCTTCAGCGCCGCGTACCACCCGGGGCTGCCCTCGCGCAGCAGCGCCAGCGCCTCCGTCGCCCAGAGCTCCGCGTCGTCGAGCTCGCCGCGGAAGCGGTGCGCCTCCGCCCGCGCGAGCGACACCGCCCCGAGCAGCGCGCCGTCCGCGCCGCACCGGATCGCGCGGTCCGCCGAGCGGACCACCCCGCCGAGATCGTTGCCCGCGAGCGCCTGCTCCGCCGCCCTCGCGTAGCAGCCCGCCGCCCGGCCGAGCTCCCCGCCCCGCTCGAAGTGCTCGGCCAGCACCGCGGCGTCGTGCTCGCCCGCGGCGTCCAGCCAGCCGCCCGCGAGCCGGTGGCCCAGCGCGCGGTCCTCGTCGGTGAGCATGTCGTAGGCCGCCTCGCGCACGAGCGCGTGGCGGAAGCCGTACTCGACCTCGCCCCGCAGGCTCGACTCGGGGCGGCGCGCGATCCACTCGCGCGCCGCGAGGCCCGAGAGCTGCGCGTCGAGCGCCGGGGCGCGCGCCTCGCCGCCGAGCAGCGCCTGGACCGCGCCCCGCCAGAACACCTGGCCGAGCACCGACCCCGCGCGCAGCACCCGCCGCTCCTCGGGCGCGAGCCCCTCGAGCCGCGACTGCACCATCGCGAGCACCGTGTCGGGCAGGCGATCGCCGCGCCCCTCGGCCACCGCGCGCACGAGCTCCTCCAGGAAGAACGCGTTGCCCGCGGCGCGCGCCACGACGCGCGCGACCGTGGCGTCGTCCGCCGCCGCGCCGAGCACCTCGCGCACGAGCCGCTCGCACGGCCGCTGCGGCAGCGCGCCGAAGCGCATCGTCGTGGCCTCGGCGTCGGCCCAGAGCCGCGGGAAGAGATCGTCGACCTCGGGCCGGGCGAAGCCCACCACGAACAGCGGCCTGTCGGCGAGCAGCCGGAGCGCCGCGCCGACGTACTCGAGCGACGGCTGATCGCCCCAGTGCAGGTCCTCGAGCAGCAGCACCACCGGCTGCGCGCGGCACTCGGCGTCGAGGAAATCGACGAACGCGCGGCGGAGCTGGTCGCCCATCAGCACCGGATCGCGCCGCGCGGCGCGGAGCTGCACGCTCTCCTCGTCAGGGAACGGCGTCCCCACCATCGCCCCGAGGAACTCGGCCACCCGGCCGCGATCCGCCTCGGCCACGCGCCGGGCCACGCGGTCCTCGAGCTTCTGCCGGCGCGCCTCGAGCGGCTCGCCGTCCTGCATCCTCGCGCACCGCCGGACGACCTGCCCGAGCAGCCCGAACGGCGCCCCCGCGCGCATCGGCTCGCCGCGGCCGAGCCAGATCTCGACAGGGGCGTCGCGACGATCCACGCGCTCCTCCAGCTCCTTGCGCAGCCGCGACTTCCCGACGCCCGCGCCCGCTGTCACGACGGCGGCGCGGGCGACCGGCTGCTCGACGCACTCGTCGAAGAGGTCCTCGAGCGCGCGCAGCTCGCGATCCCGCCCCACGAACGGCGTCCGCTTGCCGAGCAGGGTGCGCGCCGCCTCGGGCGCCGCCCGCTCGCCCCGGAGCAGCCCCGCCCCGCCGGCGGCGCGAGCGATCTCGAAGCGGCCCTCGAGAAGCCCCGCGGTCAGCGCGTCGACGCGGATCGCCGGGGCCTCCTCGCCCGCCGCGCGGGCCCGCCGCGCGTCCTCGACGAGGAACGCGGCGCGGTCGATCGCCTCGCCCGCGGACGAGCGGCCGCGCAGCCGGCCGCGCCCCGTCGCGAGCGCGATCGGCGCCCGCGGCAGGAGCGACCGCATGGCGAGCGCGCAGCGGGCGGCCTGGCCGGCGTGATCCGTCGCGGTCCCGCCGGTGCTGCCAGCGCTGGAAGGCCGCTGGCCGTCGTGCGCGCCGCCGCCCGCGCTCAGGAACGTCACCACCCACGTCCCGTCGGCGAGGCGATCGAACCCGCCGCCGTGATCCGCGACGAGGGTGCGCAGCGCGAGCTCCGTGCTGTCCGGCGCCGCGACCGTCGGCACCTCAGCGACAAGGGTCCACGTCGACGGGTCCGCCGCGGGCGGGCCGTGCTCGGGGCGCTCCCGGACCGCCGCGGCCGCGCGCAGCCCCGCCGGCGCCCCGGCGCTCGCCGGCGCCCCGGCGCTCGCCGGCGCCCCAGCGCCGTCCTCCCCGTCCTCGCCGCCGGCGAGCAGCACCGACAGGAACCGCTGCTCGCCCGCTGTCAGCGCCGGCGCCGCGCGGCTCTCGGGCGCCCGGAGCGCGCCCTGCTCCGGCGTGAGCGGGCTCATCGCCGCGAGCTCGGCCAGGAGCGCCGCGCCGCTCGCGGGCCGCCTCGCGGGCTCCCGGCTCAGCATGCGCTCGACGAGGGCGTCGATCTCGTCGGGCACCTCGGGCCGCTCGTCGCGCACCCGCGGGGGCGACGCGAGCAGCAGCTTGGCCAGCACCGCCATCAGGTTGTCCCCCGCGTAGGCGGGCTGGCCCGTGAGGCACTCGAACAGCACGCACCCGAGCGCGAACACGTCCGCGCGCGCGTCGACGCCCGCGCTCCCGCGCGCCTGCTCCGGGGCCATGTAGCCGAGCGTGCCCACGGCGGAGTTGGTGCGCGTGACGACCGCCGTGGGGCGCTGCGGCCGGGCGACGCCGAAGTCGATGAGCCTCGCCTGCTCGACGCGCCCGTCGCAGAGGAAGATGTTGCTCGGCTTGATGTCGCGGTGCACGACCCCGAGCGCGTGCACCGCGGCGAGCGCCCCCGCCATGCGCCGGACAAGCGCGAGGCTCTCGGCCACGGAGAGCTCGGCGCGGGCGAGGCGGGCGGCGAGGTCCTCGCCCTCGAGCCACTCCATCACCAGGTACGGCCGCGAGGCCCCGGTGGTGCCGTGCGCGATGTACCGGACCACCGCGGGGTCGGTGAGCTGGTCGAGGATCCGCGCCTCGCGGGCGAAGCGCGAGAGGTCGGCCTCCTGCGCGCCGTGGAGGATCTTCACCGCCACCGGCGCGCCGGTCTCGAGGTCGACGGCGCGGTAGAGGGCGCCCATGCCGCCCGCGCCCGCCTGGCGCTCGAGCTCGAAGCGGTCCGCGATCCGCTGCCCCGGCGTCATCGCCTGCGCGTATCACGGCGCCTCGAGCGCGCGAAGATCCACGGCGGGCGCGCGCGGCGCGGCGGACCTCACTGCGCGGCGGATCGATCGTGTCGCCGCGCGACCGCCGCGACGGCGACGGCGATCAGCGCGGCGAGCAGGAAGCCCCCGCCGAACGCGAGGCCGATGATCCAGGGCTGGATCGCCCGCCCCAGGCCGTCCGCGAAGCCCGTCGCCGCGGCGCGGCTGGCCCGCTCGATCGCCGCGCTCGAGCAGCCAGGGTCCCCGGCGGGGCAGCCCGCGAGCTGCTCCACGAGCTCCGCCGTCCCCTCGCGCGCCACCGCCCTCGCCGCCGCGCCCGAGCCCTGCTCGACAAGGGTGAGGAGCTCCCGGTCGTGCTGGAGGGCGCCCTGCACCACGGCGCTGCTCACGGCCTCGCTTGTCTGCGCGATGACCGGCTCGAGCGTCCCCGCCTGCCGCCCGAGCTCCGCCGCGCCCGCGCTGACCGCGTCGTGGACGATGGCGCCCACGAGCGGGCGCTCGCGCTGCCGCGCGCCCCCGGCCGGCGTTTCCGCCGATCCATCGGCTGCCCCGGCGGCGTCGCGCGCGCCGCGCCCGAGCGCCTCGAGGGTGCCGCTCGTCGCCTCCTTGGCCGCCTCGCGGACGCACCCCGAGGCGAGCAGGAGGGACACGAGCACCGCCGCCGTCGCGGCCGCGCGAGCGCCGCGCGCCGCCTCGCCCGCGCGCGGCGGCGCATCCTTCGGGGCGAGGGCGGGCGCGCAGTGCACAGCGGCGACGGCTTCCATCAACCGTGCCCGCCGCCCGTCGGGATCGAATTCTTCACATCTTCCCGACTTCCCCTGGAGTATCTCTCCCCCGCGCAGATCCCCGGCGCGAGGAGGATCGTTCCATGTACGGTAGAATCATCGCTGGGCTGAGCTGCCTCGGTCTCCTGGCCGCGTGCGGCGACGAATCCGGCGTGCGGCCGGCGCCTGTCGACTATCAGGCGACCATCCGCTGGACCAGCCACGGCGTGCCCCACATCCTCGCCGAGGACATCGGCAGCATCGGATTCGGGCTCGGCTACGCCGGCGCGCGCGACGTCGTCTGCACGCTCGCCGATCAGATCGTGAAGGTGCGGAGCGAGCGCGCGAGGACCTTCGGCCCCGGCGAGGGGGACGCGAACGTCGACAGCGACTTCAGCTACCTCACGCTCGGCGTCGTCGAGCGCGGCGAGCGCATGCTGGAGCGCGTGTCCGCCGACGGGCGGGCGCTCATCGAGGGGTACGCCGCGGGCTACAACCGCTACCTCGCCGACGCCGGCCCCGAGGGCCTGCCCGCCCCCTGCGCCGGCGCGGCGTGGGTGAAGCCGATCAGCGCCGCGGATCTCGCCGCGTACTACGTCCACGTGAACATGTTCGCCGGCAGCCTGCAGCTCCTCGACTTCATCCGCCGCGCCGCGCCGCCCGACGCCTCGGGCGAGGAGGCCCGCGAGCGCGCGATCGAGCTCCCGGACTTCACCCGCCTCGGCCTCGGGAGCAACGCCTGGGCGATCGGCCGCGATCGCGCCGAGGGCGGCCGCGGGATGCTCGTCGCGAACCCGCATTTCCCCTGGGAAGGAGAGCTCAGGTTCCACGAGGCGCACCTCACCATCCCCGGGCAGCTCGACGTGTACGGCGTCTCCCTGACGGGGCTGCCGGTCATCAACATCGGCTTCAACGAGCACGTCGCGTGGACGCACACGGTCTCGCCGGCCAAGCACTTCACTGTCTACCGGCTCAGCCTCGATCCGGACGACCCGACGGCCTACATCCACGAGGGCGAGCGCCGGCCGATGGAGCGCCGCGAGCACACAATCGATGTCCTGACCGACGACGGATCGATCGAGCAGGTGTCGCGGGTGATGTACCGGAGCCACCACGGCCCGATGCTCGGGGCCTCGGTCCTCGGCTGGTCCACCGAGCAGGCGTTCACCGTGCGCGACGCCAACGAGGACAACGTGACCGCCCTCGACCAGTGGCTCCGGATGGACCGCGCGACGAGCCTCGACGAGCTCCGGCGCGCGCACGAGGAGCTGCGCGGCATCCCGTTCGTGTTCACGACAGCGGTGGACGCCGAGGGGCAGGCCCTGCTCATGGACGCCTCGCGCGTGCCCCACCTGAGCGCCGAGGCGGTGAGGGCCTACGAGAGCGCGCAGCAGCGCGACGGCCTCACCGGGCTGCTCGCGCGCTCGGGCATCGTGCTGCTCGACGGGAGCACGGCGCGCGACGAATGGGTGGAGACGCAGGGCGCCGGCGCGCTCGTGCCGTGGGGCGACCTGCCGTCGCTCGCGCGGACCGACTTCGTCATGAACGCCAACGACACGCCGTGGCTCACGAACCCCGCCGAGCCGCTCACCGGGTATCCGGCGCTCTTCGGCACGCCGGGCGCCCCCATCTCGGCGCGCACGCGCATGAACCTCCTCCTGCTCACCGAGGAAGGCGAGGGCGCCGCCGCGGGCGAGGACGGCCTCTTCTCGCGCGACGAGCTCGAGGCCGCCATCCTGGGCAACCGGGCGATTACGGCGGAGCGCCTCCGCGCGCAGGTCGTCGAGCGCTGCGACGGCGCGGCGCCTGTCGACCTCGAGGGCGAGGCTGTCGACGTCGCCGACGCGTGCCTCGCGCTGGCGTCGTGGGACGGCCGGCTCGACCTGGAGAGCGTCGGCGCGATCGTGTGGCGCGAGCTGCTCGGGCAGTTCTCGAGCGCGGCCACGGTGGACGCGGGCAAGCTCTACGCTCAGCCGTTCGACCCCAAGGACCCGCTCGAGACCCCCCGCGATCTGGTCGAGCCGCCGGCCGAGGGCCCGGACCCGATCCTCGTGGCGCTGGCCGAGGCCACGCGCGCGCTCGCGCAGGCGGGGCTCGACCCGAGCACGCCGCTCGGCGAGGCGCAGTTCACGAACAAGGGCGACGACGCCATCCCCATCCACGGCGGGCTCGGGATGGAAGGGGTGGCCAACGTCGTGACCCACCTGCCGACCGCCCCGAACAGCACCCTCCTGCCCAGGCTCAACACCGGCGAGCTCGTCAACCCGACGACGGGCCTCACCACCGCGGGGTACCCGATCAACTTCGGCACGAGCTTCGTGATGGCCGTCGAGCACACGACCGGCGGCCCCCGCGCCGAGGCGCTGCTCAGCTACGCGCAGTCGACCGACCCCGCGTCGCCCCATTTCGCCGACCAGACCGAGCTGTTCTCGCAGAAGGCGTGGCGGCCGGTGCTGTTCACCGAGAAGGACATCGCCGCCGACCCCGACCTCGTCGTGAAGGAGATCGGCGGGCCCCGCTGAGCCGCGCGCGGCCCGCGGCGCACGCGCCGCGCCGGCCTCACGCGGCGTCGATCGTCCTGAGCAGCGCGTCGAGCTCGAACGGCTTGCTGATCACCTCGCGCGCGTGCTTCGGCATCGGCTGCTTGATGTTCGACGCCGCTGTCATGATCACGACGGGGATCTCTCCGAGCCCGGGGACGGCGCTGAGCTCGTCGCACACCTTCCAGCCGTTCATCTTCGGCATCATCAGGTCGAGCAGGATCACGGCCGGCCGCGCGCCCTCCGAGAGGCGATCGAGCGCCTCCCGCCCGCTGAAATAGGGCGTCGCCTCGTACCCGAGCTCGCACAGGGTCTCGGCCAGGGTGATCGCCAGATCGACATCGTCATCGATGATCAGGACAGACTTGCGCATGGGGCAGGGGGAGTTCCACGGTGAAGGTGGAGCCGGCGTCGAGCTCGCTCTGCACGGAGATGCGGCCTCGCATCCGCTCCACGAGCTGCCGCGTCAGCCACAGGCCAAGGCCGAAGCCGCCGTAGTTGCGCACCGACACGGCGCGCTCGAACTGCTGGAAGATGCGCGCCTGGTCCGCCGGGGCGATGCCGATGCCGCTGTCGCGGACGAGCAGGCGCGCGGCGCCGTCGCCCCGCTCGACGGTGATCTCGACGGGCGCCCCGCGGCCGAATTTCCACGCGTTCGACAGCAGGTTCACCACCACCTGCTCGATCCGGAAGCCGTCGCCCTCGCAGAGCACCGGCCCGTCCGCGTGAAGCTCCACCTCCGGCGCGACCTCCACCACGCCGTCCAGGAGCCGCTCCACGACGTCGCGCACGGTCTGGGCGAGATCGACCGGCGCGCGCTCGATCTCGATCCGGCCGGAGAGGAGCTGCGTCGCGTCGAGGAGCTGCTCGACCAGCTTGAGGAGCTTCTTGCCCTGCCGCTCCAGGTTGCCCAGCTTGGGCGCGATCTCCTGGATGGGGATCGCCCCCGCCGCGCGCTGGAGCCGCTCCAGCGCGGTGATCTGCAGGAGGAGGGTCGCGATCGGCGTCTTCAGCTCGTGGGACGCCACGGCGAGGAAGTCGTCGCGCGCGCGGAGCGCCTCCTCGACGCGCGCTGTGTCGCGGCTGTGTTCGATCGCGATCCCCGCGAGATCCCTGGAGATCTCGATGAGGCTGAGATCGCGCGCGCTCGGCCCGCGCGCCTCGCGGTAATAGAAGGCGAACGTGCCGAGCACCTCGCCCTCGCGGTCGAGGATGGGCATCGAGGTGCACGCCCTGAGGCCGTGGGAGAGCGCGAGATCGCGCGATCGCGCCCAGAGCGGGTCGCGCCCGATGTCCGAGACGACGACGGTCTGCTTGCGGAACACGGCGGTGCCGCACGAGCCGCTCACGGCGCCGATGCTCAGCCCGTCCACATCCTGGTTGTACGCGTCCGGCAGGCTGGGCGCCGAGGCCCAGCGGAGGTGCGTCCTCGATCCGTCGACGAGGAGGACGGAGCAGAGCGCGCGGCCCGACTGGGCCTCCATGAAGCGGATGAGCTCGTCGAGCACGCGGGAGAGCGGCTCTCCGGACGCGACCATCCGGAGGATCCGGTTCTGCCCTCGGAGCAGGGGTCCGGCCCCTCGCGCCAGGCGCTCGGCCCTGGCGGCGCCGTCCCCGTCAGGGCCCGCCGCCAGGCAGGGATCCATCGGTCTCACGCGTGCATCGCCCCCGGTGTATTGCCTAGTCGGGCGCCGCTGCGTCGCAAGGGGAAACGCGGCGGAGCAGGCCCGCGCGCTGGCGGCCGGCGGCGCGCGCCGGCTGCTGCCTGACGGGGCCGCGCGGGCGCGCGTCGGCTGCGGCGCTCCGCCGCTTTGCTCTATGATCCGGCGCCATGCTCGACACGCGGGAGCTGCCGCTCCTCCGCGCCCTCGCGGGCCGGTACCCCACCACGGAGGCCGCGCTGGCCGAGATCGGCCATCTCCGGGCGATCCTGTCGCTCCCGAAGGGGACGGTCCACGTCGTCAGCGACGTGCACGGCGAGCACAGGAAGCTGAAGCACATCATCAACAACGCCTCGGGCAGCCTGCGGCCGCTTGTCGAGCGCGTGTTCGGCGACCGGCTCACGGCCGGCGAGAAGCGCGCGCTGCTCTCGGTCATCTACTATCCCCGCGAGAGCTACGCCCCCGTGGCGCGCGGCGCCGAGGCGGCGCGGCGCGCGTACCTGCGCTGGACGCTCGCGCGCGAGGTCGAGGTCATCCGCGAGCTGTCGCGGCGCTACACGCTCCGCCAGGTGGACCAGGCGTTCCCGGCCGACATGCGCGGCCTGCTCCGCGAGCTCGTGTCGGCGCGCGCCGCGCCGGGCGAGGGCGGCACCCTCGACGCGCTCGTGGAGCCGTTCGTGCAGCACGGCCGCGAGATCGAGATCCTGCGCGCCGCCGCGCGGGCGATCCGGAACCTCACGGTCTTCGAGCTCGTGGTGGCGGGCGACCTCGGCGATCGCGGCCCCCGGCTGGACAAGGTGCTCGAGTACCTGATGCGCCAGCCGCGCGCGCGGGTGGTCTGGGGCAACCACGACGTGAGCTGGATGGGCGCGAGCCTCGGCCAGGAGGCGCTCATCGCCACCGTGGTCCGGCTCTCGCTGCGCTACGGCCGCCTCTCGCAGCTCGAGGAGGGCTTCGGCATCCCGGTCGCGCCGGTCGACCGGCTCGCGCGCACCGCCTACGCCGACGACCCCGCGGAGCGCTTCGCGGTGCGGGGCGAGGGCCTGCGCGACGCGCTGCTGATGGCGCGGATGCAGAAGGCCATGGCCGTCCTGCAGTTCAAGCTGGAGGGGCAGCTCTGCCGGCGGCGCCCTGAATACGCGCTCGAGCACCGCTGCCTCCTGCACCGCATCGACCAGCGCGCGGGCACTGTCGCGATCGACGGCGAGGTGTACCCGCTGCTCGACGCGCGCTTCCCGACGCTCGATCCGGCGCTGGAATCCGGCGATCCTTACGCGCTCACGCCGGACGAGGCGGCGTGCATCGCGCTTCTGAAGGAGTCTTTCCTGAAGAGCCCTGTGCTCGCCCGCCGGATGCGCTGGATGGTGCAGCAGGGGACGACGTGGCTCCGGCGCGATCGCGCGCTCATCTTTCACGGCTGTGTCCCGGTGGACGGCGCGGGCGAGCTCCTCCCCTTCGTGGTGGACGGCGAGCCCCGCCGCGGCAGGGCGCTGTTCGACGCGCTGGAGCGCGCTGTGCGCCGTGCTTTCCGGGCGCGGGCGCAGGAGGACGTCGACCTGCTCTGGTACCTCTGGACGGGCCCGCTCTCCCCGATGTTCGGCAAGGACCGGATGACGACCTTCGAGTCGTACTTCGTCGCCGACGCGAGGACGCACCGGGAGACGAAGAACCCGTATTTCCACCTGATCCACGACGCCGGCTTCTGCACCCGGGTGTGCCGCGAGTTCGGCCTGGACGAGGCGCGGGGGCTGATCGTGAACGGGCATGTGCCGGTCCGGGTCGAGCAGGGCGAGTCGCCGATCAAGGCGTCGCACCGCGCGGTGACGATCGACGGCGCGTTCTCGGAGGCCTACGGCGACAAGGGCTACACGCTCGTGCTCGAGGCGAGCGGGGCGCGGCTCGCGCAGCACCACCATTTCACGTCGGTGGAGCAGGCGGTGGAGACGGGGGAGGACATCATCCCCGAGATATCGGACGTGGAGGTCTACGAGGCCGCGCGCACGGTGGGGGACACGGAGAAGGGGGAGGAGCTGGCGCGGGAGATCGAGATCCTGGAGCGGCTCATCCAGGCCTATGAAGACGGCGTGCTCCTGGAGCAGCCGAGGTGAGGTGAGGCGCGGCCGCGAGGGCCGCGCCTCATCGGGTCAGTCGAGCTGGCCGTCGGCGATCCAGTCGATGAGCGTCTGCTGCTCTTCGGCCGTCAGGCAGGCGGGATTCGCGACGTCGAGCTCCGGGTCGCCGGTGCACCCTCTGTTGCGCGGCATGCGGGTGGTTGCGTCGATGTCGTGGATGCGGAGGGAGGCGCACTCCCCCTGCGTCATTGCGGGTTCGCCCTCGCCCACGGCGCACTGGGCCGAGTTCGAGGGGAGCTGCGAGGACTCGTAGGTGATCGCGAAGCCGCTGGCCGGCGCGGGATCCGTACGGGTGTGGCAGGGCGAGCACTTCGCCAGCAGGATCGGCTCCACGTCGGCCCATCGCACGGGCTCGCTGTCGCCGCCGCCCGCGCCGCCGCCCGCGCCGCCCTCACCGCCGCCGGCGCCGCCCTCACCGCCGCCGGAGGAGGTGTCGCCGCCCGCGCCGCCGGCGCCGACCGCGACGGCGGAGGACTCGCCGCCGGCGCCGCCGGCGCCGACCGCGACGGCGGAGGACTCGCCGCCGGCGCCGCCGGCGCCGACCGCGACGGCGGAGGACTCGCCGCCCGCGCCACCGGCGCCGACCGCGACGGCGGAGGACTCGCCGCCCGAACCGCCAGCGCCGACCGCGACGGAGGAGGACTCGCCACCGGCGCCGCCAGCGCCGACCGCGACGGAGGAGGACTCGCCACCGGCGCCGCCTGCGCCGACCGCGACGGCGGAGGACTCGCCGCCCGCGCCGACGGAGGAGGACTCGCCGCCCGAACCGCCAGCGCCGACCGCGACGGAGGTGGTGGTCGTGGTGGTCGTCGGATCGCCGCCTGCGCCGCCCGCGCCGACGGAGGAGGACTCGCCGCCCGAACCGCCAGCGCCGACCGCGACGGAGGTGGTGGTCGTGGTGGTCGTCGGATCGCCGCCGGCGCCACCGGTCGGATCGCCGCCGGCGCCACCGGTGCCAGCTCCGGTGCCTGTAGCGCCGCCCTCGCCTGTAGCGCCGCCCTCGCCGCCGGTGCCTGTAGCGCCACCCTCGCCGCCGGTGCCTGTAGCGCCACCCTCGCCGCCGGTGCCTGTAGCGCCACCCTCGCCGCCGGTGCCTGTAGCGCCACCCTCGCCGCCGGTGCCTGTTCCGGTACCGGTGGTGCTGCCGCCAGCCTCACCGCCGGTGCCGCCGCTTCCTGCCACCGTGCCCGAGTCGTCGTCACCGCACCCGGCGAGCGCGACGATCAGCGCGCCGGTGGTCATGAACAAACGGATCGAAGTCCGCGGAATAAAGAGCATGCGCGGAGAATAGGCGCGCAAGAGCTCACCGGTAAATGCCGCCAACAGTGAATACAAGATTTTGTCATTGCCATAATGGCGGATTACGCTTCCGCTGAATCCCGGCGACCACTGCTCGAGCCCGCTGGACGGCTCTCTCCCGCACCGGCCCCCTTGTCCTCGAGCTCGCTCCGTCGTCCCGCCGCGGTGCCTCCCCGCGGTCCCGCAGGTCAGCCCTCGTGCGACCGCCTCGCCGCCAGCGGCTTCATTTGCAGCGGCGTCACTTCTGCAGCGGCGTCACTTCGCCCGGACGCCCTCCGGAGCGCCTGTCGCGTTCGGAAACCTGGACTCGAGATCGTCCACGCCCCGCTGCGGGTTCGCGATGGCGGCGAGATCGGCGCGCTCTTTCCGCTTCTCTGCGGTGCTGATCCCGGTCCGCTTGTCGCGCGCCTCCACCAGCGCGGCCGGCATCTCCCCGTCGCGGTTGTACGACCAGGCGAGGAGCGGCTCGCCGACGGGCAGGCTGTGCGCGGCGGGGTGCCCCAGGTGCCCCGTGTCCCAGATGTGCCACGTCTTGCCGTAGCTGTTCATCTTCTTCTTGAGCGCCGCCTTCTCGGCCACCGCCGGTACGCCGGGCAGGGTGAGCTGGCCTGAGAGGATCTCGTAATTGTGCGGGTGCCAGCGCTTCTTCTCGTCCTCGGCCAGCCCCTCGAACATCGCCTCGGAGATGATGTACTCGACCCCGATGATGTTCGCGTCGGTCGTGTTCCCGTCGAAGATCACACACTGCGTGAACTCTTCATTGACCCCCTTGCAGTAGTGATGGGCTTCCATGTGATGGTCCGGGTTGTCCTTCATCACGTGGAATCCGTCCAGGTAGTGGTCGATCGCCCGCACGGGACTCAGATCCTGGAGCGCCTCTGCGCCCTTCTCGAGGATCTTTGTGTCGACCTTCTTCTCCTGCCCCGGCGGGGCAGCCTGGTTCGACGGGGGCGCGTCCGCCTGGCCGCAGCCGGCGGAGAGCGCAGGAGCAAGCACGAGCACGGCAATCGCAAGGTGAGGGCGTCTCGCCATCGTCGGGATCTCCCTGGAAATGCGGCGCGTTTTTGCAAATCCACGGCCACCCTCCGAAATGACCGCCCGTCCCGCCGGAGCGATGGCGGGGCCGTGGCTCTCTTGCATCCTTGTGGCGTTATGCCACGGGTGGATTATCGCGCCGCGCCTCCGGTTTGTGTATTGCGGCCCGATTCGAACCGTGGTTAACGAGAGGGCCTCCAGGACGCGCCGTGTCATCCGGCCCGCCACGAGCGCCGGCGCGGATCGCGCTCATGGCGACGACGCGACGATGCGATGATGACGAGACGACGCGTCCATGCGATGACGCGCCCATGCAATGACGCGCCCATGCAATGACGCGACGACGCGATGACGCGGCGGGCGCCTCGGGGGTTCCCTGGTTGGCGGCGTGAGGCGGGGCTTGCGTGCCGGTGGAGACATGGATTAGAACATTCCCGTCCTGTCTTATGTTGTCTTGTACCCATCGCGTGGAGCTCGTCTCACCGCATGTTCACGCGCCCGGCCGGCTGTCGGCCTCGCTCGATCGCGTCGCTGGACAGGGCGCGTCTGCCCGGCCTGGCGTGCGCGCGATCGTGTCCGTGCGAGCTCCCTGCTCTCCTCGAGCGCGGCGAGCGGCCTGGAGCGTCGGGTGACCTCCGGGACCGCGAGCTCGAGGCCTGCCATCCGCTGTCCTGATCGAGCCTCTGGCGAACGGGCGGCCGCGCGCGGGGATCATGCCGAACGACGCTTTGCTTGACTGTCACGGTTCACCTCAAAGCCCATCCTTCATCTCACTGACAGAGAGGGGAGCACCTATGCGCCTCACACGGTATGCGACATGGATCATGGCGGCGGCGGTCGTTATCGCGCCGGCTGCCTGCGGCGACGACACGTCCGACAATCCGACCGGCTCATCGACCAGCTCCGGCACGGGCCCCGGCTCCGGCTCCGGCTCCGGCACGGCCGGCGGCGGCACCGGCGCCGGCGACAGCACGGGCGGCGGCGGCAGCGGTGACGGCGGCAGCGGTGACGGCGGCAGCGGCGACGGCGGCAGCGGGGCCGGCGACAGCGCGGGCCTCTTGCCCTGCGACGCCGGCTGGCCCGAGGTGACGAGCAAGATCGCGAAAGATCCGGCGATCGAGGCGGCCGTCGCGGAGCTGCTCGGCCAGCTGTCCCTCGAAGAGAAGGTCGGGCAGATGGTGCAGGCCGAGATCGGCTACATCACGCCGGCCGAGGTAAGGCAGTACAACATCGGCTCTGTGCTGAACGGCGGGGGCTCGTGGCCGGGCGGGAACAAGAGCGCGACAGCCGCGGACTGGCTCGCGATGGCCGACGACTTCTACAACGCCTCGGTGGACAAGAGCGGCGGCCGCGCGGGCATCCCGATCATCTGGGGCATCGACGCGGTGCACGGCAACAACAATGTCCGCGGCGCCACGCTCTTCCCGCACAACATCGGCCTGGGCGCCGCGAACGACCCCGATCTGCTCGAGCGCATCGGCGCCGCGACGGCCAAGGAGGTCGTGGCGACCGGCCTCGACTGGACCTTCGCCCCGACGCTCGCGACCGTGCGCGACGACAGGTGGGGCCGCACGTACGAGGGCTACTCCGAGGATCCGGAGATCGTGAACCGCTACGCCGGCCGGGTGGTGACGGGCATCCAGGGCGCCGCGAACAGCGCGGATCTCTTCGGTCCCACGCGCGTCATCGCGACGGCCAAGCACTTCATCGGCGACGGCGGCACCGACAAGGGCGACGACCAGGGCAACAACCTGGCGACAGACACCGAGCTCTGCGAGATCCACGGTCAGGGCTACATGTCCGCAATCCCCGCGGGCGCGCAGACGGTCATGGCGTCGTACAACAGCATCCGCGGCAAGAAGATGCACGGCCACGGCGATCTGCTCACCGGCGTGCTGAAGGAGAAGTTCCACTTCGACGGCTTCGTCATCGGCGACTGGAACGGTCACCAGCAGGTGCCGGGCTGCGCCGAGGACGCGTGCGCCGCCGCGATCAACGCCGGCGTGGACATGATCATGGTCCCGTACAAGTGGAAGGAGTTCTACGAGAACACCATCGACCAGGTGAACGGCGGCCAGATCGAGAGGGCGCGCATCGACGACGCGGTGACCAGGATCCTGCGGGTCAAGATGCGGGCGGGGCTGCTCGGCCCGAAGACGACCAAGGGCGCGCCCTCGGAGCGGATGTTCGCGGGGCAGCAGGCGGTGCTCGGGGCCGCGGAGCACCGGGAGATCGCGCGCGAGGCGGTGAGGAAGTCGCTCGTGCTGCTCAAGAACAAGGGCTCGGTGCTGCCGCTCGAGGCGTCGGCGCGGGTGCTCGTCGCGGGCAACTCCGCCGACAGCATCCCGAACCAGGCCGGCGGGTGGTCGCGGACGTGGCAGGGCACGGACGTCACGAACGCGGACTTCCCGGGCGCCACATCCATCTTCAAGGGGATCCAGGAGGCCGTGTCCGGCGGCGGCCAGGCGATGCTGAGCGCCAACGGCGCCGCGGCCTCGTCGGGCAACTTCGACGCGGCGATCGTGGTGATCGGCGAGACGCCCTATGCCGAGATGAAGGGGGATATCCAGCCCTCGGGCGACTCCGGGGACTCGACGGCGCACGCCAAGACGCTCGAGCACGCGCTCTTCCACCCCGAGGACCTGGCGGTGCTCCGGACCATCCGCACGGCCGCGCCGCAGCTGCCGATCGTGACGGTGTTCCTGTCGGGCCGCCCGCTCTACGTGAACAAGGAGCTGAACCTCTCCGACGCGTTCGTGGCGGCGTGGCTGCCGGGCTCGGAGGGCGCCGGCGTGGCCGACGTGCTGTTCGGCAAGCAGGAGTTCCAGGGCAAGCTCTCGTTCTCGTGGCCCGGGAGCGAGTGCCAGAAGGTCAACCGCAACGACGGGGGCGAGGCGCTCTTCCCCTATGGATTCGGCCTGACCACGAAGGACCAGGACACGCTCGGCGAGCTCTCCGAGACGTCCACCGGGACCGCTTGCAACTGACCCATTCCCCGGCGCCGCTGCCGCGCTCCCGAGCGGCGGCGGCGGCGCCCCCCTCATCGCCTCTCATCGCGCGTTCGTGAGCACCACCTTGCCGGTTGTCGCGCGGGACGCGACCGCCGTCATGCCGGCCTTCGCGTCCGCCATCGGCAGCGCGGCGGAGATGAGCGGCTTGATCGCGCCCTGCCGAACCATCGCGTAGAGCGCGTCCTGCGCGGCGCGCGTCAGGGCGGGCTGGGCGCGGCTGTAGGTGCCCCAGTAGAAGCCGAGCACCGAATAGTTCTTCACGAGCAGGTGGTTCGCGCGCGCGGCGGGGAAGTGGCCTGAGGCGAACCCGATCACGAGGATGCGGCCCTCGAAGGCGATGCACCTGGTGGATCGGTCGAAGACGTCGCCGCCGACGGGGTCGAAGACGATATCGGCGCCCCGGCCCGCTGTGTGGTCCTTGACGACGGCGACGAAGTCCTCGCTGTGGTAGTCGATCGCGACGTCTGCCCCGAGGGCGCGGCAGACCGCCGCCTTCTCCTTGCCGCCGGCGGTGGCGATGACTGTCGCGCCGGCCGCCTTGGCGAGCTGGATCGCGGCGCTGCCGACGCCGCCTGCGCCGGCGTGCACGAGGACTGTGTCGCCCGGCTTGACGCCGGCGCGCCGGTGCAGGGCGAGGTAGCCAGTCTGGTAGGTGATGGTCAGCGCCGCGGCGTCCTCGAACGGCATGCCGTCGGGGAGCGCGTAGGTCGTGCGCGGGCCGGCGATCGCGTGCGTCGCGTACCCTCCCGAGCCGGGGAGCGTCGCGGCCACGCGGGTGCCCGGCGGCAGCGACGGCTCGCGGCTCTCGACGACGACGCCGGCCACCTCGAAGCCGGGGGTGAACGGCGGAGTCGGCCTGACCTGATGGGCGCCCGCGGTGAAGAGCACGTCGGGGAAGTTGATCGCCGACGCGGCGACCTCGATGCGGGCCTCACCCTCGGCGAGCGGGGGGTCGTCGACCTCTTCCCAGACAAGGATCTCGGGCGAGCCGAAGGAGTGTCCGCGCCAGGCGTGCATGGTGCGCGGACCTTAGCAGAAAGCCCGAGAGCCGAGCCACGGAGGCGCATGGCCGCACAGAGTGCCTGTCCCTCATCCCTCTGTGCCCTCTGTGCCTCTGTGGTTCAAATCTCTGTCTCTCTCTCCTCGCTCTCGCGCGCTCTGCGTGAGCTGTCGCCGAGCGGCGCGGTCCCCCTCGCCGGGGGGCCTGCCGTGGGTACAGGACGGGGGCGAGCCCGCGAGGCTAGGGAATGATCTCGATCCCCAGCGTCGCCGTCACGATGCCCTGCGCCTGGCCGTCGAACGTCACCTCGACGAGGTAGTTGCCGGGCGCGAACGGCTCACCTTCCGGATTGCTTGTGTCGGACGGTCCGTTCCACTGCCGACCCGACCAGCGGATCGTCTGCGTCGCGGTCGTCGCGTCGACCTGCACGGTCTCCGCCTCGTCGGGAGCGCAACACCCGACGTCGCAGAGGCAGTATTGCTGCGGCTGCCCGGCCGACGAGGTGCCCGTGATCTTGTACGAGACGAACGAGAGCGGATCGCTCGACGGCTCGACGCAGCGCCCGCAGCCGGTGGACTCCGCGATGCTGATCGGGGGGACGCTCGAGTCGGTGACGACCTTGTAGAGGAACTCCGCCGCCTCCCCGACGTGATAGACGCACCGGCTCGACGCGATCGAGATCTTCACGCCCGGGATCGTGCCCTCGATGTCCCGCACAGCGCACCGCTCGTCGAACGGCGAGCCGCCGCTGCCGCCGCCGCCGTCGCTGGCGCTGCCGCCGCCGCCGTCGCTGGCGCTGCCGCCGCCGCCGTCGCTGGCGCTGCCGCCGCCGCCGTCGCTGGCGCTGCCGCCGCCGCCGTCGCTGACGCTGCCGCCTCCGCCATCGCTGGCGCTGCCGCCTCCGCCATCGCTGGCGCTGCCGCCTCCGCCATCGCTGGCGCTGCCGCCTCCGCCGCCGCCGCCGCCTGCGCCGCCGCTGCCCCCGCCGTCATTGCGACCGTCACATGCCATCAGGCACGCACCGGATATGAGCGCTGCCATCAGCGCTCGAAGCACGTCGCTCGCCATCCAATCACCTCTCCAACTTCGCCGCCGCACATCGCGCGCGGCCGCGAACGCGCAGCAAGAGAGATGCCTCGCGCGAACCCTGCGCTGATCCGCGCAGGACAGCGCCCGGCGCCCGGGACATCAGCTCCGCGATTGTGCCGAAGTGGGCCACCCGGCCCGGCGCCGGCCCGCGGCCGTCACTCGAGCTCCGGGTACCAGCACGCCACGCGGTGGCCGCTCCCCGGGACGAGCTCCTCCAGCGGCGGGATCTCCACGTCGCACTTGCCCTCCTCGGCCCTCCGGCAGCGAGGGTGGAACACGCACCCCTCGGGCGGGTTGATCGCGCTCGCCGGCGCGCCCGGGAGCAGGCGGCGCGCCTTGCCGCCGCGGTCGATCGACGGCGTCGCGTCGAACAGCGCGCGCGTGTACGGGTGGTGGCGCCGCTCGGAGACGCCCTGCGCCGGGCCGATCTCCACGATCCTGCCGAGGTACATCACCGCCACGCGGTGGCTCACGTGCTCGACCACCCGCAGGTCGTGCGAGATGAACAGGAGGCTCAGCGCGAGCTCGTCCTGGAGCTCCTCGAGGAGGTTGACGATCTGGGCCTGCACCGAGAGGTCGAGCGCGCTCACCGGCTCGTCGCAGACGATGAAGTCCGGGCGCACCGCGAGCGCCCGCGCGATCGCGACCCGCTGCCGCTGGCCGCCGGAGAGCTCGTGCGGGAAGCGATCCATCATGTCCGGCCGCAGGCCGACCCGCTGCAGCACGGCCTCGACCATCGCGGTCTCCTCGTCGCGGGTCCTCGCGAGGCGGTGGATCACGATGCCCTCGCCGACGATCTCGCGCAGCGTCATGCGCGGGTTGAGCGAGCCGTACGGGTCCTGGAAGACGATCTGCATCCGACGGCGCATCGCCCGGAGCGCGCGGTCCGACATGGCGGTGAGGTCCTCGCCGTCGAAGAAGACCCGGCCGACCGTGGGCTCGATGAGCCGGATCGCGAGCCGCCCGAGGGTGCTCTTGCCGGAGCCCGACTCGCCGACCAGGCCGAGCGCCTCGCCGCGGTGCACGTGGAAGGTCACGCCGTCCACCGCCTGCACGAACGCCGGCTTCGCGAACGGGCCGCGCCGCACCGGGTAGAGCTTCGAGAGCCGCTCCGCCTGCACGAGCGGGCGCTCGCCGCGCGCGCTCTCGGCGCGGGCCTCGGCGGCGCCGGCCGCGTCGCCCTGCGCGGGCAGCGGGAAGTCGCTGTCGCGCGTCACGCCGCGCCCTCCTCCCCCGGGCGGCCCGCGCCGGCGAGGAGAAAGCAGCGCGCCGCGTGGTGCCCCGCGCCCGGCGGGACGGCGTACAGGTCCGGCGGCTCGGCGCGGCAGCGGTCGAACACCGCCTCGCAGCGGTCCTGGAAGCGGCAGCCGCGCGGCGGGTCGCGCAGATCGGGCAGCCCGCCGGGGATCGTCGGCAGGCGCAGCGATCGCTGGCCGCGCACGCGGTGCGGGCGGAAGCCGCGCGCGGGGATGCTCCGGAGGAGCGAGCGCGTGTAGGGGTGCGACGGCGCGGCGAGCACGTCGCGCGCCGGCCCTTGCTCGACGACGACGCCGGCGTAGAGGACGACGATGTCGTCGGCGAGCTCGCCGACGACGGCGAGGTCGTGCGCGATGAGCAGGAGGCTCATGGACGTCTCCGCCTTGAGCCGCTCGAGCAGGTCGAGGATCTGCGCCTGGGTGGTCATGTCGAGCGCGGTGGTCGGCTCGTCGGCGATGAGCAGCGAGGGCCCGGGCGCGAGGGCCATGGCGATCATGACGCGCTGGCGCATGCCGCCGGACAGCTCGTGCGGGTAGCTGTTCGCGCGGACCTCGGGCTCGGGGAAGCCGACCTTGCGCAGCAGGCTCACGGCGTAGAGCCGGGCGTCGCCGCGGGACATGGGCCGGTGCAGGCGGATCGCCTCGGCGATCTGGGCGCCGACCGTGTACACGGGGTTCAGCGAGGTCATCGGCTCCTGGAAGATCATGCCGATCTTCCCGCCGCGGACGGCGCGCATCTCGCGCTCGCCCAGCGCGAGGAGGTCCTGGCCGTCGAGCTCGATCGAGCCGCCGTCGATGGACGCGTACGGCGCGGGCAGGAGCCGCAGGACGCTGAGCGCGGTGATCGTCTTGCCGCAGCCCGACTCGCCGACGAGCGCCACGGTGCGACCGCGGGGCACCGTGAACGAGACGCCGTCGAGCACGCGCGTGACGCGGCCGTCGGCGGAGAACGAGACGCGGAGGTCGCTGACCTTGAGCAGCGCCTCCGCGGGCGAGGCCGCCTCGGCCGCCGGGGGCGGCGCGGTGCGGACGAGCGGGAAGGGGCGGACGCTCGCGATCGAGCGCTGGGTGACGGCGGGCTCGTCGTCGTCGAGGAAGCCGCGCGCGGACGTGGGGGCGCCAGGGATCGCCGGGGCGCCGCGCGCGGACGTGGGGGAGCCGGGCGCGGGGGCGCCGGAGACGGGCGGGGCGCCGCGCGCGGAGGTGGGGACGGTCGGCGAGGTCGGGGCGCCGGGCGACGACGAGGCGCCGGACACGGGGGGCGCGCTCGGCGACGGCGGCGCGCCGGGCGCCGGCGGAGCGCTCGGCGTGGAGGGCCTGCGCCGGCCGGCGTCGTGGCGGACGAGGGGCAGCGGGAGAGACGGGCGCCCGCCGAGGTCGTCGTCCTCGTCGTCGTGGCCGGAGCTCACCGTACGTACACCTCGAGCAGCGGGCCGGTGCCCTGGGAGATGCCCATCGAGTAGGCCGCCCCGACGGCGTCGCGGCCCGGCGCGACGATGGCGATGCCGTGGTCGTCCATGCGCCGCCTGGCCCAGCCGCGCACCAGCGAGGTGACGTCGATTCGCAGCGGCACGGTGGGGAGGCGCCGCGCGACGGCGGCGGGCTCCGGGATCGACAGGCGGGGCTGGCGGCCCCACGTCGCCGTCTCGGAGCGCCACGGCTCGAGGATGCGCGCGACCTCGAGGGGGAGCGCGCGCTCGGCGGGCGGCGCGAGGGGGACCGGATCGAGCACGACGAAGGCGCTCGCGATGTCCGCGTCGACGCCGAAGGTCGGCGCGAACCGGAGCAGCAGCACGACATCGCCGGTCCTGGCGCGCCCGAGCGCGATGGCGTCGGGGACGCCGGGCGCGGCCGAGGCGTCGCCGTCTTCCTGGAGCACGGCGAGGTCCGCGGGCGGGAGCAGCACCCGGCGCGCGTCGATGGGCGAGGGGAGGGCGCCCGCCGGCCGGCAGCGCCCCACGACGCAGTGCCCGGCGCCGCAGACGCCCGCGCCCGCGCACACGCCCGCGTCCGTCGCGGCGGCGCCGCCGCAGCCCAGGAGCGGCGGCGCCGCGACGAGCAGGGCCACGGGCGCGAGGGCGGCGAGCAGACGCACAGCGGGGGCGACCATAGCAGAGCAGGGCGCCGCCGGCAGGGGTGCGGCATGGCGGGGCGGGCGGGGGCCGCGTGGGGCCGCGGGGCGGCCGCGCGGGGACGCGGCGCACCCGGGACGCGGCGCACCCGGGATGCGAAGGGGCCCGGGGGGGCGAGGCGGCGCCGAGGGGCTGACGAGGCGATGCCGGTCACGGGCGTTGCGATCTCTGTTGTCGGGCTGCGGCCGCTCTGCTGGGATGCCGTGTCGTGCGCGTTCGAGCCTTGACCTTCCTGAGAGCGCTCGTGGTCCTGGTCGCCTTGCCTGCGGCGCTCGCCGCCTGCGGGAAAAAGGCGCCGCTCGGATCTCCGTGCCGCGCTGACGACGACTGCGCCTCGGGCCTCGCCTGCCATCGCGAGCAATGCCTGCACGAGGGGAGCGCCCGCCGGATGCGCGAGGAGGAGCAGCGCGCCTCCGGCGCGGGCGGCGCGCGGAAGGTCGGCGATCGCGTCGAGGTCGAGTGGAAGGGGTCGTACAAGCCCGCCGTGATCACCGGCGTCGTCGCCCCGGGGTCGTACCGGGTCCACTTCGAGGGCTACGACGCGCAGTGGGACGAGGTTGTGACGGAGGCGCGCATCAAGGGCGGCGCGCGCTCGGGTGCGGCGCAGAAGGCGGCGGTGCCGGCGGCGAGCAGCGCGGATCGCTGAGCGGCGGAAGGACGGTGAGGGATGACCGAAGTCGTCCCGGCGCCCCCGCCCGGGGCGGGCGGCACGCCGTCAACCCATCCGGGGGGGCCGGCTCGTCCACGCGGGAGATGGGTGGCACCCATTTCCCGGTGGACGTGCCTCCACAAAAAGATGGGTGGCACCCATCTCCCGGTGGACGTGCCTCCAAGAAAAAGATGGGCGGCACCCATCTCCCGGTGGACGTGCCTCCACAAAAAGATGGGTGGCACCCATCTCCGCGGTGGACGTGCCTCCAAGAAAGAGGGGTAGCACCCATCTCCCGGTGGACGTGCCTCCAAGAAAGAGGGGTGGCACCCATCTCCCGGTGTGTACGAGCGGAGCCCCGGTAACACGTCTGACCGGGAGCCGCGGTGACACCTTCCTGAGCTACGGGCCCCTGCTCCGGGAGGACTGGAAACAGGGACCGGATCCTCGTCGACGCGACGCGCCCGCCGCACTTTCTCGGACTGCCAGGAACTCTACACGAACCGCTCCCCGTGGTCGCGGTACACACGAGCTTCTCCTGGCGGAGATGCTGACGAAGCTTTTTCGTGCGCGGGTGCACCGAGCGCAGGCTGCGGGCGTGCACGGCGAACGAGCGGCCTTCGCGCCGCGGGGACATCCGGTTCGATTCGAGCCGGCGGCGAGGGGGGCGCCGGCCAAGGCGCGGGATCGCGCGACTCAGCCCCTGATCCAGGCGTTGATCCGCTCTGCCCAGGCGGCGGAATCATCGATGGTGAGGGCGAGCCGCCGGTACGACTCCCCCTCGAGCTCGATCGTCAGCGGGCTGTCCTTGCGGCTCTGCACCGTATACCAGAACTCCTTGCCACGATCGGTGTAGTACGTCCCCGCCTTGATCAGCCCGGGAATCGCCGTCCCCGGCGCGCGAATCTGCTTCCAGGTGGCGGGCGGAAGCGCCGCTTCCGCCCGCACCACGTGCGCGCGCGGTACCACGATGGGCGCGAGCTTCACGGCCCAGAGCCGCTCCGCGCCCTGAAGGGTGAGGGTCAGTCGATCCCCTTCGATCTGTAGCTGCATCCCGGGAATCTAGTTCAGCGGGAGCGGCCGGTGATCAGAATTCACCGCGGGACTGCCGCCCTGGAGCGGCGGATCCTCCGCCGGAGAGCGGCCCCGGCCACGGCGAGGTAGAAGGCGCTGGCCCCGCCGCCGGGCGCCCCTTGCCCCATGGAGCAGCCGGTCCCCGTCGGCGGCTCGCCCGCTCCGGCGCCGCTCGACGTGCTCGTCGGGCCCGGGCTGCCAGGGCCTGCAGCGCCGCTGGACGCGGTCGCCGTTCCCGAGCCGCCGGCGCCGCTGGACGAGGTCGCCGTCCCCGAGTCGCCAGCGCCGCTGGATGCGGTCGCCGTCCCCGATCCGCCCTCGCCGCCAGCGCCGGCGGTGGTGCTCGTCGAGCTTCCGCTCGCCGGGCCGCCGCCCTTGCCACCGGCGCCGCCCTCTCCGCCACTGCCGCCTGCTCCAGCACCTTCGCCACCAGCGCCGCCAGCACCGGAATCACCGCCACCGGCGCCGCCGACGCCGCCAATCCCGGAACCACCGCTGCCAGCGCCGCCCGTCCCAGGCTCACCGCCGCCAGCGCCGCCAGCGCCTCCCGCGCCGCCAGCACCGGAGTCACCGCCGCCGGCGCCGCCCTCTCCGCCGGCGCCCGTGCTGCAGCCGTTGTCCCCGGGGTCGTGCCATCGAGGATCGTACAGCATCGCGTTCCGGTTCGAGCCGATGATGAGGACCTCGCCGCTCGGCAGGAGCACGGACGCGTGATAGTCGTGAAAGACCAAGGCCCACGGGGCAGGTGTCCACGAGTTCGTCGCAGGGCCATAGATCTGCGCCGCCGTCCCTCCGATGGCGAGCACCTCACCTGTCGGCAGCAGCATGGCGACGTGATTGAAACTCGACATCGGGCTCATGGGCCCTGTGGGCGTCCAGGCGTTCGCCACCGGGTCGTAGACCTCTGCGGCTGCCCCGACGACGAGCACGCGACCGTCCAGGAGCCGCGTCGCCGTGGGCTTGCCCCGAGGCTCCGCCATGGGCGCGGTCAGAGACCAGCGCCGGGTCGCGGGATCGTAGATCTCGGCGCTGGCCAGCGGCTCCGCGGTCGAGAAATCGTAGTCGTCATATCCCTGGATCCCGCCGACGACCAGCACCCTGCCGTCGTTCAGCAGCGTCGCCGCGTGCTCCGCCCGCGCTGCGTTCATCGGCTCGACGGCGACCCAGGTGTCGTCGGCTGGACGATACAGCGCAGCCGATCGGGTCCTGCGGACGAGGTACCACTCGATCGGGTAATCCCACACCCCGCCGCCCGCGATGAGCACCTCGCCGTTTCCGAGCAAGGTCGCCGTGTGGTTGTGTCGACGCTCCTCGTCGGGCGCCGTCAGCGTCCAGGCATCCGCTGCCGGATCGTAGATCTCGCTGTAATGCTCCGTCGCACGATGGTCGATGAGGCCCCCGCTGAGCAGCACCCTGCCGTCGGCGAGGCGGGTCAGGTCGGGGAGATGCCGCTCGAAGTTCAAGGGCGCTGCCACGGAGCTCGTCCTGCTCGATGGATCGTAGAGCTCGGTGACCTTCGTGATCCCGTTGCCGCCCGCGATCAGGACCTTCCCGTCCGGCAGCTCCACGGCCTTCGCGAGATTCCGCAGAGCATTCAGGGGGGCGAGCTGCGTCGCTGAGGGCGGGAGCGAAGGGTCATAGATCTCGGCGCCCGCCGGGTTCGAATTGCCGTCGACGAAGTTGCCGCCGACGAAGATGACCCGTCCATCCGGGAGCAGCGTCGCCGTGCCGTCGTGGCGGCTCACCTGGCTCCTGGGCGCCTTCGAGAAAGTCCGCGTGCTCGGATCGTAGAGGTCGGGCGGCTGTTTGCCAGAGACGAGGACCCGGCCATCGCACAGCCGCGTCGCCGTGTGCGGGCCGCTCCGAAGGCTCATCTTGTTGCTCGCGAGCGTCCATGCGTTGGCCACGGGATCGTAGGTCTCGGCCTCGGCGTCCGGGTCGTAGCCGGTCACCAGCACGTCACCGTCCTCCAGCAAGGTCGCCGTGGGCGTCAACCTGGCGCGGAGCATGTCCGGCCCCGGGGTCCACGCGCCCGTCGTGGGGTCGTAGATCTCGACGCTGGACAGCGTGTCGGCCCCGATGACCCTGCCTCCCACGAGCAGCACGCGGCCGTCCTGCAAGCGCGTCGCCGCGTGCTCCCTGCGCACGACCGACGCCGCAGGCGTCGGCGACCAGGTGTCCGACACGGGATCGTAGAGCTCGGCCGTGGCACCCGGAGCGCCGCCAGGCGGAGCGCCCCCGGCGGCGAGCACCCGGCCGTCGGCGAGCAAGGTCGCGGTGTGTGACGAGCGCGCCGAGATCATGGTCGCGGCGGGGGTCCACGCGTCGGTCGCGGGATCGTAGAGCTCTGCGCTGGAGACCCACTCGGCGCCGCCCCTGGCGCCGCCCGTGACCAGCACCCTGCCGTCGGCCAGCAAGGTCGCCGTGTGAGCCGACCGCGCCTCGCTCATCGGCGCGGCGGGCAGCCACGCATCGAGCGCCGGATCGTAGATGGCCGCGCTGGCGAGGTGGAGCTGCTCCGACAGTGGGAGCCATTGCCGCCCGCCCGCGATGAACACCCTGCCGTCGGGCAGCAAGGTCGCGGTGTGCTGCCCGCGACGCGTCGCCTCCGAGGCCGCCGTGGCGGTCCATGACGGGTCCACGAGCAGCGGCGAGCCCGTCTCCTCGACCCAGAGCGAGATCTCGTCGCCTTGCACCTCCAGGCGCGTCGGGATGCGCCGGAGCGGCGAGGCATAGGCCTCGGGGGCCGCCACGATGATCCGCGGCTCCCCCGCCGCGTCGAGGACCTCCACGTTCGCGCCGCGCCGGCGGAGCTCCGCCCCCTCGACCTGCCATGACGCAACAGGTCCCGCGGCCGGCGCCCCCTCGGGGAACCAAAGCCACTCTTCCGCGCCGTGCCGCTGCGCCGTCCAGAGCGCGAAGCCGCCCGCGCGCGGGTACGCGAGGGCGGCGCCGACCTTCCGGCCTTCACCGCGCGCGCCGAGCTCGCGCACCTCGATGCCGAACCCATCCGGCAGCTCGAACCGCACGGCCCCGCTCCCCTCCGCCGGGAACGCGAGCGTCAGGCCGCCCCGCGACGGGCTCGCCGCGAGCTCGAAGCCCCCCGCGGCGGGCCGGAGAGCGTCGTCGCCGCGGAGCACGGCGCGGGCGCGCTCCTCGAACTGCGCCTCCAGCGTCTCGACGTCGAGCGCTTCGCCCGAAGGCGCCGCGCAGCCGAGCCCGCATGTCAGATGGACGATCAAGAGCAGCGCCACCCATCGCGCGAAGCGCCACCCAGCCCAAGGAATCACGCTTGAACCCATACCCTCCTCGACTCTCGCGAGCGCATCTCCTGCGAACACATCGCGCTGTCCGTCCAGCGCGCCGGCCCTCCTGGGGTGCAGCCCGCATCGCAAAAATTCAGGAGCTCGCGACGGAATGTTGCGCGTCGGGAAGAACCGTCTCGCCGGCAGCGTGAAGGTGGTCGCGCCCGCAGGCGCATCCGGAGCCTCCGGAACCCCTCTCCACGCTGTCCCGCACTCGACCTCTTCGGGCTCGGTCCAGGGCGCCATCGCGAGCCGACGCAGCCGAAAGGGCCTCCCGTGTTCGAGTCGACCGGACAGCGGAGCTCGCGAATCTCACGCTGCTTCACTTCTCTCTCTTGAGCAGAAGTAGCGACGCGCCCTGCGCTGATGGCTTGACATGCTCCCGGCGCGCGTCCGAAAGTGATCTTCGGCCGGCGGTGATCACCGGAGCGTGCGCCGGGAATTCTGTTCTCAGCCCCGAGGTGACGCCGGGGCGCGCAGTACCGCCTTGCTTTGAAAGTTCACCTCCGACCACGACGCGGCGCATCGCCGGGACGCCTCGGCATGCGCCGGGCGCAGTCGACCGGAATGGCTGGTCACCCAGGAGCAAGACAATGCCGCCCGACACCGCTCGACCGGTCCCGTTCCTCCGTCGTTCCCTCGCGGCGGGCATGTCCGCGCTGGCGCTCTTCTGCCTGACGGGCGCTGCCTGTACCGGGCAGCTCGGCGACGAAACGGAGCCCGCCGAGGTCGACCCGCTCACGGGCGAGCCGGCGGTGCAAGACTGCAGCGTCACCCGAACGAGCCCCGGCGTCCTGCGCCGCCTGTCCAGGATCGAGTACCAGCTCACCCTTCAGGACCTGTTCCAGCTCGACGAGCCGCCCGTCGTGGACAGCATCCCGGAGGACACCGGCCAGGGCGGCTTCCGCACGATAGCCACCCTCCAGAACGTGTCGGACCAGCACCTGCGCGCCTACCTGGCGACGGCGGAGACGCTCGGTCAGGAGCTCATGGCGGACGAGGCGCGCCGGACATCGGTGCTCGGCTGCGCGCCGGACGCCGACGACTGCCTCGAGCGCTTCGTCCACCGGTTCGGCAAGCTGGCCTATCGAAGGCCGCTGTCGGCCGAGGAGGCGAGCGACCTGGCCGCGCGGGCGACCGAGGCCGCGCAGGACAGGGCGGACGCGTTCCGCTTCGTCATCGAGGCGCTGCTCACCTCGCCGAGCTTCCTGTTCCGCATCGAGGTCGGCGCGTCGGGGCAGGAGACATCGCCCCTGACGCCGCTCGAGCTCGCCTCGCGCCTTTCGTTCACGCTGTGGGGCCGGTCCCCCAGCGAGGATCTGCTCGCGCGGGCGGAGGCCGGCGAGCTCGACAGCCCTGACGGGCTGCGCGCTGTCGCGGAGGAGATGGTCGAGGACAGGCGCACCGAGCTCTTCTTCAACGCCTTCTTCAAGCAGTGGCTCACCTTCGAGCAGCTTCGCCCGCCGGCGAACCCGGACCCGTCGTGGACGCCCGCCCTGCTCGAGGACATGATCGCCGAGAGCGAGCGCGTCCTCGGCGAGCACGCCTTCACCCCCGACACCGACTTCCTCGACGCGCTCACCGCGAACCACACGTACCTCACCCCGGAGCTCGCGAAGTTCTACGGCCTGGAGGCGTCGGGAGACGGTATGACCCGCGTGGAGTTCCCGGCCGGCCACCACCGGGCGAACACGGGGCTCCTCACGCACGCCAGCCTGATCAGCGCCAAGAACGACGGCGACCTGATCGCCGTGCGCGGCCAGTGGATCCGGGCGGCCTTCCTCTGCCAGAAGATCTACATCCCCGCGGGGCTCCTCGAGCAGATCGAGGGCGAGCTCTCCGGCCTGAGCTACGTCGACGTCATCAAGAAGCGCAACACGCAGGAGGGGTGCGCCGGGTGCCACGCGCTCATCGATCCCATCGGCGTCGGGTTCGCCCAGTACGACAAGAACGGGCGGTACGACGGGAGCATCGGTATCGACGAGTTCGGGATCGCGCCGCGCTTCGAGGGCGCAGCCAACGAGTCGTTCGACTCGCTCGCTGCCCTGGCGGCGGAGCTCCGGCAGAGCCCCGATCTGGCCGCGTGCGTCGCGGAGAAGCTGTTCATCTACACCCAGGGGCGCGAGCCGGCGAGCGAGGACCGCTGCGCGATCGACGCCGCCGCCGAGGGCTTCGCGCAGGACGGCAACCGGTTCCGTTCCTTCCTGACCACCATCGTCCAGTCGCCGGCGTTCCGGCTGCGGAGGGCGCCAGAGTGATGTGCGCGCACAGCGTCCGACAGACGGAAGAGGAGTGTCGCCGATGAAGATCTCGAGAAGAGCCCTGCTCCGCGGGGCCGGCGTCGCGGTCGCCTTGCCGTTCCTCGACGCCATGCGACCGCGGCGCGCCAGCGCCGCGCCGGAGGACGCCCCGAAGCGCTTCGTGGCGTTCTTCGTGCCGAACGGCACGGATCCCGGGGCGTGGCACCCCGGCACGGCGGGGCCGCTCTCGCCGGAGGCGCTGACGCCGTGCCTCGTGGACATGAAGGGCTTCCAGGCCGAGCGCGAGTGGCCGGCGGGGGAGGCGATCTGGCAGGACGTCACGATGGTGTCCGGCGTCGATCACCAGGCGATCTGCTCGGACATCCACAGCCCGGCGATGGCGCTCTGCGCGCACACCGACGGCGGCGGCCAGGCCGTCCCGAAGAAGGCCACGCTCGATCAGGTCCTCGCCGACCACATCGCGGCCGGGACGCCGTATCGCAGCCTCAACCTGTCTCCCACGGGCGACACGGCGGTCACGCAGGGCTTCATCTCGTTCCGGGACGGCGGTCAGGTAGAGGACGCCTTCCGCGATCCGGCCCGCCTGTTCGACACGCTGTTCAGCAACCTGGGCAACCCGAACGCGGAGATGGACAACATCCGGCAGCGTCGAGCCAGCGTCCTCGACTGGGTGAGGGAGGACGCGCGGCGCCTGAACCAGCGCCTCGGCGCGGCGGACAGGGCGCGCGTGGAGCAGCACCTCGAGTCGGTGTTCGAGCTGGAGAAGCAGATCCAGTCGACGACCGCGTCGGGCTGCACCGTCCCCGGCAAGCCCGAGCGGGGGCTGGACCTGCACGGCAAGTTCAAGCAGATGATCGATCTCGGGCTGCTAGCGCTCACCTGCGACCTGACGCGGGTGCTCGTCCTGCAGTACTCGAACAGCTGGGGCCTCGACTTCGCCGGGTATGATCTGCCGGACGGCGTGGGGACCTGGAGCGATCACTTCATCTCGCACAAGCTCGGCGATCGCGATCGCGCCACCGACCTCGACGGCCTGCCGCAGGCGGAGGCGATGCGCGTCGCCAACGCCCGCGTCGTCCAGACCTCCCGGTTCAAGGTGCGCCGCTTCGCCTACCTGCTCAACGCGATGAAGGCGGCGACAACGCCGACGGGCAACCTGCTCGACGAGTCGCTCGTGCTCTACACGTCCGAGAACGGCGACGGGGACTCCCATGGCCGCAAGAACATGCCCGTCATGCTGGCGGGACACGTGGGGGGCTTCCAGACAGGCCGCGTCGTCAAGGCGGGCAACGCTCCCCCGACCGGCGCGCTGCATTGCTCCATCATCAACTACTTCGGCATCGAGATGGCGAAGTACGGCGATCCGGCGGGCGGGCCCATCGCCGGCCTGTGAGCCCCGCGCGCCGCGACAGCCCACGGACGAGGCGCGCTCGCGCTGGAGCTCCCCGGCGATCTCGTCGCGAGCCCGGGTCTCCGTGGGCGCCCGTCTCCTCGTGTTCCGGCAGGTCGTATGTCGCTCGCGTCAGCGGCGCAGGCGATCGGTCAGGCGGTATTCGGGGCCGGCTCAAGCTCTGTTCGGAGCGCCCGTCTCGTCGTCTTTGGGGAAGGGCGCCATCTGGTCGGCCAGCGCCTTCCGGAATGCGGGCCGCGCCTCGCACCGCTTCTGGTAGGCGTCGAGCACGGGCATCGTCGCGATAAGATCCGTGTGGCGGAGGATGCGCAGCACCGTCGTCATGAGCAGGTCCGCCGCGGTGAAGCGGCCCTCGAGGTACTCTCGCCCTTCCAGCTGCTCTGACAGCTTCAAAAGCGGCCTGTTCACCGCCTCGACGGCGGACGGCCGGCGCAGCTTCGCCCATTCCTCGTCCGGGTAAAACAGGTCGATCTCGGCGAGGTTCTGGATCGGCGGCTCGACCGTGTTCAGCGCCGCAAACATCCACGACCTGACACGCGCCCGGGCGCCAGGGTCGGACGGCAGCAGCGCGTCGGAGCGCTCGGCGATATGCAGCACGATCGCGCCGGACTCGAACAGCACCCGCCCGTCCTCCTCGTAGGCAGGCACCTGCCCGAAGGGCTGGAGGTCGCGGTGGATCTCGGACGCCTGATCTCCAGGCCAGATCAGCAGCTCCTCGTAGGCGAGGCCCGCCTCCTCGAGCGCCCAGCGCACGCGGAGATCACGCACCAATCCTCGGGCAAAAGGCGGCACCCAGCCAAATGCGGTTAGCCTGATCCTGGCCATCTCGTCTCTCTCCTTTCGGGGGCTAACCTATCGGCGATCCGCCGCGGCGGCCAGCGCGATGCCCGACCAGCGAGCACGTCGGCGTCCCGCCGCAGCGCCTCGCGCGCTTCGACAGCCTGAACTCAGGACGGGCGGCTCGGGAGGGTGGGCGGAGCTCGCGCAGCGGTTCGGGGACCACGACCAGGCGCACATGGTCAGGGACGTGGCGGCGGCGTCTTCGAGCCCCCGAGGGCGATCGCCGATCCTCGTTTCCCTGGGCGATGGCCACGGCAACTTCGAGCTGACCCACGATGTGCCGGCCGGCGTGTTCCTGTCGGGGGTCATCGGGGGCGACGTGACGGGCGACGGGCTCCCGGACGCGGTGGTGGCGATGACCGGCGTGGGCGCCGGCGTCGCCGTCTTCCCGCACGACGGCGCGCGCGGGTTCGACACGACCGGCCAGCAGATCCAGACGCCGGAGGGCACGTTCGAGGGCCGCCCCGCGCCGTTCCCCGGCGCCTTTGGCGACATCGACGGCTTCGGCGTCGGCATCACCGATTTCGACTGCAACGGTTGCCCTGACGTGGTGGGCGTCCAGCTCGACGGCCTGGTCGTCTTCCGCGGCCGCGGCTGCGCGACGGCGCCCTGAGCGCCGCCGCGGGCACGTCTCGCCGGCGAGCCGGCGCTCGGCTCAGCGGGCCGAGGCGCGCGTCAGAAAGCCCACGGCCTCGTACATGCGCCTGAGCGTCGGCGCCGCGCGCGCCGCCGCGCGCTCCGCGCCGAGCGCCAGGATGCGGTCGAGCTCCCCCTTGTCCTGCAGGTTCGTCTGATACCTCTCGCGCAGCGGCCGCAGGAGCTCGACAACGATATCGGCCGTCTCCACCTTGAGGTGCCCATACTGCTTGCCCGTGTAGCTCTCGACGATCGCGCGCGGGTCCTTGCCGGTGATCGCGGCCTGGATCGAGATCAGGTTCGTCACGCCGGCCTTCTCCTCGCGCTCCGGCGCAAAGACGATCTCGCTCCCGGAGTCGGTCACCGCGCGCTTGATCTTCTTGCGGATCGCGTCGTCGCCGTCGTCGAGAAAGACGGTCGCGTTGACGTCGGCGTCCGACTTCGACATCTTGGCCGACGGGTTCTGCAGGCTCATGATCCTGGCGCCCACCGGCGGGATGTAGGGCTCGGGCACGCGGAAGATCGGGTTTTTCACCGTGACCGTCCCGTCCTTCGCGGTCTCCGCGTCGCCATACGTGTTGTTCACGCGGTTCGCGACGTCGCGCGCGAGCTCGAGGTGCTGCTTCTGGTCCTGGCCCACGGGCACGAGATCGGTTTGATAGAGCAAGATGTCGGCGGCCATGAGCACGGGATACGTGAAGAGCCCCACGCCGATGTTCTGATCTCTGGCGCTCTTGTCCTTGAACTGCGTCATGCGCGAGAGCTCGCCCATGTACGCGTTGCACGTCAGGAGCCAGCCGAGCTCCGCGTGCGCCGGCACGTGCGACTGGGCGAAGATGATGTTCTTGGCCGGATCGAGCCCGGCCGCGAGGTACATCGCCAGGCCCTCGTAGGTGCGGTTGCGCAGCTCCCTGGGATCTTGAGGCACGGTGATCGCGTGCATGTCGACCAGGCAGTAAAGACAGTCGTAGTCGTCTTGCAGCTTCACCCAGTTCTTGAGGGCGCCGAGGTAGTTGCCGAGCATGAGCCGCCCCGACGGCTGGATCCCTGAGAAGATGACTTTCTTCGACATTTTGCGTACCCCGTGATCGATCTCTTGTAAGGTATGGCGCTGCCCGGAGCAACACGCCCGTCCACCAAGCCAGGCTCGCGCGCGGGCGGTGGGCGCGCATCCAGCCAGGGCGGCGTCGGAGCGCGCCGCTCACGCACCGTTCAGTCGATCTGAAGGTGGTAGTGCGGCGGCGTCGACTCGTCGATGACGAGGACGCCCCCGACCTCCGCGGCGCTCTCGAGGAACGCGCGTTTTTCCTTCGGTGACATGGTCCTGTTGCGCACGTCCACGGCGCCCCTGCGCAGATGCGCAGAGATGTAGATCCCCCGGTCGATCTGGTCCTGGATGACGGCCTCCATGGCCGCCACCGCCTGCTCCGGCGGCTTGCTGGCGTTCGCCTGGTAAGCCTTCTTGATCTCCCGGACCGCCGCCTTGTTCCGGTAGAGCTGGAGCAGATCCTCGCCGAGCCTGAGCTTCGTGAACATCGCCCTGGCCTGGCGGTTCGCGTCGCGCGTCCCGCTCGTGATCACGAGGTGCTCGCGCGTGCGCCGCGCGTAGGCCCGGTCGATCTGCTCGAGCTTGGCGGCGATCTTCGCGGGGAGCGTCACGCCGGGCAGCACCTCGTACGGCGGCGGGGACCACGGCTCTGTGGGCACGGCCTTGCCGAGCGCCGTCAGGGGCGGCAGCTTCGCGCGCCTCTCCTCCTCTTCGGACGGCAGCTCGTCGCACTCGGGCGGGGTCGCCGGCGCGGCGGCGCGCGGCGCGGTCGTCGGCGCGGCGGCGCGCGGCGCGCCCTGGGCCTGCGGCGCGGCGCTCGCCGGCGCGCTCGTCCCGGGCGCAAGGAAGCCCGGCAGGCCGATGTCGGGCAGATCGACGGACTCGAGCTTCTCCGTGCACCCGGCCGCGCAGAGCAGCGCGGCGGCGACAGCGCCCAGGCGGCGCGGCAGCTCCAGGGAGCGTTCCTTTGCGGCTACTCGGCGTGTCGGAAGCGTCGGCAAAGCCGGGCCAGCGTGCCACGGCGCGCGGCGCGGGAGAAAAAAACGGCGGCGCGCGCCATCGGGCCATCCACGCCCTCGGACGCCGACGAACGTCGGCGCCCGGCGCCGTCGCCCCGACGCGCGGGGCCGCGCATCGGCTGCTACACACCCCCGCATGCCCCATGCACCCTTGACCGGCCGTGTCGCCCTCGTGACCGGCGCCGGCACCCGCCTCGGCGCCGCCACCGCCCGCTTGCTCGCGGCTGCGGGCGCCGACATCGCCGTCCACTACGCCACGAGCCGCGCCGGCGCGGACGCGATCGTCGGCGAGGCGCGCTCGCTCGGGCGGCGCGCCGTCGCGCTCCAGGCGGATCTCCAGGACCGCGCAGCGCTCGCCGGCCTCGCCCGCGCGGCGCTCGACTGGTCGTCTGGCCGGCTCGACCTGCTGGTCCACAACGCTGCGAACTTCGATCGCGTCCCGCCGGCCGAGCTGTCGGCCGACGCGTGGGATCGCGCCATGGCGCTCAACGCGACCGCGCCGTACCTGCTCACGCTCGAGCTCGCGCCGGCGCTCCGCGCCTGCCGCGGCAGCGTCGTCGCGATCGTCTGTCTGAGCGCCGAGCGCCCCTGGAGGAACTACATTCCCTATTCCGTCTCGAAGGCCGCGCTCGCGCACCTGGTCCGCGGCCTCGCCGTGGGGCTCGCCCCTGACGTGCGCGTCAACGGCATCGCGCCCGGGACGGTCCTGCCGCCCTCGTCCTACGATGAGGCCACGCTCGCTCGCCTCCGCGAGCGCATCCCGCTCCAGCGCCTCGGCGAGGCCGAGGACATCGCGCGCGCCGTGGTGTTCCTCGCCGAGAACGACTTCATCACCGGCCAGATCCTCGCGATCGACGGCGGCGCCTCGGTCGCGTGACGTGCCGCCCCCGGCACGGAGGGATCCGCGCGGCGGGTCGGGCGCGCGCTTTGGCTTGAACGACCGCGCCTGATCGACCCATAGTTCGAGCCTCATGAGCCACACGCCCGAGACCGCCGCCGCTCCCCTCCAGGCCGATCCTGCCCACAGCGCGCCCACCGGCAGCGGTCCGGGCGAGGCGCCCGCTGCCGCGGTCGCTGGCGACGCCAAGCCGGCGAGCCACGACTCGACGCTGCCCGAGGCGCTGGTCGCGTTCATGCTGGATCAGTGGGCCCCTGCGGCCCGCGAGCTCCCCGAGCCGATCGCGCACGCGGAGGTGTTCGCAGCCCGCCGCCGCGCCCTCTCGAAGCTCTTCCCGGCCGAGACGCTCATCATCCCCACGGGCCACGAGAAGGTCCGCGCCAACGACACGCACTACCGCTTTCGCCCCGGCTCGGACTTCTTCTACCTGACGGGCAACCTCGAGCCTGACTGCGTGCTCGTCCTGCAGCCGCAGGAGGGGGGCGGGCACCGGGACATCCTCTTTGTCGAGCCGAACCCTGGTCGCAGCGACAAGACGTTCTTCACCGATCGCGTGAAGGGGGAGCTCTGGGTCGGCCCCCGTCTCGGCGTCGAGCAGAGCCGCGCGCGCTTCGGCGTCGACGAGTGCCGTGGGCTCCCCGAGCTCGACGCCTACCTGAGCGGCCTCGTCGGCACGGTGACGCGCCCCCACCGCGTGCTCCGCGGCATCTCGAAGCGGGTCGACAAGCTCCTCGCCCAGCACGACCGTGACAAGCAGCTCGGCGAGGCGCTCTCGGAGATGCGCCTCCTCAAGGACGCCCTCGAGGTCGAGGAGCTCGAGGCGGTCGTCGCGTCGACGAAGCGTGGCTTCGAGGACGTCATCCGCGCCCTTCCCGGCGGGCGGAGCGAGCGCGAGGTCGAGGGCATCTTCAACCTGCGCGCCCGGGTCGAGGGCAACGACGTCGGGTACGGCACCATCGCCGCGTCGGGCCACCACGCCTGCATCCTGCACTGGACGCGGAACGATGGCGCGCTCGAGCCGGGCAAGCTCCTCCTGCTCGACGCCGGCGTCGAGGGCAACGCGCTCTACACCGCCGACATCACCCGGACCCTGCCGATCAACGGCAAGTTCTCCCCGGAGCAGCGCGAGATCTACGAGCTCGTGCTGGCGGCGCAGGAGGCGGCGATCGCCGAGGTGAAGCCTGGCAACGACTTCATGGAGCCGAACCGCGCCGCGATGCGGGTGCTCGCCCGCGGCCTCGATCGGCTCGGCATTCTCACCGTCTCCGCCGAGGAGGCGCTCAAGGAAGACAAGCAGTTCTACCGGCGCTACTCGCTCCACAACGTGAGCCACATGCTGGGCCTCGACGTGCACGACTGCGCGCAGGCGCGGCAGCAGGTCTACAAGTACGGCAAGCTGAAGCCGGGCATGGTGCTCACCGTCGAGCCCGGCCTTTACTTCCAGCTCGACGACGAGACGGTCCCGGCTCGCTACCGCGGCATCGGCGTCCGCATCGAGGACGACATCCTCGTTACCGACACCGGCCATCGGAACCTGTCGCTCGACATCCCTCGGACCGTGACCGACGTCGAAGCGTGGATGGCCGGACTCTGGACCACGCGGATCTGATCCAGAAATTGCCCGCCTGGTATTCCTCACCGGACGTAGCGGAGCCGCCGGAGGAGGGGGCGCCGCGCGCGGGGGTGGCGGGGGTGGGCCCCACAAACCCGAGCGCCGGCCCGCATCGCAGCGACTCCCGTCCAGCCCACCTCATCCTTCTGTGTGGCAATAGCCCACCAAAAGGCGCGAGTTTGTGGGGGGACCCCCGCCACCCCCGCGCGCGGCGCCTCCTCCTCCGGCGGCGGCTCTTTCATGATAGCGCGGTGAGCCGAAGCGCGCTCAGGACGGCCGCGCTCATCGACGACCGCCCATGACGCCCGGCGGCACCGCGCCCCAGGCTGATATCCAGGCGACCGGACGCCGCTGCCGCGCCGCCGCGCGCGCCCCGTGAGCGCGTCTTCGCGCCCCCACGGCGATGGCTGCCCGCAGGCAGCAGCGCTACCCTGACGTCGAGGAACCGCTATGCACAAGTCTCGCCTTCAGCGTGGGTCGGGGACCGCCATTCATCCAGCCGGACGCGCGCTCGCGGCGTCGCTGCTCGCCGCGACAGCGCTGGTCGCCGTGTCCGGCGCCGCGAGGGCCGACGGGACGGACGGCCGAGGCGCCGGGACCGCGCTCGCGGCGCGCTCGCCGGGGATGCTGGAGCCGCGCCTCCCGCGCTACGCCAACCCCGGGCTGCCGGTCGACGCCGAGCCGTCGCCGAGCGGCTTCGGCGTCCTGAACGAGCCGGTGGCGACCGAGGGCGAGCCGCTGTACGGCCTGGCCTCCGAGCTCGACGAGACCAGCTATGACATCCCGGGGCAGATCGTCGTCGACGCGCGCGACGACCTCGACGACAGCACGCTCGCGGCGCTCGCGCGCGACTTCTCGCTGCGCCTCTTCCCGACAGCGCTCGCCTCCGAGACCCGGATCCAGATCGCCACCGTGGAGGGCCCGGTCAGCGCGACCCTCCAGCGGCTCGCGCGCGATCCGCGCGTCGAGGCGGCCGAGCCGCTCGCCCGGGTGCGCGCGTCCTTCGTCGCGAACGACCCGCTGCTGAAGGACCAGTGGCACATGGCGCGCGTCGGCGCCGAGCGCGCCTGGGACTTCGCCACCGGCCGCGGGGTCACCGTCGCCGTGGTCGACACCGGCATCGCGTGCGAGACGCACGGGCCCTTCGTCAAGGCGCCCGACCTCGCCTCGACCGAGTGCGTGGAGGGCTGGAACTTCGTCACCAAGACGAACCACGCGAACGACGACCAGGGCCACGGCACGCACGTCGCCGGGACGATCGCGCAGTCGACCAACAACGGCATCGGCGCCGCGGGGCTCGCGTTCCACGCGCGGCTCATGCCGGTGAAGGTGCTGAACGAGAGCGGCTGGGGCACGACAGCCGACGTCGCCGACGGCATCCGGTGGGCCGCCGACAACGGCGCCCACGTCATCAACCTGAGCCTCGGCGGCCCGCGCAACTCCAAGGTCCTCCAGAGCGCGATCGACCACGCCATCTCGCGCGGCGCGGTCGTCGTCGCGGCGGCCGGCAACACAGGCGGGCGCGTGCAGTACCCCGGCGCCTCCGACGGCGTCATCGGCGTGAGCGCCACCGACGCGAACGACAAGATCGCGAGGTTCTCCTCGCGCGGCCAGGGCGTCGACGTCGCGGCGCCCGGGGTGAACGTCACGCAGCAGACCATCTGCAACCGCGGCCGCGGCGACTGCGATGCCCCCTATCCCGCGTACAACGGCACCTCGATGGCCGCGCCCCACGTCGCCGGCGCGGCGGCGCTGCTCGTGGGCCTCGGCGTGTCCGACCCGCGCGCGGTCGAGGACGCCATCCGCGCCGGCGCGCGCATGGTCGACAGCTCCGCCGACGGCAAGCTCCTCTACGGCGCCGGCGTCCTCGACGCCGCGAGCTCGGTCGCGCGCGTGACGCAGAGCCACGCCGTCGTGCGGCTTGTCGCGCTGCTCCTGCTCGCGACGTGGGTCGGCCGCCGCGCCCGCAAGAAGGAGGCGAACGCCGCGAGCCCGTGGCAGGTGAGCTTCCTCCTCCCGGCGCTCGCGGCCGGGCCGGGGCTTTTCTTCTTCGCGCCGTGGCTCCTGTCGCGCGTCGATCTCGCCGTCGACGTGCTGGCCCGTCCGATCGCCGATCTCGACCTGCTGATCGGCGCGTCGGTCCACCGCTGGCTGCCGCTCGCCAACGCGCTCATCCCGCTCGGCCTGACCTCGCTCTTCTTCGGGGTGAAGAAGCTCCGTCCGGCGATCGCGGGCCTCGCCGTCGGCACGGCGGCTTACCTCACCTCCGTCGTCACGCTGGGCGAGGCCGCCGGCCCCCTCGGCCGGTTGGCGCTCGTCGTCTGGTGCGCGGTCAACGCCGCCGCCTGCCTCTGGATCGCCCGGACGAACCTGTCCACGCGCTGAGCCGCCGCGCTCGCGCGCTTGCGCGCTCGCCCAACGACCGGGCCAAGAGCCCGGTCGTTATGACCTCCCCTCGGAAACGAGCTAGGATGCCGGCCATGCGGCCCGGCACCTTGCTCCTACCTTTCGCGCTGCTCCTCGGGGCGTGCGGCGGCTCCTCCAGCGAGACGCCGTGGCCCGCGGAGCCGGAGGCCCCCGCGCTCGGCCCCGCCGACGAGGCGTCGCCCGCCGGAGAGGCCGACCCGAGCGCCCCCGAGGGCGGGGGCGAGGGGACGGGCCAGGTCGACGCCGGCCGTTAGCCGGCAGCGGAGGACGGCATGGCGGAGAGCTGGACGGCAGGCGCGCAACGAAGGGCCTGGCTCTCCGCGGCCCTGCTCTCCGTCGCGCTGCTGATCGCGCCGTTCCTCGTCTGGCTGCTCCTGCCGCGCCCCGTCCCCGTGATGCCGGCGCGGCGCGAGCCCGCGCCGGCGCCGCTCGCCCCGGCGCAACCGGAGCACGCCGCGCCGCGTGAGGTCGAGGCCGAGCCACCGCCGCCGCCGCCGCCTCCCCCGCCGCCGCGCGAGACCACGGCGGCCAGCGCGGGGCCGGTCCGCGGCGTTGTCGTCGATCCGGAGGGCCGCCCCGTCGCCGGCGCCACGGTGCGCTGCAGCGATGAGCCGGGCCTGTCGGCGAACGCTGACGCCGACGGGCGCTTCGAGCTGCCGCCCGAGGCCGACGGCTGCACCGCGACAGCGGCGCAGCCTCCGTTCGGCGACGCCCAGCCCACGCGCGTCGCCGCTGGCGGCGAGAACGTCCTCCACCTGATCGGCGCGGGCTCGATCGCGGGCGAGGTCGTCGATCCATCGGGCCGGCCCGTCGAGGCGTACCTGCTGGCGATCGAGTCGTTCCTGCCGGTCGGCTCCGGCGCGCACGCCGGCGTGAACGGCCGCGCGCGCAAGGTGTCCGATCCGAGCGGCGCCTTCCAGCTGGACGAGCTCGCGCCGGGTCGCTACGTGCTGACGGTGAGCGCGGCAGGCCGCCCGCCGGCGCGGAGCGCGCCCATCGACGTCGAGGCGGGCCGCGCCGCCCGCTCCGTGCGGATCGTCTTGCCGCAGGGCGCGACGCTGAGGGGCAGGGTCGTCGACGCGGAGTCGCGCGCGCCGGTCGTCGAGGCCCAGGTCGAGCTCGACTCCGCGACATCGTCCGGCGCCAACGCGATCTCGCTCGCGCTCACGGACGCGAACGGCGACTACGAGCTCCAGGGCGTGCCGGCGAGCGGGCCGTTCTCGGTGCGCGTGCGCCACGAGCAGTACATGGCCAAGATCGTGCCCGGCCTCGACGCGCGCGGCGCAAGCTCGCTGCGCGCCGACATCGAGATCCGGCTGCTCGGCGACGGCGGCTCGCGCGAGGAGCTCACGGGCATCGGCGCGATGCTCTCGCTCTCGCCGAGCGGCGTGACGATCGCGGGCATCATCGAGGGCGGGCCCGCTGCGCTCGCCGGGCTCGCGCAGGGCGACGTCATCGTCCGGATCGACGGCGAGCCCGCCGCGGATCTCCCGCTCGCGGACTGCATCCAGCGCCTCCGCGGCCGGGCGGGGACGCGCGTCACCGTCGGCGTCGACCGGGGAGGCCACATCCTCGACGTGACAATGCGGCGCGACGTCGTGGTTCACTGAACCCGCCGCGCGCCGAGGTGCTAAGGGTCGGTCATGTCGACGCGCCCCACCGCGCTTCCCCCGGCCGGAGCTCCGGACGTCCTCTACCTGATCGATCTCTCGGGCTACGTCTTCCGCGCCTACCACGCGATCAGCCCGCTCTCGAGCCCGAGCGGCGAGCCGACTCATGCGACGTTCGGCACCGTCGCGATGCTCACGAAGCTCGTGGACGAGCGGAAGCCGGCGTACCTCGGCGTGGCGATGGACCCCGGGGGCAAGACGTTCCGCGACGACCTCGACCCGCGCTACAAGGCGCACCGCCCGCCGCCGCCGCCCGACCTCGGCGTGCAGATGAACCGGTGCCGGGAGATCGTCGAGGCGTACTGCATCCCGATCTTCGTCCAGGAGGGCCTCGAGGCGGACGATCTCATCGCCGTCGCCGTCGCGCGGGCCAAGGAGCGGGGGCTGCGCGTGGTCATCGCGTCGAGCGACAAGGACCTCATGCAGCTCGTCGACGAGGACCGCGTGATGCTCTGGGACGCGATGCGCGACAAGGTCTACGGGCCCCCCGAGGTGGTCGCGAAGTTCGGGGTGCCGCCGGAGCAGGTGCGCGACCTGCTCGCGCTCGTCGGCGACAGCTCGGACAACGTCCCCGGCGTGCCCGGCGTCGGCCTGAAGACGGCCGCCGAGCTGCTCGCGCAGTTCGGCTCGCTCGCGTCGCTGTACGCCCGCCTCGACGAGGTCAAGAAGCCCCGCATCCGCGAGTCGCTCAAGCAGCACGAGGCCGACGCGCTCCTCTCGCAGAAGCTCGTGACGCTCGACGGCGCCGCGCCCGTCACGCTCGATCTGGAGACGCTGCGCTACGGCGGCGCGGACACCGGCAAGCTCCGGGAGCTCTTCACCGAGCTCGGCTTCTCGCGCTTTTTGAAGAGCGTCCGCGCGCCGGAGCCCGCCGCGCGGGCGGCGACCTACCGGGTCATCGCGACGCGCGAGGAGCTCGAGACCTTCGCCAGGTCGGCGCGCGCTGCCGGCCGCCTCGCCCTCGACGTGCACGCGACCAGCCGCGAGCCGATGAGCGCCCACGTCTGCGGCGTCGCGCTCGCCTGCGAGCCCGGGCAGGCCGTCTACGTCCCGCTGGGCCACCGCTACCTCGGCGCGCCGGCCCAGCTCTCGATGAGCGACATCGACGCGGTGCTCGGCCCGCTGCTCGCGGATCCGGAGCTCCCGAAGGTCGGCCACGACGTGAAGTTCTGCGAGGTGATCCTCCTGCGGCACCGCATCGGGCTCGTGGGCGTCGCCTTCGACACGATGCTGGCGAGCTACCTGCTCGATCCCGAGGCGAAGAACCAGCTGCACGAGCTCGCCGAGCGCGAGCTCGGCGTCAAGATGCAGACCCTCGACGAGGTGGCCCCGAAGCGCCGCGGGCAGGCGCAGCGCGCCCTCGACGAGATCGAGCTCGGCGAGGCCTCGAGCTACGGGGCCGCGTTCGCCGACGTCGCGCTCTCGCTCACCGACAAGCTGCGCCCGCGGCTCCGCGCCGAGCGGCTCGAGGACCTGCTCGTGCAGATCGAGCTGCCCCTCTCCGCGGTGCTCGCCGAGATGGAGCTCACGGGCGTCCTCTGCGACCCGCAGGCGCTCGGGCAGCTCGGCGCGCAGATGACGACCGAGCTCGCGGCGCTCGAGGCGAAGGCGCGCGAGATGGTCGGGCACGACATCAACCTCGCGTCGCCGAAGCAGCTCGAGGCCGTCCTGTTCGACGAGCTCAAGCTGCGCTCCCAGCGCAAGACGAAGACCGGCCGCTCGACCGACGCCGACGTGCTCGAGACGCTCTCGGAGGACCACCCGTTCCCTGGCGTCGTGCTCGAGCACCGCGTCATCGCCAAGCTCAAGGGCACGTACGTCGACGCGCTGCCGCGCCTCGTGCACCCGGTCACGGGCCGGATCCACACGCGCTGGGGCCAGGCCGTGGCCGCGACGGGGCGGCTCTCATCCCAGGACCCGAACCTGCAGAACATCCCGATCCGCACGGAGCTCGGCCGGATGATCCGTCGCGCGTTCGTCGCTCCGCCCGGGAGCGTGATCGTGAGCGCCGACTACTCGCAGATCGAGCTGCGCGTGCTCGCGCACCTGTCGAAGGATCCGGTGCTCGTCGACGCCTTCCGCACCGGGCAGGACGTGCACGTGCGCACGGCCATGGAGATCTTCGGCGTGGACGAGGCGGGGGTCACGGACGAGATGCGCCGCCGGAGCAAGACGATCAACTTCGGCGTGATCTACGGGATGGGCGAGTCGGCGCTGGCCAAGCGCCTCGACATCTCGCGCGCGGAGGCGGCGCGGTTCATCGACGCCTACTTCGCGCGCTACCGCGGCGTGCACGAGTTCATGGAGCGGACGATGGCCGAGGCGAAGCGCTCCGAGTCCGTGCGCACGCTGCTCGGCCGGCGCCGCTTGCTCCCCGATCTGCGCAGCAGCGATCGCATGCGCCGCGCCCAGGCCGAGCGCATCGCGCAGAACACCCCGATCCAGGGGACGGCGGCGGATCTCCTGAAGCTCGCGATGGTGCGCGTCCCGCGCCCCGTCGTCCCCGGCGCGCGCATGGTGCTCACGGTGCACGACGAGCTCGCGTTCGAGGTGCCGGCCGACGCGGTGGACGAGGCGAAGGCCAAGGTGCGGGAGGCGATGGAGTCGGTCTTCCCGCTCGACGTGCCGCTCGTCGTCGACATCGGCCACGGCCTCACCTGGGCCGACGCTCATTGAAGGGGCGGGCACCCGCTTCGGATACGGGCCCATCTCGGCGTTTTCGGTGCTCGGCGTACAGGAAGTACGCCTCCGCGCCGAAAACGCCGATCTGGACCCGTCTCCTGTGCGGGTGCCCGCCGCTGGCGTTGTGGTTGGAGAGAGAGAGGGGGGACGGAGCCATGCGCTCCGTGGGCGTGACGGCGACGGCGGAACGGCAGCGGGGGCTGCGGCAGCGGGGGGCTGCGGTGCTGCGAGGAGACAAAACGACGACGCCCGCTTCACCTTGCGGTGAGCGGGACGTACGTGCGGAAGGGGGTTGCTCAGCTCGCGGCGGTCTTGGCAGCGACGCTCGCCTTGTGGAGGGCGAGGGCGAGGCGGCTCTTCACCCGCGACGCGCGCTTGGCAGGGATCGTCCCCTTCGAGGCGGCGCGGTCGAGCGCGCTCACCGCGGCGGTGACCTGCGCGGCGGACTCCTGCGGGACGCCCTTCAGCGCGATGCGCGCCTTCTTGACCGTCGTGCGGAGCTCCGACTTGGTGGCGCGGTTGCGCGCCGTCCTCGTGATGCGCTGACGGTTGCGCTTTTCGGCGGATGCGTGATTGGCCATGAGAAAAGCTCTCCTACTTCTTCGCCTGCGCCTCGGCGGGCGTGGCAGCGCGCAGGGCGTCCGGCGCGTTCTGATCGTAACCCGCCGGATGGATCGGGAACTTCGGGGTGCCGTTGGCGCGCTCGAAGCGCTTGCGGCGGGTGCCCGACGTGCGCGCCTTGCGTTGACGGATGCGCTGGGTTTGCTGAGTCGCGGAAACCATGGGGGCGCGCATTCTACCTGTGCGACCCCTCATGTCAACCAGGACGTTTGTCCTCGCGTGCGGGGCTCGATCAGGGCCGGATCGTCGCGCTGACCGAGAACGACGGCTTCGAGAACGGGCCCACGTTCGCGGCCTTGAGCGCGGACTGCACGCAGCTCGACTGGCCGTTCGCCGCCGCCCAGCCGCTCACGCTGACCTTGCTCACCTGGCCGGCCGACGAGAACGTGATCTGCGCGCGCGACACGTCGTCCGCGCCCGCCACGCACGCCCTCGCGCTGCCCATGACCGAGCCGAGCGCGGCCTGGACCGAGCCCTGCGACGGCTGCTCGGGGATGTTCTGCTGCCGGAGCGAACCCGAGGCCGGCACCGGCGCCTCCGACTCCACCGAAGGCTGCTTCTCCCCGCTGTCGCCCACGGCGGCCTGCATGGCGGACGGCAGGTCTCCGGGATTTCCGGTCACCGTCGGCGCCGCCGCCACCTTGCTCTGCGGCTCCGTCTTCGGCGCCGCGGCGGGCGCGGCGGGCGCCTCGTGGGCCGCCGGCGCGGCGGCGCCGGCGCCGACCGGCGCTGCGGGCGTCCTCGGCGCGGCCGCCAGCTTCTCCTCCGCTTCCACGGGCGGCTGCTCGACCTCCGCTGTCGCCGCCGGCGCGGCGGGCGCCGCGGCGACCGGGGCCGCAGTCTCGATCGCCCTCTCGTCGCGCGGCGCGGCCTGCGTCACGGCGGGGGTCGGCGCGGCCGCTGTCTCCTGCTGCGACGGCGCCGTCGGGGTCTTCACCATGAACGCGACCGCCGCGGCCACGCCGAGGGCCGCGATGGCCGCGCCGGCGATCATCCCGCCGGAGCGCCTCCTGGCCGACGCCTCGGCGCCGGACGCCGCCGGGGCGCGCGGCCTCCTCGCGGAAAGCGCGGCGACCTCGGCCGGCTTCTCGTCGTCGACCGGGTCGGCCGCGCCGGGCTGCGCCTTCCCGGCGGTCTCCACCTGCTCCGGCGGCACCGACGCGCTGAGCCGGTTGAGATCGATGACGCCGGAGTCCTCGGTGACCCCCTCGGCCGACCGCAGCGAGGGCGAGGAAGCGCGGAGGCCGCCGGGCATCGAGCCGCGCCCCGGCGGCGTGGACACGCGCCCCGACGAGGGCAGCGGCGTGGACAGCGCGCTGCGTCCGGACGGCACGGGCGTCGACAGCGGCGAGCCGCCCGCCCCGGGCGCCCCGCTCACGCGACCCGGCGCCTGGCTGGCGCGCTCGGCGATCTCCTTCAGCGACTGGCGTCTCCTCTCCGGCGGGCGCGAGTTGCTGCCGCCCGACAGGCTCGCTTCCGACTTCGCGGCCCTGCCTGCTTGTGATCCATCCGCCATGGTGCTGCCTCCTGCTGCATGTACTTCGCGCAGAATGTCCCCCGCCTGCTCCTCGCCTGGCTCGGCGGCGAGGTCGGGGGCTGCGATGAGGTCGGTCTGCGCCGCCGCGCCCTCCGGAGCATGGGATAGAGCGACCTCGACGATGCGAGCTGCCCGCGTCTCCCACGCCGCCTCGTCGAGGGCGGGGGCAGGCCAATCGTTGAGCATCCCATCGAGGTCGAGCTTGCTGGTGACGTTCATTCGGCGTCCCCTCCGAAACCGCGCTCCGCGAGGTACACGCGGAGCTTGCGGCGCGCCTCGTGGACGCGCCAGGCAACTGTTCCTTCTGGACAACCCAGGATCTTGGATGCGTCCTCGTGGGGCACGCCGTCGATGCAGACGAGGATGAGCGTCGTCCGCAGCGTGTCCGAGAGCGTGTCGATGCCGTCGCAGAGCGCGGCCGCGAGCTCGCGACGCTGGGTCGTCGCGGCCGGATCCACGCCGTGGCTCGGGCGCGTCTCGAGCAGGAGCGCCTCGATCCGCGGGTCGTCCGCGGGGGTAGAGTTCTTGCTCGGCTTGCGGGCCCGGATCATGTTCAGCGAGAGGTTCACGGCGATCCGGTAGAGCCAGGTGAACGGCTCGCTCCGGCCGTCGAACCGATCGAGCGCCTGATAAGCCCGGACGAAGGTCTCCTGGGTCACGTCCTCTGCCTCCGCGCCCGAGCGGACGAGGTGGAACGCGAGCCGGAAGATGCGCTTCTGATATCGACGAACCAGCACCCCGAACGCCTGGGCATCTCCGCTCCGGGCTTGATCGACGAGCTCACGATCGGTGGGTTTGGCCATCCTAGCCGCCTCGGGGTGCGAGTTGTCTCCCGCGCACGGAGGACCGCGCAGCCGCGGACAGCTCTTCGCCACGGCCGATGACCGTCTCGGCGAGAGCAGCCCCTCGCGGCGAGCCCTGCTTCGCGGAGGCGACGCAGGACGATGAGGAGGCAAGTTCCACGTTCAGGCGCGCGAAGATAGCCGAACACTCTTCCTAGGACAAACCATGCGCCCTGGACCTTGGGCACCTCGGTGTGACGTCCGATCGAACGACAGCTCGACCGGCACCGACGCAGGGCAGTATGCCCGTGCTGGCGCGCTTCCACGTTTCCACCACGCTTCACACGCATCGCGCCGCCGCCGCCTCGGCGTCCGGTCGAAGGCGGCGCGCCGGGCGGGCGCCGCGCCGGGCGCGTCCGGCACGGCTGCGCTCCGAGCGCGGCCGCCCGCGGCGCTGCTATGGTCGGCGGATGCGACGGTTTCCGAGTTGGGTACGCACCCTTGGGCTCATCGCGGCGGCGTTCGCGGGAGGGGCGGCGACCTCGCACCTCGCGGGCGCGAGCACGCAGGCGCAGAGCCCCTACGCGCCGCTCGAGCAGCTCGCGCGCGTCCTCGTGCTCGTCGAGAACCACTACGTCGAGCCGGCAGAGCGCAACAAGATCATCGACGGCGCCATCAAGGGGATGGTCGCGGAGCTCGATCCGCACTCCGCCTACATGAGCTCCGCAGAGTTCGCCCAGTTCCAGGAAGAGACCGGGGGAACGTTCGGAGGCGTCGGCATCGAGGTCGACGCGAGGGACGAGGACATCACCGTGATCGCGCCGATCGAGGGCTCGCCGGCGGCGCGGGCGGGCGTCCGCTCCGGCGATCGGATCCTCGCGATCGACGGCCGCCCCGTGCGCGGCGAGCGCCTCGACAAGCTCGTGAAGGTCATGCGCGGGCCCCCCGGCTCCCGCGTGAAGCTCACGATCCGCCGGCAGGGCGTGGGCGAGCCGCTCACGTTCGACCTCACGCGGGAGCAGATCCACGTCACGAGCGTCGCGGCCAAGCGCCTCGAGCGCGACGTCGCGTACGTCCGGTTGAAGCAGTTCCAGGACGGCACCCACGAAGAGATGCTCCGCGCCGCGGCCAGGGTGCGCGCCGCCTCGAAGGCGCCGCTGGCCGGGGTGATCCTCGACCTGCGCAACAACCCCGGCGGCCTCGTCCACGAGGCGGAGGCCGTCGCCGACGAGTTCCTCTCGTCGGGGACGATCTACTCGACCCGCCAGCGCAGCAAGGTCGTCGACGAGGCGAAGGCGCACGACGGCGGCGCGTTCGCCTCGCTGCCCGTCGTCGCGCTCGTGAACGAGTACTCCGCGAGCGCCGCCGAGCTCGTCGCGGGCGCCCTCCAGGACAGCGGGCGCGCCACGGTCGTCGGCGCGACGACCTTCGGCAAGGGCTCGGTGCAGACGATCTACGAGCTGCCCGGCGGCGCCGGGGTGAGGCTCACGACGATGCGCTACTACACGCCGAACGGGCGCTCGATCCAGGCCCAGGGCATCCGCCCGGACATCGTCATCGAGAGCGCGCAGCAGCAGGCCCTGGCCGGCATCCTCCGCGAGCAGGACCTCGAGGGGCACCTCCCGGCCGAGGGCTCGAGCTTCGCCGGCTCGCCGAGGGCCGTGCTCGTGGAGAAGCGCGCGGACGCGGCGGCGACGCGCGGCCCCGAGGGCGACGTGCCCGCCGATCCCGGCCGCGGGAGCGATTTCACGCTCGCCGTCGGCTACCAGCAGCTCCTCCGTATGATCCCCGCGGCCCGCTAGCGCGAGGCCGCGCCGAGGCCTGACGCGCGCCGGAACGCCCCGCGCCGCGCGTCAGGCCTCGGCGCCGGCGCGCAGCCCGGTGATCACCGCGTCGAGCACGGTGCGCGCTCTCCCGGCGATCGTCGCCCCGGCCGCGAGGATCCCGGGGGCGGCGCGGACGCCCTCGCACCGCACGCCCACCGCCTCCAGCGCGCCCGGTCGATCGCCGCGCGGCCAGGCGACGACGTCGAGCTCCGGCCCGTGCATGGAGCTCACCACGCCGATCGCGCCCCGCTCGTCGCCCATCGTGACAGGCGCCGCGATCGAGAGGGCGAACGGCACAGCGCCGCGCGCCGGCAGGTCGGGGCCGGCGCTGCGCTCGGGCGGGGCGTACGCGACCCCGCCGCCGGCCAGGCCGCCGATCGCCAGGATCACCGCGTCCGCCGCGAGCGGCACGTCCTCGCCGTCCACGTGGACCAGCACGCCGTCGCCGGGATCCCCCGTCCCGCCGCGGCCGTCGCCGCCCACGCTGACCGCGCGCACGCGCCCGTGGCGGTGCGTCGCCCCGATCGCGGCGAGCAGCGCGTCGCGCGCCGCCTCGAAGCGGAGCCCCGCGGGCGAGCCGGCGCCGCTCAGCGCCTCGCCCACCGGCACGCCGAGCCGCGCCGAGAGCGCCTCGGCCCGCGGCGCGCGCGCGCCGAGCCACGGGCCGAGCAGGATCGCCCCCGCGCCGCCCGCGCGCTCGAGCGCCTGGTGGAGCCGCTCGAGCAGCCAGGAGAGCCGCGCCGGGTCGTCGTGCCGCGCCGCGAGGTCGCCGTCCGCGATCCGCCGCTCGTCGTCGAAGCGCAGGACCGGCGCGTCGACCGGCAGAAAGCGCAGCCCCCGCGCCCGGGCGAACGGCTCGTCCGAGAGCGCCTCGGCGAGCGCGTCGGCGTCCCACATCCCGCGCGCGGCGCGCGGGATGAGGACGCGCGTGCGGCGCAGCGGGCCGAGATCGAGCAGCGCGCGATCCCTGCCGCGGGCCGGGCGGATCCGCCCGGCGACTGTCGCGAGGCGCGCGGCCGCCCCCTGCGGCAGGTCCCACAGGCCGAGCTCCGCCGCGAACTGCCGCGCCGCCGGCGCGAGATCGCCGGCGGGCAGGTCGCTGCCGAGCAGCCGCGCGGCCCGCTCGACCTGCTCCCACGGCGCGTCGTCCACCGCGCCGCCCGCGAGCGCCGTCTCCCCGACGCCCGCGGAGATCACGGTGACCCGCGCCCCGCGCCGCCGCGCGCTCCACGCCGCGGCGAGCCCGGCGACGCCGGCGCCGATCACGAGGATCGATCGCGCCACGCTCTCTCCTCCGGCTCCCACGAGGGGCGCGGCGCGCGGCGATCGCTCGCCTCGCTCTCCTCGCTCACCGCCGCCGGCGCCTCGTCGTCCGCGGGCGCGCCGAGCTCCGACCGCACGCTGGCGATCGCGAGCGCCTCCTGTCTCGCCTGCTCCGGGCCGAGCGCGACGGCGCGCGTCACCGCCTGCCGCGAGAGGAACTCCACCGCCTGCCGCATCCCGTCGCGCGGCGGCAGCGAGAGCTCCTGCGCCACGATCTGCCCGCACCGCGCCGCGCAGCGCATACCCCCGCACGCGCCGAGGCCGAGCCGCGTGCGGCGCGCGACGTCGGCGACGCTCCTGGCGAGCTCGTGCCGCAGGACGTAGCGCACCTCGGCCTCGATCACGGGCTCGCAGGGGCACACCGTCGCCCCCTCGCGCGGCCGCTCTCGCACGCGCTCCTCGATCCGGAGCGCGCGCGAGCCGTGCCGGTACACGAGCCGCCGCGCGGCCACCGCGTCGATCTCCATGCGGCGCGACAGCGCGAGCGCGTCCACCGCGCGATCGCCGCCGGGCAGCGCCGTCACGTGCGTGGCGCAGCGCGCGCCGAGCTCGAAGCGCCGCGCGAGCACGTCGGTCATCTCCTGGGCGAAGAGCCGGAAGCTGGCCAGCTTGCCGCCGATCATCGAGTAGAGCCCCGGCGCGCCGTGCGCCGCGTGATCGACGACCTGGTGGTCGCGCGACAGGGCGTCCTCGCTCGGCCCGTAGGCGTAGAGCGTGGGCCGCACGCCCGCGAACGTGCCGATCGCGCGCGCCTCGTGGATCTGCGGGAACACGCGGGCGATGCCCTGGACGAGGTACCGGACCTCCTCGCTCGTCGCGCGGACCTGATCGAGGTCGCCGTAGAAGTCGTCGTCGGTCGTGCCGACGACGCTCATGTTCTCCCACGGCTCGACGAAGATCTGCCGGCCGTCGATCGTCCGCGCCATGATCGCGTAGTTGGTGAGGCGCCGGTCGAACACGACGTGCACGCCCTTGCCCGGCCGCACCCGCGAGCTCGCGGCGGGCAGGCCGGCGAGCGACGCGGTGATCGGCGACCACGCGCCGGTCGCGTTCACCACCGCGCTCGTCCGCAGCCGCCCGTCCTCGCCTGTCCTGCGGTCCCGGTACCGGACGGCGACGACCTCGCCGGTGTCCTCGCGGCGCTCGATCCGCTCGACGGTGTGCCCCACGTAGACCTTCGCCCCGCGCTCGATCGCGTCGACGGCGTTGGCGATGCAGAGCCGCGCGCCGTCGATGCCCCACTCGTCGAAGCTGAAGCCGCCCACGAGGTCGCCGTGGAGCCCCGGCTCGAGGCTCCGGAGCTCGTCGGGCGTCAGGCGCGCGTGCGGCTTGCCGCGCTTGAGCGGCTGGTACTTGTCGTAGGCCTCGAAGAAGCCGTCGGCGAGCGTGTACAGGACGCGCGCGTGCCGCGCGTTCTCGAACGGAACGAGGAACGGGATCCGGAAGAGCAGGTGCGGCGCGATCGCCTGGATGTGCCCCGAGTCGCGGCACGAGTTCTCGGTCACGTGCGGATCGCTCGTCAGGTACCTGAGCCCGCCGTGGATCATCCCGCTCGAGTTCCCGCTCGCGCCGAACGCGAGATCGTTGCGCTCGAAGAGGGCGACCTTCAGCCCCCGCTGCGACGCGTCACGCGCGACCCCGACGCCGTTCACACCGCCGCCGATCACGACGACATCCACATCGGTGTCGGCGCGTCGAGCCGGCCGTGCGGCGCTCGAAAGGAGGATCGTCACCTGCGGCGTATAGCATGCCAGAAGTTTTCCACGAGCGGGCTCGGCCGCGCGCGTGGCGCTGCAAATACCGGCAGAGGCCGGCCGTCAGCCGCGCATCCGGATCGCCCAGGTCAGCTTCGCGAGGCTGCGGAGGACGTTCGGGACGCGCCGTGAGAGGTTGATCGAGGGCTGCCGCTTCTCGAGCACGCGGACGGGGATCTCCTCGATCCGGAGCCCTGCCCGGTAGGCGCGGATGACGAACTCGCTGGCGAAGACGTCCTTGTCCACGACGCACTCGCGCGCGATCCCGAGCAGCGGCTCGCGCAGGAACGCCTTGAGCCCGTGCGTGTCCGTCCCCCGGAAGCCGAGCGTGGCGCGGAGGAGCCCGTTGTACATCTGGCTCGCCGCGTGCCGCGCCCACGGGCGATCGTCGCGCGCTCCCTTAATGAGCTTGGATCCGATCACCATGTCGGCCCCGCCCGCCTGCAGCATCGCGATCGCGCGGCGGTGAAAGTCCACGTCGCACAGATCGATCTCGTCGCAGAGCACGAAGCGCCCGCGCGCCCGCTCGATGCCCGCGCGGAGCGCGGCCCCGTAGTTCGGCTCGCCGATCGAAAAGTGCCGCACTTCCGGGTACTTGCGCTCGAGCTCGCCGGCGATGGCGAGCGTCCCGTCGCGCGAGCCGTTCTCGGCGAGCACGAGCTCCCAGCGCCAGCCGAGCGGCGACAGCCGCTCGCGCAGGTCCACGACGGCGGCGTGGAGGATCGCCTCCTCGTTGTAGACGGGGATGATGATCGAGATCTCCGGCGCTTCGCCCGCGCCCCCGCGATCAGGCTCGACGGTGCTCACGGCGCGCCTCCGAGGAGCGCCTGCGCCTGGCGGGCGGCGTCCCGCCCGAAGTGGAGCGCGTCCTCCATCGAGGAGTAGTTCCAGCCGCCGTAGCGCCCGCACGAGAGGATGCGCTGGCCCTCGAGGAACGGACGCACCGCCTCGAGCGACGCGAAGTAGCTGTGGTCGAACACGACGTACGCGTGGTCGATGCGGCGCAGCCGCGCGAAGCGGACGGCGTTCGGGGACGGGATGAGGCCCATCTCGACGAGGCCGTCGGCGACGCGCGGGAGCAGCGCCGCGAGATCGGGCTCGGCGCGATCGGCGAGCTCGACGTAGAGGCAGGCCTTGCCCGGCGGCGCCATGGAAGAGGAGAAGTTCGAGTAGCAGCCCACCCGGTAGAACGGGTACTTCGCCTCCGGCACGTACACCCAGTGCAGCGGCTTTCCGCACGGGGTGTCGAGCGCCACGTCGAGGTAGTAGAGGTGCGTGCAGCGCAGCCGCGAGGCGGCCTCGCCGACCGCCCGCGGCGCATCGGAGAGGAGCCTCACGAGCGCGGGCAGCGGCGCGGAGGACACGAGCACGTCGTACCGGACGATCTCATCGTCGAACACGAGCTCTCTCGCGCGCCAGTCGATCGCCGCCGGAGCGCGGCCGAGCTCGATCGCCGGCGTGCCCGCGTCCCGCGGCCGCTGCTCGGCGAGCGCCCGCGCGAGCCCGTGCGTGAGCTGCCCGATGCCGAGCCGCGGGTAGAGGAACTTCGCGTTGTAGCCGAGCTCCCTGTCGTTCAGCCCGACCGCTCCGGCGAGCACGTCCTCGAGCTTCGGCAGCGGGACGAAGCGGGAGCACCAGGCGGCGGTGATCTCGCTCGGGTGCACCCCCCAGAGGCGGCTGTTGTAGGGGATCATGAAGTGGCGGCTGATCCCCTCGCCAAAGTGCGCCAGGCAGAACTCCTCGAAGTTCCTGGGCTCGGGCCGGTTCGACGCGAAGCGCGCCTCGATGAAGCCGCGGAGGCACTCGTAGGCGACAGCGGGCGGCAGCCCGAAGGTGTTCGCCTGGAACGGATAGCGGGTGTACGTGCCATTCGACCAGATCATCGAGCGCCGCTCGATCTCGAGCGGGTCCGGGCCCAGCCAGCCGAGCGCGAGCTCCCGGGTCGCGGGGTCGCGCAGGTGGAGGAGGTGGCCTGTCCGGTCGAAGCGGAACCCATCGTCCTCGACGGTGATGGCGTGACCGCCCGGGCGCGGCAGGCGCTCGAAGACCCGGTGCGGCACGCCGGCCCGGCCGAGGTGGTACGCGGCCGCCATGCCCGTCAGGCCGGCTCCCAGGATCGCGACGGAAGTGCTGGAAATCGTGGGTCGTGTCATCGCTCGCGGCCCGGCGGCGGCCGCGAAGACACCACCTCCCCGGTGCGCCGTCAAGGCGCGGCCCCCGCGCGGCGCGCCCGCCGGACGCTGGATTTCCTGCCCGGAGCGTGAGGCGCGCCGAGCGCCGAGCGCGGCCGCGAAGACCACGGTTGGCGCCTCCGCGCAGAGCGACTAGGTGTGATCGGGTCCCAGCGCGCCTGCCCCGCGCACCGGGGCGTCCGAGGTGCAGATGCCCATCCCGCGTCGGAAGTCGATTCACGTCACCGGGAGGATCCTCTACCTGACCGAGGATCCGGAGCTGCTGAAGCAGCAGCTCGCGGGCGGCGAGATCCGCTTCGATCCCGGGCAGCACGCGCTGATCGACAACATCTCGACCGACGAGCTCACGCCCGGGTGGGTCTGTTACTACTACGACGAGACGCTCGCCCGGTACTGCCTGGTCGGCCTGCGCGGCGCGCACATCGAGCGCGACGCCATCAAGAACGGCGGCTTCGGGGTCATCGTCAGCGGGCGCTCGAAGGGGTGCGGCAGCTCGCGCGAGACGGCGCCGTACTCGGAGCGCGAGGCCGGGATCCAGATCGTCGTCGCGCGCAGCATCGAGAAGATCTACGGCCAGAACTGCCAGAACATCGGGCTGCTCACGACGACCGACCTCTCGCTCCTCGATCGGCTCGCGCGCGGCGAGGAGATCCCGATCGGCGAGTTCACGCGCGGGCTCGACGCGATCAGCGCCGACGTCGTCGAGTACGGAGGGCTCTTCGCCTACAACAAGGCGCGGATGGCCGGCGAGGTCTCGCCGCCCACGCTCGCGACGCCGCCGCGGCCGATGACCCTGTGCGAGAAGATCATCGCGGCCCACGCGATCGTCGACGCCCGGGCGGGCAAGATCGGGGCGCCGGCGGTGAAGCCCGGCGACGCGCTCTTCGTCCGCATCGACGTGCGCTTCTCGCACGAGTACGTCACGCCGATGGCCGAGTCGCTCTTCCGGGCGGGCTTCGGGCCCGACGCTGTCGTGAGCGAGCCGGAGAGCGTCTTCGCGTTCCGCGATCACCTCACGTTCCTCGATCGCGTGATGCCGGAGGCGCACCTCAAGCTGGGCCTGCGGGAGCAGGCGGCCTCGCTCGCGACGGTGCAGCAGGCCTTCACGGAGCGGCACGGCGTCAAGCTGTACGGCGAGGTCGAGCGCGACGGCAGGACGGTGGGCTCGGAGGCCATCTGCCACAACAAGGTGATCGAGGAGCTCGCGCTGCCGGGGCAGATCGTGGCCGGGACCGACTCGCACACGTGCATGGCGGGGGCGCTCGGGTGCTTCGCCTTCGGCGTCGGATCGACCGACATGGCGAACGCGTGGCTCACGCGCGACGTGCGCGTGGCGGTGCCGCAGTCGGTGCGCTTCAACCTGACCGGGCGGCTCGGGCCGGGCGTCACGGCGAAGGACGTGATGCTGTTCCTGCTCTCGCAGCCGTTCTGGAAGACGGGGCAGGGCATCGGCAAGGTGCTCGAGTTCGCGGGCGACGGCGTGCGCGCGATGGGCCTCGACGAGCGCGCGACGCTCACGAACATGGCCGTCGAGGCGGGCGGCTTCACCGGCATCATCGAGGCCGACGAGGAGATCGTGCGCTACCTCGTCGATCAGCGCGGGCTCGCCGCGGACGACGTGCGCGCGCGCGTCGTGCGCGCGGATCCCGGCGCGGAGTACGTGGCGACGTTCGACGTCGATCTCGCGTCGATCGAGCCGATGGTCGCGACGCCCGGCGATCCGCGGAACGGCGTCCCGCTGCGATCGCTCCGCGAGGTCTCCGGCGGCGACGTGAAGATCGACATCGCGTACGGAGGCTCGTGCACGGGCGGCAAGAAGGCCGACATGGACATGTACGCGTCGGTGCTGCGCCGCGCGGTGGAGCAGGGCAAGCGCGTCGCCGAGGGCGTGCACCTCTACATCCAGTTCGGCTCGCAGGACATCCGCCGCTACGCCGAGGCGAAGGGCTACCTCGAGATCTTCCAGAAGGCTGGTGCTGAGCTCGTCGACCCCTCCTGCGGAGCCTGTATCAAGGCCGGGCCGGGGGTGTCCGACCGCAAGGAGCAGGTCACCGTCTCGGCGATCAACCGGAATTTCCCGGGCCGAAGCGGCCCCGGCCAGGTCTACCTGGCCAGTCCCCTGATCGTCGCGGCGAGCGCGATTGCGGGGAAGATCGCATTCCCGGAGCCATGACGCAGAGCGCCTATCGCGGAGTTACATACATAGTGCCCGCAATCGGCATCACGGAAAAACGAATGCTTTCCACGGAAGTGCGCCGTACGCTAAGGTGCTCTTCTGTGGCGGATCGGGAGGAGCCCCAAGAGCGTATGACCGACAAGGACACGCTGGCGAAAAACAACGAAGCCTCGAAGACGGACAAGCGGAAGCAGAGCCTCTACTTTCCGGAGTCGATGCTGCAAGAAATCAAGGAGGAAGCGGCGCGGCTCGATCGCTCGCTTTCTTGGGTTGTGCAGCGCGCGTGGAAGCTGGCGCGGATAGACATCAAAAAGCTTCCGAGTGTCAATGACGTGGCTGACGATGAGGACAGCGGCGACTAACCTCGCCGCGAGCTTCGCGTAAGCCGCGTCGCTCGGGAATCGATGGGTCGAGAGCTCTTCGCCGCCGGGAAGGACGGTACGCGGATCTACGTCCGCTACCGGGAAGGTCCCGGCGGCATCGGAAGCTTGGCCAGCGGGGTCGGGGGGGGCTCGGATCGCCTCACCGCGGTGCTTTGTGACGGCATCGCGTGTGACGGCTTCATCTGGAAGTACCTGTGGGACGACCTGGCGCGTTCGGTCAACGTCGCCCACTGGCATTATCGAGGGCACGGGCGGAGCAGTCTGCCTGTCGATCCGCGGGCGATCGAGCTGCGCGACCACGCGAGCGATCTCGCCGCGGTGCGCGCGGCGATCGGCGGCGGCCCTGTGGTGCTCTTCGGGCACTCGATGGGGTGCCAGGTCATCCTGGAGCACCTGCGGACCCACCGCGAGGCGGTCCGCGGGCTCGTGCTGATCTGCGGCTCGTCCGGCAGGATCACGCACCACTTCAAGGGCACCGACGTGCTCGCGCAGCTCTTGCCGCGCGTGATCGAGCAGGTCGACGCGTACCCGCACATCGCGCGCGCGATCTGGAGCCGCGTGCCCGCGCCGATGGCGCTGCGGATCGCGCTGCTCGCGCGCGAGGTCGACGCGAGCGCTGTCACCCCGGCGGATCTGCTGCCGTACATGCGGCACATGGTCGACATCGATTTCTCGATGTTCCTCCACATGCTGCGCAGCGCGGGCGAGCACTCGACGCTCGATCTGCTCCCCCAGATCGACGTTCCCGCGCTGGTGATCGCCGGCGATCGCGACACGTTCACCCCGCCCCGGCTCGCCGAGGAGATGGCGGCGGCGCTGCCTCGCGGAGAGCTGATGATGGTGAGCGGCGGGACGCACGTCGTCCCGCTGGAGCGCAAGAAGATGGTCATCGAGCGCGTGGAGCAGTTCCTGATCGAGCGCGTCCTCGGCGGGATCTCGGGCGGGGCGAGCGCGGCCGAAGGGCCGCCGCCGGACGATCCGCGCGGGCCCTCGAAGGACCCATGAGCCGGCGCGCGCGAGCCGAGCGCGCGCCCGGACCAGCGCGCGGATCGCCGCGGCGCCTCGGCGGCGCGGCGGCGCGGGGCCTGCTCGTCGCCGCGGCGCTGCTCGCGGCCTCGTGCGCGCGACGCCCGCCCGAGCGGAGCGGCGCGCCCGACGGCGCGATCGCGCCGCCGGCCGACGCCGATGTCGCGCCCGCGAGAGCCTCGCCCCCGGCGCGATCGTCGGGTGAGCCGCCGGCGCCTCCCGCGACGGTCGCCCCCGCCGCCGGGGACGCGCGCACCGCGCGCGATCTCCAGCGCTCGCCGCTGCGCGCGCTGCGGGTCACGGGCAAGCCCACGGACGGCCGCTTCGAGGCGACGCTGGCGCTCGGCGCGGCGGAGGGCGGCGCGGCCGCGCGCGAGGTCAAGGTGAAGCTCGCGCCGGCGCTGAAGAAGAACCCGCTCGCGTTCCGTCGTCCGGTCGCGTTCTACCGCCTCGCGAGGGCGCTCGGCGCACACGTCGTGCCCGCGGCTGCGGCGCGCCGGATCGGCATCGGCGAGCTCGCGTCGCTCATTGGCCGGGATCCGGCCGCTCGCAAGCTGCTGCGTCGCTTCGCTGTCATGAACGACGGGACGGTCGACGCGCTGGTCCTCGCGCCTGCTCCCGGTCCACCGGGCCCGCGCTGGGCCGCGCCTCGCCGCCGGTCGATACGCTTCGACGACGCGCCCGAGCTCGACGTGTGGGCGCGCTGGGCGCGCTCGCCGTCGCCTGCGCGCGGCGAGCGCGCCCCGATCCTCCGCGATTACCTGGAGGTGCTCGCGCTCGACTACCTGGCCGGCAACGGGCTCCGGAAGGAGATCGTCATCGACGTCGGCGCCGGGGCGCTGAGCCTGGAGGCCAACGCGAGCGCCTTCCCGCTGCACGTGAGGGCGCGCGAGCTCGATCGGCAGCTCGAGCGCCTGGTCGAAGCCGCGCGGTTCCCCCGCGCGCTCCGCGACGCGCTCGCGCGCTTCGGCCCCGAGGAAGCCGCCGCGGCGCTGCGCCCCGGCGGCATCGAGGAGGAGCTCGTGCCGCCGCGCGCCCTCGTCGAGCTCGAGGAGCGCAGGCAGGCGTTGCTCAGCCTCATCGAGACGAAGATCGCCGACCGGGGAGAGGACGCCGTCCTCAGCCTGTAGCGCCGCGCCCTGCCGCCGCGGCGCGAACTGCCGCGCCGGCGCGGTGAAATCCGCGGCGCGCGAGCCAGGGCCCCTCGGAGCTCCGCCCGCTCCGTACCTGCGTGTGTCGGCTCCAGCGTGGTCGGACGTCGCTCGCCCGGCGCTCACCGGCACCTGGCTTCTCCCGCGCGCCGCATCTTGATCTCCGGCGGCCGCAGGGCGATCACGCGGGCCGTGATCGACGTGACGATCCTGCAGCGCTGGACGGACGACATCGGCTACAGCGCGGAGCTGGAGAAGCCGTCGACCCTGCGCATCCGCCCGCGCGAGGAGGGGCTCGTCGAGCTCCCGCCGTTCTACGTCCAGTGCACCGAGAACTGGATCGTGCTCTCGATGTTCGGCGTGCTCGATCGGATCGAGCCGCAGGGCGGCGCCGAGGGCGACGCCCCCCTGGCTCCCCTGGTCGAGGACACCGGCCAGGTTGTCGGTCTGCTCCGCCACCTGCTCGAGGCGAACCGGGACATGCGCATCGCGAAATTCGCGCTCGACGAGCGAAACGAGATCCTGCTGTGCGCCGAGCTGCCGACCGAGTCGCTGGATCGCTCCGAGTTCGTCGACGCTGTCGAGCGGATCATCGAGTACGCCGCGACGTACAGGCGCGCGCTGTTCGGCCCCGCCGCCTGAGCGACCCGGGACAGCCGCTGCTCGGCCGCGGGCGCGCTCCTGCGCCGCAGCGCGCTCGCCTCCACGCCGTCGGGCGCCCACGCCCGCGTCGCCGCGCGCTCACTTCTGCGTGATCACGACGCGGTTGTCGTCGCGGTACGTGACGTTGCCCGCCTCGCCGCGGCAGTCCCAGCAGGTCGCCCACGAGAGCCGCCGCCGCACGTAGCCGTTGAAGCCGAGCGCGATGGGCCCCCGATCGCCCTTCAGCAGCAGCGACGACGCGATCCGGTAGCGCTCCCCGGGGAGCCTCAGGAACGCGACGATGAACGCGTCCTCGTCGGACTTCCCCGTCACCACGAGCACCTCTTCGCCCGGGACCGGGTTCCAGAGCAGCGGCGCCGTGGTGAGCGTCGTGTTCGGGGGCGGGCCTCCGTCGGACTGGACCGCCGGGGTCCCGCCCGGCGAGAGCCGCGTTCGGCCGCGGCCGAGGACGAGGTTCACGTCGTCGGGCTCCTTGAAGAACGAGATCTCCCCGCCGAGATCGCGCAGCTGCGGCACCGACGCGAGCAGCTCCGCGACCTGCTGCGGCCCGATCTCCGCGCGCCGGAACGTCTGCTGCCACTGCGGCGACGGGATCGACGCCGCGTTCGGCGCGCCGTGGCAGCACCGGAAGCCGATGTCGTCGCCCGACGCGCCCGGATCGACCGCCGCGCGGTGCGCGCACCGGTGATCCACGCCGCTCGCGCTCGCCGTGGCCCCTCGCACGGCGGCCGCCCTGGGCTGGAGGTTCTCGATCGGCGCGACGTCGCTCGCGGTCCACTCGCGCAGCGCGCCCCCCATGCCGACGACGCCGAACCCCGACGCGCACGACGCCGGCGCCTTCGCGCACGCCGGATCCCACGCCGCGCCGCCCGCGTAGGGCGTCCCCTCGGGGCCCTTGCACGCCCGCTCCCACTCCAGCTCGGTGCACAGCCTCCCGCCGGCCTGCTGGCAGAGCTCCGAGGCGCGCGACCGCGTCACGCCCGTGAGCGGGGGCTGCGCCGGATCGTTCGGGTACAGGGCGCGGTCGATGGTGAAGCCGCCCAGCTCGACCTCGAGCAGCGCCGGCTCGAGCGCCGGATCGCGCCCCTTGTCCCCGGGCGTGCTGCCCGCGACGAGCTTCCCGGCCGGGATCTCGATGCGCGCCGGCCCCGCCGCCGCCGCGCCGGCCCGCGGCGTCGTGCTGGCAGCGGGCGACTCGTTCTCGGCCGCCTCGAGCACCTTGCCCGTCGGGGCGAGCGCCACCGGGGCGCCTCCGTCCGCGCGCCTCTCCCCGGCCTCCTGCTGCTGCTGCTGCTGCTCTGCGCGGCCGCACCCGGCCCCTCCGGCGACGCCGGCGGCGAGCATCAGGCTCAGGACAAAGGCAGGCGTCCTCGTCGGCACCATTCCTCGACTGTTCCTCGAACGTCCTCGAAAGCGCTCCGCCTTATGTCGCAGGAGCCCTCGCCCGTCAAAGTGCCCGCGCTATGCTGGCCGCCATGGCGCAGGGCGTGAGCGGCGCACCGGATCCGATGGCCTCGCAGATGGCGCAGCTCCTCGCCGGCAGCGATCTCGACGAGCTGCGCGAGATCGTGAAGCGGTGGGTCGCCGAGGCGCCGACCGAGGGCGCACGCCGCCACTACCAGGAGCTCGGCGGCCGCCTCGTCGACCTCAAGGCCGCGCTCTCCGAGAACCCCGTGCAGCCCACCGCCGCGGAGCTCGAGCAGGCGCTCACGATGATGCTCAAGCTCGCCGCCTCCAGGACATGATCCGCCGGTGATGCTCGCCGACTTCCCCCCGTGGTTCCTCCGCGCCTTCGCGATCTGCCTCGGCCTGCTCTGGGGGAGCTTCCTCAACGTCGTCATCCACCGCGTCCCGCGCGAGCTCAGCGTCGTCCGCCCGGGCTCGCGCTGCCCGGCGTGCGGCACGCCGATCCGCGCCTTCGACAACATCCCGGTCCTCAGCTACCTGCTGCTGCGCGGCCGCGCCCGCTGCTGCAGGGCCCCCGTGTCGCCGCGGTACCCGCTCGTGGAGGCGGCGGGCGGCGTCCTGTCGCTCGCGATCGTCGAGGTCATCATCCTCCGGCTCCCCGAGACGACGCCGATCCTCCGGGCGCTCGCGATCTACACCGCCGACCTCGCGCTCGCGCTCGGGCTGCTCGCGGCGACGTTCATCGATCTCGAGCACATGTACATCCCCGACGGGATCACGATCGGCGGCGCGGTGCTCGGCGTCGCCACCGCGTCGCTGCGCTCGATGGGCTTCGCCGACGCGCTCCTCGGCGCGGCGGTCGGCTTCGCCGTCGTCTGGCTCCCCTTCGTCGTGCTCTACCCGCGGATCCGCGGCGGCCGCGTCGGCATGGGCCTCGGCGACGCGAAGCTCCTCATGCTGGCGGGCGCCTGGTTCGGCTGGGGCGGCGCGCTCTTCGTGCTCGGCGCCGGCGCCGTCCAGGGCTCGCTCGTGGCGATCGCCATGCTGCTCCTGCGCGGGAGCATCGAGGAGCCCGAGGCGGTGCGCCTCGAGCGGGAGCAGATCCGCGCCGAGCTCGCGGGGATGTCCCCCGAGGAGCGCGCCGCCGCCGAGGAGGAGCTCGCGCGAGATCCGCTCGCGGAGGAGCCTGGCGAGGGGTTCGGCCAGGCCCGCATCGCGTTCGGCCCGTTCCTCGCGCTCGCGACGCTGGAGTACCTGCTCGTCGGGCGCGACGTCCTCGAGGCGTATTTCACATGGATCGACGCTGGATGAACGCCCTGCTCCGCCGCGCGCCCGGGCTCCCGCTCGCGCTCCTCCTCGCCGGCTGCGGCAGCTCGCTCCCGGTGCCCCCGACCGGCCCCCACCTGCCGAGCGAGCCCGCGGTGGTGGTGCCTTACCCGCCGCCCCCGGCGCGGGTCGAGATCATCTCGCCGCCCGAGAAGCCGGGCCTCGTCTGGATCGACGGCGAGTGGCAGTGGCGGAGCCGCCGCTGGGCGTGGCAGCCGGGCCGCTGGGAGCCCGTGCCGCCGGGCGCGTATTTCGCTCCCAACGCCACCGTGCGCCGCGCAGACGGATCCCTTGTGTGGTTCGCCGGGGTCTGGCACGTGCCCGGCAAGAAGTGATCGACACCGCGGCCGCGCGATGGAAATTCACGCTGCCGAGGCGCTCGACGCTCGCGCCCGCCGCCGCCTGACCGGCGCCGGCGGGCCAGCTCGGCGCGTCGTCCCCGCGCGATGTTCTGCATGATTCCCCGCACGGTCCCCTGCACGGATCGATGAGCCCTGCCCCATGATGCTTGCCTGGTCGTTCGCTGCGCGCACACCCGACGAAATCGCCCGACTCCTCCGCGCCCTCGGCAAGCACCGGTACGTGCGCGAGGTCGATCATCGGATCCACTGGTCCGTCGATCACGCCCTCGCCGAGCTGCCGGAGTTCGCGCCGCACGCCGCGGCGTTCGAGGCGCGTCTCAGGAAGGAGCGCGGGCTCGAGCTCGGCTCGCGCGACCCCTCGCTGTGGCGCGAGGCGAGGACCGAGGAGGTGATCGCCGTCCTCTCGGCCTTCTGGACGCCGGACGAGGCGGCGGCGCGCTACCGGAGCCGCCTGCTCGAGGCGCTCGCGCGCACGGGCCTCCCCGAGGCCGCTCATGCGCCCTTCGCGTCCCCGCCGAACGAGCCGCCGCACCCGGAGCTCGTGCTGCTCGACTGGGAGCTGTACCCGGTGGACGAGCTCGACGCGGACCGGCACGCTGGCGCGCTGGCCGCCATGGAAGAGGCCGAGGAGGAGGTGAACGCGTCGGCGCCGATCTACAACGAGGGCCCCGCGCTCGCGGCGCCGGAGCTCTGCGAGGGAGCGCCGAACGGGCTGCTCGCGGACGACTTCCTCGTGTGGTCGGACGGGCCGTACAGCTACTCCGACTACGTGTTCCGCGGCGTCGCGAAGGCGGCGAAGCTCGTCGATCCGCCCACCGGGTACCGGGACCTGTAGCCGCCGCGGGGCGGCGCCGGGTCTGGGACGGGGACCAGAAAAATCAAGATATTTCGCCATGTTACAGCGATGGTCCGCCCGGGGAGCGAGCCGCTGACGCCGTCAGTACGGATCGGGCTTCGGCGGCGGGGCGGTCAGATCGATCTCGGCGGGGGGCGTGGTGCCCTGAGAGGTCGCCGTGGCCGTGGTCCTGGGGGAGGGGGCCGGCCCTCGCTGCGCCAGGTAGAGCGTCACCTCGAGATCGAGGTCCTTGTCGAACACGAGCATTCGCCGCTGCGTGACGTGTCCCGGAGCGGAGAACTCGATCCGGTGCGCCGCGCCGTCCTTGACGAGCTTGGCCTCGAACGGGTTCGAGGGGAGCTCCACCCCGTCGAGGAAGATCCTCGCGCTGGCGGGGCGCGCCCTGATCGACGCGTGGAGGTGCGCGGTGTCCACCTCCGCGACCGGAGCGCTGCTCCCGGCCGCTGGGGGGGAGGGCGCGGCGCTCGGCGAGGACGGCGCCTGCGCGGGCGGCGCGCTCTCGGCCGGCGCCGCTGTCGTGACGAGGCGCTGCCGGACCGGCTCGCGCAGCTTTGCGTAGAGCGTGCCCGCGCCGATCAGCGCGATGACCGCCCCGGCCGCGAGGAGCGGCAGCCGGGAGCGCCGCTGCGCCGGCCCGGGCTGAGCGGCGGCGATCCGCTCCGTGCGCACGACGGCGTGGAGCGTCCCCTGCGGAGGGCTCGAGCGCTGCACACGACGGGCAGGCTCCGAGGGCGAAGAGCCCGTGGCCGCCGCGTCGTCCGGGGGAGGAGGATACGAGTCGTTCGACCCGCGCACGGGCAGCGCCGGCAGCTTCGATGCGTGGCCGGGCTCCGCGCCCCCCGCCGCGTCCGGCCCCTGCTCCTGCAGCCGCCTGAGCTGCCGATCGATGATCGTCCGGATCTCGGCCCCCTCGCTGGCGAACAGCTCGCGCACGAGCCCGCCGACCTGCTCGGCCGTCACCTGCCCCCGGAGGCGCTCCGCGTAGCGATCGAGCTCCGCCCGGAGCTCGGCGGCCGTCGGATAGCGCTGGTCGCGCGCGTGGGCGAGCGCCCGGCTGCAGATGTGCGCGAGCTCGGTGGGCACCTCGGGGCGCGCGGAGCGCACGTCCGGGATGTCCCCCATCAGGCGCGTGATGATCTGCGGGTCCGACAGCCCGCGCCAGAGGCGGCGGCCGGCGACCATCTCCCAGAGGATGATGCCGACAGAGAAGATGTCCGCGCGCCGATCGATCTCGGAGGAGCGCGAGAACGCCTGCTCCGGCGCCATGTAGGCGACCTTGCCCTTCAGCGTCCCCGCCTGCGTCTCGACGACGCGGTGCGCGGCGAGCGCGATCCCGAAGTCGACGATCTTCACCTGACCGTCGTACGTGATGAAGATGTTGTGGGGGCTGACGTCGCGGTGGACGACGTTGAGCGGGGTCCCGTCGTAGTCGGCGAGCTCGTGGGCGTAGTGGAGGCCGGCCAGCACCTCGCCGAGGATCCAGAGCAGCACGGCGAGCGGGATCGCGCGCTCCTGCTCGCGCGCGCGGGAGATCACCCGGCTCAGCGGCTGCCCGTCGAGGTACTCCATGGCGATGAAGTACTCGCCGTCCGCGAGGCCGACCTCGTTGGTCTGCACCACGTTGCGGTGGTTCAGCCGCGCGGCGAGGCGGGCCTCGTCGAGCAGCATGTCCCGGAACTCGGGCTCGTCGGCGATGTTGGGCCGGAGGCGCTTGATGACCTGCAGCTTGCTGAAGCCCGCCGGCCCCACCGCGACCGCCAGGTGCACGTCCGCCATGCCGCCGCGCCCGAGCGTCGCGATGAACCGGTACTTGCCCAGGCTCCGCGAGCGCCGGTCGGCAGGGGAGGGGGACGGGTCCGGCGGCGCGTCCCGGCCGGCGGCCGTCGGTGCGTCGCGCTCCGGGCGCCGCATCGGGACCGTCGGCGGGGGCTCGGCGGACCCGGGCATCTGGAGCTGGTTGGACCGCAGGGTCAGGCCCTCGATCGACGCCTGCACATGATCCGGCGGGCCAGAGGCGGCGAGCTCGTCGCTGCGGGCGGAGTCCACCGCCCAGTCAGCGTCCGGGGCCGTCCTCTTCTGCTCGCTCACCGCCGAATGGTCCTGATCCAACGACGTGCAGTCAAGCGGACGGCAGCGCAGGAAATCGCCTGCACGGCCGCGGGCGGACGGCGATCGCGCGTCCACGACGCCGAGCCGACGTCCAGCCGGCAACCGCAGCAATAACAACGACTTGTTCGATCGGTGTCCGCGCGCGCGCCCGGGCTCGCCACCCGCGGATCGCGCGCCATCCGCTGTGCGTGGGGGCGAGGCGTGCTGGACAGCCGCGCGCAGCGGAGCCGTTCCGCCCTCCGCAAGGGGACGCGATTCCTGCTAGTGTGAGGGAAATCACGATCCGCGCGGCTCCTGGTCCTCGGAGGAGGATGTGGGAGGTTCGCCTATGCTTTCGCGCCGTTTGCTCTTGAACGAGGTAGCCGATGCCCTGTGACTCGATTCCGCGGCGCCTGCTGGGCCAGGCGAAGGTGCGGCCCGAGGCGCCAGCCCACTACGTCAAGGAGGGCGGCTTCTGGAGGATGACCAGCTTCCGGGAGTACGCGAGCGAGGTGCGGCGCGCCGCCGGGTCGCTCATCGCGCTCGGCGTCGAGCCCGGCGCGACGGTGAGCCTGCTCGGCTTCAACCGGCCCGAGTGGGTGGTGCTCCACGTGGCCTGCATGGCGGTCGGGGGCGCCCCCGCGGGCGTCTACACGACGTGCTCGCCCGAGGAGGTGCGCCACATCGTTCACCACGCGGCGTCGAAGATGGTGCTGGTCGAGAACAGGCGCCAGCTCGAAAAGGTCCTGAGCCAGTGGGACCGCCTGCCGCAGCTCGAGTGGGCGGTGCTGATGCGGGGCGCGGAGCCCGGGGGCGATCCGCGGGTCCTGTCGTGGGACGAGTTCCTCGCGCGGGGCAGCCGCGTCTCGGACGAGCAGATCGAGCAGCGGCTCGACGCGCTCGAGCCGCGGGGGCTCGCGACGCTGATCTACACCTCCGGGACCGTGGGGCCGCCGAAGGGCGTGATGCTGAGCCACGAGAACCTCACGAGCGTGGCCGACGTGTCGGCGCGCATCATCCCGCTCTCGCCCTGGGACGTCACCCTGTCCTACCTGCCGCTCTCGCACATCGCCGAGCAGATGTTCACGATCCACCTGCCGGCCTCGGTCGGCATGGCCGTGTACTTCGCCGAGTCGATGGACGCGCTCGCGGACAACCTCAAGGAGGCGCGGCCGACCGCGTTCTTCGGGGTCCCGCGCGTCTGGGAGAAGATGATGGCCGGCGTCGGCGCGAAGCTCTCCGCCGCGAAGGGCCTGCAGAAGATCACGCTGGAGCAGGCGAGGCGCGTCGCGCTCCAGCACGCGCAGCTCCGCGCCCGGGGCGAGCCGCCGGGGCCGCTGCTCGCGGCGCAGCACCGCCTCTTCGACAAGCTGGTCTACGCGAAGGTGAAGGCCGCCCTGGGGCTCGACCGGGCGCACGTGTGCAGCACCGGCGCGGCCCCCATCGCGAAGGAGGTCCTCGAGTTCTTCGCGTCGATCGATGTCCTGATCACCGAGGTCTACGGTCAGTCCGAGGTGACCGGCCCGACGAGCTACAACGTGCAGGGCAGGACGAAGCTCGGCTCCGTGGGTCCGGTCGTGCCGGGCGTGGACGTGAGGATCGCCGACGACGGCGAGATCCTCGTGAAGGGGCCGAACGTGTTCCTCGGCTACTACAAGGATCCGGAGGCGACAGCGCAGGCCCTGGTCGACGGCTGGCTCCGCTCCGGGGATCTGGGCAGCTTCGACGAGGAGGGGTTCCTCCATATCACCGGGCGGAAGAAGGAGATCCTCATCACCGCCGGCGGAAAGAACGTCTCGCCCAGGAACATCGAGGAGGCGCTGAAGCGCCACGACCTCATCGCCGAGGCGGTTGTGATCGGCGATGGGCGGAGGTTCCTCTCGGCCCTTGTGGTGCTCGACCCCGACGCCGCGAAGCGCGTCGCGGCCGAGCGCGGGCTGAGCGGCGATCTCTCGCACGAAGCGGCCGCGATCCGGGAGAGCGTGCAGCGGGCCGTCGACGAGGTGAACGGCCAGCTCGGGCAGGTGGAGACGATCAAGAAGTTCACGATCCTGCCGCGCGGCTTCACCATCGAGGACGGCGAGCTGACGCCGACGCTCAAGATCAAGCGGCGCAACGTGAACCAGAACTTTGCGCGCGAGATCGAGGCGATGTACGTCGAGTGACCATGCGCGACGCGCCTGCTACAGCCGTCTCCTTCGACTTCGGCCAGACCCTGGTGGAGCTCGACACCGGGCTGCTCTCCGCCCGCCTCGCGGAGCGGGGCATCACCGCGCCCCGCGAGCAGCTCGACGGCGCCGTCGACGCGGGCTGGCGCGCGTACAACGAGGCGATCCAGCGCGGGTTCGGCGGGCACCCGTGGAAGATCATGATGCGCCGCCTCCTCGAGGTGGGCGGCGTCCCGGCCGGCGCGCTCGACGCGGCCGTCGACTGGCTCTGGACGGAGCAGCCGCGGAAGAACCTCTGGCGCCGGCCGATCGCGGGGATGATCGACGTCGTGGCCGAGCTCACGCAGGCAGGCGTGCCGGTCGCTGTGCTGTCGAACTCGGAGGGCCGGCTCGACGAGCTGGTGGACGAGCTCGGCTGGTCCGCGCGCTTCGTGGCGGTCGCGGACTCGGGGCGGCTCGGGTTCGAGAAGCCGGGGAGGGAGATCTTCGCGTGGACGGCCGAGCGCCTCGGCGCGCCGCTCGCCGCGGTGGTCCACGTCGGCGACTCCCTTGCCGCCGATGTCGAGGGCGCGCTCGCGGCGGGCATGCGGGCCGTCTGGTTCAAAGGCGACCCCCACAGGGCCGCGCAGATGCCCCGCGCCGAGCGCGTCGCCGTGTGCGACGACGCGGGCTCGCTGCGCCGCGCGCTCAGAGCGTTCGGCGTGCGCTTCTAGCCTGGCGGCGCGCGCGTCGCCGGCCGTCGTGCCGCGGGCCGGCCGCGCGAGGCTCACCGCGGGCGACGCTCCCTCGCGCTCCGCTGTCTGCGCGCGCGCGCCGTCGGTGAGCACGAACGTCCCGGGAGGCGCCCGGACCCGCGCGCGCCGCGCGCTCTTCTCTCCTGGATCTCCTCGCCTGCTGCCCCGTCCGGGGGCGTCGGCCTCTGGATCGTGCAGCCGATGCACGTGTTTCGGGTGGTTCGGGCATTGCTGGAGAGCGGCTCACGATGGTCGTCAACGATGCAAGGATCGAAGAAGAGCCCGGGCGCGCAGGGCAGCAAGCGGACGTCTCCGCCGTCGTCCCTCGTGTCTTCAACGAGGTCCGTCGCGCCGACGAGAGGCTCGTGTCGCTCGTGCAAGAGCGCCCCGTGGCCACGCTGTGCGCGGTGGCCGCGGTGGGATACCTGATCGGACGGGTCGTCACGCGGCTGGGTTGAGGAGGTCACCATGACGGATGGCGAGGTCAATGCGACACAGGAGCGCGACGGACAGGAGAAGGCGAACGAGGCGCTCGGCCGGCTCGATGCGACGGAGGTCACCCGGGCGGTGTCGGCGTTCGCGCGGGAGAACCCGCACGTGGCGCTCGCGGCGGCGGCCGGGCTCGGGTTCCTGCTCGGCGGCGGCCTGACGCCGCGGGTGCTCAGCAGGCTCGGGTCGTTCGCGACCCGGAGCTACGTCAAGAGCACCCTGGCCCAGGCGGTCGGGGCCCTCCTCGACGAGCAGGCGCGAGCCCAGAGCCAGCTCGGATCGTCCCCCTGACACCAGGCGCCCGCCCGGGCGCTGGCGGCGCGACCTGCGCCGCACCTCGCTGGGCGCGCTCCGCCCGGCTCACCCCCTCTTCCGACCGAGCCCCGACAAGGACATGCCGCTCGACGGCGCGATGCCTCGACGGCGCGGCGTCGCGCACGCTGGATGCGCTCACGCCGGACGCGCCATCGCGCGCGGCGCCGGCCGGGACGGCGCTCGTCTCCTGGCGCCGGCCGCGTCGCGCGTCCTTCAGGCCCTGCGGCTGTACGTCTTGCGGATGCGGCGTCCGCCGCTCTCGCTCAGCACCTCTTCGACGCTGCGGGACACGTCGGGCAGGCAGCGGACGGAGAGCAGCGCGCCGCCGCCCATGCTGCTGGCGTCATCGAGGCAGCGCGCCTCGTACTCGGGCACGCGAGCGCCGAGCACGGCGCCGAGCAGGGTGCCGGCCGCGCCGGCCGCGCCCGCTCCGGCGAGGCACGCGACGATGGGGCCCGCCAGGAACGCATCGAGCCTGGGGATGATCAGCGCGCCTCCGGCCATGATCGCGGCGAGCGTGCCCCCGACGAGCCCTCCGATCACGGCGCCCAGGGCGGCCCCTTCGGACGCCTTGCTGTGAATCGTGAGCTCGATCTCGGCCAGACGGGGGTGCTGCTTGGGCACCATGCTGATGTCCTCGGCCGCGACGCCCAGGGCGAGGAGGCGGCCAAGGGCGCCAGCGGCTTCCGTGCGACCCGGGAAGAATGCAGTGAGCGTCCGGTAATACATCATCGACGAGGGCCCCTGTGACGCGCTTCGCGAGGTGTCTCGCTCAATCCATCCGCGCTCGGAAAAGCATCGCTTGTGCCGCTCTGGCTGCGCAGATGTCGCTCGGCCGCCGGAACGTGCCCGGGAAATGATGGAAGGCGCCGCACCGCGCTGGGACGGTGCGGCGCCTTCACGCCCGCTCTGGAGCTCGCTCAGCGGATGCCGACATCGTCGGCGAACGAGCGCTCCCCGACGGTCGAACCGGTGCGCTCCTGGATCTGCTCCTGAGCCCGCTGCGCGGCCTCGAGGGTGCGGTCCTTGGCCCGCTCCGCGACCCTTTCCGCGTCGGTGCGCATCCGACCCGCGCGCTCGCGGAGACGGCCTGCGCTGTCGCGCAGCCGGCGGCGAGCCTCGTCGCCCGACGTCGGCGCGACCAGGACGCCGAAGGCGACGCCGAGGCCGAGCCCGACCGCGACGGGAACGATCCAGTCGAGTGAGCTCCTTCTCCTGTAGGGGAAAATGTCGGCCATGTAATTGACGAGATCGGTTGCCTTCATTGTGGCTCCGTCGGTGCCCATCGCGCGCGGGGCGCGAGCATCGCGCGTCCGTCGGCGTGGATTCACGTGGCTGGAACAGGGACCGGCGGGACGTGAGGCAGCGCGCATGCCAAGGGCATATTGCGCACGGAGGGAGCAGGGCCAGAAGCGCGCTGCCCGGGGGCTCGATCGCAGCGGTGGAGGCGCCGCGACGCTAGCGGCAGAAGCCGTCGATGCAGACCCGGCCCTCGCTGCAGGGCGTCTCGGGATCGCACTCGCCGCCGAGGTTCTCGCTCGATCCGCACACCTGGTGCACGCCGGAGAACGTCGTCACGGTCCTGCACTCGCTGAGCGAGGGCGACTGGCTGTCGCAGGCGTTCGGGTTCGGCTGCTCGCACGAGATGTAGCAGCTGTGATGGAGGCAGATCGAGCCCGGCGCGCAGAGGTCCTGCACCCCGTCCTCGCCGCACACGAAGTTGCTCGACTGCTCCGGGATGCAGCCGTTCTCGACCCAGGCGTAGCCCTCGGGGCACTCGCCGCCGTCGCTCCTCGGGACACAGGCGCCGTCGACGCAGACGGCGGAGGGGCCGCCGCAGTCGTCGGTGATGACGCAGGGCTGCGCAGGCTGGGAGCAGACGCCGAGGTCCGCGTCGCAACGGTAGCTGCTGGGGCAGTCTGCGTCGTCGCTGCAGGCCGGCGTGCATTTGCCCTCGACGCACCTGTCGTCGACCGGACACTGGGTCTGGTCGAAGCACTGGTCCTGAGGCGCGGTGCAGGTGCCGCTCACGCAGAGGTAGTCCGCGCCGAGGCCGGCGCAGTCTTCGTCGGCGCCGCACGCGGCCGGCGTCGCCGGCACGCAGGTCGCGTCGGCCCCGTCGCCCTCGCAGACATACCCGTGGACGCACCCGAGCGGGTCGCCGCTCGGAAGGACGTCATCGCAGCTCCCGGGCTGACACGTGCCGTCCGGGGCGCAGGTCTCGCCCTGGGCGCAGTCGTCCGGGTTACCGCAGTACACCGTACCGCTGCCGCCTCCCCCGCTGCCGCCGGCGCCGCCGCTGCCGCCTTCCCCGGAGGAGCCGCTCGCCACGCAGGAGGCGGTGAGGTCGTCGGCGACGACGCACTCGAAGCCGCGGCTACACCCCCACGTGGTGCAGTCGCCGACGTGGCAGGCGTTGTCCTCGCCACAGGTCTCGTTGATCCCGCAGTCGGCCGGCACCTCGCAGCCGTCCGAGATGCTGGGCCCGCAGTCCTCCGCATCACAGAAGTGGCTGTCGGCATCATCGTAGATGGGGCAACCCGCGAGGAGGGGCGCCAGCACGCTCGCGAGACCCAGCAGAGTAAGTCGCTTCATTCACCGTCTCCCGAAGGCATTCGGCCGTCCGGCGTCGAGGGGCGGCGCCCTCGCGCGTGACGGTCGCGACCGAACGAGCGTAGCAAGCGACATGCCCCACACAAGCTCGGCCAGGCGTCGCGCATCCGGGCGCTGCGCGCGGCCGCCGTGAAGCTGCGTTCACGTCGGCATGTGGCCCGCGCGCGCGAGTGTACGCGGCCATGCCCTTGGAGAACCGCTTCGCCAGCGTGGATCCACTTCGCTGGCAGCGGGGTAGGCTCGCGGGCGACCGGGGGGAGGCTCGCGGGCGACCGGGGGGAGGCTCGCGAGCGACAGGGGGAGGATGGCGCGGTGCGACGGCGATGGTGCGGCGCGGCGCGAGGCCGTGGGGCACGCAGGGGAACCCGTGCTACCGTTGCGCCGAGTTCCGGGCGGCCACCTCCGAACGAGGATACCCGGCAGGCTGACGCCTGGGGGCCAGCCGTTCGCGAGGACACGGGGACCGGTCGAGCAGATGGATGTCACCTGCGAGCGTTGCAGCACCGAATACGAGTTCGACGACGCGCTCGTTTCGGAGCGCGGAACGACGGTCAAGTGCACGAACTGCGGCTTCCAGTTCAAGGTGCGCCGCACCGACGGCGCCCTCCCCGAGAAGTGGGTGGTGCGCACCCTCGGCGGCCGGGAGCTCGAGTTCAAGATGCTCCGGGAGCTCCAGGCAGCGATCTCCCAGGGCCACATCACCCGCGATGACGTGATCTCGCGCGGCAACGCCAGGCCGCGGCGGCTCGGGTCGATCGCGGAGCTGGAGCCGTTCTTCAAGGGCCCGGGCAGCATGGTCATGGTCGGGACCGCGCTCGGCATCGGAGGGCCCTCGCCGCTGTCGGGCCGCGCGAGGTCGCTCACGCCCCAGGGGCTCGGAGGTCCAGCGCCGGCGCAGACCGAGGGCTCGGTCGCGATCCCGCTCCCGCGGGCGGAGGGCTCCCCCGAGTCCATCCACGACGCCGAGACGATCGTGCGGGAGGTGCGGGAGGTGCGGGAGATCCAGGCGGGCAGGGAGCGGCCATCGCCGCGCCGCGCGACGCCGCCCGCCACCTACGATGAGGCCGGCGCCCCCGCTCGCGCGATGCTCGGGCCGAACGCGCTGCCCGGGGTCGTGGTACCGCCGGAAGAGGCGCCGCCGCTGCCGGACGGGCACCCTGCGCGGCGGCCGGAGCCGCGGACGCTGCGCGGCGCCGGGGTCGCCGAGGCGCGCCAGGGCAGCAGCCTGAGGCCCGTGGACGCGGGCAGCGATCCCCAGGGGCGGGCCGCTGGGCTCGCCCCGCTGCGGATCCCGAACAGCGCCCCGCCGCCGCGCGCCGAGCCCGCGCCCGCATCTGCGGGCGAGGGCCAGGGAGACGACGCCCCGCCGGCGAGGCGCGGCGGGGAGCGCGCGGCGCGGCGAGCGGGCTCGCCGATCGAGAGCGCGCCGGCGGAGCCCGAGGTGCGCCCCTCGTACGACGACGACACGGACGGGGACACGCGGATCTCCATACTGCCCACGCGGAGGACCGGGATCGCCCGGTGGGTCGTCGGTCTCATCGTCGTCGGCCTCGTGGCGGTGAGCGCCGCGACCCTCGGGCCGAAGTACCTGAAGCCCGCGGTTCAGGCGCCGCCCGTGACGCGCGACGATCGCGTGCCGACCCTGCTCGCAGACGGCGAGCGGAGCCTGACGGAGGGGGACCTCGAGACGGCGAGGGACAAGCTCGTCAAGGCGAGCGCGCTCGCCGAGGACGACCCGCGCGTCGCCGCGGCGCTGGCCCGGCTCGAGACAGTGAACGCGGACATGCGGTGGCTCCGGCTGCAGCTCCTCGCCCCGGAGGATCCGGATCTGGACACGATGCGGCACGAGCTCCAGGTCGCGGCCGATCGCGCCCGCAAGGCCGTCGATCACGCGCGCCGCGTCGCGCCGGAGGACGCGGGGGTGAGGCGCGCGGCGATCGATCTGCTCCGCATGCAAGGGGACCTCGCCTCGGCGCGGCGCCTCGTCGGCACGATCTCGGCCGAGAGCGCGCAGCCGGAGAACTCCCTGACACTGGCCGGGCTCGATCTCGCGGAGGCTTACCCGAGCTGGGCCGCGGTGGTCGAGCGGCTCCGGGCGGCGGCGAGCAGCGAGCAGAGCCCCGGGCGGGCGCGGGCGCTGCTCGTCTATGCGCTCGCGCGGTCCGGCGATCTCGCGGAGGCGCGCACCGAGAACGATCGCCTGCTCGCCACGAGCCGGCCGCACCCGCTCGCGCACCCGCTCCGGGCCTTCATCGATCGCCTCGAGAAGGCGCAAAGCAAGCCGGACGGCGGCCCCGAGCCGGCCTCGAGCGCGCGCGGCGAGGGCCCTCGGGCGGGCGCTCCCGACCCGAGCCCCTCGGCGGCGCCGGCCGCGCCCGGGCGCATCCGCCGCGGGCCGGCGCCGGACGACGGCCGGGTGCCCGATGACTACGTTGCCCCAGGTGGCACCATCGATACGAGCGACCTCCCCGGCGTGCACCCGCCGCCGACCGCCTCGCCGGGCGCGACCGCGCCCGAGATCGATACCTCCGATCTGCCCGGGATAAAGCATGAGTAAGCACCGAGCTCGACGAGGAGGGTGGGCCGGCGTCGGCGCCCTCGCGGTGGCAGCGTCGATGGCAGGCTGCACCGGGAGAGAGCGGGCCGCGTCGCTGCCGGCGCCCGCCGCCGGGCCGCTCGATGAGCCGGCGGTCATCGAGATCGATCTCTCGCGCGGGCTCCCCGAGAGCGCGGCGGCGTCGCTCTTCGGCCCGCCGAGCAGCAGGACGCACGCGCAGCTCGTGCGGTCGTTGCGGTCGCTCTCCGAGGCGGAGAGCGCGAAGGGCTTCCTCGTGCGGCTCGGGACCTCGCGCATCGCTTTCGCGCGGGCCCACGAGATCGGCCGGATCCTCGGCGACGTCCGCAAGGCGGGGCGGCCCGTCGTGTGCCACGCGGACGAGTACAACAACGCGTCGATGCTGCTGGCGGCCGTTGCGTGCAGCAAGCTCTGGCTCAGCCCGGCCGGTCAGGTCGATACGGTGGGGATCGCGGCGCAGCTCGTGTTCGCGAAGGGGCTCCTCGACAAGCTCAACGTGGACGTCGACTTCCTTCAGGTGGGCAAGTTCAAGGGAGCGAGCGAGCCGTTCACGCGGGAGGGGGCGAGCCCCGAGGCGCGCCAGTCGCTCGAGGCCGCGCTGGGCGGGCTCCGTGAGGCGTGGCTGTCGGCCATCGTGGAGGGGCGCGGCAAGCAGGAGCTCCGCGAGGCCGTCGAGGACGGCCCGTTCGCTCCGGAGGCGGCGAAGGCCAGGGGGCTCGTGGACGAGCTCGGCGACGTCGAGGCCGCGCTCGAGGATGCGAAGAAGCTCGCCGGCACCGAGCGCTCCGTGCCGCGCTTCGGCGGCGTCGAGCGCGATCCGAGCCTCTCGAGGAGCCTCGTGGACGTGTTCCGCTCGGTCGCCGGGGCGAGCTCGCTGGGGACGCCGCACGTGACGGTGGTCCCGGCGATCGGCGGCATCAGCATGACCGCCAGCGGGGTGCCCCTCGGCTCCTCGGACGGGATCGGCGAGCGCGAGCTCGGGCGGGTGATCACGCGCCTGACCAAGGACACGAGCACGAAGGCGGTCGTGCTCCGGATCGACTCGCCCGGCGGGTCGGCGCTCGCCTCGGATCTGCTCTGGCAGAAGCTGATGCGGCTGCGGAAGGAGAAGCCGCTGATCGTCTCGATCGGCGGGATGGCGGCGAGCGGCGGCTACTATCTCGCCTGCGCCGGCACCAAGGTCGTCGCCGAGCCGACGAGCATCATCGGCTCGATCGGCGTCGTGGGCGGCAAGTTCGCCGTCGGGAAGGCGCTTGCGGACATCGGGATCAACGCGGAGACGGTCGCGGCCAACCCGGATCCCCAGCGCGCGGCGCGCGCCGCGTACATGTCGGCGCTCACGCCCTGGGACGAGCCGACCCGCGCCCGTGTGCTCGCCTCCATGGAAGCGGTTTACGACCTCTTCCTGAAGCGCATCACGGAGGGGAGGAATCTCCCGCTGGAGACGATCGCGCCCTCCGCCGAGGGGAGGATCTTCGGCGGCGCCGAGGCCCACGGGCGCTCGCTCGTCGATGAGCTCGGCGGGCTGGAGCGGGCGATCGCGCTCGCGCGCGAGCTGGCGGAGCTGCCCGAGGACGCGCCTGTCGAGGTCGAGCAGGACGATGGCGGGTTGCTCGAGCTCCTGGCCGCTGGCGACGAAACCGCCGAGGGCGACGCGCGGACGCCCGACCGCGCGGCGCTCAAGGAGCGCGCGCGGGGGGCGATGGCGGGCGCCCTCCTGCCCGAGTGGCTCGGCGTTGCGCCGGAGATCGGGACCTTCGCCGCCTCGATGGCGCCGCTTCTGGCCGGAGAGCGGGCGCTCACGGTGTTACCGTTCGCGGTGACGCTCCGGTAAGCGCGAGAATCGCACCGGAAGTTTGGCCTTGTACCTCGGTCGTTCTGGTAGGCTGAGCGGTATCAGCATACCCGAAGCGGGTCGCCGAAATGAGCTCTTCACCTCCGGATCGGGCAGCATCAGCGTCGGGCGTGCGGAGGGCGCCGCAGCCGCCGGAGCTGATGGATCCTGCGGGGCCCGCCTCTGCGGGGCAGCTCCTCATCGGAGGGAGCCGAGCGGTCGCGCCGGTGTCGCGCCACCGCGGCCCGCGGGCTGAAGAGGCCTACTGGCGCGCGCGCATGGACGAGCGCCGCGCCGCCGGCGACACGCAGGGCGAGCGCGAGGCGACCCTCGCCCTGGCGAGGATCCTCGCCGCGCGCGGCGTCGAGCTCGACAGGGCCACGGCGCTGGCGCGCCGCGCGATCTCGCTGGGCGACGACCCCGCGATGAGGAGCGAGCTCGCCGGCTGGCTGGCGGGGCTGGGCGAGCCAGCCCTGGCCGCGGCGGCGCTCCGCGGCGTGCGCGACGACACGCAGCCGCCCGGCGCGACGGCGCGGTTGCTGGTGAAGATCGCCGTGCTCCTCGCGCGCGCGAGCGACGTCGAGGGCGCGGTCGACGCGCTCGAGGAGGCCAGCGAGCTCGCCCCGGACGACGCGATGGCGAGCGAGCTGCTCGGCACGATCGCCGCATGGGCGTCGGATCAGGTGCTGCCGGAGGCCGCGGCGAAGGCGTACCTCGAGGCTGCCAAGCGGCGCGAAGCGGCGCGGGAGCGGGAGGCGGCGTTCGAGGATCGCCTGCGCGCCTTCGAGATCGCCCCCCACGACGACATGGCCGCCAAGGCCATGGCCGCGGCGCTGTTCGTGCGCAGCAGGCACGGCGCCGCCGACGAGGTGCTCCGGACGCACGCGGGAGCGCTCGCGGCGCGGGCGTCCGGCGGCGCGGCCGGGGCTGCGGGGGGCTCCGCTCTGCAGCGCGTGAGGGAGGTTCACGGCCACCGGCTCCAGGGCGCGACGAGCGAGGGCGACTGGGCGCGCGCCGTGGGCTGCGTCCTCGACGCGGGGCTCGACGCGGAGGTCGACGGCGACGCCGCCGTCGAGATCGACGAGGTGCTCGAGCAGGCGGGGCTCTACGAGCTCGTTGCCGCGCGGATCGAGATCCGGGCCGAGCAGCGGGCGGGGGCGCCGCGGGCGGAGGCGTACGCGGCGCTGGCGCGGCTCTTCGCCGGCCCGCTCGCGAGCCCCGACCGCGCCGTGGAGGCCTGGATCGAGGCCGCGGCGAGCGACTGCGGCAACGCGGTGGCCCGCTCCGCGCTGCGCGAGCACGCGGCGACCCTGCACGACATGGCGCCCCTCGTCGAGGCCCTCATCCGCATCGGCGAGGGCTCGGACCCGAGGGCAAGAGAGGAGGCGGCGGGGCGGATCGACGCGCTCTCCGACCTCGCGCGCCTCGCCGAGGAGAAGATCGGCGACCCAGGCCTCGCGCAGTGGGCGTTCGAGACGCTGAAGAGCGTCGGCGGCGACCCGGAGCGCGCCGCGGCAGGGCTCCAGCGGATCGCGGAGCGGCTCAAGGCGCAAGACGAGGCGCTCGTCGCGGCGCAACGCGCGCTGCGCGGCGCGGAGTCCGCCGAGGGGCGGATCGACGCGCTCCGCCGGCTCGTCGTGATCTACCGGGGCCGCCCGAAGGAGCGCGCCGCCTACGAGGAGGCGCTCGTGGGGCTCTCGCGGGCGCTGCCGACCGACCGCGGTTGCCTGCTGGCGCTCGATCGGCTGAGCCGCCGGACGGGGGGAGGCGCCGCGTTCGACGCCCTGCTGCGCGCGCGGCTCGCCGAGGCAGCGCGGCCGTCGCCCGCAGAGACCGAGGGCGCGCGCTCCGCAAGATCCGAGGCGATCCGCGCGTCGTCGTTGACGCGGGTCGAGCTGGCGCGCGTCCGCCTCCTCCTGTCGGCGATCGCCCGGCGGCAGGGGCAGGACGCCCGCGCGCTCGACGAGGTGCTGCCGCTGCTCAGCGACGCGCCGGGGCACCGCGGCGCGGCCAGCGCTGCGCTCGTGCTGGCGACGCGGACGGGGCGGCTGCGGGAGCGCGCCGACGCGATCGTGCAGCTCGCGGCGCCGGTCTGGCCGGCGCTGCGCGCGGTGCTGCTCTCGCTCGCCGCGGAGCTCTACGTGCGGGTGGGCGCTGCGCCGCTCGCGCGCGAGGTCGCGGTGCTCGCCTGCGAGGCCGATCCGTCGTGCACCCGCGCGGTGGCCACGCTCGCCGCGACGCTCACGGCAGATTTCACCGGCGCTGCCGAGGCGGGCGAGGCGCCGCCGTTCGAGGTCGACCGGGCCGTCGTCGCGGCGATCGAGCGCTCCATCACGACGGTGTTCCCGCGCGGCGCGCTCTGCGACGGCCTCGCGAGGGCGCTCGAGGCGCTCGGCGAGCTGCCGCTCGCGCTCGCGTGGACCCAGCGCTGGCTCGCGCTGCGGCCCGGGTCCCCTCAGGCGACCGCGGAGCTCATCCGCCGCGCCGCTGTCGCGGGCGACGCCGCCCGTCTCTCGGACGCGCTCGCGTGGATCCTGGCGCAGCCCAAGCCGCTCGGCGAGATGGCGGCCGCGCTCGCGAACGCCCTGCACGCGCTCTACGATCTCGACCCGGAGCGCGGCACGGCGCTCGCGAGGCGCTCGCTCGACGTCTTCGGCCCGCAGAACCCGCTCTTGCGCGAGCGGCTCCTCGAGCTCGCGCGCCGCTCCGGCGACCCTCACCTCGCGGTGACCGTGCTGGAGCGGTGGCTCGCCGTCGAGCTCACGGCGTCGCACGCCGTCGAGCTGATGCTGATGCTCGCCGACTGCCGCCTCGACGGCGGCGACCCGGACGGGGCGGCGCAGGAGCTCGCGCGCGCGGCCGCGTCGGAGGCCGACGTGCAGGAGGTCCTCGCACGGGTCCAGCGCCTCGAGGCGTCGCTGCTCGACGCGAAGGCGCTCAGCTCCGACGGCGCGATAGCGCTGGCCGAGGCGAAGGCCCGGGCGTTCGCCGCGCAGGGGGGCGACGCGGCGGAGGAGGCCGCGTCCGCCTGGCGCGAGCTCGGTAGCCTGCTCTGGGATCTCGCCGAGGACCATCGCGGCGCCGAGCGGGCCTTCTTCCGGGCGAGCGAGGTCGCGCCGAGCGGCGGGACCGAGCGCTACGCGCGGGACATGTGCGAGTTCGCCGGCGTCGAGGCGGCGATCGAGGCGCTCGTCGCCCGCGCCGCCGAGGCGCGGGGTGACGGCGAAGCGCAGCCCGCCGCGGCGGAGGGCAGGTGGTCGGGCGACGTCGGGCCCGAGCGAAGGAGGCGCGCCAACCTGCTGATCGAGGCCGCGAACCTCGCCCACGAGCACGGCCTGCCCGATCGGGCGCTCGCCGCGGCGGCGAGCGCGATCGAGCTCGATCCCCTCCGCGCCGACGCCGTGGCGCTCGTCGAGAAATCGGCGGACGCCGACGGCGGCGTCGCCGTCCTCGACAAGACGTACAGGCTGCTCGCCGACGCGGCCCTGGGCTGCTACGGCCGCCGCGCCGCCCACTACCGCGCGGCGCGGCAACTGGAGCGGCGCGGCGCCTTCGAGCTCGCGCTCGCGCACGCGGTGGCCAGCTTCGAGGCGGTGCCCACCGAGGGGACGTCGTACGTGCTGCTCGCGCGGCTCGCCGAGCACGCCGACGAGCCGTCGGAGGCCGTGCGCGCCCTCGAGCGGGTGGCGGCGACGGCGGACCCGGCGTCGCGCAACGCGTGGCTGAAGCGCGCCGCGGCCCTCACCGGCCGCACGGAGGAGGGCCTCCGGCTGCGCCTCGACATCCTGCTCCGCGCGATGATCGTGCGCCCGGACGCGGCGATCGTCGACGACGTCGGCGCGGCGATCCGTGACCTCGTCGCGTGCACCGGGCAGCCGGAGGTCGAGGCCATCCGCTTCGACCGCGCGGTCAAGGCCAGCATCGCGAAGCTCGAGGGCCCCGATGGGGCTCGCGCGGGGCTCGCGATGGCGCGCATCGCGGTCGAGGTCCTCGACTCGCCGACGCTCGCGCTCGCCGCGATCGAGCGCGCGATGCTCGCCGACGGCGACGTCGACGAGTTCCTGACGCTCCTCGACATCGTCGGTGAGCTCGCGCGACATACCGAGCCGGCGTCGCACCTCATCGCGGCGGTGTACGCCGCCGCGATGAAGCCGCACTCGAGCGTCGGCCCTGGCCTGCTCCGGTGGGCGAGCAAGCTCGCGGGCGCGCTCAACGTGCCGCCCGTCGCGGCCGCCCTGCTGGTCGAGGCGGCCCGCCGTGCCCCCGAGGACGACGCGCTCGCGTACGAGGCGGAGGCGGCGGTCGAGGCCAGCGGCGACGAGGCGCTGAAGCGATCGCTGGACGACGCCTTGCCGGTCGCGCGGCGCCTCGAGGCGCTGCTCCACCTCGCCGACAAGCACGAGCGCGAGGGCCAGCGCGCGGAGGCCGTGGTCGCCCTGGAGCGGGCGCTCGCCGGCGGACAGCTCCAGGGCGACACGCGCGCCGAGGTCGTCGCCCGGCTCCGGCGGCTGTACGCGGCCGAGGAGCGCAGCGGCGACCTCGAGGCGCTCGTGCACGCCGAGCTCGCGCGCGCGGACCTGCCCGACGCCGTCCGGCTCGAGATGACGCGCGAGCTCGCGGGCATCCTCGCGGCCGGCGGCGATCTCCACGGCGCGCTGGAGCTCCTCCTCGACGCCGCGCAGAAGACCCCGTTCGACAAGGCGCACCTCGACGAGCTCATCCGGCTCGCGCGGCGCGCCGACGATCGCCGGCTGCTCTTCGACGTGCTCACGCGCCTCCAGGGCGCCTCCGCCGGCGACGAGGAGCGGCTGCTCCTGCTGCGCGAGCTCGCGCCGCTCGCCCAGGAGCTCGGCGATCGCGGCGCCACCGTGGCGCTCTACGAGGCGATCGCCCGCCTCGACCCGGCCGACCTTCACGCCCTCGAGGTCGTCGAGCAGGACGCGAGCGACCGCGGCGATCACGCGGCGGTCGCGGCGCTCCTCGCGCGCCGCATCGAGGCGGCGCCGCTGCCGGACACGCGGCGCGCGCTGCGGCTGCGGCGCGCTGCGCTGCTCGAGCAGCGCCTCGGCCTGCTCGACGAGGCGTGCGCCGAGCTGGAGGCCCTGCTCGCGGCGTCGCCGGACGACGTGAGCGCGCTGCGGTTCCTCGCCGACATCCACGAGCGCCTCGGGACGCCGCTCCGCGCGGCCCCGCTCTGGTGCAGGCTGGGCGATCTCGCGGCCACCACCGACGAGCGGGCCGAGTACAACCTCCGCGCGTGCAGCAGCTACCTCGGCGGCGGCGACGTCGAGTCCGCGAAGGACACCCTGGAGAGCGTCGCGCGCATCGCGCCGCGCGAGGCCGTGATCGAGCTGCGCGTCGAGATCGCCCGCCGGGAGGGCGACGGCCACGCGCTCGCCGCGGCGCTCGATCAGCTCGCCAGCGCGTCGCGCGACGCGCCCGAGCGGCGCGCGCAGCTCCTCGTTGAGGCGGCGCGCGCCACCTCGATGCTCGGCGACGACGTCACGGCCCTCGAGCGCGCTCGCCGCGCCGTGAAGCTCGCGCCCGACTCGCCCGACGCCGTCCTCGAGGCGCGCCGCATCGAGTATCGCTTGCGCGGGACGGGGACGCCGCGCGACGCGCAGGCCGCCGTCGAGGAGCTCGGCCGCATCGCGCCGCGCCTGCGCCCGGCGCACGTCGATCTGCACGCCTTCCTGCTCGCCGAGACGCTCGACGTCATCCAGGGCCACGGCGCGGGCATGCGCGAGCTGACCCGGCGCCACGCCGAGGTCGGGCCGAGCACCCTGGTCGCGCTCGGCATGGCGGAGCGCTTGGCGCTGAAGCGGAATTTCTCGGCCGCGCTCCCGCTGTTCGAGCGCGCGCTCGGCGGCGATCTCCAGGGCATGCGCGCGCGGGGGCGCGTCGCGCTCGCCGCCGCGGAGACCGCGCAGAACGCCGGCGACCTCGACGCGGCTGCGCGCCTGCTCGAGGAGGCCGCGGCGGAGCCGGAGACGCGCGCGCTGGCGCTGCGCCGCCAGCTCGAGCTCACGGCGGCCCGGGGCGAGCCCGAGGCCGCGCGGCGCGCGCTCGAGGAGCTGGTCGCGCAGAGCTCGGGCATCGACCGCGCGCGCGCGCTGATGCAGCTCGCGCGCCTGCACGCGTCGAGCGATCCGGATCGCGCGGCGCAGATCCTCGCGCAGGCCACGGTGCTCGCGGGCTCGGATCGCGCGCTGGGGTTGAAGATCGCCGAGCTGAACGCCGAGCTCGCCAGCGAGCGGGCGACCCTGCCGCCCGAGGAGGTGCTCCACCCCACCCAGGTCCGGGTCATCGTCGCGGAGCCGGCCCGGGCGACCCCGGAGCCATCGCCCAGCGCCTCATCGGCGGTGGGCGGCGCCGCTCCGGCGAGCAGCCGCGCGCCGTCGACGAGCGGGCCCGCGAGCAGCCGCGCACCGTCGACGAGCGGACCCGCGAGCAGCCGCGCGCCGTCGACGAGCGGGCCCGCGAGCAGCCGCGCGCCCGCGAGCAGCCGCGGGCCCGCGAGCAGCCGCGCGCCCGCGAGCGGCAGCGCGCCGGCCTCCAGCGGTCAGCACATCGATCTTGTCGAGCTCAACGACCCGCTCGACGAGTCGCTCATCGCGGCCGACGCCGCGCAGGCGGTCGCGCCCGCGCTGTCCGACGACGACCTGCTCGACGGCTCGGGGGTCGCCGAGGCCTCGCGGGCGCCGGCTGCCGGCGCTGCACAGGGCGCCGCGGAGAGCAGCGCCCCGCGCGCCGGCGCGCCATCGGGCCGCTCCAGCGCCGGCGCGCAGGTCACGGCGCCCCCGGTCTCTGCGCCGGCGTCGGCCCAGCCGCCCTCCTCGGCGACGCGGCTCCTGACCACGTGGCCGCCGTCCGCGGCCGAGAGCTTCGAGGAGGCCGCGCTCTTCCGCGAGCTCGCGGCGGGCTCGTACGAGGCTGGCGAGCGGCTCATGAAGAGCTTCGCCCCGCGCGACGATCGCTCCCGTGAGGCGCTGGCCGTCCGCCGGATGCAGGCCCACCTGCGGCTCGGCGACCGGGGCACCCTCGAGCGCCTCCAGGCGGCCGCGATCGCCGACAAGAACATGACCTACGCCCGCGCCATCGAGCACGTGCTGCGCGCCTTCGAGGGCGACGAGCCGGCCGATCGGCGCGGCGAGGGCTTCATCGCGCCCCCGCTCCTCGCCGCGCAGCGCGACGCGCCGGAGCTCGTGAGCGCCCTTCTCTTCCGCGACCTGGAGTCGCCGGTCAACGAGGCCCTCGCGATCGTGTGGGAGACCGGCCTCTACCGTCGCGACGCGAGCCAGTCCGGGCTCGTCGCGTCCGAGCGGGTCCAGCCGACGTCGCCCACGCTCCTCGGGGAGCTCTACGGCGTCGTGGCCGGTCATCTGGGTCTCCTGCGCACCGCGCTCTACCACCAGCGCGCCTCGTCGCCGGCTCCCTCGTCGCCGGAGGGGCAGGTCGTCCGGGTCAACCCGCCGGCGGTGCTGTTGCGGGGCGAGCTCCGCGAGGACACCCCCGAGCTGCGTTACTTGCTCGGCGCCCACCTGGCCGGGGCCATGCCCGACCACGTCCTCGCGAACACCAGCACCGAGGATGAGCTCCGCACGCTCCTCTCCGCCGTCGTCGCCGCGTTCGGCCCGCTCGAGGCCACCGCGCAGAGCTCCCGCGGCAACCCCGCCGTTGTGCGGCTCGAGCAGAACCTCTGGCAGCTCATCCCGCCGCGCGCCGAGCGTCGCCTCCGCGAGATCTGCGACAGCGCCGACAAGATGACCTACGAGGGCGCGATCAGGACGACCCGCACCGCGATGCGCCGCGCTGGCCTCTTCGCCGCGGGCAGCATCGCCACGGCGGTGCGCGCGACAATCAAGGAGCGAGGCCTGGAGCTCGCCGTCCCGCTCTCCAGGCCCGAGGGGCTCGCCGCCGCGTGCGCGGCGCACCCCGAGATCGCCGATCTCGTACGCCTCGCGACGCGGATGGAATACGCCGAAGCGCGATGGCAGCCCGGCACGGTGCCCTCACTCCGGCGGGTCGACACGGGGAGCTCGCGCTTCCGTGCAGGCACGTAAGCGCTGACGCAGCCGTGCCGACGTCGGCCGCGCCGCGCCCTCTCCCGCGCCCCGCACCCCCTGCGGCTCCGACGGCGAGCATGTCGCACTCCGTCGTACCCGAGGCCTCGGTGTGCGCGCCCGGGTCTCGCCCTGGCGCGGTGATTGCGGTCTGGCCGCATCGCTGCGCCAAGCGCGACGCGACACCGCTGTCACAGCCCTGCCGCGGCCTGCAGAGCGCGCTGCCGATAGGATGCACGCCGCGCGCTGCCCGGAACACCGGCGGCAGGTTGGCACGAACATCGCCTTCTCTCTCCACCGTGATTTTTCCCTGCGCCTGCTCGGGTGCGGACCCGTTCGGGCACCGCGTGTTTCGTTCATCCGCTCGGCTGATCCTGCGCGCTGCGCTGCTCGCCTGCCTGCCGGGGTCGGTGGCCTGCAGCATTCCCCTCGAGATGCTCGAAGCTGGCCCCACGAACGCCTGCGACACCTCGGTCGACTGCGGCGTGGGAGCGGCCTGCGCGGCGCTCGACGGGCAGCGCGCGTGCGTCTCGACCAGCGCGCACCTCGACGCGCTCATCCTGGAGGTCCGGCCGCGCCCCTCGCACGAGCTCGGCGCGGAGATCTCACACCTCCTCGACATCGACGCAGGCGGCGCCTTCCCCCCGCACGACGCCGGCGGGCAGGTACATCCCCTGGATCTCAACATCCCCGCGCCCGCGCGCGTGGATGCCACGCTGCGCATCGGCGGCACCTACTGCAGAGACATCGCCGGCGGGCAGTTTCCCGTGCGGGTCGAGCTCCGGCGCATCGCGCCCGTCCTCGGCCTGCCGGCGCAGAGCTACTCGACGCTCTCGGAGCCGGACGGCTCCGGCGGCCAGAAGTTCCAGCTCGCGATCCCCACCGGCGACTACCACATCTACTTGATCCCGCAGGCGTACGGCGGCTGCAGCGACGACATCCCCCCGCCGATCTTCCTGCCGAACCAGCCGATCCCCGAGGTGTGGAAGCTCGGCGTCAACGCCGAGGCGCCTGCCGTGCTTCAAGGCAGCCTGCAGGTGCCGGGGGGCGTGCGCGTCGACGGGTGGAGGCTCGATCTCGTCGACCCGCTCACCGGCAGCGTCATCTCCCAGGTCGATCGGCTCGAGCAACGCGAGCCCGGCGAGCCGGGGACGGCGACGCAGGTCGGCTTCGGCGTGAAGTTCTACTGGACCGACAAGGACAAGAGCCCGCTCATCCGGCTGCGTCCGAGGGATGGAGAGCCGCGCCCGACTGTCTACTGGGAGCTCGCCTCGATCGCGCTCCAGGGGTCCACGGGGAACCTGGACCTCTCGCTCCTCCAGCTCGACGCGGCGGCGCGCCGGGTGGAAGGTCGAACGGAGGACGCGAAGGGCAACCCGGTGCTCTCCGCCGTTCGCATCCAGAGCGCCGACATCGAGCGGGCGCCGACCGCCGCCTACAAGCTGGACACCGAGACGGACGCGAATGGCCTCTTCCGGGCCGACCTCCCGCCTGGCGAATACGTCATCTTCGCGCAGCCGATCAACGACACCACCAAGGCGAAGGCCATGCAGGTGCTCAAGTTCCCGGCCGGCGACGACTGCTACTGCGGCCAGTCGGTCCCCATCCCGGACGCCGGGACGCTGCGCGGCCACGTCCAGGGCCCTGCGGGCGAGCTGATGGACGGCGCCGGCGTGTTCGCGGTCCCCTCGCTCGGCGAGGTCAAGACCTACCTCGGTCAGGTGCTGAGGCCCGAGCCGCTGCTCCCCCGGCAGGCGTCCGGGGTCCTGCGCGACGGCGCGTTCTCTCTCGGCGCCGACCCGGGGGAGTTCGACTTCTCGGTCCGGCCGGCGCCGGGCTCTGCCTACCCGTGGCTCGTGAGGCCGCGCCTCGCGGTCTCCGCGGCCGACGCCGCGGTCACCGAGCTGGAGCTCACCATGCCGTACCCGGCCGTCCTCCAGGGCGTCGTCCGCGACGAGTCGGGCGCCCCGCTCGGCGACGCGGCGGTCGTGGCCTGGCTCCCGGTCCAGAGCGACACCGCGCAGGGGACGGCCACGAGGGTCATCCAGATCGGCGAGACCCGGTCGGCGCCCGACGGCTCCTACGTCCTGCCGCTCCCCCCGTCGGCGTCCAGGTGAAGTCGGAGCGAAAAAGGGCGGTACCAGCCCAGCGCGGAGCGAGATAGGCTAGCGCCCGTGGCGCAGCCGACGCGCGGTGGGACATCGGAGCCTTCAACAGAGGATGGCCTGACGCTCGCGCCTCCTCTGCGAGGCGATCCGGGGCAGCGCCCCGATCAGGGGCGCGCGGGCGAGGCCTCGCTCCCGTCAGCGCAGGAGCTCGCTGTAGCGCTGCATGAGGTCTCCAATGCGCTCACGGTCATCGTGGGCTGCATCGAGCGGGCCCAGGGCGAGCAAGGCTCCGAGCTGGGCCGCGCGCTCGGCGTCGCTGCGTCCCGCGCGCGCGACGCTCGCCGCCTGATCCGGCGGGCGATCGGCGCCGACGCCGCGGGGCGTGCGGCCGAGGACGGCGAGGTCGCGTCGAGGCCGATGGGGGAGCCGGCGCGCTTGCTCGGCGACGTCATCGACGACGCCGTGACAGGGCTCGTCCCTGAGGCGCGCCGCTCGGCGATCGCGCTTCGCGCGGCGCTCGATCCCTCCGTCGCGCGGCTCTCGGTGCGCAACGGCGCGTCGGTGGTGCAGATCTTGACGAACCTGCTGCTCAACGCCGTGGCGCTCTCGCCGCGCGGCTCTGCGGTGCGCGTGGACGCGAGGCTCGAAGGCGGCGCGGTGATCGTCGGCGTGGCCGACCAGGGGCCCGGGGTCCCGCCGTCGCGCCGCGCGACGCTGCTCAGCTCCGGCGTCTCGACGCGCCCGGGCGGCGCGGGCATCGGCCTTCGCCACTCCGCCGCGCTGGCCAGCGAAGCGGGCGGCGCCCTCGCGCTCGTCCCGTCGGACGAGGGCGCCCGCTTCGAGCTGCGCTGGCCCATCGAGGCCTCTTCGCGGGCGGACAGCGCGTTGTTCGACGCGGAGGTCGACGATGTGCCGCCGGTGCCGCGGAGCACGACGTCACCGGTCTCCGGTGCGGTCCTCGACGGCATCAGGATCCTGGTGGTCGAGGACGACGACGCGGTGGTGGATCTGCTCGACACCGCGCTCACCGCGCGCGGCGCGAGCATCGTCAGCGTCCAGAGCGCGGTCGAGCTCCCCGGGGCGCTCGCCTCCGGGCCGTTCCAGGCTGCGCTGCTCGACATCTCGCCGATCGAGCAGGACGTCCTCGGCACCGTCTCCGCGGTGCGCAGCGCCAACCCTGACGTGCGGCTCGTTGTCATGTCCGGCAGCGCCGGCGCGGCGCCCCTGCCCGCCAACAGCGGCGTTTCGTGGGTGCGCAAGCCGTTCGAGATCCGCGAGATCGTGGAGGCGCTCGTCCGCTGAAGCGCCGCCGTGTCACGAGGTCGAGAGGATTAGCTTGACTTCCCTGGCCGGCTGGGTAGGTTCCGTCCCACAAACGCGCTCGCGAAGGTGGCGGAATTGGCAGACGCACTAGCTTGAGGTGCTAGCGGGTAACACCGTGGGGGTTCAAGTCCCCCCCTTCGCACTGACTTCTCTGGATCGATCGAGACTCTGATCAGCGCAAGAGCGAGACAAGGAGCCCGCCTGGCTCCCTCTCCTCGACATATCGAGTCTCCGCAGCCGCTGACTCTACCTCGCGATCCAACCCGGATTCGCGAGCTCTTGACGAGCGGTTCTGCTGACATGTTCTGGGCTCACGCGGATGTCGAGCCCATGCGCGTGCCTCGACACGCGCCGCTCCGCGCCGCTCCAGCGCTCGTCTGACGAGCTGCCTCTCCGCGCCGCTCCAGCGCTCGTCTGACGCGTTGCCTTCCGACCCGCTCGTCCCCCCGGCCGGGCCCGCTCCTTCCGCGGCCGTACGCCTCGCGCCGCTCCCGGCGCGCCCGCGTCCCGGCGCCCTCCCGCCGCGCCGCCGCCCTGTCAGCTCGCCAGCGGCAGCGTGAAGTGGATCGTCGTCCCGTGTCCCGGGGTGCTCTCGACCGCCACGGTCCCGTGGTGCGCCTCGACGATGCCGCGCGCGATGTACAGGCCGAGCCCCGCGCCGGTGCGCGACTCCTGCGACGCCTTCCAGTAGCGATCGAACAGGTGCGGCTGATGCTCGGGCGGGATGCCCGGGCCCGTGTCGGCCACCGAGAAGCGCGCCAGATCGGCCACCCGGCAGAGCGACACGCTCACGATCCCGCCCTTCGGCGTGAACTTCAGCGCGTTGCCGAGCAGGTTCGAGAAGACCTGCAGCACGCGATCGCGATCGGCGAGGACCTCCAGGCCCGCGTCGAACGGCCCCTGCGTCACCCGGCAGCCCTTCGCCTCCGCGAGCGACGCGGCGGCCTCGAGCGCCTCGCGCACGAGCGCCCCGCCCCGCTCCACCCGCGGCGACACAACGAGCCGCCCCGCCTCGATGCGCGACGCGTCGAGCAGATCCTCGATCAGCCGCGTCATGCGCTGGATCCCGCGGTCCATCCGATCGACGAGCTGCACGGCGTCGTCCTCCTCGCCGTCCTTCCGCTGGAGCAGATCGCTGCGCAGCAGCGACGCCGTGATCGCGATCGTGTTGAGCGGGTTCCGGAGATCGTGCGACACGATCGCCAGCAGATCGTCCCGGGCCCGCGTCGCGGCCTGCGCCTCGTTGTACAGCCGCGCGTTCTCGAGGGCGACGGACGCCGACTGCGCGAGCTGCGTGAGCAGCACCTCGTCGCTCTCCACGAACGGCCCGTCGCGCCGATCGAGGAGCTGGATGCTCCCGATGCACTGGCCGTCCCGGCCGCGCAGCGGCGCCGCGAGCAGCGAGCGCGGGTGCAGCTCCGACGGCGCGCGCGAGAGCACGTCGGCGCACGTGGGGTCGCTCGCGATCTCCTCGTCCGTCAGCCGGACGCTCGTGCTCCGCCGCTCGATCAGCCCGAACGCGATCTCGCGGATGCCGTCGCGATCCTCCCGCGCGGCGTACTCCTCCGAGAGCGACGTGCCCGTCATGGACCGCTGCGTCACGCCCCGCGCGGCCAGGCGCGCGACCGCCACGTTCGCGTCGAGCAGCGCGCGCGCCTCGTCCGTGGTGCGCTGGATCAGCTCGTTCAGCGAGAGCGACCTGTGGATGCGCAGCGTCGCCTCGGTGAGCTGCGCGAGCTGGTTGGCGTGGCGAGCGAGCGCCCTGCGCGCCTCGTCCTCGCGGCGCTCCGCCTCGTTCAGCCGGAGCACGTAGCGCAGGCTCTGCACCAGCCGCTCGGGCGTCAGCAGGTTCTTCGGCACGTAGTCGGCCGCGCCCCGCTTCATCAGGTCGACGGCCAGCGATTCGTCGCCCTGACCGGTCAGCATGATGAACGGCGCCGTGAGCTTCGCCTTGCGCGCCGCCTCGATCACCGCGAGCCCGTCGCCCCCCGGCAGGTAAAAATCGAGCAGCACGCAGTCGATCTGCTGCTCGTACAGCACCGCGAGCGCAGAATCGACCGAATCGGCCTCCCTGATCTCGGCGTCGACGCGGCCGCTCCGCAGCGCTCGCAGGATCGCGATCCTGTCGACCGTGTCGTCGTCGACGACCAGGAGACGAACCGACCTGTGGCTCAAGGCATCTCCACGAGAGTCCAGTACCGGTTCAGTGCCGTCATCAGCTCGACGAAGCTCAGGAAAGTCACCGGCTTGAGCAGGTAGCCGGCGACGTTCAGGTCGTACGCGTCCACCTTGTCGCGATCATCGTTCGACGTCGTCAGCACGACCACCGGCGTCGCCCTCAGCGAGGCGTCGGACCGGAGCTCCCGGAGAAACTCGATGCCGTTCATCCTGGGCATATTCAGGTCGAGCAGGACGAGGCGCCGGTCCCTGGGCACCTGGGTGCCGCGCAGCAGATCGAGCCCCTCGACGCCGTCGCCGGCCACCCAGAGCGGGTTCGTGATCTTGCCCCTCTCGAACGCCCTCCGGACGTTCATCACGTCGACGGTGTCGTCCTCGACCAGGATAATATTCAGGATTTTACCGTCCATCCTCGTCCTCTCTCAGGGGCAAAACGCTCGCCCGTCGATAGCATACGAGAGCTACGCTGCACGTTACGCAGGGCGATGGCGATGGAGCTGGAGGCCGGCTCACTTGTTTCCGGGGACGGAGACACCGCATACGGCCCGCTGCGCACGGGAGCCCGGGCCGCGGCTCACTCGTTTTCCAAGAGCTCCGCTCCGATCACGACCCGTACCGGTCCTGTCGACGTTACCGTGGGCCCGCGGCGCCGGGAAGAGCCGAGTGAGGCGAGCGCCGGCGAGGTGATCCCGGGTGCTCCAGACGCCCCCCGGCGCGGTGCCTTGCGCCCGCACCCGGCGAGGGCGCGCCCGCGAAGCGCGGTGCGTTCGCGTCGCCCTGGGCGGCCGGGGTCGGGATCTTACGGCCAGTTTCCGCGGTTGCCCGCGCGGCCGACGAGGTGCGCCACCGCCGTGACCAGGCTGTTCGGCTCGATCGGCTTCGCCAGGTGCATCTGGAAGCCGGCGGCGATCGCCTGGCGGCGATCCTCCATGCGCGTGTACGCGGTGAGCGCGAGCGCCGGTATGCCGCTCGCGGGCACCTCGGTCCCCAGCGCGCGCAGCCGCCGCATCATCGCGTAACCGTCCTCGCCCGGCATGCCGATGTCGCTCACCAGCACGTCGAACTCCCCCTCGCGGAGCGCCTCGAGCGCCGAGCCGGCCGAGGCGGCCTCGCGCACCGTCGCGCCGGCGCGCACGAAGATGATGCCGAGCAGCTCGCGGGCGTCGGTCTCGTCGTCGACAACGAGCACGCGGATGCCCTCGAGCAGGCGGCGCGCGGAGCCCCCCGGCGCCTCGCTCCCCCGGCGCTGCGGCGACGGCAGCGCCTGGTGCGCCTCGGCGCGGATCGGGAGCCGGATCCGGAAGCGCGCGCCCTTGCCCTCGCCATCGCTCTCGGCGTGCACCGCTCCGCCCTGCGCCTCCGCCAGGTGCCGCACGATCGCGAGGCCGAGCCCCAGCCCGCCGTGCGCCCGCGTCATCCCGCCGTCCGCCTGGCGGAACCGCTCGAACAGGAACGGCAGGAAGCTCTTCGGGATGCCCTCGCCGTTGTCCTCGACCTCGACCTCGAGCGTCGCGTCGACCCGCCGGGCGCCCACCCGGACCTGGCCGCCCGAGGGCGTGAACTTCACCGCGTTCGTGAGCAGGTTCCACACGATCTGCTGGAGCCGATCGGCGTCACCGAGGAAGATACCCACGTCGTCGACGACCCACGCGTTGACCGTGACCCCCTTCGCCAGCGCCGTCGGGCGCACCAGATCCAGCGCGGTGGCGAGCACCTGCCGCACGTCGACCGGGTCGGTCCGGAGCTGCAGCTTCCCCGCGATGATCGTCGACGCGTCGAGGATGTCCTCGATGAGCTGCGACTGCGCCTTCGCGTTGCGCTCGATCGTGGCGAGCCCCCGCTCGAGCGACTCGGCGTCCACCTCGCCCGTCCGGAGGATCCGCGCCCAGCCCAGGATCGACTGGAGCGGCGTCCTGAGCTCGTGCGACACCGTCGCGAGGAACTCGTCCTTGAGCCGGTTGAGCTGCTCGGCGTGCTGGCGCGCGCGCTGCTCCTGCTCGAGGAGCTGGGCGCGCTCGGCCTCGGTGCGCTTCTGCTCGGTGATGTCGTGGAACGAGATGCCCACGCCGTCGCCCAGCGCGACCGCGATGGCCCGGAACGTCTGCGGGGCGCCCTCGTGCGCGCAGAAGAGCTCGACCCGGGCGGCCTCCCCGGTCTCCACAACGCGCGCGTACGTGCCGAAGGCGCTCGCGAGGGCGCTCCCCGGCATCTCCACCGACAGCCGCTTGCCCTCGAGGTCCTTGCCCCGGCCGCCCACGATCGGCCCGGTGGCCGGGTTCACGTAGACCCACTCGAAATCGGAGATCGCCCCGGACGCGTCGCGCACGCTGCGCAGGATCATGAACCCGTCCGGCGACGCCTCCTGCACCGTGCGGAACCTCGCCTCGCTCGCCCGGAGCGCCTGCTCGATCGACTTCCGCTCCGTGATGTCCGTGGCCGTGCAGGTGATGCCGACGATCTCGCCCGCGTCGTCGCTCAGCGGCTCGATCGAGATGTCGAGGTGCTGCGTGCGCCCGCCGGCGTGCAGGGCGATCTCGCGCCGCTGGCCGACCCCGCTGGTGAGCACCTCGCGCTTCACCCGGTCGAGCGACCGCGTCGCCTCCGGGTCCTCCAGCACCTCCGCGTCGGTCTTGCCGAGCACCTCGCGCTCCGACTTGCCGAAGGAGTTGTGCATCCACGTGTAGCGGAGCTCCCGATCCTGGTTGAACACCATGACCGGCGACCCCCGGAGCGCCTTGCGGAAGCGCTCCTCGTTCACCCGGAGCGCCTGCTCCGCGCGCAGGCGCTGGGCGACGCTCTGCTGGAGCTCGAGCGCGAGGCGCTCGGCCTTGCGCCGCGCGCCGATCTGCTCGGTCACCTCGAAGGCCGTCACCATGACGCCCTCCACGGCGCCGCTCACGTCGCGCACCGGCTTGCACAGGACGTTGTACAGCCGCTCCACCAGCTCGCCGGTCCAGTGCGCGATCCGCACCGGGATCTCGTTCGCCACGCTCGGATTGCCGGTCGTCATGACCTCCTCGAGCTGCGCGTGCAGCACCTGCCCGCGGAGCTCAGGCACCGCCTCGACGAGCGGCTTGTCGAGGAGATCGTCGCGGCCGACCATCTGACAGAAGAGCGGGTTCGCGAGCTCGAACACGAGATCGGCGCCCTTGAGCAGGCAGATCGGTGCGGGCGCCTGCGCGAGCAGCGAGCCGCTCCTGCCTCGCTCCAGCTCGACGCGCCTTCGCTCGGTCTCGAGCGCCGCCAGCTGCAGCCGGGTGTGCTCGGTGACCGCCCTGGCGATGCCCGCGTCCAGGCGCTCGGACAGCGCCTCCAGATCACCCAGCGTCGGCGTGATCCCCGCCTCCTGGATCTCGCGGAGGATCGAGCGACGGAGGACGCCGTACTCGCGGACCATCACGTCCAGATCGAACCCTTCCTCCCAGCGCACCTCCCCGTGCTCGCGCGCCGCCGCGTCGCCGCCGCGCGTCGTCGCGCCGTTCTCCAGGCCGGCGGCGACCTCGTCCAGGAAGCTGGGAAGCGAGTTGATGATGAGTGGCTTCGGCATCTCTCGCACCGCCGTGCTTCGCCTGCGCATCTCGCCGACGAACCGCTCGATGATGGCCTCGCGGCGGGTCCTGATGAGCGTGGGGAGCGGGGTCGTCATGGTCGGGTCGTTCGCGACGTGAGCTCCGTGTCGGCAGACGTCACCGTCAGGAGCGCGGGTAGCGACAGGCGAGCGGTCCTGGGTGACCTGGACCACGGCTGGCGTCAGCGAGCACGACATATTCGGCGAGCTGACGGAACGCCACAAGGCGCCCCGCCAGCGCAGCCCGCGCGCCGTCGGGCAGGCGACCGCCGCCCAGACGGGGCTGCCGCCCCGGGCTCTCCGTCGAGCACGGCCTCGACTCTGTGGTTGTGGCGGACCCGCCTTCGGCTTCGCGCGCACGACCACGAGGGCGAGCAAGCGTTGTGCCGATCACGTCCGCCGTGGACACGCGGCGCTGCGCGGCGCGCGACGTCACGAATGAGGCGATTTGCCGCAGATCCTGCGGCCGGGGGCGCCGTGCGGCGGCGCGCGAAGCGGGCTGTCGCTCCTCGGTAAGGTCAGCCGTCCTGGTGAACAGGGGACATTGCCGGCACGGTGGCTGCAACATCCCTTTATGGAAGCACTGGAACACCAGATCACCCAATTAGGAGGTTATCATGCTCAGTTGGAGTGTTGCGTTCTTTATCGTTGCGATCCTCGCTGCCATCCTCGGCTTCGGCGGCATCGCCGCGGGCGCCGCCTCGGTGGCGAAGCTGCTCTTCGTCGTCTTCCTCGTGCTGGCGGTCGTCTCCCTCGCGCTCGGCCGCCGCGTCCGGACCTGACGCGCACCACGCCCGTCCCGCGCCCGGCATGGGCCCTTGTCTCACAAGGGCCCCCACGGGCGCAGGCGACCCGACGCGCCAGATCGCCCCTCGCGCGCTCCTGCGCGCCGTCCTTTCCTCTCTATCTTCCGAAATCTCCACGGGCCCTGATGAGCTCGCTGCCACGATCGGCAGCCTCCGCCGCCGCGGAAGCCAGGGCGGCGTGGTCGTGCATGCGGGCCCGATAACGCATCGCGTTGTCGTCTGTCACGGCCGTGGAAGCCGCGCTCGCCCGCACGTGCTCGAGGGCCACGATCGAGGCGATTTGTCTCGCGAGGCCGAGCGATCTCCTCGGTTTCGCGTGGCACGCCTGTCGCAATACCGCTGTGCAGACCCCATCCCGGGCGCCGAGAGGCCTATCCCGGAAAGCTTCGATGGGGCTCTCGTGTCGTGCCCGGCGTTCGCTCGGGCCCCAGGTCGAGCCTCAACCGCAGACCGGAGGAGATTGTCATGCTGACCGTCCGTACGTTCCTTCCCATCGCCATTGTCACGAGCCTCTTCGCGGGCTGCGATTCCACCACGAACGCGCAAGCCCAGGCCGAGCGCGCGCAGCAGGAGGCGCAGCAAAAAGCAGCGGAGGTCGCCAACGAGCTCGACAAGAAGGTCGCGGACATCGACCAGCGGGCCGAGCGCGAGACCGACAAGGCGCTCCGGGAGGCCGCGGAGGAGCTCAACGAGGCGGCCGTCAAGGCGCGCGAGAAGACCGCGGAGGCCCAGGACGAGCTCTTGAAGGCGCGCGAGGACGTGCGCGCCTCCACGACGCGCAAGATCGAGGACCTCGAGAAGGACGTCGCCGAGCTCCGCGCGAAGATGGAGAAGAAGATGTCCAGGGTCGAGGCCGACAGGGTCATGAAGGATCTCCAGGACAAGTCGGAGGCGGTCCGCAGGAGCCTGCGCGATCTCGACGCGGCGACGAGCACGAACCTCGACCAGGTGAAGAAGGGCGTGTCGCAGCGCGTGGAGGAGCTCGATCGGGCGATCCAGGAGGCGAAGCGGCGCGTCTAGCGGCGCGTCTCGTGCAAGAGCCGCTGCCCCGGAGAGCTTCGAACATCAGGAGGATACGATGGAGAACCAGAAGGCCAATCAGCAAACCCAGCCCGCGGACATCGAGGGCGAAGGCAACCACACGGCGGACAGGCGTTACCGCGAGAGCGTGGAGAGGTCGGTGAAGGGCGGCAAGATCGAGGAGCACGCGGAGGAAGCCGCCAGCGCGCTGGACGGCCCCGAAGGCGACGAGCTGCGCGAAGCCCAGGAAGCGACGCGACGCGGTCGGCCGAGCTGACCAGGCGAGCCGGCGATGATCCGCGAGCTTCGCTGCAAATCCTGTGGCCGCAGGTACGTCTTCGTATCGACAGCGGCCGCGCCCTGCCGGGCCTGCGGCTCGGCCCTCCAGGAGATGGAGCTCGAGCGCGGCGTCTACGAGCTCGCCTCGGAGGACGCGCCGAGCGCCGCCAAGCCTGACCCCTCGAGCGCGGCGGACAAGATGGTCCCCGAGGATCTCGGCTACGGCGAGTCCCACGGATATGGGCCCGGCCACGGCGGCCCCACCGGCCCCGGCGACGCGCCCGCGACCAACCCTTGAGCCCGCAATGCACCCGTCACGCGCCCGCCGTCGCCCGGAGCGGGGCGCGGCCACGGACACGGAGGTCGACTCCGTCGCCATGGTCGTGCCCCGGCTCCCGGGGAGCCCTTGCGACCCCATCGTCCCGCGGGCTGCCGAGGAGCCCTTCGGAGGGCGTCGTCCGGACGCGCGCGCACGGGCGCCTCGGGAGCCCTGTCGAACCCGAAGATCTGAAGGCGCTTGGGGGGTGAGTCGGGAGAAGAAGCTCAGCGCAGGCGCGCAGGGCGTCAGGCCGCGGTCGCCGTGCGCTGCGGGGCGCGGCTCGCGCCGTGGGTGCGGCGGGAGTGGGCGATCAGCGCGTCGAAGAGCTCCAGCATCTGCTGGCCGAGCCGATCGTTCATGTCCTCGGTCAGCTCCGCCTCGATGCGGGGCAGGAGGTCCCGCTCCTCTTCGCCGACGTGGTGCATGACCAGGTCGCGCAGGGCGGTGAGCTTGGCCTTGAAGGTCGGGTCGTCCGGCGCCGTGTTGACGACGCGCCGGATCTCGAACCGCGCGACAGTATGTTCCTCGCAGGCCGCGCCGACGAGATCAGGCTCGATCGCGAGCAGCTCCGGGAAGAGCACCACCTGCTCGGCGAGCATGTGGGCGAGCAGGTGCTTGGTGAGCTCGTCCGTCACCCGCCGGACATCGCCGACACCCGACAGGGCCAGATCGAACAGCCTCTCGGCTTCGCGGTGATGCCTCTTCAAGAGCTGTGTTGCTTTCATGCATTCTTCTCCCGGAGAACCAGCGTGGGGGGTTGAGGTGTCGAGATGGACGAGGAGCCTTGTTGTGCTCTCGCGCCGCCGCGGCCCGATCACGCGGCCGCGTCGATCGCGAGGCGCGCGAGGCCTGGCAGGGGCTCGCCGCGCGGACCCTCGAGCGAGAAGGTGACCGCGCCGCTGCCGCGCAGCTCGCGCAGCGTCAGCGAAAGGCCCGCGAGCTCGAGCGCCGCGGGGGCCTGGGGGTCGGAGCCAGGGCAGAGGACGACGCGCTTCACGCTCGGAAGGGCGCCGAGGACCGCGCGCAGAAGCGAGGACCGGAGCGTGAGCTTCGTCGCGGACGACCTCGCGACGAACATGGCGGTGCTCACATCCCCGAGCTGCCGGAGCTGCTCTTGCACCCGCGACTGAAAGGTCGAGGCGTGCTCATCGGGGAGCTGAACCACCATCTGGACATCACGCGCCTGTGTGCTCAACCAGGCCGCGCTCTCCGTCCAGCAAGCACCGGACTCAGCAATCAGCAGGCAGGTCTCGTCTCGACGCTCGCCCTTCCGCCCCCTGTTCTTCATCGACGCAAGTTTAGCAAGCCGCGTGCCGTGTAGGGCTATTCACGCCTGGACGACAACGGGAACCGAACATGGAACATCGATGTGGAATTTCGCCTCTGGGGTCATTTCGGACGGACCCGACAGTCCGCTCACGGCGAGGCAATCAAGCCAACAACGGCGCGCGGCGCCGGCGCGCCTCGTTTTCCGGACAGGAACGTGCCTGTTTCATCGCGCGCCGAGCGCGCGCACATCGCGTGCAGTCCCGCAATTCCGTTCTTCTCTCCGGCGCGCCGCGCCAGCCTCGGTCCCGGCCGTCGCGCAGCGCCGGCGCGCGGTGGTTCTTCTCGGAGGAGAGGGCGCTCGACCTCGCCCCGCTCGAGCGCGCCTGCCCCGCGTCGCGCGTCGGAGCCGACGACGGGCCTTCGCGCCCCACGGCGCGTGGCCGGCGCCGTCCGCAACCGCTTCGGTCTCTCGCCTGCGATCGAGGCGCGGGACCTGCATTCCAGGAAGGCGACGCTGCCGGTCTGTGGAAATCCAGGCTGCTCGTAAGGCGCTCCCGGCCAGCGCAGTTCCGGAGGCGCCGCTCGCCCCGCAGAACGCGCCGACCGGAGGGCGCACCGGCGCTGCGCCCGAGCCCTTGCTGGCCTGGTTGAGGCAAGAACGCGCACCTGTGGCGAAACGTCACGCGAGACAACCTCAAGGATGAGAGCGCCCCGGGCTTGATAGCGCGGTGTCTCCGTGGCACGTTCCCTGCAACTGCAGGCAGCGGTCGACCTATAGAGCTGCCGGGGAAGGACACGCGATGAGCGGCAGGATACTCGTCGTCGATGACGACGAAGCGACGTGCGATCTAGTCGAAGCCCTCCTCAAGAGGCAGGAGTTCTCCGTGGCGGCGCGCACCTCGGCCAAGAGCGCGCTCGAGCTGGTGAGCGAAGACGACTTCGACGTCGTGCTGACCGACGTCGGCATGAGCGAGATGAGCGGCCTCGAGCTGTGCGAGCGCATCCTCGGCGCCCGGCCCGACATGCTCGTCATCGTGATGACGGCGCTCGGGAGCATGGAGACAGCGATCTCCTCGATGCGCGCCGGGGCGTTCGACTTCGTCACGAAGCCGCTCGACTCGAACCTCCTCGGCCTCACGGTGTCGCGCGCCGTCCAGCACCGGCGCCTCCGCTCCGAGGTGAAGCGCCTGCGCGAGGCGGCCCACGACGTCCAGCAGACCAAGGGGCTCGTCGGGCGCAGCCCCGCGATGAAGCGGGTCTACGACCTGATCGGCCGCGTGGCGCGGAGCGACGCCTCCGTCCTCGTGCACGGCGAGACCGGCACCGGCAAGGAGCTCATCGCGCGCGCGATCCACGAGGCCAGCGGCCGCCCCGGCCCCTTCGTGGCGGTCAACTGCGCCGCGGTGCCCCAGGCGCTGCTCGAGAGCGAGCTCTTCGGCCACGCGCGCGGCGCCTTCACCGACGCGAAGACCCAGCGCACCGGCCTGTTCCTGGAGGCGAGCGGCGGCACCATCTTCCTCGACGAGATCGGCGAGATGCCGCTCGAGGTGCAGCCGAAGCTGCTCCGCGCCCTCCAGGAGCGGAAGGTCCGGCCCGTGGGCTCGAACGCCGAGATCCCGTTCGACGCGCGCATCGTGACGGCGACGAACCGCGACCTCGAGACCGAGGTGTACGAGAAGCGGTTCCGCGAGGACCTCTACTACCGCGTCAACGTCGTGAAGATCGACCTGCCGCCCCTGCGCGAGCGCGGCACCGACGTGCTCCACCTGGCGATGCACTTCCTGGAGAAGTTCTCGTCGCGCAGCGGCAAGGGCGTGCTCTCGCTCTCGACGGCGGCCGCCGAGAAGCTCACCGCGTACAACTGGCCGGGCAACGTGCGCGAGCTCGAGAACAGCATCGAGCGCGCCGTGGCGCTCGCCCGATTCGAGCAGATCACGGTCGAGGATCTGCCGGACAAGGTGCAGGCCTACCGGCCCGACCGCTTCGTCGTCGCCGTCGACGAGCCGGCGGAGATCATGACGATGGATGAGCTCGAGAAGCGCTACATCAAGCGCGTGCTCGCGCTCGTCGGGGGCAACAAGTCGCGCGCGGCCCAGATGCTCGGGTTCGACCGGCGCACGCTCTACCGCAAGCTGGAGCGCTACGGCGAGCAGGATGGATCGGGCGGGGACGAGGGCCCGGACAAGGACAAGGCCGCCAGCTCGCCCGGATCGGCGAGCTCTGCTCTCAGCTGAGCGAGGCGGTGAGGCGTAACGAATGACGGAAAAGGTGCTGCCGGAGTCGGTGTACAAGCTGTTCGCTCGCACGGGCCACGATGTTCGTGGCCCCGCGGGCGTCGTGGCCGGGGCCCTCGACGAGCTCGAGCGCGCCCTCGGGGGCGAGGCGACGGCCCGGAACGCGGCGTTCTTCACGATGGCGCGGCGGGGCGTGCGCCGCCTGCTGCGCCTGGCCGACCGTTACACCGCCGCTTCCGAGCTGGCGCGGCAGCTCGACACCCCGGTGCACTCGCTCGACCTCGAGGCGCTCGTCCGCCAGGCCGTCTCGGAGGCGTCGTTCGTCTATGGACGGCGTCAGGTCTCGGTGGCGCTCGATCTCGCGCCGCTGCGCGGCTTCGCCCACCCGGCCTCGATGACCGCGGCGCTCGCGGACGCGCTCATGCTCGCCCTGCGCGCCGCCCGCGCGCGGGTCGCCGTGGAGCTCGCGGCGCACGGCGACAGGGCGCGCGTTGTGCTCACCAGCGACTCGGACACGGCCTCGGTGGAGGAGCTCTTCCAGGCCGCGCTCTCGCCGGACGCGGACCCGCTCGACGAGGGCGCGCTGCCCGTCCGGGTGATCGACGGCGTGCTGAGGGCGCACGGCGGCTCGGCGCGGGTCGAGCGCATGGGCGCGGAGACGCGCATCACCCTGGAGTGGCCGCTGAACGAGGCGGATCGCAAGGCAGGTGCTCGATGAGCGCGGATCTTCCCCTGGTGCTCGTGCTCGACGACGACGACGACACGGCGGCGCTGCTCGGCATGGCGCTCCGCCGCCGCGGCTTCCGCGTGGTGGTGGCGCGCTCGTGCGAGGAGGGGCGCGCCCGGCTGGCCGACAGCGCCGTCGACGCCCTGGTGACGGACGTGTCGCTCCCGGACGGCAGCGGCATCGAGCTCGTCGCGTCGACCGAGAACAAGCCGCGCGGCATCATCGTGGTGAGCGGCTTCGGGGGCGACGACGACCGCGAGAAGAGCCGGGCGGCCGGGGCCCACGCGCACCTGGTCAAGCCGGTCGACGTGGCGCGGCTCGTGTCCACGCTCAACGAGCTGCTCGGCCGGCCGGGCTGAGCGGCCGGCTCACTTGTCGACGGACGCGTAGAACGAGACGCCCCGCCGGTTCTCGTCGAGGCGCAGCGGGTGCTGCAGCGCCGGCAGCGCGCGCTGGGCGCAGTCGAGGCGCTCGCAGGTCCGGCACGTGACGCCGACCGGGACCGCCGCGCCGATGTTGTCGAGGTCGATGCCGTCGGCGTAGACGAGCTCGCGGGCGTAGCGCACGTCGCAGCCCATGCCGATCGACTGCACCGTGTGGGGGACGTGGTAGCCGCCGCGGTCGCTGCGCACGGTGCGCGCGATGCAGAAGTAGACGGCGCCGTCGGGCATCTGCGAGAGCTGGATCCGGATCATGCCGGGCGTCATCAGCGCGGCGTGCACGTTCCAGCGGGGGCACGCGCCGCTGAACCGCGCGAAGCGGATGCCCGAGCCGCTGAAGCGCTTCGAGATGTTGCCCGCGATGTCGATGCGGACCATGTGCATCGGCACCCCCTCGGCGCCGGGGCGGCGCAGCGTCGTCAGCCGGTGGCACACCTGCTCGAAGCTTGTGCCGAAGCGGTGCGCGAGCAGCTCGATGTCGTAGCGCTCGGCGCGCGCCGCCTCCAGGAACGGCTGGTACGGCATGAGGATCGCGGCGGCGAAGTAGTTGGCCAGCGCGACGCGGGCGAGCGCGCGGGACTCCGGGGTCGTGAGGTTCTCGTCGCGCAGGATGCGATCGATGGCCGCCGACTGCGTGAGCAGCCCGAGCTGGTGCGCGAGCTGGAACCGGCGGCTCCGGGGCGGCAGCACCTCGGAGATGCTGAGCACCCGCTTGTCCGGGTCGTAACGCCGCATCGCCTGGCGCTCGTCCGCGACCCGCACGATGCGCACCTCGATGCCGCGTGTCGCGTGGAGGTACCGGACGAGCCCGCGGTAGACGTCATCGCCGTCGAGCTCCGCCTCCCGCCAGAGCGCCTCGGCGCCCTCCTCTAGCTCCGAGAAGTAGTTCATCCGGCGCTGGATGAGGTCGCTCACCTCCTCCGACGGCAGGCGCGAGTTGTCCACCGCGACGAACCCGTCGCCCGCCAGCCGCTCCCCGAGCGTGGCCAGCGATTCGCGGGTGGTCGAATACGTGCGGTACAGCGTGAGCACCGCGCGCGCGACGTTCGGCGACGCCGCGACGAGCTCGCGCAGATCCGCGTTCGTCAGCCCGTGGCTCTCGAAGATGGGGTCGCCGAACACCTCGTGGAGGTCGGCTGTGAGCCGGACATCTTCTTCCGAGGCGAAGTTCTGGAGATCGAGCTGGAATATCTGGGCAATGCGAATGAGAAGCGGCGCGGTCAACGGACGGCGGTTGTTCTCTATCAAGTTCAGGTAGCTCGCCGAGACGCCGAGGCGCTCCGCCAGATCGACCTGGGTCATGTGCTCGCGGCGCCGGAGCGCGCGGACCTTGGCGCCGAGTAGAGGTGCATCGGCCATGAAAACCCTCCCGAACGTAGCTGAACTTACTTCGTTGCCGCGTGGATGGGCCAGCTCGCCACGCTAGAAATTTACAATAGTTTACACGTTGACCGGCTGTAAAGGTCTTTTGTCTACATCCTTATCCGCCTGCATTTCACAGCGAAGTTGACGCTGAAACCCCGTCGACAAACATAGCTACGTTGTAACGACGCGCAGCGTTGCAGGAGATGTGGATGAGCCAGAATCATGAGACCAACCTCAGGCTGCTCGCTCCCCGGGTTGCCGGTGACGCGTCTGTCCTCACGCCAGAGGCCCTTCGCTTCCTTGCGAGTCTGGGACGGAAGTTCGCTGACCGCGTGCCCGGCCTGCTCGCTCGCCGGCGCGAGGTGCAGGCGCGGCTCGACGCGGGCGATCGGTTCGATTTCCTCACCGAGACGCGGGATGTGCGCGAGGGGGACTGGAAGGTGGCGCCGCTGCCAGCCGATCTCCTCGACAGGCGGGTGGAGATCACCGGCCCTGTCGATCCCAAGATGATCATCAACGCGCTGAACTCCGGCGCGAGCGTGTTCATGGCGGACTTCGAGGACGCCACCTCGCCCACCTGGAAGAACCTCATCGAGGGGCAGGCGGCGCTGAGGCTCGCGGCGCGGCGCGAGCTCCGCCACGAAGACACGGCCACGGGCAAGCGATACGCCCTCGGCGACAGGCTGGCGACCCTGCTCGTGCGGCCGCGCGGCTGGCACCTCCCGGAGAAGCACGTCGAGCTCGACGGGAAGCCGCTGCCGGGCGGGCTCTTCGATTTCGGACTCTTCTTCTTCCACAACGCGCGTGAGCTCGTTCGCCGCGGCACCGGGCCGTACTTCTACCTCCCGAAGATGGAGAGTCACCTGGAGGCGCGGCTCTGGAACGACATCTTCCTCTTCGCCCAGGACGCGCTCGGCCTGCCCGCCGGCACGATCAAGGCGACCGTCCTCATCGAGACGCTGCCGGCGGCGTTCGAGATGGACGAGATCCTCCACGAGCTCCGGCAGCACTCGGCCGGGCTGAACTGCGGTCGCTGGGATTACATCTTCAGCTTCATCAAGAAGCTCCGGAACGACCCGGCTTGCGTGATGCCGGATCGCTCGCTGGTGACGATGGAGCAGCATTTCCTGCGCTCGTACACCCAGCTCCTCGTGAAGACGTGCCACCGCCGCGGCGTCCACGCAATGGGCGGCATGGCCGCGCAGATCCCGATCAAGAGCGACCCCGAGGCGAACCGCGCGGCGCTCGACAAGGTGCGCGCGGACAAGCTGCGCGAGGTCAAGGACGGACACGACGGCACCTGGGTCGCGCACCCGGGGCTCGTGCCGCTCGCGCGCGAGGTGTTCGACGCGCACATGCCCGGGCCGAACCAGATCGAGCGAAGGCGCGAGGACGTCCGCGTGACGGCGGCAGATCTGCTGCAGGTGCCGTCCGGGGCGCGCACGGAGGCCGGGCTCCGCCATAACATCCGGGTCGGCGTCCAGTACCTCGAGGCGTGGATCAGCGGCCTCGGCTGCGTCCCGCTCTACAACCTGATGGAGGACGCGGCCACCGCGGAGATCTCGCGCACGCAGGTCTGGCAATGGATTCGCCACGAGGCGACGCTGGACGACGGCAAGCCGCTCACCGTGGAGCGCTTCCGCGCGGCCGTCGACGGCGAGATGGCCGCGCTCCGCGGCGCGCTCGGCGAGGCGCGCTTCGACGGCGGCCGGTTCGCCGAGGCGCGCGAGCTGTTCGAGCGGCTGTCGATCGGAGACACCTTCGAGGAGTTCCTCACGCTGCCCGCGTACGAGCTCCTGATCACGCGCGCCGAGGAGCAGCGCGCGTGACGCTCGACTCACCTGCTTCGATGTCAACACAGCGGCCGCTGCCGCCCGTCAACCCAACACGCTAGGAGCACAGTCATGTCCGCTGCATTCCCGTTGAACACGCCCATATCCGCCGACTCTCTGCACGCAACGACGAGCGACGTCGCCCCCGGCCGATGGAGCGGGATCGTCCGCCCGTACTCCGAGGCCGACGTCGCGCGGCTCCGCGGGACCGTCCGGATCGATTACACGCTGGCGACGCTCGGGGCGAAGCGGCTCTGGAACCTGATGCACGGCGAGCCGTACGTGGCGGCGCTCGGCGCGCTCACCGGCAACCAGGCGATGCAGCAGGTGAGGGCGGGGCTCAAGGCGATCTACCTGAGCGGGTGGCAGGTGGCGGCCGACAACAACGAGGCGGGCACGATGTACCCCGACCAGAGCCTGTATCCGGCGAACAGCGTCCCGACGCTCGTGCGCCGCATCAACCAGGCGCTCCTCCGCGCCGACCAGATCGAGAACGCCGAGGGCAAGTCGGGGCGTTACTGGCTCGCCCCCATCATGGCCGACGCGGAGGCCGGCTTCGGCGGGCCGCTCAACGCGTTCGAGCTGATGAAGGCCATGATCGAGGCGGGCGCCGCGGGTGTGCACTTCGAGGACCAGCTCGCCTCCGAGAAGAAGTGCGGGCACATGGGCGGCAAGGTCCTCGTCCCGACCAGCCAGTTCATCCGCACCCTGGTGGCGGCCCGCCTCGCCAGCGACGTCATGGGCGTGCCGACGATCCTGGTCGCCCGCACCGACGCCGACAGCGCCAAGCTGATCACCTCCGACGTCGATCCGCGCGACAGGCCGTTCGTCACCGGCGAGCGCACGCCCGAGGGCTTCTACGTGCTGAAGGGCGGCCTCGAGGCGGCCATCGCGCGCGGGCTCGCGTACGCGCCGTACGCCGATCTCGTCTGGTGCGAGACGTCGACGCCGGACCTCGACCAGGCGAGGCGCTTCGCGGAGGGGATCCACAAGCAGTTCCCGGGCAAGATGCTCGCGTACAACTGCTCTCCGTCGTTCAACTGGAAGAAGCACCTCGACGACGCGACCATCGCGCGCTTCCAGCGCGAGCTCGGCGCCATGGGGTACAAGTTCCAGTTCGTCACCCTCGCCGGGTTCCACGCGCTGAACCACAGCATGTTCGAGCTCGCCCGGCAGTACCAGCGCCGCGGCATGTCGGCGTACTCCGAGCTCCAGCAGGCCGAGTTCGCCGGCGAGCAGTTCGGCTACAGCGCCACCCGTCATCAGCGCGAGGTCGGGACGGGCTACTTCGACGAGGTCGCCCAGGTGATCTCCGGCGGCGCGGCGTCCACGCTCGCCCTCCACGAGTCGACCGAGGCCGCCCAGTTCTGACCGCCCCCGCGGGGCGCGCCGGCCCTGCCCGCGCGCGCCCCGCGCCGCCGCGCCCGTCCACGCTTCGCAGAGCCCGCCCCCGCTGCGCTCCCTCGCTCCGCCCCGCGCGCGGCGCCCCGTCCCCGGGGGAGCGCGGCCCGCGCGCGCCCTCTCCACGGTGGTCCAGGGGGGGCCGTTCGAGTAGGCTCCGCTCGGGCGGCCGCGCCCGAGCCGAGGTGGAAAAGAGCTGTGACAACGCAGAGCCAGAGACCGAGCGACGCTGACAGCGGCGGCGCCGCGTCCAATTTCATCCGTAACATCATCTCCGAAGATCTCGCCGCAGGCAGACACAAGCGGGTCGTGACCCGGTTCCCGCCCGAGCCGAACGGGTATCTGCACATCGGACATGCGAAGTCCATCCTGCTGAATTTCGGGCTGGCGAGCGAGTTCGGGGGCGTATGCCACATGCGCTTCGACGACACGAACCCGGCCGCCGAGGACCTGGAGTACGTGGAGTCCATCCAGCGGGACGTGCGGTGGCTCGGCGGCGAGTGGGGCGACAAGCTCTTCTTCGCGTCGGACTACTTCGAGCGGCTGTACGCCTTCGCGGTGGAGCTCATCCAGAAGGGCAAGGCGTACGTGTGCAGCCTCAGCGAGGCGGAGACCCGCGAGCTCCGCGGCACCGTCACCGAGCCCGGGCGAGACAGCCCCTATCGGAGCAGGTCCGTCGAGGAGAACCTGGACCTCTTCGCCCGCATGAGAGCAGGGGAGTTCCCGGAGGGCGCGCACGTGCTCCGGGCCAAGATCGATATGGCCGCCCCCAACATGAAGATGCGCGATCCGCCGATCTACCGCATCAAGCGCGCGCGCCATTACCGGACGGGCGACGCCTGGTGCATCTACCCGCTCTACGACTTCGCGCACAGCCTCTCCGACGCGATCGAGGGGATCACCCACTCGATATGCACGCTGGAGTTCGAGAACAACCGGGAGCTCTACGACTGGATCATCGAGAGCCTGGACGTCCCGTCCCGCCCCCGCCAGTACGAGTTCGCGCGGCTCAACCTGAACTACACGGTGATGAGCAAGCGGAAGCTGCTCGGGCTCGTGAAGGGCGGGGTCGTGAGCGGCTGGGACGACCCGCGCATGCCCACCATCGCCGGCCTCCGGCGCCGCGGCGTGACGCCCGAGGCCATCCGCGCCTTCTGCGAGGAGATCGGCGTCGCCAAGACGAACAGCATGGTGGATATCGCGAAGTTCGAGTCGTGCGTCCGCGACGACCTGAACCTCCGCGCCCCGCGCGTCATGGCCGTGCTGCGCCCGCTCCGCGTCGTCCTCGAGAACTTCCCCGAGGGCAAGGTGGAGGAGATCGACGCGCCCTACTGGCCAGAGGACGTGCCGAGACAGGGCTCCCGCAAGGTGCCCCTCTCCCGGGTCGTCTACATCGAGCGCGACGACTTCCTCGAGGACCCTCCCAAGAAGTGGTTCCGGCTCGCGCCTGGGCAGCAGGTGCGGCTCCGCTACGCCGGGTTCATCACCTGCCGCGAGGTGGTGAGAGACCAGGCCACAGGGGAGGTGATCGAGCTCCGCTGCACCTACGATCCCCCCGCGAAGACGGGTGAAGCGCCCGAGGGTCGCAAGCCGAAGGGGACGCTGCACTGGGTGTCGGCAGCCCACGCCATCGCCGCCGAGGTCCGGCTCTACGACCGGCTCTTCGCTGTCGAGCGGCCCGACGCGGTCGAGGAAGGTAAGGACTTCCTGGAGAACCTGAATCCTGGTTCGCTGGTGACCCTGACCGGGTGCCGGGTGGAACCGAGCCTGTCCACCATCGAGAAGGGGAGCCACGTCCAGTTCGAGCGGCAGGGGTTCTTCTTCGTGGATCCGGTCGACTCGGCGCCCGGCGCGCCCGTCTTCAACCGCACGGTGGCGCTCAAGGACTCGTGGTCGAAGCTCGCCGCGGAGAAGCCCGCGCAGGCCGCGGCGCCCGCGCCGCGCGCGCCGGACAGCGCGGCGCAGCGGGCGCAGCCCGCGAAGCCGAAGGCCGAGCGCGCGCCCCTGGAGGAGCGGCTCGCGCGGCTCGAGCCGGCGCGGGCCGAGAAGGCCAGACACCTCATCGACGCGCGGGGGATCCCCGGCGACGACGCGGTCGTCCTGGCGGAAGACGACGGCCTGCTCCGGCTCTTCGAGGAGGCCGTCGCCGTCCACGATAACGCGCGGAGCGCCGCCAACTGGGTCATCCATTCGCTCTCGCGCGAGCTGAAGGACAAGAAGACAGGCGACCTGCCCTTCACAGGTGCGCAGCTCGGCGAGCTCCTGGCGCTGATTGATGACGGGACCATTTCCGGGAAGATAGCGAAAGACGTCCTGGCTGAGATGATGCAGCAGGGCGGTAGCCCGAAGGCTATCGTGGAACGCCGAGGGCTCCGGCAGGTCGCCGACGAGGGCGCCCTGGAGCGCATCGTCGACCAGGTCGTCGCCGCGCATCCCGGCGAGGTTTCCCGCTTCCGCGCGGGCAACGCGAAGCTGATCGGGTTCTTCGTCGGTCAGGTCATGAAGGCCTCCGGCGGCAAGGCGAACCCGGACCTGGTCAATGCGCTGCTGACCAGGAAGCTGGCGTAATTCTCCCACCCACACGCTGCTTCGCTTCCCCCCCGACTCGGGGTGCGCGCGAGTGCTGCGCTCTGCGGAGTCTCCCGCCCGGCACCTGACTACGTGATGCGTGTCACGGCAGTGTGCAGAAACATGTCCAGGAAAATGTCCATAAAGAAATTGAATTCAAGATCGGTATTGGTGTAGATCAGATTAGGACTATGGAATCTACACGCCAGTTCGCTCTCATCGTCTGCGTGGCTGTAGCGTCCTCGCAGGCCGCTTGTGTCGTGTCCGCCGAGCTCGAGGGTGATGATGACGTGGTGGCGGAGGTCCAGCAGGAGGTCGTGGTCCACAACGCGCTGACCCGCAACGCGCTGACCCGCAACGCGCTCACCCGGAATGCGCTGACCCGCAACGCCCTCACCCGCAACGCCCTCACCCGCAACGCCCTGATGGGCAACTCGTTCACGAGCGAGGCGCTCCGCGACCCCGAGTCGCGAGAGCTCCTCAGCTTCATCGTGAGCTGCGCGCTCCCCGAGGACGAGAGCTTCAAGGTGGAGGTGGGCGGCAAGTCGTACACGTTCACCGGCGAGCTCGGCCTCGCGCCCGAGTGGGGCACGCGCCAGGGCTCGTGTGGTGAGACGTGTCAGGAGTGGGTATCAGCCTGCCTGCTCGCCCGCGTGAATTACCGGGGCGAGCACGTCACCATCTCGATCCGCGGCCAGAACGAGGCGCTCTCGTCCACGAAGCGGGAGCGCGAGAGGTACGACGTGCCGGAGGCGACCTATTACGGCAATGTCTTCCTGGAGACGCAGCGCCGGTTCGCTTGCCTCGCGCCCGGGAAGAGGTCGATCCCGCGCGTCTGCGGGGACTCGCTCAACAACTGTGTGGTTGACGTCGTGGGCGATTGTAGAGACGTGTGCGATGGCCCGAGGGCCGACGGCAGCTTCCTGCACTGCAGCGACAGCGAGCCCCTGCTCGAGCTGCCGTGCGGGGGTCGCATCTTCCCGCCCCGGACCGATCGCTACAAGAGCTCGGTGACCGTCTTCCTCGAGTAAGCTCGAGCGGGTGGATTCCGGCGCCGTCCTCGCGAGCCGCTTCGTCGTCGAGCGGCAAGTTGCGGCCGGGGGGATGGGGACGGTCTACCGCGCGCACGACCGCCTCGACGACCGCCCCGTCGCCCTCAAGATCCTCCTGAGCCGCGAGGCCTTCGACGTCGAGCGGTTCGAGCGCGAGGCGCAGATCCTCGCCGAGCTCGGCCACCCGGGGATCGTCCGGTACGTCGCCCACGGGCGGACCGGCGCCGGGGACCACTACCTCGCGATGGAGTGGCTGGAGGGCGAGGACCTGGCGGCGTGCCTCGCGCGCCGGCAGCTCAAGATCGCCGAGAGCCTCGCGGTGCTGCGCAGGACCGCGGACGCGCTCGCGTTCGCGCACTCGCGAGGGATCATCCACCGCGACGTCAAGCCGAGCAACATCTTCCTCGTGGCCGGCGACGTCGGCCAGCTCAAGCTCGTCGACTTCGGGATCGCGCGCCCGGACGGGGAGTCGCGGCGGCTCACCTACACGGGCGGGATCCTCGGGACGCCTGGGTACATCGCGCCCGAGCAGATCGAGAGCGGGAGCGCCCTCGACGCGCGGGCGGACGTGTTCTCGCTGGCGTGCGTCTTCTACGAGTGCATCGCGGGCCGCCCGGCCTTCGAGGGGGCGCACGTCATGGCCGCGCTCGCCAAGCTCCTGTTCCAGCAGACGCCCCGGCTGCGCGACGTCCGCGCGGACGTGCCGGAGCCGCTGGAGCTGCTCGTCGACCGGATGATGGCGAAGAACCCCGAGGACCGGCCGCGCGACGGCGGCGACGTCGGGGCGCAGCTCGCGCAGATGGCCGAGGCGCTCGACGCCTGGGCGACGCCGCGGCCCACGACGCTGGCGTCGCAGCGCGACGAGACGATGCGGTCGGCGCGGCCGCCGGGCTTCCTCACGCGCAGCGAGCAGCGGCTCGTGTCGCTCGTGCTCGCCGGCGAGCCGGACGACGTCGAGATGAGCGTGGCGGCGGCCGGCGGGGTGCCGAGCGCGTCGGACGTGTCGAGCGTGCTGCAGGAGCTCTCGAACGAGGGCCCGGGGTCCGCGGTGCCGCGCTCGGAGGTGCGGGCCGCTGTGGAGCCCTACGGCGCGCACATCACGGAGATCTCGCGCGGGTCGCTCATCGCGATCCTCGCCGGCGCCGGGAGCGCCGTGGACCGGGCCGAGCGGGCGGCGCGGTGCGCGCTCGCGCTGCGCGCGCGGTTCCCGGGCATCCCGCTCGCCGTCGCGACGGGGCGCGGGGTGTCGTCGGCGAAGCTCATCGAGGGCGACGTGATCGACAGGGGGGTGCGCGCGCTCAGGGCCGCGCAGGCCGGCGTGGTCCGGCTCGACGACGTGACCGCCAGCGTCGTCGGCGGCCGGCTCAAGATCGACACGGACGAGAACGGGCCGTTCCTCGCCAGCGAGACGGCGGCCGACGAGAGCACCCCGGTCCTGCTCGGCAAGCCGAGCCTGTGGGTCGGGCGCAGCCGCGAGCTCTCCATGCTGGAGGGCGTTTTCGCGGGGTGCGTGAGCGAGTCGCTGGCGAGCGCGGTGCTCGTGATCGGCCCGGCGGGGGCAGGGAAGTCGCGGCTCCGGCTGGAGTTCCTGACCCGGGTGCGGCGCCAGTTCGGGGCGGTGGAGATCCTCTCCGGCAGGGCCGAGTCGGTGGCCGCGGGGTCGCCGTTCGGGCTCATCGCCGACGCGCTCTACAAGGCGGCGGGGATGCGCGAGGGCGAGCCGATCGAGGTGCGGCGGCGCAAGCTGAAGCGCCGGCTGGGGCGCCACCTGAGCGGCGACGCCCTGAGCCGGATCGCGGCCTTCCTGGGCGAGCTGTCGCGGACGCCGTTCCCCGACGGCGAGACGAGCGGGCTGCGCGCGGCGCGCGAGAACGCGATGCTCATGGCCGACGCGACGCGCGCCGCGTGGGAGGACTGGCTCGCGGCCGAGTGCGCGGCGCAGCCGGTGCTGCTCGTGCTCGAGGACCTGCAGTGGGGCGACCCCGCGACCGTGCGCCTCATCGATCAGACGCTCAGGAACCTCAGGGACCTGCCGCTGATGCTGCTCGCGCTGGCCCGGCCCGAGGTGAGCAGGCAGTTCCCCGGGCTCTGGACCGACCGCGAGGTGCAGACGATCAAGCTCGGGCCGCTGCCCGCGAAGGCGAGCGAGCGGATGGTGCGGAGCGCGCTCGGCGAGGACACGCCCGCCGAGACGGTGGCGCGGGTCGTGGACCGGGCCGACGGCAACCCGTTCTACTTGGAAGAGCTGATCCGCGCGGTCGCGGACGGCAAGGGGCACGTGCTGCCCGACTCGGTGCTGGGCACTGTCGAGGCGCGGCTCGACGCCGAGGGGCACGAGGCGAAGCGCGTGCTGCGGGCGGCGAGCATCTTCGGCGACCGCTTCTCGAAGCTCGCGGTGGCGGCGCTCCTCGGCGGCGCGACGCGGGTGAGGGAGACCGAGACCTGGCTCGACGCGCTCGCGGCGCGGGAGCTCATCGCGCCGGCGTCGACGCCGGGGTGGCTCATCCCGACGGACTACGTGTTCCGCCACGCGATCGTGCGCGAGGCCGCGTACGCGATGCTGACCGAGGAGGACCGCACGCTCGGCCACAAGCTGGCCGGGGAGTGGCTCGAGCGCAGCGGGCACACCGACGCGATGGCGCTCGCGGAGCATTTCCGGCTCGGGGGCGAGCCCGCGCGCGCGGTGCGGTGGTACCGCCGGGCCGCCGAGCAGGCCATCGAGGCGAACGACCTGGCGAGCGCGCTCGCGCGCGCCGAGGTGGGGATCGCGTGCGGGGCGACGGACGAGGAGCTCGGGCGCCTCAGGCTGGTGGAGGCCGAGGTGAGCCTGTGGCAGCAGGAGACGGCGCTCGCGGCGCAGCGCGGCACCGAGGCGGCGAGCCTCGTGCGGCCCGGCAGCCCGTCGTGGTTCCGCGCCATCGGGCAGGTGGTCATGGCGGAGGGGAAGCTCGGTCATTTCGATCGCGTCGAGGCGTGGGCAGCGCGGGCGGCCGAGGCGGTGGGCGCGCTCAGCGCCCGGGTGATGTGCCTGTGCGAGGGCGCGACGTACCTGATCTTCGGCGGCCGCTACGCGGCGGCCGACAAGCTGATCCGGATGCTCGACGCTGTCGCGGGCGAGAAGGCGGGGCTCGAGCCGCAGGCGGCGGGGCTCTACCAGCAGGTGCGCGCGATCCGGGCGCAGACGAGGGGCGACATCGGGGCGGCGCTGAGCGGGCTCACGGCGGCGCTCCCGGCGTTCGAGCAGGCCGGCGACCGCCGGAACGCCTGCTCGGTGCGCGCGAACCTGGGCTTCCTGTACGGCGAGCTCGGCGACTTCGAGGTGGCCGAGTCGGCGCTCCGGACGGCGCTCGCGGCGGCGCAGCGGATGGGCCTCGACGACGTGGAGACGGCCGCGCTCCAGAACCTCGGCTACGTCATCGCCCACCTGGGGCAGCTCGAGGAGGCGAAGCAGCTCGAGCAGCGCGCCGCCGCCGCGTTCCACCAGCAGGGCGACCGGCGGATGGAGGGGGTGGCGCTGATGTACCTCGCGCAGATCCTGCTGCGCTCGGGCGATCCGGCGGGCGCGGAGCGCGAGGCGCGCGCCGCGGTCGAGGCGCTGAAGGTGGCGCCGCCGCTCCGCGCCGCCGCTGTCGCGGTGCTCTCGCGCGCGCTGCTCGCGCAGGGCCGCGGGGAGGAGGCGCTGCCGGCCGCGCGCGAGGCGTTCGCGCAGCTCGAGGAGGCGGGCTCGCTGGAGGAGGGGGAATCGCTGGTGCGGCTCGCCTACGCCGAGGCGCTCGCGGCCGCGGGGGCCGCGCGCGAGGCGGCCGAGGCGCTCGCCGCCGCGCGCGAGCAGCTGCTCAGCCGCGCGGCGAAGATCAGCGACCCGACCTTCCGCGAGCGGTTCCTGACGTGCGTGCCCGACAACGCGAGGACGCTGGCGCTCGCCGCCACCGGGTGACCCTCCGTGGATGTGCGCCGCCGGGTGAGCCTCAGCGGGCGTCGCCCTCGGCCGCGAACAGCGGCGCGCCGGGGGGCTCGCTCCGCGCCCCGTCGACGGCGACCTGCGCGGCCGGCGGGCGCGCCCCGGCGCCGAGGAGGCGCATGGCCTCGCGGTAGCCGTCGAGGGTCCCGACGTCGGCGTACGCGGTCCCGGCGCGGACGCCGAGCGCCACGCCGCCGCGGCCGATGTACTCGTTGACGAGGGGGCCGATGTGCTCGTCGCGCCGGCCCCGTGCGCGCCAGAGCTCGTGGAGCTCCTGGAGTGCCGCGCCGGTCAGCTTGAAGGCGCCCCAGGTCCAGCGCGACGCGGGGTCGCGGTGCCTCACCTGGATCTCGAGGACGCGCCCGTCGTCGTCGGTGACCACGGCGTCGAGGAGCTCCGGGCGGTCGACAGGGAACAGGAGGAAGGAGAGGGCCCGCGACCGGAGCGCCGAGAGCCCGTCCTCGGGGAACCAGATCGTGTCCGGCAGGCCGACGAACACGAGATCCTCCGGCGGGATGAGCGGCAGCGCGCGGAAGATGGCGTCGCAGAGGCCGGCGGGCCTCGGCTGGACGACGTACGACAGGCTCGCTTGCCCGGCGGTGGCCCCGTAGTAGTCGAGGACGTCCGAGCTGCCCGACGAGACGACGAAGCAGATCCTTGTCGCGCCGGCGAGCAGCACGCGCTCGACGAGGTGCTCGCTCAGCGCGCGAGGCCGCGCGACGCCCCGCTCGAGGCGGCTGCCGACCGGCAGCAGCTCTCTCGAGAAGGCGGGCGGCCGAGCGCCGCTCTCCCGCCCGACGGCCGGGATGACCCCCCACACCGCGGTCTTTCTCCCACTCACGTCGATTTCGTCAATGGTTCTCGTCACTTCTATAAACCCTCGCGTTCTCGGAGCGCCGCTCGCCGGCGTCAAGCCGGCCGTGATCGATTGAGTGGCGTCCCCTGCTCTCTTGCTCGCCTGAATGCTCGTGTGAATTGGAGTCCAACATCGTGCTTGCGATCGTGCGGATCAAGTCGAGCCCATGGGCCCATATGTCAAGCCGACCCCGGATTTCTGGCTGTCAAGACATGCCGAGAGCTCGTGTTGTCAAGCGCGCGGAAGGCTTGTCTTCGAGGTCAAAATATTGCCCAGGCCAACGCAAAAATGATTCGAGCGGTGCCTTCATGTCCGTGGACTGACATTCTCGAAGCGCGCATCACGGACACGCATGCATGCACGGAGCAGGGCTGTACGGGGACCGCCGTAGAGAAGATCAGGCTCGGACGTAGCGACGCGGCGTTCCGAGGGGCGGTGTCAGCGTTCTGTCAGGAGGAGATCACGACGTCGCCGCGGGCGGGGGGATGTCGCACCTCCGCGCCTGTCCGCGCCTACGAGGGGAGCGTCGCCGGATCCAGGGCCGGCTCGCCGGCGTCGCGCGCCGCGATCGCGGCGGCGTGGCGGCGCAGCCGGTCGCCCATGACGTTCGGGATGCGCTCGGCGGCGCGCAGCGCGGCCGAGAGCGCGGCGCGCGCGGCGGCGAGCCGGCCGCGGCGCAGGGCGGTCACCGCGCGGATCTCGAGCACCTCGATGTGCTCTTGGCCGACGGAGCTCTGCGCCGAGCGGTCCACGAGGGCGTCCCACGCGCCGTCGCTCCCGTCGCCGCTGTCGCCCGTCGCCAGGCCGATCATGGCGCAGAGCACCTCCTCGGAGGGGACCATCAGCGCGTCGGCGCGGCCCTCGGCGCGCGCCTGGTCCTGCGTCGCGCGCATCCGCTCGAACAGCGCGCGGGCCTCGTCCTCCTCGCCGCAGTAGAAGAGGAACCGGGCCTTGAGGAGCAGGGCGACGGGCCGGCACGCCCCGCAGAACCGGCGCTGCTCGATCTCGAGCGCGCGCTCGATGTGCGGCTCCGCCGCCGCGAGGTCGTCCATGAGGTAGAGGTACTCGCCGAGGTTGTACTCGCCGACGCGCTCCAGCCCGCTCTGGCCGAGCTCGCGCGCGAGCGACAGCACCCGCTCGAGGTCGGCGATCATCCGCGCCTTGTCGCCGCGGCACGCCCAGAGGAGCGCGCGGTTGTTGGTCACCGAGCCGAGGTGGAGCGTGTCGCGGTGCGCCTCGCAGAGCGCGATCGCCCGGCCGAGCGCGTCCTCGGCGTCGTCGAGCCGGCCGAGCCCCTGGAGGACGAAGCCGAGCATGAGCAGCGAGATGACGAGCGTCTCGTAGCCGTCGCCGCCCAGCGAGGCGGCCGCGGCCGCGGCGCGCTCGAGCGCGGCGGCCGCCTCCTCCTCCCGGCTGAAGCGGTGGAGCGAGCGCCCGACGCCGAGCGAGAGGCGCGCGGCGAGCGCCGGCGACAGCGCGATGCCGGCGGCGAGCGCGCGTGCCTCCTCGACGCGCTCCTCGGAGCTCTTGAACTCGTCCATCCAGTCGAGCGCCGTCGCCTCGTCGAGGAGGATGTCGATCTGCGCCGGGACGTCGCCCCGCGCGCGCGCGATCGCCCGCGCGCTGGCGAAATCGGCGAGCGCGTCGTGGTAGCGGCCCAGGCGGTAGCGCATGAGGCCGCGGCCCCGGTGCGCGGCGGCGCGATCGGGGCGCGCGCGCGGCGGGCTCGAGGGGGCGTCGTCGCGCGATGGAAGCGGCGGGCTCGAGGGGGCGCTCGCGCCCTGCGCCGCCGGATCGCTCGGCTGCTCCAGCGCGCGGCTGTAGAACGTCTCCGCGTCGAGGTAGGCGTGCCGGGCGCGCGCGCGCTCGGCCAGGGTGAGGTAGGCGGCCTCGGCGACCCCGGCGAGGCCCGCGCGCGCGGCGTGGTACGCGAACGGGAGCAGGCGCGCGTCCCTGTCGTGGGGCGCGGCGCGCTCGCCGCCCTCGCCGCCCTCGTCGCCGGCCGCGTCGCGGTGCAGCTTGAAGGCCGCCAGGTGCACGCGCCGGCGGAGCGGCTCGGGCGCGCCGCGGGCCACGGCCTCGCGGACCAGCGCGTGCCGGAAGCCGATGCGGCCCCGCCGATCCTGGACGAGCAGGCCCGCGGCGAGCAGGCGCTTCACGGCGACGGCGGCGTCGAGCGGGAGGTCGCCGGCCTCGCCGTGCTCGTCGAGCCGCTGGAGCACGCCGGCCACCTCGGCGACGGTGACGTCGGGGCCGAGGAGCGCGACGAGGCGCGCGTGCGCCTGGAGCGCGGGCGGGAGCGCGTCGATCTCGCCGAGCGCGAGCCAGTCGAGGAGCGGCATGCCGGGGAGGCGATCGAGCTCGTCCGTGGCGAGGTACCAGGCGTCGCCGCGCGGGTGCCGGCGCACGATGCCCTCGCGCTTGAGGCCGCGCACGAGCTCGACGAGCAGGAGCGGGACGCCCTGCGTGCGCTCGACCAGGTGCGTGAGCGCGGGCTCGGGCACGTCCTCGGCGGGCAGGAGCAGCCGCCGGCAGAGGGCGATCGCGCTCTCGCGGTCGAGCGCCTCGAGGCGGTGCGTCTCGCGGCGCGCGGCGCGGTCGCCGAAGGAGGGGCGCGCGCGCTCGAAGGTCGGCCGCGCGAGGGCGCAGATGAAGAGCGGGCTCCGCGCCTCGGCGAGCGCCGCGTACTCGAGCGCGGCGAGCGCCGCGTCGTCCGCCTCGTGCGCGTCGTCGAGCACAACGAAGAGCGGCGTGCGGTGCGACCGCCGGCGCAGCGCCTCGCCGGCGGCGACGGCGAGCGCGGCGCGCAGCGCGCCGGGCGCCGCGGAGAGCGCGCGGAGCTCCGGGTAGCGCTCCTCGGCGGGCGCGCCGTCGCTGATCCAGCCGAGCGCGAGCGCCACGGCGCCCCCGAGCCGCGCGTGCTGCGCGGCGCCGAGGCGGCGGCGGAGGAGCTCGCCGCCGCCGTCCGCCGGCGGCGACGACGGCAGGCCGAGCGCCTGCTGGAGGATCTCCCGGACGACGCGGTCGGCGCCGCCGGCGACCGGCTCGCCGGTCCGGAGCTCGATCACCCCGGCGCGGCGGTCGAGCGCGCGCAGCCGCTGCACGAGCGCGCCGGCGAGGCGGCTCTTGCCCTGGCCGGCCGCGCCGATGACGCTGGCGATGGTGGGCATCGAGGCGGTCACGGCCTGGCGCGCGCCCGCGACCAGCGCGTCGAGGACGTCGCTCCGGCCGACGAACGGCTGGGAGCTCGCGTCGACCGCTGTGTCGGCGTCGATCTGGGCGGAGGCCGGCCCGGCCTGGACCGAGGCCGGCCCGGGCGGCAGGCTGTCGCCCGCGGGCAGCGAGGCGCCGTCGCCCAGCGCCGCGGCGGCGGCCGGCGACAGGGCGATCCCCGCGGCGCCTGCGCGGGCGAAGCGGTCGTCGCGGTGGAAGAGCGGGCTCAGGAACCGCCGCGCGCCGTCGGGCCGCGTCTGCACCGACACGGTCGCGAGGTCGAGCAACCCGCGCGAGAGGACGCGCTGCTGCTCGAGCTCGCGGGCGGCGTGCATCGCGCGGCGCAGCGGGCTCGCGCCGTCCTCGTGGTCGAAGACGGCGACGGCGCGGCTGCCCGCGGCGTGCGCGAGCTGGCCGCCCAGCGCGCTGAGCCGCCGCTGGAGGGCCACGACGTCGAGCGCGGCCTCGAAGAAGAGGAGCGCGACGGCGCGCCGGCCGACGCTGCGGCCGCACGTCGGCGGCGGCTCCGTGGCGGCGCGGCTTGGCCGCGAGGGGCGGCGCTCCTGGGCGCGCTCGAAGGCCTCCAGGGCGGCGCAGAGCGCGGCGGCGCTCTCGAAGCGCTCGCCCGGGTCCTTGGCGAGGCACCGGAGCACGAGCTCCTCGAGCGAGCGCGCGATCGGCGCCATCGACGAGGGGCGCGGCGGGCGGCGGCTCAGGTGGTCCTGCCGCACCACGGCGGCGGGGCCCCAGAACGGCGGCTTGCCGGTGAGCAGCTCGAACAGCACGACGCCGAGCGCGTAGACGTCCGCGCGCGCGTCGACGTCGCCGCGGCCGTCGCACTGCTCGGGCGCCATGTACTCGGCGGTGCCGGGCGCGTCGAGCTCGGCGGTGAGCTCGATCTGCCCGTCGCGGCGCCCTGCCGCGAGGCCGAGATCGATGATGGTGGCGCGATGCCCGCCGCGCTCGTCGCCGTCCCGGGCCAGCGCGCCGGAGACGAAGATGTTCTCCGGCTTGACGTCGCGGTGCACGTAGCCGCGCGCGTGGATCTCGTCGAGGGCCCGGAGCGCGGCGCGCGCGAGGGCGCACGCCTCGCGCGGCGGCACGGGGCAGGTGACGCCTGGCGCGATCAGGCGGTCGGCTAGCGTCGGGGCGTCGAGGTACTCCATCACGAAGTACGGCAGGCCGGAGGCGAGCTGGCCGCACGTGTAGACGGCGGGCACGTGGGGCGGCCCGATGTCGTGGAGGGCCCGCATCTCCTCGAGGAGGCGCACGCGCGCGTCCGCCCGATCGGCGCGCGCGACCTTGATCGCCACGGTCCGTCCGCCGCCCTCTGGCTCGGCCGCGAACACGGCCCCGAACCCGCCCACGCCGGCGAGCCGGGCGACGCGGTAGCCCGCGACGCTGGGGAACGCTGTCGCGCCGAGCCAGCCGGCGCCTGTGTCGTCCGCGCCGCCCGGCGCGCGGCGCTCCGGGCCGGCCTGCCGCATGACGGGGCCGTGCTGCGGGCACCCTGGATCCGCGTGCGCGACCCGCCGGCCGCACTCCCTGCACCGCGCGGGGGGCGCCCCGGCGCGCGCCGCGCTTGCGCCTCGATGAGGATCGGGCAGCATCGGCGCCTCAGGGCAGGAACGTCGTGATCACGGCGGACGACGGCTCGCCGCGATCATCGGTGCAGGCGGGGTGATGGCCGCCGGAGGTGCTCCGCCCGTCGCACGCGAGATCGCATGGGCCCACGATGTGGATGTTGGGGCACTCCCGGGCGGCCCCGGCGGAGTCGAGGCGCCCTGCCGCGCAGTCCCTGCCGAGCGCGCGAGAGTTCGCCACATTGGCCTCTTTGTAGCAGGCATAGAGTCGGGGGGGGCTCGTGAACAGGTTGCCCCAGAACGCGCCCTCCTCCCGGGGAAAGGACTCGACCTCGCTCCTGTCCGGGTACCTGAGGGCCGGGTGCGTCGCGCGCGACGAGATCATCACCGACACGCCGGCCCGGTTGGCCCGCGACGCCACGCAGGCCGAGACCCAGAGCCTCCGCGACGGGCTCAGCGGCTCGTCGATCCAGCTCGCGGCGAGCCCGAGGTGCCCCCGGTAGCGCTCCTCGTGCAGCTCGCCGAGCTCGTCGCGCCACGAGAAGTGGAACGACTGCGTTGAGCTCAGCGCGCAGCTCACGATGTATTGAAGGAGCTGCCTCGAGATCGCGCCGAGCTCGCCGGGCTCGGTGATGGCGCCGAGGGCGCTCTCCGAGAGGCTGCTCTCCTGGAGCCTGCTCGGGGCCAGGGCGTTGGGGTTGAGGGCGTTGGGGTTGAGGGCGTTGGGGTTGAGGGCGTTGGGGTTGAGGGCGTTGTGATTCAGGAGCGCACTTGAGGTCGCCTCGACCGACCCCCACTCCGTCGGAAATCCGTCGCCGCCACCGCAGCAGGGCAATGTAACGAACAGAAACGTCCGCAGGTAACGCGCGTGGACTCGCCCCTTCATCTGTCCCCCCTATTCTGCCAGCAGATGGAATAGGCTACCGTCTAGATAACGATGGATTTACTGTACCACCAGGGGGAGCGACGTGTAGTGGCAACATGAGCGTTCCGCGCCGGGAAAAACGTCGCTCGGGCGAGGCCTTAATCGCATCGGGGGGTTTATGACGATGGATGGTTTGGCGACGCGCAATGATGAAACTCGGGCATTTTCGCTGGAGGAGAGGTCGTTCTCCAGAGGAGAGCTGCCGTGCGGCGCGCGTGCGGGCGACTACAGCGTTGTGACGCCCATCGCCCGGGGCGGATGTGGGGCAGTCTACGAGGCGAGGCAGCTCCGGACCGGCGCGCGTGTGGCGATGAAGGTGCTCCACGGGACGCTCGCCGCCTCGCCGAAGATGGTGAAGCGGTTCCTGCGCGAGATCGAGGTGGTGCGGCGGCTCAACCACCCGGGCATCGTCGAGATCTACGACGTCGGCGAGCTCGCGGACGGGAGGCCGTTCTACGTGATGGAGCACCTCGACGGGCTGACGCTCGACGTGCTGCTCCGGCAGGAGGGGAGGTTCTCGCCGGAGCAGGCGCTCGATCTGCTCGAGCCGGTCTGCTCGGCGCTCGACGCGGCGCACGCCGCGGGGATCATCCATCGCGACGTGAAGGGCAGCAACATCTTCGTCTCGCGGGGCGCGCCGCGGAAGGTGAAGCTCCTCGACTTCGGGATCGCCAAGCTGATGGAGGCCGAGGACGGCCCGACCGGCTTCACCACGGCGGGGCGGGCGCCCGGCACGCTCACGATCATGGCGCCGGAGCAGATCCTCGGCGGCCCCATCGACGCGCGCGTCGACGTCTATGCGCTCGGCGTCCTGCTCCACCGGCTGCTCACGGGCAAGCTGCCGTTCTACTCGCCGGACGCGACCGAGCTGCTCCGGCAGCACCTGGAGGAGCCGGCGCCGCGCCCGAGCCGGCGGACCCCGCTGCCGGCCGCGCTCGACGCCGTGGTGCTGCGCTGCCTGGAGAAGCAGCCGGAGCACCGCTTCCCCTCGGTGAAGAGCCTCCTCTGCACGCTGCGCGAGGCGGTGGGCGAGCCGTCGTCGGGGCGGAGCAGCCTGCCCGAGCTCGCGACCGACGCGATCGCTGTCTACCTCGACCTCCGCGCGCGCACCGACGCCGACGACCTCGACGACGCGCTCGCCGACGAGCTCGGCCTCGCGCTCGACGTCGCCGAGGAGCGCCTCCGGGACGCCGGGCTCACGCTGGTGTCCATGACCGGCAGCGAGATCCTCGCCGTGCGCGTGCTCTCCTGCGACCCCGCCAAGGCGCTGCGGGAGCGGGCGGCGGTGATCGAGATCGCCGCGGCGCTCCACGACGAGATCGCGCAGCGGAGCCGCGCGGACGGGCGCGTGCACCCGAACCTGTGCCTGCACGCCGGGCAGGTGGTGGTGCGCTCGACGATCCACCCGGAGATCATCGGCGGCGATCTGGCCCGGGTCGGCGCGTGGGCGCCGGTCGAGGAGGTGCACGGCCCCTGCGCGACAGAGGAGGCGGTCCGCGGCGTCGAGGGGCTCGAGCTCTCTGCAGGGCCGCCCGGCCTCGTGCTGATCGGGGAGCGGCCGCCCTCGTGCTCCTCGCCCGCGCCGACGCTGCGCAGCGGCGCGAGCTGAGCCGGCGCGCGCCCGGCCGGCGGGGCCCCTCCGCGGCTGTCATGTCAGGTGAGCGACGGGCGCACGCCCGGCGTGTCCCCCCTGGCGGACTCGGGAGGTCCCGGAGCCGGGATGACGACGCAAAAACGGTGATCAGACGATTGCCGCTGGGTGATGGATGCCATTATAACGGTTGACCGCGGGCGCCGGACCGCGCCTGGTCGCTTCGGAAAGCTCTCATGTCCATGCGCCTCCAACACGCTATCCAGACCCTCCGCGATTCCGCCCCTCTCCTCCGCGACGCATCGATGAGCGGCAACGTCCGGGTGCTAGCGTCGCTGCTCGGGCCCGCGTTTCGCGGCTTCGTCCAGCGGCGAGGCAAGGGGGTGGGCTCGACCGATATCTCTGTTGGTTACGAGGCCAGCTTTAACTGGAGTTACGGGCGGGACGACCCCGACATGGCGAGGCTCTACCACCTCGCCAAGACGTCCCAGTGGAACGCGTCGACCGACCTCGACTGGTCCCGGGAAGTCGATTGGCTCGACCCGACAATGCAGCTCTTGCCCGACAGCTGGATGCCGCCGTCCCGGCTGCCCCTCTGGGGCCGGCTCTCGGAGCGGGAGCGGGCCACGCAGCGCCATGGCCTCCTCTCGTGGATGCTGAGCCAGTTCCTGCACGGCGAGCAGGGCGCGCTGTTCGCCGCGTCGCAGATCACCGAGTCCGTACCCTCGCTCGACGCCAAGCTGTACGGCAGCACGCAGGTGGCCGACGAGGGGCGCCACGTCGAGGTGTTCCACGCCTACCTCACGCAGAAGCTGGAGAAGCTCTACGAGATCAACGACAACCTGTATGTCGTCATCGACGCCATCATGAGCGACAGCCGGTGGGACATGAAGTTCCTCGGTATGCAGATCATGATCGAGGGCCTGGCGCTCGGCGCGTTCGGCTCGATTCGGCAGATGACGAGCGAGCCGCTCCTCAAGGACGTCCTGCGATCGGTCATCACCGATGAGGCGCGCCACGTGCACTATGGAGTCCTCGCGCTGAGCAGGTTCTACCGCGAGGGCATCGACGAGCGGGCGCGGAGGGAGCGGGAGGACTGGGCGTTCGAGCTGTCGCTCCTCCTGCGCAACCGGTTCCTGGCGCACGAGTTCTATGACGAGTTCTACGCCCACCGCATGACGCGCTGCGAGTGGGACGAGCTCATGCTGGCCAGCGATCTGATGGGGTTCTTCCGCCGGACGATGTTCAAGCGGATCGTGCCGAACCTGAAGCGGATCGGCCTGCTCTCCGGGCGGATCCGGCCGCGCTACGCCGCGCTCGGCCTGCTCGAGTACGAGCACGGGCGGTCGGCCAGCGAGCTGACGGCCACGGAGCTGCTCGACGACGCCTGAGGCGAGGGCGACCGAGGCGGCAGCGGGGGCGCGGCGAGGGCGGACGCCCGCGCCGCGCCTGGGGCGATCAGCAGGTGGCCCCGAGGCACGACGCGATCTGGACGGCGCACCGGTCCTGGACGCACTCCATGTCGCCGTCGCAGCGGGGGAGCGACGAGAGGGCGCACGTCAACACCCGCTCGCCGAAGAACTGGGCGTTGGCGCAGCCCTGCGCCATGCAGTTCGAGACGCACGCGATCCCGATGTCCGGCGGCGTCTGCTCGGGATCGACGCACGTGAACGCGCAGGTGATCACCTCCAGGCAGCTCGTGGGCCGGCACGCGCCGCAGTCCGACGGACAGGCGGCGCACGTCTCGAAGGGCTCGCAGATGCCGTTCGAGCAGACCGCGCACACGCCGCAGTCGCGCTGGCACGACGCGCACGTCTCCGTCCCCGAGCAGCGGCCGTCGCCGCACGTGGCGCAGTCGCCGCAGTCCGCCGGGCACGAGAAGCAGCCCTCGATCCCGGGGTTGCACACCCCGTCGCCGCACGAGGCGCAGCCGCCGCAGTCGGGGGCGCACGAGAAGCAGTCCTCGGGCGCGGCGCAGACGCCGTCGCCGCACGAGGCGCAGACGCCGCAGTCACGCGGGCACGTCAGGCACGTCTCGTCTCTGCCGCACGCGCCGTCGCCGCAGCTCGGGCACTGGCCGCAGTCGCCGGGGCAGCTCGCGCACGACTCGCCCGCCGGATCGCAGACGCCGTCGCCGCAGTCCGGGCAGAGGCCGCAGTCCACGGCGCAGCTCCCGCAGCTCTCGTCGTCGTCGCAGGCGCCGTCGCCGCACAGGGCGCAGGCGCCGCAGTCGCCGGGACAGCTCGCGCACGACTCGCTCGCCCGGTCGCAGGCGCCGTCGCCGCACGCCGCGCAGGCGCCGCAGTCGGCGGCGCAGCGCGCGCAGTCCTCGGCGCCGTCGCAGACGCCGTCGCCGCACGCCGCGGGCTCGACGCCGGGCGGGCCGGGGTACTCCCACGTGTCGGTGCGGCCGCAGCCCGCGCCGAGGCCGGACCCCGCGAGGGTGACGAGCGCGGACCAGGCGACCGCGCGCGGGAAGGACAGGCCAGGGCGACGCCGCCCGGACCGCAGCATGGAGCTCAGCCGGCTTGTGATACCCATTCGATCGGCTCCCGGGACGTGAGAGGTCTGGTCACGAGCAGGAGCGGGAACGGCTCGCGGGCCGCGGCTGCGCCGCGCCGAGCCGCCCGCAGCAAGGCGTGCGGACGGAACGTACACGGAAACGGTCCGCCGATGGCGTCGAAGCACGGCCGCAGCAGGACAAAATGAAAGAGGGCGACGCCTCCGGAGAGGCGCCGCCCAAAGCGCATCGCAGCGCGCGCTTCACCAGGGAAGCGGCGCGCTGCGCAGCGAACTCACTGCGCCGGAGCCGCCGCCGGGTCGGCCGGAGCCGCCGCCGGGTCGGCCGGCGCCGCCGGGGCCGCCGCCGGGTCGGCCGGGGCCGCCGCCGGGTCGGCCGGGGCCGCCGCCGGGTCGGTCGGCGCCGCGGACGACGGGTCGGACGCGGGCGCGGAGCCGCCGCCGCAGGCAACGGCGAGGGACGAGACCGACACGGCGACGAGCGCAAGAACGAGCTTGTTCATTGGAAAATCCTCCGAAAATGAGGGCAGCGAGGCCGCCCTCCCAACCAGCAGACGTATGAGCCGCGCGTCGAATCCGGCGGCCACCCACCCAGACGCCGCGGGTCGACAGAACGGCTCACAGTTTTTTCGATGAGCCGCCCGAGCCCCACCGGGCGTCTAGAAATTTGTGGGAAGCTCGGGGCGCTCCTGACTCCGCCAAGGACAGGAGACCCGGGGCGCGAAGCTCCGTTCACGGCCGGGGGCCAGCTTCACTTCCCGCGAGGGCGTAGCGACCCTCTTCATCCTGCTCCTTTCGGGTACGAACCATGGCTCTGAGACCTCAGCGAGGGCGGCTGCGCCTAGTGGAACCGGTCGTCCCGGCTGCCCCGGTCGTGGAGGCCCAGGAGGGCGCGGGCGACGTCGGGTCCGCCTTCGCCCCGGAGGAGCGCGGCCGCAGGGAGGTCCGGTCCGGGGGCGCGCGCGCGGGCAACGTCGGTGACAGGCGGCCTTCCGCCGCGACGGGACCGACGGAGCGCGGGGCCGGCCTTACGGAGCTGCCGGACGCGCAGCTCGTGATCCTCGGCGCCCGCGGGGACGTGAGGGCCCTCGAGCAGCTCTACCGGCGGCACGCGGCGTTCGCCATCCACCTGGCGACGCGCATCGAGGGCTCGGCGCGCGACGTGGAGGACATCGTGCACGACGCGTTCCTCCGCGCGTTCGAGCGCCTCGGCGACCTCGTGGACCCGGCGGCCTTCCGGGCGTGGCTCGGGTCGATCGTCGTCCACAAGGTCCGCTCGCGGATGCGGCGCGCGCGGCTGCTCGGCCTGCTCGGGATGGGCAAGTCGAGCGAGCCGGTCGATCTCGACGCCCTCGCGAGCCCGGCGGCCTCTCCCCACATGCGCGCGCAGATCGCGCAGATCTACGCCCTGCTCCAGACGCTGCCGGCCGACGAGCGGATCGCGTGGATCCTCCGCTCGGTGGAGGGGCACGATCTCGAGACGGTCGCGCAGATGACCGACTGCTCGCTGGCCACGGTCAAGCGGCGGATTTCACGGGCGCAACACTTCCTCGACGGACATTTTGTGGATCCCACCAGCAACGAGGCGTCGTCATGAGCCGGCGAGGGCTACCCCGGATCGCTCCGGAAGATCTGCGCGACCACGCGACCGACGACCGGATCGCGCGCGTCTGGGACCGTATCGAGCACGACCTTCACGCGCGCGAGCCGGCGTCGCGGCGCCGCGCGGGCACGGCCGCGCTGCTCGCGGCGGCGACGTTCGCGGCGTTCGCGGGCGGCCTGTGGCTCGGCAAGTCGATCTGGAGCGGGGCGCCGGGCGCGCCGGCGGCCACGGCCGTCGCGCCGACCGACGACGCGCCGTCGCTCGTCGACGTGTTCGCCGCGGGCACGCAGGAGCGCACCTTCCCGCTGCCGGGCGGCGGCACGATCTCGCTCACGCCGGGCACGACCATCGAGGTCGAGCAGCGGGCGGACGGGGGCGCGCTGACGCTGCGGCTCGTGCAGGGCGAGGCGTCGCTCGACACAGTGCGCGGGCCGCGCGCGGCGGCGCTCTCGCTCGTCGCGGGGGAGGCGCGGCTCGCGATGGCGTCGGGCAGCGCGCTGCGCGTGCGGCACAACGTCGACGACATCGACGTCGACGTCACCGACGGCTCGGTCAAGCTCACGTCGCCGGCCGGCTCGCGCGAGCTCGGGCGCGGCGACGCCGAGGAGGGCGTGCCGATCCGCCAGCGCACGACCGCGGTGGCGCCGCCGCAGCCGCGGCGGCCTCGCTCGGCGCCGGCGGCGCGCTCGAGCGAGCCGGTGGCGTCGGCCGAGTCGCCGTCGCCGCCGGTCGTCGCGCCGCAGCCGCCGGACTGGCGCGCGCGGTACAACGCGGGCAACGTCGCCGAGGCGCTGCAGAGCCTGCAGCAGCAGAGCGGCGGCGTCGACGGGGCGATCGCCTCGGCGAAGACGGCGAGGGAGCTGATGGACCTCAGCGATCTCCTGCGCGCGAAGGGCGGCGATCGGGCCGCGGCGATGCGCGCGTTCGCGCGCGTCGTCGAGGGCTTCCCGACGGACGCGAACGCGCCGATCGCCGCGTACAAGCTCGGCGACATGTACGCCAGCATGGGCGAGCAGGCGCTGGCGGCCAAATACTACGGGCAGTCGCGGTCGCTGTCGCCCGAGGGCAACCTCGCGGAGGACTCGTTCTGCAAGCGCATCCGCGCCGAGGTGGTCGCGGGGCACAAGGACGAGGCGTCCGAGATGGCCAAGGAGTACGCGGCCACGTACCCGGACGGCCGGTGCGAGGACGTCCAGCGGATCCTCTCCGGCGAGGGCGAGGAGGAGGCGGCCGAGGGGGAGCCCGAGGGCGCGCCGCTCCAGCCGTCGCCGCCGGCGGCCCCCGACGCGAGCCCCACGCCCTGATCCGCCGGCGCCCGCCCCCCGCGCCGGCTCGTTCCCGCTGAGCCTCCCCTGCGGCGCTGCCGGCGCCGCTGCGGTCCGGCGGTTCCCCCCACACCTCCGCGCGCGCTCACGACGCCCGACGATCGTCGCGACGGATGGATGGTCGAGCGCGTTCGCGGGGGGGCGCATCATCGAGAGTCCACGAGACAACGGGCCAGAGCGCCGCTCGCGTTGAACTCCCGCGGATAGCCAGATCATACGAAGAGGACAGCAACGGCGCAGGGGGCGCGAGGGGAAGAAGACAGCAGATTTCATCTCTGTTCCTCGCGTCTCTTGCGCCCTTGCGCCCTTGCGTTCTCTCTTGTTACCGCATGTGTCACCGCGTGCCGTGCCCTTCGATGAGGCGATGAGCCGCTGTCAAAGAGCCCTGCGCGCGCTCGCTCCAGGTGCCTGTACGGCCATGACGTGGTGTTCTCGTGTGCATGTGAACGCGGCTGGTGAGCGATGAGGTCCTCACCCGGCGGGCGGGCGGACAGGCTTGACATCCCGTAACGGTTCGGTGCTTGCTTCCGCGCCGGAGAACCGCCTGGAATGACCACCGCCGTCCGCACCAGCTCCCTCCCCGTTCGCAAGGACCCTCAAGCTCTTCCGCCCTGGAAGCTGGTGTTGCCGCGCGGCGGCTATGTCTCCTCGATGGAGGCGCTCACCACGGCGATGGGCGTCCCGGGGTTCGTGCTGCTCGACCTGGGCACGCTGGCCGGCGGCCGAGACGCGCACCGGCTCCTCGGGCTGCGCTACCTGATCGCGAACGGCGAGGTGTGGAGGACGCACTTCGGCTGGCAGCGCCCCCTAGAGGCGGCGCTGCGCCGGGAGCTCAACGACGAGGTGCGGGTGCAGGACCTCCTGTCGGAGGCGGAGGATCTGCTCTCGCGCCTCCGCGAGACGCGCGCGTCGATCACGCCCGCGGACCGGGACGGGCTCGCCGGGTACCTGGAGGACGGGCTGCTGCGGGCCCTCGAGCGCCGCGAGTTCGAGGACGAGCGCCTCCTCAAGTTCCTGATCCTGGCGCAGGACGACCCGTCGCTGCGCGACCAGGCGGCGGAGCTGCTGCGCGCCCGGGCCGCCGAGCTGTACAGGGAAGACCCGCAGGTGCTCGACCTCCTCTACGCCGCGGTGCACCGGCTCGACACCTACCCCGCCACGACCGTGAGCGCGGGCAAGCTCAAGTACATCCTCGTGGCGGACAAGGGCGAGATGGGCGTCCGGGCCACGCGCGAGGCCCTCGCGCTCGGCAAGATCCCCGTGGTCCTCTACAGCCTCACGGACGACAAGGACGCGCTGCAGGTGCGGATCGCGCGGGAGGGCGGCGGCTTCGCGGTGGGCCTCGAGGGGAACTTCCGCGAGAGCTACGCGAACTACATCCAGATCGCGGACAAGGTGCGGGCCGAGTTCGCGCGGCGCTTCGGGGACGGGTGGGAGGAGGAGCTGTCGCGCGCCGGCCTCTACCCCGGCTACGGCCCGCTCGCGGAGAACGCCGCGGCCATCCGGCACTTCCGCCGGGAGAACATCGTCTTCATCGGCCCGATGCAGGACGTCGTGGAGAACGCCGGCGACAAGCGCAAATTCCGCCTGATGGCCCAGGAGTTCGACCCCTCGGCGGTGACCCCGGGCCTCGTCATCGACAGCGACGACCCGGGCGAGATCCAGCGGATCATCCTGGAGACGCACGCCGCCGGGGGGTTCACCTTCCCGGGCCGGCTCAAGGCCGCGAACGGCGGCGGCGGGCGCGGGCAGGCGGTCATCCCGACCGAGGAGCAGGTGCCTCAGGCCATCCAGAAGGTCCTCGGCGAGATCCGGGCGTACAACTGGCAGCCGGGCGTGATGTTCGAGCAGAACATCCCGGAGACGATCCACCTGGAGGTGCAGGTGCTGCGGGATCGCTACGGCAACACGCGGCACTTCGGCATGCGCGACTGCAGCGAGCAGCGCGCGAGCCAGAAGATCCAGGAGGAGGCGCCGCCGGCCCTGCTGCGGCGTTACCCCGGCCTGGAAGAGCGGATCTGCGGGCTCGCCGTGCGGATCGCCGAGCGCGTGGGCTACGTGGGCGCGGGCACCGTGGAGCTGATGTTCAAGGAAGGGAAGTTCTACTTCCTGGAGATGAACACGCGAATCCAGGTGGAGCACCCTGTCAGCGAGGAGAGCTACGGCATCAAGCGGAAGCGCGGCCGCGTCCCCGTGAACCTCGTCGCGTGGCAGATGCGCATCGCGGACGGGCAGCCGATCGATTTCGAGCAGCAGCACGTCGTGCAGACGCACTGCAGCCGCGAGTTCCGCATCAACGCGGAGAGCTGGAAGCCGGAGCTCAGGGACTCGCGCGACGGCGGGAAGGGCATGTTCTTGCCCAACGCCGGCGTCTTCGATCGCATCGCGCTCCCGGACGCCGACGCGCTCCGCGAGGCGCTCGCCGACAAGGGGGTCAGCGACCTGAAGATCCGCTTCGACTGCGGCTTCGAGGAGGGGGACGTCCTGGTCAACAAGGACCCGACGTTCGGCAAGCTCATCGTGTCCGTGAGCAGCAAGGACCCGGACAGGGCCTATGAGCTCCTGCGGCTCGCGTCGCTCGAGGTGCTGAAGCGGCTGAAGATCGAGGGGCGGCAGGTGCGGCCCGACGGGACGCCGATCGCGGACTCGCCGTTCAAGACGAACATCCAGGATCACGTGCGCATCCTGAGGATGCCCCTGTTCAAGCGGCACTCGAGCAACGACGATCGGGGCCGCCACGTGAACTGGGTGGTGGCCGCGTTCCGCGCGGAGGGATGATCGGGTGAGGACGGCGCGCCCTCGCCGCTGTCTGCGCGAGCTCCCCCGGCTCGCGCGCCTGGGCCTGCCGAGCTGCGCGCTGCTGCTCGCCGCGGCCCCCGCGGAGGCGGCCGAGCCCTACGTCGCCGTGGCGAGCGGCGGCCGCGCGCCCGCGGCGAGCGCGCCGCCGCTGCCCGCCGCGCCGGCGCCCATCGAGGTGCGCGTCGCGCTGTCGCGCGGCGCGGCGGAGGAGGTCCCGAGCGTCCGGCTGCGGCGCCTGCTCGAGATCGAGCTCCCGGACGGCGCGACGCTGGCCGCAGAGCCCGTCGGCCCGCTCGGCGATCGCGTCGCGAGCGTGTGGGTCGACCGGCCCACCGCCGCGCGCCTCGAGATCCAGGTGCGCCTCGACGGCCGCGCGGTGGTGCGGCGGCAGATCGCTGTCTCCGGCCTCACCTCGGACGTGGCCGCGCGGCTCGTCGCGATCGCCGCCTCCGAGATGATCGTCGCCGAGGTGCGCCGGGCGCGCGCCCCGCGGCGGCCGCCGGCGCCGCGGCGCCCCACCGCGGACGAGATCGAGCTCGCCTCGCGCGACCTCGACGCGCTGTCCGTCTCGGCCGGTCCGTACGCGGCGGTCGTCTCGGGCGGGCCGCGGGCGCTCGCCGGGGCCGGCATCGCGCTCGGCCTGCGGCGCCTGCGGCTCACCGAGTCGCTGTTCGCCCGGCTGCTGACGACGCCGTCCGGCGGCGACACGATGCGCTGGCTCGAGGGCGGCCTCTCGGGCGACTACCGCTTCTGGCTCACCGCCTCGTGGCGGCTGTCGGTCGGCGCCGCGGCCTCCGTCGCCTCGGTCAGGCTGCCCGCCGCCTCGTCCGTCGACGGCATCCCGGGCGAGCGCGACACGTGGTCCGCCCGCGCCGGCGTCGGGCTCGGCGTGGAGACCCGGCTGGGCGGCCCGCTGTGGCTCGGGCTCACCCTGGACCCCGGGGTCGTGCTCCGGCCGGCGCGCTACCAGGATGCGCGCGGCGCGACGGGCGCCGTCGAGGGGGCGTGGCTGGGGGTCGGGCTCTCGCTCGCCACCGAGCGGCGCTCCTCGCCGCCGCGGTGAGGGGCGGGGCGCGGCGCCGCCCGCGGGCGCGGATCCGCGGTATCGTGGTCGCCGATGGATGACGAGATCCTCGAGCAGCTCCGCGAGCGCTACGCGTCAGGGAACCTCATCGTCTTCGCAGGCGCGGGCGTCTCGGCCGCGGCGGGCATGCCCACCTGGAAGCAGCTCGCCGAGAAGCTGCGCGACCGCGCGCGGCGGCGGAGCGCGGACCCCGCGGTCCTCGACGAGATCCAGCAGTACATCTCCTCGAACCAGCTCATCAACGCGCTGTCCGCCGCGAAGCTCGCGCTCGGGCCGCAGGACTTCAACTGGACCGTCGACAAGGAGCTCGACGACACAGGCCGCGACGTGCCGGAGGTGGCGCAGGCGATCGCCGCGCTCAAGCCGAGGCTCAAGGCGGTGCTCACCACGAACATCGATCGCTTCCTGGAGCGCGCGTTCCAGGGCGAGTGGCGCGTCGTCGACCGGCCGGCCGGCGACGTCGCCATGGACCGGCGCTTCATCCTGAAGCTGCACGGCACGCTGCGCGCGTGGGACACCTGGGTGTTCTCGCGCGACCAGTACGATCGCGCGATCTTCGGCTCGCCCCTCTTGCAGGACGCGTTCGGCGCGCTCTACCGCACGCACTCCATCCTGTTCGTGGGCTTCGGCCTCGCCGACGACAACATCGACCAGACGCTCGCCCGCGTGCGCGCGCTCTCGGGCGGGCAGCCGCCCATGCACTTCGCGCTGCTCCCGAAGGGCGTGCCGCCGTTCCGCCGCAAGCTGCTCGAGGAGTCGGGCATCCGGCTCATCGTCTACGAGAACCAGGCCGGGGATCACGCGGAGGTCGCCGAGATCCTCCTCGGCCTGGAGCAGGGCGGGGCGGCGCCGGCGTCACCGCAGCCGCCGCCGTCGCCCCGCCCCGCGACGCCGGCCCCGGGCGCGCGCCCGAACGCGGCGCCTCCGAGCGCGCGGCCGACCGTCGTGCCTCCGGGGAACGCGCGCACGACCGCGCAGCGGCCGGTGCGGGTCTTCTTCTCCTACGCGTCGCGCGACGAGGAGCTCCTCTCGCGCCTCGAGGCGCACATGAGCCCGCTGAAGCGGGAGGGGCTCATCGCGCCGTGGCACAGCGGGAAGATCGGCGCGGGCGAGGACCTGGAGCGCGCGATCGGCGAGCAGCTCGAGTCGGCCGACCTCATCCTGCTCCTCGTGAGCGCGAGCTTCCTCGCGTCCGAGCAGGGCGACGCGCAGGTGACGCGCGCGATGGAGCGGCGCGCCGCGGGGCAGGCCGCTGTCGTGCCGATCCTGCTCCGCCCCTGCGACTGGGAGACGACGCGCTTCGCCGAGCTCCAGGCGGTGCCGCGGGACAAGAAGCCCGTGACCAAGTGGGCCGACGAGGACGAGGCGCTCCTCCAGGTGGTGCGCGAGATCCGCGCCGTGGTGACCAAGCTGCGCGCCTCGGCCGGGTGAGCTCGGGCGCCTCGGCCGGGTGAGCCCGGGCGCCCCGCCCGGCCGATCCGCCGCGCTGCGCGGGAATTCCTCACTCTTCCGCCTCGTCGTCCCGTGAGGGATCGCCGCGGCTCGCGCCCGGGCGCCGGCGCCGGGCCTGGCGATCCCGGAGAGCTCTCGGGGTTTTCTCGGGCCTTCTCGGCCTCTGGCCTTTCGCGCCGCGGCCCGCGCGACGGGCACGGATGCACAGCGGGACGCGCACGAGGATTGCTTGGCCCGCTGGGCGGACAACGCGAGCCAGCGGAGAGGTGCCATCGTGAGCCCATTGCACAGAGAGCGAATGGTGACGGCGCGCGAGAGCAGCCTGCCCGAGGCGCGGATTCATGAGGAGGAGCTGCCGCCGGAGTCGGGCCGGCGGCCGGCCGGCTACACGGCGCGCGGCGGGCCCACCGGGGAGCCCTGGCCGGAGCGGCCTCCGGTGCTCACGCCGGACGAGGCGCGCGAGCTGTCCGAGCGCTGGAGCGCGATCCAGGCGAGCTTCATCGAGGCGCCGCGGCTGGCGGTCGAGCAGGCCGACGCGCTCGTGACCGAGGTGATCCAGCGGGTCGCGCAGAGCTTCCGGGAGGAGCGCAGCGCGCTGCAACGGCTGCTCGACAGCGACCTCGGGCCGTCGGAGGCGTCGACGGAGGAGCTCCGGATCGCCCTGCGCAGGTACAGGTCGCTCCTTGGGCGCCTGCTCGCATTCTAGGGCGCGGCGACCGGGGCCGGGCTGCGTGCGCCGGCCTGCGATCGGCATGTAGCGGGGGCTGGGCGCTTCTGGCATGGTCGGCGCCATGCTCGTCCGCAGTGGTCTTCCCTGGGTTCGACGCGGCGCGCGCCGCCTGACCGGCGCCTCGCTCGCCCTGCTGCTCGGGTGCTCCGGCGCGGCGCAAACGCCTTCGGCCGCGCGGCCGGCGCGCGTCGTGAAGACGCCGCCCGCGCAGCCGAAGGCGCCGGAGGGGCCGCCGCTCCTGCCGGCCCACGTGATCGCGGAGCTCGAGGACGAGGACGCGACGCCCTACCTCGCCCGGCGCGGCGACGAGGCGCTCCTGCTCTACGCGGCGGGGGGCCGGTGGAGGACGCGCGTCCTCGGCGCCGACGGGTCGCCGCGCGGGGACGCCACGGAGGTGGGTCCGGCCGCCGCCGACGTGCCCGGCGCCGCGCTCCGCGCCACGCCGCAGGGCTACATCGCCGCCTGGATCGAGCAGACCGAGGGGGGCCGCGCGGTGCGCGTGCTCGCGCTCGACCCGGCCGGCAAGCCCCTGGGCCCGGCCAGCCTCGTCGCCCGGACGGCGGAGGACATCACGTGGCTCGAGGTGCTCCCGAACGCGACGGGGACGCTCGTGCTGTGGGAGATGCCGCGCCAGGCCCAGGACGGCGCGGCCCAGAGCGTTGACCGCGTCGACGTGGTGATGACCGTCGTGGCGCAGGGCAAGGACGGCGCGATCAAGCCGACGGCGCCCGCGTCGGTCGCGCGCGAGGTGCTGGGGTGGAACGCGGTCGCGACCGAGCGGGGCGCGGCGGTCGCCCTGGTGCTCCCGCCCCCCGGGGGCGAGCGCAAGCCCGCGCGCAAGGCGGACGCGGAGGACGCCGCAGGCGCCCCGAAGCTCGGGTTCATCGCGCTCCTGGAGATCGACGCGGCCGGGAAGGTGTCGGCGCCGGTGACCGTCAGCCCCGAGCCGACCGCGCAGATCGATCTCGACATCGTCTCCGTGGGCGGGCGTTACCTGCTCACCTGGACGGACGAGCGGGACATCGACAGCGCCGTCTTCGTCGCGGCGGTCGAGCCGGGCGGCAAGGTGGTCGTGGCGCCGCGGCAGGCGACGACGCCGTCCGGCGAGCAGGCGCTGGTGTCGCTCGTCGCGCCGCCGGCCGGAGGGGGCGGCCGGGCGCTGCTCGCGTGGGAGGACCTGCTTCGACCGCCCGGCAGCGAGGGCGGGGCGGATGCGCAAGGCGGGGGGCGGCTCATCCACCTCGCGTCGGTCGGCCCGGACGGCGCGCTCAGCGCGGAGCGGGCGGGGCTCGTCTTCAGCGCGAGCGGGCCGCCCGATCTCGTGGCCGACGGAGACGGCTTCGCGGCGGTGACGCTCGCGCCCGCGACGCTCAAGGCGAGCCGCGGCGAGGCCGCGCCGCCGGTCTGGCCGACGTTCGTGCGCTTCGGCCCGGACCTCTCGGTGCGCGCGGCGGAGCCTGTGCGCGCCGCGCCGTTCGCGGCGACCGACGGCGTGCCGTACCTCGTGCGCGGGCTGAGCTGCCACAAGGGCGCGTGCGCGACGCTCGCGAGCGCCGCGGCCGGGGCGCCCGCGCAGCAGGGCGGCGCCGGCGCGGCGGGCGGGCGCGCGGGCGCGGCGGGCGCGCGCGCGCCGCTCGCGGTGGTGTCGCTGCCGGTGCGCGAGAGCGCGTGGCGCGCGCCCGCGTTCCGGGAGGACAAGGACCCGCCGCCGCGCGCGACAGCGGTGCGCGCGCTCGTCGAGGGCGACCACGTCGCCAGGGTCGCGGCCGCCGAGCTCGAGGGCGGTACGGCGCTCGCGGCGTGGGTGACGTACTTCGTCGAGGGCGCGTCGGACAGAGCGCCCCGCGGGCAGGACCTCTCCGCGACGCTGGCTGTGCGCGCCGCGTCCCCGGGGGCGCCCGGCAAGCTGAACGTCCTCTCGCAGAAGGCGTCGTCGCTCGGCGGCGTCGCGATCGCGGCGGCGCCGCCGGCCCCGGCCGACGCGAAGGGCAAGGGCGGCGCGGCGCAGGGCGAGAGCGTGCTCGCGTGGGTCGCGCGGGAGCGGGGCGAGACGCAGGTCTACGTGACGAAGCTCGACGCGACGGGCGCGAAGGTCGCGCAGAAGAAGCTCACCACGGCGCCCCGCAAGAAGCAGGGCGGCGCCGCGAGCGAGGCGTCCGACGTGGCGATCGCGTACGACGGCGCGGGGGGCTTCATCGTCGCGTGGGTCGACTCGCGCGACGGCAACGCCGAGGTGTACGCGGCGCGGATCGACCGCGCGCTGAACAGGACCCTGCCGGACCGGCGCATCACGAACGCGCCGCTCGACGCGGCCGAGGTGCAGATCGCGGTGCGCGGCCAGGAGGCGTGGCTCGTGTGGTCGGACGCGCGCCCGGCGGGCGACGCGGCCGCGGGGGGCGCGGGTGAGCAGGGCGGCGAGGCGAGCGGCGACATCTTCCTCGCGCGGCTCGACGTGAAGACGCTGCAGCGGATCGGCGACGAGTCGCGCCTCCACGCGTCGCCCGAGCACTCGCGCAGCCCGGTGCTCGCGCCGCTCGATGGCGGCGCCCTCGTCGGCTGGGTCGACGAGGTGGCCGGGGGGGGCGCGTCGGCCGGCGGGGGCGCGGCGGCGGGCGGGCACGCGCGGTTCTTGCGGCTCGACAGCGGCGGCGCGGCGCAGGGCGCGCCGCTCGCGGTGGCGGCCCCGGGCGGCGCCGGGGTGTCGTCGGTCGCGCTCGCGTGCGACAAGGTCTGCCGCGGGGTGCTCGCGTCGGCGCCGGGCGACTCGGTGGTGCTGAGCGCCTTCACGCTGGCGCCGGGCGAGGCGGCGGCGCCCTCGCTGAAGCCGCTCGCGTGGCTCACCGGCAGCGCGTCGCAGGACGTGTCGCCGGTGTTCGCGGGGCGGTCCGGCACGTCGCTTTTCTTCGCGGACGACTCGGTGAGCGGCGCGGGGCGCGTCCGGTGGATGACGATCGCATGGCCGTGAGCGGCGCGGCGCGCGCTCGTCGGCGGACCGCCGCGCCGGCGCGCGGCGGGGCGCTGCTCCTCGGGGCGCTGGCCTCGGCGCTCGGCTGCCCCGCGCCGCCGGAGCTGCCGCCCGCGCCGCCGCGCCAGCCGGCGGGCGCGGCGGTGCTGCCGGCCTGCAAGGGGAGCGGCTGCTCGCAGGCCGGGGCGCTGATCGCGGCCGCGCGCGCGTTCAGCGACGTGCGGCACGACTACCTGCTCGACACGTCGAGCGCGATGGTGCCGGGCCGCGGGCTGTCGCGGAGCGCGGCGGGGGTGTTCTCGCCTGTCGGCGTCGCGTGCGCGCGGCCGAAGACGGAGCAGGCGCCGCCCGCCGTCGCGGGGGCGCCCGCGGGCACGAGCGGGACGGCGGCGCCGGCGACAGCGCCCGCGAGCGCGGCGCCGGCGACAGCGCCCGCGAGCGCGGCGGCGACGGGCGCGCCCGCGCCGGGGGCGGGCGAGCGCGCGATCGACTTCCGCTATGTCGGCATCGCCGTCGACTCGGTCCTCGTGGGCGCCGACGTCGAGCTGCCGGCGTACTTCAGCGCCGGCGGGACGCTCGACAGGCGCCGGCTGCGGCTCGTGGCGATGGCGCTTGTCGCGGACGAGGACCCGCAGTTCTTCGAGCCGACCGAGAGCGTCGTGCCGGCGACGGGCGGCGGCTGCGCGTGCGGCCGGGCGACGCACTTCATCGGGGCCGTGAAGCGCGGCGCGATGGTCGCGTACGAGACCGACGTGACCGCCGGCGAGGCGCACGGCACGGCGATGGGCCTGTTCAAGGCCCGGCTCGAGGCGGGGGACCGCCGCGTGACGATGACCTCGGTCGGGGAGCTGGCCATCGAGGGCGTCGAGGGCGCGCCGGTGGCGGGCGCGAAGGGCGGGCAGGCGTTCGGCGCGCTGCGCCTCGAGGTGAAGAAGGCGGTGCCGCTGGCGTACGCGATCTACCCGGTGGCGGACGTGTGCCGCTTCTCGCTGGCCGAGCCGGAGATCGCGCCGCTGCCTGTCGACCTCGGCGTGGTGCCCTACGGCGCCGCCGGGACGGCGCAGGCGCTCATCACGAACCGGGCGCAGGTCGACGTGCGGGTGACCCACGGCGAGCGCACTGTCGAGGTGCCCGCGCACGGCAGCGCGGAGCTCACGTTCTCGTGGACCCCGGAGGGCGAGACCGCCGGCTGCGAGCGGCAGACGCGGCGGGACACCTTCGTCGTGCAGCCGAAGGACCCGGCCTCCCCGGTGGTGCCGCGCGAGCGGGCCGTCGTTGTGCCGCTGCAGGTGACGACCGGGATGCCGACCTTCTCGAAGCACGAGCCGATCGCGACCGAGACGGGGCGGTCGCCGGACTACGGGCGCGCGAGCGTGGACTGGACGTGCCCGGCCGGGTACGTGGCGGAGCAGTGCGAGCCGCAGCTCGCGAGCTGCCTGTCGTCGACGGGGAGCTGCAACGCGGAGGGCTACCGGCTGACGGCCGAGGCGACAGCGGACGGGCGCGGGTGCGCGTTCCGGTGCACGGGCCCGAGCTCCTCGATCTGGGGCGACCACGGGTGCGCCTACACGGCGACCATGGTGTGCCGGCTGGGGTGCAAGTAGGGGCGGAAGGCCGCCTCTCCAGCGCGGAGATGGGTGCGACCCGTCTTTTGCTGGAGGCACGTCCAGCGGGAGACGGGTGCGCCCCATCTTTTGCTGGAGGCACGTCCAGCGGGAGACGGGTGCGCCCCATCTTTTGCTGGAGGGGTGTCCACCGGGAGACGGGTGCGACCCGTCTTTGGGTTGGAGGGGTGTCCACCGGAGACGGATGCGACCCATCTTTTGCTGGAGGGGTGTCCACCGGGAGACGGGTGCGCCCCATCTTTTGTTGGAGCGGTGTCCACCTGGAGACGGGTGCGACCCATCTCCAGGTGGACGACCGGGCTCATCCAGGAACCTGAAAGAAGGGGAGCGCTCGCGTCGTGGCGCCACGTCGCGGAACCGGAGCGGGGGCGCTCGCACCTAACCGCTCGGATGCCATGCGATCTCCTCGACGGCCGACCTCGGCGCTCCTCGCCCTCTGCGCCCTTGCGGCGATCCTGAGAGCCAGCCACGCGTACAGCGGCGGCGCGGCGGAGCACGACGCAGGGGCTCCCGTTCACGCCGGACGCGACAGCGCGCCGGCGCCCCCGCCGAGCTGCGCGGGCGGCACGCCTGGCGCCGACGACCGCTGCGGCCTCGGTCACGACGACGACTGCTGCTCCAGCCTGCTCGTGCCCGGCGGGACGTTCAACCGGCTCAACGACCCGCGGTATCCGGCGAGCGTGAGCAGCTTTCACCTGGACAGGTACCTTGTCACGGTCGGGCGGTTTCGCCGCTACATGGACGAGGCCGGCGGCCCGACGCAGGCGAGCCCGCCGCCGGCCGGCGCGGGGGCGCACCCGAAGATTCCGGACAGCGGGTGGGACCCCTCGTGGAATACCCTGCTCCCGGCGACAACGGCCGCGTTGAAGCAGGCGCTCATCTGCGATCCTTACGGCTGGCCGACCTGGACCGACGCGCCGGCCGTGAACGAGGACAAGCCCATCGTGTGCGCGACATGGCTCGAGCTGTTCGCTTTCTGCGCGTGGGACGGCGGGCGCCTGCCGACCCAGGCCGAGATGAACTACGCCGCTGCCGGCGGCGACGAGCAACGGCTGTATCCGTGGGGCTCATCCCCCATCACCCCCGACGAAGCGGCCTTCTGCTGCCAGGGCGACGGCACGAGCTCGGTGCCGTGCGAGGGCTCGTTCCCTCCGTGGAATCTCCTCCACTGCACGACCGATGACCTCGCGCCCGTCGGCTCGTTTCCGCGGGGAGCCGGGCGGTGGGGTCAGCTCGATCTCGCGGGCGAGGCCTACAAGGTCACGCGCGACGCCGCCGACGATGACCGCCCGCTCGTGCCGTGCATCGATTGCTCCCGCCTGGACAACCACGCTGCCCTGCGCGTCGCGCACGGCGGGAGCTTCGTCGCCCCCGGATACCGGCAGGCGACGACCTACCGCGCACCCTACGAGACCAGCGGCCGCCACTACTATGTCTCGGCGATGTGCGCGCGCGACCCTCCAGGGCCGTGAGCCCTGTAAGCCCTCCACGCGGGTCGTGCGAGGAGACGCGCTGCCGGCGCCTTGTGGCAAACTGCCACGCTGCCAGCGGCCGCGCGGGATGGCCTCCAGCGCGCGGGTGCTATATTCGTTGAGGGCCATCCATGCTCGACAAGCTCGACATCGCCCGCGCCCTCCGCGAGATGGGCATGCTCCTTCAGATCAAGGGAGAGAACCCTTACCGGGCGCGCGCCTACGAGACCGGCGCCGACGCGCTCGAGGAGCTCACGGACGACCTCGGCGAGCTCATCAAGGCCAGAAAGCTCACCGACATCCGGGGCGTCGGCGCGGCGCTCGCCGCCCAGATCGCCGAGCTCTACCAGACGGGGCGCTCCGAGCAGCTCGAGAAGCTCCGCGCCGATCTGCCCCGCGGCGTCCTCGAGCTCTCGCGGGTGCCGGGCATGACGCTCAAGCGGATCAAGGCGCTCCACGAGGCGCTCGGCGTCGGCAGCGTCGAGGAGCTCAAGCAGGCGTGCCTCACCGGCAAGGTCCGCGGCGTGAAGGGCTTCGGCGCGAAGATCGAGTCGAGCCTGCTCGAGGGCATCCACCGCCACGAGACCCACGACGAGCGCGTGCTCCTCGTGGACGCGCTCGAGCTCGCCGCGCCGCTCCTCGCCCACATGCGCGGGTGCGAGGCGACCGGGCAGGCCGATCTCGCGGGCGGGATCCGGCGCTGGGAAGAGACGGTGGCCGAGCTCGACGTCGTGGCCGCGACGGACGACGCCGCGCAGGTGGTCGACTGGTTCGCCCGGTTCCCGCGCGTCGCCGAGGTCGAGGCGCGCGACGAGGCGCGGTGCACGGTGAGGTTCTCGGGCGGCCTCCGGGGCGAGCTCCTCTGCGTGCCGCCCCGGTACTACGCCGCCGCGCTCCACCACCGGACCGGCGCGCCCGCGTACCTGTCCGCGCTCGGCGCGCTCGCGCGCGAGCTGGGGTTCACGCTGGACGAGAGAGGGCTCCTCCGCGGCAGCAAGCGCCTCTCCGTGAAGACAGAAGAGGATCTCTACCGGCACCTCGGCCTCCCGTACATCGCGCCCGAGCTCCGCGAGGGCGCCGAGGACCTCGTCGCCGCCGCCACGCGCGACAGCGGCGACGACGAGCTCATCGAGGAGGGCGATATCCAGGGGATGGTGCACTGTCACACCGTGTATTCGGACGGCAAGAACACCATCGAGGAGATGGCCCTGGAGGCCGAGGCGATGGGGATGAAATACATCACCATCACCGACCACTCGCCCGCCGCCCATTACGCGGGCGGCGTCGGCCTCGACCGGCTGAAGCAGCAATGGGACGAGATCGCCCGGGTGCAGGAGCGCGTGAGCGTGAAGCTCCTCCGGGGCACGGAGTCGGATATCCTCGAGTCCGGGAGCCTCGATTATCCGGACGCGATCCTCGAGCAGTTCGACGTGATCATCGCGAGCATCCACTCGCGCATGAAGATGGACGCGGACCAGATGACGCGCCGGCTCGTGAACGCGATGAAGCAGCCGGTCTTCAAGATCTGGGGGCACGCGCTCGGCCGGCTCATCCTGCGGCGCGAGCCGTTCGCGTGCCACGTCGAGGAGGTGCTCGACGCCGTGGCCGAGTCGAGGGCCGCCGTCGAGGTGAACGGCGACCCCTACCGCCTCGACATGCAGCCCCGGTGGATCAAGGAGGCGCGCAAGCGCGGTATCCGCTTCGTGATCTCGACGGACGCGCACTCGACGAACGCCCTCCACAACCTGCGCTTCGGCGTGGGCACGGCGCGGCGCGGCGGCCTCCGCCGCGGCGAGGTGCTGAACGCGCTCGGCCCGGCCGCGTTCAAGAAGGCGGTGCGCCCCGCGGCCTGACGCGCGCTGCGCCGTGGGCACGCGCGGCGCGTGCGCCCCCAACACACATGCGCCGCGGCGTACACTCCACGATAGCGGACCTTTGTCTGTTTTCCAGGGCTGCCCGGCGTTGACGCGCGCGTCATCGCCGGCCGAACACCTCGACAGGCGGGGCGCGTCGTGTGACCGTTGAGCTCTCATGACGACGCCGATGCCGACCCCTCCGCCCGCCGAGAACATCGTCTCTCTCATCGGCCACACACCGATGATCAAGGTCACTCAGCTCGACACGGGCCCGTGCGAGCTCTTCCTCAAGATGGAGAGCCAGAACCCGGGCGGCAGCATCAAGGATCGTATCGGGCTGTCGATGATCGAGGCGGCCGAGAGGACCGGGCAGCTCGGCGGCGACCGGCGGCACCTGGTCGAGGCGACGGCGGGCAACACCGGGCTCGGCCTCGCGCTCGTCGCCGCGCGGAAGGGCTACCGGCTGACGCTCGTGATCCCCGACAAGATGAGCCAGGAGAAGGTCTTTCACCTGAAGGCGCTCGGCGCGAGCGTGGTGATGACGCGCTCCGACGTCGAGAAGGGCCACCCGAGCTATTACCAGGACCTGGCGGCCAGCATCGCGCGGGAAGAGGGCGCGTTTTACGTGAACCAGTTCGAGAATCCCGCGAACGCCCTCGCGCACGAGACAGGGACCGGCCCGGAGATCGCCGCGCAGCTCGGCCACAGGATCGACGCGATGGTGTGCGGCGTCGGCTCGGGGGGCACCATGACCGGGCTCTCGCGCTACTTCGCCAGGGCGCAGCCGCGCTGCGACATGGTGCTCGCCGACCCGGAGGGCTCGGTGCTGGCGGGCTACGTCAAGACGGGCAACCTCGGCAAGGCGGGCTCGTGGCTCGTGGAGGGCATCGGCGAGGACTTCCTCCCGCCGATCCTGGACCTCTCCCGGGTCCAGCACGCCTACACGATCTCCGACCGCGAGAGCCTGGAGACGGCGCGGCTGCTCCTCTCCAAAACGGGCATCCTCGCCGGCTCGTCCTCCGGGACGCTGCTCGCGGCGGCCCTGCGCTACTGCCGCGAGCAGTCGTCGCCGAAGCGGGTCTGCACGCTCGTCTGCGACAGCGGCAACAAGTACCTGTCGAAGATGTACAACGACTTCTGGATGGCCGATCAAGGCTTCACGGACCGCGAGCCGACAGGCGATCTGCGCGACGTGATCTCGCGCCGCCACGCCGACAGGGCGGTTGTCACGGTGCAGCGGCAGGACGCGCTCCTGGTCGCCTATGCGAGGATGAAGCTCTACGACGTGTCGCAGCTCCCCGTCCTCGAGAACGGCAAGATCGTCGGCCTGGTGGACGAGTCGGACCTCCTGCTGGCCGCCGTCGACGACGTGTCGCGCTTCCGCCAGCCGGTGGAGACGGCGATGACGACGCGGCTCCGGACGGTCGACGTGCGGACGCCGATCCGGGATCTTTTGCCGATGTTCGACGCGGGGCTCGTGCCCATCGTGACCGACGGCGACGAGTTCGTCGGGCTCGTCACCCGCATCGATCTACTCAATCACCTGCGGCGCCGGGTGAAGCTGCACGAGGTGTGAGCGGCGCGCGCGGCGCGTCAGGAGCGCGCGGGCGACGGGCTCACGGGCCGGCGCGGCGCGACGTCGTATGCCCCGCGGCCGCGCCTTGTGGCGCCGGCGGGCCTGTGGTGACGTGCGCGCCATGCAGAAGGCGCACGGAACAGGTATCGTCAGCTTCCTCCCCACGGGCGCCAAGATGGCGGCGGCCCACGCGCTGTGCCCGGCGGCGCTCGCCCTCTCGGCGTGCGCGCCCGCCGCGGCGTCACCGCCGGCCGCCGCGCCGCCGGCCGCCGCGCAGGTCGAGGGCGCGGCGCCGTCGTCCGGGCAGGGCGCGCCCGCGGGCCTCGACGTCGCCACGGCCCGGGTCGTCGACCTGACGCACCCGATCACGCCGGGGATGCCGCTGTTCCCCGGCAACAAGCCTTATGCCCTGGAGACGCTCAGCACCGTCGAGAAGGACGCGTATTACTCCAATCGGTTCGCGATGGACGAGCACGCGGGCACGCACGTGGACGCGCCCGCGCACTTCAGGGTCGGGGCGGCGACCGTCGAGCAGATGGCGCCGGAGCAGCTCGTGGGGGCGGCGGCGGTCGTGGACGTGACGGCGAAGGTGGCGGCGAGCCCCGATTACCAGCTCACCGTGGACGATCTCCGGGGCTGGGAGGCGCGGCACGGGGCGCTCGGCGCGCGGCACATCGTGCTGGTCCGGACGGGCTGGGGGGCGCGCTGGTCCGATCCGGCGAAGTACCTCAACCAGGACGCGAAGGGCGTCATGCACTACCCCGGGGTCTCCGTGGAGGCGAGCCGCTACCTGCGCGATCGCGGCGTCCGCGGCCTCGGCATCGACACCCTCTCGACCGATCCGGGGCCGAGCGAGACGTTCGAGCAGCACAAGGCGTTCCTCGGCGACGGCGGGTATCACATCGAGAATCTGGCCAACCTGGAGCAGCTCCCCGAGGCAGGGGCGGTCGTGGTGGTCGCGCCGCTCCCGCTCGGGCGCGGCAGCGGCGCGCCCGCGCGGGTGCTCGCGCTGGTGCCGGCCTCCGGCGGCCCGGCGCGGTAGGCGCGGCGCGCGGGAGGGTCAGGGCGGGTGGACGGTGATCCCCCTGGTGGTCGCGTCCGGGCTGCCGGCGAGGTGTCGGCGCAGCCGGTTCACCCGGGGTCGGCCTCGCCTCCGTTGACGGGCGCGCCGTGCGGCGGCGGCGCGCCTTGCGGGCCGTATGGGCCGTACGCCGCCGGCGGGCCGTATGGGTACGGCTGCGCGGGGCCCGGCGGGGACGGCGGGCGCGGCCTCGCCGCGGCGCGACGCCGGGCCACGGCGCGGAGCGCATGGTACAGGGCCGCGCCGAGCGCCGCCAGGAGCAGCAAGGTGGGCCCGGCGGTCGCGACGAGGACCGCGGCGTTCACCACGAAGGCCTCCGCGTTCTCGACGCCCTCCCGGGCCGCGCGGGCGATCCTGCCGCCCGCGCCCTCGGCCGGCTCCTCGTACCGCGTGGTGATCGAGAGCTTCACCGTCGCATAGGCGATCTGGCCCTCCAGGAGCCGCTCCTGCGCCTCGATCTGCTCGATCGTCCCGCGCACGCTCGCGAGCTGGTTCTCGACGGCCACCACGTCCGCGAGGCTCCCGGTCCTGTCCGAGAGGAGATCGAGCAGCCGCTTCTCCTGGGCGCGGGCGTTGCGGAGCCGCGCGCCGATGTCCGCGCGCTGCTCGGTCACGTCCTCCGCCTTCTCCGCGTCGGCGACGACGGCGCCGACCGAGGCGACAACGGCGCGGAACGCGCCGACCCGCGCCGCGGGGACCCGCGCCTCGAGCGACGCGCTGCGGTGCGGGCCGCTGTGCACCCTGGCCTCGCTCACGTACCCGCCGTGCTCCTCGACAGCGGTCCGGAGCCGCTGCATCGCCGGGTCGAAGGCGTCGACAAGGACCGTCGCCTCGACCGTGATCCGCATCGCCCGCTGGGAGATCGGCGGCACCCCGGGCGAAGGCCCCTGCGCCTGCAGGTTGAGCGCCGCCGCCTGCACGGGCGCAGGCGCCGCGGCGGACTCCATCGCCGAGGGGGAGCGCTCGGAGCGGGCGCACGCGCTGGTCAAAACGACGGCCGAGAGGAGGGCGATGGACAGGCTCGCGCGCGGGGGCCTGCGGCGAGGACAACGGCTCCAGGGCATGCCCGGAGAACGGCGGGCGGCCGGCGACCTTACGCGCGGTGACGAGCGGCCTCCGAGCTGAGCGGTGTGCAGCACGTTCCCGGCGGAGCGCGGGGCCGCCGCGCGCGCGGCTGGCTGGACGCGCGCTCGACGCGCGCTCGGCGCGCCGGTTGCGAGGCGGGCCGGTCAACCATGTCCACACGCAAAGAGGACCTCCCTGGATACGATGTGATCATCGTCGGCGGCGGGCCCGCCGGCCTCAGCGCAGCGCTCATCCTGGGGCGGTGCCGGAGGCGCGTCCTCGTGTGCGATTCCGGTCGGTACCGCAACCACGCGGCGCACGAGATGCACGGCTTCCTGTCGCGCGACGGCATCGCGCCGTCCGAGCTCAGGCGGATAGGGCGCGAGCAGCTCCAGCCCTACGGCGTCGAGATCCGCGAGGTGACCGTCGCGGAGGTCCGCCGCGAGGACAGGCGCTTCGAGCTGACGCTGGAAGGCGGCGAGCGCCTGGTCTGCCGCAAGCTGCTGCTCGCGACAGGGCTCGTCGACCGGCTACCGGATCTCCCGGGCCTCGCCGCCATGTACGGCAAGAGCGTGCACCACTGCCCCTATTGCGAGGGCTGGGAGGTGCGGGACCAGCCGATCGGTGTTTACGGACAGGGCTGTACGGGGATCTCGCTGGCCGTGAACATGAAGACGTGGAGCGACGATGTCGTGCTTTTCACGGACGGCCCGGCGTCTGTCCCGAAGGCCGAGGCGCAGCGGCTCGAGCGCCGCGGCGTCGGCGTGCGCGAGGAGCGGATCGCCCGGCTCGAGGGCAGGGACGGGATGCTGGAACGCGTTGTGTTCGAGGACGGCAGCGCCGTGGAGCGCCGCGCGCTCTTCCTGAAGACGACGCTGGAGCAGGGGTCGGATCTCGCGAGGAAGCTCCGCTGCAAGGTCACGGACGCGCGCGGCGTGGAGACGGCGGACAAGCACGAGGAGACGACGTGCGAGGGGGTCTTCGTCGCCGGGGACGCGTCGAAGGACGTATTGCTCGCCATCATGGCCGCCGCCGAGGGGGCGGACGCGGCGTTCGGGATCAACTGCGCGCTGCAAGAGGAGGATCTCGCCTAGAGCGACAAACGGGCTGAAACCCCGAGAAAAAGCGGGAATTTCACAGGGAGGCGGGGAGCGAGAGACGGCAAGAGGGAGAAATTCATTTTCTTCTGCCTCCCCGCCTCCCCGCCTCCCTGTGAAAATTCTCCGGGTTTCAACGCGATCGGTGTTCCAGGTCCATCAGCTCGCCCCGAGCCCGCTATCCCCGCTTGCTCTCTCGGCGCTCTCCTGGTGTCCCGCGCGCCCTGGCGGTCCTCTGCTTTCAGTCGCCCCGCCCCCCGGGCCCACGCCCGCGGCCAGGGTGCCCCGGGCCGCGCGGCGGGCCGGGGCGCTCCCGCCGCTCCGCCTCGAGCTCCTCGTAGCGGGTCCGCTGCTCGGGCGTGAGGACGCTCTTCACGCGGGCGTCGGTGCGGTCGCGGAGCTCGTCGAGCGCGGGGCGGCACTCGGCGAGGAGCCGCTCCCGCTCGGACTCGGCCTCGGCGAGGGTCGCCTTGAGCTCGCGCACCTGGTCGCGCGTGAGGTCGAGGTGGCGGCGCATCGCCCCGAGACGGAACTGGGCGCGCGCCTCGGTCGGCGGGCGCCGGAGCGTCGCCTCGAGGTCGCTCAGGGCCGTGCTGCGGCCGATGGCAGCGCCCGCGACCCCGCCGAAGAGGAAGACGGCGGCGAGCACGGCCAGGGGCTTCCAGCGCGCAGGGGAGGGCGGGGGCGGGGAGGAGGGCTCGGTCATTCGCTCGCCTCGAGGGTGTCCACCGAGGCCATGATCGCGCTGTCGAGGTCGCGCTGCGTCTGCAGGAAGAACAGGACGCTCGCGGCCGCGGCGAGGGCGGTGACGGCGATCGCGGCGCGGCCCGAGCGGACGATGCCGTCGGCCATCGCGGGGGGCGCGGGCGCGGCCTTCGCGGGCGCGGCCTTCGCGGCGCGGAGGACAGCGTCGGTGAAGGCCGCGTCCGGCGCGAGGCCCTCCGTCGCGCGGGCGATGCGGGCCAGCGGGTCGTCGGCGGCCTTCGCGGCGTCGTCGGCCTTCGCGGCGCGGAGGACAGCCTCGGTGAAGCGGTCGCCGGCGTCGTCGACGTCCAGCCGATCGGTCGCGGCCGCGAGGCGCGCGAGATCCCGATCGATGTCGGTCCGGTCGTCGTCGCGGTCAGGCATGCGGCGCCTCCTTCTCGGTCTGTCGCGCGCGGAGCGCGGCCCGCGCGCGCACCAAACGTTGCTCGACCGCGCCCTCAGAGCAACCGAGCGCGGCCGCGGCCTCCTTCGCGGGCAGCCCCTCGACGGCGACGAGGACGAGCGCGGCGCGCTCCTGGGGCGGCAGCGCGGCGAGCAGCGCGTCGAGCTCGCGCAGCGCGACGCGCGCCTCGGCGGAGACGAGGCCGTCGAAGCGCGGCTCGGACGGCGCCTCGCGCGGGGTGTCGCGGCGGCGCCGGAGGGCGTCGATGCAGGCGTTCGTCACGATGCGGTACAGCCAGGTCTCCACCTTCGATCTCCCGTCGTAGCGCCCCTCGCGCAGGGCGCGGTAGGCGTCCACGAGCGCCTCCTGCAGGGCGTCCTCGGCCTCCGCGAGGTCGCCGACGAGGCGCGCGGCGAGGCGGTACATCGGCGCGCGCGTGTGCTCGACGATCTGCCGGAAGGCCGCGTCGTCGCCCTTGGCGACGCGCGCTGCGACGAGCCTCAGGTCGACGATCACGATCCCTCGCGATTCTGCTCCCATCGCAACGCGCGCGCCACAGGGACCGGCGCTCAGCGGCGCGCGGGGCCCCCCTCGCCGCGCCCGGGGCCGTGCTCGCCGCGGCCGGGGCCGTGCTCGCCGCGGCCGGGGCCGTGCTCGCCGCGGCCGGGGCCGTGCTTGCCGCGCCCGAGCTTGCCGGCGGCGGGGCCCTTCTCGAGGCGGCCGGCGAGCTCGTTGCGCTGCGCCTCGTCGAGGACCGGGACGACGGCGGCGAGCGCGTCGACCATGCGGTCGAGGTGCGCCCGCGGGCCCATCTTCGCGTCCATGGCCGGCACGAACGCGCTCGCGTCGAAGCGGTCCGCGGCGAACGTCTCGAGCCGCGCGCGCATCTCGGCGCGCTTCTTCGCGTGATCCTGCTGCCGCGCCTCGCGGCCGGCGTCGCTCGGGCGCGCGCTCTCGAGCGCCTTGTCGATCTGCGCCCGCTGATCGTCGCGCAGGTCGAGGCCGCGGAGGAGGTGGCCCAGCGGGCCGCCCTTCATGCCGGGGCCGCCCTTCATGCCGGGGCCGCCCTTCATGCCGGGGCCGCCCTTCATGCCGGGGCCGCCCTTCATGCCGGGGCCGCGCATCCCGGCGCGATCGCCGCGGTCGCCCTTCTCGCCGTGCTGGTCCATCCTCGCGGCGATCGCGTTGACGAGCTCGCGCCGCTGCTCCTTCGTGAGCGTCGCGTGCAGCGTGCTCAGCGCCCCGGCGACGCGCGCGCGGCGCTCCTCGGCCAGGCGGCCCGCGTCGGCGAGCTTCGCCTCGATCGCGGCCCGATCGATCTTGCCCGCGCGCACGCCGTCGGCGAGCGCCGCGAACACCGCCCCGTGCTCCGGGCGCTCCTTCGCGCCGCCGCGCAGGCCCTCGAACGCGCCCTCGATGGTCGCCTCCTGGGCGTCCGACAGGTCGAGCTCGTGGAGCGCCGTCCGCAGCAGGTGCTCGGGGCCGTGCGCGCCGCCGCGGTGGCCGAAGCCCTTCCCGTGGCCGAAGCCCTTCCGGTGGCCGCCGGCCTCACCGGCGCGGCCGCCCTTCGGCCCCTGGACGAGCGCCGCCTCGGCGGCCTCGTCGCTCGGCGACGTGTCGCCCTGGCCCGTCTCCGCGGTGCAACCGGCCGCGCCGACGAGCGCGCCGACGAGCGGCAAGATCCCCCCAAGCCTCCACCAACGAGACTGCATCATGGACTCTTCTCCTGGGTCGCCCGCATCGTGCCGAGCGGGTCGTTCATCCATGGGACGCCGGCGGGGCGGGGCTCCCTACGAGGGCGCGCTTCTTTTTTTCGGAGGCGGCGCGCGGAGGGCGGCGCCCGGTCGCCAGGCGCGCGGCCGGGCGAGGCGCCGCGGGCCAGCGCGGCCGGCGTTCAGCGCACGCTGGTGATCAGGTACGTGCGCATGCCCTGCGGCGTGGCGACCTCGGCCTCATCGCCCTCGGACAGGCCCAGCAGGGAAGCGCCGAGCGGGCTCGTCGTGGCGAGCGTCTGCAGCTCGACCCCCTGGAACTGCATGCGCTCGCCGCCCGCCGCCGGCAGCAGGAAGTAGAGCGCGCGCCGCTTGCCGCTCTCCAGCTCGACAAGCGCCGAGCTCTCGATGCCGGCGTCCGGGCCGAAGTCGCGCACCGCGACGGCGCCGAGCCTGGCGAGCGCCTGCTCGACCTGGAGCACGCGCTCGCTGTGCCCCCGCGCCACGTACGACGCCTCGGTCGCGCGCATGTCCTTGTCGCCCTCGGCGCGGTTCTCCTCGTGCGTCGCGGCGCTGGCGGCGTCGCGCGCCCGCCCGGCGGATCGCTCGAGCTCGCGGGCGAGCTGTTCCTTCAGGGCCGCGAGCAGCGCGCGCTTGTCGATGGCCGGAGGCATGTGGACCCGCGCACCGTACCAGACCGGATCGCGGCGGTCACTCCGCCGTCAGCCAGGCGCCGCGCTCGACGCGGCAGGGGCTGGCGCGCCCCGGCGGGACGACCGTCGCGCCTGGACGGCTGGCGCTGCTCCTGCCGGGGCGGCCCGCCGACCGCGCGCGCTCACGTCGAGCTCCCGCACCGATCGCACGCGGGCGGCTCCTCGCCGCTCGCCCTGCGCCTTGACGAGCGAGAGCGCCCCGTTCGCCTCGAGGTGGAGGCGAACGGCCTGGCCGAGGTGCTCGAGGCCCTGGGAGCGAAGCTGGGTTGGCCGCGGCGTGCCGTGGGAAACAGGGATAGATCACGTAAGCGTTTCCCACAGCCGACGACACCGCCGCGCGGAAGGGCCGGGCCACCGGGCCGCCGGCGCCGCGCCCGTCGAGGCGTGTATTTCAGATCTGCAGATGGAGGTGTCTTGTGTCCATCGCCATCCACTGCGGTCCTTGCAGGGTTGCAATCCGCGCGCTGCGCAGCACGACGCGCTCATCTTCCATGTGAATCGAATGTTTCAAATCAGTGAACACAAACAGGACCAGGACGCCTGAACCGGCGAGGCCGTGCCACGGTGACGAACGCGCGACATCGTCAGGAATCACTTTACCGGGATAGGGGGAGTGGTGTAGATCCTTAATCTGCCCGTGCCGCTGCTTGGCGATGGCGCGGTTCGATTCGAGAGCATGAGGTCGCGGCGCGGCTCCACCGCAAGGGCGGGCTCGGGCGAGCGACCCGGGCGCGCGCACAAGGCATGGCGCGACGCCTCCGGCCGCCGAACGCCTGGGCCGCGCTCGATCTACGCACGTCGATCCACGCACTTCGCCCGGATCCCCGCACGAAGAGACAAGAGGAGCAACGTGAGCCTGTATGCCCAGGAGAGGCTGCGCGTGCTCGTCGTCGACGACGAGCAGAGGATGCTCGACAGCATCGCGGCCATCCTCGCCGACGACGTCGACGTCGCCACCTGCAGATCGGCCCATCGAGCGCTGGAGATGCTGCAGACAGGCCAGTTCCACGTCGTCTGCTCCGATTACAAGATGCCGGGGATGAACGGCGAAGAGCTCCTGACGCGGGTCGCCGAGCTGCCTGTCTACACGAGCTGCCTGCTGATCACGGGCGCCGAGGAGTACATCCGCTCCAGCGAGCCTGGCCGTCACTACGTCATCCTCAAGCCGTTCGAGCCCGCCCGGATCACCCGGATCGTCCTGGAGCTCGCGCGCCTCGCCCACACGAGGCGCTCGGTCGGATCCCACGCGATCTCCCCCGCGAGGAGGGAGACCGTCCCGCCCGCCTCGGCGAAGATCGCGCCGTCGGGCCGGGCGCCGGAGACCCGGGATCCGCAGGATCCTTCGCACCGCGGGACGGTGAGCTCGTACCCGCCGCCGGCCTCCCGCACATCGAGCGTTCTGGGCGCAACGCGGCTCGGCGACGTCGGGCTTCCGGGGCGAACCCTCAAGTGAGCGCCGGGCGAGGCGGGGAGCGCGCCGGGGAGGGCGATCGCCCGCGATGATCCGCCGGGATCCGCTCGGCGCGGCGGAGCAAGCCGCGACGGCCGAGGAGATCGTGGCCACGCTGCGCCACGACCTGCGCAACTGCTTCGGGACGATCCGCAATGCGGCGTATTTCATCCAGCGGAAGGTCGCCCGGGAGCAGGTCTGCCGGGACGACCCGCGCGTCGCGCAGTTCATCCACGTCATCGACGAGGAGGTGATCGCGGCGAGCGCGCTCGTCGACGAGGTCGTCGTCGGCTCGCGGGCGCGCCCGCTGCGCCGGACGGTGAGCGCGAGCGCCCTCGACTGCGTCCGCGCGGCGGCGGCGTGCGCGCGCATCGCCGAGGCGGGGATCCGCGTCGACGTCGACGCGGCGGACGGCGTTGTCGAGCTCGACCCGGACGAGCTGTCGCTGGCGGTGCGGTGCCTCGTGGAGAACGCGGCGGAGGCGATGGAGGGGGGCGGCGTGGTGACGCTGCGCGGGAGCGTGGTCGGCGCCCGCTACCGCATCGAGGTCGGCGACACAGGGGCGGGCGTGCCCGAGGCGGAGATCGAGGCGATCACGCGCCCGTTCTACACGACCAAGCCAGGCCACCTCGGCCTCGGGCTCAACATCGCCGGGCGCGTGGCGCGGCGGTATCTCGGGACGCTCACCCTCGGCAGCGGCGCGCCGCGCGGGACGCGGGCCTGCATCGAGCTGCCTCTGGCCGGCGCGGGCAGCGCGCCGGCGGCGCCGGGCGCGGGCGCCGCGGAGCCGACGCCGTGACAGCGGGCGGGCCGCCGCGATGAGCATCCGGACCGGGCTCGCGCTGATCTTCGCCGTGGCCGCGTCGGTCGTGCTGCTCGCCACCCTGGCGCTCCACGTCACCTCCGGCCGGATGACGCTGCTCCAGCGCCGCTCCGAGCTCGCGTACGAGGACCTCACCCGGCACGTCACGCTCGCCAACCACGCGAGCCGCTACATGCGCGAGGCCGCGGAGATCTCCCTCGGCGGCGGGGACACCGAGGAGCTGCGCCACCTCGGCGAGCTCGTCGCCCGGGACCTGGCCGCGGCGGAGGCGCTGGGCCGGGCCTGGATCGAGGACGAGCGCCTCCGCGAGGGCGAGGCGCAGGCGCAGCAGGCGAAGGACGAGCGCCTGCGCCGGATGCGCGTGAGCTTCGCGAGGATCGCGGGGGACATGGACGAGGTGACCCGCAGGGCGAGCGCCGGGGAGCGGTGGGTCAACCGGCGGTTCGTGGAGGCGCCCGAGCGGGAGTACGAGCGCGGGTTCGTGCCCCGGATCGACGCGGCGATCGCCGACGCGCGGCGCGACGTCGCGCGCAGCACCGAGGAGGCGGGCCTCGCCGGCGCGCAGATCCGGCGCGCCGGCGTCGCCCTCATGGCGGCGGCGCTGGGGACCCTCGTCGTGCTCCTCGGCGGCCTGCTGCGCACCATGGCGCGCGGGTTCAGCGCGCTCACCGGGTGCGCGCGGCGCATCGCCGCGGGCGACCTGACCTCCACGGTGCCCGATCTCGGGAAGCACGAGTTCGGGCGCATGGGCGCCGCGCTCCGCCACATGGCCGAGGGCCTGCGCGAGGCCCAGGAGTCGCGGCTGCGCGTCGAGCGGCTCGCCGCGATCGGGCAGCTCGCGGCGAGCGTCGGCCACGAGCTGCGCAACCCGCTCGGCGCCGTCAGGAACGCGGCGTACTACCTCGGGAAGCGCCTTGCCGGCACCGAGCTCGGCGCGGAGCCGCGCGTCGCGCAGTTCCTCGCGCTCCTGGAGAAGGAGCTGCTTGCGTGCACCAGGATCATCAACGATCTCCTGGACTTCGCGCGCGAGCGCCGGCTCTGCCGCTCGGCGTGCCCGCTCGGGCCGCTCGTCGACGACGCGATCTCGGTCGTGCAGGCGCCCGCGCACGTGCGCCTCCAGAACGAGGTGCCGCCCGGGCTGCCGGTGCCGAGCCTCGACAAGGATCAGTTCCGCCAGGTGCTCGTGAACCTGATCCAGAACGCGGCCGAGGCGATCCCGGCCGGGCGCGAGGGGCGCGTGGGCGTCGCCGCGCGGGCGCGCGACGGGGAGGTGGTCCTCTCGGTGACCGACAACGGGGCCGGGATCGACAGGGAGCACCTCGCGAAGATCTTCGAGCCGCTCTTCAGCACGAAGCTGAAGGGCACGGGCCTCGGGCTCGCCATCACCGCCGGCATCGTCCGGCTGCACGGCGGGACGATCGCGGTGGAGAGCGAGCCCGGGGCGGGGACGACCTTCACGATCCGGCTGCCGCGCGCCGCGGCGCCGGCGGCGGGGGCCGCGCAGCCAGCGTGAGAGGTGGGACGACGATGCGATCGACGAGGCGGGTGCTCGTGGTGGACGACGAGGAGGGGATGCGCGCCACGCTCGCCGCGAACCTCGAGCTCGAAGGGTACGAGGTCGTCGAGGCGCGCGACGGGGCGCACGCCATCGAGGCCGCGCGGCAGCAGCGCTTCGCGCTCGTCCTCAGCGACGTGAAGATGCCCGGCCTCAACGGCGTCGAGACGTTCCGTGAGCTCCGGCGCATCCAGCCGGGGCTCACGGTGGTGCTGATGACCGCCTTCGCGATCGAGGAGCTCATCGAGGAGGGCATCGGCGAGGGCGTCTACGCGGTCATCTACAAGCCGTTCTCGATGGAGCACCTCGCGCGGATCGTCGCGCGGGCGCTGGCGTCGCGCCCCGTGCTCGTCGTGGACGACCTGCCCGACGTCGCGGAGACGATCGTGGCGGGGCTGCGGGCGGCCGGGCTGCGCGCCGAGGCGGTGTACGACGGGTACGCGGCCGTCGAGCGCGCCCGGGACGAGGCGGTCGACGTGTGCGTGCTCGACCTCGTGATGCCGGCGCTCGACGGCGTGACGACGTGCGAGCTGCTCCGGCGCACGAGCGAGCACATCCGGGTGATCGCGATGACCGGGCACGCGCCGCCGGAGATGATCCACGCCTTCACGAGCCGCGGCGGGTACGCCTGCCTGCGCAAGCCGTTCGAGGTGCGCGAGCTGATGCACGCGATCGCGCGCGCCCGGAGCGACCCCCGGTCGTGCTGAGGGCCGCGGGACATCGCGCCGCGCGGCGGCGGGCCAGGGGCGAGGCCTCGCGGCCGGGGGCGCGCCGGCCGGGGCGGCGCCGGAGGGCGGCGTGAGCGCGGCGGTGCTGCTCGTGGACGACGACGAGGCGTCGCGGGTCGTGCTGGCGGCGCTGCTCGAGGACGAGGGGTTCCAGGTCGACGTGGCCGGCTCGTTCGCCGAGGCGGGCCGGATGCTCGCGGCCGAGGGCGCGCGGTACGACCTCGCGCTGCTCGACCAGCACCTCGGCGACGGCCGCGGCGCCGACCTGATCGGGCCGCTGCGCGCGCGCCTGCCGCGAGCCAGGGCGGTGCTGCTCAGCGGGACCGGCGGCCATGACCTCGACGGCGCGCACGCGCCGGACGCGGCGCTCGCGAAGGGGCGCGCCTTCCCGGAGCTGCTCGAGGAGCTCCGGAGGCTGCTCGGCTGAGCCCGCGCGGACGGGCAGCCAGGAGCGCGCGGGCTACGGCGCGGGGCTGCCGACGCCGAGCAGCGTCTTGCCCAGGATCTCGCGGATCACGGGGCCGGACAGGGCCATGAGCGGGCCGCTCATCGCGTCGCGCAGGTGGCGCTCGATGGGGCGGCCGCGCATGTAGCCGGCGCCGCCGGCGATCTCCAGGGCCGAGGTGGTGATCGCGACGGCGGCCTCGTTGGCGACCGCCTTGGCCTGGAGCTGGAGCAGGCCGTAGGCCGGATCGCCGCCGTCCGCGGCCTCGGCTGTGCGCAGGGCCAGGGCGCGCGCGGCCTCGAGGCGCAGGCTCATGTCGGCCACGGCGAACTGCACCCACTGCAGCTCGGCGATGGGCCTGTCGGCCGGCGGGAGCACGCGCTCGCGGGCGTAGGCAACGGCCGCCGCCATGGAGGCCTCGGCGATGCCGATGGAGAGCCACGCCGCGGCGACGGGGATGGGGTTGGGCGCCAGCGGATCGACGGCGAGGCGCCGCGCGTCGGGCAGGAGCGTGTCCTGGAAGCGCACGATCTGGCTGCGCGTGGCGCGCATGCCGAGGGTGTCCCAGATGGGCTCGATGGAGATCGAGTCGTCCCTGTCGATGAGGAAGAACGCGGGCTGCCCGTCGCAGACAGCGGCCGTGAAGAAGCAGTCGGCGTGCTCGCACCCGCTCACGAAGCGCTTCTCGCCGGTCAGGCGATAGCCGCCCTCGGCCTTGCGGGCGATCTGGCGCGGCACGAGGAACATGTTGCCGCTGGTGGGCTCGGAGAGCGCGTTGGCGACCCACGCGCCGCGGCGGAGCGCCTGCTCGAAGCGGGATCGCTCGTCCGGGTCGATCAGGGCGCGGAACACGGACATGGCGCCCTGGTGCATGAGCCACGCGGTCGCGAACGACGCGTCGCCCCGGGCCAGGATGGCGACCATGCGGCCGAAGGTGCGCCACGAGCACGGCGCGCCGGCGCCGCCCTCGCCGCCGATCGCCGCCGTGTTGATCGGCGAGCGGAGCGTGGCCGCGAGCCCCTCGACAGGGAACGTGCCTTCGCGATCGTGCCGGGCCGCGTGCTCGGCGAGCAGCGCCGAGATCCGCTCGGCCTCGGCGAGCAGCGCGTCGGCCGGACTCGCATCCTTCTCTCGATTCATGGGCTCGATCCTCGGGGGTGCAGGGCTACCGCCCGTCGCGCGGGTCGTGCACGTCGCGCGGGTCAGGCGTTGTCGCGGGCGCCCCGCTCGCCACGCAATCGCAGACCTGACAGCCGTTCTTGTCGGTCACACAGCGGCTGTCCTTGCCGAGGCACAGCGGGCGATACTCGGTCGGGCAGTTCTCCTTTGCGCCCGAGAGGTTCGGCGTGGGGGACGCGGAGGAGACCGACTTGCAAGGCGAGAATCCGTAGTTGCAGGCGTGGCCGCACCCGAGGGCGCCGCCCGCGACGAGCGCGGCGAGCAGCACGAGCAGCATGTCGGAGCGGACGGCGCGCGCCGTGACGCAGCGCTGGGCGGGCGCCGGCTTGACGCGGCCCTCGCCGGGCGCCGCGGCGCCGCGAGGGCTGACGGCGTCGGCGCGCCGTTCCCGCTCTCGACGGGGCGCCGGGCGCGCGTCGGCGCCGCCCGGCGAGAGGTCTTCGAGCGCGCGTGTCTGTGCGTGCGTGATGTCAAGCATGGTGGTTTCTTTATATCCAAGCGCGGGGCCCCGAGAGCCCGCAAACTTCGATGCTATGGAGGTCCGGCGCCGCTGGCAAGCAGGCGTATCTTTCCGCTCGGGGCGCGCTGGACCCGCCAGGGGCGATGTGCGCTCGCGGATGTGGGTGAACCTGGGCCGCGGGCAGGACGCCTGGAGCCCTGTATCACGCGAGGGCGGGCTGATAAAACGGATGTCCGGGCACGTTGAGGTTCAGGAAGGTGATCTTCTCCCTCAACCAGTGATCTCGCCGAGCGGCGTCGCCGCGCCCCTCGAAGTAGCGCGCGAGCAGGTCGTAGCTCGACAGCGAGCCCAGATCATGGCTGTGGAACACCTTCCGGAGCAGGTCCTCTGCGGCGCTCTGGCGCCCGGCGCTCATCAGCGCGTCGGCTTCTCGGCAGAGCTCCGCGAAGCGCTCCTCCGAGAGCCCGGGCTTGTCCCGCACAGCGTCGGGCTGGAGGAGCTCCCGGGCGATGAGCTCTTCCAGCGGACCGTTCATGTAGCAGTCGAGGATCAGGTGGATACGCTCCTCGGAGCCGCGGTTGCAGGCGCCATGGCGCGTCTCGTGAGGGGACAGCTTCCAGAGAAAACCGCTCTTCATGTGGACCGAGCGCGACGGCAGGACGATGAGCGCTTCCGGGTTGGTCTTCAGGGGAACGTGGAGCCGGAGCCTGGGAACGCGGCTCAGGTTGTGCGCCCCGTAGTCGGTGTGCTCCCACAGAAACGCGTCCGGGTCGAGCCGGAGCAGCCTGACCCACATCAGCTCGAGGCCTGATCCCTCGACGAAGTCGCGGACCCGAGGCAGCCGCGGGACGACCTCGGTGGGGATGGGCGCGCAGTCCGCGAGATCGTTCTCTCGCGAGTCTCCGCTCGCGTTGTAGAGCGCGGCGGTCTTCCACCCGCCGGACTGATACAGCGAGTAGTTCTCGGTCCACGGGATGTCGGCGCGCGCGACGTCGTCGAGCATTCCGTCGACGACATCGCGGGGGATCGCCCTGAGCTGGGACGTGTACTTCAGCATGAGGCCTCCATTCGGCGGAGCACGGCGGCGGAGACACGCGGGCGAGTCATCCCGTCAACGCTGCTGTCTGGCTGCCGCGCGAGGCGCCGGGCTCGATCCCGGTCGCGCCCCCTGGTACTACTACGGTAACTTGATTGCAATAAAATGGAGTCTACGGATGTCGGCGCCGGCGATCGCCGCCGCGCCGCCGCCGCCGGGCTCCTCGGCGGAGACGCCGCTGCGCCTCCATCTGGAGCCTGGATTCACAGCGCGGGGGGTGCGAGGCCTCGGCGAGAGGGCTGCTGTCGCTCTTCCCGGAGCGGGCGCGCGCGGGCGCCTGACGGGGCGCCGCCCCTCAGACCCGGCGCAGCCGCTCCGCCGCGCGCTCGAGCGTCTCGTCCCGCTTGGCGAAGCAGAACCGCAGGACGGGCCCGGGCTCCGCGCCGGACAGGAACGGGGAGATCGGGATCGCGGCGACGCCGTGCTCGCGGATGAGGCGCAGCGCGAAATCGGCGTCTCGCTCGGTCGTGATCTCGGAGGTGTCGACGAGCTGGAAATACGTGCCCTCGCACGGCAGCGGGCGGAACCGCGAGCCCTCGATGAGCTTCAGGAACCGGTCGCGCTTCGCCTGGTAGAAGGGGGCGAGATCGGCGACGAGCGGATCGCGCGCCACGACCTCGGCATACGCGAGCTGGATGGCCGCGTTCACCGCGAAGGTCACGAACTGGTGCACCCGCTGGATCTCGGCCGAGAGCGGCCGCGGCGCCGCGCAATAGCCCACCTTCCAGCCGGTCGTGTGGTACGTCTTTCCGAATGAGCTGATGACAACGGAGCGGTCGGCCAGCTCCGGATACCGCGCGAGGCTCTCGTGCCGTCTCCCGTCGAAGACGATGTGCTCGTACACCTCGTCGCCGACGACGAGGGCGTCAGTCCCGTCCAGCACCCGCGCGAGCTCGCGCATGTCGTCGGCCGACAGCATCGTGCCGGTCGGGTTGTGCGGCGAGTTGATGAGCAGGAGCCGGGTCCGCGGCGTGATCGCGCGCCGCACCTCGTCCCAGTCGACGCGGTAGTCCGGATAGCGGAGCGTGACGAACACGGGCGCGCCGCCGTTCAGCAGCACGGCCGGCGCGTACGAGTCGTAGCAAGGCTGGAACAGGATGACCTCGTCCCCGGGCCGGACGAACGCGGTCAGCGTGCTGAAGATGCCCTCGGTCGCGCCCGAGGTGATCGTGATCTCGGTCCCCGGGTCGTAGCGGCGGCCGTAGAGCCGCTCGATCTTCGCGGAGAGCGCCTCGCGCAGGGCCAGCACGCCCTGCATGGGGGCATACTGGTTGTGGCCGGCGCGCATGTGGCGGGCGACGGTCTCGACAAGCTCCGGCGCGCAGTCGAAATCCGGGAAGCCCTGCGACAGGTTGATGGCGCCGTGCTCGTTCGCCAGGCGCGTCATCACCGTGAAGATGCTGACGCCGGTCGACGGCAGCTTCGAGGGGATCGCAGGCGTGGTCATGATGGGCTCCTCGGCCGGGTCCTGACGGGCCGGGACCTTAGCATGTCGCCTCCTCAGCCGGCGATCCGGTCGGGCCCCGGCCGCTCCGCGAGGATGACCGAGTTGATCACCTCGTCGTGCGGATGGATCTCCAGGAGCGGCTCGAAAGGCGCCATTCCATGGATGTCGACCTCGGGGTAGAGCAGCGTGCGTAGTCGCTGCGAGCTGCGGACGAGGAGCAGCGCGCCCGGGCGCATCGCCCCGTGGAGGTGGTGGAGCAGGCGGCTCTTCTCGCGCCGGTTCATGCCGACGAGCGCGGCGAGGAACACGCAATCGAACTCCGAGAGGTCGGCGCAGGCCAGGGCGTCGGCGCAGGTGAAGCCGAGCCTGTCCGAGAGCCCGAGGCGACGCGCGAGCGCGCGGGCGTCGGCGCACGCCTCCTCGTCGACGTCGATGTTGCTGACCGGGAGGCCGAGGCGCTCGGCGAGCAGGATCGAGGTGAAGGGGAGCGGACCGGAGCCGATGAACAGCACGCGCCGCGGCAGCTCGTCGCGAACGCCCCGCAGGCCGGAGAGCTCGAGCCGGGTCAGCTTGTCGTAGTTCGCGGCGTACGGGAAGCTCCGGAGCTCGGCCGCAGGGTCGTCCGCGGCGGCGATGCGCCGCGCCCAGTGGCGCTCCAGCTCGTACTCGCCGCGCGAGCAGACGCGCCACAGGCCCTCCCGGATCGCGCTCACGGCGGGATCCCCGAGCACCTCGTCGGCCTCGCCGCGCGAGCGGGACATGGAGATGCTCACGAGCTCGCTGAACAGGTGGTTCACCCGCTGGCTCGGCGCGAGGGAGCCCATGCTCGCGAGCTCGTTGTAGATGCGGTGAATGCGCGTCGAAAGCGAAGGATCGATGACCGTGTTCATGGTGCCCTCCAGATCAGCAGAGCCGTTCGTCAGGGTCGGTGTGCCAGGGCAGGGGAGCGGCGATGCCCTCGTGAGCCGCCGGCAGGATCAGGCGCGAGCTCGCCGCGCGTGCCGTCTGATCTCGACGGCCAGGCGCGCCGCGCGCGAGGGCTCCTCCGCGCGGCTCCGGAGGCTGCTGCGCCGCGAGCGCGACGGGACCGCCGGCGCTGGCAGGCCACTTATGCGTCATGAACAACGAAATGTCAATTGCAAATGGATTGCATGTAACAGGCGCGAGGGGTGCGGCTGGGCTGTCATTTCCCGTCCCCGGGTGCCTGGGATCAGGCGGCCAGCGACGGCGCCAGATACGGGGCCTGTCGCCGGAGGATGCCCTCGGCCGTGTACAGGCGGGAGAACAGGTTGCGCGTGGCCGGGTCCGGATCTTCCCAGAGCCTCCTCAGGTATCCCGGGTCGACGAGGCCGGCGCTGCTCAGCACGCAGCCCTGATCGAAGAGGATGGCAGCCCTCTCCGTGAACGGCCTCGAGAACCACATCTCCGCGGGGATCGGGAACCCTTGCTTCTTGCGCGAGGCGATGGCCGGGGGGACGAGATCGGCGAGGGCCTGTTTGTAGATTCCCTTCTCGGAGCCGTCGAGCTGCTTCAGCTTGCCATGGAAATCGAAGGCGGCGCGGACGAGCTCGGTGCTCGCGAGCGGCGAGCGGGCCTCGACGCTGTGGCGCATGCTGATGAGGTCCATCTGCCGGAACTCGTAGGCGACGAGCCGGCCGTGGAAGTGCAGGAGCTGCACGGCCTGGAGGCTGTCGAGCGGCCAGTCGCCGTAGAGCGAGAGGATCTGGCGGTACTTGCTGGTGGTCAGCAGCGCGGCGTCGTGGTGGGGCATGAGCTGCCTCAGGTCGGTCTTCCCGGACCAGTGGAAGGTGGCGAAGTAGCGCTCGGCGAGCTCGGGGAGGGGCACGTCCGCCATCGCCCGGCCGTAGGAGTAGCCGTCGAAGATCTCGTCGGGCCCGCTCCCGGAGAAGATGACGCGCGTCTCTCGCCCGGCCTCCTCGAAGAGCCGGATGAGGCAGGGCGCCTCCTGGGACCCGAGCGGCTCGCCGGCGGTCTCGATCCACCGGTCGAGGTAAGCGCAGTACGCGGCGTCCGACAGGGTGATCTCGGTGTGCTGCGTGGCGTGCTCCCGGGCGAGCGCCCTCGAACAGGCGAACTCGTCGAAGACGCTGGTGCTCCTCGGGAGGAGCTGACCCGTGGGCTGAAAGCCGATGGAGAACGTCCTCATCGGCAGGCCGGCGCGGCGGGCCGCGGCGAGGACGGCGGTGGAGTCGATGCCGCCGCTCAGCAGGAGGCCATAGGGGACCTCGAGGTCGAACGTCCTGCGGCAGCCGTCGACCACGGCATTCCTGATCTCCTGCCGGATCGCGGGGACGTCGGTCCTCGTCAGGTCGCCCCGCGGGATCCGGTAGTAGCGCCCCGTCTCCTGGCGCTCGGGCGTCCTGGTCAGCCAGGTGCCCGACTCGAGCTTGCGGATCTGCCGGATGTGCGTGGTGCTGCCCAGGATGAAGCGGTGCGCGGTGAACTCCGCGAGGCCGTCGAGATCCCAGTCCTTCGTGCGGTAGGGGTCCTTGATCAGCGGGTCGATCTCCGAGGCGAAGACCAGGGCGTCGTCGTCCTCCCACAGGTAAACCGTCTTCTGCCCGGTGGGGTCGCAGGCGATGAGCCCCGTCTGCGTCGCGCTGTCGAACAGGGCGAAGGCGAACATGCCCTCGAGCTGCTCCACGCAGGCGAGCCCCCAGGTATCGTACGCCGCGAGGATGACCTCGGTGTCCGAGGCGGTCCTGAACGGAAACCGCGACAGCCGCGCGCGCAGGTCGCGGTGGTTGTAGATCTCGCCGTTGAAGACGAGGGTGAGGCGCTGATCGCCCGAGGTGAGCGGCATGTCCGCGCCGGGGTTCCCGGCGTCGGTGATGCGCAGCCGGTTGCTGCCGAGGAGCGCCCAGCTCGCGCATTGCACGGCGCCCCGCGCATCCGGCCCGCGGTGGTGCATCGCCTCGAGGAGCGACGCCATCTCGTCATGCTGCGCGGCGCCGATGGGCCGCTTCTTGTTGAAGATGCCAGCGATCGAACACATCGAGCACTCTCCTGGAGCTGCGACTGGACGTGATGTGACGTGACGCGCGGCCCCAGAGGGGCCGTCAGGCGGTGACGGGCTCTCGAGAGCGCGCCGGGAACGCCGCCGGCAGGAGCCTCGGGAGCGCCAGGTGGAGATAGACAGAGCGCGTCAGGCTGAACAGGAGGAAGGCCATCCAGAGCCCGTGATTTCCCCAGCGGGTCGTGAAGACAGGCCAGGTGACGAAGAAGACCAGGGTGGCGGCGAGCAGCGAGTTGCGGACGGGGGCGGCCCGGGTCGCGCCCGTGAAGACGCACTCGAGGATCATGCTCCAGAAGATCGCGACCGGGAACAGCACCATCCAGACGAAGTAACGGCCCGTCATCTGCGCGATCGACGGAAGCGGCGTGAACAGCCCGAGGATGGCCGGCTGCGCGACGGCGCAAGCGAGGCTGATCGCCAGCGCGGACAGCGACGCCGTCCAGAACGAGAGCCGGATCGTGTCGTCGAAGCGCTCCCGGGACTGTGCCCCTATCGCCTGGCCGGCGAGCATGCCCGCGGTGTTCCCGAGCCCGCCCAGCGCGCTGGAGATGACGAGCTGCATGTGCATGAGGATCGCGTTGACGGCCAGGACCTCGGGGCCGAGGAGCGCGCTCTGGCGGGTGATCCAGCCGAAGACGCCGAGCAGGCAGGTCGTGCGCACGAGGACGTCGCTGTTCACCCGCCACATGCGGGTGACGGCGTGGGGATCGACGAGGTGCCGCCAGCGTGGCTGGACGCCGCGCAGGTGGCCCTTGCGCCAGATCACAAGGAAGCCGACGAGGACCTTCGTCACCTCGGCTATCACGGTGGCCCAGGCGACGCCGCTCACCCCGAGGTCGAGCGCCGTGACGAAGGTGACGGTGAGGACGAGGTTGAGCAGGTCCATCCCGACATAGAGCAGCATCGCCCAGCGCACCTCGGCCATGCCGATGAGCCAGCCCGCGACCACGTAGCCCATCAGCGCCGCGGGAGCCCCCCAGATGCGCGCCTCGTAGTAGGCCGCCGCGTGGGGCTCGATCTGTCCGCGGGCCCCCATCAGATCGAGTCCGGCGGCCCCGATCGGGCCCTGCAGCAGCAGAAAGACGCAGCCGACCAGGCCGGCGAAGACGAGCGGGCGGAAGAGCTGCAACGCGGCCTCCTGGCGGTCCTCGGCGCCGCGCGCCTGGGCTGCGAAGCCGCTCGTGCTGGTCCGGAAGAAGCCGAGGAGCCAGTAAAGTGTGTTGAATATCTGGCTGCCGACGGCGACTCCTCCCATCGTGGCCGCGTCGCCGAAGTGCCCCATGACGGCTGTGTCGGTGGCGTTCATGATCGGCCCCGACAGGCCGGCGAGGGTCAGGGGGAGGGCGAGCTTCCAGTACGACCCGAAGCTCAAGGGCTCCGGAAGAGGCTGCGTGCGGTGCTGGGCCATCGATCCAGTCCTCGTCACAGCGTGAAGGAGAGGAGGTGTGTCAGGATCTTGTCGTAGGGAGCGGGCCAGGTCTTCCGCCTCAGGAGCTCGGGCTCGAAGCCCCGGCGCAGCGCGTGCGCCGTGATGCCCTGGAGGTTGCTGGCGTTCGAGAGCACGGTGACGACCCTGCCCCCCGGCGCGAGCAGCTCTCGAGAGGCGATCTCATCGAAGAAGCTCACCATGATCGCGGAGCCCGAGAAGTTCACCCGCGTGAGATCGGGATCGTCGGAGCGCAGCGGGTTCGCGGGCGGGTTGAAGAGGATGACGTCGGCGCGCCTCCCGGGCGGCAGCGCGGAGAAGAGGTCCGAGACCAGGAAGTGGTGCCTTTCGGGGTCGCGCGCGCCCGTGTGCCGCTCGAAGCTCGCGAGGCTCGACGCGACGCTCGCTTCATGGATGTCCATCGCGTAGATCTCGCGGGCGCCGCGCTGACGCGCGAGGACGGGCTCGACGCCCGCCCCGCACCCCATCACGACCACCGAGGCGCCCTGCACCTCGACGAGCCCGTCGTGGAGGGCATCGAAGATCACCTCGCTCGTCCCGCCGGGCACGAGGACGCCGGACGGGACGGCGAACTCGAGCCCACGATAGACGTAATCGCCTCCCAGGACCTTGGTGCCCCGGTTGACCTGCTCGATCTCCCCGGCGGAGAGCATGGGCGGCAGGGAGAGATAGAGTCGTCTGAGCGGCTCGGCGAGCGCGGCGACCTCGCGAGGGGTAAGCGCCAGACCTTGAATGTCCTCGATCCGCGGCGTTCGGTCATCCATGGCTCACGTCTCCCGTGCTTTCTCGTCGCGGGTCAGCAGCGTGCAAGGGGCGCTCGACGGCTCCTGGCCGGCGGCCGGCAGGGAAGATGCCTTGCCCGAGGCGCTCGCCTCTTCGAGCCACGGCGTCGCGTCGATGCGTCGGATGGCCCGCGGGATCATGGCGCCGAGCAGCGCGAGGACGCCGAGCAGCCCCGCGAGGCCGGCGAGGTGCAAGGGCCGCGGGGCGCCGCCGAAGCGGTGGCGCGGGACGGCGTCGATGTCGAACGCGGCGAGGCCCTCGTAGTTGAAGACGAGCGGATAGACGTACTGCTTGAGCTGCTCGTGGTAGGCGGCGATGCTGTCCCTGAAGGCGAGCGCCGTGGCCATGTCCGTGCCCGCCATCCGGTCGAGCACGAGCTCCAGCGCGAGCGGCGGCAGGACGAGGGCGGCCCGCGCTGTCCACTGCTCCCGGCGCGCGAGCGAAGCGTGGTAGTCCTCGACCTGCCGGGTGACGTGCGCGTCGCCCATCTCGTGCATGGCGTAGTACCAGGGCCAGGAGAAGCGGTCTTCCGGCACCGGGGTCCTGGCCCACTCGGGCCGGCGCGCGAAGAACGGATCGAGGGTGGCGCGCTTCGGCCGGTCCCAGCCGGCGTTCATCTCCTGCCGCTGCGCGAGGGTGAGCTCGACGCCGCCGTGGGCGGGAGAGGCCGTGATGATCGCGAGGTTGACGAGCGCGGGAACGAGCACGCACCAGGCGATCCAGACGCCCACGAGCGAGATGGCGTTCCACGCGGACGGGCGGCGCAGCGAGGCCACGAGGAACACGACGACGAACCAGAGCGCGATGTACGCGAGCGACGCGAGCGCGAAGGCGCCGGCGCGGGCGTCGAGCGGGAGGCCCAGCCAGGCGACGGCGAAGGCGAGCAGCGCGAGCGCGACGGCGGAGACCAGCGCGGCGCGCAGCGCGAGCCGGAGGGCGAGCACGCGGGACAGGCGCGTCGGCTGGGAGCAGACGAGCGGCTCCGTGCCGAGATCGTCGTCGCGCGACCGGACATCGTAGCTCACGCCGATGATGAAGAGCGGGACGAGGAAGATGAGGACGAACCCGTAGTCGAAGCTGCCGGAGAGCTGCTTGAGCGGATTGGCGATGTCCGTCTTGTAGAGCTGGGGCACGAGGCCGATGAAGCGCAGGTGCCGGCTGTACGGGTGCACGTCGCGCAGCCCTGTCGAGAGCGCCGTCCACCCGGTCGGCTCGTGCGCGACGGGCATGGCGAGGTAGTAGAGGACGAGGCCGAGATCGTCCTCCGGCGCGTGCGTCTTGCGGAGATAGCTCTCCTCCTCCCGGAGCGCTGGGTCGAGCGCCGCGATGACCTCGCGCTCGCGGGCGACGCGCGCCGCGCCGTCGACGATGGCGGCGACGCCGGCGACGAGCAGGAGGGAAGCGACGACGAGGGCTGTCCGCGCGCGGAGCATCTGGCGGAGCTCCAGGCGCGCCCGCGCGAGAAAGGGTGAGGAAAAGGAGCTCATGACGCCTCTCCGTGGCGGCGGGTGAAGCGCGCGACGGCGAGCGAGAGCGCCGCCGCCCACGCGAGCACCGCGAGGCCGGCGGGCGCCACGCGGGACAGCGCCCACGCGGCGGGAGCCTTCCTGTGCTGGAAGGGGGCGAACTCGGTCCACTCCGCCCGATCGACCCGCTGCGCCTTGTCGTTGTGCCAGTGGATCCTCGTGATGTGGAGATGGTTCAGGTGCTGGATGAAGGCGTAGCGGTACGCCTCGGCCTGCTCCTCGAAATCGACGAGGTGGTGGGCGTCGGTGCCGGCGACCCCCATCGAGAACGACCGGATCGCGAGCAGCGGCGTGAACAGGCCGGCGCGGAGCGCGAGCGCGTCCTGGGCGCGGTGCGCCTCGAACAGGCGCGTGTAGTAATCGTTGAACACAGCCGTCGTGACCTTCTCCCCCTCGCGCATCACGACGCCGCCGTAGTTGACCGGGAGGTCTTCGACGCGCGACGCGCCGTGCTCGGCCAGCGTGCGGCGCCGGAGCTCCTGGAAATGGGGGTTGCTGGGATCGTGGCTGTCTCCGACGTCGCGGATCGCGCGCGCGAGGTCGAGCTCGACCTGGGCGCGCGAGGGCGTCGGGTGGAGGCGGCTCGCGGCCTGGGTGGCGAGCCGCGGCACGACGATCCAGAGCGCGACCCACAGGCCGAGGAGCGTCAGGAGGGCGCCCTGAGCGCGGCGGTGGAACGACGAGACGAGCACGCCGAGCGCCGTGCAGGCCGTCAGATAAACGGCGTATCCGCCCGCGAGCGCGGCCGCGCGGAGCATCGTGTCCCGGGAGGCGTCGAGCACGCCCGTGAGAAGGGCGCCCGCGATCGCGAGCGCGAGGAGCGGCGCGAGCCACAGCGCGACGGCGAGCAGCGTCCCGAGGACCTTGCCGGCGAGGAGGACGCGCGCGTCGACGCCCTGGGAGACGGCGAGGCGCCATGTCCCCGACTCGCGCTCTCCGGCGACGCTGGCGAACGTCATGCAGAAGATGAGCAGCGGGAGCAGCACCTGGAGGACGAAGGCGGCGCTCGGGGTGCCGAAGCGCGCGAGCTCGCTCGACTGCGCGGCCTCGCTGAAGCCCAGCGCGTTGCGCTGGTGCGGCTCGAGGAAGATCGAGGTGCCGGCGAAGGACTCGAGCCCGGGATCGAAGAAGCCGAGGGGGCTCGGGGCGCGGAAGGCGAAGGTGCCGTAATGGGCGGCGCGGTGCGGGTGGCGATCGGGCTGATCGACCCACTGGCGGTGGACAAGCTCCTGGAAGGCCGCGCGCTGGCGGGCCTCTCCGGTGTGCCGCGCCGCCTCGAGAAGGAAGGCGGCGACGAGGAGCGCCGCGACGAGCGCGGCGGCGATGCGGACGGTGCGGTTGCGCAGCGCGCGGATGGCCTCGTGCCGCGCCGCTGTCGAGAGGGCTCTCATGCGCTGACTCCCTGTGGGTCTCGTCGGACCGCGGCGTCTCAGAAGCTCAGGGTGCCAGTCACGTACGCCGAGCGAGCGCCGCCCGGGTTGTGCTGGGCCCCGGCGGCGCCGAAGTCCTTGTACCAGATGGACGTGTCGTACGACCGGTCGAGCAGGTTGTGCACCTCGACGCCGAGCGCGATCGACTCGGACACGTCGTGGGCCGCGCTCGCGTTGATGACGACGTAGTCGCCGACCTTCCGCGAGCCGTTCTCCTCGGTATGGTTCTCCTTGTTCAGGTGGTAATCGCCCTGCGCGTAGCACCAGAGCGAGACGAGCAGCTCCTGCGTGGGGTGAACGTCGACGCCGGCCTTCGCGCTGAAGCTCGGGACGTGGTCGAGCTCCTTGCCCTTGTTCGCGGCGAGCGCCGGGCCCGGCTCGACCTGCTCGGAGATGGCGCGGCTGAACGCGCCCCACACGGAGAGGAAATCGAACGGGCGCAGCGTGAGCTCGACGTCGAAGCCGCGGCGCAGCGTCTTGCCGACGTTCTCGGCGTCGCCGGAGCCGTCGCCCTTGTCCCGCACCTCGCCGCTCGCGCGCTGCTCCCAGTACGCGACATGGCCCTTGAGCCAGGGAAAGACGCTCGACCGGTAGCCGACCTCCCAGCCGTCGTTGATCGACGGCTCGAGCGGCGTGCCCTGGGTGGCGTAGGCACCCTTGCCCGTGCCGATCTGGAATGAGCGGCCGTAATTGGCATACACGCTCTGCCCCTTCACCGGCGTCACCATGACGCTCGCCTTGGGCTGCCAGATGAAGCCGTAATCGTTGAGGCCGTGGTCCACCCTGCGGGGCGCCTCGCCCTCGGGCTGCTCGAGGAAGCTGCCCGAGCCGGCCAGGCGGTCGGCCCGCAGCGCGGCCACGAGCTTGATCGGCTCGAGCGGGCGCGCGCTCGCCTGCAGATACGAGCCGACGGCGTGAATATCGAAGTCCTCATCGCGGAACGCGGCGCCCTGCCGCGCGCGGTCCACGGTGGGGATGCGCTGGTATCGGTTGGCCTGGAGCTGGTAATCGGCGCCCCACTCGACGGTGAGGTCGAGCGCCCGCGGCTCGCGCGCCCGGTAGGTGAGCACCGAGATCGCGCCGTATTGCCGGTCGTCCTCGATCCGGAGCTGCTGATCGAGATCGGCGTCGAACTTCACCCAGCGATCCCGCAGGAACGCCTGCCCATAGCCCTTGAGCTGCCAGGACAGCCCCTCGGTGAGCTCTCGATCCACATGGACGCTCGCGTGGAGGGTCGCCTGACGTCCGCCGTCGGTCGCTGAATGAGCGGGCGAGGCCGTCGGGCGCGCGCGCGCGTCTTCCGCGGACAGGTAGCCCGGGGCGTCCGCGTCGAGGAGCATGCCGCGCACGATGAGCCCGACCCGGAGCTGCCTGGACGGCTCGTAGAACCACTTGGCCGAGCCGGCGACCTTGTCGCTGCGCGCGTGATCGCGGTAGCTGTCCGAGCCGCGGTAGCCCGCGAAATAGGTCTGGCTCAGCGCGCCGCGCTCGTCGGCGACGAGCACCTGGGGCTCCACGGTCCAGAAGCTCCCGGCGAGGAGCCGGGCGATGCGCTCGTTCCCGGTCTTGCGGGTGACGACGTGGATGTTGCCGGCGACGTTGTTGAGCCCATAGCGCGGGTCGTTCGTGCCCTTGACGACCTCGATCCGCTCGATCTCGAGCGGAAACACGGCCTTCATGTCGGGGAGGCCGACGTGGTGGTTGCTGGGGATGCCGTCGATGAGGAGCTTCGTGTGGGCGACGTCGCCCTGCGTGTTGAAGCCGCGGAGCCCGACGTCGGCGTTGATGATGCCCTGGTTGAAGGACTCGACGTAGACCGCCGGCACGCGCCGGAGCAGCTCGAGCGGCTCGGCGGTGCTCTGATTCTGGATCTCCTCGCCGCCGAGGATGTCGACAGAGGTCACGACGTCGGCGCTGTCGAGCGGCCCGATCCGCTGGCCGATGACGACGACCTCCTCGCCGAGCGCGGGCGAGGCCTCCGGCGCCGCTGTCTCGGCGGCGCCCGCCGGCGCGGGGGCTGCTGCGGCGGTGGCTTCCGCCGCCGCGGCGGCGCGGGCAGTGAGGAGCGCGGCGAGCGCGGTCGCGAGCCGGGGTGTGTGCGCGCGCGGGGTCATGACAGCGCCTCCGGCGCGGGCGCGGCGGACGCGCCGTGGCGCGCGGGGAGCTCGGGAGTCGCGCCGCCGGGAGGGTCGAAGTGGCGGCGGTACAGCGAGAGGATGTCGGCCTCGGACAGGCCGGCGGCGCGCGCGACCTCGACAAGCCGGCCGGCCTTCATGACGCCGATCCGGTGCGCGATGCTCGCGACGGCGCCGAGGTCGTGGGTCACCATCAGCACCGCGGCGCCGCGATCGCCCTCGCGCCGGATCGCCGCGCAGAGATCGCGGACCGCGCCGGGATCCAGGCCCGAGGTCGGCTCGTCGAGGAGCAGCGCGCCGGCGTTCTTCGCCTGCGACAGGGCGAGGACCACCTTCTGCCGCATGCCCTTGGAGTACCCGCTCGCCGGCCGGTGCACGGCGCCCTCGGGCAGCCCGGCCGCGGTGAGCAGCCGCGAGAGCGCCGCGGCGGGAGGCACGTGCGCCTGCGACAGGCCGAGGAAATACGCGAGGTTCTCGCAGCCGGTGAGGTGCGGATACAGCCGCACCTGCTCCGGGACATAGGCGATCTTCCGCCGCGCCGCGATCGGGTCGGGCTCCACGTGGACGGAGGCCACGTACGCCGCGCCGGAGGAGGGCCTTGCGAACCCGAGGAACAGGCTCAGCGTTGTCGTCTTGCCCGCGCCGTTCGGGCCGAGGAGGCAGAACACCTCGCCGGCCGGGACCTCGAGATCGAGCGCGTCGAGGGCGGGGACGCCCCCGTAGGACTTCGAAAGCTTCTTTGCCGTGAGCATGACAGTGCCGCCGGGGCCATCGCCGCCGGCGGCGCACCGTATGCGATCGGTCCAACTGAAAGTCAATTGCAAATGTGATGCATCTACATCCCGATGACATGTATGCCCTGTCGATGCGGCGCAGGCCCCGGACCGGGCGATCCTCTCCCTGACGACGCGGCACGCGGCGTGTTCGCCGGCGCCTCGCGGCGTGTCCGTGAGCTCCGGACGATCGTCAGGGCCACCCCGGGGCGCGAGGGCGACCGTGCGCAGGCGTGGCTGCACGACGGCGCTCCGCCCGAGCCTGCCTACCGGCTGCGCGCCGGCGAGCCGCGCCCGTGATACGGTGCCCGCGGCCGGCGCGGGGGAGCGGCGCTTCGTTCCACGCTGCGCGCGGCGGAGAGGGGGAGACCGTGCGCCTGAAGGACAAGATCGCGCTCATCACCGGGGCGAGCAGGGGAATCGGGAGGGCCAGCGCGCTCGCGCTGGGCCGCGAGGGGGCCGTCGTTGTCGGCGTCGCGCGCACCGCGGCGGACCTGGGCGCGCTCGAGCGCGAGCTCCGCGCGGCGGGCGGCCGCGCGCTGATGATCGAGGCCGACGTCACCCGCGCCGCCTCCGTGGCCGCGTGCGTGGAGCGGGCGATCCGCGAGCTCGGGCGGATTGACATCCTCGTCAACAACGCGGGCGTCGGCGGCTACCGGCCCTTCCTCGAGTGGTCGGAGGACGACTACGACCGCATCATGGCGACGAACATGAAGGGGACCTGGCTGTTCTGCCGCGAGGTCATCCCCCACATGCGCCGCCAGGGGGGCGGCCACATCGTCAACGTCGCCAGCGTCGCCGGCCTCCAGGGCTATCCGAACGAGGCCATCTACTGTGCCTCCAAGTTCGCGCAGGTCGGCCTGACGCAGGCGCTCGACCGCGAGTTCTGGCAGGAGAACATCAAGGTGAGCGCCGTCTGTCCGGGCGGCGTCGAGACCCACTTCGCGCTCGGCGACGGCCGCACCGCGGGCTCCGAGCGCATGCAGGGCTTCTCCACCGCCGAGGACGTGGCCGAGGCCGTCGTCCTCGCCGCCCTCCCCCGGGACCGCTCGCGCATCGTGCAGATCGTCCTGCGCCCGATGAACGAGGCGACATAGCGCCGCCATCCACCGTGGGCCGCCGGCGAACACCCTCTCCAGGGGCCGGGCGTCCGGGCAATCACGGATTCCGGTACACGTGCCCCTGCAGGTGCCTGCTCGACGGCGGCGACGGCTTCGTCCCCGACACAACGTATCCGACGCTCCCGCCCGCGCTCGCGTGCGTCCCCCTGGCGATCGCCTCCGCGGTCCTCCGCGCTGCCCCCATCGCCGCCGCCCAGCAGCCCTCGAACTCCTGCTCCTCGCCTCCGCCGGCGAGGAAATACCGATGCGTATCGCCCCGGCTCCAGATCCAGAGCTCGCGCCGCGCGAAGTCGGCGATCTCCTCCACCGTCGCCCGTTGCTCCGACGATCTGTAGGGAGGCAGCGCGACGTTCGCCTTGTCGTTGAGGTAGACCTGGATATCGGTGAGGCCGTGTCTGGCGAAGAGCTCGGGGATGAGCTCTCCCAGGGAGTTGTGCCCTTCGCCCAGGGCCGCCTTGCCGCGCTCGCACAGGAGCTGGAAGCGCACGAGGGCGAGGGTCTCGTCCACAGGCGCATGCAGCACGGCCGCGCTCAGCAGGGCGCCCGCCAGGTTGTTCGGCTCGGCCACCGCGACGAGCCCGCCCGGCCTCGTGACGCGGACCATCTCGGCGAGCATCGCGCCCGGATCCGCCGCGTGGATCAGCACCGTCTGGCACGTCACGAGATCGAACGTGTCGCCCTCGAACGGCAGCGCCTCGGCGACCCCGACCTGGTAGCGAAACCGATCCGCGTCCCCGCGCGCCGCCGCGCGCTCGGCGGCCTTCTCGACCCACACGGGGTCGCGGTCGACGCCGGTGATGCGCGCCGCCCTCGGCAGCACGCCGCCGAGCACGCGCCCCCAGTGCCCGACGCCGCACCCGACGTCGAGCACCGCGCGCACGCGGCTCAGGCCCCATCGCCGCGCGAGCAGCTCGACGTAATCGGGGTTCCACCAGCTATCGCGCGTATCGCCGAAGTACTCGGCCGAATGCGAGGGGTGCGCGACGAACTCATTTCCCATGACAACGCACCTCGTGCGGGCCTCACCGAAGCGTCGAACGACCTCAACGTATCGCCGCCGCCGGCCTCGACGCAACTCGACACAAGCGCCGCGCCGGCGCGCTCGCCCGCCCAGATACCGCTCAGACAGCGGCGCGCGGCCTGGCCAGCACGTCCCAGGCGGCCATGGCGCAGTCGACGATCGCCTGGAGCACCTCGCGCGGGGCGCCGTCGCGGGCCTGCAGCGAGAGGCCGCCGAGGACGGTCGTGTAGAAGGCGGCGAGCGCCGCCGTGTCCGTGCCCGCCGGCACGTCGCCCTCGGCGACGCCGCGCTCCAGCCGGCGCTGGAGCTCGCCCAGCGCGCTCCGCCGGACCTCGGCGAGGTGGCAGCGCACGGCCTTGCTCTCCGGCGTGCCGAGCGTCGCCGCGAGCACGATCATGCAGCCGCTCGGCTTGCCCGGGCTCACGTAGGCCTCCGCGTTGCTGCGCAGCATCGCCTCGATCGCCCTGCGCGCCGTCGGCTCCTCGCGCATCGCGCGGCTCGCCGCCGCGCCCTCGACCTCGTTGTAGAGCGCCACCGCCTCGCGAAACAGCTCCTCCTTGCAGCCGAACGCGGCGTACAGGCTCGGCGAGTTGATGCCCATCGCGGCCGTGAGATCGCTGAGCGACGTGCCCTCGTAGCCCCGCTCCCAGAACACCTCCATCGCCCGCCGCAAGGCCGCGGCCCTGTCGAAGCTGCGCGGGCGCCCCCGTCCCGCCATCACCCGGACCTTTCTGTGTCGATCACTAAATAAATAGGTTGACCTCCGTTCACGCGGCAGAGTATACATTGTGTATCGATCGGCACAGAAAAGAGGTAAACATGCTGGAGCTTGCGGGCAAGGTGGCGCTGGTGACCGGGGGCAGCCGCGGGATTGGCGCGGGGATCGTCAGGAGGCTGGCGCGGGGCGGGGCGGACGTGGCGCTGACGTACGTGAGCGGCGCGGACAGGGCGCGCGCGGTTGTCGGCGAGGTCGAGGCGGCGGGCCGGCGGGGGCTGGCGATCGCGGCGGACAGCGCGGATCCGGCGGCGGTTGTCGGCGCGGTCGAGCGGACGGCGGCCGAGCTTGGCCGGATCGACATCCTCGTCAACAACGCCGGCATCGCGCTGATGGGGCCGCTCGAGGACGTGACGCTCGACGACGTGGACCGGACCCTGGCGATCCACGTGAAGGCCGTCTTCCTCGCCTCGCAGGCCGCGGCGCGGCGCATGGGCGCTGGCGGGCGCATCATCAGCATCGGGAGCTGCCTTGCCGAGCGGGCGCCGGGGCCGGGCACCACCCTCTACTCGATGAGCAAGGCCGCGCTCGTGGGGCTCACGAAGGGCCTCGCCCGCGACCTCGGGGCGCGCGGCATCACCGCCAACCTCGTCCAGCCTGGCCCCATCGACACGGACATGAACCCGGCCCACGGCCCGGGTGCGGACCAGCAGCGGAGCCTTCTCGCGGTCCCGCATTACGGCAGCGTCGACGACATCGCTGCCACGGTCGCTCACCTCGCCGGCGAGGGCGGTCGCTTCATCACGGGCGCGACGATCGCTGTCGACGGCGGGTTCGCGGCCTGAGGTCGCCACGGCGTGGGCGCTCCGTCGCGGTGATCCTGGTCGGGATCATCGGCCTGAAGCTCGTCGACGGCTGACCCGCGCTGTCCCAATCCACGCGCGGGCGCGCGGCCGTCACGCGGATCAAAGCGACTCCAGGTAGGTGGCCAGCGCGCGCCGGTCGTCGGCCGACAGGTGCGCTGTGTGGCCCATGGTGTCGCCGACCCCCTCGATCAGCGCCAGCAGCGTCGGGTAGCGGCCGTCGTGGTAGTACGGCGCGGACCGGCCGACGAAGCGCAGCGAGGGCGTCTCGAAGGCGCGCGCGGCGTCGAAGCGGGTCGCGCTCCGCACGTCGTGGCGGGCGCCGTCGGTGGTCAGCTCGTCGCCGAGGTGGCAGCTCGAGCAGCCCGCCTCGGTGCTGTGGAAGAGCGCGTCGCCGCGCGCGGCGAGGTCGGCGCGCGCGGCGGCTTCGCCCAGGGGAGCGCCGCTGGCGGCGGGCGGCGGCGCCACGGTCACGGCGCGCTCCTCGGCCGCGAGGGCCGCCGCCTCGCCGGGCGGCGCCATGCCGCGGAGGTAGGCGAAGAGCGCGTCGCGCTCGTCCGGGCGCAGGCCGCTGCCGCCGAGCCGCGACAGGGTCCTGGCGAAGTGGCCCTCCAGGTCCTTCTTGTCGCCTTCCCATCCGTACGGCGCGCTGCCGTCGAGCCGCCCCATCAGCATGGGCGTCTGGCGCGGGCCTTCCGGCGTCGACCAGGTGAGCGCGTCGTCGCGGCCGTCGGGGTGGCAGCTCGCGCAGGCGCGGCCGTCGAACGCGGTGCGCCGGCCGCCAGCCGCATGGAAGAGCCGCTGGCCCTCCGCGCGCCGCTCGTCGAGGCGCGACGCCCGGGGCAGGACGATGACCGGCAGCTCGCCTGTGATCTCCTTGCTGGGGGCGCGGTGCTCGGTCGGCCCCGGATCGCGGGCGGCGGGCAGGATCGTCAGCTCGCCGTCGAACCGGGAGAAGACCACGGCGCGCCGGCGCGCGCTGTCCACGGCGATGGCCGTGGGCCCGGCGCCCACGCGGGCGCGGAAGAGCTCCCGATCCCGCACCGACCCGACCCGCGGCGGCTGGCCGGGGATCTGCGCGCGCGCGTCGTAGGCGATCACCTCGTCGCGGCCGAGGCAGGTGACGAGCAGGACCTGCTCGCCGGGCTCGATCGCGGCCGCGCGCGGGAGCTGGCAGCCGAGCGTCCCGAGGTGGCTCGAGACGGGCGGGACGTCCGCGCGCTCGCCCTTCGCATCGACGACAGCGATGTGCTCGATCACCGTCTGGGCGCGCGCGCCGCCGTAACCGCCGCCGCGCGCCTCCGGCCCCGGATCCACGAGCGCGATGGGCGCGAAGACAGCGCCGCCCGGCGCGCGCGCCAGCGCGAAGCCCTGCGAGCCGCGGCGGGCGACGCGCGACGATGGGCGGTGCCCCAGGGCGGGCGCGCTGCCGAGCGGCGCGAAGGCCGCGCTTCGCGCGGACGCGCTCGGCATGGGCGAGGCCGGGATGAAGTCGATGGAGCTAGATTTTTTGGACAAGGTCGGCTGTACGCGCCACTCCACCCCGTCGGTCGAGAGCTCCCGCGCTTCGGTCGGCGCGCCGCCTTCGCCGAGCGAGATGACGCTGACGCGGCCGCCCACCGCGTGGGACACGAACGCGCGCTGGCCGTCCGCGGACGCGACGACCGCGCTGGGATCGCGCGCGAGCGGGAGCTCGCCGAGCGGCCTGAGGTCGGCGGTGGCGAAGCTGGTGAGCGCGTGGCCCCACCGGCTCGCGACGAGCAGCGTCGCGCGGTCCGGCGTCATCGCGAGCCCCACCGGCTCGCTCGCCACCGGCACGAGGCAGCGCCGCGCGAGCGGCGCGGCGGCGTCGACGGGCTCGAGCACCTCGAGCAGGCCGCGGTCGCGCAGCGAGGCCACGACCCGCCCGTCGCCGAGCACGATCACCTGGGCGGGCCGGCCCGCGAGCGGCGTGCGCGCGATCGCGGAGCGGGCGTCGAGGTCGACGGTGTGCAGGGCGGCGTCGTCCTCGTCGGCGACGAAGGCGAGCGTGCGGCCGCCGAGGCCCGCGAGGGCGACGCCGGAGCCGGCGTGGGTCGGGTCGAGCGGCGCCGGCGCTGGGCCGGCGCCGCGGCGGGCGCAGGGGGGAGCGGGCGGCGGTGCGGCGAGGGCGGCGGCGGGTGGCGCGAGCGGCGCGGGCGCCGGGTCGCGCGAGCCGGGGCTGCAGGCGAGCAGGAGGACGGCGACGGCGGTCGGGGCGGCGGCTCTCATGCCGGGATCATCGGGCGAGCGGGAGAGAGTGTGACAGGCGCTCTCCGGCGCAATCTCGGATCACGGCGTCGACATCCCCGGAACTCAAAGATGGAGCCTCGCCGCCGCGCGCCGCGGCCGCGGGGTGCCATCCCCATGACGCCGACACCTCATGACGCCCTGTTCAAGTCCACGTTCAGCCAGCCGGAGCACGCCGCCGCGGCGCTCCGGCAGGTGTTGCCCGCTGCCCTGGCCGCCCGCATCGACTTCGCGTCGCTGGCGCTGCAGTCCGGCAGCTTCATCGACGAGGAGCTCGCCGCCAGCCAGAGCGACCTGCTCTTCTCCGCCAGGCTCGCGGAAGCGCCGCTGTTCATCTACGTGCTCTTCGAGCACCTACGTGCTCTTCGAGCACCTACGTGCTCTTCGAGCACCAGAGCACGACGCACCCGCTCATGGCCTTTCGGCTGCTCGAGTACATGGTCCGCGAGGTGCGCGGCGCCCCCGGCGGCGGGGCTGCGCTGTCGCGCGTGTGGCGGTATATCTTGAACATCGCCGACCCGGCCCAGCCAAGGGAGCTGCTGCAGCGGCTGCTCGTGGCGGCGGGGCCGGAGGCCGAGGAGGAGATCGTGACCATCGCAGACTGCCTTCGCGAGCAGGGCCGCCAGGCGGGCGAGCGGGAGGGCCGCCTGGCGGGCGAGCGTGACGGCCGCCTGGAAGGGCAGCGAAGCACGCTGCTCAAGCAGCTCCGGCTGCGCTTCGGCGAGCTGCCCGAGCCGGTCGTGGCGCGCGTCCGCGCCGCCGACGCCGCGCAGATCGAAGGGTGGACCGAGCGCGTCCTCTCCTCGCCCACGCTCGACGATTGCCTGACCGAGCGCTGAGCGACCCCTCAGGCGGGCTGCCAGTCGTCTGCGTCGAACTGAGGGAACGAGATCTTGCAGGTCCCCGGATCGATCCCCGAGATCAGGGCTTGACCGTTCTGATCGAGCAATCCCTCGCGAATCGATTGGTCGGGCAGCTCGATACGGTATTTCTTGAACGGGACAGGCTGCGGCGGGTTCCCGTCGTCCATGAGCTGAATCCCGACCCAGGTCTTGTCCTCCCTGGCCGGAGGCTCAGGCTGGCCAGGCTCGATCACCTCCGGCGGCCCGATGGGCGCGCCGGAAGAGGTGTACGGCATCCGGTAGGCGTAGAGACTCCCGTCGAGGAGCGCTCCCCGCAGCCGCGCCGCGAGCCCCCTCGGATCGAGCGCGGGTCCCGTCGACACCGGGAAACCTAGCGCCTCGCCAATCTCGGTGAGGATCGCCCGGCCGTGGACGGCGTCGGCGAGCCACCCCTCCAGCCGCCACGCCGCTTCCAGCGCTGGAAGCTCCCTGGCTCCGTCCGGCAACGGCGCATCGTACCGACGCGCGAACCACACTTTTTCAGGGAAGCAGCCGAAGCCCCAGCGGTGGCCCATTGCGTCCTCAGTTCGCCCCGAGCCTCCACGTCATCACGCCGCATGGGGCGCGTCAAGGCGCGACACCGGCGCGGGTACAGGCACGATGACCGCCCACGTCCGGTCGCCCTCCGCTCTCCGCGCCGCTCGCCGCTCGCGCCGACCTGCTCACGGCGCTTGAGGGCGCCGCTGCGTCGCGGTACGATGCTGAACCATCATTGGATTGCGGGTGTTCGCTCCTGGAGGAACGATGCCTCACCAGCACATCGTCAAACAGGGAGAATGCCTCTCGAGCATCGCTCCCAGATACGGGTTCTCCGACTGGCGAGTCATCTACAACCACCCTGACAACGCCGAGTTCAAGCAGCGGCGCCCCAACCCGAACCTCATCTATCCGGGCGACGTGCTCGTCATCCCCGACATGGCGCCGAAGGCGGTCGAGGTCCCGACGGGCGGGAAGCACGTCTTCACGGTCAAGGTCCCGAAGACGGTGCTCCGCCTCCTCCTCGAGATCGAGGAGCCGTTCGCGTACGAGCTGAAATACCGCGACGTGGTCGTCAGCGGCACGACGGACGGCAAGAGCCCGATCGAGCACCCCATCCCCGCCGATCTGGAGGGCGCGGAGCTCGCGGCCTGGCCGGACACGCCGGGCAACGAGGAGGCGCGCGCCGGCGGGGTCATCTGGGCGCTGCAGCTCGGTCACCTCGATCCGATCGAGGCCGCGAGCGGCGTGCAGGGTCGCCTCAAGAACCTCGGCTATTTCTCGCGCGAGGTGGACGGCAAGGACGGGCCCGAGCTGGCGAACGCGCTGGCGTGGTACCAGTCGGCGTCGGGCCTTAAGCCGACCGGGATCCTCGACGACGCGACGCGCGCGGAGCTTCAGAAACGCCACGACGGCGCGTGACGAGAAGGAACGATGGCACAGACGGCCGCTGTCACGATCACCCTCCAGAAGGTCCTCGGCGTCGACGGGCTGCTCGCCGGCGCGAAGCGGCCGTATGCGCTCGGCTTCATCGCCGGGCGCCGCTTCGGGCGCAGCAAGCCGATCGCGGCCGGCGCCAAGGAGCTCGACCTGACGGCGGAGGCGATCCCCTGGAAGCTCGAGGTCGCCGCGAGCGGGGCGATCCCGATCGCCGTCGAGATCTGGGACGATCAGGGCGACGCCGGCTCGAAGCGCCTCGGCTCGGTGACGGGCAGCCTGAGCAGCCCGTACCCGACCCGGGTCCACGAGCTCGGCGGCGGTCCGCTCCTGCGCTGCGACGTGTTCACGCGCGAGGTGCCCCCCGCGCCGGGCGCGGTGCCCGTGCCCCGCGTCGCCGAGGGGGAGACGACGCGCGCGACGCTGCGTGTGCCGAACACAGTGATCGTCTCCATCACGGAGATCCTGGGGCTCCACGCGCCCGTCTCGCCGGGCGCGGCGGGGGTGAAGCGCGCCGAGGCGAGGCCGGGGTACACGAGCCAGGACCACCTCGGCCGGGTGTACGTCAACAGCGACCTCGCCGGCGCCTGGGCCAAGGACAAGCAGCTCATCCAGCTCACCGCCAAGGTGAAGGTCCAGCGGGGGAAGCTCCCGGCGGACGCGAAGATCCGGTGGACGGTTGTCGAGCCGGACGATCCGACCAACGATGATCCGGGCTTCCACGCCGCGTGGGGGGCATACGTCGACAAGAAGGACTATGACGGCGCCGGGAAGCACCAGGGCTCGCGCGCGGGCGACAACGAGGGCAAGCCCGCGAAGAGTCCTCCGTGGGAGGCGGTCTCCGGCTTCGCGCTCGCATCCGCGGCGGCGACCGAGGCGAAGACGGCCATCGTCGGCGACGAGAGCAAGGTCGTCTTCCACTGCCCCGACACGGCGGGGGACAACTTCATCGTCCGGGCGGACATCGACGCTGCGACGCAGGTGGAAGGGTTCGGCGCCGAGACCGGAATCATGACGATGTGGCACCGGATCCGGGTGGAGTCCATCCGCATGAAGAGCGCGTTCGCCCTGCCGATGGACGAGGTGCCCGTGCCGTTCGAGCCGTGCTGCGTCCAGCTCGATTGCGAGCCGGAGAAGGAGGTGCCGGACCAGCCGCAGATGGCGCCCAAGGGGGACGACCTCGAGACCGAGTGCGTGGCCTACGTGGACAAGGTGTTCTCGAACAAGTCGAACCCCGGCTGGTTCTGCGTCATCTCCGCGATGGAGCCGCACCCCCTGCCGACCAAGAAGGGCGACAAGGTGTTCGAGGGGGACGCCGAGCTGAAGAGCGGCGGCGCGGGCGCCAACCTCTCCGAGTACTTCGAGATCCCGGGGACGTTCCCCGACGTGGACTTCGCCGAGCTGACCTCCGGCTCCGAGACGGTCGGCTTCAACCTGTTCAGCGTCCAGACCGAGACGACCGGGGCCGGTCCGATCACGCGCTGCTGGATCGTGGAGCACGACGCCCAGCCGGACTTCACGGCGGGCGACGGGTCGCTCGCGCACGCGTACAAGGTGCGGTTCAACTACTCGCCGCGGTACCGGAAGAAGGGCGGCGCCGTGACCCCCGGCGGCTACGGGATGGCCGCGAAGGTCAAGGTCAAGGTGTTCAACCCGGGCGCCTTCTACACCGCCGGCATCAGCCCCACGGTGACGGCCAAAGGCAAGGAGTACTTCGCAGGTCGGACCATCATGTTCACGCACCACAGCGCCTACCGCGAGGCGACGACCGGCCTGCCGAAGCCGACGTACAGCGCCCGGATCGTCGGGACCATCGTGCACGAGCTCGTCCATGCGTTCGGCATGCCGCACAAGTGCGGCTACTTCGATTTCCGCGCGCCGCGCGACAAGACCTGCTGCATGAACTACAGGCCCAACTGGATGCTGGACGACAAGCGCAACCTCATCCCGGGGACGTCGGGGAAGACTGGCAGCGACGTCTGCGGCAGGCACCTCAAGGAGGTGCGGCGGGTCCACCTCGAGGACAACAAGGGGCTCGCGTGGAAGTGAGCGCGGCCGGCATCACACCTCCGGGCCCGGCCCTCGTGGGCATCGACGTGGAACCGGAGTACGTGCTCGGCTTTCCGGTGTACGTGGGCATGACGATCGGCAGCGCGCCCCCTTCCGCGTCGCTGATGCGGCTGCCCTTGCCGTCGCCGGCGGCGCTGCGGGGCGCGGTCGGCCTCAGGCTGTGGCGGCCGGGCGAGGCGGAGCCGTTCTTCGAGGAGGCGCCCACGGCCGTCGTGGATCCCGATCTCTCGGCGCCGAGCTTCCGCCTGCGGGCTGGCGAGATCCGCCGGCTCCTCGTGGAGATCTCCGAGCTCTTGCCGGACGAGCTGTCGGCCGGCACGGTCGATGGCCAGCTACTCTACGGAGCCCCGCCGCACATCGCCGAGAGCGCTCGTGGGCGGCTGCTCTTCCGGGAGCCCATGGACGCGGAGCGCGCGTCGCTCGACGAGCTCCGCACCGAGGTCGAGGCGGCCGGCTCGTTCGGGCGCTGGCTCCGCCGGCCGCCTTCCGATCCGAGCCGGCTCGCGCCGCCCACGGATCGGGGCGATCCGCTCCGGTATCCGCGGCTCATCAAGTACCTGATCCACGGCCCGGAGGGGCTCGATACGGTGGACCCGGCGCTGCTCAACGTGCTCGGCGGGGTGTTCGCGCCCGAGGCGTACGGGCTCGCCGCGGAGCTCCTGGCGGCGCGGGATCCGGGAGCGTTCGCTGGGTACGCGCAGCAGGTGAAGGCGGCGTACCCGGCGCTCGCGGCATGGATGGACGCGATCGCGGCCGGGCAGAGCGAGATCGCGTGGGCACGGAGCCATCGGTGATGAACGCGATCGACACGACGAGCCCGCGGGCGTGGGTGTTTGCTGTTGTCCTGGGGGTCGCGGCGGGGTCGAGCGCCGGTTGCGGTCGGTCCGAGGCGCTGTTGCCGGGACGGGCGGCGCCGGAGGCGTCCAGCGCCGCGACGGCGCCCGGGACCGCGACGGCGCCCGGGACCGCGACGACGGCGCCCGGGACCGCGACGACGGCGCCCGGGACCGCAGCGGCGGCGCCGGGGACCGCAGCGGCGGCGCCGGGGACCACCGCGCCACCGGGCGCTGCGCCTGCTCCCGCGCCGTCGGCGAGCGCTGCGCCGTCCGTGAGCGCCGCGGCGACAACGAAGCTCTCGCCGAGCGCGCGCGGCCCGCTACCCGACGCGAAGCCGAAGCTCAAGTGCGGCAGGACATACTGCAACGCCGCGGGGGAGTGCTTCTCGCCATCGCCGCCCCGCTGCGAGTGAAAGGCGGCCGCTCGGTGCGGCCCCTGGCGGCGGCCCCGGCGCGCCCGGGCAGGAGGGCGTCGATCCAGGCGCCAGCGTGGCCGGGCTGACGGCGCCGGCGGGGCGCGAGGCGACGCCGCGCCGCTGCCCGGAGGAAAGCGCGAGTCTGCGAGATGGTCTATCGTGTGGTTGACATGACCGCCGGTGACCAAGGCACGCCCAGAGGCCCCTCTCTGCGGATCGTCTGCGTGAACGACGTGTACTCGCTCGAGAACCTCCCGCGCCTCGCGAGCCTCGTGCGGCACCACGCCGCCGGGCCGGCGGACCGCTTCATGGCGGTGATGGCCGGCGACTTCCTCGCGCCGAGCCTGCTGTCGAGCCTCGATCAAGGCAGGGGCATGATCGACTGCATGAACGCGCTGCCGTTCACGCACGCCATCTTCGGCAACCACGAGGCCGACATCGATCTTCTGGAGCTCAGGGCGCGGGTGCAGGAGTTCCGGGGAACGTGGCTCAACACCAACATGCCTTCGTTCGCGCCGGCGCTGCCGACGCACGAGATCCTCGAGATCGCGAGCCCCGGCGGGCGGACGCTCCGTGTCGGCCTCCTCGGCCTGCTCGTCCACGTCCAGGGCCTGTACCGGCGGGGCGCGTTCGGGGGGTACGCCATCGAGCCGGCGAACGAGACGGCCGTCCGCTGGGCCGACCGGCTCGTCCGCGAGGAGGGCTGCGCCTGCGTCATCCCGATAACGCACCAGATCCGCGACGACGACCTCGCGCTCGCGCGGATGCAGCGCGCGCCGCGCTTCCCCGTGATCCTCGGCGGCCACGAGCACGAGGTGCTCATCGACGACGTGGACGGCTGCTGGGTCGTCAAGGCCGGCACGGACGCGGCGAGCGCGGCCATCGTCGATCTCGCGTGGCCGGCCGAGGCGCCCCGCGCCGGCGCGCACGACCTGCCCTCGGTCACCGTCCGGCTCGAGGACGTCGCCGCCTACCCCGAGGACGCGGCGATGCGCGCGCGCGTCGACCGCCACATGCAGATCGTGCGCGACCTCGACGCGGCCACCCTCCTGCGGCTCCCGCCGGGGAAGACGCTGTCGTCGGTCGGGACGCGGTCGCGGCAGACCTCGCTCGGAGAGCTGATCTGCTCGCGGATCCGGGGCGTGCTCCAGGCGGATGGATGCCTCTTCAACGGCGGCGGCATCCGCGGCGGCCGCGAGTACCGGGAGCGCTTCACCTACGGAGATCTCAAGGCGGAGGTCCCCTTCAGCAACGAGGTCGTTGTCGTCGGCCTGCTCGGCCGCGTCGTCCGCGAGGCCGTCGCCGCGTCGCGGTCGCGCGCCCCGGCCCAGCACGGCGGTTATCTCCAGATCGACGATCGCATGGCCACAGATGCGCGAGGCGCGCTGGTCGCGATCGGCGGCCGGCCGCTTGTCGATGATCGCGAGTACCGGATCGCGATCGTCCGGGGGCTGCTCGGAGGCATGGATGACGTCGCTCCGCTGATCCGCTTCGCGCAGGAGCATCCGGAGCAGGTGCCGCCCGCGGACAGCGGGCGCGAGCCGAAGCTCGTGCTCGTCGAGTCGTTCGCCGTGGAGCTCTGGCGCCAGCTCGGGCCGTTCGAGTCGATCGACGCCGACCGTGACGGCGCCGTCTCGGCCGACGAGCTGAGGGCCGCTGTCTCGAGGGCGACCTCCGAGACGCCGTCCGAGGTGGTGGTCGGCGAGATGCTGAGGGCGCTCGATCGAGACGGGGACAGGCGCGTGAGCCTGGACGAGGCCGGCGCGCTGGCCCCCTCGGAGGGGGCGCCAGCGGCTGCTGGAGGAGAGGCCCGGGGGCCGGGCGAGAGGCAGCCCGGCTGAGCCGCGCCGGCGCTCCATCTTTGTTCACCTGCCGCCGCGGCTCCCCGCTCGCGCCGCTTCCACGCCGGTACCGCGGGGCAGAAATCCCGCCACGGTTCAGTGGTGATGAGGCAGGCCTGGAGAAACCTCGATGAATTCAGCAGCTTCTGGCTGTTCACCAGCCGAGCGGGCCTCGGCATGGCCTGACGCGAGCCCAACGAGCCACCTGTGGCTGCCGCGTCGCCCGCTGCGGCCGGTTATGCTGCGTCATCGATCGGAGAGGGTCAGATGTCCTCGAGCACGAAGACGTAGGCCGAGCCCGACCCGCTTCCGAGGTCGTCGTCGCCGGGCGCGCCCACAACGACCGTATCCCCGTCGAGCGCGATCGCACTACCGAAGCTGTCGGAGCCGGCGCCGTCGGAGGCAAAGATCTCTTGCTGCTGGGTCCAGGTGGTCCCGGAGCGCTCGAAGACGTAGGCCGTCCCCGTACCGGAGACACTGGGGGTATCCCCGCCCACGGCGCCGATGACGGCCCTGTCGCCCTGGATCGCGACGGACATCCCGAAGTTGTCAAAGGCAGCCGAATCGATGGGAGAGAGCACCTGCTGGCCGGTCCAGCTGGAGCCAGAACGAACGAAGACGTAAGCAGCGCCCGAGGTGTTCCACGGATTCCAGTAGTTATAGGCGCCCACGAGCACTGTGTCTCCGCTGATCGCCACGCTCCAGCCGAAGTACAGCCCCGAGCCCGTCCCCCACTCCACCAGCTTTGCCTGCTGCGTCCAGCTTGAGCCCGAACGAACGAACACGTAGGCAGAACCCGCGTTGGTAGCTGGGGTGTCATCCAGGCGACTGCCGACGACGATGCTATCCCCACTGATCGCCACCGACCAGCCGAACTCATCGGACTCGGCGGCATCGTCGGGGACGAGCTCTTGCTGCTCGGTCCAGGTGGACCCGGAGCGGGTGAAGACATAGGCTGCGCCGTCGTTGCTGGCCGAATGGTTATGGAGCTGACCGCTGGCGACGAGGGTGTCTCCGTCCAGCGCGACCGATTGGCCAAAGTAGTCATATGAAGCACCGTCGCTGGCGTAGAGCTTCTGCTCCAGGGTCCAGCTGGAACCCGAGCCGACGAAGACGTAGACCGCGCCGACGGGGGTGGAGCCGCCTGTGCCGTGCTTGCCGGGCGCCCCGGCGGCGATGGTATTCCCGCTGATCGCTACGGAGTAGCCGAGCAACCCGCAGCCGTCCCCGATGCCTGAATCGGGGCACGAGAGCCTTGCCTGCTGGGTCCAGGTGGAGCCGGAGCGGACGAAGACGTAGGCCCCGCCATTGTTTCTCAGGACCCCGCTGACCATCGTCGTCGCGTTGGGAGCGCCCACGACCGCCGTATCGCCGCTGATCGCGACCGTTCTGCCGAAGCTGTTGTTGGCGGCCCCGTCCCCGGCCAGGAGCTTGTCCTCCTCCGTCCAGACGAGCGGGTCCACGACCACCGGATACACCGCCCCCGTGTCGTCGACCTGGAGCGACACCTGGCCCGCATTCACGGCCAACCTGGCGGGCAGGACCTTCCCCTCCGCATCGACCACGTGCAGGTCCGTGTACCGCACCACCGCCCGCCCGTCGGCGTCCCGCCATTCGACGGCGTCCCCGCCCTCGGTGAGGGCCGCCTCCAGCGAGCTCTGGGCCTCCAGCGCCAGGGTCACCGGCCCGCCGCCCGCGGTCCTGCATGCGGGCGCCGAGGCCAGCGTGAAGCCCTGCTCCAATCCCAGCGGCCCATTGACGTACCATTCCACGAGGTCCCCGCGCCGGTACTCGATGCGCCCATCGGCGATCGCGGGCGCCGCGACCTGCACGGGATCGAGCGCGCCGTCACAGCCATAACCCACGGTGGCGACCGACCAGCGCCAGTCGCCCCGCCCCTTGCTGGGCGCGATCGTCACCCCCGAGGCGGTGAGCTCCGCGCCGAACCGCTGCGCCGGGTTCTGCACGCTGACCGCCGCTCCCCCTTGCTGCGCGCGGTATGCCTCCGACGCCCCTGCCTGCACCGCCGCGATGTAGGCGGCCCGCAGCCCCGGCGGCATCATCGCGCGCTCACTCGGCCTCGGGGCCGCAGCCTCGACCACCTCCGCGCCAGGCGACGCGTCCCCCACCTCGGCGTCGACGACGCACGAAGCGCTACCCACCACCACGATGCATGTCAGTCCGAACAAACCACCCAACGGGTGTCTCCGCACCATGATTCCCTCGCCTTGTAAAAGGAGGTGATCTGGATATTAGTGTCCGGCATTACGGTCAAGAGGGTGGAGAGTCGGTCGATGCCAGGATACGGTGATGGGGATCAGGCCCTCTGCACGGTGACGTCGGCGCTTTCGGCAGGGCGCGCCAGGAGCCCCTCACATTGCACCCGTGAGCCCCTCGCCACATGCCGCAGGGCAAGCGCGCTTTCCTCCGCGAGGACGCCCCGAAGAGACGCGCGCGGCGCGAGGCTCGCGACGAGGCGCCTCGTCGCGAGCCGTTGGCGACGAGCCAGGTCAGGAAGCCAGGTCGGTACGTGACCGCGGCCGTTTTGCAGCCCGGGTCGGTGGCGCTGACGGCGCGGCGATCGCATCTTCCTGCGGATCCCTGGCGCGACCGTGGCCGCAGAGAGCGACCGCGGCTCACCCCGGGGGCGCGGCTCACCCGATCGCGCGGTCCTCCGGTTCAGCCACCCTGCCGACGCCGCCGCGCGCCGCCCGCGCCGGCCCAGCGGCAGCGCGTCCGCGCCCCGCCAGCGCCGCCCCGTGCAGCTCCGGCGCGCCCGGCGCATCGCCCGTCTCGAGGTCGAGCTCCTTCTTCGGCCCGGCGGGCCACGGAGCCCTCGAGTCGAGCATCGTCACCCGACGATACCCGAGCGCGCCGAGCTCGCGCGCGGCGACGGCGAGCTCGAGGCCGACGCCAGCGTCGTCGTCGTCGGCCAGCGCGCCCTGGCGAGCCGGCGGGGACACGTAGATCACCGCGCCGGCGCCGGCAGACTCGATGTCTCGCAGCGCCTCGAACAGCTCGGCGTCGCCGAGGAGATCCGAGACCAGCGCCGCCCGGTGGGTGTACACGGGCGCCGCGCGGTCGCCGGCGGCCGCCGGCGCGCCGAGCGTCAGCAGCAGCAGCTGGCGGTCGCCCCGGATCCTGTACGTGTGCGCCTTCCACTCGCCGCTCAGTCCCGCGGGCCGGAACGGGGCGGTCCGGACGCGCGCGGCCACGTGCTCGCTCTGCACCCGGTGGCGGACCACGTCGCCGAGGGTGAGGACCGGCAGCCCGTGGCGCGCCGCGAAGCGCGAGAGGTCCCGGCGCCGCGCCATCGTCCCGTCTTCATTCATGATTTCGCAGATGACGGCGGCCGGCAGGCCCCCGGCGAGGCGCGCGAGGTCGACAGCGCCCTCGGTGTGCCCCTCGCGGTCGAACACCCCGTTGCGGCGCGCCCTGAGCGGGAACACGTGCCCCGGCGACACGAGATCGCGCGGCGACGCGCCGCGGGCGATCGCGGCGGCGACGGTGCGCGCCCGGTCGTGCGCGCTGATGCCTGTCGTGACGCCCTCGCGCGCCTCGATGCTCACCGTGAACGCCGTCGACCGGCGAGCGCCCGGCCGGGTGGCCATGAGCGGCAGCCCGAGCCGGTCCACCTGCTCCTCCGTGAGCGCGAGACAGACGAGCCCCCGGCCGTGGGTGGCCATGAAGTTGATGGCCGCCGGCGTCGCGTGCTCCGCCATCACGACGAGATCCCCCTCGTCCTCGCGCGCCTCGTCGTCGAGGAGGATGACCATGCCCCCGGAACGGAGCTGATCGAGGGCTGCCTGCACGCGCGATGTCGACGATGAACCCGTCATGGGGGCGCCCGTTGAGCACACGTCATGCCAGCGCCGCCGCCGCGTTCCTGTGCGCGCTCCCCCGGACCCCGCGCCGCGCTGCTGCCAGGGCAGCAGCGGGTGCTGCTCGGGTGTTGCTGGCGCAGCGGAGCGGCCTGCCGCCCGCGCGCTTCCCGCTCCCGCCGCCCCGGCGAAGACCCACCGGCCCGATCACGGCGCGGCCAGTCCGCCGTCCCGTGGTGGGTCTCCTCGGGCTTCCCGCCGGACGCGGCGCTCGGGGTGGTCCAGGTGCGGAACCGTCCCGATGTCGTGCCTGGAAGGCTCGTGTGGACGACGCTAGCGTGGTGGCCATGCTCGCCGCGAGACACACGATGGCCGCGCTGCTGCTCCTCAGCGCCGCGTGCCGCGGAGCCGCCCCGACCACCGCGCGCCCTGCGCCGCCGCCGCCGCCGGAGGCCGCCGCGCCGAGCGCCGCCAGCGCGCCCGCCAGCGCCGCGCCGGCCCCCGCGTACCCGCCGTCGAGGATCGTCGATGTGGTCCACGTCCTGCACGGGGTCCCGGTGCAGGACCCGTACCGCTGGCTGGAGGACGGCGAGTCCGACGAGGTCCAGGCGTGGACGGCGGCGCAGAACGCCTTCGCGCGCGCCGAGCTCGCGAAGCTCCCCGAGCGCGACGCGCTCCTGAAGCGGTTCCGGGAGCTCTATGACATCGAGCGCGTGGGCGCGCCGCTCCAGCGCGGCGGCCGCCACTTCTGGCCGAAGAAATCGGTCGGTCAGGAGAAGGAAGCCGTCCACTGGCGCCAGGGCAAGGCAGGGGAGCCGAAGGTGCTGCTCGACCCGAACGCGTGGTCGCAGGACGGCAGCGTGTCGCTCGGGAGCTGGCTCCCGAGCTGGGACGGCCGGTACGTCGCCTACCAGGTCAAGAAGAACAACGCCGACGAGGCGACGCTCGAGATCATCGACGTCGCGACAGGCAAGAAGCTGCCCGAGGTGCTCGAGGGGGCCAAGTACGCGGACAGGACGGCGATGGCGTGGGACGGGAAGAGCGCCGGGATCTACTACGTCAAGGTACCGCCGCTCAGCCGCCGGATCTCGGCGGCAGACCGCCCCGGTCTGGCCGAGATCCGGTATCACGCGCTCGGCGCCGACCCCGCGGGCGATCGCCTGGTCCGCGATGCCACGCGCGACCCGAAGACGTTTCACCAGGTCGCTGCCTCGCGCGACGGCCGCTGGCTGATCGCCACCGTGCAGCACGGCTGGGTGTCGACGGACGTGTACATCCAGGATCTCCGCGCGGGGAAGAAGGCGGAGTGGAAGCCCCTCATCAAGGCGCAGCCGCACATCTACCTGGTCGAGCCGCACCGCGACCACCTCTACATCCTGACCGACGACGGCGCGCCCAACTACCGTGTCTTCCGCGCGGATCCCCGGGATCCCGCGCGGGATCGCTGGGTCGAGGTCGTCCCGGAGCGGCGCGACGAGAAGCTCGACCGCCTAGAGATCGTCGGCAATCGGCTGGGCCTTGTCTACCTCAAGGACGTCTCCGCGCGCCTCGAGATGCGCGAGCTCGACGGCAGCCCTGCGTACGAGGTGAAGCTGCCCGGCATCGGGAGCGTCCCAGCGCTTCACGGCGAGCCGGAGAGCGACGAGGCCTACTTCACGTTCGAGTCGTTCACCCTCCCGCCCGAGATCCACGAGCTCTCCGTGCCAACGGGGCGCACGGAGGTCGCGTACCGGACCCAGGTGCCCGTCGACACCGCCGCCTACACGACGGAGCAGGTCTTCGTGACATCGAAGGACGGCGCGCGGGTGCCGATGTTCGTGCTCCAAAGGAAGGACGCTCGGCGCGACGGGGCTGCGCCCGCCGTGCTCTATGGTTATGGCGGCTTCTCGATGGCGCTCACGCCGAGCTTCTGGTCGAAGGCCTATCCGTGGCTCGAGCGAGGAGGCCTGTTCGCCATCGCGAACCTGAGGGGCGGCGGCGAGTACGGCGAGACATGGCACCGCGCGGGGATGCGGCACAGCAAGCAAAACGTCTTCGACGACGTCATCGCGGCCGCGGAGCACCTGGTCCGCCAGGGCTACACGCGGCCCGACCGGCTTGTCATCGAGGGCCGCTCGAACGGCGGGCTGCTCGTGGGGGCGGCCATCACGCAGCGCCCCGACCTGTTCAAGGTGGCGCTGTGCCAGGCGCCGTTGATGGACATGGTCCGATACCACCTGTTCGGGTCGGGCAAGACGTGGATCGAGGAGTACGGATGGGCCGACGACCCCGACGATTTCCGCGCGCTCATCGGCTACTCCCCGTACCACCGGGTGCGCAGCGGGACGGCCTACCCGAGCCTCCTCGTCATGTCGGTCGACAGCGACGATCGCGTCGACCCGATGCACGCGCGCAAGTTCACGGCCGCGCTCCAGGCCGCCTCGACGGGCGGACCCGCGCTGCTGCGCACCCAGGAGAAGGCCGGGCACGGCGGCGGCGACAGGGTCCAGTCGCTGGTGGAGGAGCTCGCGGACGCGTACGCGTTCGCGCTGTCGCAGATCGCCCGCTGATCCGGCGGCGCTCGGCGCGAGGCAGGGGAACGCCGGGGTCCCGGCTCGACGCGCTGCTCGACATCCCCGCGCGCCGATAACCTAGGCCGTGTTGGTCGCCATCAGCAGCCCGAACTTCTGGCACCCGATCCGCACCGTCTCGATCGAGGCGCCCCGCTCCTCGCCGTCGCACGCCGTCTCGTCGAGCGAGCATGGACCGCTCGAGATCGGCCCGGACTCGGGCGGCTCGTTGCCGCCGCGCGATCGCGGCGAGCGCGCGAGCTCGCCGAACTGGATGAGCCGGGCGCGCACGATGTTCCTGCTGATGCCGAGCAGCCGCGCGGCCTGGAGCTGGTTCCTGTGGCAATAGCGGTAGGCCGTGCGCATGAGGACCTCCTCGATGTGCTCGTGCAGGCCCGGGCGGTTCTGCTCGAACAGCGCGAGCAGGGCGCTCTCCAGGGCGGCCAGGGGCGCCTCGGGGGTCGCCAAGGGCGCCTCGGGGGCCGCCCTGCCGCCCGGCAGCGCCTGCAGCGACGGCACGGCCGCCGGCGCCGGCGGCAGCGTGGACGCCCTCGGCAGGAGGGCTGTCAGCCGCAGGTCGGCGGGGGTGATCCGGTGGCCCTTGCACACGAGGAGCGCGTGGTGAATCGCGTTCTCGAGCTCCCGGATGTTCCCGGGCCACGGGTGCTCCAGCAGCCGCTTCGCCGCCTCCGGGGTGAGCTCGGCCGGCACGGCGCCGACCCGGCTCGCGTGCATGGAAAGGAAATAGCGCGCGAGCGGCAGGATGTCGCCCGGCCGCTCGCGCAGCGGCAAGAGCGAGACGGTCGCGACGTTGAGCCGGTAGTAGAGGTCCTCGCGGAAGTGCCGCGCGGCCATCGCCGCCTCCAGGTCGACGTTCGTCGCGGCGATGAGCCGCACGTCGATCGGGATCGGCTGGCGCGATCCGAGCCGCACCACCTCGCGCTCCTGGAGCACGCGCAGCAGCTTCACCTGGAGCTGCAGCGGCAGGTCGCCGACCTCGTCGAGGAACAGCGTGCCGCCGTCCGCCGCCTCGAACCAGCCCGCCTTCGCCGTTGTCGCCCCGGTGAAGGCCCCCTTCTCGTGGCCGAACAGCTCGCTCTCCACCAGCGACTCCGACCAGGCGCCGCAGTTCACCGCCAAGAACGGCCGCCGCGCCCGGTGGCTCAACGCGTGGATGTGACGCGCCACGATCTCCTTGCCCGTCCCGGTCTCGCCGGTGACCAGGAGCGTGGCGTCGCTCGGCGCGAGCCGCCGGATGCGGTCGAGCAACGCCCTCGATCGCTCGTCCTCGAAGACCACAGCCTTGGCGCGAATCGATAGCGACATCGCGCCCGGGTTCGGAAGCGTGAGCAATGGCATTGTCATGGGTGCTGAGCGCCAGTTTAACAGACGCGACGTCCACCATAGCGGATGAATGCGACGTCCGCCAGATGACGCCGTGCGCCAGGTGGCGTGCGGGGGTCGTCTGATGTGTGCTGGTGTGGGTGGCGGCTGCCGCTGCTGTGGCGGCGGGGGGGAGGGCGGGGGCTACATCCCGAAGGGGTACCTGGGCAGGTCGATGGCGCCGCTGGCGCGGACCTGCTGCAGGGCCTTGCCGTACTGGAGGAGGACGCCCAGCGCGTAGCGGAGCCGCTCGCGGATGCGCTCGTCATCGGGGGACTGCGGCGCCGCCGGCTCGTTGAGGAGGGCGCGGACGTTGCGCACGATCACGTGGTCCGGGATGTAGCAGAGGTAGCTGTTCTTGTAGCTGCTCATGCGCAGCTCGGCGATCGGGTAGGCGCCGCCCGCGCCCGCGGAGACAGCGATGATGAGCGCGGGCTTGTGCGCGAGCTCGCCGCGCGTGCAGAGGAGGAAGAAGTTCTTCAATCCTGCGGGGACCATGCCGCCCCACTCCGGCGCGACGATCACGAAGGCGTCGGACGCGGTGAGCTCCGCGGAGACGGGGGACCAGAGGCGCGCCCACTTCTCCGAGAGCTGCGGCGCCTCCGGCTCCCAGAGCGGAAGCGGGTTGTCGGCGAGATCGAGCGCGTAGGTCGAGGTGACGTCCGCTGACGCCGTGAGCTGCTGCTGCACGTAGCGGGCGACCTTCCCCGACTCGGATCCATTGCGATGACTGCCTGAGATGACAGCGAGCTTCATGAGGTCTGGTTGCCGCGGGCGGCGCCCGGGCGCTCCTTGCTGTGGGGTGTTGACGACGGAATGGCGCGGGATGCTACCCCGCGCCCGCGCGGCGGGTCGAGGGATCATCGGCCAGCGACGGGGGACGGGCCGCTGCGGGGGGATCCCTCGGGCGCGCCTTCCTTGCGCGAGCGCGCCGCGACGATGCGGGCGTCGCCCGGCGTCAGGACGCCGCCGCGCGCGCGGCGGCAGGCCCGATGACCCCCAGGGCCACCATGTCGTCCAGGTGCTTGTGAATGAGCTGCTCGCTCACGTGCGGCAGGGCCGCGAGATCGCCCGACCCCTCCCGCGCCGCGAGCTGCTGGAGCCGGGCGAGGAGGCGCTCCGCGTCGAACACCTCCCCGTCGACGAGCGCCGGGTGCTCCCACGCAGGGAGGATGGCGAGCGGCGAGAGGTGCCGCTGACGCTCGCCGAGCTGCATCAGCCGGTCCCGGAACGCCGCATACCACGCCGCATACGGGTCGACGCGCCCGATCGGGTAACCCGCCGATCTCACCCACGCGACGATGACGTCGAGCGAGATGCCGTCATCCCAGTGGGGATTGACGACATGGTACGTGGCGTGGCTCGCCCTCTCCCCTGTACCGGCCGGCGGCTGCTGGTGATCGACGGCGATGGCGGCGATGCTCCGCGCCACGACGTCCACCGGGAGGCCGTCATAGTGGCCGGCGCGGTCCGGGCGGACATCCTGGTAAAACGATCTCGGGGCGAGGGCCGTGTACACGAGGCCGCACAGGAGCCTCGTGAAGAAGTCGGGGACGTTGATCTGCCCCCGACACAGGGGATGCGCCATGATGCTGCTCGGGCGATAGACGTTGACGGGCAGGCCGAGCGTGTCGCGCGCGTCCCGGAGCAGCAGCTCGCTCGCCCACTTGCTCGTCGCGTACCCGACGGCGTAACCGCTGTCGATCGGGCGCTCCGGCCAGAGCGCCCGCAGGTCCTCGTCCTCGCGGATGGGGCCGCGGCGGCCGAGGCCGCCCACCGCGGCGATGGTCGACACGTAGTTCATCGCCTTGACGCGGCGGGCGACGGCGAAGCGGATCGCCTCCACCGTGCCGAGGACGTTGGGCTCGAAGAGCTGCGGATAGCTCAGGGCGTGGTTCACCAGGGCGCCGTTGTGCACGACGCAGTCGACCTCCGAGCAGAGGTGCGCGTACAGGTCGTCCGGGAGGCCGAACCTCGGCTTCATGAGGTCGCCGGCGAGCACGACGAGCCGGCCGTGCCCCGACAGCGCGTCGAGCTCGCTCACGAGGGCGGGATCGGACGCGTAGGCCGCGCGGAGCCGATCGAAGGCGAGGGCGTCGTTCCGCGAGCGCACGACGCAGTAGAGCCGGCCCTCCTCGGGCAGCCGCTGGAGGAGCTCCAGCGCGAGGAACCGGCCGAGGAACCCGTTGGCGCCGGTCAGCAGCGCCACCCGGGCGCGCGCCGGCAGCGCCGCGGCCGGCGTCGAGCGCGCCGCGGACGCGAGCTCGTCGGGGCCGAGGAACCTGTCGAGGCGCACGTCCGCGGCCCGCACGACGTCCGCGCCGGCGCCGTGCACCTCGTCGAAGGTCGCGGGGCGCCGGGCGGCGCCGCTCGCCAGGGCGCGCTCCAGGTGCTCGACGATCGCGCGGACGCCGCTTGTCGGGTCGAGCACGAGGCCCACGGGCACGGCGACGCCGGAGAGGTCCTCGACGACGCGGCTGAAGCGGGCGGCGGTGAGCGAGTCGCCGCCGAGCTGGGCGAAGCTCTGCGCGCCCCGCGGCTCGACGTCGGCGAGCCCGAGCGTGGCCTCCAGGGCCCTCTTCACCACCACGTCGGCGGGCGGCGCCGTCGCGCCGAGCTCCTCGTGGAGCCCGCGGAGCTGCTCGATCTGGGTGCGCTCGATCGCCCCGTACATCTCCTCGAGGTGCGCGCCGTACCTGGCCCTGAGCCGCGCGCGCGCGGGCTTCTGCGTCTCCGTGAGCAGGCCGTTCTCGCGGGTGAACGGGGCGCCCTCGACAAGGAAATCGCGCGGGATCTCGTAACCACGGAGCTGGTTGTCCCGGGCGATGCGGTCGATCTCCTCGCGCAGGAGCTGCTTGACGGCCGCGTCGTCGGGCTCCGCCCCGCGCCGCCGCAGGTGGGCGGAGGCGGCCTGGAGATCGGGGACGACGACCGCCAGGAGGTACGAGCGGGCGCTGTTGCCGTACAGGAAGGCCTGGTGGATGAAGGGGCTGCCCGCGCTGTACAGGGCCTCGATCCGCGAGGTGGCGACGAACTCTCCTTGCGAGAGCTTGAGGACGTTCCGCGCGCGATCGATCCAGACGAGGGTGTCGGGCCCGCGCTGCTCGACGATGTCGCCGGTGTTCATGAGCCCCTCCTCGTCGAAGAGCTCCCTCGTGGCCTGCTCGTTCTTGTAATAGCCCGGCACCATGAGGAGCGAGCGGAGATGCAGCTCGCCGCGCGGATACGGCTCGTCGGTGGTGCGGTAGCCGAGCTCCGGCATGTCGACCAGCTTGAACTCGGTCACGAACTCTCGATCCAGCCGGCCGTCGAACGTGAGGGAGGCGGCCTCCGTGGAGCCGTAGCCGTCGATGACGGGCACCTCGAAGCAGCGCTTCAGGAACGAGAGGACCTCGGGCGGCGTCGGCGCCGAAGCGACTGTCGCGAGGAGCAGGCGATCGCCGAGCAGCGACGCGCGCATGTCCGCCATGATCTCGTGCTCGATCCGCTCCTGCGCGATGTCGAGATCGCGAGAGCGCTTCAGGAGCTCGGCCTGGAACTGCTGGTGGATCATCTCCGCGATGCGCGGCACCAGGAACAGCGCGGTGGGCCTGGCCAGGCGGATGTCCTCGAAGAGGGTGGACATATCGCTCCTCAGCACGAAGTGCGTGACCCCGCCGCGCATGAGGGAGCGGCCGACCTGGGTGCGCCCGATGAAGTGGTTCATCGGGCTGTAGTTGATGCCCACGTGCGGCAGGACGTCGAGGCGTGGGTCGTGGCTCCTCGTGAACGCTTGCTGCCAGTACCGGCACCAGAGGCTCTCCGGGATCATCGCGCCCTTCGGCGAGCCGGTGCTCCCGGACGTGTACATGAGCGTCATCAGCGGGTCGCGCTCGCCCCGCTCCTCGGGCAGGACCTTCGGCACGATGCCGTGCTGCCGGCCGAGGCGCTCCACCTCCTGCTGGGTCCGCACCGCGAGGCGGCGGCCCCCTGTCTCCAGCGCGCGCAGGGCGCGTCGCGCCCGATCGAGCTCGTCCTGCGCGCGTCGATCCCCGTCCGCGAGGTCGATGACGACGACGCCGCGCACCGAGGGGCACCGCGGCAGCACGGCCTCGATCCGCGCGAGCTGGTCCACGCTGCACACGATGCACGCGAGCTCGGCCTCGGCGACGATGTGCTGCAGGTCCGCGGGGATCATGCTGGTCTGCATCGGCACCGAGACGGCGGAGAGATACAGACAGGCGAGGTCTGCGACCACCCAGTCGGTGCTGCCGAACCCCATGATGCCCACGAGATCGCCGGTGTCCGCGAGCCGGTCGTGCCGGAGGCCGCTGGCGAACGCCTCGACGCGAGACCACACGTCGGCGTAGCTGGCGGTGCGGAACTCCGGCAGCGGGCGCGGCGAGCCGCCACCGTCCGGCTCGGCCGCCGCGACGTCGAGCGCGCGGCGGCCGAGGCAGGGGCGATCCGCGTAGAGCGCGAACGCGGCCTCCACGGACTCGATCGCTGTCTGACGGCTCCGGATCTGCTCCAGCGCCTCCGGGGACGGCAGCGCCCGCCGGAGCTCCTCGTCCGTCGCGAGGAGGCGGGCGCACCGCTCCAGCGATCGGGTCAGCAGCGCCTCGTTCGAATCGTCGTTCTGGAGGATCTCCGGTTCTCGTGGATCGTGGATGTCGCTCGATGGATTCATGCGCGCGGACCTTGAGCGGCGCGCCCCACGGGGCAAGCGTCGCCTGCCGTGGCTCGCTGCGCCGCGCGGCCGACCGTGGAGGCGCTCGCCCGCGTGCTCGCCCGGTCCTGCGGGCGAGCTCCCGGCTGCTGTCCGGACGGCGCTAGACGTACCGCTGCTGCGGGGTCGTCTCGGCCTGGGGAGCGGCGCTCGCGCCGCCGGCTCCCTCGGCGAGCGGGGAGGCATCGAGCTGCGCCAGGAGGTCGGCCGGGCCGTCGTAGATGGCGATCGCGCCGGTGAGCCCGCTGTCGGTCCAGCCGCCCGAGCGGAAGCCGATGGTGCGCAGGCCCGCCCGCGCGGCGGCCTCGACGTCGTACGGCGTGTCGCCGATCATCACGACCTCGCCCGGCGGCAGCCCGAGTTTGTGGAGCGCCGCCTCCACGATGTCCGGATCCGGCTTGGACTTCTCGGCGTCGCTCGACGACGTGGCGCTCTCGATGACGCCATGGGCGCCCGTGAGCTTGAGGAGCTCGCGCAGCTTCTCCTTCTGGGCGGAGCTCGCGATCACGATCTTGAGGCCGCGGCGGTGGAGCTCTTCCAGGAGCTCCTTCGTGCCGGCGAAGGCGCGGAGCCCGGGCAGGAGCTGCTCCATGAAGATCTCCGAGCAGCGCGCGTTGATCTTCTCCCCTTCCGGGCTGTCCTTGGAGATCCCCGTCACCTCGGGCAGGAGCTTGTCGCCGCCCATCCCGATGCGCCGCCGCACCTCCTCGAACTGGACCTTGTGCCCGAACTCCTCCAGCGCATCGACCCAGGCGCGCGCGTGCGCGTCGTTGCTGTCGATCAACGTGCCGTCGACATCGAAAATTACGCCGCGAATGGATGCCATGTTCTGGATCCTCTCCTGTTGTTGTCGATTTGCCTGGCGTGCGATTCCGCCTCTCCGAGGAGGCCTGTCTGCTGGCGGGAGCTTGAGCCGGGCGGCGCAGCGCCGCCGGCCGCGCTCAATCGCCCTTCTCGTAGGTCCTGATGGACATCATGTAAGCGATGACAGCGTCCACGTCGGCGTCGGAGATCTCCTTCTCCGAGAAGGCGGGCATGGCGCCGAGCCCGCTCCGGATCTGGAGCTTGATGGCCGCCGCGGGCGCGGGCTTGTTGTTGAGCCCCGGCCCGAGGCCTCCTGCTCCGCCCGGGTGGCACTGGTGGCATTGCTTCATGAAGACGACCTCGCCGCGCCGCTCGGGCGGCTCGTCGAGCGGCGGCGGCCCGAGGATCGGCTCGCTCCTGCGGGACGAGCCGCACCCGACAGCGAGCCCGAGGGACGTGGCGAGGAGACCGCAAAGGACAGCGCGTAGGATCATGGTGTCTCCTCCTTCAGCCTGCGGTGGCCGCGCGGGTGATGCGGAAGAGCGCGCCCGTGCCCTGCTGCGGCCTGGCGCCGCGCTCATCCATGAGCATGACGCCGAAATCGACGACGTAGAGCGACCTGCCCGCGCGGTCGAAGCGCACGGAGATGGGCCGCTCGAGGCCGCCGGACCTGAGCCGCGACGCGGGGCCGTTGTCCTTGCCGCGGTTGACAGCGAAGTCGCGGATGACGCCGGTCTTCAGGTCCACCCGGACGACCTTGAAGCCCACGGGGTGCAGGACCTTGCCGACGTCGGGCGCCTGATCGCCGAACTGCGCGACGAACGCCTCGCCGACGAAGCCGAACGACGGGTCGCGCGCGATGTCGATGCCGTTCGACGAGCTGTGCACGGCGAAGAACGCGACCGGCTGCGGCGGCGGGTTCGGCGGGGCCACGAGGAGGGCGGGGGGCGTCGGCCCGCCCGGCGGGGCATAGCGATCCTGCGAGACAGGGCGGCCGTCGGCGAAGTCGGGCCATCCGTACCAGGTGCCCGGCGTCACGGCCCAGAGGGCGTCGGCGTTGCCCCAGACCGGGCGGCTGCCCCGGTCGTCATAGCCGTTGTCGGTGACGAACAGCTTGCCGTCCGGCGAGAACGCGAGCCCGAACGGGTTGCGGAACCCCCAGGCGACGAGGTTGAGCGTGCCCCCGCGCACCGGCACGCGCATGACAGCGCCGCTGCAAGGCACCTTGCCCGGGATGACCTGCCCCTTCTGCGTTTGCGTGCCGAACGGGACGAACGCGCCTGTCGTGGCCTTGTCGTCCGCGTCGCGCGGCGTGAGCGGGTTCGACGTGGTGAGCGCGGCGCCCGTGAGCGTCACGTCCTTGCAGGGCACGTCGTGGAACTCGGGGTGTCGCTTCAGCCACCCGAACTTGTGGTTGTCCTCGCCGACGATACCGCTGTTCGTGGCCGTGCCCTGGCCGAAGTAGATGAAGCCGTCGGGGCCGACGACGGGCCCGTTCGTGTGGTGGTCGCCGAAGCTCGGGAGCCCCGCGACGAGGGTCTGGGTCTGGCCGCCTGGCGCGACGCGGAGGATCCGGCCGCCCTCGGTCACGCCGCCCTCCGAGACGATGAAGGCGCCGTCGGCCCAGGCGACCCCGGTCCACGGCGGGTTCTTGCCCGTCGCGACGACTGTCTTGCCGCCGCCCGGCTCGATCCGGAGGAGCCTTGGCGTGGTGAAGACCTCACCGTAGGAGTAGCCGGACTCGGTGACATAGACCTGTCCGGCGTCGTCGAACGTGACGCCGGTCGGGAAGTTGAGCCCCGTGGCGACCACCTCGATGACGTATCCACCGGGCAGCGCGATGTCCGACGTGCGGATCGTCCTGGTCGGCGGCGGCGGCTTCGTCGTCTCGCCGCCGCCCGAGGACGAGCGGGCGCTGAAGCAGCCTGGCGCCGCCGCGAGCGCGGCGAGCGCCACGAGGAGGGTGGGGCCTGGTCGAGATAGCGGACGTGGACAGCTCGTTCCCTGGGCTTTCAAGGGTTCTCCGTGGGTCGTGCGTGGGACTGCTGCGTGAATCCGAGCCATGGCGCGTGATGGCGGCCGGCGGCCTCGTCCCGGAGCCGCGCTGCAACGAAGCCGCAGGAGCGCCGGGCGCGTCCGGGCGACGCACAGGGCAACGTACATGCCGCGCGCCGCAGCGCAGCGTGGGCGCGCGCGCCGATCTCCGCGCCATCGTGGCGAGTTGGCTGGCCTGTGGCAGATCGCCCCGCGGCAGGCCGGCGGCGAGCGCGGTGAGGGTCGGTTTGGAAACCGTGTTTACGAAGGCTCGAAGGGCACGGGCCGGCCGTCGCGAGCCAGCGGACGACGTAGCCAAGCCCGCAGCCCACGTCGACGACGCGGAGGGGGCGAGGGGCGCCGGCAGCGCGCAGCGCGTCGAGGAGCGGGGCGAGCACGGAGCGGACGCGCTCGCCCTGGCCGAACTCCTCGGACAGGCGCTGGAGCTCGGCGTGCACGCGGAGCAGGAGCGCGTCGACGGCGGCCTCATCGAGGAGATCGTCGCGCGCCGGGGGCCGCGCCGCGATGCGGGCGACGCCGGGGCGGCCGGCGGCGCGGAGGCGCTCGACGACGTCGCTCCGGCGCACGGGCAGGCGCGCGAGGGTGTCGGGATCGTAGGCGACGAGGAGATCGGAGATCTCCGGAGCATCCACCGCCGCGAGGATGCCGGCGGCGCGCCGGGAAGTCCAGCGCGGCTCGGCGTCGTGTGGACGGCGCTCGGGAGGAATCAGGGGTTGGGGATGTGGCGGTCGGCGGAGACGTGCGAGGTCGGCGGAGGCTCGCGTGCTGCTATGCTGGCTGGCGGGGAGAGCGCGATGGCGGATTGGGATCCTGCGCAGTATCTGATGTTCGAGGACCAGAGGGCGCGACCGGCGGTCGACCTGCTCGGCCGGGTCGCCCTCGGCGTGCCGGGCGAGATCGTCGATCTCGGCTGCGGGGCCGGCAACATCACCCGCCTCGTGGCGCAGCGCTTCCCGGAGCGGGCGATCGTGGGGGTCGACAGCTCTCCGGAGATGCTGGCCCGGGCGCGCGCTGCGCTGCCGGGGGCGCGGTTCGTCGAGGCAGACATCGCGCGCTTCGCGCCGGCCGCGCCGCCGGCGCTGATCTTCAGCAACGCCGCGCTCCACTGGCTCGACGATCATCCGGCGCTGTTCCCTGCGCTCCTCGGGCGGCTGGCGAAGGGCGGCGTGCTGGCGGTGCAGATGCCGAGGAACCACGGCGCGCCGTCGCACACGGCGATGGTGGAGGCGAGCCGGGTGCCGCGGTTCCGCGGCAAGCTGGCGGCGGTGGTGAGGGAGAGCCCGGTCGCGGAGCCTCGGGTGTACTACGAGGTGCTGGCGCCGCACGCGGCGCAGATCGAGATCTGGGAGACGGAGTACCTGCATGTCCTCGAGGGCGAGAGCCCGGTGGTCGAGTGGACCAAGGGGACGGCGCTGCGGCCGCTGCTCGCGGCGCTCGACGACGGCGAGCGGGCCGATTTCCTGGAGGAGTACGGGCGGCGGGTGGCCGCGGCGTATCCGAAGGCGGGGGATGGGAAGACGCCGTTTCCGTTCCGGAGGTTGTTCCTCGTCGCGAGGGCGAGGTGAGGTGATCGCCTGGGGGCGCTGATCCAGCGCAGCGGGCGGGGTCGCGCGCTTCCGGGAGGCGGCGGCGGCAGGTAGGTTGAACGGGAGCCGGCGGGGGTGGAGCGGAGCGGTGACGGCGCGGCGGCTGCCGCGCGGATCAGCGCGCGTACGCGACGGCGCTGACGCCCTCGGCGTCGGGGAGGACTGTCACGAGCGCCTGCGCGCCGACGGAGTCTGACGAGAGCGACGAGCGGACGACGACGAGCCATGTCTGATCGCTCTGTCGCGCGACGAGGATGGCGCAGCGGTCGCCCTGAGGCGTGCCCGCGCGCGCCTCCGCCTCCTGGACGACGCGGGCCCCGGACGCGTCGCAGCCGCTGACGTCGAACTTGCGGTGCGAGAGGGCGGTGAGCGCGACGCTCGCCGCTCTCCGGGCGGCGGTCTCGTCGGCCGACGGCGCGGCAGGGGCCGGCGGCGGGGCGCACCCGGAGGCCAGCGCTGCGAGGAGAGGTGCCCACCGTGCGATCGTGCGTGTCACGGCGCCGTCGTATCGCGACGGCGGCCCCGCGGGAAGGCCTCGTCGAGGCGGGCGGCGGTCCGCGGGCGCCAGGCTGTGCCGGGGACGTCGACGGCAGACGAGCTCCGCGCGGAGGCTGTGAGCTGCTCCTGGCCGAGATGCCCGCCCAGGATGCCCGCCCAGGATGCCCGCCCAAGATGCCCGACCGATGACGCCGCCGAGCTGCGCAATGCCCTGCGGGGATTCGCGAGCACATCGAACTGCCACGCTCGAGCCAAGACGAACACTTACGTGGATGAGCCGTGATTCGTTTCGCCAACTCACTTCGATCGAAAAGATGGTTCGAGTGCCTCACTCACCTTGCCCGACCATCTGTCGCGCAGTAGCGTGCCGCCCATGCCGACGCTCGAGCACAATGGCTTGGTCGACATGTTCCGCGAGAATCCGTCGCTCGCGCCCCATCTCCTCGAGCTCCTTTTCCACCTGAAGCTCCCGCCCTATGCCACCGTCGATGTGGTCGAGGCATCGCTCGATCAGCTCATCCCGGTCGAGTTCCGGGCCGATCTGGTGCTCGAGCTCCGCGACGAGCGCGGGGTGCAGGTGCTGTCGATCGTCCTCGAGCTCCAGCGCGACATCGATCGGCGCAAGTCCTACTCGTGGCCTGTCTACGTTGCGGTCGTACGGGCCCGGAAGGAGTGCCAGGCCGTCGTCGTCGTCATCGCGCCCGACGCCGAGGTGGCCGCCTGGGCCGCGCAGAAGATCGACCTGGGACTGGGGCTCGGGACGCTGCAACCCCTGGTGATCGGTCCGGCGATCGTGCCCGAGGTGACGGAACAGGCGGAGGCGGAAAAGGAGACGGAGCTCGCCATTCTCTCGGCCGTGGCGCACGGCAACGGACCGAACGGGCTCGCCGTCGTCCAGGCTGCGCTCGGCGCGCTCGGTCGGTTCGACCACGAGCACGCGGCGGTGTACTTCCAGATCGTCTACAATGCGTTGCGTGACCCCATGCGGAGGGCCCTGGAGGCGCTGATCATGGAACGGCAGACCGAAGGCAAGGCAACTTTCCCCCCGTTCGCCGAGCAGCTCATCGAGCGCGGCCGGCTCGAAGGCATCCGCGAGGGCAGGCTCGAAGGCGTCCGCGAGGGCAAGCTCGAAGGCGTCCGCGAGGGCAAGCTCGAGGGCGTCCGCGAGGGCAAGCTCGAGGGCGTCCGCGAGGGGGAGCTCAAGGGAAAGCGCGACGTCTTGCTGCGCCTGGTCGCCCGGGCAGGTATCGCGCTCTCCGCCGCCGACGTCTCGCGCATCCAGGCATGCACGGACCCCGCGACCCTCGATCGGTGGGTCGACAACATCCTCGGAGCCAAGACCGCCTCGGACGTGTTCTCCTGACGCACCGGTCCGCATCGCGGGCCTCCCGGAACGCCCGCGCGCTCGACGAGCGCGCTCTGGCTCAGCCCCGCGCCACCCGCTCTGCCCGGAAGAAGAGCTCCTCGTCCTCGAGCCGCCGCGCGATCTGGAGCGCCCGCGCCCGCGCCGCTGCTCCCTCCGCCTCGTCCAGGATGCGCGCGGCCGTCACCGGCGCTCCGGCGGCGCCTCTTGCTCCGACGCTTCCGACGCTTCCAGCGCCGCGAGCAGCGCGGTGAGCCCCTTCTTCAGCGAGGCCATCTGCTTCTGGCCCAGCGACAGCGTGAGCTCCTCCTCCAGCTCCTGCAGCACCCCGAGCCCGTGAAGGAGCGCCTTGAGCCCGTACGGCGTGAACCGGACCCGCTTCGCCCGCCCGTCGTCCGGGTCCGGCGTCCGCTCCACGACGCCCATCGCCTCCAGCTCCTCGACGAGCTGACCCACCGCCTGCTTCGTCACCCTGGCGCGCTCCGCCAGGTCCGTCAGCCGCGTGCCCTCGAGATCGATGTACGGCATCAGCGCGGTGTGCGCGCGGCGCACCCGGCTCCCGCCGCGGGCGACGCGCGCCACCGCCCGCTCGTCGAGCAGCCGCGCCGAGCGAAGGAGGAGCTGGCCGAGGCTCGCGCGCTTGCGCCGATCGAGCTCGGCGACGTCGCTTGGATCGAGGTCTTGCTTGGTCATGATGGTCAACCTTCTTGACTAATTGGTCAAGTAGGTTTACCAATTGGAGCATGCTGAGACAGCTCGATCAAGCCCTCTGGGCTGCGGAAGGCACGTTGAAGCTGCCGGGAATCCACTTCCCGGTGCGATCTCCGATCGTGCGCCTGGCGGACGGGGGGCTGATCCTCTTCTCGCCGCTCCCGAGCCTGGAGCAGGTGGCGGGGGAGATCCGCGCGCTCGGCGAGGTGCGGGCGATCGTGGCGCCGAACCTGATGCACCACCTCGGCCTCGCGCCGGCGGCGCGGCTGTTCCCGGGGGCGCGCCTGTACGGCCGCCGCGGGCTCCACGAGAAGTGCCCTGGCGTGACGTTCACCGGTGTGCTCGACGACGCGCCGGACCCGCTCTGGTCCGCGGAGATCGACCAGGTGGCGGTCGGCGGGATGCCCAGGCTCGACGAGGTGGCCTTCTTCCACCGGCCCACGAGGACCCTCTTTCTCTGGGACCTCTGCTTTCACATCACGCGGAGCGAGCACTTCCCGACGCGCCTCCTCATGCGCCTCAACGGGGCCTACGGCCGGTTCGGCCCGACGCGCGTCGCGCGCTCGATGATGCGCGATCGCGCGGCGGTGGGGGCGGCGGTGAAGCAGATGCTCGCGTGGGCGCCGGAGCGCATCGTGGTGGCGCACGGCGACGTCATCGAGCGCGGGGGGCAGGCCGCGCTGCAAGGCGCGTTCGAGCGGGTGCTGTGAGGTCCAAGGGGGGCCGCCCGGGTCACGCTGCTCGGCCTGGACTTCGGCTCCACGACGAGCTGCGCCGTGGTCGCGGCGGCGGCGCTCCACTTCATGGGCAAGCTCCTCGGCGTGCCCAGGGGCATGGCCCCCTGTACCACGCTGCACGCCCACGTCACGCTGGAGGGCCAGCAGATGGCGACGCAGCTCCTCACCGCCGCGGGCGCCAGCGATTACATGGACGTCTGTCTCAACACGGATCGCATGCTCGCCTCTCTCGATACGAGCGGGCACGACGTGCAGACCTAGCGGGAGATTCACGGCCGCGCGCCCGGCGGCGAGTTCCTGGCGTGGGCAACGTCCCCGACCTGCTCCCGGTCCTGCTCGACGGCCTCGGGCGCGCGGCGTGACCGTCGGGCAGCCGCTGCTCGCGCGGTACGGCCGGGTGACGCTCGCGGAGGCCGTCGCCGAGCGGCTCGGGGCCCGGCCGGTCGTGATGCTGCTCGGCGAGCGCCCGGGCAGCGGCGAGCTCGCCTCGCGCAGCCTCTCGGGCTACATCGCCTACCGCCTCACGCCCGGCGTGAACCAATCTCGCGTCGCAACGGCAGCAGGGTCACTCGACCACCCGCACCGTGGCGTCGAGCAGGTTCACCCCCGTGGCGCCGTCCCACGTCGCGCCGCTCGAGAGTCGGATCGCATAGCGGGGATCCTCGCGCAGGCGCTCCGCCTCGTCGGGCAGCCACAGGCCGAGCTGGTGGTCGCCCGGGGGAAGATCGGCCGGGAGCTGCGCCCCGAGGCAGAGATCGCTCTCCTCGCCCGGCGCCCAGCGGCGCGGGTCGGCGTCGACCTGGACGAAGCGCCGCGTCGCGCCCTGCTGGAGCACGAGGTAGACAGGGCGCGGGTTGTAGGCCCGGGCGTACCCGTCGTTGAACACGCGCAGCCGGAGAGAGAGCGACTGCCCGCGCGCGACCTGCTCGGGGGACTCGTGACCCATCACGGCGAAGCGGTATCCGAGCCGGCAGGCGACGGCCTCGAAGCAGCCCTCGGATCTCCAGTCGGCGATCACGTCAGGGTGGTAGTCGGTGTTGATGAAGCTCCAGTGGTGCGTGGAGAGCTCGGCGAGCGCCGAGGCGCACTGGCTGCGCGTCGGGTTGCGGCCGCAGGTCTCGCCCCCGACGGGCACGAACGCGGAGTCCGCGGCGGCATACGCCTTCTCGCCGGGGAGCTGGTAGGTGCCGACGTCGTCGGCGCTCGCGAGGAAGCAGTCGTTCAGGTGGCCGACGCGCGAGAGCGGCGCTCCGGAGAACGCCGTCTCCTCGGTGAGCGGGCCGCCGTACGCCTCGAGCTTGTGAGAGGGGCGGCGCGCGAGGATCATCCGGTTCTCGGGGATCGCCTCGAGCAGCGCGTCGAAGATCTGCTTGCGGCTGTCAGGGCTCGTGAGGTCGTTCGTCGAGGAGTGCCACTCGCCCCACGCGCCGACGAAGCCTGGATGCAGCACGGCGATGACATCGGCGTTCTGCCGGAGCACGGGCTCGAGCTGAGCGATGTGGGACAGCACGCGGCCGAGCGGCGCGTCCGGCGCGGTGCCGGTGTCCGCATAGTAGAAGCGGGGGAGCACCTTGAGCCCCGCCGAGCGCACGGCGGCGAAGCTCGCGTCGAGCTGGTCAAGGAGGCGCTGGTCGATGTCCCGCGTGCGGTAGTCGTCGAGGAGCACCTTGCCGTAGATCAGCGTGTAGCCATCGGCCCGGAGGTTCGATAGCGCGTCGAGGCCCCGGAGATCCATGAAACGAAAGACGCCGCGCTCGGGGTTGAGCACGCCCCGGCACTCGGCATCACCGGAGGGATCCGCGCCCGCGGCGAACAGCCTGGGCGCATAGGAGCGCGCCACGGTGGCGCCGCCGAGCCCGCAGGCGCCGGGCGGGTCGCCGCTGCCGCCGGTGCCGCCGCTGCCGCCGCCGCTACCGCCGGTGCCGCCGGTGCCGCCGGTGCCGCCGCTACCGCCGGCGTCGCCGCCGCCGGTGCCGGCGCCGCTGCTGCTGGCGGTCCCGGTGAGGACCAGCTCGTCTAGCAGCGAGGCGTCGGCGCGGCTCCGCGTCGCGTACCGGATCTTGATCCGCCCGCCGCGGGCGAAGCGGTCGTGCGGCGCCGGGAGCGGGAGGGTCGCGCTCGACCAGGACCACGCGGCGGCGAACGCGTTGTCGCCGATCGGCACCCACGCGTTCGCGTCGGCGTCCCACGCCTCCAGCGTCCAGCGCATGTCGGACTTGCGCGGGCCGCGGTAGTTCACGTCGAGGGACAGCGACGCCAGCTCGGCTCCAGACACCCCCGCCGGGAGCACGTAATCGCACGTGGCGGACGATCCCGGAGCGAACTCGACGTACTTGCTCCAGTCGTCCTGCTCTCCGGTGAGCTCGCGCGCCGAGAGCGCCGCCGCTGTCTGTCCGTCGCCGATGCTGCCCCGCTCGACCGTCAACTGCGAGCACGTCAGTCGGAAGCCCGCGCCTGTCGCGCTGGAGGTGAGTGAGTCGACCGGGCTGCCGTCGCCGGCGCCGGCGCCGCACGCGGTCAGGAGCGCCAGGGCAAGGCAGGGGACGCTGCCGCCGCGAAGAGAGCGCGACAAAACGTGGAACGATGACCGGCTGCTCTGGTGACGCATGACCAAGCTCCTCTTGAAGGTGAAAAATTGAAGCTGAACTGCACGGCATTGCGGCCGCGCTGCCGAGCCGCGTTCGGCGCAGCCTCAATGCACGGTCGAGGCCACCGGAGCAGCCCGCGTGAGCGCGGGGCGCAGAGGCCAGGCATTGCGCAAGGATCGACCACTTGCGCACGGAGCGGACAGCAGGTGAGGTCGTTCAGCGGGACGGCGTCGGATGAGCCGTCCGCGGGGGCGGGGCGGGCCGGTCGTCGCGGCCGAGCTGCTCTCTATGCCTTCGCGGCAGCGCGAGAGATCTCGTCGATCGCCCCGAGCAGCGCGTCGTTCTGCTCCGGTGTGCCCACCGTGATCCGCAGCTTGTCGTGGAGCCGCGGCGCATCCCAGTAGCGCACGAAGATCGCCCGGTCGTGGAGCGCCCGGTACATCGCCTGCGCCGACAGCCCCCCGGCCGGCGGCGCCGCGAGGACGAAGTTGCTCTGGCTCGGCGCCACCGTGAACCCCTTCTCCTGGAGCGCGCGCGCCAGCCGGGCTCGCTCCGCGATCACCTTCTCCCAGCTCTTCCTCGCCTCGTCCCGCGCCGAAAGCGCCGCTGTCGCCGCGGCCTGCGAGAGGATGTCGGTGTTGTAGCTGTCGCGCGCCTTGTCGAGCGTCTCGATGAGCCGCGGGTGCCCAAGCCCGTACCCGAACCGGAGCCCCGCGAGCGAGTACCCTTTGCTCAGGGTCCGCAGCAGCAGCACGTTGTCGAGCCCCCGCGCCGGGTCGAGCAGCGGCGTCGCGTCGGTCTCCGCGAAATCGACGTACGCCTCGTCGATCAGGAGCACGCCGCGGAACGCCCGCGCCACCCGCTCGAGCCTGTCCAGCGGCTCGTGCCGCCCCGACGGCGCGTGCGGGTTGACGAGGAGCGCGAGGCGGCAGCCGCTCTCGTTCAGGCGGCTCGCGAAATCCTCCGGGACCGACCAGTCCTCCTCGAGGGGGACCTGGGTGATCGCCGTGCCGTGGATCTCCGCGAGGACGTCATAGAGCGAATAGGTCGGGTACGTCTCGCCTATGCCGCTGCCGCCGGGCTCGCAGAAGACGGTCACCGCCATGCGCAGCAGCTCGTCGCCGCCGTTCGTGGCGATCACCTGCTCGGGCGACAGCCCGTGGAGCCTCGCGGCGGCCTCACGGAACTGCTGCGCCCGGGGCGGCGGGTACCGGCGGAGCTGATCGGCCGAGACGCCGCGGATCGCCTCCAGCACGGCGTCCGGCGGCGGATAGGGGTTCTCGTTCGTGTTCAGCTTGACCACGTCGGCCCGCTGCGGCTGCTCGCCGGGCGTGTAGGGCGTGAGACGATGGATGTTGTCGCGTTCGTACGGCATGGGGATGGCCGTCCTCTCGCCCACTGGCTCGCCGGAGACAAGCGCCTCGTCCGGCGCGGCCGCCCGATCCGGCCCCGCTCCCTTCGGGGAAGCTCCGCCCCGCGCGGAGGTGGTCGCGCCCGGCCGCGGCGGCGCGCTCGGCGATCGGGCCATCGAGAGGGCGCGCGCGGCGGCGGGCCCTGGTCGCGCCGGCTGCGCCGATCGGACTAAGATGCGCCGCATGACGACGACGCCCGAGCCCGAAACCTTCCTGGTCCTCTCCTGCCTCGGCCCTGACCGGACGGGCCTCGTCGCGGAGGTGACGCACTACCTGACCGAGCGCGGCGCCAACGTCGAGGACAGCCGGATGGCGGTGCTCGGCGGCGAGTTCGGCATCCTCCTGCTCGCGTCGGGCCCGCCCGGCGCGATCGAGGCGGTGGAGCGCGACGCCGCGTCGCTCACCCAGGCGACGGGGCTCACGGTGCAGAGCCGCAGGACCAAGAGCCCCGAGTCGCACCGGCGCGCGGCGACCATCCCGTGCGTCATCTCGGTCGACGCGCTCGACCACGAGGGGATCGTCCGCGCCGTGTCGCGCGCGCTCCACGGCGCCGGCGTGAACATCGTCTCGCTCGAGACCTCGGCCTACGAGGCGCCCGTCACCGGGTCGCAGCTCTTCCGGATGGAGGCCCGCGTCGACGTCCCCACCGGGGTGACGCTCGGCCGGCTCCGCAAGGCGATGGACGCGGTCGCGGAGTCCGAGAACCTCGATATCGATGTCCGCTCGCTGATCAAGGCGTGACGCCACAAGGGGGAGCGCCGCAGGGGCGGACGTCGCAGGGCCAGACGCGCGCGCAGCGCAGGCGCCGCGAGCGCTGACCCGCCGAAGCCAACGCCCTGGACGCCACCGCTGCCCCGGCGCCGGCCGCGACCCGGCGCGGGGAGCTCGCCGGCCGACTCGCGAGAACGCGGGCCACTCGGCCGGAAGAAGCGCTATCGTCGTGGGCCATGCCCTTCAGCAACCTCAGCTCTCCCCGCAAGGTGCACAGCGTCGACGCGGAGATCCGCGGGGCCGCGTTCCTCGCGAGCCCCGGTCTCGTCGCCATGATCTCGACCGATCCGGTGCGGCTCGGCGTCTGTCCGGTCGGAGGCTCCGGCGCGAAGACGACGAACCTGTCGCTGTCCTCCGCCGAGGACGTGGCGCTCCTCTCGAAGGACGTGGCTGTCGTGCGGAGCGAGGACGCTGTGTGGGCGCTGCTCGGGATCACGCACGGCCCGAAGCTCGACCAGGTCGGCCGCGACGCGCGGCTCCTGGCGACATGCCCGTCGGGCACGACGGCGCTGGCGCTCGGCTGGGACGGCAGCGCGACGGAGCTGAAGCTGGACAGGACCGAGGTGAACGGCCGCACGTTCCCCGTGCGCGGCGCGGCGCGGGCGTTCGATCTGACCGAGGCCGAGACGCACGTGGTCATGGACGGCGCAGGGGAGGGGGGCGAGCTGCGCGTCCACCCCGGCGCGACGCCGGAGCCCGGCCCGACGCTGCGCGCCGCGCTGCCGCGCGCGGCCCAGAACCTGAACCGCGTGCGCGCCGGGGCGAAGCTCACCGCGGTGTACAAGCGCGGCGCGAGCGCTGTCTGCGCTGTCGTCCGGTCGTCGGGCAAGCTGACCGCCAAGCTGCTCGAGTTCGGCGCCCCCGTCGCGGATGTGGCCGTCCTCGAGTCCAGCCTGTTCGCGGCGTTCGCGGACGGCCGGGTCGCGCTGTTCGACGGCGCCGCCATCGAGGCCGCCTCCGCCGCGCCGCCCGCGCCGACGGCCAGCGTCGCGATCGGCGCTCGGGGCGAGCCCACCGTGCTCGCTGTCGCGGGCAAAGGATCGCCGAGCCTGTGGGTGGGCACGAGCGCGGGGGAGATCTGGAGCCTCTCCATCGTGCGCAAGCAGGGCGGCTGACGCGCGCCGCGGCCGCGAAACCACGGCCGCGTCCCCGACGTGACCGCGCGCCGGCTCACGCCGCGCGCGTCGCGAGCCGCCCCTCCACCAGGGCGTCCGCATCGACCTCGTCGAGCGTCGCCACGACGCGATCCGCTCCGGCGGCGACCAGCAGCGCGCGGTCGGCGTGCCGCGCCACGCCGAGCGCGGTCATCCTGCCCGCCTTCGCGGCGAGCACCCCGGCGGGGGCGTCCTCGACGACGAGGCTGCCCGTCGGCGGGACACCGAGCGCGTGCGCGGCGGCCAGGAACAGGTCCGGCGCTGGCTTGCCGCGCGCCACCTCGGCGCCGCAGAGGTCAGCGTCGAACAGGTCGAGCAGCGTCGTTCCCGGCGCGATGGACGGGCGGCGGATGCCCTGCTGCGCGGCGAAGGTGTCGGCGCGGATCCGGCGGAGGAGCTGGCCGGCGTTCCTGGACGACGACGCGGCCGCGAGGAGCACGCCGTACGCCTTGAGCCCCAGGACCAGCCGCATCGCGTCCGGGAAGACCGCGAACTCCCCCGCCTCGATCTTCCGGAGCAGCGCCTCCTGCTTCCGCTCGGCGTACGTGCTGGCGCGCGCCGCGGCGTCGGGCACGCCGAAGTAGTCGAGCGCCGCGCGCGCGCCGCTCTCGCGCGGCTTGCCGGCGACCTCGCTCTGGTAGACGGCCGTCGTGAACTGCTCGGGCGCGTAGCGCGTCTGCGGCGCGATGGCGCGCCACTCCGTGGCCATCAGCGCCTCCAGCGCCTCGCGCCAGGCGCGCTCGTGCGGCGAGTCGACCACCACCCCGTCGATGTCGAAGAGGACCCCCTCGAAACGCATGCCGCCGACATGGCGCCGGCGCGCCGCACCGGGAGCCCCGGGCGCGCGCGGGCGGCGCGTCGATGCGGTGCGCCGCCGCGCCTGCCGCGACCTGCGCCGCCGCGCCTGCCTCGACCTGCACCGCCGCGCCTGCCGCGACCTGCGCCGCCGCGGCTGCCCGCGACCTGCGCCGCCGCGCCTGCCCGCGGGCAGCGCGCGGCGCCCGACAGCGCCCGCCTGTGCGGCTCCCGCCGCCGCGCCGGCGGTGCTACCTTGGAGGCACGTGCCGCCTGTCCGCACCGGAGCCACCCCCACCGCGACGCGCCTGCCGCGCGCGCTCGTCGTCCGCGATCCGGAGCCCGAGGAGCTCCGGGCGACCATCGACTGGTCGGACTGGTACCTCGACGACACGGACGGCATCGGCGCGTGGGGCGAGCACGACGAGATAGCCCGCCTGCTCCTGTCCTCGATCGCGCAGCTCGCGCGCGAGCGCGGCTGGACCGACCACCACGCCGGCTCGGATCGGTTCTTCGCGTGGGTGCGCGAGGAGCCGCTCGTGCGCGTCTCGCCGGACGTCTACTTCCTCGACCACCGGCCCACGCCGCCCCTGCCCAAGCAATGGCAAACGTGGCTGCCCGGCCACCGGCCGCCGCGGTTCGCGCTCGAGATCATCGCGAGCGACTGGCAGAAGGCCTACGAGGACATCCCGCTCAAGTATTGCCAGCTCGGCTGTCCCGAGCTCGCGATCTTCGACCCGCAGGCCGCCGCGCAGCGGCCGCCCGCCGGCAGGGTCGCGCTCCAGGCCTACCGGCGCGACCCCGACGGCGCGTACGTGCGCGTTCACGCGGGCGCCAGCCCCGTCTGGAGCCCCGCCCTCGATAGCTGGCTCTGCGTCGTGGGCAGCGGGGCCGAGGCCCGCCTCCGCCTCGCGCGCCCCGGCGGCAAGGGCGAGCTGGTTCCCACCCAGGAGGAGGTCGCGGCGACCGACGCGCGCGCCAGGGAAGCGGCGGAGGCGCGCGTGCGCGAGCTCGAGGCGCGCGTGCGCGAGCTGGAGCAGCTCGCGCAGGGGTGATCGCGGTGCACGGAGCGCGGCGCTCCGCGCGACGGACGCCCGCCCGCTTTGGCTTCGCGCAGCGTTCGGCGGTACGCTGGCGCCATGTGCCGAAACATCCGTCCTCTGTTCAACTTCGAGCCGCCGGCGACGGAGGAAGAGATCCGGGCGGCGGCCTTGCAATACGTGCGCAAGGTGAGCGGAACCCGCAGCCCGAGCGGCAAGAACGTCGCCTGTTTCGAGCGAGCCGTCGACGACATCGCCGAGATCACGCGCCGGCTCGTCGCGTCGCTGGAGACCACGGCTCCGCCGAAGAACAAGGAAGTCGAAGCGGCCAAGGCCCGCCTGCGCAACGCGCGCCGCTTCGGCTCCTGACGCGCGAGGGAGCGCTCTCCGCCGCGCTCCGGGCCGCCAGGGCTGGCCCTGGCCCCGCTGCCACGTTAGCTTCGTGCCCATGGGCAACGCCGCCACGGCGCAGCGCATGAGCGCTGCTGAGTACCTCGGGTGGGAGCGCGCGCAGGTCGCGAAGCACGAATATCACCTCGGCGAGATCTTCGCGATGGCCGGCGGCAGCCCGCGGCACAACTTCCTCTCGGGCGCGGTGGTGGCGGAGCTCCGCGCGGAGGTGCGCGGAAAGCCGTGTCATGTGCTGTCGTCCGACCAGCGGATTTCCGCGAAGCAGGGCGAACGCTATGTCTACGCGGATGCCGTCGTCGCGTCCGGCGGGGTGCGGCTGGAGACCGGCACAAGCGATGTCCTCGCGAATCCGAGCGTCGTCGTCGAGGTCCTGTCGCCCAGCACCGAGGCGTACGACCGCGGCGAGAAATGGGAAGCCTATCAGCGCATTCCCTCGCTGACAGACTACCTGCTCGTCTCGCAGGGGGCGGTGCGCGTCGAGCACTACCGGCGCGAGGCGGATGATTCGTGGCGCTATCGCGTGATCGAGGCGGGCGGCGCGATCGCGCTCGCGAACGGCGCCAGCCTTCCGGTCGACGCCATCTACGAGGGCGCCTTCGAGCTCGACGCCGGCTGAAGGCGCGAGCGCGCCGCCTGCGCCGCGCGGCTCAGGATCGCCGGGCGCCCGACGACCGGCTGTACACGAGGCGGCCGCCCGTCTGCGACAGGGCGTACGCGAACCCGAGCTCGAGCGTCGAGCGCGTGACCACGCACCCGAGGTCCAGCCCCTGCTGCACCATGAGCTGCGCTGTCGCCGGGGTGATGCCGACCAGCACGACCTCGGCCCCGAGCAGCCTCGCCGCCCGCGCCGCCGACATGAGGTGATCGGCCGCGACCGCGTCGACCACCGCCATCCCGATGACGTCGATCAGCACCACGCGCGCCCGGCGCTCGGCGATCTCCCGCAGCATCGACTCGAGGAAGCGGCCTGTCCGCTGCGCATCCATCGCCCCGATGATCGGCATCACCACGATGTTGGGCGCGATGGGCACGACCGGGCTGGAGAGCTCCTGGATCGTGCCGAGCAGCGCCGCCTGCCTGTCGTTCGCGCGCTCGAGCTCCTGGGTCCGCTCGGTGATCCGCTGCAGGAGCTGCGCGTTCTCGAGCGCCACGGCCAGCGTGTCGGTGATGCGCTCGATCTGCGTGAGATCCTCGGCCGAGCACGCCGCGTGGCGCTCGCTGCAGAGGACGAGGACGCCGAGCGCGACCCCCCGGGCGAGCAGCGGGACGCCCACCAAGGTGAGCGTCCCCTTCCGGCGCGCCTCGACCACATCGGGCAAGCGGTGGAGCTCGCCCTCCGCTCCATCGACGGCGTCGACGATCAGCGACCGGCCGGCGCTCAGCACCCGCCAGGCCAGGGAGTCTGGGGTGAGGCGCGCGCTCTCCTTGACGAAGCCCTCGGCCTTCGCGTCCACGCCGACGGCGAGGAGCTCGATCGGGCGGACCGCCCGCGCGAGCCCGCGCCGTCGGTTCGCGGTCTTGCGCGCCGTCTCCAGGGTCAGGTGCTCCGCCAGGGGGCGCGACCACGGCGTGCGCTCGAGGGTCACGACGTCGGCGCCCGTGTCGATGAAGCGCGTCGCGCGCGGATCCTCGCCCTGCCTGGGCGCAGGGAGCTCGGCCAGCGCCGCGTCGACGCCTCTCGAGACCAGATCGTGGAGCACCTCGACGGCCCGATAGGCCATGTCGTACTCGCGCTGGACCACGGTCGCGTGGATCGTCCCCTCCCTGAGCATCGCGATGGTCTCCGGGACGAGATCGAACGCGACGATCTTGAGGTCACCCTCCCGGCCCATGGCCCTCGCGGCCGCGCCCCAGGCCGGGCCGTTCTCGGCGCAGGCGCCGAAGGCGCCCGCGAGATCGCCTGTCCGCAAGGCCTCCAGGGTGAGCTGCAGCGCGATCGACGCGTCGTACGCGTTCTCGGAGGGAGGCTGCACCGCGATGGCCGTCCCGGCGACCGCCGCGCCGAACCCCGCGAGGCGCTCGTTGCCGTTGGAAGCACGGAGCGAGGCGACCTGCGTGCCGACCGCGCCGCCGTTCGGCAGGAGCCGCGCCATCATCTCGCCGGCGAGCCGGCCAGCCGCCACGTTGTCCGTGCCGACATAGGCCAGCGCGCCGCTGCCCTCCACCGGCGGCGCATCGAGCGTGACCACCGGAATCCCGGCCTCCCTGGCGCGCCGGATCATCGGCTCCAGGCCCGCGGGGTCGATCGGCGCCACCGCGATGCCGTGCACGCCTCGACGGATGCCCTCGTCGAGGAGCGCGCTCTGGCTGCCCTCGCCGCCCGCGCCGCCGAAGCGGAACGTCAGGTCGATGTCGAGGTTGCGCCCCGCGACGAGCGCGCCGTCGCGGACGTTGTTCCAGTAGCTCGTCGGCGTGCGCGGCGGGACCCTGTACCTGCGGACGTCGCGGGCCCCTCCGGGGTCGCTCGCCGGCGCGCCCCCGCGGGCAGCGTCCTCCAGCAGGACGAGCTCCACGGCGCTCCATTGCGGCCGTAGCTGGATGCTCTTGATCCCGATCGCGATGATCTCCACGAGCTGGTGCGGGCTGGCCTGCGCGGCCACCGCGTTCAGCACCTCCTCGAGCACGCGGTTCTCGTGGGCCGATCGCGCCTTGTCGTCGTAGAGCTCGCGCCGCTCCAGCGCCGCGCTGGCGCTGGCGGCGAGGGCCAGGAGCAGGTCGCAGCGCTCGGCCGGGAGCGGATCCGCGGCCGGCTGCTCGACGGCGAGCACGCCGATCGACCGCCCGTGCATGCACACAGGCGCGAGGACGACGACCGCGCCCTGGGGCAGCCGCTCGAGCGCCGCGCCCCGCAGCCGCGCCCCGTACCACGCGGCCGCCGCGACGACCTGGGCGCCCCCGCCCGGGTCGAGCAGCGGCGCCGCGCCCGCCGGCCCCGCGTCCGAGGGGATGCGCAGCGGGCCGTCCAGCAGGCCGTCGAAGCCCACGGCAGCCCTGTAGACCAGGCGATCTCCGTCCTCTATCAGGAGGCTGCCGCGCTGCGCCCCAGGCACGCTGTCCGTGGCTTCCTGTACGATGCGGCGCAGCGCTGCGACGAGGTCCAGACCGGTGCTCATGCGCGTTCGATCCACGCCTCACCCGACCGAGCACGGCGAGGGCTGACCCCAGCAGGCGCGATCGGCCCGCCGCTTGTCAAGCATCCCTCACGGGGCTCGCGCGGTGGAGCGCAGGCGGGCGGGCGCGGCGCAGCGCACCGCGGTGAAGAAGCTGAGTCTGTCGCCGTCACGAGGTGACGCCGGCGACTGTCCACCGCCGCTGACCTCGACTCGACCGCGCGGGCCTTTCCTCATCCGTCGGCCGCGCGATCCTTGGCCGGCACCGCGCGCGCCGGCGGCGCGCCGCGCGAGGGCAGGGCCTTGCGCCACCGCGCGCGGAGGACGCTCGGCTTCTCGCCGTACCGCTCCTTCAGGAACGTGGCGGCGACCACGCGGTCCGTGCGGAAGGAGCGGAAGTCCTCGCGGAGCTCGCACCACGCCATGAGCATGCGCGTCGCCTCGAGATACCCCACGATGACGGGCCATACGACGCGCTCGCTCTCGAGCCCCGCCTCGTCGCGGTAGCGGAGCGCGATCTTCGTGCCGGCGCGGATCGACGCGCGCACCTGGGCCAGGTCGAGCGCGTCGGGGGCCTGGTCCCAGACGGGGGGCGTCCCCGTCGCCGGCTCGAGCACGAACGGGCGCAGCCGCTCGGGGACGGTCGCGGCGATCTTCGCGATGAGGTCCTGCGCTGCCCTCCGGAGGGCGGGGTCCCCCCGGTGAGCGACCCACTGCGCGCCGAGCACCGCGACCTCGATCTCGTCGGGCGTCAGCATCAAGGGCGGCATGTCGAAGCCGCGCTCGAGCACGTAGCCGGCGCCGGCCTCGCCCCGGATCGGCACGCGCTGGGCGAGGAGATCCGCGACGTCGCGGTACACCGTGCGCTTCGACGTCTCGAGCTCCTCGGCGAGCGCCGCCGCGGTGACCGGCGCCCGCTGCCGGCGCAGGATCTGCAGGATCTGGAACAGGCGATCGGCGCGTCGCACGAGGATGCTGACACCAGGTTGTCAGCAGGGCGGGGCTACATCAAGCGCGGTCCACGACGGACCCAGACGACGGGAGACTCCGCATGATCACGCTCCACGGCTTCGGCCCCCTGTTCGGCTTGCCCGAGGCGAGCCCCTATGTGACAAAGAGCGAGGTCCAGCTCAAGATGCTGGACTTGCCCTACAAAAAGGCGATCGGGCGGCTCGACCAGTCGCCCAAGGGCCAGCTCCCCTACGTGGACGACGACGGCGCGCGCATCGCCGACTCGCACTTCATCCGCGAGCACCTCGAGAAGAAGCACGGCAAGGATCTCGACGCGGGGCTCGACGCGCGCCAGCGCGCCGAGGCGTGGGCCATCGAGCGCATGCTCGAGAACCACTTCGCCGCGACCGCGAGCCACGCGCGCTGGCTCATCCCGGAGAACTTCGCGAAGGGGCCGGCGCGCTTCGTCGACGGCGCGCCGGAGGAGCTGCGCCCGAAGCTCCGCGAGGAGATCCTCGCGCGCGTCCGCGAGAACCTCCGCGCGGTCGGCGTCGCGCGGCACTCGGGCGAGGAGGTCGTCGCGCTCGGCGTGCGCTCGCTGGCCGCGCTCTCCGTGCTGCTCGGGGACAAGCCGTACCTCTTCGGCGCGCGCCCCGTCGGGGTCGACGCGACAGCGTTCGCGGTGCTGGCCGGCATCCTCACGCCGTTCTTCGACTCGCCGCTGCGGCGCAGGGCCGAGGGCTTCGCGGGCCTCGTCGCGTACACCGCGCGGATGATGCGGGAGTTCTATCCGGAGCACCCGTGGGAGGCGCCCCCGGCGGCGCGGCCTGGGGCCTGAACGGCGCGGCGCCCCGCCTCGGAGGGCGGGGCGCGCGCCAGGATCGCTGCCGCGCGGCGCTACTCCTTGCCGTCCGGCGCCGGCCCCGGCGCCGGCGCGGGCTCGGCGATGTCGCCGCCGCACGCGTACCACGAGGTCGAGGCAGGCAGGGCCACCGACGCGACGGGCGTCGCGAGGTCGTCGAGCGCGTTCACGAGCACGCCGCCGTTGGAGATCGAGTAGACGTGATCCTCGATGAACAGGCCGCGCCACACGTTGGCGCCGCCGTAGTAGTAGCAATCCGGCGTCGGGGTGAAGAAGCCGCTGTGGTCGACCGCGCCGAGCCGGCTGAACCCGTCGGCGATATCGACGTTGAAGAGCTCCAGCGTGCTCGAGATCGCGCCGGTCTCCGCGTCGTAGCTGACGAGCGGGAAGGCGAGCACGCCGTGCTCACCGTAGTACGTGAACGCCTTGTGGTCGTACTCGGCCGCCGAGGACGCGTACGGCCCGTCGATCGTCTCCTTGTGCAGCTGCGCGGGCGCCGACGGGTCCGTGACGTCGAAGATCTGCAGCGCCAGGCCGGTCACCCTGCCGTCCTCGTCCGCGTCCCGGCCGATCGCCAGCAGGTGTCCGTCGTCGAGCGGGTGCAGGTACTCGCTGAAGCCCGGGATCTTGAGCTCTCCCGTGACGGACGGCGCTGCCGGGTCGGCGAGGTCGAGCACGAACAGCGGGTCGACCTGGAGGAACGTCACGACATAGCCGCGATCCCCGAAGAACCGGGCCGAGCGGATCTGCTCGCCGGGCGCCAGGTCGGTGACGGCGCCGACGCGCGCGAGCTCGGAGCCTTGCGCCTCGAGCACGAACACGCTGTTGCTGGTCGTCCACCTGGGCTCCGCCGGCACGATCGCTGTCGTGGCGACGCGGAGCTTGCCGTTGTGCTCATCGAGCGAGAATTGATTGAGGATGTGGCCGGGCACCGAGCCCGACGCGACGTACCTCGGCTGGCTCGGGTCGGCTGTCAGATCGAACTTGTGCAGGTGCGTGACGTCGCTGCTCACGCGCGCCTCGCCGGGCGCTCCCGGCGACGCCGGCTCCTGCCAGCCTCGCGCGGCGACATAGAGGGCGTCGTGGCTCGAATACACGGTGTCTGTCGCGCCGATGATCGAGGTCGACGCCGGCGCCTCGTCGAGATCGCCGAGGTCGATCGACTCGATCTGCGTGAGGCCGTACGACGTCGTGCCCGCCTCCGGAACATAGAAGTCCGCGCAGCTCGCCCCGAGCTCCGTGACCGTGTCCCCCTCCTTCTCGAAGCGATACGGCAGCCACGTCGACAGCGGGGCGGCCTCGATGAGCGCCGCGTTCTCGGCGCGGAGCTGCTCGAACGCCGCGGCCCACGCCTCGGCGGTCTCGGGGTACTCGACCAGGCTCTCGGGCCAGTAGGCGAGCGCCGGGCCGTGGGCGCCGCCGGTCAGCACCGTGCGGACGTCCTCGCCCGCGCGCCGCGCCGAGGCGTAGCCTCCCTCGAAGTAGAGCTCCTTGACCACGCTGGGGGCGCCGCCCGCGAGGCTCAGGACGGTGAGCTTCGTGAGCGGGGCGTAGACCTCGGGCGCGACGGGCTCCCCGGGCGGCGGCGGGCTGGCTCCCTCCGGGTCGCTCTCCGGCGGGGCGTCCGCCGGCGCATCGGGGGCGTCCGGCGCGCCGTCGCTCGCCGGTTCGTCGGCGCCCGGGTCGCCGCCGCTCGCCGGCGCATCGGAGCCGCCGTCGGACGGCGGCGTGGGCGCGCCGCCTGCGCCGCTCGCGGGGGCGTCCGGCGGCGTATCGCCCATGTCCGGCACACCGCCTCCGGGGACCGGCGTGGCGACGCCGCCGACGGCCACGCCGCCGATGAGCACGTAGTCGTAGTAACTCGGCCGCGGCTCGACGCCCGCTCGCTCGTAGATCGACGGCGCGTTGACCGCCGAGTAGACGACGACCTTGTCGTCCGCCACGAACATCTCGTGCGGCTGCCCCTCGATCGCGAGCGAGCTGCCCACCGCCAGCGACGAGGCCGGCCACGCGGTCAGCGCGTAGAAGCTCTGGCCGTGGAGGACGTAGAGGTTGTTGCCGTCGGTCTTGACGATATCCGCCTCGTCGACGCCGGCGACCTGGGTGTTCGTGTCGGAGTGGGTCGGGGTGCCGCTGCCGTCCTCCGGGGCGCTCGCGCCGTCACCGCTGGCCGGCACCGGGGAAGGCGCGGCCGGATCCGCGCCCTGGCCGGGCGGCGCGCCGACGCCGCCCGCCGAGCTGTCGTCGACGCCGATGACGCCGCCGCCGCCGCGGACGTCGCCGTAAACGGAGTAGCTCGCGATCATCGCGTCGATCTGGGCGTTCATCTTGGTGAGCGCGTCCTGCTTCAGCAGCGCCTCGAGGTCCTCGCAGGACTGGGCCCGGTGGAGCGCCGCGCTCTGAGATCCGCTCTGCGAGCCGTCACGCGGTGACTCCGGGTCGCATCCGACGGCGAGGAGGCCTGTTGCAAGGAGAAGCCAGAGTGAGGAAAGGGTGCGGTGTGTTCGCATGGTGCCCGGCACTGCGGCAAGGCCCGCGCCAGCCGTCCGCTCGCTCGTCGCGACGCGATTCCCCGCGCGCCGGACCTCGCGGCGCCGCGGAAGCGCGACATGCCCTGCGCTCGCCAGGGGCTTCTGGCACAGGTGTGCCATGAGGGTGGTGTGACTGGCTACTTCCGCCAGCACGCGATGATGTGAACGTTCACCGGCCCCGGACGGGCACCCGGCGTGCGCGTGCCTGTCCGAGGATCGTGGGGGCGCTCCCGGCCGGGAGGTCCCGCGCGCGGGCTCAGAGGGGAACGGGCGCGGGTGGAATCTTGAACACGTCCCACGCGGGCGTGTGGTTGCTGGTGCCCGGATCCTGGTTCCAGAGATAGATCGCGGGGTAGGTGTGCACGGTCGTGCCCTCGACGACGACGCCGGTCACGTAGAGCTGCGAGGCCTTCTTGCCCGGGTCCTTCTGGAGGGTGTAGCCGTCGCGCGACGAAGAGAAGATGACCCAGTAATACGTCTTGCCGTCGACGGTCGTGGCCTCGGGCGACCACTGCGGCCAGCTATTGTGGAGGCCCGGGCTCGTGACGCCGAGGCAGGCCGGCGGGTCGTTGGCCGCGAGCCGCGTCGCCGCGCCGCCGGCCGCGGGGACGACGTGGATGTCGGAGCTCGGGTTGTAGTACATCTCCCCTGGGCTCGGCGTCCGGTTGAACGCGATGAGCCGGTCGTCGGGCGCGAAGGCCGGATAATACTCGTTGAAGTTCGGCTCTGCGGCGCCCTGCAGGGGTGTGGCCGCGCCGCCCTGCTTGTTGTTGTAGGGCACCGTGTAGAGATCGCCGGCTCCGGCGGCCAGCCGCCCGTCCTTGCCGGCGTCGGTCGACACGTAAACGAGGGTCGCGCCGTCGTTGCTCCAGTCCGGCATCATCGCCCCGCGCGTGTCGCCGTCGCGCGCGATGAACCCGAAGGCGGTCCCCTCCGCGGCGCCCATCTCGCTCTTGGCCGTCGTGGCGTTGGTCGACTCGGCGTAGGTCGGCGCGGGCGCCTCCAGATCGAACCACGCGAGGCGCGCGTTCGGCATGCTGGTGTGCGATTGGCCATCCCAGACGCTGCCGTTGTGCCGGCCATAGGAGGTGATGAAGATCCGGTCCCCGGGGGCGAAATGCGCCGGCGACATCTTGGGCGGCCCGAGCCAGGCCTGGTTCATCGCCTCCGAGCCGCCCGGCGTCACGTAGGCGGGGACCTCCCCCACCGAGTCTTCCTTCACGGAAGCGATGGCGAGGTCCCACGGCCAGTGATCCATGAACATGACGGCCTCGCCGTCGGGCGTCGACGTGTGGCACCCGATGCACCGCACCTGGCCGTCGCCCCGCACGTTGCCGTTCTCGTCGCGCCGGCCGCCCTGCTCGACCTGGTCGACCTTGAGCGCGTCGACGACGCCCTCCTCGCCCACGCCGAAGCCCGCGAGCCAGGCGTCCGCGGGCCCTTCGCCGATCGCCGCCCAGTACACCATGCTGCCGCCGGCCGGGGCCGGTGCGATGGTGATCGGCCCGGAGCTGCCCAGGAGCGGCGCGCCCGGCGCGCTCGTCGACACGGAGCGGATCGTGATCGTGATCGGCTCGTCGCGGACGTGGGCGGCCAGCTTCTCCCACATGTCCTTGGGCATCTTCCATTCCCTGTTCGTCGTGTAGACGACAAGGTCGTTCTTCTCCCTGTCGGCGTGCACGCGGATCTCGAACAGGTCCTGTCCCTGCGGCGCGGTCCACCGGAACCTCGGTCGCAGCCAGTTGTTCGGGAAGAGCGCCCCGATCTCTGGCTCCGCGAGGCACGGGCCGCCCTGCGCCCCGCTGCCCGGGTCGCCGAACAGCTCGGGCGCGTTCGCCGGCGGCGGCGTCCCGCTCTCGTCGAACACCGGGGTCGCGGGGAAATCCTCGCAGACCTCGCAGGGGGGCGGCTCCACGGGGCCGCCGCTCCCCACGTCGAAGAGGTTCCCCGTCCCTCCGCCGAACTCGTCCGGGATCCCGCCCGAGCCGCCGGTGCCCTGCCCTGGCGGGATGGAAGGCTCCGGGCCTGACGAGCAGGCGAGCGCGCACAGCGAGCCGATCAACAGGGTCCCGATCCGTTGTTGCAAGGTTCTCATTCAGGTTCCTCCATGCGCGCGCCCCCAGGGCTGCTCCGCCCGGACCCGCGCGGACGCTGCCGCCCGAGCGCGTGATATCGAGTCCATGATCGGCGTTCATTCCGGACGCGTGAACGACGCGCCCGTCACCGAGCTGACGCGATGGTCGCGTTGTCACCTTGGTGCTGCGGATCCGTCGCGCCGCGCTCCAGCGTGCGCCAGCAGCGGACCGCGAGAACGCTCAGCGCGAGCCCGCTGCCGCAGACGCCGTGTTCGCCGTCGATGATGTGAAGAAAGCTTTGAGCAGATAGAAGGACACGGAAATTTTCTCCCGTCAAGCGCCGCGCAGGGCCATGTCGTCTGGCCGCTGCTCGCTTTGCTCTCCCTGCTTGCAATCCAGACGAAGAGGCCATCTACCGAGCGTCACGGCCGGGCCGCATTGACCACCAGCCGTGCTGCGCGGGCCCCCTCGGGATCGGCATCCCCCGCGGGCCCGGCGGTGGGGCCATCTTCCAGCGGCGCGCCGCGGCCTCCCCGCGGGCTCGGTCGGGGTGCTAGTTTGATCGCGTGGCACCGCCGACGCGCTTCGGGCTCCCGCTCAACCCCCGGCGGCCGCCCCGCGCGCTCGTGCTCCGCGACCTGTCGCCGGAGGAGGCCAGCGCAGCGATCGACTGGTCCGGCTGGTACCTGCCCGACGACGCGGAGCGCCACGGCAAGGCCGAGCGCTCCGGGATCGTGCGCCTGCTGCTCTCGGTTGTCGCGCAGCTCGCGCGCGAGCGCGGCTGGGTCGACTGGTATGCCGGCGCCGACCACGCCTTCGCGTGGGTGCGGAGCGAGCCGCTCGTGCGCGTCCTGCCCGACCTCTACGTCCTCGATCACCGCCCGTTGCCGCCGCTCCCGCGGCAGTGGCAGACGTGGCTGCCGGGCCATCGCCCGCCGCGGTTCGCGCTGGAGATCGTCGCGGGCGACTGGCGCCGGGTCTACGAGGACGCGCCGGCCAAGTACTGGCAGCTCGGCTGCCCCGAGCTCCTGCTCTTCGATCCCGAGGCCGCCGCCGCGCGCGCGCCGCTCGCCGAGGAGCGCGTGCCGCTCCAGCTCTACCGGCGCGACCCCGACGGCACGTACCTGCGCGTCCACGCCGGCGCCGATCCTCTCTGGATCGAGGCGCTCGACGCGCACCTCGTCGTGCTGAAGGACGGCCCGCACCCGACGTTGCGCGTCGCGCGGACCTCCCGCGCGATGGATCTCGTGCCCGCCGAGGAGGAGGCCCTCCGCGCCGAGGGCGAGGCGCGCGCCCAGGAGCAGCGCGCCCGCGCCGCGGAGCAGCGCGCCCGCGTCGCCGCCGAGGCGCGCGTGCGCGAGCTGGAGGCGCGCGTGCGCGACCTCGAGTCCCGCGTGACGCGCCGGTGAGCGGCGGGCGGAGCTAGGCCGGCCGCAGGATCTGGCGCACCGAGTCGACGTCCGCGACCCGGTGGAGCACCGGCTGCAGCCCGGCGCCCGCGGCCTCGCCGAAGGCGCCGCTCGCGGCGACGGCGCGGGCGCGGGGGCCGTCGAGCACGAGGAACACGTCGCGGAGGCCTCCGGCGCCCGGCGCGTCGATCACGTCGACGATGCGCGAGCGGTCGAGGTGCAGCTCCTCGTCGCCGCGCTGGATGAGCACGCGCCGATCGGTGATGAGGTACCGCGTGCGCGCCGCGAGCCGCGCGGGGCGCACCACCGACATGTAGAGCATCGCCGCTCCCGCGGCGACGAGCAGCACGATCGTGAGCGACAGCGAGGCGACGAGCGCCACGAACGACACGCTCTCCGGGTCCATGCCCGCCGCGGTCACGATGCGGATGCTCCGCACCGCGTGCACGGCCGAGACCACCGCGAAGCCGCCGAGGAGCACGCCGATCAGCACGGAGCCGAGGCCGCGCAGGCCGCTCGGGAGCCACTTGTGCCAGCCGTCGGCCGGGTGCGCCGACCAGAGCACCCGCTCGCCCTCGTCGAGGCGCTGCGAGAGCAGCCGGTGACCGTCGCCCGCGGGCGCCGACGGCACGACGCCCCGCAGGATCGCCCAGACGCGATCCGGCGCGACGACGCCGTGCAGCACGATCGACAGCCGCCGCCGGAGCGCGCCGGTCGGCACCGCCCTCACGAGCTCGAGGTCGCCGACGCCCGGGTGCTTCGGGTGCCAGTGGATGCGCGCGTAGCTGATCGACCGTCGCTCGATGGAGCGCCGGAGCTTCCCGCGCTGCACCACGATGTGCCGGTCGGTGAGCATGTACTCGAGCTCCGAGCGCCACCAGCGCGGCAGGTAGCTGAACGCGACAGCGAGGCTCGCCATCCAGGCCGCGAACGCGAGGAGCTGGTTCGGCGACGCGCCGAGCGCCTTGCTCACGACGATGGCCGACGCCGTGCTGATCGCGGAGGTCACGCCGCAGACCGCCGCGCCCACGATGTAGAGGAGCGGCGTCGCGACGACCTTGGGACGTCCGGACCAGAGCACGGTCTCATTGAACACCGAGTCGCGCATCTCGACGGATCTCCGTTCGGGGTGAGCTGGCCGGCGCCGCCCCCGCGCGCGAGAGCGACGACGGTATAAGGTGACCCCGCTGGGCTGGGTCGTAAAGGGGCGTCCTCGCCGTCGCACAGCCGCGTGATCGGGGGGCGCGACCGGGACGATGTGCGGGAGCGACCGGAGGGAAATGTGGGGTTGCCCAGCACGCGGGACGAGCCCGACGCGCGGCGACCCAGCGCCCGGCAGCCCAGCGCGCGCTGCCCCGGCGCGCTCAGCGCCGCTGCGACGCCGCGGGCGCGGGCTTCCGCAGGCGCTTCATCGTCTGCTCGCGCTCCCTCTCGCACTGCGCGCGCCGCGCCTTCGCCAGCGGCAGCCAGTGGTCGTTCCCCGGAGCGCGCGCGATGTACGAGTCCCACGCAGCCACGGCCTGGAGGTACGCCTCCGCGCGCGCGGCGCCGAGCTCGGCGCTCCGCGCCGCGGCCCAGTGGCCGAGCGCGGCGTACCAGTCGTCGTCGTGCGCGGGCACGTAGAACCAGCCCGCGCCGTTGATCTGCTGGTCGCTCCGATCGTAGGTCCTCGCGAGCCGGATGTGCTCGACGGCGCCCTCCAGGTCGCCCGACCGGTCGAGCGCCACCGCGAGCCCCCAGAGCGTTGTCACGCCGTACCGGAACATGTCGAGCGAGCCGAGCGTCGTCAGCGCGGCCCGGTACCCCTCGACAGCGGAGGTGATGTCGCCGAGCGCCATGTAGGCCTCGGCCTGGTTGGCCAGCAGCAGGGCCCGCGAGGCCGCGTGGGGCTCGAGCGCGAGCGCCTCGTCGTACGCCTCGATCTCGTCCGTGTACCTGGCGAGCCGCGCGTAGCAGACAGCGAGCGCGTGCCACGCGTCGGCCCGGGAAGGCGCCGGCGGGTGGAGGCGCAGGAGCCCCTCGAGCGTGGCGGCGGCGCCCTGCACGTCGCCGAGGTGCTCCAGGATGTCGGCGTAGCGGAGCCGCACCGAGGGCTCGCGCGAGGTCGCCGCGCCGGCGCGCTCGTACAGGGTGCGCGCCTCGCGCAGCCAGAGCGGGCCGATCTCCTCGACCCGCTCCAGGAGCGGGCTGCGCCGGAGCCGGTCGTACCGGAGGAGGAGCCCGTCCGCCTGGGCGATGAGCGCCGCGCGCTCATCGGCCGCTGGATCCAGCGCGCGCGACCACACGGTCGGCGCCGCGGCGGCTGGGCCGGGCGCGCGCGCCGCCGCGAGGGCGAGCGCGACGAGCGCCGCAGCGCCGCGCAGGGGCGACCGCCGGCTCACGGCGCCCCTCCCGCCCTTGTGGGCGCCGCGACGCGCTCCCGCGGCGCGCGCGCCGGCCGGGGGCCCCCGCCGCCTGCGCCCTTCCGGAGCGCGTCGAGGCGCGCGCGCGCCGCCGCGGCCCACGGCCCCTGGCCACCGGCGCCCGACAGGTAGGCTTCCCAGCGCGCGAGCGCCGCCGCCGCCGAGGTCCGCTCGAGCGCGAGCGCCTCCAGGGCGAGCCTGTCCTCCGGGACCGCGAGGTAGCCGACCGACCGCAGGCGCGCCGCCGCGCTGGCGAGGTCGTCCGCGGCGTGCTCGCGCGCGGCGGTGCCGGCGTGCGGGTCGGCCGCCCGCGCGGCGGCGCCGGCCACGTCGCCCTCGAGCGCGGCGTCGGCCTGGGCGCGGTCGCCGGCGCGGTCCAGCGCGAGCGCGAGCGACAGCGTGACGTCGCGGGCGAGCTGCGACTGCGAGCGCTGGCGCGCCTCGCGCAGGTAGGCGATCGCCTCGTCGAGATCGGCGCGGGCGCCCTCTCCGCGCGCGCCGGCCGGCGGCCTCGCGGCCCCGCCCGCGGCGGCGGTCGACGCGGCGGCGGTCGACGCGGCGGCGCCCGCGGCGGCCATCGACAGGTGCGCCGCCTCGAGCAGCACGAGCGCGCGCTGGTCCGCGGCGCCGAGCAGGTCGATCCGCGGGACGAGCGCGCGGTACATCGCGAGCGCCTCGTCGCGCTTGCCGGTGCGGGCGAGCGACCGGGCGAGGTCGTGCAATGTGTGCGGGTCCTCGACGCTGCGGGGGTCGATTTGCCGCGCGCTGTCGAACGCGCGCGCGGCGTCCTCGGCCGAGCCGAGCGCGAGGGCGGCGCGCGCGAGCAGGACCTGCGGCGCCGCGTGCCCCGGGAGGATCTGGGCGGCGAGGCGCGCCGACTCGCGCGCCGCCTCGGGGTTGCCGCCGAGCTGCGCCTGGCCGCGCGCGAGCAGGTCGCAGTAGCGCGGGAGCTCCGGCGCGCGCGCGCGCTCCCAGACGGAGGGCCCCCGGGCGATGGCGCGGCGGGTCCGCGCCGAGCACTCGGGCGGCCTCCCTGCTGCCGCGGCGGCGGCGACGAGATCGCCGCTGCTCTGTCCGCCGTGCGCGGCGAGCGGGAGAGCGAGCAGGGCCGGGAGCAGCAGCGAGCCGAGGTGCACGCGGCGAGTGTACCAGCGCCGCGCTCCGGAGGCTCACGCCCGGCCGGGGGCGCTGCGATCCGGTTGATCGCGCGGTCGATGCTCCGTTATGGTGCCCGAGGTGACAGCGCCACGGGGGGCGTTCGCGGGTCGTGTTTCGCCGGACTCCGCAGCCTTGGAGCCTCGTGAGGCCAGAGGAGGATCGACATCATGGGCGAGGTGATTCGCAAGGATGCGCCAGCGGACGACATCATCGGTGACGTGCGCGCGACGCTCCAGAGCGCTTCTGCGAAGGGCGGATCCCTCCGGGAGCTCGCCGAGCAGCGGCTCGTGCCCGTGCTGACGCTCTTCGACGGCGTGGAGGCCCAGCGCAACGCCGCCCGGTCCGAGGCGGAGCCCCTGCTCGCCAAGGTCGAGGCCGAGTCCGCGCGCGCCGACGACGCGCTCGGCAAGGTGGCCGACGACGTCTGGAACGCGGTCGGGCGCCCCACGGCCGATCCGGCGCTGTCGATCCTGTTCCCCGGCGGCATGGCCTATTTCGCCGACCATGAGGACGGCGACATCACCGGGCAGCCGGATCGGCTGGAGGTGCTCGCGCAGCTCCTCGGCTCGGGGATCCACCCGAAGCTCAGCCTGGACAAGGCGCAGGCGGCGGCCGCCGAGGTCAAATCCGCGGCCGCGGCGCTGCGCTCGACGGTCGAGGCGACCCGGCTCCCGCTCGAGCGGCTCAGCGTGCTCGACCGCATTCGCGCCGCGGTGGCGAAGAGCGCGCACATCGAGCTCGTGCACCTGAAGCGCCTCTACAAGGCGGCTGGCTTCAGCGAGGCGGAGATCCACGGCGTCATCCCGGATCGCGGCCGCGCGCGGCGCCGGCTGTAGCGCCGCGCCGCGCCGTCCGCGTCGCGCCGTCGCCTGTGGGCGCGACGGCCGCTCCCGGGAACGAGGTGGGAGCGCCGCGGCGCCCACGCTTGCCCACGTTTGCCCATGCTGGATAGAGCGCAGGCGCCGTGGCGCGCCCGCGCCGCGGCGCTGGCGAGCGCGGCGCCCTATCTCTACCTGGGCAGGCTCACGGGCGACGGCCCCCGAAAGGCGCGTTCGGGTCCTGAGCGCCCGAGCCGAACGACCCGCTGCGCCCGTGATACCAGGGGTACGAGGGGCGAGCGGGAGAGTAGAGCCCGCTCGCGCCGGAGTAAACGGGGCCGTAATAAGGCGTGTTGTAACCGTAGTAGGATGCGCCGGGCAGGGTGCCGTAATCCCGGACATAAGGGCTGCCGATCAGCGAGGGCAGCGACGTGGCGAACGCGAGGTGCCGCGACGTGGCGTTCCGGATCTCTGGAACGAGGTGGGAGATCCCCGGCTGCAGCTCGGGCCCGACGACGGAGATCTGCTCCTGGAGATGGGCGAGGAACTCCCGGTGTCGATAGATCTGGATGTCGACGAACGTCCAGTCGAAGTGAGACCCCGTGAGACCATCGAGCGTCAGCTGATCCGACGCGCCCTGCTCGGCCAGCGCCAGGCTGATCTGGTTGTCCAGCGGCCTCACGCCCGTCTGCCCGAGCGCCGCCAGGAGCCGCTGGTTCGAGAGGGCATGATAATCGAGCAGCTCCTGAGCGAACTCGAGCACGTGCGGGTCCGTCGCGTGGCTCAGCGCGAGCTGCGCGATGACGATCTCGTTCGCGTCGAAGGCGCCTAGCACCGCCGCGAGCTCCGGCATCGAGAGCGTGAAGGCCTGCGAGGTGGACTGGACCTCCTCTCCCGACGTGCCCTCGTCCGCCGCCGCCAGATCACCGTCTTCCGCCGCGACGGAGCAAGCGCTGGCTCCCGCGAGCGCCAGGGCTGTCATCCATACAAAACGAAGAGAATTGATTCGAATGCTCATGATCCCCCCATGTCATTGACGGAAGCGGGTCCGGCGCTGAAGCGCTTGGCGGTGATGCCTGGCCCGCCCCGCCATGTATCTTGAGCCGGCGCCGGGAGACGCAAGCGCGATCTCATCGAAATAGCCAATGCTCACCATCGCACAGGATCGGTTGAACCCTCCGCGCCGCGCGACGGACCGGCGCGCAGGTGCCACATCTTCACGCCGATGAACGGACGCGCGCGCGCCCGGGCGGCGGCGCCGGCCCTCAGGGCAGGGCTGGCCTGGCCCAGGGGGCGCCGCGTCCGGAGGGGCGGCGCGCTGCCGTGTGCGGGCGCGACGGAGGCCGCAGGATGGATAGGGTCGCTTTGCTGGAGGACGGGTCCAAGCCGGGTATAGGGCGCCCGGCGGCCCGGGCGCGGGCGGCGCGTCAGTCCGCGGCTCTGGCCGGCTTGCGGGCCACGACGCCGACGGTGCCGTAGTAGATGCCCCACGCCGCTGGATCGGACGCGAACCGGGCGTAGCCGGCGAGATCTTCTTCGCTGATCTGCCCCGTCGCGAGGTACCTGTCCTGGAGCTGAGCGGCCGACAGGCTCATGATCCCGGAAAGCGGGTGGCCCCCCGGGCACAGCGGCACCTCGTTCTCGACCGCCTCGATGGCGAGCCCGCGCGACATCAGGATCGCGGGCAGGCGCAGGCCCAGGCCCGGGTCCTGACCGCCGGCCTCGTACATCGCGAGGATCGACTGATTGACCCGGTTGAAGGCGTCGATATCCGCCCCGGAGGCGCCCCTGGCGGCGGTGAAGTCGGGCTCCTCGAGGACCAGACGCCCGCCGGGCTTCAGCGCCGCCAGCATGGCGTCGAGGATCACCTGGAAATCCGGGTTGTGGATGAGCACGTAGCGGGCGTGGACCAGGTCGAACCGGGCTGCGTGGAGGTCGAGCTGGCGGATGTCGCCCTCGATGATCCGGACGCCGGGCAGCCGCGAGGCGTCCAGGAATCCTACATCGCGGTCGACCGCGACCACCTCGCCCTCGTGGCCGACGCGCTCGGCCATCCAGGAGGCGATCGACCCGGCGCCTGCGCCTACTTCGAGGCAGCTCCAGCCCGGACCCATCCCCGCCGCCTTGAGCAGGCGCCAGCTCCCGGGGTCGAAGAAGCCCTCGATCCGCCGCAGGCGCTCGAGCTCTCGCGCGCGCTCCGAACCAGCAAACACGTAGCTACTCTCGGCCATAGAGATGGAGATAATAGTCGAATTTCATGGGCGAAAAGTGAACTTCTGCCTGTCGGGCCCGCTCGGGCTCCCCTTGAACGCGTCGATTTGTTGAGTGACACACAACCCCGAGCCGTTCGGTCCAAGTTGAACAGCCGCGCTCTCTCTCGGATATGTCCGGACGTGGATCTGCGAGGGGACGCGGGCGCGGCATCGGGGGGGTTGGCGGCCACATCCCTTCAATGTCATCAACGTCGTGAGGGGGTGGCCGAACCCGAGTGTCCTCGACGCGGCAGGCGCGGGGCGCGCTCGGCGACATTGCCGGTCACGACCACGGCGCCGCGCTCATCGATCCGTTCATCGAGCCGTGGGTCGCGCGCCTGCGCTCGCCGGGCGCGATCCTGGAGGTGAGCGCGCCGCCCGTCCGGAGCCCGCCCTTACGCGATCGCCCTTCGCAACGCCATCACCGCGAGCCCGCCCACCGCCAGCGTGGCCACCCCGCGGAGGAGCCGCCGCCCCGTGGAGGGCGCTGGCAGGAACGCCGTCGCGCTGAGCGCCGCCAGCGGGGGCGACGTGCGCGCTGGCGCCGACTGGACGGCGAGCGACGACGCCGCGGCCGCGTGGAGGGGCGCGGTCTCGGTGAACAGATCGAGCATCTCGCGCACGAACGCCGGCAGATCCTGCGGCCCGCGGCTCGACAGCCAGTTGCCGTCCCGCACCACCTCCTCGTCCCGCCAGACGCCGCCGGCGTGCACGACGTCGTCGCGGATCCCGGGCCACGACGCGAGCTGCCGCCCGCTCACGAGCTCCGCCGACGCGAGCACCCAGGGACCGTGGCAGAGGGTCGCGATCGGCTTGCGGAGCGCGTCGAAGGCGCGAACGAACTGGCGCGCCTCCTCGCTCTGCCGGAGCAGATCCGGGCTGATGAACCCTCCCGGCAAGAGCAGGCCGTCGTAGTCGGCCGGGTCCGCCTCGCCGACGATCCGGTCCACGCGCACCCTCGCGCCGGGCTCGTGGAGGTTCATCCCGCGGATCTTGCCGTGGCGCAGCGAGATGACGTCCACCTCCGCGCCGGCGGCGCGGAGCGCCTTCATCGGCACCGTCAGCTCGATCTGCTCGAACCCGTCCGCCACGAGCGCTGCGATTCGCTTCCCTGCGAGCTTCTTTCGTTCCCTCATGCTGCCCTCAACGGTTGTTCGATGGGTGTCGTTGCGGCCGCCGCGGCGCCCTCGTCCGCCGGCCCTGCGCGCGGGCGACGTGCCGTGTGAAACCCCCGGCGACAGGCGCGCCGGAAGGGGCCTGTTCGTACAACCCGGCGTCTCCTTCGGACATGTCTCCTCCGACCCACCCTAGAGCCGGCGCCCCGCGCCGCAACCGAGGCCAGAGCAGATTTCGTGGAGTCCGCGAGCCCATCCGCAGGCGCGGCCCGCGCTCGGCGCGGCCAGTGTGTCTTCTTGCGACAGGCGGACCATGGCCCGAGGACGCAGCGAGGATCATGAAAACGGAGAGCGCGCCGTCACCGCAACGCAAGGAGCCTCGGGCGGAGCCACAGCAGCCCCAGCACGGCCGGCGCGAGGGCAGCCAATCCGACGATCGCGGCGCGCAGGAGCCGCTTCTTCCCGCGCGGCTTCCACCCGCCGCTCGCGGTGGTCCCTTCCGGCAGCGGCGTGAACAGGTTGCCGTTCGTCGCGTACGCTGTCCGGTCGTGCTGCAGGTGCAGCCTGTCGACGCTCCGCGCGAGCAGGCGCTCCGCGAGGCCCGGGGCCAGGAAGGACAGCAAGGCGAGCTGCCGGGCCGCGTTGCCCACGAACACCTCCCGCCGTGGTGTCCGTGCCAGACGAACGATGGCGCGCGCCACGCGTTCCGGTGGGTACACCGGGGGCATGGCCCGCGGCGTCCGCCCCGTGTAGTTGCCGGCGTGCTGGAAGAACGGCGTGTCGATCGTCGCCGGCATCACGGTGCAAATGTGGAGTTGGCGGGCCCCGAGCACCGCGAGCTCCTGCCTCAGGCTCTGGGAGAGCCCGCGGATCGCGTGCTTCGAGGCGACGTAGGCGCTGACGTAGGGCTCCGAGAGCCTGGCGACCATCGAGGCGACGTTGATGAGCACGCCATGGCCCTGCCGTCGGAACTGGGCCAGCGCGGCGCGGGCGCCGTGGACGTAGCCGAACAGGTTGGTCTCGATGACGCGCCGGTAGGGCTCGGACGGCGTCTGCTCGAACAGCCCGAAGAGCGTCACCGCCGCGTTGTTGACCCACACATCGATCTGGCCGAACGCCTCGCTGGTGCGCCGCGCGACCTCCAGGACGGCGGCCTCGTTCGTCACGTCGGCGAGCACGACGAGGGCCTTGCCCCCGGCCTGCTCGCACTCGGCGGCGAGCTCGCGCAGCGGCTGCTCGCGCCTGGCCGTCAGCGTCACCGCGGCTCCGCGCCTGGCGAACTCCAGCGCGGTTGCGCGGCCGATGCCGCTCGAAGCGCCCGTGATGACGACGACCTTGTTCCGGATGTTTTCGCGCATGCCTCACCCCCTCTCCTGCCCCCCGGACGCAGGCGGCCGCGCGCGGCGCGCAGCGTGCTCCGCGGTCACAGGTGGTCGTGACCTCATGCAAGCGGCGGGCAAGCCGGGTCGAAGCTGGAGCCGGCCGCCGCGAGGGGCGCGCGATGGATCGACGCGTGATCGAGCGACGCGCTCGCAGCGTGTCCGGCCGGCTGCTCGCCGTCGAGCGCGCCTGTGGGCGATGGCTCAGCAGGCCTGTTTGCGTGCGAGAGCGCAGCGGTGCTCGATCGGGCGTGGCCCGACGTGCCGTTCCGGCCTCGTCTCGATCCCGAGGTCTGGGTCCGGCTCCAGCATGTCGAGCGTGGGACGCTACGCGGGCCCTGGGCGGCCTCATGCGCGTGGACGCGTCCGCATCGCCGGCGGCTCGGCACGAGCCGCGAACGCAGACGACCTGGGAGACACAAGATGCGAAGCATGTTTCTGGTAGTCGTGGCCGCGCTGCCGCTCATGGCTTGCGGGGGAGGCAGGAGCGGCGAACAGACGACCTCGCCCGGGTCCGGGCAGACAGGCGGAGAGACGACCGGCGGCACCGAAGGAACGGGAGCTCCGGAGAGCGGAAGTCCCGGCACAGGCACGATGCCAGGCGACGGTATGGGGTCGCCTGAAGGAGGCGCTCAGGGCGGGACAGGCACGCAGGGCGGCACGCACGAGTGGGGAAGCGGCACGAGGGGCGGCACGCCAGGCGGCACGATGGGCGGCGGCACGCCAGGCGGCACGCCGGGCAGCGGCACGATGGGCGGCGGCACGACGGGCGGCACGCCAGGCGGCACGCCGGGCACCGGCACGACGGGTGGCTCGGGCACGCCCGGTGGTGGTTCCCTGACGCCGCCGACCGGCGGGACCGGCACGCAGGGCGGCGGGACCGGCACGCAGGGCGGCGGGACCGGTACGCAGGGCACCGGGACCGGTACGCACGGCGGCGGCTCCGGTCGGTGAGCCGTCGCGGCAGGGACTGAAAGGCAAGACTCCCCCGCCGTTTGGGCGCGGGCGGTGTTCACGGCGCTCGCTCGGACGCCGCCCTGGCTTCGTCGAGCGGAGCTTCTCCACCCGTGGAGCGGCTCCGCTCCGGCGTGAGCGCGCCAGGTCCACCCGGACAAACACCCACGGGTACATGCGTTCACGTTCTCCTCGGCTCATCTCCCCTCGCAGGACCGGGCGTTACGCAAGCTCCTGCGTGTTTGCGCAACGGGCAGCGAACCCCGGACGCGAGCGCTATGACAGCGACCGCTGCATCCAGGGCGCTCCGGCGGTCTATCCACCTCGGATCGCGCGCCGATCCCGGATGGCGCGGTATATGCCTGGGATGACGGCGGCGATGGCGGCACGGTTCGCCATCGGGCGAGCTGTCCTGTCCTGGCCTGTCGGCAGGAAGCTCAGGGTGGTGCCTCGCAGCACCATCCTCTCCACTCGCTGCTTCGATCGAGGGTGACGCGTCAGGGGCGAGGTACACTCCGCGTGTACAGCCCGATGTGTGCGCGCTGAGCGCTGAGCGCAGGAGATCATCGCATGAGCACTCACGACACCGCGCCCCTTCAGCCGTCGCACGACATGCTCCCCGTGGCCGGCACGATCGAGGTCGACATCCCCGTCGACGTTCTCTGGGGCTTCTTCACACGCCCGCGCGACTGGCCGCGCTGGAGCCCCTGCTTCCTCTGGGTGCACAACGAGCGCCTCGCCCCCGGTCAGCGGCTGACCTGGTGCTTCCGGCCGATCCACCCCTTTCACCCCTACGTGATGCCGGCCGTCGCGGACATCGTCGAGGTCGAGCCGGGCAGGAGGGTCATGTGGGAAGTCACGGCCCTGCCGGGTTTCCACGCGCGGCACCCCCCGGAGCTCCTTCCGAGCTCGCATCCATCGCTCCGCGAGGCGGCGTCGCCCGTGGCGGCGGCCCTCTCGTTCTACAGCTCTCACGTGCGCCAGTCGGTCGTCGAGCTCGGCCCAGGCGTCCACGTCGTGCTCGGCGGCGGCGGCAATTCGCTGGTCGTCGAGGGGCGCGGGGAGTCGCTCCTCGTCGACACCAAGTTCTTCCCCGGCTCGCACATGCTGCGGCGCTGGATCCGCAAGCACGTCTCCGCGCCGGTGAAGACGGTGGTCAACACCCATTACCATTACGACCACACGCGGGGGAACGATCTCTATCCTCGCGCCGCGATCGTCGCGTACCGCACCGTCCCCGCCTCGATGCACGCCGAGGACGGCAATTTCTGGTCATCACGTCATCATGGGGGCCCTGCGATGAACGACCGCATTCCTCATCGATGATGGCTACATCCACAACGGTCCACGCCCACACGCCGGAGCGCGTGTGGCGCGATCGAAGAGCGGAGGAGACGCTACAATGAACGTGATGACTCGCACGGACGAGCCGAGGACTCATTTCATCCTCGTGCCGGGGTTCGCGGGCTTCGATGCCCTGGGCTCATTGCACTACTACCACGGCGTGACCGAGGTGCTGCGCGGATGGAAGGGCGCCATGTACGAGGCCCCGCTCACGCTGCACTACTTCCCGAACCTGCCCACGGCGCGCATCGAGACGCGCGCGAAGCTCCTCCTGGACTGGCTCCTGCAGCGGTACAAGCGGGGGCTCCTCCGCCTGGACCGCGGCGATGCCATCCACTTCATCGGGCATTCCACCGGTGGGATGGATATCCGGTGGATGATGAAGTACCTCCACGAGCACGCGGTCAGGAGCGAGCCGATCGAGAAGTTCCCCGCGGAGGCGATCATCAAGAGCATCTGCTCCGTCCAGTTCCTCTCCACGCCCCACCGCGGCTCGAACCTGGCCCACGTCGTCGGCGGCTGGTCCGGCAAGCTCCAGGCGCTCGTGACGGTGCTCTACGAGGCCAGCCGCACCCTGCGTCAGCCGGGCGCGCGCCTCCTGGCCAGCTCGCTCAAGCGGCTCGGGTGGTCGGCCGGCTGGGTCCACGCGATCCTCGACACGATGACCCTGTTCAGCGCCTGTGATGAGCAGGACGGCCTCGCCCGCGCGCGGGCGAGGGGCGTCTACTTCGACACGCTGAAATGGCTGAACGACGCATCGGACGATTTCGGCGCCGTCGCGGACCTGGATCCGGCCCGCTATGCAGCGGACGCCGCTCACGCGGAGGATCTCTTCAGGACGACGTACGCGCACGTGCGCCTGCGCTCGATCGTGACCAGGGCCGAGCCGCTCCCGGGCGCGCCGGATCACGACCTGTTCAAGCTCTTCCACCGGTGGACCGCGTTCGAGCCTGGACAGGAGCTCGGACCCGACTGCTCGGTCCGCAGGCTCGACGCTGCGGGGAGCGTGGCGCTCGACCGCGCGCACAACGACGGGATCGTCAACTGCGTATCCATGGTGTGGCCCACGCCGGACGAGAGCGTCTTCGTCGACGCGGATCACGCGGACATCCTCGGACATCACGGCGGGCCCGGCGCGCCGGACGAGGACGTCGTGAGCCCTGCCCACAAGCGGTACGACATCTTCCTGTCCAGCTCGGGCTTCAACCGCGACCGCTTCCTGCAGGTGTGGCGGTCGGTGCGCAGCTTCGCGTTCGCCTCCGAGTCGAGCCGGGACCGCCGGGCGACGCTCTCCCGGGTCGCCCTGCCCGCGTTCGCCGCGCGGATCCCCGACGCCGAGGCCGATCACGCCGCGGCCGCGGACAGCGCGCCTGCGCCCCGCGCCGAGGCGGACGCGCCCTCGCCGATCCTCGGCGCGGAAGGGGCCGTCCAATGAGCGCCCTGCGGGGCGAGCGCCCGACAAAATGGTCGCTGATCCTCGCCGGCGGCGGGATGAAGGCCGCTTTCCAGGCAGGCGTCCTCGAGGTGTGGCTCGACGAGGCGGGCTCTCCTTCGATCGCGTCGACGGCGCCAGCGGCGGCACCCTCAACCTCGCGATGCTCTGCCAGGGGCTCAGCGGCTAGCAGATCGCGGATAGCTGGCGGCGATTCGACCCGAGCCTCGACCTCGACCTGAACCTCGAGGAGTACATCAATCCCCTCCACGCCGAGTCGATAGCGACGCTGGATCGCTTCCGCATGGCGATCCGGGAGGCGTGGCGGCTCACCGTTCACGAACGGGTGGAACCACGGCGCGGCCACCGCGGCGCCCGCGCGCGTCACGAACGAAACGGCGGAAGCCGCGCCGACAGCGGCGCCGGCCGAGCCCCTGCTGGCGCCCGACATCCAGGACACCTACCGGCGCGAGGCGGTGAGGTCGTTGCCGATCGCGTCGGACGGTGCCTCCGGCAGGCCCGTGACGCCCACGGTGCCCGCGCGCATGGCCCCGTCGGCCGTGTTCCTCGCCATGGGGCGCGACATGGCGAACGGACAGATCGAGCTGCGCTCGGATCGGACGCTGTGCGTGAAATGGAGCGTGTGCAATAACCTCCAGCCCTACAGCCTCGAGGAGCGCTTCATTCACGACGTCGTCGGCCAGCTCGGCGGCACCTACGGGCCGAGCCCGTTCTGGCGCTATGCGCGGCTCCCGGTGACGGTGCACAACGTCGGGGGCTGCCGCATGGCGGACAGCGAGGCCGAAGGGGTCACCAGCGAGCTCGGAGAGGGGGGCGCGCCCCCAGCGTCCCCCCGCCCGGAGCGTAGCCGCGCCGGCGTTCCCCCGGCGGGCGCGCGGCGGCGCTGCGGGCCGGCAGCGACGTCCGGCCCGCGAGGTCGCCGCGGGGGAGCCCGCCCTCAGGCGAACGCGTTGCGCCGGACGATGGTCGCCTCGCGATCCGCGCCGACCGACACCACGTCGACCGGCACGCCGGTCTCCTTCTCGACCAGCTCCACGTACTGCCGCGCCGCGGCCGGCAGCTCGGTCATCGAGCGGGCGCTGTCGATCGGCTCGCTCCACGCGGTCACCTGCTCGAGCACCGGCGTTGCCGTCCCGAGATCGTCGATCGGGAACTCCCGCGTGAGCCCCGAGGGCGTCTCGTAGGCGACGCACACCTTGAGCTCCGGCATGCCCGTCAGCACGTCGAGCTTCGTGAGCGCGATGCCGTCGAGGCCGTTCACCCGCGCCGCGTAGCGCAGCGCCGGCAGGTCGAGCCAGCCGGTCCGCCGCGGCCGGCCGGTCACCGAGCCGTACTCCCCGCCGACCGACCGCAGCCGCTCGCCGAGCGGGCCGCCGAGCTCCGTCGGGAACGGGCCCTCGCCCACGCGCGTGCAGTACGCCTTCGCGAGGCCGAGCACCCGGCGGATGCGCGTCGGGCCGACGCCGGCCCCCACGCACGCGCCGCCCGCGATCGCCGACGACGACGTGACGAACGGGAACGTGCCGTGGTCGATGTCGAGCAGCGTCCCCTGCGCGCCCTCCAGGAGCACGCGCTCACCCCGGCGGAGCGCCCCGTCGATGAGCTGCGACGTGTCGGCGAGCAGCGGCGTGATCCGCTTCGCCAGCGGCGCGAGCTCCTCGAGGATCGCGTCGAGCGACGGCGGCTCGCCGCCGAGCGCGCGCAAGGTCGGCGTCCACGCCTCGATCGCGCGCGAGACGAGCTGCCCGAGCCGCTTCATGTCGCGCAGGTCGCCGAGCCGCGCCCCGCGCCGCGACGCCTTGTCCTCGTAGCAGGGGCCGATGCCGCGCTTGGTCGTCCCGAGCCGCACTCCGTCCGCCGCGCTCGCCTCGCGGAGCGAGTCGACGAGCGGGTGGAACGGGAGGATCAGGTGCGCGCGATCCGAGACGAACAGCCGCCCCTCCGTCGAGCAGCCCCGCGCCTCGACAGCGTCGATCTCGGAGACGAGCACCCCCGGGTCGACCACCATCCCCTGCGCCATCACGCAGCGGGCGTTCGAGCGGAGGATGCCGCTCGGGATGAGCCGTACGATGAGCTTCTCACCGCCCACCACCAGCGTGTGTCCAGCGTTGGGTCCGCCGGCGTAGCGCACCACGAGGTCGGCGCTCTCCGTGTACAGGTCGACGACTTTTCCCTTGCCCTCGTCGCCCCACTGCGCGCCGACGATCACGATCGCGGTCATTCCGAAGCTCCTCCCGAATCACGTGGCCCGTCCTCTGCCCGCTCGTCATTCCGAGCGGCTCCGTCCGGGTTCAGGTTCGCCTTTACCCCAGGCTCGCGCGCCGAGCGAGCGTCTACTTTTCGCCCGGAGGGGTCGCCCTCGTCTTCAGCACGATCGCCTGGGCGATCGCGGCGTCGTCGAGGGTCGCCGGGACGGCGGCCGCCCCGGGCACCTCGCAGCCGGGCGGCGCCTCCAGGACGATGGCCCCGTCCCGCTCGCGCACCAGGTGGGAGAAGCGCCAGGACAGCGCGTACCCCTCGGGATCCTGGTCCGGCGGGTGCGCCACCGCCGGGACGCCGAGCCCCCGCAGCGCCGCCGCGAGCGGCTCGGCCCGCTCCGACCCCACCGCCACGAGCACCCGCGGCGCCGGCTCGTCCGCGGCGCCCGCCGCGTCGCGCGCCCAGGCCACCGCGTCGAGGTACAGGGCGAAGCCGACGGCCGGCATCGGCAAGCCGAAGCGCGAGAGCAGCATGTCGTAGCGCCCGCCCGCCGCGATCGCCTCCCCGGGGCCCTCGGCGAACACGTGGAAAATTGCACCCGTATAGTAGGCGAGGCCGCGGAGCTCGCCGAGGTCGATCCGGAGCGCCGGGCCGAGCTCGGGGCTCGCCCTGGCCGCGTCCCAGAGCGCGCGGAGCTCGGCGAGCGGCGCCTCGGCGGGCGTGCCGGAGAGCAGGCCCGCGGCCCGGTCGAAGACAAGGGACCCGTCCGGGTCGGCCTCGCCGCCGCCCGCGAGGTCCGGGAGCGCGGCGATGGCCGCGACGATGCGGCGCGGGACGTCGGCGGCGCGCGGGCTCGCGAGCACGGCGGCGAGGCGCGACGCGTCCTTCAGCTCCAGCACCTCCGAGAGCTCGGCCGCGAGCCCGGCCGGGACCGCGTCGAGCAGCGCGCGCGCGATCATCGCGTGGCCGAGGTCCACCACGAACCTGTCGAGGCCGGCCTCGCGCACCGCGGAGGCGGCGAGGCGGAGGATCTCGAGGTCGCCGCCGAGCGTGCCGACGCCGTACAGCTCGACGCCGGCCTGCGGGATCTGCCGGTGGCGGCGCGCCCGGCCCTGGCGGCGGCGGAGGACGGTGCCCTCGTAGCAGAGGCGGATCGGGCGCGGCGCGTCGGCGAGCCGCGTGGCCACGAGCCGCGCGATCTGTGGGGTCATGTCGGGGCGGAGCGCGGCCACCTCGCCCGACTCGGGCTCGATGAAGCGCAGCACGTCGGTGGCGTCGAAGGTGCCGAGCCCGCGCTCGAGCACCTCGGCGAACTCGAAGGCAGGCAGCGCGACAGGCTGGTAGCCGTACAGGACGAAGTGGTCGAGCACGCGCTTGGCGAGCGCGCGGCGGCGCCGCGCCTCCTCGGGGAGCAGGTCGCGCATGCCGGCGGGCAGCGGGTGCGCCAGCGCGCGCGACGGCGCCGCGGGGGGCGCTGTGCGCTCCAGCTCGGGCATCGGAACATGGCGGTCTCCCCCTCGGGGGGCTTCCCATCGCGGAGCGTCGCTGGACATGATGGCCCCGCTTATACCGGCTGAGCACGCGGTGCGCACGCGGCGCGCACGTCCGTTGAGCTTGCCGTGGCAAGGCGTTTGCTGATCGGAGCGCACCACCGGGCCCGTGGGCCGGAAGCGCACGCGGCGCCCTCGACGGAGAGATGGCTCATGGCTCTGACCGCCGTTCCGACCGATGTTCCGAGCGCCAGCACGAGGCCCGAGACTCCTCTGGCGCCGTGCGGTCTCACCCCGCCCGGCGCGGTCGGGTCGCGCCCGTCGCCCCGCGCCGCGAGCGCGGGCCCGCTGGCCGAGGTGATCGGCAGGGCGAAGGAGGGCGACAGGGAGTCGCTCGACGAGCTCACGCGGCTCATCCGCCCGCACGTCGAGCGGCAGCTCGCGCGCTACCCGGTGTCCGACGAGGATCGGCTCGACCTCGTGCAGTCGACGCTGCTGCAGGTGGTGCGGACGATCCGCTCGTTCCGGGGCGACTCGAGCTTCACGACGTGGCTGTTCCGGGTGACGGCGAACGAGGCGCTCATGCTGATGCGGTCGCAGCGCAGGCAGCGCGCGCGCATCGTCGAGGGGCTCGATTTCGAGGAGCTCGGCCTCTTGCCGACGATGCGCAGCACGATCGGCGAGGACGACGCCGCGTCGGCGGCGGAGCGCGAGGCGTACGTCCGCGAGGCGCTGTGTGAGCTGCCGGACGACTACCGCGACGTGGTGCTGGCGCACTACCACGAGGACCTCGGCCTGCAGGAGATCGCGCAGAAGCTCGCCGTGAGCGAGAGCGCGGTGCGCTCGCGGCTCCACCGCGCGCGCGTGCGCCTCCGGGCGATCCTCAACGCCACCGCGTTCGGGCGGGAGATCGCGGAGGGCGTCGCGGCCTGAGGGCGGGGCGGGAGGACGAGGCTAGCGGACGGCGGAGATCCTGACGGTCGCGTCGCGCCAGCGGCGGAGGACGTCCCAGAGCTCGCCCAGGGTGTGGAGGAGCACGTCGGGCCGCGCGTCGACGAGCTCCTGGTGCGAGCCGAAGCCGCCGAGGACGGCGATCGACCGCACGCCGGCGCGGCGCGCGCACTCGACGTCCTGGGGGCCGTCGCCGACCATCACCATCCTGCGCGGCGGGACCCCGAGGCGCTCGGCGAGGTGGAGCAGCGGCGCCGGCGACGGCTTCTTCTCGGCGATGTCGCCGCCGGCCATCACGGCGTGGAAGAGACCGCGGACCCCGAGCGCGGCGAGCACCGCGTCGGTCGTCGAGCGCGGCTTGTTCGTGCAGACGCAGAGCGAGAGATCGCCGAGGTCCGAGAGCCTCTCGATCATCTCCTGCGCGTCCGGCATCCAGCGGGTGAAGTCGAGCGGGTGCCGCTCATAGTACGCGAGGAAGTGCCGGAGGAGCACGTCGACGTCCTCGGACGACTCTGGGAGCCTGGCCGCGCGCGCGACAAGCGCGCGCGCGCCGTCGCCCACGTACCGGACGATCACCTGGCCGGGCAGCGGTGCGCGCCCCGTGACCTCCAGCGCGTGGTTCACCGCCGCCACGATGTCGCCTCGGCTGTCGATCAGCGTGCCGTCGAGGTCGAACACAATTGCGGTAGGAGAGACCATCGCCCGGGAGCGTACGCCGGCGCCCTCGCTGACGGAAGGTGCGACGAGCACCCAGATCGCACGTGGGGGCGTGAACTGTGAGGAGGCGGCTCGAGCACCCCGCCACGGCAGAGCTCGTACAGGGCTCGTGCAGGCTAGGCCGGCTTCATGCCAGGAGTAGAATGCCAGGCACGATGGACGGTGCGGAACGCCTGCTCGCGTGGTTCCACCAGACGCTCGCGCGCCACCAGCCCGACGACGCGCTCTCGTTCACGGAGGCGCAGGCGCGCTTCATCTCGGTGCTGACGGGCCTGATCGCGGTGGAGCGAGGCGGCGGGATGGTGTTCGGGATGGTCCTCTCCGGCGAGCACGTCGACGCGCTCGTGCGCGCGGCGCTCCCGGCGCTCGCGGAGGCGGCGCAGGCCTGGCGCGCGTACTTCGAGCGGCGCCACGGCGCGCGCGGTCGCCAGGAGGTCGCCCGCATCGCCGCCGACCTCCGCTACGCGCCGTTCCTCGACCGCGACCCCCTCCGCGCCGACCCGGCCGTCGACGAGGCGCTCGCGCAGCTCGTCGACGCTTGCCTCGACCCGCGCGGCGCCGCGCCCGGCGCGGCGCGCCTGGACGACAGGCACGATCGGCTCGACGACACGCTCCGCAGCGCGCTCGTGCGGGGCAGCTTCGCCTCCTCCGCGCCGCGCGCCGGCTGGTCCGTTGCGGTGAAGGCCCCCTCTGCGGATCGCCGGCGCGAGGTGGCCGAGGTCGAGGCGCGCCACGGGGCGCTCCACCCGCAGATCGAGGCGCTCTATGCCTCCATCGACGGGCTGGCCCTCCTCGATTCGGGCGCTGCGCCCTCCCGGGTGCCGTGGCCCGCGGCGCTCCCGCCGGCGGCGGTCGTCGTCCTGTCGCCGCTCGAGCGGGGGAGCGTCGTCCGCAAGTCGAGCTCGTCGAGCAGGATGGGAGAGATGCAGCTCCTCACGCTCGGCCAGCTGCCGGGGCACATCGTGTATACGGAGTCCGACCGCGGCGTCGAGCGCGAGCACTCCGTGGCTCTGTATCTCGCCGTTCGCGTGGGAACCGCGGAGATCTACATGACCGCCGGCGACTATTCGTCTCCAGTGCACTCGCTGGCGCCCGACCTTGTGAGCTTCCTGCGCGCGCTCCGCGGCGCGGCGCCCCGGCTCGACGGCGTCCTCGCCGCCCTGGTGGAGGTGCTCGGCGGCAGGGCGTGGAGCTCCAGGTGAGCTCCGGCGGCGCATTCCTCGCCGCCCGCTGCGCATTCCTCGCCGCCCGCTTCGCATTCCTCGCCGCCCGCTTCGCATTCCTCGCCGCCCGCTGCGCATTCCTCGCCGCCCGCTCCGCGGAGGACAGCCGGACAGGGCGCCGGCAGATCCGTTATGTTGCGGGGACGCCATGGCGCTCGACACAGCCCCCGACGCGTCCATCCCCTCGGTGCTGCCAGAGCTCGACGAGATCCGGCAGCGCATGGCCTCCCACACCGACAGGCGAGACGAGCGGCGGATCCTCGAGATCCTCGCGGGAGCGAGCGCCGTCGGGCTCGAACAGCTCCTCCTCCAGATCGATCTCCGCGCGCTGCTCGGCGATATCGACGATCGCCTCATCGGCCCCGACAACCGCACGGCGCTGCTCGATCTGCTGACCGCGGATCGCCTCGGCGACCTCGGCATCCCGGCGCGCGCGGCGCTCGCCTCGGCGCTTCAGCGCGGCCGCACGGGGCGCCTCGATGAGCAGGCGTTGCGCCGCATCTGGCTCGGCACGCGCGGCGCCGACGTCACGCGGCTCAAGAACGCGCTCGACGGCCTGGGCGGCTACCACGACCTTCACCAGCTCTTCTATCACGACATCGACGACGACGCGCTGCGCGAGGAGCTCCTCGCGCACATAGCGCGTGAAGCGACCGCGGTCTCGACGCGTGAGGTGAAGATCCTCTCCGACATCGACGATACCTTCTATGCGAACTGGACGGACGCCCGGTACCCGAAGAAGACAGTCTATCCCGGCGTCCTGCAGCTCTACGCGGAGCTCGACCGCGGGCCGGACCTCGAGCCCGGCCGGCCCGGGGACCTGACCTTCGTCACCGCCCGCCCCGGCGACCGCCTCGGCCTCGTCGAGGGCGCGACCCTCAAGGCGCTCGCCGAGCGCGGCCAGCTCACCGCGACCGTCCTCGCGGGCTCGTTCCTGCGCCTCCTCGGCAACCGCGCCATCGCGGAGAAGAAGCTCGAGAATTTCCTCGAGTACCGGCGGCTGTACCCCGAGTACGGCTTCGTCTTCGTCGGCGACAGCGGGCAGGGCGACATCCACGTTGGCCAGCGGATGCTCGAGCTCGCGCCGGAGGCCGTCAAAGCGGTCCTCATCCACGACGTTGTCGCGACGCCCGAGGCAGCGCGGCTGGAGCTCGCGGTCGGCGGGGTGCGCCTGTTCGACACGTACATCGGCGCGGCGCGCGAGGCGCTCGAGCTCGGCCTCCTCGGCCCCGAGGGCGCGGCGCGCGTGGCCGAGGCGGCGCTCGCGGCGTTCGACGCGGTCCCGTTCCTGTCGCACGAGGACCGCGAGCCGCGCCGGCTCGACTTGGTGCGCGACGTCGCGCGGTTGACGGAGCTCCTGCCGGCTCCCTTGCGGTTCGAGACAACCCTGTGAGCAGCTCCCGGGGGCCTCGGGAGGATGACGCCTGAAGGCGGGAAGGGCAGACCGATGAGCTCGCCGCCTGCAGAGGCGTGATCAGGGGATGTTGAAATACTCCGTCTGACAACAGCTCTCTTTCACGCCGCACGCGGTGGCGCTCTCTCCTTCACACGTCCCGACCTCGACGTCGTCCACGAGGCACACGCAGGTCGTGTCTCCGCCGGCAAGCGTGTCGCATTGCGTCTCGTACCGCTTGCCCTGGCACGTCGACACGCACCCGCACGTCTCGCCTTCCGCGCCGCCTCCGCCCTGGCAGAGCTGCCCGCCGCACCCGTGGAGCGCGGTGCACGCCTCCAGCGCGTCGATCTCGTCCCTGCACGCGTCAGGCGGCTCGAAACCACACTGGACCGTTGCGAGGGGCAGGAAGCACGCGAAGGCCGCGCCAAACTCGTCCTCACACTCGGCGCCAGCGCGCTGGAGCTGGTCTTCGCAGAAGTCGTCGGCGCAGCTTGCGCCGGGATCGTCGCATTGGCTCACCTCGTCGCAGTAATCCAGGCACGCCTGCAAGGCGTCCGGGCTGCCCGTGTCGTCCGAGCCGCCGGCGCCGCCACCATCGGTCGAGCCGCCAGCGCCGCCCGAGCCAGGGCCGCGCGGGCCGTCGCCACCCCCAGCGCCGCCCGAGCCGCCACCCCCGTTGTCCCCGTCGACAGAACCACACGCGGCGAGCAGGCCCATCGCGCCGAGGAACAGCGTTCTACCAAGCACGTTCAAGAATCTTTGCATCGCTCGATTCTAGCTCGAGCCACAGTCGCCCAGAACGGCGAGCAAGAAGCAGACGCCGCGCCGAGCCTCGCTCTTCAGGCCGCCGCGAGCGCCGCGACGAAGCGGTCGATCTCGGGTTCGTCGTTGTAGTAGTGCACCGACGCGCGCACGAGATCGGGAATCCCGCGCGCCTCGAAGTCGAGCAGGGTCCCGGACGCTGTCGACACGCTGACGTGGATCGCCTGCGCGCCGAGCCGCGCCTTGACGGCCGTGGCGTCCTCGCCCTCCCTCGTGAAGGTCACGATGCCGCAGCGCCGCTTGCCGAGGTCGCGCACGGCGACGCCGGGGAGCTCGGCCAGCCGCGCGCGGAGGCGCTCGGCCAGCGCGCAGACCCGGTCGCGGATCGCCGGCAGGCCGAGGCGAAGCGCGTAGTCGACGGCCGCGCCGAGGCCGAGCCGGCCGGCGACATGGCTCTCCCAGCTCTCGAAGCGCCGGGCGTCGGGCCGCAGCTCGTAGCGGTCCGGCGCGGTCCAGCAGGCAGCGTGCAGATCGAGGAACGGCGGCTCGAGCCGCTCGAGCAACGCGCGCCGGACATAGAGAAAGCCCGTGCCGCGCGGCCCGCGCAGGTACTTGCGCCCCGTCGCCGACAGCATGTCGCAGCCGATCGCCTCGACGTCGATCGGCAGCTGCCCCACCGACTGACACGCGTCGAGCAGGAACGGCACGCCCGCCGACCTGGCGCGGCGGCCGATCTCCTCCGCTGGGTTGATCAGCCCGCCGCTCGTGGGGATATGGGTGACCGCGATCAGCTTGACCCGCTCGTCGAGCAGGCGGTCGAGCTCGGGCAGCGAGACGGCGCCGCTCTCATCGCTGGGAATGGGGACGATCTCGGCGCCGGTGCGCCGCGCCATCTGCAAGAACGCGATGTAGTTCGACGCGTACTCGGCGCGCGCGGTCAGGATGCGATCGCCCGGGCCGAAGCGGAGGGAGTAGAACGCCATGTCCCAGGCGCGCGTGGCGCTCTCGACCTGGGCGATCTCGTCCGGCGCCGCGCCGATGAGCCGCGCGATCGAGCCGTAGACCGCCTCGAGCCGCTCGCCCGCCTCCGCCTCGGCCTCGTAGCCGCCGATGGCCGCCTCGCGGCGCAGGTGATCGACAACCGTGTCGACCACCACGGCCGGGGGCAACGCGGCCCCCGCGTTGTTGAAGTGCACGACACCGGCGCAGGCCGGGGTGTCGCGGCGCAGCGCGGCGATATCCATCGTCATGAGCCCCTCTTCCTCGCGAGACCGATCCGCCGCCGGACAGCAGCGGCGCCGGCAGACTCTACGTCAAGAGCAGCCCGCTGCGCAGCTCGGTCGGGGAACGCTTTGCTGAGGCCTGCCTGTCTGATGCCCGCGGGCCTCACCCCGCCCCCCTGCGGCCCGCGCCGGCGCGCGGCGGCGAGCCGGGGGCGCTGGCGGCCGCCGGCGCGGCGGGCGCCGCATGTCGCACACCGCTGGCACCTCCATTGCTGACCACGCTGCGGCGCCGGCGACGCCCGGCGAACGGCCGCCCCGCAGCCGAGATGCAGGCAGCAGCGGCAGGCATGGAGGAGCCCATGAATGAGCAGACCTCGGTCGAGGTCCGTGTTCCACGCGAGATGACCCCGGACGAGAGGCACCTCCTCGACGACGAGCTCCAGGCCATGCGCCGCCTGATCTTCGAGGGATCGCAGCGGGAGAGGAGCTTCGCCGCCCACGTCCTCCACGCCGACGCGGAGCACGGCGCCCTCGTGCTCCAGCGGAGCGCAGGCGGCCGGATCGTCGGCTACTTCGCGATGCAGATCGTCGAGCGGGAGCTCTCCGGCGGGAGGGTCGCCATCGTCCGCGGCGAGTCCGGGGCGGTCGGCGAGCACCCGGCGAGCAACGATGTCGTCCTCCGCCTCGCCCTGGAGCGCCTCATCCGCTACATGCTCGCCCGCCCGGGTCGACCCGTGTACTGCCTTTGCTCGCTCGCCCATCCGTCGAGCTACGCCCTGCTCTCGCGCTTCGTCGACGTGACCCACACGAGCCCGGCCGAGAGCAGCCCCGCGGGCGCGGACGAGCACATGTCCGCGCTCGCCGCCTCGTTTGACCGCGGGTCGGGCGCGCAAGGCGGCCTGCTCGCCTTCGAGGTCGCGCGGCGGGAGAGCGCGCCCTCGGGGAGCTGCGATTTCCTGCACCTCTACGAGAACCCCGCGGTCCGGTGCTTCGTCTCGGCGCACCCGGGGCCCGCGGAGGGGCACGGGCTCATCGCGCTCGTGCCGCTGAGCCTCGGCGGCATGATGCGCGCGGCGGCGCGCACCGCGGGGCCGGCGGCGCGGCGCGCGTAGCCGGCCCTCCGCCGCTCACGCCAGCACGGCCGACAGGCTCTCGAGGAAGCGCTGGTTCTCGCGCTCGGTGCCGACGGTGACGCGCAGGCTGGTCGGCAGGTTGCCGAACGGCCGCACGATGACGCCCTTGCGCAGCAGCGCGTCGTACACGGCGCGCGCCGGCCGCTTCACGTCCACGAGCACGAAGTTCGCCTGGCTCGGGGCCACCGACAGCCCGAGCGCGGTGAGCTCGCGCGTGAGCCGCTCGCGCTCGCTGCGGTTCAGCGCGCGGCTCTTCTCGACGTGCTCGGCGTCGTCCAGCGCCGCGAGCGCGGCCGCCTGCCCGATCGCGCTCACGTTGAACGGCGCGCGCACCCGGTTCATGTAGTCGACGAGCTGGGCCGGGCCCACGACGTAGCCGACGCGCAGGCCCGCCAGGCCGTAGATCTTGGAGAAGGTGCGCACCACGAGGAGCCGTTCCCGCAGCCCGCGGAGGCGCATGGAGTCCGGGTAGTCCGCCGCGTCCGTGTACTCGATGTACGCCTCGTCCATGACGACGATGACCTCGGGCGGCACCTCCCGGAGCAGGCGCTCGACCGCGGCGCGGCCGACGTGCGTGCCGGTCGGGTTGTTCGGGTTCGCGACGAACAGGAGGCGCGTCTTCGGCGTGACCGCCGCGGCCATCGCCTCGAGGTCGTGCCGCAGGTCGCGCAGCGGCACGGCGGTGTACGGAACGCCGTACGCCAGCGCGGAGATCTTGTAGACGATGAAGGCCGGATCCGCGAACACCATGTGCGACCCGGGCGTCGCGAAGGTGTGCACCATCAGGTCGAGCAGCTCGTTCGAGCCGTTGCCCTGGATGATCTCGTCCATCGAGACGCCGTGGACCGCCGCGAGCCGCTCGCGGAGCCGGTACGCCGCCCCGTCCGGGTAGAGGTTCATGCTCTCGAGCGCCCGGCGCGCCGCCTCGACGGCGCGCGGGCTCGGCCCGAGCGGGTTCTCGTTCGACGCGAGCTTCACGGCGTCGGTCACGCCGAGCTCGCGCGCGAGCTCCTCGAGCGGCTTCCCCCCCTCGTACGGGACGAGGCTCTCGATGGTGGGTAGAACAATCGCAGACATGGGGGCGCAGCCTACCACGCCTGCGCCGCGCCGCGCGTCACGCGCGCGCGCCCCGCAGCCGCTCCCGCGCCCGGACGAAGACCTCCCTGTGCGGGGTCGCCTCGTCCGCCGCGAGGGCCTCGACCCGCGGGAGCGCGGCGCTCCCCAGGGCGGCGAAGGCCTCGACGGCGCGGTCCTTCGGGACCTCGCCGTCCACCCGCCACTTCTGGACGGCGCTCGCCAGCTTGTCCGCGGCCGCCTCGGTCGAGCAGAGATCGACGTAAAGCCACGCCCCGCGGACGAACATCGCGCGGCCGGTGGGCGTGGTCTGCATGTAATGGTCGAACGAGAGGGCGAGGATCAGCGGCTCGCGCCGGTCGGGCGGCAGGCGCGCGAGGACGGCGCGCATGTCCTCGAAGAAAGGCTCCGCCATGCCCGCCGCGACCAGCGGACCGTGGCGGGGGTCCAGCGTCTTGCCCTCCTTCGCGAGGGCCGCCGAGAGCGCCGCGATCAGCGCGGCGCAGAGGACGTCGCGGCGGTCCTGGGCGGCGAGCAGCCGGTCCGCTGCCTGCTCGAGGAGGTCGGCGGGCACGCGCGCGATCAGCGCCCCCGCGAGCATGCGCTCCAGCCTGGTCCGGCGGCCCAGGGTCACCGTCCAGGGGTCATCGCCGCGGCGCGGCCACGGCACCAGCAGCGCGTACGGCGGCACCGCCGCGTCCTGACACGCCTCGATCACCTCCTCCGGGCCGAGCGAGGCGTTGAGCGCGTCCACCCAGGCCTCGACAGGGGCCCTGTCGCTCATGACCCGGATGGCGAGCCGCCACAGCGGCTCGCCGCCCACAGCGCGATCGAGCGGCCCCGCCGGCGTGAGCCCGAGGAAACGGCGGAGATCGCCCTCGGCCGAGAGCAGGCCGTGGCGCGACAGCGCGGCGCCGATGCGCTGGACGAGCTGCCGCTCCACGAGGTGCTTGAGCGTGCCGCGCTGGGCCTCGTTCAGCTCGGAGGGGAGCCGCAGGTCGGACGGCGGGCCCCCGTCGACGGCGAACACAGCGTCGACGATCGCTGTCGCCACGCGCGGCTGCGTCGGCTTGCCCTGCGTCGCCTCGAGCAGCCCCACGAGGAGGCTCACGTCCTGCTGCGCGGCGCCGACCCGGGTGAGGGCCATCGCGATGTGGTTGCCGAGCTCCCCGCCGCACCAGGGGAAGTCGGCGAGCGGCTGCGCGGCGCTCGCCAGCGCGTCGAGCAGCACCCTCTGCTCCGCGGCGCCGACGCGCGACGGCGACGCGTACGCGAGCGCCAGGCACGCCGCGACGCGGACAAGATCCGGCCCCTCGTGGGCCAGCTCGAGGAAGCGGTCGACGTCGCCCTCGTCCCCGAGGTACCCGTCGAGGTACCCGAGGCACAGCACGGCGCTCGCCCGCGCCTTCTCGTCCGGCTCCGCCGCGACGCGGGCGCGGACGACAGGGGCCGAGCGCTCCGCGTGGCTGGACAGGAACGCGAGCAGGAGCGCGGCGGCGACGCGGACCGATGCGTCGCTGTCGGAGAGCAGGGCGAGATATCCATCGATGCCCGCCGCGACGCGCTGGTAAATCGCCTTGTACGGGTGGTCCTCCGGGAGCTCGCCGAACGCGCGACCACGGACGTCGTATCCGGCGCTGATGGACCGGATGTGGTCTCCCCCGACCGCGAGGTTCGCCAGGAAAACGAGGATCGCGGCGCGGTCCTTGACCGAGGGGTCCAGGGCCAGCTCGACGAGGAAGGGCGCCGCCGCCACCGCCGCCGCGGTGATCGTGCCCTGATGGTTGATCGTGTCGTCCAGGCCCTTGAGCGCGCCGCGGCGCTCCGGCGCCTTCTTGGAGCGGAGCGCGCGCAGGCCGCCGGGCACGTCCGTCGCGGGCCCGTAGGCATGCTCGATTCCGTTCCAGTCGATCGCGTCGAGATCGGTCGTGGCCATATCCACCCCGGATAGCCGCGGGGTGGGCTGGAATCAAGGATAGCGTCTGGAGCCCGCCGTCCGCGCCGCCACCTGGTGTGCGCTGGGGTTTCCCGGCCATCGGTAGTCGATCGTGCAGTTGTTCGCCGACGCGAACTCCTCCATGCGGCGGTGACACGAGGTGCACGGCGGGAGCTGCCCGTCGATCTGCAGGTGTCCGCCGTCGAGCTCGAGCCCCTCCTCGTCGCGCCTCCTCTCGAGATCGCGGATGATCTGCGCCTCGGTGTCCGACGTGCGGTGCACGAGGTTGCCGTCCTCGTCGCGGCCCGTCAGGTTCCGGAACGGGTTGATGCCGTTGTCCGCGTTGTACTGCCGGGAGTAGTCGTCCGCCTCGGAGTCGTAGCTGGACGAGAACGGCTGTCCGCCGTTCAGCGCGATCGGCTGGCCGTTCCTGGGCGTGAAGGTGGCTGTCGCGTGGTGGGCCAGCCCCAGGGGGTCGACCCCCGTGACCGGGTTGACGCAGTACCGGTAGACGTTCGCGTCGGGCAGGCCGCCGTGAGGATCCTCGCTGAGGTAACGGCCCGTGTCGGGATCGTAGTAGCGATATCGATTGTAGTGCAGCCCGGTCTCCGGATCGTGGTGCTGCCCGCGGAAGCGCAGCGCGGTGGTCGCCTGGCTCCCCGGCGAGGTCTCCGTCGCTCCCCACGCGCTGCGGCGCAGCTCGCCGACCACCCGCCCGTCGCCCGCGACGAGGTGCTCGGGCGTGCCGATCGGATCGTTCACGTGGTAGACCCACGCGCCGACCTGCCGGCCCCCGGGCGTGACGATGTCCTCGCGCTCGGCGAGCGGATGGCCGAACCGGCCGTCATAGGAGTACGTCCGCTCCGACACGACCGGATCGCCGCGCCCGTCGGCCGCCTCGCGGATCTCGTGCACGATGCGGTCCTTATCCCAGACGAAGCGCATGGACGCGACCGGGACGAGCGAGCCGATGTCGTCCCGCCGATACACCCGCTTCGCCACGCGGCGCGCGAACGGGTCATATGCGAACTCGATGACGGCGCCGTCGGGGCGGTGGACGCGCGCGAGGTTGCCGGCGCCGCTCCACTCGTACTTCCACCGTTCCACGCTTCCGTCCGGGCGCTGCACGCGCTTCTCCGCGAGGCAGCCGTCCGCGTCCCACACGTAGCTCGCCGCCCCCTTCTCCAGCAGCGTATTGCCAGGACCGTACGTGCGGCCGAGCGCCGCCTCCGAGACGTTCCCTGCGGCGTCGTACCGGTAGGCCTCGAGGAGCTGCGCGCCGGACGACACCGCCGTGAGCTGCTCGCGCGCGTCGTACGCGTACTCCTTCGCGCCGAGGCTCTGATCCCAGCGGCGGACGACGTTCTCGGCGTTCAGCGAGTACTGGAACGCCTTGTCGACAGTCCTCGTGGACGGCAGCGGCCCCACCCACGCCGGCTGCCCGGCCCCGACCTGGGGACGCGCCGCCCGGCCGGCGATCACGCGGCGCCGCGCGACGCCGCCCTCGAGGCCGTACTCGCTCTCCTGCGCCGCGCCGCCCGACAGCGCGCGGCGCAGCTCGCGGCCGACCGGATCGTACGCGAAGTCGACGCGCTCGCCCCCGCCGAGATCCGACCACCGGGGGCGCCCCATGACGTCGCGATCGATCGCGTGCTCGTGGCCGAGCGACGTGCTGAGCCGCACGCGCCGGCGCATGACGTCGTACTCGTGATCGACAGCGTACGTGCGCCGGTCCACCGTGTGCGCCTCCCGCACGAGCTGGTCCGCCGCATCCATCTCGTAGACGTACTCGCCGGCGTCGTTCGTCGCGCGCGCGAGCCGGCCGCGAGCGTCGTATTCGAAGGTAGCCTTCGTGTCGTCGGGGTAATTGACCTCGACGACGCTGCCAATGAGATTCCTGACGTATTCCGTCTTCTCGCCGCGCCCGTTCGTGTACGCGATGAGCCGGTTCATCGCGTCGTATTTGAACCGCTGGGTGCGGCCGTTGAACGACAGTATCTCGGTCACGAGGCCGTCGGGGTTGTACGTGCTGTACCGGACCTCGCCCTTCTCGTTGTGGACCTCGACGAGGTAGCCCTCCCGGTTGTACCTGTAACGGAGCCTGTCGCCGTTCGGGTGCTTCAGCCCGATGATGCGCCGCAGGAGGTAATCGATCGTGTAGACGTGGCCGTCCGCGTCGACGTGCTGGACGATCGCGTCGACGCCGTTGTAACCGAAGCGCTCCACCCCGCCGTTCGGGAAGAACGCCGCGACGATGCGGCCGCAGTCGTCGTACGAGAACCGGGTCACCGCGCCCCGCGGGTCGGTCTGCGCCACGCAGCGCCCGAGCGGGTCGTAGGCGTAAAGCCACGTGGTGCCGTCGGGCTGGATCGCCGCTGTCTGGTTGCAGTGCGCGTCGTACTCGTAACGGATGACCCCGCCGTTCGGCAGCGTCTGCCGCACGATGTTCCCGCGCTGGTCGTGCTCCCGCGTGATCACCTCGCCGCGCGCCTTGACGAGCTCGACGAGGTTGCCGCGGCCGTCATAGCGAGCGCGTAGGATCACGCCGAGGTCGTCGCACGCCTCCTCCACCTGGCCCATCGCGTTCCGGGTGAACACGGTGGTGCGCCCGAGCGGATCGGTGGCCGTGAGGATCCGGCCGCGGGCGTCGCGGGTCCAGCGCGTCGTCGCCTCGAGCGCGTCGGAGTGCGTCGCCAGAAACCCGTTCTCATCGAAGGTGCGCGTCGTGACATGGCCGTTCGATATGCCCTTGTCCACGAGCCCACGCGCGTTCACGAAGACGCGGCGCACCTGCATCGAGTCGGCGATCTCCCGGTAGCCGGCGTCGTCGTACTCGATCCTGCAGTGCATGAACCCCTTCGCCTTCGTCCTGCCGTCCGCGAGCACGTCGGGCACGCCGTCCGACAGCCCCGGGACGCTGCCGTCCGGGTAGGCGCCCCAGGTCTCCACGCACCGGTGCAGCTCGTCATAGACGAAATGGAACGTCGGGCAGTCCGGCGCTGTATACGACGTCAAGAAGTGGTCCTCGTCGTAGGTGAACCGCGCGACGTAGCCGCCGGCGTCGGTCACCGCGACGAGGTCGCCCCGGGCGCCGTACGTGTACTCCGCGAGCCGGATCCACTGGCCCTGCTGGGGGGCGTTCTTGACCTCGAACCCGCGGATCCGCCCCTCCGGGGTGCGCAGCGCGCGGACGACGCGGCCCACGCAGTCGACGATCTCGGCGAGCCCGCCGTCGCGGTAGGTGAGCGTGATGCGGTTCTGGTTGCGGTCCTCGACGGCCGTGAGCCGGTAGCGACGCCCCTCGCCGTCGAGCGAGGAGAAGCGGCGCCAGATGCCGTCGATCTCGAGCGCGAAGCCCGAGGCGTCGCGGGTGAGCGCCCAGCCCCGGTGGATCACCTCGCCGCCGACCTGGGGCAAGTCGAGCTGGAGCATCGTGCCGTGCTCGTCCCAGATCTCGACGCTCCGGGCCCTCGCGACGATCTCCCACCCGAGCGAGTGCGTCCAGCCGTGCCCGAGCCCCACGTCGCGATCGACCGCGTGCGAGGAGTATTTCCGGTAGAGCTCCAGCGGCAGCGGGCCGGGCAGCCACACATCGAGCGACGGCAGGGTGTAGACGCGCCCCGTCGCGACGTCGACAGGGTCGCCCGCCGAGAGCTGGTTGCCGCAGTTGTTGCACCCCCCCGGCGACCCTTGCCCGCAGCTCTGGGCGCCCTTGTCGCCGCCGTTCGCGTCGTTGCCGCCGTTCTCGCCGTTCGCCCCCTGCCTGTCGCCGCCGCCCTTGCCGCCGCGGCCCCCCTTGCCGCCGCCGTCGCCGCCGCCGCCCATGATCCAGGTGCCGGGGTTCATCCCGGGGATGGCCGGGATATTGGGAATGGGCGCCGTTCTGGCCATGGACTCCTCCAGGAAGCGAATCGATCCGGGTGAACAACATCCCGCCGCGCAAGGCAGGATAGACAGGCGTCGACCCGGTAACAATTGCGAGCGACGCTGCGCTCCGCCCGTCGCTGACCGCGCGTCGCGATAGCGCCCGTCGCTGACCGCAAAACTCTCTCGTCGCGGTACGGCCCCCGCGCTCGACCACGGCAATGCGTCCGCCACGCTGCCTCCGAGAGAGCCGCGCCGCCACGCCCCGAGGGCGCGCCGCGCCCCGGAGCGCACGCCGTGTCCCCTGGGGCGCCGTCCTGCCTACATCGCTGCACACGCGGCCCGAGCCCCCTCGCCGCCGCGGGCGCGCTCCCACCCGCGCGCCCCTCCGGCGCTTTCGCCGCTCGTCCGCGCGCAGCCGCGCCGGGCGAGGCAGCGGCCGGCGCTCCCCGCCGCGCCCCTCGCCGGGATCTGGCCTCTCCGTCCGCGCTCCATGTGATACTCGCCGTCCCGATGAAACCCGGGGACATCGTCGCCGACCGCTTCCTGATCGAGCGCCTCGCCGGGTCGGGGGGGATGGGCTCCGTCTACCGCGCGCTCGACCGGCACACAGGCGAGACGGCGGCGCTCAAGGTCATGTCGGGCCGCGGCCTCGAGCACGGCGAGCGCTTCGCGCGCGAGGCGCAGGTGCTCGCGGAGCTCAGGCACCCGGGCATCGTGCGGTACATCGCGCAGGGGGCGACCGAGAGCGGCGAGCCCTGGCTCGCGCTGGAGTGGCTCGAGGGCGAGAGCCTCGCCGACCGGCTGCGCCGGCGCGGGCTCACCGTCGGCGAGAGCGTCCTGCTCGGCCTGCGCGTGGCCGAGGCGCTCGCCGAGGCGCACCGCAACCACGTCGTCCACCGCGACCTCAAGCCGAGCAACCTGTACCTCGTCGACAAGGCGGTCGAGCAGGTCAAGCTGCTCGACTTCGGCATCGCGCGGCTCACGTCGCTCGCGCCCCTCACCATGACCGGCGTCGTCATGGGCACGCCGTTCTACATGGCGCCCGAGCAGGCACGCGGCGAGCGCGCCGTGGGGCCCCAGGCCGACGTGTTCGCGCTCGGCTGCGTGCTGTTCCACTGCCTCACCGGGCGGCCGCCGTTCGTCGGCGACGACATCCACACAGCGCTCCTGCGCGTCGTGCTCGACGAGGCGCCGCGCCTGCGCGACCTGCGCGCCGAGATCCCCGAGACAGTGGACGCCGCCGTGGCGCGCATGCTCACGAAGGACCCGGCGAGCCGCCCCGCGAGCGGCGCCGCCGTGGCGCTCGAGCTGCTCCGGGTGGGCGAGATCAAGAGCTCCCCCCCGGCGCCCGTGAGCCGGCGCCCGAGCGCGCTCACGACCGGCGAGCGGCGGACGATCTGCCTGCTGCTCGCGCGGATGGGCCCGCAGGAGGCCTCCTGGCAAGAGCCGACCATGCCGATGACCCTCCCGATGACCATGCCGCTCGCGCGCGTGGTCCCGGAGGAGGAGGTGAAGCGCGTGGCCGCGCGCTTCGGCGGCGCCCTCCAGACGCTGCCGACGACGGGCGACGGGCTCCTGCTCATCACGCTCGAGGGGCGCGGCCTCATCACCGACCAGGCGGCGCGCGCGGCGCGCTGCGCGATCGAGGTGCGGGACCTCTTGCCCGGCGTGCAGATGGCGCTCGTCGCCGGCCGCGCCGCCGCGGACGACCGGCTCCCGATGGGGCCGACGATCGACCGCGCCGTGAGGCTGCTCGACGTCGCCGAGGACGGGATCATCCGCCTCGACGACGTGATGGCCGGCCTGCTCGACGCGCGCTTCGACGTCGGCGGCGACGCGACGGGCCTCGTGCTCCGGGCCGAGCGCGACCTCGTCGAGGCGGCGCGGACGCTGCTCGGGCGGGCGACGCCGTTCGTGGGGCGCGACCACGAGCTCGCCATCCTCGACGCCGTGCTCGACGAGTGCCTCTCCGAGCCGACAGCGCGCGCGGTCGTGATCACGGCGCCCGCCGGGCTCGGCAAGAGCCGGCTGCGCTACGAGTTCCTGCGCCGGGTCGAGGAGCGCAACGAGCGGGTGCAGGTCTGGCTCGGCCACGCCGACCCGATGAGCGCGGGCTCGCCCTTCGGGATGCTGCGCCAGATGCTGCGCCGCGAGGCCGGGCTCTCCGGCGGCGAGCCGCAGGAGGTGCGGGAGCAGCGCCTGCGCGCGCGGGTAGGCCGCTACCTGAGCGGCGCCGACTGCGCGCGGGTCACGGAGTTCCTCGGCGAGGTGGCGCGCATCCGCTTCTCCGACGAGGGCCGCGTCGAGCTGCGCGCCGCGCGGAGCGACCCGATGCTCATGGGCGACCAGATCCGGCGCGCCTGGGAGGACTTCGTGCTCGCCGAGTGCCGCGGCGAGCCGGTGCTCCTCGTGCTCGAGGACCTGCAGTGGGGCGACGTGCCCACGGTGAAGCTCATCGACGCGGCGCTCGCGCACAGGGACCAGCCGCTCATGGTGCTCGCGCTGGCCCGGCCCGAGGTCGAGGCGGTGTTCCCGAAGGTGTGGGTCTCGCGCGGCGTGCAGGAGATCCGGCTGCGCGAGATCGGGCGGCGCGGCAGCGAGCGGCTCGTGCGCGAGGTGCTCGGCGACTCGGTGACGCCCGACGTGTGCGCGCGGCTGTGCGAGCGCGCCGGGGGCAACGCGTTCTACCTGGAAGAGCTCATCCGCGCGGCGGCCGCGGGGCGGACCGAGTCGCTGCCCGAGACGGTGCTGTCGATGGTGCAGGCGCGGCTGGAGTCGCTCGACGCCGAGGCGCGGCGGGTGCTCAGGGCGGCGAGCGTCTTCGGCCAGAAGTTCTGGCGCGGCGGGCTGATGGCGCTGCTCGGGGGCGAGCGGCGGGCCCCGCAGGTGGACGGGTGGCTCGCTGTGCTCGTCGACCGCGAGCTGATCGCGCGGCGGGGGGAGGGGAAGTTCCGGGGCGAGGAGGAGTACGCCTTCCGGCACGCGCTCGTGCGCGAGGCGGCGTACGAGACGCTGACCGACGCGGACCGCGCGCTCGGCCACCTGCTCGCCGGCGAGTGGCTGGACGCGGCCGGCGAGCGCGACGCGGCGCTGCTGGCCGAGCACTTCGAGCGCGGCGGGGACGCCGAGCGCGCGGTCGTGTGGTTCCGGCGCGCGGCGGAGCAGGCGCTCGGGGCGAACGACTTCCGCGCCGCGATCCAGCGGGCCGAGCAGGGCGTGGCGAGCGCCGACGCGGACGGGGAGTTCTTCGCCGCGCTGCGCCTCGTGCAGGCCGAGGCGCACAAGTGGCTCGGCGAGGCGGCCGAGGCCGAGCGGTGCGCCGTCATGGCGATGCGCGGCTTCCCGCGGAAGAGCGCGCTCTGGTACGCGGCGGCCGCGGAGGCGGCGTCGATGCGCGTGCGCCTCGGCATGGGCGACCGGCTCGCGGATCTCGTCGAGGAGCTCCGCGGCGGCGGCGCGGCGGGCCACGGCGGCGGCCCGGCGAGCCACGGCGGCGGCCCGGCGAGCCACGGCGGCGGCCCGCCGAGCCACGCCAGCGGCCCCCCGAGCTACGTCGAGGAGGCGACCGGCGCCTCGGTGAGCGCGCTGGCGCGCATCGCCGGGTCGCTCCTGCACGGCGGCCAGTACGCCGCGGCGGAGGAGATCGTGCAGGAGCTCGCGCGCGTCGCGATGCCGCTCGCGGAGCGCGACGCGGCGGTGGCGGCGCGCATCCACGCGCTGCGGGCGTCGCGGGCGCTCTGCTACGGCGACCCGGCGGCGTCGCTCGAGTGCACCGAGCAGAGCATCCCGGCGTACCTCCAGACGGGCGATCTCCGGAACGCGTGCCTGAGCCGGGTGAACGCGGCGCACTGCCTCGTGCAGCTCGGGATGTACCACCGCGCCGAGGCGGAGCTGCGCGACGCGCTCGCGGAGGCGGAGCGGATGGGGCTGCACAACGTCGCGACGTTCGCGAAGCAGAACCTGGGGCTGCTCTGGACGCAGCAGGGCGACCTGGCCGCGGCGCGCGCGGTCACGGCCGAGGCCGTCGAGGCGTTCTCGGCGCACGCGAACCGGCGGCAGGAGGCGCGGTCGCGCGCGTACCTCGCCGCGATCCTGATCCGGCTCGGCAGCCTCGCCGCGGCGGACAACGAGGCGGGCGCGGCCGTGGCGATGCTGGCGCACGTGCCGACGCTCCAGGCGCTGGCGCTCGCGGCGCGGGCGCGGGTGCTGCTCGAGCAGGGGCGCGCGCACGAGGCGCTCGAGGCGGCGCGGCGCGGGCTCGGGCTGCTCGTGTCGGTCGGGGGGACCGAGGAGGGCGAGGCGCAGATCCGGCTCGTGTACGCCGAGGCGCTCCGGGCCGCCGGGCACCACGACGCGGCGCGCGAGGCGATCGCTGTCGCGATGCAGCGGCTCGTGACGCGGGCCCAGTGGATCCACGACCCGGCGCGGCGACAGAGCTTCTGCCAGGCCGTGCCGGAGAACGCGAAGACGTTCGCGCTGGCGGCGCTATGGCAGCAGGAGACGGAGCCCACCGCGGGCTGAGAGACGCCGCGCCGCGCTGCGGGCGCGCGCGGCGGGGTCATTGTCGCGCTCGCCGGAGGAGCTCGCTCGGCGGCCGGAAACCAGGAAGTTCCTTGTTCTTCCCCCCGGCCTCTCCCCGCTTCCCGTCTCGTGCTTCAAACCGATCACCCCCATGGCAGCGCATGGACGGATCTCGTCCAGGCTGAGGCGCCTCGCGGGCGCGGCGCGGTGCGGCGGCGCTGCGCGCAGCGTCCGTGTGCCTGTGATGCGGGACGCAGCAACAGGCGTGATGTAGAGTTCGATCACGACACCTCGACAGATCGGTTACCGGAGCGAGGGCGCGCGCGGCGCGACGCCAGGCTGCGGGCCGCTTGACGACCTGTCGAAGGTTCGGAAGAATCGGCTCTCATTATGTACTCAGCACTCTTTCGGAATGTCCTCTATCCGTTTTACGAGACGAAACTCCGAAGAAGGGCGACATTGGCGTACCTCGAGGAGATGGAGCGCTCCCAGTGGCGGCCGGAGCGCGAGCTCCGCGAGCTCAACTGGCGAAAGATGCAGGCGACCCTCCAGTTCGCGGAGAAGAGCATCCCCTTCTACAGGCGCCGCTTCGCCGAGTACGGGGTGCGGGCGAAGGACGCGCACGCGCCCGAGGATCTCGTGCGCTTTCCCGTCCTCACCAAGGCGGATCTCCGCGCGCACGGCAGCGAGCTGATCGCCGACGGGTGGAGTGGCAAGCTCTTCCGTAGCGGCACCGGCGGCTCGACCGGCGAGCCCGCGCGGTTCTTTTACGATCACACGACGTACGAGTGTAGGAGCGCGGCGGCCCTGCGGGCCGACGCGTGGGCGGGCGGGCGGATCGGTGAGAAGGAGCTCTACATCTGGGGCATCCCGACCAAGGAGCCGCGCTGGAAGAAGGCGAAGCGCACGCTCCACGAGGCCGCCATCCGGAAGAAGACGGTCAGCGCGTGGAACCTGTCCGAGGAGCGGCTCGCGGGGGTGGTCGACGAGATCCGCCGGTACGCGCCGAACCTCGTCGTCGGATACACGAGCCCGCTCTACTACACGGCGCGTTACGCGCTCGAGACGGGGCACAGGCTGCCGACGCCGAAGGGGATCATCGCGACGGCGGAGCGGCTCTTCCCGCACCAGCGTGAGACGATCGAGAAGGCGTTCCAGGCGCCGGTCTACGATCGCTATGGCTGCCGGGAGATGATGCTGATCGGCGCGGAGTGCGAGCGCCGCGAGGGCAAGCACCTCAACATCGAGAACATCTTCGTCGAGGTGCAGTGCGGCGGCCGGCACGCGAAGCCCGGCGAGCCGGGCGAGGTGATCCTGACCGACCTCATCTGCCGGTCGATGCCGCTGATCCGCTACAAGAACGAGGACGTCGTGGTCGCCGCGGACACGTCGTGCTCGTGCGGCCGCGGGCTGCCGCTGCTCGCCTCGGTCGAGGGGCGGGTGCTCGACATGATCGTCGGGCCGGACGGCCAGCTCCTCTCGTCCGTGTTCTTCCCCTACTTCTTCAAGGACAACCCGACGGTGGAGCGCTACCAGGTCCACCAGGACAAGACGCGGGCGATCACGATCAGGATCATCCCCGGCGAGGGCTACAAGGCGGAGACGTCGGAGGCGATCGAGCGCGATCTCCGCCAGTTCCTCGGGGAGCGGGCGGAGATCCGGGTGCAGCTCGTCGACGAGATCCCTGTCACGTCGGGCGGCAAGTTTCGGTTCACCGTGTCCGAGGTGCCCATCGAGTTCGGCCGCGAGGTCGCGGCGTGATCGGAGCCCCCGAGGCCCTGCCGACGCCGGGGACAGGGCCGCGCGCGGCGCCGGGCCGGCCGGCGAAGGTCGCGCATGTCGTGCTGTCGCTCAACGTCGGCGGGCTCGAGCGGGTGGTGCTCCGGCTCCTGGAGCGGACGGCGCGCGACAGGTTCGCGCCGGTCGTTTGCGCGCTGCAGGAGCCCGGCGCGCTCGCCGAGGAGCTCGCGCGGCTCGACGTGCCGCTGGTGGTGATCGCGCGCAGGCCGGGGCTCGACCCGGGGCTCCCGGTGCGGCTGTCGGCGTGGATGCGGCGCGAGGGGATCGGGCTGGTCCACACGCACAACCCGGGGCCGCACCTCTACGGCGCGCTCGCGGCGGGCCTCGCGCGGGCCGCGGGCTTGGCTGGCGGTGGCGGCGGCGGCGGCGGGCCGCGCGTCATCCACACGAAGCACGGGCGCAACTACCCGAAGCAGAAGCGGAAGGTGCTGGTCAACCGGCTGGCGACGGCGCTCACGGACCGGGTGGTGGCGGTGAGCGACGACGCGCGCGCTGTCGCGCTCGAGGTGGAGCGGGTCGACCCGGCCAAGGTCGTGACGATCCTGAACGGCGTGGACACGGAGGTGTTCCGGCCGGGCGACGCGGGCGCGGCGCGGGCGCGGCTCGGCGTGCCCGCCGCGGGCTACCATGTGGGATGCGTGGCGCGGCTCTCGCCGGAGAAGGACCACGCGACGCTGCTCGCGGCGTTCGCGCGGCTCCGCGAGGTGCGGGCGGACGCGCACCTGACGCTGATCGGCGACGGTCCGGTGCGGCCGGCGCTCGAGCAGCAGGCGGCGCGGCTCGGGCTGGCCGGCGCGGTGACGTTCACGGGGACGCGCGGCGACGTGGCGGAGCTGCTCGCGGCGTTCGATGTGTTCGCGCTCGCGTCGCTGACGGAAGGGATCTCGCTCACGCTCATCGAGGCGGCCTCGGCGGGGCTGCCGATCGTGGCGACGCGCGTGGGCGGCAACCCGGAGATCGTGCAGGAGGGCGAGACGGGGCTGCTCGTGTCGCCGGGGGCGCCGGAGACGCTGGCGGCGGCGCTGGAGGCGGTGGCCGTGCGGGAAGACCGCGCCGCGATGGGGATGCGGGGGCGAGCGCGGATGATCGAGCGGTTCGGGATGGACCGGATGATCCGGGCGTACGAGGCGCTCTACGCCGAGGTCCTCGGCGGGTAGCACCGGGCGGGAAGCAGGGGTCGAAGGGGCGCCTTACGTCGCACGCGCAGGCCCGCCACACGTGGCGTGATGGCGCGGGCTCTCGTCATCGCGCCGCCCAGGCCGGCGCTGCACGCAGGCCGCGGCGCCGGCCGCCGCCCGGCGTCACGCCTGCTGGCCCTGACAGTCTTCCTTCTGACAGTTGAACATCCAGCGGGTGCCGAACGCGTCGGTGAGCGAGCCGAACTTCGCGCCCCAGAACGTGTCCTGCAGGGGCATCGTGACCTTGCCGCCCTCGGCGAGGGCGTCGAACACCCTCGCCATGTCCGCCGCGTCGTCGAAGTGAAGGCAGACCTCGGTGTTGCCCTCCGCCGGGGTCGGCATGCCGGGCATGGTGTCGCTGATCATGATGACGCCCCCGCCGACGCGCATCGTGGCGTGCATGATCCGGTCCTTGTGCTCGGGAGCCGGGTTGTCGCCAGGGATGTCGCCGAAGCGCATCGGCGGGCCGTCGCTCTTCGCGCCCAGCGCGCTCTCGTAGAACTTGATGGCCTTGTCGGCCGTCCCGTCGAACAACAGATAGGGATTCAGGCTCTTGATAGACATGTCTTCCTCCGTGCGGCCCGCGCCGCGAAAATCGTTGTTTCAGCGCTGCGATCGATGCCCTGATGTCGCGAGGAGCTCCAGCTCATCGGTCCTCGCGGACGCCGTCTCTCCTCACTCCGCCGCCCGGAGCGGGAGGACGGCGCGGAGCCGCCGGTCGCGCAGCCAGAGCCCGCCCCAGATCAGCGCCGCCACGTAGATCGGGAACAGCGTGTGGCTGAAGAGCGGGCTGCCGACGCGCACGTGCGTCGCGATCGCGCCCCCCAGATAGCCCGTCCAGAGCACGGCCCCCAGCACCGCCGTGCGCGGGATGACGTAGAAGAGCAGGCACACGACCTGCAGCACCCCGAGGGGAAAAAGCACGCCCGCCGAGTACCCGAGGCTGGTCGTGCCCTCCACGAACTCCGGCGGCTGGAGCAGCTTGCCCGTGGCGTCGAAGCCCAGGAACAGGACGGCGAAGCCGCTCAGGATACGGCCAGCCCACAGCGCCTTCCTGGAGCTCAGGACCGAGCGCTGGCGCTGGCCCGGCGCGCCGGTCACGGCGGCGCCGGGGGCGGCGCCGGTCCAGGGCGTCTCGTTCTCGTCTCGGGTCGGCGCGGCGTGGCGAATGGCGGGGGAGATCGCGGTCATGGGGGCCTCTCTGTCCGGGTTCGGAGGCATAGACCCCCGCGCCCGATCGAAATCATCGGTGCCCTGAAAAAAAATCGACCGACCCCGCCGCCCGACCGCCGGCACGCGTCCGGCCTCGCGCGGGCTGCCTCCGGTGCGACAGGTCACTTCATGCGGCCACGGGCGCCGCGAACATACCACCGCGATGCACGGTCGAGCGCGCGAAGTGCAGCGCTTCTCCCGCGTCACGCCCTGTGGACACTTGCGTTTACTCGTCTGGAATTCTCATGAGAGGCACGGGCATGCGTCGATTCACGTCGATCGGCGTCGGGCCCCGGGCGTCACTGGCCCTCTCCCGCGACCGGATCGAGCTGCACGCCGACGCTCCACGCGCCGCGCTCCCCCTCGTCGCGCACGGTCAACCGCCCCGTCGCGAGGTCGAGATCGAGCGCCGGATCGCCGCCGTGCTGGGTCGTGTTCCCGTCGTGGACGCGGACGACTCGACCGCCCTCCACCGCGCACTCGGAGACGCCTGTCGTGCCCGCGCCGTAGAGCATGCGGCCGCTGCACGCGAGGCGCGTGAGGCACTTGCCGCCTCGCGGGAGCGGCGAGACGCGCAGCGCGCACCTCGCGCCCGCCTTCACCGGGCTCGGTCCCGTGGACTCGGTGACGCCAGCGGCCCGGTGCAGCGTGTTCTTCGTGGCGTCGAGGAGCGGCTCCCCGGCGACGGGCGGGCTCTGGTACGCCAGCGTGAGCTCGACGCGGTACGCGGGCGCCGCGTCGCTCCAGACGGCGCCGGCCCTGCGGATGCTGTCGAGCGAGACCTCGGCCCGCTCCCCGGCGCGCGTGCCCTTGTCCTGGTACGAGATGGCATAGACCTGCGTGCCAGGCTCCGCGCCGGAGTCCTCCTCCACGCCGCTGCTGAACATCGACATGCCGTTGAGCGGATCGCTCGAGCGATAGATCGGCTTCCCGCCGCAGACGACCTGGAGCGAGGGCACACGGATGTCGTCGCCCGCGCTCGCGAGCTCCGCCGTGACGGTGCACGGCGCGCCGGCCGCGAGGGGGAGCCCCGTGGCGCGCGCGACGGCCGCCTGCCAGGTGGCCGTCGCCGTCCGCAGCGGCCTCTCGGGGGCCGGCGCGGGCGGCGCCGGCGCGGGCTCGGGGGCCATGGACGTCGGCTCCGGCGGCGGGGCAGGGACAAGGACCGGCTGCAGAGCCCCGTCGGCCGGCGCCTCGGACGCGGGCCGCAGCAGCAGATGACCCAGCACCGCGCCGCAGATCCCGAGGCCCGCGATCATCGCCAGGACCGGCGCGACAAGCGACCGCCTCGGCCGGCCTCGCACCGCGTCGAGCTCGCGGCCGAGCTGGTCGAGCACGCGGCGGGCGTCCGCCATCTGGCGCTCGAGCTGCTCGACGCGCGCCGCCCGATCGTCGTCGCTGTGGTCGTCGAGCTGCTTCCTGGCCGTCGCGAGCTGCTCCTCGAGGCTGTCCACGCGTCCGCGCAGCGCGTCCCGTTCGTCGCGGTATCGCATCGCACCACGATACCAACAGTCTTCTCGCCCGGGCTGCCGGCGCAGCGTGTACGCTGCAGACGGTCCGCACAGATCGTGGGGAGGGCGGTCAGGACACGGAGCAGGAGGCCGTCGGGAATGGGTCAGGGTCGCCAGGGCAGTGGGGTACCGCTTCCGGAGCAGTGGGGCGAGCTGCCCGGCACCGCGGGGCGGCAGGCCAGTGGAAAGACCGGCGCCTCGGGCCCTGACGCGCGCCGGGCCGAGGTGCCGGGCGGGGCGGCTCGCCCTCGCACCGTGGGGGTCATCGCCCCCTTTCTGTCCGGCGCCTTCTGGGGTCCTGTCCTGATCGGCATCCATGAGTCGGCGCGGCAGCGCGGACTTCGCACGCTGGTGCTGCGCGGCACGCCGCCCGAGGTCCAGGCGCCCTCGCTCGCCAGGGAGCAGGTGGACGGGTGGATCGTGATCATCGAGTTCGAGGGCCTCGAGGAGCTCGCGCGTGCGGGGATCCCGTTCATCACGCTCGGCGCCCGCCCCGCGGAGATCGGCTGTCCGGCGGTACTCCCGGACAACCACGGCGGCATCCGCAGCGCGGTGCGCCACCTGATCGAGCACGGGCACCGGCGCATCGCGTTCGTCGGCAACTTCGCCGCGTACGACGTGCGCGAGCGCCGCGACGCCTACGAGGACACGCTCGCCGAGGCGGGCATCCCCGTCGACCCCGACCTCATCATCCCGTGCGACAACAACATGTACAGCGGCGGCCGGGCCGCCGCGCCGGCGCTCCTCGCGAGGCTGCCCGGGTGCACGGCGGCCGTCTTCGGCACGGACAAGAACGCGCTCGGGACGATGTCCGCGATGAAGGCGGCGGGCGTCCGCATCCCGGAGGACTTCGCGATCATCGGCTTCGACGACGTCGTGGAGGCGCAGAGCGCCGACCCGCCGCTGACCACCGTGCGCCAGCGGTTCGAGATGATGGGCGGCGCGGCGTGCGATCTCCTCGCGTCGATGATCGCCGGCGAGGCGTTCCCGCCCGAGGGCGTGCGCACGGCGAACCTGCTCACCGTGCGCAGCTCGTGCGGGTGCAACGTGATCCAGAACTTCCTCGACACGGAGGGCGCGGCGTCCGACGAGGACGCCGGCGGCGTCCTGGCCCGGCAGATGGTCGAGCTGCTGCTCCTGCCCCGGCCGCTCCCGCCCGGCGTCGCGCCGGCAGAGGTGTGGCCGGGGGTCACGCGGGTGGTCGACATGTATCTCGCGGCGCTCCGGGGCGCCGCGCCGGCCCCGGCCGCCGAGCTCGAGCGGGCCTACAGGCAGGCGGTCGGCATCACGCCCGATCTGGGGACCCTCCTGGCGACGGCCCGGCTGCTGGGCCAGCTCCCCGAGCGGCGCGGCGCGCCCCTCGACGCGGCGGCCAGGCGGCGGGTGGAAGACTTCCTGGAGATCCTGCGCCTCGCGATCGCGCGGGCCCGGCTCGAGGCCGAGACGCAGCACGTCCACCAGCTCGGGGTGCTCGCGAGGACCAACCACGACGTCAGCTACGCGCTGCTCGGCGGCACCCGGCAGGAATACAGGTCGCTGGCGTGGCTCGAGGCGACCCCGGTTGTCTGGGGCTGCCTCGCGCTGTGGGAGGACCCGGCGTCGCGCGAGCACCTCGTCGTCGCCGGCGCCTACAGCCGCGACGGCAGCCCGGCGCCCCCGGACGGCAGCCGCTGCGCGCGGGAGGCGTTTCCGCCGGCGGAGATGCTGCCGGAGTCGGCCACCGACGGCACGTTCATGGTGCTGCTGCTGCCGATACGCTCCGCCCAGCGCGACTGGGGGATCCTGGCGCTCGTCGGCCCGACCGTCGTCGCGATGACCGGCGACGAGGGGACGGTCGCGATCTGGGGGACGCTGCTCGGCGCGGCGCTCGAGCGCGACGCGCTGCTGGAGTCGCTGTCGTCGCAGCACGCCGACCTGCAAAAGGCGTTCGCGCTCGAGCGCGCGCTGTCGGAGACGGTGCGCGAGCTGGGCTGCCCGCTCATCCCGCTGCTGCCCGGGGTGCTGCTCGTGCCGCTGATCGGGGTGATCGACGGCGGGCGCGCGCAGCAGGTGCTCGAGAAGGTGGCAGAAGGGGTGAGCCGGCACGAGGCCCTGCGCGTGCTGCTCGACCTCACGGGCGTCCCGTTCGTTGACGCGCAGGTCGCCCATTTCCTTGGCATGACGAGCCGCGCGGCGGCGCTGCTCGGGGCGCGGGTCCATCTGGTCGGCGTGCGCCCCGACATCGCGATGAGCCTCGTCGACGTCGGCCTCGGCGAGCTGGCCACGTTCGCCTCGCTGTCGGCGGCGCTCCGCGAGCTCGCGCCGGCGGGGAAGCGCGCGCGCGGCGCGCCTTGACGTGCCGAGACGGGCCTGCCGTAGAATCGGCCGATGCTCGCCGTGCACTGCCCGCGCTGCGGGCGACCTGCGCCGGTGTCCCTCGCCAGCCCGGACCTCGTGGCGTGCGCGGCGTGCCACTACAGCGGACCGCCGCCCGGGGAGGCGGCGCAGGGCCTGCGCGCCGCGGCGCACGTCGTCTTCCAGGCCGACGTGCGCCGCCGCCAGCTCTCGGACGCGCTCCGGCGGACGCTTGTCACGGCGTCGCAGCGGCACGCGCGGCTCCTCGTCGTGTTCGCGCTCGCGTCGGTGCCGATCACCGGGTTCGCCGCGCTCGTCCTGCTGGGGATCTGGATCAGCCCCGACGACGACGGGCGGCTCGTCACCGGCGGCATGGTGGTGGCGTCGTGGCTCGGCACCCTCGGCGCGGGCGCGGCCGTGCTCGCGCTCGTGCGCCGCCGGCAGCGCCGGATCGAGGAGGCGTGCGCCGCGCGCCCGCCCGCGGCCCCCGGCGAGCCGGCGGCGTGCCACGTGTGCGGCGCGCCGCTCGACGGCGGTGACGGGGCGATCGCCCGATGCGGCTTCTGCGCCGCGGACAACCTTGTCGCGCCCGCCGTCCTCGAGCGCGTGCGGGCGCGTCGGGTCGTCATCCTGCGATCGTTCGAGCAGGCCGTGAGCGCCGAGCTCGCCTCGTTCGGCCGGGCGACCTCCGGCGCCGCCGCGGCGGTCGTGGCGACAGCGCTGGTGGTGCCTGTGACCGTCTTCGTCCTCGCCGTCGCCGCCGTCCTCGTCGGCGAATCGATGCGGCTGCCGGTGGACGCCGCCGTGAGCTACGCGGCCGTCAGCACGGCGGCTGGACAGTGTGTTGGTAAAATTGCGCGTGGACCGGATGGCGGCGCGGTGGTTCGGTTCGGCGGGTTCCGGCGCGCGGAGCTGCCCCAGGAGCAGGCGCTCGCGCCGGGCGCTCCGATCGAGGCCGTGTCGCCGGGCTCGCTTGTCGGCCGCTTCGTGACGGCGAAGGCGGGGGCCGGCGTCGTGGAGGAGGTGTTCTCATCGCCGCTCACGGGCAACTCCGCCGTGGTCCGCGGCGGGGGTGGAACGTCGTTCACGAGCAGCATCGCTGGCCTCTGCCTGGGCGGCTCACCGCCGCGGTGATCGTCCTCGGTTTCGTGCTCTCCGGTTTCGTGCCCGTGAATTCCGTGCCGCTCCGGCGCGCGGCGGGCAGGTGGAGCGAGCCGGTCCTGGACACGGGCTCTCGGCTCGCGCGAGCGGCGCGTTCGTTGTTCCGCGTCGACGCGCACCACGTATAGTGGCGTTGGTTGGCTGGGCGTAATTGATGCTTGCACCGGTGGAGACAAGATGAGCCAAGGTGGCTGGGGCGGGGGATCAGGGGGCGGTCAGGGCGGTGGTGGTTATGGTCCGCCTCCGGGGGGCGCTGGTCAGGGGCAGCCGCCGGGCGGCGCGTACGGCCAGCCGCCGGGTCAGCCGCCGGGCGGGGGCTATGGTCAGCCGCCGGGGCAGCCGCCGGGCGGCGCGTACGGCCAGCCGCCGGGCGGCGCGTACGGCCAGCCGCCGGGTCAGCCGCCGGGCGGCGCGTACGGCCAGCCGCCGGGGCAGCCGCCGGGCGGGGGCTATGGTCAGCCGCCGGGGCAGCCGCCGGGCGGCGCGTACGGCCAGCCGCCGGGGCAGCCGCCGGGCGGCGCGTACGGTCAGCCGCCGGGGCAACCGCCGGGCGGGGGCTACGGCCAGCCGCCGGGGCAGCCGCCGGGCGGGGGCTATGGTCAGCCGCCGGGGCAGCCGCCGGGCGGGGGCTATGGTCAGCCGCCGGGGCAGCCGCCGGGCGGGGGCTATGGTCAGCCGCCAGGGCAACCGCCGGGCGGCGCGTACGGTCAGCCGCCAGGGCAGCCGCCGGGCGGCGCGTACGGTCAGCCGCCAGGTCAACCGCCGGGCGGCGGTGGCTACGGCCCGCCCCCGGGCGGCGGTGGCTACGGCCCGCCCCCGGGCGGCGGCGGCTGGGGCCCGCCCCCGGGCGGCGGCGGCGGTTGGGGGCAGCCTCCCGGCGGCGGTGGCTACGGTCCCCCTCCGGGCGGCGGTGGTGGCTGGGGGCAGCCTCCGGGCGGCGGTGGCTTCGGCCCGCCCCCGGGCGGCGGCGCCTACGGTCAGCCCCCGGGCATGGGCGGATCGACCGCGTGGGGAGCGGGCGACGCGGCGTCCTTCGGCTGGGAGCGCCTGAAGCGCGACCCGGCGGTCATCATCGGCGCCATGTTCGTCGTCGGCCTCGCGGCGGGCCTCCCCAACGTCATCGGCGGGGGCGTGCAGGCGGCGCTCGCGGCGGACGCGCCCGGCACGGGGTCGGTCGTCCAGATCTTCATGCAGATCATCGGGTTCGTGATCAGCAGCTACTTCGCCGGAGGCCTCTCCCTGCTCCTGCTGAAGGTGGCGCGCGGCCAGCCGTACGCGTTCAACGACATCCTCGCCGGCGGCCAGTGGTTCGTCCCCATCCTGGGCGCCCAGATCCTCACCTCGATCGCCGTCTTCGTCGGCGCGATCTTCCTGATCGTCCCCGGCGTCATCCTCGGGCTCGGCCTGAGCATGACGACGATGTGCATCGTCGATAAAAATCTCGGCACGATCGACGCGATGAAGGAAAGCTGGCGAATCACGACCGGACACAAGGGCGGTATCTTCGTCTACGCCCTCCTCGCCTTCGCGCTCATGCTCGGCGGCATGCTCGCCTGCTGCCTCGGCACGATCGTGGCCGCGCCGATCACCGCCCTCGGGTACGCGTACATCTACCTGCGCCTGACCGGCCAGCCGATCGCGAGCTGAGCCCCGCCTCGCGTGGGCGGCGGGCCCGCGCGCTCGCGTCCCCGCCGCCCTCCGCCTCGCCCCCGCCGCTTCCGCCCCGCGCCGAGCGCGCCCGCTCCTTCACGCCCCTGTCCCCGGCCGCTCTCATCGCGCCTCCGAACACCGGATCTCGCGTCGAGATCGCTTTGCGACACATCGAGTTCACGACACCATCCGGCGGCGCCGTACGCGGTCCAGGGAGCGCTCCCGGCTCGACACAGCGCATGAGACAAAGCGCCTCTGATCGGTTTGCGGGTCTCCAGGTCGCATGTTAATCGGTGTCTCCTCAGGGACCCCCGCGCAGCGCGGCGCGGGTCGGGGGGGACACCGCGCGACGGGCAGACGCTCTGCCTGACGCGCCGCCCTGCGCCGCCCGCTCCCGAGGTGCGCTCTCTCGCCGACGGCTGCTCGTCCAGACCGGAACGGAGCAAGTGATGCCTGACCATGTCCTGATCACGGGGGGAGCCGGCTTCATCGGCTCTCACCTCGCCGACCGGCTCCTCCGCCAGGGAGAGCCGGTGGTCGTCTTCGACAACCTCGCGCGCGCGTTCGTCGAGCGGAACGTCGCGCTCCTCAAGGAGCGCCACGGCGGCGGCGTGACGATCATGCAGTGCGATATCCGGGACGAGCAGGCCGTGAGCGACGCCGTGCGGCGCGCCTCGTTCGTCTTCCACCTCGCCGCGCAGGCCGCCGCCGCGCGGAGCGTCTCGGACCCGGCGCTCGATTTCGAGGTGAACGCGCGCGGCACGCTCAACGTGCTCGAGGCGCTCCGGAAGATGGGCCGGCCCCCGCCGCTCCTCTTCGCCTCCACCAGCAAGGTCTACGGCGCGCTCGCCGACCTCGCGCTCGAGCGGGGCGACGCGCGGTATCAGCCCCGCTGCGAGCGCGCGCGCGAACACGGCATCTCCGAGGAGCGGCCGATCGATCTCCGGACCCCTCACGGGTGCTCCAAGGGCGCCGCGGACCAGTACGTCATCGATTACGCGCGCACCTTCGGCCTCGACGCCGCGGTGCTGCGGGTGAGCTGCACCTACGGCCCCCGGCAGTTCGGGAGCGAGGACCAGGGGTGGATCGCCCACTTCGTCGCGCGCGCCATCCGCCGCGACCCGATCACCGTCCACGGCGACGGGCTCCAGGTCCGCGATGCGCTGTTCGTCGAGGACCTCGTCGACGCCCTCCTGCTCGCGCGGCGCGACATCAAGCCCGCGTCCGGCCGCGCCTTCAACGTCGGCGGCGGGCCGGCGAGGGCGGTGAGCCTCGTCGAGCTGCTCGACCTCCTCGCCGAGCTCGACGGGCCCCGCCCGGCCGTCTCGCTCGCCGGGTGGCGGCCCGGCGATCCGCGGTACTACGTCTCCGACTGCCGCGCCTTCCAGGCGCTCACCGGCTGGGCGCCGCGCGTCGCCGTCCGCGAGGGGCTGCGCGCGCTCTATCAATGGCGCCTCGGCGTGGAGGAGCGCCTCGAGGCCGCCTACCCGGACGCCCCCCTGTCCGCCCGCCTCGGCCGGCACGGCCGGATCGGGATGGCCTCATGAAGGTCGCGCTCGTCAACCCGCCCTGGAGCTTCCAGGGCAGCATCTACCTCGGCTGCCGCGAGCCGCACCTGCCGCTCGAGCTCGGGTACGCCAGGGCGCTGCTCGAGCGCGCGGGGCACGAGGCCGCCCTCCTCGACGCCCACGCGCGCGGGATCGACATCGTCGCGCTGCGCGCCGAGGTCGCCGCGTTCCGCCCGGACATGACCGCGATCGCCACGGCCCCGAGCTACCTCGTCTGGCGCTGCCCGCCGCCGGAGCTGCGCGTGCCCATGGCGACCGCCGCCGCGCTGCGCGGCCACGGGGGCCTCCTCGTCGCCGTCGGGCCCCACGGCTCGTCGACCCCGCGCGCGGCCCTCCGCAAGCTCGGCGTCGACGTCGTGATCCTCGGCGAGTGCGAGGAGATCCTCGTCCTCCTCGCGGGCGCGACGGAGTCGCGCTTCTGGCAGATCCCGTCGATCGCCTACCGCAGGAAGGGCATCGATCACGTGCAGGGCGGCCCCCACGTCGCCAACCTGAGGGCGCTGCCGGCCTTGCGGTGGGAAGGCGCCGCGATCGCGCGGCACCTGCACCACCACCACCGCTTCGACGCCGTGCCCGAGGGGCCGGGCGCCGAGCTGGAGGCCTCGCGCGGCTGCCCCCAGCGCGGCGCCCCGCGCGGCAAGGAGCCGCTCCACGACTGGATCCGGAGGCGCCCGATCGAGGCGGTGATCGACGAGCTCGACGGCCTCCTCGCCCAGGGCGTCCGGTACGTCTACTTCGTCGACGAGCGCTTCCTGCCCGACCGGGACCTCCTCGAGGCGCTCCGCGCGCGCGACGTCGTGTTCGGCGTCCAGCTCCGGATCGACAGCTGGTCGCGCGAGATGCTCGATCTGCTCGGCCGCGCGGGCTGCGTCTCGATCGAGGCAGGCGTCGAGAGCCCGTCGCGGGAGGAGGGCGACGCGCCCCCGAGGCGGCGCAGCGCGTCGGCCGAGGAGCTCACCGCGCTGCTCGTCCACGCGCGCAGGAGCGTGCCGTTCGTGCAGGCCAACCTGCTCCCGTCGAGCGCCGACGACGCGGACGCCGTCGAGGCGTGGCGGCAGCGGCTCCTCGGGCTCGGCGTGTGGGCCAACGAGCCCGTCCCGATCTTCCCGTACCCCGGCTCGCCCGCGTACGCCGAGCGGTGGGGGGCGCCGGACGACGGCGCCTGGGAGCGGGCGCACGCCCATTACATCGCCGAGCACCGGAGGTTCGGCGACCTCCAGGACAGCCGGCCGCTGCCGCTCGCGGAGCTCGAGCATGGCGCGCGGTGACGGCGGCCCCACGCCGGCGGCAGCCGCGCCGCGGCCCGGGCGCGTGCTGATGACAGCCGACCCGCACGGCGGCGTGTGGACCTACGCGATCGAGCTCGCCGGGGCGCTCTCGCGCGCCGGCGTGGCCACCGTGCTCGCGACGATGGGCGGGCCGCTGTCGGACGGGGCGCGCGCGGCGGCCGCCGCTGTGCGGGGCCTCGAGCTCGTCGAGGGCGCCTACCGGCTCGAGTGGATGGACGACCCCTGGGACGACGTCGCGGCCGCGGGCGAATGGCTGCTCGACCTCGAGGAGCGGACGCGGCCGGACCTCGTCCACCTGAACGGCTACTGCCACGCGGCCCTGCCGTTCCGGGCGCCGCGCGTCGTCGTGGCGCACGCGTGCGTGCTGTCGTGGTGGCGCGCCGTCCACCGCCTCCCGCCGCCGGTGCGCCACGATCGGTACCGCGCGCGGGTCGCGGAGGGGCTCCGCGCCGCCGAGGCCGTCGTCGCGCCGAGCGCGGCGATGCTGAGCGCGCTCTCGGGCGAGTACGGCGCGCTCGGCGTCGGCCGCGGCCACGTCATCCCGCACGCGCGCGACAGGCGGCGGTTCGCGCCGGCGGCGAAGGAGGCGTTCGTGTTCGCGGCCGGCCGGCTCTGGGACGAGGCCAAGAACCTCGCCGCCCTCGAGAAGGTAGCGCCCCGCCTCCCGTGGCCTGTGCTCGTGGCCGGGAGCGACGTCGCGCCGGGCGGCCTCGGCCGCCGCACCGGGGAGAGCCTCTGCTCGCTCGGGTGGATGAGCGAGGGCGAGCTCGCGTGGTGGATGGGGCGCGCCGCGATCTACGCCTTCCCCGCGCGGTACGAGCCGTTCGGCATGTCGGTCCTCGAGGCCGGCCTCTCCGGCTGCGCGCTCGTGCTCGGCGACCTCCCCAGCCTGCGCGAGGTCTGGCGCGACGCCGCTGTCTACGTCCCCGCGGACGACCCGGCCGCGCTCGCCGGCGCGCTCGACCAGCTCATCCGGGACGCCGCGCGCCGCGACGCGCTCGGCGCGCTCGCCCGCCGGCGCGCTGTGCGCTTCAGCCCGCGCGCCATGGCCCGCCGCTACCTCGACGTCTACGCCGTCGCGCTCGCGGCCCGGCCGCCCGCGCCCCGGCGGGGCAGCCCTCCTCCCTCGCCCACGCCCCGCGGGACCCCATGCGAATAGCGCTCTTCTGTCGCTCGCTGCTCTCCGACAGGGACGCGGGGAGCGCGCGCTTCCTCCGCGGCGTCGCGGCGGAGCTCGACGCGCGCGGCCACGACGTCCTCGCCTTCGAGCCGTTCGACCCGCTCGAGCCCTGCGGCGCCTCGGGCGCCGGGGGCCGCGCCGCCTGCGCCCCCGCCGCGCTGCTCGACGCGGCCGCCGTCTACCCGCGCCTCTTGCCGCGCCGCTACGCGCTCTCCACGCTGGACCTCGACGCCGCGCTCGAGGGCGTCGACGTCGCGCTCGTCGACGCGCGGAGCGACCCCGAGCTCGTCCGGCGCCTCGGCGAGCACCGCGCGCGCACGGAGGGGTACCACCTCTTCTTCCACGGCGCGCACCGCCGCCTGCTCGCCGATCCGGCCTCGGTCGTGCGGCGCGATCTCGCCGGGTACGACTGCGTGCTCGGCGCTGGACAGAGCCTTTGCGAGCTGTACCTGAGCCGGGGCGTCGCGCGGCGCGCCGTTGTGTGGCACGAGGCGGCCGACGCGCGCCTCTTCCGGCCGCTGCCCGGGGTCGAGAAGGAGCGCGATCTCGTGTGGATCGGCGACTGGGAGGACGGCGCGCGGGCCGAGGAGGTGCGCGAGTTCCTGATCGAGCCCGCGCGGGCGCTCGGGCTGCGCGCGCGCGTGCACGGGGCCGGCTATCCCGAGCGCGCGCGCGCGGCGCTCGCGGACGCCGGCGTCGAGGTCGCCGGATCGCTGCCGGGTCACCTCGTCCCCGACGCCCTCGCGCGCGCCCGCGTCACGGCGCACATCCCGCGGCGGCCGGGGTCCGCGCCGCTCCCCGGCGCCCCCGCGACGCGGCCCTTCGAGGCGCTCGCGTGCGGGATCCCGCTCGTGAGCGCGCCGTGGGCCGACGCCGAGCGCCTGCTCTCGCCCGGCCGCGACTACCTCGCCGCGCGCACCGGCGCGGAGATGACGGAGCACCTGCGCGCGCTCCTCGCGGACCCGGGCTTCGCGCGCGGCGTCGCCGAGCACGGGCGCCGGACGGTGCTCGCGCGCCACACGTGCGCGCACCGCGTGGACACGCTGCTCGACCTCGTCGACGAGCTCCTCCTGTCGCCGTCGCTCTGGTTCACCGAGGGCGAGGAGCACGACCTGGAGCGGAGCGGCCCGCCGTCCGGCGTCCGGCGCTGCCGCCCCGCGCACCACCGGAGCCCGCTCGCATGACAGCGTCCGGCTACAGCTATGTCTTCCTCGGGCCGTCCATCACCTCGCCGCGGGGCGACGAGCGCGCGACGACCTACAGCGGCCTGCTCCGGGCGCTTGTCGACCGCGGGCACACGGCGCTGTTCCTGGAGCGCGACGAGCCCCCTGCGGACGGCGATCCCGCGGCGAGCCGGCGCGGCGAGGTGGCGCGCTACGCGAGCCTCGAGGAGCTGAAGGACCGCTTCTCCGGGGCTGTGCGGCGGGCGGATCTCGTGATCGTCGGCTCGCGCGTCCCGGAGGGGGCGGCCATCGGAGCGTGGGTGACGGGCGAGGCGGGCGGCCGCGCCGCGTTCCACGACCTCGACACGCCGGTCACGGTCCGCGAGCTCGCGACAGGGCAGCACGAGCACATCACGCCGGCGCTTGTCTCCCGCTACGATCTCTACCTGTCGTCCACGGGCGGCCCGGCGATCGAGCTGCTGGAGCGCCGCCACGGCGCGGTGAGGGCCCGCCCGCTCCACTGCGGCGTGGACCCGGAGCTCCATTTCCCCGAGCCGACGGCGTGCGTCTGGGACCTCGGCCACCTCGGGGACTACCGGGACGATTGCCACGGCGCGCTGGAGCGCCTGCTCCTCCGGCCGGCGCGCCTGCTGCCGCGGTCGAGCTTCGCTGTCGCCGGGGCGCTGTACCCGGCGGGCGTCGACCTCCCGGCGAACGTGTCGCGGCTCGAGCGGATCCCGGCGGGCGCGCACCGCGGCTTCCACGGCGCGCAGCGGTTCACGCTCGACGTGACGCCGCGGGACGCGGCGGACGTCGGCCACTCGCCGAGCGCCCGGCTGTTCGAGGCGGCGGCGTGCGGCGCGACGGTCGTGAGCGACGGCTGGCCCGGCATCGACGCGTTCTTCCATCCGGGCGAGGAGATCCTGATCGCGCGGTCGACCGAGGACGTGCTGCGGCTGCTCTGCGACATGCCCGACAGGGCGCGCGCCGCGGTCGGCCGCCGCGCGCGCCGGCGCGTCCTCGCCGAGCACACGGCGGCGCACCGCGCCGAGGCGCTCGAGCGCTACACGCGCGAGGTGCTCGACGCGGGGAGCCGCCGCCGCGGCGGGGGTGGCCTCGGCGGTCAGCGAGGGGCGGTATTGCGACAACGGAGGTGTTCCGATGGGTGACGCGAACGGCAGGACGTTGGGGAGGAGCATGCGCATCCTGGTGACGGGGGGCGCCGGCTTCATCGGCTCGCACCTGTGCGAGCGGCTCCTCGCGGACGGCCACGAGGTGATCGCGCTCGACGACTTCTCGACGGGCTCGCCGGCCAACGTGGCGCACCTGATGCGGAGCAGCCGCTTCTGGCTGGTCGAGCACGACGTGACGGCGCCCTTCGATCACGAGGTCGACCGGATCTACAACATGGCGTCTCCGGCGAGCCCCGCGCGCTACCAGGGCGATCCGGTGCGCACCACGATGACGAACGTGCTCGGCGCGCTGCACGCGCTCTCGTGCGCCGAGCGCCACGGCGCGCGGATGCTGCAGGCGTCGACAAGCGAGGTGTACGGCGACCCCGAGGTGCACCCGCAGCCGGAGGCCTACCTCGGGCGGGTGAACCCTGTCGGCGTGCGCGCCTGTTACGACGAGGGCAAGCGCTGCGCGGAGTCGCTGGTGATGGACTTCCACCGTCAGGGGCGCGCGTCGGGGCGGATCGCGCGGATCTTCAACACGTACGGGCCGCGGATGGCGATCGACGACGGCCGCGCGGTGAGCAACTTCATCGTCCAGGCGCTGCGGGGGGAAGATCTCACTGTCTACGGGAGCGGGTCGCAGACGCGGAGCTTCTGTTACGTCGACGACCTGGTGGAGGGGTGTTTGCGGCTCATGGAGCATCCGGTGGAGGTGGGGCCGGTGAACCTTGGCAACCCGGTGGAGGTGACGGTGCTCGAGCTGGCGCAGGAGATCGTGCGGCTCACCGGGAGCGCGAGCCGGATCGTGTTCAGGCCGCTGCCGGAGGACGACCCGCGGCAGCGGCGGCCGATGATCGATCTGGCCCGGCGGACGCTGGGGTTCGAGCCGCGCGTCGCGCTGAGACAGGGGCTCTACGCGACGATCCAGGGCTTCCGGGCGGCGCTCGCCGGGGCGGGGGAGGGGTCGCGGCGAGGGGAGACGGCGATGGCGAGCTGAGCGGCCGAAGTGGCGCCGCTGACCAGGAGGAGCCATCGTGTCCGATGTGGCGTCGATCGCCGCCGCGCGGCTCGCGATGCGCGTGGATCTCGCGGAGTTCCCCGGATTCGAGGCTCCCCTGGAATGACCCTTTACCTCCCGACACGGCACGTCGCGCTGCCGCCCGAGGCGTGGGACCCCGCGCGGGTGCGAGCCTGGCTAGGGCGGTGGTCCGCGGCGGCGCTGGCGATCCGGGCGGCCGGCCAGCCCTGGCCGATGCATCCGCGCGACGCCGAGGACGCGCCGGAGCCGCCCGGTCCGGTCCAGAGCCTGTACCTCGGCGCGTGCGGCGTCTGGATCGCCCTCGCCCGCGCCGCGGCGGCGGGCTTCTGCGCGCTGCCGATGGGCCTGCCCGACATCTTCGAGCAGGTGCTGGACGACTATGCGCGCTGGCCCGACACCGGCGAGCGCGTGCCGTCGTGGTTCCTCGGCGAGAGCGCGCCGCTCGCGCTCTGCTGTCTCGCCCGGCCCGACGCGCGCAAGGCCGATCGCCTGGCCGAGATGATCCGCGCCAACCGCGCGAACCCGACCCGTGAGGCGCTGTGGGGCGCGCCCGGGACGATGCTCGCGGCGCTGTTCCTGCACGAGGCGACGGGGGACGAGCGCTGGGCCGAGCTGATCCGCGACAGCGCGGCGGCGCTGTGGGAGAGCTGGGATCACGACAAGGACCGGGACGTCTGGGTTTGGGAACAGGACCTGTATGGTCGCCGGAGCCGCCATGTCGGCGCCGGCCACGGCTGGGCCGGCAACCTCTATTCGCTCTGGCGCGGACAGGCCCTGTTGAGCCCGGCGCAGCGGGCCGAGCTGCGCGCGCGGACGCTGCAAGGCCTCGGCCGCCTGGCGGAGATCGACGGCGAGCTGGCCAACTGGCCCCCGCTGCTCGAAGGGCCGCCCAAGCCGCTGGTGCAGTGGTGCCACGGCGCGCCGGGGATCATCACGTCGTTGCGCCACGCGGCGCTGCCCGAGGCGCTGCCGCTGTTGATCCGGGGCGCGCGGTTGATCGTGGCCGCCGGGCCGCTGGAGAAGGGGGTGGCCCTGTGCCACGGCACCGACGGCAACGGGGCCGCCCTGCTCGAGGTGCACCGGCGCACCGGAGACGCCTTCTGGCTCGAGCGTGCCCGCGAGTTCGCGATGTGGGCTCTCGCGCAGTCCGAGGCCGAGTTCAACCGGGTCGGTCAGTGGCGCTACAGCCTGTGGACGGGGGACGCGGGGCTGGCGTGTTATCTGATCGACTGCCTCGACGGGCGCAGCCGCGGCATGCCGGGGATCGATAGCGTGTGGTGATGGGGTCAGGGCTGTCAACACAGCCTTGATAAACGATTGTGCGGTTCCCAGCCCGAGCTCCACCGGGCCCACCGGCGCGCACCGTTCCCTTCCGGTGAGCCACAGGGAGCATGCGTGTGCCGACGTGTGCCGCCGTGGTCGCTGATAAATATACGAAATAATTCAATAAACCGTGAGGCATGCCGCGTGCTTGCCCGCCGGCCATCGACTGGACGACGGACCCGTCACGGAGGCTTGCCATGCGCTCGATCCCCAGGACATGTACGCTTGTTTCTCTGCTGGCGCTCGGCGTCAGCTTCGCGGCCTGCTCGGTCGCCCCGGGCGGCTCGGTCATCCCGGGCGGACAAGGCACCCCCGACGAGCCGGAGAAACCCGTGGAGACGGCCGTCGCGCAGAGCGCCCTCACGCCCGCGGCGAGCTGCGATGAGGTCGAGGCGCTTGTCCGCGAGCGGCTGAAGCAGAACATGACCAAGGAGCTCGAGGGATATCGAGAGATCGCCCTGGGGCAGCTCGAGCAGGGGTGCTACCCGGTCTACGATTCAGGCGTGGGCGCGAGCACGGGCGCGGGAGGCTACCCCACCTCGCCGGGCGCGGGCGCTGTGGACGACGGCGGGGCCGCCGAGGACTACTCGACGACGAACACGCAGGAAGCGGACGTCGACGAGGCGGACTTCATCAAGAACGACGGAGGGCACGTCTACCTCCTCGCCCACGGGAAACTCCAGATCTTCGACGTGTGGCCCGCCGCCGACACGCACCTCGTCGCGTCGGTCGCCATCGAGGGGGAGCCGAAGAAGCTCTTCGTCCACGACGAGCGCGCCCTCGTGTACTCGTCGCTGACCCCGGAGTTCGTCGGCGATTTCTCCGAGTACCACGGCGAGTGCACGTACGGATACGACTGCGAGTTCACGGGAGACGGCACGCCCCTCGTGGTCACCGAGCTCGACCTCAGCGACATCTCCGCCCCGACCGTCGTGCGCAGGATGAAGTTCTCCGGCTCGTTCATCAACGCCCGGCGCATCGGCAGCGCGGTGCACACGGTCGTGGCCTCCCCGGAGCCCACGGTGGATGGACTCTCGTTCTGGCCTCAGGGCGTCGACGTCTGCGCCCTGGCCGAGGCGGGGGTCACCCCGGGGGCCGTTGACGCCGTGAACGACGCGTTCGACGCGCTCCTGCAGGAGAACCTCGACGTCATCGACGCGGCCCCGCTCGACCTCGCTCTGCCCACCGTGGAGGACACGATCTACCGCGACGGCGTGGCGCACCCGCGGAGCGACGACCCGTTCGCGGCCTGCGAGAACTACTACCTGTCGAACACCGGCGATGGCCAGAGCTTCCTCTCGATCGTCTCGACCGAGCTCGGCAGCGCAGCCCTCGGCCAGACAACGGTCGTCGGCAAGCCCGGCGCCGTCTACGCGACCTCCGAGGCGCTCTACGTGGCGAGCCGGCACGCGTACGGGGCCGCGTACGGCTGGTTCTACGAGGACGGGGCGGCGACGCCGGACGCCACGACGGTCCACAAGTTCGCCCTCAACGATCGCGCGCTGCCGAGCGCCTACATGGGGAGCGGCGCCGTGAAGGGGCGCGTGCTCAACCAGTTCGCCCTGAGCGAGCACGACGGCTATCTCCGCGTCGCGACAACCACCGGCCACCTGCCCGATCCGGCCACGCACAACACCGTCGCCTCGATGAAGCTCGAGGGCGGCGAGCTCGTGGTCAAGGGGATGGTGGACAACCTCGCTCCGGGCGAGGACATCCGGTCCGTGCGCTTCTACGGCGACGTGGGGTTCATGGTGACCTTCAAGAAGACGGACCCGCTCTTCACGCTCGATTTCTCGGAGCCCGAGGCGCCGAAGGTGCGCGGCGAGCTCAAGATCCCCGGGTTCTCGACCTACATGCACATGATCGACGAGGGGCACGTCCTGAGCATCGGCTACGACGCCGCCGACCAGGGGGACTTCGCGTTCTTCCAGGGCATCATGCTCCAGATCTTCGACGTGACCGATCTCGATGAGCCGAAGCTCACGCACAGGGAGGTGATCGGGACGCGCGGCTCCACGAGCGACGCCGCGACAAACCACCTCGCGTTCAACTACTTCGCCCAGCGGGGGCTGCTCGGGCTCCCCATGGTCCTCTGCGAGGGCGGGAGCGGCGGCAATTTCGGCGACACGATGACGTTCAGCGGGCTACTCGTCTACAAGGTCGATGTCGCCGAGGGCTTCACCTCGGTCGGCGGCCTCGCCCACCCGCTGCCCGACGCGAGCTCCGACCCGTACCATTCCGGCTGCTCGAGCTGGTGGACCCAGCCGAACTCGTACGTGAAGCGCAGTGTCTTCCTGGAGGACTACGTCTACTCCGTGTCGGCCGGCGAGATCCGCGTCGCCCACGTCAGCGACCTCGCGTCGCCCCTGGCCGTCGTGCCGCTCGCCCCGTGAGCGAGCTCGGCGGCGCGGGCGCGTCGGATCGGCAGGGCCGCGTGCTAGAGCTGCGCGATGGACGCGCTGGACATGAGCGCCGAAGAGCTCGCCGCGGCGGTCGGCGCGCGGCCCTTCCTGCTGCTCGCGCTGCTCCTGGCCGGGACGGTCGGGGTGCTCCTCGGGCTTGTCGCTGTCGCCCGCCTCTCCGATCGCCACGCGCGCGCGCTGTGGGGGCGGGCCGTCCGGGCCTACGGCGCGGCGGCCGAGCACCCGATCACGCGGCGGCTGTCGACGACGTTCCCCTCGGTCGCGCGGGTGCTCCGCGAGCTCTCCGCGGCCGAGTACCTCGTCATCCACCTCGCCCTCGGCCTCGCGCTCAGCATGGCCGCGCTCGTGTTCATCGCGCTCGCGGACGCGGTGAGCGGGGGCGCGTCGATCGTGCAGGTCGACAGCGCGCTCGCGCGCGCGCTCCACGGCGCGACGAGCAGCGCCGGCGTGGCTGCGCTCCGCGCCTTCACCCGCCTCGGCAGCGGCTGGGCGCTCACCGTCGTCGCGATCGTCGTGGCCGCGGCGCTCCTGTGGCGGCGGGAGCGCGTCCTCGCGGTGGGGTGGCTGATCGCGCTCGCCGGGGGCGGGCTCCTCAACCACGCGCTCAAGGCCCTGTTCGCGCGGCCGCGGCCGACGTTCGACGATCCGCTCGCGCTCGCCGCCGGGTGGAGCTTCCCGAGCGGGCACTCGATGGGCACGTTCGTTACCTTCGGGATGCTCTCGTACCTCGGGCTCCTGTTCGTCCGGACGCTCCGCGTCCGCCTCGCCCTCCTCGCGCTCGCGATGAGCTGGACCGTGGCGATGGGCTTCAGCCGCATGTACCTCGGCGTGCACTACCTGAGCGACGTGCTCGCGGGGTTCGCGGCCGGGAGCATGTGGCTGGCCGTCTGCATCTCGGGGATCGAGGTCGCGCGGCGCAGGCCGGGCAGGGCCAACCAGCCGATCCCGACATGAACGGCCGCGGCGCCCGCCGCCGCGGCTCACCGCGCCGCGGGCCTCACCGCTCCACGAGCACGAACCGCGTCCGCCCGTCCCGCCACGCCAGCAGCAGCACCGGCCGGTCGCCTGTCGCGTCGACCTCCTGCTTGAGCTGCTCCGGGCTCGCCACCGGCTTGCGGTTCACCTCGAGGAGGACGTCCCCCGGGCCGAGCCCCGCCCTCGCCGCGGGGCTGCCGGGGCCGAGCCCCACCACGAGCGCGCCCTTCACGTCGTCGGGGATCCCGAACCGCCGCCGCAGCTCGTCCGAGAGCGCGGCGACCTCGACCCCCAGCGCGCCCGTCGACGCCGGCGCCTGCACGGGCTCCTCCGGCTTCGGCTCCGGCAGCTCGTCGAGGGTCGCGGTGAGCTCCACGCTCCGCCCGTCGCGGAGCGCGCGCAGCTCGACCTGGGTGCCCGGCTTCGCCTCGGCGATCCGCATCCGCAGATCGCGGCCGTCGGTCAGGTGCTCGCCGCGCAGCGCGACGACAACGTCGCCGCGCCGGAGCCCCGCCTTCTCGGCGGCGCTCCCCGCGGACACGTCGCTGACGACCGCGCCGCGCGTGTCCGGCGGGAGCCCGAGCGCCTCGGCGAGCGCGGGCGTGACGTCCTGGATCGCGACGCCGAGCGCGCCGCGGATCACGCGGCCGTGCTCCAGGATCTGCTCCATCACCGCGCGGGCGAGCTTCGACGGCACGGCGAACCCGATCCCCTGGTTGCCCTGCGCGCCGCGCGCGAGGATGGCCGTGTTGATGCCGATGAGCTCCCCCGCCATGTTGATCAGCGCGCCGCCGGAGTTGCCCGGGTTGATGGCGGCGTCGGTCTGGAGGAAGTCCTCGTAGTCGACGATCCCCATGTTGCCGCGGCCGACCGCGCTGATGATCCCCTGGGTGACGGTCTGGCCGATGCCGAACGGGTTGCCGATCGCGAGCGCGAAGTCGCCGACGCGCACAGCGTCCGAGTCGCCGAACGGGGTGAACGCGAACTCGCCGCCCTCGAGCTTGAGCACCGCGACGTCGGTGCGCGCGTCCACGCCCACGACCTGCGCCTTCATCTCGGGCCTGCCTGGCAGCGCGACGCGGACCTGACTGGCGTCCTGCACCACGTGCGCGTTCGTGATCACGTGGCCCTCGCGCGACACGATCACGCCCGAGCCGACGCTCTGCTCGCGCTGGACGCGCGGGCCCGGCGGCGGCTGCCCGTCACCCCCGCCGCGCCCGTCCTCCTGGCGCGGCCCAAAGAACTCGCGGAAGAGCGGGTCCGAGAAGAACGGGATGCGCTCCGGCGTCGGCGGCCGCACGAACCGCACCGAGGAGACGTTCACGACAGCGGCGCTCACGCGCGACACGATCGGCGCGAAGCCCGTCTGGAGCGACACCGCCTCCCGGGCGGAGGGCGGCACGTCGAGCGGCCCCGGCGCGGGCGGCGGGGCGGCCTCGGCGATCTGCTCGGCCCGGGAGCGCGGCTCCCCCCGGTCCAGGCAACCGAGCGGAAGCGCGGCGATGACGGCGAGAGGGAGAGCCCAGCGTGCGTGCATGCCCGCGCGCCATTCATGTCCCGTGCCCCGGGCGCCGCGCCCGCCCTCGCCCCACAGCACGGATGAGCCGGCCTGCGCCCCCGGAGCGGCGTTGTCCGCCCCTCGCCCCACGGTCGCCGCTCTCCGCCTCTTCTCTCCATGCGACGACAGGGATCACCGCGAGCCCACCTCGCCCCGAGGCGTTCTGTCACAGGCCGTCCCGGCGGCGCGCAGCGCTGTGGCGCGATCGCCGCTTCTCCCGCACCGAGCACCAGAAATTGTGTCCAGAAAAGCAAATTCCGTCTGGAGGCGTGACGTTCCTTCGCGATACAGTGCAAAGTGACGCCGTTTGCCTGCGAACAGCGCAACGCGCGTCATCGAGGTGGGTCGTGGCTTCGAGAACTTCATATCTGGCCTTGGTGGTGGGATTGCTCCAGGCGACCGTCGCCTGCGGCGGGGGCGTCGAGACGCCGAGCGGCGGGACCGGCGGCGGGGGCGGGGCGAGCTCCGGCAGCGGCGCGGGCGGGCCCGGCTCCGGCGGGGCCGGCGGTGAGCCGGAGTTCACGGTCGGCAGCGGCCCCGGGCTCGGCGGCAGCGGCGCCGGCGAGCCGGACCCCTGCGACGTCGATGAGCCGCCCCCCGAGTGTTACCTGCCTCCGGATCCGGCGTGCGGCGACGGCGCGCGCAACCAGGAGAGCGAGGCCTGCGACGACGGCAACACGCTCCCCGGCGACGGCTGCTCCGGTCTTTGCCAGGTCGAGCCTTACTGGGAGTGCACGACGCCCGGCCAGCCCTGCGCGCTCACCATCTCGTGCGGCGACGGCATCCTCCATCCCGGCGAGTTCTGCGACGACGGCAACAACGAAGGCGGCGACGGCTGCAGCGCCGATTGCTACTACGTCGACCCGTCGTACGTGTGTGCGAGGCCGGGAGAGCCGTGCGTCCTGCTGTACCGGTGCGGCGACGGCCGCGTGAACGGCTCGGAGGAGTGCGAGGACGGCGACGACCCGCCCGCGTCCGGCGACGGCTGCGACGCCGAGTGCAAGCGCGAGCCGGGCTATCAGTGCAGCCGGCCCGGCCAGCCGTGCACCCGGCTGCCGGTCTGCGGCAACGGCCTCAAGGAGGCCGGCGAGGGGTGCGACGACGGCAACACGACGAGCGGCGACGGCTGCTCGAGCCTGTGCAGGCAGGAGCCCTATTACGCCTGCCCGACCCCCGGATCGCCGTGCGTGCGGCTGGTCGAGTGCGGCGACGGCGCGGTGCAGCCGGGAGAGCTCTGCGACGACGGCAACGCGGCGGACGGCGACGGCTGCAGCGCCGATTGCCGGGTGCGCGACCCGGCGTACGTGTGCCCCGAGCCGGGCGAGCCGTGCATCCTGCTGTACCGGTGCGGCGACGGCCGCGTGAACGGCGCCGAGCAGTGCGACGACGGCGAGGATCCGCCGGCGTCCGGCGACGGCTGCACAGCGGACTGCCGGCTCGAGGAGGGCTGGGTCTGCAGGCCAGGCCAGGCCTGCACGCGGAGGACGTTCTGCGGCGACGGCGCGGTGCAGGCCGGCGAGCAGTGCGACGACGGCGGCGGGGCGTCGCCCGCGGGCGGCGACGGCTGCACGGCGCAGTGCCGGATCGAGCTCGGCTGGACGTGCCCGCCGGCCGGCGGCGCCTGCACGCCGCCCGCGCCGCCCGTCTGCGGCGACGGGGTGATCGGCGGCGCCGAGGTGTGCGACGACGGCGAGCGCCCGCCGGCGAGCGGCGACGGCTGCAGCGCCGACTGCCGGACCCTAGAGCCGGGGTGGGACTGCTCGCGCGTCGGGTTCCCCTGCAAGACGGTCTGCGGCGACGGGATCCGGCTCGGCGCCGAGCAGTGCGACGACGGCAACAACGCGCGCGGCGACGGCTGCGACGCGGCCTGCAAGATCGAGCCGGGCCGGGTCTGCAATGGCAGCGTGCCGCAGGACTGCCGGGGGTACTCGGTCTGCGGCGACGGCAGGCGCGAGGGCACCGAGGTCTGCGACGACGGCAACGCGAGCTGGAATGACGGCTGCACGCCGGACTGCAAGCGCGAGCCGGCGTGCGTCGGCGGCGCGTGCTCGTCGGCGTGCGGCGACGGTATCCTCCTGCCCGGCGACGCGACGGAGGCGTGCGACGACGGCAACAACGTGAGCGGCGACGGCTGCTCCGCCACGTGCAGGATCGAGCCGGGCTACGCGTGCTCCGTGGCGCGCAGCGAGATGCGGCTGCCGATGGTCGTCCGCGACTTCATCGGCTGGTGCCCGACGACGTACAACCGCGGATCGAGCAACTCGGCGTGCGACGCCAACCTGTCCGACCGCCTCATCGGGCACTTCGATTTCGAGATCACGCCCACGTCCGGCGGGCAGATCGACGGCACCGTCCTGGCGACGCTCGACGAGGACGGCAAGCCCGTGAACGCGCACGGCGCCGGCTTCTTCACGCCGAGCGCCGACAACGGCTGGACCTCGGGGCAGCAGAACTTCCAGTGGTGGTACCGGGACAACCCGGATTTCAACAGGACGCTCGTCACGACCATCAACATGGTCGAGGAGGGCGCCGGCACGTTCGTTTACGAGCGGAACCCGTTCTGGCCGGTGGACCGCGACCCGCCCGGCGCCGACCCCGCGCTCGACAACCTCGTCACAGCCGGCCTGGAGAGGGCGCAGGACGGCGGGCACAACTTCTACTTCACGAGCGAGGTCCGGTACTGGTTCCAGTTCACCCCCGACTCCGTCGCTTCCAACAACCCGGTGCTCACCTTCTACGGTGACGACGACGTCTGGGTGTTCATCAAGAACACGCTGACCGCGGACATCGGCGGCATCCACGGGCAGGCCGAGGAGAGCGTCACCATCCTGGACAACGGCGACGCCCGCGTGAACGCCTGCGACAACGCGGCCTGCACGCGCCACGCCGCGAGGACGGTCGACCTCAACCTCGAGGCGGGCAGGGTCTACGAGATCGTGGTGTTCCAGGCCGAGCGCCACGTCACCGGGTCGAACTACCAGCTCACGCTGGCGGGCTTCACCGCCGGCAGGTCGGTCTGCACGCCGCAGTGCGGGGTCGACCCGCCGATCGTGACCCCGGGCGAGGAGTGCGACGACGGCCGCGAGAACGGGACGGGCTACGGCGAGTGCAACAACTGCCAGCTCGGTCCCTACTGCGGCGACGGCGTGAGGAACGGCCCCGAGGCGTGCGACAACGGCGTGAACAACAGCACGTACGCCAATGCGTCCGGCGCCTGCGCGCCGGGGTGCGTGGCCCCGCCCCGCTGCGGCGACGGCGCGGTCAACGCCCCGTTCGAGGCGTGCGATCTCGGCGCCGGCAACACGGCGACCGGCTACGGCGGCTGCACGACCTCGTGCGAGATCGGGCCTTCGTGCGGCGACGGCGTGGTGAACGGCCCCGAGCAGTGCGACGACGGCCGCAACGACGGCCTGTACGGCACGTGCAACCCGAACTGCACGCGCGCCCCGCGGTGCGGCGACGGCCGCGTCGACGAGGCGTGGGGCGAGGCGTGCGACGACCCGACCGACCCGGGCTGCGTCGGCTGCCAGCTCGGGGCCCACTGCGGCGACTCGGTGGTCCAGGCGAGCTACGGCGAGGAGTGCGACGACGGCCGCAACGACGGCGGCTACGGCGAGTGCGCCCCGATGTGCCTGTACGGGCCGCGCTGCGGCGACGGCGTGGTGCAGCCCGACGAGGAGGCGTGCGATCTCGGCGAGGACAGCAACACCGGGGCGTACAACGGGTGCGATGAGCGCTGCTCGTACGGGCCGTACTGCGGCGACGCGATCCTCAACGGCGCCGAGACCTGCGACGACGGCGTGAACGACGGCTTCTACGGGAGCTGCTTCCCGGACTGCACGCCGGCCGCCCGGTGCGGCGACAGCCGCGTCGACGAGGCGTGGGGCGAGCAGTGCGACCCCCCGAACGCGGCGACCGGCTGCAGCGACAACTGCCGCCTCGGCGCCCAGTGCGGCGACGCGGTGGTGCAGGCGAACCTCGGCGAGCAGTGCGACGACGGCGTGAACGACGGCGGCTACGGCGAGTGCGGCCCGAGGTGCCTCTACGGGCCGCGCTGCGGCGACGGCGTGGTCAACGGCCGCGAGCAGTGCGACGACGGCAACAACACCGGCGGCTACGGCAAGTGCGCGCCCGGCTGCGTGTACGGGCCGTACTGCGGCGACGGCGAGCGGCAGAGCGTCTACGAGGAGTGCGACGACGGCAACAACAGGAGCGGCGACGGCTGCAGCTCGGCCTGCGAGTACGACAACCAGCCGCTCTAGTCCCCTCGGGGCTCCGCCCCGAACCCCGGCGGCCGTCAGGCGAGGGGTTGAACGGAGGCGCGCGTCGCCCGGCGCGCGCCCCGGCTCACGGCGCCTCCGGCCCCCTCGGCCGCACCGTGGTCTCCCCGGGCGGCTTCTCCAGCAGGGGAGGCCCCGCGATCGGCAGCCAGATCTCGAAGACCGCGCCCCCCTTCTGGGCCTTGCGGTAGCTGATCTCCCCGCCGTGCTCGAACACGATCCGCTGCGCGATCGCGAGCCCGAGCCCCGTCCCCTTCTCCTTGCTTGTCGCGTACGGCTCGAACAGCCGCGGCACCATCTCCTCCGCCACGCCGGGCCCGTTGTCGCGCACGACGATGCGCACGCGGTCGCTCGGCAGCGGGCCGATCGTCACCGAGACGCGCGGGTCGCGCCGGACGGTGGCCGCCGCGTCGAGCCCGTTCTGGACCAGGTTCGTGAGCACCTGGATGATCTGGTCCCTGTCGGCGGACACCCTCGGGATCGGGTCGGCCACGAGCTCCACGCGCGGCGTCGCCGCCCCGCCGGTCCCGCCGGTCCCGCCGGTCCCGCCGGCGGTGGGCTCGCCCGACGCCGGCGCGGCGTGCAGCGTGACCACCCCGCGCGCGATCGCGACCAGATCGACGGGCTCCAGGTTCGGCGGCGGCAGGCGCGCGAACCGGGTGAACTCGGTCACGATGTTCGCGATCCGGTGCACCTCGTCCAGCACCGTCGACGTCGCCTCCTCGAAGTAGTCGTCGAACGCCGGGTCGTCCCGCTGCCGCAGCCGGCGCAGGGTCTCCACCGCCGCCCGGATCGGCGCGAGCGGGTTCTTGATCTCGTGGGCGATCTGGCGCGCCACCTCGCGCCGCGCCGCGATGCGCTCGGTCGCCGCCAGGCGCTTGCGCATCGCCGCGAGCTCGTCGATCGTCGCGTTGAACGCCGCCGCGAGATCCGCGATCTCCCGCCCCCCGCGCCCCTCCACCCGCCGCGGCGCGCCGCTCATCACCTCGCGCGTCTCGCGCGCCAGCGCGACGAGAGGCCGCGACAGGCTGCGCGCCAGCACCACGGCGATCGCGAGGGCGATCGCCAGCACCGTCGCGCCGGTCAGGGCGATCGACCGATCGAGCCGCCCGAGCGCCTGCCGCAGCGGAGCGCGCGACACCGACGCGACGACGTCGAGGCCCGGGATCTCCGGGAAATGCAGGACGCGCACCACCTCGGCCTCGCCGCTGCGCGGCGCCGGCTGCCCCTCGCGCGCCGCCGTGAGCCGCACGTCGTACGCCTCGCCGATGCGCGCGAGCACCGGGCCGATCCGCCGCGCGCCCACGAGGCCGAGCGTCACCCCGTGGCCCGTCAGCGCGCAGTGCACCTCCAGCGACGGCTCGCCGCCCGCCTTCGCCGGCCGGAGCCGCGGCGCGCCCCCGGGCGCCTTGATCAGCTCCGCGAGCCGCCGGTCGCGGGCGCCGATGCGCGCGGCGTCCTCGGCCCCGAGGACGGCCCCGTTGCCCGCCACGAGCGAGAGCTCGTCGAGCCGCAGCGCCTTGGCCTGGCTCGGGACCTGCCGGCCGATCGCGATGCGGCTCCCCGGATCCATGGCGTCCGGGTCGCCCTTGGCCCGCTCGAGCTCGACGTGGGCCTTGTCCACGAACGTGTCGTGCCGGCAGAGCGGCGGCAGCAGGTCGCGCAGCGCGTCGGCCTCCCACGCGAGCTGCTGCCGCACGCCCGCGTGCGCCGCGTCGATCCGGTCGGCGAAGCCGCTCTCGATGATCTCCCGCGACGCCTCGCGGAGGGTCACCCCGACGAACGCCGTCGCGATGATCGCGACGAGCCCGAAGGCGAGCAGGAGGCGAGCGGCGAGGGGCATGGAGGGGTCCGTCTTGACCGCGCGGCCGCGCGGCCGCCTGGCCGCCTGGCCGCCTGGTCGCCAGGACGGCCGGGCGGCCGCCGCGGTCCGCGGCGGTGGTGCGTGACGATACTAGAGGAAACTTCGCCTGTGCCGAGCCCTCCGCGGCGCGGGCCTTCTCCGCCTCATCCTCCGTGAATACGCGATCGGGCCGATCTCGTCCAAGTTCGTCGCGCTCTCCCCAGCCGCCCCTGCGCTCCTGCGCCCCTACCCGGAGGAGCGCGCCGTCGCTGCCGCCTGCCCGCGGCGTTTCTGCCTCGCGCTCTCCTTGCACCGGGGGGCACTCGCCTCTTACGCTCGGTCGTCCTTCGAGGTCGCCGGGCGCACGCTGGCCAACGCGCGCGCCGCAGGGCCGCGCTGGAACGCACGAAATGAACTCCAAGCAGCTCTCCATCGCTGGAATCCTCCTGTTCGTCGGTCTCGGGTTGAGTTTCGCGTCGAAGTGGCTGGCGGAGTACACGGGCCAGCTCTTCATGTTGTTCGGCGTCTCCGCGATGGGGGCGGTGCTGTACGCGAGCTTCTCGGCCAAGGGCGGCGTCCCCATCGCGGGCCTGCGCGACGCGCTCCGCGCGGCCGCGCGCGGCAAGCGGCCCAAGCTGCCCGAGGGCGCCCCCGCCGACCTCGCGGACACCTACGAGCAGATCGCCGAGATCGCCGGCCGCCAGGCCGAGCTCGCGGAGGAGCGCCACGCGCTCGCCGAGGAGCGCGACAAGCTCGCCCGCGAGCGGGACGGCCTGAGCCGCGACCGCGACGGCGTCGAGCGGCAGCGCGACGCCCTGGAGAAGGAGCGGGACGGCCTGAGCCGCGAGCGCGACGGGCTCCTGAAGGAGCGCGACACGCTCGAGCGGGAGTGCGCGGCGCTCACCCGCAAGGTGAACGACCTCGCGCAGCGCGGCCCCGACATCGACGTCGACGCGCTCGTCGACGCCGTGCTGCGCGCCACCACCGGCGAGCGGGTGCGCGTCCCGCCCGGCGCCCCGGCGGAGCTCTCGCGGCTCTACACCGAGCTCACCGGCATCGCGGAGCGGATCTCCCAGGCCGAGCTGCGCGACAAGCAGCGCCGGACGGAGCTCGCGCAGGCCACCATGCTCCTCGACGAGCAGCTCCCCAAGCTCAGCGACGGCGTGAGCAGCGTCATGCACGCGAGCGAGCAGGCGATCGTCTACATCCGCGACATGATCACCGCGCTCGCGAACATCGCGCAGTCGGTCGAGTCGCTCGCGTCGAGCGCCGAGGAGTCGAGCTCCAGCATCCTCGAGATGACGGCCACGAACGAGGAGGTCGCCGAGAACGTCGGCGAGCTCGGGTCGAGCGTGCGCGAGACGGTCTCGTCGATCGAGGAGATGGCCTACTCCATCCGCGAGGTCGCGAAGAACGTCGACGCCCTGGCGCTGACGGCCGAGGAGACGAGCTCCTCGATGAACCAGATGGACGTCTCGATCGACCAGGTCCAGTCGAACGCGAACGAGACGGCGCGGCTCTCCGAGGAGGTGGCGACCGACGCCGAGAAGGGCGCCGAGGCGATCCTGAAGACGATCGGCGAGATCTACCGCATCAAGGAGTCGAGCCAGGAGGCCGTGGCGGTCATCTCGAACCTCGGCTTCCGCATCGAGGCGATCGGGCAGATCCTGGCCGTCATCGACGACGTCGCCGAGCAGACGAACCTGCTCGCGCTGAACGCCGCGATCATCGCCGCCCAGGCGGGCGAGCACGGCAAGGGCTTCGCCGTCGTCGCCGACGAGATCAAGGACCTCGCCGAGCGCGCCGGCGGCAGCACGAAGGAGATCGCGGAGCTCATCAAGACGATCCAGTCCGAGTCGAAGAACGCGATCGCCGCCGTCGAGCGCGGCGCCCACAACGTCGACCGCGGCGTCGAGGTGTCGAACGAGGCCGAGCGCGCCCTGAAGAAGATCCTGGAGAGCTCGCAGAAGTCCACGAACATGGTGCGCGCCATCGCCCGCGCCACCGTCGAGCAGGCCAAGGGGTCGAAGCAGGTCACGGACGCGATCGGCCGCATCGCCGAGACGGTGCAGCAGATCGCGGCCGCCACGGCCGAGCAGGCGCGCGGCTCGGAGCTCATCATGAAGAGCGCGGAGAAGATGCGGACGATCACGCAGCACGTGGAGCGGTCGAGCCAGGAGCAGGCGCGCAGCGGGCGCCAGATCACGAGCGCGATCGAGCAGATCTCCAACATGGTGCACAGCCTCAACGCCTCGCACCGCAGCCAGACGCGCGGCGGCGAGCAGCTCGTCGAGGCCGGCAAGCGCATCGAGGAGGCGGCGCGCCAGCAGGATCAGGCGGTGCGGCAGCTCGTCAGCGCCGCCGAGCGGATGCGTCGCACGGCGGCCATTTGACCGAAGGCCGCCCTTCCGCGCAGAGGCAGCAACGATGGCGCTGACGATCGTGGTGCTCGCGCCGGCCGAAGCGGGCAAGGAGGACGGCGGCGAGCTCTCCCTGACGCTGGACGCCCCCCGCATCATCATCGGCCGCGCGGAGGGCTGCGAGGTCCGCCTCCCCGACACGAGCGTGAGCCACCGCCACGCGTCGATCCGGCAGCGCGGCGCGACCTACCTGCTGCTCGACGAGGGCAGCGACAACGGCACCTACCTCGGCAAGACGCGCATCGCCCCGCGCACGGCGATGCCGCTGCGCAGCGGCGACCGCATCCGCGTCGGCCGCGTCTGGCTCACGCTCCGCATCGAGCCGGCGGTCGCCAGGGCCGCCCCCGCGGCCGCCGCCAAGGAGCTCGCCCTCGAGCTCGTCGCGCGCGGCCTGGCGGCGCAGGGCGAGGACCCCGCGCCGCGCGTCGTCGTCGTCGACGGGCCGGACCGCGGCCGCGCGCTGCGCCTCGACGCGTCGGGGCGGCCATACATCCTCGGTCGCGCCAAGGACACCGACCTTGTCCTCGACGACCCGGACGTCTCGCGCCGCCATCTGGCCATTACGCGCAGGGGCGATCAATTCTCAGTTCAGGACCTCGGATCTCGCACAGGGGCATTGCTGGACGGAGCCCAGGTACCTCAGTTCGATACAATCTGGCGTCCTGGACAGGTGCTCGCGCTCTCCGGTGATCGCCTGATGTTCGAGCACCCGGCCGCGGAGGCGCTCGCGGAGATCGAGCGCAGTCCATGCGAGCCGCTCCGTCCAGACGCGGTGTTCGAGCCTCCTTCGCCCGAGCCGCCGCCGGCGCCTTCCACACCGACGCCTTCGCCTGCTTCCACGAGCACGTTGTCGCCGCTGGCGCGACCCCCTGTGTCGGTGCGTCAGGCCGCGCCGCAGGGAGGCGGGTGGGGGTTCATGGAGGCGCTCATTGCATTGCTAGCGCTCGGTGTGCTGGCTCTCAGCATTGCAGGTCTGATGTGGCTGCTTGGACGCGGTTAGCGTCTTGACGTCGCGCGCGCGCAGAGTTCGAAGAGCGCAGGCCCGGAGGGTGCGCATGCGTGCGATCCGAATGAGAGCTGAAGACGAGATCGAGTACACCGAGGCGGAGCTTCAGGCGGAAGGGATCCGGTGCGAGACGTTCGACCCGGGCGCAGCGGCGCCGGCGGTGCAGCGCCTCCAGGCGGAGCGCGGATGGACGGAGCACGAGGATGTCCGTCGCGACCTCAGCAGGCCTCGAGACGAGGCGGACAGCGCGAGAGACGCGGATGAGCACTGCCACCTCGGCGACGAGGTGAGGTTCTTCCTCGAGGGGCAGGGGCTCTATGACATCCGCTGCCTGAACGACGAGTGGCTGCGCCTTTGGGTGGGCGCGGGCGATCTCGTTGTCGTGCCGGCGAAGCGCTATCACCGCTTCGTGGCGAGCAAGGCCAGCGCGCTCCGCTACGTGCAGCCGTACGGCGGCCGCCACCTGCTCATGCAGCTCTACCGCGTGTCCGACGACCGGACCCGCGCGTTCTGACTCGAGGCCCCCATGGATCGTCCTTACCGTCTCGTCACGTCCGCGACCCGGATCCCTGTCCCGGGCGGCAAGCTGATCGAGGAGCTCTTCGGCCGCGTGAACACCGGCACGGACGGGTTCAGCCTGGCGCACATGGTGGCGCCGCCGGGGTGGAGCGAGCCGGCGCAGACGCCCTCGTTCGGCGAGCTGACGCTGATGATCCGCGGCCGGATGCGGGTCGAGATCGCGGGCGAGACGGTCGACCTCTCTGCCGGCCAGGCCATCTGGACGGAGCCCGAGCAGCGCGTTCGCTACAGCAATCCGTTCGACGAGGAGAGCGAGTACTTCGCCCTCTGCATACCGGCGTTCGCGCCGGATCTCGCGCGGCGCGACGCGGGGTGAGCTGCCCGCCGCGATCGGGCGCGGCGGCGTGGCGCGAGCGAGCGCGGGGGCGCAGCGCGGGCACACGCAGCGCGCAGATCGCGGCGCCGCGCGGCGCGTGACGCGCGCGAGCGCGGCGCAGATCGTGGATCCGCGGCGCGCGCCGAGCGCGTACTATGTCCCATGCTCTTCGATCCCGCGGAGTTCCGGAAGGTGCTGGGCCAGTTCGCGACCGGGGTCACGCTCGTGACCACGGTGCAGGACGGCGCGCCGCTGGCGATGACGGTGAACTCGTTCAGCGCCGTCTCGCTCGATCCGCCGCTCGTGCTCTTCTGCGCGGACAGGCGGTCGCGCACGAGCGTGGCGATCGAGGCGTCGGGCGTCTTCGCGGTGAACGTCCTGCGGGATCAGCAGCGGGACCTCTCGGACCTGTTCGCCGGCAAGGGGACGGACCTCGATCGGCAAGCGGTCCTCACCGAGGCGCATGTGGCCGTGTCCGGCAGCCCGATCCTCAAGGACGTGCTGGCCTTCGTCGATTGCAAGGTCGAGCACGCGTACGACGGGGGCGACCACATCATCTATGTCGGCCGCGCGCTCGCGGCGGGCCGGGGCGAGGCGGGCGCGCCGCTCCTGTATTACCGGGGCACGTACCAGGCGCTCGACGACGCCTGGCGCTGGCGCGACCGCTATGCCGCGAAGGAGCAGGCGACCCCGTTTCACGAGCTCGTCGATTTCTTCGATCGCATGCAGGCGGAGGGCCCTTATGCGACGCTCATCGACGAGCTCGTCACCCTTGTCGATCCGGGCGTGGAGGACCGCTGCCTCGATCTCGGCTGCGGCACGGGCCGGCTGGCGCGCGAGATGGGGCGCCGCTGCCACGAGGCGGTCGGGATCGACGTGACGGCGGCGATGGTGGAGCGCGCCGCGCAGCGGGCGAAGGCGCTCGGCCTGGACAACGTGACGTTCCGGGAGGCGCTCGCGACGCGGCTCCCGTTCCCGGACGCCTCGTTCGACGTGGTGGCCTCGTCGAACCTGCTGCTGCACGTGCCCGAGCCGGGCGCGGTGCTGGCCGAGGCGGCGCGCGTGCTCCGTCCGGGCGGCCGCCTGGCGATCCTGGAGCCGGCGCCCGTGATGAACCGCATCGCCATGGCCGCCTACCTGCGCGGCCACCGGTACAACCCGCCCACGGCCCACGCGATGCTCGCCTGGGCCGACGCGGCGGAGGTCACCTACCGCCACACCGAGGACCGGCTCACCGCCGATCTGGGCGCCGCGGGCTTCCAGGTCGACCGCCGCGAGCGCCGGATGAACGGCCTCGCGCTGCTCTGGGTCGCCCACAGGCCGTGAGCCCCTGCCGGGCGGCGGCCCACGGCCGCGCGGCGCTCACGCCGCCTGCCGCAGCCCCGCCTCCTCGACAAGCCGGGGCACCCAGTCCTCCGCGCCGATGGAGCGCATGTGGATGCCCGACAGCCCCGGGACGTCGCGGAGCCCCCGGATGAGCTCCAGCGTGATCCTGTAGCTCTCCCCCTCGGCGTCGCCGCTCTGGCGGACCCGCTCGATCAGGTGATCGGGGACCACGAGGCCCGGCACCTTCTGCAGGAAGCTCAGCCGATCCACGCCGGCGAACGGGAAGATCGCCGCGATGAAGTGCGCGCGCTCGTGGAGCCCGCGCTCGACCACGGCCGCCATCCAGCGGCGCATCGACGCGAGCTCGAACACAGCCTGCACCTGGATGAAGCTCGCGCCCGCGTCGATTTTCGCGCTGAGCCGGTCCATGGCCCCGGCGATCGCCTGCTCGGCGCACGGGAAATCGATGGTCCCGACATGGAAGTAGGGCGCCGGCGACATCACGTCTCCGTTGAAGAGCTTCCCCTCGCGCGTCATCCGGCGGGTCAGCTCGATCGCCCTCATGCTGTCGACGTCGCTCACCTCCTTCGCGTCGGGGTCCGAGCCGATGGCGCACGGATACCCGCCCAGCACGATGATGTTCGACAGCCCGAGCGCCGCCATCCCGAGGAGGTCGCCCTGGAGGGCGATCTTGTTCTTGTGGCGGAGCGAGAACTGGAGCACCGGCTCGATCCCCTCCTGCTTCACGAGGTGGCCGACTGCCATGTTGGCGCAGCGCGCCTGGGAGAGCAGGTGATCGTTGATCTGCACCACGTCGACGTGGTCCGCCATGTTTCTGGCGTGCTTCAGCAGCTTTTCCAGGTCGTGGTGACGCGGGGGCGTCAGCTCGGCGGACACGAGGAACCGGCGCTCGCTCAGGAGGCGCTCCATCTTCGATTTCGTCACCATGTGCTGCTCCTTCCATCACTCCATCACTCGACGAACCTGACGACCCGGACCTTGACCCCGCGCTGGCCGCGGAACCGCGCCGCCGCGCTCGCGATGCGCGCCGCCTCCGCCCGCGCCAGGCTGCAGGGGAACCCGTATTTCTTGAGGACCCGCTCGCTCGCGATGTCGAGCGCCTTCCGGCAGCGCGACACGAAGTCGTCGATGTCGTAGCTCTCGCCGACCTCGATGTGGTCCTTCACGACGAGCGACGGGGAGTAACAGACCTGCTGCTCGCCGCTCGGCCACTCGACCACGAAGCGCATCTCCGGCATGGGTGTCTCTAGCTCCGGCGGTTTCCCAGGAACCCTCGGTAGACGTCGGCCGCGATGCGGGCCGAGCGCTCCCACGTGAACCTCGCCGCGGTCTCCAGGGCCGCGGCGCGCAGGCGCCGCCTCACGCCTGCGTCCAGGATAGCCTCCATGGCGCGGGCGAGATCGTCTGTCCTCGAGGGGTCGACGAGCAGCGCGCTCTCGCCGTCCTCGAGGAACTCGGTGAAGGGAGGTTGCGCAGAGCTGACCACCGGCGCGCCGGACGCCATCGCCTCGAGCAGGACGAGCCCGAACCCCTCGCGGACGGACGGGAACACGAACGCGTCGGCGAGGCGGTAGAGCGCCGGGATCAGCGCGTCCGGGAGCACGCCCGCCAGCACGAGCGGCGGCGGCGACGCGCTCGCCGGCGACGCGGCCGCCGGCGACGCGCCCGCGGGCGCGGGCCACACGCCGTTTTCCCGGGCGAGCGCCTCGAACTCGCGCTGGTAAGGCGCGTAGTCGAACAGCGTCTCTCCGCCCGCGATCACGAGCTGGGCTCCGGGCAGCCGCCGCCGCACCTCGAGGAACGCCCTGAGCAGGCCGATCGAGTTCTTGCGCGGCTCGACGCCGCCCACGGTCACGTAGAGCGGCGACCCCGTGGCGCCGAGCCGCGCCCGCAGCGCCGCCTCGTGGCCGTCCGGCGCCGGCCCGTAGCGCCGCAGGCTCACCCCGTTCGGGACGATGGCCGCGTCGACGCCGAGATCGGCCCGGAGCACCCTCCGCCACGCCTCGCTGACGGCAAGGCACGCGTCCGCCTCGCGCACGGAGCGCTCCTGGCAGGCGCGCAGGTACGGGCTGTCGTAGTCGTCGAGGTGGTGGACCGTCCGGAGGAAGTGGGGGATGCGCCCCTCGGCGCGCAGCGCCGCGAGCGCGTTCGCGCTGATGCAGTCCTGGGCGTGCCAGACGTCGTGCCGCCCCCCGAGGCGGCGCAGCCCGGTCGTGAGCTCCGCGATGCGCTGCTCCACGACGGCGTCGATCCCCGCCGGCGCGGGCGCGGCGGGCACGAGGACGTGGGGGCAGCGCGGCGCGCGGTAGAAGCCGCCCTGGTCCTTGTTGAGCGCGTAGATGCAGACCTCCACGCCGAGGTCCTGGAGCGCCTCCGCGAGCTCCACCGTGTGCACGACGCCGCCGCGCGGCTTGGTCGAGTAGGTGAGGAGCGCGACAGAGAGCGGCGCGTCATCGCGCGCGCGCGCGCCGGCGCTCGTCGCGCCGTCGGCGGCGCCCGTGATGGCGGCGGGGCTCATCGGGCCCCCTCGCTCGCGAACCCGGTGAGCGGCTCCGCGGCGAGGTCCCAGAGCGTCTCCCGCTCGCCAGAGGCCTCCAGCGTGAGCCGCCGCGAGCCGTCGACCGAGCCGACCGCCGCGCTCGCGATCCCCCGCCGCGCGAACGCCGACAGCACCTCGCCGGCGGCCTCGGGCCGCACGCTGAGCAGGAAGCCGTAGCTCGGGAACGCGAGCAGCCAGCGCGCGAGCGGCAGATCGCGCACCCCTGTCGGCCTCGGGACGGCCTCGACGTCGAGCACCGCGCCGGCGCCGGACGTCTCCAGGAGCATGAGCAGCGTCCCCGCGACGCCGCCCATGCTGATGTCCTTGCCCGCGTCGCACAGGCCCGCCTCGGCGAGGGCGGGCAGGACCTCGAGGTCGCCGCGGAGCCGCGCCGGATCCACGCCGGTCGACGCGTTCCAGAACGGGTGCTCCGCGTGCATCTGGCCGCGCAGGTCGATCGCCGCGACGAGCACGTCGCCGGGCCGCGCCGCGAAGCTCGTGATGAGCCGCCGCGCCCGCCCGGCGATCGCCACGGCGAGGGCGTTGTACGGGCTGCGCGCGCTCGTATGCCCTCCGACGATCGGCACGCCGTAGGCGCGCGACGCCGCGACCATGCCCTCCCAGACCGGCTCCAGCGCGCCCGCCGAGGTCCCCCAGACGACGTCGACGACGGCGATGGGCCGGCCGCCCATCGCGTGGATGTCGCTGATGTTGACCATCACGGCGCTGTAGCCCGCGAACCGCGGGTCCCCTTCGAGGAACGCCGGCCAGATCCCCTCGGCGGCGAGGAGCAGGTAGCCGTCCCCGTCCGGGATGGCCGCGCAGTCGTCGCCGAGCGCCACGCGTCCGCCGGCGGTGGCGTCCGCGGCGTCCGCGCCGGCCGCGCCGCCCCTGCCGGCCAGGAACCGCGCCGGGATCTGCACGTCCCGCTTCGCGAGGATGCCGAGCGCGCCGCGGAGCTGGGCTGCGAGGCCGGCGAGCATCAGCGGAACCTCTGCGCGGGCGGCGGGCGAGGCTCGTCGCCCGGCGGGTAGCTCTCGAGGTCGGCCTGCATCAGGTGGTGCGGGTGATCGCGGTAGGACCGCTCCTCGAGGGAGCGCCAGTGGATGCCCTCGAAGAACGGGACGTTGGCCACCTGGACGAGCGCGAGGAACCGCTGGCACCCCCAGCCGTGCGCCGTGGTGACCGCCTTGTGGACGAGCCCGCGGCCGACCACGCCCTGCTTGCGGTGGCCGCGCGCGACGCCGAGCCGGCCGCCGTACCACAGGCCGGGCTCCGCCTCGTAGATGCGCACCGTGCCGACGACCTCCTCGCCCTCGCGCGCCCCGGGCTGCACGGCGGCGATGGGGAACGCGGCGGCGTCCCGCTCATCCTCGTCCGTGGCCTTGAACAGCCCTTGCTCGTCGCAGAAGATGGCCCGGCGCAAGCGGAGGTACGCGAGATAGGTCTCCCTGCTCTGCACGAGCTCGAAGCTGTACGGTGGCGTCATCGAAGCTCCCCGAGGTGGATGTCCATGCCGCGCCGGCTCCCGGCGGCGCCGCGGCCTCTCCCGCCGCCTCGAAGCCCGAGAGCCCCGAGCAGGCGCCGCAGCGGGCGCAGCCCGCCTTCACGTCGGTCGAGCGCATCCCCGCTTGCGCGAGCAGCGGGCCGATGCGCGTGTAGATCGCTCGCATGAAGTCCCCCGGCGGCGGCGCGCGGTCGGCCGAGGGCGTCCCCGGGATCGGCACGAGCGGGACGACGAACGGATAGACCCCCATCGCGATGAGCCGCTCGCTCGCGCCGAGCAGCGACCCGAGCGAGTCGCCGAGCCCCGCGATGAGGTAGGTCGACACCTGGCCGCGCCCGAACACGCGCACGGCCGCCTCGAACGCCTCGAAGTACCGGGCCACGCTCACCTCGGCCTTGCCCGGCATCGCGGCGGCGCGCACCTCGTCCTCGACGGCCTCGAGGTGCATGCCCAGGCTGTCGACGCCGGCCGCGCGCATCCGCTCGAACCACGCGAGATCGTCGGGCGGCTCGCACTGCGCCTGCACCGGCAGGTCGACGCGCGCCTTGATGCCGCGCGCGCAGTCGGCGAGGTGCGCCGCCCCGCGATCGGCCGATCGCGGCGTGCCGGTGGTCAGCGTCACGTGCCGCACCCCGTCGAGCCGCGCCGCCGCCTCGGCGACCTCGCCGAGCTGCTCCGGCGTCTTCTTGGCGGTCGTGCGCCCCGCCGCGAGCGACTGCCCGATCGCGCAGAAGGTGCAGGCCTTCTCGCGCTCCGCGTACCGGACGCACGTCTGGAGCACCGTCGACGCGAGGACGTCCGCGCCGTGCAGGAGCGCGATCTTGGGGTAGGGGATCCCGTCCCGCGTCGAGAGGGCGTAGAAGCGCGGCGCCTTCACGAGGGCAATCGGCGCGAGCTCCTCGCCGTCCCGCGCCACGGTGCCGGCCCCGTCGCGCCCGATCCGCGCCACGAACGGCGACGCCGCGGCCTTATCGGTGTGGATCGGGATCATCACCGTGGCGCCGCCGAGCGTCGCCGCCACGTGCTGCGTCGGCCCCGCCCCGCCGCGGCGCGAGGTCCACGCCGCGCCGCGGCCCTCGCCGGCCTCCGCGCCCGGCGCGGCGCCCGCGTCCGGGGCGCCCTCGGGGGCTTCAGCCAGCCTCAGGCCGAACGACTGGAGCTCGGTGATCAGCGTCTGGGTATCCATGGTCCACCGCCGCAGGATCGAGGGAAGAGGCCTTGGGGCTGCTCGCGCCGGGCGCGCCGAGCGTGATGGCGCGCGGTGCCGTGTCCATCCAGAGCCGCAGCACGTCGGGCCGGGCGTAGTGCCCGGCGGCGTCCATCATCCGCTTTCGCTTCGTGATCAGGGCGAAGTCGAGGTCCGCGACGGCCATCCCCTCGCCGTCGGTCACCGGCGGGCACGCGTGCATGCCCTCCGGCGTCACGATGGCCGTCATGCACCCGCCGCGCAGCGCGCCCTGCATCTGCTCGCTCGGCGCGATCTCCTGCACCTGCTCCGGCGTCAGGAAGGCCGTGGCGTTCACCACGAAGCAGCCCGACTCCAGCGCGTGGTGGCGGATCGTCACCTCCATCTGCTCGGCGAAGATCGACCCGACCAGCGAGCCGGGAAACTGGCTGCAATGAATCTGCTCGTGCTGCGCGATGAGCGCGAACCGCGCGAGCGGGTTGTAGTGCTCCCAGCAGGCGAGCGCCCCGATCCTGCCGACCGCGGTGTCCACGGTCCTGAGCCCCGAGCCGTCGCCCTGCCCCCAGATCATCCGCTCATGGTAGGTCGGCGTGAGCTTGCGCCGATGGAGCGCGAGGGTGCCGTCGCTATCGAAGACGAGCTGCGCATTGTACAGCGTCCCGTGATCGCGCTCGTTCACGCCGAGCACCACGACGACGCCGTGCGCGCGCGCGGCGGCCGCCACGGCCCGCGTCACCGGGCCGGGGACGGTGACCGCCTCGTCGTACAGGCGCATGTGCTCCTTGCCCATGGCGGGCGGCGGGAGCACGAAGGAGAAGTACGGGTAATACGGGACGAACGCCTCGGGGAAGACGCAGAGCTCGGCGCCCTCCTTCGCGGCCCTGGCGATCGCGGCGACGACGCGCTCGGTCGTCCCGTCCCTGCTGCCGAGGACGGGACTGGCCTGCACCGCGGCCGCCCTGACTCTGCGCGTTGTGTCCATCGCCGGCGCCCGGTTCAGAGCGTCCAGGAGTGGACCATGAACGCGTTTTCCCGGCGGTGGATGAGCTGGATATCGAGCACGTCGAGCGGGCTGATGGGCTTGATGCCCGGGATCAGCGCGTGCTCGCCGTGGCCGTAGAGCGCCTGCAGCGCGAACCGGCACGCGTACACCTTGCCGCCCTCCTCCATGAACCGGCCGATCTGCTGGTTGACCGCGAGGTGCCCGGAGAATGCCTCGCTGCCGAGCTTCGGAAAGCCGCGCTGCAGCCCGAGCGTGACGCCCGGCCCGTAGAGCAGGATCGATGTCTCGAACCCCTTACGCTGGAGGCGGATCGCCGTCAGCACGTTGACGAGGCCGATCGAGCCCTCGAAGGCCACCGTGTGAAAGGTAACCAGCGCCTTCTCTCCCGGCTTCGCCTTGACGTCTTCGAAGACCTTCTCCTCGTAATCGACCAGGAAGTCACCAGCGTTGTAGGCGGGATACGTCGGCTTCGGCATTGGTTACCTCTCTCCTAGAATGGATTAGTTGAGACCATAGCGATTTTCTGAGCGCAACAAAAATGCAGGCGCCCTCCTTTTTTTGATCTGGAGTCCGTCGCGGAGGAGGTGCGATTGCGGACCTCGCGTCGCCTCGCGTCGCCTCGCGTCGACGCGCGCCGCGAGCACGCCGCGCCGAGCGCTGACGCGAATCGGCGCGACTCGCGTCGATCGTTTCGAGGATATGTCCCCGGTTAAGCGAGGAGCTGTCCTCAGTGATTCCGGGATGTTTCGCGCGCCTGGCGGCGAGATGGAGTGTGGTTCGGGAAGGGGCGCGCTCGGGGGTCCGAGCGGCAAACGCAGGCACGTGGATCGAGCGCGCCGGTGCGCGGTTGCCGCAGCGAGCGCGGTTACCGCTGCTTCTTTCGTACCTTGGTGCTCTTGCCGCCCTTGGTGCTCTTGCCGCCCTTGGTGGCCTTGCCGCCCTTGGTGGCCTTGCCGCCCTTGGTGGCCTTGCTGCCCTTGGCGGTCATGGTGCTCTTGCTGCTCTTGACGCGACGTGTGCCCCGTGCGTCCGCCGCGTCTCGCCGCTGCCGGCGCGGCTTGGGCTCATCCGACGCGTCTGCGCCCGCGAGCCGCCGGCCGTAGACGGTGCGCCGCAGGATGGCCACGTCCTCGATCTGCACGAGCATCGCGTCGCCGATCGCGATGCGGTCCCCCGACCGCAGGCCGATGACGCGCAGCCCCTCGTCGTCGATCTCGTACTGATCCGGGCCGAGCGACTCCATGCGGACGAGCACGTCGACGAACGGATCCTCGATGTTGACGTAGACGCCCGTGCCCACGAGGGCGGTCACGGTCCCCTCGAAGGTGTCCCCGAGCCGCGAGCGCATGAGGAGCGCGCGGTGCAGATCGACCACCTCGCGCTCCACCTCCATCGCCTTGCGCTCGCGCTCCGACGCCGTGATCGCCGCCTCGCGCAGCCGCTCGATGGCCTCCTCGCTGCGGTCGACGCGCTCGCCGCGCAGCACCGCGCGGATCGCTCGGTGCGCGGTGATGTCCGGGTACCGCCGGATGGGCGAGGTGAAGTGCAGGTACGCGCTCGAGGCGAGGCCGAAGTGGCCCACGTTGGCGACGTCGTACACCGCCTGCTTCATCGCGCGGAGCAGGAGCATGTGCAGCACCTGCTTCTGCGGGTGCGCGTCGAGCTTCTTCAGGAACACCGACAGCTTCTTCGGGTCGGCCGCGTCCTCGGGATCGAACGCGAGCCCGAGCTCTCCGCACATCGTCGCGAAGCGCTCGAGCTTCGCCTGGTCCGGCGGCGCGTGGTACCGGAACACCGTCGGGATGCTCTGATCGACCACGAACTGCGCGCAGGTCTCGTTCGCGAGGAGCATCATCTCCTCGATGAGCTGGTAGGCCTTCATCACGCCCGGGTCGTGGCTGCGCTTCTGCACGTCGACGGGCGCGCCCGTCTCCGGATCGAGCACCACCTTCGCCTCGGGCAGGTCCAGGTCGAGCGCGCCCCGCCGCATCCGCTTGCCGCGGAGCAGCCGCGCGAGGTCCCACATCACCTGGAGGTCGTTCCTGTACGCCTCGGCCTCGGGGCTTCGCGGCGGCTCGGCGGTGAAGCCGAGCGCGCGCGCCACGCCGGGGTAGGTGAGCTTCGCGGCCGAGCGGATGTACCCCTCGATGACGCGGGCGCGCCGCACCGTCGCCGCCGCGTCGAGCTCGACCTCCACGCACAGGCAGAGCCGGATCACCCCCGGCAAGAGCGAGCAGAGGTTCGACGACAGCGCCCGCGGCAGCATCGGGATCGCCCTGTCGGGCAGGTAGATCGAGTTGCCGCGCGCGAGCGCCGCCTGGTCGAGCGCGCTGCCCGGCCGCACGTAGTGCGACACGTCGGCGATCGCGATCCAGGCGCGGTACGAGCCGTCCTCCTCGCGGGTCACCCACACCGCGTCGTCGTGGTCGCGCGCGTCCTCCGGATCGATCGTGGGCATGGGCAGGTGGGTGAGGTCGGTGCGCCCCTCGAGCGCGTCGGCCGGCACCTCGCCCCCGAACGCCTCGGCCTCGGCGATCGCCTCCGGCGCGTGCTTCTCCTCGATCCCCTCGCGCATCAGGATCTTGGCGACCTCCACGTTCGGATCGCCGGGCGCCCCGAGCACGGCCTCGATCACGCCCTCCGGGTTCTCCTCGGCCAGGTCCGGGAAGCGGGAGATCGACACGACCGCCGCGGCGCCGTCCTCGGCGTCGGCCGGCACGAGCGGCCCGCCCTTCTCGCGCGGCACGATCACGATGGGCCCGCGGACGCGCCCGTCGTCCGGCTCGAGCCAGGCGCTCTTGCCGCGGCGCCGCAGCACGCCCGCCACGCGCGCGTGGCGCCGCTTGACGACGCGGACGATCGCCCCCTCCACGCCGCGCCGCGAGCGCGCCGCGATGCGCACCGCGACCGTGTCGCCGTGGAGCGCGCCGCCCATCGCCTCGGGCGAGATGTAGACGTCCTCGGCCGCCCCGCCGAGCGACACGAAGCCGAAGCCGCGCGGGTGCACGGTGAGCGTCCCCTCGCGCTCGGCGCCGCGCGCCTCGACCTGCTGGGCGCTCACGCGGAACCGCTGGCCGGGGAGCGCGACGATGCTGCCGTCCGTCGACAGCTCCTCGAGCAGCCGCTGCAGCTTCGCGTAGCGGCTCGGCTCGAGGCCGAGGCGCTCCGCGATCTCGTTCGCGTGCAGGGCGCGCTTGAAGGAGGACAGCAGGCCGACAACGGCCTCACGGCGGCGCGCGCCGAGGCCGGTCGTCGGAGAATCTCCGCGAGATGAAGAACGCATGAAACTCGACTAGCACGAGTCTCCTCTCGCTGGCTGTCCCCGCCCGGGTCCGGTATGCCTCGATCCCACGCCACTCGAGCCGCCACGACCGATGCTGCTGAACTCGATCGCCCTGCTCCTCGCGCTGATCTTCCTCGTCGTCCTCGCCGCGAGGGGCAACCTCTTCGCGCTGCGTCCGTCCAGCGACAGACGGGCTGGGGGAGGGACATCGGACGCTCCACGGGCCGACCCCGAGGCCGCTGCGCCTTCGGCCGGAGCCAGGCAGGCCGGGCGCGCCCGGTTCTTCGTCACGCTCTTCCGGCTCGCGCTCTTCGTCGCGATGACGGCGAGCGCGGCGCTCGTTGTCGAGTACCAGAACGCGGGCGACCCGGCGTTCTGCGGCGTCGGCTCGGGCTGCTTCGCCGTCCGGGTATCGCCGTACAGCCGGCTCCTCGGCGTCCCGCTGCCGAACCTCGGCCTCGCCGCCTACACGACGCTCATCGCCGCGTCGCTGCTCGCGCGCGAGCGCTGGCACCACGTCGCCATCGCGGCGGCCTCGGCGCTCGGCGGCCTCGGCGCCACGGTGCTCCTCGGGCTGCAGGCGTTCGCGATCGGCGCGTTCTGCGCGTGGTGCATCGCGGTCGACCTCGCGGCGCTCGCCGCCGCTGTCACGTCGGCCCTCGTCGCGTGGCAGGCGTGGCGCATGCCGCGCGCGGCCTTCGACCGCGCCACCCAGGGGGGCCTGCCGACCACGACGGCGTGGGGCGCGGCCTCGGTGGCCGCGATCGGCCTGCCGTTCCTCTGGGGCAGCTACCCGGTGATCCCGCCGCTCCCGCCGGAGATCGCGGCGATGCAGGAGCCGGGCAAGGTCACGATCGTCGCCTTCACCGACTTCGAGTGCCCGTTCTGCCGCAAGCTGCACCCCGAGCTGAGCAAGATCGAGGAGGCCCACGGCGACAGGGTGCGCCACGTGCGCAAGATGATGCCGCTCCCGACCCACCCCGGCGCGCTCCCCGCGGCGAAGGCCTATATCTGCACGCCCGAGGACAGGCGCGAGCAGGCCGCGGCGCTGCTCTACAGCGCGCATCCCGGCAGGCTCACGGGAGGGCGCGTCGCGTCGGTCCTCGCGCCGCTCGGGCTCTCGACCACGGAGCTCGAGGCGTGCCTCGCCGCGCCGTCGACGCAGGCCGCGATCGACGCCGACGTCGCGCTCTATGGGCGGATGGAGGCGCGCGGGCTCCCGTTGACCTACGTCGGGCGGCGGCTCGTGGTGGGGTACAACCCCGAGCGTATCCGCGATGCGCTGCGCCGCGAGGCCGCCGGCGATCCCCTGAGCTTGCCGCTCCCGTGGCTGTTCGTCGCGCTCTTCGGCGTGGCCGCGGCCGCCGTTCTCGTGGGCGGCCGGGATCGCTCGCGCGGCGGCGCCGTGGATGACGGCGGCGGCGCGCCTCCGTCCTCCGCCTCGCCGCCCTCGTCGTTCGCGCCGTCCTCGTAGGGGCGGTCGTGAGGGTGAGGGTGAGGATTGGGGTGAGCCACATCGCGCCCGCCGCTGCCTTTCGCGGCTGGTCAGCGGGTGACAGAATAGCTCATGACTGATCATCCCGAGCTAGCTGGCAAGCTCCCCCTGGAGTTCTTCCGCCAGCTTCCCAAGACCGACCTGCACGTCCACCTCGATGGCTCGCTGCGCCTCGAGACGATCATCGAGCTCGCCCGCAGTCACCGCGTCGAGCTCCCCACGTACGAGCCGAGCGAGCTGCGCAAGGTGATGAACCTGGGGCAGAACTGCGGCTCGCTCGTCGAGTACCTCAAGGCGTTCGACATCACGCTGCGCGTCCTGCAGACGGAGGAGGCGCTCTACCGCGTCGCCTACGAGCTCGCGGAGGACGCCGCGCGCGAGAACGTCCGGTACATGGAGGTCCGCTACTCGCCGATGCTGCACACCCGCCTCGGGCTGCGCCTTACGAGCGTTGTCGAGGCGGTGCTCTCGGGGCTCAGGGCGGCGCGCGACGCGCTGGGCATCGAGAGCAACGTCATCGTCTGCGGCATCCGCAACATCTCGCCCGAGTCGTCGCTGGAGATGGCGGAGCTCGCGGTGGCCTACAAGAGCCGCGGCGTCGTCGGGTTCGACCTGGCCGGCGCCGAGTACGACCACCCGGCGAAGCACCACAAGGCCGCGTTCCAGCTCGTGCGGCAGAACAACATCAACTGCACCATCCACGCCGGCGAGGCGTACGGCCCCGAGTCGATCGCCCAGGCGCTCCACGTGTGCGGCGCGCACCGGATCGGCCACGGCTGTCGCCTGCGCGAGGACGGCGGCCTGCTCCACTACATCAACGATCACCGCATCCCGCTCGAGTGCTGCCCGTCATCGAACGTGCAGACCGGCGCCGTGCGCGATCTCGCGTCGCACCCGCTCAAGCTCTACCAGAGCCTCGGCCTGCGGGTGACGGTCAACACCGACAACCGGCTCGTCACCGACACGACGGTGTCGCACGAGCTCTGGCACTGCCACACGAAGATGGGATTCGGCCTGAAGGAGATCAAGTCGACCATCGTGGCCGGCTTCAAGAGCGCCTTCCTGCCGTTCCACATCAAGCAGGCGTACCTCCGCCGCGTGACCGAGGAGCTCGAGCGCTTCTCCGCCGACGGCACGATCCGCCCCGCCCCGCCCCCCGCGGCGCCTGGCCACGAGGTCCTCGAGGTCGCCCCGAGGGACGGGAAGGACGGCAGGCCGGCGGCCCCGGTGCCGGTCGAGGAGGCCGCCAACTGACGCGTTGGCGCGCTGGCAGGAGGCCAGGCGGCGCTCAGCCGCCCTTCCACTCGGTCCGCTGCACCACGGGGAGCTGCAGCGCGCGCTCCCGGTCCAGATCGAGCGACCCCAGGTGGATGGCGATCGGCGACTGCACCCACTTGAAGATCGATCGCGTGAACAGCGTCGCGAACTTCTCGGCCCAGGACCGCAGCGCGGCGGGGTCCTTGTCGGGGAAGAGGCTGGGGAGCGCCGCGGCCAGCTCGTCGGCGGCGAGCTTCTCCGCGCCGTAGAGGTAGAGGCACGCGTCGAGGACCTCGAACGGCATGAGCTCGGCCTCGCCCGACTGGTTCTCGGCGAGCTCCGGCCCCGCGGTGGTGGCGAGCGTCTGCTGGATCCCCTTGAACCCGAAGCGCTGCGAGAGGCGCTCGATCAGCGCGATGACCACCGTCTTCGGCAGGTTGGCGATCACGCTGAACGCCCCCTCGAGGTCGCCGCCCACGGTGGTGTAGCCGAGCGCCTTCTCGCTCATGTTCCCTGTCTGCAGGAACAGCGCGCCGCTCGTGTTCGACCAGTTCCACATGCGCCCGCCGCGGATGCGCGCCTGCACGTTCTGCTTCGTGAGCTCGGTGAGCTGCCGGTCCCCGCCCACCATCACCTGGGCGGCCTCCATCTCCCGGAGGAACGCGTCTTCGATCGGGATCACCGAGAACGACACCCCGAGATCGTCGGCGATCTGCGCCGCCGCGCCGTGCGTCGCGTCGCTGGAGTAGCGCGACGGCATGAAGAACGCGTGGAGCGAGGTCTTCATCCGGTCGCGCAGCGCCTGGCCCTCGAGACCCGGGTGGAGGAGCTGCACAGCGCGCCAGGCGACGAGCAGCGTGAGGAGCGAGTCGCGGCCGCCCGACAGCGCGAGGCCGATGCCCTTGAACGCGCCGATTTTGCGGTAGTAGTCGGCGACGCCGAGCGCGAGCACCTCGTAGAAGTCGTCGAGCAGCTCGTCGCGCGGGGAGATCGCCGGCAGCGCCGCTGACGGCAGGAACGGCGTCGTGCCGGGCGGCGGGGCGGGGTAGGCGAGGCGCGAGCGGTCCGCTGTCTTCCCGTCGACGCGGAGGACCTCCACCATGTGCGGCGAGGCGCGCCGGAACTCCTCGAGGTCGCTGCGCCAGGTGCTCGCCTCGCGGCGGCAGCGCGTCGTCCGGTCGAGGTCGACGACGGCCGCGGAGAACCCCTCGCGGAAGCGCGGCGCGTCCAGCATCGGCCGGCCGTTCTGGTTGATGAACCCGCCGCCGTCGAAGACGAGCCCGTCGTTGCCGCCGACGAGGTTCGCGTACGCGATCGTGCACTGGTTGTCCGCCGCGCGGGTCGCGATCATCTCGCGCCGGGTGCCCGTCACGCCCGCGCGGAACGGCGACGCCGAGATGTTGCAGATGATCTCCGCGCCCGCGTAGCAGCGCCGCCGCATCGGGCCGTCGGGCGACCAGATGTCCTCGCACACCTCGACCGCGATCGTCCCGAAGTCGAAGGCGAGGATGCGGTCGCCGCAGATCACGCCGTCGGCGTCGAGCTCCATGAACGGCATGCCGCGCGAGAACGTCCGCGCCTCGTAGAAGATGTTGTACGTCGGCAGCTTCTCCTTGGGGGAGAAGGCGAGCACCCGGCCGGCGTGGACGATCGCGCCGGCGTTGAAGAGGTCGCCCCCCACGCCGACGGTCACGCCGATGACGAACGCGGTGCGGAGCGCCGTCGTCTCCTCGGCGAACCGGCGGAGCTCGCGCTGCTGGCTCGCGACGAACGCCGGCCACTGCACGAGGTCCTCGGCGGCGTATCCGCCGATCACCTGCTCCGGGAAGACCGCCAGCGTGACGTCGTCGCGCGCCATGGCGTGGGCGAGCGAGAGGCACCTGTCGGTGTTCGAGCGGACGGCGCCGACGGTCGCGTTGACGTTGGCGATTCCGATCTTGACGAGTCGCATCGGGCGGCAGCCTAGCGCGGCAGCACGGCGCTGAGCAGGCCGAAGAGCTTGTCGAGCTCCCCTGGCGTCACGCGCCGCTTCGCCTTCACCCGGTCGCCCTCGGCGAAGAACCCGATCGGGTCCACCACGCGGACCGTGACGATGGCGATGCGGAACGAGGTCGTGCGCTCGACCTCGTCGTTGAGGAGCTCCGCGTCGCGGGCGGCCTGCTCGGGGCTCTCGCTCGGCCCGTCGAGCGCCACCAGGGCGCCGCCGTCCTTGGCCAGCGTCACGGTGGCCTCGAGCGACCTCAGCGTCGGCGGCACGCGGGGCGCCTCTCGCGGCCCCTTCAGGGTCCGCGCCGGATCGACCGCCACGGCGATCGCGGCCTCGTCGCCCGTCGGGTCGGGGAAGCCCCCGGTCCCGACGAAGCGCCGCGCCTCGCGCGCCCTCGCGGCCGGCAGCACCACGAGGAAGTTCGGCTCCACGGTCGCCACCACGCGGGTGTGCCCCTTGATTGTCACGCGCACCGCGGGGACGCCGAGCCCCTCCTCGCGGGAGCCCGGCGGCTGGCTGCGCGACAGCAGCGCGTCGAGCCCCGACGCCAGCCGTTCGGGCGGCACGTTGTGCTCCAGGACGATCACCGCCTCGCCGGCCGCGTCCGCGCGCGGCGCGGTGACGAAGGCGCGCTCGAGGTCCCGCTCCGGATCGAGCCCCGTGCCGCCGAGCACGGGCCCCCACAGATCGAGCGCCGCGAGCCGCGCCATGATGGGGTGGCCCCGGGTCCTCGTGGCGTAGACGAGCACCGAGACCTTCCCCCCGGCGATCGACTGCGCGATCGCCGCCGCGTTGCGCGGCTTCGGCGGCGGCGGCGTCTCCGCCTCGACCGGCGCCCCCGACGAGGCGGAGCCGCACGAGACGACGAGGAGGGCGAGGGCGATGACGAGGAGCCCGAGCGACGCCCGGCGCATCGCGGCGAAGAGCCCTTGGCGAACCGACTGCATCACCCGGGCGACGTTACCGGCACCACCTCGATCCGGCTAGCGGGGCACGCCTGACCGGCGCGCCGGCCACGCGCGGATCCGGCGAGGCGACGACGCGGGGGGCGGCGACGCGGCGATCCGCCGATGCGGCGGTCGCCTCGATGATGCGAGAAGGTGCGCAGGATCGCGGACCCCGCGAGCGTCTCGCGGCGGGGTGGCCATCCCTCTTCCTCGCGTCGGGACCTGGAGTAGGATGCGCCCCCGCGGTCACGCCGAGCTCGTGCGCCGCAAGGATCCGTGTCTCGCAACGTTGCGGCCGCGGAGCCCGACCCCTGTTGAAGAGGAGTGTCACCCATGGCGGTCCGTCCTTCCGACCTGCACGCGATCCCCCTGTTCGAGAGAATCACGGAGGACCACCTCGACGAGCTGATGATGGCGTTCCAGCGCCAGGAGGTCCCGTCGGGCCAGGTGCTCTTCGAGGCCGGGAGCGCGCCGGCGCACATGCTTCTCCTGGTCAAGGGCGAGGTCGCGCTGCTCGACGCGGGCGAGACGCGCTTCCGCCTGACCCCCATCTCGCCCATCGGCGAGCTCGGCGCGCTGACCGGCTTCCGGCGGACGACGACCGCGGTGACGACGCAGCCCTCGGAGATCTGGCGCATCGGCATCGCCGAGCTCCAGGACTTCTTCGAGGAGCACGGCGACGTCGCCTACCCCTTCTACAACAACCTGCTCAACGTCGTGGCCGGCAAGATCCGGCGCGACGCGCGGCGGATCGAGGAGGTGCGCGCGAACCTCATCCGCACGCAGAAGGCGATGAAGCGGCTGCTCGAGCTCGTGCTCGACAGCGAGGAGACGCCGCTGAGCAAGGTCATCTGCTCGACGCTCGAGGATCTCATCGAGAAGAACCGGCGCTCCCACTACATGGTCGAGCCGGCCCACACGCTGAAGAGCTCCGTCCGCCTGGACAACGGCGCCCTCGTTCCGGTCGTCGAGCTCTCCGACGGCTGCATGCGCCTCGCCGGCCTGCGCGACGCCGCGAAGGGCGCGCACTGGAGCGGCGTGCTCGTCCTGCCCGCGCGCGAGATCCCGGTGAGCGGGACGATCGACGCGGTCGACGACAACGGCGCGCTGGTGAAGCTCGACCTCTTGATCGACGAGTACGCCGCCGCGCTCCAGGACTACCTGACGCGCCTCCAGATGCTGGATTTCGTGGTCTGATCTGCAGCGCGCGCGAAGAGGGAGCCGCCCGCCGCGCGGCCTCGCGGGCCCGGCTCCCTCTTCGCGCGCGCTCAGACCGTTGCCAGGGTCGTGCCCGGTGATCTACGGTTCCAGTAGCTCCCTGACATCGCAACGCTGAGCCGAAGTGGCGGAATGGCAGACGCGGCGGATTCAAAATCCGCTGTCCGCAAGGGCTTGTGGGTTCGAGTCCCACCTTCGGTACTGATACGGATCCCTGGACGAGGCGCCCGAGCGCGCGCTTGGTCCTCTGTTCTCCCTGTCGTCGCTGTCGCCGAAAGCGCTTGTAGATCCGGGATTTCCGTGACGCGTGACGGTGCGCACGCTGGCGGGCGGGCGTCCTGGTCGCAGGACGGCGCGGCGGGGCGCGGCCGTCCGTGACGCTGGGCGAGCGTGGACGGCGCGCTCCGTCGGAACAAGGAGCCATCGGGCTGCTACGCTCGGCTCGCATGGCGCGTCGAACCGGAGGCATGGAGCGGCTAGGCGCGTTGATCCAGCGGGGGTCCTCGCTGGCCGCGCCCACGGAGGTCGACACCGCGCCGATGCCGTTCCGCGACTGGGAGGCGGCCGTGGGGTCGCGGATCGCGGCGCGCGCACGGCCGCTCAAGCTGGAGCGCGGGGTGCTGCACGTGCGCGCGGCGAGCTCGACGTGGGCGCAGGAGCTCTCGATGCTCGGCGACGCGATCACCACGCAGCTCCGCGCGCGCGGCCTCCCTGTGCACTCGCTCCGTTTCCGCGTGGGCAAGGTGGATCCGGTCGCGCGTCCACCCTGGCGCGAGGAGGTCCGCCCGGCGCCGAAGGAGGCGCCGCTCCCGTTCGAGGTGCGGCGCGAGCTCGGCAAGATCCCCGATCCCGAGCTGCGCGACGCGATCGCGAAGGCCGCCGCGAGGAACCTCGGCTGGCAGGAAGCGGAGGCGAGCGCGCGCCCTCGCAACGCGCCGCCGCCGGTCCCCCCCGCGGCCCCGCCGCCCGCGCCTCGCGCGGCGCCGCCGCAGGTTCCATCGGGTACGCCGCCCTCGCGCGCCACCTCCCGCGCGACGCCGCCGCCGGCGCCGCGCGCGTCGACCCGGCCCGCGGCGCCTGCTCGTGCGGCGCCGGCCGACGGCGAGGCGCCGCCCGCTACTTCGCCGCGACGAGCCGCTCGAGACCCTCAATCCGCTGCATCAAGAACCGCTCGGTCGGACCGAACGAAGGCGCCATCCGGCGAAGGTCGTCGAGGTAGATCCTGAGCGGCTGGATGTCGAGCGACTTGACCCGCCGGACCACGGTGTAGAGCTCGTCGACCACGGGCCCGGGCAGCGGGCGGCGGGCGATCGTGAAGAGCTCGAACGCGTAGTTCACCCAGCTCCCCTTGGTCGTCGCGCCGGCGAGGCGGGCCGCGTAGCGCGCGGCGAGCTCCGCGGCCGGCATCTCCAGCGGCACGTTCGTCCGCGCGCGGCTGAGGATGTCGATCAGCACCGTCTGCAGGATGCGCTCGGCCTCCTCGCTCCGGCCCATCGCGAGCGCCTTGTCGGCGAGGCTCGCGAGCAGGCGCAGCGACTGGAAGCCCTTCGAGCCGCCGTCGCCCGTCGGGCTCGTGAGCTCCGTCGGGTCGTCCGACATCTTGCGCATCTCGGTCAGCGCCATCGCGCCGAGCGTCGCCGTCGCGCGCCGGAACTCGACCCCGTAGGCGTCGTGCGGCCGCGACTCCTCGCCGCCGTAGAGCAGCATCTCCTGGCTGCCGATGATGATGCGGTCGCCGTCGACCAGCTCGCGCTGCCCCGAGATGCGCGAGCCGTTGACGTACACGCCGTTCCTGCTCTCGAGGTCGAACACCGCGACGCCGTCGTTCCGCACCTGCAGCGTCGCGTGGCGCCGCGACACAAGCGGGTCGTCGAGCGAGAGCTGGCAGTCGCCGCTCCGGCCAATCACGAAGGGCCCTTCGGGGAGCTCGAAATCGTGCGCCAAGTACCGGAGGCGGAAAGGCATGGTCTATTTCAGTGCGCCGAGGCGCTCGAGCCCTTCGATACGCTGGAGGATGAACCGCTCCGCCGGGGTACGTTCTCCTGCACGCTCGCGGAGCCGCTTCGCATAGCCACGGAGAATGGACATGTCGACGGCCTTCACCTTGCGCAGGACACTATACAGCTCATCGACGAGGTAGGCGGGAAGGAGGAGCTCGAGCCGCGTATTCAGCTCGAAAATGTAGTTGATCCAGGACCCCCGGCCGGTGGCCCCGGCCAGTCGGGCCGCGTACGCGCTGGCCTTCTCGACCAGCTCGGGCTGCACGGCGCCGACGCCCCCCTCCCGCGCCTTGGTCAGGATGTCGTTGAGCGAACGCTGGAGGATGCGCTCGGCCTCGTCGACGCGCCCCAGGGCGAGCGCCTTGTCGGCGACGCTGCCGATCAGGCTGAGCGCGTGCACCCGCTTGTCGGGGTGCTGCGGGATGAGCCCGGGGAGCGACCGCCGCGAGGCGATGGCCGTCGCGCCGTCGTCCTCGCCCGAGGACATCTCGCTCATGTCGACCGTGCGCGCGTTCTGCTGCCGCGTCCAGAGCGGCGCGCTGCGCGGCGAGTGCGTCGAATTCGGCTCGATCGCCCCGAGCAGGAACATCTCCTGCCCCCCGATCGCGATCTTGTCGCCGTCGGACAGGAGCTGGCGCCCCGTGATCCGCGTCCCGTTGATGAGCACGCCGTTGCGGCTGCCGAGATCCTCGATCGCCACGCCGCCTTCACCGACGGTCAGCAGCGCGTGCTTGCGCGACACCAGCGGGTCGTCGAGCGATAGCTGGCAGTCGGCGCTCCGTCCGATGAAGAACTCGCCGAGCGGCACCTCGAGATCGTGGGCGAGGTAGCGCAATCGGATGCCCATGATCGAGCCATACCAACAGCCCAACAGGCCGTCAAAAGTCAGCTTCCAGGCCGCGTGGTATTGGTTTGCAAGCCCACAAGAACGGTCGTGGAGCGCGGGCGGAGACGTCCGTTGCCATCTTACAGTGTCACACCGCGACAGACGGCGCGCGGGGCCGGTCCGGGCGAGGCTCAGGGGTGGCGGGAGAGGACCCGGAGCAGCGCGAGGATGAGCCGCGGGTGCGCGATGAGGCCGTAGATCTTGAGCTCCCCGCTGGCCACGAGGCGCGCGAGCTCGCGCAGCGGCTCGCTCTGGCGGCGGTGCAGCACGCCCAGCTTGGGGAGGCTCACCCAGCGGTGGAACGCGATGTCGGGGAGCCTCCGCAGCGCCGCCTCGTCCCCGCAGAACGTGACGGAAGGGATGCCGATCGCGCCGTCGTGGATGGTGAGGCGCCCGTGATCGAAGCGCATCGTCATGGACGTGCCGCTGTCCTGCGCGACAACGAGCACGGAGCCGCGCAGCGCCCGGAAGTCGGACGTGCGCCGCGCGTCGCGCGCTAGGTGCTCGCGGATCAGCCCGCCGAACTGGGCGGCGAGCGGGTTCTCCTCAGCGCCTGGGGCGAGATCGATGATGGGCTCCATGGCGTCGCTTCACCCGGCCCCGCGCGCTCCGTCCACCCCGATGTCCCGGCGGAGCACCTTGCCGTCGAAGTCGATCGCGCTCGCCGCGCGGAACGCGCGCTCCCGCGCCTCCGCGAGCGAGTCGCCCGCGGCGGTGACGGCGAGCACGCGGCCGCCCGCGGTGACGATCGCGCCGTCCCGCTCCGCCGTGCCCGCGTGGTTCACGAACGCGCCCTCCGTCGCGCTCGCGGCGTCGAGGCCGCGGATGACGTCGCCGGTCGCGGGCGCCGTCGGGTAGCCGCGCGCCGCGAGGACGACGGTGAGCGCGTGGCGGCCGGGGGCGACGCGCGCCGCCGCTGTGTCCAGCGCGCCCGCCGCGGCCGACGCGCAGAGCTCGGCGACGTCGCCCTCGATCAGCTCCATCAGCGCCTCGCACTCGGGATCGCCGAAGCGGACGTTGTGCTCGAGCAGGACGGGATCTCCCGCCGGCGTGATCATCAGCCCCGCGAACAGCACCCCGCGGAAGGGCCTCCCCTCCGCGCGCATGCCGTCGATCGTCGGCCGGAGGATCTCGCGCTCGACGCGCGCGGTGAGGGCGGGGGTGACGCTGGCGCTCGGCGCGAAGGCGCCCATGCCGCCGGTGTTCGGCCCGGTGTCGCCCTCGCCGACGCGCTTGTGATCGCGCGCGGCGGGCAGGACGAAGATCGCCTGGCCGTCGCTGATGGCGTGCAGGCTGGCCTCCTCGCCCTGGATCGCGTCCTCGAGGATCACTGTCGCGCCGGCGTCGCCGAAGCGTCGGTCCACGAGCATGTCCTTCGCGGCCGCGAGCGCCTCGTCGACGGTCGTCGCGACGACGACGCCCTTGCCGGCGCAGAGCCCGTCGGCCTTCACGACGATGGGAGCGCCGCGCTCGCGGATGATGCGCGACGCCTCGTCGAACGAGCGCGCGATCTGGAACGGCGCGGTCGGGATGCCGTGGCGCGCGGCGAACTCTTTCAGGAACGCCTTCGACCCCTCGAGGCGCGCCGCCTCGCGGCTCGGCCCGAAGACGGCGACGCCCGCGTCGGCGAGCGCGTCGGCGACGCCGGCGCAGAGCGGGGCCTCCGGGCCGACGACGACCAGATCGACGCGCTCGCGGACGGCGAGCCGGGTCACCTCGTCGGGCGCCATGGAGGCGAGATCGGCGCGGCGGATCGGGGCGCGGCCCGCGCCGCCCTGCGCGTGGGTCCCGGCGTTCCCGGGCGCAACGACGACCTCGGCGACGGAGGGCGAACGGGCGAACGCGCGCGCGAGGGCGTGCTCGCGCCCCCCCGAGCCGAGCACGAGGATGCGGCGATCTGATCGGCGGCTGTTCGCGGTGGAGCTCACCCCCGCGCGCTACCACGCGCCGGGCCTCGCTGTCGAGGCGCCTCGCGCGGTCGCCCGGTCCAGGAGGGCCCCGCGGCGCCCGGCGTCGTGATAGAAGCGCCCGCGGGGCGCGCGGCGCGGCTCAGCCTGGGTCGCGGGCGCGCGTCGCCGGGCCGCCTCGCGAGGGGCCGGACGGCGGATCCCTGAAATTCTGGAGGGGACAGCGGGCGCGGATCCCCGGACGTCGAGGGGACAGCGGGCGCGGATCCCCGTCGTGGAGACGAGCGATGACTCACCGGGCTTCGTGGGATGAATACTTCATGCGCATCGCCGAGGTCGTCGCGTCGCGGGCGACCTGCGACCGGAAGCACGTCGGCGCGGTGATCGTGCGCGACAAGAGCATCCTGGCGACGGGGTACAACGGATCGATCCGCGGGCTGCCCCACTGCGACGAGGAGGGGCACCTCATCGAGGACGGCCACTGCGTGCGCACGATCCACGCGGAGGCGAACGCCATCATCCAGGCCGCGCGGAACGGGGTGCGGATCGACGGCGCGACGGTCTACGTCACGGCCTCGCCGTGCTGGGGGTGCTTCAAGATGATCGCGAACGCGGGCATCTCGCGCGTGGTCTTCGGCGAGTTCTACCGCGACGAGCGCATCTTCCGGCTCGCCACGGAGCTCGGGCTGGAACTCGCCCCGCTGTCGCGGCACGAGACGCCCGCCTGACGCGCGACCCACAAAAAGCAAGTGGGCCCGCCACACTCGCTTTCCGCTACCGTTGCTCCCTTCCGGGCCTGGCGGGGTTCACGGCGCGCTGTCGGCGGACCCATGAGGTTCAGGCGCTGTCGCCTGACGCAGAGACTTCGTAACCGAACCTTGGGTCCGTGTCGAGTGTCCACGACGCTCGCCGCGCGCTTTGTTGTCGCACATGTCGGCTTGCCGTCGCGCGGCTCCGGGCGAGTTCCCGGCGAGCGCCACCCCGCTCCTCCCCCGTGGGCGCCATCCCCGGGGCGAGCGACCTGGAGCGGGCGTCGCCCGGGACTTGCCTCGTACGGGAAGGACCGTACGCTTGAGGGAGTCGTGAATCCGTTCGATGCCGAGGACGAGGGGCGGAGCAGCCGGCTGATCCCGGTGCTCATCTTCATCGGCTCCGCAGCGCTGGCAGCGGCCGCGCTCCGGTTCGCCTGGCAGCAGCCGGTGGTCATGGCGGCGGTGCTCGGCGTGGTCCTCGCGTTCGCCGCCGCCCGCTGGCTCGCTCGCCGCAAGCTGCGCAGGCTGCTCCGCTCGGGGGATGTGGGGTCGGTGCTCCAGCGCTGGTCGCCGACGCTGCACCGCATCCCGCACCCGGCGACGATGGCGCCGCTCATGACGGCGACGGCGTTCGCCGCGTATGGCTGGGTCGACAAGGCGCGCGCGGCCATGGCCGCTGCCGAGCGCGGGCCCGCGTGGGACGCGGCCCTCGAGCACCGGCTCTTCCTGGACACGCTCCTCTACGCCTTCGAGGGCGATCGCGACGCGGCCCTCGAGCGGGCGGGGCGCCTGGAGCGGCTCCCTCTGCCGAACGTCAGATCTCCCTTCCGCGACCGGGTGGTCACGCTGCGGACGGCCGCCGGCGCGCTCGCCCGCGCCTTCGCTCACCAGAGCGTGCCGGGCGACCGCGCGCTGCTGGAGCGCGCGAGCGAGGCCAGCCCGCTCGTCTTCTGGGCGATGCGCTACGCCGCGGCCGTCGTGGCCATCGACGAGGGGGAGCTCGCGCGGGTCGAACGGCTCCTCGCCGACGCGCCGACGTGGCCGCAGGAGTCGACGTTCCGCGCCTTCCACGACGAGATCGCCGACCGCGCCGGCCTTCCCCGCCCGGCGAGCGCGTAGCGTCGCGCGGCTCAGCGCTCGAACAGCGTGCGGACGTAGCAGGTTGCGCGCGCGTCGGAGGCCGCGCCGGCCGCGTTTTCAGGTGGATCCGGCACGAACGCGCCGAGCGCGCCGAGCGCGTTTCCCATCGCGAACGTGCGCAGCACGATCCTCGCCCGCATGCCCGCGAAGCACGGCTTGCGGTAGGCGATCTCCACCCTGCGGGCGAGCACCGCGGTGCCGTGCCCCTGCGCGGAGAGGCGCCGGAGCGCGGCCTCCGCGAAGAGCCGCGGGTACACGAGCGAGTTCACGTGCTGGTTCCCGTCGGTGTGATCCAGGCCGAATGCGACGGGGATCGGGTCCAGGGTCGGCTCCGCGTCGAGCGGCTCCGCGCCCTCTGGCAGGCCCATCAGCGCCTCGGGCGAGCGCCACGCGTAGCGATCGGGCGGCACCGCCGGCAGATCCGGCGACTCGAAGCGCAGCACCTTGCGCGCCCCGGCCTCCGCGAAGGGCCGCGTGAAGACGTGCTCCGCGAACACGCGGCCGACCTGGATCAGCTCGCCGGCGCCGGGCGGCGGCGGGCCGTAGGTCCGGCTGCGGCGCGCGCTGGCCGAGAGCCACATGGCCAGGATCAGCCGGTTCACCTCGGAGGCGGCGTCCTCCGTGTGCGCGAGCTGGTGAAGCCCGCGCAGCCGCAGCGGCTCCCGGGCTGCGATCGGCCCCTCGCCACCCTCGATGATGAGGCGGGTGAGGATCGGGATGACCCCTTGCGCGCTCATGAGCGCCTCGATGGGGCTCCCCGCGATGAGCTTCCCCCAGACCGCGGGGCCGAGGCCGTGCGGCAGCGCGTCCAGCATCACCCGTCCGTTCTGGCTGACGTCTTCGAAGCGGAGATTCATGACGGCGGTCGCCTGCTGCTGCTCGGGGACGTGCGGCTCGTCGGGGAAGCTGTCCATGCGTCCTCTCCATAGCTGACGCTGCCGCGCCCTGCATGGTCTGGCGCGCGTGTGCCGGCGGGGTCGGCGGCGCGCCTCCATGGTACGATCGCCGCGTGACGCTCCTCAAAATCGCCCACATCGGCAACCCCATCCTCAGGCAGCGGGCGCGCGAGGTCACGCCGGAAGAGCTCTCGTCCCGCGCCATGCAGACGTTCATCGACGACCTGGTGGAGACGATGCGCGACGCGAACGGCGCGGGCATCGCCGCCACTCAGGTCCATGCGCCGCTGCGGATCTTCGCGGTCGAGGTGCAGAACAACCCTCGTTATCCGTACAAGCCCAACATCCCGCTCACGATCGTGGTCAACCCGGTGATCGAGCCGCTCACGCAGGAGACATTCGATAACTACGAAGGTTGCCTGAGCGTCCCGAACCTGAGGGGCGTCGTCGATCGCTACACCGAGATCCGGCTGACCGGCCTCGATCGCGAGGGGAGGCCGATCGACCGCGTCGTGCGCGGCCTCTCGGCGGGCACGTTCCAGCACGAGAAGGACCACGTGGACGGCGTGCTCTTCGTCGATCGCGTGAAGGATCCGCGGACGCTCTGCACGTGGGCGGAGTTCGACCGCTACCATAAACAGCCCTTCATCGATCGCATCGTCCCGTTCATCCAGCGGATGGGCGGCTGAGGTGCCCCGCCGCGCGGAGCCCGGACGATGTCCGTGATCGCGGCACGGGGCGCGCCCTGGGCTCGCGCCAGGCGAGCGATCGTCGCGCTCGGCGCTCCTGCGCTCCTGTGCCTCGCGGCGTGCGACGCCAGGGAGGCAGCGCGGGCCAGGGCGCCGGCCCGGGCCGAGCGCGCTCCGGCCGCGATCACGCTCCTGTACACGGCCGACGAGCACGGGTGGCTCTTGCCCACCGCCGAGGAGGGGAGGGTGCTCGGCGGCGCCGCCGAGATGCTGGCGCGGTGGGTCTCGAGGGAGCGCCATTGCGCTGGCCCGGCGCCCGGGGCTCCGCCGCGTCTCCTCCCGTCGCCGGCTTGCCAGGACGTGTCGACGCTCGCGCTCTCCGGCGGTGACAACTGGACCGGCCCCGCGATCTCTTCGTACTTCACGGGGGCACCGATGGCCGACGCGATGGCGCGCATGGGCTATGCCGCGTCGGCGTTCGGCAACCACGAGTTCGATTTTGGCAGGGACGCGTTTCTCCAGAACAGGACGCGGTCGCGAATCACCTACCTCGCGGCGAACCTGCGCGTGACGGATCCGTCGCTCTCCGCGCTCGCGCTGCCCTCGTTCACCGTGTTCGAGCGGCGCGGGCTGCGCGTCGGGGTCGTCGGGCTGGCGACGGCGCGCACCCGTGAGGCCGCGACGGCGAGCCGCTTCGAGGGCATCGATTTCCAGGACGAGGAGGCGGCGCTCTCGCGCGCCATTCCCGAGGCGTGGCGCGCCGAGCCGGACGCGCTGGTGCTCCTCGCGCACGAGTGCCAGGACGTGCTCGAGCCGCTCCTCGGCCGTCACCCCGAGTGGCGCCTGTCCTTCGTTGGCGCCGGTCATTGCCACAAGAAGGCCGACCTGCGTGTCAACGGCGTCCCGCTGATCAACCCTGGCTGGCGGCTGCGCAGCTACGCCCGCGTGTCGCTCGAGATCGACCCCCGGCGTCCGCTGCGCCAGCGCGTCGTGTCGACCTCCACGGAGATCGTCGACGTGTCCCGCCCGGAGGGCGCGCCCGCCGAGCCGCCCGATGAGGCGCTCACCAGGGCCAGCGCAGGCTGGCAACGCGCGCTGGACGAGGCGCTCGGGGAGCAGATCGGGTATTCGAGCGACGGGATGGAGCGCCACTCCCCCGAGATCCAGCGCTGGATCGCGGGGGCGTGGCGCGACCAGCTCGGGGTCGATATAGCGATCCTGAACAAGGATGGTATCCGGCAATCGGTCCCCAGGGGCCCGATCACGAGAGCAACTGTGTTCTCGGTCCTCCCGTTCGACAACAAGCTCGTCATCTGCTCGCTCCGGGGCAGCGACATCCTCGAGGCGCTCCGCCACCCCGACGCGGTGCTCTTCGGCGTCGCGCCTTCAGCCAGCGGTCGCCCCGTCCTCCAGGACGGCAGCCCGCTGGACGAGGCCCGCCGCTACACCGTCGCGACGATCGACTTTCTCTATTTCGGCGGGGACGGCTTCCGCTTCCAGGCCCAGGACCCTTCCCCGAGCTGGACGGGCCTCGACTGGCGTGCGCCGGTCATCGCATGGACGAAGGCGCTCGGCACGACCGCGAGCGCTCCGCTGGACGCGCGCTTCCGCTAGGATCTTGTCTGACGAACCGTTGCCCGCGAGCTGGGCAGGCAGCCCAGCCTGACGCCGGCAGCGCGTCCAGCGCTGAAGCGGCGCTGGACGCGTTGCATCTGCCCGCAGGGGGAGATCAGGAGCCGCCGCCGGTCCGCTCTTCGCGCTCGATCTGCTCCTGGTAGGCGACGCTGTAGCGCGCCCAGGGACGCAGCTTGAGGCGGCGGTAGCCGATCGGCTCGCCGGTGCCCTCGCACATCCCGTAGGTCCCTTCCTTCATCTTGGCGAGCGCTCGGTCGATCTCCGCCAGGACCCGGACGTCGCGCTCCAGGAGCTTCGACGTGAGCGAGGTCGCGCCCTCGGCGTTGGCCTCGTCCATCTCGTCCCCCACCTCGCGCGAGACGTCGCGCTCGGCGTGCTGCCGCTCATCGATGTTGGCGACGAGGCTCGCCCGGCGCTCCTCGAGCGCCTGCCTGAGCTCGCTGAGCTGCTCCGGCGTCAGCTCGGGCAGATCAGAGTCGTCCGCATCGGGCGCCGCGCGGCGCACGGGCGGCCTCGGGATGGGGGCTGCCAGCGTGGCGTTCCCGGACGTCTCCGGCCGCGCCGGGCTCGTTCCGTCGCGACTCTCACCTTCACGGTTGTTCATCGGGTTCCTCTCAATCGTTTCGGGCAGGTGGGCAATTCGCGTACCGGTCCTGGGCGCGGGCGCACGACGCGCGCGCGAGGTCAGGTGACCCAAGGACACGACCGAGCAGGAGCAGCGGCCCCAGGCTCCTGGGTGTGATAGCGCATCCGGGGGCCTATGGCTTCGCGATGCCGGCCATCTGGAGCCCTGCCGCGAGGAGCGCGCCGATGTCCTCGAGCACCGGCTTGGACAGGTTGATCGAGATCTCGGCGCGCGGCGCTGCGCCGCCCTGCTCCTGGGTCGTCATGAACATCAGCCCTTCCCCTTTGTGGGGGAGCTTTGCCAGCGCATCGCCGAACTGCCGGGCTTCCGGGGGCAGCGCCATGCCTCCCCCATCGGACCCGGACAGCGTCGTGAGCACGTTCTGGAGGGTCCGGGTGATCGGGGCGAGCGTCGTGAATCCGGCCGAGACGAACTTCCCGGTCTTCAGCTTCTCGAGCCCCGGACGCGACGCGAGCGTCTCCGTGTCCGGCGCGCCCGCCTTCACCATCGCGAGCCGCCTCAGCAGCTCGCGCTTGTCGTGACCGAACGCGATCCAGGTCGTCTTCTCCTCGCCCATGACGAGCAGGTGCAGCGTCACGGTGAGCTTCTGCTTGGGCTTGGCCTTGGTGCCCGGCGCCGCGTCGCCGTCGAGCGGCGGCATCTCGTTGACGATCTGGATCTCGACCGCGAGGGACGTCTTCCCGAGCTCCTTCGGCGCCGCCACCGTCTTGACCGTCGGCAGTTGCTTCGGATCGATGTCGAGCTCCGGGAGCCGCTTGCGGAGCCCCGGCGTGTTGTAGGCGGTGACGACGTTCTTCAGGTACTTGACGTACGTGTCGGGCGCCTCTTCGAACCCGAAGAGGTTCCAGCCGATGAGGCCGCCCATCATGCTGCCGAACATCTCGTTCGGCGTCGGCTTCCCTGTCTTCGCGGCGACAGGCGGCGCGTCGACGTACCCGTGGGCGGACACGCCCGGCGCCTGGTTGATCGGCAGCGAGAGGACATCGCCGAGCGCCTTGCGATCGGCGGGCGTGCCGATCTTCTCCTTCTCCAGCCACCCTTCGAGCATCGCGCGCAGCGTCTTGAGGATGCCGCTGTAGTGCGCGGGGTCGTAGCCGTGGTCGAAGAAGGCGCCGTGGCTGTCCTTCGGCGCGCGCCAGTAGAGCGCCGGCGCCGGCCCGGCGCGGTTCGCGCCGTCGGCGATGGTCTTCGCGAGCCACGACGACTGGCCCCGGAGCTCCAGGGCCGCCGTGAGGTTCACGCAGGACTGGTTGTCCACCCGGAGATCGATGACCGCCCTGCTCGCGTCGTCGATCAGCGCCGCGAGCTCCTCCTGGACGGCGGTGCTCGCGTCCGTGAGCGCCCGGTCGAACTGGGGGTGCCCGATCGAGAGCTGGCTCTGCGCGAGGATGGGAAGCCCCCCGAGCTGCTGCTTCGCCATGCCGCCGTACTTCGCGCTGAGCGGGACGAAGCGGACCTCGCCGTGGAGGTCGCGCGCCTCTGGCGCGAGGGTCGGCAGCGTGCGCGCGAGGTAGGGCCCCAGGGTCGTCACGTCCCGATCCCGGTCGCCGCAGAGGAGCCGCGCCGGCGTCGAGCCCGCGGACGCGGCGAGGAAGCAGCTCGACGACGAGGGCTCCTTGCCGCCGATCTTCCACAGGCCGGGCTTCACCTCGGTCAGGGTGGCGCCGGCCTGGAGCGTGCCCCTCGCCCGCTCCAGCGACGTGAGCCCGAGCGACACGGCCGCGATCGGGTTGCCCCGCTTCGAGCCGTCGTCCAGCGCGACGATCGCGTGCACCGGCGCGTCGAGCGCGATCACCGAGGCGAGCTGGTTCGTGTCGATGGAGGGGCTCACGAGCTCGCCCAGCAGGCCCGCGGAGAGCCCCTGAGCGCCCGCCTCGGCGAGCGCCGGCGACACCCCGGCGCACGCGGCGACGCTCGACAGCGTGGCCGCCGGGTTGCTCCAGCGGAGGACGCCCACGACATCGGCGGGCTCGGCGACGGGGGACAGATCGAACGCAGGGGCGGCGGGCTGTGAGGGCTCGGCCTTGACGGCACCCTGTCCTCCTGTCGGCGCGGCAGGCGCGGGGGACGGCCCGCAGGCGATGGGACCGGCCATCAGGACCAGGGTGGCGAGCGGCAGGAGGGTTCGCATGAGCGCCGGTTATACGGCTCCCGGACATCCGAGTCGACGCCCAAGGCGAGCGTCGCGGGCCGAGACGGCGGGCCGCGGCGACCGCCGGCGCCGCGGCTGGCGCTGCACGGACAAGCGACAAATGAAAGGGGTAAATGCGGAACGAGCGCGGCCGAAGCCGCGCTCGTCGCGCTTGGTGGAGGAACGTTCACCTCGCGGTGGTCAGTTCGACTCCTCGAACTCCGCGTCGATGACCGAGTCCTTCCCCTTGCCGCCGGCGGGGGGCGGCGGCTGGCCTCCCGCGGCGCCGGGGGCCGCGCCCCCGCCGTCCTGCGGGGGGCCCGCCTTCTCGTACATGACGCTGGCGATCCGGTGCGCCTCCTTCTCGAGCCGCTCCAGCGTCGCGGTCACGGCCGCGTCGTCCTGCTTCTCGATGGCCGAGCGGCCCTCGGCGATGATCCCGTTCAGGGCCGAGACGTCGCTCTCCGGCAGCTTGTCCTTGTTCTCGCTGATCGTCTTCTCCAGCGTGTAGCAGAGGTTGTCGAGCTTGTTGCGCCGCTCGATCTCCTCACGCCGCCGCTTGTCCTCGGCCTCGTGCGACGCGGCCTCGTTGACCATCCGGTTGATCTCGTCCTCCTTCAGGCCGCCCGAGGCCGTGATCGTGATCCGCTGGTCCTTGCCGGTGGCCGTGTCCTTCGCGTGCACCGACAGGATGCCGTTCGCGTCGATGTCGAACGTCACCTCGATCTTCGGCACGCCGCGGGGCGCCGGCATGATGCCTTCCAGGTGGAAGCGGCCCAGGGTCCGGTTGTAGCGGGCCTCGGTGCGCTCGCCCTGGAGCACGTGGACCTCGACGCTCGGCTGGCTGTCGGTCGCGGTCGAGAAGATCTCCTTCTTCTGCGTCGGGATCGTGGTGTTCCTCGGGATCATCACGGTCATCACGCCGCCGAGCGTCTCGACGCCGAGCGAGAGCGGGGTGACGTCGAGCAGCACGAGGTCCTTCACGTCGCCCGAGAGCACGCCCGCCTGGACCGCGGCGCCGACCGCCACGACCTCGTCCGGGTTCACGCCCTTGTGCGGCTCCTTGCCGAAGAACTTCTTGACCGTCTCCTGGACGAGCGGGATGCGCGTCGAGCCGCCGACGAGGACGATCTCGTCGATCTGCTGCGGCGTCTTCTTCGCGTCGGCCAGCGCCTTGCGGGTCGGCTCGAGCGTGCGCTCGATGAGCGGCCGGATCATCTGCTCGAGCTTCGCCCGCGTGAGCTGCTTCTGGAGGTGCTTCGGCCCCGAGGCGTCCGCGGTCAAGAACGGCAGGTTGATCGTCGTCTCCTGCACGTTCGACAGCTCGATCTTCGCCTGCTCCGCGGCGTCCTTGAGCCGCTGCACGACCATCTTGTCGTTCGAGACGTCGATGCCCGTGTCCTTCTTGAACTCGGCCCCGAGCCAGTCCATCACGAGGTGGTCGACGTCGTCGCCGCCGAGGTGGGTGTCGCCGTTGGTCGAGATGACCTGCACGACGTTGTCGCCGACCTCGAGGATCGAGATGTCGAACGTGCCACCGCCGAAGTCGTAGACCGCGATGACCTGCTCATTCTTCTTGTCGAGGCCGTAGGCGAGCGCGGCCGCCGTGGGCTCGTTGACGATGCGCTTCACCTCGAGCCCGGCGATGCGGCCCGCGTCCTTGGTGGCCTGGCGCTGCGAGTCGTTGAAGTACGCCGGCACGGTGATGACGGCCTCGGTCACCTTCTCGCCGAGGTAGTCCTCCGCGGCCTTCTTCAGCTTCTGGAGGACCTTCGCGGAGACCTCGGGGGGCGACATCAGCTTGCCGCGCACCTCGATCGAGGCGTCGCCGTTCTTGCCCTTGCTGACCTTGTACGGGACGCGCTTGGCCTCTTCCTGCACCTCCTCGGTGCGGCGCCCCATGAATCGCTTGGCCGAGTAGATCGTGTTGGTGGGGTTCGTGACCGCCTGGCGCTTGGCGATCTGTCCGACGAGCACCTCGCCCTTGTCGTCCCAGGCCACCACAGACGGCGTGAGGCGCGAGCCCTCCTCATTCACGATGACCTTGGGCTCCTTCCCCTCCATCACCGCGACGACGCTGTTGGTCGTGCCGAGATCGATGCCGATGATCTTGCCCATGACGTTGAACCCTCCGAAAAGTGTGTGCGCGACGGCTTGGTACCGCGGGGGGCGAGAAGACCCGGCCAGCAGGGCTCGGCTGACAGCTACAGCGAGCCCCTGCTCCAGAGCCGTCAAAAACCGCTGGGAATTCGGATACTTTCGCCGATTTTCGCGAGCTCGCTGGCTCGCGACCGCGAAGCTAACCATGTGCACCCGAGCGTCAACGCCGCCCCTAGCAATTGCCGTGCGCGCCCTCCGGCGGGGCTCCGGGGCTTGACCGAGGCGTTCCCGAGCCGCAGGTAGGGAGTCCGCGCTGCGCGCTGTCGAGCGCCCCCTGTCGGTCGCGCACCGAGCGGCCGCTGCGGCGCGCGATGGCGGAGCGATCCCGAAGCGGCAGGCTCAGCCTGCGGCGTCGGCGCTCTCCGCTGCGCCACCCCGCGCGAGCCGCGCGGTCCAGAGCCTGGACCTGGAGCCCGGTAGAGACCCGCGTCGGAGGGGCTTCTTGCGGTCCAGAACGCGCTGAGCTATAGGCGCCCTCCCTCGCAACACCCCGAAGGACTCACCATGAAGCCCGGCATCCACCCCGAGTACAAGGACTCCACGATCACCTGCGCGTGCGGCGCCGTCGTCGAGACCCGCTCCACCCGCGGCAGCTTTACCACCGACGTGTGCTCCGCCTGCCACCCGTTCTACACGGGCAAGCACAAGATCATGGACGTCGCCGGCCGCGTCGATCGCTTCCGCAGGAAGTACGCGGCGACCGCTGGCAAGTCGGCGGGCTGATCGTCCTCCCCGCCCCGAAGCCCCCTTCTTTTACAGACACGCCCGTCACGCCGCTCCCCGCCCGGGGCGTGGCGTAGGCCCCGGTACGTCCCGAGCCCGCTCGCCACGAGCGAGCGGCCGAGGCGTCGCGCCGCGCGACGTCGCCCATCACCTTCGCAGCGCTGGTCGGCCGGGCCCATGCGCCAGCCGCGTTATGCGCTAGATTGGAACGCGTATGAGCGAGCAGCCTGCACGTCCGTATATCGGCGGCCAAGCGGTGATTGAAGGGGTCATGATGCGATCGCCGAGCTCGGTCGCGATCGTCTGCCGACGCCGCTCCGGGGAGCTGGTGGTGCGCGAGCAGCCGATGAGCGCGGTCTCCAGGGGGCCGCGCACCTGGCCGTTCGTGCGGGGGGTCGCGACCCTCGTCGAGTCGCTGCGCCTCGGGTCCCAGGCCCTCCGCTGGTCTGCGGACCTCTACGAGCAGGACCTCGCGGCCGAGGAGGCAGGCTCGACCAAGGGGCCGGCGTCCAAGCCGTCGCCGCAGTCGAGCGCCGGGCGCAGCGGCGCCAGCCTCACCTCGCTGGCGCTCAGCATGGCGGCGATCGCGGCGCAGGACGTGGAGCCCGCGCAGGTCCCAGGCGGCTCCGCGTCGGGAGGCGACGGCGGCGCGAAGAAGCGGGGAGGGGGCATGGGCCTGCTCCCGATCGCCTTCGCCGTCCTGCTCTTCGTGGCGGCGCCTCAGGCTGGCGCCGAGCTGGTCAACAAGCTCCTGGGCCTCGGGCTGGAGGTCACCTCGCCGGGGTTCCAGGCGATCACCGGCGTGGCGAAGCTCGCCATCGTCGTCACCTACCTCCTCCTGATCCGCCAGATCCCGGAGGTGCGGCGCGTGTTCCAGTTCCACGGGGCGGAGCACAAGGCGATCTCCACCTACGAGGCGCGCGAGGCCCTCGAGGTCGAGAACGCCCGCCGGAAGACGGCCATGCACCCCCGCTGCGGGACGACGTTCCTGGTGATGGTGGCGCTCGTCTCGATCGTTGTGTTCTCGGTGGCCGGCGCGTCCCTCGGGGCGCTCCTGCCCAAGTTGCCCGGCGGCCGGCTGGTGGAGAGCGTCGGCTTCTTCCTGATGAAGCTGCCGTTCCTCCCGCTGATCGCCGCGGTCACCTTCGAGATCCAGCGGATCTTCGCGCGGTATTGCACGACCGGCCCGCTCCGCGTGCTGCTCTGGCCGGGGTTCCTTGTCCAGAAGATCACGACGGCGGAGCCCGACGACGCGCAGCTCGAGGTGGCGCTCGCCTCGCTCCGCGCCACGCTCTGGCGCGAGGAGTCGGTCGCCGCGCCGGCCCAGCCCGACCGGGTGTTCGCGGACTACTCCAAGCTGCTGGCCGACCCCGGCTACGCTGGCGCCCACGGCTAGCGAGCGCCGGCGCCGCCGCCGCGCCCCGCCCGCCGCCGCTCAACCCCGCCCGTCTTCGGATTGCAGATGCTACCTATCGCCAAACTCGAGGCGGTCCAGCGCCGCTTCCAGGAACTCGAGCACCTCATGTGCAGCCCCGCGGTGCTCACCGCCCCGGCCGAGCTCCAGCGGCTCAACCGCGAGCGGACCGAGCTCGAGCCCGTCGTCGCCGCGTTCGCCCGGCTGCGCGACGTCGAGCGGCGCATCGCCGAGGATCGCGAGGCGCTCAGCGACCCCGACCTGTCCGACCTCGCCCAGGCGGAGCTGCCCGAGCTCGAGCTCGAGCGGGACCGGCTCGCCAGCGAGCTCGAGGTCCTCCTCTTGCCGAAGGATCCGAACGACGGCCGCAACACCGTCATCGAGATCCGGAGCGGCGAGGGCGGCGAGGAGGCGGCGCTCTTCGCGGCCGACCTCTTCCGCATGCTCTGTCGCTACGCGGAGACGAAGCGGTGGAAGGTCGAGGTGCTCAACCTGAGCGAGGCCTCCGCCGGCGGCTACAAGGAGGTCGCGGCGCTGATCTCGGGGCAGGACGTCTACTCCCACCTCCGCTTCGAGGGCGGCGTGCACCGCGTGCAGCGGGTCCCCACGACGGAGACGCAGGGGCGGATCCACACCTCGACCGCGACCGTCGCCGTCCTGCCCGAGGCCGACGAGGTCGACGTGCACATCGACGACAAGGACCTGGAGATCTCGATCGCAGCGTCGGGCGGCCCCGGCGGCCAGGGCGTGAACACGACGAACAGCGCCGTGCAGATCAAGCACCTGCCGACGGGCATGATCGTGAAGTGCCAGGACGAGCGCTCCCAGCTCAAGAACAAGGCGAAGGCGATGAAGGTGCTCCGGAGCCGGCTGCTCGAGCTCGAGCAGCGCCGGCAGGAGGAGGCCCAGAGCGCCGAGCGCAGGACCATGGTCGGCACGGCGGAGCGCGCGCAGAAGGTGCGGACCTACAACTTCCCGCAGAACCGCGTGACCGATCACCGGATCGGCCTCACGCTGCACAAGCTCGACAAGATCATCGAGGGGGATCTCGATGAGCTCATCGGCGCGCTGCGCACGCACCGTCAGGCGGAGCTGCTGCGGCGCGGCGGGCTCTCGGGGGCCGCGGGCGCGCTGGAGTCTGTGACGTGAAGGGGTCGCCGCCCATCGATCTGGAGGCGCTGTTCGTCGCGCTGGTGCTCGCGCCGTCCACCTTCTCGCGCAACCGGTTCTACTCGCTCTACGCCGACCCGGAGACGCGCCGGGTGCGGCGGCGGGCGGCGCTGCTCAGGAGCATCGTGCGCCAGCTCGTCGCGGGCGCGGACCGCGCCGGGCTCGCGCCCGCCGCGAGCGGGGGCGTGCTGCTCACCTACGACGTGCCGTCGCTGGGGCTGAAGCGCACCGCCGCCCTCGACGCCCTCGAGCTCGCGGTGCTCCGCATCGCTGTCGCGCGCGGGAAGGTCCCACCGCCCGGGCAGCAGGCGGCAGGGGACGCGCAGCAGGAGGGAGAGGCCGCGCCGCCGGCCCCTGCCGCGGGCGCCGCGCTGCCCCGCGACCTGCTCCCCGAGCCGGCGGATACCTCGCGCATCGAGCGGGCGCTCGCCCGCCTGCTGCCCGAGGAAGGGCGCGTCGGGGCGCCGGGATCTCCTGGCGAGGGACAGGTGGAGCCGGGAGGGCCGGACCCCGCGACCAGGGCGCTGCCGCGTGACCGGGAGCGGCGCGAGACGCAAGCACCGTAGGAGTCGACCATGTGCCTCTTCTGCAAGATCGCGAACAAGGAGATCCCGTCGAAGGTCGTGCTCGAGGACGAGCATCTGCTCGCCTTCCACGATGTGAACCCGCAGGCGCCCACGCATGTGCTCGTCATCCCGAAGCGTCACGTCGCGGGGATCGGCCAGGCCGCGGCCGAGGACGAGGCCATCCTCGGCCGGCTGCTGCTCGCCGCGCGGCGGGTGGCCGAGCTGACCGGCATCGTGGAGAGCGGCTTCAGGACCGTGGTGAACAACGGCGCGAACGCCGGCCAGACGGTCTTCCACCTGCACGTCCACGTCCTGGGCGGGCGGCCAATGGCCTGGCCTCCCGGCTGAGCACATCCGGCCGAGCGGGATCTCGGCCGCGCGCGCAGCGCAGGCGCGGTCAGCGCACGGCGCGCGCGGCGTTCACCACCGCGTCGAGCCACGCCGCCTCGGCGTCGCCGAGCGGCGGCTGCCGCGGCAGCGAGGTCGGGAGCGCGCGGGGCCGCGACGCGCCGTGGGCGCGCAGGTGCACGGAGGTGATCTCGCCGACGCGCCCCTTCACGCCGAGGAACAGGGAGAAGAGGTCCGGACCCACCGCGCGCCGCGGGGCGGGCCGCACCGTGAGCTCGGCGCCCGACGCGAGCCGCGCGGTGAAGCCGGCGACCAGGTGATCGACAGGATCGCTCCACGGATCCGGGGCGCCCGGGGCGCCCGCCGCGATCCAGGCGTCGATCGTGAGCTCGAGCGGGGCGGCGTCGCCGTCGAGCGCCAGCGTGAGGCCGAGCGGCTCGAGCGCGCGCTCGACGTCGCCGAGGCGCGCGGCGCCGGCGGCGTGCACGAGGAGGGCGTCGCGGTCGAGCGCGGGCGACGCGGGCGGCGGCGGCGCCGGCCGGCGCGCCGCGGAGGCGGCCTCGCGCGGGAGCAGGTTGCCCGGGTTCATGATGCCGGCAGGGTCGAAGACGCCGCGGAGCGCGCGGACGACGTCGGCGCCGAGGCCGAGCTCGGCGCCGAGGCGAGGCGCCTTGCTGCGGCCGACGCCGTGGTGGTGCGAGAGCGTGCCGCCGGCGTCGATCGCGGCGTCGAGGGCCGCCCGCCAGGCCGCGTCGTACTTCGCCTCGGCCGCCGCGACGCTCGGCGCGCTGCCGGCGAAGGTGAAGTAGATGCTGCAGCCGTCCGGATAGGCGTGGGACAGGTGGGCCATCACGAACACGTGCCGCCCGAGCGCCCCGCGCACCGCGCGGTAGAGCGCGCCGAGGCGCGACCACGGCGCGGCGACCTCCATGGTGTCGCTGAACGCGCCGGCCATGAAGACGGGCGCCTGGCGGTAGCTCACGCTGTAGCGGTGCGCGAGCCAGTGGCGCGCCGGCTCCTCGCCGAGCGACCTGGCCCCGGCGCGCTCGGCGATCGCCGACGCGCGGGCGAGATCCTCCGCGCTCGCGCGCGCGGTGCCCTCGAAGATGAGGATGAGCGTCGCGCCGCGGAGCACGCGCGACCCGACGGCGTCGACGACCTGGTTGAGGAGCCCCGGCGCGCGCAGCAGGCCGCGCAGCACGGCGGCGCCTGCCCCGGGGCCGCGCGCGCTGTGCGGCCGCGCGGCCGCGCCCTCGGTGGGCTCGTCGTCGGCGCCGGCGTTCGCGCGCTGCCGGCGCACCGCGCCCAGCCGCGCCATGAACGAGTCGAACGGATCGTAGAGCCGCGAGACCGCCGGGCGCAGGCCGGCCTGGAACATCTCCCGCATCGCGTCCCACCCGGCCTCCAGGGAGGGAAATGAGAAGGCGGCAAACGCGCGCGCCGGCGGGGCAGGGTGCAACCTGAGCGTCGCGGCGGTGACCACCCCGAGCACGCCCTCGCTGCCGATGAGGAGCGGCGTCAGATCCGGGCCGTGGGTGCGCCGATCGAGGCGGACGATCTCGCCGCGGCCGACGACGCACTCGAGCGAGGCGACCATGTCCTCGATCTTGCCGTAGCGCCCCGAGCACTGGCCGGCGCTGCGCGCCGCGACCCAGCCGCCCACCGTCGAGCAGAGGATCGACGAAGGGAAGTGGCCCAGCGTGAATCCCTCGGCGTTGAGCTCCTCCTCGAATCGGATGCCGAGCGCGCCGGCCTCGATCTCGACCGAGGGGCCCTGCCGGTCGATCGCGCGGCGGCGGGAGAGCCGCTTGAGGTCGAGCACGACCGTGCGGTCGTCCGGCAAGACGCCGCCGCACACGCCCGAGCCCGCGCCGTACGGCACGAGCGGGAGCCCCTCGTCCGCGCAGAAGCGCACCACCTGGGCGACCTCCTCCGTGGACGCCGGCCACACGATCATGCCGGGCCGGTGCTCGGCGATGCGGCCCTCGGTCACGGCGAGGTGGTGCCGCGGCCAGAGATCGCGGGCGTAGGCGATCTGGTCGACGGGGGAGGTGCTGCGCGGGATGCCCGGCAGCGCGCGCGCGATCGCGGCCTCGAAGCTCATGCGTCAGGAGGCCCTAGCGCCTCAGCTCCGCTCGGCAAGGATGATGAGCCGCGGCGACTCGGAGCCGAAGAAGACGCCCGGGTGCGAGGGGTGGCCGGTCACCTCGGTGACCTTGAAGCCCGCCTCGTGCAGCATCTTGCCGAGCTCGTGCAGCCCGTAGAGGCGGATCGAGTAGTCGATCTCGCGCGAGCGGCCGTCCTCGAACATCACGGTGCGCTTCACCCGGAGGCGGCTCGTGAAGAAGTCCACCTGCATCTCATCCATGCAGACGCAGCCGTCGCCCTCGAACCAGACCAGGCTCGGCTGGCGGGAGGCGACGTAGTCGCGGTTCACGATGTCGAGCAGGAGCATGCCGCCCGCGCGGAGGGCGCGGCGGATGCGGGCGAGCACGTCGGCGTTCTTCTCGTCGTCGAAGTAGCCGAAGCTCGTCGACCAGCAGTAGACGCCGTCGAAGGTCTCCTCGAACGTCATCTCGCGCATGTCGCCCTGGAGGAAGTTCAGCTTCTGGCCGCGGTCCTGCGCGTCGTCGGCGGCGCGGGCGAGCATGGCCAGCGACAGGTCGTAGCCGACCACGCTGTAGCCGCGGCTCGCGATCTCGATCGCGTGGCTGCCCGGGCCGCACGCGAGGTCGAGGATCACCGCGCCCTTCTCGACGCCGAGCCGCTCCTCGATGAAGTCGACCTCGCGGCGAACCACCTTCGCGTCGATCTTGTCGAGCGTGCGGACGAAGTCGTCGCCGAAGAGCTCTTCCCACCACGGGCGCTTCCGGCGCGCGGCGGGCTCGGTCAACGGGCCGGAGCTCGGGTCGATCTCGACCTGCCTCGCCGCAGACGGCGCGGCGGGGGCGGCCGGCCGCGCGGCGACCGGCGGCTCGGCGGCCGGCGGCGGGGGCGCCACGGAGACGGGCGGGGGTGGGACCGAGCTCGTGTACGTCGCGAGATCGGGCGAGGCCATCGCGCGCGGGCGCCGCGGCGGTAGGGGCGGCGGCGGCGGCGGTGGCGGCGGCTTCTTGGGTTGCTGCGCCTGCGCGTCGCCCCGGGCGGCGAGGCTCTGCTCGGCCGCCTCCGCGTCGCGCTCGGGCTCGACCTCCTCCAGCTCGATCTCGCTGCTCTTCGGCGGCAAGGTGCTGCGCGTCGCGTCGGCCCCTCCCTGCGCGCCCTCGCCGTCCGCGGGCGAGGCGCTCGGCAGCTCGGGCTTCGCCTCGTCGACCAGCTCGGGCTCCGGCTCGACCTCCGCGAGCTCGTCCCCGCCCGACCCCGGCGGCCAGTCCAGGACGCGCGCCTCGATCTCCGGCGCCGACACGGCCCTCGGCCTCGGAGGCTCGACGGGGGCGTCGGTCGCGTCGCGGGAGGTCGGCGGGCCCTCGGACACGCTGTCCTGGAACGCCTCCAGCCCGAGCACTGTCGGGAGCTCGGACCGGACCCTGAACTGGAGCGGCGGCCACTCGTGCTCGGTCGGCTCGGTCAGCAGCGGCGGCTTGGCGGACTCCTCCTGCGGCGGCTTGGCCGGCTCGTCCACCGGCGGCGGGAGAGGGGGCTCGGGCGTCGAGCTGACCGGCGGCAAGTTCGACTCGATGCTGAGGATCTGGAGCGGCCGGATCACCGCGACCGAGTCCGGATCGATGATGAACCCGCCGGGCGTCGGCATCGGCGGCACGCTGCTCGACGACTTCGGCGACGGGCGCGGGACCGCCCGGGGCGCGACAAGCTCCGCCGCCTGGTTCGGCGGCGGCATGGACGACGGCTTGCCGGCGGGCCTGGGCTCCTCGAGCGTCGGCTCGCTGGGGGGCCTCGCCGCGACGTCCAGCCAGCCGTCGTCGTCCTGCGCGTCCTGGAGCGCGCGCGGGCGCGCTGTCGCCGTGTCGCCGTGCGGGGCGGCCGGATCGTCGCCGTGCTGCGGCGCGTCTCCGGGCAGGTTCACGAGCCGGCGCGAGCGGCGCCGCGCGACCTTCGCGCTGTCGCCGCGCTCGACCTCGCCGGTCCGCTCCACCTCCGCGGCCAGCGATTGCCAGGCCCGCCTCGCGCCGGGGCTCGCCGGCAGGGGGGTGCCGTGCCGCGAGCGCTCCGTGGGGGGCCCGGCGATGCGCGGATCGAGGTCGAGATCCGGGATCTCCGAGGGCTGCCCGCCGGAGCCGCCGTCGGCCACGCTCGCGACGACATCGAGGCGCGGCAACGGCGTCGCCGTCGCGCTCTGCGGGCGCACGCTGGGCGCGCGCTCGGGCCGCGGAGGGGACGAGCGCCCCGGGAACGCGCCCTTCTCTCCGTGCGGCGCGGATGCGGCCGCGCTCCCTGCCTCGCCCGGCAGAGGCGCGCCGCCGGCTTCTCCGGAGGCGCCGCCTTCCTGGGCGGACGCAGCCAGGGGGTTGCGCGGCCGCTCGCTCGTCATTGCTCGCCCCCCCCGTCGAGCGGCTCACCGTAGAGGATCGGCCCGGGAGCCCTGCTCCAGGGGGGCGCCGCCCCGCGCTCCACGAACATGACCGCCGTGGAGCCGAGGTGGAACTTGCCGATCTCCTCGCCACACCGGACCGGGAGGGCTGGCGTGATCGCGTGCACGCCGAGCGGCACGTCGCGCCCGTCGACGGCGCTCACCGTGATCCGTCCGACGATCATCGCGCCCACCATCACGACCGTCACGCGCCCCTGGCGCTCGGTGTCGATCACGATGGCGACGCGCCGGTTGCGCGCGAAGAGGCCCGGCACGTGGCGCTCGCCGATCGAGTTCACCGGGAAGAGCTCCCCCGGCATCGAGCGGATGACGCTGATCTGGCCGGCGATCGGCGAGTGGACCCGGTGGTAGTCGCGGGGCGACAGGTAGACGACAGCGAACTGCCCGCCGTCGTACCGGGTGGCCTCCGCGGGGTCGCCCACGAGGTCCTCCACCCGGTAGGGCTGTCCCTTGATGAGCAGGCGCCCACCTTCGGTCACGGGGCCGATCGCGGCGATCCGGCCGTCGGCAGGGCTGGTGATGGCTCCGGGATCGGAGCAGACAGGGCGCATCCCCTCGCGGAGCTTGCGCGTGAAGAACGCGTCGAAGCTCTCGTAAGGGCTCGTCAGGACCTCGGCCGCGTCCATGTCGACGCGGTACGCGCGCGCGTAGAGCTTGACCACCGCGTTCAAGACGGCGGCGGGTGCTCTGGCGTCGCAGAGGCGGCCAACGGCCCGGGTAATGCGCTCTCGCGGAAGCACCCGCAACAGCTGTGCGGCGGCGTAGGTGGCAACGGTCATTGTGCGGAGCGGCGTTATCAATGCGGGAAAGAGAGCGGTGCAGGAATGCTAGGCCTCGGGAAGGACCTGGGTCAACGCTCGGGTCAACCGAACCTCCGCGCGGCGCGATCCCCCATCCAGCGGAGGAGCTCAGCCTTGACGCGACGCGCGACGCACAGCGCGATCCCCGTCGCGCATCGCCAGGCCGTCCCCCGCGATCGACGTTTCTCCACGTCGGTGCGAGCGCGTCAACCGCGAAGCGCCGCTCCGCGCAAATGCGGGGGGCGCGCGCGAGCAGGCCGCCCCGGCCGCGCGCTCCATTCTGAAGCGCCGATCCGGACCGCGCGCTGCAACTTCGATCGACCCTGGCGAGCGCAGCAGAAAAACGGAGCAGTTTCAAGCGCATACGTCCTGGCACGCCGCTCGCTGAAGAGCCCCTCAGGAGGCAGGACACAGCGATGGAGATCAGGTTCTGGGGAGTCCGCGGGAGCATCGCATCGCCCGGGCCGGAGACGGCGTCGGTGGGCGGAAACACGAGCTGCGTGGAGGTCCGCTGCGGAGCGTCGCGGATCATCCTCGACGCGGGGACAGGCGCGCGCAAGCTCGGGGACGCGCTGCTGCGGGAGGGGCCTGTCGAGGCGACGGTGCTGCTCTCGCACCTGCACTGGGATCACATCCAGGGGCTGCCGTTCTTCGTGCCGGCGTACCTGCCGAGCTCGAGGCTGTCGATCGTGGGCAGCGCGCACGGGGTCGGGAGCCTCCGCGACGCGCTCGCGACGCAGATGGCGGCGCCGAGCTTCCCGGTCCGGCTGGACGAGCTGGGCGCGCAGATCGCCCTGCGCGAGGCGCGGCCCGGCGAGGCGTTCGACGTGGGCGAGGTCCACGTGCGGATCGCCAAGCTGAACCACCCGGGCGGCGTGCTCGCCTACCGCGTCGAGCACGGGGGGCGCAGCGTCGTCTACGCGACCGACACCGAGCACTACGCCTGCGTCGATCCGGCGCTGCGCGCGCTCGCAGACGGCGCCGACGTGCTCATCTATGACGCGCAGTACACGCCGGAGGAGTACCGCGGCGACGGTGGCCGCTCGCGGGCCGGCTGGGGGCACTCGACGTACGTCGCGGGGGCCGAGATCGCGAGGGCGTGCGGCGCGCACAAGCTCGTCCTCTTCCACCACGACCCGCAGCGGACGGACGCGGGGGTCGCCGAGATCGAGCGCCTCTCGCGCGAGCTCTTCCCCGCGTCGGTCGCCGCGCGCGAGGGGCTCTGCATCGACGTCGAGGCCGTCGCGCGGGCCGCGTGATGACGCGGGTGACGACAAGGGCGGCGCCCTCTATGCTGGATACTGCTCCGCTATCCATGTCGCGCCTCTCGCTGCTCGTCGATCTCGCCTCCCTCCTCGCCCGGGAGGTCGACTTCGACGCCCTCCTCGGCACGGCGTGCGAGCGGCTCGCGAAGGCGCTCCGCGCCGACCGCGCGACGATCTGGCTCGTGGACGCAGAGCGCGGCGACCTCGTGACGCGCGTCGCCCTCCTGCCCGAGCTCCCCACGCTCCGGCAGCCGCTCGAGCGCGGCATCGCGGGGCACGTCGCCAGGACCGGGGAGGTCGTGCGCGTCGATGACGCCCCGCGCGACCCGCGCTTCGATCCGTCCGCCGACCGGGCGACGGGCTACACGACGCGCTCGATGCTCGTCGCGCCCATCCGCGAGGACGGCGCCGCGCCCGTCCGCGGCGTCGTCCAGCTCCTGAACCGCGCGGGGGCGCCCTTCGACGAGGAGGACGAGCGCTACCTCGTCGCGCTCGCGACGCAGCTCGCCCGCGCGCTCGCGCTGACGACGCTCCGCGCCGCCGAGGGCGGCGGGCCGGGGGTCGTGCTGCAGGGGCCCTTCAACCGGATCGTCGGCCGCAGCGAGCGGCTCGGCGCGGTGTACGAGAAGGTCCAGCTCGCGGCCCAGACCGACGCGACCGTGCTGCTCCGCGGCGAGACCGGCACCGGCAAGAGCCTGTTCGCGCGGGCGATCCACGTGAACTCGCGGCGCCAGACGAGGCCCTTCGTCACGGTCGACTGCACGACCCTGCCGGCGCAGCTCGTCGAGAGCGAGCTGTTCGGCCACGAGCGCGGGGCGTTCACCGGCGCCGATCGCCGTGTGCCGGGCAAGGTCGAGCTCGCGGAGGGCGGTACGCTCTTCCTGGACGAGCTCGGGGACCTGCCGCTCGACATCCAGGGCAAGCTGCTCCGCTTCCTGCAGGATCGGTCGTTCGAGCGCGTCGGCGGCCGCCAGACGCTCCGCGCCGACGTGCGCGTCGTGTGCGCCACGCACTGCGATCTCGAGCGCGCGGTCGCCGAGGGCCGCTTCCGGGAGGACCTCTACTACCGCGCGCGCGTCGTCGAGATCGACCTGCCGGCCCTGCGCGAGCGCGGCCCCGAGGACGTCGAGACGCTGGCGCGCCACTTCGCGGACGTCTACGCGACGAGGTACGGCAGGCCCGCGCCGCGGTTCGATCCGGAGGCGCTCCGCCACATCCGCGCGCACACGTGGCCGGGCAACGTGCGCGAGCTCGAGCACTGGGTCGAGAGCGCCATCGCCCTCGCGCCGGACGGCCGCATCACCGTGGGGCACCTGCCGTCGCGGCGCCGCGAGGGGGCGCCGCCGCCCGCCGCCGCGACGCTCGAGGGCGACGAGCGCGTCGCGCTGCCGCTCGGCCTCACCCTCGACGAGGTGACGCGGCGCTACGTCGAGGCGATGGTCCGGGCCTGCGAGGGGAACAAGACGGAAGCGGCAAAGCGGCTCGGCGTCGGCAGGAACACCCTGGCGCGCGCGCTCCGGGCGAAGGGTTGACGCGGCGGGCCTCCGGAGGACGCTCGCGGCTCGCGGAGGCCTGCAGGCGGCGGCGCGCGGGCGCGGCCAGCGCGCGCGACGCCTCGGTCACTCCGTGTCCACGGGCACCGTCAGGCCGAGCCCGGCGAGCGCGGCGAGATAAGCGGTCTGATCCTGCGAGAAGTTGCCGATCTTCACGACAGGGCGCATCGCGACGACGTGCAGCTCGAGGAAGCCGCGGAGGTGGAGGTGCCGAGAGATGCGCCAGTCGGTGCCGCCACGCCCGCCGACGGTGACGATCCAGGGAGAATGGGGGCCGGACAGCTTCACGTCCGGCGGGATGGGCGTGCCGATCGCCCCGATCTGGAGGACCTGGCACAGGAAGATCGTCTCCTGGTGCCGGCAGATCGAGGCGGCCCCGAGCCCGGCGCTGCTCCTCTCCCCGAGGGGCGGGGCGTTGCTGCTGCTCAACGCCTTGAACGCGCGCGACTCGATCGAGAAGGAGCCGTCGAACCAGCGGAGCGCGATCGTGGACGAGAGGCCGAGGCCCGCCACGGGCATCAGGCCGAACGCCAGCAGGGAGGAGGCGCTGAACTCGCAATACACCTCCGGCCACATGGCGCTCTGCGGGTCGTCGGCGGACGCCCGTGCCGGCAGGGCGAGGCCCAGCGCGACCATCAAGGCGATGCGGGCGGCGTTCGGCATCGCGCGTACCGTAGAGGCGCGGTCCTGCGCCACGAAGCCGGCGCGGGCACGCTCGCGCAAAAACCGGCGCGGGCGTGGCATTGCGCTCAGGCGCGCTATTTCCTCGGGTCGCGGTCTTTTTTCGCGTCTAGCGCGCCCTGCGGCGAGCGGCCTCACAGAGCGCCGAGCGAACGGGATCGCCGGGGAGCTCGGGGGGCAGCTTCTCCTCGCAGGCCACCTCGGGGCTCAGCGGGTCGAGCGCGGTGCCGGCCGAGAAGGCGCGGTCCGCGTCGGGGCCGCCGTGGAGCGACCCGTGCAGCGACCACCACCGGCCGTGGCGGCTGTTCACGTCCTCGACCCGCTCGACGAGCGGCGCGGCGCTGGCGCGCTCGCCCGAGGCCAGCAGGGAGGCGGCGAGGAAGCAGCGCACCGCCGGCTCGTGCGGGGCGAGCGCCTGCGCGCGCGCGTGCTGGACCGCGGCCGCGGCGTAGTGGCCGCGATCGTGGAGGAGCTGCCCGAGCCGCACCCGCTTGCCGACCTCCTGCCGGTGGGGCATGTCCCCGCCCGGCGCGAGATCGGGCGGCACGTCGGCCGGCACGGTGGCGAGGTAGGCGCGCCATCGCTTGTCCCAGGCCGCGAGATCCGCCCCGGAGATCTCCTCGATCGCCCGCTCGAGGTCCGCGTCGCTGCTCGCCGCCTTGAGCCGGACCAGGAGCTGCGGCAGCGCCGTGTCGCCCGCCTCCTTCGTCCAGTAGCGGATGAAGCTCGCCACCTCGGCGAACACGATCGCCGCCTCCTCCGCGCTCGGGAGCATCGCGATCGAGGGGCCGATCTTGTCGAGCGGGCGCCCGAGGCCCTTCTGGATGCCCAGCCAGGCGATGGCGTCCGGGGACGGCACGTCGTCCAGCGGGTCGGGCTCGCGCCAGCGGACCTCCTCGCGCTTGGCCACGCCCTCCTGCAGCCACAGCGGGGCGTTGTCGCGCGTGCCGCGCGAGAGCGCGAGGTGCGTGATCTCGTGCGCGAGCGTGTCCAGCCACGGATAGCCGTTCGGCGTCGCGCGCGGGGAGAGCATCGTCACCCGCCCCCACTTGGCGATGGCGACGGTCCCCGTCGTCCGCGCCGCGTCCTCGGGCAGGCCCGTCATCGCGGAGAGTGTGAACTGATCCCGGACGAGGTCGATCCGCAGCGGCCGCAGCAGCTCGACGCCGAGGTCCTTCGCGAGCACGTCGCGCGTCTTCGCCGCGACCTCGACGAGGAGCGGCACGAGCGCGCGATCGTCGTCGTCCTGGAGCCTGACCCAGACGCCGCGCGCCTCGTCGTTCACGACGACCGTGGCGGCGGTGGCGCGCGCGCAGCCGCGCGCGATGTCGCCGAGCGCCGCGCCCTCCGCCGTCGCCGCGAGGTCGGGGCGCGCGAGGATCGCCGAGGCGGCGTCGCAGTCGCCCTCGTAGATGGCGAGCCGGCCGCGCTCGAGCGCGAGCGAGGGGTCCGCCGGATCCGCGTCCTTCAGGATGTCCCGCGCCGCGGGGACGTCGATCTCCAGGATCGCCGCCCGCGCCCGCGTCGCGCGATCGAGATCGCCGATCGACAGGCGGCCGGACGCCGGCGCCGCCGCCATCGCGAGCGCGGCGAGGATCACCGCCCTGAGGCCGCGCCTCGCGACAGCCGCCGTCCGCGGCGCCCTGGCCGGGCCCGCTGCACCACCGATGCGCCTCATTTCAACAGCCCCTCCGCGTAACGCTTGACCGCCTCTCTCAGCCGCGGCTCCGACGCGCTCCCGAGCCCCTCGAGCACGCGCCGCCGGAACTCCTCGGGGCCCTTGTGCTTGTCCTTGTCCGGGATGTCGGCCTTCCTCGCCATGTCCCTGTCCCCGTCCGGATCGCCGTCGCCCTCCTGGCCCTGATCTTCGCTGCGCGACATCTCGAGCAGCCGCTGCGCGTCGCGCTGCCGCTCGCTGCCCTGCTCGCCGTCCCCCTCGGACAGGGCGCGCTGCGCGTCGCGCATCGCCTGCTCGGCCTCGTCGAGGCGATCGAGCACCTCCTCCGGCATGCGGCTGTCGCCGCGCTCGCCCCGCTTGCGGAGATCGCGCGCGCGATCGGCGAGCGAGCCCTCGCGCTGGCTCGACCTCCCGAGGCCCTCCCGCGCCCGCTCCGACGCGGCCTGCCGCAGCTTGCGCAGCGCCTCCTCGGCCCACGCCAGCTCCTCGGCGAGCGCCTGCTGCGCCTCGGCGGCCTCGCGGCCGGCCCGCTCCTCGGGGAAGAAGCCGCGGCCCTGCGACCCGAGCCGCTTCGCCTCGCCGAGCGAGCGCATCGCGCCCTGGCCGCTCTGGACCGCGTCCTCGGGGCGGCCCTGCTCCAGCGCGCCGGCCATCGCCTCGGCCTGCTCCCTGCCCGCCGCGGCGGCCGACTCGGCCGATCCCGGCGCCGCGCCGGGCTGCGGCAGATCCCGCACCGCCTCGCGGATCGCCTCGGCGTGCCGCTTCGCCTCCTCGCGGAGCGCCTCCACGTCCTCGGGCCGCGACGCGCGCTCGAGCTCCTCGGCGACCGCGTTCATCTCGGCGGCGTGATCGCGCGCGAGCTCCTCGAGATCGCGCTCGCTCTGCGCCACGCTCTCGTCGGCGCTCGAGGCGTCTCCGGGCTCCGGCCCGCCGCGCGGCGCCCCGGACTCGACCCCGCCGCGGCCGCCGCCGCCGAACGATGGCTCCGGCCGCCTGAGCCGCGCCGCGAGGTCGCGCGCCGCGAGCTCGGCGTGCATCCAGTCGCCGGCGCCGCGCGCGCGCGCGATCCTGCGCAGGTCGTTCGCGACGATCTCGCCGAGGTCGAGGCCGAGCTCGCCGAGCTTGCTTAGCTCGACCCCCCCGCCGCCCAGCACTGTGACCGCCGCCCCAAGGCGCGCCTCGCCGTGGCCGCGATCGCCGTTGCCGAGGAGCTCCGCGGCCGCGGCGGCCTCGTCCGCGACGTCGGCGAGCCGCCGCGCGACGGCCTGGGCGTCGCGGTACCCGAGGCCGCGCAGGCCCGCGTCGAACGCGAGCAGCACGCCCTCGGTCTCGTCGAGCAGCTTCTGGTGCGCCGCGCGCGTGGTCGACCGCCGCTCGGCGGCGAGCGCCTCGTCGAGCCTGGCGAGCTGGCCTCGGGCGAGCGACGCGATGCGCCCGCGCGCCCGGATGCCGCCGTAATCGGCGTCGAGCGCCCGCTCGACCGCCGCCTTCGCGGTCGCCTGCGCCTCGACCTCGTGCGCCGCGTGCGCCGCGGCGCCGCCCGCGTCCGGCGCCTTCTGGCCGATGCGGTCGGCGAGCAGGTCGGTCAGGGCGTCGCGCGCCTTCACGAGCGCGACGTAGCGCAGCGCCTCGGGCTCGCCCACCTGCGGCGGCACGATCAGGATCGCCTCGCTCCGGCCCCACTTCGGGCCCTCGATGGGGTCGTTGTCCCGCGCCTCGATCCGCACCTCGATGGGCACGTACGTCCTGCGGAAGAAGGGGTCGCGCGCCCTGAGCTCGTAGCCCCCGCGGTCGACCTTCGCGTCCCCCGCCGGCCGCGAGAGCACCCGCCGCTCCTCCCTGGCGCCCGCGCGCAGGACGAGATCGACCTCGCGCAGGCCGTGATCGTCGGTGACCTCGTAGCGGAGCGGGATGCTGGGCTCGTCGAGGAGCTTCACCGTGCGCGGGGCCCCCTCGAGCGTGACGCGCGGCGCGTCGTCCGGGATCGACACGACGCGCTGCGCGTCGGCCTGCCGGACGCGCACCTGCCCGAAGCGCGCGGCGGCCTGCAGGGTCGTCGAGCCGCCGAGCGTCCAGCGGGCGATCACGCCGCCCTTGCCGTCGTCGACGAACGGGACGTCGGCGGCGCCGTCGGTCAGCACGAGCGCGCGGCCCCCGCGGATCGGGCGCCCGCGCATCGTGATCACGGTCCCGCGGGGCTGCATCGTCGTCGCGAACGGCAGGAGCACCTCGGTGCCCTCGTGCAGGTACTCGGGCGGGGTGGCCGTCATCTCGATGTCCTCGAGCCACGGCAGATCGAGCGGCGCCTCGCCGCCGCGGGCGGCCAGGACGTCGAGCCCCTCGACGACGCGCGACGGCTCGATCGCGGCGGCCGCGAGCGCCGCCACGCCGAGCGCGAGGCCCGCGCTCGCCCACCGCGCCGCCGCCTGCCGCGCGCGCGCGGCGATGCGCGGGTGCGAGGCGCGGCCGAGCAGCCGCCTGAGGTGCAGGCCCGCGAGCTCCGGCGAGCCGACGCGATCGTCGACGGCGGCGCGATCCACGAGCGCGAGCGCCCTCTGGGTGGCGGCGCCGAGCGCCTCGTCCGTGCGGCCGATGATCTCGCGCACCGTGCGCCGGGCGTCGCCGCGCCGTCGCCGCGCGACGATCGCCCGCGCGACGATCGCCGCGAGCAGCAGGGCGAGGCCGGCCCCGGCGAGCGCGCGGGCGAGGGGAGAGCCGACGCGCGCGACGTGCGCCGCGCCGAACAGCCCCGCGAAGGCCGCCGCGGTGAGGGCGCGCCGCGCGGAGGGGCCCACCTCCGCATCCCAGATGGAGCGCAGCCGCGCGATGGACAGGGCGGGCGCCTCGTTATCCATGGAGGCAAGGGTAATCGGCGGAAGCAGGGGGTCCAGCGGATCGGTGGGGTCCGCCGTGGGGCGGGGCGCCCCGGCGATCAGACGTCGAGCTCGCCGTCGGTCATGAACCAGCTGTTCGGGTCGAGCAGCACGCGCCGCAGCTCTTCCGGGAAGCTCGGGTCGAGGTGTACGACAAGCCACCGCGAGCCGACGCTCGGGGGGTGCGGGCGGGAGAAGAAGCCGAGCGCGCGGAGGCGCGCGTTGAAGGCGGGAGGGGTCACCAGGAGCATGCCCACGGAGACGTGCCCCTCGCGCCGCATCGCCTGGCAGAACTCGAGGAGCAGGGCGTCGAGCAGGGGGCCGTCGTCCTCGCAGAACATGTCGGTCAGCTCGACCTTGTTGTTCCGCACCGAGTAGACGGCGTAGCCGAGCAGCCGCCCGTCGTGCCTGTCGAGCATGCAGAAGAAGCGGTAGCGGGCGGCGCCGATCTGCGCGTAGCGCCAGTTCAGGAACTGGGCGCTCCGCTCGCCGACGATCGGCGAGGGCCTCGCGCGCGACCACAGCTCGTCGAAGCGGTGATCGGCGGCGTCCACGAGCTCGGTGCGCACCCGGCGCCCCTTCGCGAGCAGCACCGCGGTGTCCTTGACCGCCATCGAGGCGTCGAGCGCGCGCCCCGCGACCCGGACCAGGGCGTTGTCCGGTTTCACCGTCGCCCGCTGGACGAACCGCTCGGCGGCCGTCGACAGCGCCTGCGTGAGCGGGGCGGGCGGGGCGGCCGGCTCCGACGCCTCCCAGAGCGCGCGCCAGCGAGGGTGAGGGACCGCCGAGGCGGCCCGCTCGGCGACCCGCTGCACCACGGCGCCCACCGTGCTGCGCTGCTCGCCGGCCGACGAGGCCGCGAGCTCATGCAGCTTGTACGCGGCCATGAGGGGCCGGACCCAGATGATGGAGTCGGCGATCTTCTTGTAACCGGCGCGCTGGAAGATCGGGAATGAGGCCTTGTTGGGGAAGCCGTACAGGAAGTCGACCCCGGCGTCGCGGCAACCCCTCGCGAGCTCGCGCTGGATGGTCATCGCGGCGCCGGCGATGCGGTGCGCCCGGGTCACGCCGAAGTCGCCGAGGATGCCGGCCTTCAGCTTGCGCCCGCTGACATAGAGGTCGCGCGGGTAGAACGAGCCGCTGCCGATGATCTCGCGCTCGGGGCCGTGAAAACCCATCCAGGTCCGAGGGGGGCCGGCCGGGTTCTGCTCCTGGAACCAGCGCATCCGGCGCTCCGCGAACTCCTGGGATACCTCGCCGTGGGCGAGGTTCTCTCTCCAGAGCTGCACGAGGACGTCCCTGTGCTCCTCCGGCTGGATGCGGGCGGCGCTGTAGACCTTTTCCATGGTTCCGGTGCGCTCTCCTGGCGCGGCCGAGCGGGCGCGCCGGGGCCCCTCATGGCCGAAGGCGACGAGGGCGTCAATCGCGCCCGGCGCGCGCTTCTCCGGCGCTGCTCGGGACGTGAAGGCGCGCGCAGCGAGGCCGGCGCGGCGACGGCGCGAGCGCGGAACGAGAGTACACTCGCGCGATGCTCCGCCGCGCCATCGCCGCCGTCGCCTGGCTCTCGCTGCTCTTTGCCCTCTCGTGCAGCTCCGCCCTGCCGCCTTCCCCTCCAGGCACGCCGCAGCCGGCGGAGGCCGGCGGCGCGCCGCCGGGGCCGAAAGCGCCGGGCGACGAGCTCATGGTCGCGGAGGGCGACCCTGGTCCCGTGCCGGTGACCCGCGCCGATCCCGCGCGCGGCAGCCGGCTTGCGCCCGTGACGATCGTCGTGTTCTCCGACTTCGAGTGTCCCTTCTGCAAGCACCTGGGCGGCACGCTGAGGCAGCTCGAGCAGCGGTATGGCCCGGAGCAGCTCCGGGTCGTGTGGAAGAACTTCCCGCTCGCCTTTCACAGGCAGGCTCGGCCGACAGCGGAAGCAGCCATGGCGGTGTTCGCCCACGCCGGCCCCAGCGGCTTCTGGGCGTTTCATGACGCCATCTTCGCGGCCGACGAGCGGCTCTCGCCGGAGATCGAGGCGGCGGCGCTCCGGCGCGCCGGGGTGACCCCCGGGCAGATCCAGCAGCTCGTGCAGCAGAGCGGCGCGGCGCGGAAGGTCGAGGCGGACATGGCGCTCGCCGCGCGGCTCGGCGTGAACGGCACGCCCGCGTCGTTCGTCAACGGCGTCCTCGTCGTCGGCGCGCAGCCGGCCGAGCGGTTCGCCGAGATCATCGACGCGCAGCTCGCGGCGGCGCGGGAGCTCCGCGCCGCGGGGACGCGGCCGGAGCAGGTGTACGCGGCGCTCGCTGCGAAGAACTTCGCGGCCCCCGCCGAGGAGCCCGAGGACGAGGAGGAGGACGTCAGCTCGGTCGTGCACCTCGTGCCGGTCGGCGACTCGCCCGTGCGCGGCAAGGACACGGCGCTGGTCACGATGGTGATGTTCAGCGACTACCAGTGTCCGTTCTGCAGGCGGGTCACGCCGACGATCGAGAAGCTCGCAGCGCAATACGGCGACAGGCTGCGCGTCGTCTGGAAGGACAACCCGCTCCCGTTTCACCCGCGGGCCGAGCCCGCCGCAGAGCTCGCGCGCGAGGCCCGGGCCCAGAAGGGGGACGCCGCCTTCTGGCAGGCGAACGACCGTCTCCTCGCCGGCGAGGCCGCCCTCGACGACGCCTCTCTCGAGGCCGTCGCCGCGGACCTCCAGTTGAACGTCGCGGCGGCGAAGCGCGCCATCGCCTCGCGCAAGCACGCGGCCAAGATCGAGGCCGACGTGGAGCTCGCGGACGATCTCGGCGCGAGCGGGACGCCTCACTTCTTCATCAATGGACGCAGGCTCATCGGCGCGCAGCCGATCGAGAAGTTCCAGGCGATCATCGACGAGGAGATCGCGAAGGCGGAGGCCATGGTCGTGGAGGGGACGCCGCGCGCGGGCGTCTACGAGGCCGTCCAGAAGCAGGCGGTCCCGCCGGAGCCCCCGCCCCGGGTGTCCGTGCCGCCCCCGTCCAGGGAGCACCCCGGCAAGGGCGCGGCCGCCGGCAAGGTGGTCATCCAGATGTTCTCCGACTTCCAGTGTCCTTACTGCGCGCGCGGCGCGGCCACGATGGACGAGCTCCTCAAGGCCTTCCCGGGCAAGGTCCGTGTGGTCTTTCGCCACCTGCCGCTGCCCTTCCACCCCGAGGCGCAGCTCGCCGCCGAGGCGGCCATGGAGGCGATGGCGCAGCAAGGGCCGGCCGGCTTCTGGAAGATGCACGACCGGCTCTTCAAGGACAACGCCGCCTCGAACCTCGACCGGGCGGCGCTGGAGCAGCACGCGGCGAGCCTCGGGCTCAACGCGGCGCGCTTCACCAGGGCCCTCGACGAGCGCACGCACCGCGCCGCCGTCGAGGCCGACATGCAGGTCGCGAAGAGCGCCGGTATCACCGGGACTCCGGGCTTCGTGATCAACGGTTACCTTGTCAGCGGAGCTCAGCCGCTCGCCAAATTCAAGAAGGTCGTGCGCCGCGCCCTCGTCGAAGCGAAGTGAGTCGCGCGAGACCGGGGAAACGCAGGGCGCTCGGGTCAGGCGCGCCAGGCCTCCCGACGCCCGCGCGCCAGCCGTGTTTCCCCGCGCGTCTCCACCGGTGTTGTCCGTCGACCTCGTGATACCCTGTCCCAATGCCCAAACCGCGCGGTCGGGGGACATCGGCCGAACCCAGGCGCACCGTCATGGCATCGAGCGGGCGCGCGCGCGCGCAGCCTCACGCCAAGGCGGGCGAGCGCGGAGGCGCTGACGCGGGCGCGCCGGTGGCGCTGCGCGACCGGCAGGAGCGGCCGCCCGCCAGCTCGGGGGCTCGGCCGAGGAGGGCGAAGGCAGCGGCCGCGCTGGCGGAGCGCGCCGCGACGAAGCGAACGCCGGCGCCGCGCAAGCGCGCTGCAGCGGCGCGACCGGCCGCGCCGAACAAGCGCGCTGTGGCGGCGCGACCGGCCGCGCCGAACAAGCGCGCCGCCAAGGAACGGCCGGCGGCGCCGGGCAAACGCGCCGCCAAGGAACGAGCGGCGCCGCCTGGGAAGCGCGGCGCGAAGGAGCGGCCGGCGGCGCCTGGGAAGCGCGCAGCGGCGGAACAGCCGGCCGCGTCGAACAAGCGCGTTGCGAAGGAAAGGCCTGCCGCGCCGAAGATCCGCGCGGCCAGGGCGCGCGCCGACGAGCAGGTCCGCGCGGCGCCGCCGAAGCGGCGAGCGCGGCGCGCCAAGGCGAAGAGCGAGGCGGACGACGCGGAGCTCGGGCCACCTCGGCCGCCGGAGCTCGACTGGGACGACACGCCGTCCGACAGCGCCGAGGAGGCCCGCGCCCAGCGCTGGGCGGCGCGGGGCGAGGAGCTCTTCCAGCAGCTCGCCGATCACGGCGCCTCGCAGCACGAGTACCGCGCCGACCTCAAGGAGGGGCGCTTCGTCTGGCTCGCGCCGAGCGGCCGCGTGTCCGCCGAGGCGAGGGCGCGCCTCCTGTGCAGCTGGTCGCGCGCCACCTCGGTGCTTGTCATGGCGTGGGCCGATCCGCTCGTCAGCGGCGCGGGGATCGAGCGCGTCGACGGGATCCCCGCGGAGCAGGACAGCATCGATGAGGCGGGCGCCTGGCAGAGCGCGATGGCGGCGGCCGAGGCGTGCGGCGCGGCGTACCTCTACCGCGTGTCCTCGCCGCAGGCCTGGTATTTCCTCGCGCTCGACGACCTCACGTTCTCGCCCCAGCGCGCCTCGTTCCACCCCGGCGCGCCTGTCGGCCTCGTGCTGCGCACCATCGGCGAGGTGCGCGAGGCGATCGGGTCCCGCGCCGAGCCCGCCGACGTCATCCGCGACAGGATCTCCGCGCTCAGCGACTCGCTGATCCACCAGGCCAGGTACGCCTACCGCGACACCGACTGGGTCGCCCGCCTCGAGCGCACCGGCGCGTGCCTGATGCACCTCGCGAAGCGCATCCCGCGCGCGAGCTACAGCGCGATCGCGGCCGGCCAGCGCATCGACGAGTGGCTGGAGCGCGAGATCGCGGTCGAGCTGATCAACGCCCTCTCGCTCATCGAGGACGAGTGGAGCCTGTTCGGCTGACGCGCCGCCGCGCCGCGCCGCGCGGGTGAGCCCGCGCCGGCCGCCCTCGCGCCACCCGCCGCCGCGCACCCGCCGCGCACCCGCGCTGCGCGCGCGGCACCGCTCTTGAAGGGCCGGAGAGGGCGGAGGGGAGGGGAGGCGGCGCATGGGTCGAGCCAAACTGTTCCAGGATCGCAGGGACGCCGGGCGCAGGCTCGCGCAGCTCCTTTCGGGGTATCGGGGCGAGGCGCCGATCGTGCTCGGCCTGCCGCGAGGCGGGGTCGAGGTGGCCTACGAGGTGGCGCGTGCGCTGGGCGCGCCGCTCGATGTGTGGATCGTGCGCAAGCTCGGCGCGCCCGGGCAGCCGGAGCTCGGGGTCGGCGCGATCGCCGAGGGCGGCGAGGTGTACATCGACAGGCACCTCGTCGCGCTGCTCGGGATCACCGAGGCGGAGCTCGCCGAGATCGCGGCGCAGCAGGCCGCCGAGGTGGAGCGCCGGGTGCGCCGGTTCCGGGGCGACAGGCCGATGCCCCCCGTCGAGGGGCGGACGGTGATCGTCGTGGACGACGGCATCGCGACGGGCGGCACGGTGCGGGCCGCGCTGCGCGACCTGCGCAAGCGCTCGCCGAGGCGGCTCGTCCTCGCGACGCCCGTGGCCGCGCCGTCGAGCCTGTCGTCGCTCTGCCGCGAGGTCGACGGCGTCGCCTGCGTCGAGGAGGACCCGAGCCTCCAGGCGATCGGCGCCTACTACGAGGACTTCTCGCAGACGTCGGACGACGAGGTCGCCCTGCTGCTCGCCGAGGCGCGGCGCGAGCTGCCGCGTCCGCCGGAAGGATCGGAGCGCCCCCTCTGCGTCCAGGCGGGCACGGCCGCGCTGCCCGGCGACCTCGCGATCCCGGAGAGGGCGGTCGGCCTCGTGATCTTCGCCCACGGCAGCGGCAGCAGCCGCAGGAGCCCTCGCAACCGCTCCGTCGCGGAGGCGCTCTGGCGGTGGGGGCTGGCCACGCTGCTGTTCGACCTGCTCACCGAGGACGAGGAGGCGGAGGATCGCCGGAGCGCTCCCCTCCGCTTCGACGTCGAGCTGCTCGCCCGGCGGCTGATCGGGGCGACGGACTGGGCGCTCGCGCGCCCCGAGCTCCGTCACCTCGGCGTCGGCTACTTCGGCGCCAGCACCGGCGCGGCGGCCGCGCTCATGGCCGCGGCGGCGAGGCCCCGCGTCGTCGGCGCCGTCGTGTCGCGCGGCGGCAGGCCCGACCTCGCGGGCGCGGCGCTGCCCCGGGTGCGGGCGCCGACGCTGCTCATCGTGGGCAGCGCGGACACGGCGGTGCTCGAGCTGAACCACGAGGCCCTCGACCGCCTCGCCGGCCCGCGCCGCCTCGCCGTCGTGCCCTCCGCGACGCACCTGTTCGAGGAGCCGGGCGCGCTCGCGGCGGTCGCCCGGCTCGCCGGCGAGTGGTTCGCGCATCACCTGTCGCCGAGAGGGCACGAGGCGCGGGCGTGACGCGCCGGCCAGCGCGCCGCGCTACCTGGAGAGCCAGACAGCGTACGCGTGCGGCATGAACGGCGCGTCGTCCGGATCGAACGGGCGGCTCCGGATCATGCTCCCCGCGTTGACGCCCACGATGAGCAACCCCGACAGGCCCCCGAGCCCCACCACGGTGCGCTGCGCGCGGCTGCTCCCGAAGATGCCGGCCACCTCGACGCGGCCGGCCTCGGCGCCCTGCCTGTCGACCTTCACGATCGCCCAGCGGAACAGCGCCGGCAGCTCCCAGTCGGCCACGAAGGTGATCTCGGCCGTCTCGAGATCGGGCGCTCCGGCCGCGCTCTCCGCCGACAGATCGAGCCAGAGGTAGGTTGCGCCTGTCGGCTCGATCGGCCGCAGGGGCGCGACCCGCCGCGGGAGCGTCGCGTAGGGCAGCGACCACTCGAAGCGCACCCGGCCGAAGTCGCCGAAGCGCGCGGCGTCCGAGAGGTGGGCGCCGTCGCTGCGGCTGCCGAGGAACGCCCGCGCGACAGCGAAATCGAGGAGCAGGTCGTCGAGATCCTTGCCGCGGGACCGGAGCGACGCCCGGAGCGCGTCGAAGACGTCGGGCTCGGCGCGGAAGCGCGCGGCGCCCGCGGGCGTGGATTGCGCCGCGATCGCGAGCAGCGACACAGCGATCTGCGCCGGCGTCCCGGTGCCGTGGGCGTCGTCGAGGTACCACGGGAAGAGCAGGGCGCCGTCGAGCGCGCCGAGCGCGGCGCCGGTGAGCGCCCGCTCGGGCGCGCGCTGGAAGGCGTCGACGGCGGCGAGCTCCTCGGCCGGGCAGGGCGCCGCGACGGCGGCGAGGTAGCTCGCTGTCATCGCGAGCGCGCCCTCCTCCGCCCCGGCGTCGAGGCGCGCGGCGACGGCGTGCCCGAGCGCGTAGGCCGCGTCGGAGGCGCTCGCGCACCCGCCTCGCCCGTGCGCCGCCGGCGCCGCGGCGACGGCGAACGCGCTCGCGGCGTCGAACCGATCCCCGAGCGCCCGCATGTCGTGCCCGACGCGGAGGGGCCCGCGGCGCGGGCCGCGCTCCAGGTAGAGGTCGTACGAGGGGCCGCCACCCCGCTGCCCGTCGGGGAGCGGGCGCGGCAGGCCGAGGGCGTCGTAAGCGCGCGTCGCGGCCTCCATGTGAGCGAGGCCCTCCAGGACGGCGGCCCCCGGGACGTCCGCGGGCGCGTGCACGCAGACGGGCAGCGTGAAGGAGCAGGCGCGCTGCGGCACGTCGCGCTCGTCGGGCCGCTGCACCGGCGAGACCACGGGGCGACCGTCGGCCGGCGCGGCGGCGTCGTCGGCCGGCGCGCCCGCCTCCGCGCTGGCGGCGGGGGCCGGCGGAGCGGGCGGCGGCGCATCCGGCGGGCGCGCGGCCGCCGCGTGAGGGCCGCCGAGGGCCGCGGCCAGCGCGAGCAGCGCCAGCGCGCCAGGCGCCCGGCGCCGCGCGGGCGTGCCCGGTGGCCGGGGCGCGGCGTGCGTGGGGCAGGGTCTCGTGGGGAGCGCTACAGCCATCTGGAGGGCCACGGGCGAGGTCTGCCCCGGCGCCGGGGCCCTAGCTCATCGCACGAGCGGCGGCTGCTGCCCATCCTCGCGATGCGCTTCGCGCCGGCGGCTCGCCTCGGCCGTCGCGCCGGGGCTGGAGGTCGCGCCGCGGGGGAGTCCAGGGGCCATCAACCCCTCATCGAAATGCGAAATGCGCTTCTCGGACGAGGAACATGCAAAACGCGCCTCTCGGACGAGGAACATGCGAAACGCGCCTCTCGGACGAGGATCGTGCGAAATGCGCTTCTCGGAAGAGGGTCAGTGCGAACTGAGATTCTCGGTCGAGGATCATGCAAAGAGATGCCTGGACGGGAATGGCAGAAGACGCTCAGGCGAGATTGAGTTGAGCCGCCAACGAATTCAGGGGCGCCGGGAGCAGAAAGATCCGCATTCATTCGACCTTCAAGGCATCTTGTTCGTCGCTTGGTCGGTTCCCTGTGCCGTTTGCTGCCGAGGGTAGCGGTGAATCCCTAAGGCATTTAAGGCATTTCCGGACGCCCGTGGTACATTCTTTGGATGCCTCGCCGCTGATTCGAGGGCTCTCGCTGGAATATTGAAGATTGCGCTCTGCCGAGCTCGCTCATGCCTTGTGGTGAACGCGCGCCGAACTCGTCGGGGTCCAGGATCGCCCTCGGAATCTCCTGGATCTCACGCCCAGAACAGCTCTCGGTTCAGGCGACATGTAGCACATCATTTGTTGGGTGAATTCGAGTTCTCGGCGCCGATTGTTTTGCGGGCATGACCTCTGCAAACGCACGTCGATATGAATCGCATATCCAGACGTCGCTTCGCCGCCGGCCTGGGCGCCGGACTCCTCGCCGCTCCGTTCCTTGGGAGGATCAGCCACCTTCGCGCCGACGGTGGGACTGCCCGAAATCTGGTTATATTCTTCTCTCCCAACGGAACTCACCACCATCTCTGGCGTCCGCAGGGCTCTGGATCCAGCTTCTCTCTCCCTGCCGGCTCGATCCTCGAGCCGCTCGCAGCGCACAAATCCGATCTCATTATCTGCGACGGCATCGACTTCAAGGGGGTCGACAACCACGAGCCCGGCATGGTCAACATGCTCACGGGCGGCGGCAACGCCGGCAGCGCGAGCCGCGGCCAGAGCCTCGACTGGTACGTCGCCCAGGAGCTCGGCGTCCGGCCGGCCAACCTCGGTATCTACACGAGCCCGTGGGGGACGAACTCGCAGACCCGCATGTCGTACAGCGCGGCGGGGCAGTTCGCGCCCGTGATCGACGAGCCGCGGACGGCCTACAACCAGATCTTCGACGGCTTCACCGGGACGGCCGAGCCGACCGGGACGGGCGCCGAAGAGGTCGATCCGAAGAAGAAGCGCCGGCAGAGCATCCTGCGCGTCACGAACAGCGAGATGGAGGCGCTGCGCGCCGGCGTGCCCGCGCGCGAGCAGGCCAAGCTCGACGCGCACATCGACGGGCTCAAGCAGATCGCGCCCGGCGCCAGCACGGGCGCGGGCCCCATCGCCGCGAGCTGCAACACGCCGCCCGCGCCCCCGCCCGCGTTCAACCCCACCGACGAGGACGCCGTCCCCGACATCGCCCTCGCGCAGATGGACCTCGTCGCCGCGGCGCTCGCGTGCGGGCGGACCCGGGTCGCGACCGTCCAGTTCTCTCACACGGTCTCGCCGCTGCACCTCCGGTGGCTCGGCCTGGCCGGCACGGACCATCACTCGCTCTCGCACGCGAGCACGGGCGATGACGTCGACAAGTTCCGCATCGCGGAGCGATGGTTCGCCGAGCAGTTCGCCTACCTCCTCAAGAAGCTGAAGTCGACAGCCGGCTCCGGCGGCGGCACCCTGCTCGACGAGACGCTGGTCGTGTGGGCCAAGGAGCTCGGCGACGCGCCGATGCACCGGTGCGAGTCGGTCCCGTTCGTCCTCGCCGGCGGGGGAGCGTTCACGCCCGGCCGCTACGTCAACTTCGGCGGCGCTCCCCACCAGCAGCTCCTGGTCTCGATCTGCCAGGCCATGGGCCTCAGCAACAGCACCTTCGGCGACGCCTCGAAGGGCACTGGCCCGCTGGACGGGCTCGCGTGACGCGCGGTCATCCGCATGTCCGTCCACCCACAATCCTTGGGATCACGAGGAACAAGCTCATGAACACGCAAACGACGGGACCCCTCGACAAGGCGGAGGCGTCCGTCTCCCGGCCTCTGCCGCCGGGCGACGCCCCGCGGCGCACGCTGACGCGGCGCCTCAGCTATTCGCTCCTGCTCTCGTGCGTCGCGCTGGGCGCCGCGGGCGCGGGCTGCACCGGCCTGTTCGGCGGGGCCGGCGACGACGACAGCGAGACGAACGGCGGAGACGACACGGGCTCCCTGGACTCGGGGTGTGCCGACAACATCGAGTTCTTCGAGGCGAACCTCTGGGGCCCGATCATGTCCTCGAAGTGCACCGTCTGCCACACCGACAGCGGGCTCGCGAAGGGCACCCGCATGGTGCTCGACACCTCGGGCACCGACGAGGCGCTCCAGGCCAATTTCGAGGCGGTGCGCAGCATGGCCGCGCTCCAGGTGAACGGCGAGTCCACGCTCCTCCTGCGCCCCTCCGGCCGGCACCCCGACGGCCACGCCGGCGGCGCGCTCATCCCGTTCCAGAGCGATGATTACGTGGTGTTCGAGAAGTTCGTCAACCGCGTCAACCTGGGCGTTGGCTGCGAGGAGCAGCCGACGGCGTGCGAGCCCAACATGGTGTCCGGGCGCCGCGTCCTGCGCCGCATGTCGCGCGTCGAGTTCGACAGGACCGTGGCCGATCTCCTCGGCCTCGACACGACGGGCTACATCCTCCCGACCGACGCGAACGTCGAGGGCTTCGACAACAACGCCGAGGCGCTCCTCTACGCCGGGACCGACGTCCAGCTCATGCGCGACGCCGCCGAGGACATCGCCGCCAGGGTGATCGAGGCGCCGGGGTCGCTCGTCCCCTGCGAGGTCGCGACCGGCGACGACGCGTGCGCGACCGAGTTCTTCGAGCGCTTCGGGCGCCTCGCCTTCCGCCGGCCGCTCACCCAGGACGACCGCGCGCGGTACATGGAGCTCTACCGCAGCGTGAAGGCCGACGAGGGCTTCGCGGGCGGCGTCCAGGCGATGATCGCCGCCGCGCTCCAGTCTCCCTACTTCCTCTATCGCCCGGAGATCGGCGCCGTCGCGGCGGACGGCACGTACCAGCTCCTGCCGCACGAGATCGCGTCCCAGCTCTCTTACATGATCTGGAGCTCGATGCCGGACGACGAGCTGCTCAGCAAGGCGGAGTCGGGCGAGCTCGCGACGCCGGCGGTCATCTCGGCCGAGGTCGACAGGATGATGCAGGATCCGCGCGCCGACGCCGGCGTCCTCAGGTTCTTCAGGACCTGGCTGCAGCTCAGCGGCAAGCCGTCGAAGGACACGGCCGCGTACCCGGAGTACACGGAGGCGGTCCGGCAGGCGATCGAGAAGGAGACGGCGGCCTTCGTGCGCCACCTCATCCGCGAGGGATCGGGCTCGCTGAGCGAGATGTACACGGCGAACTACTCCTACGTGAACCAGGAGCTCGCGTCGTTCTATGGCCTGCAGGCGCCGGGCGAGGGCGCGGGCCAGGACGGCATGACGCGGGTCGACCTCACCGGCTCGAACCGCATGGGCATCCTCACGCTCGGCAGCGTCCTCAGCACCCACGCGCACGCCGCCGAGTCGTCGCCCGTGCACCGCGGCAAGTTCGTGCGCGAGCAGCTCCTCTGCCAGCCGCTGCCGCCGCCGCCCGCGGGCCTCGACGTCAAGCCGCCCCAGCCCGATCCCACGAAGTCGACGCGCGAGCGCTTCGCCGAGCACTCCAACAACGAGGCGTGCGGCAGCTGCCACTCGCTCATCGACGGGATCGGCTTCGGCTTCGAGCATTTCGACGGCGTCGGTCGCTACCGCGACAACGACGACGGCCACCCGGTCGACGCGAGCGGCAACATCGTGGGGGCGCCGAGCACGAGCGGCACGTTCGACGGTACCGGAGAGCTCGCCCAGATGCTCGCGCAGAGCCCCGACGCGCAGGCGTGCTTCACCCTCCAGTGGCTCCGCTTCGGCTTCGGCGCCATGGACCAGTCCGAGCTCTCCTGCATGGCGGAGCAGATCACCGGCCAGCTCGGGCCCGAGAACCTCACCGTCGCGGGTGTCATCAAGGCGATCGCGCAGTCGCCGCGCTTCACGAGGCGCCTCGCCGAGGTGGTGACGGACCCGGGCTCCTCCGAGGAGCCCGGCGGCGACTCGGGGTCGTCGGGCACCGACAGCCCCCCGCTGCCCACGAACGCGGACTTCGATGTCGAGGAGAAAGTGGACTCGGTGTGGGACGGCGGCGGCTGCAAGTCGGTCACGGTCACCAACCTGGGCGAGACCAAGGCGGCGTGGCAGGTCACCCTCCAGCTCGACGGCACGCCCTCCGACGTGTGGAACGCCGTGGCCGAGGCGGGCAACGCGGGCGTGAAGTTCACCGGCGTGGAGTGGAACGCGCAGATCGAGAGGAACCAGTCTGCGAGCTTCGGTTTCTGCTGGCGGGAGTGAGCCGCGGCGGCGCACCGCGCGCATCGCCCTCCGCCGCGGCCGCGCCGGCACAGCCGTGCCGGCGCGGCCGCGCGGGGGCGAGGTGCCAGGGCGGCCGTGCCGCGCGTGGCGGGCGGCACGCCACGCGCCAATTTGCCTGGAATTCTGCTATCCTGCGTGCCCCCCTCGCCCCGTCCCGGGCGGGGCGACAGCCCCAGGACGCTTCAATGACCCATCCGCTGCACGACATCCTGCTCCCCGACAGCCGACACGACTTCTTCCCCGTCGTCATCGAGATCCCGAAGGGATCGAAGTGCAAGTATGAGCTCGACAAGAAGACCGGGCTCCTGATGCTCGATCGCGTGCTCTACTCGTCCGTGCATTACCCTGCCAACTACGGGTTCATTCCCCAGACGCACGCAGGCGACGGCGATCCGCTCGACGTGCTCGTCCTGATGCAGGAGCCGGTGGTGCCGCTCACGATCGTGAGGGCGCGCGCGATCGGCGGCTTCTTCATGCGCGACGACAAGGGCGTCGACGACAAGATCATCGCCGTCGCCGTCGACGACCCCTCGGTGGCCCACTACCTCACGCACGAAGAGCTGCCCCCGCACGTGACCAAGGAGCTCATGCGGTTCTTCATCGACTACAAGACGCTGGAGAACAAGCTCGCCGAGGTGGATACGATGTACGACAGGAACCGCGCGCTGGAGGTCATCGAGGAGTCCGTCGCGAGCTACCGATCGATCAGCGCCTGGTCCAAGGGCTGACGGCGGCGGCGTCCGGGGGGGGGCGCGCCCGTACAATGACCTCGATGGATCGCGGATCAGGTGGATCGCGATTCCTGGACTGGTGCGCGTCCACCCCCGTCGATGGCCGAAAAAATCAAGAAAACCGCACTCGGCACCCTGGCAACCCCGGGGAAACACGCGGCATACCGCTTGCTTAATCCCTGACATGGACAGCGCTTCGACGCTCACAGAGACGGAGGCGCTCGCTCAGCGGCTCGCCTCGCACCTCGAGGTGGAAGCGCGCTGTACGAGCCGAGGCGCCTACCTTGCTACGGCATCGAGGTCGAGCCGAGCTCGCCTGCATGGCGCGCGGCACCGTGCGCCAGCTCGACGCAGTGCGTCTGAGCTCGACCGATGACGATGCGGCCGAGGGCCCGGACGCGGACAGCGGCGCTGCGATGCGCTGAAAGGCGCTGAGAGCCGCAGGCGAAAGATGATGAATCGCAGTCGGGCTACGTGGATGGATTCGGCAGAGTAAGCAGCGTGGGCAGAGTCAGTATCTAGAGGCGACACCGCTTGATCGGGGCTTGACAACATGAGAGACATCAGCTTTTCTCAAGCAATGATGAGCACGCTTGATAGCTTGGTTTCGGCGAAGGCGTGTCGCCGCTATTCCGCAGTGGCACTGCTCCTCGCCGGCCCGCTCGGTTGCTTGGGCAACCTCGGCAACACGGACGGCACGCCTTCCGAGACCAGCAGCAGCGGCGGCGGCGACCCCACCGACCCTGGTACCACGCCGCCCGGCGAACAGCCGGAGCAGCCCCACGCCATCCCCGAGGTGTCGCAATGCGAGGCCGCGGACCTGAGCACCCCCGGCCCGCGCGTGGTGCGGCGCCTGACGGTGGACCAGTTCGAGGCCACCGTCCGCGATCTCTTCCGGGATCCGAGCGTCACCCTCCCGAGCATCTTCAACGATCCGCAGGTGCTCGGGTTCACGGCCGACGCGAACGCGCTCGTGATCCGCGACCTGACCGCCCAGCAGGTCATGGACTGGGCCGAGCAGACCGCGGACTGGGCGGTGACGAACAAGCTCTCCACCCTCACCTCGGCCAACTGCAATACGAACGACGCGGCTTGCCGCGGCCAGTTCATCCGCGACTTCGGCCGCCGCGTGTTCCGCGAGCCGCTCTCGGAGGACCGCTTCGCGTCCTACGACGCCCTGTTCGGGGCGGAGGATAAGTTCGAGGACGGCGCCAAGGTGGTCGTGAGCGCCATGCTGCAGTCGCCGTACTTCCTGTACCGCCACGAGATCGGCAGAGACGTCGGCGGCGGCGTCTACGAGCTCACCCCGCACGAGATCGCGAGCAACCTCTCGTACCTGCTGACCGGGACCATGCCGGACGAGACGCTGCTGCAGGCCGCCGACCAGGCCGCCGCCCAGGGCATCTCGCTGACCAGCGACCAGATCGCCCAGCAGGCGCTGCGCATCCTGGAGGACCCGGCGACCCGTCCGCTCGCCGAGGCAGAGATGATGCGGTTCATGCGCGGCTGGCTCCAGCTCAACCGCCTGGTCTCCACGGTGAAGGACAACACGGTCTTCAACCTCAGCGACGAGCTGCGCAGGGACATGATGGCCGAGACGCAGGCGCTCATCGTGGACGCCGCGTTCAACCAGAACGGCACGTTCTCCAACCTCCTGCAGGCGGACTACACGTTCATCAACAGCAGCCTGGCCGCGCACTACGGCCTCGGCGGCGCCGGCGGCACCGAGCTGACGAGGGTGACGATCTCCCCCGGGCAGCGCGATCGCGGCCTCCTTGCCCACGGCAGCTTCCTGACCGGGCACGGCGGCGCGAAGCTGTCCTCGCCCACCCAGCGCGGCAAGATGGTCCGCACCCGTCTCCTCTGCCAGCCGCTCATGCCCCCGCCGCCCGGCGTCGATCCGAACATCAAACCCCTCGAGGGCCCGGCGACCACGCGCATGATGGTCACGCAGCACGTCGCGGACGCGTCCTGCAGCGGCTGCCACCAGTTCATGGACCCGATCGGCTTCGGCTTCGAGCACTACGACACGTTCGGTCGGTGGCGGAACGATGAGTCCGGGCTCCCCATCGACGCGACCGGCACGGTCTTCGCTCCGCCCGCTGGGGAAAACTTCGGCTTCGAAGGCGTGACCGAGCTGGCCGACTACCTCGCTGCGAGCGAGGACGTCAAGGAGTGCATGGTCCGTTACTGGTCGTACTACGCGTTCGGCGACACCTGGGAGCAGGACGGCTGCACGTACGAGAAGGTCCAGCAGGAAGCGGCGACAGAAGACTTCCGCATCAAGAGCGTGTGGCTCGCGCTGACGCGCGCGCCGCACTTCACCCGTAGAGTTCAAGGCCCGTGACCCCCACGGCTGCAACCCACCAGAAGAGCGGTAGCGAGTGAAAGGATCGGTCATGCGCAGCCACAGTCGTAGGAATTTTCTCAAGGGTGTCGGTGCCAGCCTGGGGGCGAGCCTGCTGTTCTCCCCCTTCTATGATTCGATCGCCAACGCAGCTCCCGGGAAGAAGCCGAAGCGGCTCCTGGTGTTCTTCACCATGGGTACGGCGCCCGAGATCTGGAAGCCCACCAGCGTCTCCGGTGAGACCCCCACGTTCAGCGAGGCGACCTCGCCGCTCGCGGACGTGAAGGAGCACATCGTGATGCTGGACGGCCTCCCCAGCGCGAGCCCCGGCAACAACCACGGATCGGCCGACGGCCTCACCGGGATGGGCTACTCGGCCAGCGGCCCCTACGGGCTGATCTCGGTCGATCAGTTCATCGTGGAGAAGCTGAAGGCCGCCGGGACGTTGTCGTCGCCCATCCCCTCGCTCCTGCTCGGCGCGGACACCGGCGGCGGCAAGACGGGGTTCTACAAGGGGACCAACCTGGCGCCCATCGCCTCCCCCATGTCGGCCTACACCACGGTGTTCACGGGGGCGGCGCCGACCAACCCGACCTCCAACACCTCCGCCGAGGACCAGCTCCGCCGCCGCAAGAGCGTGCTCGACCACCTCACGCGCGAGATCACGACGCTCAAGGGGGACCTGGGCTCGGAGCAGAGGTACAAGCTGGATCTGCACCTCGAGTCGATCCGCCAGATCGAGCAGCGGCTCTCGGGCTCGATGAACGGCGGCGGCACCGGCGGCGCGTGCTCCGCCCCGACGTCGCCCGCGGGCGACATGTCCAACGCCATGAAGGCCAACCAGCTCCACCTGGACATCATCGTCGGCGCCTTCGCGTGCGACATCACCCGGGTGGCGTCGATCCAGTGGGGCTCCGATCAGGCGATGAACGTGAACCTGCCCGACATCGGCCTCGCCGACGAGGAGCACAACGGCCTGATCCACGGCTACGACCCCGGGCACGTGAAGCTGATCAAGCTCGAGAAGTGGCTGCACGAGCAGTTCGTCGGCGTCATCAAGAAGCTGAAGTCGCTCCCCGAGCCGGACGGCTCCGGCACGCTCCTCGACAACACGCTGGTCGCCTGGTGCCGCGACATGGGCGACGCGCCGGCCCACACCCAGAACGAGATGAAGTTCGTCCTGGCGAGCGGCACGGGCGGCTACCTGAAGACGGCCCCGGGCGGCCGGTTCATCACGAGCAAGGAGCGGCACGAGCGCGTGCTGCTCAGCCTGTGCGACGCGATGGGCGTCACGGACTACGCCGGCTTCGGCGATCCGGGCCTCGGCGCCAAGTCGCCGCTCCCGGGCCTCGCCGCGACCTGAGCCAGCGGGACGCTCGCCGCGACAGGCGCGCCCCCACGCGCCTGTCGCGGCGAGCTCCGCAGGCGCGCGCTACCGGTCGACGCCCGTGGTCCGCGGGCGGATCGACGAGCGCTCTGGCCCGTCGACGCGGGCCGCACGAAGCTCAAGCACGACGCGGCCTGACGCCGGCCGAGGCCACGGATCCGACGTCGAGAGCGCGTTGCCCGCGCTGACGCGGCGCCGCGTCGCGCGCATGGAGATCGAGGACCGCGAGCTCCATGGTTGCAGTCTGCAGAAGATCGGTGAGCGAGGGAAAGGGTCGGTCATGCGCAGCCATCGTCGTAGAGAGTTTCTCAAGGGCCTGACGGCCAGCGTGGGGGCCGGCTTCCTGCTCGCGCCCTTCCTCGACTCGATCGCCGAGGCGGCGCCCGGGCGGAAGCCCAAGCGGCTCCTCCTGTTCTGCACGATGGGGACCGCGACCCAGATCTGGAAGCCCACGAGCGTCTCCGGCGAGACGCCCACGTTCAGCGAGTCCACGGCGCCGCTGGCCGACGTGAAGCAGCACGTCGTGCTCGTGGACGGCCTCCCCAGCGGGAACCCCGGCAACAACCACGGCGCCCCGGACGGCCTCACCGGGCTCGGCTTCGGCGGAGGCCCCGCCGGGCTGATCTCGGTCGATCAGTTCATCGCGGACAAGCTGGTCGCCGCCGGGGTGAAGACGCCGATCGCCTCGCTCCTGCTCGGCGCGGAGAGCACGGTGAGCGGCGGGAGGTCGCCGTACTACCGCGCGGACAACCTGCCGACCATCGCGTCCCCCACGTCCGCGTACTCCACCCTGTTCGGCTCGGCGGTCCCGGTGAACACCTCGTCGGAGGACCTGCTGCGCCGCCGCAAGAGCGTCCTCGATCACCTCAAGAACGAGATCAGGACGCTCGGAGGGGATCTCGCCTCCGAGCAGAAGTACAAGCTCGATCTGCACCTCGAGTCGATCCGGCAGATCGAGACGCGGCTGTCGAACGCGTCGTCCGGCGAAGGCGGCGGCTGCGCGCCGCCCACGAAGGTGGCCACCGACCCGGCCAACCCGCTGCAGGCCAACCTCGCGCACATGGATCTCATCGTCGGCGCGTTCGCGTGCGACATCACGCGGGTCGCGGCGATCCAGTGGGGCTCGGATCAGGCCATGAACGTCGAGCTGCCGGAGATCGGGCTCCGGGGCGAGGAGCACGGCTCCATGATCCACACCGGCGCCCCCGCGCACCTCGACCTGGTCAAGCTGGAGAAGTGGCTGGCGCAGCGGTTCGTCGACCTCATCACGAAGCTGAAGGCGATCCCCGAGGCCGACGGCTCGGGGACGCTGTTCGACAACACGCTCATCGCGTGGTGCCGCGACATGGGCGACTCGCCGAACCACAACATGAACGAGATGAAGTTCGTCCTCGCGAGCGGCGATGGCGGTTATTTGAAGACGAGCCCCGGCGGCCGGTACGTGCGCAGCTCCGACAGGCACGAGCGCGTGCTGCTCAGCCTGTGCGACGCGATGGGCGTCACCGACTTCGCCGGCTTCGGCGATCCGAACCTGCCGTCCAAGTCGCCGCTCCCGGGACTGGCTGCGAGCTGATCGGATCCGGCGGACATCGTGTTCGCCGCGGGCGTACGTGCGTCCGCCCGCGGCGGGCGAGTGCGCAAGAACGACCCCTCACGAACCCGGCCATGAGCACGGGGCGCTCGGCGAGCGCCGGCGCCGAGGGCGCTCCAGCGGCCCGATGCCTGGACGCAGCAACCGCGCGCGCTGGGCAGCGGCCTCGAGACATCAGCGAGTTTCGCTGTGTCGCGACGGCTGCGAGGCTCCAGCGCGCGTCCGCACCATGTGGCGGGATTCTGCCTCATTTCCTGGCTGGCACGCGGGGCGCTTACCGCTCCGCACATCGCCGGCGACCGGCCGCTCCCCGCGGCGGCCGGCGGGACAGAAGACTCCCCATGGAATTTATGAGCAATTCCCTGAAGATCGCGATGGACAGCCTCCGGCCTGCGAGCCGCTCCGTCCGGAGCGAGATGCTCGGTCGGGGCTCTCGAGCCGATGCGGGACGGGCCAGCTCGTTCGTCGCGCTGCGCGCGCGCATGCTTGCGAGCCCCAGCCTGGCCGGGGCGCTGCAGTTCATGCAGGCAACGACCCGCCCGTGGGAGCCGCACGAGCTCGCGGCGTGGCTGCTCGAGCATGTGGTCGCCCCCGGCTGGATGCGGGCCCCGCGCGCGCTGCGCGAGCCGGGCGCGGAGACCCTGGAGCTCTGCGGGCTCGACGAGCGGCACCGGGAGGTCGCGGCGCTCACCGCGCGGGCGCGCGAGCGCGTGGCGCTCGCGCTGCTCGACTTCGTGGCGCCGAACCCCGATGGCGGGTTCCTCCGCGCGGCGCTGTACAGCGCGCGCGTGCGATGGACCGTGGTGGACGGTCGCTCGGGCTGGCTGCCGGCGCCGCGCGAGAGCGACCTCCTCAGCGACATCGTGCTCAGCCTCTTCGCCGCCGAGATCCTCTCCGCCGCGGATCTCTACAGGAGCCACATGACCGTGTGCACCGGCTGCGGCCGCGTCGCGTTCACGCAGGAGGCGCGGCCGCGCAGCGCCGGCTGCCCGCGCTGCGACGGCGAGGTCAGGTGGAGAGCGCGCTGACGTCGAGGAGCCCAGGCGAATCGCCTGAGCCCGCTTGTTCACCTGCTGCGGCCGAGTGGGCCAAACAGCTGGAAGGGTGCCTTCTCTTCCGGAGGCAACGATTCCAGCGAAGGTGGCGTCATGATGAATCGGCAGCGCGCAAGCGCTGAGCTTGACGACTCCGGTGGACGCCGATCAAGCTTGGCGCCGATCTATGAGCTACGTCCGCCACACGAGCGCCGAGATGGATGAGCTTGCCCACGCAGCGCAGCGCGATGGGTTCTGTCTGATAAAGAGCCTCATCCCGAAGAGCCTTCTGCTCTCGTGGCGTGAGGCCTTCGCCGCGCTCCTCGAAGCGCACATCGAGCGCGAGGGGCACCTCAAGAACCGGGGGCCCGGTCGTTATTACGTGACGCTCCCGTTCAAGGCGCCCTTCGCGGAGCCGCGCATCTACGAGGACGAGAGCATCCTCGGCGTGGTCGAGCGCCTGGTCGGGGCCGACATGACCATGGTGCAGCTCGCGACCGATACTCCGCTCCTCGGGTCCGATTACCAGGATGTCCACCGCGACACGCCGCCGCTTTTCCCCGAGACAGGGAGAGAGACGCCCGCGTTCCAGCTCGCCGTCAACTTCCCCCTTGTCGACGTCACCGCCGAGAACGGCCCGATCGAGATCGCCCGCGGCACGCACATGCTCTCCAAGGCGGAAGCCATGCGGCGCCTGGAGATGGGCGAGGTCGCGCTGGAGCCTGTGTACATGGAGCTCGGCGACGTCATGGTCCGCGACGTCCGCGGCCTACACCGCGGTACCCCGAACCGCACGCGCGAGCCCCGGCCGATGGTGGTGATCGGGTACAGCCGCCGCTGGCTCTTCCGCCCGGAGGTCTCGATCCGGGTGCCCCGCGACGGCCTCGCCCAGCTCTCGGAGCGCGCGAAGCGGATGCTCCGCTTCAACCCGGTCGTCGAGTCGCTCGACGTGCCGGACGAGACCGAGGTGTACCAGGCCTTCGCCTACTGACCCGCGCCGCCGCCGGGTCACGTGAGCGCGACGTGCGCGACCGCCTGGTCCCTCAACCAGGTTCGCTGCCGCCGCACGAAGATGCGCGTGGCGCGCACGATGGCGGGGGCGAGCTCCTCGGCCGGCAGGCGCCCCTCCAGGTGCTCGCGCACCTGCTTGTAGCCGACGGATCCCATCGCCCGCGCGTCGCCGTAGCCGCGGGCCAGCAGCGAGCGGACCTCGTCGGCCCAGCCCTGCTCCAGCCACGCGACGACCCGGGCCTCGATGCGGCGGTCGAGCTCGGCGCGGTCGCGGTGCACAGCGAGCAGGCGCGCGGCGTGCCGGCGATCCCGGAAGCCGTGCTCCGCGTGCCACGCGCTCTGCGTCCGGCCCGAGCGCTCGTAGATCTCCAGCGCCCGGCTCACGCGCACGAGATCGTTCGGCGCGAGCCGGGCCGCGCTCTCCGGATCCACCTTGGCGAGGCGCGCGTGGAGCGCCGCGCGCCCCTCGGCGTCGGCGATCGCGCGGTGGCGCGCGCGCACCTCGGCGTCGGCGGGCGGCGCGGGCGACAGGCCGAAGACCAGCGCCTTCACCCAGAGGAACGTGCCGCCGCAGACGATCGGGATCCGGCCGCGGCCGCGGATGTCGGCGATCGCCGCCTCCGCGAGCGCCGCGAAGCGCTGGGCGTCGATCGCCTGCAGCGGATCGGCCACGTCGACCAGATGGTGCGGCGCGCGCGCCCGCTCCGCCGGCGTCGGCTTTCCTGAGCCGAGGTCGAATTCGCGGTAGATCTGCACGCTGTCGGCGCTCACCACCTCGCCGCCGAGGCGCTCCGCGAGCCGGATGGCGAGCTCGGTCTTGCCGCTCGCCGTCGGGCCGACAACGACGAGCAGCTCGCCCGGCGCGGGCGGCGCGATCGTCTCCCACGACGGCGGCGCGGCGGCCGCGCTCGCCTCCGGAGCGGCCTCCTGCGCCGCCTCGGTCACCGCCTCCCCACGCGGTGCTCCAGCTCCGGCCAGCCGACGCGCATCACGATGGGCCGTCCGTGCGGGCAGTGGCCGGCGAAGTCGACCTCGTCGAGCGCCGTGAGCAGCGCGCGCGCCTCCTCCGGCGCCACCGGATCGCCCGCGCGCAGCGAGCCGTGGCAGGCCATGGTCGCGAGCGCGAGGTCCACCGCGCCGGAGAAGGCGCGCTCGCCCGCGTGGCTCAGCTCGTCCACGAGGTCGCGCACGAGGCGCTCGGGCGCCGCGCGGCGGAGCAGCGTCGGCACCGCGTGCACCGCGAGCTGCGCCGCGCCCGCCGCGCGGACGTCGAGCCCGAGCCGCGCGATCGCCTCCTGCGCCTCCTCGACAAGCGACACCTCCGAGGGCGCCGCCGGGATGATCACCGGGAAGAGGAGCTTCTGCGTGGCGACGTCGCGGCCGTCGTACGCCGCGCGCAGCCGGTGGAACGTCACGCGCTCCGCCGCCGCGTGCTGGTCGAGGAAGTAGATCCCGTCCGGCCCCTCGCACACGAAGTAGGTGTTGCGCACCTGGGCGAGGAAGCGCAGCGACCGCCAGGCGAGCGTCCGCTCGGCCGCGGCGAGCACCGGCCCGCTGCCGGTCGGGTAGGGGAGGGGCGGCGCCCCTGGCGCGGCCGCCGGCTCGCCGGGCGACGCCGGCGGCGCGACGTCGGCCCACGCGCCAGCGAACAGCGGCGCCCCCGGGCCGGGCGCCGGCGCAGCCGGAGGTCGCGCGGCCTCCGGGCGCGCGGGCGGGATCCCGACGAGATCGCCGCCGAGGCCCCACGGATCGGCCGGCGTCTCCTGCCGCTCGCCCGGCGTCTCCTGCCGCTCGCTCGAGGCGCCCGCCGCTGTCGGCCCGGCGGCGGGGCCGCCCGACCAGACCCAGGCGTCGCCGGGCGGCGGCGCCGCGTCCTCGAAGAGCTTGCCCTTGCGGCCCTGGAAGCCTCCGGGGGACGGCGCGGGCAGGCCGAACGCCGCGGCCACCTGCGCGGCGACGATCTTGTAGATCGCGTCGGCGACAGCGCGGCCGTCCGCGAAGCGGACCTCGGCCTTCTGCGGGTGGACGTTCACGTCCACGAGCTCGGTGGGCAGATCGATGAACACAGCGCCGATCGGGTACCGGCCCGGCTCGAGGACGCTGCCGTAGGCGAGCGCGATCGAGCGCGCCAGCGAGCGGTCGCGCACGTGCCGGCCGTTGACGAACATCCACAGCCAGCCGGCGCCGGAGCGGGCGCGCTCCGGCCGCGACACGAACGCCTCGACCGTGAGCGGCCCCCGCTGCCCCGCGCACGTCGCGAGCTCCTCGCCCGCGAGCATCGTGCGCACCCGCTCCGCGCGGCTCGTGGTGCGCAGCCACTCCCGCGCGACGCGGCCGTCGCGCGACAGGACCACGGTCACGCCCGGCTCGCCGAGCGCGATCGCCTGCGCGATCTCGGTCACGTGCGCCGACTCGGTCCCGACCGCGCGCAGGAACTTCCGCCGGGCGGGGACGTTGTAGAAGAGGTCGCGCACCTCCACCACGGTGCCCGCGGCGCACCCGCAGGGCATCGCCTGCGCCGGGCCGCCGCCCTCGATGCGGATCTCCGTCCCCTCGGGCTCGCCGTCGCGCCGCGTCCGCAGCGAGAAGCGGCTGACCGAGGCGATGCTCGGGAGCGCCTCGCCGCGGAAGCCGAAGCTCTGGATGCAGCGGAGATCGTCGAGCCGGGCGATCTTGCTCGTCGCGTGGCGCAGCACCGCGAGCGACGCGTCCTCGCGGCTCATGCCGCGCCCGTCGTCGGCGATGCGCACCAGGCCGACGCCGCCCCCCTCGATGTCGACCCGGACGCGGCGCGCGCCCGCGTCGAGCGCGTTCTCGACGAGCTCCTTCACCACGCTCGCCGGCCGCTCGACCACCTCGCCCGCCGCGATCTGGTTGGCGAGGTCGTCCGGGAGGACGGCGACCTTCCGCTCGTCGGGCTGGGCGGGCTGCGATCGAGGATCCGCGCCGGCGACCCTCTCCGCGGTGCTCATGGCTCGTCGCTGGGGTCGACCGTCCGGGCGACCGCCTGGAAGTACAGCTTGGTGCGCTCCCGCGTCATCGCAAGCGCCGCGGCGCCGAGGATGGCGAGCTCGAAGACGGCGAAGCGCACCCGCTCGGCGGTCCACCAGAGGCTCGGGTTCGTGAGGCTCGAGCGCTCGGGCACGTCCGGCGGCAGCAGCGCCCCCGCCTGCGCCACCATGTCGATCCAGGCGCCGCGGATGTCCCGGGTGAGCGCGTACTCGACCGTGGCGAAGGCCAGGTTGGCGGCCAGGACCTGGAGCACGAAGCCGCGCGTGCCGGGCCGCCCGCCGAGCGCCAGCCCGCTCGCGATGACCAGCAGCCCGCCGAGGATCACCTTCCCGACGCTGAGCGGGAAGGCGACGTCCTGGTGCAGGCTCATGGCGTGCGCCTGGGCGGCCTCGAGCACGAGGAACGTGAACTGGAACGGATCGCCCTGGTCGCGCGCCTGCTCGGCCACGACCATGACGTCGGGGGCCATGCCGCCGCGCAGGTAGGTGGCCGTCCCGCACCCGGCCATGAACCCACGGACGCCGATGATCCAGGTGAGCAGCATGGTGGCCACCAGGTACCAGGGGCGCAGCGAGCGCGGGCGCGGAGGTCGGTGCGAGTCCACGTGACGGCTGCCGTGTAGCACGTTCTCCGATCCCGCGCGCTCTCTTCCTGCCCTGCCAACCCCGAGGCCTTCCCGTGGATTGCGGGGCGGGTAGCCTCGGGTCGCGGGGCGGCTGTGTCGACTGCGCGCCGGCGCAGGTGGCGCGACGCGGCGGGGCTGTACTAGAACTTCGAGACGAGGTCCGGGTGGCGAAGAGCAAGAGCGAGCCGCGAGCGAAGCGAACGAAGGGGGCCGATGCGCCGCAGCCCGAGGGCACGGCGAAGGCGGGTCCCCGATCCGGGGCGGAGGACGCGGAGGCGGACGTCCCGCCCGACGCGGGTGAGGCGAACGGCGCGGCCCCCCGGCCGACCTTGAAGCGCCGCGCGCGCCCCTCCGCGAAGGCAGCGGGGCGCGCGCGCGGCGGCGAGCCGCAGCCCGCGGCCGGCGACGACGACGGCGCGCGCGAGGACGACGACGAGGCGGACGCCGCGCCCGAGAGCAGCGCCGAGAAGGGCGACGTCGACGAGGGCGACGTCGTCGAGGTCGTCGGCGAGGTCATCGACGACGCGAGCGTCGACCTGAACGACATCGAGATCCCGCGCTCCTCGCGCCTCAGCGCCAGCGAGGGCCGCGGCAGCGGCGACGCGGCGCTGTCGCGCACCGACCCGCTGCAGGCCTACCTGCGCGAGGTGCAGCGGCACCGGCTGCTCACGCCGGAAGAGGAGAAGGAGCTGACGGTCAAGTACGTGAAGACGCAGGACGTCGCGACCGCCGCGCGGCTCGTGACGGCGAACCTGCGGCTCGTTGTGAAGCTCGCGTACGAGTACCGGCGCGCCTACAAGAACATCATGGACCTCATCCAGGAGGGGAACATCGGCCTGATGCAGGCCGTGAAGCGCTACGACCCGTACCGCGGCGTCAAGCTCTCCTCCTACGCGGCCTGGTGGATCCGCGCGTACATCCTCCGCTTCATCCTCAACAACTGGCGCCTGGTGAAGCTCGGCACGACGCAGGCGCAGCGGAAGCTCTTCTTCAACCTCAACAAGGAGAAGGCGAAGCTCTCGGCGATGGGCATCGAGCCCACGGCGGCGGAGATCGCGAAGCGCCTGTCGGTCGAGGAGAAGGAGGTGGTCGACATGGACCGCCGCCTCTCGAGCGGCGAGGCGTCGCTCGACGCCCCGGTCGGCGATCTCGAGGGGCGCTCGATCCCGCGCGTGGAGATGCTCGTCTCGTCGGGGGTGGGCCCGGACAGCGCCTTCGAGGCGAGCGAGATGGGCATGCTCGTCCACGATCGGCTCTCGAAGTTCCGCGAGACGCTGAAGGGCAAGGACGTGATCATCTTCGACAAGCGGATGGCGGCGGAGGATCCGCTCACGCTCCAGGAGCTCGGCAACGAGTTCGGCATCTCGCGCGAGCGCGTGCGCCAGCTCGAGGCGCGGCTCCAGTCGAAGCTGCGCACGTACCTCCAGGAGGAGCTCGGGGACGCCGTCGAGGCGGACTAGGCCTTGTCGATCGGCGGCGAGCAGGGTGGGGCGAGCGGCCACGGGTGCCTCTACGTGGTCGCGACGCCGATCGGCAACCTCGGCGACATCACGCTGCGCGCGGTCGAGACGCTGCGGGCGGCGGACCGGATCCTCGCGGAGGACACGCGGCGCGCCCGCTTGCTCCTCGGCCACCTCGGCGTCTCGGGCAAGCCGGTCGACCGGTTCGACGCGCACGCCTCGGAGGCGGACGCGGCGCGGGCGGCCGCGCGGCTCGCGGCGGGCGAGTCGATCGCGTTCATGACCGACGCCGGCACGCCTGTCGTCAGCGATCCAGGGACGGCGCTGGTGCGCGCGGCGACGCAGGCGGGGGCGCGCGTCGTGGCGATCCCCGGGCCGAGCGCGGTGATGGCGGCGGTGAGCGCCTCGGGGCTCGTGACGGGGGGCTTCCGCTTCGTGGGGTTCCTGCCCCGCGGCGGGCGCGAGCGGCGCGAGGTGCTGGCGCTGGTCACCTCGACGCCGGAGGCGGTGGTGCTGTTCGAGTCGCCGCGGCGCTTCCGCGAGACGCTCGCGGATCTCGCCGAGCGGATGCGCGATCGTCGCGCTGTCGTCGCGCGCGAGCTGACGAAGGTGCACGAGGAGATCCTGGGCGGCACCGTGGAGGAGCTCGCGGCGCTCGAGCGGGAGTGGCTCGGCGAGATCACGCTCGTGCTCGCGCCCGCCGAGCCCTCCGCCGCGGGCGCCGGGCTGGACGACGCGGAGATCGACGCGCGGATCGATCGCGAGCTCGCGCAGGGGCGCCGGGCGAAGCACATCGCCGAGGAGCTGTCGGTCGAGCTCGGCCTGCCGCGGAGGGAGCTCTACGCGCGCGCGGTGGCGCGGCGGGGCGCGTCGCGCGAGTAGATCACGCGGTCACGTGTGCCGGCCCTGCCCTCGCGCCTTCAGGGCGTCGACCACGTGCTTCACGTCCTGCGCGCGGTCGCGCGGCACGATGAGCAGCGCGTCGTCGGTCTCGACCACCACGAGGCCCTCCACGCCGACGAGCGCGATCACCCGGCGGTCATCGTCGCCGCCGGAGCGCGCGCGCAGATCGACGAGGTGGTTGCCCTGCGCGTCGACCAGGACCGACCCGGCGGGCGCGCTGTTGCCACGCTCGTCCTTCTCGGCGAGCTCCCAGGCGCTCTGCCAGCTCCCGAGGTCGCTCCAGCCGAAATCGCCGGGCACCACCGCGAGCCCGGCCACGTGCTCCATCACGCCGTGGTCGATGCTGACGGCCGGCAGGCGCGGGAACACGCGCCGCACGGCCTCCGCCTCGGCCGCGGCGCCCAGCGCGGCCGCGCTGTCGATCTCGTCGAGCCCCTCGGCGAGCGCGGGCAGGTGGGCGCGGATCGCCGCCCGCATGTCGCCCGCGCGGAAGATGAACATGCCCGCGTTCCAGAGGAAGCGGCCGCTCGCCACGAACTCCGCGGCGCGCTCCCGGCTCGGCTTCTCGACGAAGCGCAGCACCTTGCGGGGCGCCGCGCTCGCTGCGCCCGGCGCCTCCTCCGCCTCGATGTAGCCGAAGCCCGTCTCCGGGTGCGTCGGGCGGATGCCGATCGTCGTGATCGCGCCGCCCGAGGCCGAGGCGACGGCGGCCTCCAGCACCTCGAGGAACCGCGGCACGTCGGCGATGTGGTGGTCGCTCGGGAGCACGACAACGACCGCGTCGGGATCGTCGCGCGCGATGGTCGCCGCGGCCCAGCCGATGCACGGCGCCGTGTTGCGCGGCGCCGGCTCGACGAGCAGGCGCCGCTCGGAGACGTCCGGCAGCGCGGCGCGCGTGGGCGACACGAGGTGCTCGCCTGTCGCGATCCAGATGCGCTCCCAGCCGGCGCTCCCCCCGCGCGCGCACAGCGGCAGCACCCGGCGCGCCGTGGCGGTGATGAGCGGCTCGCCGCCGAGCAGGGGGAGGAGCTGCTTCGGGCGCGCGGCGCGCGACGCCGGCCAGAAGCGCGTGCCCGCGCCGCCGGCGAGGATCAGGACATGGACGGGGGTGTCGGTCAGGCTCATGGGCGATCGTTGCGGGGTACAATGTCGAACATGGCGTCACGGTCGCGGCGCGATGGCAGGGGGATTCGTCAGGAGGGGCCGGGCAGCGCCCGCGCGTAGGCGACCATCGCGAGGCCGAGCGGGATGACCCACAGCGCGAGCGCGGCGATGCGCCGCCGCTCGGCGAGCGCGCGGAGCGCGGCGGCTCCGGCAGCGGCGCAGACGAAGGCGGCGAGCAGGCCCAGCGCCACGGCGCCCGGCCCCGGCGAGGGGCCGTCGAGCGCGCGCGCGTCGGCGAGCCCCGAGACAAGGAGCGCGGGGATGCTCAGCGCGAGCGCGGTCTCGACGGCGCGCGCCGGCCGGACGCCGAGCCAGAGCAGCAGCACGAGCGCCGCGCCGACGCGCGATCCGCCCGGCAGCGCCGCGAGCCCGTGCGCCGCGCCGGCCGCGATCATCCCGGCGAGCGACGGCGCGTCGGTCCCCGCGCGACCGCCGCGCCGCGGCGCGGCCGCCGTGCTCGCGAGCGCCGCGCCGGTGGCGAGCAGGCCGAGCCCCACCGCGAGCGGCGCGCTCCCCCAGCGCGCGACGTACGGCCGGAGCGCCGCCGCCACGATCAGGCTCGCCGCGGCGCCCAGCGCGAGCAGCGCCGCGTCGCGCGCTGGCGGCGACGTCCTGAAGAGCGACGGCCGCGCGAGCGCCCGGGCGCCCTCGGCGAGCGAGCCCCGGAGCCGCCGCCGCACGGCGAGCGCGAGCGCCGCGGCCGCCGCGAGCGCCTGCGCGGCCGCGAGCCACGCGTCGCCGTCGGCCGCGCGGAGCCAGAGCCGCGCCGCGGCGCCGTGGCCGGTCGCCGAGATGGACAGCGCGAGCGCCGCCCCCTCGACGGCCGCGAGCACCGCGACGTCCACGAGACCCACGCTCGACCGATACTCCAGCCCGGCGCTTCCTGTCGATCCCGAGCAGCGCCTTCGAGCGTCGCCTCACCGCGTTGCCGCGCCGCAGCGCGGCGCGACCTGGAGCACGAGGGTTCGAGGGGCAGCGCGGAGCCCGCGGAACATCCTGGAGAAACAGCATGAAACAGCGCGCGGGCGCCGGCTGAGAGCGCCGCCCCTTCAGGGTTTGCCGGCTTGCCGCGGTTCATCTTTTCACCTACATAACCCCCTGGATCTGGCGCTCTCCCGCCCGCGGCGGGGGAGGGCGAGCCGAGCGAGGTTCCGTTCGATGTTGATGGCATACGCCAGCGTTGCCGCGTTCTTCCTGGTGGCGATCGGCTTCGTCCTCGGCTCTCTGCTGTTCGGCAAGCTGCTGCGCCCGAGCAACCCGTACCCCGAGAAGGTCGCGACGTACGAGTGCGGGGAGGCGCCCGTCGGGCCCGCGTGGTTCAACTTCAACCCGCGGTTTTACATCGTCGCGCTCATCTACATCGTCTTCGACGTCGAGATCGCCTTCCTCTACCCGGTCGCGGCGGTGTTCAAGCGCTGGGTGGACCAGGGCAGCGGGCTGTTCGCGCTGATCGAGATCTTCCTCTTCGTGGCCATCCTGATGCTCGGCTTCGTCTACGTCCTCGTGAAGGGCGATCTCAACTGGATCCGCGCCATCAAGGGGGATCCGCGCGGGGCGCAGAACGTGACCAGCCGGGCTCAGCCGCGCGCGTCGCTGACGACCGCGAGCGCGGGCGACGTCGCGCCGCCGGGCCTGGCGGCGGGGCATGCGGCCGTCGCCGAGGCAGGAGCGGAGTCATGACATCGAACCTGAACCTGATGGCCCCGCCCCGCGGCTGGGAAGCGAAGTACGAGAGCGACGGCGGCGGCGTCATCACGACGAGCGTCGATCAGACCGTCAACTGGCTCCTCAACTGGGGGCGATCGAACAGCGTCTGGTACATGCTCTTCGGCCTGGCCTGCTGCGCCATCGAGCTGATGCAGACCGGCGGCCCGCGCGGCGATCTCGAGCGCTTCGGCGCGGCCCCGCGGCCGAGCCCCCGGTCGAGCGATCTGTTCATCATCGCGGGGACGCTGACGTACAAGATGGCGACCCGGGTGAAGCGCCTCTACGACCAGATGTCGGAGCCCCGCTTCGTCATCTCGATGGGGAGCTGCTCGAACTGCGGCGGCCTCTTCCAGTACGCCTACTCGGTCTGCAAGGGCGTGGATCAGATCATCCCGGTCGACGTCTACGTGCCCGGCTGCCCCCCGCGCCCCGAGGCGCTCCTCGAAGGGCTCCTGAAGATCCAGGAGAAGATCAAGAGCGAGCGGGCCCTCGACCGCCGCGGCGCGACGGGCGGCTGATTCATCCACCCTGGCCACCCCGGCACCTCATGACACCCGAAGAGACCTTCCAGGCGCTACAGGCGAGCCTCGGCGAAGAGGCGGTCTTCGACTTCCACCCCGTGTCCGCGAAGGACCGCGACGCCTGGTTCCAGGTCGCGCCCGAGAAGATCGAGGCCGTGTGCAGGCACCTGCGCGAGGCGCCGGAGCTCGCCTTCGATTACCTGGAGTGCATCACCGGGGTCGACTATCCCGATCTGAAGAAGATCGTCGTCGTCTATCACATCTATTCGTACGCGAAGAAGCACCGCGTCGTCCTCAAGGCGTTCCTCGATCGCGAGAGCCCGTCGGTGCCGACGCTGGTCGACGTGTGGTCGGCCGCGAACTGGCAAGAGCGCGAGTGCTACGACCTGCTCGGGGTGCGCTTCGAGGGGCACCCGGACCTCCGGCGCCTGCTCCTGCCCGACGACTGGGAGGGCCACCCGCTCCGCAAGGACTGGCAGGAGAAGGCGGAGTACCGCGGCATCCCGACGCAGCGGCCGAACCCGATCGAGCTCTTCAAGATCAAGCTCCCGAAGAAGGAAGCGGACGCGTCATGAGCCAGGTCATCTTCAGCGTCGACCGCGGGGGCGAGGGGCAGGAGATGGACGACGAGATGACCCTCAACATGGGGCCTCATCACCCGTCGACCCATGGAGTGCTCCGCTTCGTCATCTCCACGGACGGCGAGATCATCCGGAAGGCGGTGCCGGACGTCGGCTACCTGCACCGGAGCATCGAGAAGATCGGCGAGCGCTGCACCTACAGCGGCTTCATGCCGTACACCGATCGCGTCGACTACATCGCGGCGATGTTCGCCAACGAGGCCTGGGCGAGCGCCTGCGAGAAGCTGATGGGCATCGAGGTGCCGAAGCGGGCGCAGTACCTGCGCGTCATCTCCTGCGAGCTCAACCGGATCGGGAGCCACATGATCGCGCTCGGCGCGATGGCGATGGACGTCGGCGCCGTCACCCCCTTCCCGTGGGCGCTGCGCGAGCGCGAGCACATCAACGACTTCATCGAGGAGCTGTGCGGCGCGCGGCTCACCTTCAATTACCACCGCATCGGCGGCGTCTCGTTCGACATGCCGAAGGGGTGGGCCGACAAGGTGAAGCGGTGGCTCGACGGCTTCGAGCCGATCATGGTCGAGTTCGACCGGCTCATCAGCCTGAACGACATCTTCATCAAGCGGCTGGCGAACGTCGCCGTGGTCACGGCCGAGGAGGCGAAGGACTGGGGGCTCGTCGGCCCCAACCTGCGCGCCTCCGGCGTGAAATGGGATCTCCGGAAGGAGGACGCCTACTCGGTCTATCCCGAGCTCGAGTTCGACGTCCCCGTGGGCCGCGGTCGGTACGGGACCGTGGGCGACTGCTGGGACCGGTTCTACGTCCGGGTCGAGGAGTGCCGCGAGTCGGCGAAGATCCTCCGCCAGGCGCTCGACAAGATCGACGAGCACCCCGAGGACGACATCCTGGGCAAGCTGCCCAAGAAGATGAGGCCCGACGGCGAGGCCTACGCGCGGATCGAGAGCGCCCGCGGCGACATGGGGTGTTACGTGATCGGGCGGGGGGCGGAGGAGGCGTACCGGGCGCGGTTCCGGACGGGGAGCTTCACCGCGATGGGGATGATCGAGGCCAAGAGCCCCGGGCTATTCCTGGCCGACCTCGTGGCGCTCATCGCGAGCTTCGATGTCGTCGCGCCCGAGATCGACCGGTAGCGTGGTGGGGAGAGGCCTTAGGCGCCCCCGGCCTGGCCGCCGAGGATCTCCGGACACTTCTCGCTGAGCGCCGCGCACGCCGCGGGCGGCTCCGCGGCGGTGTCGAGCGGCGTTGCGCACGTGATCGCCTTCAGGGCCTGGACCTGGGCCGTCATGCAGGCCTTGTACTCCGCCACGGTGGCGGTGCAGTCCGTGAAGCCCGCGGTGGCGCAACCCTCGTCCGGCGGGGGCTGCTCCGGCTCGCTCATGCACTCTGCCTTCGTGGCCTCGCAGTCAGCACCCCCGAAGGCGCTGGCGAACGCGCCGGCGATCTCGCACACGTCCTCCTTCGTGACGGTGGCCGACGCGGCGAGATCCTGGCACACCGCCTGAGACTCCTCGGCCGTCAGGCTGCTGAGCTGCTTGCCGTCGAGGTCACCTCCGCTGTTGACCTCGTCGCCCCCGTCGTCGTCGCCGCCGCAAGCCGCGAGCGCGAGACCAGCCATCAGAACCCCGACAAGCTTCATCCGTGTCATTCAAGCTCTCCTTGATCGAGATTGCTCACCTGAGCGTACCCGCGCGGCGCTCGAGGGCGGCTCCGTCGAAGGAAGCGAGCGGATTGTATCCGTCCACCGGGCAGACGCGCGGGAGCGAGCATACTACGGTCACGATTGAATTTTGCTTCCCGTTGGAAACAAAAACCTCGGCCGCCTCCGGCGCGAGCCTCGCCGCGCGCGGCCGAGGCGCTCTCCGGCCGTGCGCCTCCGGGGCCGTCATGTAGCGCGCCGGCGACTCCGCGGGCGTGCGGGAGACCCCGGCGGCGCCGCCTGCTCACCGCTGCGGCCGGCCTCCCATTGCGCGACAACGCGCTTCGGCGCGACGCGACGCCAGGCTCCTGCGAGCAGCTCTTCCAGGAGCGTCCGGTCGACGCGACGCAGCTCCACCCGGGTCCAGCCCTGGTGTCCCCACGGCGTCACCGAGAAGACGTCGGGCTGCGCCTGCACCAGGCTGTCCTGCTCGTCGAGCGACAGCTTCAGGACCGCGCTCTCCTGATCCACCCAGTGGGTCGCGAAGATCTTCCCTCGCACGCGGAACGACGGCTTGCCAAAGTGGTCCTGCTCCTCGGCCTCGGGCAGCGACAGCGCGAGTCTCTGGAAGTCATCGGAGGAGATCATGACGGTACGCCTCGGCAAGTGGGATGGGACGCTGTCGTGACGGGGCTCAGGCCCGGACCGCCTCGAACACCCGGAAGAAGCTCGGCGCCTCGCGCACGCACGTCACGCAGAGCCCCGCTGCCTCGAGCGACGCGCGGTACTCGGCCTCCGTGCGCTCGCGTCCACCCGTGTTCACGAGCATGTTGATGTCGCTGAACGTGAGGATCCAGTCAAGGGTCGCGTTCCCGCGCGCGGTGGGCGCGGGCGGCTCCACGACGAGGAGGCGCGCCCCGTCGGCGATCGCCTCGCGGCACTTGCCGAGGATCTGCAGGCTGCGCGCGTCGTCCCAGTCGTGGATCACGCTCTTCATCACGTAGACGTCGGCGGGCGGCGGCGCCGCGTCGAAGCGCTCCCCGCGACGAACGACGCGCGGGCGGCGACGCCGCGCGACGCGAACAGCGCGAGCGCGCCCTCGCGCGCGTGCTCGAGATCGAAGACGGCCCCCTCCACGGCGGGGTGGGCCTCCAAGATCGCGCAGAGCAGGGCGCCGTGGCCGCCGCCCACGTCGACGACCCGGCGGACGCCGCCGAGGTCGATGGCCCCGACGATGCCCGGCGCGACCCCGCGGGTGAGCTCGACCATGGCCTGGTGGAAGATCGCGGCGGCGCCAGGATCGCGCCCCGCCTCATCTTGAGGAGCGCGACGTCGGGGGTATTGTAAAGATTTTACCTCGCCGCGGGGTCCTGCCGGCCAGGTCGAGCCGCGCGGCGGGTCGAGCGCCGCGACCTCAGGGGCCTTCGCTCTCCGTCTCCTCCTCCTCGTCCTCGAAGAACCCCGGGCACTTCTTCTCGAGCGCGACGCACTCCGCGGGCTTCTGCGTGAAGTCGGCGAACGTCGATTCACACGTGAGCGCCGCGACTGTATCGACCATGGCGGTCGCGCAGGCCTTGAACTCCGCGACCGTCGCGGTGCAGCCGGCGAACCCGAGCCCCTCACACGATCCGGCCTCCTCGGCCTCCTCGGGCTCTTCCGGAGCGCTGATGCACTCCTGCTTGGCGGTCTCGCAATCCATTCCGACGATGGTGGCGGCCATCCCCGCGAGCTCGCATCTGTCCTCCTTCGAGAGCGCCTCGGCCTGCGCGCCGACGTCATGGCACAATTCCTCGGATTCCTCGGCCGTCAGGGCGCCGAGCTGCTTGCCGTCGAGCTCGCTCCCGGTCTCGCCCCCGTTGCCCACGTCGTCATCGCCGCACGCCACCAGCGCGAGGCCAGCCATCAGAAAACCGAAGAGCTTCATCCGTGTCATGTCGAGATCTCCTTGTACGAGAACGTTCATCCGAGCATGCCCACGCGGCCCTCGAGGCGACGCCACCGCGCCTGGAAGCGCTGGGCGTGAGGGCGTCTCGGCAACCGCGATGGACAGACGGGCCTACGTTCGACGAGAGATTTCCTTTCCTGCGTGAGGGGCGCGCGCAGCTTTTCGGCGCCTGCCTCGCCCGCGCCAGCCCTTGCCCTTCTCGTCACGCCGACCACCGCGGGTCTACCGCGGGGCCATCTCCGGGAGCCAGCTTGCGTCCGATTCCCGCGTATCTACGTGGCCACTGACAGGTCAATCTCGGGTCCGATTGACAGTCTCCGCCGATTGACCACCTACTCCTGCCGCCGATCGCAACGCCCGTCGTAGGACCCATGATCCTCGTTCGATGGGCCGAGGATCTCGATGAGCTCCGCCCGCGCCCTCGTCGGGGTCGTCCCGGTGAACTGCTTCACGTCCCGCGCGAGGTGCGCCTGGTCGTAGTAGCCGAACCGCTGCGCGAGCTCCGCCCACGTCCCCGAGGCGCCCGCCTTGAGGTGCTGCACCAGCCGGTCGAAGCGCACGAGGCGCGCGAGGAGCTTGGGCGGGACGCCCACGTGCTCGCGAAACAGGCCGATGACGTGCTTCTGGCTGTAGCCGAGCTCGCGCGCGAGGACCCGCATGTCGACCGCGCCCCCGCGCTCCTCGATCCGCCGGAACGCCCACGAGACAACGCCCGTCTCGATCCGGGCCTCGTCGATGCGCTCGCCGAGCGCGCGCTCGATCAGGTCGAAGCGCGCGTCCCAGGTGGGGAGCTCCTCGAGGCGCTCCGCCAGCCGGGCGTGCTTGCGGGGGAGGAGATCGCGGGCGGACACCACGCGCCCGGTGAGCTCCGCCATCGGCACGCCGAAGAAGAGCCGCGCGCCGATGGGGGTGAGGTTCACCTGGAGCCCGCGCTGGAGCCCGTCGTGCTCGGTGATGGTGAAGGTGTCGTCGATGCCCGCGACGAAGCCGCCCGGGTACCGGGAACAAGGGCGATCGCCCCCGGCGTCGAACACGCGAAGCGGCGGCCCGAACTCGATGATGACGACGACCTGCGGCCTGGGGAACTCGCGCCGCCGCAGCGGTCCCGGCGTCTCCTCGGTGTAGCCGCTGAAGTCGCGGAGGTACGGGCGGAGGCGTGGCGCCGGGGGCCGGGTCGCGAGCTCCCACCGGCTCTCACCGGACGAGCCGCGGACTATCCGTGCACAAGGGACCAGCGCGTGCATCGAGGGAAACGGTACTCCTCGGCGCAGGCCGGCTCAAGCCGGCGTCAGTCGCGTCAGTCGCAGGCAGGCGCCTCTTCCTGGTACGCGATCCCGCTGTCGACCGGCACCTTGCCGCCCTGATCGTGGGGAACGATCACGTGGCATTCCCCCTCGGTCACGTTGCCTGCCGCGTCGACCGCCCGGACGCCGAGCGTGTAGACGCGCGCGTCGCCGTTGCCCTTCCGCTCCGCGAGGAGGTCCACCGAATCACAGCCGAGGTTCGCGATGTCCACCTCGGTGTTGCCGTCGCCCGTGTCGTTGCGCGGCTCGTCGCTCGCCGCATAGGTGAAGCTCACCTGCACGTCGTCGTCACAGGCGTCCTCCACCGCGACGCAGTCATCCACCGTGACGGTGTGGAACTTGTGGTTCGGCGGCCAGAGCTCGGGCTGCCTGTCCGTGAGCACCGGCGCGACGGTATCGACAACGACGAGCTCCGAGGTGCAGAGCGACGCGAGCGCCGCTTCCCCGCCCGCCACCTCTGCGGTCACCACGATCTCGTGCGCGCCGAGCGCGAACGGCCCCTCCGCGGAGACAGACACTGTCGCCTCGGCGCAGGTGCCCGTCGAGAGCTGCGCATAGATGGTCTCGACGTACGCGCCCGAGGGCGCCGTGCACTCGACGGTTCGCTCCTCGCCGCACACCCACTCACCCTCCGGGATCGCGGCACCCGGGTCGACACACTCCGCCACGAGGGCCTGTGAGCCGCCGCCGATCGGCTCGTCCTTGCACCCGAGGAACAGCGAAGTGACGGAGACCACACCCAGCAACCCGAGGAGACTGGCTTTCTTGATCATGCGGATAGGGATAGCAAACGCACTCTCGTGGATGCGAGATGAAATCGGTGTGGAGGCGCGGAAAAATATCGATGCTTGTGGCGCTCCAGGGCTCATTTTGTTGAGCCGTTTTCAGAAGCCCCGAGAAACACTCTCGTTTCGGTCACCGCGAAGGTGCGTTGTCCGCGCATCCGCGCCCACGCGGGCCGACCCTCGGCCCTTCTGTCGCGCGGACGCGGCGCCGGTCGCGCGGACGCCGCGCCGGGCTCAGCGGATCGTCGCGCAGCACCTGAAGCCGAGGTGGTAGTTCGCGTGCCACGCGTTCTCCATCGGCTCCACGTGCCACCGCGGGCTGAAGGCGCAGTGATCGGGGTAGGTCTCCCGGCCCTTCTTCGGCCGGGGGGCGTCGTGCTCGCGGGCTACCTCGACGTAGAACCAGGCGCTCCCCTTGAGCTGGCTGTACAGCTTGCCGTCGTCGCGGTCGCGGCGGGTCATGATCTCGGCGACGTTGCCGTGCTGATCGAAGACCCCGAACCGCGAGCGGCACGCAGGGTACGACCCCGCAGGCTCGGTGTCTGTCGCGCAGGTCTGGTAGGCAGAGCGCGCTGTGTCGCCGTCGCAGGGCTTGCCGTCGATCTCGCGGTGCCGCGTCTGCGTGTGGCAGACGGTGAGGTCGAGCTCGTCGCCATAGGCGTACGTCCTCGGCGCGCCGCCCTCCGGGTCGCCGCGGCACGCGAGGCTCCACTCGTCCTCGGTGCACAGGCGCTTGCCCTGCAGGCTGCACACGGACGCCGCCTGCGTAGGGCTCGCCCACACCATCGGCAGCTCGCACGGCTTGTTCGGGAACTCGAAGATGTCGATGCAGAACGCGGCCGGCTTCGGCTTCCCGCGGGCGGTCTTGAAGACGGGCACCATGTTCTCGTGGCCGCCGCAGCGGGCGCGCTGCTCCTCCGTCTGGAGGACGACGCCCTCGAGGCCCTCGAGGCACTGCTGCTTCGAGCGCGTGTGCCGCGCGAGCTCCTTGTTGCCCTGGTTGATGCGGGCCGGCGTGCCGCCGCCGAAGTTCTTCTCCAGGAAGAGCTCGGGGTTCTTGAGCCTGCGCTCGCGCTCCGTGAGCTCCTTCAGCGAGAAGAGCCGCACCAGATCCTCGCGCGCCTCGTGGTGCGTCGCCATCGGATCGCCGGCCGCCACCGGCGCGCCGGCATCGCCGGTCGCCGCGGGAGCCCCCGGGGCCGCGCCGGCATCGCCGGGCGCCGCAGGGGCCGAGGCCGCGGGCCCCGCCGACGGCGCGGGGGCGCTGGCCGCCGGCGGCGCGGCGCCGGCGTCGCGGCCGCGATCGGCGTCGCCCCGGGAGCAGGACAGCGGCGCAGCGGCGAGCGCCGCGAGCGCGACGCGCAGGGGACGGGAGGGCTTCGACACCGGGAGCGACGTCAGAGGGTGGCCGCGATGATCTCGGAGAGGCTCGCCTCGTCGACGACGCCGGTCAGGTACGCCGCGACCTTCCCCTGCCTGTCGATCACCACCAGGCTCGGCAGCTTGTCCACCCCGTAACGCATCGAGGCGTCCTTCGCGTCGTCGATGAGGATGGGATACGAGAGGCCCTTCTTGAGCGCGTACTGACTCGCCACGTGCGGCGGATCGTCGACGTTGACGCCGAGCACCACGAGCCCCTTCTTCTCGTACCGGCGCGCGATCCGGTCGAGGATCGGCGCCTGGACCGCGCAGGGACCGCACCAGGTGGCCCAGAAGTCCAGGATCACCGGCTGGCCCTTCAGCTCGGCGAGCTGCATGCGCGCGCCGGGCTCGCCGTTCGCCGCGACGGGGAGCGTCACGTCGGGGGCCATCGCGCCGACCATGCCCCCCACCCCGGGCGACAGGCGGGGCAGGACCGTCAGGCCGATGAGCGCGCTCAGGGCGATCAGCGCCGCGAGCGCGGGGTAGAGAATCTTACCGGAATTGAACTCGGGTTCGGCCATACGGCGGCCTGGTCTTCATAGCAAATCTTTGGGCCTACGTCCGAGCGGCTCTGGTACGGTCCGGCGCCTCGACCGGCCGGGCGCTTCGACGCCTGGCCCGGGGTCGGGGGCGCAGCGCGGCTCTCCGCGCGACGCCGCCGCCGCCGGTGGGGATCGGGGGCGCAGCGCGGCTCTCCGCGCGATGCCACCGCCGTTCGGGTAACGTCGTCGCCCGCGCGCTGGAGGAACCATGCTGGATCGTCCGAATCTTTCACGAGAAAATACCACGGGGCCGCGCGGACGGCGCCCACCGCCCGGGCCCCTTGCGGCCAAGTGGGCGGCCAAGTGGCCCCCCGATGACAGCGATGATCTGCCCGGCGCCCCGCCGGCGCCCGGGGGCGGCGGCTTCGCGGACGACGGCAACTTCAAGCGCGGCCGCTTCAGCCCCGTGTCGATCGTGGTCGGCATCCTCCTCGCGCTCGGCGCCGCGGGCGCCATCTGGTTCGGCGTGAAGCAGGAGGGCCAAAAGCTGACGGCCGACGCCATCTCCAAGGAGAAGAAGAACATCTTCGTCCTTCCGAAGAAGGACCAGCTCCCGCTCTGGCGCAAGTGGGCCGCCTCGAACGCCGAGCTGTCGCTCCAGCAAGAGGCGCTCATGCAGCTCGCGTGGGCCGGCGACCCCGAGGGCGTCACGCACGCGACCAACGCGCTCAAGCTCCCCGACCACCGCGTGAAGGGCGTCGCCGCGCAGGTGCTCGCCTACTACGGCTCGCCCAAGGCCGACAGCGCCAAGCCCGCGCTGCTCGAGGCGCTCAAGGTCGCGGACGAGAGCGACCGCCCCCAGATCGTCTGGGCCCTCGTCGAGCTCAAGGAGCCGGCCGCGTTCAAGGACGCGATGGACCAGTACCGCAAGGGGTTCCTCTCGAAGGTCGAGCGGCTCGGCGGCGGCAACGCCTTCGACCCCGAGAAGCTCGCCGGCCTCGTGTCGCTCGACGAGCTCGCCAAGCTCGCGACCGACGAGAGCCCGTCGGTGCGGCAGCTCGTCGCGACGGTGCTGTCGCGCAACGCCGAGCCGAAGTGGACGAGCGCGCTGATCTCCCTCGTGAAGGACAAGGACGTCGAGGTCGCGCGCGAGGCCGCGAACGGCCTCGGCCGCATCGGCGACGAGACGGCGCGCGCCCCGCTCCTCGAGGCGCTGTCGAACGCCGACAAGGACAGCCGCCAGCGCTTCCTCGAGGCGCTGCGCGACGGCATCGGCGGCGAGGGGCTCGTCCTCGCCCTCGACAGCGTGAAGCAGGATCCCGAGGAGACGACCTGGTTCCAGACGAAGCAGATCATGGAGATGCTGCGCGAGCTCGCCGATCCGCGGTCGGCCGACCCGCTCGTGAAGTGGATCGAGGCCAAGAAGCCGGCGCTGCACTGGCAGGGCGAGGCGGGGACGCGGCTCGCCGAGGTCGGCGACATCCGCGGCGCGAAGTACATCGGCGAGCGGATGCTGGCCGACCCGCTCAAGCTCTACAAGCTCGAGAAGTTCTGGGAGGCGGACGAGGGCGGGCACCTGTCGCGCACCGACCTGCCGCGCGTCGTCGGCGCCCGCATGCTCGCCGACCTCGCCACGGTCCACGCCGACAAGAGCGCCGAGCTCAAGGCCGCGGCCGAGGCCCCGGTCATCCTGTGGCTCAAGGATCGCCCGCAGCCGCACGCGAACGGCCTGCGCTTCCTCGCCACGATCCGCTCCGAGAAGATCCTGAAGGACATGCGCGACTGGGCCTTCCCGACGGACCCGCTCCCCAAGGAGGGGCAGCAGCCGCCGTTCCCGGCCGCGTTCGAGACCGCGCAGAGCGCGCTCCGCTACATCGGGCGGATGAAGGACGAGCCCTCCTACCCGCGGCTGCTCGAGCAGTTCAAGCGGAAGAAGGACCCGAAGATGGACATCACCCAGGACGGGCTCCAGGGCGCCGGGCTCGCGATGATGGGCATGGCGCTGCGCGCTGTCGCCTACGGCGCGGCGCAGGGGCTCGCCGAGTGGGGCGACGCGCGCGCGGTGGAGCCGCTGACGAAGCTCATCGAGGACGAGACGTGGCACGAGGAGGCCCGCCAGGCCGCGTGCGAGGCGCTCGCGTGGTGCGCCGACGACAAGACGATGCTCGAGGTGGCGAAGAAGGCGAAGGACTTCGCCAGCCAGAAGGAGCCGCGCAAGCAGCTCATCGGCGCCTGTTACGCGTCGTCGCTCGCGCTCCGGCCGGTGCCGAGCGCGGCCGGCGAGCTCGCCCCGCTGCTCACGGCCGACATCGACCCCGGGGTGCGCATGGCGATCGCGCGCGCCATCGGCATCGGCGGCTTCGACGAGGGGGTGCAGGGGCAGCTCTTCGAGAAGCTCAAGGACGTCGAGGTCCGGAACGCGGCGGCGCTCGCGCTCATCCTCGGCGGCACGAGCGACACCGCGGCGCGGACGGTCGCGATGTACGCCGACTTCGACAAGGGCGCGCTCGACGACCTGAAGGACCACTACTACCGCGCCTTCGGCTACTGGTCGGACGAGGACTTCAAGCGCGGCAACCTGTACCGGTACGTGGCGAACGCCGAGGCGATCACGCGCGTGAAGGTCGCCGACGCGCCGCAGGAGTGGGCGCGGCAGCGGCTCCAGGCGCAGTTCGACAACCTGAAGTACGACAACGGCCCGCACTCGGAGACGCGCGTCGTGCTGCGCTACCGGCTCTACCAGGCGGCCAGGAGCGGCGACGGCGAGCAGAAGAAGGGCGCGATCGAGACGCTCAAGTTCATGAAGGAGAAGGGCGCGCTCATGGCCCTGCGGCACGAGCCGGGCGAGACCGGCGCGCTCGCGAAGCGCGCGTTCCACGAGCTCATGAACCCGAAGGCCACCGTGGCCGAGGACCTGAGCGCGCTCGCCCCGGCCAAGGCCGGCGGCTCCGACGTGCAGTAGCGCGCGCAACGTGGGCCCGCGCCGGCGCCCGAGCCGGCGCGGGGTCGACCCGGCCGCCGCGGCGCCGGCAGAGGCCCGGGAGCTCTCGAGGGAGGCCGTCCTCCCCGGAGATCCCGGGCTTTCTGTTTTTGTCTGGCGGCGCGGCCGAGCCCGTGTCCGGGGCGCGCCGGCTGGCCGGGGCGGCCGGCGATCGGGCGCGTCGGGCTGGACAAAACGCACGTTTCGGAAGAGTGTTCGCGCCGAGGTGCACTGTGGCTACCTGGCGTGATGAGCTCATCGAGGCCGTGAAATCGAAGGCGGAGCGCGAGGCGGAGGAGCTCGCGCGGCACAAGAAGCGGGTCGCCGAGGCGCTCGCGGCCGCGGAGTCGGCCGTGTCGCTGGGGGCCGAGTCGCTGAAGTTCGCGCACGAGAAGCTGCAGGAGAAGGGGCAGCCCATCGTGTTCTCCCAGGAGCCGGACAAGCATCGGCTCGCGTTCGGCGAGTTCAGCCTCGCGCTGGAGCTGCTGCGCGACTCGGCGATCGTCCGGGTGACCTTCGGCGACGGCAAGCCGCGCGAGTTCGACTTCGCGAAGGACCGCCACATCGCGCCCGCCGACGTGGAGGAGTACATCGGCCGCCGCGCGCTCGAGCTGGTCCGCGCGGCGCAGAAGGCCGCGCCATGGTGAGCGCGGGCCCCGCCGCGGCCCGCCCGGCGCGCGCAGTGGGCCTCCGCCGCGGCCTCGTCGCGGGCGTGCTCGCCGCGCTCGCGGCGTGCGCTCCGCCGGCCGCGCCGCCTCGCGAGGCGCCCGCGCCGCCGGCCTCGAAGCCGGCCGCTGCGGCGGCGCCCGCCGCGCCGGTCTCGATCGACGTCGACCCCGCCGCGGAGGCGAGGATCAAGGGGGACGTCACCTACCTCGCGTCGCCCGAGCTCGCGGGGCGCGGCACGGGCGAGCCGGGCGCCGAGCGCGCGGCCGAGTTCATCGCGCGCCAGTTCTCCGAGCTAGGGCTGCAGCCGCTCGGCGGCGGCCGCGACGGGGGCGCCAGGGCCTACATGCAGCCGTTCGACGCGCGCGTGGGCGCCGACGTGGCGCCGGCGGCGCTCGTCGTGCAGCGCGCGGGCCGGAAGCAGAACGTCGAGGCCGGCAAGCTGGTCACGGCCGACGGGAGCGCGAGCGGCGCGATCTCGGGTTCCGCGGTGCTCGTGGGTCACGGCGTGACCGCTCCGGCGCTCTCCTGGGACGACTACGGCGGCCGTGACATCGAGGGGAAGATCGCCGTCGTGCTCGACGGCGCGCCCACGCTGGGCAGCGGCCCGGGGGCGACGGCGCACGCCGGCGCGGCGCACGGCGGGGCCGCCGGCGCGGCGCACGGCGCAGCGCATGGCGGAGCCGCCGGTGCGGCGCACGCCGGTGCGCCCGGTGCGGCGCATGGCGCGCACGGCGGTGCGCCCGGTGGGGCGCATGGCGCGCACGGCGGAGCCGCCGCTGCCGCGCACGCCGATCCGCACGCCGCTGCCGCGCACGCCGATCCGCATCACGCGCCGTCTCCGCGGCCGGACGCGCTCCGCGATTTCGGCAGCGTCCGCTACAAGCTCCGCACCGCCCGCGAGCACAAGGCCGTCGGCGTCATCCTGGTCGCGGCGGGCGATGAGCTCCCGCGCGTGCCCGACGACGCGTCGAGCATGGGCATCCCGGCCGTCATGATCACGCGCTCCGCCGCCCGGGCGCTCTTCCCGGCCGCCGGGCTCGCGCCGCCGGTGAAGCCCGACGCCGCGAAGCAGGCGGCGGCGAAGCCCGCGGCCGCGAAGCAGGCCGCAGCGAAGGCGCCTGCGCCGAAGCCGCTCGACGGCATCACCGTCGAGATCACGACCAAGGTCACCCCGCGGATGGCGCCGGCGTCGAACGTGATCGGGCTTCTCCCGGCGCGCGCCGGCTCCCCTCACGCCGGCGAGTACGTCGTCGTCGGCGCCCACTACGATCACCTCGGCCACGGCGGCAACTCGTACTCGCGCGCGCCCGGCGTGCACGCGGTGCACCCCGGCGCCGACGACAACGCGTCGGGGACCGCGATGCTGCTCGAGGTGGCGCGTCGGTTCGCCGCGCTCCCCACGCGGCCGGATCGGAGCCTGCTGTTCATCGCGTTCGGCGCCGAGGAGCTCGGCACCATCGGCTCGCGCCACTTCGTCGATCACCCGCCGGCGCCGCTCGCGGGGATGAAGCAGGTCGTGGCCATGATCAACGCGGACATGGTCGGCCGGATGCGCGAGGACAAGCTCCTCGTCGACGGCCTGGGCACGTCGCCCGACTGGAGGCCGATCGTGGACGGCGCCGCCCAGGGGCTCGGTGTCACGCTCCAGTACGGCGTCGAGGGCTTCGGCGCGAGCGACCACACGTCGTTCACGGCGTCGCGCGTGCCGGTCGCCTTCCTGTTCACCGGCGTCCACGAGGACTACCACCGGCCGAGCGACACAGCGGACAAGATCAACGTGGCGGGCGTCTCGCGCTGCTCGGTGCTCGCCGCGCGGATGGCGCTCGCGCTCGCGCAGCGCGACGCGCGGCTGCCCTTCACCGACCCCCCGGCCGACCCGCACCGCAGCAAGCGCGGCGGCTTCCGGGTGTCGCTCGGCACGATGCCGGACTACGCATACCAGGGGCCCGGCGTGAAGCTCACGGGCGTGATCCCCGACGCGCCCGCCTCGCGCGCCGGGATGCAGGCGGGGGACGTGATCGTGCGCATCGGCACGCACGCGATCACCAACATCCACGATTTCATGTTCGCGTTCGGCGATCTCGAGCCGGGCCGCGAGGTCGTGATCGAGGTCGATCGCGGCGGTACCCGGGTGCCGCTCAAGGTCATCCCCGCCCCCGGCCGATGAGGTGGCGCCCTCGTCGCGCCGCGCTGTCGGCCGCGCCGGCGCGACGGCGCAGGGCCCTTCGCCGGCCCTGCGCGGCTGCCCTCGTGTTCCTGTGCGGCGGCCTCGCGGCCGCGGCCCTCGCCTGCGATCGCCGCGAGCACGCCGCGACCGACGCCGCGGCCCCCTCCGGGCCTGCGGACGCCAGCGCGGCGGCGGACGCGGAGCCTGCGCCACGTGACGACGCGGCCGCGGCGCTGTCGGACGCCGCGGCGTCGTCGGAGCTCGCGACGCCGGGTGACGTGACGCCGGAGCCGTCGCCCGGCTCGTCCGACGGCGGCTCGCCCGACGCCGCCTCGCTCGACGGCGGGCTGCCCGGCAGCTCCGAGGGGTGCCCTGACGACATGGTCCTCGTCGACGGCGACTACTGCCCCCTGGTCGATCAGGTCTGCCTGAAGCACCACAAGGAGTTCGTGAAGGACCAGGCGAGGCGCTCGACCCCCTACGGCGAGGTGGAGGGCACGACAAGCGTCAGCGAGCGCTGCCTCGAGTACAAGCAGCCCACGGTGTGCCTCTCGAAGAAGCGCACGCCGATGCGTTACTGCGTCGACCGGTACGAGTGGCCGAACAGGAAGGGCGAGCTCCCCGCGCTGCTCGTCTCGTGGCGCGAGGCCGTCAAGATGTGCGAGGGCGTCGGCAAGCGCCTCTGCACCGAGGACGAGTTCAACTTCGCCTGCGAGGGCGAGGAGATGCTCCCGTACACGTACGGCTACGAGCGCGACCCGACCCGGTGCAACATCGACCGGCCCTTCCGCCAGCGCGAGCTGTCGCTCTACCGCTACGAGCGGTGCATGAAGCACCCGAAGTGCAAGGCGGAGCTCGAGCGGCTCGACCAGCGCGTGCCTGCGGGGTCGATGCCGGCGTGCGTGTCGCCGTTTGGCGTCCACGATCTGAACGGCAACATCAACGAGTGGGTCGTCCGGCCGGGCCGCAAGTCTCCGGAGCGGAGCGGGCTGAAGGGCGGCTGGTGGGGCCCGATGCGCGGCCGTTGCCGCCCGACCGTCGGCTTCCACAAGGAAGAGGACTACGGGTACGAGCAGGGGTTCCGTTGCTGCAAGGACGCGGCGCCGCGGTGAGCGCGCTGCGGCGCCGCGTTTTTTGAGGCGCGCGCCCCCGCCGACCGGGGGTACGCTCGCGTCAGCGGGCCCGCGGCGCGGCGCTCGCCGGCGAAGGGCCCGCGGTTGCTCCTCCGGGGGCCAGGGCTCAGATCTCAGCGGCGGGTCGACACCGGCCCGCTCCTCACGCGGGGGAAAGCCCCGCACCTGCGGGAGACCTTGATGAAGCGATCCATGTGGTTCACCAGCGCGCGCTCCGCCGCGGCGGCCGTCCTTGCCCTCGGGGGCCTCGGGCTCCTGTCCTCCGCGTGCCGGGGTAGCGAGGCCGAGGACCCGTCGAACCAGCAGTACAACGCCTACAACCAGCAGCCCGGGTACCAGCAGCCTGGGCAGTACCAGCAGCCGGGCTATCAGCAGCCCGGGTACCAGCAGCAGCCTGGGCAGTACCAGCAGCCCGGGCAGTACCAGCAGCCCGGATACCAGCAGCCTGGGCAGTACCAGCAGCCGGGCCAGCCCGCCCCGGCGACGACGGCGCAGCCGAGCCCGCTCGCGCTCCCGTGTACGAACGACATGGTCTGCGGCACGCACAAGTGCAACACGGCCGTGGGCAAGTGCGCCTTCCCCTGCGCCGCGAACACCGACTGCGCGGCGGGCTTCTCGTGCATGGGCGCCGGCACGGCGACGGCGATCTGCGTGCCCGGCGGGCAGTAGCGCGCGCCTGGTGCCGGCCGCGCGAACCGCGCAGCGGCGACCACGAGTCCTTCCGGCGCCACCCCTTCGCAGCCTCCGAGGGAGCGCCCTCCCCGGGGCAGTTGGCTGCCTCCCTGCGACCGGATCCGGTCGTGCGGGTGTAGCTGAGCTTGCCTCCGGCACCGGATCCGGTCGGACTTCACATCCTGACGAGCTCGCCCGGCGGCCGCATCGAGCGGCTGCTCTCCCTGGCCTTTCAGGGCCTGATGGCGAGCAGCGCCGGCGTCTGGCCCGGGGCCGCGGCGGCCATCGCGTCGATCAGCGCGCGCGGCTCGCCGGGCCCCGCGGCGCCCAGCTTGCGCAAGGCTTCGATCCTGCTGAGCGTCCACAGGAACGTTGCGATCACCGGCGTGGGCAAGCGGCTCAGCCTCGCGACCGGCTCCGGCGTGACGGTGTTTCCGAGCTGACGCACCAGGCGAAGCCCTTCCTCCAGGGCGCGCGCCAGGTTCATCGCTTCGATCCACGAGAGGCCCGCCTGGCGCGTGTGCGCCGTGACGCTGGCGACCATCACCGGCACGGCGAACGCCGCGTGCGTGCGGAGCCAGCTCTCCATGTCGGCGTGCACGACGGCGGGAATGCCAGCGTCCGTGAAGACCTTCGCCCAGGCCTCGTCCGTCACCGTGGTGACCATCCCTCGGGTGACGATCTTCGACGTCAGCTTTCCGTCATCGAGGGTCGCGAGGATCGCGGGGAAGCCAAAGGCGAAGCGCGCCGAGCCCACCGCATCTCGGAGTCGGCGCAGCGGCTCGAAGGTGTTGAACATGAACATCACGCTCTTCGCCGCGCTGGCGGTCAGCGCGGGCAGCACCGCGTCCACCTGGGAGGCGAGCACCGTCACGAGCACCAGGTCCCACGCCGCTGTCGCGTCGAGGGCGGCGCTCACGCGCACCGCAGCGCGCTCCCCGGTGGCCTTCACGATGGCCTCGTCCCGCTGGAGCTGCTCGAGCCGCTTTCCACGGGCGACCACCGTCACCTCGTGCCCCGCTCGCGCGAGCTGAAACGCGAACGTGCTCCCGATCCCGCCAGGTCCGATGAGGGCAATCTTCATTCGATGCGCGTAGCATCTGCCGATCAACCGAGCAATTCGCGCTCGCCGCACGCGGCTGCGCCAGTCGCCCGGTTCGGCCGGGGGCCGCGCGGTAGATCGTCTCTGCGTCGATGTCGAGGGCGTTGCCCGCGCGCCGGGCCTCGCTCGGGCTGAATCAGGCGGTCACGCCGGGCTGGATGCCGTTCAGCGCCATCATCTTCTGCCGCTCGGCTTCCTTGTTGAGCCCGCTGTAGCGCTCGTCGAGCTTCTCGATATCGAGCTTCAGGATGCGGCCGTACAGCTCCAGCGCGATGCCGAAGATCGACGGGTGGCAGGCCGACTTCACCCGCTCATCGTAGTAGGGATACGCCGCCACGTGGAAGCTGCGCAGGTTGTAGAACGGGATGCCCGGGAACTTGTGGTGCTCGTTGTGGTACGTGACGTTGTTCCACAGGAAGTTGGTGACGTGCGCCTTCGTCCCGTAGGTGCGAGAGCTGTAGGCGTCCTCCCCCGGGAGCATCTCGTAGTGCTCGATCATCGAGGTCATGCTGGCGAGGACGGCGCCGAAGATGAACGGCAGGACATAGAAGAAGAAGAACACCTGAAGCGGCATGATCCAGAAGAAGACCGCCATGAGCCCGTAGAAGCCGAGGAGCTCCACGTTCATCTTGACGCGCTGGATCGGCGAGAGGCGCTTCACGTACCGCGCCATGCAGCCGAGGAAGTACAGGGGATAGGCGAACGTGTAGACGGCGAGCAAGAGGAGCTTCGCCAGCACGGGGTTCCGCGTGTAGTCCGTGACGACGAAGTTGTCGACGTCAGGATACGTGTTCGCGATCTTGTGATGATGAAGGTGGTAGTTCGTGTACAGCGTCACGCTCATGCCCGTCGGCGCCCAGCAGACGAGGGCGATGAGGTACGAGACGAGCTTCGAGCGCGAGCAGCTCCCGTGCACGGCGTCGTGCGCGACGGCGCCGAGCCCACGGACGAGGTTGGCGATCAGGTACGAGCAGGCGATCCCGATCGGGATGGCGAGCGGGTGGTGCTGCGTCGCGTACAGCACCCACGTCGCCGCGGCCCAGATGCCGAAATGAAGCGGGATCTTGAGCAGGTGAATGGGATTGCGCTTGTAGGCAGCCTGCAGCAGCTCCCGCGGTACAGTATCCATGCCGGCCATGCTGAACTCCGTGATTCTCGCCCGTGTGCGGCACGGAACTTCGCAAAAAAAAGGCGAGAAAACAAGAGCAGGCCCGCGCTTCGCACCCCGGCGCGAACGCCTTTACGCACGGGTGCGCAGGGCCCGGAGATCCAGGTCTGGCCCCGCTTGAGGGGCGGGTCCGCGGCCGCTAAGACGCGGCGATGGGGACTCGCATCGAAAAGGACAGCTTCGGGCCGATCGAGGTCCCGGGCGATCGCTACTGGGGGGCGCAGACGCAGCGCTCCCTTGAAAATTTCCGGATCGGCGGCGAGCGCTTCCCGCGGGAGATGATCGCCGCGCTCGCCACCGTGAAGAAGGCGGCCGCGCTGGTCAACCGCGACCTCGGGCTCGTGCCGGCGGAGAAATGCGCGCTCATCGTCGCGGCGGCCGACGAGGTGATCGAGGGCAAGCTCGACGACCACTTCCCGCTGGTCGTCTGGCAGACCGGGAGCGGCACCCAGACCAACATGAACGTGAACGAGGTCATCGGGAACCGCGCGATCGAGATGAGCGGCGGCGTGATGGGCTCGAAGTCGCCGGTCCACCCGAACGACGACGTGAACCGGTCGCAGAGCTCGAACGACGTCTTCCCGACCGCGATGCACGTCGTCGCCGCGCTCCAGATCGAGCGCCGCCTGCTCCCGGAGGTCCGGCGGCTCCGCGACACGCTGGCGCAGAAGAGCGCGGCGTTCGCGGACATCGTCAAGATCGGCCGCACGCACCTGCAGGACGCGACGCCGCTGACGCTCGGGCAGGAGTTCTCCGGCTACGTGGCGCAGCTCGACGCCGGCATCGCCGCGATCGAGCGGGCGCTCCCGCCGCTCCGCGAGCTCGCGCTCGGGGGCACGGCGGTCGGCACGGGGCTCAACGCCCACCCGGATTTTCCGGCGAAGGTCGCGGCGAAGATCGCCGAGCTCACGGGGGCGCCCTTCGTCACCGCGCCGAACAAGTTCCAGGCGCTCGCGTCGCACGACGCGCTCGTCGCGGCGCACGGCGCGCTGAAGACGCTCGCCTGCAGCCTGTTCAAGATCGCGAACGACGTCCGCTGGCTCGCGAGCGGGCCGCGCTGCGGGATCGGCGAGATCACGATCCCCGAGAACGAGCCGGGCAGCTCGATCATGCCGGGCAAGGTGAACCCCACGCAGGCCGAGGCGCTGACGATGCTGTGCGCGCAGGTGCTCGGCAACGACGTCGCTGTCGGCGTCGGCGGGGCGAGCGGCAACTTCGAGCTCAACGTGTACAAGCCGCTCGTCATCCACAACGTGCTCCAGTCGATCCGGCTGCTCGCCGACGGCTGCGCGTCGTTCGACGAGCACTGCGCGCGGGGCATCGAGCCGAACCGCGAGCGGATCGCCCGGAACCTCCGCGAGAGCCTGATGCTGGTGACCGCGCTGAACCCGCACGTGGGCTACGACAACGCGGCGAAGCTCGCGAAGAAGGCGCACGCCGAGGGCACCACGCTCCGCGAGGCGGCGCTCGCGCTCGGGCTCCTCGAAGGCGAGGCGTTCGACGCGATCGTGCGGCCGGAGAGGATGATCGGGCCCTCGGCGGAGGGCGGGGCGGGCGGGGCCGGGGCGAAGAAGGGGTAGCGCCGGGCTGCCCGGCCCGAGAGCCGCCGGGGGACCCTCATTGATGGAGGAGATGCGGCCCCAGATCTCAGCGCACCCTCCCCGCACGCCGATCCTGTACGCTGCGTGCAGGGAGGCATAATGAAGCTTATCTCGAGCTGTGCAATCGTGACCGGGGGCGGACAGGGAATCGGTCTCGGGATCGCGGCGCGCTTGCTCCGTGACGGCGCGAACGTGCTGCTCTTCGGCCGGACGGCGGCGAAGGTCGAGGCGGCAGCGGAGACCTTGAATCGAGCTGCCGAGGGGCGAGCGCGGGCGCGTGCGTTCGCGGGGGACGTGTCCCGCGCCGAGGACGTGGCGCGCGGCGTGGAGGCGGCGAAGGCCGCTTTCGGGCTGCCCGGCATCCTCGTCAACAACGCCGGTACCGCGACGCTCTCAGCGGTCGTTGACATGCCGGAGGAGGACTTCGAGCATGTCGTCGCCGTCGACCTGAAGGGCCCTTTTCTCTTCATGAAGGCGGTCGCGCGCGAGCTCATCGCCGCGGGCAAGCCGGGCGCCTTCGTCAACATCTCGTCGCTGAACCAGCAGGCGGCGACCGACGGCCTGGCGCACTACTGCGCCGCCAAGGCGGGCCTCGCTCAGCTCTCCAAGGTCACCGCCTCCGAGCTCGGGCGCCACGGCATCCGGGTCAACGTTGTGGCGCCGGGGCTCATCCGCACGCCGCTCGCCGATGCCGTCGGGCTCACGAAGGGGCCGTCTGCCGAGGAGTTCACCCAGCGTACGCCGCTCGGGCGCATCGGCGAGACCGACGACGTCGCGCCCGTGGTCTCCTTCCTCTGCAGCGAGGACGCCCGATGGATCACCGGGGAGTCGATCTTCGTCGACGGCGGGAACCACATCCGCGGGCTGCACAGCTACCTCGACGTGCTGAGCCGCGGCGCGAGCAGCGCCCCGTAGCTCGGCGCGGGCCCAGGAGGGAAGTGGATTGCACGAGGCTCGCCGTGGCAACCTGAATCCTGTGGCCGGGGGCCCCGGGCGCAGCTTCCCCATGCACCAGCGCTCTGCCACCCTGCTCATCCTCCCGCTCGTGGCCGTCGCGTGCGGCTCCACGTGCCAACCGGCACCCGCGCCGGTCATCACGCGGCCGCCGGAGCCGACCGGCGCGCTCGTGGCCGGGCCGGTCGGCGCCCCCGCGCCGGACACGCCCGCGGCGACGGCGGTTGCGCGGGCCGACGCCGGGCACGTCGTGGCCGCCGCGACGCCGGAGCCGGCGGCCGTGCTGCTCTCCACCGAGGGCGACGTCGACGGCGTGCCCGGCGACGAGCAGATCACGCTGCGCGCCGGGGGAGCGCTGTCGGCCGGATAGGACCAGGGGAGCGCGGGTCCGCCGGTGCGCCCCCGGCAGCCGGAGGGGCCTCCACGTGCCGGCCGGCTCACCTCAAGCGCACGTAGAACTCCGTGGCGTCCAGGTGGTTCATCGAGCCGGCCGGACCGGTGATCACCGCGTGGCGACCGGCGACCAGCAGACCGCCCGCGGAGAGATCGCGCATGCCGTGCTCGACCTGCTCCGACGTGGCGCCCCCGGACGCGGCCAGGTCGATGCTGTCGAGCGTACCGCTCAGGTTCGTGTTCAGGCTCTGCTCCGAGAAGGAGGGACACGGATACGTCACGCAGACGATCCCGGTGTTCTCGACGCGAGAGAAGTGGCCTTCCGGCGTGTTGCCCGTCGCGCCGATCCAGATCTCGCTGGCGACGAGCACGTCGGCTGGATACGCCGGCAGCTCGTCGAGCTCGACCTGCACCAGCTCGCCGCGGACCAGCGCGTCCCCCGCGCCGAACGCCGCGCTGGCCTTGGCCTCCAGCGACGGATCGAGCCCGAGCTTCGACAGATCGAGCTCGAACATATGGCATTCCTCTTGCCACGTCCCGTCGGCGCAACGGGTCACGCTGGTGTTGACGCGCGCGACGAAATGGCCGCCGCAGAGCGGCGCAATGCACCTTCGGGTGTCCTGGCGGGTCGCGATGAAATAGTCGGCCACGGGGCCCCTGGCCTTCGTCGTCGCGCCGAGCTCGCCCTCGGCCAGCGCCTCGCCTTCGGCGAGCGGGTCCTCGACGGGGACGTCACAGGCGATCGCCGGCAGGGCCAGCGCGCCGAGAGCGGCGAGCAGCGAGATGCGTGAATGGGTCGACTTGAACATCGGCGTTCTCCAGGCTCGGACACGGCGTCGTGTCGTTGTGCATCACCTGCATCTTCCCGGAGAGACCGCCGATGGTGACCCAACCTCAAGCTGGACTGGCGATGTCCGCGAGACGATGTTGCCCAGTCAAAGCAACGAAAGCTGGGAGACCAGGGTGCAAGATGACGCGGGGATGTCAAGGGCAAATCGCCGCGCTCCCCCGGAGGGCCGGGCGCGGCCGTCACCCCCTGCGCCGCGGGCGGTCTGGCGTCGACGCCGCCGGCAACCTCTCGGTCGGGGGCCAGGATGCCGGGTCAAGGTCGACGCTAATACCACTCTGTCGAAATATTCTGTAATGCTTCGTGAAGGATGGTGACGATCTCTTCTTTTTCGATGTCGACGTGAAATACCTTGCCCACCTCGCTCCTGGGCTCATGTCTTTCGTCCCAATAGGAAAAAATAATGTAACTGCTCTTCCGAGAGTAGACGTAGTAGCAGCGCGCAGACATGGTGGTCAGGTCCAGCGCCAAGATCCTGTGCTGGGCTGCGTCGGTCATTTCAAAGTGGTTGAACAGCGCTGCGTCGCTTGGGTCGTTGTCAGTGTCTGTGTACGTGTAGCTTTCTAGCTTCTCGATGTCTTTCTTCAGATTGTTGTAGAAGGTTGGCAAGTACACCACGTCGTCGACGCTCGTGATGTCTTTCCCGCCCAGCCAGACCTTCATGTGCTGGTTCTGCTTTGAGCCCTCCCAGTGATCGCCAATGTCGATGGCCAATTTGGTCCTTTCGCCGATCAGGCCCATTGTCATTGTCTCTACTGTACTGCGCCTTCGCGTTGAAATCTCTCCCGGACCCCTGGCCGGACCCCTGGCCGGACCCCTGGCCCGTCGAACCGGGCGCCGAGCTCACGACAGATCGCCGCGCTCGCTCCCGATCGCCGGAGGCTCCGGCAGCACCACCGGCGCGAACGTGGCGCGGAGCGGGCCCAGCACGAACGTCGGGCCCGCCCGCCTCCAGCGCGGCGGCGCGGCGAGCCCCGCCGTCGGGATCGGGCGGCGAACGACGTCGATCGCCGCGGGGATCGGCGACGACGAGTGTACGAGGATCGCAAGATGCCGGGGGGGGCAACACGCCCGGCGCGAGGCGGCGCGTTGACTCCCCGTCGAACTCTGGATACACGGGCTGCGCCTGCCAGCGGCGCCGCTGCTGCTCTCGTAGCGACTCCCACCCTCGCCGCCGGCCGCCACGGATGCCGATGACACCTTGCTCCTTGAGTCGTCGCGGCGCGGATGCTCGGTGTGCCAGGGCGCTCTGCCGCGCGGGAGGCGCGGCAGGGAGCGGCGCGGCCGCCGCTGCGCTCCTGGCGGCGGCGCTCTTGTGTGCGCCGGCCAGCGCGCAGCCCGTCCAGCCGCTGCCGGTCAAGCCTCCTGCCGCCGACCCGCTCCCGCTGCTCCCGCCCGCCGCGCCGACGGTCCCGGAGGACCCGGCGACGAACCCTGCTGCCGTCGCTCCGGGCGTCCCCGCCGGCGCGGCCACGCCGCCCGCCGCGGCCGCGCCGCCCGCCGCGACGCCACCGCCCGCAGGGTCGCCGCCCGGCGCCGCCCTCCCGTCCCCCGGCGCCGCGCTCCCTCCCGCCGGCGCCACGCTGCCGCCCGCCGCCCCCGCGCTGCCGCCCGGCGGCGCCGCGCCGCCCGCGGCCGCGGCCGCGCCGGCGCCTGCCGGCTCCGACGCCGCGCCGGCGGCCGACGGCGCGGCCGGCCCGCCGTTCCAGCTCAGCATCGGCCGGCTCCTTCTCGCGCCGCTCGTGCTCGTGCAGGCGCAGGCGGCGCCGTACGCCGGCGAGGACGCCTTCCTGCAGGCCGGCGACGTCGCCGAGGGGCAGGGGTTCCGCATGCGGCGCGCGCGCGTCGGCTTCGCGGGCACGCTCGCCGGGTTCGTGCCGTTCGCGATCTCGGGCGAGCTCGCCGGGGGCGCCGACGCCTCGGCGCGCCTCTCCGAGGCGTGGATCGGCTACGCCCACTTCCCGTTCGCGCACCTCTACTTCGGCGCGCACGACGTGCCGTTCAGCCGCTCCGCCATGACGGGCGCCGGCGAGGGCGCGCTCATCGAGAGGCCGCTCGCCGTGCGCGCCATGGCGCCCTTCCGCCAGGTCGGCCTGCACGTCGAGGGGCACTTCCACGACCGGGCGTTCAGCTACTTCGCCGGCATGTTCAACGGCTTCCAGCGCTCGGATCAGTTCTTCGCCGGCTATGTCGAGAACGCCGCGAGCCTCGGCAACCGCTTCGACAACGTCGCCTACGTCGCGCGGCTCGCCACCGAGCCGCTCGGCCCCATGCCGCGCTCCATCCAGGACCTCGCCGTCTCGCGGCCCCGCCTCGGCGCGGGCGCGAGCTACTTCTTCAGCGACGGCGGCACGCGCGACATCCACGGCGTCGGCGCCGACGTCCTGCTGCACGCCGCGGGCGCGCACGCGCTCGTCGAGCTGCTCTGGAACCAGAGCGATCCCGAGCGCGCGCCCACGCAGCCGACGGGCCAGCTCGCCCCGGTCACCTCGCTCGGCCTCGTCGGCGAGGTCGGCTACTTCGTGCGGCGCATCAAGCTCGGCGTGAGCGCGCGGTTCGAGTGGCTCGACCCCAACCTCGACCTCTCGGACGAGACCGACGGCTGGGCCCTCACCGCCGGCGCGAGCTACCACTTCATCGACAACGTGCTCAAGGCGCAGGCCGACTTCACCCACCGGCAGGAGGCCCACGGCGTCGCGCTCGAGAACGACGCCGTGGCGCTGCAGCTCCAGCTCAACCTGTAGCGGCCGCCATGCGAACCCGCCGCTCCGCTCCCGCCCTGCTCGCGCTGCTCACCGTCGCCGGCTCGGCCGGCGTTGCCGGCATGGCCGGCTGCGAATCGCCGAGCCTCCTGCGCGCCAAGCCGATCGAGAACCGGTTCGAGCTCGTCGGCGGCCCTGTCGCGATGGCCGATGTCGGCGATTTCCTTCTGGAAAACGACGAGATCCGCGTCGCCATCCTCGGCGCCCGCCACTCGCCCGGGCCGGGGGTCTACGGCGGCTCGCTGGTCGACGCCGACCTGCGCCGCCCCGATCCGCGCTTCGCGAGCGCGTCGGGCCGCGACCGCTTCGCCGAGTCGTTCCCTGTCGCCAACCTGCTCGTGCCCGACCCGGGCGCCACCGAGGTCTTCGTGGCCAGGGACGGCTCCGACGGCCAGGAGGCGATCGTCCGCGTCGAGGGCGACGGCGGGTTCCTCTTCCACGCGCTCGGCGTGCTGAAGACGCAGGAGGACCTGCTCGGCCTGCTGTTCGACGGCCTCAAGCCGGAGCTGCGCTTCCGCACCGACTACATCCTCCGGCCCGGCGCGCGGTTCGTCACGATCCGCACGACGCTCCTCCTGCCCGACAGGGCGATCGGCTGCCCGAGCGTCGCCTCGTGCGCGCTCGAGTGCGAGGACGGCCTCGCGGCGGGCGACGACGGCTGCCCCGTGTGCGCGTGCGGCGAGCCGCTCTCGCTCGACAACACCACGGGGCCCGAGGACATCTTCCGGGGCATCCTCGGCGACGACCGCAACGGCGACCCCGAGCGGAAGGGCGGGATCGTCGCCGGCGATTTCGTCTTCTTCGGCAACCAGAACGACATCTTCGGCCCCGGCATCGGGTTCGACGAGGAGCGGGCGGTGTTCGACGCGCTCTTCGCCGGCCGGGACACGTTCCAGCGGCCGCTCAGCTTCGACTTCGTGGCCGCGGCGGGCGGCGACGTCAGCTACGGCTACTTCACGAAGGCGAGCCCGGGCGGCCCGCCCACCACGGTGAACGTCCCCGTCTTCACGAGCGCGGCCACGGCGTTCCTGAGCGCCGGCCGGAGCTGTCTCGCCGACGAATCCGACGACGAGGCGTGCGATCGCAAGCGGTCGTTCACCTACGAGCGGTACTTCGCTGTGGGCGAGGGCGACATCGCGAGCGTCGCCGAGGTGGTGCACGACGCCCGGGGCACGCCGACAGGCGCGCTCGAGGGCGCGGTGCGGTGGCGATCGACAGGCGCGCCCGTGCCGAACGCGCGCGTCCACGTCTTCCGCGACCCCGACCCGGGCGTCGCCTTCGCCAGCGTCGACGAGCTGGTCGAGGCGAACCTCGCGCGCTCGGGCGACGTCGGGCTGCTCAGCTCCATCGACGCCGATCGCGGGCTCGATCCGGTCGAGGACGGCGACTTCCGCGCGCGGCTCGCGCCCGGCGGCTACCTGCTCGTCGCGGAGAGCCCGGAGGGCACGGCGCTGTCCGCGCCGATCCGCGTGGCGCTCGGCGCCGGGGCCACGGCGACCGTCGCGGCGGAGCTGCCGAGCCCCGCGCGCATCGCGTACCGGGTCGTCGACGAGGGCGGGCGCCTCGCGCCGGCCAAGCTGACGTTCGTCGCGCTCGACGCCGCGGGGCAGCCGCGCGAGGGCGATGGCCTCCGGCGGGTCTACCTCGGCCACGGCCGCCTCGGCAGCGGCGTCCGGCAGATCGAGCGCTCGGCGACGGGCGAGGGCGCTGTCGAGGTCGAGCCTGGCCGATACAGCGTCCTGGTCACGCGCGGGCCCGAGTTCGGCCGCTTCGAGGTGCCCGATCTCGAGGTGCGCGCCGGGGAGGCGCGCCGCATCGAGGCGGTCGTGCCGCGCGAGGTCGACTCGACGGGCTGGATGTCGATCGACATGCACCTGCACCAGCGCCCGAGCTTCGACAGCGGCATGCCGCTCGAGGAGCGGGTGACGTCGGCGGTCGTCGAGGGCCTCGAGGTCGCGGTGGCGACCGATCACGACGTGCACACGGACCTCGAGCCCGCGGTGCGGCAGCTGGGGCTCGAGACGCGCCTGAAGACGGCGGTCGGCGCGGAGGTCTCGACGCTCGAGCTCGGGCACTTCATCGGCTTCCCGCTCCGCTACGACGAGCTCGACGTGCCGGATCACGGCGTCTTCGACTGGGTCTGCCGCGCGGGCGGGGACGTGATCGACGGCGTTCGCGGCGCGGCGGCGGAGGGCGAGGACGCGCTCGTTGTCGTCGCGCACCCGCGCGACGGGTTCATCGGGTACATCGACCAGCTCGGGGTCGATCCCTTCACGCTGCACCGGACGATCCCCACGCTCGAGGCGAGCAACCCGCTGTTCCAGGCGGGGAGCTGCGACTTCGACGCGATGGAGGTGTTCAACGCGAAGCGGTTCGATCTGCTCCGGACCCCCACCGTGCAGGAGGTCGTCGATTTCAACCGGTGCCTGTCGCGCATCGACGCCGCGGGGGACGAGGCGGCGCTCCGCGCGGCGTGCGCCGACCTCGCGCTGCCGGCGTGCAAGCCCGGCGAGCGGTACGCTGTGTGCCAGCAGCGCGCCCGCTCGGCGCTCGCCTGGAGCGTGACCAAGCGGATCCTGACGAGGACGCCCGAGGAGCAGGACGCCGTCTGGGGCTTCGACAGGAGCGCGGCCGACGGGGAGGCGCTCTGCCTGGGAGGCGAGGGCGGCGCGGTCCCGCCCGAGGACGCGGATCAGCCGTGCACCTTCCACGCGGGCCAGGTCGATGACCTGTTCCGCTACCTCGACCACGGCTTCTCGCCGACGCAGGTAGGGAGCAGCGATGGCCACGGCGCCTCGCTGGAGCCGGGCTTCCCGCGCACGTACTTCCGCTCGCGGACCGACCAGCCGGCGGCGATCGATCTCGCCGAGGCCACGGCGTCGCTGCGCGCGGGCAGCGCGTTCGCGACGTATGGCCCGTTCGTCCGGGCGAGCGTGGGCGGCGCGACGTTCGGCGGCGTGGCGCGCGTCGAGGGCGACACGGCGCCGCTCGACCTGCGGATCGAGACGGCGAGCTGGTTCGGCGTGGATCGCGTCGAGATCTACGTGAGCGGCCGCCTGGTCCGGGTGCTCGAGCCCTCGGCGGGGCCGTCGGCGATCGTGGACGTCGACGAGCGTCTCGCGCTGCCGGCGCCGCCGTCGGACGGCTGGGTCGTGGTGGTGGCGATGGGCCTGCGCGACGAGAACCTCCTCACGCCTGTCGCGCTGCCGGTGTCGTTCGGCGAGCTCCAGCTGCCCCGGGTCGCGAGCCTCGCGTTCACGCAGGTCGAGGCGCTCTCGCGGTTCTTCACGGCGTCGCCGCCGGTCCCCGACTGGTACCCGGTGGCGCCGTACGCGGTCACGAACCCCATCTACCTCGATCGCGATGGGAACGGCGTCTACGACGCCCCGCGCGGCCCGCCTCCGTTCTGCGCGAGGCCGTGCGACCCGTCCGTGCTCGACCCGTCGCAGTGCCCGGAAGGGCAGCAGTGCCTCGTGAACGAGCGCGTCTGCGGGATCTTCGTGCTGGGGCGCTGCGAGGACAGGCAGGCGTCGAAGTAGCGGAGGCGGAGCAAGAGCGCGCGGCTCGGCTGAAGCGGGCGAGGCCGATCTAGCCCTTTCGCCTCCTCTGGGGCTCGCGGCGCTGCCCGGCGCGCCCGTTTTTCGCCGCCGTCTCTCCCCCGCCTGCCACGACCTCCCGCAAGCTGTCGCGCAACCAGCGGTGAGCGGGATCTGCGTCCAGCCTCGGGTGCCACAGCAACGAGACGGTGATCTCCGGCGCAGCGAAGGGCAGCGCGAAGCTGAACAGGCCGTCGCGCAGGCTCCGGGTGTGGTGCTCCGGAACGGTGGCGATCAGGTCGGTCGCGCGCGCCAGGGCGATCGCCGTGGCGAACCCGCCGACGATGGTCACCACCTCGCGCGCCAGACCGAGCGCGGCCAGGCTCTCGTCGATGCGCCCCTTGGCCACGCCGCGCCGTGAGAACACGACGTGGCGTCCGGCCGCGTAGCGCGCGGGCGTGATCTTCGCGCGGCCGAGGGGGTGGTCGCCGCGCACGACGCCGATGAAGCGGTCGCGGAACAGCGCCTGGGTGCGCAGCTCGGGGCTCGTGTCTTCGTCGACGACGCCCGTCTCGAGGTCGACCGCGCCCGCGCGCAGCGGCGCGCTGTCCTTGTCGGGCTTCGACACGAAGCGCAGCCGGACGCCTGGCGCCTGGGCGCCGGTGCGCTCGATCAGGGCTGGACCGAAGCTCTCGACGAAGCCCTCGCTGGTGCGCAGCGTGAAGGTGCGCGCCAGGCGCTTCAGGTCGAGCTCCTCGGCCGGGCGCAGGACGGCCTCGGCGCCCTGCACCAGGTGGCTCACGCGCTCGCGCAGATCGAGCGCGCGCGGGGTAGGCACCAGGCCGCGTCCAGCGCGCACCAGCAGGGGGTCGCCCAGGGTCTCCCGCAGGCGCGCGAGCGCCCGGCTCATCGCCGAGGGGCTCAGGCGCAGGCGTCGGGCCGCGCTGGTCACGCTGCCTTCCGTGAGCAGCACGTCGAGCGTCACGAGCAGGTTCAGGTCGGGCAGCGCCACGCGACCAGGCTAGCAGAGGTCGGGGCGATACATGGCGTCATACGCAAAGGTATGTTGCAACCGTTGCGCGTTCCGCAATCCGCGCCGGCGCACTAGGTTCGACGTCGAAGCCCGGATCACGTCGATTCGCGCCGAGCCGGAGGCCACCCATGACCGACAACGCCCTTGCGCTGTTCATCCATCGCACCCGCGCCAGCTGGGGACCGCTCAGCAGCGACCTTGTCGCCAGCTGCCGCCTTCACCTGGAACGGCTGGCGAAGGCGCACGCCGCCGAGCCCTGGCTCGCGGCGCTGCACGAGGACGCGCCCGCGTCCAGAGAGCTCTACCGCGACGCGGAGCACGGCTTCGTGCTGCAGGCGCACACCGAGCAGGCCGGGCTCTACCGCCCGCCGCACGATCACGGCCGCGGCTGGGTGATCTACGCCCTGCAGCGCGGAGAGATCGCGATGTCGACCTACGCTCGCGTCGAGACCGGAGCGGGCATCCAGCTGGTCAAGCGTGACGAGACGCTGTTGCGCGCCGGGCAGGCGCAGCTGTTCTTGCCGGGAGATATTCACGACACGCGCTGTGTTGCCGGCCCGGCGCTGCTGTTCCGCTTCACCGAGCGCGACCTCAAACAGGAAGATCAGGTCGCGCGGCGCGTGACCCGCTATGTCGAGCGCAACGGCGCCTGGACGGTGGGAACATGATGGCGCTGCGCGCCCCGGTTGCGGACGCGCCCCTGCCGAGCGAGGCGTCCGATCAGGCGGCCTCCGGTGTGCAGGGCCCGGCGCGCGCGGAGGCGATTGCGTGCGTGATCGCTGCCCTGGTGCTGGTGGTGCTCTCCGCGGGCATCGCCAACGTGGCGCTGCCCGTGCTGGCGCACGCGTTCCAGGTGACGCCCGCCGTGTCGGTGCGCGTCGTCAGCGCCTACCAGCTCGGGCTGGTCATGGCGCTGTTGCCGTGCGCCGCGCTGGGCGAGAGCCTGGGCCATCGCGCCGTGTTCACGGCAGGCGTCGGGCTGTTCACGGGCGCGTCGGTGCTGTGTGCGCTGGCGCCATCGCTCCACTGGCTGGTCGCTGCGCGCTTCTTGCAGGGGCTCGGGGGCGCCGCCGTGATGGCGCTCGGCGTGGCGCTGCTGCGCTTCGTGGTTCCGCAGGCGCAGCTGGCAGCCGCCATCGGCTGGAACGCGCTCGCCGTGGCGCTGTCCTCGGCCGCAGCGCCCACGGTCGGCGCCGCGCTGCTCTCGAGCGCGAGCTGGCCCTGGCTGTTCGCCGTCAATCTTCCGCTCGGCGTGGCGGTGCTGCTCGCCACGCGCGGTCTCCCCGGTGTCCCCGGCGCGGCGCGAGCGCTGGACGCGACCAGCATGGCGCTGAACGCGGGGGCCTTCGGCGCGCTGATCGCAGGCGCGGAGCTGCTGCCAGCGGAGCCAGCGCTCGGGGCCGGCTTGCTCGCCGCGTCCGTCCTGAGCGCGACGCTCTTGCTCCGCCGCGAGCTGCCGAAGGAGGCGCCCCTGGTGCCGCTCGACCTGCTGCGCAGCCGTTCGTTTCGCGTCTCCGTGATCGCGTCGGTCGCGTGCTTCGCGGGACAGGCCTCAGCGCTGGTCGCGCTGCCCTTCTATTTGCGGCACAGCTTTGGCCAGGAGGCTCTGACCACAGGGCTGATGATCACGCCTTGGCCGCTGAGCGTGGCCATCGTGGCGCCCGTCGCGGGCCGCCTCGCCGACCGCATCTCGACGGCCTGGCTGTGCGCGACGGGCGCGGCGTGCCTCGCGCTGGGGCTCGCTGCGCTCGCGCTGGTGCCGGCGCACGGCAGCGCGCTCTCGCTGGTGCCGTTCGTGGCGCTCTGCGGCGCGGGCTTCGGCCTGTTCCAGGTGCCGAACAACCGCAACATGTTCCTCGCGGCGCCGCGCGCGCGGAGCGCCGCCGCGGGCGGCATGCAGGGCACCGCGCGGCTGACCGGCCAGACGGCGGGCGCTGTCGTCATGACCTTGCTCTTCACGCTCACGCCGATCGACGCCGCGCCGCGCCTCGGCCTCGGTATCGGCGCCGTGCTGGCGCTGAGCGCGGCGACCGTCAGCGCGCTGCGCGCTGGCTCGCGCCGCGGCCATGGCCGCGCGCTCAGCCGGCCGCCGCGGCGCGGGACGGCGCGAGCGCGTGCGCAATGGCGCTCTGCAGCGTCGAGCGGGTGACGATGCCGCGAAGGTCGATCCCGCCCTGCACGAGCGCCCGGGCGACCTCCGGCTGCATGCCGGTCAAGATCGCCTGCGCGCCGAGCAGGCGCAGCGCCGAGGCGGTGCGGACCAGCGTGTCGGCGACCCCGGCGTCGACCTGCTTCAGGCCGGTGATGTCGATGATCACGGTGGACGGGTTGTGGCGCTGCACGCCGGCGAGGGTCGCCTCCAGCACCTGAGCGGCGCGCGCCGCGTCCATCGTCCCGATGAGCGGCATGACCATGACGCGGTCGGTGATCGGGATGATGGGCGTCGCCATCTCCGAGAGGCGCAGGCGCTGCACCGCGATGATCTCCTCCTGGAGAGCCGCCCGGGCCTGCTCGGCGCGCTCGCGCTCGTGGAGCTCTCCGTGCAGCCGTTCATTGGCCCAGTTCAGCTCCTCTGCCTTCTGCGACAGGCGCTCGTTGGCCGCGCAGAGCTCCTCGGTGCGTCGCTGCACCTCGCTCTCGAGCCGGTCGTTCATGGCGCGGTGCCCCTCGGAGACCTCCTGCAGGCGACCGTAGAGCAGCGCATTCTCGAGCGCCGCCGCGATCTGCGCGCCCAGCAGGCGGAGCAGCTCGGTCTGCTCCGCGGTGAAGGCGCCGCTCGCGAGCGCGTTCTCCACGTACAGCACGCCCGTGAGCCGGTTCTGGTGGATCAGCGGAAGGCCCATCACCGACCTCGTCCGGCGCGCGGCGAGGTAAGGATCCGCCGCGAAGCGAGGGCTCGCCGCGGCGTCGTCCAGGATGACGAGCTCCCGCGTGCGCGCCACGTAGTGCACGACGCTGACCGGCAGATCCGAGGACTCCTCGAGCGGGCGCCGGAGCTCCACCTCGACCGATTCCGGGTCGATCGTGATGGTCGCCTCGATGAACAGCCGGCCCTCGCGCGTGAGCACCAGGGAGCCGCGCTGGCCGCCGGAGCTCGTGAGGACGGCGCGCATCACGCGATCGAGGGCCCTCCCGAGCACGAGCTCGCTCGAGATCGCGTGCGTCGCCTGCAGCACCGCCGCGACGTCGGCGAGCTTGTTGAGGAGCGGGTGGCTCACCGATACGGTGCTCGAGCTGGAGATGGCCTGATCTCGCTCCGCCGCGAGCGCTCGATCGACGGCGGGCGCGTCGAGCCCGTGCTGCTGGATCAGCGCCGCGGCCTTTCGCTCGGCCCCCCACTGCCCGTAGGCGCGCACCGCCGCATTCAGGTAGAGCGCCGCGATGCGCCGCCGGCCCTTGCGCGCGTAGTACAGCCCGGCCAGCTCCGACGCGAGCGCTTCGTACTGGATGAACTCGCTCTGACGGGCGGCGTCGATCGCGTCGTCGTAGAGCTCCATCGCCTCGGCGTCGCGCCCGGAGGCGCGCGCCATCTCGCCGAGGACCAGGAGGTGCTTCGCGCGGAAGTTGTCAGGGCACTGGCGCGCCCAGAGCTCGAGCTTCGCGAGCGACGCGGAGAGCGCTTCTGCGTGCCGCCGCCGCGCGCGCTCGTCGTGCTCGCCGAGCGCGACCAGCGTGAGCGCGAGATAGAAGTGGTATGTCGCCTCGATCGGCATCGCCATGACGGCCCCGAGGACGGGGCGCGCCGCCTCTGCCGCGGCGAGCGCCGCCTCGGGCCGGCCGTGGGAATAGAGCAGGATGAGCCGGATGACGTGATAGAAGGCGATACCGCACCCGAAGCTCGCCCGGGTGAGCGCGGCCAGGCACTCCTCCTCGGCGAAGCCCTCCTCGCTCAGCGAGGCGTCGGCCGCCGTGAGCCCCTTCAGGCTGCGCAGGAACTGCTGCTCCAGCCGGATGGTCTCGAGGACGGCGTGATTGCCTGTCTTGCGCGCGAACGACGCGAAGCGCTCGGCGACGCGGTGGACCTCCTCCAGCGGATCGCCCTTCTCGTAGACCTGCCAGACCGTCTCGAAGGCCAGGTAGCTCGCGTACACCAGGTCGCCGGCCTCGAGGCACGCGAGGAACGCCCTCTCCAGGATGGGCAGGTCGCTCCGTATGTGGTGGACCCAGAAGTTGACGTGATCGCCGTGGAGGTGGAGCAGCGTCCCCCGCAGCGAGATGTCCCCGAGCTTCTCGTTCAGCCGGATCGACATCTCCGAGAAGCGGAACCCCGAGGGGATATCGCCGAACGCCGAGACCAGCATGAGCCCATACACGCTGTACGCGAAGCACGACGCCTCGGTGTTGCCGTGCCTCAGCGACAGGTTCAGCATCTTCAGCGCGATGAGCGGGAACACGCCCGGCCGCCCGATGTACGCGCACGGAGCGCAGTCGGCGAGCAGGTTGATGATCGCGCGGACGTGATCCTCGGCGAGCAGCGGCGCGTGAAGGATGTCCTCGATGCTCCTGCCCGCCATGCTCTCGGGGATCTGCGCGATCTCGGCGGAGACGGCGGCGCCGATCTCCTCGCTCGTCCCGGGGATCTCGACGCCGAACAGGCGCAGCGCCTCCTGTCCCACCGTGACGCCTTCGTCGTAGCGGCCGGCGACCTGGTAGAGCTTCATCCGCAGGCTCTGGACCCGCGCCCGATCGAGGTTTGACCGCGCAACGTCGAGCAGGCGCTGGAAGAGCGCCTCTGCCTCGGCGAAGCGGCCGCACAGGTACTCGCACTCGGCCGCCTCCAGCGTGAGCGCCCAGCGCAGGACGTCGTCCCCGGAAGAGCCGTCGACGCCGAGCGCGCTCCGTCCTGCGCTGAAATACTCCGCCGCGGCCCCGTATGCGGTCGAGTTCTTGGCCTTCCTGCCCGCGCGCAGGTTCAGGCGCCCGAGCAGCTCGCGCTCGCCGGGGTCTTCGATGAGGCGGGCTCCGTAGTTCAGGTGGTTCACGATATCGAAGAGCTGCTCTTCCTGCGGCTCGCCGCGCTGGCTGGCCAGCATCAGGCGACCGACGCGCAGGTGGGCGGCGCGCTTGTGCTCGTCCGCGATGAGGGCGTATGCCGCCTGCTGGACGCGATCGTGCAAGAACTGGTAGGTGACGGCGACCGACGCCTCGCTCGCCGAATCGTCGTGGGATGGATCTCCCGGCTGCACGAGCCGGTAGTCTGCGTCGATGGGGAGCAGGACCCCTTCCTGCATGGCCTCCCACAAGTCCTGCGCCGCCTGTGCGGCGGGCTGCTCGGAGATCGTCGCGAGCGTGCGCAGGTCGAACCTGTGCCCGATGCACGCCGCGAGCTTCAGGGCGCGCTGGGTGGGCGTCGAGAGCCTCTGCAGCTTGGCGATCATGAAATCGACGACGTTGTCCGTCACGGCCCGCGCCTCGATGGCTGCGAGGTCCCATGTCCACCTGCCGGTCTCCGGCTCGCAGCGGAGGAGCCCGTCATCGTTCAACATCCGCAGGAACTGGCCGATGAAGAACGGGTTCCCCTGCGTCTTCCCGTGGACGAGCTCGGCGAGCTGCGCGGCGTCCTGCGCCGCGCGGCCCAGGGCGTCCGCGACGAGCGCCGCCACGTCCTCCGGCGAGAGCGGCGCGAGGGGGATGTCCGTCACGGCCGCGTTCGCGGCCCGGAGGGCGTCGAGGGTGATGACGAGGGGGTGCGCCGGGCTCACCTCGTTGTCGCGGTACGCCCCGACGACCAGGAGGTGGCCCGTGTCGGGATCGGTGAGCAGGAGCCGCAGCAGCCTGAGCGACGCCGGATCCGCCCACTGAAGGTCGTCGAGGAACAGGACGAGCGGGTGTGACGGGGCGGCGAACACGCCGAGGAAGCTCCGGAACACCATGTCGAAGCGGTTCTGCGACTCGGAGGGGCCGAGCGCCGCGACGGGGGGCGCCTCGCCCACGATGAGCGCGAGCTCTGGGATGAGCTCGACCAGGACTCCGGCGTTCGCGCCGAGCGCCGCGCCGAGCTCTGCTCTCCAGCGGGACAGAGCCTCTGTCCGCTCGGAGAGGATCTGCTGCACGAGCCCCCTGAACGCCTGGACGACCGAGGCGCAGGGCACCCCGCGGTTCAGCTGATCGAACTTCCCGTGGGCGAAGTGGCCTCCGACCCTGGCGATCGCGTTGTAGGTCTCGTGGATCAGCGCGCTCTTGCCGACGCCGGAGTAGCCGGAGACGAGCACGAGCTCCGCGGCGCCCGCTCGGACGCGCTCGAAGGCGGCAAGGAGCCGGTCCCGCTCCGCGTCCCGGCCGTAGATCCTCTGCGGGACGCGCAGCTCGTAGCTGCGATCGCTTTGCCCGATGGGAAAGGGGTGGACCCGGCCCGTCTGCTCGAGGGAGCGCAGGCACTCCGCGAGGTCCGCCTTGACACCGTACGCGCTCTGGTAGCGGTCCTCCGGCGTCTTGGCGAGGAGCTTCATGACGATCTCGGACACCGGCTGGGGCACGTCCCCGCGGCGCTCGTGCGGCGGGACGGGCGGTCGCGCGATGTGGCTGTAGAGAACGTCCATCGGATCGGCATCCGAGAACGGCAGCGCGCCGGTCAGCATCTCGTACAAGGTGACGCCGAACGAATACAGATCCGCACGGTAGTCGATGCCCCTGTTCATGCGCCCGGTCTGCTCGGGGGATATGTACGCGAGCGTCCCTTGCAGGGTACAGACCGAGGTCGTCTGCTGGAATTCCTGGTGGAGCCGCGACGCGGCGCCGAAGTCGATGAGCGTGGCGCGGCGGAGGTCTGAGCTGATGATGATGTTCCTGGGATTGATGTCCTTGTGCATGATGTGACAGCGGTGCACCGCGCCGATGGCGTCGGCGATGGCGATCGAGAGCGCCAGCGCTGTGCGCAGGTCGAGCCGGCGATCGTGGAGGATCGCCCTCAGGGTTGTGCCTTCGACCGCCTCCGTGACGAGGGCGAGGCCGCCGCGCATCCTCTCGAGCGCGCACACCCGCACCACGGCATCGAGGTCCAGATCATGCGCCAGATCATGCAGCAGATTGAACTCGTGCCGTAACAGCGCGAGATCGCGGACGCTCGGGTGCTCGCCTTTCAGCGTCTTGATGACGACCGGCCGCTGATCCGCGGCGCGGCGGCCGCGGTAAACTTGGGTCTTGCTGCCTTCATGGATCAGCTGCTCGATGACGTGTCCCGGCAAATCGATCGATGCTGTGGTGGTCATGTGTGCCTGTGTTCGAGCTCGCGGTGGTCCTGACCGTCGGTGTCGTAGCGTCGATCACGGACGGAGAGCATCAGTATAGAGTAGTCCGCCATCCGACGTGCGGCGTCAGGGCGGCCGCACGACCGCGAGGAGCCCCCTCGGCCGCGACGCCAGATCCAGCGTCGGGTCGACGAGGTCGCGGAAAGGCCCTCCGTTCAGCGACGCGACCACCTTGGCCGTGACGATCGGCCGCACCCCGAAGTCCTCCTGCCAGCGGTCGGCCACGTGGCGCGCGAAGTCGACGAGCATGTCGGGCCGCGTGCACATCTCCCCGAGCTGCCGATCGGTGAGCCACTCCCCGAGGTCGAGCGACTCGCGCACGCCGGTCCTCGGATCCAGCACGTGAATGTCGAGCTCGCTCACGTTCTTGTCGCGGAGCTTCATGCGCCACGAGAAGCGGTGTCCGGCCTCGTTCCAGGCCACGTCGCCCGGATAAGCCCAGTGGCGGAGCGGCACCGCGAGGTGGAACAGGAGATATCCGTGCAGCAGCGCGAGCGGCAGGGCCCTCCGCCGCGGCGCCGCGGGCGAGGGGGCAGGGACGCCGCCGGCCGCGCGGTCCGCTGCCCTGAACAGGAAGGGCAGCCGCCGCCTCGGCCACGAGGGGTCTCCGAACAGCGCGAGCGAGGCGATCATCGCATAGGGGAAGATCCCGATCTTGAACAGGAAAGCGTTGCTGAGGTTGAACGCCACGGCGATCGCCGCGCCGAGCGGGAAGGTACGTCGAGAGAAGAGCAGGAAGCCCATCGAGAGGTCGATGAGGAGCCCTGCATAGGAGAGCGCGAGCCCCGCTGCCGGCGTGGCGAGGAGCGGCCCGACGAGGGGCGCGTCGGCGCGATCCGCGAGCCACATCGTGAGCGGCTGCCCCCGGAGCCAGTCGCCGTTCAGCTTCGCGACGCCGCCGTAGAAGTAGACGATCGCGATCTGAACCTTCAGGGCGAAGAGGTAGTAGCGCGGCGTCGTCTCGGCCGGCGCGCTGGAGGGCGCGGCGCGCCGCGCGCGGAGCAGGTCCAGCGAGAGCGCGCGGTGCGCGGGGGCGACGGCGAGCAGCAGGCCGAGGAGGCAGAGGAGATAGAGGTGGTTGAGGTACTGCGCCTTGTCGAGGAGGAAGACGTACGTGAGGGCGGCGCAGAGCAGCGCGGCGCTCACCCGGTAGAAGAGCCCGGCGGCGCAGAGGAGGGCGAGGACGAAGAGGGCGGCGAAGTGCCAGTACATCCCCGTCCCGCCCCAGGGGCGGACGAAGGGGACGAAGCTGAAGAAGAAGCTCGGCTCGATGTAATAGCGGGTTATCCGATCGTGGAGGGCGTACCGGACGACCTCCCATGCGATCAGGGCGCCATAGCCGACGCGAAAGACGGCGAGCGAGGCGGCGTCGACCTCGGCGGACAGGTAGCTCGCCCAGCGGCGCGCGAGATCAGTGCCAGTGCCCGCGGCCGTGCTTGTGCTTGTGCTTGTGCTTGCCCTTGTGCTTGCCGTGCACGTGGATGTGGATCCTTCGCCCGTCGTCATCGTCGTCGTCGTCATCGTGGACCACCACCACGCCTGGATTCGTCTTGACCTTCACGCCCACGTTCCACGTCGTCGCCACGACAACGTGCAGGGACGGCGCGCTCGGGCCGACGACGACGTGCACGCCGGGGCGATACCCGACGAGCACCACGTCGGCGTGGGTCGGGTGCGCCACGACGACCGTGAGCTTCACGGGGTTCACCTTCGTCGCGATCGTACCGGTGCAGTAGAGGCCGCCGGGCCCGGGGTTCAACAGGATGAGCTCGGAGCTCGACCCCACGAACCCGAGCTTGATCTTGCGGTCACCGACGGGGATCGGCTTGAAGTTCGCGTCGAGGACATACACCCTGACCTGGCCGGAGGTCTTGTCCGCGACCACCTCGATGGTGTCGTCGCCGACCACCTGGATGACGCCGCCGTTCGGGCCTGTCTTGCCTGGGGGGATCGGCCGCTTCTCGGCCTTTCTCGCGCCCTCGACGATGACCTTCGTGCCCCCTGCGGGCACGTGGAGCGTGCCGTTCCACGGCTTCCCGGAGACGACGACGTTGTATTTCACCTCGGTGAGGTCGGCCTCGAGCCTGGGCCCGGCAGCGATGAGGAGCCCTGTCTTCGGGTCGAGCGTGAGCGGGACCTGCGCGTCGCCGTTCGGCCCTCTCCAGGTGAGCGTTCCGCTCACGTCCTTGTCGATGGGCTTGCCGTCAGGCGTCTTGACCGCGGCCCTCACGGTGCCGTCGGCCGCGAACTCCCACCCGACCGAGCCGCCGTCGTGCTCCTCGATCAGCGGCTCTTCGAGCGCGACCGGGGCCGCCTCGACCGACTCCTCGGTCACGCTGGCCTCGGCGGCGGTCTTGCATCCCGCCGCGAAGGGGCTGCCGGCCATCAAGGTTGTCAGCGCGAGTACGGAAAGGACGCTCCTGGCGTGCATCACAAGCCTCCGAACCGAGGAGGCTATCGCAAGCGCCACGCCGCGTCTGCACGAACCGTCTCGCCCCGCGCCGGCGGGGTTATGTGGGACGACATTGGACGCATGGAGACCACGTCTCCCGTGATCATCGCTGACGCGGCGGTCCGTGGTGAGGTCGCGTGTGTCGTAGTGGTGTTTGCCAGGGCGCGCCCTGCGAAGAACAGCAATGATGGCGCGCCCGGGGGGCACCAGACACGATGACGAGCGAAGAGGATGTGCTCGCCGGGTCACCAGGCGCGATGACGAGCGATGACGTTGCATCCGGTGAGTCGCCGGCGCGATGACGGGTGATGAGGATGCAGGGGGGCCGCAAGCCGCGATCGCGAGCGACGCGGACGCGCCTGGCGGCTCGCGGCCGCCGTCGCGCGCCTCAGCGGAGGCCCTGCGCGGCCTCGCCGCCCTGCCGGGCTTCCCCCCGGCGCCCCTTCGGGCTAGCGTCCGCCGCGAGCCCGTCCTGCCATGTCCCAGCGCGTCTATGTCGGCCTCATCGGCTACGGCCTCGCCGGCGCCGTCTTCCACGCCCCGCTGATCCGGTCCGTCCCCCGGCTGCGCCTCGCGGCCATCGCGACCCGACGGGAGGGCCAGGTCATGACCGACCACTCGGGCGTCGCCGTGCATCCGACGCCCGAGGTGCTGATCGCCGAGCCCGGGATCGACCTCGTTGTCATCGCGTCGCCCAACGAGACCCACTTTCCGCTCGCGCGCGCGGCGCTCGAGGCGGGCAAGCACGTGGTCGTCGACAAGCCGTTCACGAACACGAGCGGCGAGGCGGACGAGCTCATCGCGCTGGCTGCGCGCAAGGGCCGTCTCCTGTCGGTGTTCCAGAACCGCCGCTGGGACGCCGACTTCCTCACCGTGCGCCGCTGCATCGCGCAGGGCCTGCTCGGCGAGGTGGCCTCGTACGAGGCGCACTTCGACCGCTTTCGTCCCGCGATCAAGCCGGGCTGGCGAGAGCAGGAGTCGCCCGGCTCGGGGATCCTGTACGACCTCGGCGCGCACCTGATCGACCAGGCGCTCGTGCTCTTCGGCCCGCCCCGCGCGGTCACCGCCGACGTCCTGGCGCAGCGGCCCGGGGCGCGCGCGGTCGACTATTTCCACCTCACGCTCGACCACGGCAGGCGCCGCGTCATCGTGCGCTCCTCCACGCTGGTGCGCGAGCCGGGCCCGCGCTTCGCGGTCCACGGCGACGGCGGCAGCTTCCTCAAGTTCGGCATCGACGGCCAGGAGGAGGCGCTCAAGGCGGGCAAGCGCCCCGGCACGCCGGAGTGGGGGCGCGAGGACCCGCGCTGGTCCGGCACGCTGGTGACGGCCGACGGCGAACGCCGCACGATCGAGAGCCTGCCCGGCGCCTACGAGGCCTATTACGAGGGCATCGCCGCGGCGATCCTCGACGGGGCCCCGCCGCCGGTGCGCGCCGAGGAGTCGCGCGACGTGATCCGCATCATCGAGGCCGCCCTGCGGAGCTCGTCCGAGCGGAGGACGATACCGCTCGAGTGACGGCGTCGCCGGATCATCGGATCAAGAGCAGGGTAGGCCCCCTGTGAGGGGGCCCGGGCAGCTCAGCGCACCGCCTGGAGCGCCGCCTGCATCGCGACGCCCATCTCGGCCGGCGTGGCGGCCACCTTGGCCCCCGCCGCCTCGAGCGCCGCGATCTTCTCGGCCGCCGTGCCCTCGCCGCCCGCGATGATCGCGCCGGCGTGGCCCATGCGCTTGCCCGGAGGCGCCGCGCGGCCCGCGATGAACGCCGCCACCGGCTTCTTCATGTTCTGCTTGATCCAGGCCGCCGCGCGCTGCTCGGCCGTCCCGCCGATCTCGCCGATCAGCACGACCCCGTGGGTGTCGGGATCCTGGTTGAACAGCTCGAGCACGTCGATGAAGTCCATCCCGCCGACAGGATCGCCGCCGATGCCCACGCAGCTCGACTGGCCGATCCCGAGCGCGCTGAGCTGGCCGACCGCCTCGTAGGTCAGCGTGCCCGAGCGCGACAGGACGCCGATGTGCCCCTTCTTGTGGATGTGGCCCGGCATGATCCCGATCTTGCACTCGCCGGGCGTGATCACGCCGGGACAGTTCGGCCCGATGAGGCGCGCCGGCTTCCCCTCGAGGAAGCGACGCACCCGCACCATGTCGAGCACCGGCACGCCGTCGGTGATGCAGATGACGAGCCGGCACCCCGCGTCGACGGCCTCCGTGATCGCGTCCGCGGCGCCGACCGGCGGCACGAAGATGCACGAGACATCGGCGCCCTCGTTGCGCACGGCCTGCTCGACCGTGTCGAAGATCGGCACCTTGTCTTCGAAGCGCTGGCCGCCGCGGCCGGGCGTCACGCCGGCGACGACCTTCGTCCCGTACTCGATGCAGGCGCGGGCGTGCTGCGAGCCGTAGGCGCCCGTGATGCCCTGGAAGACGACCCGCGTGTCCTTGTTGACGAGGATGCTCATCGCTTGATTACTCTACCTTCAACGTGGACAGGAGCCCGGCAATCGCCGTCGCTCGCTGCTCAACTGGGTTCGAGGCTCGGTGCTCGCGGGCGCCTAGGCGCCAGTTTGGCCCTTGCCGCCGCGCGTGGCGGCGACGATCTTCTGCGCGCCGTCGGCCATGGAGCTCGCCGACTGGATGGTCAGACCGCTCTCGTCGAGCAGCTTGCGGCCGGCCTCGACGTTGGTCCCCTCGAGGCGCACCACGAGAGGCACCTTGAGCCCGAGCTCCTTCGCCGCGGCGATGACCCCGGCCGCCACGACGTCGCAGCGCATGATGCCGCCGAAGATGTTGACGAAGATGCCGCGCACCCGCTCGCTCCGCAGGATGATCTGGAACGCGGTCTTGACCTGCTCCTGCGAGGCGCCGCCGCCGACGTCGAGGAAGTTCGCCGGCTTGCCGCCGTAGTGCAGGATGATATCCATCGTCGCCATCGCGAGCCCGGCGCCGTTCACGAGGCAGCCGATGTCGCCGTCGAGCGAGACGTAGGAGAGCCCGGCCCGCTTCGCCTGGAGCTCGACAGCATCCTCCTCGTCGACGTCGCGCATCGCGTTCCACTCGGGGTGCCGGAACTCGGCGTTGTCGTCGAAGCTCACCTTCGCGTCGAGCGCAAAGACGTCTCCGGCGCTGGTCACGACGAGCGGGTTGATCTCGAGCAGCGAGCAGTCCTCCGCGGTGAAGCACGTGTAGAGCGAGGCCACCAGCTTGAGGAACTGGCGCTGCGTCTCCTTCGCGGTGAGCCCGAGCGCGATCGCGAGCTGCCGCCCCTGGTACGGGGCGAGGCCGAGCACCGGATCGATGAAGAGCTTGTAGATCTTCTCCGGCGTGCTGTGGGCGACCTCCTCGATGTCCATGCCGCCCTCGGTCGACGCGATCACCGCGATGCGGCGGCGCTCGCGGTCGACGAGCATCGCGAAGTAGAGCTCGCGCGCGATGTCGAGGCCCTGCTCGATGTAGAGCCGCCGGACCTTCTGCCCCTCGGGGCCCGTCTGCTTGGTGACGAGCTGCATGCCGAGGATCTTCTCGGCGAGCGCCGTCGCCTCCGCGCTGCCGCCCTTCGCGACCTTGACGCCGCCGCCCTTGCCGCGGCCGCCCGCGTGGATCTGCGCCTTCACGACGACGACAGGGTTCCCTGTCTGCGAGATCAGCCGATCGGCGATCGGCGCCACCTCGCTCGCCTGGAAAGCGGGCTCGCCTTTCGGTACCGGCACCCCGTAGCGGGCGAAGACCTGCTTGCCTTGATACTCGTGGATTTTCATGAGAGGGGCCGCCACCCTATCACAAGGGTGGCCAGCGCGAGACGCGAAAGAAGGGCGACGGGCGCCGCGGGCGCGATCGCGCGGCCGCTCAGGCGACGATCGGTAACGATCGGTAACGATTGGGCGCGCGCCTCGCCGGCCGCCGAGCCGACCCTACCCTGATTGTTTCCTGTGTTTCATGGAAAAGTGCGGCGCCGCGCCGTCTCCTCACTTGGCGGCATACGGCGGCGGCTCGGGCCGGCGGAGCGCCACCAGGGCGAACAGGCCGGGCAGGATGTCGTCCTCGACCCGGGAGGCCTTGCCTTCGAGGCTGATCTTCAGCTCGTCGAACGGCGCGTAGGTGAGCCCGGCGCTCGCCGAGACGCTCGGCTGCGGCGCGAACAGGAACGCGGAGAGGGCACCTCCGGGCTCGTGGAGAGCCTGGACTCGGACGAGCGGATGGATTGCCACCTTCGGAAGGATATTGGCGATGATCTCGCCGCCGACCCAGGGCTTCAGCTTCACCGACCCGACGTCGTCCGCCATGCCGACCAGCCCAACGCTGCCGTCGATCGACACCGACAGCGCCTCGGCCGGGTAAAACTCCAGGGCGACGACCGCCGAATAGAAATCGATGGTCGGATAGAACGCGACGCCCGACCAGGTCGACCAGAGCGCCTGCATCGTGGTCAGGCCGGCGCCGAACGTCGGCGCGTCGACGTCGAGATCGAAGCCGCCGAAGACGTTGACCTCGTACCCTTCGCCGAGGACGAGGCCGGGCTCGACGCCGAGCATCCGGCCCGGCACGGTGCTGATCATCGTCGAGGAGGTCGGGAAGTAGTTGATCCAGTTGTCCCAGTCCTCGATGCCAATCGCATGGGTGATGACGCCGAGCCTGAGGTGGTGATCCTCCCGGCCAATCTGGAGCATCGCCCACTCCGGAGGACCGATCTTGATCTCCTGCGCGGGCAGGGACCACTCGGGGTAGACGAACCCCGGCAGGCCGAACCCCGGCAGGCCGAGCGGCGCCGAGGTGGCCTGGACGTCGAGATCGAGCCGGAAATAGAGCGAGTCGCTCGAGGCCCGGAGCCCGACCTCGGCCTGCGCGAGGGCGTCGAAGCGGCGGGTCCCCGGAGGGTCGCGGTGCACGCCCACGACCACGCTGGTCCCCCCTCCCACCCATGTGTCGATATCGGCCGGAAGCGCGGCGAACAGCGATAGCAACGGGGCCTCCCCTCTCCATGTCTCCGATGGTGGCAGTCGTCGATCCGCGAGCCGGTCATCGGTCCGGCGAGCGGCGATGACCGCCGCCGCCGGACCGCGCCTTCACCGCTGCGCGCCGGTCGTCGCGGCCCGCAGGCGCTCGACCAGCGGGCGCACGTCGTCGCTCCGCAGCTTGTACGACGCGCGGTTCGCGATGAGAAGGGTGCTCACCTCGGTGACCGTCTCGAGCACCTCGAGGCGATTCTCGCGCAGCGTGGCGCCCGTCTCGACGATATCGACGATCAGGTGAGAGAGCCCCACGAGCGGCGCGAGCTCGACCGAGCCGTGCACGGGGATGATCTCCGCCACCACGCCCTTGCTCGCGAAGTGGTCCCCGGCGATCCGCGGGTACTTGGTGGCCACGCGCGGCAGATCGGGGATCGGCGTGTCCTCCGGCCCCGCCACGACGAGGCGGCAGCGGCCGATCCCGAGATCGAGCGGCGTGTAGAGATCGTGGCGGCGCTCGAGGAGCGTGTCCCGCCCCGAGACCCCGAGATCGGCGGCGCCGTACTCGACGTAGGTCGGCACGTCGTCCGGCTTCAGGAACACGTACCGGAAGGCGCCGTCTGCGGTCGGCCGGACCAGGCGGCGATCGTTCTCCTGGAGCGGCGTGCTGTCGAGGCCGGCGCGCTGCACGAGCGGGATCAGATCCTTCAGGATCCGCCCCTTGGGCACGGCGATGGTGAGCGGCTTCTTCATCCGGCCCGCCCCTCGACGCGGACCGCGTCGGCGCCGATCTGCGCGAGCTTGCGCTCCATGAACTCGTAGCCCCGATCCAGGTGGTAGACGCGCAGCACCTCGGTCTCGCCCTCGGTCGTCACGAGCCCGGCGATGACGAGCGAGGCGCTCGCGCGAAGATCCGTCGCCATCACGGTCGCGCCCGACAGCGGCGCGCCGCCGTGGACGTGCGCCGTGTGGCCGTCCACGTCGATGTGCGCCCCCATGCGCCCGAGCTCGGGGACGTGCATGAAGCGGTTCTCGAAGATCGTCTCGACGATGCGCGACGTGCCCTGCGCGAGGCACATCAGGACCATGAACTGCGCCTGCATGTCGGTCGGGAAGCCCGGGTGCGGCGCGGTCGTGACGTCGACGGCGCGCAGCGGCCGCCCGGGGTCGCGGCGCACGCGCACGCAGTCGCCCTCGCGGCCCACCTCGACGCCCGCCTGGCGCAGCTTGGCCGCGACCGCCTCGAGGTCCTCGAGCGGCGCGTTCTCGATGAGCACGTCGCCGCCGGCCGCGGCCGCCGCGACCATGTACGTGCCGGCCTCGATCCGGTCGGAGATGATCGCGTGGTCGAACGGCTCCAGCTCGTCCGCGCCCTCGATGTGGATGACGTCCGTGCCGGCCCCGCTCACGCGCGCGCCCATCTTGTTGAGCACCCGGCCGAGCTCCTCGACCTCGGGCTCGCGCGCGCAGTTCACGAGCGTGGTCCGCCCCTTCGCGAGCGCGGCCGCCATCATCAGGTTCTCGGTGCCGGTCACGGTCGGCAGGTCGAACACGACCTCGGCGCCGCGGAGCCGCTTGCACTCCGCGACGATGTAGCCGCGCGACAGCCGGATCGTCGCGCCGAGCGCCTCGAGCCCCTTCAGGTGCTGATCGACAGGGCGCGTCCCGATCTGGCAGCCGCCGGGGAGCGACACCTTGGCGCGGCCGAAGCGCGCGAGCAGCGGGCCGAGGACCATCACGCTCGCCCGCATCTGCTTGACGAGCTCGTAGGGGGCCTCGGGCCGCACGTTGTCGCCGGCGCCGACCTTCACGATCGGGGCCGCTACCTCCACGTTGCGCCCGAGGAACCGGAGCAGCGCGGAGGTCGTCTCGATGTCGCGCAGCGCGGGCACGTTGCGGAGCAGGCTCTCGCCGTCGGAGAGCAGCGTCGCGCAGAGGATCGGCAGCGCCGCGTTCTTCGCGCCGCTGATGCGGATCTTGCCGGAGAGCGGCTTGCCGCCCCGGATCCGGATGGAGTCCATGCCCCGCTATCGCACAACCCGCAGCGGAACGCGATGTTTCGGGCATCCCGCGCGCCGGTCGTCGCGTCCGCCGGTCGTCGGGTCTGCCGCCCGCCGCCACCCGCCCGTGTCCAGCGTTCAGCGCCCCGCGCGGGGCGGACGACGGGGCGCCCAATTTCCCCTGCGCTGGATTAGTCTCCCCCGGCCATGCGACCGAGCGCCCTCGCCCTGACCTCGCTGCTCGCCGCCTCCGTGGCCTCGCTCGCCGCCGCCCAGCCCTCGGCGGACCTCCGCGGGTTCCGCGCCTCGATCGATCCCGGGGCCGGCGTCTACCTGGAGCCCGCCGCGACCCCGGACACCGGAGAGTGGAGCGCGAGCCTCTGGGCCTCGTACGCCTTCCGCCCCATCGTGCTCCGCGACCCGGCGTCGGACGAGGTCCGCTTCGACGTCATCCGCCACCAGGTCAGCGCAGATTTCGCGGCCGGCGTTGGCATCGCGCGGCGCCTCCTCGTGGGGCTCACGCTGCCCGTCGTCCTCCACCAGACCGGCGACGCGCCGACGTCCGACGCCACGCGCGTGCTCGGCCCGACGTGGGTCCCCGCGCAGGCGCTCGGCGATCTCGGGCTCGTCGGCAAGCTGACGCTCGTGCAGCCCGCCGGGGGGGATCTCGGCGGGTTCGCGCTCGCGCTGCACGACCGCTTCACGCTGCCCACGGGCGACGAGGCGTCGTACGTGGGCGAGGGGAGCGTCACGAACGAGCTCAGGCTGCTCGCCGAGTACCGCCTGATCGCGTTCGGCGCGCACCTCGCCGCCGGGCTCAAGCTCCGCGCCGAGCGGGCCCGCTTCGCGTGCCAGGCGACCCCGATCGACGCCGCGGGCGCCGATCCGTGCCCCACGGTGTTCGGCCACGAGCTCCCCTTCGGCCTCGGCCTCTCGTTCCGGCCGCAGATCCTGGGCATCGACCCGGAGGGGCGCGCCACGTTCTTCCTGGAGGCGCACGGGCACCTGCCGCTCTCGCCCGTCGCGCCGTTCGAGCGCCAGGAGATGGCCGCCCTCGAGCTCGGCCTCGCGGCGCGCTACGCGCTCGGCGACTTCTCTCTCCTCGGCGGCGTGCAGACCGCGCTGGTCGGCGGCATCGGCACCTCGCCGCTGCGCGGCGTGCTCTCGGTCGCGTGGACCCCGCGCGTCCACGACGCCGACGGCGACGGCGTCGCCGACGACGTCGACCAGTGCCGCGAGCTCGCGGAGGACCGCGACGGCTTCCAGGACGACGACGGGTGCCCCGAAGGCGACAACGACGAGGACGGCGTGTTCGACGACGAGGATCGCTGCCCCGCGCAGCCGGAAGACGAGGACGGCGTCGCGGACGAGGACGGGTGCCCGGACCCGTGACGACCGCCGGGACGGCGCCCCGGCGGCGGAGGGCGCGCGCCCGGACGAGCCCGCCGCGGCGGGCGCCGGCGGCGTCACGGAACGGCGATCCCGCGCCGCGGCCGCTACAGCGCGGGCGCGCGCTGCACTAAGCTCCGGGTCCGCATGAGCGACGACGGCTTCACCAGGCACGGCGGCGGCCGCCACGAGGGCCCCGCCAGCACCTCGCCCTACCCCCTGAGCCGGCTCTCCCCCCCGCACGAGCTGGTCGACGTGGCGCGGGAGATCCAGCAGGCCGACGCGCTGCTCGGCGCTGTCACCGGCGGCAAGCTCGCGCAGATCGCGCGGCAGATCCGGGCGCTGCAGGAGCAGGCGCGCCAGGTCCTCGAGGCCGCGCAGCGCGACAGCGAGCTCCACCGCGCGGCGTGCAGCTTCAAGAAGCGGCCCGGCCACGTCTATCACCTCTACCGGCGCGCCGACGGCGTCCGCTACCTCTCGATGCTCTCGCCCGACGAGTGGGGCGGATCGCCGCCGCACGCGTTCGAGGGCTCGTACCGGCTCGAGGTCGACATGTCGTGGACGCCGGCCGGCGAGGCCGAGGCGCACGACGCCGAGGCCGGCGCGCTCGCGCGGCTCCTCGGCCGCGGCGCGTGAGGAGCGCCCGCGCGCTCTGACGCGATCACGCGTCGAGCCGGAGCAGCACCTTCCCGAACGACGCGTTGCTCGCCATGTAAACGTGCGCTGCTGCTGCATCGTCGAGCGGGAAGACCCTGTCGATGATCGGCCGCACGGCGCGGCTCGCGAGCCACGGGGAGATGTTGCGCTCGAGCACCTGCGCCGCCGCGATCTTCTCCTCGAGGGGGCGCGAGCGGAGCACGGTGCCGATCAGCTCGACCCGCTTGCGCAGGAGCTCGCGCAGATCGAGCTCCGCGGAGGCGCCGGCGGTCAGCCCGACCAGCGCGATGCGGGCCCGCATCGCGCACGCCTTGAGGTCCTCGCTGACGTACGCGCCGCCGACGAGCTCGAGCACCGCGTCGACGCCCGCGCCGCGCGTCGCCTTCAGCACCTCGTCCGCGAACTTCCCGCCCGACGCCGCGATCCCGGCGTGCAGCCCGAGCTCGCGGCAGCGGTCCAGTTTGTCCTGCGTGCGCGACGTGCCGGCGACGAAGCACCCGAGCGCGCGCGCGATCTGGAGGCCGGCCGTCCCCACGCCGCTGCCGACCGCGTGGACGAGCACGCGCTCGCCGGGGGCGAGCCGGGCGCGCGTCACGAGCGCGTCGTAGGCGGTCACGAACGCCTCGGGGACGGCCGCTGCCTCCTCGTCGGTGAGCCCGTCCGGCACCGGCGCGACCTCGCGCTCGTGGGCGACGATCCGCTCGGCGTAGGCGCCGCCCGGCACGAGGCCGAAGACGCGATCGCCCGGCGCGAAGCGGCGCGCGCCCTTGCCGACGGCGTCGATCACGCCCGCGTACTCGAGCCCCGGCACGTCCGGCGGCGCGCCGGGCGGCGCCGGGTACACGCCGAGCCGCTGGAGCAGATCGGCGCGGTTCACCCCGGCGAAGCGGACGGCCACGCGCACGTGCCCCTCGGGCACCTCGGGCGGCTCCACCTCGCGCACTTCCAGGACGTCCGGCCCGCCCGGCTCACGGATGACGACGGCTCGCATGGTCTCGACCTCCCGCGCCCCCCGCGCGCGCCGCTCACTCTTCCATGGGCGGCGGGAGCACGCTCTTCCGGTAGAAGTACTCGACCTTCTCGGAGTCCGGATCGACCGGCTCGGTCGGCTCGGCCGGCGGGGCGCCGCCGATGGCCGCCTCGATCTGCACCTGCTCGAGCGCGTCGAGCATCGAGGCCGCGCTCGGGAAGCGCTCCTCGCGGTCGAGCGCGAGCGCGCGCATCGTCGCGACGTCGAGCGAGTGGGGCACCTCCGGGCGCAGCATGCGCGGCCTGATCGGCTTGACGCGCTGGATCTCGGCGAGCAGGGCCGCGGGCGTCGGCGCCTTGAACGGGAGCTGCCCGGTGAGCATCACGTAGAGCAGCATGCCCACCGAGTAGAGGTCCGCGCGCGCGTCGAGGTCGCGGACGCCCTGCGCCTGCTCCGGCGCCATGAAGGCCGGGGTGCCGGCCACCGCGTGGCTCCCCGCGGCGCCCGTGGAGACGAGGATCGACGGCCCCGACCCCGTGTTGAACGCCTCGGCGACGCCGAAGTCGAGCACCTTCACGGTGAGCGGGCCGCGGCCGCCGCCGACGAGGCAGATGTTGTCCGGCTTGAGATCGCGGTGGAGGATGCCCTCGGTGTGCGTGACGACGAGCGCGCTGAGCACCTGGACGGCCACGTCCAGCACGACGGGAATGGGCATCGGGCGCTCTCGCCCGAGCCGCTCGGTGATCGTCTCGCCCTCGAGCCGCTCCATCACGAGGTAGGGCGTGCCGTCCTCGAGCACGCCGAGATCGTAGACCTCGACGATGTTCGGGTGACCGAAGCGGCCCGCGACGGCGGCCTCGTTGTGGAAGCGGGCGATCGCCGTCTTGCTCTGCGCGTACTGGCCGCGGAGCGTCTTGATCGCGACGCGGCGCCGCAGGCCGATGTGGATGGCGTCATAGACCATCCCCATCCCGCCCTTCGCGATGACGCCGAGGATACGGTAGCGATCGTGCAGAAGCCGGCCTACGAGCGGCGCTTCCTTCGTCGGCCGGGGCTGGTCCGGATCGAACTCGTGCCCGAGCGGGCCGTCCACCGGCCACACCGACTCGCCCCTGCTCGTCGGCGGCACCCGCGTCGAGGAGGGCGGGGCGACGCTCGGCGTGAGCGCCGTGCCGTGCACCGGGCACCTTTCGGTGTCCGACGGGTGCGGCAACCCGCACGCCTGGCATCGGATAAAGTGCTGCGGCGGCATCGGGGACCCGGTCAGAGTACGGGTACATCCGCCCATGCAGCAAGCTCGTTCAGGGAGCAAGCGTCCCGGCCGGCGACGCGTGCCCACAGCGTGCGGTCGGGTAGCCAACGGATGTCAACTTCAGCAGCTGGGTTGGATCGGCTCGCGGCTTACGGTAGGCTGAGCTCAACGTGCCGCAGCGAGTCCGGAGATCAAGCCGACGAGCGCGGGCGGCGTCGCGGCGAGCCAGGTCCCAGGATTTGTATCGGACGTGAGCGAAACGTGAGGCAAGACGTGAGGTAGGACGTAAGCCCGGACGTGAGACAGACGTAAGTCGAACGCAAGGCGAACGAAGGCAGCGCGCGACGGGATCGGGGTACGCTTTCCCCGACTGCCAGCAGTGGGGGCCAGCGGGATGGGAAGGGGAAAGAGACAGAGGCCATGAGCACGGCGGAGAAGCTTTCGGACAGTGCCTCGTCGGCCAGCGGTGAGTCCGATCCGCTGCTCGGAAAGGTCTTGAATCAGAAGTTCAAGATCCACTCCCTCCTCGCGACGGGCGGCATGGGGGTCATCTATCGCGGAGAGCAGATCGCGCTCGAGCGCCAGGTCGCGATCAAGGTCCTCACGCCCACCAACTCATCGAATCAGATCGATCCCAACTTTCATAAGCGCTTCTTCCTCGAGGCGAGCATCCTCGCCAGGCTCCAGCACCCGAACATCGTCACGGTCTTCGACTACGGCCGAGTCGAGAACATGGAGCCCGAGCGGTACTTCATGGCGATGGAGTTCCTCGAGGGCGAGACGCTCTTCCGGCGGCTGCGCAAGGCCGGCCGCCTGTCGGCGCCCGACGCGATGGGCATCGCCCGGCAGATCGCGCGCGGGCTCCGCGAGGCGCACAAGCACGGCGTGGTGCACCGCGATCTGAAGCCGTCGAACGTCATGCTCGTCCCCGGCGAGGATACCGGGGAGCTCGTCAAGATCCTCGACTTCGGCCTCGTGAAGGTGCTCGCCGACGACTCGGAGGAGCTCACGCAGCAGGGCTCGTTCCTCGGCTCCCCGCGCTTCATGTCGCCGGAGCAGATCTCGCACGGCAAGGTCGACCTCCGGACGGACGTCTACTCGCTGGGCGTGATCGTCTATCAGATGCTCTGCGGCAAGGTCCCCTTCGAGGCGCAGAACTCGGTCCAGATCCTGATCGCCCACCTCCAGCAGCCCGTCCCGCGGATGCGCGAGCGCAACCCCGAGGCCGACGTCCCCGAGGTGCTCGAGGCGTTCGTGATGCGCTGCCTGTCGAAGGAGCCGGACGGCCGCCCGGCCAACATGGAGGCCTTCATCCGCGGCCTCGGCGAGTGCGCCCAGGCGATCGGCCTGTCGCCGGCGTTCGGCTCGACGGGCCTCGTGACCATGGACTCCGGCGGGACCGGCAGGATGCCCACGCCGATGCCGCCCGTGCGCGTGATGACGGCGATCCCCGCGAGCCCCTCGCCCCCGTCGTCGTCCAGCGGCGCGGGCTCGCAGGTGGACGACGCGTCGCTCGGCGCCGCCTCGCGCCCCGCCGACGCGGCGCCGCAGGGCCGCAAGGGCATCGTGCTCGTCGCGGTGGGGGTCCTCGCCGTCGCGGGCATCGGGGTCGCGATGTCGCAGATGCGCCCGAGCGAGCCGGCGCCTGTCGCCGTGCCGCAAGAGAAGCCGCCGCAGGTCGCCCCGCCGCCGCCCGACGTCAGCTCGTTCGTGCTGATGGTCGAGTCGATGCCCTCCGGCGCCGAGGTCCTGGAGGACGGCAAGCTCCTCGGCAACACGCCGCTCCAGCTCTCGATCTCGAACAGCTCGGTGCGCGCCAATCCCCGCCGGCTCACCGTGCGGCAAGAGGGGTACGAGCCGTACTCGATCGTCCAGGGTCCCTCGGATCAGTCGGTCCGCCTGGTCGCCACGCTCACGAAGCGCGCGGCCGCGCCGACGAGCACGCCGGCCGCGCCCACGCCGCCCCCGGCGACCCCGGCGACCCCGGCGCCCAGGTCCTACGGGCGGCCGGCCCCGAGACCCTCGCCGGCCCCCGACACGCCGCCGCCGTCACCTCCCCCGCCTCGGCCGCTGGATATCCAGATCGAACGATGACCTTCCAGCGCCCCACACATCTCTTCATCGTGTCCCCGTCTGTCCTCTCTGCGCGGCCGCTCTGGGCGGATGTCCGCGCCGACGGGATGGGGCGATACTCCAGGCTCTCCGTCGAGGAGCACCCCTCACGAGGCGCCGGTGTGCCGTGTCCTGCGGAGCGCGCGCACGCTGGCCAGCCCGCGCAGCGTCGGGACCAGCCCGCGCAGCGTCGGGACCAGCCCGCGCAGCGTCGGGACCAGCCCGCGCAGCACCCGACGAGCGCCTCGTGCGCCGATGGGGCCGCCGATCGAAGATCCCCGTATTCATCTGTTCCCGCCGGCGGTAGACTCCAGGCTCTGCGTCCCGCAGACGCGCTTCCCAGGCCGATTCCAAGCGGGATCCGTTGCTGAGGAGCAAGGAAATGAACCCGCTCGTCCCCGACTTCATCATCCAGCAAGACGCTCTCGGCAACACCGAGGGCAGCTTCACGGGGGCGGTGCTGATGATCGACATCCCCGGCTTCACCGAGCTCACGGAGAAGCTGATGCAGCACGGGCGCGCGGGCGCGGAGACGCTCGCGGGCACGCTCCGGTACTACTTCGACCCGCTCATCGCCGCGGTCCACCACGCCGGAGGCTTCATCACGAACTTCGCGGGCGACGCGTTCACGGCGCTGTTCCAGGACACGCCGGACCGCAAGGTCGCGGAGTACGTGCTCGGCGCGGCGCTCTCGATGCGCGACCTGTTCGCGGAGCACCCCGAGCGCGACACGCCGTTCGGCAGCTTCCCGTTCTCGTTCCGGATGGGGCTGGCGTGGGGCTCGGTCGAGTGGGGCATCGTCCGCATCTCCCCGGAGCGCGCGTACTACCACTTCCACGGGCAGGCGCTCGCCGCGTGCGTCGCGATCGAGCGGCAAGCGCAGAAGGGGGACATCCTCCTCGACCGCGCGCTCTGCGATCGCATCCCGCCCGCGAGCGCGAAGTACCACGGCGAGGGCGTCTACAAGCTCGGCGACGTGCCGGCGCCCAGGATGCCGCAGGTCCCGAGGAACCCGCCGCGCGGCGAGGGCACCGCCTTCGTGGCGAGGGGCGTCGCGGACATGCCCCCGGAGGGCGAGTTCCGCAACGTCACGAGCGTCTTCCTCTCGTTCGAGCAGATCCCGAGCTTCGCGGAGCTCACGCGCCTCCTGCACGAGCTCTCGGAGCTGTACGGCGGCACCTTCACGGGCATCGACGCGGGCGATCTCGGCATCGCCGCGCTCATCCACTTCGGCGCGCCGATCACGCACGAGAACGACAACGATCGCGCGCTCGACTTCGCGCTGGAGCTGAAGAAGCGCGGCCTCCGGCAGATGCGCCTCCGCGCGGGGATCACGCGCGACGTCCGCTACGCCGGCTTCAACGGCGGCACCGAGCGGCACGAGTTCGCGTGCATCGGCCGCGCGACGAACCTCGCCGCGCGCCTCGTCGCGAAGGCCCCCTGGTCGGCGATCTGGGCCGACGAGCAGGTCTTCCGGGCCGGCGAGACGAGCTACCAGTGGACGACGGAGAACATCTTCCGGTTCAAGGGCTTCGATCTGCCCATCCTCGTCTACTCGCTCGAGCGGCGCCGCATCTCGGTCCAGAAGGAGTTCTACGACCTCGGCCTCATCGGCCGCGAGGCGGAGATCGAGCAGCTCGCGCGCTACGTCGGGCCGATCTTCGAGGGCAGGCCCGCCGGGATCACGTACATCGACGGCGAGCCGGGGCTCGGCAAGAGCTACCTCGTGCAGCGCTTCCGCCACCGGTGCGAGGAGCACCAGAGCGACCGGCCCTTCCTGTGGATCGACGCGCGCTGCGACCAGACGCTCCAGAGCTCGCTGAACGCGTTCGAGTTCGCGCTGAAGGAGTACTTCTGGGAGTCCTCCGCGCTCGGCAAGGAAGAGAAGCTCACCAACTTCGACGACGCGTTCGAGTACCTCCTCGAGCGGCTGCCCGAGAGCCAGGCCGCGCTGAAGCGCGAGCTGGAGCGCGCGCGCTCGGTGTTCGCGGCGCTGATCGGCATCCGCTGGGAGGACTCGCCGTACGAGCGCCTGCACCCGAAGCTCCGGTACACGAGCACGCTGTCGGCGCTCTCCTTCGTCTTCCTCGCCGAGGCGTCGCTCCAGCCGGTGATCCTCCACCTCGAGGACGCGCACTGGGCCGACGAGGACTCGCTCGAGGCGGTGCGCGTCATCGCGCGTGCGTGCAGGGGGCTGCCCATCGCGATCATCTGTACGACGCGGCGCAAGGACGACGGCACCCCGGTGCGCATCCCGCTCGACCCCGGGATCTCCGAGAAGGTGATCGAGCTGAAGCCGCTGCCGCGCGAGCAGCTCCTCGCGCTCGCTGTCCCGTTCTTCGGCGGCCCGATGCCGGACATGCTCGCGACGCTGCTCTGCGAGACCGCCGGCGGCAACCCGTTCTTCGCGCAGGAGATCCTCGCCTACTGGCTCGAGGACGGGCGCTACGGCTCGAGCTCGAGCTCCATCTCGATCTCGAACACGTTCATGCCGCCCAAGAACGTGAACAGCCTGCTCATCTCGCGGCTCGACCGGCTCGACGCGAAGGTGAAGCAGACGATCGTCGCCGCCGCCGTCCTCGGGCGCGAGTTCGACCTGCGCGTGCTCGCGCTGATGCTCCCCGACGCGTCGGTGCTCGAGGAGCACGTGCGCATCGGCGAGGCGCAGTGCATCTGGTCGCAGATGACGGAGCGGCGCTTTCAGTTCAGCAACGCGCTGCTCCGGAACGCCGCCTACGAGATGCAGTCCCGCGCGCGGCTGCAGGAGCTCCACCGGCTCGCCGCCGAGGCGATCGAGAGCCTCTACGGCGACGACCTCGAGGACCAGCTCGTGGCGCTCGGCCGGCACTGGCGGCGCGCGGGCAAGGTCGATCACGCGCGCCGCTACTTCCTCGCGGGCGCGCGGAAGGCGGCGGCGCGCTACGCGCACGAGGAGGCGACGCGGCTCTACCGCGTCTACTTCAAGCTGTCGCCGGAGCCGACGCCCGAGAGCGTCATCGTGCGCTACGAGTTCGCGCGCGACGTCCTCGAGGCGCGGAACCGGTACCAGGAGGCGCGGCAGGAGCACATCCGCGTGCTGACCGACGCGCAGAAGCTCGGCGATCGCGCGTCCGAGGCGCTCGGGTTCCTGGGCCTCGGCCGCACGCACTGGGCGATGCAGCAGCCGGACGACGCGCGCACGTACTGGGAAGAAGGGCTGCGCGCCGCGCGCGAGTCGGGCAACCTGCCGACCGAGGGGCTCACGCTCGCGAGCCTCGGGATGGCCTACGCCGTCCAGGGTCGGTATGATACCGCGCGGACGCTGTACACCCGCGCGATCGCCATCGAGCGGCAGATCGGGAACCGGCGCGAGGAGGCGAGGCTCCTCGCCGATTTCGCGAAGCTGCACCGGCTGAGCGGCCACCTCGGCGAGGCGGAGGCTCTGCAGGAGCAGGCCGCCGCGATCGAGCGTGAGCTGGGCGCCTCATGAGCCGGCGCGGGGGGCCGTGGCGCCCCCCGCCGGCCCCCTGAGCATCATCGTCGTCGCGATCGTCGCTGCCGCATACCTGCCCGGCGGCGAACTCGCTATGCTCGGCGCGTCCGGGGCGCGGCGCTAGCGCGCCTCGGGCCGAGAGCAGCGCGCGGGATTTCGCCACATCGTCCGAGAGGTCTCTCAAGAGCATGACACAGCAGGAAGCAGGGGACGTTGCGGAGCCGGTGCAGGTAGAGCAGCTCGGGAAGGGCAAGCGGCTCAAGCTGGTACAGGCGCTCCTGGCCGCTGCCGTCTCGGGGACGCTGGTCGTCACCTTCGACATCTCGCTGGCCGCGCTCGTGTTCACGCACGACTTCGCGGACCGCCTGTCGAAGGGGATCGGCATCTTCCTGATCAGCTCCGTCATCATCGGGGTGATCGTCGCCCTCCTCAGCTCGTTCCGGCCCGTCATCGCCGCGCCTCAGGAGGACGCCGCCGTCATTTTCGCCTCGATGGCCGCGGCGATCGCCGCGGGCGTCCACAGGATCGACCCGCACGCGGACGCGTTCCCGACGGTGATCGTCGCGATCGCGCTCACCTCGGTCGTCGCCGGTGGCTTCTTCTTGCTGCTCGGCCTGCTCCGCCTCGGCGTCCTCGTCCGCTTCATCCCTTATCCCGTGGCCGGCGGCTTCCTCGCCGGCGCCGGCTGGCTGCTCGTACTGGGGTCGCTGTCCGTCATGTCGGGCAAGCCCGCCACGCTGAAGACGCTGCCGAGCCTGTTCTCGAGCTCGCTGGACCAGTGTCTCACCGGCCTCCTGTTCGGCCTCCTGCTCGTGGCGCTGCTCCGGCGGTACTCGAACCTCCTGCTCCTGCCGATCCTGCTCCTCGGGTCGACCGGCGTCTTCTATCTCATCCTCTACATCTCCGACTCCGGCGTGGCGCAGGCGTTCTCGGACGGGTGGCTCCTCGGGCCGTTCCCGCGAGACGCGCTCTGGCCGCCCATCCAGGCCTCCGACCTCCAGCAGGTGAACTGGTCGGTCCTGGTCAAGGAAGGCGGTGGCAACATGGTGGCCGTCACGGTCATGGCGGCCATCACCGTGCTCCTGAGCGCGTCAGGCGTGGAGCTCGCCACCGAGCAGGAGATCGACCTCGATCGGGAGCTGCGCGCGACGGGCGTCGCGAACATCGTCGGGAGCGTCTTCGGGTGCGTCGTCGGGTACATGTCGATGCCCGAGTCGTCGATGAACTTCAAGACCGGCGCGAACACCCGCCTCGCGGGCATCTTCGCGGCGTCGGTCAGCGCGATCGTGCTGGTCATCGGCGCCGACGCGATCAGCTATTACCCGCGCCCCGTGCTCGGGGGGCTCATCGCTTATCTCGGCTTTCACTTCCTGATCAACACGCTGTACGAGGGCTATTTCCGGCTGCGCCGGACCGAGTACCTCGTCGTGGTGGTCATCCTCCTCGTCGTGGCCGTCTCGGACTTCCTCACCGGGGTCGCGGTGGGGCTCGGCGTGTCGCTCATCCTGTTCGCGCTCAGCTACAGCCGCATCGAGGTCATCCGCAACGCCATCTCCGGCCTGCACCTCCGCAGCAACGTGGCCCGCAGCGACGGCGAGGAGATGACGTTGATGGAGCGCGCCAAGCAGCTCTACATCCTCCAGCTCCAGGGCTACGTCTTCTTCGGGACGGCGTACAACCTGCTCACGAGCGCGCAGCAGCGCATCCAGAGCACGGACGCGGACATCCGGTATCTGCTCCTCGACTTCCGGCACGTCAACGGGCTCGACTCCTCGGCCATCGCCAGCTTCCTCCGGCTCCGCCGGCTCGCGAAGGCGCACGGGGTGAGGCTCATCCTCACCGAGGTGCCGGCGGACATCAGGAACCACCTCGAGCGCGGCGAGGTCGTGATCGAGAACGACGACGTGTGCCGCATCTACCCGGATCTGGACCGCGGCCTCGAGGCGTGTGAGAACGAGATCATCCAGGAGGCGCCCCCGAGCATGCTGCCGCCGCCCATGCTCTTCTACGACCTCCAGGATGTCTTCAACGGCAGGCCGGAGATGCTCCGCTTCCTTGGCTACCTGGAGCGGGTCGAGGCCCCGGCGGGGTTCGACCTGTTTCGGCAAGGGGACGTCTCCAAGGATCTATACCTTATCGAGAGCGGTGAGCTTACAGCGTGGCTGGAAATTGACGGGAAGAAGATCAAGCGGCTCCGCACCATGGGACCGGGCTCCGTCGTCGGCGAGTCCGGGCTGTACATGGGCGAGAAACGTTCGGCGACCGTGACGGCGAGCCGCCAGGCCACGCTCTACCGGCTCTCGGAGGAGGCGCTGCAGCGGCTCACCGCCGAAGCCCCGGAGCTGGCGGCCGCATTCCATCACTTCGTGGTTACGTTGCTTGCGCGCAGAATCGTCCACTCGACAGGTCCTGTCAAATCATTGTTCAACTAGAGCGACGAACGTCCGAGCACGCCGCGTTCCCGCAAGATGCCTTGAACAAGACGGAGAAAGGACTGACCGATGCAATACAGACGTAGACCCCTGGTGCTTGTTTCGATGCTGCTGGGGGCCCTTTCGCTTATCGCTTGCTCCAAGAAGGAGCCCGCGCCGACGGGTAAGGAGTCGGGCTCTGGCGCCAAAGCCGCGGCGCCCGCCGAAGTAGGCGAGTTGAACTTGCTGATCTTCCCGGACTACATCGATGAGAAGATCATCAAGGACTTCGAGGCGCAGACCAAGGCCCAGGTGCGGCTGACCCGGTACGACTCCACCGAGGAGATGGAGAGCAAGCTCGCGTACGCGGGCGCCGACAGCCAGTACGACGTCGTGATCATGGCCAGCCAGATCCTGCCCAGGATGGTGCGCCGCGGGCTCATCAGGCCGCTGGAGCACGCCCAGATCCCGAACCTCAAGAACCTGGAGCCGCGGTTCGCCGGGCCCGGGTTCGACGACGGGAACAAGCACGGCGTACCGTATCAGTGGGGCACCGTCGGCATCGTCTACAACAAGAAGAAGCTGCCCAGCCTCGACGCCTCGTGGTCGTCGCTGCTCGATCCGCAGAAGCTGGCGGGGACGTTCGTGCTGCTCGACGAGCAGCGGGACATGCTCGGGTCGGTGCTCAAGTACAAGGGGTACTCGAGCAACACCACGAACGCGAACGAGATCCGCGAGGCGGGCCGCGTCCTCAAGGACGTGAAGAAGCACCCGAAGTGCCTCGGCTTCAAGGGCGGCGTGGGCGCCATGGAGGACGTCAGGGCGGGCTCCGTGGACATGGCGGTCGTCTGGAACGGCGACGCGCAGAAGGCGATCGAGCAGGACAAGGAGCGCCTCGCCTTCGTGATCCCCAGGGAAGGCTCGGTCATCTGGGTCGACGTGATGACGATCGCGGCGAAGGCGCCTCACCCCGAGCTGGCCCACAAGTTCATCAATCACGTGCTCACGCCGGAGGGCGGCGCGCAGCTCTCGATGTACACGAAGTATGCGTCGCCCAACGCCGCGGCGCAGGGGAAGCTGCCGGACGCAGATCGGACGAACACGCTCATCTATCCGACGAAAGAGGTGTCGGATCGCCTGGAGCACCACCGCGACCTGGGTGAGGCAGCCAAGGTGTTTGACGAGGTGTGGACCGAAGTGAAGTCGCAGTGACGCCGACGCCGACGACCCATGGGAGCGCGACGCGCGACAGGGGTTCGAGGCGGCAGGTGCACCCACGTGTACTGACACACGACCTCTGTGAAGTTGCCTGTCTGACCGGCCGCGAGGAGCGGCGCGCGGGCTCTGCCGCACCTGGTGTGATGCGGAGGGCCCAGCGCGTGGCTGGCGCGCGGCTCGTCGTCGCGCGTGACGCGCACAATTCGGACGCACAGACGCCAGTTTGCGGCACCGCCTCGCGGAACGATGATAGGCTGGGCGTCATACCTGGGAGAATCCCCTGATGAGTAGCCCTCTCGATCTGCCGTTTGCCGTGCATCCCCGTATCGAGACCGAGCGCCTGATCTTGCGTGAGATCATAGAAGCCGACGCTGAAGCCTTGTTCTCCGTCTGCTCGGACGATGAGTGGCTGCGGCTCTGGGGTGCCCCCGTTCACAAGACGGTCGCCGACACGCGAAAAATGATCGGCATGCTCAAGCGCGCGCACCAGGAGGGCACGCAGCTCCGCTGGGGCATCTGCGTGCGCGGGGCGGAGCAACACCTGATCGGCGCCGTGGGGTTCTTCCGCTTCGTGCCGTATCACTACCGCGCCGAGATCACCTATGAGCAGGCGCGCACGGCGAGCGGCAAGGGGTACATGACCGAGGCGCTGCGCGCGATCGTGCGGTTCGGGTTCGAGCAGCTCGACCTGCACACGATCGAGGCGGGCATCGACCCCGAGCACGGGCCCTCGCTCAGGGTCGCCGAGCGGGTCGGGTTCCAACGAGAAGGGTACCTCCGGGAGAACTACTTCTTCCAGGGGAAGTTCTACGACACGATCCTGTGTACGATGTTCAGCCCCCGGCCGGCGCAGCGGCCTTACAACAAGTAGCGGGGACCTTCCGGCTCACGCTTGTGGCACGCCCCCCGAAGGGGTAGGTCGTCGCGTGGGGCAGGGGATGGACTGAACTCGCCTCGGACAAAGAGGCTCCAGCGTGCTCTGCACGCCGGAGCCTCTTCGTCATTTGGGCTCAGACAACAGCCCATCCCCCACCCCGCGCGACGACCTCCCCCTCCGGGGGCCCACGCTCGTTGGATGAAGGGTCCTGGTCGCCCAGGCGGCATCGGCTGGTCGCGCCGGCGGCATCTGCTGGTCGCGCCAGCGGCACCTGCCGGTCGCGCCGGCGGCATCTGCTGGTCGCCCAGGCGGCATCTGGTCGGCAGGCGCCGCTGCACGAGGCCTGTCGGCAGCCGGCGTCGTGTCGAGCGCAAGCCAACCTCCCGGACGCGCCGCTCGGGGCCGGGGGACAGCGGTGTGGCAACGATGGGGGAGACAAAAAGGCAACGCCCCTCCGCTGGAAGGGAGGGGCGCTGTCGTGCGTCGGGCCGGCTGGCGAGACCAGCGCCCGCGTTGCTCAGAGGTTCATGTTGAGCGAGGCGAGGAACGTACGGCCGTTCTGCGGGAACTTGGCGATTGTGTACTGCGCGGCCGTCGGGGCCGTCCAGCGCCAGTCGCCGACGTTGTAGACGCCGACGTTGTAGCGGAGCCCGCCGACATCCACCTGCCCGGAGAGGACGATGTCCCAGATCACGGACGGCTCGGTCTTGGTCTGCTTGATCTCGCTGGTCGCCCGGACATTGCGGTCGTAACGCGGTGCCTCGACCGTCAAGCGCGACGCCAGACCGAGCGCCTTCCCGAAGAGCGGCACCGCGCCGCGGACCGACCCCATGTGCTCCGGCGAGTTCGGGACCGCGCGCAGCTGGTTCACGCCAGCGTCCTCCAGGTACTGCGCCTTCGCGTAGGAGTACGAGACCGACGCCATCCACCCCTGGCGCCACTCGCGGCGAAGCTCCGCCTCGCCGCCGACCACCAGGATCGGATCCTCGGTGTTCTCGTAGCGCGTCGGATCCCCGACTGTCTGGGAGCCCTGCTGGAAGATCAGGTTGCTCAGGTGGTTCACGTACGCGGCGCCGAGCGCCGAGACCGTGGAGGAGAGGCGGTGCGTGAACTCGACCTCTCCCGACCAGACGCTCTCGGGCTCGAGCTTAGGCGAGGGCTTGTACCACTCCTCGTACCCGCCATCCGCCAGCGGCACGGCATACCCGTAGAACAGCTCCTGAATCGAGGGCGCGCGGAACGCGCGGCCTCCGGTGATCTTCAGATTGCCCCCCTCGTACGGCTTGACGATGAGCGCGATCCTGGGGCTCGGGACGGGCGTCGGGTCCTCCAGCGTCGAGTAGTAATCGAAGCGCGAGCCCGCCGAGATACGGAGCCGCTCCGACGGCGTGATGTCGACGAGCGCATATGCCGCCAGGATATTGTAGGGGTGTTCGTCGATACCGTCATCGCTCGAGTCACCCGGGAGAGGCAAGTACTGGAAGGGGAAGCAAACATCCTGGGAGGCGCAGGCAGTGTTTATGCCGGTCTGCTCGGCTGTGAAGTGGATCTGGGCCTCGGCGCCCGCCGTGATCTTGAGCTGCGGGATCGGGCTGAACTCGACCCGCTGCTCGGCGAGCAACCAGATGTCGTCGAACGTCTCCTTGTCATAGATCTGATTGAAGGTAGCATCGATGGAAGGAGGGTAGTACCAGAGCCTGTCCTCGAACTGGTACATGTTGATGCTCGCGCGGGTCAGCGTCGCGAGCTTGTCCCCGAAGCGCGGCGCGAGCGAGAGCTCGAGGAACCCGCGTGTGTCCTGGTAGAACGTGTTGTCGACGCCGAGCTGCGTCGTCGCGACGCCGTTGGGGACCGTCTTCGAGCGGGAGTTCAGGTACCACTGCGCCGAGAATGACTTCAGCCAGAGGCGCCCCTGGAGCGTACCCACGGTGAACTTGTCGTTATTCCGCGAGTGCCCGTCGAACCTGTAGCGCAGCGGGTCGTCCGGCGGAATCGGATCGCCCTCGTTCACAGGCTGAGGCCGGGGATCACTGGAGGTCGGATGATCCCTGTAATCGCCGAAGTAGTAGTCCCGCCCCAGGCTGCGCGCGGCGCCGACCGACATCCAGACGCCCGAGTCGCGCCCGAGCGGGAGCTGGAACGACGCGCGCCCACGGATGAGCGAGTTGTCGGCCGTGCCCACGCCGAGGCCCACGCTGGTCGCCGTCGGACGGCCCTTGGTCACGACGTTGACGACGCCGGAGAACGCGCCCGTACCGTAGAGCACCGAGCCGGGACCCCTCACGATCTCGATCCGCTCCACGTCCTCCAGGTCCGTCCGGGCCAGGTAATCGAAGTACGAAAGGTTGACCCAGCTGTCGTTCATCGAATGCCCGTTGAGCAGCGTGAGCATCCGGTTGCCGAAGTCGCCAGGCAGGTTGATCCCGCGGACGCCGGCGAAGGTGTAGACGCCGTCGTACGTCGTGTAGAGGCCGCGCACGCCCCTCAGGGCCTCCGCGACCGTGGGATACCCCATCGCGCGGAGCTCCTGCCCGGGGATGATGGTGACCGAGCCGGGGGCGTCTTCGACGGCCTCCGTCGAACGAGACGCGGCCTCGACCTCCTCGAGCTGGCGCAACGAGAGGTCGATCCGGGTCTGCTGGCTCGCCACGACGTTGACGACCTGCTCCACCGGGCGGAAGCCGCGCAGCGAGACGCGCACCCGGCGCTGGCCGCTCTGCACGTTGAGCACCGCCGGCGTGAAGCCCATCGGCTTGCCGTCGACCTCGACGAGCGCGTCGCGCTCGTCCGCGTTGACAACGAGGCTGCCGGTGAGCGGGTTCAGCCGGTACCGCGCGGGCACCGCCGTGCCGGCCGCGACGTTCACGTCCTGCTCCGACGGCTGATAACCCTCCTGCGACAGATAGAGGCGGTGACGGCCGGGAGGCAGCGTGAGATCGCACGGCGCGGTGCACGCCACCGGCCCGCTCGCGTCGTTGACCCTGACCTGCGTGCCCGCCGTCTCACCGACGACACGCACCGTGCCGACGATGCGCTTGAGCTTTATCGCGACGGTCGTCTGCTCGCCGGTCTTCGCCTCGACGTTCTCGACCTCCGCGGGCTCGTAGCCCTCGAGGTCGACGATGATCTTGTGCTTGCCGGGCTGGAAGCCGAGGAGGCGGGGCGTGTTGCCGCGACCGCCGAGATCGCGGCGGTTGATGTACACCGTCGCTCCAGGCGGGTCCGTCTGCACGTGGATGACGGCGACGTTGGGACGGATGCGCGCGAGCGCCTCCTCGATGGCGGGCCTGCGCGCCGCGTTGGGCTCCTGCTCGAGCGCCTGAACGTAGTAGCGGAACGCGTCCGGGTACTCCCCGAGCGCCTCGTACGTTCGAGCGATGTTGAAGATGACGTTGCGGTTCGGCACGAGCCGGTTCGACACCAGGAAGTGCTCCAGGGCGCCCCGGTAATCGCGCTGTGAGTACCGGTCGGTGGCGATCCTGAAGTGTAGATCGGCCTCATCGGCCAGATCGTCCGCCCAGGCAGGCCGACCGGAGAATGTGAGGAGTGAAACGAGTATGAGTAGGAGTGCGGAGCGACGAAAGCTCATCTTTCGATCTCGATTCCCAACGGTCGAAGTGGAGCGGAATGCGCCGCCGCCGGGTCCAGCAGTCACGCCGAGACACGGCGAGCTTGGGACGAACAGCCGCATTGCCAGGTCAGCTTACCGTAAGCCGTGAGCCGATCCAACCTGTTCGCACAAGCCCCCGATGCCCCGAGGTCCACGTGGACCTCGCTGTGTAGGCGCCCTGCGCGGAGCGCATACAGAGTGAGCGGCGCCGAGGGCGCCGCGCGCGTGGATCTCCCCGGAACCGTTCGCGTCTGCGCGCGCAGGGAGCCAGGCGCGCGAGCTCGGGCTTGCCCGCTCGCGCCGCGCCGGAGGCCCGCTCCCGCCGCGGTCGCCGAGGGCTGGATGACGTCGCCGCCGCGGCCGCGACGCGGCGCCGCGCGATCGCGCCGGCGCCTGGCTCTCTCGCGCGGGCCTTCGCGCCGCGCGTTCTCGGTCGCCGCGTCGCCGCGGCGCGCCCCTCATCGGGCGCGCGCCGCACCCCCGCGCCCGGCCGCGCCGCGCCGGCTCAATCGTGTCTCCAGCGGGTCAGCCGCTCGAGCATCATGATGAACACGATGACGCCGAACACGAGGATCGTTGAGATCGCGAACAGGTCGGTCCGCATGCCTCGCACCTGAGAGTGGTAGACGAAGAGCGGGAGCGTCACCGAGCGCGGGCCGGACGTGAAGAAGCTGATCACGAAGTCGTTGAGCGACATCGTGAATGCCAGCATGGCGCCCCCCACGATGGCCGGCCACAAAAGCGGGAGCGTGACCCGCCGGAAATGGGTCCAGGGCGACGCGTAGAGGTCCATCGCGGCCTCGCTCAGCGTCGGTCCGATGGAGATGAGGCGGCTGCGGACGATGAGCGTGACGAACGCGATCTCGAACGTCACGTGGCCGATGATCATCGTCGTCATGCCGAGGTCGAACCAGTCCACCACCCGGCGGAGCAGGTTGAACGCCATCACCAGCACCGCGGCGAACGTGATGTCCGGCGCGACCGCCGGGATGTCCACGATCGACTCGAGCATGCGATTCACGGAGCCCGGCCACGGAAAGCGCATCCCGAGCGCGAGCAGCGTCCCGAGGATCGTCGAGATGAGCGTGGAGGCGCCGCCGAGCAGCAGCGTGTTCACGGCCACCTCGCGGATCTCCCTGGCGCGCCGGCTGGTCTCGGGATCGGCGAAGAGCTCGAGGTACCAGCGCACCGAGAAGCCCGTCCAGACCAGGCCCCGCTCCGCGGCGTTGAACGAGTAGATGGCCACCGCGAGGAGCGGCAGGTAGAGGAGCCCGAAGCCGAAGAAGGCGGCCAGGGTCGTCAGCGCGCGCCAGGGACCGCGGCCGCCGCTCACAGGAGCTCCACGGAGCGCCCATTCCGGCGGTACAGGGAGACCCCGCCCAGCGTCAGGATGATGAGCAACAGGCTCAGCGCCGCTCCATAGGGGATGTTCCGGCCCGGGCCGAACTGGTGCTGGATCAGGTTCCCTATGAGCCAGTGCTTCGCGCCGCCGAGCATGTCGCTCACCACGAAGACGCTCATCGCGGGGACGAACGTCAGGATCACGGCGACGCTGAGCCCGGGCAGGGTCTGGGGCAAGACCGCCGCGAAGAACACGCGGAGCCGCGAGGCGTAGAGGTCCTGCGCCGCCTCGACGAGCGACCAGTCCAGGCGGTCGATGCTCGTGTAGAGGGGGATCACCGCGAACGGCAGCGAGGCGGCGACGAGGCCCAGCGTGACAGCGGTCCAGCTCGGATAGATGTCGCGGCCGGGGTCGATCCAGCCGAGCCAGGCGGCCACCTTGGCGGGCAGGAGCTGCGCCGACAGGAGGAGCTTCCAGCTGAACGTGCGGATCACGAGGTTCGTGCAGAGCGGGACGAAGATGGTCGCGAGCCAGAAGAACCGCCGGCGCTGCGAGCCGCGGGCGATGAAGAAGCCCATCGGATACGCGAGCATCACCGAGGCGGACGTCGCGACCATCGCGAGGACGACGCTCCTGATGAGGATACGCGCGTTCTCGCCCGACGCGGAGCCGAAGATGCGCGCGAACGACTCGATCGTCAGCTCCCAGATCAGGGCGCCGTCCGCGTCGCGCTTCACGAACGACACGACGAGGAGCGCGAGGCTCGGCAAGAGGAGGAACAGCGAGAGCCAGGAGACGCCGGCCGCGATGAAGAGGGACCCCCGCGCGAGGAGCCTGCGCCGCGTCGTCAGCTGGCCGAACCAGACCGTGGGCTCAGTCACTGAGCACCTCGAGCCGCTCCGCGGGCAGGGCGAGCCAGACCGACGAGCCGGGCGTGAGCCGCGAGCGGGGGCTGAGCTGCACGCGCAGCGGCCCGGGCTCGATGATGAGCTCGACGTGGTCGCCGCGATAGAAGCTCTCCCGCACGACGCCGCGCACGCCGTTCTCCGGCGGCTCGGTCTCGCAGAGCTCGATCCACTCGGGGTGGATCGCGAGCGTGCCGAACTCCCACTGAGGCGTGGTCTGGACCCTCAGCGCGCCCACCGTGGTGAAGACGAGCGTGGCGCCGACCCGCTGGGCCGAGATGATGTTGGCGGCGCCGAAGAACTCGGCGGCGAAGCGGCTCTGGGGCCGCTCGTACACCTCGGCCGTCGCGCCCTGCTGCTCGATGCGGCCCTTGTTCATGAGCACGATCCGGTCCGAGACGGTCATCGCCTCGTCCTGATCGTGAGTGACGAGCACGAACGTCTTCCCGAGCGCGCGCTGGAGGCGGCGCAGATCGAGCTGCACCTCGGCGCGCAGCTTCGCGTCGAGGGCGGACATCGGCTCGTCGAGCAGCAGCACCTCAGGCTCGTTGACGACCGCCCGCGCGAGCGCGACTCTCTGCTTCTGACCGCCCGAGATCTGGTGCGGGTACCTCTCCGCGAGATCATCGAGCTTGAGCATCGAGAGGCTCGAACGCACGCGCTCGAGCACCTCGGCGTCCGGGAATTTGCGCGACCTCAGCCCGAAGGCCACGTTCTCCAACACGGTGAGATGCGGGAACAGCGCGTAGTTCTGGAACACCGTGTTCACCGGCCTGCGGTTCGCCGGCAGGTGGTCAACCGCCCTGCCGGCGAGGAGGATGCGCCCCCGGTCGGAGCGATCGAGCCCCGCGATGATGCGGAGCAGCGTCGTCTTTCCGCAGCCGGAAGGCCCGAGGAGCGTCACGAACTCGCCGGCCTCCGCCTTGAACGACACGTCGTTCAATATCTGTGTCTTACCGAAGCTCTTGCTGACACTCTCTACAACGAGGCTGCATCCCGGGGTGTGCTCGGCCGCGCTCTCGGTCGGGGGCGCTGTGCTGCGTCGCGCCGACGACGAGAAGAAGTCTCTCAACCTCTGGATCACCCCAGCAAACCCTTCGCGCGTGGCGCTCTCGGAACCGCTTCCGAAGCCTCGGAGCGTACTACGCAGACCATGATGCCCTCCCGTTGTCAACTGGGTGCGCGCCGGGCTGACCGGCTGAGCGGCACGCACCGGCCGGGCTCTTTTCGCTCGCAGGCCCGGTACGCTACCGCCCTTCCCCTGGGGGTGCCACCTTTCTGCCGATCCTGTTCGCAGCGTCACGCGCGCCCCCGTCCAGGCCCCGAGCGCGCCCGCGCGCGGCCCGCGCGCGCCCCACGGCCCGCCGCGCCCAACGCGCTCTCCCCTGCCTCACGCGCCCAGCGCCGAGCCCAGCGGCCTCCGACGCGCCCTGCCGGCCCTGCGCGCGCTCCTTCGCGCTCCTTCGCGCTCCCTGGGCGCTTCTACGTGCTTCCACGCGCATCTGCGCGCATCCGCGCGCTTCCACGCGCCACCACGCACTGCTTGCCACCGCCCGGCGCCGGTGATTTCTTGGTCCCACGCATGGGCCTGAGGAACGCGAGACCCGAGTTCGGAGGCACGCGTCGCTTCCAGGTCGTTCGCGTCGTGGGCGTCGGCGGGATGGGGGTTGTCTACGAGGCCTTCGATCGCGAGCGGAAGGGGCGCGTCGCGCTCAAGATCCTCCGGAATCTGAGCGCCGAGGCGCGCCTCCGCTTCAAGAACGAGTTCCGCACGCTTCAGGACATCCAGCACCCCAACCTGGTCAGCCTCGGCGAGCTCCACGAGGAAGAGGGGCAGCTCTTCTTCACCATGGAGCTCATCCGCGGTGTCGATTTCGTCGTGCACGTGCGCCTCCACGAGGAGGGCGACGCCGGGCCGCAGGGCGAGCCCGCCGGCGGCGGGCGGCGCTCCACCCTGCCGTCGAGCCCCCTGTGGTCCGCCCAGGCCCTCGCCTCGGAGGAGCAGCCGCGCATCAAGCGCCCCTTCCACGAGGCCCGCCTCCGCTCGGCGCTGGCGCAGCTCGCCCAGGGGCTCGCGGCGGTGCACGCGGCCTACAAGGTTCACCGCGACATCAAGCCTTCGAACGTGCTCGTCACCGCGGAAGGGCGGGTGGTCGTCCTCGACTTCGGGTTCGTCGCCGACGCGAGCGGCACAGGCCGCGAGCGCGCCGTCGTGGGGACCCTCCACTACATGGCGCCCGAGCAGGCCGAGGCGAAGGCGGCCGGGCCCGAGGCGGATATCTACAGCGTGGGGGTCATGCTCTACCTCGCGCTGACCGGGGTCTACCCGTTCCAGATGGCGCCCAAGGCGACGCTCGACATGATGCGGCGGGCCGAGCCCCCGCCGCCGAGCCGGCTCGTCGAGGACATGCCGCCGGACATCGACGAGCTCTGCGTCGACATGCTCCGCATCGACCCCGCCGCCCGACCCACAGCGCGCGACGTGCTGCGGCGGCTGCGCGTGCAGGAGCTCATCGAGGAGCCGCCGGTCCTCTCGCAGCGCATCGGCTTCGTCGGCCGCCAGAGCGAGCTCGCCGCGCTCGAGGGCGCGTTCGCGGAGGCCAGGATGGGGCGCGCTGTCACCCGGTTCATCGAGGGCGAGTCGGGCGTCGGCAAGAGCGCGCTCCTCCGCCGATTCCTGGAGCGCATCGACAAGGAGGCGCTCGTCCTCGCGGGGCGCTGCTACGAGCGCGAGGCGGTCCCCTACAAGGCGGTGGACGAGCTCATCGACGCGCTGAGCCGGCACCTCGCGCGCCGCCCTCCCGAGGAGATCAAGGCGCTCTTGCCGCCCAACGCGGGCCTGCTCGGCACGGTGTTCCCGGTGCTCCGGACGGTCCCCGCGATCACCGAGGCGCGCGCGCGGCGCAAGGCGATCGACCCGCCCGAGATCCGCGCGCTCGTCTTCGCCGCGCTCCGGGAGCTGCTCGGCCGGCTCGCCGCCGAGCGGCCGCTCGTGCTCGCGATCGACGATCTCCAGTGGGCCGACGCCGACAGCATCGCGCTCCTCTCGGAGGTGATGCGCCCGTGGACCGAGGCCGACCTCGTCGCCGCGAGCAGGCCGGGCTCGTTCCCGGGGCTCGACGGCCCCGCAACGGGCGCGCCGTTCGACCCCTCGCGCCCGCGGGCGATGATGCTCGTGGCGGCGGTGCGGACCGCCTCGGAGACGGCGCCGCCGCTGTCGCGGCAGATCGGCGTGCCGGCCGAGACGCTCGGGCACATCATCCTCCACCGCCTGTCGCTCGCCGAGGCGCAGGAGCTCTGCGCGCTGCTGCTCCGGGGCGCGCCGGCCGGCCGCCCGCTCAGCATCGAGGCGATCGCGCAGGAGGCCGGCGGCCACCCGCTCTTCATCGACGCCCTCCTGCGCCACCGCATGGCGCAGGACACCGACAGCGGGCCGGTGCGCCTCGACGACGTCCTCTGGGCGCGCATCAGCCGGCTGGACCCGCGGGCGCGCCAGCTCCTCGAGCTCGTCGTGTGCGCCGGCTCGCCGGTGCTGACGTCGGTCGCCGCGCACGCCATGGCCGCGGACTTCTCGGAGCTCACGCGGGTGCTCTCGGCCCTGCGCGCGGCGAACCTCGTGCGGACCGGCGGCTCGGGCCAGGACGAGTTCGTGGAGCCGTTCCACAACCGCATCCGCGAGACGGTGACGACCCGGCTCGACGAGCCGACGTCGCGGAGCTGGCACGGCCGGCTCGCCCTGGCGCTCGAGGCCTCCGGGCGCGCGGAGCTCGAGGCGCTGGCCGAGCACTGGCGCGCGGCCGGCGACGCCGAGCGCGCCGCCGGCTACGCGGTGCGCGCCGGCGAGCAGGCCGAGGCCGCGTTCGCGTTCGACCACGCGGCGCGCCTCTACCGCATGGCGATCGATCTCCACCTCCCCGGCGGGGCGGAGCGGCGGGTCGTGCTCGCCAAGCTCGGCGACGCGCTGAGCAGCGCCGGCCGCGGCGCCAAGGCCGCCGAGGCCTACATGGCCGCGAGCGACGGCGCCCCGGAGGCGGAGGCGATCGATCTCGGGCGCCGCGCCGCGGAGAACCTGCTCCGCGCCGGCTACGTCGACGCCGGCATGGCGGGCCTGCGCTCGGTGCTCGGCGCGGTCGGCATGCAGGTGCCGAAGACGCCCGAGCTCGCTGTCGCGTCGCTGATGCTGCGGCGGGCGCAGGTGCGCCTGCGCGGGCTGAACTTCGTCGAGCGCCCCGCCGACGAGGTCTCGCCCGAGGATCTCATGCGCATCGACGTCTGCTGGTCGGCGGCGATGGGCCTCGCGATCGTCGACCCCACGCGCGGCGCCGACTTCCAGGCGCGCAACCTGCTGCTCTCCCTCAAGGCAGGCGAGCCGTACCGCGTGACCCGCGCCCTCGCCTTCGAGGCGACCTACCTCGCGATCGACGGCGGCCCTTCCGCCTCCCGCGTCGCCGACCTGCTCTCGACGGCGAGCGCGATCGCCGCGCGCATCGGCCGGCCGCACGCGCTCGGCCTCGTCGGCTTCGTCGGCGGCGTCACGGCCACGCTCTTCGGCCGCTGGCAGCAGGGCGCGGCCGATCTCGACCGTGCAGATGTCATTTTCCGTGAACGCTGTACCGGCGTGACGTGGGAGCGGAGCTGGGCGCACACGTTCTCGGTCTGGGCGCTCTGGTACGGCGGCGAGACGCGCGAGTTCATGCGCCGTGTCCCCATGTACCTGCAGGCGGCCGACGAGCGCGGCGACCGTTATCTGGCCACGAGCCTGCGCTCCTCGCAGAGCAACGCCTACTGGCTTGTCGGCGACGATCCCGACGCCGCGCAGCGCCAGGCGCAGGACGCGATCCGGAGCTGGTCCAAGGCGGGCTTCCAGCTCCAGAGCTACTTCGACCTCGTCGCCCGCGCGCACATCGGCCTGTACCGGGGCGAGGGCGAGGCGACGCACCGCCTCTTCGCCGAGCAGCGCTCGGGCATCGAGAGCTCGCTCGCGCTGCGCATCCAGGCCGTGCGCATCATCATCACGCACCTCCGGGCCTGCGCCGCCGTCGCCGCCGCCGTCGCCGCGCCGTCCGACGCCGAGTCGTTCCACGACGAGGCGATCCGCGCTGCCCGCAAGCTCGACGCCGAGCACATGCCCTGGGCCGACCCGCTCGCCGCGTCCGTGCGCGCCGCCGTCTCCGCCGCGCGCGGCGAGGCCGAGGCGGCGCTCCAGTCGCTCGCCGACGCCGTGCGCGGCTTCGAGTCCGCCGGCATGGCGCTCCACGCCGCCGCCGCCCGCCGCCGCCACGGCGAGCTGCTCCAGGGCGACGACGGCCGCGCCGCCGTCGCCGCGGCGAACGCCTGGATGCACGACCAGGGCATCGTGAGCCCGGACCGCATGACGAGGATGCTCCTGCCCGGCTTCTCAGCCTAGCGTCGCCGCGCCGCCCCTCAGGGCTTCACGCGCAGGACGGCGGTGCCCCTCTGCTTGCCGTAGAGCTGCTTGATCTCGATCTTGTACTCGCCGGGCGCCGACGCGCTGAACTCGACAGGCGAGGCGCTCTGCGGCCTGCCGGTGGGCAGGTCGCGCAGCACCCGTTCGATGATGATCTTGCCCGAGGGGGAGCGGATCTTGATGTTGAACGGCGGCGTCGCCTCGTCGTACGCACGGAACACGAGGCGCACTGTGTCTCCGACCGAGACCGGGGTGGTCTGGCTGATCGTCTCGATGTCGCCTTCGTTCTCAACGGTATCGGCCACGCGTCGCTCGTCCCGTGAGGCACCTCACCGCGGTGCCTCGTCGCTCATTGTAGACGCGTCCGGCGTGGATTCGCGAATTTGGCGCGCGCGGACGACGGACGCCGCCTGCGGGAGGAGGCCGCCCGCGGGCCGTCCTCCCCCCGCGGCGATCAGGTCTTCGACCATCGCAGGCGCGGCTGCCGCGCCGCCCGGGCCTCGTCGAGGCGCCCGATCACCGTGCCGTGAGGCGCCTGCTTCACGACCTCCGGCGTCTCCTGCGCCTCCTTGAGGATGCTCAGCATCGCGGCCACGAACTCGTCGAGGGTCTCGCGGGTCTCCGTCTCGGTCGGCTCGATCATCAGGGCGCCCGGCACGACCAGGGGGAAGTAGACCGTGGGCGCGTGGAAGCCGTAGTCGAGCAGCCGCTTGGCGATGTCGAGCGTCTTGACCCCGGTCTCCTTCTCGATCTGGCTGTCGGAGAGCACGACCTCGTGCATGCACGGCTGCGGCACCGGCGCGAGGTAGTGGTCCTTCAGCTTGGCCCAGAGGTAGCGCGCGTTCAGCACCGCGAGGCTGCTCGCCGTCGTGAGCCCCTCGCCGCCCATCTCCCGGATGTACGCGTACGCCCGGATGAACATCCCGAAGTTGCCGGTGAAGGCCCGCAGCCGCCCGATGCTCTGGGGCCGGTTGTGGTCCCACGCGAGCGCGTCGCCGCGCCGCACGATCACGGGCGAGGGCTGGAACGGCTCCAGGTGCTTCTTGAAGCAGACAGGCCCGGAGCCGGGGCCCCCGCCGCCGTGCGGGGTCGTGAACGTCTTGTGCAGGTTGATGTGGATGACGTCCATGCCCACGTCGCCCGGCCGCGCGTGGCCCATGATGGCGTTCGTGTTCGCGCCGTCGCCGTAGACGAGCCCGCCCTTGTCGTGGATGAGCTTGATGATCGCCGGCAGGTGCGTCTCGTACGCCCCGAGGGTGTTCGGGTTCGTGATCATCAGGCCGCAGACGTCGCCGTCCGAGCCCTCGCGCTCGATCGCGGCGAGGACCTGCTCGGGGTGGGTGATCCCGTCGGCGTTCTTCTCGATCCGGACGGCCACGAGCCCGTTGAGCGCGCAGCTCGCCGGGTTCGTCCCGTGGGCGCTCTCCGGGATGAAGACCTTCCTCGGCGAGCGCCCCTTCGACTCGTGGAACGCGCGCATCATCATCAGCCCCGCGAGCTCGCCCTGCGCGCCCGCCGACGGCTGCAGCGAGCAGCCGTCCATCCCGCTGACCTCGCAGAGCGCCTCCTGGAGGCGCCACATCACCTCGAGCGAGCCCTGGCTGAGCTCATCGGGCGTCATCGGGTGCAGCTTCGCGAAGCCCGGGATGCGCGCGGCCCACTCGTTGATCTTCGGGTTGTACTTCATCGTGCACGACCCGAGCGGGTACATCTGCCCGTCGATGCAGAAGTTCCACTGCGAGAGCCGGACGAAATGCCGGAAGGCCTCCGGCTCGCTCACCTCGGGCAGGCCGGCCGGCTCCTTGCGCGCGAGCGCGCCGTAGTGGGCGCCGGGGTCGACGTCGGGCACGTCGAGCGGGGGCAGCGACGCGCCGGTCCTGCCCGGCGTGCCGCGCTCGAAGATGGGGGGTTCGCGGAACTGAATGCCTCGCGGCTGCGGTTGCGTCATCGGGTGCTGTTATGTCAGAGGCCGGGGAGCCCGGCAGGTGCTTCGTCGTCAGGGGCCACGGTGGCCCCGCAGGTGCTTCGTCGGCCCGGGCCGTGGAGGCCGGCCGGCGCTTCGTCGGTCAGAGGCTGGGGGGCTCGGCGGAGCCTTCGTCGGAGGGTGAGGCAGGCGCCTCGGGCGCGCCGGACTCCTGGTTCTCGCTGTCCCAGTCGCCGCCGCCGATGTCGGAGCTGCCGGTGCCGCCGATCGACTGGAGATCCGGCATCATGTTGCGCTGCTTGACCGCCTCCCAGGGCTCGCCGACCTCGTCCTTGTTGCGGCCGATCTCGCCCACCACCTTGTCGTCGACGTTCTCGCCCTCCGGCCGCTTGTACTTGAAGTACCCCCGGCCCTCCTTGGTCGAGTTCGGCCCGATCGCGCCGATGACATGCTCGGTCCAGGAGAACTTGATGAGGTCGCCCGTCACCGAGCCGTGCAGCTCGCCCCAGCGATCCTTGACGGGCCGGATCCACTTGCCCGAGATGGCGTCGTTGTCCTGCACGAGGTGCAGGTAACCGTAGAGCTCGCTGTAATAGACCCCCGTCCAGTCGGCGCCTTCGGGCATGTCCCCGGCTTGCACCTTGGCCGTCTTGGGAGCGGGGTTCGAGCTGCAGCCGAGCGCCATCGGGCCTAGCAGAAGGGCTCCGGCGGCGGCGGCGATCCAGAGCCGTCGCGATACGTTCATGGCGGCGGAGCCTAGCACAGCACCTACCCGCACCCATACCCCCGCCATGCGCCCCCGGCATGCGTCCCGCGCGGCCGTTGCGGCGTGTCGGGGACACGCGCCCACCTCGTCTCCTGAAGGAGGAGCGTGACGCACCGTCCAGTGTGTGCTCGACGGCGTGATTTTCTACTTCCGCCGCTCGAGGAGCGCGGAGCCGCTGTTAAGCTCCCGCCATGCTGAAGTTCTTTGTCTGCAACCGAGGTTCAGTAATTCCCGGCAGAACTGCTCTCGTTGTCAGTGCGCTCGCCCTTGCTGCCTGCGAGGGGCAGCTCGGCGGCCTTGACGGCTCTCCGCCGCGCGGCGGTGGCAGCAGCTCCTCCAGCGGCGGCCCGCGCCCCGTCCCCGGGGGCTCCAAGCCGCTGCCCGTCGCCGCCTCGTGCGCTCCCGCGGCGAGCGGCGGCTCCACCAGCGTCGCGGAGCCCCAGCTCCTGCTCCAGCTCTCCGACGACGACGAGAGCGCCTGGCTCGGCTCGCCGGCGGTCGCCGACCTGGACGGCGACGGCGTGAACGAGATCCTCGTCACGCACAACGGCAACGTCGTCGCCTGGGGCCCCGACGGCGAGCAGCGGTGGCGGTTCGACGAGTCGCGGCAGCACGGCCGCATCTGGGCGAGCCCGATCGTCGGGGATTTCCGCGGCGACGAGCAGCTCGAGATCGTGGTCGCCGCGCGCACAACGATCTACATGCTCGACGCGAGCGGCCAGGTGGTGAGCGGCTGGCCCGTCACCTGGAACGACGAGATCCGCGCCCTCGCCGCGGGCGACGTCGACGGCGACGGCCAGCTCGACGTCGTGGCCGCGAGCACCGACAGGTCCCCCGACATCCTGATGGCCTTCCACGCGAGCGGGGCGCCTGTCGCGGGCTTCCCGCCGATCGAGAGCGGCACCATCGGGTGCGACGCGCGCCGCAGCGACGACGCCGAGTGCTGGATCGTGGGCGCCTACGACCAGAACCTGGCCATCGGCGATCTCGACGGAGACGGCTCTCAGGACATCGTCTCGCCGATGGATAACTCCTATGCCGGCTTCTATCGCGGCACGGGAGAGGCCTTCGACGCGAATCCCATGTTCCGGAACCGCCCGAAGACGCCGGGCGTGCGGTACATGCACGATCTCGAGCTCGCGCAGCAGGGCTTCGGCGACGGCGACGAGCTGCAGGCCTATTTCAAGAACTCGGCCCCTGCGATCGCGGACGTCGACGGCGACGGCAAGCCGGAGGTCATCATGCTCGCCGCGGCCGAGGACGTCGACATGTCGGACCAGTCCCAGGGCGTCGGCCTCTGGGTGGTCCGCAACGACGCGAGCCGCATCGACGGCTGGGAGAGCCCGTTCTACGCGCCGGACTACCTGTCCGGCGGCGAGGATCTCGGCGGCAACATCGTGGCCGCGACGCAGCAGGTGACCGTCGCCGATCTCGACGCGACGCGCCCCGGCCCCGAGATGATCTTCGCGGGCCTCGACGGGCGGATCCACGCTGTCTACGCCGACAAGACGGAGTTCTGGGACGTCCAGTACACGGACAGCACGCAGGTGCTCACGGGCGGCGTCGTTGTCGGGGACCTGTCGGGCGACGGCATCCCCGAGGTCGTGTTCAACACGTACTCGACCGAGGAGAACCGGAGCCACCTCTTCGTCCTCGACGCGGGCGGCAAGATCCTCCACAAGATCGCGCTGCCGCGGCTCGGCGCCATGCCCGTGCCGACGCTCGCCGACGTGAACGGCGACGGGACGATCGAGATCGTCGTGTCGCTCCGCGAGATCGGCTGGATCGACGGGCAGTATCCGGAGCCGTGCACGTATGTGTACACGGTGCCGCAGTCGTCGGACAACTGCCTGCTCTGGCCGACCGCCCGCGGCAACTACTACCGGAACGGCTGGGTCCGCGGCGCGGACTGACGCGCGCCGGGGGAGCCCGCCCGCGCGGACGGGCTTCCCGGAGCGCACGAAGGGCCGATCGCCGCGGCGGTCGGCCCTTCGCCGTTCTGGCCTCGCTCCGCGGCTCCCGGCGCGCGGACCGCCGCGGCCCTCAGGCCGCGAGCGCCTCGCGGCAGGCGGCGACCGTCCGCGCGATGTCCTCTTCCGTGTGCGCGCCGCTCAGGAACGCCGCCTCGTACTGCGACGGGGGCCAGTAGACGCCGCGCGCGAGCATCCCGGCGTGGAAGGCGCTGAAGCGCTTCGTGTCCGAGGTGGAGGCGTCGGCCCAGGAGCGGACCGGGCCCTTCGTGAAGAAGAGCGTGATCATGGAGCCGACCCGCTGGACGCACGCGTCCACGCCGGCGTCCTTGGCGGCGGCCCGGAGGCCGTCCTCGAGCGCGGCGCCGAGCTTCTCGAGCCGCTCGTAGAGGTCGGGCGTGAGGCGCTCGAGGGTCGCGAGCCCCGCCGAGACGGCGATCGGGTTGCCGCTGAGCGTGCCGGCCTGGTACACGGGGCCGAGCGGCGAGACGACGCGCATCACGTCGGCGCGGCCGCCGTAGGCCGCGAGCGGCATGCCGCCTCCGACGATCTTGCCGAGCGTGGTCAGGTCGGGCCGGAGGCCGAAGCGCTCCTGCGCGCCGCCGCGGGCGAGCCGGCAGCCGGTCATCACCTCGTCGAAGATCGAGAGCGCGCCGTGCTTGCGGCAGAGGTCGATGACGAGGGCGAGGAAGCCGGGCTCCGGCGGGACGCAGCCCATGTTGCCGACGACGGGCTCGAGGATGACGGCGGCGATGTCGCCGCCGCGGGCGGCGAAGGTGGCCTCGAGGGCGGCGGGGTCGTTGTAGGGCAGCGACAGCGTGGCGCGGGCGACGCTCTCGGGGACGCCGGCGGAGTCGGGCGCGCCGAAGGTGGCGAGCCCGCTGCCGGCCTTGACCAGCAGGTGATCGGCGTGGCCGTGGTAGCAGCCCTCGAACTTGATGATCGCGTCGCGGCGGGTGAAGCCGCGCGCCACGCGGATGGCGCTCATGGTCGCCTCGGTGCCGCTCGAGACGCAGCGCAGCATGTCGATGCTCGGGTAGAGCTCGCGGATCGTCTCGGCGAAGCGCACCTCGAGCTCGGTCGGCGCGCCGAACGAGAGGCCGCGGAGGGCGGCGTCGCGGACGGCCTCGACCACGGCGGGGTTCGCGTGGCCGAGGATGGCCGGCCCCCAGGAGCCGACGTAATCGATGTACTCGGCGCCGTCGGCGTCGAACAGCCGCGCTCCCTGCGCGCTGGCGATGAAGAGGGGGTCGCCGCCGACGGCGCGGAAGGCCCGCACCGGGCTGTTCACGCCGCCGGGCAGGACGGCGGCGGCGCGGTCGAACAGGGCTCGGGAGGCCGGGGCTCGGCCCCCGCGGGCGGGCGGAGGGGCGCTGGTCGCGTTCGTCATCGTGCTCGGGCCATAGCAGGGGCACGGCGGGGGGGCGACGCGGATCAGGGCGCGGGGCGCAGGGCGCAGGGCGCCGGGGCGCGGTCCGGGGTTGCGCGTCATGGCGCCGCGGCGCCGTGCGTTGGGGGCGCCGGCGGTCGGCGGCGCGCGTGCGTCCCTGGGTCCACACGATGCTTTGCGGCGCGGTCGCGCTTGGCTATGGTGAACGCCTGGAGAGAGGGGGCCGCGATCTGCGGCCCGGGCTGCTCCTGGAGACCGCGGGCGCGGCTCCCCGAGCACCAGCATCTGGTGAGCCATGCGGATCTCCGAGGACCCCGCTCCGGGGCAGCGTCTCGGGCGATATGAGCTTTTGCGCCTCATCGGCGAGGGCGGGATGGCCCAGGTGTGGGCCGCGCGCATGGAGGGCTCCCGCGGCTTCCACAAGGTCGTCGCGCTGAAGACGCTGATCCCGGCGCTCGCGAACGACCCGCAGTTTCAGCGCATGTTCCTCGACGAGGCGAACCTCGCCTCGAAGATCCACCACCGCAACGTCGTCGAGATCCTCGACCTCGGCGACACCGACGGCGTGCTCTTCCTCGTGATGGAGTGGATCGACGGGCAGACGATGCAGCGGCTGCTCCGGCCGGGGCTGCGCCCGATGCCGATCTCCCCGGCGATCGCCGCGCGCGTCGTGGCCGACGCTGCGCACGGGCTGCACGCGGCGCACGAGCTCCACGACGAGCGCGGGGAGCCGCTCGGCATCGTGCACCGGGACGTCTGCCCGCAGAACATCTTGATCGACCGCGACGGCACGGTGAAGGTGGCCGATTTCGGGATCGTGAAGGCGTTCGAGCGGCTGGGCGACACGACGCAGACCGGCGAGATCAAGGGCAAGGGCGAGTACATGTCGCCCGAGCAGGCGCAGGGGTACCCGGTCGATCGCCGCTCGGACATCTTCTCGCTCGGCGTCGTGCTCTTCGAGGCGGTCACGGGCGCGCTCCCGTTCCAGGTGCTGCACGACCTGGTGCTGCCGCAGACAGGGGTGCCGGAGCCGCCGCGCCCCACGCTCATCGCGCCGCATTGCCCGCGCGAGCTGGAGGAGATCATCCTGAAGGCGCTCGCGCGCGATCCGCGGCAGCGCTTCCAGACGGCGGGCGAGATGGCGAGCGCGCTGGAGGACTTCCTCATGCGCCGGTCGGGCGTGATGACGACCGCGCAGGTGGCCGAGCTCCTGATCGCGCGCTGCGGCGACGCGATGGACGAGGAGCGGCAGAAGATCGCGGGCGCGACAGCGCCGCAGCAGCGCCAGGGGTGGCGGCCGAAGCCCGGCGCGACGCTGAGCGCGGGGCCGGCCTCCGAGGGCCGGTCGCGGGGCGCGCGGACGGATCCGCGGCGGGGGATCGGCGGGCTGATGCGCGCCGGCAGCGACGCGCTGCGCCCGGTGGCGCTGCCGTGGCTCGTGGCGTCGGTGTCGACGGGGGTGGCGGTCGCGTCGCTCATGTTCGTCGCGCTGAGCCGGCCGCGGGAGCACCGGCCGCTCCTGGATCCGATCGCGGTGCAGGTCCAGCCGAGCGCCGCGGTGGTGCGGCTGAACGACGTGGTGCTCGGCGTGGGCAGCCAGGTCATCGCCCGGCCGAAGCCGGGGGTGTCGCTCTCGGTGGAGGCGCGATCGAGCGACGGCGTCGCGCAGAAGGTCGAGATCACGTCGGAGTCCCCCGCGCGCATCCAGCTCAACCTGGAGGGGACAGGCGAGCCCGGGCCCGGGACGCCCGCGCCGTCGCGCAGCGGCGGAGCGCCGGCGCCGAAGTAGGCGCGAGCGCGCGGGTCACGTCGCGGCGGCCTGGAGCTCTCCGCGCAGGAGCCCGTAGACCGCTGTGTCGGTGAACCGCCCGTCGTAGTACCAGTTCTGCCGCTGCTGCCCCTCGCGCGTGAAGCCGAGCCGCTCGAGCACGCGGGCGCTGGCGCGGTTCTCGGGGTCGAGCTGGGCCTCGACGCGGTGGAGATCCATCGATTCGAAGCCGAAGGCGAGCATGGCGCGCAGCGCCTCGGTCATGATGCCTCGGCCCCAGAACGCGGGCAGGAGCCCGTAGCCGATCTCTGCCCAGCGATGGGGCTTGTTCCAGCGCCAGAAGCCGCCGTTGCCGATGAGCTCTCCGCCCTCCTTGAGGGTGATGCCCCAGTAGATCGAGGTGTTCTCGCGGATGCCGGCGCTGACGACCGCGAGGTTCTGCTCCGAGTCGGCAATCGAGCTGTCGGGCGCCCGGCCGGTGTAGCGCGTCACCTCCGGATCCGACCGGATACGGAAGAGGCGCTCGACGTCGGCGGGCTCGAGCGCGCGGAGCCGGAGGCGAGGCGTCGTGAGGACGGGGAACGGGTCGAACGAAGCCATCGGCGGATGGCATCAGCGCAGGCGGCCGTGCGTCAAGCGGGGGGCACGAGGCCGCGGGCTTGACGGCGCTGCGCCCTCGGCCGAGACCTGCCGGGGAGGACTTCGCATGGCGCCGCTCGAGGATCCGCGTCCGGAGCAGCTCACCGCGATCGAGGGGGTGGCGGAGGGCGCCGCGATCGAGCTGGCCGAGGAGGGCGCCGCGATCGGGGTGGCCGAGGAGAGCGCCGCGATCGAGCTGGTCGAGGGCCCGGCGATCGCGCTGGCCGAGGACGCCGCGATCGGGGCGGCGGAGGAGGGCGCCGGCGGCGGCGAGCGCGGAGCGGCATCCGGAGCGCCGGGGTGCCGCGTCCGCTTCGCCCGCGGGGTCTCCGAGCTGCACGGCGATCACGCGGTCGTGGTGCTGCACGAGGACACGATCCTTCGCTGGCGGCCCACGCCGAGCCGGCCCGACGGTGCGTTCTCGCGGCTCTCCGAGGTGGTCGTGGGCGCGGCGATCGCCGTCGAGCACGGGGGCACCTGGGACGAGGGGCTCGTCCTCGGCCGCGTGGTGCGCCCGGCGCGCGCGGGCGGCTTCCGGGTGGACGGCGACGTGGAGCGCTACCCGTCGATCGCTGAGGCCGAGCGAGCGCACGGCCCCCTCGACGCGGGCGATCCAGAGGAGCCGTCGGAGAGGACCGGTGATCCGGCGTTCGAGTTGGGGGAGCCGCTCGGCCGCGACCCGCGCGGGCTCGCCCGCAGGGCGAGGAGATAGCCGCAGGCCACCCGGGCGATCCCGTGTTCGGGCCTGCCGTCGGACTAGCCGCCTTCCGTCTCCCGTCTTCCGTCTCGGTACTCCGCGCGCGCGTGCACCTTCCCGGGCTCCCCCGATGCAACCCACGGCGGTCTCTTCGCCAGGACGGAGGGAGGGGTAGCTCGCGGTGTGTTCCTCGGCTGGGCAATGTCCTACCGCTCCCGTGTGGACCCTTGCTCCTGGGTAATGAGCGGGCGAGCGTCCGCGGGCGGGAAGACTCGCGGGGTGGAGGTAATGCTCATGAGAAGGAGATTGAGGCGACGGACGGCGATCCTCGTCGTGGCCGTGGCCGTCCTGGCGCTGGGCGCGATGGCGACAGGGTGCCTGTGGGAGCGCGAGGAACACGCGCCAGGCAGGTTCTGCGCGCAATCGAACGCTAGCGTTGTCGAGCGCTGCGTGGACGCGAGCGAGGGCCCGGGCAGCGCGTGGAGCAAGGCCGAGGCGGATGGCGAGCTACCCATCCAGATGTGGGCGCGGCCGCCGTTCAGCGTGTCCGACGCGTTCGTCGCGAGCGAGGGGGAGCTCACGGCCTGGTTCGACAACCTCGATCGGGCCGTGGCCTACGTGCGCGACGAGGAGAAGCACGCCGAGTCGCTCCGGGCGACCCTGCACGGCGAACTCCTCGGGATGCTCCTGACGTACAGGCGTCATCAGGAGGGGATCCTCGAGGAGGAGCCGGTCCGCGCGGCCGACAACTTCACGCGGGCGATGACCGACAAGGCGAGCGCCGAGGAGGAGCCGCTCGCCGCCTCGCTCGCCGCCGACAAGCAGGCGATGGCGGCCGTGCAGGCGGTCTTCGACGGGGCCCGGCGCGACGCCGCGCCGCTCGTGTCCAGGTACGCGGCCGTCGCGGCGCGGTTCGCGGACTACCGCGCGACCGAGGCGGCGGAGACGGCGGCGTACGCGGAGCTCTCGGCGGAGGCGTCGCGGTCGGACATCGATGGCCTCGACGGCGCGGAGAAGGCGGTGCTCGCCGCGGCGCGCGAGGCGAGCCGGGCGCCGAACGAGCTCGCCGCGGAGATCATGACGCTGTCCGCGGAGCTCCAGGCGCTCGCGGTCTCGTTCGAGGAGGCGATCGCGCCGCACAAGGAGGTGCTGGCGACGCACGGCGCGGTGGTGCCGGACATGACCTCGGGGGCGCGGCGCTCGCTGGGCGCGATGCTGGGCTACGCGCAGCGGCGCGTCGCCCGGAGCGACGCGACCGCGACGGCGCTGCTCGGCGGCATCGCGCTGCGGCGGCAGGCGCTCCGCGTGGTGCAAGGCGATGAGGGGGCGCGCGAGGCGATCGCGCGGTCGCGGATCGAGAGGGCGTCGGAGAGGTTCCGCGAGGTGGCGCGCGCGCGGGCGGCGGCGCTGTCGGCGGCGCCTCCGGTGAGCGAGAAGCTCGGGCTGCCGCTGTTGGCAGCGCGGTACGGGGAGCTCCTTTCGCTGGTGCAGATGCGGCCGCTCTGCGAGGCGGCTGGGTCGTCGTGGCGCGAGGCCGGGTGCGCGGAGCTGCGAGGGCGGTTCGACGCCGCGGAGGTCGAGCTCAGGACGGAGCTGCCGCGGAAGATCGCGGCGGGTCTTTCGGCGCTGCGGGAGAAGGGGATGGCCGCGGCGGCGCTCGACGCGGCGCAGGCGCGGCTCGACGCGGGCGACGTGAAGGGCGCCGCGATCGCGTATGACGCCGCCGTGCGCGGCGCGGAGGGGACATGAGGGGCTCGAAGGAGATGGCGCGGCGTGGCTGGAGCACCGCGGCGCTGCAGAAGCTCGTCGCGCTGGTCACCGTGGCGGCGGTGGTGACGCCGTCGTTCGCGCGGGCCGGCACGCCGTACACCCTTCTCTGGAGCGGCCACCAGGACGTCGGCTCGTGTGGGATCGCCGAGCTGGACATGGAAGGCGACGCCTTCTTCGAGGTGAACCAGACGCCGCTGCCCACGTACTCGGTTCCGGACGCGCTGCAGATCGAAGCCGATGGTTCCCAGAGCAACACGTTCGAGGCGGAGTTCGATTCGGTGCTGCTGCGCATGGGTAGCAACGACTTCCACTTCCGGGTTCACACAGTGAACGGCAACGACTGGTGCACCCGCGCGCACGACGTGGTGCACCTCGTCTCGGAGCCGCTCGGGCTGAACAAGCCGCTCTTCAACATCCGCCGCGACGGGACCGGGTTCGAGGGCAACACCGCGGTCGACCTGAGCCTCGCGGAGATCAACCCGGACCTCGCGCGTGACATCGCGGAGCTGGAGGTCAGGATCGCCCGGCTGATGACGGAGCTCCTCCGCGACGCCGCCAGGGTCGCGGACCTCCGGGAGAAGATGGACCTCTTGCGGCAGCTCGACGCGGAACTGCACGACCTGGTGCAGCGGCCGCTGGACGAGATCTCGCGGACCGACCTCGACGCGATCCTCGACCGATACAAGGACGTTGTCGACGCGGAGACGCGGGCGGCGATGGAGCAGTTCGTCGACGACCTGAAGAAGAGCGTCAGCGACCTGGAGCAAGAGCTCGCGCGGCTGCTCGACGAGTTCGGCGCGCAGGCCGACGAGGTGGCGGACCTCGCGACGCAGGACGCGCGCGCCGAGGGGTGGGATCCGGACGACCCGTGGGGCTACTCGCTCGGGGAGAGCGAGGTGCCGTGGGTGGAGGTGCCGGACATCGCGGAGGTGGACGGCGCGTTCGACGAGGGGCGGGACCCGTACGCAGCGTACGCGGACGCGGTGATCGCGGCGCTGGAGGCGGCGGTGAGCGGGGGCGCGGTGATCGCGCGGGCGGACTTCGTGGCGAACGTGCGGGCGTGGCGCGAGAACAGCGCGGCGCTGGAGATCGCGCTGCGCGACCGGATGGGGGTGTCGCTTTCGGAGACGAACGCGTTCCTGAAGGCGCAGAACCGGATCAGCGAGGTCGTGCGGCGGTTCATGGATGCATCGAGCTGGTTCGTGGACTCGCCTGTGCCGGCGGACCTGCGAGCGCAGGTGGACACGGTGCTGAAGCCGAGGTTCGGGGCGCTCGCGGAGCAGATGAAGGACGGCCTGAACCTCTGGACGGGCGGGGCGCTCGACCTGGAGCAGACGCAGCTCTACCAGACGATCAGCGCGTTCGCGGGGGCGATGTCGACGGTCGGCGAGGGGGTCGAGGCGTACGCGGGGGTGATGCAGACGCTGGTGCACGCGACGACGCGGATCGGGGTGGGGTTCGTGCCGGTGGTGGGGCCGGCGCTCGACCTGTGCGAGGCGGTGACGGGCAAGGCGTGGTGCTTGCCGGCGGGGGAGGAGCTGAGCACCGAGGAGCGGATCTTCTCGGGGGTGGGGTTCGGGCTCGGGGCGGTCGGGCCGATGTGGCGCGCGGTCAGTCGCGCCGGCGGGCTAACGCCGGATGCGATTCGGGTCGCCGAGGAGATCGCGCAGATGGGCGAGGAGCTCGCGACAGCGCTGCGCGCGCCCCGGCGCACATCGTACAAGACGCTGCGCGGGGCGGTCACCACCAAGTTTATCGACGCGTTCGAGCGCAGAGCGGCCAAGTTCCTACTGGACGATGGGCGGGCCTTGATCGGCGTTGGCGACGACGGCGTGCGCACAGTGCTGGGTATACCGAGGACGGCTCCCGCCTACAGCGACATCGCGAAGGCGCCCGATTTTGTGACGGTGACCCGAGGGAACAAACTGGCAGTGAGCGAGGCGAAAAGTGGGACGCACGTCCAGGAAGCGATCAAACAGTTGACGAACGCTCTGAAGGCGCTGAAAGAGAAGGGGCTCGCCGGCGACGTTACAAGAGTCGAGATAATCATCAAGAAGGGCGTGGCGTTCGACGATCACAACAAGATCATCAAGAATGGTTATTATTCGACAAGGCCACAGGTCAGACCGTTCAGATTTCCGGAGAGGGTTTCAAGCATTTTGTCAGGGTCATTGAGATATGAGCGAGTCAAGCGGTCAGCGGGTTTTGAGGGAATCAACCCCTTCGTTCTTCGCGTGGTGTGACGAGTCGGATAGAATCGACGCATTTGCAGCGGCGCTGTCGGCTCTCGTTCACCCGTGGCGGTTCTGTAGCAGCCTGTCGATACTCGACACACGGCGTGAGGAGATTCCTGTTGACGAAGTCGCTGCGACGCTGCATGCCCAGTTCGGCACGGACGCGTACGCTTGGGCGTCCTTCGGCGTGACGCTAAGCTCCGGACGTGGGCTAGGCTTCAGCGGCCACTGCTGCGGCGACGGGCAGCTCCGCCGCGGCGCCTCAGGTCCACTCGGCATGTCGCCGTTCGACAAGGAGGAACTGCTCCCGCTTCGCCTGCCCGTCGGCTTGCTCGCCAGCGCGAGATCGGTCGAGATTGAGGCGGCCATGGCGTCACTCGTTGTCCAAGACGACGTGGAGGATCTCCTGCTCCGCCTATGCGCGCCGGGCGCGAGCAGGCGCGTAACGACCGGAGGATGTACGAAGCTCGGGCACTGGGGCGCCCCGATCGAAATCGGCGCGACCTACCACGCGACGGCCACGGAGGTCGTGCGTGATCTAGCTCTCTCGTGGGTGCACCTGCACGACGGCGACAAGGTGGAACGCGCCGCGGGGTTGTCGATGGACGCGCTGCGTGCGCGCGTCGACGCTGCTCCGCACGGGGCGCGCATCGCGGTCAAAGGCGGCGCTGAGGTCTCGCGGGAAGCAGTTCTACGGGCCGTTGATACTGCACCGGAAGTGCTTCTCGACGCGCTTGAGGCGTCCGCGCTCCCGGACGATGAATGGTGCGCCGTGGAGCCATATGCCCGCGAAATCATGAAGATAATCGCAGAGGGCGCGCCCGCGCACGATGTGGACCTCACCACGCGCAAACACGTCCGGTTTCTCGAGCAACACGCCCCCTACCACGTACGGCGCCTCGCGAGCGGCGGTGTGACGCTCGCGACCCACCCGTACCGCACGCTGTGGCCGCTCTGGGCCGACGCCCTCTTCTTGCTGGGCATCACGTCATGACACAGACGCGAGGCGCCGCCTTGCGGCGCGCGGAGAACGGTGGTCGGAGCCCTGGCAGTGAGCCAGGCGTCCTCGAGGTCGTCGACCCATGAACCAAGCGCGGAGTGAACGGGGACCCGATTTCTATGCGTGGTGTGACGAGGCGGACCGGTTCGACGCCTTCGCGGCGGCCCTCTCCGCGCTCGTCTACCCGGGGGGACTCTGCGATGTCAGCCTCTCCACGCCTGGATCGTCCGAACACCTGTGGCGCAGCAGGGTTCCCCTCGACGAGGTCATCGCGGTGACACGTCCCGCCTTCAAGGCACGCTCGCAGATATGTGTGGATTTCGGCACGAAGTGGAGGTGGCTGGCCAGGTATGGTCTGAGCCTGGACTGCTATGGTGAAGAACACGAACGCCGGTGGGCCAGCGGCCCTCTGCGCGTACACACCTACGAGTGGAAGGGGCTCTACCCGTATTGCCTCGAGATCGCCATCGGCAACGATGCGCGCTCCGTGGAGGCCGAGGCGGCGATGATCTCGATGCAGTTCGAGCAGGACATGGAAGATATCCTGCTCGGCCTGTGCGCGCCGGACGCGCGTCCCCGCGTGACGACGGGCGCGTGCTCGGCGGTCTTCGGCTGGCCCGCGCCTGTCGAGGCGTGCGCGACCTATCACGCCGATGCCGCGAGTGTCGCGCGGGATCTCGCCCTGTCGTGGTTGCACATCCACGACGGCGACATCGTGCGGCGCGCTGCGGGCTTATCCCTGGACGCGCTGCATGCGCGCGTCGAAGCCGCTCCCAGAGGGGCGCGCGTCGGGGTCGCAAGCACCGTCGAGCGCGTCGACGAGCACGACGACCTCGACCGCGCTGCGTCCCGATCGCGGGCAGACCGCCCGACTCGCCCCGACGCCGTTCGGCGCGTCCCTCGTGCCCGCCTCGTAGGCGACGAGGATCTCACGCGCGAACAGGTGCTCGCGGCGCTATCCATGCCGCCGGCCACGCTGGTCGACGCGCTCGAAGCCTCGGCGGTGCCGGACGAAGCATGGCGCTCCGTCGAGCCTCGCGCGCGCGAGCTCGTCCAGGAGATCATCGAAGGTCCCAGGGAGGGCGAGGCTTCCTACGAGGTGAAGGTCGCCACGGGGAGACACGTCCGGTTCATCGAGCGCCACTCGCCCTACTACGTCCGGCGCCTTCCGAACGGCGGCCTGCTGCTGGCCACCCACCCCTTCCGCACGCTCTGGCCGCTCTGGTCCGACGCCCTCTTCGTACTCGGCCTGATGTCCTGACGCTGGGCGTGCACGCGCCAAGTCCGGTTCCGTGAGAGGGGCCCCTGGGCGACCGGGGGCCCCTGCTTGACAGCGCCCTGGGCGCGCGGCGGAAGGCGTGGTGAGGCGTGTGCCGGTGCCGTCGCGCAACCGGCTGGCGTGCACGAGCGGCGTGATGCCGGGGGATGGCGGGGATGGAGGAGCGCGGCAGGCTAGCGCGCGCGTCCGGATCAGGCGATGCCGAGGACGGGCGGCTCGGCGGGGGTGGCTTCGGGCTTCACGGGGCTGGCATCCGGCTTCGTTTCGCCCTTGTCGGGCCGGGGGGACGCCGGCGCGGAGCGCGTCGCGGTGTACAGGTTGGGGAAGCGGCCCTCGGGATCGTCGTAATAGAAGAGGAACCGGCCGACGCGGACGGCCTCGTCGTAGTGGCGGAAGAGCAGCTTGGCGGCGCGCGCCTGGTAGCCTTTCCAGAGCGTCTGGTCGGGCGTCGTCGTGGCGCCGAGCAGGCGGAGGATCTGCTCCGCCAGGGCGCTCGCGTCCTTCTCGTCCTCGCTGCGGAAGTTCCGCTTGTCGTCCTGTATCGCCTCGCGGTGCTTCCGGTACATGTCGGCGGCGGCGGACAAGTCGTTGGCGAGGTCGAGGTGGCCGCTACCCGCGCGCAGGTGCGCGAGCTGCGCTGTCGCCTCTGCGTCGCTGTCGAGGTGGTACTCGAGCGTCTTCAGCATGCGCGCGCGCGTCTCGTAGGCGCGCTCGACGAGCGAGGGCGGGAGCGCCGCGCCGGAATGCGTGGCCGAGGTGAGGAGGAGCTTGTGCCGGGCGAACCATGTCGCCCACGCGACGCTCTCGAGCCCCTCGAGCAGCGCGGCGTCGAGCGCGCCCGCCGCGGCGATGGCCGCGATGCGCTGGCGCAGCTCGGGCGCGGAGAGCGCCTTGGCCACGCCGATGGCCTGCACGGCCGCTGCCTGGAGATCGAGTCGCGGCGTCTCCAGCCCGGCGAGCGGTATCGCGTCGAGGTCGGGCTTCGCGCGGTGGAAGGCCGCCTCGGCGATATGGAGCTGGGTGGGCTCGACGGCGGGTGTCCCTGATTTTTTCGGGCTTTTGGGTTTGGGCATGAACGCAAGGACTAAGTCGCGCTGGCGCGTGTGTCGCAGGCGAGCACGAAATGGGCGCGATCCAGGAACATGATCGTGCGGTTGCATGCCGGCAGCGAGGAGGTCGCAGGGAGCATGGGGAACGAACGTTGTGATCGGGGAGCGGGACATCGCGCTGAGCACCCAGGTGGCAGGAGCAGACGGCGCTCCGGCCGGTGCCCCGGCTGAGCGACGGCGGAGGACGCGGCGACCTTGCACGAAGCGCGCGGGGCTTCGGCGCAGGTGGCGCGGGACGTGGCGCGAAGCGCGCGGGGCTTCGGCGCGGGTGGCGCGGGACGTGGCGCGAAGCGCGCGGGGCTTCGGCGCAGGTGGTGCAGGACGCTGCGCGAAGCGCGCGGGGCTTCGTCGCAGGTGGTGCAGGACGCTGCGCGAAGCGCGCGGGGCTTCGTCGCAGGTGGTGCAGGACGCTGCGCGAAGCGCGCGGGGCTTCGTCGCAGGCACTGCGGGCGGGTACACGGGCTGCGTTCGTCTTCGTCGGCGGCTGCAGGGTGCGGAGACGAGGGCAGGGATGTGGCGGCTGGTTCGTTTCGTCGATCAGTTGATCGGAGAAGGGTCGCCTTCCGGCACCACGGCGAGGATTCTCTGCGAGCACCATCCGTGCCAGCTATGCGGAGCACCCGGCAACTTTGCGGATAGCGGACGAGAACAGCTCGTTGCTACGATCGGCTGCGCCGGTGTGGCTGTTGCAACCTCCCCGGTCCATCCATTGAACCTGGGGATTATTGCTGGAGCTGTCGTGCTGATCGTGTGGATCTTGCAGGGGCAGGGTAGATGACAGAAAGGAATTCTTCCTAACCAAGTGCGGTCGGTTCCGGCTCCTCGAGAACCGAGAGACGATTCCGGGCGGTCCGTCATCATAGGAACGCAGCCGGGTACAACTTCTCTGCTTCATCGATGATGATGCGCCGTTTGTCGCATGAGCGCACAGCCTCTTCAAGGAGATGTCGGTGTCCCAAGAGATCGCACCACGCGTTGACATCGCGTTCCGCCTCGCGGCGAATCTCGTCCCGCTCGACCACGGCTACGCCCTGTTCGGCGCGATCTGTCGGATCGCCGGCGACCTGCACGGCGCGGGGTGGCTCGCGGTGCACCCGCTTTCCGGCGTGCCACGGCCTGACGGCCTGCTCGCGGTGGACGCACACCGCGGCCTTCGCCTCCGGCTGGAGCCTGGCCAGATCGCTCGGGTCCTCTGCCTTGCCGGCAAACGTCTCGAGCTCGACGGACACTCCGCGCGGGTGGGCGTCTCCACGGTGCACGCGATCGAGCCCGCAGCGGAGCTGCGCGCCCGCATCGTCGTCATCAAGGGCTTCACCGAGCCGGAGCCGTTCCGGGAAGCGCTGCGGCGGCAGCTCGACGCCTTGGAGGTCGTCGCGCGCATCGAGCTCGGGCGACGGCGCATGATCGCCGTCAACGGCTACACCGTCGTGGGGTTCGAGACGGCGCTGCACGAGCTGACGCCGGAGGGCTCGCTGCGGGCCCAGTACGCAGGCCTCGGAGGCAAGCAGCGGATGGGGTGCGGCGTGCTCGTGCCCGCCGGGCGTCGCGCTCGCCGGACGCAGGCGCCGGCCGAGGCGTGATGCGCTCGCCGCTCCTCGCGAAGTCGTACGACCGCAAGGACTTCAAGCATGGCCCGCCTGATTTCGCGCTCCTGACCCAGCACAGCCGCGACGTGGCCGCCGCGTGCCGGGCGCTGGCCGATGCGATCGGTCCGGCCGCCCTGGAGGCGGCAGCGCTTGACGCAGGCGAGCTCGAGCGCTTCGCCACGACGCTGCGGCTGTGCGGCTGGATGCAGGACGTCGGGAAGGCCAACAGCGACTTCCAGGCGATGGTCCACGACCAGCCGCAGATCGAGCAGCTCGTGCGGCACGAGACCATCTCCGGCTTCCTCGTCTGGCTGGATCCGGCGATCCGTCGCTGGCTCGCGCCGATGGAGGAGGTCCTCATGGTCGCGACGTGGGGCGCGCTCGGTCACCACCGCAAGTTCGACGAGCAGGTTGGCATGAACCAGGGCGCCGCGCTGACCGTGCACGCTGCCCACGAGGACTTCGCCACGCTCCTCCGGGACATGGCGGCCGACCTCGGGCTGCCAGCACCGCCCAGGTTCGAGCGCGATTTCACGATCGGACGCAGCAGGCGGGACGGTGCGGATCGCGCCGCCGGGCCGATGCGACAGCAGATGGTCGACGACTTCCAGGACGCCGAGGCCGACTTCGAGGACGAGCGCCGGCGCCGCTTCGTCGCGCTGGTGAAGGGGCTCGGCATCGCCGCCGATGTGGCGGCGAGCGCAGTGGCACGGCGCCACGTCATGGCAGCGCGCTACTCCCTCCCGGAGTTCATCGCTCGCAGTTTGTCGACGCGGCTCACGCGTAGCGAGCTGACCGGACTGGTCCATCGCTGGGCGTGGAGCACCTACGACGGCCGTGCGCCGGTCGACCTCTCGCAGCTTCCACCCGGTTTCGGGTACCGGCCGTTCCAGGAGCACGTGGCGGCGTCCCCTTCGCTCGTGACGCTGGCGGAGGCGGGGTGCGGCTCCGGGAAGAGCGTCGCCGCCTACCTCTGGGCGCGCGAATGGTGCGCGCGGCGCGAGATCGCCGGCGCACCGGGCTTCCGCCTGTTCTTCTGCCTCCCGACCACCGGCACGACCACCGAGCACTTCAAGGACTACGCGCTCGAGGCGGACGTCCCGGCGGAGCTCGTCCATTCGCGAGCGTCGGTCGACCTGCACATCCTCGCGACGACCGCCGAGCAAGAGGAAGACGAGGACGCGGGACACGGCGCAGATCGTTCGAACGGCGCCGAGTCAGCGAAGAACGCGCTGAGAGCCGAGCGGGACAAGATCGAGGCGCTCGCGCTCTGGGACGCGCGCATCGCGGTGACGACCGCCGACACCGTGCTCGGGCTGATGGCGAACGCACGCCGTGCGCTGTGCGCGCTGCCGGCGATCGTGCAGTCGACGATCGTCTTCGACGAGATCCACGCGTTCGACGATCACCTGTTCGGTCACCTGCTGGTGTTCCTGAAGAACTTTCCGGGCATCCCGGTGCTCCTGATGACCGCGTCGCTGCCGGAGGCGCGCCGGCGCGCGCTGGCCGAGGTTCGCCCCGACGTCCACGTCGTGCCCGGGCCGGCCGACCTGGAGACGCTTCCGCGGTACTGCCTCGTCGAGGCCGAGAGCTCGGCGGCTTGCTGGCCAGAGATCGACGCCTGCCTGCGCGGGGGCGGCAAGGTGCTCTGGGTACGGAACCGGGTCGAGTGGGCGAACGCGGTGTACCGCGAGGCGATCGCGCGGTTCCCGGAGGTGGGCGTCGACGTGTACCACTCGCGCCTGCGGTACAGGGATCGCAGCCGCCGACACCGTCGCGTGATCGATCGCTTCAAGCGCGCGGGGACGCCGGCCTTCCTGGTCGCCACGCAGGTGGCAGAGATGTCGCTCGATCTCTCCGCGGACCTGCTGGTCACGGACGAGGCACCCGTTCCCGCGCTGATCCAGCGCCTCGGACGTCTCAACCGACGCGCCACGCCGACGTCCCCGGGGAGTCCGAAGCGGGCGCTGATCGTGCCCGTCGCGGTGAAGGAGGCGCTGCCTTACAGCGCGGAAGAGATCGAGGCGAGCCGCGTCTGGAGGAGCAACCTCGCGCAGCTCGGGCGCGCGCTGCACCAGCGCGATCTGTCGGAGCAGTTCGCCTCCCTCGACTCGGCGCATGCGATCGACTACGCCGCCGCCGAGGAGGCCGCCGTCTTCCTGGGCGTCCCGGAGCGCAGCGGCCTCTGGCGCACGCGCCCTGGTAGCACCCGCGGCGCCGGGTACACCGTCACCGTGCTGCTCGCGCGCGACGTGGGTGCGCACCGGCAGGACCATGGCGACGGCGTTCCGGCCGCCGAGTGGCTCCGCGAGCACGAGGTTGCGATCCCGATCAAGCAGGCGGTGCTCGGGTGGGCGCGCGTGGCCGGGCTGCCCGTCGCACCCGAGAACGCTGTCGTCTACGACTACGACGAATCCACCGGAGAAGGGACCGGCGCGCGATGGCGAGAGAGCTGATCTACCGGCTCACGAACCCGAACTACACCGTCTACCATCGCGCGGCGCTCGGAGGCCTTGCGTCGACGGTGCTCGCGTGGCGATCGAGGCGGGGCAGCGCCCCCGCCGGGATCGAGCACGACGTCCAGCGCGATGGTGTGAGGCTCGCGTGGGGCGACGACCTTGCCGATCAGGAGGCGCTGCAGCGGATCCTCGACGCGTCGTTCCGGCTCACCAAGGACAAGCTGATCGATCTCGTCGGCCAGGCCGTGGCTGAGGACAACGTCGAGCTGCGGGTCGCCATCCACAACGGCCTCTGCGCGACGTTCCTGCAGCACAACAAGATGCGCCCGTCGGAGAAGGAGCCGAGGCGCGTCGAGATCAGGAGCGCGGACGACGAGTCCCGCGGGTTGTTCACGTACAAGGCGATCACCTCGTACGCCCATCAGAAGGCGCAGGGGACCGGGCTGCTCGATCCGGCGAAGAAGGGCTCGGCGGCGGGGCGCTTCCCCGCGGTCGCGACGATCCCGCAGTCCGTGGTCCCGGGCGCTGTGGCGGGCATGCAGCCGCTCCAGACCGCCCCGGAGGAGGCGATCCTGCTGCTCTACCTGATGGTGGGCAGCGCGGTGTTCCTGCTGCGCCCGAGGACGTACAGGGAGAAAATGCAGGCGTGCATCGTCGTGCCGGACGTGCGCGATCTGGTCGCGTTCTCCAGGGCGCTGCGCGCCGTGGCGAGCGTCGACGTCAAGCGGCCCCGGTTGACCGGCGGTTATCTCGGACGCATTGCCGGCGGCGTCGAGGAGGCGGCGCTGCGGCTCCTCATCGATCTGACTGCGGACGACCTGCGCGACAACCCCGCCGTGGCGGGTCTCCACGCGATCGCGATGGGGAAGGTCGCGTGGGACAAGAACCAGATCAACCGGAGCGCCACGGTCCGGCTCGGGCTGACCTACGCCGAGCTCGATGTGTTCCTGCGCGCGAGCAAGCACCTCGGGAAGACGAGGATCGTTCCGGGGAGCAAGGGCGACGGCTACGCGGTGCCGATGAGCCCCGTCCCGGAGCTCGTCGCGGCGAACCTCGCCGCCGGCCGGCACTGGGCGGCGCACTTCCGCGACCTCGTCGGCGAGTCGAAGGATTTCTCCAGGATGCGCTTCGCGCGGAAAGGGCTGCAAGAGATGAAGGAGGCCATCAGGGACGGCGTCGATCAGGCCGTCATCGATATGTTCCACGAGGCGTGGCGGTGGAAGATGCGCGCGCTCGGGGAGCGGGCGCGCAGCGAAGGGGCGCCCTTCGAGTGGGCGGTCGAGCGGGAGCAGGAGCGGATCCGGAACTCGATCTTGCGCGCCAAGACCGCCGATGCGCTCGCTGGCTGGTTCCTACGTTTCTGTGCCGACGCCACGCAAGGGGGGACGCTGGCCGCGGCGAGGAAGGAGGCCGCGACGCTGCGCGAGTTCCTCTTCAACGAGCGAAACGCGAGCCGATTGCAGAACCTGCTCCTCTTCGCGCTCGTCAGCTACGCGAAGGACGACACCAAGGGGCAGACCAAGGGAGAGGCATGAACGATGGCCACGAACTATCTTTATGGCACGGTGCTGACGGGCGAGGCGGTCGCAGCCAATAACCGCGGCGAGAACATCGGCAACACGACGACCCTGCAGAAGGTCTTCCACCAGGACGACCTCCACACGAGCGTTTCCGCGGAGGCGATCCGCTTCGCGATCCGCTATCGATTCCAGCTCCAGGGGCTCCGGGTCAACCGCAGCTATGACGGCGGCTTAGGCAAGCTCGTCTATGTCGACGAGAAGCGCACCGGGTGGGATCCTTCCCGAGAGGTCTTTGTCGATGATGACCTCATGGGCTTCATGGATGCAGTGGCTGCGGCCAAGGAGCGAGAGGAAGAGGAGGGTGACGAAGCGGAGGATGACGCGGACGCCTCAGGAGCGAAGGCGACGGGCAAGAAGGGAAAGCAAGCCGCCAGGCCGAAGGCGAGGGGCAAGACCACGAAGCGCCCGAGCCCGCTCGCGGTCGGTCGGGCTGTTTCGCTGCGCCCATACCGCGGAGAGCTCTCGTACAATGCTGTCAGCGGCGACAAGACGGAGAACAAGCTCTCGCTCTACAGCGCCGAGATGCACACGACCGAGTATCAGTACTCGTTCGGCCTGAACCTCGGCGACGTTGTCGACAAGCGGAACATCGGTCACCTCGTCGACGCGATCCTCGATCCGCCGTCGGTCGCGGGCAACCACGCGCGCTTCGCGTACGATTTCTCGCCGGCGTCGATCGTCCTCCGGCTCACGCACGCGCACTCGTCCCGGATCCAGAACTGCTTCGATCACGACGAGGCCCGCCGGACCTACAAGGTCGATCGCCTTCTTCATCGCGTGCAGAGCGGCGACGTCCCCGCGGGCGAGCTCATCGTCGCGGGCGAGATCGCCGCGACGCAGGCCGGGTCGCGGCTGAAGGAGCTCGGCGCCACCGTCCTGCCCGGGATCGCGGCGGCGGGCGTGGAGACGCGGGCGCGCATCGCCAGGCTTGGGGGGCCGTTCGCGGCGGTCGCCGCGTCGGGCGCCGGCGGATGATCACCGTTCACGTCCAGGCGCCGTACGCGAGCTTCCGCAAGTCCTACGCGCGATCGTTCGCCGAGAGCTATCCGTTCGCGCCGCCGGCGACGGTGTACGGCATGCTCCTGTCGCTCGTCGGCGAGCGCTCGCGCGCGCGTCACGCCGGGGTGCGCCTCGCGTTCGCGTACGCGCGCCAGCCGGCCATCGCGACGACGCTCCGCAAGCTGAGCCGGTACAAGTACGGCGTGGCCTCCAAGCAGGAGAAGCTCGGCAACGCGCCCGATTTCGTGGAGACGCTCTGCGGGGTCGACTTCCTTTGCTGGATCGACAGCTCGGGCGAGGCTGCGCCGGCGCTGCGCGGCGCCGCCGCGACGCGCCTGGAGGAGCGCATCCAGCAGGCCGTGCTGTCGCCGGAGACGATCACGCGCAGCGGCATCGTGTGCCTGGGCCTCAGCGATGACGCGGTCGACGCGGTGAGCCTGGTGAGCCAGCCGGAAGGCCAGTGGCGGTGGCTGGTTCCAGACGAGGCCGGGGAGGTCGAGCTGCCCACGTGGGTCGATCACGTGGGCTCGTTTCACACGCGCTGGCGGCGATTTCGTTTCGACGCGGAGCCGCGGCAGGTATCGGGGTCGCCTCCGCCGGAGCGCTTCGTTCCGATCGACGATCCCCGCCCTGGGCCAGGCTCATGAGCGTCCCCGAGGGAGCCTGACGAGTGCCTGTTTCAGGCCATTCCGGGGTCGTGATTCTTATTTCCACTGGATTGTACGGACACGACTGCCGAAGATCGCTGGCAAGCGCTGGCGCGATGGTCATGCCGGCGCCCGTGAGCGAGCTGCCATGTCGTCGGAAAGCGCCGAGCCCTCCCTGCGCGTCATGTCCCTCCACGCGCTCGCGTACTGCGAGCGGCTCTTCTACCTCGAGGAGGTCGAGGAGATCCGTGTGGCCGACGAGGCCGTGTGGGCGGGCCGTCAGCTCCACGCGGAGCTCGACGAGCCGGGGGACATCGTCGAGATGACGCTCGAGTCGGCGACGCTGGGCATCCGGGGGCGCGTCGACGCGCTCCGCCGGCGCAGCGGCGAGCTGTTCCCGGTGGAGCACAAGCGCGGCCGGGCCCGGCGCGGGGCCGGCGGCGAGCCCGCGGCGTGGGAGAGCGACGCCGTCCAGGCCGCGGCCTACGCGATGCTCCTGGAGGAGCACGCTGGCAGACCCGTCGTCGAGGCGCGTATCCGGTACCACCGGGACAACGTGACGGTGCGCCTGCCGATCACCGAGGCGGAGCGCGCCGCGGTGGTGCGGACCATCGCGCGCGCGAGAGAGCTCGCCCGCTCTCCCGACCGTCCGCGGGTGACCGAGGACGAGCGCAGGTGCGTGCGCTGCTCTCTGGCGCCCGTCTGCCTCCCGGAGGAGTCGCGCTTCGCGGAGGCGGAGGCCCTCTCGTTACCACCAGCGGCGGACCGCGGCCCGCCGGGCGTGCTCGCGCCGGGCGGCGCCACCGCGGCGAGCCGTGCGGCGGTCGAGGCGCTTCCCTCGCCGGTGCGGCTGTATCCGCCGGACACCGAGCGGCGATCCCTGCACGTCGTCAGCCATGGCGCCCGGGTCGGTCGCTCCTCCGACGCGTTCGAGGTGACGGAGCGCGAAGGCGAGCGCACGCGCATCGGTGCGCGAGAGGTGAGCGACATCGTCGTGCACGGTCATGCGCAGATCACCACGCAGGCGCTCCGGCTCTGCGCCGCCGAGGAGATCGCCGTTCACTTCGTCGGCGCCGGCGGGGCGCACGTCGGCGTGTTCAGCGGCGGGAGCTCGGGGGTGCAGCGGAGGATCCGCCAGTTCCGCGGGCTGACGGACGACGCCTTCGCCATCGGGCTCGCGCGGCGGCTGGTGATGGCGAAGATCGAGATGCAGCTTCGTCATGTGCTCAGGGCGTCGCGCAAGGACGACGCGTTGCGCGCCGGCATCGAGGAGCCGATCGAGATGCTGCGCGGCAGCCTTCGCCGCGCGGCACGCGCCATGGATCGCCAGTCGCTCATGGGTCAGGAGGGCAACGCGGCGCGCGCGTACTTCAGCGCGCTCGCCGCGCTCGTGCACCCGGACGCCGGCGACGCGCTGCGCCCGCGCGGCCGTTCTCGCCGGCCGCCGGAGGATCGCTTCAACGCGCTGCTCTCCTTCGGCTACACGCTGCTCTACCGGGACGTGCTCAGCGCGATCCTCAGGGTCGGGCTGGAGCCCGGCTTCGGTGTGTTGCACCAGCCACGCTCCGCGGCGTTCCCCCTGGCCCTGGATCTGACGGAGCTCTTCCGGGTCCCGGTCGTCGACATGGCGGTCCTCGGCGCTGTCAACCGCCGGACGTTCGACGCGGGGCGCGACTTCGCGGTCACGGGCCGCCAGGTCTGGCTGTCCGACGTTGGCCGCCGCGCGTTCATCGACGTGTACGAGCGCCGCAAGCACGAGGAGTACCGGCACGACGTGCTCGGTTTTTCCCTGTCCTATGCGCGGATGATGGAGCTCGAGGCGCGCCTGCTGGAGAAAGAGTGGTCGGGCGAGCCGGGGCTCTTCGCACGCTTCCGAATCCGGTAGAGGTCACCATGCCCGAGCCCCGTCACTGGCATCTCGTCGTGTACGACGTCTCCGAGCCCAAGGCGCTGCGCAAGGTGCACAAGGTGCTGAGCGCGTGGGGAAAGCCCGTTCAGTATTCGGTCTTCCGCGTACGCGGAACGGCTCGGGAGCTCGCGCGTCTGCGCTTCGAGCTGACCGGGCTCATCGCCTCGGAGGACCGCCTGATGTTCATCCGCCTCTGCCCGGACTGTGCCACCAGGGTTACCGTTCAGGGCAAAGACCTGGCGCCGCTCGATCTGGAGCCACCGCCGTTCCGGATCGTGTGAGGCGGAGGATCATGCACCGGCGCGCGATGCCCCGCGCGCCCAGGTCCTTGACATTCAAACCCAGTAATTACGATAATTTACGTCGTGCCGAGGGCCGGGGAGGTGCGTGAGTGGCAGCAGATGCGAGTGAAGACGCGGCTGGACGAGGAGCGGGCATGCGCGCGGGGCGTGGCCGCCGGTTCGGGAAGGGAGGAGCTTGCGTGGGTGGCGCAAATGATGAACAATAACGGATGGTTACGCGGGCGGGCCGATCCCCGCCGTGATGCCGGAAGGCGTTGAGCACTCGCAGGGGGAGATCCTGGCCCGCATGCTCGAGCGGCCGATCCCCGCCGTGATGCCGGAAGGCGTTGAGCACTCGCCAAGGAATCTCGTGGCGCCGCCACCTAGGCGCCGATCCCCGCCGTGATGCCGGAAGGCGTTGAGCACGCGAAGATCCTCTCCCCGATGCGGCGATCGACTTCGCCGATCCCCGCCGTGATGCCGGAAGGCGTTGAGCACCGCGCGCCTTTCTGCGCGTAGAGGCGTCCATGCAGCCGATCCCCGCCGTGATGCCGGAAGGCGTTGAGCACAAGACCAGCGGGCCGGTCCCCTCCGCGGCTGCGGCCGATCCCCGCCGTGATGCCGGAAGGCGTTGAGCACAGGCAAAAGCCGTAGATCGTGCCTCGGTTATGGCCCCGATCCCCGCCGTGATGCCGGAAGGCGTTGAGCACTCCGCGTCCGCGGCCGGCGGGAAACCGATGTACCTCCCGATCCCCGCCGTGATGCCGGAAGGCGTTGAGCACAGATAGTATGCCGATCCTATTCTCCGGCGCTTTCCTCCCGATCCCCGCCGTGATGCCGGAAGGCGTTGAGCACATCCTCTCGCTCGACATCGAGACCATCCGCCACCCGATCCCCGCCGTGATGCCGGAAGGCGTTGAGCACAGCCCAGCGCGGTCGTCGTACGGGACGCCCTCGGCCGATCCCCGCCGTGATGCCGGAAGGCGTTGAGCACAGCGAGTCCGCGCAGAGAAGCGACTCGTGGCCAGGTCCGATCCCCGCCGTGATGCCGGAAGGCGTTGAGCACACGTGGAGCGCGTCAGGGTAGAGCCCGCGGAGCTTCCGATCCCCGCCGTGATGCCGGAAGGCGTTGAGCACGCCGCTCTCGATGTGGGACATGCGTTCCGCGGAGACCGATCCCCGCCGTGATGCCGGAAGGCGTTGAGCACTCTCCCAGCGACTCGGGAGCGTCGTCGACTCCTAACCGATCCCCGCCGTGATGCCGGAAGGCGTTGAGCACTTGATGAGCGTGCATCGCTCGAAGGGACTCGAGTCCGATCCCCGCCGTGATGCCGGAAGGCGTTGAGCACTCTTGGAGTCCCCGGGCTCGTGCTCGCCGCCACCCACCGATCCCCGCCGTGATGCCGGAAGGCGTTGAGCACGGAGGGCGTCTGGAACACGACGCGGCTCGTCTCGCCGATCCCCGCCGTGATGCCGGAAGGCGTTGAGCACCACCCGAACGAGGTGCGCGCGCTGGCGGCGTACCCCGATCCCCGCCGTGATGCCGGAAGGCGTTGAGCACAAGCTCGATTGGAACGCCATCGTCCTCGCCGCGCTCCGATCCCCGCCGTGATGCCGGAAGGCGTTGAGCACCCAAAGCCCTTCACTGTCGATCGCGTCGCCGATGTCCGATCCCCGCCGTGATGCCGGAAGGCGTTGAGCACTGCTCGCCGTTGTGGTGATGGGTGCAGATGAAGCCCGATCCCCGCCGTGATGCCGGAAGGCGTTGAGCACCCCTCGCCCCATGCTCTCGTGGCCCAGCGGGCGTCCGATCCCCGCCGTGATGCCGGAAGGCGTTGAGCACAGCTACCTGGAGTCGGTGTTCGGGCAGGGCGGGACCGATCCCCGCCGTGATGCCGGAAGGCGTTGAGCACAATTGCGCCGACCACGAAAGACGCTGATGCACCACCCGATCCCCGCCGTGATGCCGGAAGGCGTTGAGCACCCACCGCCGCCCAGGAGCCCCGCAAGTCCAAGGCCCCGATCCCCGCCGTGATGCCGGAAGGCGTTGAGCACCTAACGCACCATGTCAGTGGGACGCTTCCTGCCGACCGATCCCCGCCGTGATGCCGGAAGGCGTTGAGCACGTGGACGAGGCGTGCACCTGAACGCGGCTCGTGACCGATCCCCGCCGTGATGCCGGAAGGCGTTGAGCACGCGGATATCACCAAGGGGCCGGACCAGTTTTCGCGGCCGATCCCCGCCGTGATGCCGGAAGGCGTTGAGCACCTCAAGGGCGTTCCGCAGGAGCTTTTCGACGAGGTCCCGATCCCCGCCGTGATGCCGGAAGGCGTTGAGCACATCGACTACCGCCGGCGCTGGATCCGCATCACATGGCCGATCCCCGCCGTGATGCCGGAAGGCGTTGAGCACAAGGCGAGCTTCGCGTCGCGCAGGACCTCCTCATCCGATCCCCGCCGTGATGCCGGAAGGCGTTGAGCACATCATCGTGCTGACCTGCGCCGCGCTGATCGCGCCCGATCCCCGCCGTGATGCCGGAAGGCGTTGAGCACTCCCATGGTACCAGCCTCCCATTCACGATCACCGGTTCCGATCCCCGCCGTGATGCCGGAAGGCGTTGAGCACTGCTGCGTCGGCTTGAGCTCGCTCCGCGCCCCGACCGATCCCCGCCGTGATGCCGGAAGGCGTTGAGCACCCCTCACCCTCGACGGCGACTGTCATCTTATGGGTCCGATCCCCGCGGTGATGCCGGAAGGCGTTGAGCACTGCGACCAGATCTGCACCCGGCGATGCGCGTCGACCGATCCCCGCCGTGATGCCGGAAGGCGTTGAGCACATCGCATTCGCGACGCGGTTTCCGACTGACGTCTGCCGATCCCCGCCGTGATGCCGGAAGGCGTTGAGCACTTCATGTTCCTTTCAGCGCCAGCTACCCGACGCGGCCGATCCCCGCCGTGATGCCGGAAGGCGTTGAGCACCTTGCGGCGCTCGAGGCCTCCGAGGACGACGAGCCGATCCCCGCCGTGATGCCGGAAGGCGTTGAGCACATTCCGGGCACTTGAGCCACTTCCCGGGCTTGAGATCCGATCCCCGCCGTGATGCCGGAAGGCGTTGAGCACAAGGGGACATCGCCGCATGCGACCAGGTTGCACGCGGCCGATCCCCGCCGTGATGCCGGAAGGCGTTGAGCACAGCAGCGCGGCGATGACGATTGGGCGGACGACGGCCGATCCCCGCCGTGATGCCGGAAGGCGTTGAGCACCCGAAGATGTCGCCCGAGCCCGTCTGCGTCGCGCTGCCGATCCCCGCCGTGATGCCGGAAGGCGTTGAGCACTTCACATTCAGCGCCGCCCAGTACTGCATGTTCGGCCGATCCCCGCCGTGATGCCGGAAGGCGTTGAGCACCGTGTCACCGTCGGGCGTCGAGGCGTCCACCCCGTCGCCGATCCCCGCCGTGATGCCGGAAGGCGTTGAGCACAGCTTGCCCTCGCGGATGTTGATGAAGGTGCAGTCCCGATCCCCGCCGTGATGCCGGAAGGCGTTGAGCACGCCAAGCCCAGCATCTTCCTCACGCACCACAGCACCGATCCCCGCCGTGATGCCGGAAGGCGTTGAGCACTGGCAGTGCGCGCGCAGCGCGTCGGGCTCGCTGTCCGCCGATCCCCGCCGTGATGCCGGAAGGCGTTGAGCACATCCCGTTCGCGGGCACCGTGGCCGCGTCGGTCCCCGCTCCCCGCCGTGATGCCGGAAGGCGTTGAGCACCCGCCGAAGCCGCGGCCCGCGGGCAACTCTCCGGCCGCTCCCCGCCGTGATGCCGGAAGGCGTTGAGCACGTCGTCCTCCCCCTCACTCGAAGCACTGGATGTAACCGATCCTCGCCGTGATGCCGGAAGGCGTTGAGCACATCACGCTGTTCTGCAACAACCTAGCCGATGGCGACCGCTCCCCGCCGTGATGCCGGAAGGCGTTGAGCACCAGCGGCGAAGCATGTCGCGGGCGATCATGACGTTCCGCTCCCCGCCGTGATGCCGGAAGGCGTTGAGCACGCCGACAAGGAGTTCAACGCCATGTACGACAAGGCCGATCCCCGCCGTGATGCCGGAAGGCGTTGAGCACTTCGCCAGCGGGCGAAACAGCGACGAGTATCGCGCCGATCCCCGCCGTGATGCCGGAAGGCGTTGAGCACGTGCGGCGGATGCCTCGGCGCTGGTACTGCACCACCCGATCCCCGCCGTGATGCCGGAAGGCGTTGAGCACAGCGGCTGCGCGTCCACCGTGCGCGGCCTCTGGCGCCGCTCCCCGCCGTGATGCCGGAAGGCGTTGAGCACCGCCACCACCCGTCGTCGTCGTAGCCCATCACCGCACCGCCCGTCGCCGTGATGCCGGAAGGCGTTGAGCACGCGTGACGCTACTCCTTGGCCGGGGGCGCATCCGCCGCTCCCCGCCGTGATGCCGGAAGGTGTTGAGCACACGGCGGCCAGCGAATCCACCGGGATGCTCATCTCCCGCTCCCCGCCGTGATGCCGGAAGGCGTTGAGCACGCGTCCGCGGCGGCATCCCGCGCGAGGGGCTCCGCCCGCTCCCCGCCGTGATGCCGGAAGGCGTTGAGCACTGGCCGTACGCGTAGAGCGCCCCTGCCCGTGACCCGACCCCCGCCGTGATGCCGGAAGGCGTTGAGCACATCGATGGCTGCGCCGCGCCAGCGCCGCCGCGAACCCGAGCCCCGCCGTGCTGCCGGAAGTCAACTTGGTAAATCTGCGCCTCGTCGGCGCCGCGGATGGGTGCGACACGGACATGGCACCCGGGTAGGCGCGTCGCCCAGAACGCGACCAGCGGCCGCGCGCGCCGGGCCGCGCCACGAGCAGCAGAATTTCGTCGTGACGCGTCCGTGGCGGTCGCGTAGGGCGCTGGTCACCTCAGTACGGAAGAACATCAGCCGGCTGCCTCGTGGAGCGCGCTCGGTCTCGCCTTGCTGCGCTCCAGCGCGGACCGCGGAATGCGTTATCGACACAGCGTAATCCCAGCTGCGCGTGCATGCCGGCCGGGCACGGATGCCCTGACGAATGCCTTGAGCTCATCATAGCCAAGGGATATCGACTCCAGAACAGCGGTTGACTCGGGCTGCCGTGCCATGGCCTCCTCGGTGCGAGGGAGGCTGCGATGGCGCCCATTCTCCGACGCGTTCTCCGGACGATCATCCCGCCATTTATGTTTCTCGCGTGCGTGCTCGCGCAGGGGGGATGCCAGTGTATCTTCGACGGCCCGCCCCTGGAGCCGCCTCAGGGCGTCGTCGCCTGCCGGACCCAGGGCGCACACGGCCCTGCCACCCCCCGCCCGGCGCCGGAGGTCGAGACCGTCGCCGCCGGCACGATCCCGGGGACGTTCTCCATCTCGATCACCGGGGAGGCCGTGTACACGATGGACTTGACCACCGTGCCCTCCCGCGCGGGCATGGGACCAAGGCTCCAGCTCGTCTATCGCAGCGACGGAGGCGACGGCGTGCTCGGCGCCGGCTTCTCCATCGCTGGGCTCTCCGCGATCACGCGATGTCCGAGCACGCTCGCGCAGGACGGGGAGATCCGCGGCGTGAGGTACGACGGCGAGGACAAGCTCTGTCTCGATGGGCAGCGCCTCGTTCCGGTGGGAGAGGCGCCGGGGATCATCGAGTACCGGACGTTCCCGGATACCTTCGTCAAGGTGGTTGGGCACTATCCTCCAGAAGGGGCTGCGCCCGCCGAGGCGCTCTTCTTCGAGGCGCACCTGCCCGACGGCCGTGTCGTCGAGTACGGGCACACCGAGGGCAGCAAGCCGCTCGCTCGGGGTGGCGCTCCGCGCGCGTGGCTCGCCAACAAGGCGCGTGACGGCCGTGGGAACGCCATGACGTATGCGTACTGCGTCGCCGAGGCGGAGGACGGCCATGCCGCCGAGTACGCGGTGGACGAGATCCGCTACACGAGCTTCGAGGGCACGCCGTCGCTCGCTCCGTCGCGGGCGGTGCGCTTCCTGTATGGAACGAAGGACCCTGCTGCGATTCGCACCGGCTACTCGGGCGGCATGGCGCTCCAGCGCGCGCTTCGCCTGGAGGAGATCCAGATGCTCGGCCCGGGCGATACCCTGGTCCGGCGCTACGGGTTCGGCTACGAGCTCAGCCCGGCGACGCGCCGCACGCTCCTGACGCAGATCGAGGAGTGTGCGAGCGACGGGGTGTGCAAGCCCGCCACGCGGTTTCAGTACAGCCGTGCCACGCCCGGGTTCAAGCGGCTCACGACGGACATCGACGAGCCGGTCTCCGAGAGGGCGAGCCCGATGGTGTTCGACCTCGACGGCGATGGGCGCGACGACCTCGTGATTCCGGACATCGTCGCGGGGTTCAGCACACCGAGCAACCCGATCACCGCGTGGTGGGCGGCGCGGAACCTCGGGCCCCGCGCCTCGCCGTCCTTCCTCGCGCCGGCGGAGCTCGCCTTCCTCGAAGAGTGGCCCACGGTCGCCGATGCGAGTGGGCCCTCCGATCCGGCCCTTCTACAGCCGGAGCTCGGGACGGTCCTGGACTACGACGACGATGGGCGGGCGGACGTGCTGCTCCATGACGTCTACGGTTCCGAGGTCACGTGGCATGTGCTCCTGTCCCGCCCGGACTGGACCTTCGCGCTCCAGGACACCGGCATCCGCAGGCCGTTTCCGCTCCGGGTCACGCCCGCGCCGCCCAGCTTGAGCAGCCCCGGCGCGTCGATGCACCTCGCCGATCTGGACGGCGACGGCGTGCCGGATCTGATCCAGTGCGAGGACCACGCCCGCGACGCACAGGCACCGCTGCCGCTCTTTGCGGTGTGGACCGTCCACCTCTGGCGGCCCGCGCGCGGCGCGACGCCCGCGGGATTCGACCCCACGGGCGAATCGATCGAGCTGCTCTCCGGCTATCCTTGCGACACGGAGCTCCACACGCTCGATCTCGACGCCGACAGCAAGATCGATCTCGTCGTGCCGTCCTTGAGGCGGTTCGGTGACGGGTCGGTCCTCGCCGGAGCCAGCTACGACGCGATCATGCGCCGGAACGATGAGCGCTGGGAGGTGTTCGACACCGCGCTGCCTGTCGTCGGCCCCGGGGGCCGCGTCGTCTTTCTCGACGTGAACGGCGACGGCCTACCCGATGCCATCGAATCCGGCTTCAACCACCACCAGCTCACCACCTACTTCAACACGGGGCCGACCTTCGTGACCTCGCCGTTCCGGACCGTCGACGCGTTCAGCTTCGGCGATTTGCTGGGGTTCTCGGATCAGGACGCGTTCTTCCGGCTCGCCGTGCCGCTCGACTTCAATGGCGACGGGCGGCAGGACCTCTTGATGCCCGTCCCTCCGGGCATGCTGCTGGGCGGCTCCGATGCGTTGCCATCGTGGGCCGTTCTGCTGGCGACGGGCGACCGCGAGGGACCGCCGTTTGCGCTCGCCGACCCGCGGGTGCCGTTCGAGGCCAGCCTCGGCGATGCAATCACCCTCGCCGATCCACGCGGGCCGCGCACCGGCGACGTCAACGGGGACGGGGCCCAGGACGTGATCCTGACGCTCGGCGGCCTGTTCACCATCTTCCAGAGCCTCTCGGCCGATCAGGATCTGCTGGTCGCGATCTCCGACGGGATGAACGCCCGCGAGCCGTCCGAGCCAGGCTTCGTGCCCAACGTGAGCATCTCGTATGGGCACCTGACCGACGCGTCGGTGGCGGCGGACGACAGCGCGGAGGATCCGGCGCGGGAGAGCCCGCTCTACGTCGCGCGTTCCGGCGCGGCGGACGACTGCCGCCATCCGCGCCGCTGCGTCGTGGGCCCTCGCCGGGTGGTCAGCGCGTACGCGCTCAACAACGGCGCGGATCGACAGCGGCGCTTCGAGGTCAGCTACCGCGACGGGCGCTACCACCGGCTGGGCAGGGGATTTCTCGGGTTCGGGGAGCGGATCGTCACCGATCTGGACACGGGCGCCGCGACGCTCCATGCCTACGACCACGTCACATACGACGACGAGCTCCAGGTCTTCCCCTTCGCAGGGCGCGTCCTGCGGACGTGGCACTGGGCTCCGGGCCTGCCCAGCCAGCCCAGGCCGGAGCAGGTCGAGCTCGCGTTCGTCGACGTGAAGCGGACGCTCGTTCCGACGAACGACGGCGCGACGTACTTCACGCTGCCGACCGAGCGCCGGGTGAGGCGAGCGCAAGGGGTCTCTCCGCCCCCGCGCGGCGAGCCGCCCTCGATCGAGACGTACGTGCGGCAGGTCGAGGGCGGAGGCGGCGGCGCGATCCTGCTGCGCGACTCGGTGTCGAAGGTGACCGAGTTCGACGAGCTCGGCAACGTGCGCGCCGAGGAGGTCTCGACGAGCGGCGTCGACCTCACGTTCAACGTCACGCGGACGTTCAAGAACGACACCGAGCGCTGGGTCCTCGGCCAGCTCGAGACGCAGGAGGAGTGCAGCGCCGCAGCCGGGATATCCCAGTGCCGGACCCTCACGCGGACCACGACGATCTACGGCGAGGTCGACACCGAGTCCACCGAGAGCGACGACGGTCTGCCCGACACGAAGCTGAAGCTCACCTACACGCGTGATGACTTTGGCAACATCACCGGCGTCACCGCGGAGGATGCCTTCGACCACCGGCGGACATCCAGCACGGACCTCGACGACGAGGGCATCTTCCCCGAGAAATACGTGAATGCGGCCGGGCACACGACCATCGTGGAGTACGACGACGCGCTCGGCGTGCTCCTCAAGCGGATCGATCCGAATCAGCTCGTCACGGAGTGGCAGGTCGACGGCTTCGGGCGCCTCGGCGTCGAGACGCGCCCGGACGGCACCACCACGACGGTCGCGCTGTCGCGCACCAAGGACGGTGGACCGAACCAGGACGCCTGGCGCGTGACGGAGCGAAGCACTACGACCGGCGGCGCCGACGACACGATCGAATTCGACAGCCTCGGTCGCCAGATCCGGCGGTGGTGGTACGGGCCCGAGCCGGAGGCGGCGCAGGGCTCGGGCGAGACGAAGCGCATCATGCAAGAGATCGGGTTCGATGCGCTGGGCGAGCACATCGCGCAGCGCTCGGTGCCGGTCAGCGAAGATACGCCCGAGCGCGAGAGGCTGTACGAGCGCTACGAGCACGACGCCGTGGGCCGCGAAGTGCGCGTCACGACGCCGTGGAACGCGGTCACGACGACCGAGTACGATGGCTTGCTCGTGCGCGTCACCGACGCGCTCGACCATGTGACCGTTACCGCGCAGGATCCGCTGGGGCGAGCCGAGTCCATCACCGATGCAGCCGACGGGATCACCCGTTACAGTTACGGCCCGTTCGGCATGCTGCACACGGTCACCGATCCGGGCGGCGCGGTGACGCGCATGACGCGCGACGCATTCGGCCGCATCCGGCAGCTCGACGACCCCGATCGGGGTACGACGCGCTCGATCCATGACGGCTTCGGCGAGCTGATGTCGTCGACCGATGCGCTCGGGCGCGAGACCACGTGGGGCCATGACGCGCTCGGCCGGCCCGACACGCGCGTGGACCGGCACGGCGCCGAGCTTCGGACGACGAAGTGGACCTGGGACACGGCGGCGCACGGGATCGGCAAGCTCCACACGCTGACGAGCCCGGATGCCGACAAGACGTACGGGTACACCCGCTTCGGCCAGATCGAGACGATCACGCTCCGCATCGACGGAGAGGGTGCTCCCCTGGAAGCCAGGCTGGACTACGACGATCTCGGTCGTATCGATACGGTCACGTATCCTGCGCCTTCCGGCGCGGCGTCGTTCGTGGTGGCCCACGATCACGACGCGCACGGCCACGTGCTCGCCGTGCGCGACAGCCAGACAAAGGACGCGTACTGGCGCTTGACGGAGGTAGACGACGCAGGGCGCTTTCGAGAGGAGGTGTTCGGCAACGGCGCGGTCACGACGCGGAGCTACCACGCCGACAAGCAGCGCCTCGGACACGTGGTGACGCAGAGCGGCGCGGCCGAGGTGCAAGACCTGGACTACGGGTATGACGATCTCCTCAATCTCACGCGCCGCACCGACGCGCTCCAGCCCGAGAACACGACGGAGCGCTTCCGGTACGACCCGCTCCAGCGGCTGAACTGCGCGTACTTCGGCGAGGTCGAGCGCGCGTCGGCGCCCTGCGCGCTCCGGTACGACTACCACCCGAACGGCAATCTCACCTTCAAGTCGGACGTCGGAACGCTCTCCTACGATGACCCGCTGCACCCGCACGCGGTCACCGGCGCAGCGCTCGTCACGGGCAGCTTCGGCTACGACGCTGTCGGAAATCAGATCGCGCGCCCCGGCGGCACGGCCGTGCGCTATATGCCATTCGACCTGCCGGAGCGCATCACGCAGGGCGCGAGCACGGTCACGTTCGCCTACGACGGCGACCAGCAGCGGATCCGCAAGACAACACCCGAGAAGGAGACGCTCTACCTCGGCGATCTGTACGAGCGGGTCACCGATGCGGCGTCGGGCATTGTGGAGCACCGGTACCACGTGCACTCGCCGGAGCGGGTCGTGGCGATCGTGACCCGGGGAGGCTCGGACGACGGCACACGGTACGTGCACGTCGACCACCTCGGCTCGGTCGATGCGCTCACCGACGAGGACGGCGGCGTGATCGAGCGGCGGAGCTACGATCCGTTCGGGCAGCGGAGAAACCCCGTCTGGGGAGAGCCCGCGCCAGCGTCGTTCGCCAGCAAGACGACGCAGGGGTTCACCGGGCACGAGAGCGACGACGAGCTCGGGCTCGTGAACATGAAAGGCAGGCTCTACGATCCCAGGGTCGGGCGGTTCTTGACCACGGACCCGATCGTGTCGCTCCCGTCCTTCGGGCAGAGCTGGAATCCGTACAGCTACGTGCTGAACAACCCGCTCGCCTACGTCGACCCGGGCGGCTTTCAGGAAGCGCTCCCGGAGGACGGGGCTCGCTCACCGCTGCCGGCCGGCGCGGAGTTCACTTCGGACGAGCTCGGCCTGCCGCCGATCGAAATCGAGCTGGTCCTTCCATCCTCGGAGCACGAGGCGCGCGCCGACGCCGATACAAACACCATGGCTGCCGAGGCGGGCGGCGCCGTGGCGCCGATCGACGTCAGCGTGGTCGGGACCAGCTCGGGCTTCGTGCCCGAGCCGGTGCTGTCGTCGGCGGAGGCCACGAGCCCCGCCAGCCTGGTCGGCGGCACCTTGCTCGGCGCTGCCGCGGGGACGGGCGAGCTGGCGCTCGGCCTCGCACAATCGCTGGTCCTGAATGCGATGACGCTCGGCGGTTACGGCGCCTACCAGCACGGCCGCGCGATGTGGGACGGCTACCAGGCAGCCGGCGTTCTCGGCGCGATCAACGCCGTCAACCCGCTCTACGAGATTGGGCGCAACGGGGCCGACACGGCGCTCGCCATCGATCGGGGCGACTATCGGGCGGCGGGCTCGGCGGGGGTGAAGGCGATCCTCCTCGGCGCGGCAACGGTATACGGTGCGGGCAGGGGGCTGGGAGCGCTCGCAGAAGAGTCCGCGGCTGCGGCGGGAGCCATAAGGGGAGGAGCAAGCGCGAGCTCCTTCGTCTACCAGCTCGTGGACGATCTTGGGCAGCCAGTCTATTATGGAATTTCCAAGCACCCCGTGAGCCGGCTTGGACAGCATGCACGAAAACCGGAAGGCCCTTTCCGCGGCATGCAAGTCATCTCGGAGCCGCTTCCCTTGCCGCAAGCACGAGCGCTGGAAACTTCCCTGATTCAGCAAGCGCACGCCGAAGGGAGATTGATCTACAATACGGCCGGCTCGTCGATTTCGTCTACCGCGCCGATTGCGACACCGACTATGGTCCAAGCCACAGAAACGATGCTCAGCCCACGGCTATATCCGAGGTAGATCTATGGGATGGTGGAAGGTCGAAAATACGCAGGATGTAATTGGTGACGGTCCGCTTGACGCTCTGACCGACGCGATGGCCGAGGTGGTCTCGCAGTACCAGGTCGAGTTTAAGCGACGGCCGAGTAGAGCTGAGTGGGAAGCGTTGCTCACCGCGGTGCTCGGGGAAGAGGAGCCCGAAAAACGGCCTTCGGACGATGGTGTCGTAAAGCGGGTTTTGGTCGAGCTTGCATGATCGCGACACGGCAACAGGTATTCGACTTCCCCGCGGAGTTGTGCCACGTCGCAGGGTCATGGGGCCACCCCTTTGCAGGGTCATGGGGCCAGGGGGAGACGACGTGATCGGCCTCGACCATGCCCGAGACCGCGAAGCGTGTCGAGGTCCCCGGAGTCGGGCGCGAAGCGACCGGCGACGTCCCTCTTTTTTGCAGGGTCATGGGGCCACCCGGGCCGCCTGGTAGGTCCGGCGCAGGACGCCTTCGGACACCGGCGGACATCCACCACAGAGCTCGACGACGAGGGCATCTTCCCCCAGAGCTACGTGAATGCGGCCGGGCACACGACGATCGTGGCGTACGACGACGCGCTCGGTGTGCTGCTCAGGCGTGTCGATCCGAATCAGCTCGTCACGGAGTGGCAGGTCGACGGCTTCGGGCGCCTCGGCATCGAGCGGCGCCCGGACGGCACCACGACGACGGTCGCGCTGTCGCGCTCCAAGGACGGTGGCCCGAACCAGGACGCCTGGCGCGTGACGCAGCGAAGCACCACGACCGGCGGCGACGACGACACGATCGAATTCGACAGCCTCGGCCGCCAGATCCGGTGGTGGTGGTACGGGCCCGAGCCGGAACCGGCGCAGGGCTCGGGCGAGGCGAAGCGCATCCTGCAAGAGATCGGGTACGATGCGCTGGGCGAGCACATCGCGCAGCGCTCGGTGCCGGTCAGCGAAGATACGCCCGAGCGCGAGAGGCTGTACGATCGCTACGAGCACGACGCCGTGGGCCGCGAAGTGCGCTCTACGACGCCGTGGAACGCGGTCACGACGACGGACTACGATGGCTTGCTCGTGCGCGTCACCGACGCGCTCGATCACGTGACCGTCACCGCGCAGGATCCGCTGGGGCGCGTCGAGTCCATAACCGATGCAGCCGATGGGATCACCCGGTATGGTTACGGCCCGTTCGGCATGCTGCACACGGTCACCGACCCAGGCGGCGCGGTGACGCGCATGACGCGCGACGCGTTCGGCCGCGTCCGGCAGCTCGACGACCCCGATCGGGGCACCACGCGCTCGATCCACGACGGCTTCGGCGAGCTGATGTCATCGACCGATGCGCTCGGGCGCGAGACCACGTGGGCCTACGATGCGCTCGGCCGACCCGACTCGCGCGTGGACCGGCACGGCGCCGAGCTTCTGACGACGAAGTGGACCTGGGACACGGCGGCGCACGGGATCGGCAAGCTCCACACGCTCGCGAGCCCGGACGGCGACAAGACGTACGGGTACACCCGCTTCGGCCAGATCGAGACGATCACGCTCCGTATCGACGGAGAGGGTGCTCCCCTGGAAGCCAAGCTGGGCTACGACGAGCTCGGCCGTGTCGATACGGTCACGTATCCTGCGCCTTTCGGCGCGGCGTCGTTCGTGGTGGCCCACGATCACGACGCGCACGGCCACGTGCTCGCCGTGCGCGACAGCCAGACAAAGGACGCGTACTGGCGCTTGACGGACGTCGACGACGCGGGGCGCTTTCGAGAAGAGGTGTTCGGCAACGGCGCGATCACGACACGGAGCTACCACGCCGACAAGCAGCGCCTCGGACACGTGGTGACGCAGAGCGGCGCGGCCGAGGTGCAAGACCTGGACTACGGGTATGACGATCTCCTCAATCTCACGCGCCGCACCGACGCGCTCCAGCCCGAGAACACGACGGAGCGCTTCCGGTACGACCCGCTCCAGCGGCTGAACTGCGCGTACTTCGGCGAGGTCGAGCGCGCGTCGGCGCCCTGCGCGCTCCGGTACGACTACCACCCGAACGGCAATCTCACCTTCAAGTCGGACGTCGGAACGCTCTCCTACGATGACCCGCTGCACCCGCACGCGGTCACCGGCGCGGGGACCGACAGTTTCGTGTACGACGCCGTTGGCAATCAGATCGCGCGGCCCGGCGGCACGACCGTGCGGTATACGCCGTTCGACCTGCCGGAGCGCATCACGCAGGGCGCGGCCACCATCACCTTCGGCTACGACGGCGACCAGCGGCGGATTCGCAAGACGACGCCGGAGAAGGAGACGCTCTACTTCGGCGACCTCTACGAGCGGGTCACCGATCGGGCGTCGGGCACCGTGGAGCATCGGTACCACGTCCACTCGCCGGAGCGCGTGGTGGCGATCGTGACCCGGGGAGGCTCGGACGACGGCACGCGGTACGTGCATGTCGATCACCTCGGCTCGGTCGATGCGCTCACCGACGAGGACGGCGACGTGATCGAGCGGCGGAGCTACGACCCGTTCGGGCAGCGCAGGAACCCCGTGTGGGGGGAGCGCGCGCCGGCGTCGTTCTCCAGCGAGACGACGCAAGGATTCACCGGGCACGAGAGCGACGACGAGCTCGGGCTCGTGAACCTGAAGGGCAGGATCTACGATCCCAGGATCGGACGGTTCTTGACAACGGACCCGATCGTTTCGATTCCGTCCTTCGGGCAGAGCTGGAATTCGTACAGCTACGTGCTGAACAACCCGCTCGCCTACGTCGACCCGGGCGGCTTTCAGGAAGCGCTCCCGGAGGACGGGGCTCGCTCACCGCTGCCGGCCGGCGCGGAGTTCACTTCGGACGAGCTCGGCCTGCCGCCGATCGAAATCGAGCTGGTCCTTCCATCCTCGGAGCACGAGGCGCGCGCCGACGCCGATACAAACACCATGGCTGCCGAGGCGGGCGGCGCCGTGGCGCCGATCGACGTCAGCACGACCGGGAGCGCCTCCGGGCATGTGCCGCAGCCGGTGACCACGGCGCCGATCGACTGGTCACAGAACCCCTATGTGCAGATCGAGGGAGGGTTTGTCGCCGGGTTGCTGCTCGGGGCGGTTCCTTTCGCCGGCGTGGGTCACGAACTGCTGGACGCCGCGGGCGTGCTGGCCCATGGGACGCCGGAAGCCAGGATGGGCCTGGCCATCGGGCAGATCGTCGGCGGGATTGCCCTCACGATCGGGGGCTTGACGGGGGAAGTCTTCGGCGGCGTCACGAGCGCCACCGGCATCGGCGCGACGATCGGTGTGCCTGCGATGGTCGTCTCGGCCGGGCTGGTCGTCGGTGGGGTCGGGAACATCGCGGCGGGGATCCAGGGGCTGTCACAGGCGATGATGTCAAGCGGGTCGGGCAGTACCGCTCCGCCGCGGGCGACACCTACTGAAGCGAGAGGTCGAGTGAATGGTGAAGCTCTCAGAGTCGCAAGAGCGGAGTTCAGCCAAGTGAAAGCAAAGTTCTGGAGGAACGAAGCCGCGACTAACCCGAGCAAATACTCCCATGAGAACCTGGCTCGGATACGTGCAGGCAAGCCCCCGATCGGCCCTGATGGCCATCCCATGGAGCTACATCACCGGACTCCACTCGCCGAAGGAGGCACGAACGCCTTCGATAATTTGCAGCCGTTGTCGCGCACCGAACACCGACTTGGATCGAATTACAAGTTGAACCATCCCGACCTGCCGTAGTAAGGAAACCCCGATGACGAAGTATACTGATGTTGCCGCGCGCTTGATTAAATTCGATGATCGCGAACTGGGGACAGGTGCGAGCGAAGATCAAATTGCGGCTGCAGAACGGGTTCTAGGCGCTCAAATCGTGGGCGGATACCGTCTATTTTTGAAGCAGTTTGGATGGGGTGGCGTTGGACACTTTGAGATCTATGGTTTGGGCCCAGACACGCCGCCGCATCTGGATATTGTGCATATTACACAAAGCGAACGTCATGAAATGGAGCCTCGGTTGCCACGTCACTTGTTGCCTATTATGAACGATGGAGGCGGCAATCTTCACTGTCTCGATACCATGAAAAAAAACGAGCCTAATGTCGTGCTGTGGGCTCATGAGCGAGCATCTGATCAAGAACCAGAATCGGAGGCGGAGGATTTTGCCTCATGGCTGGACCACATGCTGGATTCTCTAGAATAGACAATGTTGATATGTGAAATGATATATTATGCTACGGCCTGAATTCGCGGGACGTAGCGGGAAGCGCGCCGGGCTTGTCCGGAGGCGTGCGGCTCGTTCCGCGCAGGCGTTCACGTTGCTCGGGTGGCTACAGAATGCGCCTGAGGAGCGGGCAGAGCTGCGGCAGCCGACTCGCGGAGCGGCGGATGGGAGACGGATCGCCTTCCGGCACCACGGCAGCGACGCTCCGTGACGTTGCCGTGTCCAGCGGAAAAAGCGCGGTCGATGGGGCACCTCGACGCGCGCGCACGGTCGCCGCCGCCAGGGACGGACCACGTATTCCGCCATCGGGCCGTCTCTTGTCATCCAAAGCGTTGATTTGTGGCGATTTCCAGTCGTTGACACCCTCCGGCGGGCGTACGTACCGTTCACGCCATGCGTCGCGTCGCGCAATCGCTGTGGATGTGCCTGATGCTTGGCGTCGCGATCGGCTTCGCGCCTCCGATCCGCGCGGAGGATCGCGCTCCGGCGCCCGCACGAAGCGACGGTCCGGCCTTCAAGGAGCACCTTCGCAGCGCCAAGCGCGCTCGCGCCCAGGGACGGTGGGCCGAGGCCGCCGGCGCCTACAAGGCTGCTCTCGATGCGGCCGACGCGGCGTCCGCCACCGTGAGGGAACGCGCGGAGATCGCCGGGGAGCTCGGGCTCTGCGAGCTCGCGCTGCGCGAGCACCGTGACGCGGCGGAGCACCTGGCGTGGAGCCTTGAGCAGGGCCTCGAGCACCACGATGCGCTGTCTCCTGCGCAGTACGAGCGATTCTCGAAGGGGCTGCGCAAGGCAGAGGCGTTCGTCGGGACGCTCATCGTGGCGGTGGATCCACCGGACGCCGAGGTGATCGTCGACGGCACGCCCCTCGACCGGACCGCGCGAGCCCACCGGCTGTTCCTCGAGCCGGGCCAACGTACGGTGCGGCTCCTCGCGACGGGCCGGGAAGAAGCGCTCCACGTGATACAGGCCGTGGCGGGCGCGCGGCACGAGATCGCGGCGGTGCTGCCGCGCGCGACGGCGAGCAGCGCCAAGGAGACCGCGCCGGCGAAGCCGATGCCCGTGAGCGCCGCGCCCGCCGCGCGCGCCGAGGCGCCCGGGCCGCTCTCGTCGTCGTCGTGGCCGGGGGTGCTGCGCATCGCCGGCATCGGCCTGACCACGGCGACTGCCTCCTTCGGCGTCCTGTTCATGGTCCACGCGAGGGGAGCCGACGGCGATCTCGCGGAGCTCAACGGCAAGCTCGACGATCTGGGGGTGACGTCGTGGGCGTGCCGGGAACCATCGCCCCCCGCGACGTGCTCCGAGCTGTCGCGCCTGCGGCGGCAGCGAGATCAGTTCGCCGCGCTCGGCACGGGGCTGGTGATAGCAAGCGGCGTCCTCGGGGCCGCGACCATCGCCTCGTTCTTCACCGATTTCGGCCTCGGCCAGGCTGCGCCCAGGAGAGACAACGTCGCGCTGTCACCGATGGCCGCTCCGGGACAGATCGGCCTCGTGGCGCACGGGGTGTGGTGATGATGAGGAGCAAGCAGGTGCGTCTTCTCCCGTGGCGACGCGGCGTTCGGCTGTGCGCCTTGCTGGCGTTCTCGACGGGCGGTGCGGGCGGGCTCTCGGGGTGCACGTACGCGGAGGACTGCGTCGACGAGCGGATGTGCCTCGCACCGCCGAAGTCGCGGTGCGAGGTGATCGAGCCCGGCGCGGGTCCCGTGATGGACGAGTGCGGGGTGTTCGTCAGGGCGAGCGCGCCCGACGACGCCCCGCGCGCTGGCACGCGGGCGGAGCCGTTCACGTCGCTGCAAGACGCGATCGTGGAGGCGCGAGCGCGGGGCCTGCGCCACGTCTACGCGTGCGGCGAGACGTTCCAGGAAGAGGTCACCCTGCCGTCGGGGATCCACCTCTGGGGCGCCCGTCGCTGCGATGACGGCGACTGGTCGTACGCGTGGGCGTTCGACGGGCCGAACGAGCCGACGGTCATCGCGCCGCCGGAGGGGATCCCGCTGCGGGTCGTCGGGGACGACGCCGCGACGTCGGTGATCTTCGGCGTGCGCGCCGTGGCGGCCGACGCCTCGGCGCGCGACGGCAAGTCGTCGATCGCGATGATCGTGAGCCAGGGGGCCAGGGCGATCGTGCGGGAGGGCGCGATCGTCGCGGGCAACGGCGAGGAGGGGGAGCCGGGCGAGGACATGCCCAGCGAGCGGGCGACGTCCGGCCTGCTGGGGAACCACGGCGTGGACGCCTGCACGGCCGACGTCGCCACGGGTGCCCTTCCGGTCGTGACCGCATGCGACGGCGGCATCGAGTCCGTGGGAGGCTACGGCGGTGACGGCGGGCTCGAGTCGGGGAGCGACGGGGAGCCGGGACAGCCGGAGCCGGCGGAGAACCCGGAGGGCAACGGCCGCGCAGGGCTCGGCGCGGATCTGACGGAGTGCAGCGACGGAAAAGCAGGCGCAGACGGCGCCAGCGCCGATCGCGCGGGTGGCGCTGTGGGTCCAGGCCACATCGACGTCGACGGCTGGATCGGCGTCCAGGGCGAGCATGGGAAGCGCGGCGGCGCGGGTCAGGGGGGCGGCGGCGGCGGTGGCAGCAAGTCGCGTGGCCCCATGATTGCCTGCCGGGCAGGCGGCCCGCAGGGGGGAGCGGCGGGCGGCTCGGGAGGCAGCGGCGGCTGCGGCGGTCGCGGCGGCGGCGGCGGTGGTTATGGGGGGGCGAGCATCGGCATCATCGCTTTGCAGGGGAGCGTGCTCACGCTCGAGGCGACAAAGGTGACCGCGGCCCATGGCGGCCGCGGTGGGGTGGGCGGAATCGGCCAGCCGGGCGGCAAGGGTCACGAGGGCGGGTACGGTGGAAGGCACCCTGTTGATAGGTTGTGGCATGCGTGCCACGGCGGCAAGGGGGGCAATGGCGGCCGCGGAGGGGATGGCGGCGGCGGTCTCGGGGGCCCCTCGATCGGCGTTGCGTCCCTGGGCGCGACCGTGACCATCGCCTCCGGTGCGACCCTCGACCACGATGCCGGCGGAGATGGGGGCCTCGCAGGGAACGCAGCGCCGGATGACGACGAGGGCAAGGGAGAGGTTGGCGCCGCCGTGCCCTACCGCCAATTCGATGGCCCCGACCCCTTGCCACCCCGTTGAGCGCGCCAAGGCGAACCACCCAACCTCCAGGTAGCAACGATGCGAATCGCGAGAACGACGGACCTGGTCCCCGCGCTGCTGCTCGTCGTGGCCGGCTGCGGCACGACGCCTGGCCCCCTCGACGTCGGGGCAACGGGGTGCGACGCCGGCTCGTCGTGCCCAGGCGAGCCGCCGCCGGAGTCGGTGTGCCTCGAGCGCCTCGCCGCCGATGTGCTGGAGGACGGCTGCGGCGTGTTCGTCGCGGGTTCCTTCGGCAACGGGAACGATGCGAACCCCGGCACGAGGGACAAGCCCGTGCGCACGCTCCAGCGCGGTGTCGAGCTCGCGCGTACCGGACGAGGACGCGTCTTCGCGTGCAACGACGGCTTCTTCGATCCGCTCACGCTGCCCTCCGGCGTCGATCTCATCGGGGGATTCAGTTGCTTGTGGTGGCACCGTGAGCCCGGCCTCCGCCCGATGCATCAGGTGACGGACAAACCAGACATCCTCCTGACCGTCGTTCCGGCGAGCGAAGGAGACACGGGCGCCGGGGACGGGGTATCGACGATCGTCGACATGCGGTTCACGGCGCGCGGGCCGACCGCCCTGCTTGTGCGCTCGGGCGCGGCGGTGGAGCTCATCCGAGCCTACATTCGCGCGCCGCGCGGCTGGGGAGGGGGAGACGGCGAGAAGCGGACCTGGCCGTACACGGCCGAGCAAGGCCCCAATGGGGTGTACGGGGGCGACGCGTGCTCCGCGAGCACTGTCCCCGGCGGCGCCGAGGCGGTGAACCCGTGCGAGGGAGGGCTCCCGAGCACCGGCGGCAAGGGAGGCGACGGCCTTCCCGATGGCGCCGGCGATGGGGACGACGGGCAACCCGACGCGTCGTCGGACCCGGGCGCAGGGAGCGGGGGACGCGGGGACGTGACCGGTGTCGGTTGCTCCAGCGGAGCCCCCGGGGACCCCGGCGCGCCCGGGAACGTCGGCGCACCTGGCCAGGGCATCGGGCGCCTCGGCGATACCGGATGGGAGGGCGACAAGGCCGGCGACGGCACCTGGGGTATGCCGGGCCAGGGCGGGGGCGGCGGCGGCGGGCGGCGAGGCGGGGTGTCCGCGTGCGGCGTGGCCTCGAAGGGAGGCGCCGGCGGCGGCTCCGGCGGCGCCGGCGGCTGCGGCGGTCACGGCGGCCGTGGGGGCGGGAACGGCTACCCGAGCATCGGGATCATCGCGCTCCACGCGAAGCTCACCGTGCGGGAGAGCGTGATCGAAAGCAGCGGCGGCGGGCCGGGTGGCGACGGAGGCCAATCCCAGGCAGGCGGCGACGGTGGTCGAGGCGCGTCGGGGGGCGCCGTGGGGGACGGCACGTGGTCGTGCCGCGGGGGCGACGGCGGCCGAGGAGGCGACGGCGGCTACGGCGGCCCAGGGCGCGGCGGCGACTCGATCGGCATCGCCTACCTCGACGAGGACCAGCTCACGCTGGAGGGCGTCACCTTCGAGCTGGGCCCGCCGGGCGAGGGCGGCGTGAGCTGGGACTGGGCTGGCAACGAGATCCGAGCAGAGGACGGCAACGCCGTCGAGGCGCTTCGATTCCCTGAATAGTCCAGATCGGCTCGGGAGGACGACCCGGGCCGCAGACGATTCTGCCTCGCGAAAATTCCCTATCGTTACGCCGATGGCTACAACGGTGGATTCGAATGAACATGGCAAGCCCTCCAGCCCTTCCGGGGGCGACGCATGTCGCCCTCGGGATCGTTGCGGCCGAGCGTCGTGAGCGCCTCGGTGCGACCCGCGTGGCGCGGGCGTGCGACTGCCTCCTCGTCGGACCGAGCTGCCGGGATGCCGCGGCGCATGCGCGGGCGCGACAGGCGTGGTGGAATTCGTCCGAAGCGTGGGATGTCGATTGATCCGACGTGTGCTGGCAGCCGCCCGTCGTCGTGTGGGTGTCGGCGAGCCTCTGGGACACTTACGTTGATGATCCGACGGCAGCTCCCAACAGCGCATGCTCCGAGCTGCGATCGGCCAGGCAGAGCCCCTGTTACCCTGTGTGCAGTGGTGCTACCCCGTCGCAGCCAGGGCGACGGCGGCGCGCGGGGGAAACGGCGAGATCCGTATCCAGGCGGCGCCTGCTGAGGCAACTTCGCTCCCGCTGTGGCGATTTGCGACAGTGAGGCGCCCCACGGATCGCGCGGATCGCGGGAAACCCACGATGCCGCCCTGTGCACCGATCTTGCAGTCGGCCGGGCACCCAAACCCACGTGAGGAGGTCTCGATCTATGGTCGCATCGCGCAACGTTCTCGTCGTCTCGCTCGGTCTCGCCCTCGGCGTTGGCTGCTCGAACCAGCCCCCGGCGAGCGATCCGAGCTCGGCGAGCGGAGCAACGCCGCCGCCGACCCAGCCCGCCGTCACGCCGCCGCCGCCTGTCGACACGCCGCCGCCGGCGCCGCTGCCGAGCGCGGACGCGCAGACGGAGGCAACCACCACCACCACGCCGAGCGCGCCGCCCGAGGCCCCGCTCACCGACGAGCAGATCGTCGCCGTGCTCGACGCCGCGAACAAGAAGGAGATTGACGAGGCCACGCTCGCGCAGACGAAGGCCAAGCACAAGGACGTGAAGGCCTACGCCAGGGTCATCACCCAGCATCACACCCAGGCCAAGGCGAAGCAGGCCCAGCTCGTGAAGAAGCTCGGCATCACGGCGGCGGAGTCGGACAAGAGCAAGCTGCTCACCACCGAGACGCAGCAGGCGGTCGACCAGCTCAAGGCCCTGCAGGGCGCCGATTTCGATCAGCAGTTCGTGGCCACCATGATCCAGGACCACCAGAAGACGCTCGATCTGCTCGACAGGCGGATCCTGCAGGACGCGAAGAACGCCGATCTGAAGGCGATGATCGAGAAGGACCTCCGCCCGACGATCGAGAAGCACCTCAAGGACGCCGAGGCGCTCGCGCAGAAGCTCGGACCGGCGGCCGGCACGACCGGCGGTACGGGCACGACGAGCGCGACGGGGACGCAGGGCGCGACCGGCGCCGGGGCGCAGGGCGGCGCGACGACCGGAGCGACGGGCGCGGGGAACCAGGGCACGACCGGCGGGCAGCGCGCGGCCGGCGCGCAGTCGGGGAACCAGGCCGGGCAGACCGGCGTGACGGCGGGGAGCCCGGGCGGCCAGGGCGGCGTTCAGCCGCCGGCGGCGACCCCGGCCGCCGGGGCCGGCGCCGGCACGAAGGGCGCCGGGACGACGAAGTAGTCGACAGGGGGCGTCGAGCCCGAGATGCGGAGAGCGTGTGTCTCTCCGCATCTCGGCGATTCCCCCGCTGCGCGGCGCTCGGGTCAGCCGAGCGCGACCCAGACCGACTTGAGCTGCGTGAGCTCGTCCAGCACCGCGCGGCCGTTCTCCCGCCCGTAGCCGGACTGCTTGTACCCGCCATAAGGGCTCGCCGCGTCGAACCGGTTGTACGTGTTGATCCAGACCGTGCCCGCCGCGAGGCGCGAGGCGAGCGCGTGCGCCTTGCCGATGTCGCGCGTCCAGATGCCGGCCGCGAGGCCGTACTCGGTCGCGTTCGCGAGGCGCGCGGCCTCCTCGACGCCGTCGAAGGGGATGACCGCCAGCACGGGGCCGAAGATCTCCTCGCGGGCGATGCTCATCGACTCCGAGACAGCCGAGAACACCGTCGGCTCGACGAAGAACCCCGGGCCCTCGCGCCGCCCGCCCGCCTCGCGGCGCGCCCCCTCGGCCGCGCCGCGGTCGATGTAGCCGAGCACCTTCGTGAAGTGCGCCTCCGACACAAGCGGGCCCATCTGCGTCGACGGGTCGAGCGGATCGCCCGGCACGAGCTTCCGCGCGCCGCGCGTCACCGTCTCCAGCACGCGGTCGTGCACCGCCCGCTCCACGAGGAGCCGGCTCCCCGCCGTGCACAGCTCGCCCTGGTTGTAGAAGATCGCCGTCACCGCCGCCTTCGCCGCGCTCTCCACGTCCGCGTCCGCGAAGACGATGTTGGGGCTCTTGCCGCCGAGCTCCAGCGACAGCTTCTTCAGCGTCCCCGCCGCCGCGCGCATGATCGCCCGGCCGGTGTCCGTGCCGCCCGTGAACGAGATCTTCGCGACCCCCGGGTGCTCCACGAGCGCCGCGCCCGCCTCCTCGCCGTGCCCGGTCACCACGTTGACGACCCCCGGCGGCACCCCCGCCTCCGCCAGGATGCGCGCGAGCTCCAGCGTCGTGAGGCTCGCCTCCTCCGGCGGCTTCACCACGACCGTGTTGCCCACCGCGAGCGCCGGCGCGACCTTCCGCGCCGCGAGCAGCAGCGGGAAGTTCCAGGGGATGATCGCGCCGATGACGCCGAGCGGCTCGCGCACCGTGTAGTTCAGGAACGGGCCCCGCACCGGGATCGTCTCGCCGCCGAGCTTCGTCGCCCACCCGGAGAAGTAGAAGAACGTGTCCGCCGTGCGCGGCACGTCGATCGTCCGCGCCGCCGTGATCGGCTTGCCTGTGTCGACCGCCTCCAGGCGCGCGAGCTCCTCGCACCGCGCGAGGATCAGCTCCCCCGCCTTCCACAGGATGCGCGCGCGCTCGTTCGGATCCATCGCGGCCCAGCCCGGGAACGCCGCGCGCGCGGACGCCACCGCGGCGTCCACGTCCTCGCGGCGGCCGCGGGCGAGCCGCGCGAGCGTCCCGCCCGTCGCGGGGTTCGCTGTCTCGAACGTCTCGCCGGAGAGCGCCTCCCTCTCGGCGTTGTCGATCCACAGCTTCCAGAGCTCCTTCACGGTCTCACGCGTCTCGGACATGCCTCCGTCGTAAACCCGCGCGCCCGGGCTCGGCAAGCGGCGATGACACAGGCCCTCGCGTGCGGGATACTCATCCACCCATGGACTTCTCCGATCGTCCCACGCTCCCGTCCGTCCCTCCGCGAAGAGTCGTCACCGAGCTGCCCGGGCCGAAGGCGCGCGCGTGGATGGCGCGCGGGGGCTTCGACATGCAGTCGCGCTACCGCGCTGTCGTGATGGACGACACGGCCAGCCGGGGGTGCTCGCTTGTCGACGTGGACGGCAACGTGTTCCTGGACCTGTTCGCGAACTTCGCGCTCGGGGCGCTCGGCTACAACCACCCCGCGCTCGTCGAGGCGGCGCACGGCGAGGCGTTCATCCGCGCCGTCGCGAACCCGACGTCGACGCCGTTCGTGACGACGCCGGCCTGGTTCGAGTTCGTGGAGGCGCTCGAGCAGCGGTACGCCCCGCGCGGCATGGCGCGCGTCTTCTGCGTGGACGCGGGCGGCGAGGGCGTCGAGTCGGCGCTCAAGGCCGCGTTCATCCGGCACGGCGAGCGCCGGCGCGAGGCGGCGGGGCTGCCGAAGAACCCGCTGGAGCTCCCGGAGGAGCAGCAGAAGAGCATCCTCGACAACGCGGGGACCGACGCGGTGGTGGTGTCGTTCGCCGGCGCGTTCCACGGCCGCGGCCTCGGGCCGATGTCCGCGACGCACTCGAAGGTGATCCACAAGGCCGACCTGCCCGCGTTCCCCTGGCCCACGGCGCCGTTCCCGGCGAGCCGGTTCCCGCTCGCGCGTTACGCCGCCGAGAACGACAGCGCCGAGGCGGAGGCGCTCGCCGCGCTCGAGCGGATCCTCGACGCGCACCAGGGCAGGGTGGCCGCCTTGATCGTCGAGCCGGTGCAGTCCGAGGGCGGCGACAGGCACGCGAGCCCTGTCTTCTTCCGCCGCGCGCAGGAGCTCGCCGGCAAGGCGGGCGCGGCGTTCATCCTCGACGAGGTGCAGACGGGCCTCGGGATCACCGGCACGCTCTGGGCGCACGAGCAGCTCGAGCTGCCGCGCCCGCCCGATCTCATGTGCTTCGGCAAGAAGATGCAGATGGGCGGGTTCTTCGCGACGTCGGCGTACGACGTCGCGCAGTTCGGGCGCATGTACCAGACGCGCAACGGCGACCGCGCGCGCGCCGCTGTCGCGCTGGCGACGCTCCGCACGATCGAGTCCGAGGACCTGCTCGGCAACGTGCGCACGACGGGCCGCCACTTCCTGGCCCGGCTCGAGGAGCTCTGCGAGCGCTACCCCGCGCTCGCGAGCGAGCCGCGCGGCCGCGGCTTCCTGCTCGCCTTCGACCTGCCGACGACGGCGGCGCGCGACGACTTCCTCGGGCGCGCGCTGCGCCGCGGGGTGTTCGCGAGCTACACGGGGACGCGCTCGGTGCGGCTCCGCCCGCACCTCATCACGACGGTCGCGGAGGTCGACGAGGCGGTCTCCGTCTTCGACGCGGTGCTGCGCGAGATGGCCGGATGATCGTCGACCCGCGCGACGTCTGCCCGGGGGAGGGGCCGGAGAAGGTCGCGCGGGCGCTCGCGCAGTTCTCGCTGGACGAGGCGCAGGGCGACGCGGCGTTCGACGAGGGCTACAGGGCGCTCGACGCGTTCTTCGGGCCGAAGGGCGAGATCGAGCGCCGCGAGGTGCTCTGGGCGTGGCTCGCCGGCAAGCACACCGACCGGGCGGCGCCGATCTCGGCGACGTACCACATGCTCCTCGCGCGGGGCGTCGACGACGGGCGCCTCGCCGGCGCGCGCGACTGCTTCGTCACGCTGGACCGCGCGGCGCGGCGCTGCGTTGTGCTGCTCTCGCACGCCCTCGTCCTGCCGGACTTCCGCCGCACCGGCCTCGCCGCCCTGCTGCGCGCGGCGCCCGTCGCGCTCGCGCGCCGCGCGCTCGAGGCGGCGGGGATCGCGGCGGGGCAGGCGGAGATCCTCCTCGCCGCCGAGATGGAGCCGGTCGATCCGGACGACAGCGACACGGCGGTGCGGCTCTTCGCCTACGGCCGCGCGGGGTTCTGGGCCGTCCCGCCGGCGGTGCTGCCGTACGCGCAGCCCGATTTTCGCGACACAGCGGCGCTCGGGGTGACGCCCGTGCCGGTGCCGCTCGTCGCCGTCGTGCGCCAGGTCGGCGAGGAGGACCGCGCCGACATCTCGCGCGCCGGCGCGGCGTCGTTCCTGCGCCACTACCAGGCGGTCCACGCCCGCGAGGTCCCCCCGGGCGACCTCGCCCCCATCCGCGAGCGCGCGCTCGCGGGCCTCGCGGCGCTCGAGGGCGAGCGCGTGCCGCTCCTCCGCGTCCCGCGCGGGCCCGCCGAGATCGCCGGCTTCGCGCCGCTGCTCCGGAGCGCGGTGATGCCGCTGTTCCCGCCGGCGTGGCGCGGCAAGGCGCCGCTCGACGCGCCGGAGCGGGAGCTCGGGCGGCTCGTCGCGGCGTGGTCCGCGGGGTGAGCGGTGAGCGAGATCTCCGCCCCGGGCGCCACGGAGAGGCCGCGGGGGCGGCGGGCAACGTCGCACGGCGACCAGGCGAGCGCCGCAACGCCGGTCCTCCCCGGCGCTCGGCCGCGGGCTAGGATGGGAGGCGCGGGACACGCAGCCATGACCTCGACAACGACCCCCGTTTCGATCCGCAGGATCACGGACGACAGCGCCTTGGACGCGGAGGATCTGCTCGCGGTGGAGGAGCCGCTCGAGATCGTCGTCGTCGCGCGCGCCCGCGGCGCGCAGCAGGACCGCGCCGAGCGCCGGCTCGGGATCACGATGCGCACGCCCGGCCACGATCGCGAGCTCGCGATCGGGCTGCTGTTCGCCGAGGGCATCATCGCCGGCGCGGCCGACGTCGTCGCTGTCGAGGAGGGCGAGGGCCCCTCGGGCGGGCTCGTGCGCGTCGCGCTCCGCGACGAGGTGACCGTCGATCTCGGGCGCACCGAGCGCGCGCTCGCGGTCGCCAGCGCGAGCTGCGGCGTCTGCGGCAAGGCGTCGATCGACGTGGCGTCGTTCGCGCCGCCCGCGCCGCTCGCGCGGGGCGCCCCGCGGCTCGCGCCGCGCGTCGTGCACGGCCTCGCCGCGCGGCTCCGCGAGGCGCAGCCGGTGTTCGGGCGGACCGGCGGGCTGCACGCGGCGGCCCTCTTCGACGCGAGCGGCGCGCTCGCCGACCTCCGCGAGGACGTCGGCCGCCACAACGCCGTCGACAAGCTGGTCGGCGCCGCGCTGCTCGCCGGGAGGCTGCCCGACCCGGGCGCGGTGCTCATGGTCAGCGGGCGCGCGGGGTTCGAGCTCGTGCAGAAGGCGCTCCGGGCGTCGATCCCGGTGATGGTCGCGGTGGGCGCGCCCTCGAGCCTGGCCGCCGAGCTCGCGTCGGCGCACGGGATGACGCTCGTCGGCTTCGCGCGCGACGGCCGGTTCAACGTGTACGCGGGCCGCGAGCGCGTCGCCGTCCCGGCGGAGGCGGCGTCGTGAGCGCGCGCGACGTGCTACGCGACGTGCAGGCCGAGCCGCCGCCCGAGCCCGAGGCGCCCCGGATCGGCGAGCGCAGCGCGGCCGCCGGCGGGCTCGCGGCGATCGGCGCGACGCTGCAGCACGCTGTCGGCGAGATGGGCGTCTCGCGCGCGGTGCGCACGCTCCTGCGCGTGAACCAGGGCGAGGGCTTCGACTGCCCCGGCTGCGCGTGGCCCGAGCCCGAGGAGAAGCGCTCCGTCGCCGAGTTCTGTGAGAACGGCGCGAAGGCGGTCGCCGAGGAGGCGACGCTCCGGCGCGTCACGCCGGAGCTCTTCCGCAAGCACAGCGTCGAGGAGCTCTCGAAGCAGTCGGACCACTGGCTCGGCAAGCAGGGGCGGCTCGTCCATCCGATGCTGCTCGAGGAGGGGGCGACCCACTACCGCCCGGCGTCGTGGGACGAGGCGCTCGACATCGTCGCCTCGTCGCTGCGCGCGCTGGGCTCGCCGGACGAGGCGGTGTTCTACACGTCCGGGCGCACGAGCAACGAGGCGGCGTTCCTCTACCAGCTCTTCGTGCGCGAGCTCGGGACGAACAACCTGCCCGACTGCTCGAACATGTGCCACGAGTCGAGCGGCGTCGGCCTGCGCGAGGCGATCGGGGTCGCCAAAGGTACCGTATCTCTTCAGGATTTCGAGATCGCGGACGCGATCTTCGTCGTCGGCCAGAACCCGGGGACGAACCACCCGCGCATGCTCTCGGCGCTGCGCGAGGCGCGGCAGCGCGGCTGCGAGATCGTGACGGTGAACCCGCTCCCCGAGGTCGGCAGCGAGCGCTTCCAGCACCCGCAGCACCCGCTCGATCTCGTCGGCCCGGGGGCGCCGATCTCGACGCTGTTCCTCCAGGTGCGCATCAACGGCGACGTCGCGCTCTTCACGGGGCTCATCAAGGAGATGCTCGAGGAGGAGGAGCGGCGGCCGGGGGCCGTGCTCGATCGCGCGTTCATCGCGCGCCACACGGACGGCTTCGAGGCGTTCGCGGCCGCGGTGCGCGCGACGCCGTGGGACGAGATCGTGGAGCAGAGCGGGGTCCCGCGCGACAGGATCCGCGCGGCGGCCGAGATCGCGATGCGGTCCGAGCGCACGATCGCGTGCTGGGCCATGGGCCTCACGCAGCACAAGAACGGCGTGGCCAACGTGCAGCAGGTCATGAATTTCCTGCTGCTGCGCGGCAACATCGGCCGGCCCGGCGCGGGCGCGTGCCCGGTGCGCGGGCACAGCAACGTGCAGGGCGACCGGACGATGGGCATCTGGGAGCGCCCGCCCGCCGAGCTCCTCGACCGGATCGAGAAGAACTTCGGCTTCTCGCCGCCGCGCCGCCACGGGCTCGACACTGTCGCCGCGATCGCCGCGATGGCCGACGGGCGCGCCCGCGTCTTCTTCGCGCTGGGCGGCAATTTCCTCTCCGCGACGCCGGACACCGCGTTCACCGCGCGCGCCCTCGCGCGGTGCGACCTCACGGCGCACGTGTCGACCAAGCTGAACCGGGCGCACCTCGTGACGGGCAGGCGCGCGCTCATCCTGCCTTGCCTCGGGCGCACCGAGCGCGACGTGCAGGCGAGAGGGCCGCAGTTCGTGACGGTCGAGAACTCGATGGGCGTCGTGTCGAGCTCGCGCGGCAACCTCCCGCCGGCCTCGGAGGTGCTGCGGAGCGAGGTGGCCATCGTGGCGGGGCTCGCCCGCGCGACGCTGGGCGCGCTGTCGCGCGTGCCGTGGGAGGAGCTCACCGCCGATTACGACAGGATCCGCGACCTCATCGAGCGCACGATCGACGGGTTCGACGACTTCAACGCGCGGGTGAAGGACCCGCGCGGCTTCGCCCTGCCGAACGCGGCGGCCCGGCGCGAGTTCCGCACGGCGACGGGCAAGGCGAACTTCATCGCGCACCCGCTGCCGCGGCACGAGCTCGAGCCCGGCGAGCTGCTGATGATGACCATCCGCAGCCACGATCAGTACAACACGACAATCTACGGGCTCGACGACCGCTACCGCGGCGTGCGCGGCGGGCGCCGCGTCGTGTTCATGAACGCCGAGGACGCGGCCGAGCGCGGGCTCGAGCAGGGGGACCTCGTCGACGTCACGAGCCGCTTCTCCGACGGGGAGCGCGTCGCGCGCGCGTTCCGCGTCGTGCTCTACGAGATCCCCCGCGGCAACGTGGCGGCGTACTTCCCCGAGGCCAACGTGCTCGTGCCGCTCGGCAGCATGGCCGAGAAGAGCCACACCCCCGCGTCGAAGTCGATCGTCGTGCGCGTCAGGGCTTCCGACGCGCGCGGCGGATCCGCGTGACGCTCCGCCGCCCCCGTTGCAATGGAGTCAGACAATGAACGCCCAGCCCAGCATCTCCCCGCCCATCCCCGGTGAGCCCGAGCGCGCCGCCATGCGCACCGAGATCCCGGGGCCTGCGTCCGAGGCGCTCCGCGCCCGCCACCACCGCCACCAGGACGCGCGCCCGATCCACTTCTACCAGGACGCGCGGAAGAGCCTGGGCAACTACATGGTCGACGTGGACGGCAACGTGCTGCTCGACGTCTACGGGCACATCGCCGCCGTGCCCATCGGCTACAACCACCCGGATCTGCTCGCCGCCTGGCGCAATGGACGCTTCGACTGGTGCGCCGGTTACCGCTCCGCGCTCGGCGTCGCGCCCGCGCCCGAGTGGGTCGACATCGTCGAGAAGACGCTGATGCGCGTCGCGCCGAAGGGGCACACGCGCGTCTTCACGTTCACGACCGGCGCCGAGGCGGTGGAGAACGCGCTGAAGGCCGCGTTCATCCGGCTCGCCCGGCGCCGGCGCGGCGGCGCACAGCCGAGCGACGGCGACCTCGCCGCCTGCATGCTCAACCGGCAGCCCGGCGTGAACGCCTTCAAGGTGATCTCCTTCGAGGGCGGCTTCCACGGCCGCAGCATGGGCGCCCTCTCGGCGACGCGCAGCAAGCCGATCCACAAGCTCGACATCCCGGCGTTCGACTGGCCCGTCGTGCCGTTCCCCGCGAACCAGTTCCCCGAGGCGGAGCACGCCGAGCAGAACCGCGCCGCCGAGGCGCGCTCGCTCGAGGCGGTCAAGGCGGCGATCGACGCGCACCCGGACGAGGTCGCCGCGCTCATCGTCGAGCCGATCCAGGGCGAGGGCGGCGACCGCCACGCCAGCCCGGCGTTCTTCCAGGCGCTCCGCCGCCTGACCGCGGAGCGCGGCGTCGCGTTCGTCGTCGACGAGGTGCAGACCTGCGGCGGCGGGACGGGCGTGCTCTGGGCGCACGAGGCGTGGGACCTGCCCGAGCCGCCGGACATGGTGACGTTCTCGAAGAAGATGCAGCTCGGCGGCTTCTACTGCCGCGAGGAGCTCGCGCCGGTCGAGGCGCTGCGCTTGTTCAGCACCTGGCTCGGCGACCCGCTCCGCGGCGCGCAGCTCGAGGTGATCCTCGAGGTCATCGAGCGCGACCGGCTCCTCGAGAACACGCGGGCGACCGGCGAGCGCCTTGTCGCCGGCCTCGAGGACCTCTGCCGCCGCTACCCCGGGGTGCTCTCGGGCGCGCGCGGCATCGGCACCTTCGCCGCTGTCGACTTCCCCCACGCCGCCCGGCGCGACGCGGCGCTCACCGCGCTGCGGAACCGCGGCCTCGAGGTGGGCGGCTCGGGCGATCGCACGCTCCGCTTCCGGCCGGCGCTCGTCTTCGCCCTGCGCCACGCGGCCGAGGCGCTCGACGTCCTCGAGTCGGTCTGCAAGTGACCGCCGGCGCGGCCGCCCCGCCCCCGATCCGGGTGTTCCACTCGCCGCGCTACTTCGCGGACATCGGCGAGCACGTCATGCCGATGCGCAAGTTCGCCCTGGTGCGCGAGGCGATCGAGCGGAGCGGCCTGCCCGCGCGCATCGAGGAGCCCGGGCCCGTCAGCGACGAGGATCTCCTGCGCGTCCACGCGCCCGGGTACCTCGCGGCGATCGCGACCGGCGAGCCCCGGGCGCTGGCCGAGTCCCAGAAGTTCCCGTGGTCGGCGGCGCTCGCCGAGGCGGTCCGCCACACGAACGGCGGCTGCATCGCCGCCACCTTCGCGGCGCTCGAGGACGGCATCGCGGGCAACCTCGCGAGCGGCTTCCACCACGCGCACGCCGATCACGGCGAGGGCTTCTGCACCTTCAACGGCCTTGTCGTCGCCCTGGAGCGCGCGCGCGCCGAGGGGCGGATCCGCCGCGGGCTGGTGGTCGACATGGACCTCCACTACGGCAACGGCACCGCGTCGCTGCTCGCGTCGCGGCCGTGGGCGTTTCAGCTCTCGATCTATGGCAACTGGTACAAGCAGAACCGCGCGTACCGGGACGTGGAGGGCGAGCGCGCGCCGGACACGGACAACAGCTGGTCCGTCCCGGTCCCGGGCGGGAGCGGCGGCGCCGCGTACATCGAGCTCCTGGAGCGGCACCTCGGCCCCGCCATCGACCGCGCGGCGCCCGACCTGATCCTCTACCAGGCCGGCGCGGACCCGTACCGCGAGGACCCGTACTCGCCGCTCGACCTGACGCACGACGACCTGCGCGCGCGCGACGAAGTCGTGTTCCGGGCCGCGCTCGAGCGGCGCATCCCGATCGCGTGGGTGCTCGCGGGCGGCTACACGCCCGACGTGAGCCGGGTTGTCGAGGTGCACCTCGGCACGTTCGTCGCGGCGGTGCGGGCCCGGGAGACGGCGGCGCGCCGGGGGTGACGTCGGTCGCCGCGGCGCAGGCGCATGCCCGTCGCGCGGACGGCCGCGAAAGACGCCGCGCCGCGCGCTCCGCCGGCGCGGCGTCTTCGTGCCGCCTTTGCTGGTAACCTCCCCGCCATGGCCGACCTGAACGACCCCGCCCGCCTGGCCGAGCTGCGCGGCGCCATGTTGCGCACCGAGGCGGACGCCCTCCTCGACGCCTGCGTGGCGCGGGCGGCCAAGCTCGCGCGGGCGCCGATCGCCTTCGTGAGCCTGGTCGTGCGCCACATCCAGCTCCTGCGCGCGCACCACGGCCTGCCGCTGGAGCTCGCGGTGAGCTGCGCGACCTCGCGCAGCAACTCCTTCTGCCAGCTCGTCGTGCGCGACGAGGCGCCGCTGCTCGTCGAGGACGCGCTGCGCGACGAGCGCGTCCCGAAGGAGCTCGTCGAGAGCTACGGCATCCGCGCGTACGCAGGGGTGCCGGTGCGGGTGGGCCGGCACGCGATCGGCTCGCTCTGCGTGCTCGACGTCGTGCCCCGCCGCTTCGAGCCGCCCGTCGTCGCCGGCCTCGAGCAGCTCGCCATCGAGGTCGCCGACCGGCTCTCCGCGCTCGTCGAGCGCGACGCGCCGCTCGGCAGCGCCGACGTGCAGGAGCGCCTCGTCCGCGTCGAGCAGGCCACGCGCGTGCTGGAGCGCGCGCTCCTGGCCCTCGCGCCGGTCATCGCCGCGGCGCAGAGCGCGGCGGCTGTCCGGGCGCACGCGCCGCCGGTCGAGGCGATGCACGCGACGCCCTCGACGCTGGTGACGCTCGCCGGCCTGCGCGCGGCGGTCGGGTGCTGGCGCGACGTGGGCTCCGTCGCGGAGGAGCTGTGCGAGGAGGCCGCGGCCGTCGCGATCTCCACCCCCGCGGCGTCCGGGCTCGTCGCGGCGGCCCGGGGGCTCGCGCGAGGCCTGGCCGAGGTCGCCCCGCTCGTTCGCCTGGCGGAGGGCGTGCTCGAGGGGACGCTCGATGAAGTCGCCGCCGATCGGGGGAGGGCGCTCGTGCTGCGCGGCGCGCTCGACGCGCACGAGGCCGCCTCCGCGGCGGTGGGGGAGATCCGCGCGGGCGCTCTGCGCGTACGGGCCGCGACGAGCGGCTCCGGCGGCGCCCCGGTGCCGTGTACGCCCTGAGCCACCGCCGCGCCGCCCGGAGCGTCGTGATCACCGCGACGTAGCGGTCGACGGCGGCGTCGCGGCCGGCGGCGTCGCGGCCGGCGGCGGCGTCGCGGCCGGCGGCGGCGTCGCGGTCATCGCGGCCGGCGGCGGTGCCGCGGCCGGCGGCGGTGCCGCGGCCGTCACGGTCGACGACGGCATCGCCGCCGTCGCGGTCGACGGCGGCGGCGCGGTCGACGGCGGCGCGGCCGTCGCGGCCGACGGCGTCACGGGTAGCTCGCGGGTGATCTCGCCCGCGTCGATCCCCTCGGGCGGCGGCGGCTCCGACCCGGGCGTCACCGGCGTGCCCTCCCATGTCGCGCTCTTGTCCCGGCTCCCGTAGACGAACGGCGGCCGGCTCTCCAGCTCCCGCGCGATGCGGGCGAGCTCCTCGTCGAGGTAGCGCGGGTTCGCGAGCCGCTCGCGGATGCCGCTGTTCAGGTAGCCGCGGATGTCGGGGCTGTGCGGGTAGTACTTCGTGTACACGTTGTACCGGAAGAGCGGCTTCAGTCGGTGCAAGTCCCTGGGCCCGGTCGGCAGGGGCAGGAGCTCGACGAAGCTCTTCCGCTTCGCCCGCTCCTCCAGCCGGTCGAGGACGAGCTGGAGGCTGCTCTCGAGCAGGTGCGGCGCGCAGTGATCCGCGAAATCGTCGTAGAGCAGCCGCATGAGCGCCCTCGCCTCGTCGATCGGCAGCTGCGCCTGCCGCTCGCGGCCCATGCGCCGGACGAGGACCATGAACGGAGAAGGCTGGTCGCCCGTCGCGCGGATCTCCTCCGGGTCGCGGAAGTCCGGTTGCCTGTAGGGAAAATGGCGCGGGTTGATCGCGTCGAAGCCGCCGCGGCCGTAGAACAGGATGCGCTGCCACGACAGGCGCTCTTCCGGCGTGAAGAACTCGACCTCGGCCGCGAGATCCATGTTCATCCCGAAGTACTTGCCCGGCGACGCCGGCGCGGGGAGCGTGATCTTCCCCATCGCGTGGAGGTCGGCCAGGTACTGCATGGCGAGCTCGACCGGCGCGATGCGCAGCCAGTACGACAGCACCGTACCGCGCGCCTCCGGGATCATGAAGATATGGGCGAGGTAGATGACGCAGAGATCCGGGGCGTACGCCGGATTGACGAGCACGGTGCCGTCGCGGACGCCGCGCACCTTCCCGTCCGAGTCCCGCGCGACGAGCAGGAAGTAGCGCATGTATGTGCCCGACGGCTCGGGCGCGTACGGGTCGTCGCGCAGGAAGGCCTCGATGGCCTCCTTGCGCTCCATCTCGCCATGAGGACCGAAGCTGTCCCAGAGGATCTGATACGCCGCGTCGAAATCCGGGTCGGAAGGGTCCTCGATGGACCAGATCTGGTATCTGCGGGTTTCGCGCTCGATCATCTCCACCACGTCCTGGTGGAAGAGATCCTTCATGCAGAGCCGGACGCGCTTCTTCAAGGATGGCTCCCGGGGTCCATGGTGTCAGACGGAGCGTTCATCTGATAGGTAATCATCGTGGCTCGCGAAACGCTCGTCGACACGCGTACGGACATCGATTCCGCTCGCTCGGTGTGGAGCGACGCGGCCCCGGCCTATGAGCCCGTCCCGCCGCTGCGCGAGGACGCCGTGGCGGACGTGGCCATCATCGGGGGCGGGTTCACCGGAGTCTCCACGGCATACCATCTAATCCGTAGATTTCCGAGCCTCCGCGTCATGATCCTCGAGGCGCGTCACCTCGCGAACGGTGCGAGCGGCCGCAACGGAGGCATGATGCTGAACTGGATCAACGGGGTGAGTTACCGTGATCCGGAGCTCACGCGCCGCGTCCACGAGGCGACGCGCGAGGGGATCGACGGGATCGTCGGCCTCATCCAGGAGCACGGCCTCCCGGTGCGCTACCGCCGCGACGGCTGCATGGAGGTGCTCACCGACGCGCGGCGGGCCGAGCTGGCCCACGCGCGGGTGGAGCAGCTCGCTGGCTGGGGCATTCCGCTACAGTACCTGGACAGCGCGGCGCTGGCGCAGCGGCTCGGTGTCCGCGGGGCGGCCGGGGCCGTGCTGGACGCGACCGAGGGGCAGCTCAACGGGGTCGACCTGCTGCGCAGCCTGCGCCCGCTGCTCCTGGCCAGGGGGGTCGCCCTCCACGAGGACACGCCGGTGCTCCGGATCCGCGAGGGGCGCACGATCGAGCTGACGACCCCGGGCGGGGTCGTCCGGGCCGCGGCCATCGTGCTCGCGACGAACGGCTACACGCCGCGGCTCGGCTACTTCAAGACCGGCGTCTTCCCGCTGCACTCCCACGTGATCGCGACCGAGCCGCTCGACGCCGAGGCGCGCGCCGCGCTCGGCTGGGGGCAGGTCGCCGGCTTCAGCGACGATCACGACCGGATTGCGTACGCCAGCATGACCCCCGCCGGCGAGATCGTGTTCGGCGGGGGCAGCAACGCGGCGTACGCCTATCTCTACGGGAACCGGACCTCCTACCCGGGCTCACCCGGCTCGGCGGGGCCGGCGTTCGAGGCGATCCGGCGCCGGATGATCGGCTATTTCCCGGCCGCCGAGCGGCTGCGGATCGCGCACCGCTGGACGGGGACGCTCGGCATCACGATGAGCCGCCTCTGCAGCATGGGGGTGCGCGGCGAGCACCGGAACGTCTACTACGCCCTCGGGTACAGCGGCCACGGCGTGACCCTGGCCAACCTCGCGGGCCGCGTGCTCTGCGACCTCTACGCGGGCGACCACGCCCGGTGGCGGGAGCTGCCCTTCTACATGGCCCCCCTCGGTGGCGTCCCGCCCGAGCCGCTCCGCTGGCTGGGCTATCACGCGTACACGAAGCTGACGGGCCGCTCGCCGCGCCAGGCGGCGTGAGCGCGGCGCGGGGCCGCTGCGGACCGGGGCTCTCCCCGGCGTGTGGGGGCTCGATCGGCGAGGTCGGCGCGAGGGGCTCGCGCCGCGATGAAGGCCGCGTCGAGCGCGCGTCGGGCTCGAGCCGCTCGATCAGCGGTGCAAGGCCGCGTCGAGCGCCTCGGCGAGCGCGCGCGTGAGGTCGCCGCCGGCGTCGGGCCAGCGCGCGGCGACGAACCCGTCCGGGCGGACCAGCGAGGCGCCGGTCGCGCCGACGCCGTACGCGGCCTGGAAGCCGTCCACGCGGTGCGCGCGCAGCGGGAGCCCGGCGCGCGCCGCGACCTCCTCGGCGGCGCGCTCCCAGGCGGGATCGCCGGCGAGCAGGGCGAATCCGTCGCCGAACAGGTCGATCGTCGAGGCGTTCCGGTCGCCGCGCGCGAGCCAGACGTGCGGCGCGCGCGTGCCGGGCTCGCCGGTGAGCGCGAACGCGCGCGGCATGGGGTCGTCGAAGCCGTAGCGGTGGCCGTAGACCACCGCGGTGAAGTCCAGGATCTCGCCCTGTACGTCGGGCGCCGCGTCGCTCCCCGGCGCGTCGAGCCGCATCCGCAGCGCCAGCAGGGCCGCCTGGTTGGCGGTGGCGACGCCCACCGGGCGGCGCTCGGCGTCGTACGTGGCGAGCAGGCCGGGGCCGGCGTGGCCGCGGACCACGGCGGCGAGCTTCCAGGCGAGGTTGGCCGCGTCCTGGATCCCGGTGTTGGCGCCGTGCCCGCCGGTCGGCGGCATCTGGTGGACCGCGTCGCCGGCGAGGAAGACCCGCCCCGCGCTGAACCGGTCCGCGACCCGCTCGGCCACCTCCCAGGGGAAGGTCCCCCCGATGGTGACCGCGAGATCCGGGACGCCCGCCGCGGCGCGGATGCGCCGGATCCAGCGCTCCTCCGTGAAAGCGTCGGGGGTCTCCTGCGCCGGGTCGTAGTGCGTGCCGTAGATCCAGCGGTCCTTCACGTCCGTGCCGACGATGATGCCGGCCCCCTCGGGGTGCGTGACCGTCGCGACGATGAACCGGTGCTGCTGCTGCAAGGGCGACAGGTCGGCGTCGAACAGGGTGGAGATGGCGTGCCCGAGCGAGCCCCGGCCGCTGCGGGAGATGCCGAGCGCCTCGCGCACCGGGCTCTGCGCGCCGTCGGCGCCGACGAGGTACTCGGCGCGGACGCGGTACCGCTCGCCCGTCGACAGGTCGTCGACCTCGGCCGTGACGCCGCCCTCGCCTTGCTCGAACGCGACGACCCGGTGGCGGAACCGCACCTCTGCGCCCTGCGCCCGCGCGCCGCGCAGGAGGATCGGCTCGAGGCGGTCCTGCCCGAGGGCGACGGTCGGGCAGGGGCTGAGATCCGCGCCCCTCGCCGCCCGGTCGATCGGCTCCCACGCGAGGACGGGGCCGGCCAGCGTCACCGCCTTCAGCATGCCCACGGGGACCGCCTCGCCGACGGAGTCCGCCGCGAAGAGGCGGAGCCCCTCGCGCTCGATCTCCTCGCCCAGGCCGGCCGCGCGGAGCAGCTCGATGGTGCGCGGGTTGAAGCCGCGGGCGCGCGGGTGGATGGCGGTGCCCGCGTGCTTTTCGAGCACCAGCGGGCGCACGCCGCGCCGCGCGAGGAACAGGGCGGTCGAGAGCCCGACGAGGCCGCCGCCGACCACGAGGACCGCGACGCGCTCCTCGCGCGCCGGCGGATGATTTCCGGTTTTCATGGGCCCTACGCTGGGTCCGCGCGCCACGGGTGTCTCGGCGGAAAGATCCCGGATCCGTCGATTCGTGCTCGATTCGAACGAGCGCGCGGTGCGCGCGCGGCGGGCGGCTACCTGTCGGCGCGGTACGCGCGCGGCGTGCAGCCGTAGCGCGCGCGGAACAGGCGAGCGAACCGCCCTGGCTCGCGGAAGCCGCACGCGAGCGCGATCTCGAGGACCGTGCCGTTCGACCGGCGGAGCCGGTCGGCCGCGTGCTGCAGGCGCACGGCGAGGAGGTGCTGGTACGGGCTCTCGCCGACCTGGGCGCGGAAGGCGCGCAGGAACGGAAACCGCGTCATGCCGGCCGCGGCGGCGAGGTCATCGACGCTGAGCGGGCGCTCGTACCCGGCCTCGATCGCCTTGAGCGCCCGGCGGATCCGCCGGTCGACGCGCGCCGGCGCGACCGCGGGCGAGGCGGGCCGCACGAGCCCGAACGCGAGCGCGTCGAGCAGCGCGGACAGGCCGGGATCCTCGGGGGCGAGCCCGCCCTCGACCTCCCGCACGATGAGGCGCATCAGCGAGGCGATGCGCTCGTCCGCGCCGAGGACGACCGCCTCGCCGGGCACGCGCGCGGTCGGGCCGAGGGCGTCGGCGGCCTCCGCGAGGACCTCCGGGCGCACGGTGAGCATGTGGCACGCCACGCTCCGCGCCTGCGGCGTGTGCTCGATCCCGGGCGGAACCACGACGCACGCGCCCTGCGCCCCGGCGAGGGCGCCCTTGCCGAGCTGGAAGTCGATACTGCCCCTCTCGACCCACGTCACCTCGACCCCGCCGTTCGCGTGGGTCGGACCGTGGATGACACGGGGCGCCGTCCACCGCCGGGAAACGAGGACCGCGCCCTGCGCGAGGCGCTTCAGCTCGGGGAGCGCGATGGCGAGAGGCACGGCCGGAATCTTACCGGATCGCGCGGGGAGATGCCGCCAGGCCAGCACAGGCCGGGCTTGCGTGTCCGGAGCGCGGGGCGCTATTCGATGCAGGGCCATGTTCTGCGCGCGCTGCCACCGGGAGTACGACGCGGGCCATCGGTTCTGCCCCTACGACGGCGCGGAGCTCGCCGAGGCGCGGCGCATCGAGCTGTTCCGGTTCAAGCCGACCCGGCTGCGGGGCGCCGTCCTCGGGCAGCGCTACGAGGTGCGCGGCTACCTCGGCAAGGGGGCGATGGCGCGCGTCTACCTCGCCGTGGAGCTCGAGACAGGGCAGCCCGTCGCGATCAAGGTCCTGGAGGCGTTCGCCGCCCGGGCGGAGCGGACGCGCGAGCGGTTCGTGCGCGAGGCGCAGAGCGCCGCCATCATCGGGCACCCGAACATCGTCCGGGTGCTCGACGCCGGCACGCGCGACGTCGACGGCGCGCCCTACCTCGTCATGGAGTACCTCTTCGGCGAGTCGCTCGGCGACTGGCTCCGGCGCGAGCGCCGCATGGACGCCGACCTCGCCATCCCGGTGCTGTCGCAGGCCGCGTCCGGGCTCGCCGCCGCGCACCGCGCCGGGATCATCCACCGCGACGTGAAGCCGGACAACATCTACCTCGTGGGCGCGCAGGGCGACCCGTACGCGGTCAAGGTGCTCGACTTCGGCCTGGCGAAGATGCAGGCCGCGGACCACATCACCGCGACCGGCACCGCGGTGGGCACCCTCGAGTACATGGCGCCCGAGCAGGTCGTGAGCGACAGGCCCGACGCCCGCACCGACGTCTACGGGCTCGGCGTGGTCATGTTCCGGACCTTCACCGGCGAGCTCCCGTTCCCGCGCTCGGAGCAGGCGGAGCTCCTCGCCCGGCAGCTCGTGACCCCGCCGCCCCGCCCCTCGGAGAAGCGCCGCGGCATCGACCCGCCGCTCGAGGCCGTGATCCTGAAGGCGATCCGGAAGCACCCCGAGAACCGCTATCCCTCGATGGAGGCGTTCGTCGAGGACCTCGAGCGGCTGGCCGGCGACCGCGACGGGCCGCTCTCGGCGGAAGAGCCGCTCCCGGAGCCGAACGACGTCTATGTTCCGCAGGGATCGTTTGCCAGGAACGCGGCGATCTACTTCTATAGGCGGCTCGGGATGGAAGCCCCACGCTTCGACTGATCAACACCACCTCCCGCGGGCGCTTCCCGCCACCCAGGAGATCCGTATTGCCATGGCCTACACTGCTGCATTCCGATGTCTGACCGGCTGTCCCGGGAGCTACCCGCTGACGCAGCCCCTGTATCGATGCCCCACCTGCGGCGGCCTGCTCGACGTCGCCCACGACATCGACGCGCTCCGGGACCGGAGCCCCGCCACGTGGATGAAGCTCTTCGACGAGCGCTACAAGCGCACGGTGTGGCCCTACGGCTCCGGGGTGTGGGGCAAGCGGGAGTGGGTCGCGCCCGAGGTGCCGGACGAGGCGATCGTGTCGATGGACGAGGGCGGCACCAACCTGTTCTGGGCGGACCGCTACGGCCGCTCGCTCGGGCTGGATGAGGTCTGGGTCAAGCTCTGCGGCAACAGCCATACGGGGTCGTTCAAGGACCTCGGGATGACGGTGCTCGTCTCGGTGGTGAACAAGGCGATCCGCGAGGGCCTCGAGGTGCGGGCGATCGCGTGCGCGTCGACGGGGGACACCTCGGCCTCGCTCGCCGCGTACGGCGCCGCGGCCGGCCTGCCCGTCGTCGTGCTGCTGCCGCGGGGCAAGGTGTCGATGGCGCAGCTCGTCCAGCCGATCGCGTCGGGGGCGCTGGTCCTGTCGCTCGACACCGACTTCGACGGCTGCATGGCCATCGTGCAGCGCCTCTCGGCCGACGGCGTTGTCTACCTGGCGAACTCGATGAACGCGCTGCGCCTCGAGGGCCAGAAGACCGTGGCCATCGAGATCGTGCAGCAGTTCGACTGGACGCTGCCCGACTGGGTCGTCCTGCCGAGCGGCAACCTCGGCAACGCCTACGCCCTCTACGCGGGCTTCAAGATGCTGAAGGACCTCGGCCTGACGACGCGCTTCCCGCGGCTGTGCGTGGCGCAGGCGGCGCGGGCCAACCCGCTCTACCGGGCGTGGTCCGAGGGGCGGAGCGAGGTCGTGCCGATGAAGGCGGGAGAGACGCTGGCGAGCGCGATCCAGATCGGCAACCCGGTGAGCGCGCCGCGGGCGATGATGGCGCTCCAGGCGATGAACGGGGTCGCGGAGGAGGTGACCGAGGACGAGCTCTGCGACGCGGCGGCGCGCGCCGACCGCACCGGGATGTACACCTGCCCGCACACGGCGGTCGCCCTCGCCGCGCTGGAGAAGCTCGTGAAGAAGGGCCTCGTGGAGAAGCGCCAGCGGGTCGTCGTTGTCTCGACGGCGAACGGCCTCAAGTTCACGGAATTCAAGGTGAAATACCACGAGCGCGCGCTCCCGGACGTGACGAGCCGGCACGCCAACCCGCCGGTCGAGCTGCCGCCCGACTACGACCGCGTCCTCGCCGCCCTCGACAGGCACGCCGCGCACGCCGCGCGAGCCGACAAGGATCGCTGAGCGCGCCCGATCGCCCCGCGCCCGCCGCCGCTACCTGCGCCTCGCGCGGCGCCGCCCGCGCTTGCCGCGGGCGGCCGCGGAGGTCATCGCGGAGGCGATGCCGTTTTGCAGGGTGTTGTGCGTGGCGATCCCGCTCATGTCGACGCCGAGCTCGACGAGCGTCCTGGCGACGTCGGGGCGCAGGCCCGTGATGATCACCTCCGACCCGAGCAGGCGCACCGCGACGGCGGCGCGCAGGAGCTCGTCGGCGCACTGGCCGTCGATCTGCGGCACCCCGGTGATGTCGAGGATCGCGGCGTGCGCGCGGCGGGACGCGACGCCGCGCACCAGCGTCTCCTGCACCCGGCGCACCCGCTGCGCGTCGAGCGCGCCGACGAGCGGCATCACGACGATGTCGTCGCTGATGGGGATGAGCGGGGTCGACAGCGCCGCGAGGATCTCGTTCTGCGCCCGGAGGGCCTCCTCCCGGGCGCGCCGCGCCTCGGCCTCCGCCTCGGCGCGCTTGCGCTCGGTGATGTCGCGCACGATCACGACCGCCTCGGCCTGGTCCCTGCCCGCGATCCGGACCTCGTACTCGCGCGTGCCGTCGCTCTGCTGCTCCTGGTACTCGAAGACGTGCGTCGCCTCGTCGGTGAGCGCGCGCGCCACGCGCTCGCTGATCTGCTCGGCCACGCGGGCAGGGAACACGTCGGAGACATGCCGGTGCAGGAAGTCCTCGGCGCAGAGCGTCGGCCGCGACTCCCTGGACGCCTTGAAGCCCAGGCAGGTGCCGTCGCTGCTGATCCGGAGGATCGTGTCGGGGATGGCGTCGAGGAGCGCGCGGTTGTTCGCCTCGCTCCGGCGCAGGGCGGCCTCGACGCGCTTGCTGCCGATGAAGTGACCGGCCTTGGCGGCGATGGCGAGCAGCACGTCGAGCAGCCTCGGGTCGGGCTCGCGCGGCTCGGCGTCCATGAGCTCCAGCACGGCCGCGACCTGCGCGTCGGCGCGGACCGCGATGGGGAGCTCGACCGCGAAGCGGAGGCCGGCTCCACGCGCCGCCTGCGCGCGCGGGTCGTCCTCGACGGCGTCGAGGTCGACGAACCAGCTCGGCTCACCCTGCGCGTGCGCGCGGCCGGGAAGCCCCGCGTCGCGGGCGAACCGGGCGCCCCGCGTCGCCGCCTCGAGCGCGGCCGCGTCGTCGGGCGCGGCGCTCCACGTGTGCTCGCAGCGCAGCCCGTCGCTCTCGTCGTCGCCGAGCCACAGGGCGCCGAACCGGAAGCCGAGCGTCTCCCCGAGCGCGCCGAGGAGGGCGAGGGCGCCCTCCGGCAGCGTGGTCGCCTCGACGAGGATCCTGGTCACCGTGTACTGCGCCGACACGTTGTAGTTGGCCTCGGCGAGGGCGCGGCGCTGGTTCCACTTCTCGGTGAGCGCGATGGCCATCTGCCGGACCTCGCTCGGGTCGAACGGCTTCGCGAGGATGAGCAGGTTGTCCGTGTGGCCGAACCGCGCGGAGATCTCCTCCCATGAATAATCCGAGTACGCCGAGCAGATGACGGCCTGGATGGCGCAGTCTTCCTTCCAGATGCGGGAGAGCGTCTCGAGGCCGCCCCACCCCGGCGGCATGCGCGCGTCCACGAAGACGAGGGCGTACGGGGCGCCGCGCTGCAGCGCCTCCCGGACCTTCTCCAGCCCCTCCGCCCCCTGGGTCGCGGACGTGAGCTCGAACCGCACGGGCGCCCGGCCGGGCGGCTCGCGGAGCAGCGCCGACTCGAGGCGATCGAAGGCCGAGGTCTCCGCGTCGCACCGGAGTATCCTCCGGAAATCGTCGTGGATGGCCGCGTTGTCGTCGATCAGCAGAATGCGCCGGTTCTGCTGCCGGCTGGGGTCCCGCATGGACGAGTCCTCGGAGCGTGAGGTGAGGCGCTACTCGACCGGAGGCGCGCCCTCGCCCTCGGCGGGTGGAGACGGCGTCGGCCGCGACCGCGGCTCGGGCGACTCGTCCTCGGTCGACGGCGGGGGCTGGATGGGCGGCGGCGGTGGGGGTGGGCTCCCCTGGTCGTCGCCGTCCCGCGCGGCGGGCTCCGAGGCGCCGGGCGACTGGGTCAACCCGGCGGGCTTCCGCGCTGTCGTGGTCGGGCTCGACCCCGGCGAGTCGCCCGGCTTGCTGCGGCCGCGCGCCGCCGGCGAGTCCGCGGCGTGCGGATCGAACCGCGGCCGCTTCAGCGCGCCGTGAATGTGCCAGCCGTAGAAGCCGTCGGCGCGCTTCGACCGCTTCATCTTGGGCTGCTGCATCTCGATCAGCCCGGGCATGTTCGAGCCCGGCGCGCCGAGCAGCGACTTCGTGAGATCGTTCTTCGACCGGTAGGCGTCGGTGAACTTGAAGCGGACGTAGAGATCCGCCGTGGAGTTGTTCCACGGCTCGCGCATGTTGACCTTGCCGTCGCCGTCGAGCTCGAGGTCCGAGCCGTTCGCTGTCATCTTCGTGATCTTGAGGACGCCCTCCTTCGCCTCCGCCGACAGGACGAGCTCGCCCAGCTTGGCCTCCGGGAGCGCGATGAGCCCCTGGATCTTCGTCTTGCCGTCGCCGACCGAGACCTCCTTGGCCGAGACCTCGAGCGTGCCGTTCGCCTTGTTGAACTTGCCCTCCGGCGCGTCGAGCTCGAGGGTCGCGCTCAGCGTGCCGGCGATGGGCAGGCCGAGGATGTCCCCGAGCGGACCCACCTTGGCGAGCTCCACGTCGGAGACCTCGACGTGCATGTCGCCGCCCGATTTGCCCATCGGGACCACGCCCTCGACCTCGCCGCCGAAAACGCTCGCCCAGAACGAGACCCGCATCCGCCCGATCAGGAGGGGGAGGATCTTCATCCGGGCGTGCGCCTCGTCGATCTCGACGACGCTCGGCTTCGGCGCGCCGTCCTTCGCGGCGTCGCCCGAGGTGAAGGCGGCGGCGCTCGTCCTGCTGCTCGATCCGGCCTCGTTCGGCGGCAGGATGAGGCGCACGCCCCGCATCTCCACCCCCGTGAACCAGTAGGCGTCGAGCTCGTCGATCTCGAGGCGCTGCGCCGGGCCGGAGCCCCGCTTCTGCTGCGCGCGGTCGAACTCGGCGATCAGCCGGTCCTTGAGCCGATCATAGGGGAACGTGAGGTAGCCGAAGAGCCCCAGACAGAAGAGGTAAAAGAGCGGATAGACGGCCCATTTCGCGATCTTGAGGAGGCGCTCTTTCACGGCTCTTCCTCCTCGACGTCGCCGGCGGGGGCCGCGATCGGCGCGGGGCTCGCCGGCTGGGGATCGCCCTTCCGGTCGAACGCGGAGATGCCGAGCTCCACCTCGTAGGAGTCCGGCTCCCCGGCGCGCGGCTTGAGGTTCAGCCGCGTCACCGCGACCGGGTGGCCCGAGCTCTCGACGCGCTCGAGCATCTTGGCGAGCCCGAGCATCCCGATCCGGTGCATCTTCACCACCGTGACGCGCTCGGTGTACTTCTTCCCGTGCGGGACGTCGGGGCGATCCTGCGACTCGGCCGCGGTGAGCCCCTGCTGCTTCGCCGCGTCCTCGATGAAGCCGGCGAGGGGCGGCGCGGGCCGCGCGTAGCGCGCGAGCAGGGCGTCCCGCTGCGCCTTTCGCTCGTTGACCTTCCCGGAGGCCTCGTAGATCGACTGCAGCAGATCGCGCATCTCCTGGTTCTCGGTGCGCTTGCTGGAGGCGACGCTCGCGAGCCCGATCGGCACGAGCAGGAGCACGCACACGGCCACGAAGCCGAGGAGGATGGTGAGGAGCCGGCGCTCGCGCGGCTCCAGCTTGTCGAGTCGCTCGCGGAGCGTCATCGCGATCCCTCCGGTTTGTCCGCCGCGCCCGCGGCGGCGCTGTCCACCGCATCAGCGGCGCCGGTCTTCTTCTTCTTCTTGTCCTCGCACTTGAGATCCAGCTCGAGGACGTACTTGTGCCTGCCCTCGGTGAACTGGCTCGTCCGCGAGATCTTCACGTCGCGGAAGCAGCGGTGTTCCTTCATGTGATCCGCGATGATCTGCGCGTCGGACACCGACGGGACCACGCCCTGGATGGTCGTGTGGCCGCGGTTCACGTCGAGCTCGAGGACGTCGTGGGTGATCTCCTTCGGCACCGCCTTCGAGAGCTGCACCATGACGTCGAAGGCGTCGACGCGGGGCATGGGGTCCTCGTCGGCCGCGCCGGGGCCCTGGTCGAGCAGCTCGCGGGCCTTCACGGGGTCGCTCGTCTCCTCGCCGAGCACGTCGCGGGACGCGGTCGCGAGCGAGGCGAGCAGGAGCTCCCGCTCCGCGTCGAGGGTGCGCATCTCCGCCACGACGGAGAACCCGAAGCTCAGCGCGATGACGGTGCCGAGGCCGGCGAGGATCGGGATCTTCTCGCGCAGGAACGGGTAGCTGCGCTCGGCCTCGAGCGCGCCCTTCCTGAGGTTGAACCCCTTGGTCTTCGGCGTGAGCCCGAGCGCGAGGCCGAGCGCCTTGGCGAAGCGGGGCAGCGCCGCAGCCTGCTCGGGCGTGAGCCCTTCGAGGCGAGGGGTCGGCAGCGGCAGGATGGTGAGGCCGAGCTGGGTCGACAGGAACAGCTCCGCGCCCTGTGCCGTCGCGCCGCCGCCGACGAGGTACAGCCCCGCGAGCGGCTCGCCGCCGAGGTTGCGCCACGCCGCGAGGGTCTGCCGGAGCTCGCGCGCGAGCGCCGGCGCCGTCCCGGGGAGGCCGGCCGTCCCCCGCGACAGCGTGCGGGCGAAGACGGGCTCTCCGCCGGAGAGGATCACGATCTCGGAGGTGAGGTAATCGAGGTCGAGGATCGCGATCGGCCCGCTCGCGCCGGCGGTGGGCGGCGCGGCGAGCTCCGGCATGACGGCCTCGAGGTTGGCGAGCGCCACCGCCCCGAGCGCGACGCGCTCCGGCTCGAAGCCGAGCGCCTCCTTCACGACGGCGATGCGCTCGCGCACGTCGTCCGCGCGCGCGACCGCGGCGAAGACGGGCAGCGTCTCGACGCCGTGCGGCCGCTTCAGCATGCGGTAGTCGAAGACCGCGTCCTCCATCTCGAACGGCACCGTGGCCTCGAGCTCGAAGCCGAGGATGTTCTCGACCTCCTTCTGCGCGGCCGCGGGCAGGTCGAGGCGGCGGTAGAACGACCGCTCCCCGGAGAGCGCGATCGCCGCGCCGTCGGGGCGGTGGAGCCCCACCGCGGCGCGGATCGCCTCGGCCTCGGAGACGCCGTCCGTGACGGCCACCTCGCCGAGCGCCTCGACGAAGACCCTCCTGTAGGCGGTGCGGATGAGCACCGCCCGCACCACGGATTTTCCAGCATCTATCCCGAGCAGCCTGTGCATATCCGCGCTTCTTCCCGGAGGGGTGTCCTATTCGATGCGATAGTAGACGATCGTACCGGCGGGGTTCGATCGGACCTGTTGTTCGTACGCATCCGGCGTCGCGGGGGAGATGGCCCCGTTGGAGCCGGGACGGCTGAGCTCGTTCGGGTTCGGCGTGACCTCCTCGAGCTTTCCTGCCCCCGTGAGATCGACGACCGCGTGGATGCGCACGCGCGTCTCGCGCTTGTTCCCCGGGACGATGCCATCGGCGTAGATGCTCAAGAAGCTGCTCCTGTTGCCGAGAAAACTCGAGGGCTTCGCCTTGAACTTGACGGGCTCGACGCCCATCGCCTTGAGCTGCTGCCCGATCATCGTTCCGAGCACCGAGGATTTGTCCTCTTTCTGCGTCATCGCGATCTCGAATTCCTTCACGGTGGGAAAGAGGAGCCCCCCGGTCAGGCTCTGCACGAGCGACGTCACGGTCAGGAACGACGCCATCTGGTTCGGATCGGTGCAGAGCGGCGTGGCCGGACGATCCACCACGTTGTCGTTGCACGTCAGCGCCCAGAGCGTCTGCGCGCTCGCGGAGATCACGTTCGTCTTTTGCTTGCGGCTCCCCCAGACGGTAAGGACCCTCTTGTCGGGGTTGCTCGGCTCGGGATCGACGAATGTCGCCCAGAAGTCGTCGCTCATGCCCCGGACGAGCCGTAGCTCTTCGACCGAGTCGTACGGGGCGTTCTTGCGCAGATACGGGAGGCCGACCGTCTGGTAGAAGCTGTCCTCGGCCCCGGTGGAGCTCGGTGCTTCCATCTTGAAATCGCAGTTGAATGTCTGGTCGCCTGGATCGGCCCAGTCGACGAGCGCGCTGCAGATGGTCATGCGGTCAGAGAACTGGCCGTCACCGTCGCGCTCCTCGAAGAGCGGATTGTATTGCTCGGGGGCGATGAGGCCGGAGAGCTGGCCTCCGACGATGAGCTGGTCCGAGACGGCTACATCGTCCGCAGCGCGGTTGATGTTGATCTTCGAGCCCTCGTCGACGACCTTGAGCTCGAAGCGGCCGCCGCCGGTGAGCCCCAGGTTCTTGCCCGCCGCGCTGCCCTCGCCCGCAGGCGCGGGCGGCGGCTCCACGCCGGGCTCGACGAGCTGCGCGTTGAAGGGGCCGAGGAACATGTCGGTGAACTTCCAGACCGGCACCTGGATGTTCTTCATGCCCATCATCCCGAGCATCGGCCCGAGCGCCGTGCTCACGCTCGGCTCGGCGGCGATCAGCATCCGCGACAGGTTCACGGCGCTCTTCGCGTAGTACTCGGCCCGGAGCGCGTCGCGATCGGCGAGCGCCGCCGAGAGCTCGGTGGAGGTCTCCTCCTGGAGCTCGGTCAGGAACACGGTGAGCACCGTGATCGCGCCGAGCACCATGACCAGCGCCACGCCCCGCCGGTCGCCCCGCGCCCGCAGGCGGCGGCGCGCGCGCCCGCCCGCCGCGGGGTGGGAGGCGCGCCTCCCGGCGTGATGGCGCCCGGGGCGGCTCATGGCGTCGTGTTCCCGAAGGCGATGGGCACCTGCATCGGGATAGGCACCTTCGTCTCGAACTTGATGGGCTCCCCGCCCGGCCCGCCGTTCAGGACCAGCGTCACCCACACCTGCGCGGGGAGCCGGTCGGGCTGCGCCGCCGGCTGCGTCGAGTCCCACGAGTCGGTCCACTCCCCGGTGATGGGATCGAGGTACTGGATGTTGAAGCTCTCGATGTCCTCGGCGAGCACGTTGACGATCCCGCCCCTCGTGGGCTCGGTATCGATGGTCTTCGCCTCGCGCCGCACGAGATCGAGCTTGTCGCGCTCGGGGTCGCGCGAGCCGAAATAGCCGATCTCGCACTGGTCCGACTCGTGGACGTTCCTGAGGAGCCTCCGGTGGGCGAACGCGGTGAAATCGATGCGATCGGCGGGCGACGCGTCCTCGCCCGTGAAGGCGGTGAGCCGCACCGCGACGTTCTTGTCGGCCGGCTGGTGCCGGGACAGAAAGGCCGCCTGGAGCTCGCGCGAGATGCGCGCGATCGCGCCGCGGCCCTGGTGGTAGCGGTCGCTCATCCGGGAGATGCCCGAGCGCGCCCGGCTCATGCCGTCGAAGGCCCCGTAGATGAGCGTCCCGATGAGGGCGAGGATCCCCACCGAGACGAGGACCTCGAGGAGCGTGATGCCGCCTGCGCGCCGGCGGCGCCGGCGCCCCGCGAGGGCGCTCGCGCGTCGCGCCGTCATGTTCCTCCCCCCTGTCCGCTGCCCTCGGCGCCCTGCTCGGGCTGGCCCATCTGGGGGATCGTGACCCACTGCACGAGCTCGAGCGCGTGCTCCCGCGCCCCTTGTTTCCAGGTCAGCTTGACCGTCACCCGCCGCGCGCTCGCCTCGAAGATGGGCTGGAGCGTCGGCGCGAGCATGTCGATGAACGGCTGCAGGAGCCCCGCGACCCCGCCCGCCGCACTGCCGCCCCCCGCGCCGCCGCCGGCGAACGACTGCGCGAGGTCGCCGAGCTCGCCGCTCGGCGGGGCGGTGCCGCTCGGCTCGCCCGGCTTGAACCCGAGCCCCTCCAGGCCGGTGTCGAGGTCCAGGTCGCCGTAGTTGGGCTCGGGCATCTCGGGCTTCTCGATGCGCCACTCGCACTTCACGTTGGGCGACTCGTCGCCCTCGCAGCACGGCCCGCTGTCGATCTCGTCGAGCGCCGGCAGGCCGTCCCTGGTGAGCCGCTCCTCGATCTCGGTCATCTTGCAGCGCGCGAGCCCGTTCGCGAAGCTGATGCTCCTCGCGTGCGCCGCGGCCGAGAAGGCGCCGGCCTGCGCCGACAGGATCGCCGTGAGGCCGAGGCCGAGGATGGCGACCGCCACCATGACCTCGAGCAGGGTGAAGCCGCGGGCGCGCATCAGAACCCCGTGTCCTCGCGCTCCGACTCCTCGGCGTCGTCGCGCGGCCTCGGCATGCTCGCCTTGCCCTTCTTGAGCTCCGTCTTGCCGGTCAGCGGCGAGACGAGCACCGTCATCACCGAGTCCTCGGTCTCCGCGCCGCCCAGGCTGAGCTGGATCGCGGCGCGCTCGGTCTGGCCGCCGGGCCAGAAATAAAGATAGGCCCGCCCCTCCGTCGCGGGCTCGTCCTGGTGCGCCGTCTCCACCTGGAGGAAGCGGACGCCGCTCGAGAGCTCCTTGCCGGCCCTGTCCTTCTCGGGGTTGAAGCCGTACGCCTTCGCCGGCGCGAACGAGGGCCGCGGCGCGCGCGGCCCCTTCAGGATCGCCTCGGCCTCCGCCACCGCCGCCCGCTCGGCCTCGGTGGCCGCGGCGGCCCCGCCGGTCCGGTCGTTCCTCTCGACGAAGAGCTCGCCCGTGGACTCCTCGAGCACGATCATCCGCTCCTCGAAATCGAAGACCAGCCGCACCGGCTTCGACTTCGCGTTCGCGTGCGCGTAGGCGACCCGGACGGCGCCCGCGAGCAGCGCGGCGCTCCGCTTCAGCCGCGCGCTCGTGACCGCGCCCATGCCGAGCATGACGGAGCCGCTGATGAGCGCGATCACCGTGACGGTGATCAGCACCTCGACAAGCGTGAGTCCCCTCGTGCGACGGCGTGTCATGAGCGCTCCTACGTCCAGCGCGGCGTTACATCTCCGCGATCTTGTTGAGCTCCGACTGCTTCATGTCGTCCCGGATGTCGTCCGGGGTGTTCTCTTTCCGGTCGTTGCCGGACGAGACGACATGAACCTCGTTGGTGGCCTCGTCGCACTTGATCTTGTACGGCTGGCCCCAGGGATCGTCCGTCTTGTTGCCGTCGATCTGCTTCGCGCTCACCAGCGTCTGGATTGTCGGGCACCCGTCGCTGCCCGCGCCGAGCTGCTGGTACTGCTCCGCGGCGCTCTTGATGATCGTCGCCCCGGTATAGGCGCTCTTGACGCGCGACTGCTTGAGCTTCGGCCACACCACGAGCGTGGCGCCGCCGGCGATGATCGCCATGATCGTCACCACGATCAGCACCTCGACCAGGGTCACGCCCCGCGAGAGCTTCCGGCCCAGCCGTCGAATCCTTCTTGCGCTGCTTGCTCTGTTCGTCTCCATCTCTCACTCCACCCTGTCAAGTCCGCCGATTTCGCCGTCCGGTCCGTCGCTCATCAGATCGTATCCCTCCGGATCCCTCCTGCTAGGGCAGGTGAGCCGGAGCGGCCTGCCCCACGCGTCGACCAGGTCGATCGCGAGATATCCCTCGCGCTTCAGCTCTTCCAGGGAGCCCGGGCACCGCCGCTCGTGATCGGCGCGGTACAGCGTGATCGCCCCGTGGACGACGGACAACGTGGCGCGGGTCGACCGAATTCCCACGAGCCGCCGCTCGCGCGCGCCGAGCAGCAGCAGCAGGACCGCCATCGCGAGGCCGGCGGCGAAGGGCTTCGCGCGCGCCACGCCGCTCCGCCGGAACAGCCCGCCGGCGCGCTCCCAGGGGAAGAAGATCGTGCTCTCTCGCTGCCTGCGGCGTCCCATGAGCCACCTACCCGACGAAGCTCGACATCTGGATGAGCGGCATGAGGATCGAGATCGCGATGAACGCGACAGCGCCGCCCATGATGACGATCATGAGCGGCTCGAGCAGGCTGGTGAGCACCTGGACGCGGGTCTCCACGGCGGCGTCATAGGCGTTGGCGACGTTCTCCAGCATCGACTCGAGCTGCCCGCTCTTCTCGCCGATGGCGATCATGTGGGTGACCATCGGCGGGAACCGCCCGCTGCGCTTCAGCGGATCGGCGATGCTCTGGCCCTCGCGGATCGACCCGATGGCGTCGATGACGACCTTCTCCAGGGCGGCGTTGCCGAGCACGCTCCGCACGATGTCCATGGCGCTGAGGAGCGCGACGCCCGACGAGAGCAGCGTCGCGAGCGTCCGGGCGAAGCGCGCGATGGAGAGCATCTGGATGAGCTTGCCGAAGATCGGCGCCTGCAGCACGAACGTGTCCCACCGGAGGCGCCCCTTCGGCGTCCGCACCCAGCGGCGGAACCCGTAGATCGCGCCGGCGAGCGCGATCAGCACGAGCCACCAGTAGCTCGCGGCGAACTCCGACGTGCCGATGAGCGCCGCGGTGTACCAGGGCAGCGCCTGGTCCATCGACGCGAAGATGCCCGTCACGTTCGGCACGACCGCGATCATGAGCACGGAGATGAGCCCGATGCCGATGAGCGCCATCAGCGCCGGGTAGGCGAGCGCCGCGGTCACCTTGCCCACGAGCTTCGCCTGGTTCTCCATGAAGGTGGTCAGGCGGGTCAGCACGCCCTCGAGCGTGCCGGAGGCCTCGCCGGCGCGCACCATGCTCACGTAGAGGGGCGGGAAGACGGAGGGGTGCGCCTCCAGGGCCTTCGCGAAGCTCGTGCCCTCGCGCACCTGCTCGCGCACCTGCGTGAGCACCTTCTTCAGCGACTCCTTCTCGACCTGCTCGATGAGCGCGTTGAGCGACTCGAAGAGCGGGATGCCGGCGCCGATGAGCGTCGCGAGCTGGCGGGTCATCACGGCGACCTCGGACGTCGAGGGGCGGCCCGCGAAGGCGAGGATCTTGATGTCGCGCTTCGCCTTCGCCTTCGCGGCCTGCTCCTCGGTCGCGCCGGTGAGCATGATGCCGTCCTTGCGCAGGGCGGCGCGCAGGGCCTTCGCGTTCTCCGCGTCGCGGACCCCTTTGACCGGCTTGCCGGTGCCGACGAGGATGCCTTTGTATTCGAATACCGCCACGGCCTTCCCTACTCGTCGACGATGACGTCTTCCTGGGTCGCCGCGAGCACCTCCTCGACGGTGGTGGTGCCCTGGAGCACCTTGCGCGCCCCGTCGTCACGGAGCGTATCCATCCCCTGGGAGATGGCGACCCGCTTGATGGTCTGCGCGTCCGCGCTCTTCAGGATGAGCGGGCCCACCGCGTCGTCGATGATCATCAGCTCGTAGATGCCCCGCCGGCCGATGAACCCCTTCTGGTTGCAGGCGTCGCAGCCCCCGGGTTTGTAGAACACGGCCCGGTCGATGTCCTGCCCGATGTAGGCGTATTTCTGTCCGTGCACGCCGTACCGGTTGGAGAACTTCCGCCGGGCTTTCCAGGCGAGCCGGTCCTGGTCGAGGCCGAGCTGCTGGAGCTCGTAGTCGGAGGGGCGGTAGGCGACCTTGCAGGTCGGGCAGAGCAGGCGCACGAGGCGCTGGGCGAGGATGCCGATCACGCTGCTCCGCACGAGGAACGGCTCGATCTCCATCTCGACGAGGCGCGTCACGGCGCCGGCCGCGTCGTTCGTGTGGATGGTCGAGAGCACGAGGTGGCCGGTGAGCGACGCGTGGATGGCGATCTCGGCCGTCTCCTTGTCGCGGATCTCGCCGACCATGATCACGTCCGGGTCCTGCCGGAGGAAGGCGCGCAGCGCCGAGGCGAAGGTGAGCCCGATCCCGGGGTGGACGTGGATCTGATGAATGCCGCCGATCTCGTACTCGACCGGGTCCTCGGCCGTGAGGATGTTCCGGCTCGGCTCGTTGATCCGGTTGAGGCAGGCGTAGAGCGTGGTCGTCTTGCCGCTGCCGGTCGGGCCGGTGACGAGGATGATGCCGTCCGGCCGCTGGATGAGCCCGTCCATCAGGGCGTACTCGCGCGGCGCGAAGCCGAGGTCGTCGAGCCCGAGCAGGACCGAGGCCTTGTGCAGGATGCGCATCACGATCCGCTCGAAGCCGCGGCTCGTCGGCACCGTGGAGACGCGGATATCGACGCTCTTGCCCGCGATCTTGAGGGTGATGCGGCCGTCCTGCGGGAGCCGCTTCTCGGCGATGTTCAGCGACGCCATGATCTTCACGCGCGCGATGATCGGCGCCATGAACTGCTTCGAGGCGCGCTTCGCGACGTAGAGCTCGCCGTCGATCCGGTAGCGGACGACGACGTCGCGCTCCTCGGGCTCGATGTGGATGTCGCTCGCGCGCTCGCGGACGGCCTGCGCGAAGAGGCCGTTGACCCAGGCGATGATCGGGGCGTCGTCGTCCGAGTCGATGATGTCGACGAGGTTGTCCTCCTCGAGCGCCGCCTCGCCCTCGAGCTTCGCCCCGCCGTCCTCCTTCTTCTCCCAGATGCGGTTGATCGCGTTCAGCACGGCGTCGCTCGTCGCGACGGCGATCTCGACCGGCTTGCCGAACAGCGCCCGCACGTCGTCGATCGCGGTCGTGTCGAGGGGGTCGGCGGTCGCGCAGTAGACGACCCCGTCGTGCTCGGCGAGCGGCAGGATCTTGTGCTGCTTGGCGTAGGTGATCGGCACCCGGCTCGCGAGCTCGAGCGGCACCGCGTCGATGTCGATGCGCTGGAGGAAGCCGACCTCGCACTCCTCCGCGAGCGCCTTCGCGATGCTCGCCTCGTCGGCGATGTTGGACGAGACGATGAGGTCCGCGAGCGGCTGACCGCGCTCGCGGACTGTGTCGTAGAGCGGCGCGAGCCGCTCCGCGGGGACGACGCCCCGGCGGACCAGGATCTCGCCGAGATACTGCTGCGTGCTCATTCGACGCGCTCCATCTGCCGCCCGCCGATCGGTCGCCGCGAGGGCCGCGCCGGCGGCGCGGCCCCGTTCGGCGGCGGGGGCGGGGGCGCGTCGCCGTCCATCTCCATACCAGGGGCCATCGGCCCGCCGGCGCTCTTGCCGCCGAAGACCGGCAGCCCCACCGGCTCCACCGGCGTGTGCTCCCGCGGCACCTTCGGCCGCGCCTCCTCCTCGAGCCGCGCGCGCTCCTCCTCGGTCAGGATCGACTGCCGGATGTCCTCGACGAGCCCGTTCGACCGGCCGAAGTCGCGCGGCGGCTCCCACGCGGCGCTGTCGCTGAAGACGAAATAGCGGTCGATGAACTCCTGCCGCTCCTGCATCTTGCGCTCGAAGATGGCCCGGAGGTCCTCCTGGTCGCGGATGACGTAGGGCGTCAGCACGAGGAGCAGGTTCGTCTTCGTCTTGGTCCTGACCCGCTGCCGGAAGAGGAACCCGAGCACCGGGATGTCGCCGAGCACCGGGATCTTCGTCTCCGAGGTCGTCGTGCCGTCGCGCACGAGGCCGCCGATCACCACGGTCTGCTGGTCCCGGACGACGAGGGTGGTGCTCGCTGTGCGCTTGTTGATGGGGATCGCGCCGAGCGCGCCCTCGAGGGGGGCGCCGGCGTCGGAGATCTCCTCGGTGAGCTCCAGCCGCACCTGGTCCGAGTCGTTGACGTGAGGGATGACCTTGATCTTCGTGCCGACGTCCTGGCGCGCGGCGGCGCCGCCGAGGCCGCCGAGCAGGCCGCCGAGCCCGCCGAGCCCGCCGAGCGCGCCCGCGGCCCCCGCGCCGCCCGCCAGGCTCGCGAGCTGGTTGAGCCCGCCGCCGCCCACGTTGGTCTGGAGCGGGATGTTCTGGCCGATCGAGATCTCGGCCGGCACGTTGTCGGTCGCGAGGATGTGCGGCGTCGCGAGCACGTTGGAGTCGCCGTCCTGGGCCAGCGCGTGGAGGACGACGCCGAACGCGGGGATCGACAGGCCCGTCCCGAAGATGTTGTTCGAGCCCGGGATCTCGGCGCCCCGGACGCCGAGCGCGAGCGCGCCGAGCTGCGACGGCAAGCCGCCGACCGAGGGCACGACGTTGTTGCCGCCGTAGACGAGGCCCTGGCCCTGCGCGGTGTCGAACGGCGCGCCGGCGTGGTAGCCGATGCCGAAATCGAGCGAACGGTTGACGTTCACGTCCATGATCACGGCCTCGATGAACACCTGCCGCCGCGGCTCGTCGAGCTGGTCGATCACGGCGCGGAGCTGGGCGTAATCGTGGGGGGACGAGGTGATGAGGAGCTTGTTGCTCGCCTCGTCGCAGGTGACCTTCACCTGGCCCTCGAAGATGTCGTCGGTCGAGCCGGGCACCGCGGGGGCGTTGCGCGCGGCCCCCCGGCCGCCCACGGCCGCGCCGCCGCCGCCGGTGTTGCCGCCGAGCACCTGGTTCAGGGTCGCCGACAGCTCCTTGCAGCCGGCGTGCTGGAGCGAGAGCACGTGGACCTGCCCCTCGCCCGACTGCGGCACGTCGAGGCGCTTCAGGATGCCGAGGACGCGCAGGTAGTCCGGCTCGGAGGCGGTGATGATGAGCGAGTTGGTCCTGTCGTCCGCGATGATGCGCGCGCCGGTGCCGCCGGCGCCGGCGCCGCCCCGGCCGGGCCTGCCGCCGGCGCCGCCCGCCGCCCTCGGGTCCACGATCTCGTTCAGCTTCGTCGCGACCTCGGCCGCGGAGCCGTAGTGCACCGGCTGCACCCAGAGCTGATCGCCCGCGCCGCCGACGTCGATCTCCTCGACGATGCGGAGCATGCGCTGGATGTTCGATCCGGTGTCCGTGATGATGAGCAGGTTGCCGGGCGGGTAGACGGTGACGTCGCCGTCCTTCGACTTGAACTTGGTCAGGACGCCGCCCGCGTCGTTGGCGTCGATATGGGACAGCCGGTAGAGGCGGGTGACGAACCGGTCCTCCGTGGGCACGGGCGCGGCGGCGCCGTACACGGGGGTCGTCTCCGACACGGCGCCGGGCGTCTCGACGATCTTGAGGAAGCGGCCGTGAGGGATGACGGTGAGGTCGTTCGAGGCGAGGATCGACAGGAACGCGCTGTACGCCTCGGCGACGGTCACCTTCTCCGGCGCGTACACCGTGGCCTTGATCTGCCGGAGCTTGCCGCCGTAGATGAAGCGGCGTCCGGTGATGTTGCTGATCGCCTTGACCAGCTCCGGGAGGTCGGCCTCGTCGAGGTTGAAGCTGACCTTGTAGCCGCCGGGCTTCGGCTTGAACTCGATCTCCTGGACGCCTTGCTTCACCCCGGCGAGCGGATCGTCTCCGGCGTCGCCCGCGGCGCCCGCGGCGCCTGCCGCACCCGCGGCGCCCGGCGCGCCCGGGGCTGCTGCGCCTGCGCCCGCGCCCGCGCCCGCGGCGCCCGCGGCCGCCGCGCCGGAGGGGATCCCGGGGCGGCCCTGGGCCGGCGCGCTCTGGCCAGGGGTCCGCAGCACGGGGGCGTTGCGGTTCGCGGGCTGCGCTGCGGCGGGCGGGGCCGCCGCGGCGAGCACGAGCGCCGCCACCGGCGCGGCGAGGAGCCTCCTCCGGAGGCAGCGGGGTCGCTCGAGGGTCGTCATCACCATCAGTCGGCTCGATATTCTCTGCGTGGGTTGATAAGGGGGGAGGCGGCGCCGCTCAGTCGGCGCTCGGCGCGCTCGGCGCGCTCGGCGCGCTCTCGCGCTCGGCCGGCGAGGGGGGCCGCGGCCGCTTCGAGCGGGATGTCTTGCCCAGGGCGGTCTTGCTCGTCCCGGCGGCGGCCTCGCTGTCGGCCTCCTCCGTCGCTTCCGCCGTGGATCCATCGGCGTTGCGGGGCGGCAGGACGGTCCTCGCCACCGACACGAGGAGAAGGCTCATGACCCCGACGAACGCGAGAGAGCCGAGGACGAACGTGCCGACATACAACAGCGTCCGTCGGAGCAGGCTCCCTTCGTTCAATCTCCCTATCCATCGCGCCATGCCGCTACCCTGGTTTCGTCTTGTCTCGTCCGGTGTCGCCTGCTGCAGTCCCCGAGGTTCAGTCCGGAGCGCTCACTTGATGTTGAAGTCGATGTTCATCGGCTTTCCCTTGCGGTTGATCGTCACCGTGAGCCTGTCCGCCGTCCGGAGCCGCGCATAGGCCTCGAGGGCCTTCTGCGGATCGCTCATCTCGAACCCGTTGATGCTGGACAGCCGATCTCCGTTCTCCAGGCCGAGCGTCCCGAGCAGCGAGTCCGGTCGAATTCCGAACATACGGATGCCGACCACCTTGTCGCCCTCCTTCTCGGGGACGATGCGCGCCGAGCGCATCAGCTCGCCCTGGTTCTCCAGGATGGCGTCGACCGCGCTGCGCTCCACGTTGAACTCCGTCTCGCTCACCCGCTGGATCTTCGAGGCGATCTCCGGCGGGACCTTCTTGCCGCCGCGGGCGGCCGCCTTCGCCGTCGACGCCGTGGGCGGCGGCGCCGTCGCGGGCGCCGGCGAGGCGCTGGCCCGCGCGCCGGCGTTGTTGCCGCCCACGATGGCCTGGCAGCGCGCGCTGCCGGAGGTCAGCCAGACCCGATCCCACCCCACGTAGTAAACGGTCTGCCCGGCGATCTCATCCCCTTGCCGCCGCAAGATCGCCTTGCCGTCCGAGCCGCTCATGGCCGCGAACGACCACTCCGGATCCTCGGCCTGCGTGATGAGCAGGACGCGGGCGCCGTCGCACGACGGATCGGCGTACGGGTCCTTGTTGGCCATCTCCTGCTGGATGTTCGGGAGCTCGACGGGCTTGCCGTCGAGCGGCCCCGTCACCGAGTCGAACGGGTTCCGCGAGAGGATCGGCCCGGCGTTCGTCGCGTGGTCCGCGCTCGCGGTCGACCCGAACGCCCCCGGGCGCGCCGGGGGGCGCGGCGGCGGCGGCGGCGGCGCGTCGACCGCGACGCTGGAGGCCACGAGCTGACCCATGCCCGACGCCTGGAAATAGGCGGCGAGCGCGATCAACACGCCCAGCACCCAGGGAAAATACCGCTTCAGGATCGCGTCGATGCCCATGCGCCCATGCTCCTCTAGGCGAGTTCCATGCCAGTGGTCAATCTTCGGCAGCTCTCGCCATTTTCACAGAATTGCGGAAGCTGCCCCGCCAAGGTGACGCACCCGCGGCGCGCCGGACGGCCTCGCCTTGCCAAAGTGACAAATGGATTTTCACGGGGGTGTCGGCAAGCCGGCGCGGGCCCTGTCTGCCGGGGGGCGCGCGCTGTGTCACTCCAGCTCGCCGAGCTTTCGATAGATGGTGCGCGTGGAGATGCCGAGGAGCTGCGCGGCCACCGACTTGTCGCCCCGGGCGTGGCGGAGCGTCTCCCGGATGAGCCTGCGCTCGACCTCGTCGAGGGGGGTGCCGACCGAGAAGGTCAGCGAGCTCGGCTCGGCCGGGGCGGCCTCGCGGATGAAATCGGGCAGGTCGTCGACCGAGAGCTGGTCGCCGCGGCAGAGCACCACGGCGCGCTCCATCACGTTCTCGAGCTCGCGGACGTTGCCCGGCCACGTGTAGTCGGTGAGGCGCGCGAGCACGTCGCGCGGCGCCTCCAGGCGGGGGCGGTTGTTCTTCGTGCAGTAAGCGCCGAGGAAGTGGTCGACGAGGAGCGGGATGTCCTCGCGCCGGGTCCTGAGCGGGGGCGCCGTGATCGCGATCACGTTGAGCCGGTAGAACAGGTCCTCGCGGAAGCGGCCGGCGGCGACCTCGGCGCGGAGGTCCTTGTTGGTGGCCGCGACGAGGCGCACGTCGGCGCGCACGGTGTCGCCGCCGACGGGCTCGTACTCGCCCTCCTGGAGCACGCGGAGGAGCTTCACCTGCACGGCCGGCGAGAGCTCGCCGATCTCGTCGAGGAACAGCGTGCCGCCGGCGGCCTTGGCGAAGCGGCCCTCGCGCTTGGCGAGGGCGCCGGTGAACGCCCCGCGCTCGTGGCCGAAGAGCTCGGCCTCGAGGATGGTCTCCGGGATAGCGGCGCAGTTGACAGCGACGAACGGCCCGCGCGCCCGGGAGCTGCGCTCGTGGATGAAGCGCGAGAGCAGCTCCTTGCCGGTGCCGCTCTCGCCGAGCACGAGCACCGTGGCGCTCGAGGGCGCCGCCTGGGTGGCGATGTCGAGCACGCGGCGGAGCGTCGGGCTCGAGCCGACGATCTCGCGCTTCGTGAGCAGCTTGATCTCCTGCCGGAGCGAGCGGTTCTCGGCGACGAGCGACTGGCGCTCGGCGGCCTTGCGCACGCTCTTGATGATCGTCATCCGCTTGAGCGGCTTCTCGACGAAGTCGTAGGCGCCCTCGCGCATGGCCTGGACCGCGGTCTCCACGGTCCCGTACGCGGTCATCATCACGACCTCGGTGTCGGGCGCGATCTGCTTCAGCGCGCGGAGCAGCTCGAGGCCGCTGACCCCCGGCATCATCAGGTCGGTGAGGACGACCTCGACGCGGCGGCTGCGCACGATCTCCAGCGCCGCCTTCGCGCTGTCCGCCGTGATGACGCGCATGCCGTCGCGCTGGAAGATCTTCTCGATGGAGGCGACGTTCGACGGCTCGTCGTCGACAACGAGGACCGTGGGGGCGCCGGGCGGCGGCGCGGCGCCAGCGGGCGGAGGCGCGCTCGGCGGTGCTCCGACTTGTGCCAGATCGTCAGCCATGCGCCACTATGTCATGGGCGCGAGCGCGGTGTCCAGCCGAGCACGGGTCTGACAAAGTCCGATCGGCCGGTCTGACAAAGTGGCAAGCCGACGTTGTCAGGATGCGCTGCCCGGGAAAGCGCGCGGTCCGGGCTCCAAGAGGGGCGCGGGCCGGCGTCACCGGCGTCAGCGGATGAGCTTCGAGAGGTGCTTGAAGTCGTCCGTCCCGGCGACCCGGAGCCAGTCGAAGACGAGGGTCTCCGCGGTCGTGATCGTGGCGCCGGCCGCGCGGCAGAGGTCGAGGCCGGCGAGCCGGTGGTCGTCGCGGCGCGAGGCGACGCCGTCGAGGGGCACGTGGACCTCGACGCCGCGGCCGGCGAGGTCGCGCACTGTCTGGAAGACGCAGACGTGCGCCTCCAGGCCGATGACGATGGCGGTGCGGGGGGCGCGCTGGGTGAGCGCGCGATCGAACTCGACGGCGTCGCAGGCGGAGAACTCCATCTTGGGGAGGACCGGCGCGCCCGCCTGGGCGAGCTTCTCGGCGATGGGCGCGATGGTCCGCCCGAGCCCCGCGGGGTACTGCTCGGTCGCGAGGACGGGCGCGCCGAGGCGCCGGGCCGCCTCGATGAGCACCGTGGCCGCGCGGGTCAGCGCGTCCATCTGGGGCGCCGGCATCGCGGCCGCGAGCTTCTCCTGGACGTCGATGACGATGACCGCGCTGGCGGCGGGATCGAGTCTTCGCATGGCGGCTACCTCGTGGCGCGGAAGCTCTTCAGGAACCGGAGCAGGTCGCTCCGCAGGTCGAAGCGGAGCAGCGCCTCGCCGATCACGGCGCCGCCCTCGCCGACGAGGACGCCGGGCAGGACGGTCATCGACTCGAGGAGGTCGCCGGGGCGGACGGTCTTGCGGCCGGCGAACGCGCAGCGGCGGCCGTCGTTGGCGGTGAACTCGAAGGAGTAGGGCAGGGTGCCGGTGCGCGCGAGGTCGAGCCCGAGCCGCCCGGACAGGTAGCGGTGGTCGGCGAACCCCTCGGCGTCGATCTCGCCCTCGATCTCGACCTCGGGCCTGCGCAGGAAGTGGAGGAGGCCGCGCGAGCGGGCGCGGATCGTGAACGACATGGGCCGCTCGTCGGCGGGGGCGTCGGCCAGGTGGAAGCTCCCGGCCATTGTCTCGCAGAACTCGAAGCCGCGCATCACGCCCCCGGCGCGGCGCCGCGGGGCGGCGCCGGCAGCGGCGGGCCGGCCGTCGCCTCCGTGAAGTCCTCTGGCGGGAGCACGAGCCGCTCGACGCGGCGGCCCGCGGCGAGGGCGTCGACGATCTCGGGGACGTCGGCGGCTGTCACGCGGCCGTAGAAGTAGCCGTCCGGCTCCACCGCGATGACGGGGCCCGCCCAGCAGACGTCGAGGCAGCTCGAGGTGCAGGCGCGCGCCTCGACCTTCGCGAGGCCGCGCTCGGCGAGGGCGACCTTGAGCTGCGCGTGGATGCCCTCGGCGCCGCGCTGGGCGCAGGAGCCCTTCGGAACGCCGTCGGGGCGGCGGTTGACGCAGACGAAGAGGTAGCGATTTCGCTGGGGCACGGGGCGGATCCTCGTGCGGCGCGGGCGCCGGGTCAAGCCGGGGTGGGGGAGGGCGCGTGGGCGGGTGGAGCGGGAGAAAGGGCGCCGCGGCCGAGGGGTGGGGGAGGACACGCGCGCGTGCGCGGGCTCAGCCGGCTGCTTGTCGCCGGCGGCGCAGCGCCAGGTTCGCGAGCCCGATCGGCGCCACGACGAGCGCGAACGCGAATCCGAGGACGCCCACCGCGAGGCCCGCGAGGCTCGCGAGCGCGAGCCAGAGCACGTCGCTCGCCGCCGGGCCGGACGAGGGCACATCCACGCGCATCTCCCGGCGCAGCTCGCCCACCGTGCGGTCGAGCAGCGCCTCGAACGGGCGGCCGTACAGGGTCTCGCTGCGGCGGCCGCGGAGGAACGCGCGGACCGTGCGGCGGGGCGCCGAGAGCAACCCGGCGAAGAGACCGCCCAGGTTGAGCTGCCACGCGGCGGCGAAGTCCTTGCAGCCGGCTCCGAGCTCCCAGGCCGAGATCTCGAACTCGCCGATCGTGTTCGTGTCGTAGCCCGTGAGCACGTGGTGCAGGTCGTGGTAGCGGACAGCGCGCACGCGCGCCTGCGTGTTCGGAAACGGGACGGGGAGCGGGCCGAGCTTGAAGTCGACCCACGCGTCGCCATACCCGCCGTCCGCGCCGAAGCGGTTCACGTCGAAGTAGATCGCCCGCGCCTGCCGCATCGTGAGGCCTTCGTCGTAATGGACCAGAGCCATGGCACCACCCTCGTTCAATGACTTAAGTCACTGACCATGGTCATCATGCGAGCTCGTCATGTCAAGCGCAAATGAGGATTGACTTGATCGATGGCGCGGAAACAGATTGCCTGGACGATGAGCAAGGTCAGTGCAGGCGCAGCGAAACGCCGGAAGGGGTCCGCCTCGCCGGCCACGCCCACGCCGGACGCGCCGGCCACGCCGGCGCCCGGGCGCGGCGGGCGCGCGCAGCAGAAGCTCGACACCCGCCGGCGGATCCGGGACGCCGCGTGGGCGCTCTTCACCGAGCTCGGTTACGACGGCACGACGACCAAGGCGGTCGCGGAGCGCGCGGAGGTCGCGACGGGGACGGTGTTCGTGCACGCGCGCGACAAGGCCGACCTGCTCATGCTGGTGATGCACGACCGGATCGCGACCACGGTCGACGCCGCGTTCGAGGCGCTGCCGCGGAAGGAGCCCCTGCTCCCGCAGCTCCTCCACGTGTTCCAGAGGCTGTTCGCGATGTACGGCGAGCAGCCGCTCGTGTCGCAGGCGTTCGTGAAGGCCTTTCCGGGCGCGTCAGGCCCGAACGGAGAGCGGATGAACGCCCTCACGTTCGCGTTCCTGCACCGCATCGCGGCCCTCGTGCGCGACGCCCAGGCGCGCGGCGAGGTCGGGCGCGACATCGACCCGCTCGCGGCGGCGCACAACGTCTTCGCCCTGTACTTCGCGGCGCTCCTCTCCTGGCTCAGCGGCTTCGTGACGCTCGGCGTCGCGCTGGATCCGGTGCTGAAGAGCTCCCTCGCGCTCCAGTACCGAGGGCTCCGCGCGTGAGCCATGGGCCGGGCGCGCGGCGGCCCGGCCGGAGAGGCTCCGGCGCGCCGCCCTCAGGCCATCTCAGCCGTCGCCTCGCTCCGGACGGCCGGCGCGGAGCGCGGCGAGCACCTCGGCGTGGGCGCGCGGATCGCCGGCGGCCACCACGTCCCCGGCGCTCGCGGCGTCGAGGGGTCGCCCTTCCCAGTCGGTCATGAGCCCTCCGGCGCCGGTGATCACGGGGACGAGCGCCGCGAAGTCGTGGAGCTTGAGGCCGTGCTCGACGACGACATCGACGCAGCCGCTCGCCACGAGGCCGTACTGGTAACAGTCGCCGCCGTAGCTCACGAGCTTCGCCCGGGCCGCGACAGCCCCGAAGGCGCGCGCCGCCGTCGGCGAGAAGTACTGCGGCCCTGTCGTGGAGAGGCGCACATCCGAGAGCCCCGCGCAGGCGCGGACGCGCGCCGGCGCGCCGTTCCACAGCGTCTCCCGGCCCAGGACGCCGAGCCAGCGCTCCCCGAGCACGGGCTGATCGATGACGCCGAGCACGGGGCGCCCCCGGTGCAGCAGGGCGATGAGCGTGCCGAAGAGCGGCTTGCCCGTGATGAACGCCTTCGTGCCGTCGATGGGATCGAGCACCCACACGAGCTCCGCCCCCTCGTTCTCGCGGCCGAGCTCCTCTCCCACGATCCCGTGGCCCGGCGCGCGCGCGGCGAGGAGCTCGCGCATCGCCACCTCCGCCTCGCGGTCCGCGACAGTCACCGGGCTCGCGTCCTCCTTGTCGTCGGCCTCGATGCCCTTGCGAAAATAGCGCCGGATCACCGCGCCGCTCGCGTCCGCCAGCCGCTGGGCCAGATCGACAAGTTCCTGGGAAGGGGTCATCGTCTCCGTCCTCCTCGAGGTCCCCACGAGGCGAACCCGCGGGCGCGATCCAGTACGCGCGGCGCGCGCGCACCGCAACCGGCGCGGAGCGGAGCTCAGGCCCGGCGCGCAGACTCCCCATCTCCCGGCCGCAGCGACGACTCCCGTGGACGCGCCGCCTGCGCAGCCCCCGACAGGCACGCTCGCAGGTACGACCCCAGCGTCTCGGCCCCCCGGGCGCCTTCAGGGTGGTACTCGGCCAGGACCGGTCCGTTGTGCGGCATGTCGCGCAGCACGTCGAGCGTGACGTCGACACAGGCCTCGCGGGCCCGCCGCGCGAGCTCCAGGCCCTCGTCGTGGAGCCGCTCGGCGTCGCCGACCTGGAGGAACAGCGGCGCCAGGCCGTCGAGCCGCGCGTGCAGCGGAGACAGCCGGGCGTCGTCGAGCGGGATCGCGCCCGCGAAGTCGCGCGCCTGACGCAACAGGCCCTCCGTGGTCCCGTAGTCGGTCGGCTCGTTCGCGCGCGTCGAGGCGCTGCCCGAGGTGAGGTCGAGCCAGGGAGAGATCAGCGCGGCGCAGCGCGCCTGCTCGCCCCTGTCGCGCAGCGCGAGCTGAACCACGAGCGCGAGGTTGCCCCCGGCGGAGTCGCCCGCGAGCGCGATCTCCCCGGGCGCGTGGCCCCGCTCGACCAGCGCGTCGAAGGCGGCGAGCGCGTCCTCGAGCTGGGCGGGATAGCGATGCTCCGGCGCTAGCCGGTAATCGATCCCCACCACGCGCGCGCCGCTCGCCAGCGCGAGCCGCGCCATCATGTCCGCGTGGGTCCTCGTGGAGCCGAACAGGTACGAGCCTCCATGAAAATAGAGGACGACCCCTCGACCCATCGCGCCCGGCGGCTCGAACCACACCGCAGGGATGCCCGTCAACGTGTCGCTCGTTCGCTTGACGCGCCGGACGGCCTTCCCGGGATAGAAGCGCGCGTCCATGTCGGCGCGCATCCTCGGATACGGCCAGCCGAGCATGTCGATGAAGTCGCGGCGGAGCGCCCGGACCACCCACTCGAAGCCGAAGCTCCAGCTCGGGCGAGCGGGCCCCCGGCGGGCGCGCTCGACGGCCGTCTCCACGAATGCGAGACTGAATATCCCCATGAGACGCAGCATCATGGCGAGAACCTTAGTGCGCCCTCCCCGCGGGCGCGGCGGCCGGACACGCCAGATCGCACGGCCTCGCGCGCCATCTCGATCGTCGCATGCGCCCCATGCCGCCGCGCGGTAGCAGCCGCGCCGGCATCTCGGGCGCGATGGCCCTGCGCCTCGCCCGGCTCTTCGCGGATCGCGGCGAGGACCCGGCGCCGCTCCTCGCCGCGCTCGGCGCCACCGAGGGCGAGCTCCGGCGGCCGACCTGCCGCGTCCCGTACGCCGCGCTCGACAGCGCCGTCGAGGCGGCGGCGTCGCGGGTGGGCGCGGCGGGCCTCGGGGCCGCGATGGCGCGCGTGCGGGACGAGGAGACGTACGGCGTCGCCGCGCTCCTGCTGCTCGCGGGCCCCTCGTTCCGCGAGGGGCTCACCCGCGCCGTCGCCTACCAGCGCGTCTGGGGCGACGGCGAGCGCTTCACCCTGGCCCCGCGCCGCGGCGGCCTCGCCGTCCGCTTCGAGCACCCCGGGCGGAGCGCCCTGGCGCGCGCGGTGCTCGCCGAGTGCGCGCTCGTCGAGATCGTCGACGCGGTGCGCCTGCTCACCGGCAAGCCCGCCGACGGCCACGCCGTGCAGCTCCGGCACGATCGGCTCGGCCCCGACGACGCGCTCTGCGCGGCCCTCGGCGTCGCGCCGGCGTACGGCCGCGCCGAGAACGAGCTCGCCCTGCCCGCGGCGGTGGCCGAGCGCCCCGTCGCGGCGCCGCCCGACTTCCTGGGGCGCGCGCTCGAGCGCATCGCCCTCACGGCCGTCGCCGCGCTCCCCTCGTCCGCGTCGCTCTCGGAGCGCATCCGCTCGATGCTCCGCGCCGAGCTCGACGTCGCCGCCCCCCGGCTCGAGAGCGTGGCGCGGCGGCTGCACATGAGCGCCCGCACGCTGCAGCGCCGGCTGCGGGAGGAAGCGACGAGCTTCCAGGAGCTCGTCGACCGCGAGCGCCGCGCGCGCGCGAGCGACCTGATGGACAGCGGCGCGAGCGCCAAGGAGGCGGCGCTCCTCGTCGGCTTCGCCGAGCCGGGCAGCCTCTCGCGCGCCCGCAAGCGCTGGAGCGCAGGGGCGCGAGGCGGCTGAGCGGCGGCCGCCTCGGGCGCGCGGTGGCCGGCCGCGCCCGCCGCGTCAGCCCCGCTTGCGCGGGTCGCCCCGGAGGATGGGGTAAGCCATCAAAAGGCTCAGCCACACCACCAGGAACTTGGGGTCGGCCAGCGTCTCGAACGGGATCTCGAACCGATCGTTGTGGGCCTCCGCCTTGCGCTGCTGCGCCTCAACGACCGCGGGGCTCACGACCTGGGGCAGCCGCCTCCCGCCGATCTCGGCGGTCGTGCCGCCGGACCCGGGCAGCGGCGGCAGCAGCGCGCCCTCGGCGATCGCCTTCTCCTCCGGCGTGCGCGTCGCGAGATCCGGATCGATGATCACCGCCGCCGGCGCGAGCTCCTCGGGAAGCTCGGCGCCGGAACGGTCCGCCGCCGGGGCCCGCGCGATCTCCTCCGGGCGATCCACCGGGATGTAGCGCGGCGCGATCTCGCCCGGCTTCCTGTCGCGGAGCTCGACCGTCACCAGGATCGGGAGGTACACGCGCCGGACCTCCTCGACCGTGACGGTGTCCGTGGCGGACCCCGGCGGTGCGCCGGCGAGCTCGGGGACCTTCGCGCGCGCGGCCGCGATCGCCGCCTGCTCCGCGTCGATCGCGGCCTTGCACCTCGGGAGGGACGGATCGAAATCGAGGCCGACGGCGCTGTGGCCCCCCCTGGTCAGCTCGGGCTTCGCCGTGCACTCCTGGAGCACGCGCTCCGCGATCGCGTCGTCCTCCCGGTGCAGCAGCGCGAGCGCGAGCTCCTTGCGATCGTCGATGCCGTTCGCGATCTCCGGCCGGGCCACATAGCGGTACCGCACGCGGAGCGCGACGTCGCGCTGCCCCGTCTCCGTGTCGACGACAGTGACGGCTTCCTTGATGAAGCGGTCCGTTGTCGCGCCCTGGACCTCGCGCCGGCTCACCATCACCCGGGAGCGCCGCAGCCCCGTGAACAGCGAGCGCGTCTGCGCCCGCACGCGCTCGAGGATCTTGAAGTCGCTCGTCCCGGTCGGGACGTAGAGGTAGCCCTCGAACTGAAGCAAGGCAGGAGGACGCTTCGCGTCCGCACCGGCCGTCGCCTTGCCCCGGTCGCCGCACCCCGCGAGCGCCAAGATCCCGATTACCGGGACAAGACGAAATACTACACGGAGAAGTGCTACCACAACGGATTTCCCCGACGGCGTGGGTGCAACTTCCGTGAATCTAGCGCCCCTGACCCTCCGAAGAAACCCTGACCCTCCAGAAAAGCCGAGCGTACATGCGGGGATCGCGGACAGCGACCTCGACGTGAGGAGCCAGACGCGCAGCGTCCGACCTCGGCGCAGATCGCGACCTGGGTGATCCGGTGAGCCTCGATCGATCCTGGCCGGGGAGCGCCGCGGCAGGCGAGCGCGGAGAGGGGCGGGGCCCAGGGGCGCGGTAGGGCTGTCGCTCGACGGCGCGTCAGGGGATTGCCGTTTCGAAAATCGGATCCATTTGGTCGCCGAGATGAACACGGAAAGCCAGAACCCCGAAACCAGCGGACCCACGCCCTCTGCCCAGCCTTCGGGCGCGGAGCCGGGCGCCCCGCCTCCCGCGTCGCCCGCGCCCGATGAGGCCAGGGCGGCCGGAGCCGTCGAGCTCCCCTTCCAGGCCGAGGTGCAGCAGGTCCTCGCGCTGGTCATCAACTCGCTTTACGCCAACCAGGAGGTCTTCCTGCGCGAGCTCATCTCGAACGCGTCGGACGCCCTGGACAAGGCGCGCTTCCTGGCCCTCACGCGCGAGGGCGTCGCCGAGCAGGCGGGCGAGCCCGCGATCCTCATCACGCTCGACGACGCCGCCCGGACCCTCACCATCGAGGACAACGGCATCGGCATGACCCGGGACGAGGTGGTGGAGAACCTCGGCACCATCGCGCGCTCGGGATCGCTCGAGTTCCTGAAGGCCAACGCCGAGGCCGCGAAGCAGAAGAAGGACGGCGGCAAGCTGCAGCTCATCGGCCAGTTCGGCGTCGGCTTCTACGCCGCGTTCATGGTCGCCTCGCGCGTCGACGTGCAGACCCGCTCGATGCTGCCAGGCGCCGAGCCCGTCCTGTGGCGGTCGTCCGGCGCGGGCTCCTTCACCGTGGCCACCGGCGATCGCGAGCACCCCGGCACGAAGATCGTCCTCCACCTCAAGGAGGACGCGCGCGAGTACACGAAGGCCTGGCGCGTCAAGGAGATCATCCGCAAGTACTCCGACTTCGTCCACTTCCCCATCAAGGTGAACGACGAGGTCGCGAACCGCTCGGCCGCCCTCTGGACGCTGCCCAAGTCGCAGATCACCGAGGAGCAGCACGCCGAGTTCTTCCGGCACGTGACAGGCGGCTACGAGGGGGACAAGCCGCTGCTCACCGTGCACCTGTCGATCGACGCGCCGGTGCAGTTCCACGCGTTGCTCTACGTGCCCGAGAGGGCGCCGGCGGACATGTTCCACAAGGACCGCAGGGCGATCCGCCTCTACGCGAAGCGGGTCCTCATCGTCGAGGACTGCGACAAGCTCACGCCGATGTACCTGCGCTTCCTGCGCGGCGTCGTCGACTCCGAGGATCTGTCGCTGAACGTCTCGCGCGAGATGCTCCAGGAGAACCGCACGCTCTCGCAGATCGAGCAGCAGATCGTCAAGCAGGTGCTCAAGTCGCTGAAGGACCTCTCCGAGTCCGACCCCGAGCGCTACGCGACGTTCTGGAAGGAGTTCGGCCGGGTCATCAAGGAAGGCGCCACAAGCGACTGGAAGAACAAGGACGCGATCGCCGAGCTCTGCCGGTTCGAGTCGATGAACACAGAGGCCGGCAAGGCGATCTCGCTGCGCGACTACGTGGAGAAGATGCCGGACGAGCAGAAGGAGATCTATTACGTGACGGGGATCGGCCGCCGCGCGGTCGAGCAGAGCCCGCACCTCGAGGCGTTCCGGAAGCGCGGCTACGACGTGCTGTTCCTCGTCGATCCGGTCGACGAGTGGTTCGTGAAGGCGCTGAACGAGTTCGACAAGCGCCGGCTCAAGAGCGTGACGCACGGCGACGTCGACCTCGGCGGCGAGCCGGAGAAGAAGGACGAGCCCGAGGCGTCGGTGGACGCGGCCGTGGCGGCGGTCAAGGCGGCGCTGGGCGACCGCGTGAAGGACGTGCGCGTCTCGCGGCGCCTGACCGACAGCGCGAGCTGCCTCGTCGCCGCCGAGGGCGACCCAGGGGCGAACCTCGAGCGGATCATGAAGCTCATCGACCAGAACGCCGAGGAGTCGAAGCGGATCCTGGAGCTCAACGCGGGGCACCCGGTCGTGAAGAACCTCAACATCCTGGCGGGGCGCGAGCCCGACTCGGAGCGGGTGAAGCAGTGGTCCGAGCTGCTCCTCGACCAGGCCCTCCTCGTCGAGGGCGTGGTGCAGGAGCCGGCGAAGCTCGTCCGGCGCATCCAGGACCTGCTCGCGCAGGTGAGCACGGCGGCGGTCAGCGGCCAGTAGCCCCCCGCGGGCGGTTTCTTGGCCCTGATCCGGGCCCTGGTGTACGCGCGCCAGGGTGGCATCGGACGAGGACGGCAGGTTGTCCCGCTGCGCAGCGCCCGCGCTCGGCCGTCGGGCGTTCCTCCGGGCGCTCGGGGTGGCGGGCGGCGCCGCGGCGGCGCCGGGGCTCTGGGACCCGGCGCCGGCGCTCGCCGCGGCGTCGAGGGTGAAGGGGGTAGAGACCTCCGCGATCGGCGTGACGCTGAAGCTCGAGCTGTCGCAGGCGCCGTTCCCCTGCGACGGGGCGCCGTACCGGGACGAGACGGTGATGGTCTTCGTGCCGGCCCACTACCGCGCGCCGGAGAGCGGTGAGCTCGACCTCGTGATGCACTTCCACGGCCACGTCACCACCGCGGAGCGGGCCATCGCGGCGCACAAGCTCCGCGAGCAGCTCCACGAGAGCAAGCAGAACGCGGTGCTCGTCGTGCCGCAGGGCGCGGTGAACGCGGCCGAGTCGCCCCCGGGCAAGCTCGGGCAGCAGGGCGGCCTCCGGCGGCTGTGCGGCGAGCTCGCGGCGGTGCTCTCGACCGCCGCAGCGCGGCGGGCGCTCGGCGACTGCGCCGTCCCGCGGCAGGCGAAGCTCGGGATGCTCTGCCTGTCGGCGCACTCGGGCGGGTACCGCGTCGCGGCCGCGTGCCTCCGCCACGGCGGCTGCGAGGTGAGCGAGGTGTACCTGTTCGACGCGCTGTACGGCGAGGTCGACGCGTACCGCGACTGGGTGCTCGAGCGGAAGGACCGGTCGGGCCGCGACAGGCACAAGCTGATCAGCCACTTCGTGGCGGGCGACGTGCGGCGGCTGAACCTGGAGCTCGCGCGCGCGCTCGAGGCGCAGGGGGTCTCGTGCCTGCACGAGCGCCGCCCCGGTGAGCTCACGCGCAAGCAGCTCCTCGGCGGCCGCGCGATCTTCATCCACGCCCCCCTCGCGCACAGCGCGGTGACCTTCGAGCAGAACGCGTTCCGCGATTGCCTGTTCGCGTCAGGCCTCCGCCGCCATCTCCGGTCGAGCTGGTTCGAGAAGAAGGACGAGCCGCGCCAGATCGACGTGCGCTCCCGGTCCTGAGGCCAGCGCGCCGGCGCGGCGCGCGTCAGTGCCGGAGCGAGACGTCGGCCAGCGCGAGGCGCGCGTCGTTGATGAACGCGCTGTCCGGGAAGCGGCGAATGAACGACCGCAGCGTCGTCTTGGCGTCGTTCCAGGCCTGGATGTCGAGGAGGCACTCGGCGAGGAGGAAGGTCGCGTCGTCCATGACCTCGCGGTCGGGCGACGCCTCGGAGAGCGTCATGAGCAGCGGGATCGCGTCGCGCTGCCGGTTCAGCCTGCGGTAGGCGCGCGCCAGGTTGAGCCGGGCCGAGGGGGTGTGCGACGCCGTCTCCTTCTGGCGGATCGCGTCCTCGAAGGCGACCGCGGCCTCGTGCCAGCGGCCGGTCCGCATGTGATCGAGGCCCGTCTGGTACGACTTGATCGAGAGCTCCGACCGCGCCTTGTCGACAGCGTCCGTGAAGAACGCGAGCTCGGCCCGGGTGAGCGGCGCCTTCCGCAGCGCCTCGAAGCCCTCGATCACCTCCTGCCGCCGCTCGGCACGGATGAGCTCGTAAAACGCCGCCGCGTCGCTCTCGGCCTTGGCGCGCGCGTCGCTCCGCTGCTGCATCTCCTTGAGATCGGCCTCGTGCTTCGCGATGCGGTCGCGCGCGCCCTTGGTCTCGGCCTGGACGGCGTCGACGCGGGCGTCCCAGGCGAGCTTGACCACGCCGATCACCACGATCACGAAGAGCAGGTTCGCGCTCGCGCTGTTCCAGAAGGCGCGCCGCTCGTACGCCATCTGGCGCTTGGAGATGCTCTTCAGATCGGCGGCGAGGGCGTTCGTGAGGTTGTTCGTCTTGATGATGAGCCCACGGGACTCCACGATCTCACGCTTGATCTCCCGGAGCTCGTCGTCGAAGTCGTGCATTTTCCAGTCCTGAAACCGCGCCCTGTGCAGGAGGCCGCGCTCGTGCTAATGGGGCCGCGCACGCGGACCCCCGACCGCGCCCGGAACGCCGCGAACGCGGACGCCCGGGCCGCGCCAGGGGGCCGCGCCCGCGGTCCCCGGCCTCGCCGACAGGCCGCCCTTACGCTACCAGGAAGCTCTGCCCATGGACACAAGCGACATCCGAAAAGGCCTCAAGATGATGGTCGACGGCCAGCCCTACTCGGTCATCGACTTCCAGTTCGTCAAGCCGGGAAAGGGGCAGGCGTTCACCCGCGTCAAGATCCGGAACATGGCGACGGGCGCCGTGCTGGAGCGGACGTACAAATCGGGTGAGAAGCTGGAGCCGGCGGACGTGGAAGAGCGCAGCCTCCAGTACATCTATCCCGAGGGCACGGACTTCGTGTTCATGGACCCGGCCACCGGCGAGCAGCTCACCGTCCCCGGTGACAAGATCGGCGAGGACTCCCAGTGGCTGAGCGACGGGATGTCGATCGACGTGACCCTGTTCAACGGGCAGCCGATCGGCGTCAGCATGCCCTCTCACGTGGTGCTCCAGATCGTGAGCAGCGAGCCGGGCGTGAAGGGCGACACGGCGAGCGGCGCCACCAAGCCCGCCACGGTGTCGACCGGCGCGACGGTCAACGTCCCGCTCTTCGTGAAGGAGGGCGAGTGGATCAAGATCGACACGGCCGAGGGCAAGTACCTGGAGCGCGTCAACAAGGGCTGACCCCGGGCCGCGCGCCGCCGGGGTCACTTCGCCTCGAAGATCACCGCGGCCGCGCCGACGACGCACGCGACGCGGGCTCCCCCGTTGGCCGGCGCGCACGCCCTCGCCTGCGCGAGATCGCCGCCCGACCAGAGGCGCGCGGCGCCGCCGGCCGTCGCGACGAGGAGCCCGCCGGCGGCGGGGACCGCGAGCGTGGCGCCGTCGGGCGACCGCGGCGCGCCCTGCGGGGCGGGCGTGGTGAGCGGGAACGACAGCGCGGACGACCTCGGCGCGGCGGCGCGCAGGTCGATCGAGACCAGCGCGGCGCCGAGGGCGATGTCGAAGCCGCTCTCGGACGCGGCGAGCGGGGAGAAGGGCAGCTTCTCGGTCCCGGCGCAGCGCTCGGGCGAGGCCGCGCCCGCGCGAGGGCCCTGGGCGCGGAGCAGCGGGAGCGGGACCTCCATCGCGCCGACGGCGTCGGGCGAGCTGCGGAACAGCGCGAGCAGCGTGGGCGCGTCGCAGCGCCGCTCGACGGCGACGAGCTGCGCCGGGCCGGCATGGACCGCCGCGGGCCAGGGCGGGACGTCGGTCGCGGACTCGGTGGACGCGGCGGGGTCGACGCGCACGACGCCCTGCGCGGTCCGGACGAGCAGCGCGCCGCTCGCCTCGAACGCGAGCGGGCCGAAGGCGCCGGGGCCGGCCGGCTGCGGCGCGGCGGCGGTGCGGTACACGGCGGCGGCCGTCGTCGGCGGCGCGAGCTTCGCGAGGAGCCTGGCGTCCTCCTTGGCGCGGGGCTCGGCGCCGCCGTGGTCGAGCGCCGCGACGGCCGCGAGCGGCGCGCCCCGCGTGGACGCGGCGACCGCCTCCGCGTGGTCGATCGCCGCGGCGAGCCCCGGCTCCCCGCAGCGCACGGGGCCGACGCCCGTCCAGACGAGGGCCTCGCCCGCGCGCGCGGCGTCGCGGCCGGCGATCGCGCCGCCCCCGCCCGCGGCGTCGGCGCAGAGGACGGCGTGGAGCCGGCGCAGCCGCTGGGCGGCGGCGGCCACGGACGGCGCGGTGGACTTGCCGCGCGCGTCGCGGAGCAGGGAGGCGGCGAGGCCGCGCAGCGCCTCGCCGGGCTGCGCGGCGTCGCGCGACAGGCCGGCGGGGCGATCGAGGAAGACCAGCGGGGCGCGGAGCTCGGCGGCGGCGCCTGACGGGGCAGGGAAGGGGCGGAGCGCGCCGGCGAGGCCGACCGAGACGACGAGGTCGTCGCGGCCGTCCGCGTCGCGGTCGGCGACCTCGATGGAGGCGGAGAGCGCCTCCTCGGGCGGCGGGGTCCGGAGGCGGAGCTCCAGGGCGAGCTCCGGCGGCGCGCCCGCGCCGGGGAGGCGGAACACGGCGACCCAGCGCGTGGCGCCCGCGCTGGCGGCGCGCTGCTGATCGCCGCACTGCGGGGCGAAATCGAAGGTGAGCGCGGACGGGCCGATCTGGCTGAGGCCGACGCGCGGGGCGCACCCCTGCGCGGCGAGATCGCCAGGGAGCGCGGTGAGCGTGCGCAGCGCCTGCGGCCGCGCGGCGGGCGCGAACAGGAGCTCGCCGCGCAGGCCGTCGGGCGACCGCGCCCAGGCGACGAGGTCGCGCGCGCCGTCCCCGTCGGCGTCGAGGAGGAGCCCGGCCTCGAAGGTGCGCCCTGTCGGCGCGGCGACAACGGCGCCGCCCTCGAGCGGCCACTGCTTGCCGCCCGCGGGCGCCGGGACGCTCGGCACGACCGCGAAGCGGGGCGGGGCGGCGGCGTCCTGGTCGCCGGCGCCGGCCTCGGGGCCGGCGTCGGCCGCGCCGGGGGCCACGCCGCTCAGCGGGGGCGGCGAGCCGGCGGGCGTCGCCGAGCCGAGCGTGTAGGGCGTGTAGGGCTTCGAGCTCGGGCAGCCGTCGCAGCCGGTCGCGGCGAGGAGCGGGAGCAGGGCGCGGAGGAGCTTCGAGCAGGATCGATCGGGCATCGCAGGCGGACCAGCCGTTGCAGTCGAGGTACGGCGGGCGGCGCAGGCGTAGCACGGGAGGCGCGGGGACGTCGCGGCGCCGGCGTGAGCGCGCGCCAAGACGTGGCCGAGACGCGGCTGAAGATGAGGACGGGGACGGAGGGAGGACCCGATGGCGCATGCGCGCGCGATGGCGCGCATGCGCGTTTCAGAGTAGCTTGATCGAGGGTAGATGCGCGGGCCGAAACCTCCCAAGGCGATCGAGGGCGAGGACTACTACCTCGAGGGGAGCCGGGTGGTCTTCAAGGCGGCGTATCACCTGAAGCGCGGATACTGCTGCAACTCGAAGTGCCGCCATTGCCCTTACCGGGAAGAGGCGCCGGCGCCGGCGGGGGAACCGGTGACCGTCATGGTGCCTCGCGTGAAACTTCTCTGAAGCGAAGGCGGCGGTAAGGTCGCGGTCGAGCGCTCGCGGCGGAGGCGCCCTGCGTTCCGTTGCCAGCGCATGAGGTGACATCTCGGCCTCTGCTGGAGAGGCGCGCGCTCCGCCGATCCGCTGTGATTTCTCCGCGGCGATCCGCCGGGCTGTCAAAGGCAGAGAGAGCACGCTCGCCATGGAATGTGGGTTGATCCGGATTGAGCGAAGGGTCTAGGATTTTGCACCCACATTCGCGCAGGAGTTCCTATGCGTCGCAGTCTTCGCCCTCTTCTCTACAGCCTCTTGCTCGCGGTGCCGCTCGGCTGCACCGCCGCGTCGGGCAGCAAGCCGCCGCCGCCGGCCACGACGACCGGCGAGCCGTCGCCGAAGGTCGAGGACACGGATGAGGACGGCATCTCCGACGAGGACGAAGGGCGCATCGACGCGATCGACACGGATGGTGATGGTGAGCTGGACTTCGAGGATGCCGACTCTGACAATGACGGAATCCCCGACAAGATCGAGGGTGCTGTCCGGCCAGGGCAACAGGAGCTGCCGGACAGCGACGACGACGGGGTGCCCGACTTCCGGGACGAGGACTCCGACGGCAACGAGATCCCCGACGGGGAGGAGGGCGACGACGATCTCGACGACGACGGTCTGCCCGATTACGCGGACCTCGACGACGACGGCGACGGCCTCTCTGACAAGCTGGAGATCGGCCCGGACCCGTTCGATCCGATCAACTCCGACGACGACAGGCGGCCCGACTTCCGCGACACCGACTCGGACAACGACGGCATCCTGGATCGCTTCGAGCGGGAGCTCGACGCCGACAACGATGGGATCCCGGCGTTCCGCGATCTCGACTCGGACGACGATTGCCGGCCCGACGAGGTCGAGCGGGGCGACGGTGACCCCGAGTTGCCGCCCGTCGACAGCGACCAGGACGGCGGGGCCGATTTCGTCGATCTCGACAGCGACAACGACGGCCTGCTCGACCAGCTCGAGGACATCAATTGCGACGGCGTGCTCGATCCGGGGGAGTCGAGCACCGCGAGCGAGGACACGGATGAGGACGGGGTGGGCGACCTCATCGAGCTCGCGGCCGGCACGAACCCGAACGACGATCTGGACAACCCCCACGCCAACGGCGATTTCGTGTTCGTCATGCCGTATCGGGACGACCCGACCCCGGCGCAGGACACGCTCGACTTCTCGACCAACATCTCGCAGGCGGACGTGGTGTTCGCGATGGACACCACCGGCTCGATGAGCGGCTCGATCTCGAACCTGCAGGACGCGCTCCAGGAGATGATCGATCAGCTCGCCGAGGAGATCCCGAGCATCGGCATCGGCGTGACCCATTACAAGGACTTCCCGATCTCCCCGTATGGGGATTCCGCCGATCAGCCGTTCTTCCTGGCGCATCGGGTCATGAGCGTGCTCACGCCCGCAGGGCGGGCATCGGTGCAGCACGCGGTGGACTCCCTCAGGGCGAGCGGCGGCAATGATGTGCCGGAGAGCGGCTGGGAGGCCCTTTATCAGATCGCGCACGGGACGGGCACGACCGAGGGGAACGCCGAGGTGCCTGCGTTCAACCCGATGACAGCGCGGCCCGGCGTGGTCCCGGCGGGCGAGACGGTGGGGACCCTCGGCGGCGTCGGCTTCCGCACCGGCTCGCTGCCCATCGTGGTGATGATCACCGACGTTCCGAGCCACAACGGCACGATGCCGGGCAACAACTACTCCCGCCTCTCGTCGCCGAACTACACGCAGGCGCTCAGCTCGATCACCAGCCTGGGCGGCCGCGTCATCGGCATGGTGACGACCACCTCGGACGGGGGCCAGGCCAAGGCCGACCTCACGGCCGGCGCGCTCGCGACCGGCTCGGTGGTTCCCCCGACGGCGTGGGGGCCGGCGGGCATGCGCCCGCCGCAGTGCGCTGTCGGCCAGTGCTGCACCGGCGAGGACGGCACGGGCGTGACGGCGACGAACGGCAAGTGCCCGCTCGTGTTCGTTGTCTCCAGCAGCGGCACCGGCCTGAACCTGGCTGTCGTGCAGGCGATCAAGGTGCTCACGACCTACGTCACGCTCGACATCTCGGCCGCGGCCGAGGACGACGAGAGCGACACGATCGACGCCGTGAGCGCCTTCGTCGACAGGATCATCGCCAACAACATGGCCCCTGAGCCCTGCACCTCCGGGCTCAGGGTCATCGACAAGAACCTCGACAGCGTCGCGGACACCTACACCAACGTCTTCCCGGGGCCGACTGTCTGCTTCGACGTGCTCCCGAGGATCAACGTCTCGGTGCCTCCCACGGAGGAGCCGCAGATGTTCACCGCGAACATCGTCGTCACCGGCGACGGCGTGACCACGCTCAGCACCCGCAAGGTGTTCTTCCTCGTCCCGCCGGAGATCCCGCCGCCGCCTGTCAACTGACGTCAGTGGACGTCAACTGACGTCCACTGACGCGCCACCGGCGGCCGCTGGCCGCGCCCGGAGGCCGCCGGGAGGGCTCGCCCTCGGCGGCTCCCTGGCAGCGCGGCGGCGCCCGTTTTCAGGTAAAGACGGCGCATGGGTGAAGGCCTGCCAAGCGACGGAGCCCCGGCGTCCGGGCAGGCGCGCGGCGCGGCGCTCCGGGAGCTCGCGCGCCTCTTCCTCCGGCTGGGGACGACGGCCTTCGGGGGCCCTGCCGCCCATGTCGCGATGATGGAGGACGAGGTGGTCCGCCGGCGCGGCTGGATGACGCGCGAGGACTTCCTCGATCTCTATGGTGCGACGAACCTGATCCCGGGGCCCAGCTCGACCGAGCTCGCGATCCACATCGGACACCGCCGGGCCGGGTGGCCGGGGCTGCTCGTGGCCGGGAGCTGCTTCATCTTCCCCGCGGCGCTGATCACGCTCGGCTTCGCGTGGGGCTATGTCCGGTTCGGCGCGGTGCCGGAGATGTCAGCGCTCCTCTACGGGGTGAAGCCGGTGATCATCGCCGTGGTGGTCCAGGCGCTCTGGGGTCTCGGCCGCGCCGGCCTGCGCTCGACGCCCTCGCTCGTCCTCGCGGCGCTCTGCGCCGGCGCCGTCCTGCTCGGGGTCCACGAGCTCGCGGTCCTGGCCGGCGCCGGCGCGCTCGCCGTGGCGCACCGGCTCGCCGCCGGGCGCTCCGCCGGCCCCTCCGCCGGCGCGGCGGCGGCCGTCCCGCTCGCCGGCGGCGCCGCCGTCCCGCTCGCCGGCGGCGCCGCCGCGACGGCCGCGGCGGCGAGCGTGCCGTTCGGGCTCCTGCCGCTGTTCCTTTTCTTCCTCAAGGTCGGGTCGGTCCTCTTCGGGAGCGGCTACGTGCTCCTCGCGTTTCTCCGCGCCGATCTCGTCGAGCGGTACCGGTGGATGACGGAGGCGCAGCTCCTCGACGCTGTCGCGGTCGGCCAGGTGACGCCCGGCCCCGTCTTCACCACGGCGACGTTCATCGGCTATTTCCTTGGCGGGGTCCCGGGCGCGCTCGTCGCCACGGCGGGCATCTTCCTCCCCGCGTTCTTCTTCGTCGCCCTGAGCGGCCCGTTGATCCCCCGCCTCCGTCGTTCTGCCGTGGCCTCGGCCTTCCTCGACGGCGTGAACGCCGCGTCGCTCGCGCTGATGGCGGTCGTCTCCTACCGCCTCGCCCGGGCCGCGGTGGTCGACTGGCTCACCGCCGCCCTTGCCCTCGTCGCGGCGCTCCTCCTTGTCCGCTTCCGCGTGAGCTCGCTCTGGCTGATCGTGGCCGGCGCCGCCCTCGGCGTCGCCTCGGTCCACCTCTGAGCCCGGAGGCCTCCGCCTCCACCCCCTCTCCTCCTCGGCGGCCCCCGCGCCTCGGAGCGCGCCTGCCCCTGGCTACCTGGCCGGCGACCGCAAGGAAGCCGGCTCTTCCGCCGCCACAAGCTCCGACCCCGCCCCGATGGTGAACGCGTTCCCCCGCCAGGTGACCCGCCGGTTCGCGTGAGCGTTCAGCCAGCAGAAGAACCAGCACAGCGTCCGCAGCGGCTCCGCGGCCACCAGCGCCAGGTTGGAGCGCGTCGGCCGCAGCCATCCCAGCGCCAGGAACGTCCCCAGGCTCTGCAGCACCCAGGCGAACAGCCAGATCTCCAGCGCGAGGCGCGTCGGGCTGAGCAGCAGCGTCAGCCAGGCGATCAGCAGCGGCGCGTTGAGCGGCTCCATCACGAAGCAGCGCGGAGCGAGCGCGCGCCGCATCTTCGCCCAGCGGGTGTGCCGGTCCAGCGTGCGCATGAGCGAGCAGCTCGTATTGCGGTTCTCGATCGGATCCAGGCAGAGCTCGACAACGAACCCGCACGCGCTGAAGCGCTGCCCGAGCACGTCGTCCTCCGCCAGCACGCTGGCCACGCGCTCGAACCCGCCCACCCGCGCGAGATCGACCCGCCGCATCGCCATCGATTTGCCCACGCTGATCGGCCGCCCCGCGAGCTCGGCCGCCGCGACGACCCCGGGCGCGATGAACGACCCGAGCTGCGCGTTCTCGATCACCGCGCCGAGCGTGCGCTCCCCGGTGCCCACGATCAGGCTCGAGACGAGCCCCACGCCGGGCCGCAACAAGATCGACAGCAGCGACCGGAGATAGTCCGGGCGGACACGCACGTTGGCGTCCGAGATGACGAGGACGCTGCCCTCCGCCCTGCGCTCGAGCTCGAGGAGCTGCGCCACCTTCGGGTTCAACCCCTCGCTCGGGTCCGTCAGGCAGAGCCGCGCCCGCACCTCGGGGTGCGCCGCGATGAAGGCCTGGATCACCGGCACGGCCGGGTCCTCGCGCGAGGCGACGCCGAAGACGAGCTCGTAACATGGATAATCGAGGTGGGCGAAGGACTCGAGATTGCTGGCGAGCTCATCGTCCACGCCGGCCACCGGCTTGAGGATGCTGACGAGCGGGGTCGCGCCGAGCGGCCTCGGCGCGCCGCGACGCGCCCTCGAGCGATGCCGCGTGAGCCTCCCGTGGAAGGAGGCCTGAAGCGTCGCATAGATGATGGATGACAGCGCCGTCGGCGCGACCGTCGCCAGATCTCCCCAATCCATGGAGGCCGATGCTGACGCAGGCGCATGGCGTCTCGATGGCCGGCCCGCAAACCCAGCGCTGCCTTTTCGCGACCGGGGCGTGACAGGTCAGCTCATGCGGCCGATCAGCTCTCGCGTGATGTTCTTCTGGTGGGACTCGAGCGTGCCGCCGCCGATCTCGAGCAGCTTGGCGTCCCGGAAGAACCGCTCCACCTTGTACTCGGTGCAGTACCCCCAGCCGCCGAGCACCTGCATGGCGTTGTCGGCCACCTCCTTGCCGACAGGCGCCGCGAAGAGCTTCGCCGCGTCCGTCCCGAGCCGGTTCCGCCGATCGGGGCTGACGTTGCGCGCCACCGAGTAGATGAGCGCGCGCGCCGCCTCGGTCTTCGCGTAGCTCTCCGCGATGTAGCGCTGGATCTGCCCGTGCTCCGCGATCGGCTTGCCGAAGCTCTTTCGCTCTCCGGCGTACTGGATCATGATGTCGAGACAGCGATCGGCGATCCCGAGGCTCATCGCGGCCAGGGTGAGGCGCTCCAGCTCGAGGTTCCTCATCATGTTGCGGATGCCGCCGCCCTCCGGGCCAAGGACGTTCCGGGCGGGCACGACGCAATCATCGAAGATGAGCTCGCTCATCGTGCTCGCCCGCATTCCCATCTTCGGGGTCTTCTCGTCGGTCGAGAACCCGGGGAACCCCCGCTCCACCACGAAGGTCGTGATCCTGCCCTCGATCGTCGCGTAGACGAGGAAGATCCTGGCCTCCGGCGCATTGGTGATGAGCGCCTTGCGCCCCTTCAGGATGTACCGGTCCCCGTCGCGCCGGGCGAACGTCTTCATGCCGAGCACGTCTGTCCCGCTCGAGGGCTCGGTCATGCCCATCGCGCCGATCCACTCGCCGGATAGCACCTTGGGCAGGTAGCGCGCGCGCTGCTCGTCATTGCCGGCGTGGAAGAAGTTGTTCACGAACAGCATCGCGTGCGCGAGGTACGCGAGCGTGAACCCGGGATCGCTCTTCGCGAGCTCGTGGTGGACGATCACGGCGGCGAGCGCGTCCATGCCCGCGCCCCCGTACTCCGCGGGCACGGTCACGCCGAGCAGGCCGAGCTCGCCCAGCCGCTGCATCAGGGGGACGTTGAGGGCGGCGGTGCGGTCGTGCTCGTCGGCCTGCGGCTCGACGACCTCGCGGGCGAAATCTCGCACCATTTGCCGGAGCATCCGGTGCTCTTCCGTCGGGTTTTCCAGGTCGCTTTCCATGGCGGAGGATGACGCGCTCATCACCGCCGAACGTAGCACGTGAAAGCGCGCGCCCGCGATGGCGTGGCACGCGATTCGCTTTATCCCTGGACGAACCCTGTCGAGAGGGGCCGAATGAAACACTGGACCGATGTGGTGCTCTGGAGCGTGGCCCTAGCGTCGCTGCTGATGTGGCTGCTCTCCGTGTTCGGAGTTCTGCCCGGGAGCACCTGGGTCCACGTGCTCCTGGTGATCTCCGCCGTGTTCGCCTTGGCCGGGATGCTCCGGCAGGTCCCCGGGCGGCCGCGGGGCTGAGCCGCCGGGCGCCGCGGGAGCGCCCGGCGGCGACTCCATGTCTGCCGCCGGCGTCGAGGGCCCGTCCTGACAGCAGCGGACGCCGGTCGAGTAGTCGAGGTAGCTGCGCGGGTGGGACGTGACGAGCGCCTCGCAGCCCGAGCGGGTCGAGCGCGAGTAGAAGCCGCCGGCGAACGCGCCGCCCGGCTCGTTCACCCACTCATCGAGGTTGCCCACGAGGTCGTAGACAGCGTCGTTGCCCCAGCGGCTCCTGCACCGGGGGCTCTCGCCCGTCTCCCGGAGCAACGGCTCCCGGCCGATGCGCACGCGGTTCAGCCGCGGATCCAGGTGGCCGATCGAGGCGTTGCCGTGGAGCGCGGACGCCGGGTGCCCTGCCCGGAAGACATTGCACGCGCCCTCCTCGAACGTGTCGCCGTACGGGTACAGCGTGTCGTCCTCGCCGCGGCATGCCGTGACGAACTCCTCGACCGAGCACAGCCGCTTGCCGGCGGCGGCGCAGGCGCTCTCGGCCACGAGGCCTGTCACGTAGCCGCTCGGCCGCGCGCCGATCCGGGAGCGGGCCACGGCGGCGGTCGCGCGGCCGCGCTGCCAGCCGGGGAGCAGCGGCAGCGGGAAGGCGCGCGCGTGGACGTCGCCGAGCCTCCGCCGGCCGGTCGACCACTCGGCGAGCGTGAGCTCGAGGAGGTTCGGGGTCGACGGGTAGTCGGGCGAGAGCGCCTGCCCGGTGGCGCCGTCGACGAGCATCGCCTCGAACCGATCGACGCAGAAGCGACCGCCGTCGACGGCGACCATGTCCGCGGGGCACGCGGGCGCGCCCGGCGGCGCGGGGGCGGGCGCCTCCCCGGGATCGGCCGCGGCCGGGCGCACCGCCGCGCCCGCGCCGGCCGCGATCGCCGCCAGCGCGGGGCGCGCGACGCCCGCCTCGGCCTGCGCGTCGAGGCCGCTCACCGCGCTGCCGAACCACCGCAGGCTGCCGTCGGCGGCCCAGACGGCGTCGCCCACCACGCAGGCGCCGGGGGCCGCGAGCTCCGGGACGGTCACGAACGCCCCGGGCGAGGGGGCCGGGACCGCGCGCCGCGCGGGCCGCCCGTCGACGCAGAGCGCGCCCGTGTCGTCCGCGGGCCACGGCTGCGACGCGAGCTCCGCGCCGTCGTCGTCGAGCCACACCACGTGGCGCCGGGCCGCGTCGCTGAGCAGCGCGCCCCCCTCGGGCAGGGCGACGAGCCGCACAGCGAAGTCGCCCTCGGCGAGCGGCAGCGATGTCGCGCGCGCGGCGCCGGGCCGGCCGAGCGCGTCGATCGACAGCGCCACGACCCGGGTTGGATCCGCGGCGCTCACGCCGGCCACGATCGCCCCGCCGCCGCGGCGCTCGCACGCGTCGAACCCCGCGCGCACCGGCGACGCGATCGCGACGGCGGGCGGCGCGCGGCCTGCGGCGCCGGCGCCGGGCGCGACCTGCGCGATCGCGCCCGGCGCGGAGAGCGCGCCCGAGGCGTCGATCCCGGTGATCTGGAGCCGATCGCCGAGCACCTCGAGGAAGAGCCCCCGCTCGCGGCCGCCGACGAGCGTCGCGCCGCCTTCGTGGGCGCGCCCCCGCAGCGCGGGCACCGCGAGGGGCGCTGGCAGGAGCCGCACCACGTCGGTCCTCGCGAGCCACCAGGACGCCCCGATGCGCGCGGCGCGCCGCCTGTCCGCGGGGCGCTCCGGCTCGCTGATCGGCGTCCCCGGCGCGCCGGCCGGCGACGCGGCGCCCAGGCCCTCCGGCGCGCCGGCCGGCGACGCGGCGATCTGCCCGCGCGCGTCGATCCGGTGGAGCTGCCCCGCGGCGAACGCGAGCCCCTCGCCGTCGGTCGCGAGCGCGCCCCACGCGATGCGCGCGCGCCGCGCCGGGAGCGGGTCCGGCTCGCGGCGCGCCTGGCCGTCGGCGCGCGAGGCCGAGAACAGCGCGCCGGCGCTCGTCTGGAAGTACGCGCGATCTCCCGCCCACGCGGCGAGGCCCGGATCGTACGCCGGCTGCCCCGGCGCGCGCCGGGCGCCGCTCGCGGCGATGCGCTCGAGCGCGGCGATCTCGGCCGGCGCGAGCGGGGTCGCGTCCGCGAGGCGCGCCGGATCCACGGCGCAGACGGCCCTGGGACCGCCGCCGGCGCCGAGCCGCTGGAGCGACGGCGCCACGCGCGTCGCCTGGCACGCCCCGTTGCGGCCGGTCACGTCGACGACCACCGAGCCCGCGCTCGCCGTCACGAGGCGCGGATCCTGGTGGCCGCGCAGCGCGCCGTAGTCGAGATCCCCCTCGACGACGACGGCGCGCCGGCCCGGATCGAGCTTGCCGTCCTCACCGAGCGAGGCGAAGGCGATCTGCGCGCTCCCGAGCCACGACGTGCTCGTCTTCTTCGCGCTCGCCGCGTAGTAGAGCAGGTCGATCGCGCCCGGCCTCCCGCCGGCGTCGATCAGCCCCATGCCGTCGAGCGGCGGCCGGAAGCGCAGCCCGGTGGGCGCCGACGTCGCCGCGATCCCTTCGCCCGGCGAGATCCACCGGACCCGCACCTCGACCTCGGGCAGCGGATCCGGCCGCTTCGGCCGCGGCGCCGGGCGGGCGTTCTTCCTGGGCCGGCCGTCGCGCCCGCGGTCTGCGCCGCCCTTGTCGCGCTTCTTGTCGGTCGCCTTGTCGCGCTTCTTGTCGGCCGCCTTGTCGCGCGCCCCCGGGGCCTTCCCCGTCCGCTTCTTGTCGGTCGCCTTGCGGGCGGCCTTCGCCGCGGCGGCCTTGTCGCGCCGCGCGTCCTTGGCGGCCTTGTCGCGCTTCGCTGCGTCGACGACCTCGAGCTCGAGCAGCGCGACGCGCTCGCCCACGGCCGCCATCGCGTGCGCGCGGACCTTCGCGCACGCGCGGGACGCGGCCGAGGTCTCGCCCGGCAGGAACGCGGTCGCGCAGAGCTCGTCGCCCTGCGAGGTGAGCAGCGTGGTGCCCCCGGCGGCCGACGAGAGCGCGCCGGCGAGGTCCTCGTCGACGAGCTGGAGCGGCGGCCCGAGCTCGCCGGTCGCGGCGTCGAGGCGCCTCACCCAGCCGACCCGATCCGATGACAGATCGGAGAGGAGCAGCACCGAGCGGCCGTCGAGCGACGGCTCGATGACGAACGGGAGCGGCTCGACCTGCGGCGCGCCGAGCGGCGTGCGCCCGGGTTGCGCCGCGCCGCCGGACGTCGCCGCGCCGGGGTCGACCGGGGGCGCTGGCGCCGGGGCCGCGGCCGGCGCGCGGCCGGCGTCGCGCGCCGCCGTCCCGGCAGGCGCGGGGGATGCTGTCATCGGGCGGCCGGAGCACGCGCCCGCGCCGCAGGCGAGCGGCACGAGCAGCGCGGAGATCAAGGGGAGGGGCGGTCGGGGACGTCGCATTCTTGGCTCGCGCGGCCCCCTCGCGGCGCGGCCGGGCGGGGGCGGCGGCCGAGCCTAGTACCGCGGGGCCGAAATCCGGCCAGCGATCTGCTTCGCGCGTGGGGGGACGCGCGCCGGTGTGCGGCGGCGCGTGGGGGACGCGCGCCGGCGTGCGGCGGCGCGTGGGGGGACGCGCGCCGGCGTGCAGCGGCGCGGGGGGGACGCGCGCCGGCGTGCGGCGGCGCGTGGGGGGACGCGCGCCGGCGTGCGGCGGCGCGTCGAAGACGTGCCGCCGCCTTGCCGGGTCATGGCGAGCCCGATAGCCGGGTCTGATGGGAAAAGCCGCATTCCTCGCCCGCCGGCTCACGCCGAGCGGGTGCATTGTTGCAGGTACCAAGCTCGCCGCTCACCGGGAGGCCTTGAAATCGAAGAAGATCAAGCTCTCTGCCAAGGTCGACGCAGCGGTCCACGCCGTCATCGCGTCCACCGAGGCCCTCGAGGCGCTCGGGAGCCTCGACGCCACGATGATGGAGATCGATCGCGGCACCGACAGGTGCATCGGAGCGTTCAGCAGCCAGCTCGCCAGCATCGAGCGCGCGTTCGATCACGACGACATCCTGCCGCTGACGGAGGACGAGGCGGCGCGCCGTCGTGATGCGCTGCTGGTGCGCTCGGAGGTGCTGTCGTCAGGCACCGATTTCATCCGCCTCGTCTACTCCCAGCAATGGGTGCGCATGAGCGCGATGGTCAAGGCGCTCGACGGCAAGGACGTGAAGGCGGCCGTCGAGCGACTCGGCCTCTCGGCCGAGGCAGGCCGCCTGCAGCGCTGGACGGAGCTGTACGGCAAGAAGCTCGGCGTCACCGAGGCGAAGGCAGCGGATCCGGCCATCAAGGCGGTCGAGGCGTGGCACGAGGCCTATGGCACGCTCCTGGTGCAGGCCCACGCCGAGTACGACGACGACAAGGACGAGACGCACGCGCTCCTCCGGGATCGGCTGCTCTCGCCGTACGAGGAGGCGGCGGAAGAAGAGCGGCGCGCCGAACAGCGGGCCCGCGCCGCCAGCGCCAGGAAGAAGGCCCAGGCCGAGCCTGAGCCGATCGGATAGCGCTGCTCCCCGCACGCCCGCCAGAAGGCGACCGGCCATCCCACCCATCGCGCGAGGACGACGCCGTTCGCCGGTCACCTCGCGACACCGTTGCAGTCCCGATCCCGGGTGACAGCTCTCTCTGTTCGGGGTGCTGAACCTGATGTATGCGCCTCGCGGCGCCACGCTGCCTCGCGCGGGGAGACGCGAACAAGCGGCCCACACCAGAGCAGCTACTCAGGCTGTTCGATGGCGCCGCCAGACGAAACCCGGGGTAGCCCACCCCCCGTTCGATCGCACTGCGAAGAGACGGTGAGCGTTGCGCTGGAGTTACAGCGCGAACGCCATGCCAGGGTGTCTGCCCCGCACGAGGGGCGAGCGGACCGAGCGATGTGCGGCGCCAGGAGTCCGCCTGGCCGTGCGCCCCCACCAGCAGGCGAGGGGAGCCAGGCGCTGTCTGGTGCTCGGTAACCTTCTCCTATCGCGCGCCAGACCGTCCTCGGACGAGGCGACGCGCGCCGCGCCTTTCCGCATCGTGAGACTGAATTAGACTCCGGGTATGTCTGACCCGGACCAACTCATCCCGGAAGAAGAAGAGGATCTGCTCGACTGGGCGACTTGGGCCGAGCTCTTCGCCGTCGGCTACATCCGCATCCTCGCCGACGCGATCGAGCGCGGCGACGCCGATCTCCAGGTGGATCCCGTGGCGTGGGAAAACACCCTGAGCGCCGTCGAGGAGGTGATGGAGGAGCACATCCGCGGTCGCCTGCACGGGCCTACAGCCATCACCGTGGAAGACGTCGAGCGGATGCGGCGACTCCGCGGACTAGGTTCCGCTGCGCTCTCGGGCGGTGGGCGGTCGCCCGAGCTCTGCCCGCTCGCTCTTCGGTGCATGGAGTCTCTGTTCGGACGTGACTGGAAGCGCGCGGCGCGGGAAGCCGCGTTCCACACACGCGCTCTCAATCAGGAATTCCACCGCTCGTAGCGGCACTTAACGGGAACTCTTCCGAGGAATACACACATGTCTCCGTTTTTATAATAGTACCAGCAGCTGCTGGCCAGGCCGAGGGATCTGCACTGCCACAGCAGTCCAGTTTTGACGTTGTCTTTGTACGGGTGTTTTCGTCCAGCCGGGCAAGATATTCCTGCGTCGGCGCACCGCATCATGCAGTCGGCGCCGTGCTCATGTCTCTTGCAGCGGATGGTCTTCGCCGTGCCGATCGCCTCCGTTTCGGTCGTGGAACCGCCCGCCGCTCCGCCGTCAAGTGTCATGTTGCCGGCTTCTGGAGCGCTGGTTGGCATATCGATCTCCGCTTCAGAGAAAGTCTCCGATGGGTGCATGACGCAAGATGCAGCACATAGAGCGACTCCATGGAGAGAGACGATGGCGGCAACCGTTGGAGCGATTCGCATGGTGCCGGCGGCCGACGCAAGCAGCAGGCCCACGTCCGCCGAGTGGGACGGTGCCATGCGGCAGGGGCATCTCGTGTCCATTCTGGGGTTGGAGGACGACGAGAATCCGCAGGAGTGAACATCGTCCGGGGGGCGTGCGTCGGCGAAGAGCTCGCCGCGCAGCACGGAGGCCGGCGATGATTCCCGCGACCCCTCGACGGCATTCACCGAGGTGCATGTCCCGTCCCACCCAGTAGGGGCAGCGAACGAGATGGCGGGAGCCTCGGGGCCGCCGCAAGGGAAGTCGCCCTTCACGAGGACCCGAGCTGTCCCCGTCGTGCGCCGGTCTCCCGCCTGCCGCCGGAACGAGCGCGCTGGTGCCCCACGGTTACGCGGACCGGTCGATTGTGCAACGAGAAGCGGGGCAGTCCCGGACAACGCTCCCATGAAGACCCCGTTGCCGGCCGGCTGCGTTGCGCCAGGAAGGCGCTCGCCGAAAGGCTCGCTCCACCCGGGGCCGTCGTGCGATGAGGGCGCCGTTCGTTGACGCTGCCGCCGCGGTGAGGCCTCCGCGGGAGCTGCTCGCGCTCGACGATGCCTCGAGGGAAGCGACATGCGCGACATCGCGCAGGCCCTCCAGATCCCCGTGAACACCGCGTGGGATCGGCTGAGACGCGCACGCAAGCAGTTCACGGCCGCGGTGAGACGGCTCTCCGCGCGGGACCCGGACGCGCTCGGCCTTGGTGGCCTGCGCTTCGCCCTGGCGCCGTTCGCTCTGGCCGACAGCCCCATGCTGCTCGACGCAGGCAGGGTCCGGATCGGGCGGGCGCAGGAGCTCGCCGCACCGCTGTGGGCGCGGCTCCAGCGATCGCTCGCCTCGCCCGCTGGCCATCCAGGCCCTCGTCCAGGCCGGGCGGCGCGCCGACGCCGGCGCGCGGGCCGAGCGGTTCCGCGCGGCGTTCCCGCGCTCCATGGTTCTCCCTGCCATCGAGGCGGCGTTGAGCGGCCCATGAGGGCTCAGGCACGCTGCCTCGGGCGCGCACGGAGGACGCGCCCGCGCCGCAAGCGCGCGGCGCGACGTGCAGCGCGGTGCCGGTTCGCCGGCAGGGGGCGCGCCGCGGGGATCCCGCGAGCCGGCACGGTACCTGCAGCCCGGCGGCGCGAGAGGCTCGCTCGAGCAGGATGGCAGCGCCGGCATGTCGCCGTACGGGCGGCGCCGGCCGGGAGAACCACAGGGACCCGCCCGGCGCTCCCGGGCGCCGGCGCGCGCCACCCGCTCGACCCAGGTCGAGCTCGCGCGATCGCCGAAAGCGCGCAACCGACCTGCGCCAGAGCCCTCCAGGAGGCCTCCATGAACGCGCCGACTCGCCACACGATCCACCGCATGCACGTCGCCCTGGGATCCCTCGCGCTCCTCGCGCTCGCCTCCGGGTGCGGCGGGGAGCGGCGGCCGGCCCAGCCGGTCACCGGGACGCCGACGTTCGAGTCCGAGGTGCCCCACGACGAGGCGCCCTACGGCGAGGGGCCCTACGGCGAGGGGCCCCACGGCGCCGACGAAGGGCCGCCGGGCGCCGCGCCGTGGCACGCGCAGCCGGGCCCGGACGGCGCGCTCGGCAGGGGGCCAGCCGACGAGGGGCGGACGGGCGAGCTCGCGGAGCGCGGCATCGACGAGCACGCGCTCTGCGAGCAGCTCGCGGCGTCGACGAGCGTCAGCGCGGAGGACATCCCGGGCGGCGTGCAGATCGTGATGACGCCGAGCCCCGGCGCCAACGCGACCTCGCTCGACACGCTCGCCCGCCAGCTCGACGCGCACCTCGGCGCGATCGGACAGGCGCGGCAGCAGCCGCCGAGCGACGCCGGGACGCGCTGCCGCCTGTTCGACATGGCCCGCACCGGCGCGCGCGGCAGGGTCGTCGAGGCGGCGGACGGGCTGCGCGTCCGCTTCACGTCCCCGGATCCCGAGGAGGTCTCGATCCTCCGCGAGCAGGCGCGCCAGTTCGAGCGGTCCGCTCGCGAGGGACAAGTCCGGTAAGGCTGTCCAGATCTTGCGGGATACCGCGCGGTTGCCGCCGATCGCGGGCGGGCCGGAGCAGGTGGCGCTCGACCGGCCGTGGAGCGCGGGCTAGCCTGGGCCTGAAGGGTTCCACGATGAGCAAGAAGCTGGATGATGAGTTGGCCCAGGCGCTGTCTCTCGCAGAGCAGCAGGAGACCCCGGCGGTCGTGAAGCCGGCCGCGTCGAGCCCGCAGCCGAAGCCGCGCCCGTCGCGCAGCATCGGCCTGCTGGCGACGCTGCTCGTCATGGTGGGCGCGCTCGTCGCCCTGTTCCTCGTCGGCTTCAAGGAAGCCGCCGTCTACGCGACGCCCGTCGATCAGCTCCTCGCCTCGAAGGACAAGCTCGCCGGCCGCAAGGTCCGCGTCGAGGGCGAGCTCGTGCCGGGCACGCTGGTCAAGCGCGACTCCCCCTGCGAGTACCGCTTCCAGATCCACGGCACGCAGGCCGAGCTGCCCGTGCGCTACGCCCAGTGCGTCATCCCCGACACCTTCCGCGACGTCCCGAGCGGCGGCGTCCAGGTGACCGTCGAGGGCGCGCTCACGCAGGACGGCAACTTCGAGGCGAGCCTCGTGATGGCCAAGTGCACCTCGAAGTACGATCCCAACTCGCACGAGATGAAGGGCGACGCCAAGGCCGGCGAGGGCCCGCTCTCGCTCAACTGAGCGCGCCCCCGCCGCCTGGCGCGCGCCGCGCGCGCGCGGCGAAGAAGAAGACAACGGGCGGGCCCCGCAGCGCGCTCGCCTCCCCCCGCGCATCCTCCACACTGCGGCGATGATCTTCCGCGAGCGCCGGTTGCACAGCCCCCTCGACGAGGACCGCGGCGTGTCTGCGCCGGGGGTTCCGCCCGTCGGTCGCGCCGCCGCGTCCTCGGGCGCCGGCGCCGACGCGCCGAAGGCCGTCGGCCCCATCCTGACGGCCGAGCACGCGCTCACCCTGCTGCCCGGCATGGAGGCGGTGCTGGGCTCGATCTTCCGCGACGTCGACCGCGCCGAGCGGCGCGTCGACATCGAGACGTACATCTACCGCGACGACCTGCTCGGGCGCTCGTTCGCGGAGGTCATGGGGCAGGCCGCCGCGCGCGGGGTGCGGACGCGGCTGCTCTACGATCCGCTCGGCTCGAACGAGACCGACACCCCGTTCTTCGAGGAGCTCCGGCGCCGCGGCGTCGAGGTCCGCGCCTACCGCCCCATGGCGATCGCGCTCGGCCGCGGCGGGCTGCTGCCCCGGGATCACTCGCGCGTGATCGTGATCGACGATCTCGCCTACACCGGCGGCGCGGCCTGGGGGGACGAGTGGCTCCCGGAGCGGCGCGGCGGCGAGGGGTGGCACGACGTCTGTATGCGCGTCGAGGGCCCCTGCGTCGGCGATTTCGCGTACCTCTTCGAGCAGCGCTGGCGCGAGGCCGACGGCGAGGGCGGGGGCCTGCGCGACTACGCGACCGGGAGCAAGTACCCGGACCTCGAGCTCGTCGCGGACACGCCGGACGACAACGCGCGCGTCTACGCCCGCCACCGCGAGGCGATCCGGCGGTCGAGGGGGCGCGTCTGGATCGAGAACGCCTACTTCTTCCCGCCCGCCGGGATGCTCAAGGACCTCGTCGACGCGGCCAGGCGCGGCGTCGACGTCCAGGTGATCCTCCCCGGCCAGACCGATCTGCCCATCATCCAGCGGGCCGCGCGCGCCGAGCACGCCGCGTGGCTCGATCGCGGCTTCAGGCTCTTCGAGTACCAGCGGGACGTCCTGCACTCGAAGTTCGCGCTGGTCGACGACGACTGGTGCACGATTGGCACCTTCAACGCGAACCCGAGCAGCCTGAGCGCCGTCAACGAGGTGAATCTCTTCGTTTTCGATCCGGAGTTCGTGGCCCGGGTGGCCGACCTGTTCTCGCGGGACAGGGCGGACTCGCGGCCGGTGACCCGGGGCGCGCTCGCGGCGCGGTCGCTCCCGGACAAGGCGATGGACTGGCTCGCTCACGGGGCCTTGAGCCTCCTCGACGCGTTGACTAAGACATCCCCGGACTGACGCCCGAGGAGGAGGCATTTGAGCCACGAACGCGACCTCGTTATCCTGACCCAGAACATCTGGGGTGGCGTCGCCCTGTGGGAGCGGCGCCGGACGATGCTGGCCCGGCTCCTCGGCGATCTGCGGCCCTGCATCATCGGGCTCCAGGAGGTGCACGCGCCGTCCGCGAGCGGCGACCTCGGGCAGGCAGGCGAGCTCTCGCGGCTCGTCGGCGGATACAGGGCCTGGTTCGCGCCCGGCAGGGTCGCCGCGAGCGGCGAGTGCGAGGGGGTCGCGCTGCTCTGCAGGGAGGACATCGAGGTGCTCGACCACTCCGTCGAGGCGCTCACGCTCGATCGCGACGACCCGTTCGAGCGCGACAGCCAGCGCGTCGTCCTGCGCGCCGCGATCCGGCACGCGGGCGCGGTGATCGACGTGCTCGTCACCCACCTCTCGCTGTCGAAGCGCGCGCGCGCGCGCACCGTGCGGGAGCTCGTGAGCTTCGCCGCGCGCGAGCGGGAGAAGTCGAGGAGCCTCGGCGCCGTGCTGATGGGCGACTTCAACGCGCTCCCGAGCGAGGAGGCTGTCTGTTACCTCCAGGCGAGCGCTGGAGAGGCGAGCTGGCTCGACGCGTGGACGCAGACGCACCCCGGCAAGGCCGGCGGCACCTGGCCGGCGGGCCTGCCGCTGCGCCGCATCGACTATGTCTTCGTCCAGCCCGGGGAGGGGTGGGCGATCACGCGCTGCGAGCGGGCGCCGTTCTCCGGCTCGGATCACCACGGCGTTGTCGCGTGGCTGCGGCTCGGCGCCTGACGGGCGGAGCGCCCCTCGCCCGGCTCCAGAGCCGATCTCGGTGGACGAGCCCGGTGTGACACGCGCATGTTGAACCCGCCGCGGCAGACCGGGTAGGCTCGGGGCTCATGAGCAGATTGCTGATCTTGGGGGCGACGGGGGGCACGGGCGCCGCGCTTGTGCGTCAGGCCCTGGAGGCCGGCCACGAGGTCTCGGCGTTCGCGCGCAATCCCGCCACCATCCCTGTTCCGCACCATGAGCGGCTGCGCGCGCTCCGCGGCGACATCATGGATGCCGAGCAGGTGTCGCGCGCCGTCGCCGGCCACGACGCTGTCCTCTCGGCCCTGGGGTCGCGCGGCCTGGGGCCGACGCGCGTCTACTCCGAGGGCATCGTCAACGTCCTCCGCGCGATGAAGGAGCACGGCGTCCGCCGCCTCATCGCCGTCACCGCGGCGGGCATCGACGAGCAGCAGAGCGCGCTCTGGTTCCGCCTGCTGGTCAAGCCGCTGCTCCGCAACCGGTATTCCGACATGGTGCGCATGGAAGAGGCCGTCCGGCAGAGCGATGTGGCCTGGACCCTTGTGCGGCCGCCCAAGCTCACCGATGGGAGGCTCAGCAAGGAGTACCGCGCCAGCGTCGACCACGTGCCGCTCGGCGGCTATTTCGTCGGCGGTCCCACGATCTCGCGCGAGGACACCGCACATTTCATGCTCGCGCAGCTCGACAGCGACGAATTCGTCCGCAACGCGGTCGTCGTGGCGTACTGAGGCGCGGCGCTCGCGCGCTGTCCCTTGACGCGACGGTGGGCTTTGCGTCTGCTGCCGTCGCGGCGTCGGGGAGACTTCGGCTCTTCTGCCGTCACGGCGCCGAGCAAAGGCCGCAGTTTCCATGGTTATCCCTTCCAGGACCGCACTCCCGTTGTTCCTCGGACTGGCGGCTCCGGCCCTGGTCGGGTGCGAGCCCCTCGTCCCCGTGGACCGCACCAGGATCGATGAGCCCGCTGTCTCCAGCAGCGGTGGAGAGGCCGGCAGCAATGGAGAAGCTGGCAGCGGTGGAGAGGCTGGCAACGGTGGAGAGGGGGGCGCGCCAGGCGCTGTGTGCGGCGACGGGGCTGTCGCCGACCCGGCCGAGGCGTGCGACGATGGGAATCGGACGGCCGGCGACGGGTGCGACCCGGGTTGCGCGATCGAGCCCGGATTCGCCTGCGCCGGGGCGCCGAGCGCGTGCACGGCCGGGTGCGGCGACGGCGTGCCCGGCGGCCGGGAGGCGTGCGACGATGGCGGCAACGAGGACGGCGATTGCTGCTCGCGCGCATGTCAGGTGGAGCCCGGGTGCGAGGTCGAGCCGAACGACGAGCCCGCGTCGGCCAACGACGCCTTTGCCATAGCGCCCGACGGCCGGATCCGCGCCTTCCTCGATCCCGCGGGCGACGTGGACGTGTTCTCGGTGAGCGTCCCCGACGGGGCGTTCGGGCGGCTCAGGGCAGAGACGCTCGATGGCCCGCTGGGCACGGCGTGCAGCGCGCTCGGCGTCGATACGGTTGTGACGATCTTCGACGGCAGCATGGTGGCCCTCGACAGCAACGATGATATCGCCGGCGACAACACATGTTCTTCCCTGGCGCTGAACAGGCTCGGCGCGGGGGACTACTTCGTCAGCGTGCAGATCTCCCCGGAGGTGGAGCCCGCGACCCTCGATCAAACGCTCGATTACACGCTCTCGCTCACCCTGGACACCGCGGTGTGCGGCGACGGCGTGCTGGAGCCCCCGGAGCTCTGCGAAGACGGGAACACGATCGGCGGCGACGGCTGCAGCGCCGCGTGCGAGCTGGACGCTCCGGTGCGCGAGGTCGAGCCGAACGACACAGCGGTCGAGGCCGATGAGCGCGGCGCCCTCCGGCCGAACGAGCTCGTCACGGGGGCGATCGAGCCGCTCGGCGACGTCGACGTCTTCGCCCTTGTGGTGCCGCGCCTCGCGGAGATCCAGCTCGCCACGTTCAACCCGGGCAGCCTGAGCGCGTGTTCCCAGGGCGTCGACACATTCCTCCAGCTCCTCGACGCCGACGGCGTGACGGTGCTGGCGAGCGACGACGACAGCGGCCCCGGGGCCTGCTCGCTCATCGACTCCACCATCGCTCCCTGGGCGACGCAGCTCCGGCCAGGCACGTACTATGTGACCGTCGAGGAGTTCACGAGCGACGCCACCATCCCCGGGTACGACCTCCTCGTCGTGTTCACCGCGCTCTGCGGCGACGGCGTCGTCGAGGGGGCCGAGGCGTGCGACGGCGGCGACGGGTGCTCGGAGGACTGCGCGCGGATCGCTGTGTGCGGTGACGGCGCCATCGACGGCTCGGAGGCGTGCGACGACGGCAACACGGAGGGCGGAGACGGCTGCGGCGCCGCGTGCGAGCTCGAGGGGACGCTCCCGGAGGTCGAGCCGAACGACGCGTCGGATCAGGCCACCGCGGGGCAGGCGACCGCGTCGGGCGCGCTGTTCTCGGCGTGGATCTCGCCGGCGGGCGACGTCGATTACTTCGCCATCGACGTCCCCGGCGTCGCCGACCTCGACATCGAGACCTTCGACGCGAGCGGCCCGACCTCCTGCCGCGACGTCGATACGGTGGCGCAGCTCCTCGCGCCCGACGGCGCGCTGGTGGGCGAGGACGACGACGGCGGCGAGGGTCATTGCTCGCGCATCCAGGCTGTCATCGCCGCTCCCGGGATCTACCATGTGCGCGTCGAGGCCTCCGGTGGGGGCTCCACCGCGGGATATACCCTGCGCGCGCGGACAACCGCCCTGTGCGGCGACGGGGTCGTCGAGGGCCACGAGGAGTGCGACGGCGGCGCCGCGTGCGAGGCGACGTGCCAGCGGGTCCCGGCGTGCGGCGACGGGTTCATCGACGATCCCGAGGTGTGCGACGACGGCAACACCGAGGACGAGGACGGCTGTGACGCCGCCTGTCGGCTCGAGGGGGCGACGGCCGAGATCGAGCCCAACGCGACCCCGGCCGAGGCCGACGCGAACGGCGCCGTGGCGCCGGGAGCGCTCGTGTCCGGCGTCCTCGAGCCGGACACCGATGTCGACGTCTTCGCCCTGCGCCTCACGACCGTCTCGGACCTCCGACTCGAGACCTTCGACGCGAGCGGCCCCGGTCGGTGCGCCGACGGCGTCGACACAGCGCTCGTCCTGCTGGCGCCGGACGGGGCCACCGTGCTCGCTTCCGACGAGGACGGCGGCGCCGGCGCCTGCTCGCTCATCGACCCGACGAGCCCGGGCGGCGCCTCCGCGCGCCGCCTGGCCCCGGGGACCTACTACGTCGTCGTCCACGGCGTCCCCGGGGAGCTGGACGCCCGCTACACGCTGCGCGCCTCGCTCGACGCCTCGTGCGGCGACGGCGTGACGGAGGGCGCGGAGGAGTGCGACGGCGGCGCGCGCTGCGCGCCGGGCTGCGAGCGCCTCCCGGTCTGCGGCGACGGCCTCGTCGACGTGCCGGAGGGGTGCGACGACGGCGGCGCCGCGGGCGGCGACGGGTGCAGCGCCGACTGCCAGCTCGAGGCGGCGACCGCGGAGATCGAGCCGAACGACACCGCCGCGGAGGCGGGGGCGCGCGAGGTCGTGATCGCGGGCGACGCGCTCATCGCGGCGCGCATCGACGCGGGCGGCGACAGGGACGTGTTCCGCGTGCGCCTGCCGGTCGCGTCGGTCGTGCGCCTCGAGGTCCTCGACGGCACCGCCGCGGGCTGCGAGGGGGGCATCGCGACGGCGCTCCGCGTGCTCGACGCCGCGGGCGAGCTGGTCGCGACGGACGAGGGGCTCTCCGACGCCGAGTACGCGGGCGGGATCGGCGGGTGCTCGGCGCTCGTCCTCGGGCTGCCGGCGGGCGATCTCCTCGTCGAGGTCGCGGCGCGCGACGGCGGCGCGGCGATCCCGATCTACCTCCTCCAGGCGAAGATCCTCGCGCCGGCGGGGGCCGAGGAGGAGCCGAATGGCACCCTCGCCGAGGCGAACGGGCCTGTCGGCTCCGACGTTGTCATCGCCGGCGCGCGCACGGTCGATGACTTCGACCTCTACGCCGTGGACCTCCCGGAGGGCCGCTCGATCCGCGCGGAGATCGTCGAGGGCGGCGCGGAGACGTGCGAGTCGCTCGAGATGGACAGCCGGCTGTCGCTGCTCGACGGAGAGGGCCTGATCATCGCGGACGACGACGACGGCGGCCGGGGGGACTGCTCGCTCATCGACGGCACCGGGAGCGCCCCGCGCCACCCCGGCGCGCGCGCGCTCCCGGCGGGAACGTACTTCCTGCGCGTCCGCGCCTCGTCCGGCGCGGCGGGCTCCGCGGCCGTGTTCGACTACCGGCTGGCCGTCACGCTCCGCTGAGCCGCGCGGCGCCGCCGGGCGGCTGACCCGCGCGGCGCCGCCGCGCCACGTCCAGCCGAGATGGCGCGCGCCCGCTCCGGGCGCCGCCGGGAGAGGCCCGGACGAACCCGGCGCCGCGCGGTGACTCGATATCTGGAGTTCCCATCATCGCGATGACTACCGCGCTCGATCGCGCCGCGGCGAGGAGGTGGCTACCCGGTGCTCATCGGCGTCTCATGGCGGGTCGGGACCCACAGGCGTCATCGGGCCAGAGGGCGCGAAGGCACGCGCGAAATCCCTGGGTTCCTGCCTCGCGCGCCCAGCGTGCGCCCGCGCTGCGCCCCTCTGGCCACTCCGGGCCTGGACCGCTCTTCGCAGCGCCTCACACAGCGCCTCTGGCGCGCCGGTGCGCGATACTTCGGCTGGATGTGGGAGCCCATGGGGTGCGTTCGAGGCAGAGGATTCGAGCGCATAGTCGAGGAGTGCCGGTATTCTCCATGGTTCTATGTCAGTCGTGTTTTCGACCGCAGAATTGCCAATCAAAAGTGCTTGCGTGAACCCGCGGGGAGAATAGTCTCCTGTTGTTCGCGTCATGACCTCGGGGCGGGTTCCTCCGGGAGCGTGACCATGACGGGCCGGCGACAACGCGCGCCGCGCCCGTCGGGGCATCGCTCTCCTGGTTCAAGCCTCGGGGCATGAATCCCTTGGGTGACGATCTGGATAGGTATCTGCAACAAAACTTCACCACAGATTCGATTCCTCGGAGGTATTTCTCATGAACAAGATTGCTCGTTTGGCGCTCGCTTTCGCTGTCGTGACGTCGGTCTCGGGCAGCGCGATGGCAATGCGTAATGATTGTATTTACAAGGTGACCACCAGCACCGGGCTCCGGCAGGTCAGCGTCGGGTACATGATGGCTCAGCTCGAGGAGCACCTCCTGACCAGCCCGTGGGATCCCGTGTGCTCGAACCACGTCAACTGGTTCTCCGGGGGTGGCGGTCCGGTCGGGGTGGCTCAGAGCAGGATGCTGTACAGTCCGACGTTCGAGTGGGGGGATTGCTACGCTGCCAGCTACCAGTTCACCCAGGGATACATCCAGGTCGATCCGCAGGAGAACAACTACGGGATCACCGCGCACGGCCAGATCCAGCCGATCTCCAGCTTTCATGGGACCATGGATCCCGTGAACGGCGTCGGCGTGGCCCTGATGAAGTACAGCCCCCTGAGCTCCGCCAAGCAGATCAAGATGACCCCGGAGTGCCAGGGGCCGTGACGCACACGGGTCCGGTGTCGTACCGGCGGTAGGTCGGCGCTCGGCGCGCGGATGATCGTCGAGAGACTCCCTGTCCAGAAGCCCACAACGCAGGCCCCGGGCGGGACAGGGAGCGGATCTCTCGGAGCGCGCCGCGCAGGAGGAGGAGGGGTCGCTGGCCACGGCTGGCGACCCCTCTTTCTTTCTCCGTCGAGCGTCCGGCCGCAGCGCTTTGGCCAGGTCAACTCATCTGCAGGAGCAACAATGCAACGCGATTCCTCGACACGGAGACCCTCGCGCCGGCCCTTGTGGGTCGCCCTCGGGCTGCTCACGGCGGCCCTCGCCGGCGTCGTCCTCTTTCTCCTCCTGCGCCCGGGCCGCGAGGAGGTCGCCCCCGGCGCGAAGGCCCCGGCCGCGGCCGGAGCGGAGAAGCGCGCCCGCTACCGCAACCGGGCGCTCCTCCGTGGCGCCCACGAGGCGCCGCCCGAGGCGCGCCCCACGATCAGCGGCCACGTGTACACGACCGACGGCAGCACCCTCGCGGACGTGACTGTCGTCGCGTCCGCCTTCGAGGTCGCCGGCAACGTGCTCACGACAGCGGGCACCGCGAAGAGCGACGAGGCCGGGCGGTTCGAGCTCACGCTCCCCGACGGGACCTACCAGCTCAGCGCGAGCGTCGAGGGATACGGGACCACGTCGACGACGGCGCACAGCGGCCAGACGGCGAGCCTGGTGCTCCCGAAGAGCGGCGTCATCGAGGGGCGCGTGCTCGACGAGCGCGGCGAGCCCGTGCGGCGGTTCTCCATCGACGTGCTCTCGCCCGTGACGGAGGACGACCCCGCGCCGCCGCCCCTGTTCTCCCGCGTCTTCGAGAGCCCGGACGGCTCCTACCGCGTCGCCCAGCTCCCGTCGTGGCCCATCATCCTGAGGGCGACGACGGCGGAGCACGCGCCGGCGTTCTCGCCGTTCGTCAGGGTGCGGCCCGGGGAGGTCGAGAAGGTGGATCTGACCCTCCCCAAGGGCTGCACCCTGACCGGGCGCGCCGTGGACCCGTCCGGCGCTCCGCTGCCCGGGGTGTTCGTCGACGCGGAGTCGCTGCTCGCCGCCGGGCAGATGAGCAATGTCGCCCTGGAGGCCGCCGCCCAGGCGCAGAGCGAGGACGACGGCTCGTTCGTCCTGCCCAACGTGCCGAAGGGCACGATCGCCGTCCGCGGCTACGACGGCGCGAACGCCGTGAGCACGGTCAACGTCGATGTCGCGGGCTGCGACGACATCGCGCCGGTGAAGCTCGTGATGTCGCGCGGCGGCAGCATCGCCGGCGTGGCGCGCGGGGCCGACGGGGCGCCCCTCGCCGGCGTCCGGCTCACGCTGCTGCAACGGCGGATCGGGTTCGTGAACACGATGAGCGACGCAGAAGGGCGCTATCGCTTCGACCAGATCCCGTCTGGCCCGATCCGCATGACGGCGCAGCACGGGGAGCGGACGAGGCTCGTCGACCTCGAGGTCGAGGAGGGGAAGGAGACGGAGCAGGACGTCTCGCTGCCGCCCGGGGGGACGAGCGAGATCCGCGGCCGCGTCACGGCGGGCGGGCAGCCGCTCCCCGGGGTTCGCCTCACGCTGGCCACGCCGTTCGCCGACGACAACTCGATCGGCCTGTACTCCCCTGTCACCGCGGAGGACGGCTCGTACCGCGTGTCCGCGATCTCGCCCGGGCTCTACATGATCAGCGTCGAGTCCACCATCGCCGGGGCCGGCGTGCAGGTGAAGCCGGGCGAGGTCGCCACGGTGGATCTGCGCGTGCCCGACGCGCCGCCCGCCGGGGGGGCCTCGCCGCCGCCGCCGCCGCCGCAGTGAGCGCACCGCCGGCCGCGATCCCCGGCTGTCCCGGAGGCGGCGCCTCCCGGACGGCCGGTCCGCGTCGTGGCGACGAGGCGCGTCGCGCGCAGGCGATGTGCGGTGTCGTCGCGTCGCGTCGAGGCGTCGCGAGGGCGCCCCCTGGCGGGGCGCCCTCGCCCGGCAGCAGGTCACTCCGCCGGGGTGATCGTCAGCGTGAACGCCCCCGAGGAGCCGCTGTCGTAGCTGTCGACGAAGATGTCGATCGGCGCTGCCTCGGTCACCGTCACCGTGATCGACTCGGCGACCTCGGCGTCGAACGGGTCATCCGCGCACGCGAGCTCGCTGTCCCGGTCCGCGCAGTCGGTCCGCGCGTGGAGGACGACGTCGGCTGCGCCGACAGGCGTGGCGGTGATCGTCACCTCGCCGCTCGCAGCGGGGGTGTACCGATAGACGATCTCACCGCCGGCGCCGCCGCACGACCCCGTGAAGCCTTGCGTGCCCTCGGACGCGTCCCCCTCCGTCGCCTCCGCGGTGATCGGCACCGCGGCCGCGCACGCGACCTCCGTGTTCACCTCGCACGCGTTCGTGCACATATCGTCGTCCACTGTGTTGCCGTCGTCGCACTCCTCCGTGCCGACGAGCGCCCCGTCGCCGCAGACCTGCGCCGCGAAGGACACGTCGAGCGCATACGCGGCTTCCGCGTCTTCCGTGCCCTCGATGAAGAGGAAGTAGGTGTCGCCCTCCTCGACGGGGAGCTCCACGGGCGCGTCGTCCGCGACGAAGGCGGGCAGACAGCCGCGCAGCGTCGCCGCGTCGTCGCAGTCGGTCCGGACGTACCAGTCGAAGTCGCCCTCGGTCGCCCGCGCTGCCATCTGGACGATGCCCTTGGCCGGGGCGACGAACTGGAAGACCCGCTCGTTCGTGCCCACGCCGGCGGCGTACGTGCCGCCGAGCGTCTCGCACAGCGAGGCGAACAGGTTGGTGCCGCCCTCGGTCGTGCCGGAGAACGTTCCGCCCTCGGACACGTCGGTCGCGCCCGTGCAGGCCGCGGCGATGCTCGTGGCGCACGCTCCCGGCGCGCAGTCGCGCTCCTCGCAGTCCTGCAGCCCGTCCGCGTCGTCGTCCTCGCCGTTGTCGCAGACCTCGCCGGACGCGACGCAGTACCCGAGATCGTCGTTGCAGGCGCCCTGACACTGATCGTCGGCGTCGCAGCCGCCGATGCACATCAGCGCGCCTTCCCCGGTCACGTCGAAGCAGGCCTGCCCCGCTCCCCCGCAGTCGTCGGCCGCTTCACAGGTCTTGAGGCAGAGCGAGTAGCTGCCCTGGTTCAGGCACTCGGACCCCCCCTCGCACGGCATGAGGTCGGGGTCGCACAGCCCGGAGCAGTAGCCGGCCGCCCAGCCGAACAGCTCCTCCGTCAAGCAGAGCCCGCCGAGGCACTCGTCGTTTGTCGTGCAGGGCTCGCCGTCCGCCCTCGTCTCCGCCGTGGCGCCGCCCTGGCCGCCCTGGCCGCCCTCGCCGCCGTCAGCGCCCTGGCCGCCCTCGCCGCCGTCAGCGCCCTGGCCGCCCTCGCCGCCCTCGCCGCCGGTGCCGGACGGGGTCCCGTGCGGCGCCGGATCATCGTCACCACACGCAGCGAGCGCCAGGCACATCGCTGTAACTGCTGACAGGGGAAGACCAAGTCGCATCTTGTTTCTCCTTAGTAGAGGTACGGCGCACGTAGCACGGAGCACGCCACGGCGTGCCACGACACGAGAAAAAGACGGCCCTGACTGTACTGGTTGCGTCCGTGGCGAAATGCAGTGGTAAGACAAGAGTTTTTACGATCGTGCAATGCTGCGACCCTGACGTTTCAGAATCGAAACCTGGGAGGGACGTTCCCGACGCGATGGTGCCATTCCCGCGTCGATCTCAGGGCGCGCCGGATGGCACGCTGAGTGCTTCATAGGAAGTCAGCGCCGCCGGCGTGGCCTTCGCCCCCCTGAGGCCCCGGCGGCGCTATCTTTTTGTCCGCGTCCTGTCTGCGTCCTGCCCGCGCTCGCTCGCCTGTCGCCTTCTGCCACGGCTGAGCCCTGCGGCGCGCCTCTCCCGGAGGGGATGGGGCTGTTTGACACAGCGAACCCAGCGGGCGGGCGGCGCGGGCGTGGTGGAGGCGGCGGCGGCGCGGCCAAGCGCAGGCCGCCGGCGCGTTGTATCGTCCGCCGCCCCATGGCGATGAAGACGAAGCGCTCTCCGGCGACGAAGCTTCCGACGGCGAAGCTCTCCTCTCCCCCGGATCAGAAGTTCGAGTGCCGCGACTGCCCAGCTCGCTGCTGCCGGCTGCCCTGGAACATCCGCTTCAGCGGCGACGAGGCCAGGCGGTACCTCGAGGAGCCGTGGGTCCGGGAGCGGGCCGGGGAGGAGGGGGCGCTCGTCATCGCGCGCGGCGTCCTGCCGATGCGGGAGCAGGACGGCCGGCTCCAGTGCGTCTTCCTCGACGACGACCTGCTCTGCAGCATGCAGAAGCGGTTCGGCCACGAGTACATCCCCAAGTCGTGCCAGGCGTTCCCGTTCGGGTTCGTCCGCGACGAGAAGGAGGTCGTCGTCGCGCAGCTCTCCCAGCTCTGCCCGTCGATCCGCGAGAACTACGGCAAGCCCGTGGACCTCCAGCTCAAGGCGAAGCTCGAGCAGCGGGGCGACGCCGAGCGGATGTCGAAGGCGCTCGCCACCCTGGGCGGCGTCATCCTGGCGCAGCCCCAGTACCTGCGCGCTGTGAAGCGCTGGGAAGACGAGCTCGCGACCGGCGCGTCGCCCGCCGCGACGCTGGCGCGGCTCTACGACTGGACGGCCGCCTTCGAGCGCGCCCTCCCGCAGGGCGCCGAGCGCGCGACGGACGCGTCGATCGAGGCCGCCCTCGGGCAGGCCGGCGCCGGGGAGCTCGCGCCGCTCGAGCCCCGCAGGAGGCCCTCGTTCTACGCGCGGGTCCTGTTCGCCCACCTCCTCGGCAACCTCTGCTATCCGTCGCGGGTCCGCGAGGCGCACCGGGTCGGAAAGGCCTCGTGGACGCAGCTCCAGGCGCTGCGCAGCGCCGGCAACAAGGTCGCCTGGATGCTCGGGCGAGGCACCGTCGACATGCTGTTCGTCCCGAAGCCGTTCAAGCTACAGCGGGTGAGGACGGTCGACCGGTTCCTCGGCGCGGACGAGGGGACGATCGTCAGGGACTACCTGCGCCTCGTGCTCCAGCGCCGGCACATCTTCTCGGCGCCCCGGCACCTCCTCGCGGCCGTGCTCGACCTCTCGCTGGCGACGGTCGTGATCTCCCGCTTCGCCCGCTGCCGCGCGGCGGCGGACGGCAGGGTCAAGGTCTCGCTGGAGGACGTGCGGGAAGGCATCAGCGTCGCCGAGCTCGTCCTCCTGAGCCACGCGGCGCTGTCGGAGCAAGGCAAGCTCATGAAGAACCTGCGCTGGCTCCTGCTCACGAAGCGCGAGAGCTTCCGGGCCCTGCTGGCGACCGAGGCCTAGCGCCCGATGTGCGGCGATCGGCGCCACGGCGCGGCCCGGGGGAGCGCGCCGTGAACACAGCGCTTCCCTTCTCGCCTGGCGGCCGGCGCTGACTATCATGCCGCGCCCAGCGGGCCGGCAGGCCCATGGAGGCACGCGCCATGATCGTCATGAAGTTCGGCGGCAGCTCGGTCGAGAGCCGCGCGCAGATCGAGAAGGTCCTCAGCATCGTCCGAGCCCGCCTGGCCCGCCGCCCCGTCGTCGTGAGCTCCGCCCACAAGGGCATGACCGACGCGCTGATCAGCGCCGCCAGGCTCGCCGCCACCGGGCGGTTCGACCCCTCCATCCCGCTGGGCAAGCAGCGCTCCGTCGCCGAGTCGCTCGGCTGCGCACCCGACCTGCTCGCGCCGTTCTACCAGGAGATCGAGGATCTCTTGCGCGGCATCAGCCTCGTCAAGGAGCTCAGCCCGCGGAGCCTCGACTACATCGCGAGCTTCGGCGAGCGCATGGCCGTGCGCTGCATCGCGGACTTCTTCGCGCGGAGCGGCGTGAAGGCGCGCGCCTACGACGTCTGGGAGCTCGGCTTCATCACCGACGCGAACTTCGGCCGCGCGCGCCCGCTGCCCGGCTTCGACGCCCGCGCCAGGGCGATGTTCGCCGAGCGGGTCCCCGAGGGCGTCGTGCCGATCGTCACCGGGTTCGTCGGCCGCAACGAGGCCGGCGAGATCACGACCGTCGGCCGCAACGGGAGCGATCTGACGGCGACGCTGCTCGCCGCGGGGCTCGGCGCCGAGGAGGCGCAGATCTGGAGCGACACCGACGGCGTGATGACCGCCGATCCGAGCGTCGTGAAGACGGCCCGGAACATCCCGACGATGCACTTCGACGAGGCCGCCGAGCTCGCGTTCTTCGGCTCCCGCGTGCTGCACCCCTCCACGCTGCTGCCCGCCATGGAGAAGGGCATTCCGGTGCGGGTGCTCAACACGAACCGGCCGGATCACCCCGGCACGGTGATCGACTTCAACACCGACGCCGCGTCCCCGCCCGTGACAAGCATCGCGTACCGCGAGCGGCAGGTGGTGCTCAAGATCAGCTCGACCCGGATGTTCGGCGAGGTCGGCTTCCTCGCGCAGGTCCTCGCGGTGCTGGCCCGGCACGAGGTCGTGATCGACGTGATCACCACGTCGGAGGTGTCGGTCTCGATGACCACCGACGACCTCGGGAAGCTCGGCCGCGCGCTGCCCGAGCTGGAGCGCTTCGGCGCCTGCGAGGTCCTGCCCAACCGGACGACGCTCGTGATCGTCGGCCAGGGCCTGCCCCGGCAGAAGGGCGTCGCCGCGCAGGTGCTCGAGGCGATGTCCCAGGCCGGCGTCAACGTCGAGATGCTGAGCTACGCGATGGGCAGCATCAACCTGTGCATGGTGATCGACGACGCGAACGTCGCGCCCGCTGTCGCCGTGCTGCACCGGTCGCTGTTCGAGAAGGCGAGCTGACGCCCCTCGAGAGGGCGAGCCGCGAGGCGGCGGGCCGGCGGCGCGCCGCCGCGATGGCTCACGGCGCCCGGCCGCCGCCCCGGGGAGCGGCGCGTGACAGGGCGTTGACAGGCGTGACGCGACGCCCGCGCCGCAGTAGGCGTGGTCCTCGGCCGGAGCGGACGCCCGGCCCGGGGAGGACCATGACGGCAGCACAGGTCGACAGCAGCGGGGCGCCGTTGCCCATCCCGCGCGCGAGCACGAGCGACATCCTGCGGCGCCTCGAGGCCGAGCGCGGCGCGGTCGGCGCGAGCGCGGCGCTCGCGTTCGACGCGGACGGCACCCTCTGGGAGGGGGACGTGGGCTTCGACCTGTTCGAGGCGTTCCTCGCCGGGCGCTGCGCGCGGCCCGAGGCGGAGGCGGCGCTGCGCCGCGAGGCCGAGGCGTTCGGCGTCGCCGCGGAGGGCGGCGCGCACGAGATCGCGAGCGCGCTCTACGCGGCGTTCGCCGCCGAGAAATACCCGGAGGATCGGGCCTTCGCGATGATGGCCTGGGCCTTCGCGGGGTGGCGCGAGGACGAGCTCGCCGCCCTCGTCGACAGCGTGCTCGAGGACAGGGGCCACGCGGGGCGCATCCGGCCGGCGCTGCTGCCGATCCTCGAGTGGGCTCGGTCGCGCGGCGCGCCGGTGTACGTGGTGTCGGCGTCGCCGCGGTTCGTGATCGAGCGCGCTGTCGGGCGGCTCGGCATCGCGCCCGAGCGGATCGCCGCCATGACCCCGGCCGTCCGCGAGGGCCGGATCGCCCCCGAGCTCGGCGCGCCGGCGACGTACGGCGAGGGGAAGACGCGGGCGCTCGAGCGCATCTTCCCCGAGCTCGCCGTGCTTGCGGCCTTCGGCGACAGCGCGTACGACGCCGCCCTGCTGAGGACAGCCCGGGTGCCGGTCGCTGTCTCCCCGAGCCCGAAGCTGCTCGCTGTCGCGGGCTCGATCCCGGGGCTCCTCCTGCTCGACTGGTAGCCGCTGCCGCCATGGCCACCCTCTCGCTCCGCGGGCTGACCCGCCGCTTCCCGAACGCCGAGCGCGCCGCGCTCGCCGGCCTTTCCCTCGAGGTCGAGGACGGCGAGCTGCTCGTGCTCGTCGGCCCCTCCGGCTGCGGCAAGTCGACGGCGCTCCGGCTGATCGCGGGCCTCGACAGCCCCGACGGCGGCACGGTGTCGATCGGCGGGCGCGACGTCAGCCGGGTCGCGCCGGAGGACCGCGACGTGGCCATGGTCTTCCAGGGCTACGCGCTCTACCCGCACATGACAGCGCGCGACATCATGGGCTTCCCGCTCAGGATGCGCGGGGTCGACAAGGCAGCGCGGGCGCGGCGCGTCGAGGAGGCGGCGGCGCTGCTCAGCATCGGCCACCTGCTCGACAGGCGCCCCGGCGAGCTCTCGGGCGGCGAGCGCCAGCGCGTGGCCATGGGCCGCGCGATCGTGCGCGCGCCAGCGGCGTTCCTGTTCGACGAGCCGCTCTCGAACCTCGACGCCGCGCTGCGCGCCGAGCTCCGGGTCGAGCTCGCGGCGCTCGTGCGCCGCCTCGGCACGACGTCGGTCTACGTGACCCACGACCAGGTCGAGGCGATGACCATGGGCGACCGCATCGCGGTGCTCCGCGCCGGCGAGCTCCAGCAGGTCGGCCCGCCGCGCGCCATCTACGAGGCGCCGGCGAACGTGTTCGTCGCCGGCTTCCTGGGCACGCCGGCGATCAACCTGATCGAGCTCGAGCGCTCCGGCGCGCTGTACGAGGGCGCGGCGCTCGCGCTGCCCGCCCCGCCGGGGGTGGCGCTGCCCGACCGGGTCGTCGCGGGCGTGCGGCCGGAGCACCTGCGCGTGGCGCTGGGGGCGGTGACGGAGGGGGACGCGGGGGCGCGCGGCGCGGCGGGCGAGGTGGAGATCGCGGCGCGCGTCGTGATCGCGGAGCCGCTCGGGGCCGAGACGTTCCTGTACCTCGACGCCGGGGGGACGCGGCTGCGCGCGCGGGCGCACGGCTTCGCGACACCCGCGCCGGGGGAGGCGGTGCGCGCGCGGCTCGATCCGCGCGCCGTGCTCTGGTTCGACGCCGGCTCCGGCGCGCGGATCTCGCCATGAGCCGGGGGGCCGCGCCATGAGCCGGGCGCCGTCCTGGTCGCGGCGCGACGCGCTCCGGGCGCTCGCCGCGTCGATCGCCGCGGCCGCTGCGGGCTTGCCGGGGTGCGCGCGGCGGTCGCCGGACGGGCGCGTCGTGGCCTCGCTGTGGTTCGCGTACGGGGGCAAGAACCGCGAGGTGCTCCTGTCGCTCATCGACCAGTTCCACCGCGAGCAGGGCCGCTACCGCATCGAGGCGGTGTACCAGGGCGACTACTTCGAGGCGCTCGCCAAGCTGCGGACCGCGCTCGCGGCGCGCGCGGCGCCGGCGCTCACCCACGTCGTCGGCGAGGTGGTGCCCTACCTGGCCGAGGCGGGCGCGCTCGAGCCGCTCGATCGGTTCGTCGCCGGCGTCCCCGGCGGCGATCTCGACGTCGTCGAGGCGCTCGGGCAGTCGGGGACGTTCGTCGGCGGCGGCGAGCGCCCGCTCGTGTGCCTGCCGTTCAACCGATCGACGCCGATCGCCTACTACAACCGCGGCGTGTTCCGCGAGCTCGGGCTGTCGCCGCCGTCGACGTGGGACGAGCTGCGCCGGGCGGCGGCGCGGCTCGTCGTGCGCGACGGCGGCAGCACGCGGCGGTGGGGCTTCGAGTGCCCGATCGACTGGTGGTTCTGGGCGGCGCTCGTGGGGCAGGCCGGCGGCGAGCTCCTCGGGCCGGACGGCGCGCCGACGCTCGGCGGCGAGGCGGGCGTGCGCGCGCTCCGGTTCTGGCAGGCGCTCGTGCACGAGGACCGCACGATGAAGCCGCCGCCGGGGCGCGACTACAACGCGTGGCAGGTGACGAACACCGACTTCCTGGCGGGCCGGGTGGCGATGATCTGGACCTCGACGGCGTTCCTTCGCTACCTGGAGGACAACGCGGGCCAGGCGGGCGCGGGGAGCTTCGAGGTCGGCGCGGCCCCGCTGCCGCGCGACGTGCGCGCCTCGGTGCCCACGGGCGGCACGATGTTCGTGATGCCGCGGGGCGCGGCGCCGGCGGCGCAGGAGGCGGCGTTCGCGTTCCTGCGCTGGATGATGCAGCCGGAGCAGGCGAACGCGTGGGCGACGCGCACCGGCTACATGCCCGTCTCGCGGCGCGGCCTCGAGGCGCTCTCGCAGGGCGGCTACTACGCCGCGCACCCGAACGATCGCGTCGCCGTCGACCAGCTCGCGCACGCCGCGCCGTGGCCGTGGTCCCCGGACCTGTTCCGCGTCCAGCGCGAGGCGGTGCAGCCGCGGCTCGAAGAGGCGGTGCTCGCCCCGCGCGACGCCGCCGAGACCCTCTCCGAGGCCGTCCGCGCGGCGCGCGAGCGATGAAGCCCAGGCACCCCCTCTCGCCCTACCTGCTCCTCCTGCCGACAGCGGCCTTCCTGGCCGTGTTCTTCCTGGTCCCGCTGCTGCTCGCGGCGAAGAACAGCCTCTACGCGTGGGACATGCTCACGCCGCCGCGGTACGTCGGGCTGCGGAACTACGAGGTCCTCGCGGAGAGCGGCGAGCTCACCGGGACGCTCCTCCGCACGCTCGGCTACAGCGCCGTCGTTGTGACGCTCTCCGGCGCGCTGGGGCTCGCGCTCGCGGTGGCGCTCGATCGGCCGGGGCCCGTCTACGCCTTCGTGCGGGGCGCGGTGTTCAGCGCGTACGTCGTGTCGTGGGTCGCGGTGGCGCTGCTGTGGATGTGGATCCTCGACGCCGACGGGGTGCTCTCGGCGGCGCTCCGCGGGCTCGGCCTGCCGACGATGAGCTGGCTCGGCGACCCGCGGTCGGCGCTGCTCGCGCTGGCGGCGGTGAGCGTCTGGAAGATCACCGGGTATGCGATGGTCATCTTCCTGGCCGGCCTGCAGGACATCCCCCGCGTGCTGCACGAGGCGGCGGCGCTCGACGGGGCCGGCCCGTGGCGGCGGTTCCGCCACGTGACATGGCCGCTGCTCCGCCCGAGCGCCGCGTTCGTGGCGACGACGAGCCTCATCCTGTCCTTCCAGGCGTTCGACGTTGTCCGCGTGATGACGCAGGGGGGGCCCGTCAAGGCGACGACCCTGTTCGTCTACGCCATCTACGAGCACGTCTTCGTGAACCTGCGGGTCGGCCGGGCGAGCGCCATGATCGTGATCTTCTTCGTGTTTTTGCTGCTGCTGACCGTCCTGCAGCTCCGGGCGCTCCGCGCTGGCGCCCCGCGCGAGGGGAGGCGGCCGTCGTGACAGCGGGGCGAAGCGGCGGCGCGGGGCGCTCCGGCGCGCGGCGCCTCGTGTCGGACGCCGTGCTCGTCCTGGTGGCCGTCGTGTGGCTCGGGCCGTACGCGTGGATGACGATCACCTCGCTGAAGACGCTGCCCGAGATCACCCGCGCCCCGGCGTACCCGCTGCCGCAGGCGTTCCAGCTCGGCGCCTACCGCGAGGTGCTCCAGGCGGTGCCGGTGATGCGGTATTTCGCCAACACGGTGTTCATGGCGACGGCGATCGCGCTCCTGCAGATCGCCCTGGCGCTGCCGGCCGGCTATGCCCTCGCGAAGCTCAGGTTCGCCGGGCGGAGCGCCGCGTTCGTCCTCGTGCTCTCGTGCCTGCTCATCCCGGCGCAGGTGACGTTCGTCCCTGTGTTCACGATGCTCGGCTCGGTCGGCCTGGTGAACACGTTCGCGGCGCTGATCCTGCCCTTCGGGGTCAGCGCGCTCGGGACGTTCCTTGTGCGCCAGGCGCTGCTCTCGGTCCCCGACGAGATCATCGAGGCGGCGAGGATGGATGGGGCGGGCGAGCTCAGGATCATCTACCTGATCCTCGGCCCGATGCTGCGGCCGACGCTCTCGGCGCTGTTCCTGTTCAGCTTCGTGTTCCACTACAACGATTACTTCTGGCCGCTCGTCATGACCACCGACGATGACGTGCGCACGCTCCCGCTCGCGATTGCCCTCCTGCGGGAGCAGGGGACAGGGGTCCGCTGGCACCTCGTCATGGCCGGAAACGTCCTCTTGAGCCTCCCGGTGCTCGCTGTGTTCGCGGCGGCGCAGCGGCAGCTGCTGCGCGCGGTGACCGCGCGGATCTGAGCGCCCGGCCGTCGCTGCGCGGTTTGTTCCCGTCCGGACGCCCTCGATTCTGGCCCGGTCGTCGCACCGGCTCGCGACGGCAAGCGCAGCGCCTGCCAGGCGCCGCCGAAGGAGATCCACGATGACGACGACCGAACCAATGATGCAGAAGGAAGAGGGCAAGGTCACCACGAAGATCGAGGAGAGGACCGCGAGGGTTCCGTCCGGCGCTTATCTCGGCCTGGCGATCGGCTCCATGGTGCTGTCGGCCGGCTTCATGCTGGCCGGCAAGAAGCAGATAGCGAACTTCGTTGGCCAGTGGGTGCCATCGCTGCTCGTGATCGGCCTCTACAACAAGCTGGTCAAGATCGAGCACGAGATCGGGTACGGCGGAGCCTACCGCTGACGGACTCCGCCCCCGCGCTCCGGCCTCCACCGCGCTGTCCGGCGCCGCCGCGACACGGGGGCACGACGCCCGCTCCCGGCGCGCGCGGCGCGCGGCTTTCTTCGCACCACGCCTGAGAACACGCCTTCCCGCCCCGGCCCGCGGCGCCGGGCCCCGGCCCGCGGCGCCGGGCGTGGCGCGCCGCTCGACGGCGTGCCCGCCGTCCAGAATCCGACGTCTCCCTGGAATCCTTCTTGCTGAGCTCGCGCGCGCGGCGAACGGAGGAACTCATGCGTCAGCGACTTTGTCGTTCTCTTGTCCTCGTGGGGAGCGTGGCCACGAGCGTTTTCTCGTCCTTTCTCACGGCCTGCGGGCCATCCGAGCCATTCGGGATGCCCGAGCCCGGCCTCGGCGGCCCTGATCCGCGGATCACGGTGACCGAGGTGCCGCCGCCGGCCATCAGCGGTGGAACGCTGATCGTCGCCAGCGACGGACACACGGCGGTGGCGGCAGACCCCGACCGCGATCGCGTCTGGATCGTCGATCTCGACGGCGGCGCGCCGGGGGAGGTCCGGCTGGAGCACGGCGACGAGCCAGGGCGCCTCGTCGAGGACGCGAGCGGCCGGGTGCACGTGGCGCTCCGGCGCGCCGGGGCCGTGGTGACCCTCGATATCGAGGCGCGGTCCGTCATCGAGCGCCGGGAGGTCTGCCGCGCGCCCCGCGGGGTCGCCTACGACGCCGCGCGCGACGCCGTCCACGTCGCCTGCGCCGGCGGCGAGCTCGTGACGCTCCCGGCCGCCGGTGGCCCCGCCGTCCGGAAGCTCCGCCCCGCCGCCGACCTGCGCGACGTCGTTGTCGAAGGCGACCGGCTCCTGGTCAGCCGCTTCAAGTCCGCGGAGACGCTGGTCATCGACGCCGACGGCGCGGTCCTCTCGCGCCGCACGCTCCCCGTCTTCAACACGACCGGGTTCGGGGGCTCCGTCTCGAGCTACACGCCGTCGGTGGCCTGGCGCATGGCGCCGCTCCCGGGCGGCGGCGCGGTGATGCTGCACCAGCGCGCGATGTCGTCGCAGGTCACCCTCAGCCCGGGCGGCTATTACCAGGCGACCAACTGCGATGGGAACATCGTGCACGGCACGATCAGCACGATCGACCCGGCGGGCGCCGACGGCGAGCCGGCCGCGCCCGCGGCCGCGCTCCCGAGCCTCTCGCTCCCGGTCGACATCGCGATCGCGCCCGACGGCAAGCGCGTGGCCGTTGTGGCGGCCGGCAACGACATGATCGTGACGACGACCCTCGACGACATGGCGGACGGAGACGGAGAGCGCAACTGCGCTCCCGCGGCCACGCAGCAGCCGTTGAGCGGGCAGCCGATCGCCGTGGCGATCGACGGCCGGGGCGGCATCGTCGTGCAGCTCCGCGAGCCGGCGGCCCTGGAGGTGATCCGCGGGCAGGAGGCCGTGGAGATGTTCGACCGGCGCACCATCGCGCTCCCGGGCGCGACAGTGCGAGACACAGGACACGAGATGTTCCATCGCCCGCCGAACGGCGTGAGCGCCGCTGCGTGCGCGTCGTGCCACCCCGAAGGGCACGAGGACGGACGGACGTGGAACTTCGACCCCGTGGGCCAGCGGCGGACCCAGGCCATGGGCGGCGGCATCCTGCAGACAGCGCCCCTCCACTGGAGCGGCGACCTGATGGACCTCGACGGCCTGATGGGCGAGGTGTTCGTCTCCCGCATGGGCGGGCCGCAGCCCGGCGCCCGGCGGCTCGACCTGATGGCCCGTTACATCGACAGCCTGCCCGCCTTCCCGGCGTCGCCGCCCGAGGACGAGGCCGCCGTGGCGCGCGGCGCGGCGCTCTTCCACGACAAGAAGGTGGCCTGCGCGGACTGCCACAGCGGCCCGATGCTCACGAACAACCGGAACGAGGATGTCGGCAAGGACGAGATCCTGCAGGTGCCCTCGCTGATCGGCATCGCCGGGCGCGCCCCGTTCATGCACGACGGCTGCGCGGCCACGCTCCGCGATCGCTTCGATCCGCGGTGCGGAGGCGACAAGCACGGCGACGTCTCCGGCCTGGCCCCGGCCCAGATCGACGATCTCGTCGCCTACCTCGAGTCGCTCTGAGCCCTCGCCCCGCCGCGCTCCTCGCCTGGAGCCACCGGGGCGTTCCTCATCACCCGGGGCCGATTGCCACGATCGCGCCCCCGGTGATCCCGCAACCCGCGCGGCGGTAGAACCGCAAGAGACGGGAAATCCGGACTCACGTCAGGGGGCGGCGCTGCCCTCGCGACCCGGCATTGCGCTTGCTCCTTCCTGGAACAACCGACGTCAGACTCCGCCCATCGATGGGCCCGAGCCACAGGCACGGTCCTGTTTCTCTTCTCATGGTTCGCATGGTCCTCAGGGCTCGCGCCGCAGGCCGGGCCGGAGCTCCCAGCGTGAGAGGCAGGCCCGCACGGCGGAGGAGGCACCGAAGGAGGGCACCATGCCGAGAGGCGACAAGTCGAGCTACACGGACAAGCAGAAGCGGCAGGCCGAGCACATCGAGGAGGGGTACGAGAAGCGAGGGGTCTCCGAGGCAGAAGCCGAGAAGCGGGCCTGGGCGACCGTCAACAAGATGACCGGCGGAGGAAAGAAGTCGGGCTCGGGGGTCGGCAAGGAGGTGAACAAGGAGCCGGCGAAGAAGGGGGGCCGCAGGGGAGGCGCCGCGTCCAAGGCGCGGCCGGCCGCGGCGAAGAGCGCGGCGGCGAAGAAGGCGGCGGCGACCCGCAAGCGGAACGCCGCCAGGCGGAGCGCCGCGTCGAGCGCGGAGCGGCGCCCGGCCGCGAAGAAGGCGACGAAGAGCGCGGCGAAGCGCTCCGCGACAGGCGCCCGCGGCCGCAAGACGACCGCGCCCAAGGCGACCGCGCGCAAGACGACGAGCAGCCGCCCCCGCGCTGCGCAGGGCACGGCGCGCCGCGGGGGGACAGGGGCCTCGCGCAAGACGACCTCGGGGGCGAGGACGGGAGCGCGGCGGCGCGCCGCGGGCGGGTCCTGACCTTGCCACACGCAGGGGAGAGGGAACGACCATGCAGGAACTTCAGGGCAACGGGGCGCCGAGCGGCGGGGACGGCCCGGAGAAGGACGAATCCGGACCGCAGCAGGAGAGCCAGAAGGGGCGAGCTTTCCTGGCGAACCTCGTGCGCGAGCTGTTCCAGACGGAGCACTCGGCGAGGACCCACCCGCTCGTGGAGGCGGAGCGGCTCGGCGATACGCCGCCGGCGCGCGCCCTGCGGGCTGTGTCGTCCCACGCGGAGGCCGTGCTGTCGGAGCTCCCCGCGCTCATGGGCGAGCGCGGTCTGCCGGTCAGCGCGGGCGGGAGCGCGGTGGGCGAGGCCTTCTCGGCGCTGCGCGATCACATCGCCGATCACCTGCTGACCGCCGAGAAGTCCTACCGCGGCACCCTCCTCGGGATGCGTCACGGCATCGACCTCGTCGCGCTGATCCAGTACGTCGCCGCGGCCGAGGGCGAGACGCTGCTCGCCGCGTGGTGTGCGCGCTGGCTCTCGGAGCGCCGGCCCCTCGTCGAGGCGGCCGCCGGCGAGCTCGCGTGGTTCGCGGCCCGCCCGGCGCGCGCCACGAGGGCGGCGAAGGACAGCGCCGTCGCCCACCTCCTCCAGGGCCTCGTGAGCGGCCTCGAGGGCGCGGCGCAGCAGCTCCGCCGCCTCACCGCGCTCGCAGGTTGACGCCCGCCGGCCGCGCTCGGCGCGATCGAGCTCGCTGACAAGAAGGCGCGAGCGGCGGTCGGCTCCCGCCCCGTGAGGTGGCGAGCTCTGCCGTTGCACAAGGTTCTTCTCTCCATCTCGCCTGGCCCCTCTCTTCGTGCTGAACTGGAGAGACCGTCCGGCGACACACGGTTGAGTCGCCTTTGCTCTCGAGCGTCACGCTCGAGCGGGAGCATCCAGTGGCCACGAGGTCGATGGAGAACACGGATTCGCACGCGCACCAGGGAAAGGCCGAGCCGCTGGACGCGACGCGTCCCCCGGCCTCGCCCGCGGCGGCGGCGCACGCGGGGGACGCGTCGCGGCAGGGCGCGGGGGGCGAGCTGCGCGAGCGCGGCCCCCAGGGGCCGCACGGCTCCCACGAGGACTGCGCGCTGCTCGACGCCTTCTTCCAGGCCACGACAGCGGGGCTCGGGGTGATCGACCGCGACCTGCGCGTTGTGCGGCTCAACCAGGCGCTGGCGGACATCAACGGGATCCCCCTGGAGGCGCACCTCGGCAAGACAATCCCCGAGCTGCTCCCGGAGATGGGGGACGCGATCGTGGCCCCGCTCCGGCGCGTCCTGGAGACCGGCGAGGCCCTCTCCGCCGAGGTGACGGGGAGGACGCGGGCGTCGGATCGGCCGCGCGCGTGGATCGTCAACTACGCCCCCGTGCGCTCGAAGGGCGGGCAGATCGTGGCCGTGGGGGCGATCGTCCTCGACATCACCGAGCGCAAGCAGATGGAGACGAAGCTCCAGGAAGAGGGGGAGACGCTCGAGCTGCTCAATCGAGCGGGCAAGATGCTCGCGGCGGAGCTCGACCTGGAGAAGCTCGTGCAGGCGGTGACCGACGCGGCCACCCGGCTGAGCGGCGCCCAGTTCGGCGCGTTCTTCTACAACGTCACGAACGCGGAGGGGAAGAGTTACACGCTCTACACCATCTCGGGCGTGTCCCGCGACCACTTCTCCGGGTTCCCGATGCCGCGCAACACAGACGTGTTCGCGCCGACCTTCAACGGCGAGGGCGTCGTGCGCCTCGACGACGTGACGCGCGATCCGCGCTACGGGAACAGCGCGCCTTACCACGGCATGCCGAAAGGCCACCTGCCGGTCGTCAGCTACCTCGCGGTGCCGGTGATCTCGCGCTCCGGGAGCGTCATCGGCGGGCTGTTCTTCGGGCACCCCGCGCGCGGCGTCTTCACCGAGCGGGCGGAGAGGCTGGTGGTCGGCCTGGCCGCCCAGGCCGCCATCGCCATGGACAACGCGCACCTGTTCCGGAGGGCGCAGCACCTCATCCAGGCGCTCGAGCGGAGCAACCAGGAGCTCGATCGCTTCGCCTACGTGGCGAGCCACGATCTGAAGGCGCCGCTGCGCGCCATCGCGAACCTCTCGCAGTGGATCGAGGACGACCTCGCGGACCAGGTGACGCCGGAGACGCGCCAGCACATCGCGCTGCTGCGCTCGCGCGTGGTCCGGCTGGAGGCGCTCATCGAAGGTATCCTGCGCTACTCGCGCGCCGGGCGCGCCCGCGACAAGCCCGAGACGGTGGACGTCCGGAGGCTGCTCCACGAGGTCCTCGCGCTGCTCACGATCCCCGAGGGCGCCTCGATCGAGATCGAGGCGGGCATGCCGACGCTCTTCACCGAGCGGGTGCCGCTCGAGCAGGTCTTTCTGAACCTGATCGGCAATGCGCTGAAGTACGCCGACCGCCCCGACGCGCGCGTCGAGGTGCGGGGGCGGGACCTGGGCGATCTCTGGGAGTTCTCGGTGAAGGACAACGGGCCCGGGATCGCCCCGCAGTACCACCAGAAGGTATGGGAGATCTTCCAGACCCTGAACCCGCGCGACAACGTCGAGGGGACGGGCATCGGGCTCTCGATCGTCCAGAAGATCGTGCTCAGCAAGGGCGGACACGCGTGGGTCGAGTCCGAGAAGGGCGCTGGCGCCACGTTCTTCTTCACCTGGCCACGCCACGAGTCGGACGCCACGGGCAGCGCGCGCTGAGGCACGGCGAGAGCGCGCTTCGCGGCAGCGTCAAGCGTGTGACAATCCGCCACGCCCCGGGCTGCGTGAGGCAGCCTGGAGCGGCGCCGCCGGCCCGGCGGCCGCTCGCCGGGGGCGCTGTCGGCTCTGCCGGGGGTGGCGAGGCGCCCGGTGGACGGGCGGTTTCCCGTGGTGACGGTCGTGAAGGCGCGCCTCGCCGGAGGCGCCGGGAGCAGCGGAGAGGCCGGGCGCGCGGCTTGCTTTGCTCCTCGGGGCGGCGCGGGGCGCATGAGCTGCCTCGTCGCCGTGTCCGGTGAACACGAGCCCTCGCTCTCTGCTGGAATACCGACGGTGACACAACGATCCGTGGCTGTCCTTCTGAACTGCTCTTCCCGATCGAACCGCGCGGCGGAGCAGCGCGCGCGGCTAGGGGAGCTCCTGAACGAGAGCGGCCTCGCCGCGGATCTGCTGTGCGCCGAGAAGGGCCGGCACATGGGGGAGCTCGCCCGGCGCGCGGCGCGGGGGCCCTATGATCTCGTCGTGGCGGGCGGGGGCGATGGCACGATGAGCACGGTCGCCGCGGCGGTCACCGGGACCGACAAGACGATGGGCGTCCTGCCGCTCGGCACGGTGAACCATTTTGCCAAGTACCTGGGTGTGCCGCTCGACCTGGAGGGCGCGGTGCGCACCCTGGTGGAGGGCCGGCGCGTCCTTGTCGATCTGGGCGAGGTCAACGGCCGGGTCTTCGTGAACAACTCGACCCTGGGCATCTATCCGAGCATCGTGCGCGGCCGCGAGGCGCTCCGGAAGCGGAGCGGGATCAACAAGTGGCTCGCCTTCGCGCTGGCGACAGCTTCCGGGATCCGGCGCCACAAGGGGGCTCGACTCCGGCTCCTCCTGGATGGGCAGGAGCTCGAGCTCGACACGCCGTTCGTGTTCGTCGCCAACAGCGATTTCAAGCTCGGCGATCTCGACCTCGCCCGCCAGCGCCCGCCGGACCGGGGCGAGCTCGGCGTGTGCGTGGCGCGCGCCGAGAGCCGCCTGGCCATGGTCAAGCTGATCGCGAGCGCGTTCGCCGGGCGCATCCAGAAGGCGAATGATTTCAGCATCATGCGCACGACGGAGCTGCGCGTGGAGGCGCCTTGTCGCCACCTCCACGTGGCGGCGGACGGCGAGATCCTCCGGATGACGCCGCCGCTCGTTTACCGCACGAGGCCGTCGGCGCTGAGCGTCATCGTTCCCCCGTCGTCGGAAATCAGCGCGGGACCGCGGCGGCAGGAGGACCAACCGGGCCATCTCGCCGCGCTGGGGGGATGATCGTCATGCGCACCCTCGTGCACCTGTCGGATCTGCACTTCGGACGCGTGGACAAGACCATCTTGCGCCCGCTGATCGACAGAATATGGGGGATCGAGCCCCACGTGGTCGTGGTCTCGGGCGACCTGACGCAGCGGGCGCGCAGCGCGGAGTTCGCCGAGGCCCGCGCCTTCCTCGACGACTTGCCGACGCCGCAGATCGTGGTGCCCGGGAACCACGATGTCCCGCTCTACAACCTGTTCGACAGGTTCTTTCGCCCGCTCGACAGGTACCGGAGCCACATCACGGGCGATCTCTCGCCCTTCCACGTGGACACGGAGATCGCGATCCTCGGCATCAACACCGCGCGCTCGCTGACGATCAAGGATGGGCGCATCAACGCGCGCCAGATCCAGGGGATCAAGGAGAGGATGTGCGGCCTCGAGCCCGAGGTCACGAAGGTGGTTGTCACGCATCACCCGTTCGATCTGCCCGAGAACTCGCCCCACGACATCGTCGGTCGCGCGAGGCAGGCGATGGCCGCCATCGCCGGCTGCGGCGTCGACATCATCATGTCGGGCCACCTGCACCTCAGCCACACCGGCCACTCGGCGGAGCGCTTCGAGGCCGGCGGCCACTCGTCGCTCATCATCCAGGCCGGCACGGCGACGTCGACGCGCGGCCGCGGGGAGCAGAACGCGTTCAACGTGATCCGCATCGACGGGAAGAAGATCCATATCGAGCGCAATTACTGGCAGCCGGAGGGCAGCGCGTTCGGGATCGCGGCGCCGGAGCATTTCGAGGAGACGCCGCGGGGGTGGGTGCGGGCGGCGTAGGCTTGACGCGCCCAGCGCTTCCGATGAATCGGGGGCGGGGTGAGCCTGCGACGTGGAATGTACGTTTTATCGGGGATGCGCGTCGTCTCTTCCTTTGCGCGCGGGGCAATTACAAGCTCTCCGAGCTGAGCCGGATCGCCGATCGTCCCGAGCGCGGGTCGCGGCGCGAGGCTGGCAGCTCCGCAGGAGCGATCTGCCAGGCCGGGTTCCTGTGTCTGCTCGATTGACGACGCCCGGGCCGCCCGCAAGATCCTCTCAAGCGGGTGACAGCGAGGGCGGTCGCGTGCGCGCGCGGACGAACGGGTGACAGGCTTCGCGCGCGCGGTGGTCTGGTGGAGGTCGAATCATGAGAACGCTCACGGTGGCCCAGTCGGTCTGCGCCGTGCTCCTGTCGGCGGCCTGCGCGCAACCGACCGAGATCGACCCTCACGAGGAGGGCGGGGAGGATCGGTCAGCGGTCGTCGGCACCGCCGCGCGCGCGGACAACACGCACACGGCGGTCGTCTCGCTGCACCAGGAGCGCGCGCGGTGCAGCGGCACCATCGTTCGCTGGAGCGCCGAGGGCGACAAGGTCCACGTGCTCACGGCCGCGCATTGCTGCTCGGAGTCCTCTCCTCCCAGGGAAGTCCGGGTCGGCTTCGACCTCAACGATCCGTCGCTCATCCTTCCTGTCGATTCGTTCCAGAATCACCCATGTTACGATGATCGGAGGCTGTCGCTCAACAAGGAGTACGACGTCTGTGTCGTGACGGCCAGTGGCGCGGGTGCGCTCAACGTCAGGCCGATCCCGCTCGCGTCGGCGCCGGACGGCCTCTCGGTCGGCAGCGCCGTCACCCTCGTCGGTTACGGCAACACCCCGGCGCTGAACACCATCCGCCGGAGGGTGGAAGCGAGCGTCAGCGAGATCGGACCGCTCATGATCATGACCGATCAGACCAATGAGCGCGGCGGCCTGTGCTCCGGTGACAGCGGCGGCCCTGCGCTGATCCCGCAGGGCGGCGTCGAGGTCGTCGCCGGCGTCATCTCGTTCGCTCCCGGCGATGAGCTCTGTGACATCTCGGGCGGGCTCGGGCGCGTCGCCTTTCCCGGCATCCGCGACGAGTTCCTGGACAAGGTGCTGGCCGGCGAGAAACCCACGATCGAGGCCCGCCTGATCCAGCGCCGCGGCATCACGCCCGGTCCCGTCCGCGACACGACCATCGCGAGCGATCAGCCCGATCAGCGCTTCGGCGAGCGCGTCGATCTCCTGGTGGGGACGCCGCCTGGCACCGGCGCGGTTCGCAGAGCCCTGCTCCGCTTCGATCTCGCCGCGGTCCCCCGAGGGGCCACGCTGCTCACGGCCCGCGTCGGGCTCAGGCTGGTGAGCAAGAGCGGGCCGGGGACGATCAGCGTGCACCGCGTGGTGAAGGACTGGGACGAGAGCGAGTCCTGGGCTTCCTTCGGAGAGAACGGGTTCGACCCCACGCCGGCCGCGACCGCTGGCACCGCGACGGCCAGCGTCGAGGCCCTGGGAGTCATCTCGTTCGACGTGACCGAGCTCGTGGCGAGCTGGCTCGGCGGCGAGACGGATGACCATGGGATCTTGCTCCGCGAGGACGACGGCCAGCAGAGTCGGCTCCTCGCCAGCGAGGTGCAGCCGACCTATGCCTCGAGTCGGCCGTGGATGCACCTCTGCTACCTGCCGTCGCCGCCCTAGCACGGCGTCGCCCGAGCTCGTTCTCTGACGCCGGGCGACCCGGTGTACGCGCGGCGCAGCGGCGGCCCGGAGAGGCCGCCGTCACTCCGTCAAGCGAGCTTCCCGAGCTGCCGGAACCGCTCGCGCAGGTCGCTGTAGAGCCCCTGGTACACCGCGTGGATCTCGCGGTACCGCGCCGAGCGCGCCTGGTCCGGCGCGACGCGCGAGACGACATGGACGAACGCGTCCGCCGCCTCCTCGACCGACGAGAACAGCCCCGCGCCCGCCGCGCCGAGCAGCGCCGCGCCGTAGGCCGGACCCTCGGTCGACGTGGTGATCGCCACCGGCGCCTCGAAGACGTCGGCCATGAGCTGCCGCCAGAACGGGCTGCGCGCCCCGCCGCCGGTCAGCCGGATCTCGTCGATCGTGACCGGCGCGGCGCCGTTCGTCTGACCCACGCCGCGCATCAGGCCCAGCGAGTCCGCCAGCCCGAACGTGATGCCCTCGAGCACCGCCCGCGAGACGTCGGCCTTCGTCGTGCGGGCGCTCAGCCCGACGAACGCGCCGCGCGCCGCCGCGTCGTTGTGCGGCGTGCGCTCGCCCATCAGGTACGGCAGGAAGACGACCCCGCCGGCGCCCGGGCGCGCCGTCGACGCCGTGTCGGAGATGATCTCGTACGGATCGACCTTGCGGAGCTCCGCCCCCACGCGCTCGCCGTCGCAGAGGACGTCGCGGTACCAGCGGAGCGCGCCGCCGGCGGCGAGCATCACGCCCATCAGGTAGAAGCGGCCCGGGACCGCGTGGCAGAAGCTGTGCAGCCGCATCTCGGGCTCCACGATCCACGAATCGGTGTGGGCGAGGATGACGCCGCTCGTGCCGACCGACGCCATCGCGCGGCCGGGGCGCACGATGCCGAGCCCCACCGCGCCCGCCGCGTTGTCCGCCGCGCCGCGCACGACCAGCGTGCCCGCGGGCAGGCCCGTCGCCGACGCGACCTCGGACGTGAGCTGGCCGAGCGGCGCGTTCGACGGCGCCGACCGCGGGAAGATCGCGCGCGGGACGCCGACAGCCGAGAGCAGCTCGGCGCTGAAGGCGCGATCGCCCGGCGAGAACGCCAGCGTGCCGCTCGCGTCGCTGTCGTCCGTCCCGAGCTCGCCCGTCAGCCGCAAGCCCACGAAATCCTTCGGCATCAGCACCGCGCGCACGCGGGCGAACGCCTCGGGCTCGTGCTCCCGCAGCCAGAGCAGCTTCGGCAGCGTGAACCCCTCGAGCGCGCGGTTGCCGACGAGGCGCGCGAGGCCCGCGTCGCCGACCTTCGGGTTCGCGCGGATCGCCTCGCACTCGGCCGTGGTGCGCGTGTCGCACCACAGGATCGCCGGCCGGATCACGGCCTGCGCCTCGTCCAGCAAGACCGCCGAGTGCATCTGCCCGGTGAGCCCGATCGCGCGCACCTCGTCCCGGCGCGGGCCGAGCGCGCGGGCGAGCTCGCCGAGGGCGCTCAGCGCCGCCGCGGCGAAGTCCTCGGGATCCTGCTCGGCCCACCCGGCGTGCGGGGTGGAGAGCGGGTACTCGCGGTGCGCCGACGCGACCGCCGCGCCGCGCTCCGTCTCAACTGCGATGGCCTTGAGGCCGCTGGTCCCAACGTCGATTCCGATCACGATGGCCATGGAGAGCGTCCTTTTTCGTAAAGAAAGGGTGAGCGATTAGAACACGACCTGGAGCTTCATCGGCGCGGTGCCCTTCTTCATCATCTCCAGCCCGCGCGGGAGCTCCTCGACCGGCATCGCCTCGGAGAGGAGCTTCCTTACGTCGACCGCCCCGCGCTCCATCAGCTTGAAGGCGCGGTCGTACGTCCTGCGGATCGCGAAGCTGCCGATGATCTCGAGATCACGCCTGTAGATCTCGAACGGCGAGATCTCGATCTTGTCGTGCGGGCCGCACACGCCGAAGACGAGGTACCGGCCGCCGTTCTTGACGTACTGCAGCGAGTCGCCGAGCACCCGGGCGATGCCCGTCGCGTCGATCACCACGTCGAAGCCGTACGGCGCGATCTTCCGGAGCTTCGCCTGGACCGCGTTGTCGGCGACGACCACCTCGGTCGCGCCGTGCTGGCGGGCGAGGTCGAGCTTCGACTCGACAACGTCCACCACCGTGACCGCCGCGGCGCCGTTGGCGCGGCTCGCCTGGAGGTGGAGCTGGCCGATGGGGCCAGCGCCGATCACCAGCACCTCCGAGCCGATCTCGATGCGCGCGCGATCCTGGCCGAACACGACGCACGCGAGCGGCTCGCAGAACGCCGCCTCGCTGAACGAGACGCGCTCGAAGCGATAACAGTTCTTCGCGGGCACCCGGACGAGCTCGGCGAAGCCGCCGTCGCGGGTCACGCCGACGGCATTCCACTTCAAACAGTGGTTCTGCCGGTTGATCATGCAGAAATGGCACTCTTCGCAGGTCACCGTCGGGTCGACCATGACCCGGTCGCCCGGCTTCAGGTCCGTGACCTCGGCGCCCACCTCGGCCACCTCGCCGGCGACCTCGTGCCCGGGGATGAGCGGGAAGGTGGGGAAGAAATCGCCCTCCCAGATGTGCACGTCCGTCCCGCAGATGCCGCAGGCCTTCGCGCGGACGAGGACGTCGCGCGGGCCGATCTGCGGCGGGACGACGTCGTTCCGGACGGCGATCTTCTTGACGGCTTCGAGCACGGCTGCCTTCACGCGACACCTCCTCGAGGCGTCGCATAAGCGGGCCGCGGCCGCGCGTCGAGGGCCGTCGTCCGCCGCCCTGCGCCGCGCGGCGCAGGGCGGCTCGACGCTGGAGGTCAGGACTTGGCGGACGGCTTGGGCGGAGAGATCGTGCGCCAGAGGAACGCGTAGACGTCCATCAGATCGCGCGGGGCGAGGCTGCGCTCGCGCAGGCGCCGCTCGAGGTCGCGCGCGAGCGATTGCATCCGGGCGTAGCCCTCGGCGCTCGGCACGCGGTCGTAGGCGAGGTTGAAGCCGAGCACGGCGGCCTGCTTCTCGAAGAAGGACGGCTTCACGAACACGTGCTCCTCCGGGGTGACGAGCGCGCTCAGGATCGTCGCGAGCGGCCACGTGGCGACCTTGGCCGCCGCGAGCACGCCGGCCAGCCGGTCGAAGCGCGCCGCGTAGTCGCCGGCGCCGTAGAGGAGATCGACGACCGCCTCGGCATAGGCGCGGTGGTGCTCGGCCGGCATCTTGTTGAAGGGGATGAGGTCGCCGAGCGGGTGCAGGAGGCCGGTCGCGGCCTTGTGGACCTTGTGGATGCGCTCCATGAAATCGGCGAGGTTGCCCGCCGCGAGCAGCGCCTCGAGCTCGCCCTTGGCGAGCAGCGCGCGCGCCGTCTCGATGGCGCTCTGCTTGTAGGCCTTGCTCTTCTTCTTCGCCCCGCCGTTCGGCGCCTCGCCGCCCACGGAGCCGCGCTCCTCGGCGACGAAGTGCGGGCCCCCGAACCCGCCCTCGAACTGCGACTCGAAGCTCGCGACCTGCTCGTCGAAGCTCGTGACCGGCGGCGCGACCACGCGGGCGCGCTGCTTCTTGGCGGCGGCGGACGGCCGATCCCGGAGCCCGCGGATCCGCGCCTCGAGCGCGTTCGCCTCGTCGTCGCCGAGCTGCACCGGCTCGAGCTTCGACCAGAAAGCCTTGGCGATCGAGTGATTGTGGCCGTCCTCGAAGTCGTAGAAGCGCTTTTCGTCGCGCTCCTCGACGAGGTATCCGAGTCCCCACTGGGGACACCCCGGGTGCTTGACGATGATCGGGGCAGAGGGTTCCGTTGAACGAGAGGTCGCCATAGGCGGCGCAGCCTACCCGATCTTGGGGCGCCCGCACCCCGCTCGACACCGCTTCTGGACTCGCGTTCAGGTACAGCGCGCAAACATCGCGCGATCGAGCCCAGCCGAGCTTCCTCAGTTGACGTCGCGCGTCGCGGTGGCGAGCGCGAGCTGCTGGAGGGCGAGCGCCTCCGTCACGCGGCGCACCCGCGCGGCGACGTTCAGGGTCTCCAGCGCGGCCTGCCGCTCCCGGGCGTCGAGGATCAGGTGGTGGGCGCAGAGGTCCACGACGAGCGAGGTGGCCGCGTCGCGCGGCAGGCGGAACTCGAAGCCGCTGTCGCGCTCGCGGACGAGCGAGGAGAACGAGGCCGCGGTCGAGATGAGGGCGGCGTGGTCCTGGGCCGAGACCTCGCCGGGCTCGTCCTCGAGGAGGGTCGCGGCCGCCGTGCGGTAGGGCGGCACGAAGGGGCGCTCGGCCAGGCGGACGCGGGCGCGGCCGCGCAGGACGATGTTGTAGCGGCCCCCCGGCAGCTCGGCGTGGTCGATGATCTCGCCGGCGCCGGCCACGCCCGCGATCGCCGGGTGGCCGTGCGCGTCGACAGCGCGGGTGTCCGTGATGAGGACGACCGAGAGGATGCGGTGCGTCTCGAGGGCGTCGCGCACGAGGGCGCGGTAGCGCGGCTCGAAGATGTGCAGCGGCAAGAGCGCGCCGGGGAAGAGCACCGTCTGCGGCAGCGGGAACAGCGGGAGCTCGGGCAATGCCGCGGTGAGATCGCCCGGTCGAGGAGGCGTCGTTTCCACGGACCCAGGCTAGCACGCAGGTGCGCCGGGTGTGGCGGCCGCACGCACACCGAGCTCGGTCCGGAGGGGCCGGCGCGGGGCCTCGTCGGGAAGAGCGCGGCGGGCGCTGTCAGCCGAACATCTCGAGGGCCGAGCCGGTGACGGCGTCGGGCGCGTCGAGCGCGGCGTACACGATGAGCCGCGCCACGTCGTCGGCGCTCATCTGCGGGGGGAACCCGCTGCCGACGAGCATGTCGGTGTCGACCGAGCCGGGGAGCACGGCGATGGACTGGAGCCCCTTGCCGCGCAGCTCCTCGGCCAGGCTCTTCGAGAAGCCGACGAGCCCCCACTTGGACGCGGCGTACGACGCGTTGCCCGGCGAGGCGATGGTCGAGGAGATGCTGCCGACGTGGACGAGCCGCCCGCGGCCCTGCGCCAGCATCGACGGGAGGAAGGCGCGCGAGACGAGGAAGGGGCCGCGGAGGTTGACCGCGATCACCTCGTCCCAGGCCGCCGGCGCGGTCTCGTGGACCTGCGCGCCGCGGCGCACGACGCCCGCGTTGTTCACGACGACGCGCGGCGCGCCGAGCCACGCCACGACCTCGGCGGCGGCGCGCGCCACCTGCTCCTCGGAGGCGACGTCGCACGGGATCGGCAGCGCGGCGACGTCGAGGCGGCGGACCTCGTCGGTCACCGCGTCGAGCCGGGGGCTCGGGCGGCCGAGCAGCGCGACGGCGAGGCCGCGGCGCGCGAGCGCGAGCGCCGTCGCCCGGCCGATCCCGCGGCTCGGCCCCGTGACGACAGCGACGCCGGTCACGCGCGGCCCCCGGAGAGCGCGGCGGCGAACGCGAGGTCGCGCTCCGGCCCCGGCTCGGCGAACGCCCCCGCGACAGCGACCGTCTCGATGACGGCCCCCGCCTTGCGCTCGCCGCGGGCGATGAGGCAGGTGTGGGTCAGCGCGAGCTTGCACAGCGCGCCGCGCGCGCCGAGCTCGTTGACGAGCAGATCGACGAGCTGCCCGCCGATGCGCTCCTGCAGGGTCAGCCGGCGGGCGAGCGCGTCGAGCACGTGCGCGATCGTGCCGATGCCGGCGACCCGCGCGCCCGGCAGGTAGGCGACGATCCCGGTGCCGTGGCCGGGCAGCAGGTGGTGCGGGCACATCGTTGTGACGGCGAGGTCGCGGGCGACGACGAGCCCGCGCTCGAAGGGGCCGGTCTCCATGGCGCCCTCGCGCAGCACCGCGGCCGCGTCGATGGCCTCGCCCTCGATCAGGTCGTCCGCCCACGCGTCCGCGACCCGCTCGCCCGTGCCGGCGAGCTCCCCCTCCACGTCGCGCCCGAGCGCGCGAAGGAACTCCTCGATGGCCCGGGCCGCTCTCTGTCGATCGATCACGGATGCCTCGTCAGTTGAGGAGCTGCCGGCGCTTGGACGCGGTGAGCGGCTTGCGCCCGGCGTAGCCGGACTCGAGCGCGTGGTAGTGCTCGACCGCCGGCTCGCCGTAGCGCCAGCAGAGCCAGACGAGGGCGCCGTCGAGGCGCCCGTAGAAATCGCAGAGCCCGATCCGCTGGTCCTTCACGACCACCCCGAGCTCCTCGACGTCGCGCCACCCGGCCTCGTAGGCGGCGATCTTCTCCGAGAGCTCGCGCTCGCGGGCCCGCGCCCGCTCGCTGCCGCTGCGCGCCAGCTCCACGAGCTGACCGGGCGTCGCCACCGGGCTCGGCACGGCGTCCACGAGATCGCGCCAGCAGCGCTCGATCTCGCCCGCCAGGGCGAGCTGCCGGCCGATCAGCGACGAGAGCTGCGGGACGAGCGCGTTCGCCTCTTCGATCGTCCAGATACGAGGAGCGCTCACGTGACCTCACCTGAAGGGCGGCGCGACGACCCGGTCATGCAGGGCCGGTAAGCGGAGGAGGTGGCGGTGTCAAGAGCCTCTCCGGACGCCACCTCGTCGCGCGGCGCCCCGGCGCGCCGTCGGCGGGGCGCGCGCCCGGCCACCTCGACGGGTTGCAGTGGTTGCAAACGGCGTTCCGCCGGCGATAAGCTCGCGCGGCGACCGTGTAAGATTGCGAGGCCGCCGCATGCGACTCCGGAGGTTGTCGGGCATCAAGCTGTCAAATCTGCTCCTTGGCGGCTGGAGCGGCCTGGTCCTCCTCTATCTGTATCTCCCGATCGTGCTCCTGGTCGCTTACTCGTTCAACGACTCGCGGATGAGCGTCGTCTGGGAGGGGTTCACCTTCAAGTGGTATCGGCAGCTCTTCGGCGAGCTCGTCGCGCACCTCGGCGACGAGCGCCGGTCGCCGCTCATCGAGTCGCTGAGCAACAGCGTGATCATCGCCGGCGCCACCACGGCGTTCTCGGTCGCGCTCGGCACGGCGGGCGCATTCCTGCTCTACCGGTACAGGTTCCCCGCGCTCCGGTCGATCACGACGCTGATCTTCATTCCCATGATCATCCCGGAGATCATCATGGGGATCAGCCTGCTCATCTTCTTCAAGACGGTGGAGGTCGAGCTCGGCTTCACGACGGTGATCATCTCGCACGTCACCTTCTGCTTCCCGTTCGTGCTCATCGCCGTCCAGGCGCGGCTCGCCGGGCTCGACCCGTCGCTCGAGGAGGCCGCCCTGGATCTCGGGGCGACGCCGCTCAAGGCGTTCTTCCTGGTCATGGTGCCTTATCTTCTGCCCGCGATCATCTCCGGGGCGCTGATGTCGTTCACGCTGTCGATGGACGAGCTCATCGTCACCTATTTCACGCGCGGGCCCAAGTCCGAGACCCTGCCGATCAAGGTGTTCGGCATGGCGAAGGTCGGTCTGAACCCGATGCTGAACACGATCTCTACCGTGTTCATCGTCGCGACAGCGATGCTGGTGGTGGTCGCCGAGTCGCTGAAGGGCACCGCGAGGCGGCTCCCGGACGAGGGCTGAAGGCGAGCGCGGCGCGGACACGCCTGCGCAGGCAAGACAAGGAGCAAGGCCAATGAAACGCATCTCAGCGCTCTTGATACTGATGGTCGTCCCCCTCATGGCCCTCCTCGGCTGCGGGAAGAAGGAGAGCCCGGCGCCGCAGGCGGCCGCGTCGGGCAGCGGGCCTGCGGCCGAGCCGAAGGCGGGGGGCGAGCTCAACCTCTTCGGGTGGTCCGAGTACATCCCGCAGGAGGTCCTGGACGGCTTCACCAAGGAGACGGGGATCAAGGTCAATTACGAGACCTACGCCTCGAACGAGGAGATGATGTCGAAGCTCCTCGCGGGGGGCACCCGGTACGACCTCATCCAGCCGTCGGAGTACGCGGTCGAGGCGCTGATCAAGCAGAACAAGCTCCAGCCGCTCGATCACGCGCGCCTCCCGAACCTGAAGCACATCGCGCCAACGTTCAGGAACCAGGCGCACGACCCGGAGCTCAAGTACACCGTCCCCTACATGGGCACGACGGTCGGCATCGTCGTCAACACCGAGAAGGTGAAGGAGCCCATCAAGGGCTTCAAGGACGTGTTCCAGCCGAAGTACAAGGGGCGCATCGTGGCCCTGAACGACGCGCGCGAGATCGTCGCCTGGGTGATGGTCACGATGGGCCTCGACGCCAACAACGTGACGCCGGAGAACCTCGCGAAGATCAAGCCGACGCTCGCGGAGTGGATCAAGCTCGTGAAGGTGTTCGACTCCGACAGCCCGAAGACGGCGCTGCTCAACGGCGACGTCGACATCGGCGTGGTCTGGAGCGGGGAGGCGGCCCTGCTCTACCAGGAGGACAAGAACAAGTTCCAGTTCATCCTGCCGGCCGAGGGGACGCACAAGGCGATCGACAGCCTGGCGATCCCGACCAACGCCGAGAACAAGATCGGCGCGGAGATGTTCATGAACCACATCCTCCGTCCCGAGGTCAGCAAGCTCATCTCGGACAAGTTCCCCTACACGAACCCGAACACGGAGGCGCGCAAGCTGCTCACGCCGGAGCAGCTCGCGAACCCGGCGAGCTACCCGCCCCTCGCCGGCATGGAGACCTTCCACGACATCGGCAAGGCGGCGGCGGACGTGGACAAGCTGGTGACGGACCTCAAGGCGTCGCAGTGATCGGCGGGGCGTCATGAACACGGCCACGGGGCAGGTCGTCGAGTTCCAGGGCGCCCGGCGGAGGCCGGGCGTCCGCGGGTGGCTGCTGCTCGCCCCGCTCCTCCTGTGGCTGATCGCCTTCGTCGTGGCGCCCACCGCGATCATGCTCGTCTACAGCTTCTGCGAGCGGGACGAGCTCGGGCAGGTGGTCTTCCGCCTCTCGCTCTCGAGCTACGCGCGCGTGCTCGACGCGACCTACCTGAAGATCCTGCTCAACTCGATCCGCTACGCCGCGATCACCACGGCGATCTGCCTCGTGGCCGGGTATCCGGTGGCGTACTTCATCGGCCGGGCGCGCGAGGGGATCCGGAACAAGCTGCTCATGCTGGTCATGGTGCCTTTCTGGACCAGCTTCCTCATCCGGACGTATGCCTGGATGTCCATCCTCAAGTCGGAGGGGCTCCTCAACGGGATGCTCCTCTATCTGCGGATCATCTCGGCGCCGCTCGACATCATGTACACGCCGACGGCGGTGGTCATCGGGCTCGTCTACTCGTACTTGCCGTTCATGATCCTGCCCATCTACGGGAGCGTCGAGAAGCTGGACAACGCGCTCATCGAGGCGGCGTTCGACCTCGGCGCGGGGCCGGTGTCCGCCTTCTCCCACGTCATCGTCCCGCTCACCCGCCCGGGGATCCTGGCGGGGGTCCTCCTCGTGTTCATCCCGGCGCTCGGGATGTTCGCGATCACCGACCTCATGGGCGGGGCGCGCGTGCCGATGATCGGCAACGTGATCCAGAACCAGTTCGGGCAGGCGCGCGACTGGCCGTTCGGCGCCGCGCTCGGCATGACGCTCCTCCTCCTGTTCTCCGTGTTCCTCCTGCTCGGCCTGCGCAAGGAGCCGGAGCGCGGATGAGCTTCCGGTCTCCGAGGTACTCCGAGGTAAATCGATGGGTGTGATGGTCGAGCTCCGCGCGGTCACCAAGCGGTTCGGCAGCTTTGTCGCGGTGAACGAGGTGGATCTCCAGATCAGGGCCGGCGAGTTCATCACGCTGCTCGGCCCCTCGGGGTGCGGCAAGACGACGCTGCTCCGGATGATCTCGGGCTTCGAGACGCCGACGACGGGCGCCGTCTTGCTGGAGGGGAAGGACGTGACGCACGAGCCGCCCTACCGGCGCGACGTGAACCAGGTGTTCCAGAGCTACGCGCTGTTCCCGCACATGAGCGTGCAGGACAACATCAGCTTCGGCCTGCGGATGAAGAAGGTGCCGAGGGCGGAGATGGACGAGCGGGTCCGCGCCGCTGTCGCGATGGTGTCGCTCGGGGGCATGGAGCAGCGCAAGCCGGCGCAGCTCTCGGGCGGCCAGCGGCAGCGGGTCGCGCTCGCGCGGGCCATCGTGTGCCGCCCGAAGGTGCTGCTCCTCGACGAGCCGCTGTCGGCGCTCGACGCGAAGCTCCGGCACGCCATGCAGGTGGAGCTCAAGGAGCTGCAGAAGAAGCTCGGGATCACGTTCGTGTTCGTGACCCACGACCAGGAAGAGGCGCTCACGATGAGCGACCGCATCGCCGTGATCAACAAGGGCCGGATCGAGCAGCTCGGCGACGCGTCGCAGATCTACCACCGTCCCAAGACGACGTTCGTCGCGAACTTCATCGGCCAGGCCAACATCCTCCGGGCGGCCGTCCTGTCGCGGAGCGGCGAGCGCGCGCAGGTCCGGCTCGAGGGGGGGATCGAGCTCCTCGTCAACGCCGAGCACCTCGCGCCCGGGGCGGACAGCGCGCTCATCTCGATCCGGCCGGAGAAGGTCGCGCTCCGCAAGGAGCGGCAAGCCGCCTTCGAGAACTGCTTCGAGGCGCACGTCGAGGGCGAGCTGTTCAAGGGCGCGACCGACCAGCTCCGGCTCCGGACCGACTCCGGGCTGACGCTCACCGCCGTGGTGGCCAACGAGAGCTCCGGCCAGGCGGCGCTCCACGCCGGCGACAGGGTGTTCTGCCACCTCCACCCCGACGACATCGTGATCGTCCACGAGGCGTGATCCGCCGCGCCGTCCACGGGGCGCTCCTCGCGGCGGGGTCGCTGTGGCGACGGAGCGCCGTGAACTGCGGTTCTCAGCCGGCCTCGACAGCGTGGAAGTCGGCCTCGAAACCCGCGTACGATGGAGGGCATGCTGCTTGCCAATCGACCTCGCATGCACAGACGGTCGCTTGCGCTTGCGCTTCCTGCGGTCCTCCTCTCCTTCTCCGGTGACGCCCTCGCGGCGGGGGCGTTGCTGCCCGGCGCTGGACAGGCGTCGGTCGAGCAGCGCGTGGCCGTCGCGGCGGGGCCGGAGCGCACGACGATCTGGACGAGCCTGCGGTTCCAGGGCGCGAGCGGGCCTGTGGCGCTCGTCGTGCCGGTGCCGCCGCTCGCGGCGCTCGACGTGAGCTCGGACGCGTGGCTCGAGGCGCTCGAGGCGGCGACCGCGCCGCGCGTGCTCCCGCCCGAGGGCGTCGGCCCGTACTGCCCCGGGGAGGGGGGCGCGCCGGCGCCGTTCGACGTGACAGGGCGGCTCGCCCACGAGGCGACGCTGAAGCCGGTCGAGGTGACGGTGCTCGCCGACGTGGACGCTGTCGCGCAATGGGCGGCGTCGGCCGGGCTCGCGCTCTCGCCCGAGACGGCCGCGCAGCTCGGCGCGCTGCAGGGGGTGCGGTTCGCGGCGGCCCGGTTCGACGCGCCGGGCGGGCCGGCGGTCACGAGGACGCTGCGCGTCGCGATGGGCGGCGGCGCGCCGCTCCTGCCGCTGTCGCTGACCCGGGCGGGCGAGGGCGACGTGCTCGTGACCGCGTGGCTCCTCGGCGACGGCCGGGGCGCGCTGTCGGGCGCGGCGCCGGTGACGCTCCCGCCGGCCTCGCTGACCTGGGACGCGAGCGCGCAGCGCAGCGACTACGCGGAGCTCCGCGCCGAGGTCCTCGGCCAGGCGCGCGACGGGGCGCTCGTCGAGGGCGCGGGGCACGACGCGCTGATCCGCAGCATCGCGATCGGCAGCGACAGCGTCGACAGCGTTGTCGCGGCGTACTTCGCGCGCGCGAGCGCGTACGGCGACCTCCCCGACGGGCCGGGGTCGTGCGCCGCGGTGGCCGCGGCCGCGCTGGCGTCGAGCCTCCAGGTCGCCGCGAGCTGCCCGCGCGCCGAGCACGGCGTTGTCGACGGCGCGGCCGACTGCGCGGAGTCGCCGCGCAGGGACGAGACGGATCCGGAGCTGCTGCGCTGCGGCCCGATCGCCGACGATCTCGCTGTCGGGCTCTCCGGTCTCGCGCCGTCGTCGGTGTGGCTCACCCGCGTCTCGATGCGGCTCGCGGCCGGGCAATCCGGCGCGGACTGGCCGCTGATCTTCGGGGACGGCGCGTCGGTCTCGCCGGTCGTGCGGGCCGGCCGCATCCGCCTGGACGAGTGCTCCGGCGACGGCGGCGGCGGCGCGGGCGCCGGCCCCGGCGGCTCGTCGGGGAGCGGGCCCGGAGGCCTTGGCGGCGGGCCGACCGCCGGCGGATCGAGCGCGACCGGCGGGCCGTCGGGCGTGGACGACGACCCGTATTCTTATCACGACGACGAGCCGGTCGCCGACGTGGGCTGCGGCTGCTCTGGCACCGCCGACACGGTCGTCGTGGACGACACCGACGAGCAGGGCGAGGACGTCTATTACGACGACGAGTACGAGGACGACGGCTGCAGCGGGGACACGAGCGAGCCGGCGCCCGAGGACGAGTACTACGCGGAGGACGACGGCTGCAGCGGGGATACGAGCGAGCCGGAGTCCGAGGACGAGTACTACGCGGAGGACGACGGCTGCAGCGGGGACACGAGCGAGCCGGAGTCCGAGGACGAGTATTACGCGGAGGACGACGGCTGCAGCGGGGATACGAGCGAGCCGGACTCCGGGGACGAGTACTACGCGGAGGACGACGGCTGCAGCGGGGGCTCCGACGACTCGGCCGAGTCGGAGGACTGCTCTGTCGCGGGCGAGCGGCGCGCGAGCGCCCGGAAGAAGCGCGGGCCGAAGCTGTCGGTGATGGCGCTCGGCGCCTTCGCGCTGATCGCGCCGCTCCGCCGCGCGAGCCGGCCGCGGCGGGGCGAGCGGCGGTAGGCGTCGGGGCGAGCCGGCCCCCGGAGGGGCTGTTCCCGTGCCATACTCCGGAGGAGGTCACGACGTGAACGCCCCCGCCCGCAAGCTCTCCTTCACCCACGCCGAGTACCTCGAGCAGGAGCGGGCGAGCCCGACCAGGCACGAGTTTCTCCGCGGCGAGATCTTCGACATGGCCGGCGGCACGCCGGAGCACGCGCGGCTCGCGGCCCGGGTGACGGTGGCGCTCGGTGCGCAGCTCGGCCAGGGCTGCGAGGTGTTCTCGTCCGACCTCCGCGTGCGCGTGCTCGAGACGGGCCTCGCCACCTACCCGGACGCAGCCGTCGTGTGCGGCCGGCTGATGCACGACCCCGAGGACAGGGACGCCGTGGTCAACCCGGTGGTGCTTGTCGAGGTGCTGTCGGACTCCACGGAGGGGTACGATCGCGGGGAGAAATTCGCCCATTACCGACGCATCCCCTCGCTGAAGGAGTACGTCCTCGTCTCGCAGGCGCACCGGAGGATCGAGGTCTTCCGGCGCAACCAGGACGACTCGTGGACGCTGTACGAGGCCGGGCCGGGCGAGCGCGCGCGGCTCGCGTCGATCGACGGCGCGCTGGCCGTCGACGAGATCTACCGCGGCGCGCTCGAGACCTCCGCCCCGGGCTGAGCGGCCCGTAGCCCCGAGCTCCCCTTGCGCGACGTCAGAATGCGAGGTTTTCGCGAGCGCGCGACCGTCGAGCGGGCGCTCGAGATCCTGGAGCAGCGCGTCCAGCGGCTCGGCGACGAGCCGGTCCCGATCGCGGCGTCGGCCGGGCGGGTCGCGGCCGAGTTCGTGCTCGCCCGGGTGAGCGTGCCGCACTTCGCCCGCGCGGCCATGGACGGCTACGCGCTCGCCAGCGAGGCGACCTCGGGCGCGGCGCCCGGCGCGCCGGTCGAGCTCGCGCTCGTGGGGGCGTCGTTCCCCGGGCGCCCTCATGCTGGCGCGATCCGCCCGGGCGAGGCCGTGCGGATCACGACAGGCGCGCCGGTGCCCGAGGGGGCCGACGCGGTGCTCATGGCGGAGCACGCCGAGGAGGCCGCGGGCAGCGGCGGGGCGGAGGTCGTGCGGGTGCGCCAGCCGGTGCCGCCTGGCAAGCACGTGGCGGCGATCGGCGAGGACGTCATGGCGGGCGAGGCGGTCGTGTCGGCCGGGCGCCGGCTGCGGCCGCAGGACGTCGGCGTGCTCGCCTCGACAGGCGTCGCCGAGGTGCGCGTTGTGCGCCGGCCGTCGGTGCGGATCCTGATCACCGGCGACGAGCTCCTGCCGCCCGGGAGCCTGCCGGACGGGGCGTGCATCGTCGACTCGAACAGCCTGGTGCTTTCGGCGCTCGCAGGGCGCGACGGCGCCGGGGACGTCGCGGTCGAGTACGTCCCCGACCGGCGCGAGGCGGTGCGCGGCGCGCTGTCATCGTCCGGCGCGTCCGGCGCGGACGTTGTGCTGATCTCCGGCGGCTCGTCGGTCGGCCCGGAGGACCATGCGCCGCTGGTGCTGGCGGAGCTCGGCGAGCTGGCGATCCACGGCGTGGCGATGCGCCCGGCGGGCCCCGCGGGGTTCGGCTTCCTGGACGGCGCACGCCCTGTGTTCCTGCTGCCGGGAAACCCGGTGTCGTGCCTCTGCGCCTACGAGTTCTTCGCCGGCCCCTCGATCCGCGCGCTCGGCGGCCTGCCGCGCGCGTGGCCCCACCGGCGGAGGCGGTGCGTGGTCGCGAGCAAGATCGCCTCCCAGGCCGGGCGCGTCGATTATGTGAGGGTGCGCGTCGACGGAGATCGGGTGTTTCCGATCGCGACGAGCGGCGCGTCGATCCTGTCGTCGACGACGCGCGCGGACGGCGTGGTCATCGTGCCGGGCGACGAAGAGGCGGTGGGAGAGGGCGCCGTGGTCGAGGTCCTGCTCTACGACGCGTGAGGCGGCGGAGGCGCGGCAACGGCGCGTCCTGGCGGCGAGGGGTGCGGCGCCGAGGGCCTCACCGCTCGAGCGGAGGCGAGGCCGGGGTCACCGGCAGGGCCATCGGCCGCCGTCGAGGTCGAGCGGCATCTCCATGCTGTTGAAGCCCCAGGCGTTCGCCTGTTCGCAGAAGAGCGACCGATCGGTCATGTGACCCGAGAACGGATCGTCGTACTCCACCTCGAACACGGCCTTGCCGTTCGCCAGGAAGGTGTCGACGAGGATCTCGCACTCGTCATACTCGAAGCACTGCTCGTTCAGCGTCCAGTCGAAGTGCGGCCACAGGTCCTCCGCCTGCTCGATGTCGCCCTTGAGCCCGACGGACATGCCCATCCCGTGGGCGAGATCCGCGATGAAGCGGTTGTAGGCGATCTGGTCCTCGTAGGTGAGGGGGAACCCCGAGTCATTGGCGTAGCCGTCGACCTCGTCGGGCTCGATGGCGTCAAAGCCCTTGTCCTTGCAGACCTGGAACCGGGCCTCCATGATCGGCCCGAGGACGTCGATCTGCCGGATATCGAGCCAGAACGAGCCTTCCCAGTGATGATCCGGTTTGCCTTTGACCGACTCCGGGAAATCGCCGGCGTCCGGCCGATAGTCCTCGAACGCGCCGACGTCGACGTAGCAGATGACCCTGGCGCCCATCGCGTGGAGCGCGGCCACCGTCTCGGCCGGCGTGAACTCCCAGTCGATGTCGTAGACCGTGGGAGGCGGCGTATCGATGGGCGCCCCGGTGGGATCGACAAGGCCCATGTCCTTGGGATCGTTCAGATCCAGGGGGTGGTCGATCATCCAGTGCCACGACGTATCGAGCGCTGGGATCCAGAGGTCAGGCGCCCCTCCGGCGGACGTCGAAGAGGCCGATGTCGAAGAGGCGGATGTCGACGCCGACGTGCTCGATGTGTCAGGCGAGTCTCGGTGCGAGCCCCCTGCTCCGCCCGGATCCGCGCCGGCGTCGCCGCACGCGACGTGCGCCGCCGAGAGGACGGGGATCAACGATCTGAGCACCGCGGGCCACGATCGATTCATGATGACGCTCCTCTATCGCTCATCGCTCCGCTTCGCGCGATCGAACCCCCGGCAGGCTACAGGCAAACCATGCTGGGTCAAGCTCTCGAGGACAGGGCTCCCGTCGCAGGCCGCGGTCCTGTGCGGCCAGGAACGATGTTTTGGCCGGAGAAAACGAGCGCCTGCGGCGGTGTTTGAAGTAGTGCAAAGCCGCCATCGGGGCGCGGGAGCGTGAAACATTCCCGCATGGCTGAGCGCTGGCATCGCGCGCGACACCAGCGGCCCGCGTTGCGCTGTGGTGCCTTCGGCAGATGCGGATCTTCTTCGGGGTTGTGCGTGTCGCGCTGCACTTGAGCGATGCGCGCTCCCTGCCCGCCGAGGTGGCCTCGGCGCGCCGCGCTCCCCGCTGTCCCGGCCGGACTCCCACTTCTCCGGCCGCGATCGCCCCTGAGCGGGCACGCTCGGTGCTCGCCCCGAGGCGCGGTCTTGCCGGTGGCGAGGGCGTGCACTGCCGCGACTCCGCGGCGGCAAGGGACACTCGCGCGGCGAGGCCCGGCGCGCTCCTGCCCTGAGGAGCGGTATCCATGAACCCCGACGCGTTCGTCAAGCGCAGATTCGCAACCATCCTGGGAGGAATGGTCGCGGTCTCCGCGTATTTTCAGGCCTCCGGCCTGTCTCATCTCATCGCCTACCAGATCGCGCGGGACAGCATCCCTTCCGCCCCTCGGGCGACGGCGCCCGCCGGGCCGCCGCCCTCCGGCGACCCCCCGCCGAGCGCGGCGCCGATCCTGGAGCGCAATCCGTTCGACTCGATCACTGGCCCCCTCGGACCCCCGCCGGGCGCGGCGCCGGCCGGACAGGCGGACCTCTCCCATCTCGACCCTTACCTCGCGCCCCCGTGCGACAAGGGCCGCGTGGTGCTGATCGCCATGTCCGAGGATCCGGAGTGGTCGTTCGCGGCCATCAAGGCCGAAGGCGGGCCCACCGCGCTCGGGCGGCGCGGCGGGGAGGTCGCCGGACGGAAGGTCGAGGACATCGCGTGGGACCGGGTGTGGCTCACCTCGGGGGGCGCGCGCTGCCAGATGGAGCTCGGCAAGAAGACCGGCGAGGAAGACAAGGCCGAGCCAAGGCCACCGGAGCCCTCCGAGCCGCCCCGGGCGACCCCGCCCCGCCGGTCCGGCAAGAGCAGCGTCCCGCCGGAGATCGCCGCGAGCATCAAGCGGGTCAGCGACCTGGAAATCGACATCGACCGCACGGCCGCGGAGAAGATCTTCGATAATCCCGAGCTGGTGACGAGCACCTCGTCGGCGGTCCCGGAGATGCGAGGCGACCAGGTGGTCGGGCTGAAGATGACGGTCAAGCCCGGCTCGGTGCTCGAGTCGCTCGGGGTCCAGAGCGGCGATCTCGTGAAATCGGTCAACAGCATCGATCTGACCGACCCGCAAAAGGCCATGATGGCCTATTCGCGCATGCGCTCCGACAAGAGCCTGTCGTTCGTCGTCGAGCGCGACGGCCGCCCGGTGCGGCTCCGGGTCAACGTCCGCTGACGCCCGCGGCGGCCACCTCCGCGGCCCCGCGGCAGCGCTCCATTCCGGATCTCCGCGCGCTCCATCCTGGATCTCCGCCCCGCGGCGCGTCCCTCGGACGCCTCCTTTCACCGGCTCTCCCGCATGGCCCGGTTGCTGCCGAGTCCCATGGGGCCGCATCCGCGCGAACCCGAGCGAGCACCTCATTCTCATGCGGCGCGGGTGCACGTCACCGCCGTCGACGGCGCGGATCCGTTCGGCCGCGTCGCGGCGGCCGTGGAGGGGTGATGGGGCTGGCCCGCGCGGCGGGCCTCGAGGTGCCCGCGCCGCGCGCGCAGGAGGCGGAGCTCGCCGCGGAGAGCGGGCCCGGCGCCGACCCGCGGTGACGTCCGGCGCCGCGGCCGCGCGAATCGGGCGGGAGGCTAGGCGGGCCGGAGCAAGGCTGCTCTACTCGTCGCGCGAGACGCCCGATGGCCGCACCTTCCTTTCGCTCGAGACGATCGCCCGCCGCGCTGTCCCCCCCGCTCGCCGCCGCGCTGCTCCTCGGCGGCTGCGGCGCAGAGCCGGAGGAGACCGCGGCCGCGGCGCTGCGCCTGCGCTTCCCGGGCCACGCGGACGCCGTGCTGTCGGCGCAGGAGGCGTTCGCCCCGGCGGTGGACGGCTTCCGGCTGGCCGCGACAGCGCCGGGCGGGGCCTGGGCGCAGGCCGCGCGGCCGGCGGTGGTGCTGCCCCACGACGGGGGCGGAGCGATCCTGTTCCGCCTCGCGGACGGCCGCGAGATCCGGGTGCGGGAGCTCGGCGCCGCGGGCGAGGGCCTGCTCGCGGAGCGCGCGGTGAGCTACCGGCGCGCTGGCGGGACGTCGTTCTGGACGGCGACCGACGGGGGCGTGGAGGAGTGGCTGCTGCTCGACGAAGGCGTCGCGCGCGGCGGCGACGTTGTGGCGGCGTGGGAGGTGGAGGGCGCGGCGCTGCGGCCGCGGGGCGCGGCGGTGGAGCTCCTCGACGAGGAGAGCGGGGCGCCTGTGCTGCGCGTGACGGCGCCCCGTGCGCACGCGGCCTCGGGGCGGCCTGTCGCCCCGGCGCTCCGGGTGCGCGGCGCGCGCATCGAGCTGTCGGTCGATGCGGGCGGCGAGGCGGCGCTCGTGGATCCCGCATGGGAGCCTGCCGGCCGCATGAACGTCGCAGGGAGGCGTGGGCACACAGCGACGCTGCTGTTGCCGAGCGGCAAGGTCCTGGTGGCGGGCGGTTACGGCGGGTTCCCCGAACTCGCCAGGGCGGAGCTGTACGACCCGGCGGACGACACATGGAGCCTCGTGGCACCCATGCGCGCAGGGCGCATCTATCACACAGCGACACGGTTGAAGGACGGCCACGTCCTCGTGGTCGGGGGGCTCCAGAGCAGCGCCATGACGCCCGTCGACGCCGTGGAGCTCTACGACCCCGCGACCAACACCTGGACGGGCAGAGCCCCCATGGACGAGTCGCGGCGCGCTCACACAGCGACGCTGCTGCCGAACGGCAAGGTCCTGGTGGCGGGCGGAAGCAACGCGATCGGCCGCCTCTCCAGCGCGGAGCTGTACGACCCCGCGACCAACACCTGGGTGTCCGCGGCACCGATGCTCGTCGCTCGTGAACGCCACGTCGCGGCGCTCGTGCAGACGAGCGGCAAGGTCCTCGTGGCGGGAGGGGCCACGCCCAGCGCGGAGCTGTACGACCCGGACAAGAACATCTGGACGCTCACGGGTTCGATGACCGGAGGCGATGGGTACCCCCTGGCGCTGGCGGAGCTGCGCAACGGCGAGCTCCTGGCGGTGGGCGAGTCGGGAGCGGAGCGGTACGATCCGACGGCTGGCACCTGGTCCCCCACGAGCCGGATGATCGGGGACCGCGACGCGCTGAGCGCGACGACCTTGTATAACGGCAAGGTCCTGGTCGCAGGGCAGGTCTACGCTGCGGAGACCGGGTCCAGCAGGAACGCGGAGCTCTACGATCCGGAGGCGGACACATGGACCACCACGGCGCCCACGAATGTCGTCTACAGGGACGAGCACTCCGCGACACGGTTGCTGAACGGCGAGGTGCTGCTGGTCGGCTCTACGGTCTATCCGGAGCGGTACACGATCGTCGGCGCCGCGTGCGCGTCGGACGACGATTGCGGGCTCGTCGCCTGCGTCGACGGTGTCTGCTGCGAATCGCGCTGCTCCGAGCCCTGCCACACGTGCGCCATGCCCTCGTCCCTCGGCCGCTGTGTCCGCCAGCCGAAAGGCTGGGATGCTCGCGGTGAATGTGCCCGCGAGGGCTGTGATGGAGCGTGCGACGGGGTCGGCGTCTGCTCCGCCGTGCCCAGGGGCGGCCTGTGCGTCCCGGCGGAGTGCAGCGATGAGACGCACAGCATGACGCCTGTCCACTGCCCCGCCGATGGGGCGAGCTGCGCGGGCCCGAGCAGCGAGGCCAGGGAGGTCGTGGACTGCGCGCCCTACCAGTGCGATCAGGCCAGCGGCGCTTGCAAGGACAGGTGCGGCTCGCTGCGGGACTGCGCGCTGGGCCATGGTTGCGACTTCTCCGGCCATTGCGTGCTCCCTCCGTCCGAAGTGATCTCGGGTTGTCGCGTCGGGCCAGCCGTCGCGGCGGCGGGCGCCTCGAGGCGCGGCCTCGGCGCCGTGGCCCTCGCGCTCCTCGCCGTCGCGCAGCGGAGATCCTCGGCCTTCCGGAGGAAAGCCACACGACCGCGGGGCGACTCCTGATGTCCCCGCGCGGCTTCCTCCGGCGCGTCCTGCCGCGCTTCGCCCTTCTGCTCTCGGGCCCCGCGTGCCTCTCCGGCTGCAGCGCCGAGCCGGAGCCGCCTGCGTCAGCCGACACCCTGCGCCGCCGGTTCCCGGATCACTCTGCCGCCGTCCTCGAGGCGCGCGAGGCGTTCGTCGGCGACGCGGAGGGGTTTCATCTGGGCTCGGCAGAGGTGGGCGGGAGACCCTCGCGGCCTCGCGTGGTGCTCCCCCGGGAGGGCAGCGAGCCGATCCGGTTCCGCACGCCGGCAGGGGTCGAGGTGCGGGTGCGAGAGCAAGGCGTCGTGGGGGAGGGCACTCCGGTGGAGCAGGCCGTGGCCTACCGGCGGAGCGGGGGGACGTCGTTCTGGTCCGCGACCGATCACGGCGTGGAGGAGTGGCTGCTGCTCGACGAAGGCGTCGCGCGCGGCGGCGAGGTGGTGGCGACGTGGCAGGTGGAGGGCGCGACGCTTCGCGCGCGCGGCGAGGCGGTGGAGCTCGTCGAGCCGGGGAGGGGGGCGGCCGTGCTGCGCGTGTCGGCGCCGCGGGCCCATGCGCGCTCGGGGCGGCCTGTCGCCATGGCGCTGAGGGCGCGGGGATCGCGCATCGAGCTCTCGGTGGACGCCGGCGGCGAGGCGGTCCTCGTCGACCCGGTGTGGGTGCTGACCGCCGGAGCGATGAACGTCGCGCGGCGCGATCACACCGAGACGCTGTTGCCGAACGGCCTCGTCCTCGTGGCGGGCGGCTGGGACGTGCGCCCCGCAGCCGAGGTGACCCTCACGCTCGACAGCGCGGAGCTGTACGACCCGGCGGCCGACTCCTGGAGCTTCACGGGGAGCATGAAGCACGCGCGCGGCGGGCACACGGCGACGCTGCTCTCGACCGGCGAGATCCTCGTGGCGGGTGGCCAGCAGGCCCTCGTCCAGGATGTAGGCCCGATTTTCGAGACCGCGGAGCTGTATCACCCGGAGACCGGCACATGGACCGACGCGACGCCGATGCACGAAGCCCGCGTCGAGCACACGGCGACGGTGCTCTCGAGCGGCAAGGTCCTCGTGGCGGGCGGCGACGCGGGGGACATCGCTCCCAAGCACGCCGAGCTGTACGACCCCGAGGCCGATCGCTGGGACGTCATGGCGCCGATGAACTTCCGGCGCGACAGGCACGCGGCGACGCTGCTCTCGAGCGGCAAGGTCCTCGTGGCAGGCGGCCACAGCGTTGCCATCGTGCACGCCAGCGCGGAGCTGTACGACCCCGACACCGACAGTTGGGAGGTCACGACCCCGATGCTTGACGCGCGCGACGATCCCACGATGACGTTGCTGCCGAACGGCGAGGTGCTGGTGGCGGGCGGCCACGATAGCGCTCTCACCCCGCTCGCGAGCGCGGAGCTGTACGATCCGGAGACCGGCGGCTGGACGCCCACGCGCCCGATGAACCGCGAGCGGCAGGGCCACACAGCGACGCTGCTACCCGACGGCCTGGTCCTCGTGGCGGGCGGATACGGCGGCGAGAGCACGTTCCAGAGCAGCGCCGAGCGGTACGACCCGGCGGTCAACACCTGGGCCCTCACGAACCCCATGCGCCACGCGCGCATGGGCCACACCGCCACGCTCCTGTCGAGCGGCGAGGTGCTGGTGGCAGGGGGAGGGGACGCTGACGCCGCGCTCGCGGAGGCCGAGCGGTTCGCCCTGGCCCGGGGCGAGGCATGCACCGCTGCTTCTGCTTGCTTCTCCACCGACTTCTGCGTCGACGGGTTCTGCTGCGACGCGCCCTGTCCCTGCGGCACCTGCAGCGCCCAGGGGGCCGAAGGGTATTGCCGCGAGGCAGGCAGCCCGGCGAAGGCCGGCTCGATCTGCGCGCCGTCCAGGTGCGTCGACGACGATCACAGCGCCGAGCCGGCGCGGTGCACGCTGGCGTCCTCCGCCTGTCCAGCGCAGGTCGAGGTGGCCTGCATCGCCTATCGGTGCGATCCGCAGCGCGGCGCCTGCAGGCAGAGCTGCGCCTCGCTCGACGACTGCGCGGAGGGCTTCGTCTGCAACCTGCGAGGCCACTGCGTCCGGCCGCCCGAGCCGGCGGGCGCCGGCGGGTGCAGCGCCGCGCCGGCGCGCCCCGCGTCCTCGGCGGCGCTCGCTGCCGGCGCGGCGCTCCTCGCGCTCGCCGTCGCCCGCAGGCGGCGCCGCTCGGCGGCCACGGCGCTCGCCGCGCTCGCCGCGCTCGCCGTGGCGCCGACAGCGCTCGCCCAGCCGGCGGCTCCCCCTGCTGCGCCGCCTCCTGCCTCTCCCCCTGCCGCACCGCCGCCTGCGGCATCGCCCACGCCGCCTGCGGCATCCCCCACCACGCCGCCGCTCGACGCCGCCACGCCGGCCGCCGATCCCCCGCCGCCCGCGGACCCCGTCGTGGAGGCGCGCGCCCGCTTCGAGCGCGGCCTCGCGCTGGTTCGCCAGGGCGCCTGGGAGGCGGCGCTCGCCGAGTTCCTCGCGTCGCGGCAGGCCTATCCGACGTGGAGCGCCACCTCGAGCGCGGCGCTCTGCTTCCAGCGGCTCCGCCGCTACGACGAGGCGCTCGCCCTCTTCGAGACGCTGCTCCGCGACTTCTCGCAGAAGCTGCCGCCGGACACCAGGAACGCCGCGCAGGAGACCGTCGTGCGGCTGCGCGGGCTCGTCGGCACCCTCGACGTCGCGGGCGCCGAGATCGGCGCCTCGGTCATGATCGACGGCCAGCGCCGCGGCGACTACCCGCTGCCCGCCCCGCTGCGCGTCGGCGCGGGCAGCCACGTTGTCCGCGTCTACAAGGAGGGCTTCGAGCCGTTCGAGACCCGCGTCGACGTCGCCGGAGGGCAGGTCGTCCGCATCCTTTCCCGCCTCCAGAAGCTCGTCGAGTCGGGGCGCCTGCGCGTCACCGAGCAGAAGGGCATGGCGCTCGACGTGCTCGTCGACGGCTACACCGTCGGCACGACGCCCTGGGAAGGATCGCTCCCGCCCGGCCAGCACACCGTCGAGCTGCACGGCCCGGGGGCCCTCGGCACCATGCCGGCCTCCGTGGTCATCCAGCGGAAGCAGATGACGACCGTCGACCTTCACGCCGCAGAGCTGACCTCGACGCTCCGGATCGAGCCCACGCCGGTGTGCGCGAGCATCACCGTCGACGGCGTGGCGCTCGGCAGCGGGATCTGGGAGGGGCGCCTGAGCCCCGGCTGGCATCGCGTCGAGGTAGCGGCCGGCGGGTTCGTCACCGGCCGGCGCGACGTGCGCCTCGCCCGCGACACGCGCGTTGTCGTCCCGATCGCGCTCGAGCGCGTCCAGCTCGGGACCCCGCCGGGGCGGTTCCTCGTCGAGCTCGTCGCGTCCCCGGCGTTCGTGCCGAGCCTCGGCGGCAGCGCCGCGGTCCGGTGCAGCGGGGCGTGCTCGCAGGGCATCGGCGCGGGCGGCGTCGGCGTGGTCCACGCGGGCTACGAGCTCTGGTCCGGCCTCGGCTTCGGCCTCACGACCGGCTACCTCCAGGTGCGCCAGGCCGTGACCGAGCGGCGCATGTCCGTGGAGATCCAGGACCGCCCGCCGGAGGCCTCCGGCACCGCCGACGACGCGCTGGCGCTCAGCGGCGTCCTGGCGGGCGGCTGGGCCGGCCTGTCGCTCGGCGATCGCCACCGGCTCTCGATGCGGCTCGGCGCCGGCGCCCTGCTCGGCGCGGTGAGCGACGAGCGCAGGGGCACCTTCACCTCGAGCAGCGGCCTCGAGTTCGACCTCGACCGGACGGTCGCGCGGGACTCCGCCAGCTTCCTCGCGCTGACGTCGGAGGTGCGCGCGGGCCTGCGGCTCGGCGACCACCTCGAGCTGACGGCCGGCCTCGCGGCGGTGGTCCTGGTCCGGCTGAAGGCGCCGGTGTGGGCGAACCCCCCGGAAGGTGTCTACGGCAGGGTCGACGCCGAGAGCGGGTTCTTCGCCCGCTTCGAGCAGGAGTCGCTCGCCGGCGAGGTGATGGTCGCGATCTCGCCCGGGATCGGGGCGCGCTACGCGTTCTGAGGCGCGCGCGGCGGGCGCTGCTGCCGGCAGGACCGGTGCGCGCGAGAATGCAAGAATCCAGCAGGGGAGCACGGATATTGCTGGGTTTCGGGTCGCGATAGCATCAGGATTGAAGCCCCGCCTACAGCACCACTGGGGTAAAGCTTGCTTGTGGACGGCAAGACCTTGAGCGGCAGGTACATCCTGGGCCGACTCCTCGGTCGAGGAGGGATGGGGGTCGTCCATGAGGCCGACGACACGGCGCTGCAGCGCCGCGTCGCCGTGAAGATCATGAACGCGGACATCCTCCACAGCCGGTCCGCTGTGGGGCGGTTCGAGCGCGAGGCGAGGGCCGCGAGCGCCATCCAGACCGAGCACATCGTCCGCGTGCTCGACGCGGGCGTCGACGAGGAGACGCGCTCGCCGTTCCTCGTGATGGAGCTCCTCCAGGGCGAGGACCTCGCGCAGCTCCTCGAGCGCCTCGGCCCGCTGCCCCCGCGGCTCGCGCTCCGGATCGTGGCCCAGGCCTGCGTCGGCCTGCAGAAGGCGCACGAGGCCGGCGTCGTGCACCGGGACATCAAGCCCGGCAACCTGTTCCTCGCGCGGCGCGAGCAGGGGCCCGGGCTCATCGTGAAGGTGCTCGATTTCGGCATCGCCAAGATCAAGCCGGCCCACGAGCCGCGCCGGGACACGACGGGGCTCACCCGGTCCGGCAGCATGGTCGGGACGCCGCGCTACATGTCGCCGGAGCAGGCGCGGGGCATCAAGGACATCGATCACCGGACCGACATCTGGGCGCTCGGGATCGTGCTCTACCACGCGCTCGCGGGGCGCACGCCGACCCAGGACGTCGAGGCCTTCGGCGATCTCATCGCCGCCCTCGTCGCGGAGCTGCCCACGCCGCTCCAGGAGTTCGCGCCGTGGGTCGCGCCCGAGGTCGCCGCGGTCGTCGACGGCGCTCTCCAGTACCAGCCTGTCGCCCGCTACCCGAGCGCGTCGGTGATGCTCGACGCGATCCTGCCGCTGCTCCGCGACGACCCGGGCGACGACCCGCTCTCGCTCGACGAGGGCATGCTCGTCCCGCTCTCGCCGTCGGAGCGCCAGACCGTCGCGCCGCGGCTCGAGCTCCCGGCGGCCCCGCGCGTGCCCCGGCGGAGCGGCCCCGTGATCCCCGCGCCGGGGAGAGCCTCCGAGCGCTGGCGGGACCAGTCGACCGACGGCGCGACGGCGCCCGCGCTCGAGACGGCCGAGGCGCCGCGGGCGAGCCACGAGGCGCAGGCGCCGCGCCGGCCCTCGCGCCGGCCGCAGGTGGCGGTCGCCGCGCTGGTCGCCGCGGGCCTCGGCTCGCTCGCGATGCTCCGGCCGATCGCGCCGCCGAGCGCGGCGATGACCGGCATGCACATCGCTTTCCGGGAGCTCCCGAGGACGCCCTCCGTCCCGAGCACGGCCGCCCCGCCCGCGCCCGAGGTGCCCGTCGAGCACCGGGTCGAGCTGGCGATCGTCCCCGCGGACGCCTCGGTGGAGGTCGACGGAGCGCCGGCGCGCGTGAAGAACGGCAAGGTCGAGCTCACGGGCACGCTCGGGAGCGTGCGCAATGTGCGCGTCGTCAAGGGCAGCCGCGCGGTGGAGGAGAAGGTCTCCATCACCGAGGCGGGCTCGCTCCCGCCGAAGCTGGAGCTGCCGGTGCCCCGGCGGCCCGCTCCGGCGAGGAGCCGCCCGCCCGCGGCGACGGCGAGCGCGGCCCCGGCCGCGGCGCCCGCGGCCACGAGCGCGCACGATCCGCTCATGCCCCCGAAGTTCATGGATTAGCGCGCGGCCCGCGCCCTCGCCCCGGAGACGCGCGCGGCGCGAGGCTTTCGCGATCTCCTGCCGAACAACGCGCTCCCGTCGCTGTCTGCACGGATATCCTCGAGGGCGTCGCGGCGACGGCGCGTCGTCCCTGGCGCGCGGCGACAGAACGGATCCGGCGCTGGCCCGTCCTACCGGGCACCCGCGCGGACGGCGGGGAGGGAGAAGGCATGAGCGAACTCGGGATGATGTGGGCAAAGCGAGCGCTCCTCGGCGGCGCGCTCGCGCTGGGGCTCGCGGCGGGAGGGCTCGCGTGCAGCGCCAAGGAGGCCCCGGAATCCTCGGCGCCCGCGGGGGCGCCCGCGGCGCCGCAGGCCACGGCCGCCGAGCCGATGCGCGGGGCTCAGGACCTGGAGAACGCCAAGGCGGAGCCCGGGCTGCCGCCCGGCGCTCTCCGGGGCGGCGTGGGGGCCCCGAAGGGGGCCGTGGCCACCGGCGGGGCGCCCGCCGCGCCCGCCGCGCGCGCCGTCGCCGGGGGGGCGAGCGAGGGCGCGGGCCGCGCCGCGGCCCCCGAGGCCGCCGCCATCGACCCGAACGGCCGCTTCGCGACCACCTACCGCCCCGGCGGCGGCCACCTCGCGGCGTTCGAGTCGGCCGTCGCGCGCGGCATCGTCCCGCCCGCCGAGCGCGAGCTCGTGAGCGACGTCGGCGCCCGCTACGCGCCCGCGATCGACGTCCCGAAGGGCGCGACGCTCGCCCTGCGCACGGACCTCGAGCGCGCGAGGATCGCGCCCGGCGGCGGCCCTGTGCACGTGCGCGTCGCGCTCCGCTCGACGGCGCAGGCGCCCGCGGCGCGGCCGCACCTGTCGGTGCACCTCGTGCTCGACGTGAGCGGATCCATGCAGGGCGAGCCGATCGCGCGGGCGCGCGACGCGGCGCGCGCGCTCGTCGACCGGCTCGACGCGCGCGACGACTTCTCGCTGGTCACGTTCTCGAGCGACGCCCAGGTCCGGATCCCCGACGGGCCCGTCGGGCCCCGGCGCGCGATGATCAAGGCCACGATCGACGGCATCGCGGAGGGCGGCGGCACCAACATCGGCCGCGGGCTCGAGCTCGGCTACGCGCAGGCCGCCCAGCCGGGCATCCCGGAGGGCGCCGTGAAGGTCGTGCTGCTGCTCTCCGACGGGCGCGCGAACGCCGGGATCACGAGCTCGGAGCGGCTGTCGCGGCTCGCGCTCGACGCCTTCCAGGGCGGCGTCCAGACGAGCACCTTCGGGCTCGGCGCCGACTACGACGGCGCGCTGATGAGCGGCATCGCGAGCGACGGGGCCGGCGGCTACTACTACCTGCGCGACCCCGACCAGATCGCCCCGGCGCTCGCGACGGAGCTCGACAAGCGGCTCGATCCTGTCGCGACAGCGGTCGAGCTCCGGGTGCGGCTGAAGCCGGACGTGAAGCTGCTCCAGGTCTACGGCTCGCGCCGGCTGAGCGACGCCGAGGCGGCGCGCGTGCGGGAGATCGAGGTCGCGGCGGACGCGCAGGCGCGGAAGCGCGATCGCATCGAGCAGGATCGCAAGGACGACGCCGAGGGCGGGATGCGGTTCTTCATCCCGGCGTTCTCGCGCGACGACAGCCACGCGCTGCTCCTCAAGCTCGGCCTGCCGGCCGGCGTGGACGCGCGGACGATCGCGTCGATCGAGCTCAAGTACAAGGACCGCGTGGCCAGGAAGAACGTCGTCGACGAGGCGCCGCTCAAGGTCGCGTACGCGGCCGGCGACGCCGACAGCGCGGCGAGCGTCGACCCGTCGGTGGCCCGCACGATCCAGGGCTTCGCCGCGGGCGAGACGCTGTCCGAGGCCTCCCGGCACATCGCGCTCGGCGACCGCGGCCGGGCCGCCGCGCTGCTCGCCGAGCGGGAGGGCATCCTGCGCGCCGCCGCCGACGCGCTGAAGGAGCCGCTCTTCCTGAAGGACGCGGACCGCCTCGCGCGCCTCCGCAGCCACACGGGCGCCTCGGACGGCCTGGGCGACCCGCTCGTGCTCGCGATGCTGCTCGAGACAGCCTCGCGGGCGCACCTCCACTGAGGGCCGGGCGCGTGGCGACGACGCCGCGGGCGCGGCGACCTGCAGGCATGTTCGAGGCGAGCCCATGACCCAGACCTTCCCTCTCCGGCGCGATCGGGTGGCGCAGCACGTCGACGTGGCGCCCGGCGGCGAGATCGTCCTCCGCGGCAAGCTCGCCTGCTCGACCGACGGCTCGGTCATCGACGCGGCGACGACGACCTGGCCGGCCGGCGCGCCCGGCGGCGCCTCGGTCGACAGCGGCGGGCTCGTCGACTTCGCGCAGGGCGGCTTCCACGTGACGAGTCGCGACCCCGTGACCCACGAGGTGCACGCCATCGCGACAGGGGATCCGGCGCCCGCCTGCGCGCTCGCGGGCGTGGAGGCCCCCTGCCTTCCGCTCCGGCTCCTCCCGCTCGCGCGCGCGCGGCTCCAGACGGCGCAGGAGCTGACGAGCTGCCTGAACGGCGGCATCACGGTCGAGGTGCCGGACGCGGTGATCCCGCCCGTCGCGCCCGCGGCCGTGCCTTACGTGCAGGGCGCGGCGGTGCTGCTCGGCGCCGGCGTGCTCGCGTCGATCGGGTGGGTGGTGCAGCGCCGGCGCGCCCGCTCGCCGCTCGGCAAGCTGCTCGGCCTGGCGAAGCGCACCCGGTCCAAGCTGAGGGCCGCCGACCCAATCGTTGCCGCGCCGCTCCTGCCCGCCGTGGAGGCCGCGCTGGGCGCCCTGAAGCGGCGGCGCGTGGACGCCGCGTCGACCGAGGGGAAGCGGGTCGCGGAGCTGCTGCGGCGGGTGGAGGCGCGCCTCGACGCGTCGGTCGAGGAGGCGCGCGCCGACAGGGAGCAGCAGGCGGCGGACGAGCTGGTGCGCGAGATCGAGAGCGCTCTCGAGGCGGTCGACGAGGTGGGGGGCGCGCGGCGCGGGCGGTCGTGAGGCGCGCGGCGCGGGGGCGTGGCCAGAGGGAAGCACGGAGGGGCGCGACGCGTTCGCGAGCGGTGGCACCCGTCTCCCGGTGGCGGCGGAGGGGGTAGGGGAGGCGTACGGATGACAAGCGTCGGTGAATTCGACTTGCCCTCGGGGCGAGGGCTGTACCTTCGCGAGCTGCGACAGTACCTGACCTACGAGGGCATGCTGGAGGGGCTGCCCACCGTCGAGCGGAACAAGGAGCAGATCGAGGAGCTGGTCTCGGAGCACCGGGACAACCCGTACCCCGGCGGACCGTACCTGATCCGACCGACGGAGGCGCCCATCGAGCTCCCCCAGGACGACCCGTACCCGTTCGGCATCCCCTCGGCGCTGCCCAGGGTAACCTGCATCGGCCGGTTCGACTCGCTCGATCCGGCCCGCGACAGGAGCCGCGACTTCTCCGGCCTTGTGGTGATCTGGTTCCAGGATGACTTCGCGTTCCCGATCGATCCCGCCGTGGTCGCGCAGCTCCTGGCCATCGATTGGGAAGCTCACGCAGCCGACATGGAGTATTGAGGTGCTGTCGCCTGGCTGATGTTGCAAGACACGATAGGCTGCGCCGCTCGCTGTTGAATGTCAGGACGGTTCACCGGTCACGAAGAAGGGGCGGGCCGGCAGCGCAGCCGCGGGCGGCCTGTCTGCCCACGACGAGCCACATGGACATGATCGGCCATCTCCGGTAGCACTGAGCCATGCGAGCCGCCCGACGGGACCGCTATGGAACGCCGGCAGTCATCCGGATCGAGGACGTGGCAGTGCCCACGCCGGCCGATGACGAGATGCTGGTCCGGGTCCACGCTGCCACGGTGAGCCGCACCGACTGCGCGTTGCTCTCGGCCCAACCGTTCATCATGCGGTTCATGACCGGCCTCCGCAGACCCAGGACCCAGACGCTCGGCACCGACTTCGCGGGGCGGGTGGAGGCTATCGGCGCGCGCGTCGGCGGCTTTGCTGTCGGCGACAATGTCTGGGGGATCAACGATCTCGGGGCCGGGTCTCACGCGGAGTATCTCGTCATTTCCGGTGGTGACTCGGTCGCGCGCATGCCCACCGGCCTGAGCTTCGAAGAGGCCGCGGCTTCCCTGGAGGGTGCCTGGTATGCCCACAGCATCCTCGAGCGAGCGGCCTTCCAGAACGATCGGCGCGTGCTGATCAACGGGGCGACAGGGGCGATCGGCTCCGCGCTGCTGCAGATGTGCGTATACCGTGGCGCCACCGTGACCGCGGTGGGGAACACAAGGAACCTGGATCTGCTGAAGTCGCTGGGGGCCGACCGGGTCATCGATTACGAGCAATCGGACTTTACCCGGGACGACCATGTCCATGACTACGTGTTCGACACGGTGGGAAAGAGCACGTTTGGCGCCTGCAAGCGCTTGTTGACGCCCAGGGGCGTGTACGTCTCCTCGGAGCCCGGACCCGGGTGGCAGAATCCATTCCTGGCGCTCCTCACGCCCGCTCTCGGCGGAAAGCGGGTCGTGTTCCCCGTACCCACCGGCCGAAAGGCGTTTCTCGAGGTGATGCGCCGGCTCATCACCGAGCGCCATTTCCGGCCCGTCATCGACCGCACCGTCACCCTGGATGCGATCCAGGAGGCCTATGCCTACGTCGCGTCCGGACAGAAGACGGGCAACGTGGTGCTGAAGCTCTTCGGGTGAGGGGCCCGTGCGCAGCGCTCGCTCCGAGCGGCAATGCACGCGCGCCGGATGGCCAGGGCGTCGCTCAGCGGATCGGCCCGGCGACCTTCGGCGGCGAAGCGGGGGCCGCCTTCGCGGCCTCCTCGAGCGGCGCGCAGCCGTCGGCGGCGAACGGGCCGATCGCCGGCTCGCCCTCGACGAACGCCGCCACGCGGCGCATCCGCGCCGTGAACGCCGCCTCGGTCTCGGCGCGCCGCGGGTCGGCCGCGAGCGGCACGGTCCCGACGCCCTCGCTGCGCACGGGGCAGATCTCCGCGACGGGCGGCGCGCCGCGGCGCAGGCGCAGGCGGGCGAGCATCGCGAGCTCGACCGCGGGGCCGGTCCTCTTCACCTTCATGATGAAGTTGCCGAGGCTGTAGAAGATGGGCCGGCCGCGGCGGAGCTCGATGCCCTGGAGCACGTGCGGGTGGTGGCCGAGGAAGGCGTCGGCGCCGGCGTCGATGGCGGCGGCGGCGACCGCGCGCGCCTGGGGCAGCGGGGTGTCGAGGTACTCGGTGCCGCCGTGGTAGCTCACGACGACCGCGTCCACGCCGGGCTGCTTGCGCGCGGCGCGCACTGCGGCGGCGATCCCGTGCCGCTCCGCGGCCGCGACGAACTCGCGCGCCGGGTGCTGCCACAGCGAGCCCTGGTTCCAGATGCCGGTCACGGCCAGCACCGCCACGCGGAAGCCGCGGCGCTCGATGACGGCCGGCGCGTACGCCTGGAGCCGCGTCCGGCCGGCGCCCACGTAGGCGACGCCGACGCGCTCCAGGTGGCCGAGCGTCTCGAGGAACGCGCCCTTGCCGTAGTCCCACATGTGGTTGTTCGCGAGCGACACCACGCTGATGCCGGCGCGCGCGAGCGCGTCCGCGCCGATGGGCGGGCCCGTGAACACGAGCGGCTGGCGGCTGTGCTGGGTCTCTCCGCCCTGATCGCTGAGCTGGTTCTCGAGGTTGACGAAGCGCACGTCGGCGGCGGCGAACAGCGCCGCGACAGGGGCGAACGGGTCGTGCGCCGGGTTGCGGAGCAGCTCCTGGCCGAGCGCCTTGCCGAGGCACACGTCGCCGCCCGCGATGAGCGTGATCGCGTCGGCCGGCGCGTCAGGGGCGGCCGCGGGCGCGACAGGGGCGGCCGCGGACGCGATAGGGGCGGCCGCGGACGCGATAGGGGCGGCCGCGGACGCGATAGGGGCGGCCGCGGACGCGATAGGGGCGGCGACAGCGGGCGGTGGAGCGAGCCCGGCGCCCACGTTGGCGGACCGGTCGCAGCCGATCTGCGCGGCCGCGGCGCACATCGCGAGGAGGACAGGGGCGTGGCGCATCGCAGACGGCTTCTCGGCGCGCATTATCCACGGGGGCGCGCCGGCGCCCAACTATCCGGCCGAGGGGCGCGATCCCGGTGGCCGGCGCCCTGGCGCGCGCCCATGCTCGGACGCGGCGAACCTCATGAATCAGGGGCAGGTATCGACGGCGCTCGGTGAGCCCGGCGCACCCGGCGCGCCGGACGGCGAGGGCAGCGCTGCCTGTCGCGCGGCCGGCCTGGCGGGCGTGGTGCTGTGCGGCGGTCGGAGCAGCCGGATGGGGCGCCCCAAGGCGTGGCTGCCGTTCGGGGGCGAGGCGCTGCTCCAGCGGGTGGTGCGGCGCCTCGGCGAGGCGGCGTGGCCGATCGCGGTTGTCGCTGCGCCCGGGCAGGAGCTGCCGCCGCTGCCGGACGGGGTGATCGTCGTGCGCGACCCGGAGGAGGGCCGCGGCCCGCTGCAGGGCATCGCGGTGGGGCTCGAGGCGGTCGCGCCGCTCGCCGAGCGGGCCTACGTCTCGGCGACCGACGCGCCGTTCCTGCACCCCGCCTTCGTGCGGCGCCTCGCGGACCTGCAGGCGGGCGGCCACGCCGTCGCCGTTCCGTGGGCGGACGGGCACCATCACCCGCTCGGCGCGGTGTACGCCTGCTCGGCGCGCGCCGACGCGGCGGCGCTGCTCGCGCAGGGCACGCTGCGGCTGTCCTCCCTGTTCGAGCGGGCGCGCACGCTGGTCGTCGAGCCGGAGCTCCTGCTCGCGGATCCGCGGCTCCGCGAGGCGGATCCGGCGCTGCTGTCGCTGCGCAACCTGAACACGCCCGAGGACTACGCGGCGGCCCTGCGCGCGCTGGAGGGCGCGGCGGAGGCCGCGCGGGGAGGCTCCGCCGGCCGCCCTTGAACCGGCCTCACGGCGCCCACCTCGCGATCAGGATCCGCTGCTCTCCGTGCCTCGGGAGGAACACCCTGTCGGGCCCGAGCCCGCGCACCGCCATGACGCGCCGGAGCTCGCGGGGCGCCTGGCCGAACGCGTCGGTGCTGTTGATGAAGGTATCGAAATGAATGGCCATCATCCGGCGCGCCCCGAGGTCGAGGAAGGCCTGGACCGCCTCCGCCGGGTCCACGTGCTTCGTCACCATGAAATCGCGCGGCCCCACCGGCGCGATCGGCAAGAGGGCCAGATCGATCCCGGGGAACCGCGCGCGCGTCTCCTCGAAATAATCGCGCTGGTACGCGGTGTCGCCGCCGAAATACACCTTGATCCCGTGATACTCGATCACATATCCGGTGTAGCTCGTCGTCATCCAGTCCCGGTCGAGGCCGTAGCGGTATCCGGAGTGCCTCACCGGGACCGCCGTGACCTTCAGATCGCCCTGCTGCCATGTCGTCCAGGTCGGGACCTCGACCGACTCGAACGCGTGGTTCGGCACGTAGACGAGCCCGCCTTGCGGCACGAGCAGCGTCCGGACCTTCGGCTCGATGAGCGACAGCGACCCCAGCGAGAGGTGGTCGAAATGCATGTGCGAGACGAGGACGGCGTCGATGGGCGGCAGGTCCTCGGGGTCGAGCCCCGGCTCGACGAGCCGCTTCACGATGAGCCCCACGTTGGATGTGAAGACAGGGTCCGTCAGGATGAACTTGTCGTCGATCTGCACGAGCACTGTCGCGTGCCCGACCCAGAGGACGGCGAGCCGCGCCTCGGGTCGATGAGGCGCGCGCACCTTGTCCGGCACCGGCAGCGGGCGGTCGAACAGGATGGCGACGTTATCGCCGAGGATGCGGGCGGGCACGCAGCGCGACAGGCCGGCGATCGCGAGGAGCGCCGCGGCGAGCGGGCGCGCGCGCGATCCTGCCGCCGACAGCGCGCGTGACAGCGTGGCCGAGAGCGCGGGCGATCGTGCGGGAGACGAGGAGATGCGCTTGGCCATGCGCGGCGTCAGAAATAGCGAATGCTGAGCGTGATCGTGGTCGACCGCAAGGCGGCTGCCGGCGTGACGGTCACCTGGGCGCCGAGGCCGCCGAACAGCGTGTAGATCCCCGCCTCGTACGAGGCGGCCACCTGATCGCGAGCGTGGAGCACGGAGCCACCGAGCGAGCAGGACAGGGCCTCTCCCCGGTCGAGCAGCGGAAAATAGGAGCGTATGCCGCCGCGCACCATCCAGCCCCCGGCCGCCGCGCCCGCGACGTATTCAGGCGAGCCGAACAGCTCGATGGAGCCCGCGTGCCGCGTGAGCGGCTCGACGACGAAGGCGCGCCACGGCGAGAGCTTGCGGTTGATCCCGAACGAGTAAAGCAACGGCGTCACCTGCCAGCGGACCCCGAAGCGCGTCCCGCGCGCCCCGATCCACAGCTCCGGGCTCGGCACGAGCTGGACGAGCAGCCACGGCAGCGTGAGGCGGATTCCGGGCTCCGTGGCGGAGCCGCTCACGGCGACCTCGCGCGGCGCTCCGCCCGCGGCGGCCTCGCGCGGCGCTCCCGGCGCCGCGCCCGCGGCGAGCGGCCAGCCGAGGACGGCGGCGCAGGCGGCCAGCGCCGCGGCGCGGCGTCGTGCGGACCGTGCGGGGCGCCGTATGCCGGGCATGTCGCGGCTACGGCGCTGCGCCGTACACCTTGCCGAGCTGCTTGTACAGGAACCGCGCCGCGTGCTCTCCATACGGCGTCCTCGGGACATACACGTCGGGCGACTCGATCGGCGCGTCCGCCGCCAGCGCGCCAGGCCGCCCGATCCGGCCGAGATCGTCGCTGAGCGCCTCCATCGACGGATACCGGTTCTCCGGCCGCTTGCGCAGGCATTTCATGATCACCGCCTCGAGCGCCCTCGACGCCGGGCTCGCGCCCAGGCCGGGCGGCGGGGGCGGCGTCATGAGCTGATGGCCCAGCACCATCGCGTCTTCCATGGCGGGCATCAGCGCGTGGCCAGAGCCCCGCGCGGCGCTGAAGGGGAGCTTGCCGGAGAACACGCGGTACATGAGCATGCCGAAGCCGTAGACGTCCGTGCGCGCGTCGGGCGGGTCGCTGATTGTCTGTTCCGGAGCCATGTATTCGAGCGTGCCGACGGTCACCCCGGCCTGGGTGAGCCCCGAGTGCTCGTACAGCTTGGCGAACCCGAAATCGACGACCTTGGCGGCCCAGGCGTCGCCCCTCTCGCCCACGAGGAACACGTTGGCCGGCTTGATGTCCCGGTGGACGATCCCCGCGCGGTGCGCCGCGCCGAGCCCGGCCGCGGCCTGGAGGAGGATGGGCACGCCGGCCTCCGGAGACAGCCGCTTGTCGCGCAGGAGCAGCGAGCTCAGCGACTCTCCGAAGAGGAACTCCATCACGAGGTACGGCGACCCGTCGTGAAGGCCGATGTCGAGGACCTCGACGAGGTTCGGGTGCACGACGGTGGACGCGGCCTTGGCCTCGATGAGGAACCGCGCCTTCACCTTGGGCTCGCGGCGGAACCTCGGCTCCAGGAGCTTCAGCGCGACGGGCGCGCCCCCCTGCGTGTCCTCCGCCAGGAACACCTGCGCCATGGCGCCGCTGCCGATCAGGCCGCGCACCCGGTACCGCTCGGCGATGACGGCGCCCACGTGCTCGGTCGGCTGGGACCGGATCCGCCGGATGTCGAGGCTCTTGACCAGCTTCTCCCCGTCGTGCGGGCAGAAGCGGTGGTCATCCGCGTACCGCCGGTGGCAACGAGGGCACAGCATGGAGGTCCCGTTCCGGGCATACCCCCTCCACCGCCCTCTTTGCAAGGCCCCACCTCCCCGCGGCGCGGGGCGCTCGTCGAGCGACGACGCGGGCGCTGTCACGACGCGCGCGGCGCTACCGACTGGAGCTTCGCCCCGGGCTCGTTGATCCGGACCGTATCGACGCGGCTGAAGTCGTCCAGGTCGTGCGTGACGCCCGCGGCGCGCCAGCCCCGGCACCGGCGGGGCAGCGCGTCGAGGTGGTCGACGAAGGAGCTCACCCACGCCTCGATGTCATCCGGTCGCTCGTCGGGCGACAGGGCGAGCGCCCGGGCAAAGGCGTCGTCGATCGCCGGCGGCGTCCCCGGGAGGAGCGACGAGACGGGCGGCGGGGCCACGCGCGAGAGGCTCGACAGGACCGTGGAGATGTCGTCTCCGACCGTGACGCGCCGCCCGGTGAGCGCCTGGTACGCGACGGCGGCGAAGGAGTAGATATCGCTGCGCGCGTCCACCGGCCTGCCGCTGGCCTGCTCGGGGGCCATGTACAGCGGAGTCCCCAGGAAGATGCCCGTCGACGTCGCGCTGACGTCCGCCGAGATCTCCTTGGCGATGCCGAAATCGAGGATCTTGACGCGGAAACCGTCCGGGGACGTCGACGGAACCAGGTAGATGTTCTCCGGCTTCACGTCGCGGTGCACGAGCCCCGCCGCGTGCGCGGCCGCGAGCGCCGAGGCCCCCTCGCGCAGGAGGAGCGCCACCTGCGGAGGCGTCCCGGGCCCGTTGTCCCTCATGGCATGAGCGAGGTTGCAGCCCTCCAGCCACTCCATGACGATGTAGAGCGACCCGTCCTCGAGCTCGCCCGAGTCGTACACCTCGATGACCGACGGGTGCTGAATGCGCGCGACGAGGCGCGCCTCCCGCGCGAACCGCACGCGCACATCGTCGTTGTTGAAGAGCTCCGTCCTGATGGCCTTGATCGCGACGTCGCGCCCGAGCCGCTCGTCCTGGGCCCGGAACACGCGGCCCATGCCGCCCTCCGCGACGACCCGGGTCAGCCTGTATCGCCCCGCGATGCGGTAAGGGAACGGCCGCGGCATGCTCAGCGCGGCTCCGTCGTAGCTGCACAGCGGCGCGCTCTGATCGTAACAACGATGGCAGCTCGGGCAGATCTGCAGGACATCGATGCCGCGGCTCACCATGTCCTCGAGCGTCGCCTTCCGGCGCTCGGCCGCGCCGGCGAGCTCCTTGCGCATGCGCGACAGCTCGAGCGCGCTGCCGAGGTGGTGAGCGAACGAATCGACGAGCCGCCTCGTCGTGTCGGTCCACGCGACGCTGCTGCCGACGATGACCAGGGCGCCGTGGACGTCGCCCGACATGCCGATGACGGGGATCACGACGTCCGCCGACCTCGAGAGCGGCCGCTTCGTCAGCGCGGCGCTGCGCAGCGCCTCGGCCGACGGGGCCTCGGTGGTGGTCGCTGTGAGGCTGACCATCCTCTCCGCCTCGGCCTTCCACACGGCGACCTCGAGCGCCCCGATGGCCTCCGCGATCTGCGTCGCCGCGGCGGACGACCACCTCGCCACGTCGTCGAGCGCCTGCGCCGAAGAGGCGACGAGCTCCGCGAGCTTCTCCTGCTCCTCCGCGAGCTGGCGCGCGAAATACTGCACCGCGGCGTAGGCGATGGCCGACACAGTGAGGATGTTCATCGCGAAGAAGCAGGCGATGAGCGCCTCGGGCGTCTCCGGCGCGCTCGCCGAGAGCAGGGGGTCGACGGCGCCCGCGACAATCACGAGGAGCGCGTAGGCGGCGAACCACGGGATGGACGCCCGTGACCCGTGGAACAGCAAGAAGGTCAGCGGCGCGAGCAGCGCCCACAGGACGACGCCGCTCGACGAGACGAACCCTCCCCGGCTCGCGTGCATGAGGAACGGCAGCGCGAAGATGAGCAGCGCCTGGCGGAAGCGGAACCCGGCGAACCCCTTCGTCCGGGCGAAGTGGACGAGGCTCAGGACCGTGCACGCCGTGTAGCCGAGCGGGATCGCCGCCGAGCGGACATCCCCGCTCGCCGCATAGGCGATCCCCCAGGCGGGGCACGCGCACGCCTTGAGCGCGGCCGTGAGCGTGAGAATCCTCTTGTGCTGGCGCAGCCGCGGATCGTCCCCCGACCTCAGTCCGATCCGAGCGACGGCCTGCAACAACTTCATCCCCGCGGAGTCTACGCCGACGAACAGGGGGCCTCAAGCATTGGACCGACAAGCCCAGCGCCACGGCCGGCGCCGCTCGGCCCACGCCCGGGCGACCGCGCTGAGCAACGCGCGGCGGCCGCTCGAGCCAGCGCTGTGGCCGGCGCGCTCGGCGGCGCTTCGCGATTCGCGATTCGCGGCGCGAGCCGCGCTCCCTTCAATGCTGGCGCAATCGTCCGGTCGCCGGTCGCGCAGACCGTCCCTGGTTGAAACGGGTCCGGGCTGGCCGTGTGACTCCCGTGCTCCCGCGATCGGGAGCAGGCCAGTTCCGTGATGTCGAGAGAGGCTGCCGCGGAGCCCTCGCGCGACGGGGGCGGCGTCAGGCCGCGCCGAGGTCGAGCTCGGCGAGCCGGCCGACGAGCGGATCCTCGGTGCCGAGCTGCTCGAACGTCACGGGATCGCTCTTCTGGAGCGCCGCGAGGAGCTGCCCGAGCCCGCGCCGCGAGCCGTAGTAGTTCGACAGCTCGTGGTCCTCTTCGGTGATGCAGGCGCGCACCGTGCTGCGGGAGATCTGCGGCAGCCGCAGCGCCTTGAGCGCCATCGACCAGAGGCCGTCGATGAAGTTCTGATCCGCGGGGAACTCCAGGAGACCGGCCATCGTGAGGAGCATGGCGCAGCGCTGCCCCCTCGGCGTCGACAGCGCCTCATCGCCCTCGAGATAGCCGAGGTCGAAGGCGCGGCGCATGGCGTCGGCCGCGCAGAGCAGGCGCTTCAGCTCCTGGGCCGCGTGGCTCAGGTGGCTGTGGAACATGACGTCGACCGACAGGCCGCCGAGCGCCTCCTTGCTCTCATGAAACCGGGTGACGGCCGGGAGCCGCCCGAGATCCTGCCGGACGGCGTTGCCGGTGGGCACGTCGTGCGGCGGCTCGCGGTGGCTGAAGAAGCCCCCCGACTGGAAGACATAATAGAGCTCGCTCTGGCCCGCGAGCCCGGCCCAGATGTCCGAGTACTGCGCGACGCGGTTGAGGCTGCCCGCCGCCCAGTTGAGCCCCGCCGCGGCGTCGCCGCTGATCTGCGACGCGCTCACCCCCGGGTCGCGCGGCGTCATCGAGCCCTGGATGTCCTCGGCGATCTCCGTGAGCTGGAAGTCGAGGAAGCCGTCGTAGTAATCGGCGCGCCCGTCCCGGTTCACGTCGGAGTAGCGCGCGACGACGAGCGGGTGCGAGGGCCCGACGAACTGCGAGAACCCGGGGACCTGCGCCTGCGGGTGGTGCCACTGCGCCTTCCGGATGCGCGCGTCGAGCTCGGCGTGCGACGCGCGCTCGCTCATCCCGCGCAATGCGGCGACGAAGCAATCGATCCCCTCGGAGGCGGTGACCACGCCGTCCTGACCGACCCGGAAATAGGTCGAGTCCCAGGATGAATAGATGTCCGCGTCGGGGAACACCTGAGAGATCGCGAAGCGCGTGGTGAGCCCGGCGCACTGCGAGTTCATCATCAGCTTGTAGCCCTCCTGCCGCACCTTCACCGCGGCCGCGCGGAGGTCGAACGAGCCGAGCTGGGCGTGCCGGTTGATGAGCAGCCCGATGAAGAACTCCACCCCCATCTCGAGGTTCTCGTCCCGCGGGGTGGCCGTGCGGGCAAAGACGCGGATGGGCTCGCCGGAGGGCGTCTTGAAGGGCGCCTCGAAGACGCGGTAAGGGCTCCAGCCGCTCGGCGACGGGGGCGTGTCCGGCGGGGGCGTTACCTCCTTGAATTCAAAGGCCGACACGAGGATGCGGCACTCGCCCTCGTGGAACTCCGAGGCGCTGCACACGGCGAAATTCCACGGCCCCGTGAGCTCATCGTACGGCGGCGCCTCGCGGAGCAGGCTGCGCACGAGCCCCCGCGCGCGCTCCTGCTGGTCCGCCGTGAGCCCCGGCGCGCGGAGCTGGAGCAGCTGGATCGCGTGGGCGCGCAGCGCGGGCCGGGCCGTCTCGTCGCCCGCTTCCTTCTCGATGAGCGCGAAGATCTCCTGGGCGGCGCGGTCGGCGACGGGCGCGAAGCTGCGGTCGTCGAGCGACGTCGCGATGAGGTGCGACAGGATGGTCAGCGCCGCCGAGCGGAGCGTCGCGGCCGCCGTCGGATCGCGCCGCGCCTCGTCGCCGCCGACGGCCGCGGCCTCGAGCGCCGCGCGCGCCTGCTCCAGCAGCGCCATGCCCCGGCCCGCCGAGAGCCGCTCCTTGCGCAGCGGCTCCTCCGGGTGGAACGCGCTCGGCGGAAAGAGCTGCGTGAAGGTGCTCGTCCGGCGCGAGGAGATCCACCGGGCCGCGGTGACGAGGGCGTCGCGGCCCGCGATCCCGTCGGCGGCGAGGGCCGGGCTCGCGCTGAACACCCCGACGGGCAAGAGCCAGAGCGGCGCGGCCCCCTCGCGCCCGGCGGTCAGGTCGATCGGCGCCGCCTGCGACGCGACGCCCTGATCCGGCTCGACCTCGACGCTGGAGGCGGCGACGGCCTCGAGCCGCCGGCGCACCGGCGTGCGCCCAGGAAACACGATGAGCACCGCCTTGCCCTCGCGCTCCCGGAGCGCCGCGAGGTGCTCCGCGGGCACCGGCGACTGGAGCGAGATGGCATAGTCGTTGTCGTTCACCGCCATCGCGAGAAGGCGAATTCCCGGCGTGGACTTGCGCCCTTCGAAGGCAGCGGACGCGGCCGGCCCGACGCTATCCACCGTGCCGGGCAGGTCGACGATCCCGCGAGGGGAACGGATGCGGACGATGACTTCTGTAGGCATGCCTCTCTCCTGAGGTGAGAGAGACTCGCCCTGTTCAAGAGCGCGGCGCAACAGGAATCCGACGTTGCCCGAACGCCGTATCGTCGCGTCATGACAGGCGTCAGGAAGGGCCTTATGCCTGTATCTCAGGCAGTTCCCTCAAGGCATCTCCGGCTTGTCCGGAGTTGACTTCTTCAACTCGATATCGAGCGGAGCGTCGGCGTCGGCCGGCGCGCTGGCGCCCGGGGCGACGAGGAGGATGTGCGGCGGCTCCTGCGCCGAAGAGGTCGAGCAGCGGAGCAGCGACAGGCCAGCTCCGGCGGCGACGACCAGCGCGGCCGCGAGCTTGACGCCTGCGCTCTTCGCGCCGCGCGCCCCGGGCGCCGGGGCGCGCGGCGCGGGCAGCGGGATGCTCGACGGGGGCGCGGGCAGGAGGCTGCCCGCGCGCAGCGTCGCGACCGACGCCTCGCCGTCCAGGTCGGCGGCGCCGGCCGAGAGCGCGTCGCCGGCGCGTGCCTCGAAGGAGGGCGCGTCGCTCTCCCGCTCCCTCGGCGCCGCGGGCGGGCCGAACGGGCGGAGCGCGACGTCCGCGTAGCGCCCGAGCAGCGCGCCGACCTCGCGGAGATCGGCGGGGCGCTGCGCGCGGTCCGGGCTGAGCATGCGGTCGACCATTGCGGCGACGTCGGCGGGCAGCGCGGGCGCGATCTCGCCGATCGGCCGCATCGCGCCGGTCAGGATGCGCTTCAGCACCTTGCCCATGCTCTCGGCCTCGTTGGGTCGGACCGAGGTGAGGCACTCGTAGAGGATGACGCCGAGCGACCAGATGTCGGCGCGGTGATCCACGTCGTGCTCGCCGAGGATCTGCTCGGGCGACATGTAGTAGGGGGTCCCGAGCATCTCGCCGGTCCCTGTGCGCCCCGAGGTCCACGCGGTCTCGCCGTGCGCCGCGGTGAGCTTGGCGATGCCGAAGTCGAGCACCCGCACCCGGGCGGCCTCGTCGTGCAGCGGCGCCGCCGCCTCGGGCGTGAGCAGGAAGATGTTGTCGGGCTTGAGGTCGCGGTGGACGATGCCCAGGGCGTGCGCGGTGCCCACCGCCGAGATGACGGGCAGGAGGATGCGCGCCAGCTCGGGGAGCGGTATCTGCGCCTCCCGCAGGAGCCTGTCGCGGAGCGACTCCCCCTCGAGCAGATCCATGACGAGGAACGGGGTCCCGTTGTCGAGCTCCAGGACATCGTGGATGCACGGCACGTTCGGGTGGTCCACCGCGGCGGCCGCGCGCGCCTCGCGGAGGAGGCGCCGGCGGGTCGAGGCGTCCTCCGTCGCGCCGGGGCGAAGCAGCTTCAGCGCCACACGCTCGCCGCTCGCGAGGTGGGTGGCGGCCCAGATGACCCCCATGCCTCCCTCGGCCAACTGGCGATCGACCCGGTAGCGACTCGCCACCAGGGCGCCCGGGACCAGATTGATGGTCACGCGGAGACAGGATACCACGCGCCGCCCACCGAGCCGGCGCCGCGCGCCTGACGCGCTGCTGCGCCGCTCAGGTCGAAAAATTCTGAGTGTCGCAGCAGCGTCGGGGACGTCTGTACGTCGCTGTCGTTGCCGCTCTAGACAGCTGGCCAGATCGAGCCCGCGCGGCGGCGGTCGGCGAAGGCCTCGGCCGAGAGCGCGTAGCGCAGGAGCTCGTTGGACACCGGGTGCTGCAGGAGCAGGCGCGGCTCCTCGGTCGAGCGGGCGATGTCGCGATCGTACCGGCGCAGGTAGTCGATCGCGGCGAGCGCGTCGCCGCACAGCAGGTAGCCGATGCGGTACTCGCTCCGGCGCAGGCCGATGACGAACGCGCGCGCGTCGTACGCCACGGCGACGTTCGGCGCGATCTCCTCGAGCAGCTTGCGCTGGCGACGCCCGATCGCCCGCTGGATGCCGGGGAGCATCTGCTGGGCGGCGTGCTCGCGTGCGGGCGAGATCGCCCCCGATCCGAAGCCGGGATCGAGCGTGCGGATCGCCGCGAGCAGCAGGCCGTCGGTGGCCTCGGCCGGGATCTCGTCGAGGAAGGTGAAGCCGACCGCGACGCGCGCGAAGAGGCGGGCCAGCGCGAACGTCTGCTCGAGCTCCGGCAGCTCGGTGAACGAGGTCGGCGCGACGATCGCGGGCGGATCGCCCGGGAAGACGCGCGCGGCGCCCTGCCACGAGGGGACGAGGTAGAGCTCGAACGCCTCGATGCCGAGCGAGCGGCCGACGCGCTCGGCGAGCTGCCGCGTCGGGTGGTTGTCGCGCGGGCCGAGCCGCTCGCGCGAGCTGACCCCCAGGTTGCTCAGCTCGAAGCGGATCGCCTTGGCGGTGATCGGCGCGATCGCGAGCGCCACGTCGATCCAGGAGCTCCGGGCCTCCGGGACCAGCAGCCGGCCGATCTCGGGGCCGGCGAACGCCCCGACGTAGGGCGCCTCGGAGGGCACGCGCCGGCCCCTGAGCCGGGCCATGCGCTCGAGCGACACCTCGCCGAGGCAGGCGCGGACCTCCTCGACGGTGACCCGCTCCTCGGCGCGCCCGTCCTTGGCGAGCGCCGCCTCGAGCGCGGCGAGCGCGGGGCCGAGATCCGGGAGCCGCGTGAGGACCTCCGCGTCGGACGTGAGCACGTCCCGCAGCACCTGGACCGCCTCCGAGTTGCGCCCCGCGGCCTCGAGGCCGCGGCCGAGCGCGGTGCGCGACTCCGGCGGGGCGCCGGGGAGCGCGACGGCCTGCTGGAGGCGCGCGAGCCCGTCGCGCGGCCGGATGAGCAGCGTCGACTCGAGCAGGCCGAGCGTCGTCAGCCAGCGCGGGTCGAGCGCGACGCGGCGCGTGCCGGCGATCTCGAGCAGCTGCGAGAGCGCCTTGGCGTACGCCGCCGCCCCCTCGCTCGTGTCGACGCGGTAGAGGCGGGCGAGCGCCGTCCAGCCGCGCGTGTCGCCGCTCGGCGAGCTCACGATCACGTCGCAGAGCGTGCGCACCATGCCCGCGCTGTCGCCGGCGTCGCGGTAGGCGTCGGCGAGGCGCAGGCCGGCCTCGACGCGGGCGTTCGGGTCGGGCGACAGCTCGACGAGGCGCCCGAGCGCGCGCAGCGCGAGCGCGTGATCGCCGCGCGCGACGCCGAGCTTGTGCAGCCGCTCCAGCGCGGGCCGGCTCTGCGCGTCGATCGACAGGACCGCCTGGAGGGCGTCCTGCGCGAGCGCCGGGTTCGCGAGCGGCCCCTCGTACAGGTCGGCGATCAGGAACTGCGCCGCGATCTTGGTCTCGGCGTCCGTCGCCGCGGCCACCGCGCGCTTCAGGGCGTCGCGGGCCTCCAGCCAGACGCGCTGCGCGGTGAGCAGCCGGGCGAGGAGGAGCAGCGCCGCCGCGTCGTTCGGGGTCGCGTCGATGACGCGCCGGATCGCCGCGATGCCCACGCCGGGGTCGATGGCGCCGGGGCGCCCCTGGTGCTGCAGCACCGACCGGGCGATCTCCGTGCCGAGCAGCGTGATCGCCTCGCGATTCGCGGCCCGGTTGAGCGCCTCGCCGAGGCGATCGGCGAGCCGGTGCGGGTCGCCCGCGAGCTTCTGGGCGAGCGCGCGCGCCGCGGCGACGCTGCTCGGATCCGCGCGGAGCGCGCTCTCGTACAGCTCGAGCGCGCGCGCGTTGCCCTCGGGCGAGGTGTCCTCGGCGGTGAGCTCCGCCGCGCGGACGAGGTGCGTCGCGCGCGCGGGCTCCCCGAGGACGAGCGTGGCGAGCGCGAGCTGGGCCGTGACCATGCTCGCCTTGTCGCCGACGCGCTGCGCGAGCCGATCGAGCCCGCGCGCCGCGAGCAGGCTCTCCGGCCACAGCGCGAGGGCGTCGCGGAAGCCGGCGAGCGCCGCGCGGGCGGCGCCGGGGTCGGCGTCGGCCTGCGCCTCGGCGAGCAGCGCCTCCTCGATGCTGTAGAGGGCGCGCGCGATCGGGTCGCTCGTCAGCTCGCGGCTGTCGCGGACGGCGCTCGTGAAGAGGGCCTGCCCCCGCGGCGCGGCCGGATCGGAGGGGGCCACCTTGCCGGCGAGGCGCAGGATCGCCATGTGGGCGGCCGCGTCGCGCGGCGACTCCTTGACGATGCGCGCGAGCGCCTCGAGCGCGGCGCTCGGCCCGAGCTGGTCCTCGAGCGACGCGATCTCCCAGAGGGCGCCCCCGCGCGCGGCCGACGACGTGAACACGTCGGCCTCGGCGCGCAGGACCGTCGCGAGCGACGTCGGGGCCTCGAGCAGCCGGTAGAGCTGCTCCAGCATGCGGAGCGCGGGGACGTGGTTCGGCACCACGGCGACGAGCCCCTCCAGGATCTCGACGGCGTGCCGCGGGCTGCTCTCCGCGAGGACCAGCGCGAGGGAGATCCGGAGCGCGTGATCGACGAGCGCCGGCGGCTTGCGCTCGAGCCAGCGCGCGTAGAGCCCCGCGAGCTCGCTCGCGATCATCGAGTGGGACATCCCCGGCAGGCTGGACGCGGCGCGCGTGCCGGTCGCCGGCCGCTGCGCGGCGGGCGCGCCGAGGTTCACGCCGAAGCCGGCGCCGCCGGCGCGGACGTAGATGCGCTCCATCGCGTCGAGGATCGCCGGGTCCGGCTGGCTCGAGGCGAGCGCGGCGTCGGCGCGGGCGAGGAGGCGGAGCGCGTCCTGATCGCGCCCGAGCGCGAGCTCCTGCACCTCGGCCGCCTGGAAGAGCAGCCGCGCGTGGTCCTCGGGTCGCTGCGTCTCGTCGGCGAGCGAGCTCAGCACCTCGACGAGCTTCTCGTAGTTGCCGGTCTCGCGGAGGAGCCGCGCGATCTCGATCCGCGGCTGCGGGTGGGAGGGCCTCCGCCGCGCCGCCTCGCGGTACGACTCGACGGCGCTGTGCGGCCGCCTGAGCCGCCGCTCGTCGAGCGCCGCGACCTCGATCCAGAGGCTGAACGCCGCGTCGGACGCGGGGTCGCGCTGGATGAGCTTGAGCAGCGCGCGGCGCGCCTCCTCGTAGCGGCCGGACCGCTCGTCGAGGCGGAAGCGCGCGCGCAGCGCGTCCGGATCGGCCGGATCGATCGCGAGCGCGCGGTCGACAAGCGCCGAGGCCCGGTCGCGATCGCCGAGCCTGATCTCGGTGATGTCGGCGGCGCGCAGCAGCAGCCTGCGCTGCTGGGCCGGGTTGCTCGTGAGCTCGGCCTCGGCGCAGAGCGCGCGCGCGAGCCGCTGCGCGTCGCTCGCGCGCGCGGCGTTGCGCTGGAGCGCGAGGATCGCGGCGCGCCGCTCCGGGTCGATCTCGAGGATCTTCTCGATCTCCTCGATGGCGCGGGCGGGCTGGGAGAGCTCGTCCTCCCAGATGGCGACGAGCTTCTCGAGCAGCCCGACCTTGCGCGCCGGGTCCTCCGTCGCGCTGGCCGCCTGGGTGTAGAGGTCGATCCGCTCGCGCACGCCGCGCGGATCCTCCTCGTCGATGGACTGCGGCGCCGGCGCGAGCAGGGCCGAGAGCGCGTCGAACACGGTGGTGTTGCCCGGGTCGATCGCCCACGCGGCGCGCAGGATGGCGAGCGCCTCGTCGCGCTGCTTGAGGTGGTGCTCGCAGATGTCCGCGGCGCGCAGCAGCGCCGCGACGCGCACCTGCGTGGGTCGGTTCGCGTTGGCGACGGCGGTCCACACCTCCACGCGCTCCTCGTGGTGGCCGAGGCGCTGGAGCGCGCGGTCGAGCCGCTCCCTCGTCGAGCTGTCCTCGGGCTCGAGCTCCAGCGCGCGGGTCGCGTGGAAGGAGGCCTGCTCCGAGCTCCCGAGCGTGTCGTGGATCTCCGCGAGGCGGACGTGCTCGTAGACGATCGCCTCCCGGTCGGTGAGGAGGGCGAGCTCCTTCTGGCGCACGCTGGCGGCCTGCTCGAGCGCGCCGCTCGCCTCCAGGAGGCGGATCAGCTCGCCGACGATGCGCCGCGCTGTCGGCGAGCCGGCCGGGGCGCGCGTCGACGCGCGCGTCAGCAGGGGCACCGCGTCGGCGGGGGAGCGGATCTTGTCGATGAGGAGCCGCGCCGCCGTGTAGAGCAGCCGCGACGCGCGCTCGTCGTCGCGCTCGTGCTCGGCCTCCAGCGAGAGCGCGCCGACGAGGCCGACGATGCCGTCGTGGTGCACGAGGTGGCGGCGGAGCGCCTCCCGTACGGGGCCCGGCCCCGGATCGAACGCGATCGCGCCCTCGAGCGACGCGAGGGCGAGCTCGGGCTTGTGGAGCTTGCGATCGAGCACGGCGGCGCGCTCGACGTGGATCCAGGCGGTGAGCTGGCCGTCGCCGTCCTGGCGGCCGCGCCCCGGGGCGTACGCGTCGGCGAGGCGATCGAGGTGGGCCGCGAGGTCCCGCCCGGCTTGCTCGGTGCTGCGCGCGCTCTCGCGGCGGAGGGCGATCTCGAGCCCGCGCAGCGACGCGGCGTGGAGCGGGACGAGCCGCAGCGCCTCGGTGAAGGCATCGCAGCTCTCCGGCGTGCGCCCGAGCGCCTGGAGCAGGCGCGCCCGTTCGGCGAGCAGGTCGGCCCGGAGGGCGTCGCTCTCGGCGACGCGGAGCTTGTCCTCGGTCACCTCGAGCGCGAGGGCGAGCTCGGTGCGCGCGTCGATCAGGCGATGGACGCGCGAGAGCGCCGGCTCGAGCGTGCGGGAGAGCTGCCGCGCGCGCTCGTAGGAGCGGCGGGCGGCGGTCGGGTCCCTGAGCACCCGCTCCTCGTGGATGCCGAGCTCGACGAGCGCGCGCGCCGCGCCGACCGGGTCGCTGGCCTTGAGCCGCTCGGCGCGCTGCTGGAGCTCCGTGGCGAGGTCGGGCGCCGCGATCGGCGGGCTCTGCGCGGGAGCTTGCTGGCGCTGCGCGGGGAGCTGCGGGCTGTGCGCGATGGCTTGCGGGGCTTGCGGGCTGTGCGCGGGGGCCTGCGGGCTGTGCGCGGGGGCCTGCGGGCTGTGTGCGGGAGCTCGCGGCTCGCTCATGGCCGAGCGCGGCGTCAGCGGCGATGGCTGGGGGGCCGAGGCGGGCGCGGGCGTCACGAGCGGCTCGATCGACTCGACCGAGATGGGCGCGGGCGACGAGATCGGCTCGGCCGAGATGGGCATCGGCGTCGCCGTCGGGTCGACCGAGATGGGCACCGGCGTCGCGGTCGCGTTGAAGGCGGCGACCGCCGGCGAGGCCTGCGTGGCGGGCACGCCCGGCTGAGAGCTCGGCGCCGGCTTGCCTGCGCCCGAGCCCGGAGCAGGCGGCACGGCGCGGTTCGGGCTCGGCGGGCGCGCGGGAGCGCCTCGCGGCGAGCGGACCGGCGGCTGTTCGTCCCGGGGCGCGGGCGCGGCGGCCTGGCCCGGCGTCGACGCGGGCGCCTTCGCGCCGGGCGGCAGCGGCGGCGGAGGCCTCGACGGCGGGGCCAGCGGCGGCGGCAGCGACCCGCTCGCGACGCTGCCGTCCTTGCGGCGGATGAGCGGCGGCGGCCTGCTCGGCCCCCCGCCGGGGGGCGGCACGCTCGGCGTCGGCGTCCGGTTCGGTCCCGGCGGCGGCACGCTCGGCGGCGGCAGCGGGGTCAACGGCGGCAGCGGGCTCGCGCCGAGCGGCGTGTTGGGAAGCGGCAGCGAGGTCGGCGGCGGCGGCGGGGGTCGCGACCAGCGGCGCGTGCGGCGTCGGCAGCGGGGTCGTCGTCGCCGGCGCGGCCGCTGCCGCGCCCGCGGGCAGCGGCGCGTTCGGCGTCGGCAGCGGGGTCGTCGTCGCCGGCGCGGTCGCGGCCGGCGGCGCTTCGCCGTCTGGCGGCGCGATCGCGGCCGGCGGCGCCTCGTCGCCAGGTGGCGCGTTCGCGCTCGGCGTGCCGAGCCTCGACGTGCCTGCGCTGCCGACGAGCAGCGTCTTCGCGCCGGGCTGAGGTTGCGCGCTCACGCGCGCCGTTTGAGCGTTGTCGGCGTTGGCTTCCCAGCCAGCTTCGTCCGGCGATCCGGGCAAGCTAGGCAAACCAGGCCGGCGCGACGCTCCTTCTTGCGGATCGTCCCCGTGCACTGGCGCGGATGCTACACACCCGCGCGCGTTCAATCCACGTCCATGTGCCTGCTCGACCGACGCCGCGCGCATCTCGAGCCGCGCGCGAGCAGGCTCACGGCTTTTTTCGCGCCACGCGACGCGTCTCGCCGCGCCGCGCCTGCTGCGGCGCTCCGCGCACCTGCTCGATCCTGGGGGCGGCCTACCTGTCGGGCGCGGCCGGCGCGCAGCGCAGCACGTCGAGCTTCATCGCCTTGCCGGCCGGGTGCGCCACCAGCAGCGCCTCCGCGGACGCCGCGATCGGCTCGCCGCGCCCGAGCGCCGGCTCTGCGTGCAGCCCCCCCTGGAGCTCGCCTCGCGCGGTGAGCGCCGCGAGCTGCGTCGGGCCCGAGGCGTTCGCGATCGCGAGCCACACGGCTCCCGCGCGGCCGCTGGCGGGGTCGTGCGCGCGCGGCCCCGGCGCGCCCCGGAGGAGCGCTGGCACCCCGGCGCCCACGCCCAAGGCCGCCTCGGGCGGGGTGTCCTGCTCCCGATCGCCGACGAGCACGCGCGGCTCACCGACGCCGCCGAGCCGCACCAGCACGGCGCTGATGCGCCCTCCGATCGAGCCGCTCGGGGTATCGTCGTCCCGGAAGGCGAGGATGACGCCGTCGTCCTCGCCGAGCGTCAGGTCGTACGCGAGCACGTGCCCGTCCTTCGGCGTGACCGCGCGCGGCGTGGCGGTGAGCGCGCCCGTCTCGTCGAGGGGGACCACCTCGATCCACTGATGGGCGATCGTCTCGCCGGCCGCGGCGGTGTCCTCGTCGGCGTCGTCGCCCTTCTCCGCCGCGGCTCGCCGCGCCGGCTCCTCGGCGCGCGCGATGTACGCGAGCCAGTAGCCGCCGGGCCGGGCGATCACGCGCGGCAGCTCGGCGTCGGTGCTCGGCTGGGAGACGGGGCGGGCCGAGGTGACGGAGCGCAGCGAGCCCACGTCGGCGGAGGCGAGCATGATCCGCGATCGCTTGCCGTCGCGGGTCACGTCGTCCCAGACGATGACCGCGCGCTCGCCCGACGCGGCGATGTCGAGCGCGAGCGACTCGTCGCGCCCCTCGGCGAGCTCGGCGCCCCAGGTGACGTGCTCTCCCTCGATCCTCGCGACCTTGATGGCGCGCCCGCCGGCGTTCGGCTCGAGCATCGCGGCGAGGATCGCGCCGCCCGCGCCCGCGACGACAGGGGGATCCATGTCGCCCCGCGATCGCGCGAGCCGCACGAGCTTCCCCTGGGCGCCGTCGGCCGAGAGCGTGGCCACCATCGCGATGGTCCCGCCCTCCGCTTCCCGCTGCGCGCCCACGGCGAACCCGCCTGCGAACGCCGTCCCGCGGCCGACCTCGACAGCGAACGGCGCGACGTCCTCGACGCTGTCCGCCGCGCCGCCCCCCGCGCCCTGCTCGGCGCCGGCGTCCTTCGCGGCCGGCGCCGGCGGCGCCTCGCCGATCACGAACGGCGCGGGGCCCGCGGGCGCGCAGCGCGGCGGCGTCTGTCCCGGCGCCGCGGGATCGCCCGGCGCGGGCGCCGCGGACGTCGCGCTGGACGGCGCGGGGGCGCTGCTCTCGGCGTCCTCCGGCGCGGTGAAGCAGGCGCGCCACACCACGAGGCCTCCCACGACGAGCGCGACGGCGAGGGCCCCTTTCCAGGCGACGCCCTCGGGCTCGTCCTCGGTCGGCGGGCGTCGATCCGCCGTCGGGGGGCGTTGATCCGCCGTCGGCGAGCGTCGATCCGCGCTCGAGTTCCCCTGGGGGGCGCGGTGGTTGGGCTCCATGGGCGGGGGGTGTTAGCGCTGATCGCGCCGTGAGGGCAGGGGGTGGCGCCCGCGCGCGCTGGTCCAGCCGATCTCCCGTCGCCGGCGCGGGGGCGCCAGGGCGCGGCGGGCTCGACCGAATCGCTCCCGCTGCCGGTACGGGCGCCGGGCCGCGGCGGGCTCGACGGCATCCACGAGAACTTTCCCTCCGGCGCCAGCGAGGTTATCGGCGGCAGGAGCGACGCCGGGCCGTCGCCGCGGGCATCCAGCGGGCCGGCGCGGCGGGGGAGCGGCGGCGCGTCCGATCCTGCCATGCCGAGCCGCACCCTCCTCACCACGATCCTGCTGGGGCTCGTCGCGCTGTGCTGCGCGGCGTGCGTCGGCTCTTCTCCCACGCCGCTCGCCCCTGCGCTCCGCGGCTCGATCGGCGTCCCGCACCACGGCGTCATCACCGACGCTGTCGAGCTCCCGAGGCAGGGCGAGGGCTACCGCCTGCTCCGCAGCAACGGCGTCCGATGGGGGACGGCGGGGCTCGTCGCCGCCGTCCAGCGCGCCGCGGCGGAGGTCGCGCGCGCGCGCCCGGGCGGCGAGCCGCTCCTCGTCGGCGATCTCTCCGCGCGCTTCGGCGGGGCGACGCGCGGGCACCGGTCGCACCGCACCGGGCGCGACGCGGATCTCCTGCTCTACGCGCTGACCCCGGACGGCCGCCCGGCGCGCTCGCCGGGCTTCATCGAGTTCGGGCCGGACGGGCTCGCGCGCATCGAGGACGGCGGCGACGCCGAGCGCCGGGCGTCGCCCCCCGGCGCGCGGGAGTACGTCCGCCTCGACGTCGAGCGGACGTGGCTGCTCGTGAAATCGCTCGTCCGCTCGCCCGACGCGCACGTCCAGTGGCTCTTCTTCGCCCGCTGGCTCGAGGCGCTGGTCATCGAGTACGCCCGCGCGCGCGACGAGGACCCGGAGCTCATCTGGTACGCCGAGAGCGTGCTGCTCCAGCCGGGCGACAGCACGGCGCACGCCGATCACCTCCACCTCCGCGTGGCGTGCACGCCGGACGAGTTCCTCTCCGGCTGCCTCGGCGGCGGCCCTTACTGGCCGTGGCTCCCGGCGGTGCCGCAGCTCGTCGCGCCGGCGGACAGCGACCTCGCCGCCGCGATCCTCGACGACCTCCTCCTCGGCGGCGCCGCTGCGGGGTCCCGCGTCGCGGCGCCCGACAGCGCGCTGTGAGCCACCTCGTCGCGCTGGGCGACTCGGCCGAGGTCTGCGCGGCGCTCCCCTCCGAGGTGCGGTTCGATCTCGTCTACCTCGACCCGCCGTTCGGCGTCGGGACGACGATGACGGCGCGGTCGGCGCGCGGCCAGGCGCGCGGCCGGCGCAGGCCGGAGAGCGGCCCCGACGCGTACGACGATCGCGCGAGCGCCGACGCCCTCATCGCGACGCTCGCGCCGCGCCTCGCGGCGATCCGCGATCGCATGGCCGAGGGCGCGACGCTCTACCTGCACCTCGATCACCGCGCGGTCCACGACGCGAAGGTCGCGTGCGATCGCCTCTTCGGCCGCGGCGCGTTCCTCGGCGAGATCATCTGGGCGCCTGGCAATGGCGGCCGGGGCGCGCGCGGCTTCTCGGTCACGCACCAGACGATCCTCCTCTACGCGCGCGCGGCGAGCGAGCGCGGCCGGGTCGTGTACAACGCCGCGGACCCGGCGCTCCGCGAGCCCTACGCCGGGACCAGCCTCGCCATGCACTTCAAGCACCGCGACGAGGACGGCCGCCTCTACCGCGAGCGGATCCTCGGCGGTAAGGCGTACCGGTACTACGCCGACGAGGGCCGCCGGCTAGGGAGCGTGTGGACCGACATCCCGGGGATGGTCGCCAACACCCCGCTGCGCCGCGAGGCCACCGGCTATCCCACGCAGAAGCCGGAGAAGCTGCTCGAGCGGATCGTCCGCGCCTCGTCCGCGCCCGGCGCGACCGTCGCGGATCTCATGTGCGGCAGCGGCACCACGCTCGTCGCCGCGGCGCGGCTCGGCCGCCGCTTCGTGGGCGGCGATCGCAGCCCGCTCGCGTTCGCCACGTTCCGCGAGCGGCTCGACCGGGAGGCGATCGCCTACAGCGTGATCGAGGTGCCCGGCGGGCGGGAAGCCGATCCCGCGCTCGTCGAGGAGGCGTGAGCCGCCGGCGCTCCGCTGCGTCCTCCGCGGGCAGGCGCAGCGGAGCGCGACGTCGTCTCAGACGAGATCGTCCGTCGGCCCCGCGCCCTGGCGGACGACCTGGATGTCGCCTTGGCTCAGGTCGATCACGGTCGTCGGCACGCCCCCGCCGGTCCCCGCGTCGAGGACGAGCGCGAGCCCCGGGAACCGGTCGTCGATCTCCGTGGGATCGATGATCGGATCCTCCCCTGGCGGCGCGGCCGTCGTGCTGATGAGCGGCCGCCCGAGCGCGCGGACCAGCGCGAGCGCCACCGGGTGGTTCGGCACCCGGATGCCGACCGTCTTCTGCTTGAGGTGCACGTACTTGGGCACCTCGCGCGTGGCCGGGAGGATGAACGTGTACGGCCCCGGCAGGAAGCGCTTGAGGATGCGGTACGCCTGGTTCTCGACGATGGCGTAGCGCGCGATGTCGCTCAGATCCGGGCAGATGAACGCGAGGTTCTTGTTCTGGCGCATCCCCTTGATCTGGTAGACCCGCTCGATCGCCTGCTTGTTCATCAGATCGCACCCGAGCCCGTAGACTGTATCGGTCGGGTAGCCGATGACCTCGCCCTTCTGGATGAGGTCGACCGCGCGCGCGATCTTGCGAGGTTCCGGGTGGTCGGGGTTGATGGGCTGGAGCACGGGAACGGGACCATGGGGTCGCCCGTCCGGCTTCGCCAGTGCTGGCGGCACGAAGCGTGGCCAGCGCCGAGCAGCCGACGAGCGGTCGATGGGGTGAAAGATGCAAAGCCCGCGCTCGAACCGATCGCCACGGGCGACCGGCTCGAGGCAGCGGTCGGAGATCCGGCGGGGCTGCCGGCGCGCTGCGCTACTCCTTGAGCGCCTCGCTGCCGCCGATGATCTCCATCAGCTCCTTGGTGATCGCCGCCTGGCGCGCCTTGTTGTACTCGAGCGTCAGGCTGTCGATCATCTCCTTGGCGTTCTTGTTCGCGGCATCCATCGCCGTGAGCTTCGCGCCGAGCTCGCTCGCCATCGACTCGTGGAGCGCGCGGAGCACCGAGATGTCCACGTACATCGGGACGAGCCGCTCCAGGAGCGCTCCCCGGTCCGGCTCGAAGAGGAACTCCGCGGCCTGTCCGGCGCGATCGCCCTCCTCTGCCTCGCTCCGCGCCGGCGCGCCGGCGGGCAGGAGCCGCTCGACGACGACGGTCTGCGTGATCGCGCTCTTGAACTCGTTGTAGACGAGGTAGATCGCGTCGATCTCGTCCTTGTTGAACGGGGCGAGGATCTTCGCGCCGACCGCCTGGGCCGTCTCGAGGCCGAGCTTGTCCCAGACCCCGGGGAGGTACTCGCGGATCGGCGCGTTGCGGCGGTTGAAGTAGTCGCGCCCCTTGCGGCCGATGATCGCGAGGTGGACCTCCTGACCGGCCTCGGTCCGGCTCTTCCACTCGCGCTCGGCGCGCTTGTTGATGTTCGTGTTGAAGGCGCCGCAGAGGCCGCGGTCGCTCGTGAGCACCAGGAGCAGCACGCGCCGCTCCGGGCGGGTCACGAGCAGCGGGTGCGCCGGCGTATCGCCCCCGGTGAGCACCGCCGCCTCGCCCTCCGCCCCGATCCTCTCCGCCGCCGGCGCGTCGGCCGAAGGGGCCGCGGCCGAGTCGCGCGTGATCTCCCAGAGCACCTCCTGCACCTTGACGGCGTAGGGCCGGAGCTCGGTGATGCGCTGCTGCGCCTTGTTGAGCTTGGCGCCCGCGACCATCTTCATGGCGCGGGTGATCTTCTGCGTCGACTTGACGCTCGAGATCCGCTTGCGAATGGACTTGAGGCTGGGCACGGCTGCCTACTTTTCCTTGGCCTTCGAGGCGCTCTTGCCGCTCTTCGACTTCGCCTTGGGCGCCGGCTCCTCGTCGTCCGCGTCGTCAGCGTCCTCGTCGGCCGCCGCCGCGCTGGCGGTCGAGGCGCCGCCCTGCTCCACCACGAACCGCTTCTTGTACGCTTCGATCGCCTTGGTCATGCGGGACTTGAGGTCGTCGTCGAGGATCTTCTTCTCCCGGATGTCCGTGAAGATCTGCGCGTGCTTGCCCTCGATGAACTTGTAGAGCTCGTCCTCGAAGCGCGCGAGCGAGCTCACCGGCAGGTCGTCGAGCAGGCCCTGCGTGCCGGCGTAGATGATGAGGATCTGCTTCTCGACGGCGAGCGGCACGTACTGGCCCTGCTTCAGGATCTCGGTGAGGCGCGCGCCGCGCTCGAGCTGCGCGCGGGTCTTCGCGTCGAGGTCCGAGGCGAACTGCGAGAACGCCGCCATCGCGCGGTACTGCGCGAGGTCGAGGCGGAGCGTGCCGGCGATCGACTTCATCGCCTTGATCTGCGCGTTGCCGCCGACCCGGCTGACCGAGATGCCGACGTTGATGGCCGGGCGGACGCCGGAGTAGAAGAGGTCGGCCTCGAGGAAGATCTGCCCGTCCGTGATGCTGATGACGTTCGTCGGGATGTACGCCGACACGTCGCCGGCCTGCGTCTCGATGACCGGCAGCGCCGTGAGCGAGCCGCCCGACTTGGGGTCGCGGACGATCTCGTAGTCGCTCGCCTTCCCCTTGTCCGAGAGCTGCTGCTCGAGCTTCTTGATCTCGTCCTTCTTCTCTTCCTTGCGCGCCAGCTCGAGCTTCTCGAAGAGGGCCGGATCCACCGTCTTCCAGAGCGAGTCCTTGGCGGAGTGCATCCCGTGCGCCCCGACGTGCGCCTTGCCGTCGACGCCGCGGTACGCCGGGTCGCCGCCCTCGATCTTCGTCCCCTTCGCCACGACGTAGAAGATGTCGGCCATCTTCGCGGCGCGCTCCAGGAGCCGGGAGTGGAGGTAGAAGACGTCGCCCGGGTACGCCTCGCGGCCCGGCGGGCGGCGGAGCAGCAGCGAGAGCTGGCGGTACGCGACCGCCTGCTTCGACAGGTCGTCGTAGATGCACAGCGCGTGGCGCCCGCTGTCGCGGAAGTACTCGCCGATGGTCACGCCGGTGTACGGCGCGATGAACTGGAGCGGCGCTGTCTCGCTCGCCGTGGCGGCGACGATGATCGTGTACTCCAGCGCGCCGTGCGCATCGAGCCGGTCGACGACCTGGCGCACCGTCGACAGCTTCTGGCCGATGGCGACGTAGACGCAGATGACGCCCTTGCCCTTCTGGTTGATGATCGCGTCCACGGCGACGGCGGTCTTGCCCACCTGCCGGTCGCCGATGATGAGCTCGCGCTGGCCGCGGCCGACCGGGATCATCGCGTCGATCGCCTTGATGCCGGTCTGCATCGGCTCGGTGACCGGCTGGCGCTGGATGATGCCGGGCGCCTTCACCTCGACGCGGCGCCGCTCCTTCGCCTCGATCGGCCCCTTGCCGTCGATCGGCATGCCGAGCGCGTTGACGACGCGCCCGAGGGTCGCCTCGCCGACGGGCACCTCCATGATGCGCCCGGTGCGCTTCACGGCGTCACCCTCCTTGATGACGCTCGTGTCGCCGAAGATGGCGGCGCCCACGTTGTCCTGCTCGAGGTTCAGCACGAGCCCCATCAGGCTCGACCCCTCCGAGCCGGTGAACTCGACGAGCTCGCCGGCCATGGCGCGGCTCAGGCCGTGCACGCGGGCGATGCCGTCGCCCACGGTGAGCACGGTGCCCGTCTCGGTGACCTGAGCGGCCTTGTCGATGTTCTGGATTTGCTTCTTGATGATCTGAGAGATCTCTTCGGCGCGGAGCTGCATGCGGAGTCCTCTGTCGGGAGACGCTTGGGCTTCGGAATCTACGTCGTCAAGGTCGAGGGGGCAGCGTGCGCCGCGCCCCGACCATTCGTGAAACAGGGGTGCTGGATCGCGTCCCCTCAGGTTCGGAGCAGGTTCTCGCGGAAGGTCGACAGCCGCGTCCGGAGGCTGCCGTCGATCACCTGATCGCCGATCTGCGTGACCACACCGGCGATGAGCGAGGGATCCTGCCTGTGGATGATCGAGATCTTCCGGCCGGTCGACCTCTCGAGCTCGGCCCGGAGACGGTCAAGGTAGCCATCGCTCAGCGGGCCCGCGCTCGTGACCACGGCCCGCGCGATGTTCTGGTCCTGATCGACGAGGATCGCGAGCTGCCGGGCGATCTCGGGCAGCGCCGCGAGCCGCCGGCGGCGCGCGAGCAGCAGCAGCGTGTTCCTCGTCACCTCCGAGAAGCCGGCGCGGGCGCCGAGCTCGCCGAGCATCTCGTCGCGCTGGACCTCGGGGATGAGCGGGTTGTCGAGCACCAGGCGGAGCTCCTCGCTCGCCGAGTACATCGCGCTCGCGTCCCCGATCTCCCTGGAGAGGTTCGCCAGGGTCCCTGTCTCCTTGCCGATCTCGAAGATCGCGCGCCCGTAGCGTCGGGCGACGGCCTCGTAGCTCATGTCGCTGCTCCGGTGGTCTGGGCTCCGCGGGCGGCGCCGGCGGAGACGGCCGCGGGGATGGCCTTCAGGTACTCTTCGTTGACCCTGTCGAGGTCGTCCCGGCCGACGCGCTGCCGCAGCAGCTCCTCGGCGGCCGTGACGGCGTTCTGCACCGCCTCCTGGAGGAGCATGGCGCGCGCCGACTTCAGCTCCTGCTCGATGCGGAACTCGGCGTCGCGCCGCATCCGGATGCGGCGCTGCTCCGCCTCGGCGAGCACGTGGGCCTTCTCGAGCTCGGCCTGCGCCGCGTGCTCGGCCTTGAGCTCCGCGAGCGTCTCCTCGAGCCGCGTGAGCTTGTCCTCGTACTCGTCGAGCCGCCGCTCGGCCTCCTGCTTGAGACGCGAGGCGTTGTCGAGCTCCTGGGTGATCGTCTGCTTGCGCTTCTTCAGCGCCTCGGCGATCGGCTTCCTCCCGAAGCGGACGATGATGAAGGCGAGCAGCCCGAAGTTCAGGACCGAGGCCAGGAACGGCGGCGGCTGGTTCTTCGGGTCGCAGGGGTTCTTGTCGTTGTGGTAGCGCCAGAGCAGCGCGTTGATGCCGCCCTTCGCGGCCGCCTCGTTGTTCACGCCGATCAGGCCCTGCCACCAGTTGACGTGCGGCGGCGGGTCGGTCGGGCCGTGGCCGGGGCAGTGCTCCTCGCCGTGCGACGCGTGCTCGGTGGGCTCCGGCGGCGGCGCGGGGCGCGCGCGGCCGAGCTGGCCGCCCGGCGGCCGGAGCCCGTGGCCCGGCGGGAGCTGGCGGCCGCCCGGTCCGAGCGGCCGGCCGGGCTGCACGTCGCGGCGGGCGGGAACCTGCGTGCCCGGCTGGGCGGCGCCGGGCTGACCGGGCTGGGCGGCGCCGATCGGCGGGTGCCCCGGCGGCATCGCGGGCTGCGCGGCAGGCGCGGGCTGCGCGGCCGGCTGCTGCGCCAGCGCGGTGCCGGCGACGAGCGCCGCGGTCAGGCCGAGGGCGATCGAGGAGCGGCGGAGCGGCTTCTTCACTGGCGCACCTCGCGGCCGAGCATGCTGGCGGCGATCTCCGCCGCGAGCGCGGGCTGGGCGGCGGCGAGCTCGCCGCGCATGCGGGCGACCTCGGCCGCGATCTTCGCCTTGCCGTCCTCGAGGATGCGGGCGGTCTCGGCCCGGGCCTCGGCCATGATCTGCGCCTCGATCTTCATGGTCTCGGCGCGGAGGCGCTCCCGCTCGATCCCCGCCTCGCGCCGGACCTGCTCGATCTCGGCCTCGTAGCGGGTGAGCAGCTCGCCTGCGCGCTCGTCCATCTCGCGCGCCTCCCGCTTGGCGCCGTCGGTGCGCCGCTCGCGCTCCTCGAAGACGCGGAGCAGCGGGTCGAACAGCAGCGGCTTGAGCACGACGATGAACGTCGAGAACAGGACGACCTGCGCCAGGAACGTCAGATCGAAGTCGACGGCGATGGCGCCGGACGCGAGAAGGGGGTGCATGGCGTTCGGATTCACGGGTGCTTGTTCGGCGACGAGGGCAGAGCAGCGGGAGCCGCTCGCTGCCGCGCGCCCCCGGGGGAGGGCGTTTTCGTCGCGCGGGCACTAGCACGTGTCAGTCGAAGCTGGAAGGGATCTCGGCAGGGCGGTCGGGCTCGCCTCTCCGCGCAGCGCCGCGCTCGTTCAGAGGGCGCTGCGCTCGCCGTCGCGGGGGCGCTACAAGCCCGCGAGCGAGCGCATCATCTCGCAGAGGCCCGCCTCGAGGTCGTCGGCGCTGGCGCGCCTCGACGCGGGCGATGGGGGCGCGCTGTCCTCGTCGCGCAGGGCCTCGGCCGCGCGCGGATTGCGGAACCAGTCCTCGTCGAAGCGCTCGATCAGATCGCGCCGATCGCGCGCCGCGAGCAGCGCCCCGGCGAGCCGGACGGCGGCGTCGGGCTCGAGCGCCGGGACGACCCCGGCGAGCGTCCCCGGGATCGGCGCGCCGAGCGCGCGCGCCGTCGCCTCCTCGAAGCGATCCCTGCGATCGCGCGCGGCCCGGAGCAGCACGTGTCCGCCCCCGTCCTGGCCGGCATGACCCACGAGCGACACCGTCGCGGCGTCGAGGCGCAGCGAGAGCAGGAGGCTCTGCGCTGTCGCGCGCGCCTGATCGTGCGCGTGGCCTCGGCCGAGCCCGAGCGCGCGGGCGCAGAACACAGGATCGGCGACGAGGCCGCCGAACAGCGCGGCGCGGCGCGCGCGCCGGAGATCGGCGGGCGCGTGGGCGAGCGCGAACGGCCCGCGCGCGGAGGCGCGCGACAGCGCCGCGCCGAAGCGGGCGAGCGCGCGCGCGAACGAGGCCGCGCCGAGCGGGGGCGGCAGCGGTCCCAGATCGATCGCGAGGCCCTCGGTGAGCTTCGTCGCGCGGAACAGCTCCTCGATCCACCGCGGGCTGAGCCGCGCCGGCCACCCCGACGCGGCGTCCCGCCCCACGGCCCGGCCGAGCGCGCCGTGCCAGGTCGCCTCCGGCCGCAGCGCCGGCTCGGTCCGCTGCAGCAGCGCCTCGGCGGCGCCGAGCGCGGCCTCCGGCGGATCGCAGGGGATCTCGACGGCGGCGAGGCGCGCCTCGTCGAGCAGGCGCGCCGCCTCGAGCCGCCGCTCGACGAGGATGCGCGCGGCGTCGGCGACCGCTCCGGCGCCGCGGGAGAGCACCTCGGCGAAGGTCTGCCGTCCGGCGTCGGTCGGGTCGGCGAGCAGCCTGAGACGCGCCTCGTGGGGCGACATCGGCGCCGGCTCGGGCACGTCGAGCAGGAGCGACGCGGCGTGCCACGCCGTGGCGAGCCGGACGCGATCGGCCCACACGACCCGCTCCAGCGTGAGCGCGTGCACCCAGTCGGCGAGCGGGGCCGCGAGGCCGGTCGGGTCCGGCGCGGCGGCCTCTGGCGCGCTCGCGTAGCCGAGCTCCGCGCCGAGGCTCGGGGTCTTGCCGGTGAGCTCCAGGTAGGTCGTCCGCGCGCTGACGCGCCGGAACGGATCGAGCGGGTTCTCGAGCCGGGCCCTCGCCTCCGCCGCTGTCGCGCTGTCCTGGTCCGCGGCGGCCGGGGCCGGGCCGCGCCGGGTGATGTCGTCGAGCGCCGCGCGCCACGCGCGGGCCGCGCGGGCGACGTCCTTATCGAGGCGGATCAGATCGACGTCCATGCGCACCTACCCGTGAACCGCGGCGGCCGTCCCGAGCCGCCGGGCGATGTCGCCCTCGGCGCGCGCGAGCTCGGCGAGCCGCCCGCGCGTCGCGCCCTCGTCGCCGTCGACCTCGACGGCGAGATCGACGAGGGTCCGGTAGTGCCGGGCCTCCGACGCGAAGAGCTCCTCGTAGAGCGGGGCGAGCTCGTGCTCGCGCGCCGCGAGCCCGTCGGCGAGCAGCCGGAAGCGCTCGCAGGAGCGGGCCTCGATGATCGCGCCGACGAGCAGCCGATCGATGAGCGCGGCCCGCGCGTTGCGCGCGCAGGTGCTGGACGCCGCCTTGCGCAGCTCGCTGGCGTAGACGTCGGTCTCCGGCTTGCCGAGCGTGAGGCCGCGCTGCTCGATCACGTCGAGGAGCGCGCGGAAGTGCCGGAGCTCCTCCTCGGCGAGATCGACGAGCGCCCGCGCGAGGCGCGGGATCGACGGCCAGCGCGCGGCGAGCGACAGCGCGTTCGACGCGGCCTTCATCTCGCAGTGGGCGTGGTCGGTCAGGAGCGCCGGCAGGTCGGCGAGCGCCACGTCAGCCCAGCGTGGGTCGGTCGGTAGGGTCAGGCACAGCACGCAGGGCCGACCTAGAGCAGGCGCGCCGCGGCGAGAAGGGGGAGGCGGGCCTCGGCGCCTCGCGCGCCCGCGGAGCGGGGCGGCGCCCCGGGAGAATGGGGCTAGAACCCGTCGGACGACGCGCGGGTCAGCCCGCTCGACTCGAGGTGGTACGAGAGCCCGACCACGAACGTGGTGGGCCCGCCGCCGGCGAGCGCCCGCCGCAGGGCGCCCTCGACCGAGAACTGGGTGCCCACGTAGGCGACGCCGAGCGACAGCGCGTGCTGGTCCGCGCCCTGATCGAAGCGGTATCCGGCGCGGAGCGGGAAGTGATCGGCGACGAGGTACTCGCCGCCGGCCATGAGGCGGTACGTGGTGTCGCGGTAGGAGTTGAGATCGACGAGCCCGTCGACCTCGACCGAGAAGTCCGGGGTGCCGAACCCGACGCCGCCGCCGATCGTCGTGGGGAGCAGCCCGTGGTCCGGGTACGAGAGGTTCTGCCCGACGGCCGCGATGTACAGGTTGTCCGTCGGCTTGACGGTGATCGCGGCGTCGAACGTGAGCTCGTTGACGAAGGAGTGCCGGCCGACGACGTCACCGTCTTCCTTCTCGATCAGGCCGCCTGATACGGGGTCTTCCCCGTTGCTGTCGTGGAGGCCTCCCGCGGGGGGCGTCCCGTCCTGCGTGATCTTGGCGTAGCGGCCGGTGAGGCCGACGAAGAAGCGCTCGGTGATGGGGTAGGCGAGGCCGACCCGGGCATCGAGGAACTGCCGGTCGACCCCCTCGGCGTCGACGAAGCCCCCGACGAAGGAGATCCCCCCTGCGAGCTTGCCCGTGACCGAGTCGACGACGGCGCCCCCGTACGTGTGCCGGCCCGCCTCTGGGCTCCCCTGGAAGAGCCCCTGGAGGTGGTAGACACGGGTCTCCACCATCGCGGACGGGTTCAGAAAGACGGCCGACGTCCCGTTCCCGAGGGCGCGCAGCGCGCCGCCGAAGGCCGCGGCGCGGGGCGTCTCGTTCTCGCCGTAGGCGTAGGCGAGCTGCGGCGGCAGCGACGACCGCTCGGCCGCCGCGGGCCCCGCGGACGCGGTCAGCGAGAGCGCGGCCGCCGCCGCCAGGACCCCGGCGCGCGCGGAGGTCGCCGCCGCCCGGCGCGACGACCGCTCCGGCGGCTGCGCCAGGAGGGCCCCCTCTGTCAACCGGATCCTCGACGGCATCGCTTCGCCATACCCCAGACAGCGACCCTGGGGGCAAATTCTCGGATCATGAAATCGGCTCGACCCGACCGCTCTGTACTGGACGACCTTCTCGTTTCAAAAAAAGCTGGAAAATAGGCGAACTTAGCCCTTGACGACGAGATGAACGGGTTTTGCTCTGGAATCGCGGGCGCGACGTGAAAATCACCGATTGGCGTCGGGGGTTTTCGCGCCTCGTGTCCGGGGGTCTGATCGCGGATGACGCGAAGCGGGTTTCGCAGTGCGCAATGGACTGAATTTATGGCAATGAAAACCGATACTTGGTTCATGTTTCGCAGTTGGGGATAGACGCCCGGACTCACCCGGTGCTACCTCGGATTCGTCCTCGGGGCGGTCCGACGCCGCACCGAGTCCTCCAAAGGGTGGCCCCGAAAGGGGCGCTGCGGGCTACCGAGCTCTGTGAGGCGGTATGGGGGACGGCCGTGCCGATCTGTCTTCCAATGCAATGGACCTCGACGCGACGGTTGCACCCCCACCACGATCGGCGTGCTTGGCAGGAGCCGAGCCGAGCGCCGGTCCAGTGGGGCCGTATTTCTTACCCGCCTTCCCTGGAGGCTCGCGGACGAATTCCCGAGGGCGAAGCGGCCGTGGGCGGACTGTTGAAAAGTCGACGCGCCCTTCGATTACATTCAGAATAACATAGAGATCTCCAGGGGTTAGAGGCGAGTCCTCGCTGTGAGACCTGTGGATAAGTTGGGGGCGACGGTTCTTTCAGTCGCCCCCGAAACCTATTTTCGTGGAGCGGACTTCAGAGCAGCG